>NZ_JAUZEE010000009.1 GCF_030705305.1 Leptothrix discophora | reverse complement strand
CCGCCACCCCACGAGGACCCCGCGCCGCAAGGCCGGGGTCCTCGGCGCTTGTGGGGGCCGAGGACCCGACATCGGCCCGGCAGACCTGACCAGTAAACTGCGCCGCGTTCCCTGTCGCACCGACCCGATCCAGGCCGAAACCCGACGCCACACCCCCCGATGGATGCCATGCCACTGCCGCACCGAACCGTTCCCGTCGCCCTGGCGACCGTGCTGACCGCCACGCTGCTGGCCCTGCCCGCGCTGGCACCGAGGGCGACGGCACAGACGGCCGCCTCGGCGCCGGCCAAGGCCGCCCTCAGCGTCGAGGTGATCTCCCCGGTCAGCGCCACCGTGCCGGTCACGCTGGCCGCCAACGGCAACATCGCGGCCTGGCAGGAAGCCAGCATCGGGGCCGAACTGACCGGCCTGAGGCTGGCCGAGGTGCTGGTCGATGTTGGCGACCGCGTGAAGCGCGGCCAGCTGCTGGCGGTGTTCGCCGCCGACACGATCAAGGCCGACCTGGCCCAGCTCGACGCCGCGCTGGCCCAGGCCCGCGCCGCGCAGGCCGATGCGGTCGACAACGCCGAGCGCACCCGCGCGCTGCGCGACACCGGCGTGCTGAGTGCCCAGCAGGTCCAGCAGGCACTCAGCGCCGAGACCGCCGCGCAGGCCCGCGTGGCGGCTGCCGAGGCCGCCCTGCAGGCCCAGCGCCTGCGCCTGAGCCAGACCCGCGTGCTGTCGCCCGATGACGGCGTGATCAGCGCGCGCAGCGCTACGGTCGGCGGCATCGGCGGCAATGGCCAGGACCTGTTCCGGCTGATCCGCGCCGGTCGCCTCGAATGGCGGGCCGAGGTGCCTGCGGCCGAGCTGTCGCGCCTGAAGGCGGGCGACAAGGCCCAGCTGACGACGCCGGCCGGCCGCAGCATCACCGGCAAGGTGCGCAAGGTCGCGCCGACGGTGGATGCGCAGAGCCGCAACGGCCTGGTCTACGTCGACCTGCCCAGCGGTCCGGAAGGCGATGCCAAGCCCGGCATGTTCGCGCGCGGCGAGTTCACCTTCGACAGCCGCCAGGCCCTGACCCTGCCGGCCAGTGCGGTGCTGCTGCGCGAGGGCCGCGCGGTGGTCATGCAGGTCGGTGCCGACCAGAAGGTGACGCAGGTGCCGGTGCGCGTGCTGGCCCGGCTGGACCAGCGCGTCGCGGTCGACGGCATCGACGCCAGCGCCCGCGTGGTGCGCCAGGGCGGCGCCTTCCTGAGCGACGGCGACACGGTGCGCACCGTCACGGCACCGGCACCGCCCGCCAAGGCCGCGCCGGCCGCGAAGTCCTGAGCCGATCGACCCGACCCAAGGTCCCCCCATGAACGTTTCCGCCTGGTCGATCCGCCATCCCATCCCCGCCGTGATGCTGTTTGTCCTGCTGACGCTGGCAGGCCTGATGAGCTTCCGGGCGATGAAGATCCAGAACTTCCCCGACCTGGACCTGCCCACGGTCAGCGTCAGCGCCGCGCTGCCCGGTGCGGCGCCGGCCCAGCTCGAGACCGAGGTCGCCCGCAAGATCGAGAACGCGGTGGCCGCGCTGCAGGGCGTCAAGCACATCTACAGCAAGGTGCAGGACGGCGTGGCGACGGTGACGGTCGAGTTCCGTCTGGAGAAGCCGACCCAGGAAGCCGTTGACGACGTGCGCGACGCCGTCAACCGCATCCGCGCCGACCTGCCCGGTGACCTGCGCGACCCGCAGGTGAGCAAGCTCAACCTGGCCGGCACGCCCATCCTGACCTACACGATCGCGTCGAGCCGGCTGGACGAGGAAGGCCTGAGCTGGTTCGTCGACAACGACGTCACCAAGGCGCTGCTGAGCGTCAACGGCGTCGGCTCGGTGGCCCGGGTGGGCGGCGTGACGCGCGAGCTGCGCGTCGAGCTGGACCCCTCGCGGCTGCTGGCCCTGGGCGTGACCGCCTCGGACGTCTCGCGCCAGCTGCGCGCGGTCCAGCAGGATGCCTCCGGCGGCCGCACCGACTGGGGCGGCAGCGAGCAGAGCGTGCGCACCATCGCGACGGTGAAGTCGGCCGAGGAACTGGCCGCGCTCGACATCCCGCTGAGCGACGGCCGGCGCATCCGGCTCTCGCAGGTCGCCCAGGTCAGCGACACCGTGGCCGAGCAGCGCAGCGCCGCGCTGCTGGACGGTGCGCCGGTGGTCGGCTTCGAGATCACGCGCAGCCGCGGCGCCAGCGAGGTCGACGTCGACGCCGGCGTGCGCCAGGTGCTGGACCGCCTGCTCGCCGAACACCCCGACCTGCGCTTCGACCAGGCCTTCAACATGGTCGAGCCGGTGGTCGACAACTACGACGGCTCGCTGGCGCTCCTGTACGAGGGCGCGATCCTGGCCATCATCGTGGTCTGGTTCTTCCTGCGCGACTGGCGCGCGACCTTCGTGGCCGCGACCGCGCTGCCGCTGTCGGTGGTGCCGGCCTTCATCGGCATGTGGTACCTCGGCTTCTCGGTCAACGTGGTGACGCTGCTGAGCCTGTCGCTGGTGGTGGGCATCCTGGTCGACGACGCCATCGTCGAGATCGAGAACATCGTGCGCCACCTGCGCATGGGCAAGTCGCCCTACCAGGCGGCGATGGAGGCGGCCGACGAGATCGGCCTGGCGGTCATCGCCACGACCTTCACGCTGATCGCGGTCTTCCTGCCGACCGCCTTCATGGCGGGCATCCCGGGCAAGTTCTTCAAGCAGTTCGGCTGGACCGCCTCGCTGGCGGTGTTCGCCTCGCTGGTCGTCGCGCGCGTGCTCACGCCGATGATGTCGGCCTACCTGCTCAAGCCCATCGTGGCCGGTCATGGCGGCGAGGACGGCCGCATCATGAAGGCCTACCTGCGCGCGGTCGCCTGGAGCATCCGGCACCGGCTGGTGACCGCCATCGGCGCCTTCCTCTTCTTCGTCGGCTCGATCATGCTGGTGCCGCTGCTGCCGACCGGGTTCATCCCGGCCGACGACTTCAGCCAGTCGCAGGTGACCCTCGAGCTGCCGCCGGGCAGCACCTTCGGCGACACGCTGGCAGCGGCCGAACAGGCCCGCGCGATCGTGCAGGCCAACCCGATGGTGACCAAGGTCTACACCGCGGTCGGCGGTGGTGCTTCGGGTTCGGACCCCTTCGCCGGCGGCGGCGTGGCCGAGGTCCGCAAGGCCACGCTGACGCTGACGCTCAAGCCGCGCGACCAGCGCAAGGGCACCCGCAAGCAGGTCATCGAGCGCGACCTGCGCGAGGCCATGCAGGCGCTGCCCGGCGCGCGCGTGACGGTCGGCCTGGGCGGCTCGGGCGAGAAGTACGTGCTGGTGCTGTCGGGCAACGACGGCAACACGCTGCTTGAGGCAGCCCAGGCGGTCGAGCGCGACCTGCGCAGCATGCCCGGCCTGGGCAACATCGCCTCGACCGCCAGCCTGGTGCGGCCCGAGCTGGTGATCCGGCCGGACGCGACGCTGGCCGCCGATGCCGGCGTGACCTCGGCGGCCATCGCCGACACGCTGCGCATCGCCACCGCCGGCGACTTCGACAGCGGCCTGTCCAAGCTCAACCTCGCACAGCGCCAGGTGCCCATCGTCGTGCGCCTGCCCGATGCGGCGCGGCGCGATCCGGCCCTGCTGGGCCAGCTGACCGTGCCGGGCCGACATGGCCCGATGCGGCTGGCCAACATCGCCCAGATCGGGCTGGAGACCGGCCCGGCCCAGATCGACCGCTTCGACCGCCAGCGCAACATCAACTTCGAGGTGGAACTCAACGGCCAGCCGCTGGGTGACGTCGCCGCCGCGGTCGAGAAGCTGCCCTCGGTGGTCCAGCTGCCGGCCGGCGTGACGCGGGCCAACTTCGGCGATGCCGAGGTGATGGGCGAGCTGTTCGCCAGCTTCGGCCTGGCCATGCTGACCGGCGTGCTGTGCATCTACATCGTGCTGGTGCTGCTGTTCGGCGGCTTCATGCAGCCGGTGACCATCCTGGCCGCGTTGCCGCTGTCGCTGGGCGGCGCCTTCGTCGCGCTGCTGGTGACCAAGAGCGCGTTCTCGATGCCCTCGCTGATCGGCCTGATCATGCTGATGGGCATCGCCACCAAGAACTCGATCCTGCTGGTCGACTACGCCATCATCGCGCGCCGCGAAGGCAAGAGCCGCTACGACGCGCTGATCGACGCCTGCCACAAGCGCGCCCGGCCGATCGTCATGACCACGATCGCGATGGGCGCGGGCATGTTGCCGATCGCGCTGGGCCTGGGCACCGACCCGAGCTTCCGCCAGCCCATGGCGGTGGCCGTCATCGGCGGCCTGATCACCTCGACCTTCCTGAGCCTGCTGGTCGTGCCGGTGGTGTTCACCTACATCGATGACCTGGTCCGGCTGGGCGCGCGCCTGCTCGTCCGCCGCGCGGCCGCGGCGCCGGCCGGTTCCGCGAACGCCACACACGCCTCGACCGGCCCGGCCTGACCACCGCCGACCCGGCCCCTGCCCCTCCATGGCCGCTTTCCCTTCGCTTCCCGCCTGGCTCAAGAACCTGTGGCCGGGCCATCGGCCGACCCGCCCGGCGGCCATGCCCGAGATCGTCTCGGGCATGACCGGCCGCACGCCCGAGGTGCCGTCGACCAGCCGCGTCGTGCTCCCGTTCATCGCCTTCGGCGTGCTGTGGATCGTCGGCTCCGATCGCCTGCTCGACGCGCTGTTCGAGGACCGCGCGCTGCTGCTGCGGCTGCAGTCCGGCAAGGGCCTGGTCTTCGTGCTGCTGTCGGCCTGGCTGATCCATGCGCTGGTGCGACACAGCCAGCGCCTGGCTGCGCACCAGCGTGACGAACTGCGGGCCGAGCGCGACCGGCTGGCGCAGATCCTGCGCGTCTCGCCCACGCTGATCTACTCGCTGCGGCCGGACGCCGATGCGCTCGGCAACTGGCACATCGACCACATCGGCGACAACGTCGAGCGCATCACCGGCCACAGCCGCGCCGCCTGGCTGGGCTCGCCCGACTTCCTGCGACGCCACATCCACCCCGACGACCTCGCCCGCTACGACATGGCCCAGCGCCAGCTGATGCTCGACGGCGAACTGCACCACGAGTACCGCTTCCGCCACGGTGATGGCCAGCTGCACTGGATCGACGACCAGCTGCGGGTGATGTTCGACGTCCAAGGCGCGCCGCGCCACATCGTCGGCGCCTGGATGGACGTGACCGAGCGCAAGCAGGCCGAACTGGCCCTGCGCGAGGCCGCCACGCGCTACCAGGAGCTGTTCGAGATCAACCCGTGGCCGATGTGGGTCTATGACCTCGAGACGCTGCACTTCGAGTCGGTCAACCAGGCGGCGATCGCGGCCTACGGCTACAGCCGCGAGGACTTCCACAAGATGACCATCGCCCACATCCGCCCGGTCGCCGACCAGCTGCGGCTGCTGGAGCGGATCGAGACGCTGCGGCAGACCCAGGAACCCTATTCCAACTCCGGCGAGTGGCGGCACCGGCGCAAGGACGGCAGCCTGTTCTGGGTCGAGCTGAGTGGTCACACCTTCGAGCGCGACGGCCGGCGCATGCGCCTGGTGCTGGCCAAGGACGTCAGCGACCGCCACCGCGCCGACGAGCAGCTGCGCCTGATCGCGCAGGTCTTCCAGCTCAGCCACGAGGGCATCTTCATCACCGACGCGCGCGGGCGCTTCATCGCCGTCAACCAGTCCTTCGCCGAGATCACCGGCTACGGCCCGGACGAGGTGCGCGGCCACACGCCGGCGATGCTGAAGTCGGGCCGCCAGAACCAGGCCTTCTATGCCGCGATGTGGGCACAGCTGCTCCAGGAAGGCCGCTGGGAAGGCGAGATCTGGAACCGCCGCAAGTCCGGCGAGGTCTACCCGGAGTGGCTGTCCGTCAGCGCCATCCGCGACGTCAACGGCCGCACCGAGCGCTACCTCGGCATCTTCACCGACACCAGCGCCCGCAAGGCCGCCGATGCCCGCATCGCCCACCTGCAGTCGCACGACGCGCTGACCGGCCTGCCCAACGCGGTGCTGCTGGCCGACCGGGCCCAGGTCGCCTTCGCCAGCGCGATGCGCAACCGCACGGCGGTGGCGGTGCTGCACGTCAACATCGACCACTTCGGCGCGATCAACGAGTCCTACGGCCACGAGACCGGCGATGCGCTGCTCAAGACGCTGGCCGCACGCCTGGTCGCGGCGGTCGCGCCGGAGGACACGGTCTCGCGGCGCGGCGCCGACGACTTCATCGTGCTGCTGTCGGGCAGCCACACGCAGGACCTGAGCCAGCGCGCGCTGCGGCTCAAGGACAGCGTGGCCGAGGAGGTCTTCGTCGGCGAGCAGGGCTTCCACCTCGTGGCCAGCATCGGCATCGCCGAATACCCGGCCGACGGCGCCGAGCTGAGCCCGCTGCTGCAGGCGGCCGAATCGGCGGTGCAGCAGGCCAAGCGCGAGGGCGGCGACCGGCTCGGCTTCTATTCACGCGCCAGCCAGGAGCAGGTGCGCGAGTCGCTCGCGCTGGAGCGCGCGCTGCGGCAGGCGCAGGGTCGCGACGAGCTGCGGCTGCACTACCAGGGCCAGTTCGACGCGCTGACCGGCCGGCTGGTCGGTGCCGAGGCGCTGCTGCGCTGGCAGCACCCGGAGCTGGGGCTGGTCTCGCCGGCGCGCTTCATCCCGATCGCCGAATCGAGCGGCCTGATCCGCCCGATCGGCCTGTGGGTGCTGCACGAGGCGCTCGGCCAGCTGGCCCGCTGGCGCGAGGCCGGCCTGCCGCTGGTGCCGGTGGCGGTCAACCTGTCGCTGGCCCAGTTCCGCGATCCGGCGCTGCGCGACCACGTCATCACCGCGCTGCGCCAGCATGGCCTGGCCGCCAACCTGCTCGAACTGGAACTGACCGAGAGCATCGCGATGGAGGACAGCGAGCACACCATCGCCACCGTCGACGGCCTCAAGCGCCTGGGCGTGTCGCTGTCGATCGACGACTTCGGCACCGGCTACTCCTCGCTCAGCTACCTCAAGCGCCTGTCGGTTGACCGGCTCAAGATCGACCAGTCCTTCGTGCGCGGCCTGCGCTTCGACCCGGACGACGAGGCCATCGTGCGCAGCGTCATCAGCCTGGCCCGCAGCCTGGGCCTGCGCACGCTGGCCGAGGGCGTCGAGACCGAGGAGCAACTGTCCTTCCTGCGCGACGAGGGCTGCCAGGAGATCCAGGGCTACCTGAAGGCCCGGCCGGTGCCAGCCGACGACTTCGCGGTGCTGCTGCGGCAGGCGATGGCGGAGCCGGCCGAGCCGGTGACCGAGCTGGTGACCGAGCCGGTTGTCGTGCCCGCCACGCCGATTCAGCCCAGGTCCTGACGCCCGCCGCGCCAGGCCGCGCCCCGCTCGCCGGGGCGGCCCTCGCGCAGGCGCTGGACCAGCAGGTCGGGCGTGCGCGCGATGTGGGCCTCCAGCGCCAGCGCGGCGCGGGCCTCCTGGCCGCTCAGCGCCAGCTCGACGATCTGGGCATGTTCGGCATGCACGTCGCGGTCGCTGTGGGCCAGGCCGATGGCGGCGCGGCGGTAGCGCTCGGAATGCTGCGACAGCTGGTGCAGCACCTTGAAGGTCCAGGGCGAGTCGATGCCCGAGATCAGCGCCTCGTGCAGCCGCCGGTTGGCCAGCTCCCAGCGCCGGGCATCGCGCGGCAGCAGCGGCTGCTCGATCGTGCTGATGTCGTCGAAGGCCGCCTGCACGCGCGCGCGCCAGCCGGCATCGCCGGCCCGGATCGAGCGCCGCAGCGCCTCGATCTCGATCTGCACGCGCAGGCGGGTCAGGTCGGCCAGGTCCTCCAGCGCCATGGGCGCGACGCGGAAGCCGCGCTGGCCCTCGGCCACCACCAGCGCGTCGCTGACCAGCCGGGTGATGGCCTCGCGCAGCGTGCCCGCGCCGACGCCGTAACGGTCCTTGAGGTGCTCGACGCGCAGCTTCTCGTCGGGTGCCAGGCGGCCGTCGAGGATGTCCTCGCGCAGCTGCGCATAGGCCTGCTCGATCAGCGTGCGCGAGCCGCCGATCGGCGCGCGCGGGTCGCCATCGGGCGCGTCGGCGGAAGGGATGTAGGGTCGCTTGGCCATGTCGCGTTCCGCCTTCAGTCGCGCAGCCGTTCCTTGACCCGCGCCAGCCGGTAGCTCAGCTGCGGCCGCGACAGGCCCAGCGTGCGCGCGGCCGCCGCGAGGTTGCCCTTGTGGCGGGCCACCGCCTCCTGGATCAGGCTGTCCTCCAGCGCGTCCAGGCTCAGGCCGCTGCGCAGCAGGGCGTCCAGCAGGTCGCCGTCGGCCGGCGGCGAGACCCGCTCCAGATGGCCTTCGGCGCTGACCGTGACGGCCTGGCCCGCCGTCGCGGCCGGCAGGGTCGGGAACAGCTCGTCGACGTCGATCGCCTCGCCGGGACTGCACAGGATGACGCCACGCTCGATCAGGTTCTCCAGTTCGCGCACGTTGCCCGGCCAGGGGTGGTGGCGCATGGCATCCAGCGCCCGATCGGTCAGGCCGGCGACGCGCTTCTGGTGCAACGCCGCGTAGTGGCGCAGCAGGTGCGTGGCCAGCGGCTCGATGTCCTCCTGGCGCTCGCGCAGCGACGGGATCGGGATCGGGTAGACGTTGAGCCGGTACATCAGGTCGCGCCGGAAGCGGCCACTGGCCACCGCCGCCTCCAGGTCGACGTTGGTGGCCGCGACCACCCGCACGTCGACCTTGCGGACCTGCGCGCCGCCCAGGCGCTCGATCTCGCCATTCTGCAGCGCGCGCAGCAGCTTGGCCTGCGCCGGCAGCGGCAGCTCGCCCAGCTCGTCGAGGAACAGCGTGCCGCCGTCGGCCCGCTCGAAGCGGCCAATGCGGGCGCTGGACGCGCCGGTGTAGGCGCCCTTCTCGGCCCCGAACAGCTCGCTCTCGATCAGGTCGGCCGGCAGCGCGGCGCAGTTGACCGCGACGAAGGGCTTGCCGGCCCGGCCGCTCATCGCATGCAGCGAGCGCGCGAAGCGCTCCTTGCCCACGCCGGTCTCGCCGGTCAGCAGCACCGTCACGTTCGTGCCGGCGGCCTTGCGCAGCAGGCCGGCGGCGCGCTGGAAGGCGCGCGACTGGCCAATCAGCTCGCCCAGGTCGTCGCGAGGGGCGAGCGTCGAGCGCAGCGTGTCGACGGTGGACTGCAGGTCCTCGATGCGCACCAGCATCGAGTCCGGGTCGTAGTCGCGCGCCAGTTGCTCGCCGTCGGGCCAGTCCTCCAGCACGCGGCCCTCGATGCGGCAATGCGAAGCCCCGCAAGCCGCGCACTCGGCCTCGCGGTAGATCACCGGCCGGCCCATGAAGGCGCTGACATAGCCCGAGGCATAGCCGATCAGCATCCAGCAGACCGGCTCGGGCTGCGGCCCGAAGTGGCGCACATGGGTCTCGACCTCCCAGGAATGGTCCCAGCGGAACACGCCCAGATGACGGCCGGCCTCCAGGTCCATCTCGAAGCGTTCGGGCGTGACCTGCACCGCCCCTTCGAGCATGTGCAGCTGCGGCCCGACCGCGAACTGCTCGAACGGCGTCGCGCCCGGTCGCACCTGGCGCGCCAGTGCCGCGTCGCGCTGGCCGGAGGCGTAACCCGCGCGCATCAGCACCCGCCGCGCCTGCTGCACCCCCACGGTCTGGATCAGCTCGCGCCGCAGCGAGCCCAGCGCCTCGACGTGGACCAGCAGCATGCGGTGGCCAGCCAGCCAGATCCGCCCGTCGCCAGCCGAGAAATGGACCAGCCGGCGCAGGTCGGCGTCGGACGGCAGCGGAAAGGGGTCGGTGGCACGCATGCCCGAACTATCGATAAAAACCCGGATGCCGTCATCCGGGACGATCCGGAGGCCGGACCGCTTCTCGTGTCCGCCCGTCCAGGTCAGTGCCTTCAAAAGTGATGATTTGATCAATTGGCTACCGGAAACACCTGCGGATTTCATCATGCTGCGCTGCGGAAGCTGCACCGCACACCAGAAATCGACGCAAGGAGTCGCCCGGATCGACCCATCTGGGCATCCGGATTCTTGGTGTTTTCCCTGAAATTATCGAGATTCTGGACCGCTGCGCGACACGCTGGCATGGCCCGTGCGGAAGGGATGTCCATGCAGTCCGACCGCCAGCCCGCTCCCGCCGACACCCCGCAAGGCATCGCATCAGGCGCCACCGAGGCCCTGCCCGAGGTCGACCTGATGCGCCGCTATGTGCGCATCCAGGCGCGCCGCGATGACGGTCTGGTGGCCTTCGAGTTCTCGATCGGCTGGACCGAACTGGCCGTCGAGCTGCTGCTGCCCGCACGGGCCTTCGACGAGTTCTGCGCTGTCAACCGGGCGGTCGTCCTGACGGACTGAGCCGCGCCTTCCCAGCCCTTTCCCGAGAAACCGCCGGCACGCACCGGCCCCAGGAGACAAGACCGATGAACATCGACCTGCAAGCCCGCGAGATCACCCCGCTGCGCCACACCTACGAGCACGTCGCGCGCTACATCGGCGGCGACAAGGCCGCCACGCGCTACCAGGAGGCCACCTACGGCGCGCAGCCGATGGTGAACTTCCACTACCGCCCGACCTGGGATCCGGCGCACGAACTGTTCGACGCCGGCCGCAGCGCCATCGTGCTGGCCGACTGGTACGTGCTCAAGGACCCGCGCCAGTTCTATTACGCCACCTGGACCATGACGCGCGCCCGCCAGCAGGACGCGATGGAATCGGCCACCCAGTTCGTCGAGTCGCGTGGCCTGGCCGCGCGCATGGGCGACGCGCAGAAGACCCACGCGCTGGTCGTGCTGCTGCCGCTGCGCCATGTCGCCTGGGGCGCCAACATGAACAACGCCTCGGTCTGCGCCTACGGCTACGGCACCGCCTTCACCGCGCCGGCGATGTTCCATGCCATGGATAACCTGGGCGTGGCCCAGTACCTGACGAAGCTGGGCCTGGCGCTGGGCGAGCCGGAGTCGCTGGACGCCGGCAAGGCCGCCTGGCTGGGCGATCCGCGCTGGCAGCCGCTGCGCCAGCTGGTCGAGGACACCTTCGTGGTGGCCGACCCCTTCGAGCTGTTCGTAGCCCAGAACCTGGCGCTCGACGGCCTGCTCTACCCGCTGGTCTACGGCCACTACGTCGACGACCACCTGGCGATGCAGGGCGGCACCGCGGTGGCGATGCTGACCAGCTTCATGCCCGAGTGGCAGGCCGAGTCCTCGCGCTGGATCGACGCGGTGATCCGCACCGCCGCGGCCGAGTCGTCGGCCAACCGCGCCACGCTGGCCGGCTGGGTCGCCGCCTGGAGCACCCGGGCCCAGGCCGCGCTCGCGCCGATCGCCGACCTGGCCCTGGGCGAACACGGCGCGGCCGCGCTGGCCGAGGTCCGCACCGGGCTCGATGCCCGCATCGCCAAGCTCGGGCTCACGGCCTGAGCCCGTCCCGACCGATCCCTCCAAAGGACACGCACCCATGTCGAACGTCTTCATCGCCTTCCAGGCCAACGAGGAATCGCGCCCGGTCATCGAGGCCATCGTCAGCGACAACCCCCGCGCCGTGGTCACGCACCCGACCGGGCTGGTCAAGGTCGACGCGCCGGACCGCCTGACGATCCGCCGCAGCACGATCGAGGAACAGACCGGCCGCCCCTATGACCTGCAGCAACTGCACATCAACCTCGTGACGCTGTCGGGCCACATCGACGAGGACGACGACCAGCTCACGCTGAGCTGGAAGCACTGAACCGGCACGCCAAGCCCGACCCGACCGACCCGACGAACACCAGGAGACAAGCATGGACACCCGCGTCACGAAGAAGAAGCTGGGCCTCAAGGAACGCTATGCCGCGATGACCCGCGGCCTGGGCTGGGAGACCAGCTACCAGCCGATGGAAAAGGTCTTCCCCTATGACCGCTACGAGGGCATCAAGATCCACGACTGGGACCAGTGGGAGGACCCCTTCCGCCTGACCATGGACGCCTACTGGAAGTACCAGGGCGAGAAGGAGAAGAAGCTCTACGCGGTGATCGAGGCCTTCGCCCAGAACCACGGCGAGCTGGGCGTGGCGGACGCGCGCTACATCAACGCGCTGAAGCTCTTCATCCAGGGCGTGACGCCGCTGGAGTACTACGCCCACCGCGGCTTCGCGCATGTGGGTCGCCAGTTCACCGGCGAGGGCGCGCGGGTGGCCGCGCAGATGCAGTCGATCGACGAGCTGCGCCACTACCAGACCGAGACGCACGCGATCTCGCACTACAACAAGTACTTCAACGGCATGCACCACGCGAACCACTGGTTCGACCGGGTCTGGTATCTGTCGGTGCCGAAGTCCTTCTTCGAGGACGCCTGCACCGGCGGGCCGTTCGAGTTCCTCACCGCCGTCAGCTTCTCGTTCGAGTACGTGCTGACCAACCTGCTGTTCGTGCCCTTCATGAGCGGCGCGGCCCACAACGGCGACATGAGCACCGTCACCTTCGGCTTCAGCGCGCAGAGCGACGAGAGCCGCCACATGACGCTGGGCATCGAGTGCATCAAGTTCATGCTCGAACAGGACCCGGCCAACGTGCCGATCGTGCAGAAGTGGATCGACAAGTGGTTCTGGCGCGGCTACCGCCTGCTGACCCTGGTGGCCATGATGCAGGACTACATGCTGCCCAAGCGCGTGATGAGCTGGAAGGAAGCCTGGGAGATGTATGCCGAGCAGAACGGCGGCGCACTCTTCAAGGACCTGGCCCGCTACGGCATCCGTGAGCCAGCTGGCTGGAAGCAGGCCTGCGAGGGCAAGGACCACATCAGCCACCAGGCCTGGAGCACCTTCTTCGCCTTCAACGCCGCCGCGCCCTTCCACACCTGGGTGCCGAGCGACGAGGAACTCGACTGGCTGTCGTCCAAGTACCCCGACACCTTCGACCGGTACTACCGCCCGCGCTGGGAACACCACCGCCAGCAGCAGGCCCAGGGCAAGCGCTTCTACATCAAGACGCTGCCGATGCTCTGCACGACCTGCCAGATCCCGATGCTGTTCACCGAGATGGGCGCTCCGACCGAGATCTGCTATCGCGACAGCGACTACCTCGGCAACAAGTACCACTTCTGTTCGGACCCCTGCCAGCACATCTTCGAGGACGAGCCCGAGAAGTACGTGCAGAGCTGGCTGCCGGTGCAGCAGATCTACCAGGGGCACTGCTTCAAGCCGGGCACCGACCCGACGGCCGAAGGCTTCGACCCGCTGATCGCCGTGCTGCAGTACTACGAGATGGAGATCGGCCGCGACAACTTCGACTTCCACGGATCGGAAGACCAGAAGAACTTCGCCGCCTGGCGCGGCGATACCCCCACAGCCGCCACGCAAGGAGACACGAAATGAGCGTCGTCGCCGTAGCCCCCTACGACTTCCCGATGAAGGACGTGCGCGAGAACTTCCCCGCGCCGCTGCTGTTCATCGCCTGGGACCGCCACCTGATGTACCCCGCGCCGTTCTGCCTGCCGCTGCCGCCGGACATGCCCTTCGGCGCGCTGGCCCAGGCCGTGCTGCCGGGCATCTACGGCGAGCACCCGGACTTCGCGAAGATCGACTGGAGCCGCGTCGAATGGCTCAAGGGCAACCAGCCCTGGACGCCCGATCCGGCCCGATCGCTCGCCGACAACGGCCTGCAGCACAAGGACGCGATCCGCTTCCGCACGCCCGGCCTGGACGGGCTGGCGGGCTCCTGCAGCTGAGTCCGGTCGCGCGATGTACACCTTGACGATAGACCCGCTGGGCGCATCGATCGATCTGGCCGAAGGCCAGACGCTGCTCGATGCGGCGCTGCGGCAGGGCATCCACATCCCGCATGCCTGCGGCCACGGGCTGTGCGGCACCTGCAAGGTCCGCGTCTGCGCCGGCAGCGTCGACCACGGCGCGGCCAACCCGTTCGCGCTGATGGACTTCGAGCGCGAGGACGGCCAGACCCTGGCCTGCTGCGCCACCGCCTGCGAGGACGTGGTGATCGAGGCCGACGTCGACGAGGAGCCCGATGCCGAGGTCATCCCGGTGCGCGACCACGCCGTCACCGTCGAGCGCATCGTCGAGCTGACACCGACCATCAAGGGCCTGCACCTGGCGCTCGATCGAGGCGTCGCCGGCCTGCACTTCCAGGCCGGCCAGTACGTGCAGCTGGAGATCCCGGGCCTCGGCCTTGAACAGGGACGATCACAGGGCCGATCGCGCGCCTTCTCGATCGCCAACGCGCCACACGAGGTCGAGCGCAGCGGCTGCATCGAGCTGCACGTGCGGCGCGTGCCCGGCGGCATCGGCACCGGCTGGCTGCACGAGCACCTGAAGGTCGGCGACCGGCTGCGCCTGACCGGGCCCTACGGCCGCTTCTTCGTGCGCAAGTCGATCGCCCAGCCGATGCTGTTCATGGCCGGCGGTTCGGGCCTGTCGAGCCCGCGTTCGATGATCCTGGACCTGCTCGCCGGTGGCTGCACCCAGCCCATCACGCTGGTCTACGGCCAGCGCAGCCGCGAGGAACTCTACGGCGACGACGAGTTCCGTGCCCTGGCCGCGCGACATGCCAACTTCCGCTACCTGCCGACGCTGTCGGCCGAGCCGGAAGGATCGGGCTGGCGCGGCGCGCGCGGCTTCGTGCACGAGGCCGCGGCGACGCTCTACCCGCAGGGCTACGCCGGCCAGCAGGCCTACCTGTGCGGGCCGCCGCCCATGATCGAGGCCTGCCTGGCCGCGCTGATGCAGGGCCGCCTGTACGAGCGCGACATCCACACCGAGAAGTTTCTCTCGGCCGCCGATGCGCAAGGCCCGCGCAGCCCGCTGTTCAAGCGCGTCTGAGGAGGATCACGCGATGAGCCTCTTCGACACCCGGCCCAAGGTCAGCGTGCTGGTCGAGCAGACCGGCGAGCGCTACCCCTGCGCCACCACCGAGAGCCTGCTGCAGGGCATGTTGCGGCTCGGCCGCAAGGGCATCCCGGTGGGCTGCGTCAACGGCGGCTGCGGCGTCTGCAAGGTCCGCATCGTCGAGGGCGAGGTACAGCAGCTCGGCCCCGTCAGCCGCGCCCACGTGAGCCCGGAAGAACACGCCGAGGGCTGCACGCTGGCCTGCCGGGTGGCCCCCACCAGCGCCGTTCGCCTGCAGGTGATCGGCAAGTTCGAGAAGCCGTTTTCCAGGGGCCATGCCAAGTCGGCCAACCCCACAACCACCGAAAGAGGAGACTGACATGGGTGTGATGCGCATCGGGCACGCGAGCCTGAAGGTGATGGACATGGCCGCGGCCGTGAAGCATTACGAGAACGTGCTGGGCATGAAGACGACGATGCAGGACAAGGCCGGCAACGTCTACCTGAAGTGCTGGGACGAGTGGGACAAGTTCTCGCTCATCCTGACCCCGTCGGAAGAGGCCGGCCTGAACCACGTCGCCTACAAGGTCGAGAAGGACGCCGACCTGGACACGCTGCAGGCCAAGGTCGAGGCCTGGGGCGTGACAACCACGATGCTGCCCGAGGGCACGCTGCCGTCGACTGGCCGCATGCTGCAGTTCAGGCTGCCCAGCGGCCACGAGATGCGGCTCTACGCGATGAAGGAATACGTCGGCACGGGCGTGGGCACCACCAACCCGGACCCGTGGCCAGACGACCTCAAGGGTGCCGGCGCGCACTGGCTGGACCACACGCTGCTGATGTGCGAGATGAACCCCGCCGAGGGGATCAACACGGTGGCCGACAACACCCGCTTCATGACCGAGGCGCTGGACTTCTTCCTGACCGAGCAGGTGCTGGTCGGCCCCGGTGGCGCGATCCAGGCCGCGACCTGGATGTCGCGCACCACCACGCCGCACGACATCGCCTTCGTCGGTGGTCCGCGCAGCGGCCTGCACCACATCGCCTACTTCCTCGACTCCTGGCACGACGTGCTGAAGGCCGCGGACGTCATGTCCAAGAACAAGACCCGCATCGACGTCGCGCCGACCCGCCACGGCATCACGCGCGGCGAGACCATCTACTTCTTCGATCCGAGCGGCAACCGCAACGAGACCTTCGCCGGACTGGGCTACCTCGCGCAGCGCGACCGGCCGGTCACGACCTGGACCGAGGACAAGCTCTGGACCGGGATCTTCTATCACACCGGCGAGGCGGTGCCGTCCTTCACCGACGTCTACACCTGATCCCGGCCTGACTCGGTGGATGGCCGGGAAGTCCGATGAACACGGGCTTCCCGGCCGATGCCCAACGTCCATCCCCCTCGCGCAGCAGTCCCGACGCACGACCATGAAACAGTTCCTCAACTTCATCAACGGCGAGTTCGTCGCCACCGGCAAGACCTTCGACAAGCGCACGCCGGTCGACAACCGCGTCATCGGCCAGGTCCATGAAGCCGGCCAGCCCGAGGTCGACGCGGCCGTCGCCGCCGCCCATGCGGCCATGAAGGGCGAGTGGGGCCGCCTCGGCGTGGTCCGCCGCACCGAGCTGCTGCATGCGGTGGCCGACGAGATCAACCGCCGCTTCGACGAGTTCCTGGCCGTCGAGCTGGCCGACACCGGCAAGCCGCACAGCCTGGCCTCGCACATCGACATCCCGCGCGGCGCGGCCAACTTCAAGGTCTTCGCCGACATCGTCAAGAACGTGCCGACCGAGAGCTTCACGATGACCACGCCCGACGGCGGCACCGCCGTGAGCTACGCGCTGCGATCGCCGCTGGGCGTCGTCGCGGTGGTCTGCCCCTGGAACCTGCCGCTGCTGCTGATGACCTGGAAGGTCGGCCCGGCGCTGGCCTGCGGGAACGCCGTCATCGTCAAGCCTTCCGAGGAAACCCCCGCCACGGCGACGCTGCTGGCCGAGGTGATGAACCATGTCGGCATCCCCAAGGGCGTCTACCAGGTGCTGCACGGCTTCGGCCCCGGCTCGGCCGGCGAGTTCCTGACCCGCCACCCGGGCGTCGACGGCATCACCTTCACCGGCGAGACCCGCACCGGCGAGGCCATCATGGCCGCGGCCGCCCGGGGCGTGCGGCCGGTCTCCTTCGAGCTGGGCGGCAAGAACGCCGGCATCGTGTTTGCCGATGCCGACTTCGACCAGGCCGTCGCCGGCATCACCCGCAGCGCCTTCGAGAACTGCGGCCAGGTCTGCCTGGGCACGGAGCGGATCTATGTGCAGCGGCCGATCTTCGAGCAGTTCGTGCAGGCGCTCAAGGCCAGGGCCGAGGCGCTGTTGATCGGCCCGCCCGAACAGCCCGGCGTCGGCCTGGGGCCCTTGATCTCGGCCGAGCACAAGCAGAAGGTCATGGGCTACTACGCGCTGGCGAAGGCAGAGGGCGCGACCGTCGTGACCGGCGGTGGCGAGCCGGCCATGCCCGCCGCGCTGGCCGAAGGCCACTGGGTGCAGCCCACGATCTGGACCGGCCTGCCCGAGAGCGCCCGCGTGATCCGCGAGGAGATCTTCGGCCCCTGCTGCCACATCGCGCCCTTCGACACCGAGGAAGAAGCCGTCGCGCTGGCCAACGCCACCGACTACGGCCTGGCCACCACCGTCTGGACCACCGACCTGGGCACCGCGCACCGCATGGCCTCGGCCATCGAGGTTGGCCTGTGCTGGATCAACAGCTGGTTCCTGCGCGACCTGCGCACTGCCTTCGGCGGGGCCAAGGCCTCGGGCATCGGCCGCGAGGGTGGCGTGCATTCGCTGGAGTTCTATACGGAACTTCGCAACGTGATGATCAAGCTGTGAGAACGACGCGCAGCGGCGTTCGAACGACGATCACGACCGACCCCATCCGGAAGCTGACATGACCCCTGACCTGATCCAGACGCTCGGCGACGAGCTGTACCAGTCGCTGCTCGATCGCGTGCCGGTCGAGCCGCTCACGACCCGTTTCCCCGCCCTCACGATCGACGACGCCTACCGCATCCAGCTGCGCATGATCCAGCGCCGGATCGATGCCGGCGAGGTCGTCATCGGCAAGAAGATCGGTGTGACCAGCCAGGTCGTGATGGACATGCTGGGCGTCAACCAGCCCGACTTCGGCCAGCTGCTCTCGGGCATGGTCTTCAACGAGGGCGAGCCGATCGACACCGGCAAGATGATCGCGCCCAAGGCCGAGGCCGAGGTCGCCTTCATCCTGGCCCGCGACCTGACCGGCCCGGGCGTGACCGCCGCCGACGTGCTGCGCGCGACCGACTGCGTCATGCCCTGCTTCGAGATCGTCGACTCGCGCATCCGCGACTGGAAGATCCGCATCCAGGACACCGTCGCCGACAACGCCTCCTGCGGCGTCTTCACGCTCGGCGGCACGCGCCGCAGCCCGCGCCAGCTGGACCTCGCGCTGGCCGGCATGGTGCTGGAGAAGAACGGCGAGATCGTCAGCACCTCCTGCGGCGCAGCCGTGCAGGGCTCGCCGGTCAACGCGGTGGCCTGGCTGGCCAACACGCTCGGCGCGCTGGGCATCTCGCTCAAGGCCGGCGACGTGATCCTGTCGGGCTCGCAATCGCCCCTCGTGCCGGTCAAGGCCGGGGACAGCCTGCACGCGAGCGTGGGCGGTCTCGGCAGCACCTCCGTGCGCTTCATCTGAGCCCCCACGCTCCCTGGCGGTCGCTGCCCCCCGAGGGGGCTCAGGCAGCGGACCGGCTAAGCCGGACCCGCGCCTGGCCCTCGCTGAACACACGACAAGGAACTGACATGGCACTGAACCGACACGACATCGAGGCGCTGGCCGCGCATCTGGAAGCGGCCCAGCTCGAAGCGCGCGACGTCACCAAGATCACCGCTGACTTTCCGCAGATGGACTGGGCCGATGCCTACGACATCCAGGACGAGATCCGCCGCCGCAAGGAAGCCCGCGGCCGTCGCGTGGTCGGCCTGAAGGCGGGCCTGACCTCGTTCGCGAAGATGAAGCAGATGGGCGTGGACTCGCCCTGTTTCGGCTTCGTCACCGACGACATGGCCCGGCCCGATGGCGGCGAGATCCGCATGGACGAGCTGATCCACCCGAAGGTCGAGGCCGAGATCTGCCTCGTCACCAAGGCCGCGCTGCGCGGTCCCGGCTGCCACGTCGGCACGGTGATGGCGGCGATCGATTTCGTGCTGCCGGCCGTCGAGGTGATCGACAGCCGCTACCGCGACTTCAAGTTCGACCTCAAGAGCGTCATCGCCGACAACACCTCGGCCGCCCGCTTCGTCATCGGCGGTCGCGCGCGCGATGTCGAGGACCTGGACCTGCGCACGCTCGGCGTCGTGCTGGAGAAGAACGGCCGCATCGTCTCGATGGCCGCCGGCGCCGCCGTGCTGGGCCACCCGGCCGCCGCCGTCGCGATGATGGCCAACCACCTGGGCGCGCGCGGTCAGGAAATCCCCGCCGGCACCTTCATCATGACCGGCGGCGTCACCGAGGCCATCGCGGTCGAGGCCGGCGACCACGTGCTGGTGCGCTTCCAGGACCTGGGCAGCGTCTCGATGCGCTTCGCCTGATCGAGGAGAGGCCCGATGAACACGAACATCCCCGCGAACCCCGCGAATCCGGAACTGGCGCGGCGCCTCCGCACCGGCAGCTTCGACAGCAACGTGCATGACCTCGGACGGCGCGACGGCGTGCCGCTGCTGATGGTGCACGGCTCCGGTCCGGGCGTCAGCGCCTGGGCCAACTGGCGCCTGGCCATGCCGGTGCTGGCGCGTGAGCGCCGCGTCGTCGCGCCCGACATGGTCGGCTTCGGCCACACCGATCGGCCCGCAGGCTTCGTCTACACGATGGACGGCTGGGTGCAGCAGGCCATCGACGTGCTGGACGCGCTGGACATCGAACGTGCCGACGTGGTGGGCAATTCCTTCGGCGGTGCGTTGTCGCTGGCCCTGGCGATCCGCGCGCCGCAGCGGGTGCGCCGGCTGGTGCTGATGGGCAGCGTCGGCGTGCGTTTCCCGATCACGCCGGGACTGGACGCGGTGTGGGGCTACCAGCCCTCGCTCGCGACCATGAAGGGCCTGCTGGACATCTTCGCCCACAGCCGCGCGCTGGTCACCGACGAGCTGGCCGAGCTGCGCTGGCGCGCCAGCATCCGGCCGGGCTTCCAGGAGTCCTTCTCGGCCATGTTCCCCGCGCCGCGCCAGCGCTGGGTCGACGCCATGGCCAGCGCCGAGGCCGACATCCGCGCCCTGCCCCACGAGACGCTGGTGATCCACGGCCGCGAGGACCGTGTAATCCCGTTGCAGACCTCGCTGACGCTGGCCGAATGGATCCCCGACAGCCAGTTGCACGTCTTCGGCCACTGCGGCCACTGGACCCAGATCGAGCATGCCGACCGCTTCGCGCGGCTGGTCGGCGACTTCCTGCGCGAAGGCGATGCGGCACAGGCCGCCGCCGGCGATGCCGCCCGATAACCCCCGATCCCCTGGAATGCCCATGAACACGAACCGGAAGAAGATCCGCTGTGCCCTGATCGGGCCCGGCAACATCGGCACCGACCTGCTCGCCAAGCTGCAGCGCAGCGCCGTGCTGGAACCCGTCTGGATGGTCGGCATCGACCCCGAGTCGGACGGCCTCAAGCGCGCCCGCGATATGGGCATCAAGACCACCGCCGACGGCGTCGATGGCCTGGTGCCGCACATGCGGGCCGACGGCGTGCAGATCGTCTTCGACGCCACCAGCGCCTACGCGCATGCCGAGAACTCGCGCAAGGTCAACGCCGAGGGCGCGCTGATGATCGACCTGACGCCGGCCGCAATCGGCCCCTACTGCGTGCCGCCGGTCAATCTCCTGAAGCTCGTGGGCGCGCCGTCGCAGGGCCGTCCCCAAGACGGCGCAGCCCCCTCGGGGGGTGGCGAGGCACGCCGTGCCAAGCCTGGGGGCCTGTCGACCATGAACGTGAACATGGTGACGTGCGGCGGGCAGGCGACGATTCCGATGGTGGCCGCGGTCAGCCGCGTGCAGCCGGTGGCCTACGGCGAGATCGTCGCCACCGTCTCCAGCCGCTCGGTCGGCCCGGGCACGCGCAAGAACATCGACGAGTTCACCCGCACGACGGCCGGCGCGGTCGAGCGCGTGGGCGGCGCGAAGAAGGGCAAGGCCATCATCGTGATCAACCCGGCCGACCCGCCGCTGATCATGCGCGACACGGTGCATTGCCTGACCGAAGGCGAGCCCGACCAGGCCGCCATCACCGCCAGCATCCACGCCATGCTCCAGGAGGTGCAGACGTACGTGCCGGGCTACCGGCTGGTCAACGGCCCCGTGTTCGACGGCCATCGCGTCAGCGTCTTCCTGGAGGTCGAAGGCCTGGGCGACTACCTGCCCCGGTACGCCGGCAACCTCGACATCATGACCGCCGCCGCCGCCCGCACCGCCGAGATGTTCGCCGAGCAGATGCTCAGCGGCGAGCTGGTGCTCGAGTCTTCCGCCATTGCCTGAAGGAATTCCGCATGACCGCGAACAACGCACCTCACGAGCCCGGCGCCCGGCCGCCCGAAGCCGGGCGAGACCCCCTCGGGGTTTCGTTGGGCGTACCCGCACGGCGGGGGGCCGTCATCCTGCACGACATGACCCTGCGCGACGGCATGCACCCGAAGCGCCACCAGATGTCGCTGGAACAGATGAAGGCCATCGCCTGCGGCCTGGACGCGGCCGGCGTGCCGCTGATCGAGGTCACCCACGGCGACGGCCTGGGCGGCAGCTCGGTCAACTACGGCTTCCCGGCCCACAGCGACGAGGACTACCTCGGCGCCGTCATCCCGCTGCTCCGGAAGGCCCGGGTGTCGGCGCTGCTGATCCCCGGCATCGGCACGGTCGACCACCTCAGGATGGCCCATGGCCTGGGCGTGCGGACCATCCGCGTGGCCACGCACTGCACCGAGGGCGACGTCTCCGAGCAGCACATCACCGCCGCCCGAAAGCTCGACATGGACACGGTCGGCTTTCTGATGATGGCCCACATGAACAGCCCGGAAGGGCTGGTCCGGCAGGCCCGGCTGATGGAGAGCTACGGCGCCAACTGCATCTACGTGACCGACTCGGCCGGCTACCTGCTGCCCGAGGACGTCAAGGCCCGGCTGGGCGCCGTGCGCGACGCCCTCAAGCCCGAGACCGAGCTGGGCTTCCACGGCCATCACAACCTGGCCATGGGCATCGCCAACTCGATCGCGGCGATCGAGGTCGGCGCCAACCGCATCGATGCCGCCGCCGCCGGCCTGGGTGCCGGCGCGGGCAACACGCCGATGGAGGTGCTGGTGGCCGTCTGCGACCGCATGGGCATTGCCACCGGCGTGGACGTCTGGAAGATCCAGGACGTGGCCGAGGACCTGGTCGTGCCCATCATGGACTTCCCCATCCGCATCGACCGCGACGCGCTGACGCTGGGCTATGCCGGCGTCTACGGCAGCTTCCTGCTGTTCGCCAAGCGCGCGTCGATCAAGTACGGCGTGCCGGCGCGCGACATCCTGGTCGAGCTCGGCCGTCGCAAGATGGTCGGCGGCCAGGAGGACATGATCGAGGACACCGCCATCACGATGGCCCGCGAACGCGGCCTGCTGAAATCGGCCGCTTGAAGCTCATCCCCAGACAAGAAAGACCACCCATGCCATTCGCCCAGATCTACATGCTCGAAGGCCGCACCGAGGACCAGAAGCGCGCCGTGATCGAGAAGGTCACCGAAGCCCTGCACGAGGCGGTCGGTGCGCCCAAGGAAACCATCCGCGTCTGGATCCAGGACGTCCCGAAGCAGAACTGGGGCATCGCCGGGGTCAGCGCGAAGGATCTGGGGCGCTGACGCGACCTCGAACAGACCCGGCTGAAGGCAAGAGGCCCCTGCCGTCACCGGCAGGGGCCTCGGGTCATGCCGATCGCCCGTGCAGGGCGGATCAGGCCATCACTTGTCGAACTGGTTGATCAGCGCGCGGGCGTCGTCCAGCAGGGCCTTGCCGTTGGCGCCCTTGGCGCCGACTTCCTTGACCCACTCGTCGTCGACGTTCTCGCTGGCCTTGACCCAGCGGGCGTACTCGGTCGCATCGAGCTTGAGCAGCGCATTGCCGCGGTCGCCCGACAGCTTGTGGTTGCCCGGCACGACGCGGTCGAAGCCGGTCTCGCCGGCCCAGGCCGAGGTGGCCAGGCCGCTGTTGTCGTCGATGACCTTCTTCAGCTCCGGGCTCAGGCTGTTGTACTTGCCCTGGTTCATCACGAAGGCGAACAGCGAGTTGGCGAACTTCAGCTGGCCGGCCGGCACGTCGAGGTGGCTCTTGGCGATCTCGTGCAGCTTGACGGTCGGCACGCCTTCCCACGGCACCATCGCGCCGTCGATCACGCCCTTGCTGATCGACTCGGGCACCGCCGGCAGCGGCATCTGCACCGGGGTGGCACCGAGCGCCGCCAGCATGCGCGAGTTCAGGCGCGTGGCGGCGCGGATCTTCAGGCCCTTGAGGTCTTCCAGCTTCGTCACGCCCTTCGGGTTGGCGAGGTGGAAGGACGAGCCGTCATTGGTGTGCAGCCACAGCGGCTTGACGCCACGGTATTCGTCCAGCGCGTTCTTCTGCACGTAGGTCCAGTAGGCCTGGCTCGAACCCTTGGCACTGCGGGTGAAGAAAGGCAGCTCGAAGACCTCGCTCCGGGTGAAGCGGCCAGCCGAGTAGGTCGGGATGGTCCAGACGATGTCGGCCACGCCGTCGCGGGCCTGGTCGAACAGCTGCGGCGGGGTGCCGCCCAGCGTCATCGCCGGGTAGATCTGGCACTTGAGCTTGTCGCCCGATTCCTTGGCGATCTTGTCGCACCAGGGCTGGATCAGGTTGACCTGCACGTTCGAGGTCGACGGCAGGAAGTGGTGCACCTTGAGCACCACCTGCTGGGCCTGCGCGGCAGCCGCGCTCATCAGGCTCAGGGCAGCGACCGCGGCAGCGGACATCAGGGAACGGCGTGCATTCATGGGAGGTCTCCTGTGGAAGAGGTGGATGGCAGGAACAACGTTCAGCCGCCGAAGGTGTTGACCAGATACAGCGACAAGGTCGGGAAGAACAGCAGCACGACGATGCGGATCAGGTCCGAGGCCAGGAAGGGCATCACGCCCTTGAAGGTCTCGGTCAGCGGCACGTCCTTGGCCAGCCGGTTGATGATGTAGACGTTCATGCCCACGGGCGGATGGACCAGGCCGATCTCCACCACCATCAGCGCGAGGATGCCGAACCAGATGCTCTTGTCGACCGGCGCCAGGCCCCAGAAGTCCAGGCCCATGACGACCGGGTAGAAGATCGGGATGGTCAGCAGGATCATGGCCAGGCTGTCCATCACGCAGCCGAGGAAGATGTAGATCAACAGGATCGCGGTCATCACCAGCAGCGGCGGCGCGCCGCTGGACTGGACCCAGGCGGCCAGCTCGGCCGGCATCTGCGACAGGGCCAGCGCGGTGTTGAGCATGTCCGCGCCCAGCAGCACCAGGAAGATCATCGCGGTGGCGCTGGCGGTGCCCAGCGCGCTGTCGAGGATGCCCTGAAGCCGCATGCCCCCGCGCAGCACCGCCAGCACGCCGCAGGCCGCCGCGCCGATCGCTGCGGCCTCGGTCGGGTTGGCCCAGCCACCGTAGATGCCGACGATCACGACCACGAAGACCAGCAGCACCGGCAGCACCTCCAGCATCGCCTTGATGCGCTGGGGCCAAGGCACCGGCTCGCCGGCCGGGCCGGCTGCGGGGTTCAGGCGCACGATGATCTGGATCACGACCATGTAGCCGACCATCGCGATCAGGCCCGGCAGGACCGCCGCCATGAACAACTTGCCGATCGATTCCTGCGTGAGGATCGCGTAGATCACCAGCGGCACCGACGGCGGGATCATGATGCCCAGCGTGCCGCCGGCGGCCAGCGCCCCGGTGGCGAGCGCACCGGAGTAGCCGTGTCGCTTCAGTTCGGGCAGCGCCACCTGACCCATGGTCGCGGCGGTCGCCAGCGACGAGCCGCAGATCGCGCCGAAGCCGGCGCAGGCACCGATCGAGGCCATCGCGATGCCGCCGCGCTTGTGGCCCATGAAGGCGCTGACGAAGCGGAACAGGCTGCGGCTGAGGCCGCCATGCGTGGCGAACTGGCCCATCAGCAGGAACAGCGGAATCACGACCAGGTCGTAGTTCGACAGCCGTGCATAGGCCAGGTTCTTCAGCGAGGCCAGCAGCGGCACGCTGTCGAAGCCACTGAGCGCGAGGTAGCCGCCCGAGCCGGCCATGAACATCGCGATGCCGATGGGCACGCGGATGACGAGGAGAACCATCAGGGCCGCGAAGATCAGCCCTCCCGTGGCGATACCGCTCATTTGGAAACCTCCGTGCTTTGCACTGCGGTGCGAGCCCCCTTCGGGGCGGCCGTACGTGGGCTCATGCCGCATGCCCCTTCCATTGACGAACGGCCATGTAAAGGCCCGCGAGCGTGAGCACGACGAAGCCCGGCACCATCAGCGCCTGCGCGACCCAGACCGGCAGGCCGAGGATGGGCGAGGTCTCCTGGTACTCCAGCAGGTTCAGCGCACCGACCGCGCTGCGCCAGGCAACGGCCGCACCGAAGACGGCGACCAGCAGCGAGCCGAAAGCATCGAGCTTGCGGACCGTGCCCTCGGCCAGCTTCTGGGTGAAGAAGTCGACCTTGACGTCACCGTGGTTCAGGTGGCACCAGGCGAAGAAGCTGGCCGAGGCGAAGGCCGCGCACATCTGCAGCAGCTCGACGTCGCCAGGCACCGGCGCGGAGGCGACCTTGCGGCCGACGATGGAGACGATGGACATCAGCACAAGGCCGATGAACACGAGGCCGCCGAGCAGCGCCAGCACCTTGGACACGGCGCGCAGCGTCTGGCCATAGGCACTCAGCACCGTGCCGGGCGGCAGGTCCGAGGACAGGTTTTCTTGCATGAAGGAAGGACTCCAGGAATCGGGCCGCCTTGAGCAGGCACAAGGCATCGGCGAGTGGGCATGCGGCAGCGCGCCAGTGTCTGGCAAGGCTGGCCAGGATCAGACACTTCGGGCGCACGGCGCCCGAGGGGACGGAAACGCGCGAGGCCTCAGCCCGCGTCGGGCTGGCGGGACGGCGCCGCCAGGGCAAAGGCATCGAGCCGGCCACAGGCCGCGTCGACGGCCGCGATGGCCGGCCAGCGCGACAGGTCGACCTTGAAGCGCCGGGCGCTTTCCACCTGCGGGACCAGGTAGACATCGGCCAGCGTCGGCGTGTCGCCGCAGCAGTAGGCCCCGCGCGTGGTGTCGGCCGCGAGCAGCGCCTCGATGGCGTCGAAGCCTGCCGAGATCCAGCGCGCGCACCAGGCGTTGATGCGGGCCTCGTCAGCGCCGAAGCCGTGGCGCAGTTCTTCGAGGATGCGTCGGTTGTTGATGGGGTGGATGTCGCAGCCGACGATCGCCGCCAGCGCCCGGACCCGCGCCCGGGCCAGCGGCTCAGGCGGCAGCAGCGGCGGCTCGGGATGGACCTCCTCCAGCCACTCGATGATCGCGGGCGACTGGATCAGCACCTCGCCGCCGTCGAGTTCGAGCGCCGGCACCAGCGCCTGCGGGTTGAGTGCCTGAAAGGCCGCGCCCAGGTGCTCTTCGGTGCGCAGGTCGACCGCGACGTAGTCGGGCGCGAGGCCCTTCAGGTTCAGGGCGATGCGCAGCCGATGCGAGGTGCCACTGCGGAAGAAGTTGTGCAGCTTCATGGCGTGCGACGCACCGCGCTCAGGCCGCCGGGCCGACGTGCAGCGCGATGCTGCCGACGCCCTCGATCTGGCCGTCGATGCGGTCACCCGCGACGACCGGGCCGACGCCTTCGGGCGTGCCGGTGTAGATCACGTCGCCGGCCTGCAGGTGATAGAACAGCGACAGGTCGGCCACGATCTCGCGCAGGTTCCAGATCAGCTTGTCGAGGTCGGACGACTGGCGCGGCTGGCCGTTGACGGTCAGCGAGATCGCCCCGCGTTCCAGCACCACGCCGGGCATCGGCACGATCTCGCTGCAGACCGACGATCCCTCGACGTCCTTGCCCAGCGACCAGGGGCGGCCCTTGTCGCGTGCCACCAGCTGCAGGTCGCGGCGGGTCATGTCCAGGCCGCAGGCGTAGCCGAAGATCAGCTCATGCGCATCCTCGGCCTTGACGCGGAAGCCGCCCTTGCCGAGCACCACCACGAGTTCCATCTCGTGGTGGTAGTTGTGGGTCTCGCTGGGGTAGGCCACGGTCGCGCCGGACTCGACCAGCGTCGACGGCGACTTGGTGAAGTAGAACGGGCGCTCGACCGACTTGTCGACCGGCTTGCCCATCTCGATGGCGTGCGCGTGGTAGTTGCGGCCGACGAAGAACAGGCGGTTCACGGGCGCGCGCTGGTCGGTGCCACGCACCGGCAGCGAGGCGACGGGGGGCGGGTTCCAGAGGTAGGTGGTCATGGTGTCAGGCAGGTTGGATCGGGAAGAAGGGCCAGGCTGGCGGGCAAACGTATCGGCCTGCCG
The DNA here is from genome assembly GCF_030705305.1 of Leptothrix discophora. Taxonomy (GTDB): domain Bacteria; phylum Pseudomonadota; class Gammaproteobacteria; order Burkholderiales; family Burkholderiaceae_C; genus Sphaerotilus; species Sphaerotilus discophorus. Next base: position 146,242 of record NZ_JAUZEE010000009.1, on the reverse strand, counting down.
GCCCGGAAAGGTCGCTCGGACGCCTCAGGCGCGCACCTCGTAGACGCCCAGCTTGCGGTGCAGCGGGCTCTCGTCGGCGATGAAGAGGAAGGCCGGCGCATCGGCACTGGTGTTGCCTAGCGTGATCGGCACATAGCCCGGCACGCAGGCGGTGTCGGCCTCGGCCAGCGCGAAGGCCTGGTCCTCGCAGCCGACCGTGACGGTCGCACCGGCGGCGGCCTCGATCAGGTGGAAGACCATCGCCGGCGAGCGCGCCGGCAGCCGCAGCGTCTGGCCCGGTCGCAGCATCAGCGCGTAGAAGCCGAGGATGTTCTCGGCCGCCTCGCCGGTCTCGGGGTTGACGTAGCCGATCTGGACCGTCTCCAGGTCCGGCTGGTCCTCCGCCAGCGACGCCAGCGCCGCACGCGCCTGGACCCAGGGGTAGCGCAGCATCGGGTAGGCCTTGCGGCTGCGCTCGAACACCGGCATCGGCACGATGCCGGCACGCGCGTAGGCCCGGTCGCCGCGGCTGGGCGAGACGCCCTGGCGCTCGCCGTTGACGTGGTACGAAGCCTCCATGTAATAGACCAGCGGCAGGTCCAGCACGTCGAGCCAGACCACCGGCTGGTCGCCGTCGTGGCCGTGCTCGTGCCACAGGCCGGTCGGGGTCAGGATCAGGTCGCCGCGCGACATGGGGCATTGCTCGCCGTCCACCGTCGTCCAGGCGCCCTCGCCTTCGACCACCATGCGCACCGCGTTGGGCGTGTGGCGGTGCGACGGCGCCCACTCGCCCGGCAGCAGCAGCTGCATGCCGAGGTACATCGCGGCGCTGGCCTGCATCTTGTCCAGGCCGTGGCCGGGGTTGGCCAGCACCAGCACGCGGCGCTCGGCCTTCTCGATCGGCGTCAGCTCGCCGGCTTCCAGCAGCAGCGGCTTGAGCGTCGCGTAGGGCCAGTGCGTGGCGCGCGTGTTCGGGCGCGGCTTGCCCGGCGGCAGCACGCCGCGCAGGCTGGGCCACAGCGGCACGAGGTTGAGTTCGCGCAGCTTGGCGACGTACTCCGGCGGCAGGTCTTCGAGTCGGCCGAGGTCATTCATGGGTGTGTCCTGTGTTCTTCAAGCAGACGCGAGCGGCTCAAGCCGAGGCCAGGCAGTTCTCGACCTTCCAGCCGTAGAGCCATTCCATCGCATCGTAGAAACGATCGGCGCTGCGGCCGCGCCAGAGGTCGTTGCGGACCAGCCGTTCGACGCCCTTGGCATGGAAGATCCGGCCCATCTCGCGGGCCGACAGCACGATGCGCGCGGTGCGGGCCACGCGCGAGCGCTGGTAGAGGTCGAAGGCCTGGGCGAAGTCGTTGCCGCGCACGCGCAGGGCCTCGCCCAGCGTCACCGCGTCTTCCAGCGCCATGCAGGCGCCCTGGGCCAGGTACTGCAGCGTCGGGTGGGCGGCGTCGCCCAGCAGCGTCGCGCGGCCGTAGGTCCATTGGCCGATCGGCTCGCGGTCGGCGGTGGCCCAGCGTTTCCACGACTTCGGCAGGTCGATCAGCTGGCGGGCGCGCGGGCTGATGCCGGTGAAGTAGCTCTGCACCTCCTCGCGGCTGCCCTCGGTGACGCTCCACTGCTCGACCTGGCGGCTGTGGAAGGTCACGACCACGTTGTACTGCTCGCCGCCGCGCAGCGGGTAGTGGACCAGGTGGCAGTTCGGGCCGACCCAGATGCTGGCGGCGTTCCAGCGCAGGTCCTCGGGGAAGTCGGCCTTGTCGACCACGGCGCGGTAGACCACGTGGCCCGACACGCGCGCCTCGTCGCCCACGTACTGCCGGCGCACGGCCGACTTGACGCCGTCCGCGCCGATCAGCGCGATGCCGCGGTGGCGCTCGCCGTGCTGGTCGATCACGGTCACGCCGGACTCGTCCTGCTCGACCGACTGGACCTGCGTGGAGGTGCGGACCTGGATGCGGTCGCTGGCCTGCGCGCCTTCGAGCAGCGACAGGTGCACGTCGGCCCGGTGGATCACCGCGTAGGGGTTGCCGAAGCGCTTCAGGAAGGCCTCGCCGGTCGGGATCTTGCCGACCTGGTACTCGTCGACCGCGTCGTGCATGACCATGAAGTCGGTGTAGACCGCCCGGCTGCGCGCCTGCGGGCCGACGCCCAGCGCGTCGAAGGCCGAGAAGGCGTTCGGCCCGAGCTGGATGCCCGCGCCGATCTCGCCGAGCTGCGGCGCCTGCTCCAGCACCTGCACATCGAAGCCCTGTCGCGTCAGCGCCAGCGCGGCGGCGATGCCACCGATGCCACCCCCGGCCACCAGCACCGGTCCGGGGTTGCTCTTGCGGTCTGCACTCATGGAAATCCTCTCGTCGGTCACCGGGGCCGCCAGGCGGCCGCTCCGGGTTATCACTTGCTTGCTGATTGTCAGCATGCTGATGATTAGAATAAAGAACTTGTGACCCAGATCAACAGAGGGATAACCCTAGGAGTGCGCCCGCACCTCGCGGCGGCGGACCGGGTGCGGATCGGCGACCTGGCCGGGCGCCGATCGATTGTTCACGTCGCGTGAAGTGAGACGCCACGACCGGCCATGGCCTGCGCGCAGGCGCCGACGTATCGTTGCGGCCCTCGTCTTTCGACTCCCACAGGACACGCACCATGAAGTTCCTCATGCTCCACGGCATCAACCACAACATGTTCGGCAAGCGCGACCCGAAGCAGTACGGAACCATCACGCTGGCGCAGATCGATGCGCAGCTGGCCGGGCTGGCCGCCGAACTGGGCGTGGAGATCGAGTCCTACCAGACCAACCACGAGGGCGACATGGCCGAGCGCATCCACCAGGCCTATGTCGACGGCGTCGACGGCGTGCTGATCAATGCCGGTGCCTGGACCCACTACTGCTACGGCATCCGCGACGCGCTGGCGATCCTGACCTGCCCGATCGTCGAGCTGCACATGTCCAACATCCACGCCCGCGAGGCCTTCCGCCACGTCTCGGTCTTCGCCGAGATCGTGCGCGGCCAGATCTGCGGCTTCGGCGTCGACAGCTACCTGCTGGGCCTGCGCGCGGCGGTGTCGGCGGCGAAGGCGGCCCGGTAGATCGATCCGGTCAAGCGGCCCGGCAAGGCGCGCCTCAATCCGCCAGGTCGTCGAGGTCGTCCTCGTCGTCATCGAGGTCCGGGGCATCGCCGGCATCGTCGGCGCGGCGGCCGGTGCCCTTGCCGCGGGCGGCCAGCCGGGCGGCCTTGCGCTCGGCGCGTTCGGCCTCGCGCTGTTCGCCGGCGGCTTGCCAGAGCGCGTACTCGTCGGGCGTCTCCAGCGTGATGCGGCCCCAGGCGCCGCTGCGGAAGTCGTGCAGGATGATCTCGGCCGCCTTCTGCCGGTTGACGATGCCACCGGGCATCAGGCCGCCGCGCTTGCGACCGATCAGCTCCAGCAGCTCGCTGTCGGTCAGCGCCTCCAGGCCCTTCAGGCCGGCCAGCTTGTAGCGCGCCTCCAGCCGGTTGCGGTAGGGGCCGCGCACGCGGGCCAGCAGTTCCAGTGCGACGTCTTCCTCGTCATAGGCATTGCGGCCGATCGCGCCGCTGGCGGCGAGGTGGTAGCCGGCCTCGATCACGCTGATGCGCGGCCAGAGCATGCCGGGGGTGTCGAACAGGTAGAAGTCGCTGGCCAGCAGGATCTTCTGCTCGACCTTGGTGATGCCGGGCTCGTCGCCGGTCTTGGCGCTGCGCTGGCCGACCATCGAGTTCATCAGCGTCGACTTGCCGACGTTGGGGATGCCGCAGATCAGCACGCGCATGGGCTTGACCATGCCGCCGCGCAGCGGTGCCAGCACCCGGCTGGCATCGATCAGGCGCCTGGCCGGCGCCGGCTCGCTGGCGTCCAGCGCCAGCGCGTTCGTGCCCGGCTGCGCCTGGTAGTGGGCCAGCCAGAGCCGGGTCCGCTCGGCATCGGCCAGGTCCTGCTTGTTCAGCACCTTCAGCGAGGGCTTGCCGCGCGTCAGCTCGGCCAGCAGCGGGTTGGCGCTGGAGCCCGGCAGGCGCGCGTCGAGCAGCTCGATCACGACGTCGATCTCGGGCACACGCTCGGCGATGGCCTTCCGGGTGACGTTCATGTGGCCCGGAAACCATTGGATGCTCATGGGGGATGCCTTCAGAGTGGGTCGACGCGACGGACGGGCCGCCGCGTGCAAGGGGTCGACGCGACGGACGGGCCGCCGCGTGAAAGGCGCGAATGATGCCGTGATCGGCCGGCGTCGCGGCAAGCCGGCCTCGGGTGATCACCGAACGTGGACCTGGCACGCGCGTCCTTCGGCTGTCCGCCGCGCGGTGCCCGGACGCGCTCGGCACGGCCTGGTCGACCGGTTCCGGCAGCGCCCGATGAACCCAGTCTTGACGGGGCTGGCGGCCGGCGGCCCGACCCGCGGCGGGACGGCAGGACGTCACGGACGACGGGCGTCCCCGCGGGCTCACCCGCTCAGGTCCACCCGATGGTGGATGACAGAATCGTGCGATCTGCGCACCCGCCCATGACCCTCCACGTCCCGACCATCTTCATCGCCCTCCTGATGGCCATCGTGCTGTTCGGCGCGGCGCTGGCCCATGCCGGCGACGTGCGGACCGGACATGGCGCGCTGCAGCGCTGGGCCTGGGGCACCTGGTGCGCGGCCGGCGGCTTCGTGCTGCTGGGTTCGCGCCTGATGCTGCCCGAGACGCTGTCGGTCATCGGCGGCAACACGCTCATCGCCCTGAGCCTGCTGCTGACCGGCCATGCCCTGCACCGCTTCCTGCGCGAGGCCGACGTGCCGCGCTGGCAGGTCGCGCTGGTGCCGCTGCAGACCGTCATGCTGTTGGCCATCCTGGACCTGCCACTGGCTCGCCGCACGGCGCTGCTGTCGCTGTTCTATGCGCTGCAGCTCGCGCCATCGGTCTGGCTGATCGCCCGCCACGTCGCGCGCTCCGAACGCTCGATGCGCATGGTCGGCGCGACGCTGGGCCTGACCGTGCTGGCCCTGCTGCTGCGCACGGCGCACGCCACCCTGGACCCCTCCGCCTACGCCGACTTCTTCCAGGCCAGCCTGGGCAACGGACTGACCTATCTGGCGGCCTTCCTGTTCCCGCTCGGCGCGGGCTTCGGCTTCCTGCTGGCCAACCTCGAGCGCAGCAGCCGTCGCCTCGAACAGCTGGCCACGCACGACGCGCTGACCGGTTGCGCCAACCGCACGCTGTTCGACGCGATGCTGCAGGCGACGCTGGACCAGTCGCGCCGCGACGGCACGCCGGCCTCGCTGCTGGTGCTGGACCTGGACCACTTCAAGGACGTCAACGACCGCCACGGCCACCTGGCCGGCGACGCCGTGCTGCGGGCCTGCGCGCAGGCGCTGAAGGCGAGGCTGCGGGCCTCCGACCTGCTCGCCCGGCTGGGCGGCGAGGAGTTCGCCGTGGTGCTGGCCCGCTCGACCCGCGCCGATGCGCTGCGCGTGGCCGAGGACCTGCGTGCGGCCGTGGCCGGGCTGGACCTGGCGGCGATCGCGGCCTTTGCCGACGCCACGCCCTGGCACGTCACCGCCTCGCTGGGCGCCGCGACGCTGCCGGGCGGCACGGCGGTCGCGCCGGACGAGTTCTACGGCCAGGCCGACCGCGCGCTCTACGAGGCCAAGCGCCTGGGCCGCAACCGTGTCGTGCACGCGACCGCCGCGATCCTGGGCCGCTCGATGCCGGCGGCATCGGCCACGGAGATCTCATCGACCGGCGCATCCGACCGCGCGATCGCACGGACGCCCGTGCCCTGACGACACACCCTGCCGACGGTCAGCGCACGCGCCCGTCGAGCGCCTGCGCCATCAGGCGCCGGTAGTCGTCGAATTCATGCACGTCGCCATGGCCGGCCCCGGCGATGTCGACATGCCGGGCCGACGGTGCCAGCGCCTGAAGGGCGAGGCTGTGCGACGGCGGGATCAGGACATCGCGCTCGCCATGCACCAGCAGCAGCGGCGTGCGCAACCGGGCCACCGCCTCGTCGGTGCGCAGCGGGTAGCGCAGCAGCGACGCCGGCACCCAGGGGTAGTGCAGCCGCGCCAGCGCGGCCATGCTGCTGTAGGGCGACACGAGGACGGTCAGGTCCGGCTGCAGCTGCGCGGCCAGCGTGGCCGCCAGGGCCGAGCCCAGCGAGCGGCCGTAGACCACCACGCGCCGGCCGCGGTAGCGCTCGGCCACCGACTGCCAGACCGCCTGCACGTCGGCATGCAGCTGGGCCTCCGAGCCGATGTGGCCGCTGCTCTTGCCGTAGCCGCGGTAGTCCATCATCACCAGGTCCATGTTGGTGCGCCGGTAGACCTCGGTGTTGACGAACCATTCCTGCAGGTTGCCGCTGTTGCCGTGCAGGAAGAAGACCACCCCGGCCGGGTCGGGCCGGCGCAGTTCCAGCACCGACAGGCGGGCACCGGGCACGTCGACGAAGCGCTCGGACACGTCCGGTGCGGTCGACAGCGGCTGCGATGCCGGCGTCACCACCGGCTTGAACAGCAGCCGCTCCTGGCCCAGCCAGACCGCCAGGCAGGCCAGCGCCCAGGCCAGTGCCGGCAGCAGCGTCAGGCCCATCAGGACGGCCTTCCAGCGCCGTCGGCGGGGGGCGGGCTTCTCGACCGGTGCGGTCGTGTCGGTCATGTCGGGGCGCAGGGTGTGGATCGTGTTCATGACGATCGCATACGCAGGCCCGTGCGGACCGGATGCAGCCGGCGCCGGGTGGCGGCCGCCGTGCGGGAAGGCCGCATCCCGCCCCGGATCGAAGGTTCGACCGCTCAGACGCTGAGCCGGTAGACCTCGGCCGCCGTGCGCTCGTCCATGCTGTGCCCGGCCAGCGCCTGGTCCCAGTCGCTGCCTTGTGCGCCGTGCTGCACGGGCACACCGGCGATCAGCGAGGCGGTTTCCTCGGCCCCGGCGTCGAACTCCGCGAGCAGCTCGCGCGTGTCCGAGTAGAGCCGCGCCACCGCGCTGCCACCGGCATCGATGACGACGACATGCCGCACCGCCCGGCGCAGCCGTCCGGGGTCATGCCGGGCCGGGGATTCGATGCCAAAGCCGTCGTTCATCGCAACACCTCGCACAGGTTCGGCCGCAGATCCGGCCGCTTGCAAACGAGGCTATCACCGGCCCGCTGGCCGCGCATGGGCCTGGTGGCGACGCGGGTTAGCCGTGGCAGCGGACCGAGCCGCGCGCCCTTCGGCGTGCGGCCGTCCCGCCGTCAAGCCTCGCCGTGCTTGGTGACGAAGCGGATGCCGATCTTCTGCAGCAACGGGGTCGGCGGCAGGCCGCCGGCGCAGACGATGACGGCGTCGTTGCGCAGGGTGCGCGGGGCTCCGTGGCCCACGTCGATCTGGACATCGCGCTCGCCGATGCGCAGCACCTTGGACTCCAGCAGGACCTGGATGCGGCCGCTCTTCTGGTGGGCTTCGAGCGCGCTGCGGTTCTTGCCCTTGACGCGCGAGAAGGCGGCACTGCGGTAGCTCAGCGTGACCTCGGTGCCGCGCTCGTCGGCCAGCGAGATCGCGGCTTCCAGCGCGCTGTCGCCACCGCCGACCACCAGCACGGCCTGGCCGGCGTACTGGGCCGCGTCGCTCAGGCGGTAGACCACCTTGGGCTGCGACTCGCCGGGCACGTCGAGCTTGCGCGGCGTGCCGCGTCGGCCCATCGCCAGCAGCACATGGCGGGCGCGCTGCTCGCCCTGGCTGGTCCGGACCACGAAGCCGCCGCTGTCGAGCGGCTGGACATCGTCCATACGCTCGGAGAAGTGGATCTTCAAGCCGGTGCGCTCGACCACGTCCTGCCAGAAGGCCAGCAGCTTTTCCTTCTGGACCTCGCCGAACTTGACCTTGCCAACGATGGCCAGTTCGACCGGCGCGGTCATCGCGATCTTGTTGCGCGGGTAGTGGTAGACGGTGCCGCCGAGCGCGTCTTCCTGCTCGATCAGGCGGTAGCGCAGGCCGTGGGCCTTGGCCGCGAGACCGGCCGAGATGCCGGCCGGGCCGCAGCCGACGATCAGCACGTCCAGGTCGAAGCCCGCCGCCCCGGCCGGGTCGGCCTGGCAGCGCGCATGGATGCCGTTCATCGCCTGCCGGCCCTGCTCGGCCGCCTTGCGGATCAGGCCCATGCCGCCGAGTTCACCGGCGATGTAGAGGCCTGGCACGTTGCTCTCGAAGGTCGGGCTGACCGGCGGGATCTCCATGCCGCGCTTCTCGGTGCCGAAGACCAGCGAGATCGCGTCGAAGGGACAGGCCGGCTGGCAGGCGCCGTGGCCGATGCAGGCCGACGCGTTGATCAGCACCGCCTTGCCCGCGACCATGCCCAGCGCGCCTTCCGGGCAGGCCGACAGGCAGGAACCGGAGCCGATGCAGCGCGCCGGGTCGATCACCGGGTGCAGCGACGGCGGCTCGTTCAGGCCGGCGGCCGTCGCCTCCTGCAGCTGGTGCAGCGAACGCGTCTGGCGATGGCGCTGCAGCCAGACATAGCCCAGCACCGGCAGCACCAGGACGACGAGGTAGATCCAGGTGTAGTCCATCGGCGCTCCGGCCTCAGCGGCCGACTTCCTCGCCGATGACGATCTTCAGCCCGCTCGCCCCCAGCGCGACCGGCTGGCTCAGGCCCTGCAGGTCGCCCGGCTGCGGCATCGCGTTGCCAGTCTTGCTGACCCGCGCACCGACGATCACCTGCGGGAAGTTCGACAGCTTCATCGCCGGCGTCATGGCTGTGCTGTCGTCGAGCTGGAAGGTGATCGGCAGGTCCTTGACCTGCTTGCGCAGGATGGCCAGCGGCATGCGCGGGCCCTCGGCGGCACGGGCGAAGACGAACACGGTGTCCTCGGGCGAGGCCTTGGCGGCCAGCGCCGGGGCCAGGCTGACGGTGCCGGCCACGCTGGTCTTGCCAGGCGCGGCGGGCTGGGCCGGCGCGGCCGGTGCGGCAGCCTGGGCCGGCCGGGCGGCAGGCATCGCCGCGCCAGCCACGGCCTTGGGCACCTCGCCCACGGCCAGCGGCGGCAGGCCGCCGCGCTGGCGGGCCTCGTTGATGCTCTCGCGCACCTGGGCGGCCATCGGCGAGTCGGCCGGCTGGCTGACCAGGATGCGTTCCCACAGCGTCGACGCCGCCTTGAAGTCGCCGCGCAGGAAGGCCTCGGTGCCGGCGAGCGACAGGGCCTTGGGCTGGTTCGGGTCGAGCTTGAGGGCCTGCTCGATGTACTTCATCGGCTCACCGGCGATCTGGCGGTTGTTGGTGACGGCCAGCGCATCGGCGAGGTCCGCCAGCAGGCCAGCGTCACCGGGCACCAGCGCGATCGCCTTGCGGTAGGCCGGCACCGCCTCGGCCTGGCGGCCCAGCACGACGTAGGAGCGCGCCAGCATGGCCCAGCCCTCGGCGTTTTCCGGCTCCTTCGCGAGCCGGTCACGCAGGCCGTCGGCCATCGCGGAGATCTGCTCCATCGTGACCTCGTGGCTGCCACCCTGCCCGCCCTGCCCGCCGGCCGCAGCCGTGGCTTCGGGCGTGCCGGCGCGCTGGTTCCACAGCGACGGCGAACCCTTGTAGGCATAGCCACCGGCGGCCAGCGCCAGCACGAACATGCCGCTGAAGGCGATCAGGCGGACCGAAGGCCGGGCGCGGGCGGTGGTCGGTGCGGTGTTCGGTGCGGCCCCCATCGGCGCCGCCTTCGGAGCCGCCGCCGCAGCGACCGGCGTCGCGCCAGCCCCTGCGGCGTCGACCGTCGCGGTCGACTCGACCACCGAATCATCGACCTGGTTCATCACCTGCTCGACGATCAGGCGTTCGAGGCGCTCGCGGCTGGCCGCAAGCTGGGCATCGTCCAGCGCGCCGCTGGCATGCAGTTCCTGGAGCTGCTGGAGCTGGCGGCGCAGGGTGGCGAGATCAGGGGTCATGGAGGCGATCGGCCCGGACGGGCGTGAGGAAGTCGGGGACGCGGCCACCCGGCAGGGCGGGCCGCAGGCATCGGAAGGTTCAGGCGCGCGGGGTGGCCGCGGCAGCGGCGGACGCCTCGGCAGGGTCGGCGCCCGCTGCGGCGCGGGCGGCCTCGGCCAGATCGTCCTCGTCGGGCTCGAAGGCCTCGGCGGGCATGCGGCTGCGACGGCGCAGCACGACGATCAGCGCCACCAGCCCACCGACCATCAGCACCGCCGGACCGACCCACAGCAGCACCGTGGTCGGCTTGACCGGCGGGCGGTAAAGCACGAAGTCGCCGTAGCGCGCGGTCATGAAGGCAATGATCTCTTCGTTGCTGGCGCCCTTGTGGAGCATCTCGCGGACCTGCTGGCGCAGGTCGTCGGCCAGGCCGGCATGGGAGTCGGCCACGGTCTGGTTCTGGCAGACCAGGCAGCGCAGCTCGGCGGTGATCTGGAGCATGCGGCGCTCGAGCTCGGGGTCGGCGACCGCGGGCAGGGCCTCGGCCGCACGGGCGGCCGGCAGCATGACGGTGCAGGCCAGCACGAGCGCGGCGAAGGCGCTGCGCCAGGACCGCAGGTGGGACAGTCGATCAGGCATTGAGGGACTTCAGCAGGGGTTCGATGCGCTCGCGGATCACCTGCGGGGTGAGCGGGCCGATGTGCTTGAAGCGCACCACGCCCTCGCGGTCGATGATGAAGGTCTCGGGCACGCCGTAGACGCCGAAGTCCAGGCCGACACGACCGTTCAGGTCATGCAGCGACTCGGTGTACGGGTTGCCGAACTGGGCCAGCCACTGCTGGCCGTCGGCACGCTGGTCCTTGTAGTTCAGGCCGTAGATCGGCAGGCGCTTCTGCTGGCTGTACTGGACCAGCAGCGGATGCTCCTCGCGGCAGGCCACGCACCAGGAGGCCCAGACGTTGAGCATCCAGACCTGGCCGAGCAGGTCGGCGCGGCCGATGGCCTTGCCCGGATCGGCCAGCGTGGCGAGCTGGAACTCGGGCGCGGGCTTGCCGATCAGCGGCGACGGCACCTCGCGCGGATCGCGGTTCAGGCCGACGCCCAGGAAGGCGGCGATGACCAGGAACAGGCCCAGCGGCAGCAGGAAGCGCAGCATCTTGCGGTTCATGCGGAGACCCCTTCGGCCGCGTTCTGCGCCGCCGTCGCGGCAACCTTGCGGCGGTAGCGGCGATCGGTCGCGGCCAAGAGGCCACCCAGCGCCATCACGAAGCAGCCCATCCAGATCCAGTCGACGAAGGGCTTGACGTAGATCCGCACGATCCAGGCATCGTTGTTGTCGACCGGCTCGCCGAGCGAGACGTAGAGATCGCGCGCCAGGCCGGCCTCGATCGCGGCCTCGGTCATCGGGTTGCGCTGCACGCGGTAGACGCGCTTCTCCGGGTACATCTCGGTCAGCTTCTCGTCGCTGCCCTCGTGCGTGACCTTGATCTGGCCCTGTACGGCGGTGTAGTTCGGGCCCGGCACCTCTCGCACGCCCAGGAAGGTGAAGGTGTAGCCGGCCACGGTGGTGGTGTCGCCCAGATTCATCTTGACGTCGCGCTCGACCTCGTAGGTGCGCACCATCGTCACGCCGAAGATGAAGGCCGCGACGCCCAGGTGCGCGACCATCATGCCGACCGTGGCGCGCTGGACCTGGCGCAGGCGCTGGCCCATCGTGGCCACGCCCGGCAGCGGGCGGATCTTTTCCCACAGGTCGGTGGCGACGCTGGCGGCAACCCACCAGGCCAGCGCCAGGCCGATGCTCGACATCAGGCCGATGCGGCCGGCCCACCAGCCGCTGCCCAGCCCGCCGAGCAAGGCCACGACGGCGGCCCAGCGCAGGCGGCGCGCCAGGTCGGGCAACTCGGCCTGCTTCCAGCGTGTCATCGGGCCGACGCCCATCAGGAAGATCACCGGGATCATCAGCGGCACGAAGACGGTGTCGAAGTACGGCGGGCCGACGGAGATCTTGCCGAGGTTCAGGGCGTCCAGCAGCAGCGGGTAGAGCGTGCCCAGCAGCACGGCGGCCATCGCGACGACCAGCATCACGTTGTTGCCCAGCAGCAGGGTCTCGCGCGACAGCAGGCCGAAGCGCGCGCCCAGGCCGACGCTCGGGGCGCGCCAGGCGTAGAGCGTCAGCGACGCGCCGATCACGATCACCAGGAAGCCCAGGATGAACAGGCCGCGCGCCGGGTCGGTCGCGAAGGCATGCACCGAGGACAGCACGCCCGAGCGGACCAGGAAGGTGCCGACCAGCGACAGCGAGAACGCGATGATCGCCAGCAGCACGGTCCAGTTCTTGAAGCTGCCGCGCTTCTCGGTCACCGCCAGCGAGTGGATCAGCGCGGTGCCGACCAGCCAGGGCATGAACGAGGCGTTCTCGACCGGGTCCCAGAACCACCAGCCGCCCCAGCCCAGCTCGTAGTAGGCCCACCACGAACCCAGCGCGATGCCGATGGTCAGGAACATCCAGGCCACCGTGGTCCAGGGCCGCGTCCAGCGGGCCCATTGCGCGTCGAGGTTGCCGCCGATCAGCGCGGCGATGGCGAAGGCGAAGGCCACCGCGAAGCCGACATAGCCCATGTAGAGCATCGGCGGGTGGATGACCATGCCCGGGTCCTGCAGCAGCGGGTTCAGGTCGCGGCCATCGGGGGCCGGCGGCCACAGGCGGTCGAAGGGGTTGGAGGTCAGCAGCGTGAAGGCCAGGAAGCCCACCGAGACCAGGCCCATGACGGCCAGGATGCGCGCCAGCACCGGCATGGGCAGGTCGCGGCTGAAGCGGGCCACGGCCAGCATCCAGCCCGCCAGCATCAGCATCCACAGCAGCAGCGAGCCTTCATGGCCACCCCAGATGCCGGCGATGCGGTAGGGCAGCGGCAGCGCGCTGTTGGAGTTGCTGGCGACGTAGATGATCGAGAAATCGTGCGTGACGAAACCGACGCCGAGGCAGACGAAGGCACCCAGCACCAGCACGAACAGGAGGTTGGTGGCGGGGCGGGCCAGCGCCATCCAGTCGGCCCGGTTCTTCTGGGCGCCCGCCAGCGGCACGGTGCCCAGCACCAGGGACACGCCCAGCGCGATCCAAAGCAGGATGTGCCCGAGTTCGGCGTAGCTGATCATGGCTGGGCTCCCTTGCCGGCTTGCGAACTCTGCATCTGTCCACCTTCCTTGGCCCGCTTGAGGGCCTCGGCCGCCTCGGGCGGCATGTAGTTCTCGTCGTGCTTGGCCAGCACCTCGCGGGCCTGGAACACGCCGGCCTGCACGGTGCCCTGGGCGACCACGCCCTTGCCTTCCTTGAACAGGTCGGGAAGGATGCCTTCGTAGGTCACCGGCACCTTCTGCACCGTGTCGGTGACAACGAAGCTGACCTTGACGCCCTCACGCTGGACGCTGCCGGTCTCGACCATGCCGCCGAGCCGGAAGGTGCGGCCGTCCGGGACCTCCTTGGCGACGACCTGGCTGGGCGAGTAGAAGAAGACGAGGTTGCTCTCGAAGGCGCTGAGCACCAGTGCCGCGACGGCACCAACGGCGACCAGCACGCCGCCGGCAATCGCCAGCCGCTTGTGACGGGGTTTCATGGATCAGATCTCCTCATCGATCGGTCGTGCCGCGGCCTGCAGCGCGCGGCGCTGGCGCTGTCGCGCCAGCCAGGGTTCAAGCAGCATCACCGCGGCGCAGACCGCGTAGGAGCCCCACACATAGAGGCCGTAGCCGCCCATGGACCAGAAGTCTTTCATCGGGTGTCCGTGTCGAGATCGGGGTGACAGGTTCAGGGTTCAGGGTTCAGGACGCGGCCGTGCCGGCGGCCGGGCGGCCACACAGCTCGCCGACCCAGGCGGTGTCGCGCTCGCGTTCGAGGATCAGCGCCCGGGTGCGCGAGAACACCACCGCGAAGGCATAGGCCCAGAAGGCCAGGCTCATCAGCAGCATGCCCTGCAGCATGGTCTCGGCCATCTTGGGTGCGGCGGTCATGCTGACCGTGGCGCCCTGGTGCAGCGTGTTCCACCACTTGACCGAGAAATAGATGATCGGCACGTTGACCGCACCGACCACCGCCAGCAGCGCGCCGGCCCGGTCGGCCCGGCGGGTGTCGTCGATCGCCGCCACCAGGGCCATGTAGCCGAGGTACAGCAGCAGCAGGATGAATTCGGAGGTCAGCCGGGCGTCCCAGACCCACCAGGTGCCCCACGTCGGCTTGCCCCACAGCGCGCCGGTCCACAGCGCCAGGAAGGTCAGCAGCGCACCGGTCGGGGCGATGGCGCGCGCCACCATCGAGGCCAGCCGGGCGTTGAAGGCCCAGCCGATCGCGGCCCAGAAGGCCATCGCGAGGTACAGCACCATCGAGACCCAGGCCGCGGGCACGTGGATGTAGATGATCCGGTAGGCCTCGCCCTGGGTCGCGTCCGTCGGCGCAACGATGAAGCCGATGTAGAGCCCCGCCAGCGCCAGGCCGATCGTGACAGCCCAGAGCCAGGGCAGCAGCGCGCCGGTCAGCGCATAGAAGCGCGACGGTGCGGCAAAGGTGAAGAGACGCCAGTTTTGCATCGGCTGGTTCAGTGTGTGGATCGGACGACAGGGCTGCCGTCGGAGTCGGTGCGGGGGCGGGAGTTCCTGCCGATGCGGCAGTCCGCTACCCCCTTCAGCATTCTCTCAGGCTGCACATGCAGCGATTTGACGCAGGCGCTTGACGGGCACAGGCGAAGGTGGATTGCGCGCCTCGCACCGACGGGCGCTGGTTCACTCGGTCGAGATCCGCAGCGCCGCCGCGCTGGCCAGCGGGGCCAGGCCGGTGGTCGCGATCAGCAGCGCGCCCAGCAGCGCGTAATGCGGCTGCGGCGACAGGCCGGTCTCGACCGCACCGACCGCGCCGGTGCCGAAGATCAGCACCGGCACCGCCAACGGCAGCACCAGCAGGAAGACCAGCATGCCGCCGCTGCGCAGGCCCAGCGTCAGCGCCGCGCCGACATTGCCCAGCAGGCTCAGCACCGGCGTGCCCATCAGCAGGCCCAGCACCAGCGCGCCAATGCCTTCGGCCGACAGGTCGAACATCAGCCCGAACAGCGGCGCGACGACCACCAGCGGCAGGCCCGTCAGCAGCCAGTGCGACAGCGAACGCGCCAGCGCCACGCCGGCCAGCGGCTGACCGCACAGCAGCAGCTGCTCCAGCGTGCCGTCGGCATGGTCACCGGCATAGAGCGAGTTGACCGACAGCATCGCCGCCAGCAGCGCGCAGACCCAGACCACGCCGGGTGCGATCTGGCGCAGCGTCTGCGGCTCCGGCCCGACCCCGAGCGGGAACAGGCCCACCGCGACGATGAAGAAGACGATCGGCAGCGTCGCCTCGCTGCGCCGGCGCGCGGCCAGCCTCAGGTCGCGCAGG
This sequence comes from Leptothrix discophora, assembly GCF_030705305.1. GTDB lineage: Bacteria > Pseudomonadota > Gammaproteobacteria > Burkholderiales > Burkholderiaceae_C > Sphaerotilus > Sphaerotilus discophorus. The sequence continues at coordinate 130,957 of NZ_JAUZEE010000009.1, read as the reverse complement.
ACCAGCGCGGCCAGCGTGCCCAGCAGCGGCGCGGCAGCGGACAGGTCGGCCGCGTCGGCACCGTCCGCCGGTGCGACCCGTGACAGCGCGGCGCTCATGGCGCGGCCTCCGTGGCCGCCGGGCGGGATTCCAGTCCGGTGCGGGTCAGCCACAGCGTCTCGGCCGGCGGCGCACTCGCGGCCAGCGCCTGGTGGCTGGTCAGGATGGCGCAGCCGCCGCGCGCGACGTGCTCGCCCAGCAGGCCGTCCAGCGCGGCGATGCCGGCGCTGTCGAGCGCGTCGTAGGGCTCGTCGAGGATCCAGGGCAGCGGCGCGCTCTCCAGCGCCAGGCGGGCCAGCGCGATGCGGCGGCGCTGGCCTTGCGACAGCGTGCGCACCGGTGCGTCCAGCCGCTGCGCCATGCCCATGCGCGTCAGCGCGGCACGCACCGGCGCCGCCTGCGGATCGGCGGCGGCGACGCGGCCATGCAGGCGCGCGGTGAAGGCCAGCGTCTCGGCCGCGCTGAGGTCGTCCTTCAGCGCGTTGGCATGGCCGATGTAGAGCGGCGCGCGGCCGGCGGCGGCGGCGCGGCGCACCGGCAGGCCACCCGCGTGGACCTCGCCGGCATCCGGCGCGGCCAGGCCGGCCAGCAGGCGCAGCAGGCTGGTCTTGCCGCGGCCGTTGTCGGCCCGCAGCCAGACCAGCCGACCGGGCCGCAGGGACAGGTTCAGGCCGCCGAAGAGCTTGCGCTCGCCACGTCGGCAGGCCAGGTCGCGGGCCTCGAGCGGCGCCGCGGGATCAGAAGTCATAACGACCGCCCAGGTAATAGAACACGCGGTTCGTATTCTCGTTGCCTGTGGTCGTGGTGATCCGGCTGATCTCGTAGTCGGCGGCCGACTCCAGCGTGACGGCCGGGTCGACCCGCCAGGTCACGCGCAGGCCGGGCTTGATGCGGTCGAGCTTGAGGCCGTTGTCGTTGCTCTGGCGATAGACCTGCAGCGACGGCTCGACGCTCCACAGCTCGTTGAGCGCCGACAGGTTGTTGTACATGAACAGCAGGCCGCTGAAGCTCGGGCCGCGCTGGGCGGTCACGTTGAAGACGTGGGTGTCGCGCACCGAGTAGAGGTTGCTGCCGATCAGCTGGCCGCCCAGGCTCCAGATGTTGCCGGTGGCCGGCTGCGCGGGCAGCGCCAGCGAGGGCACCGCCTCGATCGCGCCGACCCGCGTCATGCGCAGGTCGCCGCCGACCTGCCAGCGCTCGTCCAGCGGCGTGGTCACGCCCAGCTGGGCCTGGTTGGCGTAGGCGGTGGTGGTGCGCACGGAGCTGCGCAGCATCTCGATGTCGCGCAGCGCCAGCGCGTCGCTCAGGCGCACCGGCACCGCGGCGCCGTTCGGGTCCTGGAAGAACAGCGCGTTGCCCAGCATCAGCATCGGCTGGGCGCGCCGGTCGAGCAGGAAGTTGACGGTCGTGCCGGCGTTGCCGTTGGCGTCGATGTCCTGCCAGGTGCCCTGCAGCGCCGCGATGTTGACGGCGCGCATGACGGTGTCGTAGTCCAGCGAGCCGGACACGAAGGTGCCGCCGCTGAAGTAGCGCAGGTCGCTGCCGATGGCACGGCGGTCGATCTGGCCGTCGATGTTCTGCTGGATCGCGTAGAGGCTGCCCGACACGCTCGGTGCCAGCGCGTCGGCATCGACCGACAGGCCGCCGAAGTAGCGCTTGGTCTGCTGCAGCTTGTCGGTCGGACGGCCGGCCACCGCGTTGACCTTCCACTTCGGCATGAAGGTGTAGCCGGCGGTGGCGCCGTCGAAGCGGCCGAGCACGCCGCCGCCGTTGGGCGACTGCCGACCCAGCCGGATGCTGGTGCCGCGCTCGAAGGACTTGTGGTCCACGTACAGCGCCGACAGCCTGTTTCGGTCGGCCCGGCCGGGCATCAGGTCGGCGCTGTAGCTGTCGCGGAAGACGAAGCGCAGGTCCTGCTCGGCGCTGCGGTGGCGGTAATTGAGGTCGAAGGTGCCGATCGCCAGCCGCTGGTCGGTGCCGGTCAGCGTCGGGTTCTGGACCAGCTCGGGCAGGCCGCTGATCGGCGAGTCGCGGAACTCTTCCGAGCGGATCTTGGACTGGCCGCCGTAGTAGTACAGGCCGGCCGAGCCGTTGACCGTCGTCGTGGCGGCCTGCTTGCGCGGTGTCTCGGCCTGCGCGGCGGCTTCGGGCGGCAGCGCCGCCAGGCGGGTGGTGACGCGCTGGCTGTCCGGGCCGGTCGGGTAGAGCTTCAGGAAGGTCTCGAACTCGCGCCGCGCCCGCGCCGTGTCGCCGGCGTTGAGCCGCACCAGGCCGATCAGCTCCTGGGCCTCGCGGCTGGACCGGTTCGGCGGCAGGTCCAGCAAGCGGTTCAGGCGGTCCAGCGCGGTGGCGTTGTCGCGGGCGTTGTTGGCAGCCCGGGCCTCGGCCAGCAAGGCGGCGGCACTGGCCTCGACGTCCACGGGCGTGCCGGCGCTGCCGGCGGTGGCTGGCGCGGGCATCACGGTCGCCAGCGTCGCGGCCGGGAAACGCGGACGCAGGATCTCCAGCGCGCGGCGGGCCTCGGCCGGATCGGCGAAGGGACCGAGCTGCAGCTCGTGGCGCGTCACGCCGTCGACCACGCGCGTGGTGGTGGTGAGGTCGAGCGACTGCAGCTGCTTCGGGATCGGCATCTCGAGCCGCAGGTTCGGGTCGGTCGAGCTTTGCAGCACGATCACCGTGACGCCGGCCGGGGTCGGCGCGGCCGGCGTCACGGTGGCCGGTGCGGGCGCAGGCACCGGCGCCGCGCCCGCCGTGCGGACCTTCGGGCCCAGCCCCGGCAGCACCAGCTCGATGCTGCGGTTGTCGCGGCCGCTGCGCACCCGCAGGCGCACGGCGGGGTCGACCCGCACCACCAGCTTGCGCTGCGTCAGGCTGCCCAGCAGCGGCTCCTCGTTGACCGTCAGGGCCGGCAGGCCGTTGCTGGCTTCCAGGCGGCGCTGGCTGGGCTGGATCGTCGCGTCGCGCAGGTCGGGCGCGTCGAAGTAGACCTGGAACAGGTCGCCGTTGCGCGTGCTCACGCTGCGGCCGTAGCGCACCGGCGTCAGCAAGCGCACCTGCACGATCGCGTCCGCACCCTCGCGGCGCAGCTCCAGATCGTCGAGCAGCTGGGCCCGGGCAACGGACGGGGCCAGCGTCAGGCAGGCCGCCACACAGGCCAGGGCCAGCGGCGCGAGCGCTCGGGTCGGGTCGGGGCGATGGATCACGGTTCAGGTCCTTGCTGTCGTTCTTGTCAGGTGCTTGTGCGGTTCTGGTCGACGCGGCGCGATGCGCGCCGCGCCGGCCTCAGTCCCAGTTCGTGTAGGTGCTGCCGGTGTTGCCCAGGGGACGGTGGCAGCCCGACATCGAGCAGTCGGTCGGCACCGGCGAGCTGCGCTCGTGGGTCAGCGACTTCTTTTCCATGTTGCCGAGGAAGGCCGTGCCGCTCTGGTGGCAGGCCTTGCACCAGCCCGCGCCGTTGCCCATCGTGTTGTTGTGGTTCATGCGCACGGTGGTCCAGACCGTCGTGCCGGTGTGGCAGGACTTGCAGTCCATCGCGGCACCGTTGAGCAGCTGGGTCGCCTCCGGGATGTGGTTGCTCGGCTTGCCCAGGGCACCGACGACGCCCTGGGACACGAAGGCGCCGCTGTGGCAGCTCTTGCAGGTGGCGGACACGACGGCGGTGTGGTTCATCGTCACGGCGGTCGCGAAGGAGGTCTGCGAGCGGTGGCAGGAATCGCACTTGGCGACGCCCGCCGGCACGGGGATGTGGCTGCCGGGCGGCTTGCCCTTGGCCTGCACGCCGTTGTGGCAGGTGTCGCAGGTGCCGGTGCCCACCGCGTTGGCCGGCGAGTGCGCGAAGGTGGCCGAGGCCCACGAGGCGGTCGAGCGGTGGCAGCTCTCGCAGTTGCCGGTCACGCCCACGTGGACCCCGGTGGCCGGCTTGATCGCGATGTGGCAGGTGGCGCACTGGGCCGTCACCGTCACGCTGGTGTGCAGCCGGGCCGGCGTCCACGACACGAAGCCGGACTTGTGGCAGGTGTCGCAGTTGGTGATCACCACGCCGGTCAGCGACTGGTAGGGGATGTGCGAGGCCGTGCGCCCGTCTGCCGGCGGGAAGCTGCCGTTGTGGCAGCTGCTGCACTGGTTGGTGACGATGACCTGGGTGTGGGTGAAGCGGTGCGGCTTCCAGCCGGTGGTGGCGTGGCAGCTGACGCAGTTGGTCGCACCCACGGGGATGTGCGTCATCGGCTTGCCGGTTGCGGCGCTGCCGTTATGGCAGGTCGAGCAGTTGGTGGCGGTCGTGAAGGTCGAATGGTCGACCTTGGTGCTGGCCGTCCAGCTGGTGGTCGACTTGTGGCAGGTGTCGCACTGCGCCGAGGTGATCAGGTGGGTGGCCGGCTTGCCGCTGGCGTTGTTGCCGTTGTGGCAGCTGGCGCAGGTGCCGGTCACCATCATCTGGCTGTGGTTCCAGCTGCTCGGCAGCCAGCCGGTGGTCGTGTGGCAGGACGTGCAGTTCAGCGCACCGGTCGTGATGTGGCGGGCCGGCTTGCCGGTGGCGGTGCTGCCGTTGTGGCAGCTGGCGCAGTTGGTCGCGGCCGAGAAGGTGCCGTGGTCGACCTTGGTGCCGGCCGTCCAGCTGGCGGTCGACTTGTGGCAGGTGTCGCACTGCGCCGTCGTCACCAGGTGGTTGGCCGACTTGCCGCTGGCGTTGTTGCCGTTGTGGCAGCTGGCGCAGGTGCCGGTCACCGCCATTTGGCTGTGGTTCCAGGTGCTGGGCAGCCAGCCGCGCGTGCTGTGGCAGCTGGCGCAGTTGAGCGAGCCGGTGCCGATGTGGCGGGCGGTCTTGCCGGTCGCGCTGCTGCCGTTGTGGCAGCTGGCGCAGTTGGTCGCGATCGTGAAGGTGCTGTGGTCCGTGCCGGTGGCGGGCAGCCAGGCGGTGGTGCGGTGGCAGGTGTCGCAGCTGGCGGTGGTGGCGATGTGGTTGGCCGGCTTGCCCGGCGCATTGCGCATGTTGTGGCAGGTCGCGCAGGTGCCGCGCACCACGCCGGCATGGCTGAAGCGCGCGCCGTTGAAGGACTGGGTCGTGTGGCAGGTCTCGCAGGGCGCCGTGGTCGGGATGTGGTTGGTCGACTTGACGGTGTTGGTGCGGGCCAGGCGATTGCCACTGGTGTGGCAGGTCTGGCAGTCGCGCGGCGTGCCCTTGAAGACGCCGTTGACGTGGCAGGACTCGCAGCGCTCGCGGGCATGGGCGCCGTTGAGCACGAAGCCGGTGCGGCTGTGGTCGAAGTCACGGCCCACCGCCTGCGCCTGCGCGGCGGGCAACAGGCCCGCGAGGCCGACCAGCAGCAGGGCCAGCATCGCCAGGCGCGTCCTCAGCCAGGTCAGGAGGGGGGATGCGGTGGACAGCTTCATGACGGACTCCGGTTCGTCCCGGCGGGCGGTTTGGCGGGCGGTGTGACGGATGGTGTGGCGGGCAGCACGGGCGGCGGGCTCATGCCCCGGTTGATGATGCGTTTCCACTTGTCGACCACGTGGCACTGCTCGCAGCGGTTGCCGAAGGCGCCGTCGTGAACGTCGTCCTTGCGGTGGCAGGCGATGCAGGTGTTGCCGGTCGGCGCGACCTTCTTCCCGGCCGGTGCCGGACGGGCATGGCAGGTGATGCAGGCGACCTTGGCATGCGGACCTTCGAGCCTGTAGCTGGTCTGGCGGTCATGGTCGAAGTTCCACAGGCCCCAGGACCGCGTGTTGTGGCAGCTCTCGCAGGCCGTGCCCAGCGTCTGCTTGTGCTTGTCGGCCTTCTTGTGACAGCTCCAGCAGTCCATCGGCGCGTCCTTGAAGCGGGCGCCGGTGGTGTGGCAGTCCTTGCAGACCGTCGTGATGTGGCGACCGGTCAGCGGGAAGCGGGTCTTCGCATGGTCGAAGCCGATGGTGGTCTTCCAGGTCTTGTCGGTGTGGCAGCTCTCGCAGCGCGCACCGAGCTGGCCCTCGTGCTTGTCGTCCTTCTTGTGACAGCTCAGGCAGTCCAGCGGCGTCTTGCGCATGTCCTTCAGGCTCTTGTGGCACGCCTTGCATTCGAGCTTGGGCACGGCATGGCCGTTGCGCAGCGGGAACTGGGTCTTGTCGTGGTCGAACTTGCCCTTGGTGGTCTTCCAGTCGCGTTCGCCGTGGCAGGCACCGCAGTCGCGGCCCAGGGTCTTGTCGTGCTTGTCGTCCTTCTCGTGACAGCCGATGCAGTCCTTGGGCGCCTCGTTGAAGACCTGCGACTTGTGGCAGGCCTTGCACTCGGCCTCGACGTGCTTGCCCAGCAGCGGGAACTTCGTCTTGTCGTGGTCGAACTTGCCCTGGTCCTTCCAGCCGCGCTCGTTGTGGCAGGACGCGCAGTCCTTGCCCAGCGTGCCCTTGTGCTTGTCGTCCTTGAGGTGGCAGCTCAGGCAGTCGCTCTTGACCGGCTGCTTGTACAGATGCCCGGTGTGGCAGGCCTTGCACTCGAGCGGCTTGTGCTTGCCCTTGAGCAGGTACTTCGTGTCGACGTCGTGGTTGAAGGTGCTGGGCTTCCAGGCCTTGGCGGTGTGGCAGGTCTCGCACTTCTCGCCGTACTGGCCCTGGTGGCCGCGCCGGCCCTTGATCAGCTGTTCGTCGTCCTTGCGGTGGCAGCCGATGCAGGTGCGCGGCGTCTCGCGGTAGTTGCTGTCGCGGTGGCAGTCGCCGCACTTGGCGTCGGCATGCTTGTCCTTCAGCGCGAAGCGGGTCTTGTCGTGGTCGAAGGTGGTCTTCTTCCAGTCGGTCTCGGTGTGGCAGTCGGCGCACTTCGGGCCCAGCGTGCCCTTGTGGGTGTCGTCCTTCTTGTGGCACGACAGGCAGTCCTGCGGCGCCTCGCGCCACTTCTTGCCGGGCAGGTGGCAGCTCTTGCACTCGGTCTTGATGTGCGCGCCGCGCAGCGACCAGTCGGCCAGGCCGGTGTGGTCGAAGGCCTTGACGTCCAGCTCGACGATGCGGGCGTTGCGGCCCTTGTGGTCGGTGTGGCAGTCGCGGCAGGCGCTCGGCTGGGTCGCCAGCTTGCGGCCATGGAAGCCGGACTTGTCGCGAACGTCGGCGGCGATGTCCTTGTGACAGTCGCTGCACAGGCGGTCCTGCGCGGCGCGGTCGAACTTGACGTGGCAGCTCTTGCAGTCGGCCTCGACCTTGGCATGCGACTGCACCACCTTGCCCGGCGACAGCACCGACTCGATGCCCTGGGCCTGCGCGGCAGCAGACAGCAGCCACAGCGTCGCCAGCAGCACGAGGGCGCCGAGGTGGCTCACCGCACGCGCGACGAGGCGCACCCACCCGGTCGGCAGGCCAAGGCTCCGAGGGCCCGTCAGGCGGGACCGCAGCGGATGGCCGGGGGCGTGCGCATCACGCATCAGTAGGCGTGGACCGCGACCACGTGCACGACGCCCGCGATCACCAGCAGGAACACGAAGGGGATATGGGCGACGTGCCAGAGCGCGAAGAGGCGCTCCCAGGCGGCGAACAGGGCCACCCGCATCACCGCGACGAAGTAGGACACCAGCGAGCGTCGCGCCTGGCGCTGGCGCTGGCGCAGCAGGCTGCCCTGCCAGTTCTGCTCGCGCGCCAGCACCCGCAGCGCGACGCGGATCTCGCGCTGCGCCTTCAGCCGCACCGACCAGCTGCGCAGCGGCAGCACCAGCAGCAGGCGCAGCCAGTGCCGGCCGGCACCGGACGGCGACTTGCTGCGGGCGACCACGTCGGCCTCGAAGGCATCCAGGTCCTGCTGCACCTGCGGCGCGAACCACAGCATCGAGCGGCGCTCGCCATCGAAGCCCATCTGTCGCCGCAAGTCGCCCAGGGCGTTGCGTTCTGCGACCAGGCCACGGTTGACGCGCACGTACAGGAACCGGCCGATGACGCCGCTCGCGGCGACGATGCACATGCTGTAGAGGGCCGCCGCCGCGTTCAGCGAACCGACCTGGAAACCGCAGTGCAGCAGGATCAGCAGCGGACCGCCGATGCCCAGCACCATGTGGCCGGCCAGCCAGACCTTGGGCGAGCCCCAGCCGCGCATCGCGCGGACGTGCTTGCGCAGCGGGTAGAGCAGCAGCAGCAGCATCATCGAGCCGCCGACCACGCCCAGCCAGTAGCCGATGTCGTCGCCGGCCTGGAACCAGCCGCGCTGGCTGATCGCCCAGGTGGCCCCCAGGAGGGCCCCCAGCGTCAGCAGGACCGACGCGTTGCGCTGGCCGCGCCGGGCGGACGGATGCGACGCCGCGCCGGACTCGCCGGCTGGCATGTCCACGGGCCGCACCGGCGCGGGTGCCGGCTGCGCATGCAGGCGCGCCGGGTTCTGGGCAGACAGGACTGAGCTCACGGTCGTGATCCGGTTGGGTAGGTTCTGATGCGTCGAGGTGGGTACTTCAACCCAACTCAAAGCGATTCAATGGAACGATTTCCCAGGATCCTAGGGTCGACGCATGAAACTTCGCTGAAGTCCGCCGTGAGCAAACGTAAGGCGCGACACACCTTCCGGTATCGACAGGTCCGTGATTTACCTCACGAACGTCACCCTCAAGAGCCGGTCCCGTCGGTCGAGATGCTGCATTGCAGCAGGATGATCCGTGCAGGAATGCCCCGTGCGCCGCAGGTCCGGTCGGGTTCATTGACCCAATTGGGTCCACCCATTCAGGGGATGTGCGCGTTGCGCTTGTTACACGCTCAGACCGGGGGCTCGGCCCGCTCGGCGATCCGGACCGCGTGTCGGCCCGATTGCTTGGCGGCGTAGCAGGCCAGATCGGCCGCGTGCATCAGGGCATCGGGTTCGCGCAGCGGCGGTTCGAGGACCACCAGGCCGATGCTGGCGCCGACCTGCAGCTGGCGCTCGCCCCAGGGCAGGCGGATCTGCTCGACCGCGCGCAGCAGCTTGTGCGCGAGGCGCTCGGCGGCGATCGGGTCGCAACCTTCGAGCAGCACCGCGAACTCGTCGCCGCCGAGCCGGGCCACACACTCGTCTCGGCGCAGGCTGCCCGTCAGGGCGCGGGCGACCGAGCGCAGCATGTCGTCGCCCGCCGCATGGCCAGCGCTGTCGTTGACCTGCTTGAACAGGTCCAGGTCGATGAACAGCACGGCGGCCGTCGGCCAGGGCTCGCCGGCCCGTTCAAGCTGGCGGTTGCGCTCGACCAGCAAGGACAGCGTGCGCTCGAAGTGCGCTCGGTTGAGCAGGCCGGTGAGCGCATCGTGGCTGGCACTCCAGGCCAGCTCGCGCTGCTCGGCACGCTCCTGCGTGACGTCGCGCAGCAGCCAGATCGTGCCGGCGCCGGAGTCGTGCGGATCGACCGGCCGACCGGTCAGTTCGCCCACGAAGCGGCTGCCGTCGCGGCGCACGAAGTGGTGGTCGCCGCTGTAGGGACGACCTTCCGCAAAGGACTGGGCCACCTTGGCGCCCAGTCCGGCGTAGTCCTCGTCGGAGGCATAGATCAGCCGGGCCGACTCGCCGATCAGCCCGCCCGGCGGGTGGCCGAACAGGCGGCAGAACTCGTCGCTGACCAGCTCGAAGGCGCGCGCGCGGGTGAAGGCCAGCCCGATCGGCGCGGTGCTCATGACCGAGCGCAGCTTGACGAGCAGCTCGGCGTTGCAGGCCTCGGCGCGGGCGCGCTGGTGCAGCGCGACGCGCAGCGCCCGTTCCAACTCGCCGACCTCGCCGGCGGCGTCCGGCCAGCCATCCTCCAGCGGCGGCCCGCCCGGCCCGAGCGCCCGGGCGCGCTCCTCCAGCTGGTCCAGCGGGCGCAGCAGGCGCGTGACCCAGACCCACAGCAGCGCCATCGCCAGCAGCGCCACGCCGGCGCCGTAGAACAAGGCCTCGCGCACGACGGAGCGCACGCCGCCGAGCAGCGCATCGGTGTTGGCGATGCGGAAGACCATCCAGTCCGGCCCCGGCACGCCGGCGGCCGCCACCACGTAGCCGGCGTCGCTGTAGGCCTCGGGCAGCGGCTCGATCGGCCGGCCGGCACGGATCCAGCGCGCGGCGGCCACGCGCAGGCCGGGCACCTCGTCGATCGGTCGCAGGATGTAGGCCGGATCGGGATGCGCGAGCACCAGCCCGCTGGCATCGGTGATGACGGTCTGCATGACCTCCTGGTTGCTGCCGTCGGCACCGCCCAGGCCGTAGAGCAGGTCGCGCGAGTTCAGCCGCAGGGTGCCCAGCAGGACCGCCCGGACCAGGCCGTCGCCGCCCAGCACCGGCATGGTCAGCGCGACCACCGCCTCGCGCGAGACGCGGCCGATCATCGGGTCGGACACGACCGGGCGAGCCTGCTGCAGCGTGGTGTGGAAATAGGGCCGGTCGCCGACCCGGATGTCCGGGTGGCTGATGGTCGAGCCGTCGCGCAGCACCAGCACGCGGCCGTCCAGGTCGACCAGCGCGATGGTCGAGAACAGCGTGGCCAGCACCTGGCGCTGGCTCATGTAGCGCTGCTGGGCCTCGCGGTCCAGCATCACGCGCTCATCGACCGGCTGGGCCGCCGCCCGCAGCGCCAGCTGCAGGCGCACCACCCGGTCGCGCAGCAGCACCGCCAGGTGGTCGACGCTGGCCGCCTCGTTGTCGAGCACCGCCTGCCGGGTGTGGGCCGAGCCGCGCGCCAGCACCGCCGCGGTCACCACAATCACGCTGACCGCGATCAGCGCCCCGCAGGACAGCGCCAGCCGCAGTCGCAGCGAACCGCTCCAGAGGCTGGCACGCAGGCGCAGCCGGTGCATCAGTCGGCGGGTGCGGGTGGGCAGGGAGGGCTGGGACACCGCTTCAGTGTAGGCACGCGACCTGTCGCTTCGGTATCAGGACCGGTATCGATTCCAGCCGGGACCTCGCCCGGCTCAGATCAGCTTGAAGCCCGCGACGGTCAGGTCGAGTCGCTCGCCCTCGGCGCTCAGCGCGTTGGAGGCCTCGGCCATCTGGTCGACCAGGGCGTGGTTTTCCTGGGTCAGCGCGCCCAGCCGGCGCAGCTCGGCCAGGATCTCCTGCGAGCTGTTCTGGCCGGCGCGGGTCAGGCCGACGATCTGCTGCATCTCGTCGTGGATGCGGGCGACCTGGGCATCGGTCTGGCGCAGCGCCTGGGCGGCCTCGCCGGCGAGCACGTGGCCCTGGGCGATGTCGTCGGTCGAGCCGGAAATGATCTCGCCGATGCGGCGGGCCGATTCGGCGCTGCGCCCGGCCAGGCTGCGGACCTCCTGGGCCACGACGGCGAAACCGCGACCGGCCTCGCCGGCCTTGGCCGCCTCGATCGAGGCGTTGAGCGCCAGGATGTTGGTGCGGAAGGCCAGGTTGTCGATCAGCGCGACGATCTCGACGATCTCGCGGCTGCGGCCCTGCAGCGTCTGCATGCGCGCGTCGAGCTGCGACATCTGGTGGCGCGCATGCGCGGCGTCCAGGCGCATGCGCTGCACCACCGCCTCGGCCTCGTCGACGCGCAGGCCGCTGGCGTCGAGCTGCTCGATGTACTGGCCCACGCCGGCCAGCACCTGGTCGATCGCGGCCGACGCCTGTGCCGTCCGGCGGGCCAGGTCATGGTTGCCGGCGGCGATCTCGCGTGAGGCATGCGAGGACGCCGCGACACCCTGGCGCACCACCGCGAACAGGTCGGCCAGCCGGCCCAGCGACTGACCCAGCGAGTGCATCGCATGGGCCACCTCGTCGCGGCCCCAGGGCTGCGGTCGCATGCTCAGGTCACCGCTGGCCATGCGCCCGACCTGGTCCTTCAAGTGGGCCAGGCCACCGTGCGTGACGCGGTAGAACGACAGCAGCATGTAGATCGCCAGGCCCAGGCACAGGCCCACGCCGATCAGCAGCGCCGCGACGTCGTCGGGTTCGAGCACGCGGCCCTGCAGCACCGGCCGCAGCGCCAGCACCAGCGGCACGACGAAGGCGGTCGCCAGCAGCGTGGCCTTGCCGCGCACCGACATGGCCCGCATCAGTCGCACGCCCGGCGCGAACACGCCGTGGTAGCGGAAGAAGTTGCGCAGCGTCGTGTCACCGGCGCCGCCGGGCCGGGCGGTCGGACGCGTCGTGCCTTCGTCGGTGCCGTCCTCGCTGGCCGGGCTGCCGGCCATGGCGGGCGATGCGGGTGCCAACAGGTTCATCGTCATCCGTGTTCCTCGAAAGGTCGGTGGGGCGGTCCAGGCGCGATCGGGGCGAGAAGACCGAGCGCCCAGGAAACCCCGGTTGACCGGATTGTTCTGTGACAAGCCGCCACGAAAACCGCAGAAGTAGGCCATTCCGGCAGCCGATATCCAGCCATTGCATGGGGCCTTGCGCCCCGACAGTACGAACTGAGCGCTTCGGCAAGCCCGCACCACGGGCAGGCCGGATGCGACCCGAACACGACGACTTTTCCAGATGGAGCGCGGTCACATGGTCACTTGCACGCCGTCCACGCGACAGCTCCCGACACGGGGGCTGCGTTGAACCAGGACATGACCGCACATCCCGACAGCGGGAACGGGGCGACGCCGGCAGCCGCTGCCGCGCCGCGCACCGGCATCGACCTGCTGGCCGCCACCGGCTGCCTGGCCTGCGCCGCCGTCGCCACGCTGGCCCCGGCCGGTCCGATCGCCGTCGGCCTGGCGCTCACCGGCTCGCTGGCCACCGGCTGGCTGGTCCGTCGGCTGGGCCGCCACGACGGTGCGGCACCGGCCAGCGCGGCCCAGGCCGGTGCGCGCCTCATGGTCAGCCGCGTGGTGCCGGTGTGGAAGCGCCACATCGAGGCCTCGCGCGACGAGGCCGGCAAGCAGATCGATGCCTTGCTGCAGAACTTCTCCAGCCTGTCCGACGGCCTGTCGGTGGCGGCCCGCGAGGTCGAGGGCACGTCCCTGAGCCTGCGGGCCGGCACCACCGACGAGGTGGTCGAGGTCCATGCCGGCGCAATCGACGCGCTGCTGGAGCCCATGCACGAGGCCACCCGCCAGCGCCGCGCCATGGTCGACGAGATCGCCAGCCTGCACGAGGAACTGCAGGCCCTGCAGCGCCTGGTCAAGGACGTGCGCCAGATCGCGGCCAATACCGGCCTGGTGGCGCTCAACGCCTCGATCGAGGCCCACCGCGCCGGCCGCGAGGGCCAGGGCTTCACCGTCGTCGCGCAGGAGGTCCGTTCGCTGGCCAACCAGTGCGACCGCAACGGCGCGCAACTCGCCCAGCGCATCCAGAAGCTGTCCGAGCGCATCGAGCAGACCCGCAACCAGGCGCTCGCCCAGACCCGCTCCGACGAGGAGATCGACCTGCGCGCCCGCCTGCAGGCCCGCGAGGTCGTGGCCGTGCTGGTGCGCGACCTGTCGCGCTCGCTGGAGTCGTCGCGCGAGCTGCAGTCGCTGAGCGTGCGGCTCGGTGCCGACCTCGAACAGATCTTCGTCGGCTTCCAGTTCCAGGACCGGCTGACGCAGATGCTCGATGCCATCGGCAACGACATGCAGCGCTTTGCCGGCTGGATCGAGGTCCATGACGAGGCCTCGCATGCCGACGCCGCGCGCTGGCTCGAAGACCTCGAGCGCACCTACACGATGGAAGAGCAGCGCAATCACCACCACGGCACCGTGGACATCCAACGCAACAGCGGCGTCGAGTTCTTCTGAACCCGGCACCCACCCAGACTGAAGGAGAACTTCCATGGGCAAGACCGTGATGGTCATCGACGATTCCAGCAGCTTCCGCACCGTGGTCGCGCTGGCCCTCAAGCGTGTGGGCTACGACGTGGTCGAGGCCAGCGACGGCCAGGACGCGACCCGCAAGCTCGGCGGGCAGGCGATCGACCTGCTGGTCTGCGACGTGAACATGCCCGGCATGGACGGCCTGACCTTCGTGCGCCAGCTGCGCACGCTGCCGCGTCATGGCCGCACGCCGGTCGTGATGCTGACCACCGAGACCAGCGAGGCCAAGAAGGCCGAAGGCCGCGCCGCCGGTGCCAACGCCTGGATCACCAAGCCCTTCCAGCCGTCCAAGCTGGTCGAACTGGTCAATTCGTTCTTCAAGGAGTAAGACGACATGAGCAAGACCGTCATGGTCGTGGACGACTCGAGCAGCTTCCGCACCGTCGTGAAGCTGGCGTTGCAGAAGGCCGGCTACGCGGTCGTCGAGGCTGGCGACGGCAAGGACGCCGTGGCCAAGCTGACCGGCCAGAAGATCAACCTGATCGTCTGCGACGTGAACATGCCGCAGATGGACGGCCTGAGCTTCCTGCGCCACATCAAGACGCTGGCGACCTACAAGTTCACGCCGGTGATCATGCTGACCACCGAGAGCCAGGAGGCCAAGAAGGCCGAAGGCCGTGCCGCCGGCGCCCGCGCCTGGATCACCAAGCCCTTCCAGCCGTCGCAGCTGGTCGAGGCGGTCAACAAGCTCTGCGTCTGAGCGCCGCCATGACCGCCACGCCACCTGCCACGCACCACGCCCTGCACGGCGAGCTGGACATCCAGCAAGCCCAGGCCCAGCGCGAGGCCCTGCTGGCGGTCCTCGCCGCCAACGGCGGCACCACGCAGGACCTGCTGCTGGACCTGGCCGACGTGACCGCCTGCGACAGCACCGGCGTGCAGCTGCTGCTGGCCACGCGCAACACGCTCAAGCTCGCCGGCGCGAGCCTGCGCATCGTCCAGGCCAGCCCGGTGGTGCGCGAGGTGCTGCGCACCTACGGCCTGCAGGGCCTGATCGACGAGCCGGCCGCGAAGGCCTGAACACGGGACGCCCGATGACCGACGACGACGACATCCTGGCCGCCGCACGCGACGGCTTCCTGGAGGAAGCCGACCAGCTGCTGCAGCAGTTCGAGGACGCCCTGCTCGGGCTGGAGTCCGCGCCCGACGACCACGAGCTGCTCAACGCGGCCTTCCGCGCCGCCCACACGATCAAGGGCACCGCCGGCCTGTTCGGCTGCGAGGCCGTGGTCGCCTTCACCCACGAGGTGGAGACGCTGATGGAATGCCTGCGCAGCGACGCGCTGGCCTTCGGCGACGAGGTGGCCGCCGCGCTGCTGCAGTCGCGTGACCAGATGGGCCGGCTGCTGCTGGAAGTGCGCGCCGGCCGGCAGGGCCTGGACGACTGCGATGCCGACGTGCAGGCCCACAGCCGCACGCTCGGCGCCGAGCTGCGCCGCTTGATGGGCCACGAGGCGCCGGCTTCCACCGCCCCTGCCGCATCGGCGACCGAAACCGCCGCCTGCGGCAGCACCGGCCTGGCCGCGCTGACGCTGGACGACCGGCCCGGCCAGGGCCAATGGCTGCTGTCGCTGCGCTTCGGCGCCGACGTGCTGCGCAACGGCCTGGACCCGCTCGCCTTCATCCGCTACCTCGGCACGGTCGGCACGGTCACCGGCATCGACACCGTCGCCGACGGCCTGCCCGGCCTGGACACGCTCGACCCCGAGACCTGCCACCTGGGCTTCGAGATCCGCCTGCACAGCACGGCCAGCCGCGAAGCGATCGAGCAGGTCTTCGAGTTCGTGCTCGACGACTGTTCGCTGGCCCTGCTGGCCCCCGATGCCGACACCCACGACCACGACGCGCTGCTGGACCTGCGCAGCCAGGGCGAGCCCGAGGCCCGCCGCGCGCTGCTGCAGCGCTGGCTGGCGCTGGGCATCGTGCTGCCGCTGCGCCGCACCGACAGCGCCGAGGCGCTGGCGCTGCCCGAGGTGCTGGAGGTGCTCGACGCCGCCGAGTCCGGCCAGGCCGCCGGCACGCTCGCGCCGATCGACATCGAGCGCCGCGGCGGCACCGGCGAACGTCGCCAGAACGAGGCTGACCGGCGCGGCGAGGCTGGCGGCAACACGGGCGGCAAAGCGGGCGGCGACAAGGTCGGCCACAAGACCCAGGACAAGGCCCACGACAAGCGCCACGAGAAGCGCGGCGACGAGAACCGCTACCTGCGCGTCAGCGCCGACAAGCTCGATCACCTGATCGACCTGATCGGCGAACTGGTGATCGCCGGCTCCGGCGCCCAGCTGGTCGCGCAGCGCGAGAACTCGCCCGGCTTCATCGAGGCCGCGCAACGCATCCACGACCTGGTGCAGGAAGCCCGCGACGGCGCACTCAGCCTGCGCATGGTGCCCATCGGAGAGACCTTCGCGCGCTTCCAGCGGGTCGTGCGCGACGTCAGCAAGGCGCTCGGCAAGGATGTCGCGCTGGAGATCACCGGCGGCGACACCGAGCTGGACAAGGCCATGGTCGAGTCCATCGCCGATCCGCTGATGCACCTGGTGCGCAACAGCCTGGACCACGGCATCGAAGCGGCCGAGGACCGCCAGGCGCACGGCAAGAACCCGCGCGGCCGGCTGGCCCTCAACGCGTACCACGAGAGCGGCCAGATCGTCATCGAGGTCAGCGACGACGGCCGCGGCCTGGCCCGCGAGCGCATCTTCGCCAAGGCGGTCGAACGCGGCCTGGTGGCCGAGGACGCGGCGATGAGCGACGCCGAGGTCCACCAGCTCATCTTCGCGCCCGGCTTCTCGACCGCCGAGAAGGTCACCGACATCTCCGGCCGCGGCGTCGGCATGGACGTGGTCAAGCGCAACATCGACGCGCTGCGCGGCCAGATCCACATCGCCAGCCAGGTCGGCACCGGCACGACGATGCAGATCCGGCTGCCGCTCACGCTGGCCATCATCGACGGCTTCCTGACCAGCGTCGGCGACGTGCACTACGTGCTGCCGCTGGAGACCGTGGTCGAGTGCATCGAGTCGCCACCGGCCTGCCGCAGCGCCGCCGACACGCGCCTGAGCGGCTGCTTCGACCTGCGCGGCGAGGTGCTGCCCTGGGTCGACCTGCGCAGCTGCTTCAGCGTCGCCGGCCAGCGCCCGAACCGCCAGAGCATGCTGCTGGTGCGCACCGCCACCGGCAAGGTCGGCCTGATGGTCGACCGCCTGCTGGGCGAGCACCAGACCGTGCTCAAGCCGCTGGGCCGGATCTTCCAGCACCTGCCCGGCATCGCCGGCTCGACCATCCTCGGCAGCGGCGAGGTCGCCCTCGTCATCGACGTGCCCAGCCTGATGGGGCATGTCACGCCGCAGCGCATCGGCCATGCCGCCGTGCCCGGTCACGCCTGATGCACTGACATCGCGATGCCCACGCCCGCACCGATCTCCCCGAACCACCGTCCCACGCACCGACCCCACACCATGATGACCGACCACCCGATGCGTCTGAGCACCGTCTCCGCCCTGCTCGCGCCGATTGCGGCGATCGGTGCAGGCCTCGCAGGCATCGCGCCGCCGACGCTCGGTGGCGGCCTGCTGGCCGTGGCTGCGGCCGTGCTGGCCGGCACCTCCGTCTGGGCCGGTCGCCAGGCCCGCCAGGCGCTGGCCGGTCGGCTGGACGCGCAGCTGGCGGACGCCGCGACGCTGTCGGTGCGGCTGGCCACGCTGCAACAGGAACACGACCGCCACGCGTCCCGCGCCGGCGAGCTGCTGCAGGTGATCGCCTGCAGCACCAGCGCGATCGGTGCCTGCCACGCCGACGGCACGCTGCACCACCTGAACCCGGCACTGCAGCAGCTGCTCGACCGGGTCCAGGCCCACGCCAGCACGCAGGCCCGTGGCACGCGTGCCGGCAACGCCGCCACGTCCGGCGGCCACTGGGTGGGTCAGCGACTGAGCCAGCTGTTCGGCGCGGCCAGCGCCCGCATCGACCTCGCGGCCGGGCTGCAGCGCCTCTCGGTCGACGGGCTGACGCTGGAGCTGGCGCTGACGCCGATGCACGATGCCGCCGGCAAGCCCGCCGGCCTGCTGTGCGAATGGAAGGACCTGAGCACCAGCCTGCGCGAGCAGGCCGAGGCCCAGGCCCGCCAGGCCACCGAGCATGCCGAGCGCGAGGCCGCGCTGCGCATCCGCCAGGCGCTCGATGCCGCCGCGATGCCGGTGCGCATCGCCGATGCGGACGGCACCATCGTCTACCTCAACGACGCGCTGCGGCAGATCCTGCGCCGCGACGCCGCCGCCTTCCGCCAGGACCTGCCGGGCTTCGACCCGGAAGCCGTGCTCGGCGCCTCGGTGGGCGTGTTCTACAAGGATCCGCAAGCGGCGGTGGCCCGCCTGCGCGGCCTGACCCAGCGGGTCCAGACCCGCATGGTGCTGGGCGGCCGGACCTACGAGGTCATCACCACGCCGGTGCGCGACAGCGCCGGGCGCACGCTGGGCAGCGTCGGCCAGTGGTCCGACCTGACCGACCAGCTGGCCGCCGAGCAGGCGCTGACGCAGCTGGCCGAGGCCGCCTCGTCGGGCGACTTCTCGGCCCGCGTCTCGATGGATCGCGCCGAGGGCTTCTACCGCGACCTCGGCAACATGCTCAACGAGGTCATGGGCGGCGTCGGCCTGACGCTGGGCCAGGTGCGCGAGGCGGCCGAGCGGCTGTCGATCGCGGCCTCGCAGGTCAGCGGCACCTCGCAGTCGCTGGCCCAGTCGGCCTCGGAGCAGGCCGCCAGCATGGAAGAGACCAGCGCCTCGCTGCAGGAGATGTCCGGCAGCGTGGCCGAGAACACCCGCAGCGCCCGCCAGACCGACGAGATCGCCACCCGTGCCGCACAGGAAGCGACCCAGGGCGGCAGCGCGGTGCTGCAGACGGTCGAGGCGATGAAGGCGATCGCCACGCGCATCTCGATCATCGACGACATCGCCTACCAGACCAACCTGCTGGCGCTCAACGCCGCCATCGAGGCAGCGCGTGCCGGCGATCACGGCAAGGGCTTCGCGGTCGTCGCCGCCGAGGTCCGCAAGCTCGCCGAGCGCAGCCAGGTCGCCGCCCGCGAGATCGGCGAACTGGCCGCCGACAGCGTCGGCATGGCCGAACAGGCCGGCGCGCTGCTGCAGCAGATGCAGCCCTCGATCGCGCGCACCTCCGCGCTGGTGCAGGACATCGCCCGGTCATCCCAGTCGCAGGCCGACCAGGTCACCCAGCTGCATGCGGTGATGGACGAGGTCAGCCACGCCACCCAGGTCAACGCCGCGTCGGCCGAGGAACTCTCGGCCACCGCCGACCAGCTCGATGACGAGGCCAGCCAGCTGCAGCACCTGGTCTCGCAGTACCGGCTCAGCACGGCCCCCGCGCCGGCGGCCCCGCGCCACGCCACATCCCGCCAGGCGGCCATGGCCGCCTGAGGCGCGACCCCGCCACCGGCCCCCGCCCACGCGTCACACCCTGCCCGCATCCACCGCTTCGGAGACGACCATGTCCCAGACGACCCCCGTCACCCAACGACCGCCGCGCCTGTTCGCGCCGGTCAACCCGCTGCTCCAGCGCATGACGCTCGGCGCCAAGTTCGCGCTGGTCGCCACCGTGCTGGCCGTGCCGCTGCTGGGCCTGCTGGGCCAGCTGGTCATCAAGCAGAACGCCGACCTCGCGTACACCCGCGGCGAGCTGATGGCCACGCCGCTGGCCAACGAGCTGATCGATGCCGCCGATCCGGTGCGGGCCTACCGCTCGGCCCTGAACCTGGTGGCCAATAAGGTCGAGGGCGCCGAGGCCCTGCTCGAAGGCCGCAGCAAGCAGCTGGCGGACGACCTGGCCATGGTCGACAAGGCCGTCGCGGCCTCCGAGGCCGCGACGCACGCCGAGTTCGCCAAGGGCTGGAAGGACGTGCGCACCCAGATCGACCAGTTCACGCGCCTGAACGGCCAGACCGACAAGGCCACGCGCGAGGCGGCCTACACCGCACTGGCCAGCCAGCTGGCCAACCTCACGCACGGCGTGCTGGACAGTTCGGGCGTGCTGCTGGAGCCCGATGCCGGACCCTACTTCCTGCAGGACGCCGCCTTCAACCGCATCGTGCCCTTCCTGGACGCGCTGGCGCTGCTGCGCGATGCCGCGATCGAACCGGTCGCCGAAGGCCAGGTGCATGCCGACGACGTGGCCCGCATCGAGGCCATCGCGCATGAGATGACCACCGCCGAGGACGGCCTGCGGCGTGCGATCGCTGCCTATGAACGCAACGGCCTGACGGCCCCCAAGGGCTGGACCGAGGCGATGACGGCGGTCGACGGCTTCGTGGCCAAGGTCCGCCAGATCGCGGTCGTCGGCCCGACCCGGATGGACCCGAACGCGCTGTTCGAGTCCAGCAACCAGGTGCAGGAAAAGGTCTTCGAGTTCCATGACTCCGCCGTCGCAGCCCTCAACGAGCAGCTGCAGGCCCGCGTGGACCGCATCACGCGTGAACGCCTGACGATGGTGGGGCTGTCGGTGGCCGGCCTGCTGGCCGCGATCTACCTCTACACCGCCACGGTCGGCTCGATCCGCCGCTCGGCCCGGCTGCTGCAGGACGACGCCGGCCGTGTCGCTGCCGGCCAGCTCGACCAGCCGGTGCACGCCGCCGGTCGCGACGAGTTCGCGCAGATCGCCACGTCCTTCGAGCAGGCCCGCACCACGCTGACCCGCCTGATCGGCGAGATGAATGCCATGGCCACGGAGCATGACCGCGGCGACATCGACGTCACGCTCGATGCCAGCCACTACCGCGGCGACTACGCCAGCATGGCCGACGGCATCAACGCGATGGTCGCCAGCCACATCGACATGAGCCGCCAGGCCCTGGGCGTCGTGCAGGCCTTCGGCCACGGCGACTTCGAGCAGCCGCTCGCGCCGCTGCCGGGCAAGAAGCGTTTCGTCAACGATGCCATCGAGCCGGTGCGCGAGCGCCTGCGCGAGGCCGCCACGGCCGCCGCCGAGAACCTGCGCATCCGCATGGCGCTGGACGGCGTGCCCAGCGCGGTGCTGATCGCCGATGCCGACGGGCTGATCCGCTACGGCAACGACGCCAGCCGCGCGCTGCTGGCCCGCATCGAGCCCGATCTGCGCACCCAGCTGCCGAACTTCGACGCGGCCCACCTGGTCGGCCAGAGCTTCGATGTCTTCCACACCGAGCCGGTCGCGCAGCGCCGCCTGGTCGAGAACCTGCGCACCACCGATCGGCGCCAGTGGAAGGCGGGCCAGGTCACGGTCGCCCTGTCGACCAGCCCGATCGCCGACGGCAACGGCCAGCGCGTCGGCACGGTCTTCGAGTGGGCCGACCGGACCGAGGAAGTGAAGCTGGAGGAAGCCGTGACCCAGGTGGTCCAGGGCGCCGCGCGTGGCGACTTCGGCAACCGCATCGACACGGCCGGCGCCACCGGCTTCTACAAGACGCTGGGCGACGGCATCAACACCGTCGTCGGCACGACCGAGACCAACCTCAACACCTTCAGCGAGGCGCTGACGCGCATCTCCGATGGCGACCTGAGCCAGTCCGTGGAAGGCCAGTTCGAGGGCATCTTCGAGCGCCTGCAAGGCGACATGAACCAGATGATCGCCCAGCTGGTGACGACCATCGCCCAGGTCAACGCCGCCAGCCAGTCGCTGACCGCGGCGGCCAACCAGGTCTCGAGCACCTCGCAGTCGCTGTCGCAGGCGGCCTCCGAGCAGGCCGCCAGCATCGAGGAGACCAGCGCCTCGCTGCAGGAGATGGCCTCCTCGGTCAAGCAGAACGCCGACAACGCCCACATGACCGACGGCATGGCCACCCAGGCGGCCCGCGAGGCCGGTGACGGCGGCGAGGCCGTGGCCCGCACCGTCGAGGCGATGAAGGCGATCGCCACGCGCATCTCGATCATCGACGACATCGCCTACCAGACCAACCTGCTGGCGCTCAACGCCGCCATCGAGGCGGCGCGTGCCGGCGACCACGGCAAGGGCTTCGCGGTCGTCGCCGCCGAGGTCCGCAAGCTCGCCGAGCGCAGCCAGGTCGCCGCGCAGGAGATCGGCCAGCTCGCCGGCTCCAGCGTGACCATGGCCGAGAAGGCCGGCACGCTGCTCTCGCAGATGGTCCCGTCGATCAACAAGACCAGCGAGCTGGTGCAGGAGATCGCGGCCGCCTCGGGCGAACAGGCCGAGAGCGTCACCCAGATCAACACGGCGATGGAGCACGTCAACGGCTCGACCCAGCAGAACGCCTCGGCCGCCGAGGAGCTGTCGGCCACCGCCGAGGAGCTGTCGGCCCAGGCCACCCAGCTGCAGGAGCTGATGGCCTTCTTCCGGCTGCAATCGGACGCGATGGCGCAGGCCGGCGTCAGCCCGACGCCGGTCAAGCCCCGCCGCCACAGCCCGGCCCCGGTGGCCACGCCGGCCTTCACCGCAGCCAGCGCCGCCAGGCCACGCAAGGCCGCGGCAGCCCCGGCCCGGCCGGCCGCCGCCCCGCGCGGCGGCTCGTCGGTCACCTGGGCCGACGTGGTCGACGAGGCCGCCTTCACCCGCTTCTGACCGGAGCCCCGCCGATGAGCGCCACGATGTCCTCCCCCGACGGCTCCGACCCGGCCGGCCAGTTGCTGCGGCTGGCCCTGGGCGACCAGCGCTACGCGGTCGCGATCGCGCAGGTGCGCGAGATCCTCAAGCTCACCACGCTGACCGCGCTGCCGCTGATGCCGACCTTCGTCTGCGGCGTGATGAACCTGCGCGGCGCGGTGGTGCCGGTGATCGACCTGGCCGACCGGCTGGGCCTGGGCCACGCCACCCGCAGCCGGCGCAGCTGCGTCGTGATCGTCGAGAGCCACGACGAGCACAGCGAGCGCCCGCAGACGCTGGGCCTGCTGGTCGATGCGGTACACGAGGTGACCGAGCATCCACCCGGTGGGCTGGAACCCGTGCCACCGCTGGGCACCGCGATTCCCGGCCACTACCTGGCCGGCTTCGCGCGGCTGCGCGGCGAGGTCACGCCGGTGCTGTCGCTGAGCCATGTGCTCGACGAGGCGGCGCTCGGCGCGGAGATCGTCGCGCATGCGCAGCCGGCGTCGGGCCATCACGCGCAGCACGCACATCAGGCCCATCACGCCCATCACGCCCATCACGCCCAACCGTCCCGCTCCGGCCACGCGCCGCACGACCAGAGGCTCGCCGCATGAGCCTCTCGCAGGGATCCTTCGAGGCCGTGGTCGGCATGTTCGAGCGGGTCTCGGGCATCCGGCTGGTGGCCGCCAAGAAGCCGCTGGTCGAGGGCAGGCTGCAGCGCCTGGCGCAGCAGGCCGGCCATGCGCGGCTGGACGACTACGTGCACCAGCTGATGCAGGCGGCGTCGCCGGAAGAGCTGACGCGGGTGATCGACAAGCTGACCACCAACGAGACCTACTTCTTCCGCGAGCCGCAGCACTTCGACCACCTCAAGGCGCAGCTGCCGGAGCTGATGCGCGGACCGGGCTCGACCGGCGGCACGCTGCGGCTGTGGAGCGCGGCCAGCTCGTCGGGCGAGGAGGCCTACAGCCTGGCCATGCTGCTGGACGAGGAACTCGGCGCCAGCGCCCGCTGGGAGATCGCCGCCACCGACCTGTCGACCGCGATGGTCCGGCACGGCCGGCGCGCGCTCTACCCGATGGAACGGGCCCGCAACCTCAGCCCGGCACGGCTCAAGCGCCACTGCCTGCGCGGCACCGGCGAGTACGAGGGCCAGGTGCTGGTGCAGCGCCAGCTGCGCGAGCGGGTCCGCTTCGACAGCGCCAACCTGATGCGCGACCTGCCGCGCACGCTCGGCAGCTTCGACGTGATCTTCCTGCGCAACGTGCTGATCTACTTCGACCCCCCCGCCAAGGCCGCCATCGTGCGGCGTGTGCTGGGCCAGCTCAAGCCTGATGGACTCCTGTACACCGGCCATGCTGAATCCCTCTCCAACCTTGACCTGCCCGTCCGTGCGGTCGCGACTGCCGTCTACGCCCACGCCGCGTGAGGCGGCCGGGCGCGTCGCGAGGGCCGCCTCGCCGGCCCCGCTGCCGACCGGCGTGGTCGCGCGGGCCCAGCCGGGCTCGGACCTGCTGCTGATGCCCGGCCAGCTCTACTTCGGCAACCAGCCCGCCAGCGTGCGCACGCTGCTGGGCTCCTGCGTGGCGATCACGCTGTGGCACCCGAAACGCCGCATCGGCGGCATGTGCCACTACCTGCTGCCCGACCGCAACGCGATCGAGGCGACGCTGCGCGACGGCCGCTATGCGGCCGAGGCGGTCGCCATGCTGGTGGAGGCCATCGCCCACGTCGGCACCCGGCCGGACGAGTACGAGGCCCATCTCTACGGCGGTGCCGACACCCTGCCCGATCACCTCACGCACAAGCCCAACGTGGGCGTGCGCAACATCGAGATCGGCTGGGAGCTGGTCGACCGCCACGGCTTCCAGCTGATGGGCGTGGACGTCGGCGACGACGTGCCGCGGTCGGTGCGTCTGGACATGCGCTCGGGCGAGGTCGCGATGCGCCGCTCGGAGCGCTGAGCACACCCGCCACGTCCAGGACATGCAGAGCAAGAACCACAGAACAAGAACCCCTCAGGAAGCAACCCATGACCGCCATCCGGGCCATGATCGTTGACGACTCGGCCGTCGTCCGAAAGCACCTGTCGGACCTGCTGACGCAGGCCGGCATCGAGGTGATCGCCACCGCCTCCGACCCGTTGTTCGCACTGCCCAAGATGCGCTCGGACTGGCCCGACGTGCTGGTGCTGGACGTCGAGATGCCGCGCATGGACGGCATCAGCTTCCTGCGCCAGCTGATGGCCGAGCGGCCGACGCCGGTGGTCATGTGCTCGACGCTGACCGAGGCCGGCTGCGAAACCACGCTGCAGGCCATGGAGGCTGGCGCGGTCGGCTTCGTCACCAAGCCCAGGATCGGCCTGCGCAACTTCCTGGAAGACACCAGCAACGGCCTGGTCGAAGCCGTGCGTGCGGCGGCCCAGGCCAACCTGCGGGCGGTCCGCGCCGCGATGCCGAAGGCGCCAGCGCCAGCGACTGCCGGGCGGCGACCGATGACCACGAGCCCGGCCAGCACGAGCCCCGCCAGCACGAGCCCGGCCACCACGGGCCCGGTCGGCAGCCCGGCATCGGCCACCGCCTCGGCGATGGCCCGCACCACCGACCGCGTGATCGCGCTGGGCCTGTCCACCGGCGGCGTGCAGACGCTCGAGAAGATCCTGCGCGACCTGCCGCGCACGGTGCCGGGCATCGTGGTCGTGCAGCACATGCCGGCCAACTTCACCGCGAGCTTCGCGGCCCGGCTGGACCGCATCAGCCAGCTGGAGGTGCTGGAAGCGCGCGACGGCGAACGAGTCATCAACGGCCGCGTGCTGATCGCCCCAGGTGGCCGCCACATGCGCCTGAAGCGCAGCGGCGCGCAGTACGTGGTCGAGGTGCTGGACGGCCCGCTGATCAACCACCACCGGCCCTCGGTGGACGTGCTGTTCCGCTCGGTCGCCCAGGTGGCGGGCGCGAACGCGGTCGGCATGGTGCTGACCGGCATGGGCGACGACGGCTCGCGCGGCCTGCTGGAAATGCGCCGGGCCGGTGCCCTGACCGCCGCCCAGGACGAGGCCAGCTCGATCGTCTACGGCATGCCGCGCGAGGCGGTCCGCCACGGCGGCACCGACACCCAGCTCGCGCTGGACGACATCCCCGCCTGGATCAAGCGCATCGACGCACCGCAGGCGCGCGCGCTGGCTTGAGGCAGGACGTCGCCGGCGGACGTGGGCGCGCTCAACGCGCCGCCAACGCCTTCCCCGCGATGTCCTGCAGGTCCAGCACCGGCACCAGCCGGCGCGAGCCGGCAGGGTCGTCGATCTGGGCCAGGCGGGCGGCGCTGATCGGGGTCGGGTTGCGCGAGCGCAGCACGCCGGTGATGGCGCCCTGCCAGCTGGCGGCCTCGATGGCCAGCAGGCGCGGGACGACCAGGCCCACGCGGTGTTCGCCGCTGCGCACGACGAGGATGCAGGACGACGGCTCGACCGGGCCACTGGCCACGCCGCTCCAGCGGCGCAGGCACAGCAGGACGATCGGGTGCTGGCGATGCATGACGATCCCCAGCCAGGGGCTGCGGCCGTCGTCTTCCAGGCCGGCACGGTCGGCCTGCCAGGGCAGGACCTCGTCGATCTGGCCGATGGCGCTGCCGGCCTCGGCGGGCAGCGCGTAGGTGACCAGCGTCAGCCGCTCGGCCGCGGCGGCCTCGGACGCCGGCGCGGCCTCGCGGTCGCGGCGCTCGCCGTGCAGGCTGGCCATGCCGGCCAGCTCGGCATGGCGGGTCCAGCGCGCGGCATCCAGGGCCAGGACCGGACGGTCGGCAGGGTCGTCGCGCGCGACCACCGGCCGCCGGGCATCCGGCACATCGGCGTTCAGCACGCCGGCAAACCACTCGGGCCGGCTCACGCGGCCACCCGGAAGCGGCTGCAAGGCACCCGCCGGGCATCGGCAGACGTCGAGCACCGCGCCGATGGCCAGGCCGAGCAGGCCGCCGTCGGTGTCGATCAGCACGGCCTGGCGGGCCTCGCCCTCGCGCAGCGCGCCCAGGCCGGCGCGGACCAGCGGGTCGATCACGACCACCGGCTGGGTCGGATGCGGCCACTCGCCGAGGCAGTCGGCATTGCCGGGCATGCGGCTCAGGACACTGGCCCTCAGGCCGGCCAGCGGCACGGCCATGCGCACGCAGGCCGAGTCGATCGCCAGGTGCCAGTCGCCAACCGCCAGCAGCAACCAGTGCGTCGACGGGCCCTGGACGCGGGCATTGCCAGCCTCGTCGGATTCGGAAGCCTCGTCAGCGTCGATGCGGCGTGGATCGCGGCAGCGCGGCACCTGCGGCAGGGTCATCAGCGCGGCCGGGTCGAGCAGGCTCAGGACCTCGCCGGTGTCGCGCCGCTGCAGGCTGCCGCGCACGGCGGGCGCGCTGCCGTCGGCATGGCTGACGAGGTTCAGCCGGTCGGCGTCGGCCCGGAAGATGCCGGTGACCGCATCGGCACACAGGCCGAGCAGCTGCCCGTCGTGGGCGATCACGACCACCAGCGGGGCGGGCGGAACGGTCCCTGCGACGGACGGTGCCGAAGCTGCGGCTTGCGGGCCAGAAAGCCTGCGCAGGTCGACCACTGGCAGCATCAGCCCACGCAGCTCGATCGCGCCGGCCACGCAGCGGTCCGTGCCGGGCCATGCCGCGACCGGTCCGGCGGGCACCACCTCGCGCAACTGCGCCAGCGGGACGGCGTAGCGCGCGCCGTCGAGCGTGAAGCTGCCCCAGTGACTCCGGTCGTCTTCGGCCGCCTCAGTGCGCTTCGACATGGCTGAGTTCGTCGATCAGCACGGCGACGCGGTCGGCGACCTGGCGCTGGTTCTCGGTCGAGCCGGCGATGGCGGTGACGCTGCGCCCGGCCCGCTCGATCGCCGCGAGCACGGCCTCGAAACTGTGGGCCGCCTCGTGGCTGACCGTCGCACCGTGCGAGATCTGCTGGACCGATTGCTGGATCAGCCGGGTGATCTCGTCGGCGGCCTGCGCGCTGCGCTCGGCCAGCTTGCGGACCTCGACGGCCACGACCGAAAAGCCGACGCCCTGCGCGCCGGCCCGCGCGGCCTCGATCGCCGCGTTGAAGGCCAGCAGGTTGGTCTGCGAGGCGATCTCGCTGATGGTCCGCACGATCTGCGCCATCTGCTCGGAGCTGGTCTCGATCACGCCGATGGCCTGGATCGACATCGTCAGGGCCTGGTGCCCGGCGCTCGCCACCTGGATGGCCTCCTGTGCGACCGCCTCGGCCGCACCGGAGTTCGTGGCGATCAGGGTGATCGAGTCGATCAGGCCGCGCACGCTGTCGGACAGCTCGCGCGACTTGTTCTGAACGCGCTGCTCCAGCTCGACCTCGTGCGTCACGTCGTAGGCGTACTTGACGATCTTCATGACTCGGCCGTTGAGGTCCATCACCGGGTTGTAGGCGGCCTGGATCCAGACGTCGCGGCCGAACTTGCCGTGGCGGTGGAAGCGCCCGCTGACGACATGACCTTCACCCAGGCGCAGCCAGAAGTCGCGGTAGTCGGGGCTGCGGATGTGGTCGGGCGTGCAGAACAGGCTGTGGTGCTGGCCCTGGATCTCGCGCAGCGTGTAGCCCATGGCGGCCAGGAAGTTGCGGTTGGCGGTCAGCACGTGGCCGTCGAGGTCGAACTCGATGACCGCCTGGGCGCGGTCGATCGCGGCAACCTTGGCCTCGAACTCGGCGTTGCGCAGCTTGATGGCGGTGACGTCCTGGGCGAACTTGACGACCTTGACCGGCTTGCCGGTCAGGTCGAAGACCGGGTTGTAGGTCGCCTGGATCCAGACCTCGCGGCCATCGCGGCCGATGCGGCGGTACTCGCCGCTCATGAAGTCGCCTTGCGCCAGGCGGTCCCAGAAGACCGTGTAGGCGGTCGAGGCGGCCTCGACCGGATCGACGAACAGGCGATGGTGCTGGCCCAGCACGTCGCCGGCCTGGTAGCCCAGCAGGCGCAGGAAGTTGTCGTTGGACCGCAGCACGCGGCCGTTCAGGTCGAACTCGATCACGGCCTGCGAACGCGAGATCGCGGTCGCCCAGGCGCGCGATTCATGCGCCGCCTGGCGCTGCTCGGTCACGTCGGCGGCCAGCTGGATGACCTTGCGGACCTCGCCGCCGGGCCCGGTCAGCGGCAGGTAGCTGGCCTGGATGTGGATCGCGCGACCGTCGCTGTGCAGCCGGTGGTAGTCGCCGCGCTGGATCAGGCCGGTGCGCAGGCGGTGCCACATCGCGATGTCGTCCGAGTGGGACGGCATGCCGATCTCGCACAGGACCTGGTGATGCTGGCCCATCAGCTCGTTGGCGTCGTAGCCGAACAGTTCGAGGTAGGGACCGTTGGCCCACAGCATCAGACCGTCGGGCGAGAAGTGGGCCATCGCGTGGGTCTGCTCCAGCGAGGCGTACAGCGCAGCGGCCTCGTCGAGGGCGGTGCGTTCGAGGGCGGTGCATTCGCGACCGGGATCGCCTTGAGGGACCGTCGGCGGGATCAGGGGTGCATACACGGGTGCGTCTCCATCGCAGGTCAGGTCGTCACCGCCGGCCCGAATCGGCACGGCGGTGCCCTGGCCGCGCGGGGTACTGGCGCAGCTCGGGGACACGAGAAGGTAAACCGCGGAGACGGCTTTCAGTTGAGGAAGAAGCGCTGCCGGATCGGGTCTTTTGTGATCTTGTTCGGCGTGTACTCAGCCTGGTGCGGCAGGGCGCCTTCCGTCCGCCCTCAGATCGGCGCGATCGGCAGGTGCACGTCGCCGCACTGGGCGCGGTGACGCAGCGCGTGGTCCATCACGACCAGGGCCAGCATGGCCTCGGCGATCGGCGTGGCGCGGATGCCCACGCAGGGGTCGTGGCGGCCGAAGGTCTCGACCACGGTCGGCTCGCCGGCGCGGTTGATCGACGGCTTGGGGCTGCGGATCGAGCTGGTCGGCTTGATGGCCAGCGAGACCACGAGTTCCTGCCCGGTCGAGATGCCACCCAGCACGCCGCCGGCATGGTTGCTGGCGAAGCCGCCGGGCGTGAGCGCGTCGCCGTGCTCGCTGCCGCGCTGGGCCACGCTGGCGAAGCCGGCGCCGATCTCCACGCCCTTGACCGCGTTGATGCCCATCATGGCGTGGGCGATGTCGGCATCGAGCTTGTCGTAGAGCGGCTCGCCCAGGCCGACCGGCACGCCACGGGCGCGCACCTCGATGCGCGCGCCGACCGAGTCGCCGGCCTTGCGCAGCGCGTCCATGTAGGCCTCCAGGCGCTCGACGATGCCGGCGTTGGGCGCGAAGAACGGGTTCAGCGGGATCTGCGACTCGTCCTCACAGGGGATGCCGATCTCGCCGAGCGCGCTCATCCAGCCGGTGAACGTGGTGCCGTGTACCTCGTGCAGCCACTTCTTGGCCACCGCGCCGGCGGCCACCATCGGCGCGGTCATGCGGGCCGAGGAGCGGCCACCGCCGCGCGGGTCGCGCAGGCCGTACTTGCGCCAGTAGGTGTAGTCGGCGTGACCGGGCCGGAAGGTGTCGAGGATGTTGCCGTAGTCCTTGCTGCGCTGGTCGGTGTTGCGGATCAGCAGGGCGATCGGCGTGCCGGTGGTCAGGCCCTCGTAGACGCCCGACAGGATCTCGACCTGGTCAGGCTCGTTGCGCTGGGTGACGTGTCGGCTGGTGCCGGGGCGGCGACGGTCCAGGTCGGGCTGGATGTCGGCCTCCGACAGGGCCAGGCCGGGCGGGCAGCCGTCGATCACGCAGCCGATCGCCGGGCCGTGGCTCTCGCCGAAGTTGGTGACGCAGAACAGGTGACCGAAGGTGCTGCCGGACATCGTGCGGACCTGCCAGCGCAGGCGTGGGAAACAGGGGCATCGATTGTAGGCGGGGGGTCTGCGCCGGCTGGTCGGCGGGGCGGTCGACGGGCCCCCGGTCCAGCGCGGGAGAAGGCCGGCAAAAGGCCTGTTGCTCGTCGGTTCGGGCCGGGGGGTCGGGGCGAACAATCCATCTCCAGCACCCCGCCTTCGGTTCCACCTTCACGGGTCTTCCGGATGGCCAGGGACGGGGTCAAGTCACCCGACCGACCCGCGAACGCACTCCGAGGTAACCCATGAGCATGGTTCTTGACTCTCTCCCGGCCACCAGCAGCAGCCACAGCGCCAACAGCGGCCTGGCCGGCCGCTCCGCCAGCGGCGGCGCCCACGGCGCGGCAGGCTCCAGCCACCTGGGTGGCGAGTTCCTGACCTTCCGCCTCGGCAGCGAGGAATACGGCATCGAGATCCTGAAGGTCCAGGAGATCCGTTCCTACGAACCGCCGACCCGCATCGCCAACGCCGCGCCCTTCTTCAAGGGCGTGGTCAACCTGCGCGGCGTGATCGTGCCGATCGTCGACCTGCGCCTGAAGTTCGGATGCGACAACGCCGACTACAACGGCTTCACCGTCGTGATCGTGCTGAACATCCGCGGCCGCGTCGTTGGCGCGGTGGTCGACTCGGTTTCCGACGTGCTGGAACTGCCTGGCGAGGCCGTGCGCCCGGCGCCGGACATCAGCGCCGCCGTCGACACCAGCTACATCACCGGCATCGCCAACGTCGCCGACCGCATGCTGATCCTGATGGACATCGAGGCCCTGATGAGCGGCGCCGAGATGGGCCTGATCGAGGCCGCGATGCACTGAGCCCCTGCGGCCCGGCCAGCCAGGACGCGCCAAGTGCGCGTCCAGAACGACGAAGGGCACCTTGCGGTGCCCTTCTGGCGTTGGCGGGAACGACGCCCGCGTCAGCCGCCGGTCGCCTGCGCCGCCCTGGCCTGGTCGGCCGCCTCTTCCTCGACCGGCCAGTCGCGGATGTAGGCCTTGAGCATGCGGTTCTCGAAGTCCTGGCTGTCGACCACCGCCTTGGCGACGTCGTAGAAGGAGATCACGCCCATCAGCGTGCGCTCGGTCAGCACCGGCATGTAGCGGGCATGGCGCTCCAGCATCATGCGGCGCACCTCGTCGATCTCGGTGGCCGGGGTGCAGGTCAGCGGATGGTCGTCCATCACGCCGCGAACGGTCGACTGGCCGACCGCGCCACCGTTCTTGACCACCGCCTGGATGACCTCGCGGAAGGTCAGCATGCCGACCAGGTCACCGTGGTGCATCACCACCAGCGAACCGATGTCGTTCTCGCTCATGGCCTGGATGGCGTCCGACAGCAGCTGGTCCGGCGAAACCGTGAACAGCGTGTTGCCCTTGACGCGCAGGATGTCGCTGACTTTCATGGGAACTCTCCTCGTCCTGAATGGCGGGTGCGCACGGGGCGCTCTGGTTTCAATATAGCCCACAATCCCGGCCGCCCCGACACGAGGAGAACCCCATGGCAGGCGTCTCGGATCCCGGTTTCGACACCCTCGCGCTCCATGCTGGCGCACCGCCCGACAGCGCCACGGGCGCCCGCGCGGTGCCGCTCTACCTGAGCACCTCCTTCGTCTTCGAATCGGCCGAACACGCGGCCTCGCTGTTCAACCTGGAACGGCCGGGCCACGTCTACAGCCGCCTGTCCAACCCGACCACCGCGGTGTTCGAGGAACGCATGGCCGCGCTCGACGGCGGCGTCGGTGCGCTGGCCACCGCCAGCGGCCAGGCCGCGCTGCACCTGGCGATCACGACGCTGGCCGGCGCGGGCCAGCACATCGTGGCCAGCAGCGCGCTGTACGGCGGCTCACACAACTTGCTCGCCTACACGCTGCCGCGCCTGGGCATCCACACGACCTTCGTGCCGCCCGGCGACCTCGACGCCTGGCGGGCCGCGATCCGGCCCGAGACCCGGCTGCTGTTCGGCGAGACGCTGGGCAACCCCGGCCTGAACGTGCTGGACATCCCCGCGCTGGCCCAGCTGGGCCGCGACCACGGCCTGCCGCTGCTGGTCGATGCCACCTTCGCGACGCCCTGGCTGCAGCGCCCGGCCGAGCTCGGCGCGGCGCTGGTGATGCATTCGGCGACCAAGTTCCTGTGCGGCCACGGCACGGTGGTCGGCGGCGTGCTGGTCGATGCCGGTAACTTCGACTGGCAGGCCGCGCACGATGCGCACGGCCGTTGCCCCGAACTCTGCGAACCCTACGCCGGCTTCCACGGCATGGTCTTCAGCGAGGAAAGCCCCGTCGGTGCCTTCGGCCTGCGGGCCCGCCGCGAAGGCCTGCGCGACTTCGGCGCCTGCATGAGCCCGCACACCGCCTGGCTGATGCTGCAGGGCATCGAGACGCTGTCGCTGCGCATGCAGCGCCACATCGACAACACCCGCCGCGTGGTCGCGTTCCTCGCCGGCCAGGCCGGCGTCGAGCGCGTCGCCTACCCCGAGCTGCCGGGCCACCCGGACCATGCGCTGGCGCAGCGCCTGTTGCCGCGCGGCTGCGGTGCGGTCTTCAGCTTCGACCTGAAGGGCGGCCGCGCGGCCGGTCGGGCCTTCATCGAGTCGCTGGACATCTTCTCGCACCTGGCCAACGTCGGCGACGCCCGCTCGCTGGTGATCCACCCGGCCTCGACCACCCACTTCCGCATGGACGACGCCGCACTGGCCGCCGCCGGCATCGGCCCGGGCACGGTGCGGCTGTCGATCGGGCTGGAAAGCGCCGACGACCTGGTCGACGACCTGAAGCGGGCACTGAAGGCGGCCGACAAGGCCGCCGGGAGCCGCTGATGCAGACCGCCGCCCTGCCCACCCCCGCCGGTCCGGTCGACCTGTACGCCTACACCGGCGGCAAGCCCTGGTCGGACGATGCCGGCCGGCCGGTCGTCGTCTTCATCCACGGCGCGCTCAACGACCACAGCGTCTGGACCCTTCCGGCGCGCTGGTTCGCGCACCACGGCTGGCGCGTGCTGGCCGTCGACCTGCCCGGCCACGGCCGCAGCAGCGGACCGGTGCAGGCCAGCGTGGCCGACCTGGCCGACACGCTGCTGGCCTTGCTGGCCCGGCTGGGCGTCGCCCGCGCCGCGCTGGTCGGCCACAGCATGGGCTCGCTGATCGCCCTGGAGGCGGCCGCCCGCTGCGCCGCCGCCGAGGCGCCGCTGCAGGTCGACCGGCTCGTGCTGGTCGGCACCGCCGTGCCGATGCCGGTGTCGCCCGCGCTGCTGGAGACCGCTGCGCGCGAACCGCTGCAGGCCATCGAGAGGGTGGTCAGCTTCGGCCACAGCAGCCTGGGCGCCAAGCCCGGCAACCCCGGCCCAGGCACCTGGCACCACGGCGCCAGCCGCATGCTGATGCGGCGGGTGCTGAATCGATCGAAGGGCGTGGCCGGCGTGGCGCACAACCTGTTCCACCACGACTTCAGCCTGTGCCACGAGCACGCCGGCGGACTCGATGCCGCCAGCCGCATCGCCGAGGGCGGGCGCACGCGCAGCACGGCCATCCTGGGTGCGCGGGACCGCATGACGCTGCCGCAGGCCGCGCGCGAGGTCTGTGCGCGGCTGGACGCGGCCGTGCACACCTTGCCGGCCGCCGGCCACGAGCTGATGCAGGAAGACCCGGAGGGCCTGTTGAAGGCGCTGCGGTTGGCGCTCGGGTAGGCGCTGGGGACGGTGCCGGCGGGGGCCTGATCCGCCCCCCGCCGGCACGCCCTTCATCCCGCGCCGCAGCGCCACCGCGTCGACCGCCGCGCGGTGTTCCGACTCGTTCAGGCGGAACACGCTGACGATCTCGGCAACGGCCTCGCTCTCGCCGCGCACCGCCATCGCGGCGGCGGCGAGTTCCTCGACCAGCGCGGCGTTCTGCTGCGTCAGCGCATCCATGTGGGCGACCGCCTCGTTGACCTGCGAGATGCCGGTGAGCTGCTCGCCCGCGCCAGTGTCGATCTCGCCGACCAGCGCGGCCATGCGCCGGACCGACTCGAGCGCCTCTTCCATCGTCGCGCGGGCCTGCTCGGTCTGCTGGGCACCGGCGGTCACCTTGAGGGTCGAGTCCTGGATCAGCTGCTTGACCTCGCGCGCCGCGCCGGTGGTGCGCTGCGCCAGGCTGCGGACCTCGGCGGCGACGACCGCGAAGCCGCGGCCCTGGTCGCCGGCCCGGGCCGCCTCGACGGCCGCATTGAGCGCCAGGATGTTGGTCTGGAAGGCGATGCCGTCGATCACGCCGATGATCTCGTTGATGCGGTTCGAGGAGTGGTTGATCTCCGCCATCGTCTGGCTCACGCCCTGCACCGCCGCGGCGGTGCGCTGGGTGACGGCGTTGACCTGGTCGGCGAAGGCCGCCGCGCCACGCGCCGAATCGGCGCTCTGGCGCACCGTGCCGGTGATCTGCTCCATCGAGGCCGCCGTCTCTTCCAGGCTGGACGCCTGCGACTCGGTCCGGCCCGACAGGTCCTGATTGCCCTGGGCCAGCTCGCCGGCCGTGTTGCGCAGGTGGTTCACGCCCGTGCGTGCATCGCCCACGATGGCCAGCAGGTTGACGCCCAGCTGGTTGAGCGCGCGTTCGCACTGCCCGATCACGCCGTGGCTGCGCACGGCCAGCCGCTGCGTCAGGTCGCCAGCGGCGATGCGGTTGGCGTAGTCGGTCAGCCGGGCCACCGGGTTGAAGGCGACCCGGCGGGTCCAGGCGCCGTTGGCCAGCGCGACCGGCCACAGAAACAGCCAGGGCCAGTGGCCGGCGTCGAGCACCTCGGCCAGCTCGATCAGGCCCCAGGTCGCCGCCGCAGTCAGCAGGTGCAGCGCCGCGACACGGCGGGCCGCATCGAAGGTCAGCAGGCGCGACACCCGGCCGGCGAGATCCGTGCGGCGCAGCTCGCCGCCATCGAGCACATGCACCTGCCGCCCGGCGGCACCCTCGGCCCGCATCGTCGCGTAGAGCGCCTCGGCGGCCTGGATCTGCTCGCGCGTGGCCTCGGTGCGCACGCTCATATAGCCGGTCGGCCGGTCGCCGTCCATCAGCGGCGTCACGTTGGCCATGACCCAGTAGTGGTCGCCGTTCTTGCGGCGGTTCTTGACCACCGCCGACCACGGCAGGCCGGCCTGGATCGTGGCCCACATGTCGCGATACGCCTCCGCCGGCATGTCGGGATGCCGCACGAGGTTGTGCGGCTGGCCCAGCAACTCCTCGCGGTCGTAGCCACTGACCGTCACGAAGCTCGGGTTGCAGTAGGTGATCCGGCCTTGCAGATCGGTCGTCGACACCAGCGTCGTGCCGACCGGGAAGGGGTACTCGCGCTGGCTGACCGGCAGGTTGGTGCGCATGGGCAAGCTCCTTGAGTCTCCGGCAACGTGCCGGGCGATCCCTTGTGGAACCCGAGCTTAAGAACCGATCAGGGTATGCAAATGGCTGAAAAGGCCGGGTCTGGACCGACAGATCCGGTCGGATGCCCGAGCGCGACGGTCAGCCGCCGCCGGCCAGCGCATCGGCCAGCCGCCGCTCCTGCCAGCCCATCGCCACCGCGAATGCGCGGTTTTGAGGCTGCGGCGCCAGCAGCAGGGCCTCGCACAGCGGTGCCAGCGGCGTGGTGGCCGGATCGACCAGCAGCACCAGGCGGCTGTCGCCGCCTTCGTCCAGGCGGCCGATCCAGTCCAGCCGCAGCAACTGCTCGATCAGTGGCTCGATCTGCAGCGGGTCCACATGCAGGCGCTCGACCAGCGCGGTCATGCCCAGCCCGCGGCGCTCGGTCTCGCGCACCTCGGCCAGCGCGCGAAGCAGCGTCAAGGCCAGCGTGAAGCGCCAGCCGGGCAAGGCCGCCGGCCGCACCACCCGCATCTGCAGGCTGGGCGCATAGGCCGCGATGACCGCGCCCATCAGCACGATCACCCAGCTGACGTAGATCCAGACCAGCAGGATGGGCACGGCGGCGAAGGCACCGTAGATGGTCGAGTAGACCGGCGTGGCCTGCAGGTAGACCGCCAGCGCGCGCTTGGCCAGGTCGAAGCCGATGGCCACGAAGATGCCGCCGGCCCAGGCATGGGCCCAGCGCACCTGGGTGGCCGGCACGAAGCGGTAGAGCGAGGCCATGCCGCTGGCCATCAGCAGGAACTCGGTCAGGTCCAGCAACAGCGAGACACCGCCCGGCAGCGCGCTGACAAAGCCCTTGGAGGCCGACAGCGCGTACGAGGTCATCGACAGGCTGACACCCGCGATCAGCGGCCCGAGCGTGGCGATCGCCCAGTACACCAGCACGCGCTGCGCGATCGGCCGCTGGCGCCGCACCCGCCAGATCGCGTTGAGCGCGCGGTCGATGGTCAGCAGCAGCGCGATGGCGGTGAAGCCCAGGAAGACCAGGCCGACCGAACCGACCCGGTGCGCCTTGGTCGCGAAGCTCGTCAGCTGCATCAGCACCGGCCTGGCGATCTGGTCGGGCACGAGGTTCTGCAGGAAGTAGACCTCCAGCGCCTTGCGGAAGCTGCCGAACATCGGGAAGGCGGTGAAGACCGCGAACATCACCGTGGCCAGCGGCACCAACGCGATCAGCGTCGTGAAGGTCAGGCTGCTGGCCGCGATGCCGAGGCGATCCTCGCGGAAGCGCTGGCGCAGCGTGCGCAGCGTGTCCAGCCAGGGCCAGGTCTGCAAGGAGCGCCAGGCCAGGCGGACCGAGGCGCGCAGGCGGCGCCAGCGCGTGAGCGGCAAGGCTTGCAGGGCCGGCGGTTGGGGCAAGGCCAGCTGCGGTTTCAGGGTCGGGGACATGCTGGCTATGATGCCAGCCGCCCTGTTCCGGGCTCCTTCCAGCCGGCGCCACGCCCGGCGCGATCCCGACCCGATCCCCCATGTCCGACCTCCCAGACCTCGTCCCTGAAACGCCCGCCGCGCGGCCATCGCCCGCCGTGCAGGCCAGCCGCTGGGGCGCGCTGCTGGCGGCCCTGGCCCTCGGCCTGCTGGCGGTCGGCTGGGAGCTGGCCTGGGCCCCGACCGGACGCGGCACGCTCGCCATCAAGGCCGTGCCGCTGTTCCTCGCCCTGCCCGGCCTGTGGCGGCTGCGGCTCTACACCTACCGCTGGCTCAGCCTGGTGGTCTGGCTCTACGTGACCGAAGGCCTGGTGCGCGCCACCAGCGAGTCCGGAACCGGCGCGACGCTGGCGCTGGTCGAGGTGGTGCTCGGCGTGCTGCTGTTCACCGCCTGTGCGCTGCACGTGCGCCAGCGCCTGGCGGCCGGCCGAGCGGTGGTCGCCGCCGCGACGGCACCGACACGCTGACGCCGGTCGTCGTCCTGTCCCGATGTCGGCCGACGCCCTGCCCGCTGCCGCCCTGGCGGACCTGCGCGCGGCGATCGGCCCGGCCCATGTCCTGACCGGCGACGTGCTGGCGGGGTCCGATGGCGACGCCTGGCTGCTGGACCGCCGCCGCCGCTATGTCGGCCGGGCCGCCGCCGTGCTGCGCCCGGCCAGCACGGCCGAAGTCGCCGCCGTGCTGCGCATCGCCAGCGCCCATCGCCTGCCGGTCGTGCCGCAAGGCGGCAACACCGGCCTGGTCGGCGGCTCGACGCCCGACGAGAGCGGCCACGAACTGCTGCTGTCGCTGCGCCGGCTGGACACGGTCCGCGCGGTCGACGCGGCCAACCTGACGATGACGCTGGAGGCCGGCTGCATCCTGCAGACCGCCCAGCAGGCCGCCCGCGACGCCGGTCTCCTGCTGCCGCTGAGCCTGGCCGCCGAGGGCAGTTGCACCGTCGGCGGCAACCTCGCCAGCAATGCCGGCGGCGTGCAGGTGCTGCGCTATGGCAATGCCCGCGAGCTGTGCCTGGGGCTGGAGGTGGTCACCCCGTCCGGCGAGGTCTGGGACGGCCTGCGTGGCCTGCGCAAGGACAACACCGGCTACGACCTGCGCGACCTCTACATCGGCAGCGAAGGCACGCTGGGCGTCATCACCGCGGCCGTGCTGCGCCTCCATCCGCCACCGCGCGGCGTGGCCACCGCGCTGGCCGGCTGCGACAGCGCCGAGGCCGCACTGGCGCTGCTGCACCGCGCGCTGGCCGGCAGTGGCGGCGCGCTGACCGCCTTCGAGGTCATGAACGCCGCGTCGATCGCGCTGGTCGCCCGACACCTGCCGCCGGCCGTGCCTTCCGGGCTGCTCGATCCCTCGACGTCGGCATCGCCCTGGACCGTGCTGCTGGAGACGTCCGATGCCAGCGACGCGGCGCTCGCCCGCGACACGCTCGAAGCGGTGCTCGCCGAGGCGCTGGACGACGGCCTGACCCGCGACGTGCGGGTGGCTCAGTCGCTGAGCCAGTCCCAGGCCTTCTGGCGCCTGCGCGAGTCGATTCCGCTGGCACAAGCGGCCGACGGCCTGAACATCAAGCACGACATCGCGCTGCCGGTCTCGCGCATTCCCGCCTTCATCGCCCAGGCCGACGCCGCCGTGCAGGCCCTGGTGCCCGGTGCGCGCCCCATCGACTTCGGCCACTGGGGCGACGGCAACCTGCACTACAACGTCATGGCCCCCGCCGGCGTGTCGCCGGCCGATTTCCTGGCGCGCTGGGAAACACCGATCAACACGCGCATCTACGACCTGCTCCACCCGTTCGGTGGCTCGATCTCGGCCGAACATGGCATCGGCCGGCTCAAGCGCGACGAACTCGCCGCCCGCCACGACCCGGTCGCGCTGGGCCTGATGCGCCGCGTGAAACGGGTGCTCGACCCGCTGGGGATCATGAATCCGGGCAGGGTGCTGGGGTCGATTGGTTGAAGGGCCTGCCGGGCGGCTTCACTGCACCGGCCCATCCACCCCGTCGGGCACGGCGACCGAGAAGAACTCGATGCCCTCCTCGCGCAAGGCCTCGGCCTCGTCGGGGGTGGTCTTGCCGCGGATCTGGCGGTCCTCGGTCTCGCCATAGTGGATGCGGCGGGCCTCTTCCGCGAAGCGCGGGCCGACATCCTCGGTGCGTGCCATCAGCTCGCGCACCGCGTGCAGGTAGGCCGCCTGCATGACCGCCGCGTGGGCGGCCGCCTCGGGTGTCATCGCTGGGCTTCTGACCGGGGGCGTCACCGGGACCGGGGCGGGCAGCCGCTCGCGGGTCTGGCCGGCAGCCACCGGTTCCGGCGGACGGCCAGCGGGAGAAGGCGTGGCCGCACGGGGTTCACGCGCGCCCGACAGGTTCAGGCGCGGCGCCGACGGCAGGCGGTGGATCTCGTGGCTGCTGCAGACCGGGCAGGTCAGCAGGCCGCGCGCCTGCTGGTCGGCGATGTCGGCTTCGGAGCCGAACCAGCCTTCGAAGCCGTGCCCGGCGCCGCATTGCAGATTGAGGACCTTCATGACGCGGAATTATCCGGCGGTGAGGTGTTCGGCTTCGGACTTCCAGGCCAAGTCCCACAGACCAGCACGCCATTGCTGCAGCCAGAGCAGGCCCACAAGGGTCTTGGCATCGGTGACGGCGCCGTCGCGGCACCAGCCGGCCAGCTCATCGGCGGTCGCGGCAAAGGCGTCGAGGAACTCGCCCTCGTCGAGCGAGCGTGGGCCCGCCGTCAGGCCGCGGGCCAGCCAGACCTGGATGTGCTCGGTCGCGTAGGCGATGGCGTTGTGCAGTTGGCCTGCGTAGGCCCACTCGGTGGCCTCGTAGCCGGTCTCCTCGCGCAGCTCGCGCACGGCGCAACGGATGCCGGCCTCTCCCGCCTCCAGCTTGCCGGCCGGGAACTCGATCATGGCGCGCTGCAGCGGGTAGCGGTACTGGCGCTCCAGCAGCAGGCGGCCGTCATCCAGCAAGGGGATCACCATCACCGCACCGTTGTGCACGATGTACTCGCGCGTCGCCTCGCCGCCGTCGGGCAGGCTGACATGGTCACGTCGCACGTCCAGCAGCCGGCCGCGGAAGACCTGTTCGCTGCGCAGCTGGCGCTCGATCAGGTGCTCGTCACCGGTGGGCAGGTCGGCCAGCGTGGGCAGGAGGGGCTTGGCATCGATCGTCATGCTTCGATCCTGTCAGCAAGGCTCGACCCGGTCGAGCCCAGGATGGACGACGGCCCCGCGAGCCGGGGGCTGCACGGGGCCGCGAGAGGCACATCACGCCACGACGGCGTGAGGCGCGGATCAGGTCGCCAGCGCCTTGATGGCGTAGGCGCACATGGCCATCAGGCCGCCCGGCAGCACGCCGAGCAC
Organism: Leptothrix discophora; assembly: GCF_030705305.1. GTDB lineage: Bacteria > Pseudomonadota > Gammaproteobacteria > Burkholderiales > Burkholderiaceae_C > Sphaerotilus > Sphaerotilus discophorus. The sequence goes on along the minus strand of NZ_JAUZEE010000009.1, from coordinate 90,647 downwards.
CAGCACGGCCGCTCCGTTGAGCGACAGCACCGCACGGGCCTGCGCCGGCGCCTGGATCGCGCTGGCATCGGTGGCCTCGTCGAAGTACATGACCTTGACGACCCGCAGGTAGTAGAAGGCGCCGATCAGCGACATCATCACCGAGAAGATCGCCAGGCCGATGTAGCCGCTGTCGTTGGTCGAGACCAGTGCCTGCAGCACCGACAGCTTGGCGTAGAAGCCCACCGTCGGCGGAATGCCGGCCAGCGAGAACATGAAGACCGCCATGACGGCCGCCATCAGCGGGTTGCGCTGGTTCAGGCCGGCGAGGTCTTCGATCTGGTCGGCCTCGAAGCCCTGGCGGGCCATCAGCATGATCAGCCCGAAGGTGCCCAGCGTCGTGACCACGTAGGTCAGGATGTAGAACATGGCCGAGCTGTAGGCATTGGCGGCCGACACGGTGTTGCCGTTGATCACGCCCGGCACCAGGCCCAGCAGCACGAAGCCCATCTGCGCGATGGTCGAGTAGGCCAGCATGCGCTTGAGGTTGCTCTGTGCGATGGCGGCGAGGTTGCCGACCACCAGCGAGCAGACCGACAGCACGACCAGCATCTGCTGCCAGTCCACGGCCAGGCCGATCAGGCCGTCGACCAGCAGGCGCATGGCCATGCCGAAGGCGGCGATCTTGGGCGCGCCGGCGATCAGCAGCGTCGCGGCGGTCGGGGCACCGTGGTAGACGTCGGGCACCCACATGTGGAAGGGCACGGCGCCGAGCTTGAAGGCGAGGCCCGAGACGATGAAGACGATGCCGAAGACCAGCACCTGCTTGTTGGGCTCGCCCTTGTTGATGGCCTCGAACACGCCGGCCAGCTCGAGGCTGCCGGTTGCGCCGTACATCATGGACATGCCGTAGAGCAGGAAGCCCGATGCGAGCGCGCCCAGCACGAAGTACTTCATCGCCGCCTCGGTCGCCTGGGCGTTGTCGCGACGCAGCGCGACCAGTGCGTACAGCGACAGGCTCATCAGCTCCAGGCCGAGGTAGATCATCAGCAGGTGGGCGCCCGACACCATGATCGAGATGCCCAGCAGCGACAGCAGGCTCAGCGTGAACAGCTCGCCCTTGAGCATCTCGCGGCTGGCCACGTAGGGCTGCGCATAGACCAGCGTGACGGCCACGGCAACCGTCGCGAAGAAGGTCAGCAGGTGGCCCATCGGGTCCGAGACGATCATGCCGTTGGCGGCGAACTCGGGCGTCGCGTTCTGGAAATAAGCCAGATGCAGCGCGCCATAGACGGCCAGCGTCAGCAGCGTCAGGCGATAGGTCGGGCGACGCTGCGGGTCGGTCACGAAGAGATCGGCCAGCGCGACGACGCAGGCCATCACCAGCAGCACGATCTCCGGAAGGATCGCGTTCCAGTTCATCGATGTCATGGTGCGAGCGGTTCCGTGGATCAGAGTTTCGAGACGCCGACGTGGCGGATCAGTTCCGTGACGGAACTGTGCATGACGTCGGTGAAGGGCTTCGGGTACAGGCCCATCGCCAGCGTGGCGACGGCGAGCACGGCCAGCATCAGGAACTCGCGTGCGTTGATGTCGGTGAGTTCACGGACGTCGTCGTTGGTGACGTCGCCGAAGTAGACCCGCTTGATCATCCACAGCGTGTAGGCGGCGCCGAAGATCAGCGCGGTCGCGGCGAGCAGGCCAATCCAGAAGTTGTACTTGACGGCGCCGAGGATGACCATCCACTCGCCGATGAAGCCGGCAGTGCCCGGCAGACCGCAGTTGGCCATGCCGAAGAAGACCGCGAACGCCGCGAACTTGGGCATGGTGTTGACCACGCCGCCGTAGCTGGCGATCTCGCGGGAGTGGACACGGTCGTACAACACGCCGATGGACAGGAACATCGCGCCCGAGACGAAGCCGTGCGAGATCATCTGCACCAGGCCGCCGGAGATGCCCAGTTCGCTGAAGATGAAGAAGCCGAGCGTGACGAAGCCCATGTGCGCGATCGACGAATAGGCCACCAGCTTCTTCATGTCGTTCTGCACCAGCGCAACCAGGCCGATGTAGATCACCGCGATCAGCGACAGCGCGATGATGACCGGGCCGTAGGTGTGCGCGGCATCCGGCGCGATCGGCATCGAGAAGCGCAGGAAGCCGTAGGCCCCGAGCTTGAGCATGATCGCGGCCAGCACGACCGAGCCGCCGGTGGGCGCCTCGACGTGGGCGTCGGGCAGCCAGGTGTGAACCGGCCACATCGGCACCTTGACCGAGAAGGCGGCGAAGAAGGCCCCGAACAGCAGCGCCTGCGCGGTCATGCCCAGCGGCAGCTTGTGCCAGGCCAGGATGTCGAAGCTGCCACCCGACTTGTAGTACAGGTAGATCAGCGCGATCAGCATCAGCAGCGAGCCGGCGAGCGTGTACAGGAAGAACTTGAAGGCCGCGTAGACGCGCCGCGGGCCACCCCAGATGCCGATGATGATGTACATCGGGATCAGGGTCGCCTCGAAGAAGACGTAGAACAGCAGGCCGTCGACTGCGCTGAAGACGCCAACCATCAGGCCCGACAGGATCAGGAAGGCACCCATGTACTGGTGCACGCGCAGGGTGATGACCTCCCAGGCCGCGATCACGACGATCACGGTGATGAAGGCGGTCAGCAGCACGAACCACACCGAGATGCCGTCGACGCCCAGGTGGTAGTTGACGTTGAAGCGGGCGATCCAGGGCTGAAGTTCCTGGAACTGCATCGCGGCACTGCCGACGTCGAAGCCGGTGATCAGCGGGATCGTGACGAGGAAGCTGACGACCGCGCCGACCAGCGCGATCCAGCGCACCACGCCGGCGTTGTCGTCACGACCGAGGGCCAGCAGCACGGCGCCGAAGGCGATCGGCAGCCAGATGGCGAGAGAGAGATAAGCCATGTTCTTCGTTTCCCCGGCTCAGCGCGCCTGGAACACGAACCAGCTCATCAGCGCGAAGACGCCGACGAGCATGACCAGTGCGTAGTGATAGATGTAGCCGGTCTGGAACAGACGGACCAGCGACGCGATCCAGCCGATCAGGCGAGCCGATCCGTTGACGACCGCGCCGTCGATGATGGCGACGTCGCCACCCTTCCAGAGACCACGGCCGAGCAGGCGGGCGCCAGCGGCGAGCACGTGCTCGTTGAAGGCGTCGAGGTAGTACTTGTTCTGCATCACGGTGACCAGCGGCGACAGCACGCGGCCCAGCGTCGCCGGGATCGCCGGCACCAGCATGTAGAACACGTAGGCGGTCACGACACCGGCCAGCGCGAGCCAGAACGGCAGCGTCGAGACGGCATGCATCGCCATCGCGGCAGCACCGTGGAACTCCTCCGACAGCGTCTGCATGGCCGGGTGGAGGGCTGCGTTGACGAGGATCGCGTCCTTGAAGAAGTCGCCGTGCACCAGCGGGCCGATCGTCAGGTAGCCGACGATGACCGACGGGATGGCCAGCAGCACCAGCGGCAGCGTCACGACCCAGGGGGACTCGTGAGGCTCGTGGGCATGCGCGTGGCCATGACCATGACCATGGTCATCGGCATGGTCGTCGTCGTGCGCGTGGTCGTCTTCCGGCGGAAAGGGCTTGTGGTGAAAGTTTTCCTTGCCGTGGAAGACCAGGAAGTACATCCGGAAGGAATAGAACGCCGTCACGAACACGCCGATCACCGCAGCCCAGTAGGCCCAGTGCGCGGCGGCCAGGTTGCTGGCATGCAGTGCCTCGATGATCGAGTCCTTCGAGTAGAAGCCGGCGAAGAAGGGCGTGCCGATCAGCGCGAGCGAACCCAGCAGCGAGGTGATCCAGGTGATGGGCATGCGCTTCCACAGGCCGCCCATGTTCCGGATGTCCTGGTCGTGGTGCATGCCGATGATCACGGAGCCGGCACCGAGGAACAGCAAGGCCTTGAAGAAGGCGTGCGTCATCAGGTGGAAGACGGCGACCGAGTAGGCCGAGGCGCCCAGCGCCATGGTCATGTAGCCGAGCTGCGAGAGCGTCGAGTACGCGACGACGCGCTTGATGTCGTTCTGGATGATGCCCAGGAAGCCCATGAACAGCGCGGTGATGGCGCCGATGATGAGGATGAAGCTCAACGCGGTGTCCGACAGCTCGAACAGCGGCGACATGCGCGCGACCATGAAGATACCGGCCGTCACCATGGTGGCGGCGTGGATCAGCGCGGAGATCGGGGTCGGGCCTTCCATCGAGTCGGGCAGCCAGACGTGCAGCGGGAACTGCGCGCTCTTGCCCATCGCGCCGATGAACAGGCAGATGCAGGTCACCGTGATGAGCATCCAGTCGGTGCCAGGGAACGGCAGCTTGGCGTACTCGCCGGCCTGCGCGAAGGTCTCGCTGTAGTTCAGCGTGCCGGCGTAGGCGACGATCAGGCCGATGCCCAGGATGAAGCCGAAATCGCCGACCCGGTTGACCAGGAAGGCCTTCATGTTGGCGAAGATCGCGGTGGGCTTCTTGAACCAGAAGCCGATCAGCAGATAGGACACCAGGCCGACCGCTTCCCAGCCGAAGAACAGCTGCAGGAAGTTGTTGCTCATCACGAGCATCAGCATCGAGAAGGTGAACAGCGAGATGTACGAGAAGAATCGCTGGTAGCCCGGATCCTCCTCCATGTAGCCGATGGTGTAGATGTGCACCATCAGCGAGACGAAGGTGACGACCACCATCATCATGGCGGTCAGGCCGTCGACCAGGAAGCCGACTTCCATCTTCAGGCCGCCCAGCACCATCCATTCGTAGACGGTCTGGTTGAAGCGGGCACCGTCCATCACCTGCTGCAGCGTCAGCGCCGACAGCACGAAGGCGATCAGGACGCCGAGGATGGTCACGACGTGGGCGCCGCGGCGACCCACGGTCTTGCCGAAGAAGCCGGCGATCACCGCGCCGGCCAGCGGCGCCAGCGGCACGGCCAGCAGGGTGGTTAGCGAGAGCTCGGTCATTTGTGTTCTTCCCTCTGGCCTCAGCCCTTCAGCGTGTCGAGTTCATCGACATTGATCGTCGAGCGGTTGCGGAACAGCACCACCAGGATGGCCAGACCGATGGCCGATTCGGCGGCCGCGACGGTCAGGATGAAGAACACGAAGACCTGCCCGGCCATGTCGCCCAGATAGTGCGAGAAGGCCACGAAGTTCAGGTTGACCGCCAGCAGCATCAGCTCGATGGCCATCAGCAGCACGATCAGGTTCTTGCGGTTCAGGAAGATGCCGATCACCGACAGCGCGAACAGGATCGCGCCCAGCGTCAGATAGTGTCCGAGGCCGATGGTCATCACGCTTGTCCTTTCGGGGCCGCAGCGGCAGCGGCGTCAGCATCGGGCGCAGCCGGCAGCTCGCGCACGGCGTCCATCTTCACGATCCGCAGGCGGTCAGCCTTGCGGGCACGCACCTGCTGGCTCGGGTCCTGACCCTTCACGTCCTTGCGACGGCGCAGCGTCAGCGCGATGGCCGCGATGATGGCCACCAGCAGCAGCACGGCGGCGATCTCGAGCGGGTACAGGTAGTTCGTGTAGATCTCGATGCCCAGCAGCTTCGCGTTGGGCATGCCGGCCGGGCCCTGCATGGGCTTGGCGGTCGGCAGGTTGAAGCCCCGCATCAGCACGACGGCCATCTCGAGGGCGATGATCACGCCCACCGTTCCAGCCACCGGGAAGTGGTTCCAGAAACCCTGCCGCAGCGCGTCGATGTTGATGTCCAGCATCATCACGACGAACAGGAACAGCACCATCACGGCGCCGACGTAGACGAGCACCAGCGAGATCGCCAGGAACTCGGCCTGAAGCAGCATCCAGACGCAGCTGGCATTGAAGAACGCCAGCACCAGGTACAGCGCCGAATGGACGGGGCTGCGGGCGGTGATGACCCGGAAGGCCGCGAAGAGAAGGATCGCGGCAAAGACGTAGAAGAGCGCGGTGGTGGTTTCCATGTCGTCTCGGGGTACGTCGCGTGAGACCGGCGCAGCAGCAACCGGGCCGTGGGGTCCACGGCCCGCCGCTCGCGCGGTTCAGCGGTACTTGGCGTCCGCCTCCTTGTTGGCTGCGATGTCTTTTTCGTAGCGGTCACCGACGGCCAGCAACATGTCCTTCGTGAAGTACAGGTCGCCACGCTTTTCGCCGTGGTATTCGAAGATGTGGGTCTCGACGATCGAGTCCACCGGGCAGCTTTCCTCGCAGAAGCCGCAGAAGATGCACTTGGTCAGGTCGATGTCGTAGCGCGTGGTACGGCGGCTGCCGTCGGCACGCACGTCCGACTCGATCGTGATGGCCATGGCGGGGCAGACCGCCTCGCACAGCTTGCAGGCGATGCAGCGCTCTTCACCGTTCTCGTAGCGGCGCAAGGCGTGCAGGCCGCGGAAGCGCGGCGACAGCGGCGTCTTCTCTTCCGGGAACTGCACGGTGACCGTGCGCTGGAAGAAATGACGGCCGGTGAGCTTCAGGCCCTTCAGCAGCTCCAGCAGCATGAAGCTGGAGATGAAGTCCTTGAAGGAGAAGTCCTTGACGGGGGCGGCGGCAGACATGGTGGTTTCCTGGTCGGGGCTCATGCGGCTCAATGCCAGATGTTCCAGGGCGACTGCATCCACAGGCCCACGACGATCAGCCAGACAAGGGTGACCGGGATGAAGATCTTCCAGCCCAGACGCATGATCTGGTCATAGCGGTAGCGCGGGAAGGTGGCGCGCACCCACAGGAACATGGTGACGACGCAGAAGGTCTTGATGCCCAGCCAGATCCAGCCCGGGATGAAGCTCAGCGCGGCGATCGGCGCATCCCAGCCGCCCAAGAACATGATGACGGTCAGGATGGAGACCAGCCACATGTTGGCGTACTCGGCCAGGAAGAACATCGCGAACGACATGCCCGAGTACTCGATCATGTGGCCGGCGACGATCTCGGCCTCGCCTTCGACGACGTCGAAGGGATGGCGGTTGGTCTCGGCCAGGCCCGAGATGAAATAGACAACGAAGATCGGCAGCAGCGGCAGCCAGTTCCAGGACAGGAAGTTCAGGCCCATGCTGGCGAAGGCGCCCTGGGTCTGGCTGACCACGATGTCGGTCATGTTCAGGCTGCCCGTCACCATCAGCACCACCACGAAGGCGAAGCCCATCGCGATCTCGTAGCTGATCATCTGGGACGAGGCACGCATCGCGCCCAGGAAGGCGTACTTCGAGTTGGACGCCCAGCCGGCGATGATCACGCCGTAGACCTCGAGCGAGGTGATCGCCATCAGGAACAGCAGGCCGGCGTTGACGTTGGCCAGCGCGACCTCCGGACCGAAGGGCACGACCACCCAGGCGGCCAGCGCCGGCATGATGGTCATGATCGGGCCGAGGAAGAACAGGCCCTTGTTGGCCGCCGTCGGGGTGATGATCTCCTTGAAGATCAGCTTGACCGCGTCGGCGATCGGGGTCAGCAGGCCCCAGGGTCCGACGCGGTTCGGGCCCGGACGGATCTGGGTCCAGCCGATGGCCTTGCGCTCCCACAGCGTCAGGTAGGCCACGCAGCCCATCAGCGGCAGCAGCACGGCGACGATCTTGATCAGCGTCCAGACCACCGGCCAGGCACCGCCCAGCGTCGAGCTTCCGAAGGTTTGCAGGGTATCCAGCATGTTCAGGTCCAGGCTCAGGCGGTTTCGACGTTGACCGGACCGAAGGCGGCACCCAGCGCGGCCGTGGCGGCCAGGCCGGTGCTGACGCGCACGGTGTCGGCGGCCAGGCGGTCATCGCGCACGGCGCTCAGCGTGACGGCCACGCCGCCCTGCGAGACACGCACCTGCGCGACACCTTCGCGCAGGCCCAGCGCGGTCCACAACGCGCCCGGCAGGGCGACCGGGGTGGCGCTGGCGTCAGCGGTCTTCTGCAGCGAGGGGGCGCGGCGCACCATGCTGTCGGTGGCATAGATCGGGGTGTCGGCCAGGCGCTGCAGGCCGGCGACCGGCGCGTTGAGTTGCGCCAGCACGGTGGTGCGGTTGTCCAGGCGGGCCGGGATCGCGGCAACGTCGCCCAGCGCCTGGGCACGGACTTCCTCGACCGTCTCCTGACTGAAGCCCGGCAGGCCCAGCAGGTTGCCCAGCACGCGCAGGACCTTCCAGCCCGGGCGGGTGTCGCCCAGCGGACGCACCACGCCGTGGAAGCTCTGCACACGGCCGTCGGCGTTGACGAAGGCGCCACCGGTCTCGGTGAAGGGCGCGATCGGCAGCAGCACGTCGGCCTGTTCGACATTGGCGCTGAACGGGCTGAAGGCGACGACCATCTCGGCGGCGGCCAGTGCGGCGGCGGCCTGTGCGGCGTTGGCTGCGTCCAGCACCGGCTCGGTGTTGAACAGCAGGTAGGCCTTGCGCGGCTGCGCCAGCATCGCGGCAGCGTCCAGTCCATCGGTGCGCGGGAGCGCGCCGACCAGCTGGGCACCGACGGCGTTGCCGCCCTCGCCCAGGAAGCCGACGCTCGCGCCGGTGTGCTCGCCCAGCCACTGGGCCAGCGCCTGCAGGTCGGCCGCCTGCGGGTGACGCACGGCGGCGTTGCCCAGCAGGATGGCCTTGCGCTGGCCACCCAGCAGGCCCAGCGCGATGGCCTTGGCGATGTCGCCGGCGGCCACGTCGAACGGTGCGGCGATGCCCTTGGTCATGGCGACCGCTGCGGCGATCTCGGCCAGCGAACGGACCCATTCCGAGGGCGCGGCGATGGCCTCGGCGGCCACCGGCATCAGCCAGTCCTCGGCCACACCGTGCACGCGCGTGACCAGCGCGCCGTGACGGGCAGCCTGGCGGATGCGCTGGGCGAACAGCGGGTGGTCCTTGCGCAGGAAGGAGCCGACGACCAGCACGCGGTCCAGCGTCGACAGGCTGGCGATCGAGGTGCCCAGCCACTGCACGCGGGCCGGATCCTGGCGGAAGTCGCTGCGGCCGAGGCGATGGTCGATGTTGTCGCTGCCGAGGCCACGCACCAGCTGCGCCAGCAGGTGCAGTTCCTCGGTGGTCGAGCCGGCCGAGGCGAGCGCGCCGATGGCGTTCGCCCCGTGGTCGCGGCTGATCTGCTTCAGACCGTTGGCGACGTATTCCAGCGCGGTCTGCCAGTCGACCGGCTTCCACTGGCCACCCTGCTTGAGCATGGGGCTGGTGTTGCGGGCGTCGCCGTTGAGGGCCTCGTAGCTGTAGCGGTCGCGGTCGGCGATCCAGCACTCGTTGACGGCCTCGTTCTCCAGCGGAACGACGCGCAGGACCTGGTGGTTCTTGACCTGGACGATCAGGTTGGCACCGGTGCTGTCATGCGGGCTGACGCTCTTGCGGCGCGACAGCTCCCAGGTGCGGGCGCTGTAGCGGAAGGGCTTGCTGGTCAGCGCGCCGACCGGGCAGATGTCGATCATGTTGCCCGACAGCTCGGAGTCCACCGTGCCGCTCAGGAAGGTCGTGATCTCGGAGTGCTCGCCGCGGTGGGCCATGCCCAGTTCCATCTGGCCGGCGATCTCCTGGCCGAAGCGCACGCAGCGGGTGCAGTGGATGCACCGGCTCATCTCTTCCATCGAGATCAGCGGTCCGACGTCCTTCGGGAAGACGACGCGCTTTTCTTCCTCGTAGCGCGAGGCCGACTTGCCGTAGCCCACCGCGAGGTCCTGCAGCTGGCACTCGCCGCCCTGGTCGCAGATGGGGCAGTCCAGCGGGTGGTTGATCAGCAGGAACTCCATGACCGACTGCTGGGCCTTGATGGCCTTGTCGCTCTTGGTGCGCACGATCATGCCCTGCGTGACCGGCGTGGCGCAGGCCGGCATCGGCTTGGGCGCCTTCTCGACGTCGACCAGGCACATGCGGCAGTTGGCCGCGATCGAGAGCTTCTTGTGATAGCAGAAGTGCGGGATGTAGGTGCCCGCAGCCTCGGCAGCATGCATCACCATGCTGCCTTCCTGGACCGAGACCTTCTTGCCGTCGAGTTCGATTTCAATCATGGTGTTCAACCGCGACGCGGCTCACGACGCCCGCTGCGTGCCGTCGGCACGCAGGGTCGGATGGGGGAAGTGGAAGCGCCGCATCTCAACAGGCTTCAGACGTAGGCCGGGACGATGCAGCGCTTGTGCTCGATGTGATGCACGAACTCGTCGCGGAAGTGCTTGAGCATGCCCCGCACCGGCATCGCCGCCGCATCACCAAGCGCGCAGATGGTGCGGCCCATGATGTTCTCGGCGACGTTGTCGAGCAGCGCGAGGTCATCCGGACGGCCGTGGCCGTTCTCGATGCGGTCAACCATGCGCCAGAGCCAGCCGGTGCCTTCGCGGCAGGGCGTGCACTGGCCGCACGATTCATGCGAATAGAAGTAGGACAGGCGCTGCAGGCTCTTGACCATGCAGCGGGTCTCGTCCATCACGATCACGGCGCCCGAGCCCAGCATCGAGCCGGCCTTGCTGATGGCGTCGTAGTCCATCGTGATGTCCATCATGATGTGCGCGGGCAGCACCGGCGCGGACGATCCACCCGGGATCACCGCCTTGAGCTTGCGACCGCCCTTCACGCCGCCGGCCATTTCCAGCAGCTGCGCGAACGAGGTGCCCAGCGGGATCTCGTAGTTGCCGGGACGCTCGACGTCGCCGACCATCGAGAAGATCTTGGTGCCGCCGTTGTTGGGCTTGCCGCACGCGAGGTAGGCCGGACCGCCGTGGCGGATGATCCAGGGCACCGCGCCGAAGGTCTCGGTGTTGTTGATCGTCGTGGGCTTGCCGTACAGGCCGAAGCTCGCCGGGAACGGCGGCTTGAAGCGCGGCTGGCCCTTCTTCCCCTCGAGCGATTCCAGCAGCGCGGTTTCCTCGCCGCAGATGTAGGCGCCGAAGCCGTGGTGCGCATGCAGCTGGAAGCTGTGGTTGCTGCCCAGGATGTTGTTGCCGAGGTAGCCGGCCGCACGGGCCTCTCGCAGCGCTTCCTCGAAGCGCTCGTAGACCTCGAAGATCTCGCCGTGGATGTAGTTGTAGCCCACGGTGATGCCCATCGCGTAGGCCGCGATGATCATGCCCTCGATGACGGTATGCGGGTTGTAGGCCAGGATGTCGCGGTCCTTGCACGTGCCCGGCTCGCCCTCGTCCGAATTGCAGACGAGGTACTTCTGCACCGGCAGCGCACGCGGCATGAAGCTCCACTTGAGGCCGGTCGGGAAGCCCGCACCGCCACGGCCACGCAAGCCGGAAGCCTTGACCTCGGCGATGACCTGGTCGGGCGTCATGCCTGCGCCCTCGCCTTGCGCCAGGATCTTGCGCAGTGCCTGGTAGCCGCCACGGGCCTCGTAGTCGGCCAGGCGCCAGTTGCTGCCGTCCAGGCCCGCATAGATCTGCGGGTTGACGTGGCGGCCGTGGAAGCAGGTCTCGGCGCCGGTCGCCTGGAACGGCGCCAGCACGCGGTCGAGTTCGGTGATCTGTTCAGGCGTCATCGCGTCACGCACCCAGGATGGCGTTGGACTTCAGGGCGTCGACCACCGCATCGAGCTTGTCGTTGCTGAGGTAGCTGATCATCTTGCGGTCATTGACCAGCATGACCGGGGCGTCGGCGCAGGCACCCAGGCATTCGCATTGCTGGACCGTGAACAGGCCATCGGGCGTCGTGCCGCCGGCCTCGATGCCGAGCTTGCTGCACAGGTGCTCCAGCGCGGCCTGGCCGTTGCGCAGCTGGCAAGGCAGGTTGGTGCAGACGTTGAGCTTGAACTTGCCCACCGGCTGCTGGTTGTACATGTTGTAGAAGGTCGTGACCTCGTGCACCGCGATCGGCGCCATGCCCAGCACCTCGGCGATGCCGCGCTCGGCCTCGGGCGAGACCCAGCCCTGCTCCTGCTGCACGATCGACAGGCAGGCCATCACGGCCGACTGCTTCTGGTCGGACGGGTACTTGGCCACCTCGCGCGCGAAGCGCTGCAGCGTGGCGTCGGAGAAGGAGTTCTTGCTCATCGGTCGATCTCGCCGAAAACGATGTCCATGGTGCCGATGATCGCGACCGCGTCGGCAATCATGTGGCCGCGCGACATCTCGTCGAGGGCGGCCAGATGCGCGAAGCCGGGGGCACGGATCTTCAGGCGATACGGCTTGTTCGCGCCGTCGCTGACGAGGTAGATGCCGAACTCGCCCTTCGGGTGCTCGACGGCGGCATAGGCCTGGCCTTCGGGCACATGGAAGCCTTCGGTGAACAGCTTGAAGTGGTGGATCAGCTCTTCCATCGAGGTCTTCATCTCGACGCGCGACGGCGGAGCGACCTTGTGGTTGTCGGTGATCACCGGACCCGGGTTGGCGCGCAGCCAGGCGACGCACTGCTGGATGATCCGGTTGGACTGGCGCATCTCCTCGACCCGCACGAGGTAGCGGTCGTAGGTGTCGCCGTTGACGCCCACCGGCACATCGAAGTCCATGCGGTCATAGACGTCGTAGGGCTGCGTCTTGCGCAGGTCCCAGGCGATGCCCGAGCCACGGATCATCGCGCCGGTCAGGCCCAGGTTCAGTGCCCGTTCGGGCGTCAGCACGCCGATGCCCACCGTGCGCTGCTTCCAGATCCGGTTGTCGGTCAGCAGCGTCTCGTACTCGTCGACCATGGTCGGGAAACGCTGCGTGAAGTCGTCGATGAAGTCGAGCAACGAGCCCTGGCGGTTCTCGTTCAGACGCGCCATTGCCTTGGCGTTGCGGATCTTGCTGACCTTGTACTGCGGCATCGTGTCCGGCAGGTCGCGGTAGACCCCGCCCGGGCGGAAATAGGCCGCATGCATGCGCGCGCCGGAGACCGCCTCGTACATGTCGAACAGGTCTTCCCGCTCGCGGAAGCAGTAGATCAGCATGTTCATCGCGCCGCAGTCCATGCCATGGCAGCCCAGCCACAGCAGGTGGTTCAGCAGGCGTGTGATCTCGCTGAACATCACGCGGATGTACTGCGCACGCTCGGGCACGTCGACACCCAGCAGCTTCTCGATGGCCAGGCAGTAGGCGTGCTCGTTGCACATCATGGACACGTAGTCGAGACGGTCCATGTAGGGCAGCGACTGGATGAAGGTCTTCTGCTCGGCCAGCTTCTCGGTGCCGCGATGCAGCAGGCCGATGTGCGGGTCGGCACGCTGGATCACCTCGCCGTCCAGTTCCAGCACGAGGCGAAGCACGCCGTGTGCCGCCGGGTGCTGGGGACCGAAGTTCAGCGTGTAGTTCTTGATTTCAGCCATGACTGTTGCTCACTCGCGCGCGGTGGACGGGACGGGCCTGGGCGGGCACGTCAGTGCAGGCCGCCGTAGTTGTCCTCGCGGATGATCCGCGGCGTGATCTCGCGCGGCTCGATCGTGACCGGCTGGTAGATGACGCGCTTCTGCTCGGGGTCGTAGCGCATCTCGACGTGGCCAGTGACGGGGAAGTCCTTGCGCATGGGGTGACCGATGAAGCCGTAGTCGGTCAGGATGCGGCGCAGGTCGGCGTGGCCGTCGAAGACGATGCCGAACATGTCGAAGGCCTCGCGCTCGAACCAGTTCGCGCCGCTCCAGATCGGCGTCACCGAAGCCACGACCGGGAAGTCGTCATCGGCCGCGAAGACGCGGATGCGCAGACGCCAGTTGTGCGTCACCGACAGCAGGTGCGAGACAGCGGCGTAGCGCGGGCCTTCGTGGGCACCGTCCTTATAGCCGCTGTAGTCCATGCCGCAGACGTCGAGCAGCTGCTCGAAGGCGAGCTCGGGATGGTCACGCAGCGTGCGCGCCACATCGCCATAGACGAGATGGTTGATCGTCAGCGTCAGTTCGCCGCGTTCGCGCACGAGTTGCGCGGCACGGTCGCCGAGCACGCGCTGCAGCGCAGCCTGGAGGGTGTCGAGTTTTTGCGTCATGACGGTGCCGACATTCAGCGCGCGATGGTGTTTTCGCGACGGATCTTGGCCTGCAGTTGCAGGATGCCGTAGAGCAGTGCCTCGGCCGTCGGCGGGCAGCCCGGCACGTACACGTCGACCGGCACGATGCGGTCGCAACCGCGCACCACCGAGTAGCTGTAGTGGTAATAGCCGCCGCCATTGGCACAGGAGCCCATGCTCAGCACCCAGCGGGGTTCGGCCATCTGGTCGTAGACCTTGCGCAGCGCAGGACCCATCTTGTTGCACAGCGTGCCGGCCACGATCATCAGGTCACTCTGACGCGGGCTGGGACGGAACAGCATGCCGAAGCGATCGATGTCGTAGCGCGAGGCGCCTGCATGCATCATCTCGACGGCACAGCACGCCAGACCGAAGGTCATGGGCCACAGCGAGCCCGTCTTCGACCAGTTGATCAGGGCATCGACACTGGTGGTGACGAAGCCTTCCTTGAGTACGCCTTCAATGCCCATGATGAGTCCTTGTGATCGCGCGCGTCATTCCCAGTCCAGGGCGCCTTTTTTCCACTCGTAGACGAAGCCCACGACGAGGATGCCCAGGAAGACCATCATGGCCCAGAAGCCGGTGGCGCCGATCTCGCGCAGGGAGACCGCCCAGGGGAACAGGAAGGCGATCTCGAGGTCGAAGAGGATGAACAGGATGGCCACGAGGTAGTAGCGCACATCGAACTTCATGCGCGCGTCTTCAAACGCCTCGAAGCCGCATTCGTAGGGGGAGTTCTTCGCCGCGTCAGGGCGACGCGGGCCAAGCAGGAAGCCGAGGACCTGGGGCGCCACCCCTACCCCGACACCGACCAGGATGAAGAGGATGACGGGCAGGTAGTTTTCCAGGTTCATGGTCACAGCCTCGAATCAGGCCAGGGCGATCCCCGGCAGTCACCGGGTCGGGCCCGGTTTGCATCCGCCAAAAACAAGGCGCGCCGTCATGGCCGAGGGGGAAGTCCCCGCTTCAGCCACACACGCAGCGCGCCCACTGTTCCCCTGCCCGACAACCCCACCCCGACAGGATGAGGGCCATCGCTGTCAGGGCGCGAGGCCGGCCGCCGGATGTGCAGCCAACCCTCGGGTCGTCTCAACAACAACAACTTCAAAACTTGGTGCCGACGGCGAGACTCGAACTCGCACAGCTTTCGCCACTACCCCCTCAAGATAGCGTGTCTACCAATTTCACCACGTCGGCATGTCCGCAATCTGACGCTCACCGGGTGAGGCGAACCTCGTTCGGTGCACCTCTTTCAAGGCCCTGCGGCAGTTTCCCGCCACAAGATCCGGGCCTTCGTCAAACTGCCTTTTGCTGCACTGTTTCGCGTGAGGTTTGCTCGACAGCGCAGCCCAGCATTCTATCCCTGACTAGGGTTTCTCTCAAGATGTTGCCCGAGGGAAACGCTCAGACGAAATCCTGATGTCACCCGCGCGCCGCAGACGTCACTTGGACGCAGCGGCCGGTGCAGCACCGGGGATCAACTCGGCACCGGTCGGGGCCGGCGCGGACGCTGCTTCGACGGCCGATGCGGCCGGGGCCGAACCCACGTCCAGCACACTGCCCTGCACGTTGGTGCCGCGCACGTTGCCGAAATAGGCCATGCCCAGCGTCGACAGGAAGAAGACGGTCGCGCAGATCGCCGTCGAGCGCGACAGGAAGTTCGCGCTGCCGGTCGCACCGAACAGGCTGCCCGAGGCGCCACCGCCGAAGGAGGCGCCCATGTCGGCACCCTTGCCGTGCTGGACCAGCACCAGACCGATCATGACGACCGCCGACAGAAGCTGCACCAGCAGCACCAGATTCATGAAGACTTGCATGGGCCAGAAGCTCCGGGAAACACGTGTTGGATGAAAGGGTCGCTCAACCCGCCGCGCGGGCGATGGCGACGAAATCAGCAGCCTTCAGGGCGGCACCGCCGATGAGGCCACCGTCGATGTCGGGCTGGCCGAACAGCACGGCCGCGTTGTCGGGCTTGACGCTGCCGCCGTACAGCAGGCGCATCTGGGCGGCCTGCGGCGTGGCCGCCGCGAGCTGAGCACGCAGCAGCGCGTGCACGTCCTGCGCCTGCTCCGGTGTCGCGGTGCGGCCGGTGCCGATCGCCCAGACCGGCTCGTAGGCCACGACGATCTCGCCGATGCAGTGGGTCAGCGCGTGCACCACCGCCGACAGCTGGCGCTTGACCACCGCAGCGGTCTCGCCGGCCTCGCGCTGGGCCAGCGTCTCGCCGACGCAGACGATGGGCGTGATGCCCCGCGCCAGCGCGGCCTTGGCCTTGTCGGCGACCAGCTGATCGGTCTCGCCGTGGTAGGCGCGACGCTCGGAATGGCCGACCAGCACGTAGCGGCAGCCGAACTCGGCCAGCATCGCCGCCGACACCTCGCCGGTGTAGGCGCCCTGTTCATGGGCCGACAGGTCCTGTGCGCCCCAGCCCAGCGGACCCTTGGCCAGCGTGACCGCGACCTCGGACAGGTAGGGGAAAGGCACGCAGACGGCGACGTCGCAGCCGAAGGGCTGTGCCGCCAGCACGCCCTGAAGCAGCTCGGCGTTGGCCGCGTGGCTGCCGTGCATCTTCCAGTTGCCGACCACCAGCTTGCGCTTGACGCTCATCGTGGGCTCCTGATGTCTCGTGTTCGTTGATAGGGGGACTGCTTGCGGTCAGGCGCGATGCGCCTCACCAGGTCAACACGATCTTGCCGATGTGCTGGTTGGATTCCATCAAGGCATGTGCCTGAGCGGCCTGGGCCGCAGGCCAGGTGCTGTGGATCACCGGCTTGACGGTGCCCGCCGACAGCAGTGGCCAGACACGCGCACGCAGCGCCGCCGCGATGGCCGCCTTGAAAGCGACCGGGCGCGGGCGCAGCGTCGAACCGGTGATCACCAGGCGGCGCCGCAGCACCAGACCGGCATCGAAACCGGCCTTGACGCCGCCCTGCACCGCGATGATCACCAGCCGGCCGTCCTCGGCCAGGCAGCTCACCTCGCGGGCCACGTAGTCGCCGGCCACCATGTCGAGCACCACGTCCACGCCCCGGCCACCGGTCATGTGCAGGGCCTCGGCAGCGAAGTCGTGGCTGCGGTAGTTGATCGCGTGGTCGGCACCCAGCGCGCGGCAGGCTTCGCACTTGTCGTCGCTGCCGGCGGTGGCGATGACGGTCGCGCCGAAGGCCTTGGCCAGCTGGATGGCGGTCACGCCGATGCCGCTGGTGCCACCCTGGATCAGCAGCGTCTCGCCGGCCTGCAGACGGGCCCGGTCGAAGACGTTGGACCAGACGGTGAAGAAGGTCTCCGGCAGCGCCGCAGCCTGCACGTCGGTGTAGCCGTCGGGAACCGGCAGGCACTGGCCAACCGGCGCGGTGACGTATTCGGCATAACCGCCACCCGCCACCAGCGCACAGACGCGCTGGCCCATCGCCAGGCCGGCCGCGGCCAGCGCAGCCTCGTCGCCCGACGCGATCACGCCGGCCACCTCAAGACCCGGCAGGTCCGAGGCGCCCGGCGGCGGCGGGTAGGCACCCTTGCGCTGCAGCACGTCCGGGCGGTTCACGCCGCTGGCCGACACGCGGATCAGGACCTCGCCGGCCTGCGGCTCGGGGCGTGCGCGCCGGGTCGGCTGCAGCACCTCGGGTTCGCCGGGACGGCTGATCTCGATCGCGTTCATGTCGGCCATGGTCGGTCCGGTCGCCCGGTCCTTATTGCTGCTGTTGCTGCTGCTGGCCTTCGGGGGCGTCGCCGCCCTCGACCGCCGGTTGCTCGGCACGGGCAGGACGCTCGCCACGCTCCGGACGATCGCCACGCTCGCGGCGCGGGCCGCGGTCACCGCCGCGATCACCACGGTCGCCGCGGTCACCGTACTCGCGGCGCGGGGCGCGCTCGTAGCGCTCCTCTTCCATGCCTTCCGGACGCTCGATCAGGGCCTTCATCGACAGCTTGATGCGGCCCTTCTCGTCGGTCTCGAGGACCTTGACCTTGACCATCTGGCCTTCGGTCAGGAAGTCGGTGACCTTCTCGACGCGCTGGTGCGCGATCTGGCTGATGTGCAGCAGGCCGTCCTTGCCCGGCAGGATGTTGATCAGCGCGCCGAAGTCCAGGATCTTGGTGACCGGGCCTTCGTAGACCTTGCCGATCTCGGCCTCGGCGGTGATGTCGGCGATGCGCTTCTTGGCCAGCTCGGCCTTGTCGGCATCGGTCGACGCGATCGTGATCGTGCCGTCCTCGCCGATGTCGATCTGGGTGCCGGTCTCCTCGGTCAGCGCGCGGATCACCGAGCCGCCCTTGCCGATCACGTCACGGATCTTTTCCGGATTGATCTTCATGGTGTAGAGGCGCGGGGCGAACTGCGAGACCTCGGTGTTGGCGCCGGAGACCGCCTCGGTCATCTTGCCGAGGATGTGCAGGCGGGCTTCCTTGGCCTGCGCCAGCGCAACCTGCATGATTTCCTTGGTGATGCCCTGGATCTTGATGTCCATCTGCAGGGCGGTCACGCCTGCGGTCGTGCCGGCCACCTTGAAGTCCATGTCGCCGAGGTGGTCCTCGTCACCCAGGATGTCGGTCAGCACCGCGAAGCGGTTGCCGTCCTTGATCAGGCCCATGGCGATGCCGGCGACGTGCGCCTTCATCGGCACGCCCGCGTCCATCAGCGCCAGGCAACCGCCGCAGACCGAGGCCATCGACGAGGAGCCGTTCGACTCGGTGATCTCCGAGACCACACGGATCGTGTAGGCGAAGTCTTCCTTGTTCGGCAGCAGCGGCACCAGCGCACGCTTGGCCAGGCGGCCGTGGCCGGTCTCGCGGCGCTTGGTCGTGCCCATGCGGCCCACTTCGCCGGTGGCGAACGGGGGCATGTTGTAGTGGAAGAGGAACTTGTCGTGGAACTCGCCGGCCAGCGCGTCGATGCGCTGCGCGTCCTGATCGGTGCCCAGCGTGGCCACCACCAGCGCCTGGGTCTCGCCCCGCGTGAACAGGGCCGAGCCGTGGGTGCGCGGCAGCACGCCGGTGCGGATCTCGATCGGGCGCACGGTGCGCGTGTCGCGGCCATCGATGCGGGGCTCGCCCTGCAGGATCTGGCCACGCACGGTCTTGGCTTCCAGCTCGAACAGCAGGTTGTCGACCTCGACGTTGTCGAAGGCGACGCCGGCCTCGGTCAGCGCGGCCTTGACCTCGCTGTAGGCGGCGCGGCAGGCCTGGGTGCGGGCCTGCTTGTTGCGGATCTGGTAGGCGGCCTCGATCTTGGCCAGGCCGAACTCGGCGACCTTGGCGATCAGCGGCTCGTTGCGGGCCGGCGGCTGCCAGTCCCAGGCCGGCTTGCCGGCGTCACGCACCAGCTCGTTGATCGCGGCGATGGCCACACGGGCCTGCTCGTGGCCGTAGACGACGGCGCCCAGCATGATGTCCTCGGACAGCTGGTCGGCTTCGGACTCGACCATCAGCACGGCGGCATCGGTGCCGGCGACGACCAGGTCGAGCTTGGAGCCCTTCAGGTCGGTCGGGCCCGGGTTGAGCACGTATTCGCCGTTGACGTAGCCCACGCGGGCAGCACCGACCGGGCCGTTGAACGGGATGCCCGAGATCGCCAGCGCGGCGCTCGAGCCGATCAGCGCGGCGATGTCGGCCGACGCTTCCGGGTTCAGCGACAGCGTGTGGATGACGACGTGGACCTCGTTGTAGAAGCCCTCGGGGAACAGCGGACGCAGCGGACGGTCGATCAGGCGGCTGGTCAGCACCTCCAGCTCGGAGGGCTTGGCCTCGCGCTTGAAGAAGCTGCCGGGGATCTTGCCGGCCGCGTAAGCCTTCTCGATGTAGTCGACGGTCAGGGGGAAGAAGTCCTGGCCCGGCTTCGGGTTCTTGGCGCCGACGACGGTCGCCAGCACCACGGTGCCGTCGATGTCGACGATGACCGCGCCGCTGGCCTGGCGCGAGACCTCGCCGGTCTCGAGCGTGACGATGTGCTGACCCCACTGGAAGGTCTTGGTGACTTTGTTGAACATGGTCATGGTGCGTTCTCCTGGTGCAGGCATCCGGTGGGCGGGATGCGGCGCCTGGAGCCGGTCACGACGTGGCGCAATGCCATTCCAGCGAGGCCGGCTGCACGTCGCGGGGCGACGGCCGATCTCGGTGGAATGACACAGCAGCGCACACGGCTGCCGGTCTCCGGTTGACGGGTTGCGGGACGGGAGAAAAGAGCGTGAGGGCGGCGACACCGCCGGCGGGCACCTTGCGGAGCGAAAGGCCGAAGCCCCGCAGAAACGGACCCGCCAAACGCAAAGAGCCTGTGCTGGAGAGCATCCAGGCAACAGGCTCTTCGCGGCATGGCGTGCTTACTTGCGCAGGCCCAGCTTCTGGATCAGCGCGGTGTAGCGGTCAGCGTCCTTGCCCTTGAGGTAGTCGAGCAGCTTGCGACGGCGGCTCACCATCTTCAGCAGGCCGCGACGACCGTGGTGGTCCTTGGCGTTGGCCTTGAAGTGGGGGGTCAGGTGGTTGATGCGTGCGGTCAGCAGAGCGACCTGCACTTCGGGCGATCCGGTGTCACCGGTGCCACGGGCGTTGGAGGCGACGATCTCGGCCTTGTTGATCTCGGACATCTCGATTTCCTTGATGGTTCGAAACCGCGCCATCCGGCCATGTCGTAGATGGGCCGTCGCGTCGGTTTCGAGGTTGCCACTTGCGGTCAGGGGGTGAAACCGACCCCCGCCGTGCGTATCCCGCAGGTCGCGTGGCTCGCCAGAAAACGAGCCGCCGCCACCTGCGAAGCCGGCGATTATAGACGCAGCGCCCCGGCCAGCCGCTCCACGCCCTGCAGCAGGCGATCGGGCGTGCGCGAGGCGAAGCACCAGCGCAGCCAGCCTTCGCCGCTGCCGCCGAAGGCCACGCCCGGCGCCAGGCCCAGGCCATGCTCGACCACCAGGCGCTTGGCGAAGGCCAGCGAGTCGTCCTGCCCCGGCACCCGCAGGAAGGCGTACATCGCGCCGGGCGGGCTGGCCAGTTCCAGGCCGGGCAGCCCCTGGAGCGCGCCCACCAGCGTGTCGCGGCAGCGCCGCAGGTGGGCCTGCAGCGCCGGCACCGCCTGCGGCGCGGCGGCCAGCGCGGCCATGCCGGCGCGCTGCACGAACACCGGGGCGCAGGAGGTGTTGAACTCGATCAGCTTGCCCAGGTGCGCCACCACGCTGGCCGGCGCGACCAGGTTGCCCAGCCGCCAGCCGGTCATCAGGAAGCTCTTGGAGAAGCTGTGCACCACGATCAGCCGGTCCTCGGGCTCGGCGACGTCGAGGAAGCTGGGCGCGCAGGCCTCGCCCGCATCGCCGTAGTACAGGCGCTCGTAGACCTCGTCCGACAGGATCCAGGTGCCGGTGCGCCGGCAGTGCGCCAGGATGGCCTGCTGCTCGTCGCGCGACAGCGTCCAGCCGGTCGGGTTGTTGGGCGCGTTGACGATCAGCACCCGCGTGGCCGGCGTGATCGCCGCCAGCAACTCGTCGAGGTCCAGCCGCCAGGCCCCCGCCGTCGCGCGCAGGCTGACGCAGCGCACCCGCGCGCCGAGGATGGCCGGCTGGGCGGTCAGGTTGGGCCAGACCGGCACGACCGCGACGACCTCGTCGCCGGCATCGACCAGCGCCTGCTGCGCCACCATCAGCGCGCTGACGCCCGAGGACGTCACCGCGATGCGCTCGGCGCCGACCGGCCGGTGCAGGCCGCTGACATAGCGCGCCAGCGCCTCGCGCAGCGCGGGCAGACCGAGGTTGTGGGCGTAGAAGGTCTCGCCGCCCTCGATCGAGGCGATGGCGGCCTCGCGCACGCCGATCGGCGTGACCTCGTCGCTCTCGCCGAACCAGAACGCGAGCACGTCGCTGCGGCCCAGGCCGGCGTTGGCGACCTCGCGGATGCGCGAGGCGGGCAGGTCTTCGATGACGGTGCGCAGGGCAGGCTTCATGGCGGGCAATCCGGTGTATCGACGTGCGGAGGCGGGACTTGCGCGGCTCAGACCGAACCCAGGTCCCAGCGCGGCAGCACGTCGAAGTGGTAGTCGGTGGTCGGGCGCGCGCGCCCGGCGCGCAGCCGCATCGCGCCGGCCAGGGCGATCATGGCGCCGTTGTCGGTGCACAGGTGCAGCTCCGGGTAGTGGACCCGGATGCGGCGACGCCGGCAAGCCTCGTCGAGCTGGCGGCGCAGCTCGCGGTTGGCGCCCACGCCACCGGCGACGACCAGCCGGTCCAGCCCGCTCGCCTTCAGCGCCAGCAGCGACTTGGCCACCAGCACGTCGACGATGGCGGCCTGGGTCGACGCGGCCAGGTCGGCCTTGCGGGCCTCATCGAAGGTGCCGGCCGCCTCCAGCTTCTTCTGCTGGGTCCAGACCGCCGTCTTCAGGCCGGCGAAGGAAAAGTCCAGCTCGGTGCCGCGCAGCAGCGGCCGAGGCAGCGCGAACGCCTTCGGGTCGCCCTGTGTGGCCAGCGCGGCCAGCGCCGGGCCGCCGGGATAGCCCAGCCCGAGCATCTTGGCCGCCTTGTCGAAGGCCTCGCCGGCGGCGTCGTCGATGGTCTCGCCCAGAAGTTGGTAGGCACCCACCCCGTCGACCCGCATCAGCTGGGTGTGGCCGCCCGAGACCAGCAGCGCCACGAACGGGAACTGCGGTGGGTCAGACGACAGGAAGGGCGACAGCAGGTGGCCTTCGAGGTGGTGCACCCCCAGCACCGGCCGGTCCAGCGCCAGGCCCAGCGCGCAGGCCATGCCGGCGCCGACCAGCAGCGCACCAGCCAGGCCGGGGCCACGTGTGTAGGCGATCACGTCGACCGCATCGAGCGCCTGTCCAGCCTCGGCCAGTGTCTGGCGCAGCAGCGGCACGACGCGGCGGATGTGGTCGCGCGAGGCCAGCTCGGGCACCACGCCACCGTAGGCCTGGTGCATGTCGATCTGGCTGTGCAGCGCATGGGCCAGCAGGCGTGCCGGTTGCTGGCCGGCCCGGCCGTCGGGCAGTTCGACCAGCGCGATGCCGGTCTCGTCGCAGGACGACTCGATGCCCAGCACCCGCAGCGGCGCGGCCTGCTGCCAGGCGTCGGCGGGACGCGGCGCGGCAATCATCGCGCCGGGCGGTTCGCCAGCCACAGCACCAGCACGCCGCCGGCCACCATCGGCACGCACAGCCACTGGCCCATGCTCATGCCCAGGGCCAGCAAGCCCAGGAAGGCGTCGGGCTCGCGGAAGTATTCGGCGATGAAGCGCATGCTGCCGTAGCCGATCAGGAACCAGCCGCTGACGCGGCCCCAGACGCGCCGGCCCTGGCCGTCCTCGTGCGTGGCCGGGCGGCGCGCGTACAGCCACAGCAGCACGGCCAGCGACAGGCCCTCGAGACCGAACTGGTAGAGCTGCGACGGGTGGCGCGCGACCAGGCTCTCGCTCTGCGGGAACACCATCGCCCAGGGCAGCGACGGGTCGGCGGCGCGGCCCCAGAGTTCGCCATTGATGAAGTTTCCGATGCGCCCGCAGGCCAGCCCGGTCGGCACGCAGGGCGCGATCAGGTCGGTGACCTCGAAGACGCGCCGGCCACGCAGCTTCGCAAACAGCAGCATCGCCACGATCACGCCGATCAGCCCGCCGTGGAAGGCCATGCCGCCCTTCCAGACGGCCGGAATCTCGGCCAGGTTGTGCAGGTAGTACAGCGGCTTGTAGAACAGCACGTAGCCCAGCCGGCCGCCGAGGATGACGCCGACCACGCCGAAGAACAGCAGGTCCTCGACGTCACGTGGCGTCCAGCCACCGGCCGCATACGGCGCCTGCCGGATGCGGCGCGTGGCCAGGAAATAGAAGAGCCCGAAAGCTGCCAGATAGGTCAGCCCGTACCAGTGGATCTGGAAGAAACCCAGGTCGAGCGCGATGGGATTGAACTGCGGGTGGACCAGCATGGGGCGCGATCATAAGGGTCGTCCCCAGGGGCCCGCATGACGAGCAGGCCCCCAGGACACGCGTCCCACCGACCGAACCACGCACCTTGCGGAGACATCGACATGAGCAGCCCGAACCGCCGATCCCGGCACATCACCGAGGGCATCGCCCGCGCCCCCAACCGCTCCATGTACTACGGCATGGGCTACCAGGAAGGCGACTTCGGCAAGCCGATGATCGGCGTGGCCAACGGCCACAGCACCATCACGCCCTGCAACTCGGGCCTGCAGAAGCTGGCCGACGCGGCGGTCGAGGGCCTGAAGGCGGCCGGTGCCAACCCGCAGGTCTTCGGCACGCCCACCATCTCCGACGGCATGGCCATGGGCACCGAGGGCATGAAGTACTCGCTGGTCTCGCGCGAGGTCATCGCCGACTGCGTCGAGACCTGCGTGGGCGGCCAGTGGATGGACGGCGTGCTGGTCATCGGTGGCTGCGACAAGAACATGCCCGGCGGCATGATGGGCATGCTGCGCGCCAACGTGCCCAGCCTTTACGTCTACGGCGGCACCATCCTGCCGGGCCGCTACAAGGGCCAGGACCTCAACATCGTCAGCGTCTTCGAGGCGGTCGGCCAGTTCAGTGCCGGCAAGATGAGCGAGGAGGACTTCTGCCAGATCGAGCGCCGCGCCATCCCCGGCAGCGGCTCCTGCGGCGGCATGTACACGGCCAACACGATGAGTTCGGCCTTCGAGGCACTGGGCATGAGCCTGCCCTACTCGTCGACCATGGCCAACGTCGAGCACGAGGTGGTCGACAGCGTGCGGCGCGCGGCAGCCGTGCTGGTCGAGGCGGTCAAGGCCGACCTCAAGCCGCGCGATATCGTCACCCGCCAGGCGATCGAGAACGCGGTCGCCGTGATCATGGCCACCGGCGGCTCGACCAACGCGGTGCTGCACTTCCTGGCCATCGCCCATGCGGCCGAGGTCGACTGGACCATTGACGACTTCGAGCGCGTGCGCCGGCGCGTGCCGGTGCTGTGCGACCTCAAGCCCAGCGGCCGCTACCTGGCCATCGACCTGCACCGCGCCGGCGGCATCCCGGCGGTCATGAAGGAACTGCTGGCGCATGGCCTGCTGCACGGCGACTGCCTGACCATCACCGGCCAAACCGTGGCCGAGGCGCTGGCCGACGTGCCGCCGCTGCGCGCCGACCAGGACGTGATCCGGCCGGTCGGCCAGCCGATCTATGCCGAGGGCCACCTCGCCATCCTCAAGGGCAACCTGAGCCCCGAGGGCTGCGTGGCCAAGATCACCGGCCTGAAGAACCCGGTGATGAGCGGCCCGGCGCGGGTCTTCGACGACGAGCAGTCGGCGCTGGCGGCCATCATGGACGGACGCATCGTCGCCGGCGACGTGATGGTGCTGCGCTACCTCGGTCCGAAGGGCGGACCGGGCATGCCCGAGATGCTGGCCCCGACCGGCGCGCTGATCGGCCAGGGACTGGGCGAGAGCGTCGGCCTCGTCACCGACGGCCGCTTCAGCGGCGGCACCTGGGGCATGGTGGTCGGCCACGTCGCGCCGGAGGCCCATGCGGGCGGCACGATCGCGCTGGTGCAGGAAGGCGACCGCATCACCATCGACGCGCACCGGCTGCTGCTGCAACTGGAGGTCGACGAGGCCGAGATCGCCCGCCGTCGCAGCGCCTGGACCGCGCCGCCACCGCGCTACACCCGCGGCGTGCTGGCCAAGTTCGCGTTCAACGCGGCCAGCGCCAGCGCCGGGGCGGTGCTCGACCGCTTCGCGTGAGGCCGGCCCGGCGCAGCGGCTTCAGCGGCTTCAGCGGCTTCAGCGGCTTCAGCGGCGCCGGCTGCGCCGCCGGTCCTTCAGGCCGATCGCCTCGGTCTGGCGGCGCCGGCGCTCCTTCTTGAGGTCCTCGTACTTCTGGTCCTCGAGACGGCGTGTGCGCCCGCTGGCGTCGCTCCACCACCACCACAGCAGCGCCAGGGCGAAGGGCAGCAGCCGCACCCACAGCGGCCAGCCGGCGGCCGGACCGATCTCCAGCCAGCCCGTGATCACCATCACCAAACCGAGCAACACCAAGGCCATGGCCTGTCCACCTCTTGCGGCCCGGGGCCGTTGAAACCTGCAACCTGCCGGGAAGGCCGATCCAGCCGAGCGAGCTGGCCCATGCCGTCAGGTTCGCGACAAGCGGATCGCAGGCGGATCACTAGAATCCGCCGCGCCTGAATTTACCGCAGACCCCTGTCACGTCGACCTCGACACACAACCACCGAAAGGCTGTTCATGAAGATCCCGTTCGCCCTGATCGCCGCCGCCACGCTGGTCGCCAGCCCGGCCTTCGCCAGCCAGGACCTGGCCCAGAAGAAGGCCTGCCTGGCCTGCCACGCGATCGACAAGAAGGTCGTCGGTCCGGCGTTCAAGGACATCGCCGCCAAGTACGCCGGCCAGAAGGACGCGACCGACAAGCTGGCCACCAAGGTCATCAAGGGTGGTGCCGGCGTCTGGGGCCCCGTGCCGATGCCGGCCAACACCGCCGTCAGCGAAGCCGAGGCCAAGACCCTGGTCACCTGGATCCTGAGCCAGAAGTGACCCCCGGCCGCTGCGGCGGCCACGCCCCTTCGAGAACCCCGCCCGGCGGGGTTCTTTCGTTTCAGGCCGGCGTGCGCAGCGCCAGGGCCTCCAGCCGCTGCAGGCCGCGCTCGAAGTCGCGCCCGACCATGCGGTCGATGTCCAGCAGCAGGCCCATCAGCTTGTTGGCGAACGAGGCCGGGCCCTCCATCACCCAGACCACGCGGGTGCCGCCGGCGACCGGCTCGAAGGTGAAGGCGCCCACGTTGTGGGCCTCGAAGGGCGCGAGGAAATCGAGCTTGAGCTCGATCGACCGGGCCGGGACCGAGCGCGTGATGGTCATCTCGCCCCGCCCGACCTGCCGGTTGCCCGACCAGGCATAGCGCGCGCCGGTGCCGTGCGGCGCGCCGCCGTACTCGCGCCGCAGGGCCGGATCGCGGTCTTCCCACGGCGACCAGTCGACCCAGCGGTGGAAGTCGTCGACCAGCGCATGCAGCGTCGCCGCCGGTGCCGCGATGACCGCGCTGCGCTCGATGCGGAACCGGTCCGGCCGGCGCGAGGCCCGCCACAGCAGCACCGCGACGACGGCGATCACGACGAGGAGAATCAGTTTCATGGCCACTCCGTGAGGACAGTGGCGCGATCTTGCCGCAGCACGACAGCCTGTCCACGTCCTTCGGGGGGCTTGCGGGTTAGCCTGACTGGCAAGGGCGAGGCGACCGACAAGAATCTCGGGCCACATCGGACCGCACGGAGCGGACCGCACGGAGACAACCGCCATGAAGCCCACGCCCCGCACCCGCGCCCTGCTGGCCGCCGTCGCCGGACTCTGCCTTGCCGGCAGCGCACTGGCCCAGGAGGTCACCCTCAAGTTCCACCACATCTGGAACCCGCAGGCGATGGCCTCGGTCAACGTCATCGCGCCCTGGTGCGACAAGATCGGCCGCGAGTCGGCCGGCAAGATGAAGTGCCAGGTCTTCCCGGCCATGAGCATGGGCGGCACGCCGCCGCAACTGGTCGACCAGGTCAAGGACGGCGTCGCCGACCTCATCATCACCCTGCCCGGCTACACCGCCGGCCGCTTCCCGGCGCTGGAGGTCTTCGAGCTGCCCTTCATGGCCAACTCGGCCGAGGCCGGCGCCCGCGCATCCTGGGACTACCTGCAGAAGTACGCGCTGAAGGAATTTCCGGGCACGAAGATCCTCGCGATCTGGCTGCACGACGAAGGCTACGTCCACACCCGCGACAAGCCGGTGCGCACGCTGGCCGACTTCAAGGGCCTGAAGATGCGCGCCCCGACCCGCCAGACCAACAAGCTGCTGTCCACGCTGGGCGCCAGCCCGGTGGGCATGCCGCTGCCGGCGATCGTCGATGCCGTCGGCAAGGGCACGATCGACGGTTTCCTGCTGCCCTGGGAGGTCATGCCCTCGCTGAAGCTGCACGAGATGGTCAAGTACCACTCCGAGACCGACCCGACCCGCCCGGCGCTCTACAGCGCGGTCTTTGTCTTCGCGATGAACCAGGCCCGCTACGACGCGCTGCCAGCCGACCTGAAGAAGGTCATCGACGCCAACAGCGGCGCGGTCTTCTCGCAGTCGATCGGCAAGGTCTGGGACAACAGCCAGGCCGCCGGGCGCAAGGCCGCACAGGACCACGGCAACACCTTCACGATGATCCCGGCCAGCGAGCTGGACAACTGGATCAAGGTCTCCGCACCGCTCTACGACGACTTCGTCGCCGACATGGACAAGAAGGGCATGCCGGGCAAGCAGATGCTGCAGGACGCCCGCGAACTGCTGGCGCGCTACAAGGTCACGAAGTGAACGAAGCGGTCGCGGGCCTCGGGGCCTGACGACCGCCGATCAACCGACGACCGTCCGGCACGACGCGCCCGCACCGGGCGCGTCGTCGCATTGGGCGGCCGATGACGAGGGAACGACCTTCATGTCCATGCACAACCTGCTCAGGCGCGTCGCCTGGTTCTTCGCGTTGGCCGGCGGCGCCGTGGCCTGCGCGGTCGCGCTGATGGTGGTGGCCAGCATCGCCGGCCGATCGCTGCTGTCGCGGCCCATCCCGGGCGACGTCGAGCTGACCCAGTTCGGCATCGCGCTGACCATCTCGCTGTGCCTGCCCTGGTGCCAGCTGCACGGCGCCAACATCATCGTGGACTTCTTCACCCAGCGCCTGCCCGAGCGTGCCAACCGCATGCTCGACGGCATCGGCGCGATCCTCCTGGCGCTGATGTGCGCCTTGCTGAGCCTGCGCACCGCCGCCGGTGCGCAGGCCGTCAGCGAGGCCGGCGAGACCACCATGATCCTGGGCCTGCCGATGGGCTGGAACTACCTGATGCTGGCGCCCGGCCTGGCGCTGACCACGCTGGTCGCGCTGTGGCAGGCGCAGCGCCTGCTGCGTGGCCTGGACGCCCGCACGGCCGACCTCGACGGAGCCGCCTCATGAGCCCGACCCTCATCGGCCTGCTGATGTTCGCCAGCATGCTCGTGCTGATGGGCCTGCGCGTGCCCATCGCCGCCGCGATGTTCATTCCCGGCGCCATCGGCTATGCCACGCTGTCCAGCGACATGGCGCTGCTCAACATGCTCAAGGGCAGTGCGGTGGCGCGGCTGTCGGTCTACGACCTGTCGGTGATCCCGCTGTTCCTGCTGATGGGCCAGTTCGCCACCCAGGGCGGCCTGTCGCGCGCGCTGTTCCAGGCCGCTGCCGCCTTCGTCGGCCACATCCGTGGCGGGCTGGCCATGGCCGCGGTGCTGTCGGCGGCGGCCTTCGGTGCGGTCTGCGGCTCCAGCGTCGCCACCTCGGCCACGATCACCCAGGTCGCCTATCCCGAGATGAAGGCGCACGGCTACCACGGCCGCCTGACCACCGCCGCGCTGGCCTGCGGCGGCACGCTGGGCATCCTGATCCCGCCATCGGTGCCACTGGTGGTCTACGCCATCCTGACCGAGCAGAACATCGCCAAGCTGTTCGCCGCGGCGATGGTGCCGGGCCTGATCGCCACCGTCGGCTACCTCGTGGTGATCGGCCTGGTCTGCCGCTTCAGGCCCGCGCTGGCCACGCCGAGCGAGCCACTGCCGTGGGCCGCACGCTGGAAGGCGCTGCTGGGCGTCTGGCCGATCGCTTCCATCTTCGTGGTCGTCTTCGGCGGCATCTACAGCGGCATCTTCTCGCCCACCGAGGCGGCCGCCGTCGGGGCGATCGCCACCTTCGCGGCGGCGCTGGTGCGCGGCGAGATCACGCGCGAGGGCATCGTGCGCGCCTTCACCGGCACCGCCGAGACCACCGCGATGGTCTTCATGATCTTCCTCGGCGCGGACATGATGAACTCGGCGCTGGCCCTGACCCAGATGCCCTCGCGCATCGCCGAATGGGCCGGCACGCTGCATGTCGCGCCGCTGCTGATCATCGGCGCGATCATGGTGCTCTACGTCGTGCTGGGCTGCGTCATGGACGAGCTGTCGATGATGCTGCTGACCATCCCGGTGCTCTTCCCCGCCGTGATGGCGCTGGACGTGCACGGCCTGGCCGCCGAGCCCAAGGCGATCTGGTTCGGCATCTGCGTGCTGATGACCGTCGGCATCGGCATGACCGCGCCACCGGTCGGCCTGAACGTCTACGTCGTCAACAGCCTCGCACGCGAGGTGCCGATGCACGAGACCTACAAGGGCGTGCTGCCCTTCCTGGTCAGCGACGCGCTGCGCCTGATCGCGATCCTGCTGGTGCCGGGCATCGCGATCGGCGTGCTGCCGTGGTTCTTCCGCTGACGCGTCAGCGGAAGAACCACGGCCGGTCTCACTTCGCGTCGACCAGCGCGCCGATGTCCAGCAGCGTCAGCTCGTTGTCGTCGGGCTTGCCGATCTGGCGGCCCGACGAATACGGGAAGTTGTTGTCGTTGACGACCACGACATGGCGCGCATCGACCACCGTCAGGCCTTCCGGGCCGAGGTGCGGCAGCACGAAGACGTCCTCGTTCGGGCCGACCTTGGCCAGGCGTTTCGGGTTGGCGATCTTCGTCAGGTCGATGTAGGCCACCTTGCGCACGAAGCCGTCGGCATCGGCGCCGGCCAGGTCGATCTTGTAGATGCGCTTGAAGCGGGCCGGCCGCGTGAAGCAGTCGGTGCGCGGCTCGTCCGGGCAGCCCGGGCCGGCGCCTTCGGTGGCGTCGTCGCGCTCGATCACCAGGCCGGTGCGGGCGTCGAGCAGCTGGAAGTCGGCGGCCACGTTGCCCACGGCCTCGAAGCGGTACTTCCAGGTCTTGCCGGTGTAGCGGCGGCTCGCCGCGTCCAGTTCGAGGATGCGGGTGTAGGGCTTGCCGTCGACCTGTTCCTGCGCCTTGCTGGCGGCATCCCACAGCGGCCACTCGAACATCGGGTAGAGCGTCTTGCCATCGGGCGACTTCGCCATCGGCTCGAAGCCACCGGAGCGGCGCACCTCCCAGCCACCGGCGTCGGCCGGGTAGTTGGGCAGGCGGCCTTGCGAATGGTGGTCCGGGCCGCGATAGGTCCTGTCGCCGACGGTGGTCTCGATCAGGCCGAGCGCCTCGCCCTGGTGGTTGAAGCGGATCACGTAGGGACCGAACTCGTCGCCGATCCACCACTCGTCGCCCACCACCTGCAGCGACTCGATGTCGAGGTCCGCGCCCGTCAGGAAACGCTCGCGGGTGGCCTCGTTCTGGATCAGGAAGGGGACCTTGCGCTGCGGGTCGCGCAGGAAGGTCGTGTGCAGGCGGCGGACCTGGCCCGAGGCCCAGTCGGCCTTGACACGGTGGACCATCAGCAGCGCATCGGCCGAGTTGATCCGGCTGCCGAAGCCGTTGTCGGTCATCGCCAGGAACTCGTCCTTGCCCAGCGCCACGATGGCCGAGAAGCCCTGCACCGACTGGCCCTGGATGGGCAGCGCGCCACCCGAGGCCCGCGGGAACTTCGGGTCGCCGACGAAGGTGTTGCCGGGCACGCTGCCGAGGCTCTCGACGCGCAGCCGGTTGGCGGCGACAAACTTGCCGGCGGTCTGGTACAGCGGCCCGGCCTCGCGCGGCGCGGCCACGGTCGCGTCATGCGGCAGGCGGGCATGGCCGGCCAGCACGGCGGTGACCTCGGTCTGCGCCTGGACCGCCGGTGCGGCAAGGGCGCAGGCCAGCGAGGCCAGCAGCGCCGTCAGGACGGGATGGAACTTGAACATGTCGGACTCCGGTGGAGAAAGGTTCGTGATGACGTTCAGGCCGACCGGCCCAGGCTCAGGGCAGCGTGACACCGGCGGCCGTGATGACCGACTTGTGCGCGTAGTTGCCCGCCAGCGGACGCGCGATCGGCGTGTTGGCGATCACGTAGTCGGCGAAGGTCTGCGTGTAGAGCAGGTAGGTGTTGACGTAGGCGCCGGTGCGGAAGATCGCGCCAAGCGTCGCGTAGCCGTCCTGGCCGGCCGCGACGAAGTCGTTGGTCACCAGCACATAGGTCTGGGTCGGGACGATCGCCGACCAGGTGTTGCCCACCCGGCTGCGCACCTCGACGTTCGTGACACGGCTGCCCTTGGCCTTGCTCATGTCCAGGTCCCAGCGCAGGCCGGCCGCATAGGGGTGCGAGCCGGTGGATTGCAGGTTGTCCAGGTGGTTGGCGATGCCATCCTCGAGCGCGGCCACCATCTGCGCGCCGGTCACGTTCATCTCGACCAGCACGTTGGTGAAGGGCAGCAGCGTGAAGGCCGTGTTCATCGTCAGCGTGCCGGCCGCCACCGGCACGCGCACGCCGCCGGCGTTCTGAAGCGCGAAGTCCGCGCGCAGGCTGGCCTTGAGGAAGGCCTCCGACACGACCTGGGCCGCATCGCTGCCTCGCGCCAGCGTGTTGGCGGTCTCGCAGCCCGGCACGGTGGCCGAGCGGTTGGTCGTCTCGCCCGGCACGCGCACGAGGCACAGCGCCTCGCTGGCGGTGCCGATGGTCTTGGCCTTCTCGGCGGTGACCTGGCTGGTGTAGGTCGACAAGATGGCGGCCGCGCCCGCATCCGGCGTCGTCACCTTGATGCGCGGATCGGCGGCCAGCTTGGTCAGCAGGTCAGCCTTGGTCGGCTCATCGACGGCGACGAAGGCGGTGCCATTGCTGCGCTTGAAGGTGTCACCGATCACCAGCGAGGCATGGCCGCCGCAGCTGGCCACCGCACCGCGGCTGTTGAAGGACACGTTCATCAGTCCGAAGACCTTGGCATATTCCCAGGCCTGGCCGATGCAGACGGTGTCACCGTCGCGGTTGGTGACCCGGGTGGGATAGGCGCCCGAGCTGCTCAGTCCGAAGGCCGTGAAGTCGCCCAGCAGGGTGTGGGAGTCACCGCCGATGATGACGTCGACATCGCTCAGGCGGGCGGCCATCGCGCGGTCGTTGTCGTAGCCCTGGTGCGTCATCAGCACGATGTGGCGGATGCCCTGCGCCTTGAGCTCGTCGATGTAGCGCTGCGCGGTGGCCGCCTCGTCGAGGAACTGCGTGGTCGACAGCGGGCGCGATGAGTTGGTGGTCTTGCCGGCGATGTCCAGGCCGATGATGCCGACGTTCACGCCGTCGTAGGTCTTGACGATGTAGGGCCGGATGACCGGCGCGCCGGCCGGGTTCAGCGGCGTGCCGCTGGCCGGCACGACGTTGGCGGCCAGCACCGGCGTCTGGCACAGCGGGGTGTAGAGCGCGTCGATGAAGTTGCGGGTCGCCTGGTCACCGTCGTCGAACTCATGGTTGCCCAGCTCGAAGGCGTCGAAGCAGATGGTGTTCATCATCTTCGCGTCGGCCTCGCCCTTGTAGAACGTGTAGTACAGCGTGCCCGTCACGGCATCGCCTGCGTGCAGCTTGAGCAGGTTGCGGGTGCCAGCCTGGGCCTTGAACAGCGTGGTCAGACGCGCGAATCCACCGAGGTCAACCTGCGTGGCCACGCCGTCGAGCGTGAGCTGCGTGTTCGCGATCGGCTCAAGCTGCGAGTGGTGGTCGTTGATGTGCGCGATGTTGATCTCGATGGGCGCGTAGGTCGTGGCCGCCGTGGTCTCGCCATCGGAACCACCACAGCCGACAAGGGCGGCCAGGACGGCGGTGAACAGCACGGACCTGACGACCAGGCGACGAAGGACGGGGAGGCGAGCGGACATGGGCGGGTTCGGGTGTGGAGGAAAGTCCGCACACTGCCGATTCACCGTGTAACGGTCATGACAGGCGCAGCGCGCGTTCCCGTCCGATCCGCGTGGGAGCGGCCACCGCCGCGCTGCGCAGCAGCTGGTCGGCCAGGATGTCGACCACCTCGAAGACCGCGCGGTTGTCGCAGCCCAGCACGCGCCGACGGAACTCGGGCAGGCGCTGCAGCAGCTCGTCGACCGCCGCGCCGATCTGGCCGATCGAGCCGATCACCAGGCCATAGCCTTGCTCGCGCACCCAGTCGGTGTTGTAGCGTTCCTGCGGCATCGTGCGGCTGTTGCGGAAGGTGATGACCGGCAGGCCGGCCTGCACCGCCTCGCTGAGACTGCCGGGGCCGGGCTTGCCGCAGAACCAGCTGCCCAGCTGCAGCAGCGCCACCACCTCGCTCGTGTAGCCGACCACCGCATGCGGCGCGCCGCGCCTGAGCTGGCTCAGTCGGTGAGCCAGCGCTTCATTGCGGCCACACATCAGGATCAGCTGGTGGCCGTCCAGCTCGCGGGCGATGCGCAGCATCTGGCTGGATCCTTCGCCGCCGAACATCACGATGCCGACAGGGCGCTCCGGGTCCAGGCCCAGCGCGCGCAGGCCCGCCTCGCGCCGGTCGCGGGTCATCGGCCGGGCCTCGTGGAACTCGGGCCGCAGGATCATGCCGGTGGTCAGGTCCAGGCGGGCATCGGGCACGCCGGCCTCGCGGGCCTGGGCCAGCGCACGCTCGCTGCCGCAGACGATGCGCTGCTGCGGCGCGTCCGGCTCGATCCAGAAGTGCGGCGGCAGGTCGGCGATGTCGGTCATCACCGTCACGAAGGGCACGCCCGGCAGGCTGGCCTGCAGCGACAGGCACAGCGCGCGGTTGAAGTTGGGCACCAGCGAGACCACCAGGTCGGGCTCGCTGCGCAGCCAGTGCTGCGACAGGCGCTGGCAGATCAGCTCGTGGCTGGCGCGGATCAGGCCCTGCAGCAGCTTCAGCTCGGGCTTCATGCCCCAGGTCCAGCCGTGCGCCAGCCGCTTGTTGTAGAGATCCTCGGGCGCGAGTCCGGTGAGCTTGCGGAACTGCTCGTTCGGATCGAGCACCTCGACCAGGTCGACGCGCCGCACGTGCCAGGGCCGGCGCTGCCGGGCGATCACCTGTTCCAGCGCCACGGCGGCCGCACGGTGGCCGCCGCCGTAGTTGAAGTAGACAAGGTCGACGGTCTGCATGGCCGCGATGGTCCGCAGCCACCGCGTCGGAATCGTGACGGGAGCGTGTCGATGCGGTGACGCTCAGCGCGCCGGCGGCACCGCCGGCCGCAGCAGCGGCTGGCCCATGCGGATGCGCGCGCCGTTGGCGATGCCCTCGCACAGCGTCCAGCCGCGTGGCGCGAACACGATGATGGTCGAGCCGTGCTGGAACCAGCCCATTTCCTCGCCCTTGCGGAAGCTCGCCTGCACCGGGATCTCGTTCGGGCCGCGGTAGCGCACATGCAGCAGCGTGTCGAGGAAATGCAGCCGCAGGCTGGCCACCAGGATGGCCGCCACCGGCACGATGGCGATCGGCTCGCCGGTGCGCGCCAGTCGCGTGTTGAGCACCGCACGCTCGTTGCGGCAGAACAGCTTCTCGACCCGCTGCAGCGCGATCGGGTTGACGTTCCAGGTGTCGCCGCTGAGGTAGGTGACATGCTCGACCGACAGGTCCTGCGGCGCATGGAAGCGGTGGTACATCGCCGAGGTCAGCCGCAGCGTGACGAACACGCCGTCGTGGAAGGGCGTGGTGTCCTGGTTCGGACCGAACAGCTCGGCCAGCTCGTACGGGTAGCCCTTGGCCTGGAAGACCCGCGTGCCCTCCACAGCGCCGCAGGCGCCGACGATGGCGTCGCTCGGGCTGCACAGGCCGTCAGGGTCCGCATCGACGGGCCGCGCCTCGGGCCGGATCGGCCGCGTGAAGCAATCGTGCAGCGAGCCATAGCGCTGGGGCGGCGACTCGCTCAGGTCGAGGTCGGTGAAGCAGCGCCAGACCGCGATCGACAGCCGCGCCAGCAGCGGGCTGCGGATCTGGCTGTACCAGCCCATGAAGCGGGTCAGCGCGATGCGTGGCACCCGGTTGGTGAGCAGGAAGTTGAGGTCTTCCTGGGCCAGGATCTTCTGCAGCAGTGACGTTTTCATGACGTTGTCAATTCTGAAAGTTAGACATCGGGTCTCGCTTCAACCCACGGCCCTCGAAGGCCACGGAACGGACCCATGAACGATTCCTTTGCGCTCACCGCGGTGGCGCTTGCCACGCTGGCCTGGCTGGTGCCCAAGGCTCATCGACGGCTTGAGCTGTCGCGTGCCAAGCACCGCTCGCTGACCGGCCATTCCCGCATGGCCAAGCGCGTGGCCGGGCAGATCCCCGGCTATGCCTACGACGAGGCCCAGTTCTTCGGCTGCGACGGTGCGGCCGACGAGGTCCTGGCGCGCCGCCGCGCCGGCTTCGCCCGGCTGTGCGACACGCTGGCCACGCGCCACCCGAAGAGCATCGCCGCCACCGCCGAGGCGCGCGAGATGCTGGCCGACCTGCAGTTCACCGGCAGCTACCGGGTGCCCTACCCCTTCAGCCCCTACCTGCGACAGCACCTCAAGCTCGGCGGCTTCCTGGCGTCGTCCGAAGGCGTGAAGGTGCGCGACCTCGACGGCGCCGAGTTCTACGACCTGACCGGCTCCTACGGCGTCAACCTGCTGGGCTACGACACCTACAAGGCCTGCATCGCCGAGGGCGTGCAGACCGCCGAGTCGCTCGGCCCGGTGCTGGGCGCCTACCACCCGGTGCTGATCGAGAACATGCGCCGCCTGAAGGCCATCTCCGGCCAGGACGAGGTGAGCTTCCACATGTCCGGCACCGAAGCCGTCATGCAGGCCGTGCGCCTGGCCCGTTACCACACCCGCCGCCGCAACCTGGTGCGCTTCGCCGGGGCGTACCACGGCTGGTGGGAGGACGTGCAGCCCGGCCCCGGCAACCCGCTGCCACCGCGCGAGACCTACACGCTGGCCGACATGAGCGAGCAGGCGCTGAAGGTCATCGGCAGCCGCAAGGACATCGCCTGCGTGCTGATCAACCCGCTGCAGGCGCTGCACCCGAACAGCGCCGCGCCGGGCGATTCGTCGCTGGTCGACGGCAGCCGCCGGGCCGGCTACGACCGCGCGGCCTACACCGCCTGGCTGCACCGCCTGCGCGAGGTCTGCACGGCCAACGGCGTCGTGCTGATCTTCGACGAGGTCTTCATGGGCTTCCGGCTGGCGCCGGGCGGCGCGCAGGAGTACTTCGGCGTCCGGGCCGACATGGTCACGTACGGCAAGACGCTGGGCGGCGGTCTGCCGGTCGGCGTGGTGTGTGGCAAGCATGAACTGATGAAGCGCTATCGCGAGGATCGTCCGGCCGACATCTGCTTCGCACGCGGCACCTTCAACGCCCACCCCTACGTGCTGGGCGCGATGAAGGCCTTCCTCGACCGCCTGGAGACGCCCGAGGTGCGGGCCCTCTACGACGGCCTGGAGGACCGCTGGAACGGCCGCGCCGAACGCTTCAATGCCGCGCTGGCGCAGGCAGGCGTGCCGGTGCGGGTGGCCAACCTCTCGACGGTCTGGACGGTGCTCTACACGCAGCCGGCGCGCCACCACTGGATGCTGCAGTTCTACCTGCGCGCCCAGGGCCTGGCGCTGAGCTGGGTCGGCAGCGGCCGGCTGATCTTCAGCCTGAACTACGACGACACCGACTTCGCCGAGGTGCAGCAGCGCTTCGTCGCCGCCGCGCTGGCGATGAAGGCCGACGGCTGGTGGGACACGCCGCCCGAGCTGAGCCACAAGGCCATCAAGCGCGGCCTGCTGCGCGAGATGCTCGGACACCGCTTCGGCCGATGAACACGCGGCTGGCGTGAAGAAGGCCGGCCCGAGGGCCGGCCTTCTGCGTCGGATAGCACGATGCGTCAGGGCCGCCTGCGGCCCGTCGCCCACCTGCGAAGGACTCAGCGGGTGACGCTCTCTGCCTCGGCGGCAACGCCGTCTTCCGGGGACGCGCCAGCCTGCGAACCCGCATGCGACCCCGCATGCGAACCCACATGGCTGCGCACATGGTCCATCGGGTCGATGCGCTGGCCGCGCAGCAGGTACAGCGGCGAGCGGTGGTACATCTTGATGTCGTGGAAGGGGTCCGTGATGATCTTGGTGGCCCAGGCCACGCCGGTCATGAAGTCCTGCGTCAGCCACAGCTGCACGACGCGGAAGATCAGGCCGGAGACACCCAGCGCGAGCCAGGCGATGCCCACGTCATGCACCCAGCCGCCGAAGTCGGTGGCCGGCTCGATCAGGCCGCCGACCGACGGCGCAAACCACAGCACGGCCGGGATCACGACCCAGGCGCCCATCAGCACGATCTTGCGGCGGATGTTGTAGCCGATCTTGATCTCTTCCTTGTGCTCGTCGGTGGCCTGGTTGACCTCGTCGTAGCCACGCGGCTCGAAGAAGAAATGGCCGGCCTGGCGGCTCAGCATCGAGATGCACCACGCCACGATGGCGGCCATGGCCGGGTCGATGAACAGCAGCACGTAGGACACCAGGAAGCTGATCGCGCTGAGCAGGTGCAGGCTCTGGTTGATGCGGCAGTGGTGGTAGTAGCGGTGGTCATCCCAGCGCTGCACGGCCAGGGTTTCAAGCAAGCGGTTCACGTCGGTCCTCGGGTGGGGGAGCGGTCGGTCGATCGGGCGATCGGCCGTTCGGGGCATCGGGGCATCGGGGCATTGGCCCGGTGCCTTGCGGCACGGCCAGGGCACGATGCCAGCGTGTCACGATGGTGACGAGCGGACATGAAAGACGCGTGACGGATCGGCGACAGCTTGCCCTGTCATCGAATTGTTGCGAGCCCGGCGCAGCATCGTCACCATGAGCCCTGCCCTCGCCTGCCTGCCGTCCGACGGCCGCGCCCGCACGCTGCGCATCGCCTGCGTGACCGAGACCTATCCGCCCGAGGTCAATGGCGTCGCGATGACGCTGGCCCGCGTGGTCGAGGGCCTGGTCACACGCGGCCACGACGTCGACCTGATGCGCCCGCGCCAGGCTGGCGAATCCTGCACCGGGCCGCGCCCCGAACTCGTCGGCGGCCTGCGCCTGCACCGCCTGCCCGGCCTGCCCATCCCCCTCTACGCCGACCTGCGCATGGGCCTGCCGGCCGCTCGCATGCTGCGCAGGATGTGGCAGCAGCGCCGCCCGGACGTCGTGCACATCGCCACCGAAGGCCCGCTCGGCGCTTCGGCTCGCCGTGCGGCACGTTCGCTGGGCCTGCCGGTCTGCTCGGACTTCCGCACCAACTTCCACGCCTACAGCGGCCACTACGGCATCGGCTTCCTGCACCGTCCGATCGCCGCCTGGCTGCGCCACTTCCACAACGGCTGCGACGCCACCATGGTGCCCACCGAGGCCCTGCGCGACGAGCTGGCCGCCCAGGGCTTTCGCGACCTGCACGTGGTGACGCGCGGCGTCGACACCGTGCGCTATGCACCCGCGCACCGCAGCGAGGCGCTGCGCCAGCGCTGGGGCGCCGGGCCGGACGATCCGGTCGTGCTCTACGTCGGCCGGGTCGCGGCGGAGAAGAACCTCGCGGTGCTGAGCGCCGCCTTCGACGCCATCGCCCGCACGCTGCCGAAGGCGCGTCTGGTCGTGGTCGGCGACGGCCCGCAGCGCGCCGAGCTGCAGGCCCGCCACCCCGAGGTGGTCTTCGCCGGCCAGCAGCGCGGGGCCGAACTGGCCGCCCACTACGCCAGCGCCGACCTGTTCGTCTTCGCCAGCCTGACCGAGACCTTCGGCAACGTGACCACCGAGGCCATGGCCAGCGGCCTGGCCGTGGTGGCCTACGACCATGCCGCCGCCGGCGAGCTGGTCGAGCCAGGCCAACACGGGCTGCTGGCGTCGCCGGGCGATGTCCGGGCCTTCGTGGCTCATGCGCTGAGCCTGTCGTCGGACCTGGCACGCTGCCGCCAGCACGGCCGGCAGGCTCGCCTGCGGGCCGAGGACCTGGGCTGGGACGCGATCGTCGCGCGCTTCGAGTCGGTGCTGCGCGGCGCGATCGCGCGCCATGCCGAACCGGCAGCGGCCGCGCCGCTGGCTGCGGGCCTGCCGCTCAGTCCCTGAGCCGGATCAGCCCGTCGCGCCGGCTGGCGTCGACGGCTGTGGCGCAAGCGCCCCGGCCAGCCGGGCGCGTCGGGCACGCCGGTGCTCCAGCACGATCAGGCCAGCGATCGCCAGCGCGATGGCCAGGCCGAAGCCCCACATCAGCGGCACGATGCCGACGTCCAGCGCCAGCAGGCCGGCATAGATCGCCAGCATGGCCAGCACGCTGGCGTTCTCGTTGAAGCCCTGGACGGCGATCGACCGGCCGGCACTCAGCAGCTCGCAGCCGCGGTGCTGGAGCAAGGCGTTCAGCGGCACCACCATCAGCCCGCCGACGGCCCCGACGATGACCAGCAGCGCCAGCGCCAGCGGCAGCGACGAGGTCACCGCCACCACCGGCATGGTCAGCCCCAGCGCGACGCCGGCCCACAGCATGTGCTTGGCCTGGTGCAGCGCGACCCAGCGGCCGGCCGCGGTCGCGCCGACCACCACGCCGATGGCCACGGCCGCCTGCAGGAAGGCCGCCCGGTCGAGCGGCAGGTGCAGCACGTCGGCGGCCCAGCGCAGCACGATGAACTGCAGCGTCGCGCCCAGGCCCCAGAAGATGGTCGTGACCGCCAGCGACAGGCCGCCATCCGGATCCCGCCAGAGCAGGCGGTTGGCCTCGCGGAAGGCGCGCAGCAGCGCCCGCGGATGGATCTCGCAGGCGGGGTAGCGGGCGCCGCTGTCGGGCACGCCCACGGTCAGCCAGGACGCCAGCGCATGCACCGCAAGCACCGCCAGCAGGGACAGGCCGAGCACCCCCTCCGCTGGCTGGCCCGTCAGCCACGCGACCGCTTCACGCCAGGCCAGCGAGGCCGTCGAGCCGGTCCACCACGGCCCGACCAGCACGCCGCCGACGACGGCACCCAGCAGGGCCGCGCCGACCACCGAGACCTCGATCCAGCCGTTGGCCTCGACCAGCCGGTCGGCACCGACCATCTCGGTCACCAGGCCGTACTTGGCCGGCGCATAGGCGGCCGCACCGAAGCCGACGATCGAGAAGGCCAGCAGCACCGGCCAGCCCAGCAGCAGGCCGACCACGCCCAGCACCTTGACGAGGTTCATCCAGGCCATCAAACGGGCCTTGGGCCAGGCATCGGCGAGCGGGCCGACGACCGGCGCCAGCAGCACGTAGGACAGCGTGAAGCCGAACTTGAGCATCGGCGCCCACCAGCCCGGCGCGCCCTGTTCGACCAGCAAGGCGATGGTGACGATCAGCAGCGCGTTGTCGGCCAGCGCCGAACAGAACTGCGCCGCGATCAGGCGATGGAAGCCGCGCGGCAGGCCGGCCCCTGCCGCCGAACCGGCGTGGCGGTGCACCGCTCAGGCCGCTTGCGCGTAGGACGGCATCGCCACCCGCTGCGGCTGGCCCGCGCCACGCTGCAGCCAGCCGCGATGCCAGTCGGCGAACTCGGCCAGGCCGCGCGCCAGCGGCGTGCGCGGCCAGTCGCCGATGGCCGCACGCAACCGGGTCGGGTCGGACTCGGTGTGCGGCACGTCGCCGACCTGCAGGGGCGCATGCTCGATCACCGCGCGCCGGCCGATGGCCTGCTCCAGGCCGGCGACCAGCTCGTTGACCGTCGCCGGCACGCTGTGGCCGACGTTGAAGATCTCGACCGGCGCGCCCTGCGCATCGGGCCGTGGCGCGCCGCGCTCGATCAGGCGGCAGACCGCCTCGACGGTGTCGTCCACATAGGTGAAGTCGCGCCGCAGCTCGCCGCGGCCGAACACGACGATGGGCAGGCCCAGGCGGATGCGCTCGGAGAACAGCCAGCAGGCCATGTCCGGACGGCCCCAGGGACCGTAGACGGTGAAGAAGCGCAGCGAGGTCGTCGGCAGGCCGTGGACCCGCGCGGTCGCATGGGCCATGGCCTCGTTGGCGACCTTGGTGGCGGCGTAGAAGGACGCCGGACGGTCGATGCGGTCCGACTCGGAAAAGGGTCGCGCACCGCCCTCGCCCTCGCCCTCGCGGTGGCCGTAGACGCTCGACGAGCTGGCATGCAGCAGGTGGCCGACGCCGGCGCGGCGGCAGGCCTCCAGCACCGAGCCGAAGCCCAGCAGGTTGGCCTGGACGTAGTCCAGTGGCGCGTCGACCGAGTGGCGCACGCCGGCCTGCGCTGCCAGGTGCAGCACCACCTGTGCGCCGCTGGCCTCGACCAGCCGCTGCGTGGCCGCGACGTCGGTCAGGTCGACATGCTGCACGTTCACGCCGACCGGCCAGAGCAGCTCCTGCACGCGCGCCTGCTTGAGCTTCGGGTCGTAGTAGGCATTGAAGTTGTCGCAGGCCGACACGCGATGGCCACGGCCAACCAGTGCGCGGGCGACGTGCGCGCCGATGAAGCCAGCTGCACCGGTAACGAGGATCGAGGTCATGCCGCGATGCTGGGCAGGCTGCGTGACAGGACCGTGGCGATCGCGTGTCGCTGCGATGACCCGTCGCAGCGGTGTGCGCAGGTCATCGTTCCGTCACGCGACCTTCAAGGACTTGTCACGGCTGCGGTCGAGCATCGGCCCATGACCGACCTGCATGTTCCCCGCAGCCTGCCCGCCGCGCACCGCTCGGCCGGACAGGCCAGTGCCGCCGTGCTCGCGACCGCGCTGCTGCTGCACCTGCTGGGCGGCGAGACCTCGCAGGCGCTGCACCTCGCGGTCTTCCGCGCCATCAATGCCACCGGGGCCTGGGCGCCCGAACTGTGGTCGGGCCTGAGCGTGCTGGGCCTGGGCCTGAGCGCGCTGATCGTGTTCGCGCTGGCCGCCCCGCCGGCATCGAACCGCGCCAGCCAGGCCGGCACCCGCCTGCTGGCCGCGCTGCTGGCCTGCTTCCCGATCGGCGGCGCGTTGACCCATGGCATCAAGAACCTGGTGCAGATGGCCCGTCCGGCCGCTGCGCTGGGCCTGGACCAGCTGGTGGTCGTCGGCACGCCGCTGCTGTCGAAGTCCATGCCCTCGGGCCATGCGGTCACCGCCTTCACCGTGGCCACGCTGATCAGCCTGGACCGGCGCCTGCCCCGGCCCTGGCGGCTGGCGGTCTGGACGCTGTGCGTGGCCGTCGCGATCTCGCGCATCGCGGTCGGTGCGCATTGGCCGGCCGATGTCTGCGCCGGTGGCGCGCTGGGCGTGCTGGTCGGCCATGCCGGCTGGTGGTGCGCCCAGCGCGGCCGCTGGGTGGCTCACCTCATGAGCCCGATCGGCAGCGCCGTGCTGGCGCTCGGCCTGCTGGCCTGCTCGGTCGTGATGTGGGGCCTGCCGACCGGCTACCCGCTGGCGCTGCCGGGCCAGCGCGTGCTCGGCGCGATCGGCGCCGGCGTGGCCCTGTGGCGGCTGGCCGGGTTGTGGCGCGTCCAGCGTGGCCGACGTGGCCGGGCGCAGCCGGAAGCGTCGTGAACCTCAGCCCTGCCCGACGCCGGCTGGTGGGCCTGTTGCTGGCCAGCGTCGCGGTGGTTGCCGGCTTTGCCTGGGCCTTGCACGGGTTGGACCTGGCGACGCTGGCCGAGCGGGTCCGCGCGCTGCCCACCGGGCTCTGGCTGCTGGCCGCGCTGACGGTGCTGGCCAGCCATGCCCTGCGGGCGACCCGCCTGCATGCGGAATGGCAGGTGCGCACCGGCGCGGACTGGGCTGCCTGCCTGCGCCTGTGCCTGCTGCACAACGCCGCCGTGCTGCTGCTGCCGCTGCGCAGCGGCGAGCTGGGCTACGGCCTGTGGCTGCAGCAGCGCTGGGGCGTGGGCTGGAAGGCCTCGTCGGCCAGCCTGCTGTGGATGCGGCTGCAGGACGTGATCGTGCTGCTGGCCCTGACCGGTGCCGCCTGGTTCGCGCCGTCGCCCTGGCTGGCGCTGGTCGCACCGGTCGGCCTGGCCGTGCTGCACGCGGCCTTCGCCTCGATCACCGGCCTGGGTCGGCAACACCGCATCGCCTGGCTCTGTGCGACCGCCAACTGGAGCCTGCGCCTGGCCGTGGTCGGCGCCTTGCTGGCCGAACTGACCGGCCTGACGCTGGCGGCCACGCTGCGTGGTGCGCTCGGCGGCGAATGGGCCGCCGTGCTGCCCCTGCAGGCACCCGGCGGCCTGGGCACCTACGAAGCCGGCGTCTGGGCCGGCCTGAACACGCTGGCGGCCGGTCGTGCCGTCGCCATCGACCAGGTCGTCGCCGCCGCGCTGATCGTCCACCTCTTCTGGCTCGCCGTCAGCCTGCTGGCCGCCTGGCCGGCCCTGCTGCTCGACGGCGACCGAGCCCCCTTGCCCGATCCGACACCATGACCGACCTGAGCCTGAACACACCCCTCGCGCGGCCCGACGACACGGCCCAGCCCGCGCCGCTCGACCACGACAGCCGCCCCGTGCCCGCGCACCGCCTGTCGGTGGTCGTGCCGATGTACAACGAGGTCGGCAACGCGGCCCGCCTGATCGACGCGGTGCAGTCGGCCCTGGCCGGCTACGCCCAGCCCTGGGAGCTGGTGGTCGTCGACGACGGCAGCCGCGACGGCACCGGTGCCGCGCTGCAGCGCCATGCGGCCACGGTCGGCCCGCACATCCGCGTCGTGCGGCTGGCCCGCAACTTCCGCCAGACCGCCGCGATGCAGGCCGGCATCGATGCCGCGCGCGGCGACGTCATCGTGACGATGGACGGCGACCTGCAGAACGACCCGCGCGACATCCCCGCGCTGGTCGCACGCCTGCTGCGCGAGGACCTCGACATCGTGGCCGGCTGGCGCGTTGACCGGCAGGACGGCTTCTGGCTGCGCAAGCTGCCCTCGAAGCTCGCCAACCGGCTGATCCGCCGCATCACCCAGCTGCCCTTCCACGACCTGGGCTGCAGCCTCAAGGCCTTCCGGACCAGCGTGCTGCGCGAGGTCAGGCTGTACGGCGAGATGCACCGCTACATCCCCGCCTGGCTGTCGACCGTGACCTCGCAGGACCG
This sequence comes from Leptothrix discophora, assembly GCF_030705305.1. Taxonomy (GTDB): domain Bacteria; phylum Pseudomonadota; class Gammaproteobacteria; order Burkholderiales; family Burkholderiaceae_C; genus Sphaerotilus; species Sphaerotilus discophorus. The sequence goes on along the minus strand of NZ_JAUZEE010000009.1, from coordinate 46,109 downwards.
CATGGGCGAGCAGCCGGTGCGCCACCACGCGCGCACGGTCGGCACGTCCAAGTACGGCCTGTCGCGCACGCTGCGGGTGGTCGTCGACCTGCTGGCGGTCAGCTTCTTCCAGCGCTATGCCGCGCGGCCGGGCCACTTCTTCGGCGTGATCGGCCTGATCCTCAGCCTGGGCAGCCTGGCGGTGCTGGGCTACCTGGCCGTGCTCAAGCTGATGGGGCAGGACGTCGGCGCGCGCCCGCTGCTGGCGCTGGGCTTCTCCGGCCTGCTGGGTGGCCTGCAGTTCCTGACCACCGGCGTGCTGGCCGAACTGCTGATCCGCATCTACTACGGCGCGCGCCACGCCTCGCCCTACGTGCTGCGCGGCGAGCCGGCCGATGCGAACGGCACCGCCGGTGCAGCCCGCAGCGACGATGCGGCCGGCTGGTCCGGCCTGCCGGGATGAGCCGCGCGCACCGGCGCGTCTTCCTCGTCTGGGCGCTGGCCGCGCTGGCCCTGCAGCTGTTCGGGCTGGGCACGCTGCCGCTGTTCGACGTCGACGAGGGCGCCTTCTCCGAGGCCACGCGCGAGCTGCTGTCCAGCGGCGACTGGGGCCACACCACGCTCAACGGCGAGGACCGTTTCGACAAGCCCATCCTGGTCTACTGGCTGCAGGCCGCCAGCGCGGCGCTGTTCGGCCTCGACGAGTTCGCGGTGCGGCTGCCCTCGGCGCTGGCCGCGTGGCTGTGGGCGGTCTTCGTGGCGCACGTGGTGGCTCACCGCATGAGCCCGCCGGGCGGCACGCCGGACCTGCGCGCCGGCCTGGCCGCCGGCAGCGTGCTGCTGACCAGCCTGGGCGTGGCGCTGATCGGCCGGGCCGCGACCGCCGATGCCCTGCTCAACCTGTGGCTGGCGCTGGCCACGCTGTCGCTCTGGACGGCCTTGCGCGACCTCGCCCCCGGCCTGGACGACACCCGGCAGCGCAGCGGCCGGCGCGCACTGCGCCTGGCCGCGCTGTGGATCGCGCTGGGCCTGCTGACCAAGGGACCGGTGGCCGTGCTGGTGCCGGGCGCGGCGGTCGGGCTGTGGTGCCTGTCGGCCGGCTGGATGGACCGCCCCGACGATCGATCCACCGGGCACCGCGCCGGCATCGCTGCACGCGCCTGGCAACGCCTGCGCCCGCTGCTGTCGGACGCCTGGGCCTGGGCCGTGCTCGTCGGCGTGGCCGCGCCCTGGTATGCCTACGCGCTGCACCGCCACGGCATGGCCTTCGTCGACGGCTTCCTGTGGCGCCACAACCTGCAACGCTACGGCGGCACGCTCGAAGGCCACGGCGGCGCCTGGTTCTACTACCTGCTGCTGCTGCCGCTGCTGATGCTGCCGTGGTCGGCCCTGCTGGTGCCGGTGCTGGCGCGGTTGCGGACCCGCTGGCGCGACCCGGCCGAACGCTACCTGCTGCTGTGGGCCGGCTTCGTGCTGGTCTTCTTCAGTGCCTCGGGCACCAAGCTGCCGCACTACGTGCTCTACGGCCTGACGCCGCTGGCGATCCTGGCCGGGCGTGCGCTGACGGAGCCGGCCGTGCCGGCCGAGACACGTTCGCAGCGCATCGGGCAAGCCGGCCTCGCGCTCGGCTTCCTGCTGCTGCCGCTGGGGGTGCTGTGGGCCAGCGACCTGGCGCAAGGCCACATCGCCGCCTCGACCCGTCCGGCCGAGGCCCTGCATGCGCTGCTGCTGGCGGGCCCCGGCCTGCTGTCCGGCGAGGCCGGCCGCACGCTGGCCATCGGCGCGGCCGTGCTCGGCCTGCTGCTGGGCGGCGCGAGCTGGGCCGGCCGGCGCAGCCCGCTGCGGCCGGCCGCGCCGCTGCTGGCCGCCGCGCTGCTGGTGCTGGGCCTGACGCAGCTGCTGCTGCCCTGGTGGGCCGAGCGGCTGCAGGGGCCGGTCAAGACGCTGGCGGGCATCGCCCGCACCCAGCAGCCCGGCCGCGTCGCGGTGCAATGGGGCCTGCACCAGCCGAGCTTCGCCTTCTACCTGGGCCAGCCGGCACCGCGTCGCGCACCCGAGGCCGGCGAGCTGGCGCTGGTCCGGGCCGACCGGCTGGATGCCCTGCAGGCCGAGCCCGGCCTGCACGTGATCGCCCGCGCACCGGGCTACCTGCTGATCGGGCGGGACGCGCCATGAACCTCGCCGACATCGGGACCGCCGACCCGGCCCGCAACGGCCTGCGCCGGGACAGCGCCCGCAGCGCCGTCGCCGGCACGCTGGTCGTGGTCGTGCTGGCCTTTGCCGTGCTGCGGCTGCTGACGCTGCTGTGGGCGCTGGGCTCGCCCGGCGACGGCGGCCCCGGCCTGCACGTCGACGAGGCGCAGTACTGGCACTGGTCGACCGCGCTGGCCTGGGGCTACTACTCCAAGCCGCCGGTCATCGCCGCGCTGCTGGCCGGCGCGACCGCGCTGTTCGGCGACGGCGTGCTGGGCGTCAAGTCGGTCGGGCTGATCCTGTTCCCGCTGACCGCCCTCGTGCTGGGCCTGTTCGCGGCCCGCCTGGCGCGCGAGCACGGCGCCGACCCGCGCCGCGCCGCCGGCTGGACCGCCGCGCTGTTCCTGGCCAGCCCGCTGGCCGCCTTGCTGGGCCTGGCCACCACCACCGATGCGCCGCTGCTGCTGTGCTGGAGCCTGGCCAGCGCGCTGCTGTGGCATGTCCGGCAAGCCAACCTCGCGGGCCATGCCTCGCGCGCGGGCTGGCTGCTGCTGGGTCTGGTCTGCGGCATCGGGCTGCTGTCGAAGTACAGCGACGCCGCCTGGCTGGCCGGCGCGCTCGCCTGGCTCTGGCTGGACCGCCGTCAGGGCCTGCTGGCCGAAGTCCCGGCGCTGCGCCGCGATGCACGGCTGGGCCTGCTGTCGGCCGCCGGGGTCTGCCTGGCGATGCTGCTGCCGCACCTGGCCTGGAATGCCGCGATGGGCTGGCCGACGCTCCAGCACACCGCCGAGATCACCGCCGTGTCGCGCCCGGACGGCACGCCCTACGTGGCCGAGCTGCTGCGCAGCCTGTCGGTGCCGCTGGGCGTGCTGCTGATGGCCGGGCCGCTGCTGCTGGCGATCCTGCCGTCGAGCCTGCGGGTGCTGGCCCGCCAGGGCGGCGCCGGCGCCCGGCTGCTGCTGGCACTGCACCTGCCGCTGCTGCTGCTGGGCATGCTGCAGGCGCTGCGTGGCGAGCCGCAGGTCAACTGGGTCGCGCCGCTGGTGCCCGGCCTGGTGCTGGCGCTGGGACTGGCGCTCGCGCTGCGCCCGGTGACATCCGGCGGGAAGCGCCTGCTGGTCGGGCTGCTGGCGCTGCACACCGCCGCCGGTGCGGTGGTGCCGCTGGCTCAACCGCTGAGCCAGGTGTGGCATGACCGGGTCGACGCGGGCAGCACGCTGCCGCGCCGGCTCGACATCTGGGCCCGCATGCGCGGCTGGCCCGAAGCCCTGGCCGACCTGCATGGGCGCGCCGGACAGGCCCTGCGCGAGCATCCCGACGCGCCGATGCTGACCACCTCGCGCAGCGTCGTGGCCATCGCCGCGCACGGCTGGCGCGACCTGCCGGTGCGCTGGCGCGCCTGGTCGGCCGGCGGCCCGCCGCACAGCCACTACGAGCTGACGGCGGCCTGGCCGCGGGCCGGCGCACAGCGCATCGGCGATGTGGTGCTGATCCTGGCCGACCGGGACCTGCCGGCCGACCTGCTGGAGCGGCTCGACCCGCCCGAGCTGCTGGGCACGGCGCAGGCCCGCGCCGGCACGCACTCGGTCGTCACGCTGTGGCTGTGGCGGGCCCGCTTGCGCAGCCTGAGCATGGACGCGCCCGGCCCGGCCGAGCGCGCCGTTGCGATGAACCCCGGAGTCCCGTCGCCATGACCCATGTGCCGATCCACACCCCCAGCACTTCCCACAGCACTTCCCACAGCACATCCAGCCGCACCCGCCGCCGCCGCCGCGCCGCCTGGCCATGGCTGGCGCTGACGCTGCTCGCCATCGGCGTGTTCGCCGGCTGGCCCGGCATCGACCTGGCCGTCAGCCAGGCCGCGCGGCAGGCCGGTGGCGAGGGCGCGCCGGCCTATGCCTGGGGCCTGCATCCGCTGGTGCAGGCGGTCTACTGGACGGTGCCGTGGATCGGCCGCCTCGCGCTGCTGGCCGGCCTGGTGCTGATGGCCTGGCGCCGGCCGGTGTCGCCCGGCCTGCAGCGCTGGCGTGCCCGGGCACCGTGGATCGTCGCGATGCTGGTGCTGGGCGTCTGGCTGGTGGTCAACGCCGGCTTCAAGGAGCACTGGGGCCGGCCGCGTCCGGCCGCCGTCGAGACCCTGGGCGGCAGCCAGCCCTTCCGCTCGATCGCCCAGCCCAGCGCGCTGTGCGACAGCAACTGCTCCTTCCCCAGCGGCCATGCGGCGCAAGGCTATGCGGTGATGGTGATCGGCCTGCTGGCGGCACCGGGACGGCGTCGCCGATGGGCCCGCATCGGCCTGCTGGCCGGCCTGCTGGTCGGTGCCGGCCGGGTGCTGCAGGGCGGCCATTTCCTCAGCGACATCCTGTTCGCCGGGCTGATGGTCTGGGGCGTGGCGCTGCTGCTGCGCGCGGTGGCGGTGCGCGGCCGGGCGCGGCGCATGCAGCGCGGGCTGCAGCGCGGGATGCCGCACCCGGGCGCCGGCGCGGACCCGGCTGCGGTCATCAGCCGGTCACGGCCGCTGTCGAACATCCGCTGAACCTGCGACGTCCGGCCTGCGGGTCGAGGCGTCGACACGGACCTGTGACCTGCCCACCCGAGGAGCTGCTGCCGTGGCCGAACCCATCATCGACGTGCAGTCGCTGCACAAGTCCTTCAACGGCCATGCGGCCCTGAGCGACGTGTCCTTCCAGGTCCGGGCCGGCGAGATGGTGGCGCTGCTGGGCGCGTCGGGCTCGGGCAAGTCGACGCTGCTGCGCCTGCTCAACGGCCTGCACCGCGCCGATGCCGGCACGCCCAGCGTCGTGCGCCTGCTCGGCCAGCCGGTGCAGCAGGGCGGCCGGCTGTCGCCGCAGGTGCGGGCGCTGCGCTCGCGCACCGCGACCATCTTCCAGCAGTTCAACCTGGTGGACCGGCTCTCGGTCATGAACAACGTGCTGGTCGGCTCGCTGCACCGCCTGCCGCTGTGGCGCACGCTGCTCGGGCGCTTCCCGGCCAGCGAGCGCGAACGCGCCGCCGCCGCGCTGCACCGCGTCGGCATCGCGCCCTGCGCCTGGCAGCGGGCCTCGACGCTGTCGGGCGGCCAGCAGCAGCGCGCGGCGATCTCGCGCGCGCTGGTGCAGGGTGCCGAGGTGATCCTGGCCGACGAGCCGATCGCCTCGCTCGACCCCGATGCCTCGCGCCGCGTGATGGCCCTGCTGGCCGAGCTGAACCGCGAGCTGGGCGTGACGGTGCTGGTGTCGCTGCACCAGGTCGAGCATGCCTTCGCCAGCTGCCCGCGGACCATCGCGCTGCGCCACGGCCGCATCGTGTACGACGGCCCGACCCGTGAACTCGACGCCAACCGCCTGGCCGAGCTGTACGGCAGCCAGGTCGACGAGCTGTTCGACCCGGCTGGCCACCGGCCCGTCGCCGCACCGCAGGCCCTGCCGGCGTCGGAGGCGCTGCGGCGCCCAAACGCCCTCGACACCACCCTCGACACCGCCCTGGCGGCCTGAACACCCCCAGGCCGCGCCTCGAATGCCCCCCCGCTCCACCCTCCCGAAGGACACGACATGAACCGCCGCAACACCCTGGCCCAGATCCTCGCCGTCACGGCCGCCGCCCTGGCCCTGCCCATCGCCGCACAGGCCCAGCAGGCCCGTGAACTGAACTTCGGGATCATCTCGACCGAGTCGTCCGCCAACCTCAAGAGCACCTGGCTGCCGGTGCTGGAAGACCTCGAGAAGGCGACCGGCCTGAAGGTCAAGGCCTACTTCGCGCCCGACTACGCCGGCGTGATCGAGGCGATGCGCTTCAACAAGGTCCAGGTCGGCTGGTTCGGCAACAAGTCGGCCATGGAAGCGGTCGATCGGGCCCAGGGCGAGGTCTTCGCGCGCATGGTCCAGCCCGACGGCGGCACCGGCTACTGGAGCCAGATGATCGTCCACAAGGACAGCCCGCTGAACAACCTCCAGGACGTGCTGAAGGCGCGCCAGACGCTGAACTTCGGCCTCGGCGACCCGAACTCCACCAGCGGCTCGCTGGTGCCGGGCTACTACGCCTTCCAGCTCAACGGGGTCGATCCGACGCGCGACTTCAAGCGCACCGTGCGGGCCAACCACGAGACCAACATCCTGACGGTGGTCAACCGGCAGCTGGACGCCGCCGTGGTCGCCAGCGACGCGATGGAACGCATGAAGCTCAAGATGCCCGAGAAGCACGCCGACCTGCGCGTGGTCTGGACCTCGCCGCTGATCCCCAGCGATCCGCTGGTCATGCGCGGCGACGTCGATCCGGCCGTCAAGAAGCAGCTGCGCGACTTCTTCGTCGGCTACGGCAAGGATGCGCGCGAGAAGGCCATCCTGGCGCAGCTGACCGTCAGCGGCTTCCAGGCCTCGGACAACAGCCAGCTGCTGCCGATCCGCCAGCTCGAACTGGTCCGCGAGCGCAACAAGGTCGAGGCCGACACCGCCCTGGCCGCCGACGAGAAGGCGAAGAAGCTCAAGGACATCGATGCCCGCCTGGCCGAGCTGGGCCGCCAGACGGCCAGCGCGCGCTGATCGCCAGCACGCGCTGACCGCCAACACCCGCTGACCGACCACTCGGCCGCCGACCGGAACCCGCCGCGATGAATGCCGCCCTGAACGCGCCACAGGCCCGCCTCCTGCCACCGCCACCGGCGGCCTCCTGGTCGAGCCGGCTGGTCTGGCTGTTCATCGCGCTGGTGCTGGCCGGCAGCTGGCAGGGCGCCGACATGCGGCCGATGGACCTGTGGCGCGACGCCGGCAACATGGCCGAGTTCGCGCGTGGCTTCGTCCCGCCGGACTTCGGCGACTGGCGGCACGACCTGCAGGAGCTGGTGGTGACGCTGCAGATCGCCGTCTGGGGCACCGTGCTGGCGATCGCCTGCTCGGCCCCGCTGGCCCTGCTGGCCGCCGGCAACCTGACGCCCTGGTGGGTCCACCAGCCGGTGCGACGGCTGCTCGATGCCTGCCGCGCGATCAACGAGATGGTGTTCGCGCTGCTGTTCGTGGTCGCCGTCGGCCTGGGCCCCTTCGCCGGCGTGCTGGCGCTGTGGGTCCACACCACCGGCACGCTGGCCAAGCTGTATTCCGAGGCGGTCGAGGCGATCGATCCGCAGCCGGTCGAAGGCATCCGCGCGACCGGCGCGCACCGGCTGGAGGAAATCCTCTACGGCGTCATCCCGCAGGTGCTGCCGCTGTGGATCTCCTACACGCTCTACCGCTTCGAGGCCAACGTGCGCTCGGCCTCGGTGGTCGGCATGGTCGGCGCCGGTGGCATCGGCCTGGTGCTGTGGGACGTGATCCGCGGCTTCCAGTACGCCCAGACCAGCGCCGTGCTGCTGATGCTGGTCGCCTCGGTGGCGCTGATCGACCTGGCCTCTGCCTGGCTGCGCCGCCGGCTGGTCTGAGCCTCGGCCCCGCCCCGCCCAACGATGACCGAAGGAGCTCGCCATGCATGATCGTCACGACACCCCGCCCGCCGAGAGCGCCGCCCGCGCGGCCTCGGAAGTCCACCAGTCGCTGATGCACTGGATCGACCTCGACGGCGTCGAGCCGGCCGGCGCGGCCGCGCTGGAGCACCTGGCGTTGCAGTTCATGCTGCACGGCCACCAGCCCTACGAGGGCCGCCGCCGCGAGGACGTCAACGCGCTGGAACACGCGCTGCAATGCGCCCACCTGGCCGAGCTGGCCGGTGCGGCCCCGGCACTGGTGGCGGCCGCGCTGCTGCACGACATCGGCCACTTCGAGATCGCGCTGGACGACCAGGTCGATGACCGCCACGAGGACCTGGCCGCCGACTGGCTCGCGCCGGTGTTCGGCGCGGCGGTGGCCGATCCGGTGCGCCTGCACGTGGCCGCCAAGCGCTACCTGGTCGCCGTCGACGACCACTACGCCGAGCGCCTGAGCCCGGCATCGGTGCATTCGCTCGCCTTGCAGGGCGGCGCCTTCGACCGCGACGAGATCGCGCACTTCGAGTCGCTGCCTGGCGCACAGGACGCGGTGCAGCTGCGCCGCTGGGACGAGGCCGCCAAGATGACCGGCCGCCTGACGCCACCGCTGGCCCACTACCTCGGCGTGCTGGCCGACCTGCTGCGCCAGCAGGCGCCGCGGCTGTCGCTGGCCTGAGGCAGGGCCGACGGAAGACAACGGGACGAGAAGAGGCCGCCGCTCAGATCACGCGGCGGCCGTCGCGCCAGACCTCGCGCACGGCCGGCAGGCCGTGGACCTCGCGGACCCGCACGACATCGGCGCGCAGGCCCGGTGCCAGCGCACCCCGGTCCTCCAGCCCGCAGGCCAGCGCGGGCGCACGCGTGACGGTGCGCACCGCCTTCGGCATCGTCAGCCCGCCTTCGTGGTGCAGCCGCCAGGCGGCCTGCAGCAGGCTGGTCGGCACATAGTCCGACGACAGCGCATCCAGCACGCCCGCGCGCGCCAGGTCCAGGGCGGCGACGTTGCCCGAATGCGAGCCGCCGCGCACGACGTTGGGCGCGCCAGCCACGGTCGACAGGCCCAGCGCATGCGCCAGCCGGGCGGCTTCCAGCGTGGTCGGGAACTCGCTCATGCGCGCGCCGATCGCGCGGGCCTGCTCGACGTGGCTGGCGGTCGTGTCGTCATGGGTCGCCAGCGCGACGCCGCTCGCGCGGGCATGGGCCGAGAACCAGGTGCGGTTCGGCTCGGCATGCTCGCGCTGGCGCTGCGGGGCGCGTTCGACCTCGGCGTCGAATCGCTCGTCGCTCCAGCCCTTCTTGCCGGTGTAGTAGGTCCGCGCGTGGCGGATGTCGGTCCACTGGCGCTGGCCGGGCGTGTGGTCCATCAGCGAGATCAGGCGCAACCGGCGGTGGCCGGCGAAGGGCTCGAACAGCTCGCGCGCGTTCGGTGCCGGCAGCTCGCAGCGCACGTGGACGTGGTGGTCACAGCGCAGCGTGCCGGCCGATTCGAGCAGGTCCAGCACCGCCAGCAGCTCGCTCTGGTCGCGCGCGCGGAAGCCGTCGCCATAGGGGTCGCCCACGCCGATCGCGTCCAGCACGGTGGTGATGCCGGCGGCGGCGATCTCCGCATCGTGGGCCTGCACCGCGCCGATCATCGGGAACATGACCTGGGGGCGCGGCATGACGTGGCGTTCGAGGTTGTCGGTGTGGACCTCGACCAGGCCGGGCAGCAGCCAGTCGCCGTCCAGGTCGATCGCGCCGGCCACGCGGCTCGCGCCACGCCCGATCGCGACGATGCAGCTGCCGCGCATCACGACATGGCCGTCGTCGATGACCTCGTCGGGCAGCACCAGGCGGGCCCGCTCCAGGACCCGTTCGACCGTTCGTTCCGGCACGCAGCCAGCCAGGGGATCGTGTGTCACCAGGCCTCCATCGCCAGCGCGCGGTTCTCGGCCAGGTTGATGCAGCGGCTGGCCACCGCATCGCGCACCTCGGCGTCGTGGAAGATGCCCAGCACCGCGCTGCCGCGCTGGCGGGCTTCGAGGATCAGCTCGACCAGCACGCGCCGGTTGAGCGCATCGAGCGAGGCGGACGGCTCGTCGAGCAGCAGCAGCGTGGCCGGCACGACCAGCGCGCGGGCGATGTTGACGCGCTGCTGCTCGCCGCCGGAGAAGGTCGCCGGCGGCAGGTCCCACAGGCCGGACGGCAGGTTCAGGCGCGCCAGCAGCGTGCGCGCGGCCTCGCGGGCCGATGCCAGCAGCTCGGGCAGGGCCTGCTCGTCGATCGGCTCGGCGCGGCGCGCGGCCTCGGCATCGAGCACGCGCTCGGCCACCACGTCGAGCGCGCTGACGCGCGGCACCGCGCGCAGGAACTGGCTGACGTAGGCGATCTCGCGCTGGCGCAGGGCGATCAGCTCGCGCGCATCGGCCTGCAGCAGGTCCACGCGGCGACCGTCGGCAGTGCGCAGCAGGGCCCGGCCGGTGTCGGCCGCGTAGTTGCCGTGCAGGCACTTCATCACCGTCGACTTGCCCTGGCCGGAAGGCCCGACCAGCGCAACACATTCGCCCGCCGCGAGCCGCAGGTTGACGCCCTGCAGCACCGGCAGGCGCAAGCCGCCGCGCAGGTGCAGGGTGAAGGTCTTGCCGAGGTCGCGCACATCGAGCACCTCCGGCGCCAGGGCGGCGGCGGTCGTGCCCGCGAAGAAGGAAGGGTTGGCGTTCATGGCGTCACCACCGAGGAGACCAGCAGCTGCGTGTAGGGATGGCGCGGGTCGTCCAGCACCCGGTCGGTCAGGCCCTGCTCGACGATGCGGCCGTGCTGCATCACGACGGTGCGGTGCGCCAGCAGCCGGGCCACGCCCAGGTCGTGCGTGACCACCAGCGCCGACAGGTGCAGGCGACTGACCAGCAGGCGCAGCAGGTCGAGCAGGCGGGCCTGCACCGACACGTCCAGGCCGGTGGTCGGCTCGTCCATCAGGACCAGGCGCGGGTGCGTGACCAGGTTGCGCGCGATCTGCAGGCGCTGGCGCATGCCGCCGGAGAAGGCACCCGGCAGGTCGTCGATGCGGCCGTCGTCCAGCTCGACCCGGCGCATCCAGTCGCCGGCCTGCGCGCGCAGCTGGCCGTGGTGGCGCCGGCCCAGCGCCATCAGGCGCTCGCCGATGTTGGCCCCGGCGCTGACGCGCATGCGCAGGCCCTCGTGGGCATGCTGCACAACGTGGCCCCATTCGGTGCGCGCCAGCTCGCGGCGCTGGCGCTCCGGCATCGCATGCACGTCGACCCATTGCGAGGCGCGCGTGCGGTAGCGCACCTCGCCCTGCTGCGGCACCAGCCGACCGGCGATGCAGTCCAGCAGCGTGCTCTTGCCGGAGCCGGACTCGCCGACGATGGCGACCACCTCGCCGGGATGCAGCGTCAGGTCGACCTCGCGCACCGCCGCCTCGGCCGCGCCGGGGAAGCGATGGCCGAGGCCCTGCACGCGCAACAAGGGCTCGTCGCGGTCGTCGTTCATCGCGGCGCCTGCGCGTCGGCCTGCCGCTCGCGGCAGAAGTCGGTGTCCGAGCAGGTCCACAGCCGCTCGCCGTCGTCGCGCAGGCTCTCGTCCAGCCAGGTGTCGGTGCTGCCGCACAGCGCGCAGGCATGACCTTGCGGGCGAGCCTCGAAGGGATGGTCCTCGAAGTCCAGGCTGCGCACGTCGGTCCACGGTGGCACGGCGTAGAGGCGCTTCTCGCGGCCGGCGCCGAAGACCTGCAAGGCGGCCATGCGGTGCATCTTCGGGTTGTCGAAGCTGGGGATCGGCGAGGGCGACATGACGTGCCGGCCGTTGACGAGGACCGGGTGGTCGTAGGCCGCGTCGATGCGGCCCCAGCGCGACACGTCCTCGTAGAGCTTGACCTGCATCAGGCCGTATTCGGCATGGCCGTGCAGCGCCATGGCCTCGCTGCGGCGCGGCTCCAGCTTGAACAGCGGCTCGGGCTGCGGCACCTGGTAGCACAGGATCTGGTGCTCGCCGAGGCGGGCCTCGGGGATCCGGTGTCGGGTCTGGATCAGCGTGGCCTCGCGGGTCCGCTCGGTCGTCGCCACGCCGGTGACCTGGCGGAAGAAGCGCCGGATGTTGACCGCGTTGGTGGTGTCGTCGCTGCCCTGGTCGATGACCTTGAGCGTGTCCTCGCGGCCGATCAGCGCGGCCGTCAGCTGGATGCCGCCGGTGCCCCAGCCGTAGGCCAGCGGCATCTCGCGCGATCCGAACGGCACCTGGCAGCCCGGCACCGCGACGGCCTTGAGCAGGGCGCGCCGGATCATGCGCTTGGTGCGCTCGTCGAGGTAGGCGTAGTTGTAGCCGGCGCGCATCGGCACGGCCGCGTCGCCGGTGGCGGTCACGTGCGGGCCTGCGGCCGGGGGCGCGGCGCGGTCGGCCGGCAGGTCATGCAGGTTCATCGCGGAACTCCTCGCGCAGCGCGCGCACCAGTTGCAGTTCGCTCTCGAAGGTCACGTGGTGCGGCAGCTTGAGGTGCTGCACGAAGCCGGAGGCCTCGACGTTGTCGCCGTGGGCGAGCACGAACTCGGCGTCCTGCGCGGCCGCGCCGGCCTGCGGCAGTTCGCCGAACTCGGCACCGCGCAGCGCACGGTCGACCAGCGACATCGCCATGGCCTTGCGCTCGCCGTGGCCCAGCACCAGCCCGTAGCCGCGCGTGAACTGCGGCGGCGCGCTGGCGCTGCCGGCGAACTGGTTGAGCATCTGGCATTCGGTCAGCTCGACCGCGCCGATCTCGATCGGGAAGCCCAGCTCGTCGGGCACCAGCTCGACCGGCACCCGGCCGACCCGGATCTCGCCGGCGAAGGGATGGCTGTTGGCATAGCCGCGCTGGGTCGAATAGGCCATGCCCAGCAGCCAGCCCTCGTCGGCCCGCGCCAGCATCTGCAGCCGTGCCGGACGGCCCAGCGGATGGATCGGCGGCTCGCGCGTGATGTCCGGCGGAAGCGGGTCGCCGGGCGAGGGCTGCACCGGCTCGATCACGCCCTCGGCGGCCAGCGGATCGAGCGCACAGGGCTCGCGGCCCGCGCCGACCGGCTCGGCCAGCTCACCCGACGGTGCGGCCACGGGCTCAACATGTGAGCCTACATCGAGCAGGCCGAAGTCGATCAGGCGCTGGGTGTAGTCGACCGTCGGGCCGAGCAGCTGGCCGCCGGGCAGGTCCTTGAAGATCGCCGAGACGCGCCGGCGCGTGGCCATGCGGGTCATGGCCAGCGGCTCGCTGCTGCCCAGGCGCGGCAAGGTGGTGCGGTAGGCGCGCAGCAGGAAGACCGCCTCGACCGCGTCGCCACGGGCCTGCTTGAGCGCCAGCGCGGCCAGCTCGGGGTCGTGCAGCGAGCCTTCGGCCATGACGCGGTCGACCAGCAGGCCGAGCTGCTCGCGGATCTGCCGGACCTCGATCTCGCGCACGGCAGGATCGCCGCGCCGGGCGGCGGCGAGCAGGCGTTCGGCGGCGGCGATGGCGGCCGCACCACCCTTGACGGCGACGTACATGCTCAGTCCTCCAGGCAGGTCAGGCGGGTCGAGCGCGGCAGGCCGACGACCCGGCTGCCGCAGCACAGCAGCAGGTCGACGCCGCGCGGGTAGTCGGGCTGCGCGGCGATGCGCGCCAGCCAGGTCTCGCGCGGGATGCCGGCCACGCGCAGCTCGTGCGCGGTCTCGATGCCCGGGCCTTCGAGCCGCAGGCGCACGTCGTCGCGCAGCGGATCGACCCCGTCGGCGGCATCGGCTGCATCGTCACGGTCGGAGGCGTCCGCCGCGAGGCCCTTGAGCAGGTCGACCTCGACCAGCAGGGTGGCCGAGCCCTGCGGCGCGGTGTCGCTGCCCGTGCGCAGGCGCGACCACAGCGCGGGCGTCAGCGCCGCGCCGCGCAGGCCGACGAACTCGGCATCCTCGACCCGCTCGACCCAGCGCACGCCGGCATGGAAGCGCGCCCAGGCATGCAGCTGCGGCAGGCGCGGTCCGGGCGACCACCACAGCGTGGTCTCGCTGTCGCACAGCGTCAGCAGCAGCGCGGCACAGGCGCTGCCCAGCGGCAACGACGGCCGGCTCGGATGCACGAAGAGACCGGCCGGCAGCCGGGCGACGCGGCCCGGGCGGGCCATGGCGTCGAGCACGCGGCGGTAGACCGCCTGGGTGCCGTGTACCGGGTCGATCAAGCCGGCGGCCAGGCTGGCCGTCGACGCGGCGGGGTCGCCGAGGGTGGCGTGGATCATGGTTTCCTGCGCGGGGCCCGCAGCGGCCGGTCGCGTCGTCAAGCGGCCTCGCCCTGCACGGTGTGGAAATGCACGCGGGTCGTGGCGACCTGCGCCGCCTCGGCCGCGCGGGCGGCGGCCACGGCGCGGGCCAGCGGCTCCAGCACCGAGGTGCGCACGTCCGCGGCATGACCGGGGTGCTGCAGCAGCGCGTCGAGCGCGGCGGTCCAGCGCGCACGCTCCGGATCACGGCCGATCACGTAGCCGATGCCGACCAGGCCGTCGTCCTCGGGCGTGCACAGCCGCAGCGCGCAGCGGGTCACCGGGGCTTCGCCGACGTGGAAGCGGTCACCGTCGCGCGAGATGCGTGCGCGCAGCATCACCAGGCCCATCTCGGCCGGGCGCAGGTCCTCGAAGGTCTGCGTGGCCAGCCACGGCGCGGCCTTCTCGGCCAGCAGCGCACGCGGGCTGGCGGCCAGCAGCGCCAGCCAGTCCTGGCGGTCGGCGACGCTCTCGGCATCCAGGTCGTCGGGGGCGGTCATGGCGCTTTCATCGGTGGTTTCGACAATCCGCAGCAGTGTGGGCAGCGGCCATGACACTTTGTTGAAGTGAGTCGACGCTGACCCCGAGCCAACGATCCGACTGAACGGCGGCCCGCCACCGTCCGATGCCACCCTCCACCGCCGCCGCACCTTCCCCCTTCCCCCTTCCCTTGCGCCGCGCATGCACCGCTACGCCGTCTACTACGCCCCACCCGAAGACCATCCGCTGTGGGAGGCCGGCTGCAGCTGGCTGGGCCGCGACCCGCGCGCCGGACAGCCGCTGCAACAGCCACCGTCCTGGGCCCGCTCGGCCTGGCGCTACGGCTGGCACGCGACGCTGCGTCCGCCCATGCGGCTGGCCGCCAGCGTCAAGGCCGACACCTTGCTGCAGCGCCTGGAGGCCCTGGCCGCGCGCCACGCGCCCTTCGACCTGCCACGGCTGGCGGTTGCCCGCATGGCCGACTTCCTGGCCCTGCGGCCCTCGCCCGATGGACCGGCCGAGGCGATGGGCGCGCTGCAGTCGCTGGCCGACGATGCCCTGACCAGCCTGGACGACCTGCGCGCCGAAGCCGACCCGGTCGAGCTGGCGCGACGCGGTGCCGATGCCCGGCTGGACGCGGAGCAGCGCGCGCTGCTGCACCGCTGGGGCTACCCGCACGTGCTGCACCGCTGGCGTTTTCACCTGACCCTGACCGACGGCCTCGAACCCGCCGAACGCACGGTCCGCCAGGCCAAGGCGGTGGCCCATTTCGCCGGGGCGCTGACGCATCCGGCGCCGGTGCGAGACCTGTGCCTCTACATCGAGCCTGCGGCCGGCGCACCGCTGCAGCTGATCGAGCGGCTGGCCCTGTCGAACGGTCACGAGACTGTCGCATCACGGTCATAAACTGACAGGATGCCCCAGAAGAACCCGATGCCGTCCCCTGTCAAGGACCACGCCAAGGATCAGGCCAAGGACACCGCCGCCGCCGAAGCGCCGGCGCGACACCGCCTGCTGAACCGCGAACGCTCCATCCTCGCCTTCAACCGCCGCGTGCTGGCCCAGGCCGCACGCGAGGACGTGCCGCTGCTGGAGCGCCTGCGC
Source organism: Leptothrix discophora (assembly GCF_030705305.1). Taxonomy (GTDB): domain Bacteria; phylum Pseudomonadota; class Gammaproteobacteria; order Burkholderiales; family Burkholderiaceae_C; genus Sphaerotilus; species Sphaerotilus discophorus. Next base: position 30,653 of record NZ_JAUZEE010000009.1, on the reverse strand, counting down.
TACATCTGCATCGTCTCGTCCAACATGGACGAGTTCTTCGAGGTCCGCTTCGCCGATGCGCTGGAGGCCGCCTCCGAGCCGGGCAGCGGCACCACCCACAGCGAGCTGGCCAAGGCCGCGGAGGAGGCTCACACGCTGGTCGACGAGCAGTACGCGCTGTTCAACGACGTGCTGATGCCGGCGCTGGCGCGCGAGGGCATCGTGCTGATCAACCACGCCGAGCGCAACGAGGCGCAGCGTGCCTGGGTGGCGCAGTACTTCCACCGCGAGGTGCAGCCGCTGCTGGTGCCGCTGGGCCTGGACCCGTCACACCCCTTCCCGCAGGTGGCCAACAAGTCGCTGAACTTCATCGTCCAGCTCGGCGGGCTCGATGCCTACGGGCGCGAGAACGGCATCGCCATCGTCAAGGTGCCGCGCGTGCTGCCGCGCATCATCCGCATGCCCGACCGCATCAGCGAGGGCAAGCAGGCCTTCGTGCAGCTGACCAGCGTGATCCGCGCCCACCTGGCCGAGCTGTTCCCGAGCCGCACGGTCGAGTCGTTCTCGCAGTTCCGCGTCACGCGCGACTCGGACCTCGACGTCGACGAGGACGAGGTCAAGAACCTGCGCACCGCCTTGCGCAGCGAGCTGAGCGCACGCCATTTCGGCGAGGCGATCCGGCTGGAGGTGGTGCAGAGCTGCCCGGCCGCGCTGAGCGACTTCCTGCTGACCCAGTTCGACCTGCCCGAGGCGGCGCTCTACCGCGTCAACGGCCCCGTCAACCTGGTGCGCCTGAACTCGCTGATCGACCAGGCCCGCGCATCGAGCCACCGCTTCAAGCCGCACGAGCCGTCCTGGCCGGCGACGCTGCCGCGCAACCGCCCGATCATGGCCAGCGTGGCCGAGCGCGACGTGCTGCTGCACCATCCCTTCGAGTCCTTCGAGCCGGTGGTGCAGTTCCTGCGCGAGGCGGTCGAGGACCCGAACGTGCTCGCCATCAAGCAGACGATCTACCGCACCGGCAGCGAGTCCGTGCTGATGGAGCTGCTGCTGGAGGCGGCCCGGCGCGGCAAGGAGGTGCTGGCCGTGGTCGAGCTGAAGGCCCGCTTCGACGAGGAAGCCAACATCAACTGGGCCGAGCGCCTGGAAGCCGTCGGCGCCCAGGTGGTCTACGGCATCGTCGGCCTGAAGACCCATGCCAAGCTGCTGCTGGTGACGCGCAAGCAGGGCCCGCGCATGGTCCGCTACGCCCACCTGTCGACCGGCAACTACAACCCGAAGACGGCCCGGCTCTACACCGACCTGGGCTGCCTGACCGCCGACCCGGAGATGACCACCGACGTCGAGGCGGTGTTCCAGCACCTGGCCAGCCTGAACCCGATGGCGCCGACCCGGCGCCTGCTGGTCGCGCCGGAGTCGCTGCAGGCGCAGATGGTGGCGCTGCTCGACAAGGTCGGCGAGGCCGCCAGGAAAGGCAAGGACGCCCGCGTCGTCGCCAAGTTCAATGCCCTGACGGATCCGGTGCTGATCGAGGCGCTGGTGCGCGCCAGCCAGTGCGGCGCGCAGATCGACCTGATCGTGCGCGGCGCCTGCATGCTGGCACCGGGCGTGCCGGGCCTGACCGAGACCGTGCGGGTGCGCTCGCTGGTCGGCCGCTTCCTGGAGCACAGCCGGGTGTTCTATTTCCGCTGGGGCGACGGCCTCACGCAGGAAGCGCTCTACCTGGGCAGCGCCGACTGGATGAGCCGCAACATGGAACGCCGCATCGAGGTCGCCTGGCCGGTGCGCGATCCCGCCCTGCGCCAGCGCGTCATCGACGAGACGCTGGTGCCCTACCTGCACGACGACGTCGATGCCTGGACGCTGGCCTCGGACGGCAGCTATGCCCGCGTCGCCGATGGCAAGGGCCAGCAGAGCGCCCAGCGGGCGCTGGTGCAGCGCCACCGCTGAAGGCCGGCCGCGCGGCCACGGATCGGGCGGCTCAGGCCGCCAGGTCCATCTGGCCGAGCGAGCCCCATTGCGATTCGGTCGGTTCGTCGGAGGCCGGTCGCACCACCTCGATCCAGCCGGCCTGCAGCAGCTCCTGCAAGGCCTGCGGCACCAGCGGCTCTTCTTCACGGGTGACGATCTCGCGCAGCGGCGTGTAGCCGTTCAGGCGCAGCATCAGGTGCTGGGCCAGCGAGGTCGGCCGTTCGAGGCGCAGCACCTGCGCCCGGCCCGCCAGCGTGCGGGCATAGACCCCGTCGAGATCCAAGGACTGAAGCATCGCTATTCCTTCAATGGGGAGGTGGATCGGTCAGACAAACCCAAGCCGCGAAATCTAAGGGCTGTGCGCCGCTTTGTCGAGATCGCCAACGGCCTGTCACATGACCATCGCAGACTGGTCATCCGCCGACGAGGATCCGGACGAGCGCCCGGACGACGGCAGGCCCCGAGGAAGCCGCGATGACGAGCAAGAGCCCCAAGACCCTGGACAAGGCCATCGGCGCCGCCGCCCGGGGCGCGATGAACGTGATGCGGGCCCTGACGCCCGGCGAGCTGGCGTCCCTGCCCGGCAAGGGCCTGGACAAGCTGCGCGCCGCCAAGGCCGCCCGCCGGCGTGGCCATGCGCCCGACTGGCAGGTGCGCTGCGCAAGCGCCGAGGACCTGCCCCGTCTGCGTCGCCTGCAGGCCGTGGCGCTGGGCCGCGAGCCGGCCAGCGAGGCCGAGGCCGAACAGCTCTGGTCGACGCTGGTCGGCGCCGGCGGCCAGATCTGGCTGCTGGAGTCCGGCCTGGAGCTGGCCGGTGCCGCGACCCTCTACCTGCTGCCGGGCATGAGCCACGGCGGTCAGCCCTTGGCGCTGCTGCAGGACCTGCTGGTCGACCCGGCCTCGCGCGATCGCGGCGTCGCCCGCCTGCTGATCACCGAACTGAGCCTGCGCGCCCAGGCCGCCGGGGCACGCCGGCTGGCGCTGTCGGTCGAGCCGGGCGCGCGCGGCGGTCGCGACTACATCGAGAAGCTCACGCCGGTGCGCGGCGCCAAGGCCCCGCTGCAGCATGCCGGCGGGCCGGACCAGGCGGCGGAGCCGGCCTGATCTGGCGGCCTGATCGGTCGGCCGGGAGGCCGACCCCCAGCCCGCAACCTCAGGCCACCAGCACCAGGTCGATGTCGCCGATGCGGGCCCAGACCTGCTGCTCCTCACGCAGCAGGTGCATGCAGCGCGGCTGCTCCTTGGCCCAGGCCGGATCGAGCGTCAGCGTCGCGACGCCCTCCTTCAGCTCGATCTGGGGCACCTCGGCCAGCAGCTCGCTGCGGGCATGGAAGAACAGCACCGCCAGGCGCAGCGCCAGCACCTGGGCGGCGCGGTGCGGGTCGGCCAGCAGCACCTCGATCTTGCGCAGCCCGCCACGCTGGCCGAGCACCAGGTCGGCCAGCCGGCGCTGCTGGCTCTGCGAGAAGCCCGGCGCGTCGATGTGGGCCAGCAGGTAGGCGCTGTGGCGGTGGTGGTCGTGGTGCGACACGCTCATGCCGATCTCGTGCAGCGCCGCCGCCCAGGCCAGCTCCTGGCGGGCCTCGTGCGGCGGGTTCGGGACCATGCGGTCGTACAGGGCCAGCGTCAGTTCGCGCACGTGCTGGGCCTGTCCGAGGTCGACCTCGAAGCGGCGCTGCAGGTCGCGCACGGTCTCGTCGCGCCAGGTCGCGCGGTCATGGGCGCGGGAGGCGGCGATGCGTTCGGACAGGTCGAAGATGACACCCTGGCGCAGCGCCGCGCGGGTCGGCCGGATCTCGTCGATGCCGAACTGGTTGAGCAGCGCCGAGAGGATCGCCACGCCGCCGGGCAGCACCGCGCGGCGTTCCTCGCGCAGGCCGTCGAGCTTGAGCGCATGGACCGTGCCGGCGCGGATGCATTCGCGCATGCACCAGCGCAGGCCGGCCTCGTTGATCGTGCCGTCGCTCAGGCCGTTGGCCTCCAGCAGCTCGGCGGCCGCACCGGCCGTGCCGGACGAGCCGAGCACTTCCTTCCAGCGATGCCGGCCGAAGGCCTGGGTGACCTCCTCGAAGGCGGCGCCGGCGGCGATCTGGGCCTCGCGGAAGGCCTGCTCGGTGCAGCGGCCTTCGGGGAAATAGCGCTCCGACAGGCTGACGCTGCCGATCTGGAAGGACTCGGCCAGCCGGGCGGCTTCGCCCTCGCCGACGATCAGCTCGGTCGAGCGCCCGCCGATGTCGATCACCAGCCGGGCATGTGCGGCCGGCTCCAGACGCGACACGCCGGTGTAGATCAGCCGGGCCTCCTCGCGGCCGGAAATGACCTCGATCGGGTAGCCCAGCACCTGCTCGGCCTGGAACAGGAACTCGTCGCGGTTGCTGGCCTCTCGCAGGGTCTGTGTGGCGACCGCGCGCAGCTGCGTCGAGGGCAGGCCGCCCAGGCGCTGGCGGAAGCGCGCCAGGCAGGCCAGCGCGCGTTCGACCGCGACCCGCGACAGCCGGCCGTCCGGCCCGAGGCCGCCGCCCAGCCGCACGGTCTCCTTGAGGTAGGCGATGCGGCGGTACTGGCCTTCGCGGATCTGCGCGAGCTCGAGCCGGAAGCTGTTGGAGCCCATGTCCACCGCCGCCAGCACGCCGCGCCATTGCTGGCCGTGGGCGGTGCTGGCCGGCGCGTCGACCGGGCGTTCGTCCTGGATCACCTCAGGCATGGATCACCTCGGCGCACGACGGGCGGAGGGCATGGGTCACACGGACCGCGATGGCGTTCGGACGCTTCATGGAATACGATGCATACAGTTTCTGAATGGCCCGGCGGACCCCCACGATCGGATCGTCTCACGACTCGTTGGCGACATGCCAAACCGTGTTGCAACGCGCCGTCTCGGCGGCCCCCGGAACGGCCCTGCTGCAGGGCTCACTCAGGCGTTGCGGCCAACGGCCGAGCTTAGCGAGCAGCGATGACAACTTCGTGGCATCAAGCCTGGAAACGCTGGACCCAGCCCGGCGGCTGGAGCCGACCGGCGCTGCTGCCCGACGGCGGCGGCCAGCCTCCGGAACCGGTTGAATGGCGCGAGCTGCAGGCCCTCATCGAGCTGGGCGGGCCGACGCTGCAGCAGCACCACCTCGGCAACGTCGACTTCACCGATCCGCTGGCGCCGGCGGCCGGTCCGCGCCGCGTGCCGCTGCTGGCCTTCAGCCTGGGCAGTCGGAAGCCCGATGCCCCGCTGGTGGCCTTCTTCGGCGGCGTGCACGGGCTTGAGCGCATCGGCGTGCAGGTCGTGCTGGCGCACCTGCGCAGCCTGCTGATGCGGCTGCGCTGGGACGAGACGCTGCAGCACCAGCTCGCCGGCATGCGGCTGGTCTTCATGCCCATCGTCAACCCCGGCGGCCTGTGGCTGGGCAGCCGCAGCAACCCGCAAGGCATCGACCTGATGCGCAGCGCGCCGGTCGAGGCGGTCGACCCGGTCGCGCCGCTGGTCGGCGGCCACCGGCTCGGCCAGCTGCTGCCCTGGTACCGCGGCCCGGCCGATGCGGCCATGCCGGTGGAGAGCGCCGCGCTGTGCGGGCTGGTCGAGCGCGAATCGGCCGGCCGGCCCTTCGTGCTGACGCTGGACTGCCACTCCGGCTTCGGCCTGGCCGACCGGCTGTGGTTTCCCTGGGCCGGCAGCCGCAAGCCCTATCCACACCTGGCCGAGCTGCAGGCCTTCGGCGACATCCTCGACCAGAGCCTGCTGCACCACCGCTACCAGCTCGAACCGCAAAGTCGCCAGTACCTGACCCACGGCGACCTGTGGGACCACCTGGCGCAGCGCATCGCCCAGCCGGCCGGCCGCGTCTTCCTGCCGCTGACGCTGGAGATGGGCTCGTGGCTGTGGGTGCGCAAGAACCCGCGCCAGCTGCTGCACCGCGACGGCCTGTTCAACCCGGTGCTGGACCACCGCCGCGAACGCGTGCTGCGCCGCCACCTGGCTGGGCTGGACTTCATCACCCGCGCGGCCGCCAGCTGGCAACGCTGGCTGCCGGCGGACGCCGGGGCACGCGAGGCGCTGCAGCAGCGTGCGCTGGCGCGCTGGTACGGGACGGGTGGATGAGGGCTGTCGAAGGGACGAAGGGGACGATGGCGACGCGGGGAGCGGACGGCGCCGCGCCGATCCCGGTCTGGCTGCTGGTGCGCGGGCTGAGCCGTTCGACCGCCCACTGGGGCGAACTGCCGCAGGCCCTGCAGGCGGCGCTGCGGCGCCAGGGTCAGCCCGAGGCGCGGGTGCTGGGCCTGGACCTGCCGGGCAATGGCCGGCTCTGGCGAGAACGCAGCCCGGCCACGATCGGCGCGATGACCGAGTCGCTGCGGACCCAATGGCAGGACCAGCAACGGGCGCTGCGCGCGACGCTGGCCGATCGCCCGCTGGCGCTGCACCTGCTGACGCTGTCGATGGGCGGAATGGTCGGACTGGACTGGGCCCGTCGCCACCCAGGCGAACTGTCTCGCCTGGTGCTGGTCAACAGCAGCCTGAGCGGCCTGGCGCCGCTGCACTGGCGCATGCGGCCGTCGGCCTGGCCGACCCTGTTGCGGCTGCTGGCGCTGCCGGTCGGCGACAGGGCCTGCGAACGGGCCCTGCACGCGCTGACCAGCCGCGAGCCCGCGTCGCGCCGCGAGGCCACGGTCGCGGCCTGGACCGCGCTGCGTCAGGCCGAGCGGGTGAGCCGGCCCAACGTGCTGCGCCAGCTGGTCGCGGCGGCGCGCTACCGCGTCGACGGCCCCAAGGCGCTGGCTGGGCTGGGCTTGCCGGTGCAGGTGATCTGCAGCGCCGGCGACGCGCTGGTCGACCCGCGCTGTTCGCAGCGCCTGGCCGCCGCGCTGGGCACAAGGCCCGTCTGCCACCCGCAGGCCGGCCATGACCTGGCGCTGGACGCGCCGGACTGGCTGATCGAACAGGTCACGGCCCTGGCGGACTGACGCAGCGGGGGCCGTGGCCCCGGTCAGGCCATGCAGGCCGCCCTGGCCATCGAGCGCGTTCAGGCGGCCGGGCTGGCGGCCTCGGCTGCTGCGGCCTTGACCGGCTTGATCGCCTTCTCGACCTTCTCCGGCTTGGCCACCTTGACGGGCTTCTCGGCCTTGACGGCCTTGGCGGTGCGCGTCGGCACGGCCTTCTTCTCGGCCCGGATCACGGCCTGCGGCTCGACGGCCGGCTGGGACTTGCTGGCCTGGGGCTTCTTCGCGGCCTGGGGCTTGGCGGCCTTGACAGGCTTGGCCACCTTCGCCGGCTTGGCCGGGGCCGCCTTGGCAGCCTGGACCGGCTTGGCGACCGGGGCTTCCTTGGCCTGCGCGGCCTTCACGGGCTTCACGGGCTTGGCCTTGACCGGCTTGGCCGCCTTCGGTGCCTTGGCGGCCTGGGGCGTTGCAGCGGCCGCCTCAGCCACCGCATCGGCAGGCTCCGAAGCGAGCTTGTTGCCCTTCGGACGACCGGTCTTCAGCGGCGGCACCGCCTGCACCGCGGCCAGCAGCGCCGCATCGGCCAGGCCGGCCAGCGCGGCCACGCCGGCACGCAGCAGCTCGCTCTTCTTGACGGGATGGCCCAGCGCCAGCGCGCGACGCTTGAGCGCGTCGAGCTGGGCGTATTCCAGCTCGGGCATGGTGTAGCTGTCGCGCACCAGGGCGACCTTGGCGGGGGAGGTTTCGTGGCTGTTCAAGGGATGCTCCTGAAAACGGTATAAACAGTATATGCCGTTTGATGGAGCAACCCTCGCACTCAGCTGTCGTCGCCGTGGCGGCGGATCAGCGTGATGAGGGCCGCCACCGCCGTCAGGCCCAGGATCAGGCTGACCACGATCCAGAAGCCGTGGCCGTTCTCGGCCAGCGGGATGCCGCCGACGTTCATGCCCAGCAGGCCCGCGATGATGTTGATGGGCAGCGCCAGCACGGTCACGATGGTCAGCACGAACAGGCTGCGGCTGGTCTCCTCGTTGATGCGCGCGGCAACCTCTTCCTGCAGCAGCTTGACGCGTTCCTGCAGCGCGGCCATGTCGTGCAGCACGACCGAGAACTCCTCGGTCGCGTCGCGCAGGTCCTGCGTGTCGCGTTCGTCCATCCAGGTCGGCGGGTGCTGCAGCAGCCGGAACAGCGCCGCCGGCTCGGGCAGCAGCAGGCGCTGCAGACGCACCAGCAGCCGGCGCATGGCACCCAGCCGGGCGCGCTTGTGATCGAGCCGGCCGGCCAGGAAGCGGTCCTCGATGTCGTCGACCCGGGTGGTGATCTGGCGCACCAGGTCGACCAGCATGTCGGCCTGGTGACGCAGCAGCTGGGCCAGCAGGTCGGCACTGGAGCGCGAGGGCTCGCCACTGCGCACGGCGCGGCGCAGCTGGTCGATCGAGCGCAGCGGCTTGCGCCGGCCGGTCACGATCAGGCGCCGATCCAGGCAGATCAGCAGCGTGGCGGTGTCGGAGGCCTCGAAGGCGAAGTCGAACTGCAGGTCGTTGACGACGGCCAGCAGCACGTCGTCGACGCGTTCCAGGCGGGTCGAGTTCAGGCCGCCACGCAGGCTCTCGAAGAAGGCATCGGGCAGTCCGGCATGGGCTTCGAGCCAGCGCACCGAGCTGTTGTGGGCCAGGTTGAAGTGCAGCCACAGCAGGCCGGGTGACGGCGAGTCCTCGTCCAGCGCATCGGCCGCGGCCAGCCAGGCCGCGGCGGCATCGGCCTCGATGGGCGTGCCGACGCTGCCGTTGGACTCGTCATCGGCCGGGTCCACGGGCGAAAAGTGGTAGCCACAGATCAGGCCGACGTCTTCTGGAACTGGGGTCATGGCAGGAGGTCGACAAGCAGGACCGCGATTGTCGCGGCTGGCCGCCGGCCGAGCACCTGTCGCCGCAGCCCCACGCGTCATCGAACCGTCATCCAGGCATCAAGCCGGCGTCATGCGCGAAGCCGACGATCCCGCGCATGAATCCGACCCACACCTCCCTGATGCGCACGTCACTGCCCGAAGGCATCCACGGCAGCGGCCTGTCAGCCGGGCTGCCGCCGGCCTGGGTCGGCAACTTCCTGCCGCCCGACGATCCGGCCGGATCGGACGGCTCCGACAGCCTGCCCGACCGCGCCACGCGCTTGAAGGTGCGCAGCGTCTTCATCTCCGACGTGCACCTGGGCACGCCGGGCTGCCAGGCCGACGCCCTGCTGGACTTCCTGCGCTGCGTCGAGTGCGAGCAGCTCTACCTGGTCGGCGACATCATCGACGGCTGGCAGCTGCGGCGGCGCTGGTTCTGGCCGCAGGCCCACAACGACGTGGTGCAGAAGCTGCTGCGCAAGGTCCGCAAGGGCAGCCGGGTGATCTTCGTGCCGGGCAACCACGACGAGTTCGCGCGGCGCTACATCGGCCATCACTTCGGTGGCGTCGAGGTGGTCGAGGACTGCATCCACCGCACCGCCGACGGCAGCCGCTACTGGGTCACGCACGGTGACCTGTTCGACGGCGTGGTGCAGTGCGCGCGCTGGCTGGCACTGGTCGGCGACCGGCTCTACGAGTTCGCGCTGCGCCTGAACCGGCACCTGAACTCGCTGCGGGCGCGCCTGGGGCTGCCCTACTGGTCGCTGTCGCGCTACCTCAAGCTCAAGGTCAAGCGCGCGGTGAGCTTCATCGGCGACTTCGAGAGCGCGGTCGCCCGCGAGGCCCGTAAGCGCGGCGTCGACGGCGTGGTCTGCGGTCACATCCACCACGCCGAGCTGCGCGAGATCGACGGCGTGATCTACGCCAACGACGGCGACTGGGTCGAGAGCCTGACCGCGCTGGTCGAGCATGCCGATGGCCGGCTCGAGATCGTCGACTGGTCCGAGGAACTGCGCCAGCGGGCCAGCCGACCGGCCGCCGCGGCGGTGGCGGCGGCCTGAGCCCGTTCGAGGACGGGCCGGCGACTCACTTCAGCAGGCCTTCGGCCTTGAGCGCCGCCTGAACCGCCGGACGGGCGGCGATGCGGCCGCGCAGCGCGACCAGGTTGGGCAGGCCGGAGATGTCCACGCCGACGTACTGGCCCCAGCCCGACACCACGAACAGGTAGATGTCGGCGACGCTGTAGCCCGAGGGCAGCAGGTAGTCGCGCCCGGCCAGCTGCTGGTCGACCCAGCTCAGGCGTTCGCCCAGGCGCTGCGCGACGATGGGCTTGTAGTCGGCCGGCGTGTTCGGCGTGAACAGCGGGGTGAAGCCCTTGTGCAGCTCGCTGGTGATGAAGTTCAGCCACTCCTGCAGCTGGTAGCGCTCGAAGGTGCCGGCGGCCGGCGCCAGCTGGGCGGCCGGCACTTGGTCGGCGACGTACTGGACGATGGCCGGGCCTTCGGTCAGGCGCACACCGTTGTCGAGTTCCAGCACGGGCACCTGGCCCTTGGGGTTGATGGCCAGGAAATCGCTGCCGTCGGCGAGCTTCTTGGTCTTGGTGCTGGCCAGCACGGCCTCGAAGGCCAGACCGGCTTCGTACAGGGCGATGTGGGGCGACAGCGAGCAGGCGCCGGGGCTGAAATAGAGCTTCATGCGAGGGTCTCCTGAGGGGGAAGGTCGGGACGACGCGCAGCGGGCGCGACGGGGCCGCACGGTACACGCTCCCGCCCCGCCCAGGATGCGTCGTGATGCGCGAGGCTGCATTCAAACCCGTGCAATCCAGGCCCTCGCCGACCGTGCCAGGCTCACCGGCCCCGACCTGGCCGGGCCGTCGACCTGCGTGGCTGACCCGATGGCCGGTCCGGGGCGACGGGGTGAAGATCGGCCCATGGCCGTCAGCGTCTTCGACCTCTTCAAGATCGGCATCGGGCCGAGCAGCTCCCACACCGTCGGGCCGATGCGGGCGGCCAGGATGTTCGTCGAGCGGCTGGCCGGCGACGGCCTGCTGGCCCGTGTGGCCCGCATCGAGTGCCGCCTGCACGGCTCGCTCGGCGCGACCGGCAAGGGCCACGGCAGCGACAAGGCGGTGCTGCTGGGGCTGATGGGCGAGTCGCCCGAGCACGTCGACATCGAGGCCATCCCGGCGCGCCTGGCGCGGGTGAGGTCCGAGGGCCGGCTGATGCTGGCCGGCGGCCACGCGATCGACTTCCGCGAGGCCGAGGACCTGCGCTTCCTGCGCCGCGAGCAGCTGCCGCTGCACACCAACGGCATGCGCCTGAGCGCCTGGGACGGCGACGGCGGCGCGCTCGACAGCCGCATCTACTACTCGGTCGGCGGCGGCTTCGTGGTGGCCGACACGCTGGCGGCCGACGGCAGCCGCCACGCCACGATCGCGCCCGACACCACCGTGCTGCCCCTGCCCTTCCACAGCGGCGCGGACCTGCTGGCGCAATGCCGTGCGCACGGCCTGGACATCGCCGGCGTGATGCGCGTCAACGAACGCCACTGGCGCGACGACGCGGCGATCGACGCCGGCCTGTTGCGCATCTGGCAGGTCATGCAGGACTGCGTGCGGCGCGGCTGCGCCACCGAAGGCGTGCTGCCCGGCGGCTTCCAGGTCAGGCGTCGCGCCGCGGGGTGGCATCGCAAGCTGCTGGCCCATCCGGAAGCCGCGCTGCGCGATCCGCTGCAGGTGCTGGACTGGGTCAACCTCTACGCGCTGGCCGTCAACGAGGAGAACGCGGCCGGCGGCCGGGTCGTCACCGCGCCGACCAATGGCGCGGCCGGCATCGTGCCCGCCGTCCTGCACTACCACGCACGTTTCATGGCGGGCGCGACCGACGCCAGCGTCATCGACTTCCTGCTGACCGCCGCCGCCATCGGCATCCTCTACAAGGAGAACGCCAGCATCAGCGGCGCCGAGGTCGGCTGCCAGGGCGAGGTCGGCGTGGCCTGCTCCATGGCCGCCGCCGCGCTGTGCGCGGTCATGGGCGGCACGCCCGAACAGGTCGAGAACGCCGCCGAGATCGGCATGGAACACCACCTCGGCCTGACCTGCGACCCGGTCGGCGGACTGGTCCAGATCCCCTGCATCGAGCGCAACGCGATCGCCTCGGTCCAGGCCATCAACGCCGCCCGCATGGCCCTGCGCGGCGACGGCACCCACCACGTCAGCCTCGACAAGGTCATCAAGACCATGCGCGAGACCGGTGCGGACATGCAGAGCAAGTACAAGGAGACCGCGCGCGGCGGTCTGGCGGTCAACATCGTCGAATGCTGACCCGGCCCGTTCAGAAGGTTTCCCAGCTGTCGTCGACGCTGGCCGAAGCCGTGGCGGTCGCGGAGGTGGCCGCAGTGGCCGCCGTGGCCGCAGTGGCCGCCGTGGCCGGCCGCATCGGCTCGACCGGCGCAGGCTTGCGCGGGGCGCTGGCCTTCATCGGCGTCGGCTTGTAGGCCGGACGGGCGGGCGCGGCATGGCTGGCCGGGGCCGGCATCACCGGGTGGCTGGACGGGCCCGCGTGAGCGCCGCCGAGCTGGAACACCGCGACGGTCTGCACCAGCGCCTGGGCCTGGGCCTTGAGGCTTTCGGCGGCCGCCGCGCTTTCCTCGACCAGCGCGGCGTTCTGCTGCGTGACCTGGTCCATCTGCGACACGGCCTGGCCGACCTGGTTGACGCCGCTGCTCTGCTCGCTGGAGGCGGCGCTGATCTCGGCCACGATGTCGGTGACGCGGCGGATCGCGCCGACGATCTCGTCCATGGTCTGTCCGGCCTGGTCGACCAGCGTGGTGCCCTGCTCGACCTGCTCGACGCTGGCGGTGATCAGCGACTTGATCTCCTTGGCCGCACCGGCGCTGCGTTGCGCCAGCGTGCGGACCTCGGCGGCCACGACCGCGAAGCCGCGTCCCTGCTCGCCGGCCCGCGCCGCTTCGACGGCGGCGTTGAGCGCCAGGATGTTGGTCTGGAAGGCGATGCCGTCGATGACGGTGATGATGTCGGCGATCTTCTTGGAGCTGTCGTTGATCGACTTCATGGTGTCGACCACGCGGCCCACCACCTCGCCGCCGCGGCCGGCGACGTCGGAGGCGCCCTGCGCCAGCTGGTTGGCCTGTCGGGCGTTGTCGGCGTTGCTGCGCACGGTCGTGCCCAGCTCTTCCATGGTCGCGGCGGTCTGCTGCAGCGCGCTGGCCTGTTCCTCGGTGCGCTGGCTCAGGTCGGCATTGCCCTGGGCAATCTGCGAGCTGGCGGTGGCCACGCTCTCGGCATTGCCGCGCACGTTGGAGACCACGCCGCCGAGCGACGCCTGCATGCGCGAGAGCGCGGACATCACGCTGTGCTGGTCGCCCGGACGGACACGGATGGTGCGGCTCAGGTCGGAGTTGGCGACCGCATGCAGCGCATCGGCGACCTCGGCCGGTTCGGCACCCAGTTCGTCGACGATGCTGCGCACCACCAGCACGGCCAGCGTGCCAGCCAGCAGCAGCGACACCAGCGCGGCGCCGATCAGCAGGTTGCGGGCGACGAGATAGGACGCGGTGGCCTCGTCGTACTGTTCGGCGTTCCTCTGGGTCTGGAAATCCAGGTTGGCCTGGATCGCCGCCTGCCAGGCCTCGTTGGCCGGGTTGCCGGTCTTCATCAGCAGGTCGACCCCCACGCCGACGTTGCCGGCCATGGCGGCCTTGATGACGCGGTCGTTGAGCGGACGCGCGACCTTCTGCGCGTCGTCGATGGCGCGACGCAGGGCCATGCCGGCTTCGCTCGCCGGCAGCGCGTCGAGCGCCTCGCGCGCCTTGTCGTAGCGGGCGCGGGCCACCTCGATCCTGGCGAGCGAGGCCGCCTGGTCGGTCGGATCGGTCTGCAGCAGCAGGGTGCGCTCGACACGGGTGACGACATGCACGGCATCGCGCATCTCGCCGGACAAGCCGAGCTTGACGTTGTTGTCCTTGACGATGTCGTCCAGGTTCAACTGGACCTCGCTCAGCTGGTGCAGCGACAGGGCGCTGGCCAGGATGGACATGAACACGATCGCGCCGAAAGCGAGGAACAAGCGCGTCGACAGGCGAAGAGAGGTGCGTTTCACGGTGCGATCCGGTTTGTAAGAGTCGTGAGCTTCGGCGGCGTGGGCGACAGCGAGACAACGGCCGCGGCGAGCGTCGCGAGCGCTGAAGGCGCGTTCCCGCTGATGTGCGTCATCGTAGGGAGCCACCCCCGTGCCGATCGCGGGAAGTAGGGCCGGCTTGGACCCCAGTTCAGGCCCGGTTTGCCGACGCTGCCGGGCGCCGGCCCGGACACAGCCGTGAACGCCTGCTCGCCGCGCTGTTGTCACGATGTCGACATCGACACCCCGGCCCGCGTGGGCGGCCCAAAATGAAGAAAACATCCGACCTGCCCGTGAACCACCTCGCCTGCTGCGACGCCCGCCCCCGTGCAACGACGGCCCTGCCGTCCCGACCGCGGTCCCGTGCCGGGGTCAGCCTGATCGCCATCCTGACGACCCTGCTGGTGGCCTGTGGCGGTGGGGGCAGTGGTGGGGGCGGTGGGGGCGGTGGCGGTTCAGGAGGTGCGGACCCCGCACAGAGCCCCGGCACGGCCTTCGTGCAGGCCACGAGCCGCCAGGGCGAGGGCACCTACTACGACTACGCCGGCCTCGCGACCGGTGCGCCGGCCACCGCTGGCGCTTGCGGCTACGGGGCGGTCGACGATCGCCTGATCGCGGCGATGAACCAGGCCGACTACGCCGACAGCGCGGCCTGCGGCGCGCAGATCGTCGTGACCGGCCCGAAGGGCAGCGTGACGGTGCGGGTGGTCGACCGGTGCCCCGAGTGCGCGCCCGGCGACGTCGACCTGAGTGCCGAGGCCTTCGCCCGCATCGCCGAGCCGGTCGCCGGACGGGTCGGCATCCGCTGGCACGGCGAGCCGGCCAGCATCGGCGGCCCGGTCGCCTACCGCTACAAGGAAGGCAGCAGCCGCTACTGGGTGGCGATCCAGGTGCGCAACCACCGGCTGCCGATCGCGAAGCTGGAGATCCGCCCGAGCGGCACGGGCAGCTGGATCCCCGTGGCCCGCACCAGCTACAACTACTTCGAGCACGCCCAGGACGTCGGCAACGGTCCGCTGGACGTGCGCATCACCGCCAGCGACGGGTCGACGCTGCAGGACAGCCTGCCGGCACCCGCGTCCGGCCTGCAGGCCAGCGGTCGCGGCCAGTTCCCGTGACACCACGTGGCCACGCCCCTGGGGCGGTCCTGAATACATCACACCCCAGGGTGTTTCCGGATCTGGATCCAGGCTGAAACGCAGCAGCAGCAGGCACCATCCGGACTCGGCATGCAGGCCCTGCCCCGCACGGCCGTCCAGCCTCCGGATCCGAACTTGCCGACCGACCCGAACCCGATCCTCACCGCTGCAGCCAGTCCCCTGGACCTGCCGTTCCCGTCGCAGCCGGCGCTCGCGCGGCGGGCACCGGACCGTCACGCGCCGGGTTGGCTCACGCGGACCTGGTGCCGCCTGCCGATGGCCTGGCGGCCCTGGTTGGCCGCCCTGCTGGCGATGCTGGCGGTCGGTGCGCTGCTGGCCCTGGTCGACCGCACCGAGCGCATCCACCTGGCGCACGACGAGCGCGCGCGGGTGCTGGAGCGGATGTCGCTGGTGCGGGTGCGGCTGGAGAGCCACCTCAACCAGGTCATCGCCTCGGCCCGGAGCCTGGCGCTGGTCTACGCGACCCGGCCGGACTTCAGCGAATCCGAGTTCGTCACGATGGCCCGCGAGGCCGCCGAGCAGCACACCAGCCTCGTCAACATCGGCCTGATCCGCGGCACGGTGCTGCGGCAGGTCTACCCCTTGAACGGCAACGAGAAGGCGGTCGGGCTGGACATCAGCAAGACGCCGACGATGTGGCCGGCCTACCAGCGCATGATGCGTTCGCGCGCCATCCTCATTGCCGGCCCGGTCGCGCTGGTGCAGGGTGGCACCGGCATCATCGTGCGCATCCCCGTGCACCGTGCGGTGCCCGGCCAGTTGCCCGGCAGCGGCGACTTCCTCGGCGCGGTCAGCATCCCGCTGAACGCCGACATCGTGTTCGAGGAATCGGGCCTGCCCGAGCTGGCGAAGGACTTCGTGGTCGCCCTGCGCGGCCGCGACGCCACCGGCGCGCGCGGCGACGTCTTCCTCGGCGAGGCCGCCACCTTCGAGCACGCGCTGGCCCGGCAGGACATCGTGCTGCCCGGCGGCAGCTGGCAGATCGCGGCCTACCCGCGCCGCGACACGCTGCCCGACAACCTGCGCCTGATGCGCGCGGTCGGCCTGCTGGTCTGCCTGTCGGCCAGCTTCCTGGCCTTCCACCTGACCCGCCAGTCGCAGCGGCGGGCCGATGCCGACGCCCGCCTGCGCACCGCCAACGAGCGCCTGCAGACCGTCCTGCAGACCGTGCCGGACCTGATGTTCGAGATGGACCTGGACGGCCGCTACCTCGACGTCTGGCCGGGCCGCGACGCCGACCTGCTGGCGCTGCGGCGCGAGGACCTGATCGGCCGCAACGTGGCCGACGTGCTGCCGCCCGAGGCCGCTGTGCAGGTCATGCAGACGCTGGCCGAGGCCCGCGCGGTCGGCAGCTCACGCGGTCGCCGCATCACGGTCCCCCTGCCGCACGGCGAGAGCCACTTCGAGCTGTCGGCCGCCCTGAACGACGACCCGGCCGCGCCGCGCGTGCTGCTGATGTCGCGCGACGTCACGCACCGGCAGCGGGTCGAGCAGGAGATCGAGCGACTGGCCTTCCACGACCCGCTCACCGGCCTTCCCAACCGTCGCCTGCTGACCGACCGGCTGCACCACGCGCTGTCATCGTGTGCCCGCAACCACCGCCGCGCGGCGCTGCTGTTCATCGACCTGGACAACTTCAAGAGCCTCAACGACACCCGCGGCCACGACGTCGGCGACCTGCTGCTGATCGAGGTGGCGCGGCGCCTGTGCGGCATCGTTCGCGAGGTCGACACCGTCGCCCGGCTGGGTGGCGACGAGTTCGTCGTGCTGCTGGAGGACCTGGACCCGGCCGGCGACCGCGCCGCCGCCGCCGCGCGGGCCGTCGGCGAGAAGATCGGCGCGGCCGTCGCGCAGCCGCATGCGCTGGGCGACGACGCCTACGTGGCGACCTGCAGCGTGGGCATCCGCCTGTTCGAGCACGGCGCGTGGGTCGAGGACCTGCTCAAGCATGCCGACACGGCCATGTACGCGGCCAAGACGGCCGGTCGCAACACGGTGCGCTTCTTCGATCCGACGATGGAGGCCGCGCTGCAGCACCGCAGCCAGATCGAGGCCGGCCTGCGGCTGGCGCTCAAGCGCGACGAGTTCGAGCTGCATGCGCAGGTCCAGGTCGACAGCGACCACCGCCCGATCGGTGCGGAGGCGCTGCTGCGCTGGCGTCATCCGGAACGGGGCCTGGTCGCGCCGGTCGAGTTCATCGGCCTGGCCGAGGACCTCGGCCTGATCGTGCCGATCGGCCAGTGGGTGATCGAGCGTGCGGCCGCGCAGCTGGCGGCCTGGCAGGGTCAGGCGCTGCTGGGCCGGCTGACGCTGGCGGTCAACGTCAGCGCGCGCCAGCTGCACGACCCCGGTTTCGTGGCGATGGTCCGGCGCGCGGTGGCCACGCACGGCATCGACCCCGGCCTGCTCAAGCTGGAGATCACCGAGAGCGCCGTGCTCAACGACATCAACGAGGTGGTCGGCCTGATGCAGGCACTCGGCGAATCGGGCGTGCGCTTCTCGATGGACGACTTCGGCACCGGCTACTCGTCGCTGCAGTACCTCAAGCGCCTGCCGCTGTCGCAGCTCAAGATCGACCGGTCCTTCGTCAACGACATCGCCACCGACCCGAACGACCAGGCCATCGTGCGCACCATCATCGCGATGGCTCACACGATGAACCTGGACGTGATCGCCGAGGGCGTCGAGACCGAGCTGCAGCGCAGCCTGCTGGGTGCCGCCGGCTGCACCCGCTTCCAGGGCTACCTGATCGGACGGCCGGTGCCGGTGGGCGAGTTCGAGGCGCTGGCGCGGTCGCTGCTGGAGCGGCGCCGGGATGCGCGATGATCCGCGCCCCTGACACCCAACCGGCAAGGCGAAGATGTTCCGCACCCTGCTCAAGTCCAAGATCCACCGCGCGACCGTGACCCACTGCGAGCTCCACTACGAGGGCTCGTGCGGCATCGACCTCGACCTGCTCGAGGCGGCCAACCTGTGCGAGAACGAGCAGATCCACGTCTGGAACGTCGACAACGGCGAGCGCTTCGTCACCTACGTGATCGAGGCCCCGCGCGGCAGCGGGATCATCTCGCTGAACGGCTCGGCGGCACGCCGCGCGTCGGTCGGCGACCTGGTCATCATCGCGGCCTTCGCGCAGGTCCACGAGGACCAGGTCGGCGCGCACCGGCCGGCACTGGTCTTCATGGACGATGCCAACCGCATCAAGGAACGGCGCGACCATGCGGAGAACCCGCCGCAGCGCTCGCCCTTTCAGCCTTGATGCGGCCCTGAGCGGCCCTCCGGACCCCGAGGACCCCGTCGATATACTGCGCCGCACCCCTTGCAGCGCCTCCCGGAACGCCCCATGACCGCCCCCAAGTTCACCGGCTCGGACCAGTACGTCGCCACCCCCGACCTGATGCTCGCGGTCAACGCGGCCATCACGCTGCAGCGCCCGCTGCTGATCAAGGGCGAGCCCGGCACCGGCAAGACCATGCTGGCCGAGGAGGTCGCCCGGGCCCTGAACATGCCGCTGCTGCAGTGGCACATCAAGAGCACCACCAAGGCCCAGCAGGGCCTGTACGAGTACGACGCGGTGAGCCGGCTGCGCGACTCGCAGCTGGCCCTGGGCAGCGATTCGGAACGGGTCAAGGACATCCGGAACTACATCGTCAAGGGCACGCTCTGGCAGGCCTTCACGGCCGACCGTCCGGTCGCGCTGCTGATCGACGAGATCGACAAGGCCGACATCGAGTTCCCCAACGACCTGCTGCGCGAGCTCGACCGCATGGAGTTCCATGTCTACGAGACCCGCGAGCTGATCAAGGCGAAGCACCGGCCGCTGCTGTTCATCACCAGCAACAACGAGAAGGAGCTGCCGGACGCCTTCCTGCGCCGCTGCTTCTTCCACTACATCAAGTTCCCTGAGGCGGACACGATGCGCCGCATCGTCGACGTCCACTTCCCGCACCTCAAGCAGGACCTGCTGGCCGCCGCGCTGAAGAACTTCTACGACGTGCGCAACCTGCCCGGCCTGAAGAAGAAGCCCAGCACCAGCGAGCTGATCGACTGGCTCAAGCTGCTGGTGGCCGAGGACATCCCGGCCGAGGCCCTGCACAGCGGCGACGACAAGGTCCAGATCCCGCCGCTGGTCGGCGCGCTGCTCAAGAACGAGCAGGACCTGACGCTGTTCGAGAAGCTCGTGTTCATGCAGAGCCGCAACCGCTGATCTCCCCCGCACCCCACCCACAAGAACAGAGAACGAGACGATGGACCCGCAGATCAAGAACGCATTGGGCGAAGGCCTGGTCGATGCCCTCGGCTTCGTCGGCGGCGCGCTCGCCGGTGGCCTGCTGGCCCGCTGGCTGGGCCTGGACTTCCTGACCAACACCAACTGGGACGCCAGGGCCATGGGCGGCATCGTGCTGGTCGGCCTGGGTGCCGGTCTGGGCAAGGCGGCCGCGCGCCGGCTGCTCAAGCGCGAGCCGGCCACGGCCTCATCGGCCACCGCCCCGGCCAGCAAGGCGAAGTCGCCGGTCGACAGCGGCAAGAAGGGCAAGGGCCGCTGACATGAGCGCGCCCGATCCAGCCGGCTGGCCCGCGCATGTGGCACTCAAGGGCCGGCGCGTCGCGCTGGTGCCGCTGTCGCTCGACCATGGCCCGGCCCTGTCGGCCGAGATCGCCGACAGCGGACTGGACCGGCTCTGGTACACGCCCGTGCCGGCCGCCGACGCGATGGACCGCGAGATCGAGCGCCGCCTGGCCCTGCAGGCCGCCGGCACCATGCGGCCCTACACGGTGCTGGATGCCGAAGGCCGGCCGGCCGGCATGTCGACCTACATGAACATCGACGCGGCCAACCGCCGGGTCGAGATCGGCTCGACCTGGCTGGCCCCGCGGGTGCAGCGCAACGGCCTCAACACCGAGGCCAAGTGGCTGATGCTGCGCCATGCCTTCGAGACGCTGGGCTGCATCGCCGTCGAGTTCCGCACCCACCGCCTGAACCAGCAGAGCCGCCGCGCCATCGAGCGCCTGGGCGCGCAGCTCGACGGCATCCTGCGCCACCACCAGCGCACCCGCGACGGCCTGCTGCGCGACACCTGCGTCTACAGCATCGTTGCCCCCGAATGGCCCACCATCGACACGCACCTGCGCTGGCTGATGGAGCGCCCGCGGCCGGCCTGAGCGACGACACCCGCCGCCGCGATCAGGTCCCGGCAAGCCGCCACGACCGGAGAACCGCATGGCCCGACACGCCCCCTACACGGTCGACACGCTGTGGCAGCTGCAGCGCCTGGGCACGCCCAGCCTGAGTCCGGACGGCAGCCGCGCGGTCGCCGCCGTGGCGCGCCCGGACATGGCGCACGACCGCCTCGTCTCCAGCCTGTGGGTCTTCCCGACCCAGGGTCCGGCCGGTGCCGGCCGGGCCCTGACCCACTGCGGCCACGGCGACAGCCGGCCGTCCTGGAGCCCGCGTGGCGACCGCATCGCCTTCATCGCCCGGCGCGAGCAGCAGGGCCAGCACGACGAGGAGCCGCAGCTCTACCTGATCGACCCGGATGGCGGCGAGGCGCATCGCGCCGCGCAGGTGCCCACCGGCGTGGTCGCCTTCCGCTGGTTCCCGGACGGGCGCCGCATCGCGCTGGTGTCCTGGGTTTGGCCGGCGCTGCGTGGCGGCAAGGCGCAGGCACGCCAGATGCAGGCCGCTCGCGCACAGGGCCAGTCGGCGCTGGTGACCGAGGAATCGCTCTACCGCTGGTGGGACCGCAACCTGCCGATGGGCCGGGTGCCGCACCTGCTGGTGCTGGACCTGGCCAGCGGCCGGCTGCGTGACCTGTTCGAGGGCAGCGCGCACGAGCTGCCGCGCTTCGACCTCAACGAGAACGCCTTCGACGTCTCGCCGGACGGCCGCCACATCGTCTTCGTGCACGACCCCGCGCCGCACAAGCACCACGGCCACCCGCTGGCGCTGGCCCGCATCGAGGTCGCCAGCGGCGCGGTGCAGGAAATCGCACAGCATCCCGACTGGCACCTGGACGCACCGCGCCACAGTCCCGACGGCCACCGCATCGCCTTCATCGCCAGCCACCGCGGCCTGAAGTACACGATGCCGCCGCAGCTGGCGGTCTGGCAGGCCCACGACGGCCGCTGGGCGGTCGAGAGCGCGCAGTGGGACCACGCGGTCCAGGCGCCGCTGCAATGGGACGAGGACGGCCTGTCGGTGCTGCTGACCGCGCAGGACCGCGGCAGCCAGCCGCTCTGGCGCTTCGACCTGGCCGACCGGCGCGCCGAGCGGCTGGTCGCGCGGCGGGTCGAGGAGACCGGCGAGACCGGCGACGCCGCCTGGGGCGGTGGCTGGGTCGCCGGCTGGGACAAGAAGGCCGGCACGCTGGCCGTCGCCCTCGAAGGCGCCGACCACCCGCCGCAGCTCTGGACCCGCCTGCCGGGCCAGCCGCCGCGCCGCGTCGAGCGGCTCAACGACGAGCTGCTGCGCCGCCATCGCCTGGCCTCCACCGAGGTCGTGACCTTCGACGGCGCACTCGGCGACGCGGTCACGATGCGGCTGTTCTACCCGCCAGGCTTGGACCCGGCCGCGTCCGACCCGGCCCGGCACCCGGTTCTGCACCTGCTGCACGGCGGCCCGCATTCGGTCTACGGCGACAACTGGCACTGGCGCTGGAACGCGCACGTCTTCGCCGCCGCCGGCCACGTCGTCGCCTGCGTCAACTACCACGGCTCGAGCGGCTGGGGCTATGCCTTCCTCGACAGCATCACCCACCGCTGGGGCGAGCTGGAGGTGCAGGACATCGAGGCCGCCAGCGACTGGCTGCTGGCCCAGCCCTGGGCCGATCCGCGCCGCCTGCACGCCGCCGGCGGCAGCTACGGCGGCTGCCTGGCCGCCTGGCTCAACGGCGCGGCCGAACCGGGCCGCTATGCCGCGCTGGTCTGCCATGCCGGCTGCTGGGACTGGCAGGCGATGTATGCCGACGATGCCTACGAGACCCATGCCCGCGAGCTGGGCGCCGACTACTGGGACCGGGCCGAGCTGATCGCGCTGCAGAGCCCCGCCAGCCTGGCCGCGCGCATGGAGACGCCGACGCTGGTCTCGCACGGCGCACGCGACTACCGCGTGCCCGACGCGCAGGGCCTGGCCCACTACAACACGCTCAAGGCCCGCGGCGTGCCGGCCCGGCTGCTGTGGTTCCCGGACGAGCACCACTGGATCGACGGCCCGCGCAACAGCCGGCTCTGGTATCGCGAGGTGCTGGACTGGCTGGCGCGTCATCCGGCCGCCTCGCCGCGCGGCTGAAGCGTCGCCCTCCGGCCAGCGCCACGGCCCCCTCGTCGTATCCTCACAGCCATGCTGATCGACTTCTTCTACACGCTGCGCAGCGCGAAGCTGAAGGTCTCGGTGACCGAGTACCTGGCGCTGCTGGAGGCCCTGGGCGCGGGCGTGCTCGACGACGACGGCGGGCCCACGGTGGACAAGTTCTATCACCTCGCCCGCACCGTGCTGGTCAAGGACGAGACCCAGTTCGACAAGTTCGACCGGGCCTTCGGCGCCTACTTCAAGGGCGTCGAGATGCTGACCGACTTCACCGGCGAGATCCCGATGGACTGGCTGCGCCAGACGCTGGAACGCCAGCTCAGCCCGGAAGAACGCGCCCGGCTCCAGGCGCTCGACTGGGACGACCTGATGGCCACGCTCAAGCAGCGCCTGGAAGAACAGAAGGGCCGCCACGAGGGCGGCAACAAGTGGATCGGCACCGGCGGCACCAGCCCCTTCGGCCATGGCGGCACCAACCCGCAGGGCATCCGCATCGGCGGCCAGAGCCGCAACCGCAGCGCGGTCAAGGTCTGGGAACAGCGCGCCTACCGCGACTATGACGACACGGTCGAGCTGGGCACGCGCAACATCAAGGTCGCGCTGCGCCGGCTGCGCCGCTTCGCCCGCGAGGGCGAGGCCACCGAGCTGGACCTCGACGGCACCATCCACAGGACCGCTGCGAACGCCGGCATGCTGGACATCCAGATGGTCCCGGAGCGCCACAACCGCATCAAGGTGCTGCTGCTGATGGACGTCGGCGGCACGATGGACGAGCACATCCACCGCGTCGAGGAGCTGTTCTCGGCCGCCAAGAGCGAGTTCAAGCACCTCGAGTTTTTCTACTTTCACAACTGCGTCTACGACCACCTGTGGAAGAACAACCGGCGTCGCCACGCCGAGAAGACACCGACCTGGGACGTGATCCGCAAGTTCAACAAGGACTACAAGCTGGTCTTCGTCGGCGACGCGACCATGAGCCCCTACGAGATCCTGCAGGTCGGTGGCAGCGTCGAATACAACAACGCCGAGCCCGGCGCGGAATGGATCCAGCGCCTGACCCACGCCTTCCCGCAGCACGCCTGGATCAACCCCGAGCCGCTCGGCGTCTGGGACTACCGCCAGAGCATCTCGATCGTGCAGCAGCTGGTCCACCAGCGCATGTATCCGCTCACGCTGGCGGGCCTCGAACAGGCGATGCGCCAGTTGTCGAAGTGAGCCGCGCGACCTTGCGATCGGCTGCGCGGCTGTCCTGGCTGCTGGTCACGCTGGGGAGCGGGCTGCTGGCAGCGCCGCTCGCACCGGCCCAGGTCGTGGCCCTGGAGACCGACCCCGGCCCCGTCCCGCTCGATGGCGACACGCCGGGCGACGCGGCCGGGACCGCCGATGCCGCCGATGTCGCCGTCGAGGACGCGCTCATCGCCGAGGAGCGCGCCCGCGAGCAGCGCTACGTCACCTGGCAGCTCGACATCCGCGGCGTCGACGCGGCGCAGGCCGCGCTGCTGCGCCGGCACCTCGACCTGGCGCGCTACGAGTCGCTGGCCGAGGCCGAGCGCATCACGCGCATCGAGCTGATCCGGCTGCTGGCGGCCGCGCCGGCGCAGGCCCGCAAGCTGCTGGAGACCGAGGGCTACTTCAACGCCCGCGTCAGCACCCGCATCGACGAGACCGACGGCACGGCGCCGGTCGCCGGCGACAAGCCGCTGGCGCTCAAGGTCGGGCTGGACATCGAGCCCGGCGCGCGCACCGAGGTCGGCGAGGTCCGGCTGGAGATCCAGGGCCCGCTGGCGGTCGACGCCGAGGCCGGCGACGCCGACGCGGTCGCGCTGGTCGAGCGCCTGCGCAGCGGCTGGACCCTGCCGCAAGGCAGCCCCTACACCCAGAGCGCCTGGGCCGAGGCCAAGGCCGCCGTCATCACCAGCGCACGGGCCCAGGCCTATGCGGCCACCCAGATCAGCGGCAGCGTGGCCCAGATCGACACCGCCGGCCAGCGCGCCGACCTGTTCGTCGTGGTCGACAGCGGGCCGCGCTTCCGCTTCGGCACGCTGCGCTTCGAGGGCCTGGACCATGTCCGCCCCGATGCCATCACCGCGCTGCTGAACTTCGAGACCGGCGAGCCGCTGCGCGAGCAGACCCTGCTCGACTTCCAGGACCGGCTGGTCAAGTCCAGCCTGTTCGACAACGTCAGCGTGCTCTACGACCCGGACCCGGAACAGGCCGGCGCGATGCCGGTGACGGTGCGCGTGAGCGAGCAGTCGATGCAGCAGGCCACCTTCGGCGTCGGCGCCTCGGACCTGAGCGGACCGCGCATCACGCTGGAGCACCTGCACCAGCGCATCGCCGGCTTCGGCTGGCAGGCCAAGACCAAGCTGCAGGTCGGCCGCAGCGCCCAGTCGCTGTCGCTGGACCTGACCTCGCACCCGCAGCCGGGGCCCTACCGCAACCTGATCGGCGCGGCGCTGACCCGCACCGATGCCAGCGGCCTGCGCGTCACCAACGAACGGCTGCGCCTGGGCCGCACGCAGGACACCGAGCGCATCGAGCGGCTCTACTTCGTCGAGTGGCAACGCGCGATGACGCGCGACCTGAACTCGGGCCTGATGACCGACGACACCAAGGCCGGCACCGTCAACTACCACTGGGTCTGGCGCGACCTCGACCACCCCATCCTGCCGACCCGCGGCTTCAGCCTGTCGGCCGAGACCGCGGTGGGCCGCTCCTACGCCAGCACCGACAACGGCGGCTTCTTCAGCCGCGCCACCGGCCGCCTGACCGGCTACTGGCCGCTCGGCGCGTCCTGGTATGGCCAGGGCCGCGTGCAGCTGGGCCAGGTGTTCGCACGGGACAACGTCGCCGTGCCTTTCACGCTGCTGTTCCGCGCCGGCGGCGACGACTCGGTGCGCGGCTACGGCTACCAGACCCTGGGCCCGACCGATGCGAGCGGCAGCGCCACCGGCGGACGCGTGCTGGGCGCCGGCAGCATCGAGCTGGCACGGCCGTTCTCGCGCAGCACGCCGGCCTGGTGGGGGGCGGTCTTCCTCGACGCCGGCAACGCCGCCGAGCGCTGGTCGGACCACAAGAACGCCTATGGCGCCGGCTTCGGCGTGCGCTGGCGCAGTCCGGTCGGCCCGTTGCGCATCGACCTCGCCTACGGTGACCTGTCCCGCCGCTGGCGCCTGCACTTCAACGTCGGCGTGACGTTCTGACCGGCCGTTGACCCCCCATGTCGACCGAGGACACCCGCCCCGAGCCGCAGACGCCTGACGCTGCCCCGCCGCCGCGCACGCGGCCGCGCCTGGACCGCCTGCTGTGGGGCCACGGCCAGCAGCTGGTCGGCGCGATGGTCGCGGTGGTCGTCGCGGTCTCGGCGCTGGTCGCCAGCCTGCCCTTCCACGCGATCGGCACGCGCTGGCTGCTGACCTGGGTCGCGCCGGTGCTGGGCCTGGAGGCCGAAGCCCCGCAAGGCGCGCTGATGGACCCCGACTTCGCGCTCGGCCGGCTCGTCATCGAACTGCAGCCCGGCCTGACGCTGGACCTCGAACAGCCGCGCTGGCAGAACCTGCGCTGGCACTGGCAGCCGCACGACGACCGCGTGCCGGCCCACCTCGCGTTGCAGGCCGACCGGGTCAGCGCCGTGCGTGCCACGCTGCGTGACAGCCGGCCGCCGAGCCCCGATCCGATGACCCTGCCCCAGGGCCTGGTGCTGCCCTTCGCGCTCGACGTCGAGCGGGTCGAACTGGCCGAACTGGCCTTGCCCGACCACCTCGCGACGCCGCTGACCGCGCTGTCGGGCCGGCTGCGCCTGGCCGCAGGCCGTCAGGGCGTCCACCAGGCCGACGCGCTGCAGGCCCGCTGGGACCGGCTGCGCCTGGAGGCCGGCAGCCTGGCGCTCCAGGCCGATCTGCCGATGACGCTGAGCGCCCATGCGACGCTGCAACCGGCCGACGCCGCCGCATCGAACGGGCCCACGGCGCCGACCGCTGCGCCCACAACAGCCACAACAGCCACGACAACCGCCCCCCCCGCAACGGCCGCAGCCGTGCGCGACTGGGAGCTGCAGGCCAGCGCCGACGGCCCGCTGGCCGATTTCCGCGTCGTCGCCCAGCTGCGCGCGGCCCGGCAGTCGCTCGATGCCAGCGCGCGCATCCAGCCGACCCAGGCCATGCCGCTGACCCAGCTGCGCGCCGAACTGGCCGCGCTGGACCTGGGCGCGCTGGCCAGTGCGCTGCCCCGCACCGCACTGACCGGCCGCGTCGACCTGCAGCTCGACGCCAATCCGGCCGGCCGGGCCAGCGAGCCGCTGCACCTGCAGGCCCGGCTCGACAACGCCCAGGCCGGCGCCTGGTCCGATCGCCGCCTGCCGGTCCACCGCCTGCTGCTGGACGCGCGCAGCGACCTGCGCGAGGTCGGCCAGGGCCGCGTCAGCGCGCTGCAGCTCAGCCTGGGCTCGCCGGCCGTGCCGGCCGGCACGCTGTCGGCGACCGGCCAGTGGGCGCTGATCGGGCAAGGCCGCGAGCGGCGCGTCGACATCGACCTGAACGCCGAGCTGGCCAACCTGCAGCCGCAGCGGCTGGTGCCGGCCAGCCCGGCGCTGCAGGTTGGCGGCCCGCTGGCACTCCAGCTCGCGCTGCCGTGGCCGGACGGGGGCGCCGCGACGCGCGGCTTCCAGGCCCAGGCCCGCACCCGCCTGACCGGCCAGCTGATCGGCGCCGGCCTGCCGGCCGTCACGCTGGCCCTGGACGGCGATGCCAACGACCAGCAGCTGCACGTCACCCGCCTGCAGGCCGATGCCGGCGGCGCGCGGCTCGAAGCCAGCGGCACGCTGTCGCGCCGGCCCGGCCAGTTCGCGCTGCAATGGCGCAGCACGCTGCGCGACTTCGACCCGGCGATCTGGTGGCCGCGTGCCTCGTTGCTGAACCCGGCCGATGCGATCGACCGCCTGCTGGCCGCCGGCCCGCATCGCCTGAACGGCAGGCTCGATGCCGACGTCGTCCTGCCCGCCCGGGCCGAACGCAACCTGGCCGGCCTGGGCCAGCTGCGCGGCGAGGCCCGCCTGACGCTGCAGCCCAGCCGCTGGGCCGGCGTGCCGCTGTCGGGCGAGCTCGAACTCGACGGCACGCCGCAGGCCGCCTCGGCACTGTCGCAGGCGCGCATGCGGCTCAACCTCGAACTCGGCCCGACCGACCGGCCGACCCGCCTGAGCCTGGGTGGCGACATCGACCCGGTCGGCACCCGCGACCACTGGCAGTTCGAGACCGACAGCGGCGACCTCGCCATCTTCAACCCCTGGCTGCGCGCGATCGAGCCGACCCAGGCGATCGCGCTGGCCGGCCGTGGCGACGCCCAGGCCAGCCTGGACGGCCGCTGGCCGCAGCTGCGCAGCGGCGGCCGTCTGCGCATCCCCGAACTGTCCGGCAGCGGCATCGGCCGGCTGGCCGGGCTGCAGGGCCAGTGGCAGATCGGCACGTCGGCCAACGACCCGGTCGAGATCGACGGCGGCATCGACGAGGCCGAGCTGGCCGGCTGGCGCCTGCGCCGCGCCACGCTCAAGACCACCGGCCGCGGCGAGGCCCACCAGCTGCAGGCCCGCATCGACGAGATGACGCGGCGGGTGGTCGACGCCGCCGCCAAGGCAACGACCGCGGGCGCGACGGCCTCTTCCGGCAAGAACACGAACACGAACACAAACGCCAACACCAGCGCCAACGCCAATGCCAACGCCCTCACCGCCCTCGCCACCGAGCTCGACACCGCCGGCGGCTGGCAGGTCGACCTGCGCAGCGCCCGGCTGGTCTGGCAGGGCCGCATCGACCGCTTCGAGCTGCGCGAGCGCGAAACCCCGCGCAGCGTCACCGCCGCCAGCCTGACCGGCAACACCGGCCTGCTGCCGCGTCCGCTGCGGCTGACGCTGGACCCGACCCGCATCACGCTGGACCAGTCGCCCGAGCGCACCGAGCTGACGCTGGGCGAGACCCGCGCCCACCTGGGTGACATCCACCTCGCGCTGCGCCAGTTCGCCTGGCAACAGGACCGCAGCGGGCCGGAGCCGGTCGAGCGCCTGAGCCTGCGCAGCCAGCTCGACGCGATCGAGGTCGCGCCCATCCTGCAGCGCATGCAGCCCGGCTTCGGCTGGGGCGGCGACCTGCGCATCGGCGGCCACATCGACCTGCAGGCCACACCCGAACGCTTCAGCCTGGACGCCAGCGTGCTGCGCGAATCGGGCGACCTGCGCGTGACCGATCCGGACAACCCGAAGAACCCGCAGCGGCTTGGCCTGGAAGACCTGCGCTTCGTGCTCAGCGCGCAGGAAGGCCGCTGGCGCCTGATGCAGCACATCAGCGGCGGCAACCTCGGCCGGCTCAACGGCGAGCAGAGCCTGCAGACCCGCGCATCGGACTGGTGGCCGGACCGGCAGGCCTTCATCGACGGCCGGCTGGACCTGCAGATCGCCCAGCTCGGCAACTGGGGCCGCTGGCTGCCGGCCGGCTGGCGGCTGTCGGGCCGGCTGGGTGGCAACGCACGCTTGGCCGGCCGGCTCGGCCAGCCCGAACTGAGCGGCGAGCTGGTCGGCCAGCGCATCGCCGTGCGCAACCTGCTGCAGGGCGTCGACTGGAACGAGGCCCAGATGCAGGTCCGCTTCGACGGCAGCCGGGCCCGGATCGAGACCTTCAGCCTGCGCGCCGGCGAGGGCCGCGCCACCGCCACCGGCGAGCTGACCCTGGGCGACACGCCGCGCCTGACGCTGCAGGCCAAGGCCGAGAAGTTCGCCGCGCTGCAGCGGGTCGACCGCCGCCTGGTCGTCAGCGGCGACGCGCAGCTCAGGCTCGACGCCCGCAGCACCGTGCTGACCGGCAGCCTGAAGGCCGACGAGGGCCGCATCGACTTCAGCAACGACGACGCGCCCAGCCTGGCCGACGACGTCGACGTCCAGCGCCCCGAGGAAGCCGCCGCCCGCGCCGCCGCCCAGACCCGCGACCCACGCATCAACCAGGTCGACCTGCGCATGGACCTGGGGCCGTCCTTCATGCTCAAGGGCCGCGGCCTGAACACCCGCCTGGCCGGCGACCTGCGCCTGAGCAGCCCCGGCAACAAGTTCGCGCTCGGCGGCGTGATCCGGGCCGAGGACGGCACCTACGCGGCCTATGGCCAGAAGCTGACGGTCGACCGCGGGATCATCACCTTCATCGGCGCGCCCGAGAACCCGCGGCTGGACATCGAGGCGACCCGGTCCGACCTGGAGGACGTGCGCGTGGGCGTGCTGATCACCGGCACCGCGCAGGCCCCGCGCGTGCGGCTGTTCAGCAGCCCGACGATGACCGACACCGACAAGCTCTCCTGGCTGCTGCTGGGCCGCGCCTCGGACGGCCTGGGCCGCACCGACCTGGCGCTGCTGCAGCGCGCCGCCTTCGCGCTGCTGTCGGGCGAGCAGGACTCGCCGTCGCTGATCGAGCGCATCGGGCTGGACGAGCTGTCGGTGCGCCAAAGCGAGACCGGCGACACCCGCGAGACCGTCGTCACGCTGGGCAAGCAGCTCAGCCGGCGCTGGTTCGTCGGCTACGAGCGCAGCCTGAACGCGGCGGCCGGCAACTGGCAGCTGATCTACCGCGCGGCCCAGCGCTTCACCCTGCGCGCGCTGTCGGGCAACGAGAACGCGCTGGACCTGATCTGGACCTGGAAATGGGGCGACGACGTGCTGCCGCCCGACATCACCGACCTGCCCCGGCTGATCCCCATCCCCGGCCGGCCGACCCGCCGCGCCACGCCTCTAGAATCCGCGCCGGCGCCCGCCACGGGCGCCTCGTCCAGCCCGTCACCCTGACGCGCACTCGCCGTAGTTCAATGGATAGAACGGCCGCCTCCTAAGCGGCAAATACAGGTTCGATTCCTGTCGGCGGGACCAATTGGTCGTTTCCTACGGCTCCAGAACGTCCCAGACCAAGCGCCTGGATGCCGATTTACCTAGGTAAACACCGAGAGCGACGTCCCACTTCGCTCCACGATCGGCCATTGAAGCGCAGGTACTTTGGGGGCTACATTGGGGGCAACAAGAGTTGCCCCCATCGGGAGTTGCCCCCAAATGCCCCTGACCGATGTCGCGATCCGCAAGGCCCGCCCTACTGACAAGACCCAGCGGCTGTTCGACGCCGGCGGGCTCTACCTCGAGCTTGCCCCCAGCGGGGGCAAGTGGTGGCGGCTGAAGTACCGGATCAACGGCAAGGAGAAACGCATCAGCCTAGGTGTGAAGGTTCAATAGGTTGTTGCGGGTGTTCACCCGAAGAGGTCTTGAG
>NZ_JAUZEE010000008.1 GCF_030705305.1 Leptothrix discophora | reverse complement strand
TCAACGGAATTGAAGTGACATAATCTTCACTTCTTCCGTGAGCGTTTGACATCCCGGTTTTACCCAGGACTTGGCATTCGCCTTCAAACGCCCACGCTTATCGGCTGTAAATTTTTAAAGAGCTGACAGCCACCTCAACCTCGCCGAAGCGTCAGTTGAGTATTGCCGTCGTTGCTTGCTGCGACTTGGTGTCAACAGCACAGAAGCGAGAGTATCTGTCGTTATTTCGAGTCTGTCAACAACTTCGTTTGAAATTTTTTGACTTCGTCGACGACCGCGCTCAACACCGCCAGAACCGACTCCAGAAACCCTCAGGTTCGCACCCTCAAGCTCAACGTCGTCAGACCCGACCGCACCGAAACCCTGCGCCTCGGCTTCGTCAACCGCCGCAACCAGAAGTTGTTGCGATCAGCGAAGACCGCAATTATGCATCGGTTCTTTCCCGCCCCGCAAGACCCTCGGCGAAAAAAGTTGGACGGCACGTGGCTCCGCTCGCAAGCGATTGGTCAAGCGCAGGGCCCCTCGAACAGGAGCAGCTCATGGAGGCCGCCCCGGTTCCCGCGACGCCAGGGAAGTGGCCGCGGCTTCCGACGCTTCGATTGAGCCGCTAGAAGAAAGAGAAAGGCTGATCCGCGGCTGCAAGGACCCGGGCATTCAGCCCGGAGGCGCGTGCCTCAGGCCGCCGCCTTCACGCTGCTGGTGATGGCCGCACGGACCACGGTGCGGGGATCCTCGGAGCGGAGCACGTCGTGCGCGTAAGCCTCCAGACGGCGTGCCTCGGATCGGAGGATGCGTTGCTTCACCGCCGGGATGCAGGCCGGATGCATGCTGAAGGAGCGCAGCCCGAAGCCGATCAGCACCTCGGTGAATTCGATGTCGCCGGCCATCTCTCCGCACACGCACACGCCCTTGCCGGCCTGGTTGGCCTGCTGGATGGTGTCGGCGATCAGCCTCAGGACGGCCGGATGCCAGGGGTCGTACAGGTGTGCGACCGCCTCGTCCGCGCGGTCGATGGCCAGCGTGTACTGGATCAGGTCGTTGGTGCCGATGGAGACGAAGTCAAAGTGCCGCAGGAAGAGCGGCAAGCTCAGCGCCGCCGCCGGCACCTCCACCATGGCGCCGACCTCGATGGCGCCGTGCGCCACGCTTTCGCGCATCAGCTGTTCCCGCACACGCTTGATGACCGCCAGGCTGGCGGTAATCTCGTTGGCATGCGTGAGCATGGGGATCAGCAGTCGGACGGCCCCATGTGCAGCCGCACGGTAGATCGCCCTCACCTGAGCCTCGAACATCTGCGGCTCTGAAAGACTCCAGCGGATGGCCCGCAAGCCCATCGCCGGGTTCAGCGTGTGCTCGTGGCGCAGTTCGTGGCCTGACATGCGCTCGAGGGGCTTGTCCGCGCCGATGTCGACGGTGCGGATCGTGACCGGCAGTCCGTTCATCGCCAGGACCGCATCCCGGTAGGCAACGTACTGTTCCTCTTCGTCCGGCAGTGCGCCTTCCCTGTTCATGAACAGGAACTCGCTGCGGAACAGACCGATGCCTTCGGCGCCGCTGGCCAGCGCGCCCGGGGCGTCGCCCGGCAGCTCGATGTTGGCCAGCAGCTCGACCCGCGCCCCATCCAGCGTGACCGCCGCCTTGTGGCGCAGCCGGTGCAGGCGTTCACGTTCGACCTGGGACTGGCGCTGCCGGAAGCGGTATTCCTCCAGCACGATGGGCGGCGGGTCGACGATGACCAGGCCGGCATCGCCGTCGATGATGACCCAGTCGTCCTGGCGGATCAGGCGGCTCGCCTCCCGGGCGCCGACCACCGCGGGGATGTCCAGGCTGCGGGCGACGATCGCCGTGTGGGAGTTCTTGCCGCCGACGTCGGTGACGAAGCCGGTGAACACGCTGCCCTTGAACTGCAGCATGTCGGCCGGCGAGATGTCGTTGGCGACCAGCACCAGCGGGTCTTCGCCAGCAAAGTCGCGGGCGCCCACCTTGGGGCCGACAGCCGACGTGCCACGTTCGCCCGACTTGTCGGCCAGCGCACGCAGCACCCGTTCGGCGACCTGTTCGAGATCGGCCTTGCGCTCCCGCAGGTAGTCGTCTTCCATCTCGTCGAACTGGCGCGCCAGCACCTCGAGCTGGGCGGCCATGGCCCATTCGGCGTTGTAGTGGCGGTCGATGATCCAGGCGCAGGTGGCTTCGGCGACGGCTTCGTCGTTGAGCAGCATCAGGTGCACGTCCAGCAGCGCCACCAGCTCGTGCTGGGCATCGGCGGGGACGGCCTGCTTGAGGGCCTCGAGCTCGACGCTCACGCGCTTGCGGGCCACGCGCAGGCGAGAGATCTCCGCCGGCGCATCGACCGGGTCGATGTAGTAGTGCGCGACGTCGATCCGGCTGGAAGCCACCAGCACCGCACGGCCGATCGCGACGCCCCGCGACACCGGCAGCCCGAATACTTGCAAGGTCATGAAGTCATGCTAGCAGCGGACATGCCAGGCCCCGATCGGGGCTGTCCCCGAGATGGAGGATGCGGTGCGGCGCACTGTCATCGAAGCGTCGCAGGATCGACATGGCCGGGTCATCCAGCCTGACGACGATGAGGCATCGCATCAGGAGAAAGACCATGCTCGAACTGCCGCAGCCCACCCTCGCGCTGGCCGATCTCTGGCATCGCGCACCGCGCCCGGTTCGCCGCCCGGCGCCCGTGGCCCGCCCCGTCCTGCCCGAGATCCAGCCGATCGCCGTGCCGCAGCAGGTCCAGCCCACCGCCGACGCACCGTGCGTGGCCAACTGGGCTCGCACGGAGGCAGAGATCGAGCAGGCCCAGCGGCTGCGTCACGACGTCTTCGTCGGCGAGATGGGCGCCCGGCTGTCGAACATCCCCGGCACGCCGGCCGGTCTGGACCGTGACATCTTCGATGCCCATTGCGAGCACCTGCTGGTGCGCGACCCGAAGCAGCAGGTCATCGGCACCTACCGCGTGCTGACGCCGATGGCTGCGGCGCGCCTGGGCGGCTGGTACAGCGAGACCGAATTCGACCTGACCCGCCTGCGCCCGCTGATGCCGCGCATGGCCGAGCTGGGACGTTCCTGCGTGCATCCGGACCACCGCAGCGGCGGCGTGATCATGACGCTGTGGGCCGCGCTGGCCGACTTCATGATGCGCAACGGCCTGGACACGATGGTGGGCTGCGCCAGCATCAGCATGCGTGACGGCGGCCACGTCGCCGCGAGCCTGTGGGAGCAGCTGCGCAAGTCGCACCTCGCGCCGATCGGCCACCAGGTCCAGCCGCGCCTGCCACTGCCGGTGGAAGACCTCGACAGCAGCCTGCCGGCCGAGTTGCCGCCGCTCATCAAGGGCTACCTGCGCTGTGGCGCCAAGGTTCTGGGCGCGCCGGCCTGGGACCCTGACTTCAACACCGCCGACCTGCCCATCATGCTGCGCCTGGAAGACATCCCGGCGCGCTATCGCCGGCACTTCCTGAAGGACGCGGCCTGAGCTTCTGGCCCGGCCCGCCGCGGGATGCGCGCGGGCCCTGACGACCCGTTCGCCGCGCGGATCACTCGCCTTCGCCGAACTTGTCGTTGATCAGCTGACGCAGCGCGTCCATCGCTTCCTGCTCGCGATCGCCGCTGACCTCGATCTCGACCTCGCTGCCGATGCCGGCGGCCAGCATCATGACGCCCATGATGCTTTTCGCGTTCACCCGCCGGCCGGCGCGCGACAGGAACACCTCGCACGGGTAGCTGCCCGCCATCTTGGTGAGCTTGGCCGAAGCCCGGGCGTGCAGCCCCAGCTTATTGCTGATGGTGATGGTCGATCGAATCATGGACGTTGGTCGTGTGCGCCTGGTTCTGCGGGCGCGTGGTGGCGATGGACATCACGCCGTCCTTGCCGCCCGACATGGCGCGGCTGGCGAGTTCCTCAAGGGGCAGCTGGGCGTAGTTCAGGGCCCGCCACAGCATGGGCACGTTGACGCCGGCAATGACCCGCACGCGCAGGCCGTCGGCCAGGCGCTGGGCGACGTTGGACGGCGTGGCGCCGAAGACGTCGGTCAGGACCAGGGTCTCGCCGTCGATGCCGGCACCGCCCGCGAGCAGCGAACGGGCCTTGACCTCGACCTGCTCGGGCGCATCACCGGCCTGCACGTCGAGGACGCGGACACGGTCGATCAGTTCCGGGAAGGCATGCGCCGCAACCGCGTGGAAGGCCGAAGCCAGCGGTGCATGGGCGAGGATCAGCAGACGGGCCATGGCGGCGGATTATGGCGGCAGGGTTCGGTCGTCCAGGACAGCCCGGACGGGATGGATGGGACTCGGCACGCAGGCGCGACGCATCCAACGGCCGGCCGTGGCGCGCGGTTCACACCGGCCAGCGCAGACCGTCAAGAAATTCCTGTGCGGCGGCTTTCCAGGCCGCGTCGGACGCCGGCGGCGCGAGCACGACGAGCTGGTAGACCCGCGCCCCGCGCGCCACAAACAGCGCACGGGCCTGCAGGGCGCTGCCGTCCGGACGCTGGCCGTCCATCGCGGCCCGCCAGGGCGTGCCGGGCGTGGCGCCGGGCACCTCGGGCGTCATGGCCTGCACGCCACTCGCCTTGAGGTTGTCGAGCAGGCCCAGCCTGAGCTTGTCCACCGTCGCCGTGGCCACGACCGGATCGGGCAGCGTGAACTGGGTGGCCGACCAGGTCACGCCGGCTGCGTCGCAGACCAGCATGCGCGCGGGCACGAGCTGGCCCTCGAGTTCAAGGGTGCGTTCGTGCGCGTCGGGCTTGCAGGGGAACTGCAGCAGCGCATCGGGTTCGAGGCGCACCGCGCGCCAGTCCAGCGTCGGCGTGCAGGCGGCCAGCGCGAGGGCGGCGCAGGACAGGGTCAGGTAGGCAGGGCGCATCGGTCGATTATCGACAGCGCCTTGCGGCCGGCCACGCCGGTCGCTCAGCCGAACAGCGAGAGCATGCGCTCCAGCGCGTTGACCAGCGGTCCTTCGAGCATGGGCAGCGTCAGCATCATGCCGACCAGGCCGATCAACACGGTGATCGCGAAGCCGACCGAGAAGATCTGGATCTGCTGCGCCACGCGGGAAATGATGCCCAGGACCAGGTTGACGAACAGCAGCATCGCGATGATGGGCAGCGCGATCCACAGGCCGAGCTTGAAGATTTCCGCACCCCAGACCTGCGGTTGCAGCGTGTCGATCACCGACAGCGGGTGATCGCTGACCGGGAAGGCCTCGAAGCTGCAGATCACCGCCAGCGTCAGCAGCAGGTGGCCGTTGATGACGATGAACAGCAGCGAGCCGATGGTGCTGAAGAAGCGCGCGGTGGCGGTGCCCTGGGCACCGGTGGCCGGGTCGAAGAAGCCGGCGAAGTTCAGGCCCATCTGCAGGCCGACCAGCTCGCCGGCGAACTCGACGGCGGCAAACACCACCCGGGCGGCGAAGCCCAGCGTCAGGCCGATCACGACCTGCTGGGCGACCATCGCCAGACCGGTCGGGCTGTCCAGCGGCACGGCCGGCAAGGCCGACACCTCGGGCAGGCTGGCCTGGGCGGCCATGGCCACCATCAGCGCCAGGCCGATCTTGGCCCGTGCCGGCACGGTGCGCAGCGACAGCACCGGCGCGGCCGCGAACAGCGACAGCGTGCGCAGGAAGGGCCACAGCAGCGGCGTGAGCCACTGCAGCAGCTGGGTCTCGTTGAAGCCGATCATGGTGTCGACGGGCCGCGGCGGCGCAGGCCCGCGTTCAGCCGACGGCCGACGGGATGGCCTGCAGCGTGCGCTGCAGGTACTCCACCAGCGTGGTCAGCATCCAGGGGCCGGCCACGGCCATGACGACCACGGCGGCGATCATCTTGGGAACGAAGGACAGCGTCTGCTCGTTGAGCTGCGTCGCGGCCTGGAAGATGCTCACGATCAGGCCGACGACCAGCACGGTCAGCAGCATGGGCGCGGCCACCATCATCAGGATCGCCAGGCCTTCCTGGCCATGGCTCATCACCTGGGTTGCATCCATCGGGTCGGTTCCTTGTCGGTCAGGTCGCGAAGCTCGCCGCCAGCGAACCCAGCAGCAGGTTCCAGCCGTCGGCCAGCACGAACAGCATCAGCTTGAAGGGCAGCGCCACCAGCACCGGCGACAGCATCATCATCCCCAGGCTCATCAGCACGCTGGCCACGACCATGTCGATGACCAGGAAGGGGATGAAGATCAGGAAGCCGATCTGGAAGGCCGACTTCAGCTCGCTGGTGACGAAGGCCGGCACCAGCACGCGCAGCGGCACGTCCTCGGTCTTGACCGAGGCATCGACCTTGGCCAGCCGCGCGAACAGGGCCAGGTCGCTCTGGCGGGTCTGCTTGAGCATGAACTGGCGCATCGGGCCTTCGCCGCGGGCGATCGCCTCCTCGAAGCCGATCTGGCCGGTCGAGTAAGGCTTGTAGGCATCGGCATAGACCTTGTCGAGCGTCGGGCTCATGACGAAGAAGGTCAGGAACAGCGACAGCCCGACGATGACCTGGTTGGGCGGCGCGGCCTGCGTGCCCAGCGCCTGTCGCAGCAGGCCCAGCACGATCACGATGCGGGTGAAGCCCGTCATCATCAGCAGGATGGCCGGCAGGAAGGACAGCGCGGTGAAGAACAGCAGCGTCTGCACCGGCACCGAGAACGAGGAGCCACCGCCGCCCTGCCCGACCAGCAGCGGCAGCGTGGCCGGTGCGCCGGTGGCGGCGGTCTGGGCTAAAGCCGGTTCAGCCACGGCCGATAACACCGACAAGGCCAGGAGCGTGGCGGCCCTGGGGGCGACACGGCGAAGCGCGGACTCAGACATGGTCGCCTCCCCGGCCCGCCGCACCGTGCAGGCGACGCGCCAGCTCGACGCCGAAGCTGCCTGCGGGCACGGCGGCATCCGCCTTGCCGGCCTCGCCCGGCGCCGGACCGGGCCAGGCGTCCATGACGTGCAGCGTGCTGACCTGCTGCGGCGTCACGCCCAGCAGCAGCCAGCGGCGGGCCTCGCCGCTGCCGACCTCGACCGCGACCACGCGCTGCTGCGGGCCCAGCGCCAGCGCGCCGACCTGCTTCAGGCCGATGCCGGCCGCACCGCCGCCCAGCCGACCGGCCATGCCGGAACGCTTGAGCAGCCACAGCGCGGCGGGGATCGCCGCGACCACCACGATCAGCCACAACAGGGCCGTCCAGCTCGAAGTCATCGCTACTTTCGGAAGTTCAGGATGGGGAGGCGATGCGCCTCACTGGCCACGCGACAGCCGGCGCATGCGCTCGCTGGGCGTGACGATGTCGGTCAGCCGGATGCCGAACTTGTCGTTGACGACCACCACCTCGCCCTGGGCGATCAGGTAGCCGTTGACCAGCACGTCCATCGGCTCGCCGGCCAGCGCGTCCAGCTCGACCACCGAGCCCTGTGCCAGCTGCAGGATGTTCTTGATCGGGATGCGGGTGCGGCCCAGCTCGACCGTCAGCTGGACCGGGATGTCCAGGATCAGGTTGATGTCGTTGCCGGCGGGGTTGGCGGCGGTCGTCGTCGGCGTGAAGTTGGCGAACGCGGCCGGCGCGACCGACTCGGCGCTGCCGACCACCTCGCCGACCGCGCTGCCGGTGTGGGTCTGTTCCTCCAGCGCGGCCGCCCATTCGGCGGCCATCGCGTCCTGTTCCGACAGCGCGTCGTCGCGTGCGGTGTTGTCAGCCGACATGGCTCTCTCCTATCCAGCCCATACCGGCCTGGTTGGTCAACATGCGTTCGATCTTCAGGGCGTAGTGGCCGTTGGAGGCGCCGTACTGGGCCTCCATCACCGGCACGCCGTCGACCTTGACCTCGATGGACTTGTTCAGGTCCAGCTCGATGAAGTCGCCGGCCTTGAGCGCCAGCAGCTGCTCGACCGTGGCCGGCGCATGCGCCAGTTCGGCCACCAGCTGCACCTCGGCGGCCTGGATCTGGTGGGTCATCAGCTTGACCCAGCGGCGGTCCGGCTCGGCCGAATCGCCCTGGGTGCTGGAATACAGGACGTCGCGGATCGGCTCCAGCGTCGCGTAGGGGATGCAGAAGTGGATCGTGCCGGTCGAGTCGCCGATCTCCAGCGTGAACGAGGTCGTCACGACGATCTCGCCCGGCGCGGCGATGTTGGCGAACTGCGGCTGCATCTCCGAGCGCTGGTATTCGAGTTCCAGCGGGTAGATGCCCGACCACGCCTTCTTGTACTCGGCAGCGATCACCTCGACGATGCGCAGGATCACGCGCTGCTCGGTGGGCGAGAAGTCGCGGCCCTCGATGCGGGTGTGGAACTTGCCGACGCCGCCGAACAGCGCGTCGATCACCGCGAACACCAGCGTCGGGTCGCACACCACCAGGCCGTTGCCGCGCAGCGGTCGCACGCTGACGATGTTGAAGTTGGTCGGCACGACCGTCTCGCGCAGGAAGGCGCTGTACTTCTGCACCTTGATGCCGCCCACGCTCACCTCGGGCGTCTTGCGGATGAAGTTGAACAGGCCGACGCGGATGTTGCGCGAGAAGCGCTCGTTGATGATCTCCAGCGTGGGCATGCGCCCGCGCACGATGCGTTCCTGGCTGGCCAGGTCGTAGTCGCGGATGCCACCCTTGGGCGCGTCCTCCTGCTCGAGCTTCTGGCTCTCGCCGGTGATGCCCTGGAGCAAGGCATCGACTTCGTCTTGCGACAGGATCTGCTGGTTCATCGCGTCTGGCCCCCGGGCTGCCCCGAGGGGCTTGCTGTCACTGGATGATGAAGCTGGAGAAGTGGACCTGCGTGACCGGGTTGTAGACCGGCGCACGCTTGCGCTTCTTCTTGCCGGCATCGGCTTCCGGCTCGGGCGGATCGATCTCGATGCCCATGGGCCGGACCGCCTCGCGCATGATTTCCTCGGCCAGCGTCTCCTTGCCTTCGCGGCTGAGCAGCTCGACGGCGGTCTTGTGCGCCAGGATCATCAGGATGCTGTTGCGGATCGCGGGCATGTAGCCCTTCATCTGCTCGGCGAACTTCGGGTCGTCGACCTCCAGCGTCATGCCGATCTGGGCATAGCGCTCAGACTCGCGGTCGGCCAGGTTGACGACGAAGGGATCCAGCGCGACGTAGGTCGGCGGATGGCCGGGGTCGTGCTTGGGCGCGGCCTTCGGTGCGGGCGCGTGCGCGGCGGCCTTGGCGTGGCCGGCATCGGCCGAGACCTCCTCGCCGTCCTCGGCCTCGGCGGCCGCCTTCTTCTTCATGAGGAAGAAGGCCGCACCGCCACCGCCCAGCAACAGCACGGCTGCGAGGGCGATGACGAGCATCTTCTTGGAGCCCTTCTTGGCTGGGGCGTCGCCAGCGGCGGGCGCAGCGGCAGCGGACATGTGGTTCTCCTGACGGGGCAAGCGCCGGACCCGGCGGGTCCGTGGCGGCTGCGACCTCCGACGCGCACGCAGCGCATCGGGAGCCTCTGGGAACGATTATTCGAGTCCGGCCTGGAACTGAAACCGCGAAAAGCACGTGAAACGCCGCTCTCCCCGGCGCTGTCCGCCCGAGCCGGTCAGGCGTACAGGTCGAGCGATCGCAGGCCCGAAGCGCCCACCGTCAGGCCGCCGGCCCAGCCCGAGCGCAGCTCGTGGCCCACCGGCACGGCCGCGCCGGCGCGGCCTCCCGGAGCGCCGACACCGCCGAGGCCGCCGCCTTCTCCGCGCCCCGCCCCGCGGCCGTCGCCTGCCATGCCCGGCCGGCCGGCCGAGCCTTGCTGGCCGGACGAACCGGACTGGGCGCCGCCGCCTGCCGGGAAGGCCAACCCGGCCTGCGGGCCGTCGGCGCGGGCCAGCGTCGGATCGGTGGTCGCCGCCACGCCGCTGCCATCGGCGAGGTTCAGGCCGTCGGCCTGCAGCGACTGGGCCAGCGCGGGCATGGCCTGTTCCAGCGCCTGGCGGGTCTGCTCGGCCGCCGCGCCGAACTCGATGCGGGCCTGGCCGCTCTCGATCGCGATGCGGATCTGGATCGGGCCCATCTCGACCGGGTTCAGGTGCAGCTTGATCTCCTGCACGCCGTCGCGGGCCAGGTGCGCGACCTTGACCATGACCTCGTCACCGAAGCCCGGCGCATCCAGCGG
This sequence comes from Leptothrix discophora, assembly GCF_030705305.1. Classification (GTDB taxonomy): domain Bacteria; phylum Pseudomonadota; class Gammaproteobacteria; order Burkholderiales; family Burkholderiaceae_C; genus Sphaerotilus; species Sphaerotilus discophorus. The sequence goes on along the minus strand of NZ_JAUZEE010000008.1, from coordinate 187,288 downwards.
CGTGTGGATCTGGTCCTCGACGCGGCGGGCGGCCTGCGGCACGGCCGGCGCCGGCGCCGGCGCCGGGGCCTGCGACAGCGCGGCGAGCTGGCCGGCGAAGGATTCCTGGCCCGGCACGGCCTGCAAGCCCTCGCCCAGCGGACGTGCGGCCGTGTCGGAACCGGCCGCGCCGGTCACGCCCGCCGCGGCATCCGGGCCGGCAGGGGCCGAACCGGCGGCACCCGGCAGCGTCGCACCGATCTCCGCGCCGACCTCCGCGCCACCCGGCAGCGCGCGATCCGGGCCCCGCCCGCCGGTCCAGCCGCCACGCGGGCCAGCGGTCGACGCATCGACGGTGGCAGCAGCCGGTCCGCCGGTGCCGCCCGAACCGGGTCCGATCGAATCGCCCGCTGCGGTGGCCGCAACCGCCGCGGCTGCCGCGCCGGTGCCACCCGTCCCACCAGCCCCCAGCGACGCCCGCACGACCGCGTGCATCAGCCAGGTCGGCGTGGCACCGCTGGCGGCGCTCGGGTCGGTGCGCGTTTCAGGGTCGCCCTCGGCCGTCGCGTCGATCGTGCCGGTGGCGTCGTCGTTGCCGGCGCGATCGGCATGATCGGCCGACCTGCCGTCCTTCGCGGCTGCGCGGCGCTGGTCGATCTGTCGCTGATCGACCTGACGTTGGTCGACCTGGCGCTGCTCCTGCGCTCGGGCCATCTGGCGCGCGCTGGATGCTGCGGCTGCGGTCGAGGTTGCCGGGGGCGTGCGGCCGGCAACGGGGTCGCGGGTCTGGGTCTGGGTCTGGGCCTGGACCGGCGTCCGATGTGCGGGGATCTTCGGCTCCGGCGGGACCTGCCGGGCCTGGTCCAGCAGCCCGGCGAAACCGCCGCCGGCCGAGCCCTGCGTGCCCGCGTCGTCACGGCCGATGCGGCCCGTGGCCTGGCGGTCGAGACGGGCGGTCTCGGCGCTCAGCGACGACAGGTGGGGGCTGGACATGGCGGACTCCGGGAATGAGGTGTTCGGTTCTGGATCGGGCGTTCGAGCGGTTCAGGCTCAGGCCACGTCGAAGGCATGGCCCTGCTGCAGGCGCTGCCAGGCCATGCGCGAGGCCAGCTCGTCGGCGCGCTTCTGGTCGCGCCGCTCGCCCTGCGCCAGCAGCAGCGCCTCGCGCCGCTCGATCAGCTTGCGCACCGAGGCGACGCGCAGCTCGGCGGCCAGTCGGCGCTCGCGCAGCTCGTCCATCGCCTGGGCGGCGCGCACGACCTGTTCGGCCTGCAGGTCGACCACGCCGTTCAGCCGTCCGGCGAAGTCGTGATAGCAGGTCGCCAGCGCGATGCCCACGCCCTGCGTGAACTGCTGCTGCCAGCGCCGCTGGTAGTCCTGCCGGTAGCCGCGCAGCTGGTCCTGCTGGGCCTGCGCGGCGGCATGGGCCTGCTCGGCGCGGGCCTGCTGCGCGACGATCTCGTCGCGCGCCTGCTCGGCCTGTTCCAGCAGCACGAACAGCGGTTGCAGCGTGGGGTGCGTCATCGTGGGTGGATCCGGTGGGGTTCAGGGGCGACGTGCGGGCACGTCACACGCTGCGGGTGATCTGCTGCATCGCCGCGACCGACTCGGTCAGCGGCGCACGGGTCCAGGTGTCCTGCTGCAGCAGCGCAACCATCGCCGGCTGGGAGCGCACGGCGGCGTCCAGCTCGGCATCGTGGCCGGGCGCGTAGGCACCCAGCTGGATCAGGTCACGCGCCTTGTTGACCTTGGCCAGCAGCTGGCGCATGCGGCGGGCCGACTCGATGTGCTCGCGCGGCGCGACGTTGGTCATGACCCGCGAGATCGACTTCTCCACGTCGATGGCCGGGTAGTGGCCGCTCTCGGCCAGGTCGCGCGACAGCACGATGTGGCCGTCGAGGATGCCGCGGGCCGCGTCGGCGATCGGGTCCTGCTGGTCGTCGCCCTCGCTGAGCACGGTGTAGAACGCGGTGATCGAGCCCATGCCGTGCAGGCCGTTGCCGCTGCGCTCGACCAGCTGCGGCAGCTTGGCGAAGCAGCTCGGCGGGTAGCCCTTGGTGGCCGGCGGTTCGCCGATGGCCAGCGCGATCTCGCGCTGCGCCATGGCGTAGCGGGTCAGCGAGTCCATCAGCAGCAGCACATGCTGGCCCTGGTCTCGGAACCACTCGGCGATCGCGGTGGCATAGGCCGCGCCCTGCATGCGCGTGAGCGGCGGCGCGTCGGCCGGCGCGGCGACGACGACCGAGCGCGCGCGGCCCTCGTCGCCGAGGATGTCCTCGATGAATTCCTTGACCTCGCGGCCGCGTTCGCCGATCAGGCCGACCACGATCACGTCGGCGGCGGTGTAGCGGGCCATCATGCCCAGCAGCACCGACTTGCCCACGCCGGTGCCGGCGAACAGGCCCAGGCGCTGGCCGCGGCCGACCGTCAGCAGCGCGTTGATCGAGCGCACGCCGGTGTCCAGCGGCTGGCGCACCGGCTCGCGGTCCATCGCGTTGATCGGGCGGCGCACCAGCGGCTCGGGATGCACGTCCTCCAGCGGGCCTTGCCGGTCCATCGGCGCACCCTGCGCGTCGACCACGCGGCCGAGCAGGCCACGGCCGACCGGCAGGTGGCGGGAACGGTCCTCGGTGCGGCGCCACGGGTGCGCCGCCTGGCCCAGCTTCGGCGCCTGCACCGGCGTCTCGCACGGCACGACCTGCGCACCGCTGACCAGGCCGTGGACCTCGCCGGTGGGCATCAGGAAGGCGCGGTCGCCGGCGAAGCCGACCACCTCGGCCTGCACCGCCGGCTGGCCCGGCATGCGGACCTCGCACAGCGAGCCGACCGGCACGCGGATGCCGGCGGCCTCCAGCACCAGCCCGGCCACCCGCACCAGCGTGCCGGAGGTGGCCAGCGGCTGCGGCGCGTCGGCAAAGTGCTGCAGGTCAGCGAGGTAGCGGCGCCATGCCGGTTCGCGGTCGGGCGCCTGGGGGGAAGCGGTCATCGGCGGGGGTCGAAGGTGGGGCGACGGTCATCGTTCGCCTGGATCATCGACCGCGTCGCTCCTGTTCAAACCCTCGAATACGGCATCGATTCCCGCCTCATCTCGCGCACCGCCGGTCGAGCCGCCGGGCGCATCGGCCCAGGGCAGCTCGCGGCCCATCGCCGCGCAGGCGCGCTGCCAGCGCGTGGCGACCTGGGCATCGGTGACGCCGATGTCGGACTCGACCCGGCAGCCGCCGCGCTCGATGGCCGCATCGGCCACCAGCCGGACCTCGCGCGCGCCGATCAGGTCGGCACAGCCGGTCGCCACCAGCGCCTCGTCGTCCGGGTGCAGGTGCAGGCTGACATGGCGGGCCGACATCAGCAGGCTGCCGAGCGCCTCCTGCGCGACCGCCACGATGGCCTCGGGCCGGTGCGCGATCTCGCTGCGCACGACCTGGCGGGCCAGCGACAGCGCGATCGACGCGATCTGGTTGGCCAGCGTCTGCTCCATCGCGCCGAGCTGGCCCTGCAGCGACTGCAGCACAGCCGCCACCTGGGCGCTGGTCTGCGAGGCAAAGCTCTGCCTGAAGGCATCCATCGCGACGGTGCCGTCGCGGTAGCCGTCGTGATAGCCGCCGTCGCGGGCCTGGCGGATTTCCTCGATGCGATCGGCCACCACCTGCGCCTCGGCCTCGGCCTGGCGCTGGGCCTCGCGGCGTGCGGCGGCCTCGGCCTCGCGCGCCAGCACGGCCGGATCGGGCGCGGCCTGCGGCCGGCGCGACGGGTCGTCGCCAAAGCTGCCGGGCTTCCAGGCCGCGAAGCCGTTGAGCTCCTCGCGCGGGATGAAGCGGCTGTAGACGCCCGCCCGCGCGGCCAGGTGGGCGGCACCCGGCGCGCCCTGCAAGGGGCTTTGCGCGGGGCTGCGCGAGGGCATCTCCGCGCGCTGCTCGGCCTCGCGGCGCAAGCGCTCGGCGAAGCGGTCAGAGGAACTGGTCATCGCCGCCGCCTCCCAGCACGATCTGGCCTTCGTCGGCCAGGCGGCGGACGATCTTCAGCATCTCCTTCTGCTCGCTCTCGACGTCGGAGACCCGCACCGGACCGCGCGATTCAAGGTCTTCCTTGAGCGTCTCGGCCGCCCGGCTGGACATGTTCTTGAAGACCTTGTCGCGCAGCTCGGGCGTGGCGCCCTTGAGGGCGATGATGAGCGACTCGCTCTGCACTTCCTTGAGCAGCGCCTGGATGCCCTTGTCGTCGATCTTGACCACGTCGTCGAACGTGAACATGTTGTCCATGATCTTCTGGGCCAGGTCGTTGTCGGCCTCGCGGATGTAGTCCAGCACCGAGGTCTCGATCGCCGAGCCCATCATGTTGATGATCTCGGCGGCCGACTTCACGCCGCCCAGGTTGGCCTTGCGCATGCGGTCGCCGCCGGCCAGCACCTTCGACAGCACCTCGTTGAGGTCCTTGAGCGCCGTCGGCTGGATGCCGTCGAGCGTGGCCACGCGCACCATCACCTCGTTGCGCAGGCGCTCGTTGAAGTGCCTGAGCACGTCCGAGACCTGGTCGAACTCCAGGTGCACCAGGATGGCCGCGATGATCTGCGGGTGCTCGTGGCGCAGCAGCTCGGCGATCGCGCCGGCGTCCATCCACTTCAGGCTCTCGATGCCGGTGACGTCGCTGCCCTGCAGGATGCGGTCGATCAGCAGGTTGGCCTTGTCCTCGCCGAGCGCCTTGCGCAGCACGTTCTTGACGTATTCATCGGTGTTGCTGACCAGCGTGCTGTGCTCGTCGGCCTGCGACTCGAAGCGGCCGAGCACGCCGTCGAAGCGTTCGCGCGAGACGGTCTTCATCTTGGCGATGGTCTCGCCCAGCCGCTGGACCTCCTTGGGGGTCAGGTGCTTGAAGACCTCGGCGGCCTCTTCCTCGCCGAGCGACATCAGCAGGATGGCTGCGTCCTCGAGTCCGGTTTCGTCCATGGTGCGTGCTGCCTACGAAAAACGTGTGTGCCGATCGGATCGGTGCGGGATCAGGCGCTGGCGCCGCTGACCCAGCCGCGCAGGATGTTGGCCACCGCCGCCGGGTTCTCGCGCGCCAGCTTGCGGGCCTCTTCGAGGCGCTTGGCGACGCCGTCCTCGGGACCGGGCAAGGCCGGCAGGTGGGCGCCGTCGGCACCGATCTCGATCGCGCCACCGGCTGCGGCGCCGTTGGCGGCGCTGCCGTTGGGCAGTTCCTGCAGGTCGTCGACCACCGCGTCGACCAGCGCCGCCGGCTCGGGCGGACGGGCCGCCTGCAGCGCAGGGCGGATCGCGCCGAAGACGATGACCAGCGCCAGCAGCGTCAGGCCCAGCGGCAGGGCCAGCGTGCGGACCAGGTCCTGCACCTCCGGCTGCTTCCACAGGGGCGTGTTGTCCTCGACCGGCTTGTCGACCTGGAAGGGCGCGTTGATGACCTTGACCGAGTCGCCGCGGTCCTTGTTGAAGCCCACCGTCTCCTGGACCAGCGCGGTCAGCTTGTCGACCTCTTCCTGTGACAGCGGCACGGTCTGGGTCTTGCCCTTCTTGTCCACGGTCGAGCGGTGGTTGACGACCACGGCCGCGCTCAGGCGCTTGACCTGGCCGGTCGCGCCGCGGGTCACGCGCACGGTCTTGTCGACCTCGTAGTTGGTGACGGCATCGCGCTTGACGGTGTTGCCCGACGCGCCGCCGCCGGGTTGCGCGGCCTGCATCTGCTGGGCCTGGCCGTTGATCGGCGCGGTCGCCGGCGTCGGCGGCTGGTTGCTCATCGCGCCGGGCACGCCGGTGGGCATGGCGGCGTTGCCGTTGGTCTGCTCGCTGGACTGGGCGCTGCGCACCGAGGCGGGCTCGCCGTTCTGGTTCGGCTTGAACTCCTCGGAGGTCGACTCGGTCTGCGAGAAGTCGACCTCGGCGCTGACCTGCGCACGCAGGTTGTCGCGGCCGACCACCGGCTCGAGGATGTCCATGATCCGCTTGGTGTAGAGCGTCTCGATCTGGTTGACGTACTGCAGCTGCTGCGGGTCCATGCCGTTGGCGCCGCCGCCGTTGGCACCGGCCATGCCCTCGGGCGGGCCGGCCAGCAGGCTGCCGCTCTGGTCGAGCACGCTGACGGCCTTGGGGTTCAGCTCGGGCACGCTGGCCGAGACCAGGTGGACGATGCCGGCGAGCTGCGCGCGGTCCAGCGTGCGACCCGGGTGCAGCGTCAGCAGCACGCTGGCGCTGGGCTTCTGCTGGTCGCGGAAGAAGCCGTTCTGGTTGGGCAGCGCGAGGTGGACGCGGGCCGCCTCGACCGCCGACAGCGCGGTGATCGAGCGCACCAGCTCGCCTTCCAGGCCCCGCTGGAAGTTCAGGCGTTCCTGGAACTGGGTCGTGCCGAAGCGGGCGTTGTCCATCAGCTCGAAGCCGACGATCGAGCCCTTGGGCAGGCCGGACTGGGCCAGCTTCAGGCGCACGTCATGCACCTTGTCGGCCGGCACCAGGATGGCCGAACCGCCCTCGGTGTACTTGTAGGGCACGTTCATCTGCGTGAGCTGGGCCACGATCGCGCCGCCGTCCTTGTCCGACAGGTTGGCGAACAGGACCTTGTAGTCGTTGCCGCGGTTGGCCATCAGCATGAAGGCGAACAGCGCGACCAGCGCCAGCACGCCGCCGGCCAGCGCGAGCTTGCGACCCATCGGCAGGGCCGCCAGGCGGGCGGCGAAGCCGGGAGGCGGCGCGTCGGCGGCGGCCGTGTTGGGCGTCAGGGGCTGAAGGGTGGCGGTTTCCATGACCAGTTCGGGCGTGCGGTGGGCGGGACGACGGAAGGTCCCGCGATGTCACCGATTGTTCGCCCGCCCCCCGCTGCGACATGCCGCGAACAAGCCCCTCGCGAGGGCGCAGTTCGCCCCTTCGGCCGCTCGGCGGAAAACTAAAGTGCGATCCATGGCGCATGGGCTCCCTGCCCTGCGCCCACCCACATGGACGTCAAGCTCAAACCCTTCAACTTCGCCGAGGCGGCCACCCGGGCAGGCATGCCCCAGGTCGCCCAGCGGGTGCGCGACAGCGCCCAGGCCGCCGGCCTGAGCGGCGGGGTGCCGGGCGCGGGTCGCAGCCAGGGCGTCGACCGCACCGAGTTCTCCCAGGTCTTCACCCAGGCCCTGCGCGGCGTGAGCAACGAACAGAACCAGGCCACGGCCCTGCAGCGCGAGGTCGCGCTGGACAACCCGACGGTCAGCATCGAGCAGACGATGGTCGCGATGCAGAAGGCCCAGATCAGCTTCCAGGCGGCCGTGCAGGTGCGCAACAAGCTGGCGCAGGCGTATTCGGACATCATGAACATGCAGGTGTGACCTGTTGACCCCTCGCCGGGCGGGTACGCCCGGCGATCCCCCGTGGGGATGTGGACCGGCTTGGGGCGGCCCGGCGCTCGGTCCACGGCGCGCGTCGGCAACCGCGAGGCCACCTCCTGCGGGCGCGGCCTCGGCCCGAAGGTGGGCGGCGATGGACCGGTGTTCAACACGTTTTTGGGGGGGCGGCCCAGCGGCGGTGGCTCGTCGGACTCGAAGAGTCCGACGGGCTGCTTCGCAGACGCTCGGCCAGCCCTCGGCCCGCGACCGGACCTCAGGCGTCCAGCGCCCTGGCCTTGATCTGCGTCTCGTCGATGAAGCGCTGCAGGCTGCGGGCTGCGACGCCGGAGAGGCCTTCCATCTCGCAGCCCAGGCGCTGGGCGCCTTCGGGGGCGGCGAGGGGGTCGGCGCGGACCACGTGCAGGGCGACGTGGATGGTGCGGCCGGGCGACAGCTCCAGCGTGGCGGCCGGGATGCGGCTGCCGGCGCGCAGCGAGGTGTCGCCGGGCGGCAGCAGCAGCGCGACGCCGCCGTGGCTGATGTCGAGCACGCGCAGGCGGCGCAGCGATTCGGGCGCGCCCGAATCGCCCAGCAGCAGCTCGGGGCCGCCGATCACGATGGGCAGCAGCTTGCCCAGGCGGGCGGCCAGCTGCGGTGGCGGTTCGGTGCGCACGCGATAGGCCTCGCGGCGCTGGAAGCGGTGCAGCTCGCGCGGGTAGCACGCGCTCAGCTCGGCCTCGCCCCCGCCATCGCGCAGGCGCAGGCCGATCAGGTCGAACTGCAGCTTGATGCGGGCCAGGTAGGCGATGGCGACGGCCTCCTCGGCCAGCGCCAGGCGCGCCGATGCGCAAGGCTCGCCCAGCGGCGCGAAGCGCAGCTCGCGGGCGGTCATGTCCTCGTGGACCAGGCGGGTCGACAGCGTCGCGCCGTCGGGCGTCACCAGCGTCACCGGCACGCCCTGCTCGATCAGCTCGACCAGATGCGCCCGCACCGCCAGCGGCACGGCGATGCGCTTGTCGCTGGGGGCCGGCTCGCGCGCGCCGGACGAGGTGGCGGTCTGCAGCATGTCGGTGTCCGCGTGGGGTTTCAGTGCAGCACGTTGCGCGGCTGGCCCGACATCATCTGGTCGAGGTCTTCCAGCCAGGGCTCGGCCAGGTAGCGGATCTCGGCGTCGTTGAGCAGGATGCGCTGCATGATGCGCGCCTTCATCTGCGCTTCCTCGCCGCCCAGGTGCGCGCCGCTGGCGGCATGCTTGAGCTGCGAGATCAGCACGGCGCAGGCGCCTTCGAGCTTGACCACGCGGTCCCAGTCGCCGTCACGCGCGGCCTGCAGCATGTCGCGGCTGGCGCTCTCGATGGCCTCGTAGTACTGCAACAAGGCCGTGTGCGGCGTCGCGGGCGGGGTGACGGGGGAGTTCATGGTCTGGAGCATGGTCTGCCTGTAGGTGGTCCGGAAAGCGGGCGCAGGTCGATGGCGGCGTCCGGGCGTGTCAGCCCGGGAACTTCACGCCGATCGCGGCCCAGGCTTCGCGGACGGGTTCGATCAGGCTCAAGACTTCCTTCAGCGCGGCATCGTCGTTGTGACGGTTGGCCTGCAGCAGGCGGATCTGGGCGTAGTCGTAGAGGTCACGCAGGTTCAGGGCGATGTCGCCGCCGGCCTTCGTGTCGAGCGCGGAACGCAGCCCCTCGTCGATGATCTGCGCGGCACGGCCGATGTGGCGGCCCTTGTCGGCGACACGGCCTTCGGCGAGCGCCTGGCGAGCCAGCTTCACCTGGGTCAGCAGGCCGTCGTAGAGCATCAGCGTCAGGGTGTGCGGATTGGCGCTGACCACCGAGGTCTCGACGCCGACCTGCTGGTACAGGTTCGCGTGGTGGCGGGGACGTCCGAAGGTCGAGGCTTGACTGAACATGGTGCGTTTCCTGACGGGAGAGGATGCGAATTGCGTACCTTGTTTATCGTCTCCGCCGGCCTCCGACTTGAGCCGCGCCGGCGGTTTCGAGCCCTTGAACAGGGCGGTTTTGGCAGCCCACATCGCGGGCCGCCAGAGCCGGTTCAACCCGTGCTCTTGTTCCAGCTGGTCACCTGCTGCGTGACGTAGGCCTGCAGGCTGGTGAGCTTGCTCATCTGGTTGTCCAGCGCGGTGTACTGCTTGCGCAGGCGCGCCTCGACCTGGGTCATGCGGTCGTTGAACGCGTCCTGCGACTTGGTGCCGGCATCGACCTTGCGCTGCAGGCTCTCGCTGCGCGAGGTCAGCGCGCCATCGAACTTCAGCAGCGCGTCGCCCCATTGCTGCAGGCGCACGCCGAAGCCGTTGTTGGACGCCGTCGCCGTGTCCTTGCTCGCGAACAGCGCCTTGACGTCGCCGAGCTGGGCGCCGAGGGCACCGGTCAGCTTGGTGTCGTTGATGCTCATCGAGCCGTCCTTCTTGATCTCGATGCCGATCTGCGCCAGGCGCTGGTAGCTGCCCGCCATCGTCCCGGTGCCGCTGGCGATGCCACGCATGGCGTACTGCAGCGAGTTGGTCGCCGAGTCGCCCTGCAGCGTGCCGGCCTTCTTGGTCGTCGCGTCGTAGGCGGTCTGCTGCGAGAGGTAGGTGTTGAGCTGGTTGTAGGCGTCGGCAAAGGCGCTGATCGCCGTCTTGATCGACTCGGTGTCGTTGGTCACCGACAGCTCGACCGGCGAGGCGCTGACCTTGCCGAGCTTGATCGTCACGCCCTCGACCGCGCCGGTCAGCAGGTTGCTGGCCGACTCGACGTCCAGCCCGTTGACCTTGGCCTTGGCATTGCCGGCCGCCTGGGTCAGCGACATGTTGACGCCGGCGGCAGCGGGTTGCGACGAGTCGTAGGTGAGCTTGGCCAGGTCGCCGGTGGTGGTGGTGGTCTCGCCGCCCATGCCGTCGGAGACGACCTCGCGGACGGTGAAGGCATGGTCGGCACCGGTCTCGCTGGCGCGCAGCAGCAGCCGCGAGCCCGAGGCATCGGTGACGACCGAGGCGACCACGCCGGCCTTGGCCGCGTTGATCTTGTCGCGCACCTGGGCCGGCGAGTCGCCGGCACCGATGGCGACGTCGATGGCCTGGCCGCCCGCACCATCCTGGATGCGCAGCACGCCGGCACCGACCGGGAAGGCGCTGGCCGGCGAGGCCACCGTCTGGGCCGTCGCCAGCTGCTGGACCGACAGGGTGTAGTTGCCGGCCTGGGCCGTGCCGTCGGTCGTCGCGGTGAAGACCGAGCTGTCGCCCGACGTGGCCGTGGTGTCGTTCCACGTCGTCGCGCTGGTGAGCTTGGACGACGCGTCGCGCAGGGTCGAGACGAAGCTCTGGATCTTCCCGTACGCGCTCAGCTGATTCTGGATCTTGCTGGTCGCCGTCTGCATCTGCTGCAGGGGCGCCTTCTCGACCGCCATCAGCTGCGTGACGATCGAATTGACATCAAGACCACTGCCGATACCGGCCGAACTGATGCTGGACATGGTGATCACCTCCGGATGCGCCGGGGGCCGACGCAAAAAGTCGTCCGACAGCGCCAGCCCTCGGACGACTTGTTCTTCGGCAGTTGGCGAGCCGACTTGAGATCAGCCCCCCGCATCCGCTTGCGCCTGCGCAGGAGCGCTGCCGCGCCGGCTCAGCCCAGCAGCTTCATCACCGACTGCGGCAGCTGGTTGGCCTGGGCAATCATGGCCGTGCCGGCCTGCTGCAGGATTTGCGCGCGGCTGAGGTTGGCGGTTTCCGCCGCGAAGTCCGCGTCCATGATCCGGCCGCGCGCGGCCGAGGTGTTCTCGGCCGAGACCTGCAGCTGCGAGATCACCGCGTCGAAGCGGCTCTGCACCGCGCCGGCCGTGGAGCGGGCGGTGTTGACCGCATCAAGGTCGGCATCGAGCGAGGTCAGCGCGGCCGAGGCCGCAGCCTGGGAGCTGATGTCGAGGCTCTTGACCGCCGTGGCGCCGGCGGCATAGGACGCGAGCGTCGTCATGTCGAAGCCGGTGCCGTCGACGTCGATGGTGTCGCCGTTGTCGGCACCGACCTGGAAGGACAGGGCCGCGTTCGCGGCCAGCGAGCCGGTCGCGGTCGAGTCGAACAGCGTCACGCCGTTGAACTTGGAATCCTGGACGACGCGCACGATCTCCTGCTGAAGCTGGTCGGCCTCGAGCTGGAGGTTGTCGCGGTCGGACTGCGACAGCGAGCCGTTGGCCGACTGCACGGCCAGTTCACGGATGCGCTGCATGCTGCCGCTGAGCTGGCCCAGCGCGCCTTCGGTCGTCTGCATCATCGAGATGCCGTCGTTGGCGTTGCGCACCGCCACGTTCATGCCCTTGACCTGGGCATTCATGCGTTCGGCGATCGCCAGGCCGGCGGCGTCGTCCTTGGCGCTGTTCACGCGCAGGCCGGACGACAGACGCTGCATCGACGTCGCCAGCGAGGACTGCGAAGCGGCCTGGTTGCGCTGCGCATTCAGCGAGGCCATGTTGGTGTTGATCGTCTGAGCCATGGTGATTCACCTCTGAGTAAGTCGCATGTCGAGTCGACAGGCTCGACAGCCGATGCGGCCCCAATCGTCTTGGGTAACTTTCCACCGGGAACCGCCCCGGGCGACAGGAGCGGATAGGTGCTGCTGTGAAGTGAATTGTGGTCAGGCGTGGCCCGGTCGAATCGCTGAAATGAAGGCCAAAGTGCCGCTGTCTTTGCGCCAGAAACGCCGACGCCACCGACACGGTGGCGTGTCGGTGGCGTCGGAAAAGGCCGTTCGGCGCGGCGTCCGGAGGCGCCGCTGCCCGCTGCGCGTTCAGCGCAGCAGCTGCATGACCTGCTGCGGCAGCTGGTTGGCCTGGGCGATCATCGCCGTGCCGGCCTGCTGCAGGATCTGGGCGCGGCTGAGGTTCGCGGTTTCCGAGGCGAAGTCGGCGTCCATGATCCGGCCACGGGCAGCCGCGGTGTTCTCCGAGGTCACCTGCAGCTGGCTGATGACGGCCTCGAAGCGGCTCTGCAGGGCACCAGCGGTCGAGCGGGCGGTGTTGACCGTGTCGATGTCGGTGTCCATGTCGTCCAGCACGGTCTGGGCCGAGGTCTGGCTGCTGATGTCGATGGCCTTGGCCTTCGCACCCGTCGCATAGGCCTTCAGGTTGCCGCTGGTCTTCAGGTCGAAGCCGGTGGTGTCGGCGGTGATCTTGTCGCCGTTGTCGGCACCGATCTGGAAGTCGATCGACTTGTTGGCACCGTCGAACAGCGCGACGCCGTTGAACTTCGAGTTGTCGACGACGCGGACGATCTCTTCCTGCAGCTGGTCGACTTCGAGCTGGAGGTTGTCGCGGTCGGGCTGGCTCAGCGAGCCGTTGGACGACTGCACCGCCAGTTCACGGATGCGCTGCAGGTTCTCGCCGATCTTGCCCATCGCGCCTTCGGCGGTCTGCATCTGCGAGATCGCGTCGTTGGCGTTGCGGACCGCGACGTTCATGCCCTTGACCTGGGCGCTCATGCGCTCGGCGATGGCCAGGCCGGCCGCGTCATCCTTGGCGCTGTTGACACGCAGACCCGACGACAGGCGCTGCATCGAGGTGGCCAGCGACGACTGCGAGGCAGCCTGGTTGCGCTGGGCATTGAGGGAAACGACGTTGGTGTTGATGGAAGCCATGATGAACTCCTGTGCTGTAGCGTTGAAGACTTGTTGAACTCGGCATGAGCGCCGCTGTTTCGACTGTTCCGGACCTTCCGGTCCGACCCTGGTGCCCGGCGCTCGTCAAGCTCGGTGCAGTCTCTTGCCGCGAGGGCCTTCACTGCATCAGCCGGCTTACCGGACCGCGGATCTCATTTCTGCGACCCGTTGATTTGGTTATCGGTGGGGTCTCAGGATTCCTTGAGGGTCGGATTGATCAGTTTTTTCGGGTCATTTCTCGAATCGCCTGATCGCCCCGCCAGCTGCACCTCCGCGTCGCTGCGCAGCCTCCCAGGGTTTCGGCAGGCGCACGCCAGGACTTGAGTCCCTTCGCAAGGCCGATCGCAACGAGGTGTTCTTCTCGTTGTCCGCCACCGGTGCGTCTTGACAGGCTGGCGGCCATGGCCGCGCGGGCGCACGCCAGCGCAGGAAACACCCGTCTATTCGGTCCACCGCCAGGCCCGGGCCATCTGGAAAATCCGGCAAATCGAGACGGGCAGGCCCGACGCGCCCGTCGGGCCGCGCCAGGCCCCGTCACATGCCCGAGGACCCCATGGCCAAGTTCAGCCCCACGGCGCAGATGCCGCGCTACCTGCAAGCCTTCCAGTGCGTCGGCCCGGCCTGTCCCGAAACCTGCTGCAGCGGCTGGCGGGTCACGATCGACAAGGCCACCTTCAAGAAGATGAAGGCGATCGGCGACGAGCCGCTGCGCCGGCGCATCGCCATCCACCTGGTCAAGGACGATGACTCGAACCCCGCCGCCTGGGGCCACCTGCAGATGGAGGACAACGGCGACTGCGGCTTCCTCGACGCCGACCGCCTCTGCAGCATCCAGAAGCAGCTGGGCGCGAATGCGCTGTCCGACACCTGCAACCACTACCCGCGCCAGTTCCAGCAGGTCGACGGCGAGCACCGCGTGCAGGCCACGCTGAGCTGCCCGGAGGCCGCCCGGCTGGCGTTGACCGATGCCGAGGCGATGGCGCCGGTGGCGGTGACGCTCGAACAGTTCGCCAACGCCAGCGAGCTGCCGCCGGGCATGCGCTGGAACGACGGGGCCGGCACGCCCAAGGTCAGCCACCTCGGTGGCCGGGTCCTGCACGACCTGCTGGTCAGCCTGTTCGACGCGCCCGGACTGGGCGCCTTCGACGCCCTGGCCCTGGGGCTGATGCTGGTGCGACGGGTCAACGGCTACGTCCAGGAACTGGCCGCACGCCCCGAGGGCAGCACCCCGCGCGAACAGCGCCTGCAGGACCTCAGCGAGCTGTTCTCGCGCTTCATGGATGCGGCCCACAACACCCAGCTCCTGGAGGTGGTGCGCGGCCTGGAAGCCGGCACCCGCTTCGCGCCCGACATGCTGCGCACCGTCACGCGGATGATCTGGCAGCGCCGGCTGACGGCCTCGGCCCGCACCATGCTCGGTGACGTCGTCGCCGGCCTGCGCCTGGACGAGGCCGACGAGCAGGTCGCCCGCGAGCGCTGGGCCGAGGCCCGCCGCCTGCACTGGGACGACTGGGCGCGCGGCCACGGCCACATGCTGCGCAACTACCTCGTCAACAGCCTGCAGTCCAGCCTGATCGGACGCCACTTCGGCACGCCGCAGGCCCTGGAGGACGCCTACCTGGACCTGGTCATCCGCGCCGCCCTGGTGCGCTACTGGCTGATCGGGCAGATGGCGCTGCACGGCGACGCGTTCACGCCCGAGATGGCGGTGCGGACGGTCTACGCGCTGTCGCGCAGCATCGAGCACGATCGCCGCTTCATGGCCGGCGTGCTGCAGACGATGGACGAACAGGGCATCCGCAGCCTCGCCACCGGCGTCGTGCTGATCCAGTGACCGCCGTGCGCCCTCAAGAACCGGCGCCGGACGCCGATGACGGGATGCAGAGCCGGCCCACCAGCCGCTGTCCGCCCCTTCAACTCGGCACACCCACACCCATGGCCCTGATCACCCTCGTCATCGCCCGATCGCCCACGCAGCGGCTCGACTGGCTGGCGGCCTTGCCGGCCCACGTGCGCGTGGTCGTCCACGAACAGGAGACGCCGGTCGGCAGCGGCGAGCCCGAGGCGCTCGACGGCCTGCCCGAAGGCAGCCGCCGCATCGCGCTGGGACGCAGCTGCGGGGCGCAGATGGGAAGCTTCCTGGCCCACGTGCTCGATCCGGACGTCGACCACGGCGAGCAGCACACCGTGTTCTGCGGTGCCGATGCCCTGCGGCATGCGCCCGCCCTGCTGACCTTGCTGGAAGACCCGCGACGCTGGGCCGACGTGCAGCCGCTGTCGATCGGCGAGGCGCCCGCCGACCTGATCGAGCGCGATGCACGCGACTGGATCGGCCCGATGCCGGTGCGCGCGGAACGCTACAGCCTCGCCACGCTGGCCCCGCTGGGCTGGCACGACCCGGACGCCGCCGATCTGGCGGCGCACCACCGCTCGACCCACGCGCTGGCGGCGGGGGAATCGGTGATGGCCCACTTTCTCGAACTCTCGGGCCTGGACGCGCTGGCTGCGGCGGCGCGCCAGGCGGACATCGGCGTGATGGCCCACGGCCCGGTCTTCGCGGTGCGCGGCCCTCGGCTGACCGCCCTCCGGGCCCAGCCAGGCGACGCGCTGCTGCGCCTGCAGCTCCTTTGCCGAGCGGACCCGAAGCTGGCCCGGCTGGCCGAGCGCGCGGTGCTGCACCTGTGCGGCCTGCCGATGGTCCGCCTGGAGCCCCTGCCGCGACCGATCGAGGAACGGACGCCCATCGGCATGGGCCTGTCAC
The DNA here is from genome assembly GCF_030705305.1 of Leptothrix discophora. Taxonomy (GTDB): domain Bacteria; phylum Pseudomonadota; class Gammaproteobacteria; order Burkholderiales; family Burkholderiaceae_C; genus Sphaerotilus; species Sphaerotilus discophorus. The sequence continues at coordinate 171,594 of NZ_JAUZEE010000008.1, read as the reverse complement.
GCGTGATGGCGTCGATCGACGCTGTCCTGGCGCGGGCCGAGGAACCCGCGCCGCAGGCCGCCTTCCGGAACGTCGCGGCCTCGGCGCCGAGCGAGGCGACTGCTGCCGACGCCACGGACCGTCCTGCCGGATCGGCCACGCCGTCGAGCGACGCCGACGCACAGGCGACCCAGGCGACCCGGCGCGAAGCGGTGCGCGAGGCCGTGCGCGTCGCCATCGCCGCCGGCAGGCCGGAGGAAGCGATGGACCTGCTTCAACAGGCCATCCAGGACGATCCGTCCGAGGTCGACCTGCTGGGCGACGCCGCGACGCTGTGTTTCCACCGCGGCGACCTGGCCCAGGCCGTTCCACTGGCCAGGCGCGCGCTGCTGCGCGATCCGTCCCACGCCGAAAGCCAGTTCGCGCTGGCCATGAGCCTGGCCGCGCTGGGCGAGCGGGTCGAGGCGATGGTCCTGTTCGACAGCCTCGTCAGCGCCGACTCGGCGCGGGACTTCCGGGGCGCCCATCCCGACCTGACGGCGGTGGCGGAACGCCAGACCCACCACCTGCACCAGATCGAGCTGCAGCGCCGTGCGGCCACGATGCCGGTGATGGCCACCGAAGGGCAGGACTGAGATCGGCGCGGCGGATCGGCGACAGGCCTCGTCGCCGATCCGCCGATCCGCCGATCGCCGAACACCGAACCTCACGACCCGGCCGGGAGGCCACGTCATCCAGGCACCGACACGGCGGGCGCCGTTCGCCGGCCCCGTCGGGCCTGCACCGAGAGATCCGTCACGGATCACGGCCCAGGCCAGGCTGAAAGCCGAAAAAGAGGGCCGAAAAGGGCTCTGTCGCCTGACAGCCTGTAGGAATTTGCCTGACACGCCCCATGGCGCAAGACGGACTCAAGCGACAGAAGTGGCCCGATGTTGCGGTCCAGTTCGGATCTTCACAATTCATCTCACGTTGATACCGAAAGCAAGCCGAACGGCAAGCCCAGGACGACACCGAGCAGGAACCGAAGACCCCTTGTACCGAGCAGCCAGGAGCACACCATGAACACCGAACAGATCCTCAGCGAAATCCGTGAAGCCAACCTGTCCTACCTGATGCTGGCCCAGAGCCTCATCCGCGCCGACCGCGAACAGGCCCTGTTCCGCCTGGGCGTGTCGGAAGAGACCGCCGCGGTGATCGAGGTGCTGTCGCCCTCGCAGATGATGAAGATCGCCTCGGGCAACACGCTGCTGTGCCGCATGCGCGTCGACGACGACCTGGTCTGGAGCCTGCTGACCAACCACGGCAAGAGCGCGGCCAACGACGGCGTGTCTCGCCTGCATGCCAGCATCCTCATGGCCGGCCGTCATCGCGAAGCAGCCTGACCCGCCAGCCTTCCGAGACCGCGACACAGACAGAGAACAGACGGAGAGAGAACCATGCGCGCCAAGAGCATCCTGACCGAAGCCAAGCAAATTGAACGTGCCGTCACCCTGATCAAGCTGGGTGCCCGCCTTCAGGTGCTGGAATCGGAGACCGACCTGTCGTACGAGCGCCTGCTGCGCCTGTACAAGGAAGTGGCGGGCAAGTCGCCGAGCAAGGGCCAGCTGCCCTTCTCGACCGACTGGTTCATGACCTGGCAGCCCAACATCCATGCCAGCCTGTTCCTGAACATCCACGAGTACCTCAACAAGGTCGCCGAGCTCGACGAGATCGACACCGTCATCAAGGCCTACCAGCTCTACCTGGAACAGACCCAGGCCCAGAACCTGGAGCCGCTGCTGTCGGTGACGCGTGCCTGGCGCCTGGTGAAGTTCATCGACAACGGCATGCTGACGATGACCGCCTGCTCCAAGTGCGGCGGCCACTTCGTGACCCATCCGCACGAGATCGCCAAGCACTACGTCTGCGGCCTGTGCAACCCGCCGGCCCGTGCCGGCAAGGGCAAGGCCAACGGTGCCCTGCAACTGCACTGATTCCCGGCTCCTCCTGCTCCCGGCGTGACGGCCACGGCGGCCGCACGCCAACCCGAGTTCTTGCTTGTCTCCTCCTCCTTGCATCGGACGATGCAATTCGCGGGCCCTTCGGGGCCCGTTTTTTCTTGGGGACAACGGTTCGACTCGGCAAGATGACTCAAACACGCCATCAAGTCCGGGCATGTGACGGCCGATAGTTGTTTCATCTTCGGAACACCCATGGCCCTGATCGCTCTCCACCCCCGCCACCTGGCGCTGAACCAGCCGCTGCCCTTCCGCATCTTCGATGCGAAGGGCCTGATGCTGCTGCCCGGCGGCATGAAGGTGGAGCTGGAGAGCCGGCTGCAGGCGCTCAGGTCGATGCCGCTGTACGTCGACGAGGTCGAGGCCGCGCCCTGGCTGCGCCTGGTCCACGAGACGGCCGAGTCGCTGGTGCTGCGCAACGCGACGCTGCAGGACATCTCGATCGCGCGCATGCGCAGCGGCGCCAGCAGCAGTTCGAGCGGCGGCAGCGGCAGCGGCGGACCGGGCCGCGATGCCCTCAGCGGCGCCCACAACCCCGACCGCAGCGGACCGATCTCGAACTTCGACGTCGGCCTGGGCGAGCGCTGGGAAGGGCTGATGCGCCAGATCAACGGCGCGCTGCAGGACGCCACGCCGCAGGGCGACTGGGTGCTGCGCCTGCATGAGGCCCTGTCGCGGCTGATCGCGCTGGCCGATCGCAAGCCCAACGAGCTGCTGTTCCTGCTGATCCAGCATGCCGGCCACGACGTGCGCCAGTACAGCGCCCACCATGCGGCGCTGTGCGCGACGGTCTGCGCCCAGGTCGCGCACACGCTGCGCTGGAGCGCCGACGACCGCGAGACGCTGACGATGGCCGCGATGACGATGAACGTCGCGATGACCGGCCTGCAGGACACCCTGGCACGCCAGAAGGACCCGCTGTCGCCCGAGCAGCGCCAGCGCGTCGACAACCACGGGCTGCGCTCGGCCCAGCTGCTGGCCGAGAGCGGCGTGGGCGATCCGCGCTGGATCAAGATCGTGCGGCTGCACCACGACGCCAGCCTGCTGGCCGCGCCGCTGGCCTCGCTCGATCCGGCCCAGCGCATGGCCCGCCTGCTCAACGTGGTCGACCGCTTCACCGCCAAGATCAGCCGCCGCAGCGGTCGCCCGCCGATGTCGCCGCTGGCCGCCGCACGCGCGGCCTGCGTCGGGCCGGACGGCAAGCCCGACGAATACGGCAGCGCGCTGCTGCGCACGCTGGGCATGTACCCGCCGGGGAGCTACGTGCAGCTGGTCGGCGGCGAGGTCGCCGTCGTGATGGCTCGCGGCGAACGCGCCAACGAGCCGCGCGTGGCCGTGCTGGTCGGCAGCAGCGGCCTGCCCCTGCCTGAGCCGGTGCTGCGCGAGACCTCGTCGGCCGTGCGCAAGGTGGTCGCGGCCGTGCCGGTCGGCGACATCCGCGTGCGGCTCAACCACACCGCGCTGCTCGACCTGCTCTGAGCGGGCGGCATCGCCGGAACTGGACCGCTCGCACCCCCTTGCACCGGGCCTCGTCCCGGTCCAGGGCGAGCGATAACCTGGGGATGCGCGCGACGCTTCCCTCCATCCCCCTGCCCTGGCCCGCTCCAGCGCTGTTGCTGTGGCTGGCCTGCGGCCTGCTGCAGGCGCTGCTGCTGCGGCTGGACGCGCCGCCGGCGGTGGCCCTGGCCACCTCGGTCGGCCTGGGCGTGCTGGCCGCGCTGCTGGCCGATGCGCCGTGGCGGCGCTGGATGCTGGCGCTGGGCTGGCCGGCACTGAGCCTGGCCGGCGGCCTGTCGAGCGGCGTGCCGGCCTGGGCCTGGCTGCTGCCGCTGGCGCTGCTGCTGCTGGCCTACCCGCTGCGGGCCTGGCGCGACGCGCCGATGTTCCCGACGCCGGCCCAGGCCCTCGACGGCCTGGCCGAGCGGGTGCCCCTGCCTGTCGACGCACGTGTACGAGACGCCGGCTGCGGCATGGGCCACGGCCTGCAGGCGCTGCGCGCGGTCTATCCGCAAGCCCGCCTCGAAGGCATCGAATGGAGCCTGCCGCTGCGGCTCTACGCCGGCCTGCGCTGCCCCTGGGCACGCGTGCGCCGCGGCGACCTGTGGGCCGACGGCTGGCAGGGCCTGGCGATGGTCTACGTCTTCCAGCGGCCCGAGAGCATGGAACGGGTCTGGGCCAAGGCCTGCGCCGAGCTGGCACCCGGCGCCTGGCTGGTCAGCCTGGCCTTCGAGGTGCCCGGGCAGCCGCCCGCCGCGCAGCTGCCGGCCGGACCGGCCCGTCGCCATGCGGTGTGGATCTACCGCGTGCCGGCCGAAGGCGCCGCAAGGCCGTCACCGATTTCACGCAAGACCCGATCTGGACAAGCGCTGCCTCAAGTGAACGCGGCGGCGGTCCGATATGCAAAACACGCACAGGCCGCCGCACGCTCGGCGTGAGGCTGGCAACCCGCAACCGGAAAGACTCCCACCATGTTCGTCATCGTCGGCTGGCTCGTGGCCATCGGCTGCATCTTCGGCGTGTACATCGTGCACGGCGGCAACATCGGCGTGATCATCAAGGCGCTGCCCTGGGAAATGATCACCATCTTCGGCGGTGCGCTGGGCGCCTTCGTGGCCAACAACCAGACCAAGGTGCTCAAGGCCACGCTCAAGGGCCTGGGCGCCTGCTTCAAGGGCTCGAAGTACAGCAAGGCCCGCGCGATGGACCTGCTGGCCCTGCTCTACGACATCCTGCAGAAGACCCGCAAGGAAGGCCTGATGTCGATCGAGAAGGACATCGAGGACCCGCACAGCTCGCCGCTGTTCCAGAAGTACCCGGTGGTGGGCAACGACCACCACGTCAGCGAGTTCATCACCGACTACCTGCGCATGATGGTCTCGGGCAACCTCAATGCCCACGAGATCGAGTCGCTGATGGACACCGAGCTGGAGACCCATCACCACGAGGCCCACGGCGCGGCCGCCGCGATCGCCCGACTGGCCGGCGCCCTGCCCGCCTTCGGCATCGTGGCCGCGGTGCTGGGCGTCGTGAACACCATGGGCTCGGTCGGCCAGCCCCCGGCGGTGCTGGGCGGGATGATCGGCTCGGCCCTGGTCGGCACCTTCCTGGGCATCCTGCTGGCCTACGGCTTCGCCGAGCCGCTGGCCGGCCTGCTCGAACAGAAGATCGACGAGGACGGCAAGGAGCTGCAGTGCGTCAAGACCACGCTGCTCGCCTCGATGCAGGGCTACGCCCCGCAGATCGCGATCGAGTTCGGCCGCAAGGTCCTCTACTCCACCGAGCGGCCCACGTTTGCCGAGCTCGAAAGCCACGTGAAGAAGAAGTGACGCCCCCAAGCTCGCTGTCGCTCGCTACCCCCCGAGGGGGCCGTCCGCCAGCGGACCGGCAAAGCCGGATCCGCGGCGGGAAGCTGGACAAACACCCTGCGCTGTTAAGCGCCCTGGAAGCCCGCCATGGCTGGTGATGCCAAGAAGTTGCAACCGATCATCGTCAAGAAGATCAAGAAGGGCGGCCACGGTGCCCATGGCGGCGCGTGGAAGATCGCCTATGCCGACTTCGTGACGGCCATGATGGCCTTCTTCCTGCTGATGTGGCTGCTGGGCTCGACCAGCGAAGGCGACAAGAAGGGCATCCAGGACTACTTCCAGAACCCGCTCAAGGTCGCCATGGGTGGCGGCTCGGGCTCGGGCGATGCGACCTCGATCATCAAGGGCGGCGGCACCGACCTCACGCGCCAGGGCGGCCAGGTCAAGAACGGCGACGTCGAGTCCGAGCGCCGCCACGCGATGCAGACGCTCAAGACCGCGCAGGCCAAGGCCGAACGCGAGCGCCTGGAGACGCTGAGCCAGAAGATGAGCGACGTGATCGACGCGTCCGCGAAGCTGTCGTCGTTCAAGAACCAGATCCGCCTGGACATGACCCGCGACGGCCTGCGCATCCAGATCGTCGACGAGCAGAACCGGCCGATGTTCCAGAGCGGCGATGCCAGCGTGCAGCCGCACATGCGCGAGATCCTGCGGGCCATCGGCGCGGTGCTGACCGAGGTGCCCAACAAGCTCACGCTGGAGGGCCACACCGATGCCAAGCCCTTCGGCGCGGGCGAGCGTGGCTACAGCAACTGGGAACTGTCCAGCGACCGGGCCAACGCGTCGCGGCGCGAACTGCTCGCCGGCGGCCTGGACGAATCGCGCGTGCTGCGCGTGCAGGGCCTGGCGGCCAGCGTGCCCTTCGACAGCAAGGACACGCTCAATCCGATCAACCGGCGCATCAGCATCATCGTGATGACGCGTGAAGCCGAAGACCGCTTCTTCCAGGGCGGCGACGCCCCTGCACCCGAACCGGCAGAGCCCGAGCAGGCCCCGCTGGTGGGCCCGCCACGCGTCGTTCCGGAACATTCAAGGGCCCAGCAGAGCAGCCGATAAAACGGAAGAACGGCGGCACGCCAGGCTTCTCTCCCCGACCCCCATTCCCTCAGCTCCCCAGCTTCTTCCCCCATTCCGACCGTCAAGGACACCACCATGACCCACGCATCCGATCTCAAATTCCTGGTCGTCGACGACTTCTCGACCATGCGCCGCATCGTGCGCGGGCTGCTCAAGGAAATGGGCTGCAACAACGTCGAGGAGGCCGAGGACGGCCAGGTCGCGCTGAACATGCTCAGGAACAGCCGCTACGACTTCGTCGTCAGCGACATCAACATGCCGGTGATGAACGGCTTCGACCTGCTCAAGGCGGTCAAGGCCGACGAGACCCTCAAGCACCTGCCGGTGCTGATGGTGACCGCCGAGGCGCGCAAGGAAGACATCGTGCTGGCGGCCCAGAGCGGCGCGGCCGGCTACATCGTCAAGCCCTTCACCAAGGCGACGCTGGAGGAGAAGGTCACCAAGATCATGCAGAAGATGGCCGCCACCGCGTGAGCCCAGGGAGCACACCATGAGGATCGAAGACCTGACCGCCCTGGCGCCCACCGAACCGGTGATCGCCTCGCCCGAGGTGTTCCAGCAGATCGGCGCGATCACGCGGCTGCTGCACGACACGATGCAGCAGCTCGGCGTGATGCCCAAGCTGCAGATCGCGACCGACGGCATCCCGGATGCGCGCAGCCGCCTGACCTACATCGCCAACAAGACCTCGGACGCCGCCAACCGCGTGCTGAACTCGGTCGACCAGGCCAAGATGGAACACCAGCGCATCAGCGCCGACACGCGCGAGCTGGCCCGCTCGCTGGTGGCCGATCCGGTCAAGGCCGTGGCCACCGGCGCGGTGCTGAACTTCGCCCACGACGTCGAGGCCGCCACCGCGCGCATCGACCAGCACCTGACCGACATCATGCTGGCGCAGGACTTCCACGACCTGACCGGCCAGGTGGTCGCCAAGGTCGTCGCGCTGACCAACGACCTGGAAGACGCGCTGGTCAAGCTGCTGGTCCAGGTCGTCCCGCCCGACCAGCGCGAGAAGGTCGACAGCAACATCCTCAACGGCCCGGTCGTCAGCCCGGAAGGCCGCGCCGACGTGGTTAAGGACCAGACCGAGGTGGACGACCTGCTGGCCAGCCTCGGGTTCTGACAGCCCCCAGGTCCGGCGGCTCATCGAAGGACAGTTGACCGGTTCGAGCGAGGCGCTGCGGTCCTAGACTCGGCGCCTCGTTTGCCTTCCGCGGCCGATGGCCCGACCGACATGACCGACACCGCCGACCTGAAGACCCTGTTCGATGCCGCCGTGGCGCAGTCCCGCCAGTTGCCCGAGCGGCCGGACAACCGCACGCTGCTGCGCCTGTACGCGCTGTTCAAGCAGGCCACCGATGGCGATGCCAGCGGCGAGCGCCCCGGCATGACCGACTTCGTCGGCCGCGCCAAGTTCGACGCCTGGGCCGATCTGGCCGGCACCGATGCGGCCACTGCGATGCACGGTTATATCGATCTGATCGAAGAGTTGAAGGGCTGAAACCGGCCTACGGGTATCCTCTAGGGTTCGCCGCCGGCCCTGCCGGACGGGCCTGAAGAGCCTCCTTTTCCTGTTGCCCTGTAGCTGCGCACGCCGCGCCCGCCGCCATGAAACCGTTCAACGAAGAGACCGTGACCGAGGTCCACCACTGGACCGATCGCCTGTTCAGCTTCACCACCACCCGCGATCCGGCCTTCCGGTTCTCCAACGGTCACTTCGTCATGATCGGCCTGCCGGTGGACGGCAAGCCCCTGCTGCGGGCCTACAGCGTGGCCAGCCCGAACTGGGCCGAGCAGCTGCACTTCTTCAGCATCAAGGTGCCCAACGGCCCGCTCACCTCGCGGCTGCAGCACCTGAAGGTGGGCGACAAGATCCTCGTCGGCCGCAAGCCCACCGGCACGCTGCTGATCGACTACCTCAACCCCGGCAAGCGGCTCTACCTGTTCGGCACCGGCACCGGCCTGGCCCCCTGGCTGAGCATCATCCAGGACCCGGACACCTACGAGCGCTTCGAGAAGGTCGTCGTGGTCCACGGCTGCCGCCAGGTCAACGAGCTGGCCTACCAGGACCTGTTCCTCAAGGACCTGCCCAACCACGAGTTCCTCGGCGAGCTGGTCAAGGACAAGCTGGTCTATTGCCCGACCGTGACGCGCGAGCCCTTCGAGCGCCAGGGCCGCATCACCGACCTGATCGAGGACGGCCGGCTCTGGAACGACTTCGGCCTGCCCCCGCTGGACCCCGGTGCCGACCGCGTGATGATCTGCGGCAGCCCGGCCATGCTGCGCGACCTCAAGCACATGCTGGAGGAGCGCAAGTTCAGCGAAGGCAGCACGACCAGCCCCGGCGACTTCGTCATCGAGCGCGCCTTCGCCGAACAGTGAGTGTGAGCCCCCGGTCACGCGGGTACGCGTGACCACCCCCCGAGGGGGTCGGGCCGGCTTGGGGCGGCCCGGCGCTCGGCCCGGGGAACGTCAGACCCCGGTCACATCGACCGGACAAGAAACGCGGCCTCGGCCGCGTTTTTCGTTGGGGCGCCCAAAGGCTCAGGCGCTCACTTCACCGCCGCCAGCATGTGGTCCAGCGCGGCGCCGAGGTCCTCGTCGCTCAGCTTGGGGTTGCCGGCCTTGGGCGGCATCGCGCCCTTGCCCTTGATGGCGCTGGCGAGCAGCGCGTCGCGGCCGGCCTTCAGGCGCGGTTCCCAGGCCGCCTTGTCGCCCGTCTTGGGCGCGTTGGCCAGGCCCGGCACGTGGCACATGGCGCAGTTGGCGTTGTAGACGGCCGTGCCGTCGGCGGCCTGGGCCGGCAAGGCGACGAAGACGGCGGCGCCGAGCGCGGCGGACAGGATGGGGAAGGCACGGATCATGGGCGGGCTCCACTTTCAGAAGGGTTCGGGTTCGGCTGGACCAGCGCCAGCGAGTCGCCGCACGGCGCAAGCCGCGTGCCTGCACCTGCCGCCGCCTTCCGGTCGTCCAACCACGCCCACGAACCCGGGTTGACCCGGATGACTTGTGCCAGCGACGGACAGCGCGCGGCGCCAGGTCCGTCGCACGCCGCCACACCTCAGGCCAGGCGCAGCAGCCGCTTGGCGTTTTCCTTCAGGATCAGCGGCTTGACCTTGTCCTTGAAGCCGGCCTCGTCGAAGTCCTTCATCCAGCGTTCGGGCGTGATCAGCGGGTAGTCGCTGCCGAACAGCATGCGGTCCTTGAGCAGCGTGTTGGCGTACTGGACGAGCTGCGGCGGGAAGTACTTCGGGCTCCAGCCGGACAGGTCGATCCAGATGTTCGGCTTGTGCATGGCCAGGCTCAGGGCCTCGTCCTGCCACGGCCAGCTCGGGTGGGCGATGACGATCTCCATGTCGGGGAAGTCGATCGCGACGTCCTCCAGCAGCATCGGGTTGCTGTTCTGCAGCCGCAGCCCGCCGCCGCAGCGCATGCCGCTGCCGATGCCGCTGTGGCCGCTGTGGAAGATCGCGGGCAACTTGTGCTCGGCGATGACCTCGTAGAGCGGCCAGGCCATGCGGTCGTAGGGCAGGAAGCCCTGCACGGTCGGGTGGAACTTGAAGCCCTTGACGCCACATTCCTCGACCAGCCGGCGGGCCTCGCGCGCGCCCATCTTTCCCTTGTGCGGATCGATGCTGGCGAAGGCCACCATCATGTCCGCGTTCTCGCGCGCGGCGTCGCAGATCTCCTCGTTCGGGATGCGGCGGCGGCCGAGCTGGGCCTCGCTGTCGACCGTGAACATCACCAGCCCGAGCTTGCGCTCGCGGTAGTAGGCGACGGTCTCGGCGATGGTCGGCCGGCGGTCCGAGCCGAAGTACTTGTCGGCCGCCCGGTCGTATTCCTCGCCATAGCTGTCGAAGGGGTTGCGGCAGGACACCTCGGCATGGGTGTGGAAGTCGATGGCGATGAGTTCGTCGGTCTTCATGGTCGTCCTCTGGTTGCTTTCATTCTGAAATCAAATCACGACCATGGGCCAAGGGTTTACCCGCAATAATCCTTCGCATTGATCGAAGGGTCAGGGTTTTCATGGCCCATCGCCAGTCGTGATTTACTTATATTTCGCAACCATCTTGAGGACACACGGACCATGAACGCGCCCACCCAGACCCTGCCCGCCGCCCAGCCTGTCGAAGGTCTGCTGGCCGGCCTCGACCTGCTCGAGATCACGCGACATGGCGTGGTCCTGCACCTGCGGCTGAACCGGCCGGCCAAGCGCAACGCGCTGTCCGATCCGCTGATCCAGCAGATGCACACGGCCTTCGTGAACCTGCCGCAGGACATCCGCGCGGTCGTCGTCAGCGGGGCCGGCGAGCACTTCTGCGCCGGCCTGGACCTGTCGGAGCTGGTCGAGCGCGACATCGGCTCGGGCGTGCTGCATTCGCGCATGTGGCATGCCGCCTTCGACGCCATCCAGTTCGGCCGCGTGCCGGTGATCGCCGCCCTGCACGGCGCGGTGGTCGGCGGCGGGCTGGAGCTGGCCTCGGCCTGCCATGTCCGCGTGGCCGACGACAGCACCTACTTCGCGCTGCCCGAGGGCACCCGCGGCATCTTCGTCGGCGGCGGCGGCTCGGTACGCATCCCGCGCCTGATGGGCGTCGCCCGCATGACCGACCTGATGCTGACCGGCCGGGTCTACAGCGCCGCCGAAGGCGTGGCCGCCGGCCTGGCGCAGTACCAGGTGCCGACCGGCACCTCGCTGGACAAGGCGCTGGCGCTGGCCACCCGGGTGGCGGGCAATGCGCCGATGTCGAACTACGCCGTCATGCACGCGCTGCCGCGCATCGCCGACCAGTCGCAGGACCAGGGCCTGATGACCGAGTCGCTGATGGCTGCGGTGGCCGAATCCACCCCCGAGGCGCAGGAACGCCTGCGCGCCTTTCTCGACAAGCGCGCCCCGAAGGTCAAGCCGACATGAACGCCGCCGCCGCCGCCCCATCCCACCCGATGTCCGCCCCCCGCTACCGCGACGCCCGTATCGGCGGCGCGCTGCAGGCCAGCGTCGAGACCGCCGCCGACGGCAGCACCGTGCTGCGCTCGACCGAGCCGCTGCGCAGGTTCCCCGAACGCCTGACCGATGCGCTGGCGCAATGGGCGGCGCAGGCGCCCGGGCGCACGCTGGTGGCCCAGCGCGAGCGGCTGGCCGACGGCAGCCGCGGCGACTGGCACCACGTCAGCTACGCGCAGATGCTGCAACGCGCCCAGGCGGTCGGCCAGGCGCTGGTCGACCGTGGCCTGGGCGTGGATCGGCCGGTGGCGATCCTGAGCGACAACGACATCGAGCACCTGACGCTGACGCTGGGCGCGATGTGGGCCGGCGTGCCGGTGGCACCGATCTCGAGCGCCTATTCGCTGGTCTCGCAGGACCACGGCAAGCTGCGCCACGTCGTCGGCATGGTCACGCCGGGGCTGGTGTTCGCCAGCGGCCCGGCCTATGGCCGCGCCTTCGACACGATCGCGGCCCTGCTGGGCGACGGCGTCGAGTTCGTGCTCGGCAGCGGGACGCTCGCAGGCCGGGCCACGACGCCGTTCGAGGCGCTGCTGGCGACCGTGCCGGGCGAGAGCGGCGTGGCCGCGCATGCCCAGGTCGGCCCGGACACCATCGCGAAGTTCCTGTTCACCTCCGGCTCGACCAAGCAGCCCAAGGGCGTGATCAACACGCAGCGCATGCTGTGCGCCAACCAGCAGATGATCCGTCAGTGCCTGGCCTTCCTGGCCGACGAGCCGCCGGTGCTGGTCGACTGGCTGCCCTGGAACCACACCTTCGGCGGCAACCACAACGTCGGCATCGTGCTCTACAACGGCGGCACGCTGCACATCGACGAGGGCAAGCCCACGCCGGCGGGCATCGCCGAGACGCTGCGCAACCTGCGCGAGGTCTCGCCGACGGTCTACTTCAACGTGCCCAAGGGCTACGAGGAAATCGCCGCCGCGATGCAGGACGACGCCGCCTTGCGCGCATCGATGTTCCGCCGCGTGCAGCTCTTCATGTATGCCGGTGCCGGGCTGTCGCAGGCGGTCTGGGACCAGCTGGAGGCGCTCGGCGAGGCCACCGTGGGCGAGCGTGTGCGCATGATCACCAGCCTGGGCATGACCGAAACCGCGCCGGCCTGCGTGTTCGCGCTGGGCACGGCGGTGCGCTCGGGCCAGATCGGCCTGCCGGCGCCGGGCTGCGAGGTCAAGCTGACCCGCATCGGCGACGGTCCCTGGGCCAAGACCGAGGTCCGCTTCCGCGGCCCCCACGTCATGCCCGGCTACTGGAAGGACCCGGCCCAGACGGCCGAGGCCTTCGATGCCGAGGGCTACTACTGCACCGGCGACGCGGTGAAGTTCGTCGACCCCGCCGACCCGCAGCGGGGCCTGGTCTTCGACGGCCGCATCGCCGAGGACTTCAAGCTCTCGACCGGCACCTTCGTCAGCGTCGGCCCGCTGCGTGGCAAGGTCATCGCCGCTGGCGCGCCCTGCGTGCAGGACGCCGTCGTGACCGGCCTGAACCGCGATGAACTCGGCCTGCTGCTGTTCCCGCGGCTGGACGAATGCCGCCGCCTGGCCGGCCTGGACGCGACCGTGCCCGCACCCGAGGTGCTGCACCACCCGGCGGTGCGGGCCTTCTTCCAGCGCCTGGCCGACACGCTGTGGGCCAGCGGCACCGGCAGCGCCAACCGGGTCGCCCGGCTGCACGTGCTGGCCGAGCCGCCGTCGATCGACAAGGGCGAGGTGACCGACAAGGGCTCGATCAACCAGCGCGCGGTGCTGCAGCACCGCGCCGCCCTGGTCGAGGCACTGCACGAGGGCCGCGAGGCCGATCCCTTCGTCATCCTGCCGCAGCGCGGTTGACGGGCCTGCACGCAAGGACGACACCATGAAGATCGAAGGACAGGTGGCGCTGGTCACCGGCGCCGGCTCCGGGCTGGGCGCGGCGGTCGCGCAGGCGCTGGCCGCACGCGGCGCGAAGGTCGCGCTGCTGGACATCAACGAGGCCGGCGCACAGGCCGGCGCCAGCGCACTCAACGACATGCACGGCGTCGGCACGGCGCTCGCCTGCCGCTGCGACATCACCGACACGGCCAGCGTGACGGCCGCGCTCGATGCGGTGCAGGCCACGCTGGGCGCGCCGCGCCTGCTGATGAACATCGCCGGCATCGGCAGCGCGAAGCGGGTGATCCAGAGGGACGGCTCGCCCGCGCCGCTGGAGGACTTCGAGCGCGTGGTGCGCATCAACCTCGTGGGCACCTACAACGTGACCCGCCTGGCCGCCGCCCGCATGGCCGCGCAGGAACCCGCCACCGCCGACGGCGAGCGCGGCGTGATCGTCAACACCGCCTCGGTCGCGGCCTACGACGGCCAGGTCGGGCAGGAAGCCTATGCGGCGTCCAAGGGCGGCGTGGTCGGCCTGACGCTGCCGCTGGCGCGCGATCTGGCGCAGTGGGGCATCCGGGTCTGCACCGTCGCGCCGGGGCTGTTCGCCACGCCGCTGATGAACGAGCTGCCCGAGCCGGTGCAGCAGTCGCTGGCCGCGTCCATCCCCTTTCCGAAGCGGCTGGGCCAGCCCGAAGAGTTCGCCGCGCTGGCCTGCCACATCGTCGAGAACGGCCACCTCAATGGCGAGGTGATCCGGCTCGACGGCGCCCTGCGCATGGCGCCGCGCTGAACCGGTTTTCCCTGTCGACCGGCGGTCAACACTTTTGACCGACCGGTCGGACAACTACTGATGGACACCCCGCCATCGCCCACGGCACATTGCCGCCACCTCGCAGGAGACAACATGACCCAGGTCATCAAACAGATCGCCGCCGCCGCCCTGATGGCACTCGTCGGAGCCGCGCAGGCCGACATCACGATCGGCGTGAGCCTGCCGCTGACCGGACCGGCCAGCGGCCTGGGCCTGCCGGCGCAGAACGGCGTCAAGCTGTGGCCGACCAGCATCGCCGGGGAGAAGCTCAACGTCGTCGTGCTCGATGACGCAGCCGATCCGACCAAGGCGGTGCAGAACGCCAAGCGTTTCGTCAGCGAGGACAAGGTCGACGTGGTGGTCGGCTCGGTCGCGACGCCGGCGGCCATCGCGATGGCCGACACCATCGCCGAATCGGGCACGGTGCAGCTGATGCTGTCGCCCGCCACGTTGCAGGCTGGCAAGGACAGCTGGGCCTTCCGCCTGCCGCAGTCCAACGCGGTGATGTCGCATGCGGTGCTGCAGCACATGAACAAGCTGGGCATCAAGACGGTCGGCTTCCTGGGCTACACCGATGCCTACGGCGAAGGCTGGCTCAAGGACTTCCAGGCCGAGGCCACCGCGATGGGCCTGCCGATCAGGTTCGTGGCGGTCGAGCGCTTCGCGCGGGCCGACACCTCGGTCACCGGCCAGGCCCTGAAGCTCGTCAGCGCCAACCCGGACGCGATCCTGATCGTGGCCTCCGGCTCCGGCGCGGCCATGCCGCACAAGGCGGTCGTGGAACGGGGCTACAAGGGCCGGATCTACCAGACCCACGCGGCCGCCAGCCGTGACCTGATGCGCGTCGGCGGCAAGGACGTCGAGGGTGCCTGCGTGGTCTCCGGCCCGGCCGTCGTGGCCGACCAGCTGGCCGACGCCCACCCGTCGAAGAAGGTCGCGCTGGACTTCATCGCCCAGTACGAGAAGGCCTACGGCGCGGGCAGCCGCAACCAGTTCGGCGGCCATGCCTACGACGCCGCGCTGGTGCTGCAGAAGGTCGTGCCGGTGGCGCTGAAGAAGGGCAAGCCGGGCACGAAGGAGTTCCGGGCCGCGCTGCGCGAGGCCATCGAGACGATGGGCCGCACGGTCGTCGCCCACGGCGTGCTGAGCTACACCAAGGACAACCACTGGGGCTACACGACCGAGACCGGCGTGATCCTCAAGGTCGTCAACGGCGACTGGAAAGTCGAGTAACCCCCCCGGCCGGCGCACGGGCCGTCGCTGACGGCGGACCGCGCGCCCGGCCTCTTCCGCCGGAGCCTTCATGGACTTCACGATCGCCAGCATCCTGGCGCTGGACGGCATCACCAACGGCGCGGTGTACGCGCTGCTGGCGATGGCCACCGTGCTGCTGTTCGCCGTCACCCGGGTGATCTTCATCCCGCAGGGCGAGTTCGTCGCCTACGGGGCGCTGACCCTGGCCATGCTGCAGACCGGCCAGACGCCCGGCACGGTCTGGCTGCTGCTGCTGATGGCCGCCACCGCCGCCGTGCTGGAGTCTGTGCAGGGCTGGCGCAACCACGTCGGCGCCGCACGGCTGGCACGCCAGGCGCTGACGACGCTGGCCTGGCCGATCGCCATCGCGCTGGTCGCCGCCTGGGCCGCCCCGCGCCAGTTCCCGCTGGTGGTGCAGGCGCTGCTGTCGCTGGTGATCGTCACGCCGATGGGCGGTCTGCTCTACCGCCTGGCCTACGAGTCGCTGGCCGACGCGACGGTGCTGGTGCTGCTGATCATCTCGGTGGGCGTGCACTTCGCGATGACCGGCCTGGGCCTGCTGTTCTTCGGCGCCGAAGGCTTCCGCAACCCGAGTTTCTGGGACGAGCGATTCAACCTCGGCCCGCTGGCCCTGAGCGGCCAGACGCTGATCATCTTCATGGCCACGATCGCGCTGATCGTGCTGCTGTGGCTGTTCTTCGAGCGCACGCTGCGTGGCAAGGCGCTGCGGGCCACCGCGGTCAACCGCCTCGGCGCACGGCTGATGGGCATCTCGTCGACCGGCGCGGGCCGGCTGAGCTTCACGATGGCCGCCTTCATCGGCGCGCTGTCGGGCCTGCTGATCGGGCCGACCACCACGGTCTTCTACGACAGCGGCTTCCTGATCGGCCTGAAGGGCTTCGTCGCCGCCGTCTTCGCCGGCCTGTCGAGCTATCCGCTGGCGATGGCCGGCGCGCTCGGCGTCGGCATCCTCGAATCGTTCGGCTCGTTCTGGGCCAGTGCCTTCAAGGAAGTCATCGTGTTCACCGCGATCCTGCCGGTGCTGCTCTGGCGCAGCCTGCGCGATCCGCACCCCGAGGAGGAATGAGGTGCTCATGCGCAACCGTCTGTTCCTGACGCTGGCCCTGCTGCTGGCGCTGTTGCCGGTGCTGCCGGTGCCCGAGTTCTGGATCACCCAGCTCAACTACGTCGGCCTCTACGCGATCGTCTCGCTGGGCCTGGTGCTGCTGACCGGCGTGTCCGGCCTGACGTCCTTCGGCCAGGCCGCCTTCGTCGGCCTGGGCGCCTACACCTCGGCCTACCTGAGCACGGCCCACGGCGTGTCGCCGTGGCTGACGCTGTGGGTCGGCGTGGGCCTGACCATCGTGGTGGCGCTGGTGGTCGCGGCGATCACGCTGCGCATGTCGGGCCACTACCTGCCGCTGGCCACGATCGCCTGGGGCCTGTCGCTGTACTACGCCATGTCCAACATGGAGTTCCTCGGCAAGTACGACGGCATCCTCGGCGTGCCGGCGATGAACCTGTTCGGCATCAGCCTGGCCTCCGGCCGCAGCTACTTCTACCTGATCTGGCTGGTCGCGCTGTTGGCGGCCATCGCGGTGATCCACCTGCTGGACTCGCGCACCGGCCGGGCCATCCGCGCGCTCAAGGGTGGCGTGACCATGGCCGAGGCCATGGGCATCTCGACCTACCGCTACAAGGTGCTGGTGTTCGTCATCGCGGCGGTGCTGGCGGCCGTCTCCGGCTGGCTGTTCGCGCACTTCCAGCGCACCGTCAACCCGTCGCCCTTCGGCCTGAACAAGGGCATCGAATACCTGTTCATGGCGGTGCTCGGCGGCGTCGGCCACGTCTGGGGCGCCTTCACCGGCGCGGCGGTGGTCAAGCTGGTCGAGGACCAGCTGCAGGTGATCCTGCCCCGGCTGTTCGGCGGCAATGGCAACTACGAGATCATCGTCTTCGGCATCGTGCTGGTGGTCGTGCTCAAGGTCGCGCCGCAGGGCCTGTTCCCCGGCCTGGCCAGGGCCTTCGGCGCGGTCGCCGGACGCTGGATGCCGCCGGCCCGGCGGGAGCGCGACTGGGACGGCGCGGCCGCCCTGCCCGAGCGCGACAAGCCGGTCGCCGGCGAGCTGCTGCTGGACGTGCAGGCGGTGCGCAAGCAGTTCGGCGGCCTGGTGGCGGTCAACGACGTGAGCTTCACCATCCGGGCCGGCGAGATCATCGGCCTGATCGGCCCGAACGGCGCGGGCAAGTCCACCACCTTCAACCTGATCACCGGCGTGCTGGGCCTGACCCGCGGCAACGTGGTGTTCCGCGGCCAGCCGGTCGGCGGGCTCAGCTCGCGCGAGATCGCCGAGCGCGGCATGTCGCGCACCTTCCAGCACGTCAAGATGCTGCCGGACATGACGGTGCTGGAGAACGTCGCGCTGGGCGGTTACCTGCGCAGCCGCCACGGCGTCTTCGCGGCCATGCTGCGGCTCGACCGGGACGAGGAGAAGCGCCTGTTCGCCGAGGCCGAGCGCCAGCTGACCCGCATCGGCATGGCCGGCCAGATGCACGAGCTGGCCGGCAACCTCGCGCTCGGTCCGGCCCGCCTGATGGAGATTGCCCGCGCGCTGTGCACCGACCCGGCGCTGCTGCTGCTCGACGAGCCCGCCGCCGGCCTGCGCCACAAGGAGAAGCAGGCGCTGGCCGAGGTGCTGCGCCAGCTCAAGGCCGAGGGCATGAGCATCCTGCTGGTCGAGCACGACATGGACTTCGTCATGAACCTCACCGACCGCATCGTCGTGATGGAGTTCGGCACCAAGCTGATCGAGGGCACGCCGCAGGACGTGCAGGAAAGCCCGGCCGTGCGGGCCGCCTACCTCGGCACCGAACATTGAAGGACCACGCG
Organism: Leptothrix discophora; assembly: GCF_030705305.1. Taxonomy (GTDB): domain Bacteria; phylum Pseudomonadota; class Gammaproteobacteria; order Burkholderiales; family Burkholderiaceae_C; genus Sphaerotilus; species Sphaerotilus discophorus. The sequence continues at coordinate 153,363 of NZ_JAUZEE010000008.1, read as the reverse complement.
ATGAGCGATTTGTTGAAGGTCACGGGGCTGCACGCCGGCTACGGCCGCGCCGAGGTGCTCTCCGGCCTGGACCTGCGCATCGCGCCGGGGCAGGTCGTCACCGTCATCGGACCGAACGGCGCGGGCAAGTCGACCACGCTGAACGCGCTGATGGGCGTGCTGCCCTCGCGCGGAAAGGTCGTGTTCGACGGCCAGGACCTGGCCCATGTCTCGCTGGAAGAGCGCGTCATGATGGGCCTGGCGCTGGTGCCCGAGAAACGCGAGCTGTTCTCGACCATGGCGGTCGAGGACAACCTGGTGCTCGGCGGCTATCGCCAGATGCGGCTGGGCAACGCGCGCTGGCGCGACCGGCTCGACGAGGTCTACACGCTGTTCCCGCGGCTGAAGGAACGCCGCGTGCAGCTGGCCGGGACGCTCTCGGGCGGCGAGCGCCAGATGCTGGCGGTCGGCCGCGCGCTGATGAGCGGCCCGAAGCTGCTGATGCTCGACGAGCCCAGCCTCGGCCTCGCGCCGCTGATCGTGCGGGAGATCTTCCGCATCATCTCGACGCTGAAGTCGACCGGCGTGAGCATCCTGCTGATCGAGCAGAACGCCCGCGCCGCGCTGGAGGTCGCCGACCATGCCTACGTGCTGGAGACCGGCGCGATCGCGCTGGAAGGTCCGGCCGCCGAACTCGCCGGCGACCCGCGCGTGATCGAGACCTACCTGGGTGCGCAGAAGAAGGCGGCCTGAGCCGCTTGCGCACCCGAACGTTTTCCTGCCCTGCCCGCCGCCCGGTGCCGAACCGGGCCGGCTGCGGCATGGCCCGTCGAAAGGTTGACCGATGAGCTCCTACACCCCGCCGCTGGACGACTGGCGCTTCGTCATCGAACACGTGGTCGACGCGCCCGCCTCCTGGCGCGAGCTGCCCGCCTTCGCCGACCTGGACGGCGAGACCGCCGCCGAGGTGCTGGCCCAGGCCGGCCGCTTCGCCGCCGATGTGCTGGCGCCACTCAACGGCCCCGGCGACCGTCAGGGCTGCCGCTGGAGCCCCGACGGCGGCGGCACGGTGCGCACGCCCGACGGCTACCCGGCGGCCTGGCAGGCCTTTGTCGACGGCGGCTGGCCGGCGCTGGCCTGCGATCCGGACGTCGGCGGCCAGGGCCTGCCGCAGCTGCTGAACGCGGCGATGTTCGAGATGCTGGTCGGCGCCAACCACGCCTGGACCATGTATCCCGGCCTGCTGCACGGCGCCTACGAGGCGATCAAGGCCACCGCCACGCCCGAGCTGCGCGAGCGCTACCTCGCCAAGGTCGTCAGCGGCGAGTGGCTGGCGACGATGAACCTGACCGAGCCGCAGGCCGGCTCCGACCTGGGCCTGATCCGCACCCGCGCCGAGCCGGTCGAGCCGCCGCCCGAGGGCCAGCCGCTGGCCAACGGCGCGCCGGTGCGCATCAGCGGCAACAAGATCTTCATCTCCGGCGGCGACCAGGACATGAGCGCCAACATCGTCCACCTGGTGCTGGCCCGGCTGCCCGGCGCGCCGGCCGGCACGCGCGGGCTGAGCCTGTTCCTGGTGCCCAAGTGGCTGCCGGACGCACACGGCGGGCTGGGCCGGCGCAACGCGGCCCACTGCGACGGCATCGAGCACAAGATGGGCATCCACGGCAGCGCCACCAGCCAGATGCGCTTCGAGCAGGCCGAAGGCTGGCTGCTGGGCCAGCCCGGTGCCGGCCTGGGCGCGATGTTCCTGATGATGAACTCGGCCCGGCTGCACGTCGCGATGCAGGGCCTGGCGCACCTGGAGGCGGCCACGCAGAAGGCGCTGGCCTACGCCCGCGAACGGGTCCAGTTGCGCGCGCCGGCCCGGCCGGACGATGCCGGGCCGGCCAGCGGCGCCGACCCGATCGCCTGGCACCCGGCGATGCGCCGCATCCTGCTGGGCCTGCAGGCGCAGACCGAGGGCGCTCGGGTGGTGGCCGGCTGGATCGGCGTGCTGCTCGACGCGTCCGAACAGCATCCGGACGCCGACCGGCGCCAGCGCGCCGGTGACCTGGTCGCCCTGCTGACGCCGGTGGCCAAGGCCTTCCTGACCGACCTGGGCCACCGCGGCGCGGACGAGGCGCTGGGCGTGCTGGGCGGCTACGGCTACGTGCACGAGTACGGCATCGAGCAGATCGTGCGCGACAGCCGCATCGCCATGATCTACGAGGGCACCAACGAGATCCAGGCGATCGACCTGGTGATGCGCAAGTGGCTGGACACGCCGCGCCGCATGGACGCGCTGCTGGACGAGCTGCGCGCGGAGGTCACCGCCGCAGCCGACCGGCCCGAGCTGGCCGTCGAGGCCGCCGCGCTGCAGCGCCAGGTCGATGCGCTGGCCGAGGCCGGCGGCCATCTGCAGGCCGCCCGCGCCCACGGCCCGGACGCGGTGCTGGCGGTCGCCGACGACGCGCTGGCCGCTGTCGGCTGGACCCTGCTGTGCTGGGCCTGGCTGCGCAGCGCACGCTGCGCCGAGCGGCATCCGGATGCGGCGGTGAGCGCGCGCAAGCGCGAGCTGGCGCGTTTCGGCTGCACCTGGCTGATGGACGCGCAGGCCACGCGCTGGTCGCGGCTGCAACAATGGCAACGCCCGCTGCCGTGGCTGCGATGCTGATCGCGCCGGCAACGGAGGTCGCCGCGCCCGGCGCGGCCGCCCCCGCATCCAACGAAGTCGCTGCCGTGCCGTCCACCAAGAAGTCCCACTCCCACCGCCGCGGCCTGGCCGAAGGCGCGCTGGCCGACATCCTCGGCTACCGCGTCGTGCAGGCGCAGATCACGACCCATGCGCTGTTCATGCAGCACGTCGGTGACCCGATGGACCTGCGCCCGGTCGAGTACACGCTGCTGCAGATGCTGCAGGCCAACTCGCAGGTCACGCCCAAGCAGCTGGCCCAGAGCCTGGTGCTGACGGCGCCGAAGCTGACCATCCTGCTCGACCGGCTGCAGGAACGCGGCCTGATCACCCGGGTGCGCAGCGACACCGACGGCCGTTCGCAGCACGTGCTGCTGACCGGGGAAGGCGCCGCGCTGGCCCGCCGTGGCAGCGAGCAGGCGGTGCTGCTGGAGATGGAACTGCGCGACGTGCTGACGCCCGGCGAGCGCGCCATCCTGATGGAGCTGCTGCAGAAGGTCGCCGACGCGCGGCGGGGCTGAACATGGCGATGAGGCTGCGCGGCAAGCTGCTGCTCGTCTCGCTGACGCCGCTGCTGCTGTCGCTCGGCCTGATCGCCCATGTGCTGCGCCAGCAGCAGCAGGACCTGGCGGAGCGCCAGGAGGCGCTGGTGCGGGCCTCCTACACGCTGGCCGCCGAGAACGAGCTGCGCCACTACACGGCGCTGGCGCTGAGCACCATCAGCCCGCTCTACAACACCGGCCGCAACGACCCTGAGATCCTGCTGGAGGCCAAGCGCCGGCTGTCCCAGCTCGACTACGGTCCGGACGGCTACTTCTTCCTCTACAACTACGACGGCGTCAACCTGATGCACCCGCGCCAGCCGGACCTGGTCGGGCGCAACCTGATCGACCTGCGCGACCCGCAGGGCGTGCGCGTCATCAGCGACATGATCGACAAGGCCCGGCAGGGCGGCGGCTTCGTGGCCTATTCCTGGAACAAGCCCTCGACCCGCGTGCTGGCGCCCAAGCTGGCCTACGTGACCTCGTTCGAGCGCTGGCACTGGATGTTCGGCACCGGCATCTACACCGATGACCTCGAACGCGTCACCAGCCAGCTCGAACGCCAGCTCAACGCCAACGTCGACACCTCGGTGCGCTGGATCGCGGTGGCCGCCGTCGGCTCGATCGTCATCATCCTGCTGAGCGTGCTGCTGATCGGCCTGAGCGAGCTGCGCGCGGCCGATGCCAAGCTCACGCTGCTGGCCCGGCAGGTCGTCAGCACCCAGGAAGAGGAACGCGCCTGGCTGTCGCGCGAGCTGCACGACGGCACCAGCCAGAAGCTGGTCTCGGCCAAGCTGCTGACCGAGTCGGCGCTCGAACGCCTGACGACCGAAGGCAGCAGCCAGCCGCTGCTGCAGCGTGCGCTGGCAAGGGTCAACGAGGCGCTGACCGACATGCGCCACATCTCGCACCGGCTGCGTCCGGTCGCGCTGGACACGCTGGGCCTGTCGACCGCGCTGCGCGAACTGGGCGCGGAGATGTGCGAGACCGCCGGCCTGCGCTTCGAGCTGGTCGCGCCGGAGACCTCGCCCGACCTGCCCGAGGTGATCAAGACCACGCTGTTCCGGATCAGCCAGGAGGCGCTGATCAACGTGCTGCGGCATGCCCGCGCCAGCCAGGTCCGCATCACCCTCGAACGCGACGAGACCCACGGCCTGACGCTGGTCGTGAGCGACGACGGCCAGGGCTTCGACAGCGCCGCCGTCGCGCAGCATCCGCGCCGAGGCATCGGCCTGCGCAACATGCGCGAACGCGCCGATGCCATCGGCGCGAGCTTCGCGCTGGTCTCGCACCTGCAGGCCGGCACCCTCGTGCGCGTGACCGTGCCGGTCGACGCGCTGCGCCGACTGGCCTGAGCGCGGACTGAGCGCGGACTGAGCGCGGCCTGACCGCGGCCTGAGGTTGACCCGCTGATCGCCGCAGCGAGGCCGCACTAGCATGCGCGCCATGTCCTCGCCCCAGCCCGCATCCCCGACCCCCAGCGAAGCCCGCCAGCCAGCGGGCCCTGGCGCACCCGCCGAGCCGATCCGCGTCCTGCTGGTCGACGACCACCCGCTGGTGCGCGACGGCCTGATCGCGCGGCTCGAGAACGTGAGCGACATCACCGTGGTCGGCGAGGCCGGCCAGGCCGCCGAGGCGCTGGCGCAGCTGGCCGCCTGCCGGCCCCAGGTCGTGCTGATGGACATCGGCATGCGCGAGACCGGCGGCATCGAGCTGACCGCGATGCTGCTCGAACGCGAGCCCTCGCTGATCGTGCTGATGCTGACCATGCACGACGGCACCGAGTACGTGCAGCGCGCGCTGGCCGCCGGGGCGCGCGGCTACGTGCTCAAGGACTCGCCGTCGAGCGAGATCGTCGCGGCCATCCGCACCGTCAGCGCCGGCGGCACCTTCCTGAGCCCGGTGCTGGCGCAGCGGCTGTTCCGCCTGCCTGCCGCCCGCGTCGCGTTGTCCGAGCGCGAGCAGCAGATCCTCGTGCTGCTGGGCCAGGGCCAGTCCAGCAAGCAGATCGCCCGCACGCTGGACATCGGCGTGCGCACCGTCGAGACGCACCGCCAGAACATCCGCCGCAAGCTCGATCTGGCCGGCCAGGCCGAGCTGATCCGCTATGCGGTGGAGCACACGGGCGTGCGCGGCAGCGGCCCGGGCGGCTGATCGGGCGACGGGCAGCGTCGCGCAGGCGACATCCCGACTGCGGGTTTCCGATCTTCGGGTCGGCGCGTACGTGAAGGAACGGACCCGCGCTGCGTAGTGCGACGGAAGTTGTCCAGGGCAACGCTGGGCACCATCGGTGTTCCTGTCCAGCCTTGCGCACGCCGACCCGGCGGCCTGGGCTGTCCCGCCCGCCCCTGAGGAGACACCGATGAAGACCACCCTGAACACCCTGGCCGCCGCCCTGACGCTGGGCCTTGCCGCCCTGTCCGCCCAAGCCGCCGACCCGATCAAGATCGGCGTGGACGGCCCCTTCACCGGCGGCTCCTCGTCGATGGGCGTGAGCATGCGCGACGGCGTGCGCCTGGCCACCGAGGAGATCAACAAGGCCGGCGGCGTGCTGGGTCGCCCGCTGCAGCTGGTCGAGCGCGACGACGAGGCCAAAAACGAGCGCGGCGTGCAGATCGCCCAGGAGCTGATCAACAAGGAGAAGGTCGTCGCCGTCGTCGGCTACATCAACACCGGCGTGGCCCTGGCCTCGCAGCGCTTCTTCCAGGAAGCCAAGATCCCGGTGCTGAACAACGTCGCCACCGGCTCCATCGTCACGCACCAGTTCGACGACCAGCCCGAGAACTACGTCTTCCGCAACGCCGCCCACGACAGCATCCAGGCGCCGATGATCGTGGACGAGGCGATCGCCCGCCGCGGCTTCAAGAAGGTCGCCATCCTGGCCGACAGCACCAACTACGGCCAGCTCGGCCGCGCCGACCTGGAGAAGGCGCTCGACCAGAAGGGCATCAAGCCGGTCGCGGTCGAGAAGTTCAACATCAAGGACGTCGACATGACGCCCCAGCTGCTCAAGGCCAAGGAAGCCGGCGCCGAGGCGATCCTGACCTACGCGATCGGCCCCGAGCTGGCCCAGATCGCCAACGGCATGACCAAGCTGGGCTGGAAGGTGCCGATGGTCGGCAGCTGGACCCTGTCGATGGCCAACTTCATCGACAACGCCGGCCCCGGCGGCGAAGGCGCGCGCATGCCGCAGACCTTCATCCAGGAGCCGACGACGCCCAAGCGCCAGAGCTTCATCATCAGCTACCTGAAGACCTTCAACCCGAAGAACGCCCGCATCGACTCGCCGGTGTCGGCCGCCCAGGGCTATGACTCGGTCTACCTGCTGGCCGCCGCGATCAAGCAGGCCGGCTCCACCGAAGGCCCGAAGATCAAGGCCGCGCTGGAAGACCTGAAGGCGCCGGTCGACGGCGTCGTGACGACCTACAACAAGCCCTTCAGCGCCACCGACCACGAGGCCATCACGGCCAACATCCCCGTGTTCGGCGAGGTCAAGGGCGCGCGCGTGGTCTACGCCTATGCCGAGGACGCCAAGAAGGCCTCCGAGGTGCGCGTGAAGGACGCCAACGCCAAGGGCGCCCTGCAGGTCCAGAAGAAGAAGTGACCGGACGGCCGGGCCTGCCGCGCGCAGTCCCCGGCCGCGCCCCTTCCGGACCACCGCACGGCCGCGTCTCCCACGGGACGCGGCTGCGTCGCACCTGACCCTCGCAGAGGCTTGCATGCAGATCCTCACCCAACTCGTGTTCAGCGGCATCGCGCTGGGCATGATCTACGCCGTCATCGCGTTCGGCTACCAGCTGACCTTCGCGACCTCGGACACCCTCAACTTCGGCCAGGGCGACGCGCTGATGCTCGGCGCGCTGGTCGGCCTGACCCTCGTCACGCTGGGCCTGAACTACTGGCTGATGCTGCCGCTGGTGTGCCTGTTCGGCGCGCTGCAGGGCGCGGTCGTCGAGCGCATCGGCGTGCGTCCGGCCATCAAGATCAAGAGCGAGTTCGGCTGGATCATGTCCACCATCGCGCTGGGCATCATCTTCAAGAATGTGGCCGAGAACGTCTGGGGCCGCGACGACATCAAGTTCCCGTCGCCGCTGCCCGAAGCTCCGTTGCACTTCCTGGGCGCGAACGTGCTGCCCATGGAGATCCTGGTGGTCGGCGGCGCGCTCGCGCTGATGCTGGCCGTCGAGCTGTTCAACCGCCGCTCGATCTACGGCCGTGCGGTGGTCGCGACCTTCAACGACCGCGAGGCCGCCAAGCTCATGGGCATCAACACCGGCCTGGTCATCACCTTCTCGTATGCGCTGTCGTCGCTGACCGCCGCCTTCGCCGGCGTGCTGATCGCGCCGCTGACGCTCACCGGCGCCACGATGGGCGCGGTGCTGGGCCTGAAGGCCTTCGCGGTGGCCATCATCGGCGGCCTGACCAGCGGCATGGGCATCGTCGTCGGCGGCCTGATCCTGGGCATCGCCGAGACCGCCACCGGCTTCTACATCTCGACCGGCTACAAGGATGTGCCGGGCCTGGTCCTGCTGCTGATCGTGCTGGCCTGGAAGCCGGCCGGCCTGTTCGGCAAGGCCGCGATCAAGAAGGTCTGACGCCATGAACAACAAGACGAACGTGATGAGCAGCGGCATCCCGGCGGCCCGCAAGGGTCCGGCCGTGTGGCGCCACCCGCTGGTGCTGGGCGCTGCCGGCGCACTGCTGCTGGCGGCCCTGCCGGCTGCCTTCGGCAACCCGTACTACCTGCACCTGGTCGAGACCATCCTGATCTACGCCATCGTGCTGTTCGGCCTGGACATCGTGGTCGGCTACACCGGCCAGGTGTCGCTGGGCCATGCCGGCCTGTTCGGCGTCGGCGCCTACACCGCCGGCGTGCTGGTGATGCACTACGGCGCGCCGATCTGGCTGACGCTGCCGGCCGCCATCGCGGTGACGGCGGTGTTCGGCGCGATGCTGGCGCTGCCGGCGCTGCGCGTGACCGGCCCCTACCTGGCGATGGTCACGCTGGCCTTCGGCACCATCCTGCAGATCCTGATCAACGAGATGGACTTCCTGACCGCGGGCCCCATGGGCATCAAGGTCGGCAAGCCCCTGCTGATGGGCCACAAGCTCGATGAACACGAGTTCTTCTGGGTCGTCGGCGCGGTGCTGATCGCCTCGCTGGTGGTCGTTCACCGGGTGCTGCGCTCGCACCTCGGCCGGGCCTTCGAGGCGCTGCGTGGCAGCCCGGTGGCGTCCGACTGCATGGGCGTCTCGGTCTACCGCTACAAGGTCTACGCCTTCGTGGTCAGCGCCGCGCTGGCCGGCCTGGCCGGCGCGCTCTACGCCTACTCCGAGCAGTACATCAGCCCGAACACCTACAACTTCGAGTTGACCGTGCTGTTCCTGCTGGCCGTGATCATGGGCGGTCGCAAGAGCCGCATCGGCTCGCTGCTGGGCGCGACCATCATCGTGCTGCTGCCCAAGCTGCTGGACGACCTGGCGCTGTTCCGCATCGGCGCGGTGCTGCTGGCCCTCGGCATGACCGCTGGCGCGGCCGTGCTGCTGGCCCGCAAGCGCAGCACGCCGCAACGCGTGGCCGTGCCGGTGATCGGCTCGATCGCGCTGGCGGCGGTGTCCTTCGTGCTGCAGTCGATGACCGACTGGCGCCTGTCGGTCTTCGGCGTCATCACGCTGTTCGTCGTGTACTACCTGCAGGACGGCATCGTCGGCTTCGTGCGCGGTGCGCTGGGCAAGCCCACCGCAGCGGTCGACGACGATGCCGACGAGATGGCCGCCGCCCAGGGCAGCGGCTCGGCCGCGGTCTCGCGCGCCGCCAACGACGGCAGCGTCGCCCAGGGTGCGGACCTGCTGGTGGCTGACCAGGTGCTGATGCAGTTCGGCGGCCTGAAGGCGCTCAACCAGGTCGACCTGAAGGTGCGCCGCGGCACGGTGCACGGCCTGATCGGCCCGAACGGCTCGGGCAAGAGCACGATGATGAACGTGCTGACCGGCATCTACGTGCCGACCGCCGGCGCGATCGCCTTCGCCGGTCGCGCGGTCAATGGCCGCACGCCGTCGGACATCGCGCTGTCGGGCATCGCGCGGACCTTCCAGAACGTGCAGCTGTTCGGCGAGATGACGGCACTGCACAACGTGATGGTCGGCCTGCACCACACCTTCGACAGCCACTTCGCCGACGTCGCGCTGCACACGCCGCGCTACCGCCGGGAGCATGACGCGGCGACCGCGCGCGGCATGGCGCTGCTGCGCTTCGTCGGCCTGGCCGACCTGGCGCACGAGGAGGCCCGCAACCTGCCCTACGGCCAGCAACGCCTGCTGGAGATCGCCCGCGCGCTGGCGCTCGACCCGCAGCTGCTGCTGCTCGACGAGCCGGCCGCCGGCCTGACCGCGCCCGACATCAAGGAGCTCGTGGCCATCATCGGCAAGATCCGCGAGCACGGCATCACCGTGATCCTGATCGAGCACCACATGGACGTCGTCATGTCGATCTGCGACACGGTCACCGTGCTGGACTTCGGCCAGAAGATCGCCGAAGGCGCGCCGGCAGCCGTGCAAGCGGATCCCAAGGTCATCGAAGCCTATCTCGGCGGCGAAGCGGCCTAATCCATCAGAAGATCAAGAGGATCCACATGCTCACGATCGAAAACCTGCACGCCGGCTACGGCAAGGTCGAGGTGCTGCACGGCATCTCGATCGAGGTGCCCAAGGGCCAGGTCATCACGCTGATCGGCTCGAATGGCGCGGGCAAGACCACGACCATGCGCGCCATCTCCGGGATGATCGCGCCCAGCGCCGGCGACATCCGCCTGAACGGCGAGCGCATCGCCGGGCTGGAGCCCTTCCACATCGCCAAGCGTGGCCTGGCGCACTCGCCGGAAGGCCGTCGCGTGTTCGCCACCATGAGCGTGGCCGACAACCTGCTGCTGGGCGCCTTCCCGCGCCTGACCGGCAGCCGTCCGAAGGGCGACGTGGCCGGTGACCTGGAGCGCGCGATGGAGCTGTTCCCGCGCCTGAAGGAACGCCGCACCCAGCTGGCCGGCACGCTGTCGGGCGGCGAGCAGCAGATGCTCGCGATGGCCCGCGCGGTGATGCTCAACCCGGAGGTGGTGCTGCTCGACGAGCCGTCGATGGGCCTCGCGCCCATCCTGGTCGAGGAGGTCTTCAAGATCATCGGCCGCCTGAAGGAACAGGGCGTGACGATGCTGCTGGTCGAACAGTTCGCCGCCGCCGCGCTGGCGGTGGCGGACTACGGCTACGTGCTGGAGAACGGCCGCATCTCGGTGCACGGCCCCGCCGCGCAGCTGCGCGACGATCCCGCTGTCAGGGCCGCCTATCTCGGCGGCGGCCACTGATCAAGCGATGCGCCCGGACGGGCGCATCGTTCAGATCTTCAGGAGGTGCTCGCGGTAGTAGAGCAACTCGTCGATCGACTCGTGGATGTCGGCCAGCGCCGTGTGCTTCTGGTGCTTCTTGAAGCCGTCCATGATCTCCGGCTTCCAGCGCTTGCCCAGCTCCTTGAGCGTCGAGACGTCGAGGTTGCGGTAGTGGAAGAAGGCTTCCAGCTTGGGCATGTAGTTGGCGAGGAAGCGGCGGTCCTGGCAGATGCTGTTGCCGCACATCGGCGAGATGCGCGCGCCGACGTAGCCCTTCAGGAACTCGATCACCTGCGCCTCGGCCGCCGCCTCGTCGATGGTCGATGCCTTGACGCGCTCGGTCAGGCCGCTCTTGCCGTGGGTGCCGCGGTTCCAGGCGTCCATGCCGTCGAGCACCGCATCGCCCTGGTGGACCGCGATCACCGGGCCTTCGATGCGCACCTGCAGCTGGGCGTCCGTCACGACCACCGCGATCTCGATCACGCGGTCGGTCATGGGATCGAGCCCGGTCATCTCCATGTCGATCCAGATCAGGTTCTGGTCGTGGCGGGGCAGGCTGGGGGTCGCGTCGGTCATCGGGAAGCTCCGTGTGTTCAGCGCGGAATTCTCACACGCAGCCCCATCGCGACCGACGGCGGACCCGGCCCCGACGGGGTCGAAATCGATCGGTGAGAATCGCCACATGAGTGCTCCCTTCGTCACCACCGCCTTCGTCTGTGCCCTGCTGCTGATGCTGGCCGCGCGCTTCTGGCTGATCAGCCGCCAGATCCGCCATGTCGCCCGCCACCGTGCGGCCGTGCCCGATGCCTTCGCCGGCGTGGTGACGCTGGCCGCGCACCAGAAGGCGGCCGACTACACCGTCGCGCGCCAGCGCTTCGAGCTGCTGGGCGCGGCCTGGAGCGCCGGTCTGCTGCTGGGCTGGACGCTGCTGGGCGGGCTCGATGCGCTCAACGTCGTGCTGCTCAACCACCTGCAGCCGCAGGTCGGTGACCTCGGCTACCAGATCGGCCTGATCGTCGCGGTGACGCTGGTCGGCTCGCTGCTGGACCTGCCCTTCGACCTCTGGCGCACCTTCCGCATCGAGCAGCGCTTCGGCTTCAACCGCATGACGCTGGGCCTGTGGCTGCGCGATCACCTGATCGGCGGCGTCGTCGGCCTGGTCATCGCCGTGCCGCTGCTGGCCCTGCTGCTGACGTTGATGGCGCGTGCCGGCGAGTTCTGGTGGCTGTGGGCCTTCGCCGTGCTGGCCATGTTCACGCTGGTCATGCAGGTGCTCTACCCGACCGTGATCGCGCCGCTGTTCAACAAGTTCCAGCCGCTGGCCGACACCGCGCTGGCCGAGCGGGTGCAGGCGCTGATGCAGCGCTGCGGCTTCAAGGCCCAGGGCTTCTACGTGATGGACGGCAGCAAGCGCTCGGCCCATGCCAACGCCTATTTCACCGGTTTCGGCGCGAGCAAGCGGGTGGTCTTCTTCGACACCCTGCTCGAACGCCTGTCGGCCGACGAGATCGAGGCGGTGCTGGCCCATGAGCTGGGCCACTTCCACCATCGCCACGTGCCCAAGCGGCTGGTCACGGTGATGGGCGTGTGGCTGCTGAGCCTGGCGCTGCTGGGTTGGCTCATGAAGCAGCAGGCCTTCTACGCCGGCCTGGGGGTGATGCCCGACCTGGTGGCGCCCAACCACGGCCTGGCGCTGGTGCTGCTGATGATGGTCGGCCCGGTGTTCGGCTTCTTCGTCAGCCCGCTGACGGCCACCGTCTCGCGCCGGCAGGAGTTCGAGGCCGATGCCTACGCCTGCTCGCAGGCACCGTCGCGCCACCTGTCGGGCGCGCTGCTCAAGCTCTACGAGGACAACGCGGCCACGCTCACGCCCGATCCGCTCTACGTCAAGGTGCACTACTCGCATCCGCCGGCCAGCGAGCGCCTGGCGGCCATGGCCGCGCTGGGTGGTGCCGCCGGCGCGACGGTGCTGGCCACGTGAGCCGCTTCAACGCGCTCGACATCGCCCTGGTGGTAGCCGGCCATGGCCGCCACTACCTGCTGGAAACCCCCGAAGGCCGCGAGATCAAGGGCCATCCGCGCGGCAAGCGCAGCGAGCTGGTGGTCGGCGACCGGGTGCGCTGGCAGGTCACCGACGCGCGCGGCGACGAGGGCGTGATCGAGGCCGTCGAGCCGCGCCGCAACCTGCTCTACCGGCAGGACGAGTGGAAGACCAAGTCCTTCGCCGCCAACCTCGACCGCCTGCTGGTGCTGGTCGCCGCCGAGCCGGTGTTCAGCGAGAGCCAGCTCAGCCGCGCGCTGATCGCGGCCGAGGAAGCGCGCATCGAGGTCATCATCCTGCTCAACAAGATCGACCTGGACGGCCCGGCCGCCTTCGCGCGCGAACGGCTGGCGCCCTACAAGGCGATGGGCTACGAGGTGCTGGAGGTGGCGCTCAAGACCCGCCGAGAGGAATCCCGCGCGCTGCTGGGCCCGCGCCTGGCCAGCGGGTCGACGCTGGTGCTGGGCCCGTCGGGCACCGGCAAGAGCACGCTGGTCAACCTGCTGGTGCCGGGCGCATCGGCGGCCACCGGCGAGATCTCCAGCGCGCTGAACTCGGGCCGCCACACGACCACGCACACGCGCTGGTACTGGCTGGACGAGGCCCGCCAGGCGGCGCTGATCGACTCGCCGGGCTTCCAGGAATTCGGCATCCGCCACATCGAGCGGGCCGAGCTGGCGCGCTGGATGCCGGACCTGCTGCCCTTCCAGGCCGACTGCCGCTTCACCAACTGCAGCCATGACCACGAGCCGGGCTGCGCCGTCCGCGCCGCCGTCGACCGTGGCGCCATCGCGGCCAGCCGCTACCGGATCTACCTCGAACTTGCCGAGGAGCTGACGCAGAAGCGCTGGTGAGGCGGAGCGGCGTTGCCCGAGCGGCGACGCCCGCTCACTGCTGCAGCACGCCCTCGGCCGCCCGCAGCACGCAGGCACGCAGGGTGTGCACGGTCTCGGAATCGAGCCGCCAGCTTTGCCAGTACAGGGGCACGTCGACGCTGTGGCCGGGACTGAGGTCGACCAGCCTGCCGGAGGCGATGTCCTCGGCCACCAGCGGCAGCGGGTGCAGGCCCCAGCCCAGGCCGGCGCGGGCGGCGTCCATGAAGGCATGGGTGGACGGCAGCCACCAGACCGGCGGGTGCGGGTCGACGTCGCCCAGCAGTTCGCTCAGGAAGCGGTGCTGGAGCTGGTCCTTCTGGTTGTAGACCAGCATCGGCGCCTCGGCGAAGGCCGCCTGCAGGTCGCGGCCCTCGAAGTGGCGCTGGTGGAAATCGGGGCTGGCCAGCGCGTGGTATCGCATGCTGCCCAGCGGGTCGACGCGGCAGCCGGCCACCGGGTCGGCCGAGGCCGTCACCGCCGCGAAGACGGTGCCCGAGCGCAGCCACTCGCGGGTGTGCTCCTGGTCGTCGACGTGGATCGCGACGGTGTCGCCGCTGCGGGCATGGAAGTCGGCCAGCGCCGGGATCACCCAGGTCGCCAGGCTGTCGGCGTTGACCGCGACGCGGATGCTGCGGCCGCGCTTGGAGGCGGCGTCGCCGAGCGGCTGCAGGTCGCGCGCGAGGTCGGACTCCAGCACCTCGATCTGCAGGAAGTGCAGGTAGAGCCGCGCGCCTTCCTCGGTCGCCGTCACCGGCGAGGTCCGCACCAGCAGCACGCAGCCGAGCTTCTCCTCCAGCGCGCGGATGCGCTGGGAGACCGCCGACGGCGTGACGTGCATCTGCCGGGCAGCGCGTTCAAAGCTGCCTTCACGCAACACGGCGGCCAGGGCGCGCAAGGCTTGGAGGTCGAGCATGGCTTGGTCCTAAGTCCAGCTAATGGATCGTTAGAAAGTTTAGCTGTACTTCACGACAGGTCGTCCCTAGCCTTTCACCTATGAACACATCGACCGAAGCCACTTTCCTTCTCGGCATGGCCACCAGCTGGGGACTGATCGTCGCCATCGGGGCCCAGAACGCCTTCGTGCTGCGCCAGGGCCTGCGGCGCGAATGGGTCGGCTCGGTGGTGCTGGTGTGCGCGCTGACCGACATCGCGCTGATCGCGCTGGGCGTCGCCGGGCTGGGCTGGGTCTCCGGCGGCATGCCCTGGCTGATCCCGGCGCTGACCGGCGTCGGCGTGGTCTTCCTGGCCGTGCATGGCTGGCAGGCCGCGCGACGCGCCTGGCGGCCGGTCGATGCCCAGATGATCGACACCGCCGCCGCCCCGGTCAGCCGGCGCCGCATCGTGCTGCAGGCTGCCGCCTTCAGCTGGTTGAACCCGCATGCCTGGCTGGACACCACCGTGCTGATCGGCTCGCTGGCCCATGCCCAGGTGCAGGCCCAGGGCCCCGGCGCGAACTGGGTCTTCGCGACCGGCGCGATGAGCGCCAGCGCGCTGTGGTTCACCACGCTGGCCTGGGCCGCCGGCAAGCTCGCGCCCTGGTTCCAGCGGCCGCAGGCCTGGCGGGCACTGGACGCCGGCATCGCGGTGATGCTGCTGGCGCTGGCGGCCGGCCTGGCGCGCATGGCCTGGACGTCGCTGCCGGCCTGATCACCGCCCGGTCACGGCGGCGCACCCACGCCGTCGTCAGGCGTCCGGCGCGACCGGATGCGGCTCCAGCCGCGCGCCAAGCGTCTCGCGCTCATCGAAGACGAAGCAGTGGCCCTGCCAGCCGGGCGCGCCGTCGGTCTGCTCGAAGTACTTCAGGATGCCGCCCTCGAGCTGGTAGACCGAATCGAGCCCGGCCTGCTGCAGCACGATCGCCGCCTTCTCGCAGCGGATGCCGCCGGTGCAGTAGCTCACCACGGTCTTGCCGACCAGCTCGTCGCGGTGCGCGGCAACAGCGGCCGGGAACTCGCTGAACTTGCCCAGGCGCCAGTCGATCGCGCCGACGAAGGCGCCGGCATCGACCTCGAAGGCGTTGCGGGTGTCGAGCGTCACGACCGGCCGGCCGCCGTCGTCATGGCCCTGGGCCAGCCAGCGCGCCAGGTCCTGTGGCGCGACGCTGGGCGCGCGGCCGGCCGCCGGGCGGATCGCCGGCTGGTTCATGCGGATGATCTCGCGCTTGACCTTGACCTTCATGTGGCGGAAGGGCGTGCCGTCGCTCCAGCTTTCCTTGGGCACCAGGTCGGCCAGGCGCGGGTCGGCCTGCAGGTAGTCGATGAAGGCGCGGGCACCGGCCTCGGGTCCGGCGACGAAGAGGTTGATGCCCTCCTCGGCCAGCAGCACCGTGCCCTTCAGGCGGCAGGCGACGGCCTGGCCCTGGATCGCGCCGCGCCAGTTGGCGGCGTCGGGCAGGCTGACGAACTTGTAGGCGGAGAGGTTCAGGATGGGCGTGTTCACCGGCCGGATTGTAAAAAGGCCCCTCCCTACAATCCCGGCCATGAGCTTCGTCCACCTGCGCACCCACACCGAATACTCCGTCGTCGACGGCACCCTGCGGGTCGACGATGCGGTGGCGGCAGCGGCGAAGGACGGCCAGCCGGCGCTGGCGATCACTGACCTGGCCAACCTGTTCGGCGCCATCAAGTTCTACAACGCGGCCCGCAAGAAGGGCGTCAAGCCGATCATCGGCGCGGACATCTGGCTCGAACCCGACGGCCCGGCCGCCGCCGGCGAGCAGCGCCCCGCCAGCCGCCTGCTGCTGCTGGTGCAGGACCGCCAGGGCTACCTGAACCTCTGCGAGATCCTGTCGCGGGCCTGGGTCACCAACGTCCAGCGCACGCAGGCCTGGGTCAAGTGGGAATGGCTGGCCGAGCTGGGCGAGGGCCTGATCGCGCTGTCGGGCGGCCCGCTGGGTGCCATCGGCCTGGCGCTGACCCAGGGCGACAGCGCCCGCGCGACCGAACTGGCGCAGCGCCTGGCCGGGCTGTTCCCGCAGCGCTTCTACCTGGAGCTGCAGCGTGCCGGGCTGCCGGGGCACGAGGCGGTCGTGCGGGCCTCGGTGCCGCTGGCCGCCAAGCTTGGCCTGCCGGTGGTCGCGACCCACCCGATCCAGTACCTGGAGCCGGACGACTTCGATGCCCACGAGGCCCGCGTCTGCGTCGCCGAGGGCGAGACGCTCGGCAACGCGCGGCGCATCAAGCGCTTCGGCCGCGAGCAGTGGTTCAAGCCCGCGGCCGACATGCAGGCGCTGTTCGCCGACATCCCGACCGCTGTCGCCAACACGCTGGAGATCGCCCGCCGCTGCAGCCTGACGCTGGTGCTGGGCAAGCCGCAGCTGCCGGACTTCCCGACGCCGACGCTGCCCGACGGCACGTCGATGCCGATGCCCGACTACTTCCGCCAGCTGTCCTTCGAGGGCCTGGAAGAGCGTCTGCAGCTGCTGTTCCCGGACGCCGCCCGGCGCGACGCGGAACGGCCGCGCTACGTCGAGCGGCTGGAGTTCGAGCTGACGACCATCCTGAAGATGGGCTTCCCGGGCTACTTCCTGATCGTGTCGGACTTCATCCGCTGGGCCAAGGCCAACGGCTGCCCGGTCGGACCGGGCCGCGGCTCGGGTGCCGGCTCGCTGGTCGCCTACGCGCTGTCGATCACCGACCTGGACCCGCTGCACTACAACCTGCTGTTCGAACGCTTCCTGAACCCCGAGCGGGTCTCGATGCCCGACTTCGACATCGACTTCTGCCAGGGCAACCGCGACCGCGTCATCGACTACGTCAAGGAGCGCTACGGCCGTCCGGCGGTCAGCCAGATCGCCACCTTCGGCACCATGGCCGCGAAGGCCGCGCTGCGCGACATCGGCCGCGTCCTGGGCATGGGCTACGGCCAGGTCGACTCGATCGCCAAGCTGATCCCGGCCCCGCCCGGCAAGACCGTCACGCTGGCCAGGGTGCCCGAGAAGCCCGACGAGAAGCTGATCTATGCCCGCCTGGAGGCGCCCGAGCTGAACCAGCGCGAGGAGGCCGAGGAAGAGGTCCGCGAGCTGCTGACCCTGGCCACGCGGGTCGAGGGCATGGTGCGCAACATCGGCATGCATGCCGGCGGCGTGCTGATCGCGCCGGGCAAGATCACCGACTTCTGCCCGCTGTACCAGCAGCCGGGCAGCGACTCGGCGGTCAGCCAGTACGACAAGGACGACGTCGAGGCCATCGGCCTGGTCAAGTTCGACTTCCTGGGCCTGGCCACGCTGACCATCCTGGAGTTGGCCAAGGACTTCATCGTCGCGCGCCACCCGAACCGCAAGGACTTCGCCTTCGAGACCATCCCGCTGGACGACGCCAAGGTCTACCGGCTGTTCTCCGACGGGCTGACCGAGGCGGTGTTCCAGTTCGAATCGGGCGGCATGCAGCGCATGCTGCGCGACGCCAAGCCGAGCCGGCTCGAAGACCTGATCGCGCTGAATGCGCTCTACCGCCCCGGTCCGATGGACCTGATCCCGAGCTTCGTGGCCCGCAAGCACGGCCGCGAGCCGGTCGAGTACCCGCATCCGCTGGTCGAATGGGTGCTGGCGGAGACCTACGGGATCATGGTCTACCAGGAGCAGGTGATGCAGACCGCCCAGGTGCTGGGCGGCTACAGCCTCGGCGGCGCCGACATGCTGCGCCGGGCGATGGGCAAGAAGAAGGCCGAGGAGATGGCCGCCCACCGCAAGATCTTCCGCGAAGGCGCCGCCAAGAAGGACATCAGCGAGGCCAAGGCCGACGAGGTCTTCGACCTGATGGAGAAGTTCGCGGGCTACGGCTTCAACAAGTCGCATGCGGCCGCCTACTCGCTGCTGGCCTATCACACGGCCTGGATCAAGGTGCACCACACGGCCGAGTTCTTCGCGGCCAACATGACCATCGAGCTGGACGACACCGACAAGCTCAAGGTCCTGCGCGACGATGCGGCGAAGTTCAAGGTCGCCTTCGACGCGCCGGACGTCAACCTCGGTGTCTACCGCTTCGAGCCGGCGCCCGGCCCCGAAGGCAACACGCGCATCCGCTACGGCCTGGGCGCCGTCAAGGGCACCGGCCAGGGCGCCATCGAGGCCATCATCCGGGCCCGCGAGGAAGGCGGCCCGTTCCGCTCGATCTTCGACTTCGCCGCACGGGTCGACCGCAAGAGCATCAACAAGCGCGTGGTCGAGGCGCTGGTCAAGGCCGGCGCCTTCGACAAGCTGCACCCCAAGGGCATCGACGGCCGCGCCGAGCTGCTGGCCAGCATCGGCCTGGCCTTCGAGTACGCCGACAACCAGGTCGCCCATGCCAACCAGGCCGGCCTGTTCGACATGTTCGGCGACGACGGCGACAACCACGGCAGCTCCACCCAGGAGCCCGACTACGTGGCCGCCGAGACCTGGGACGTGCGCACCCGGCTGGGCCACGAGAAGGTCGCCATCGGCTACTTCCTGTCGGGCCACCTGTTCGACCAGGTCGAGGCCGAGGTGCGCCAGTTCGTCCGCCGGCCGATCGCCGAGGTGCCCGACAGCCGCGAGCCGCAGATGCTCGCCGGCATCGTCAGCGGCCTGCGCGTGGTCAACGGCCAGCGTGGCAAGGCGGCGATCTTCCAGTTCGAGGACGGCAGCGGCGCGATCGAGACGGTCGTCGCCGAGGAGCTGCTCAACGCCAACCTCGAACGCGTGCGCGACGACGAGCTGCTGCTGATCCAGGGCAAGGTCCAGCCCGACCGTTTCAGCGGCGGCGTGCGCTTCAACGCCCAGCAGATCTGGGACCTGCCGACCGCCCGCTGCCGCCACGGCCGCTACCTGCGCGTGCCGGTCAACGGCAGCGTGCCACCGGTCGAGCAATGGCTGCGCGAGCACCCGGCCCGCCGCGTCGAGACCGAACACGGTGAGCTGGTCCAGGGGCTGCCGATCCGGCTGGTGATCGAGCGCGACAGCGCCGTCGCCGAGATCGACCTGGGCGACGACGCGCGTTTCTTCCCCAGCGACGAGGCCCTCAAGGCCTGCGCCAGTGCCAGCCACGGCCAGGCCCGGCTGGTCTACGGGGACGAGACGCCGGCCTGAGCAGTGCGTGCCGGCGAAACCGCTGCCCCCCCCCCGCATTTGCGGGGGCCTCACCGCCGAACGGCGCCCGAATCGCCCAGCTTCGCACCCGATCGCCCCGGTGGATACAGGCTGAAACGCGCGCCCGTCATCGCGCCCCGAAACTGGCGCGTTGAGTGGTCGAGGCCCTTTGGAGGCCTCTGGAGAGCAGAGATGCAACGGTGGAATCTGAGTGTCCAGGGCGTCGCCCGGACCGTGGTGGCAGCGCTGGCCCTGGTCGGAGCGACCAGCAGCCAGGCGGGCAATGTCGATGTCGGCGTGTCGATCGAGATCAGCCAGCCCGGCGTGTTCGGCCGCGTCGACATCGGCCGTTACCCACCGCCGCAGGTGGTGGTGCAGCGGCCGGTGATCATCGCCCCGCCGCGGGTCGTGGTGGCCGAGCCCGAGCCGGTCTACCTCTGGGTGCCGCCCGGCCACCGCCGTGACTGGCGTCACCACTGTGGTCGCTACAACGCCTGCGGCGTACCGGTCTACTTCGTCCGTGACGAGTGGTATCGCGGCAATGTCTACCGGGGCGACGGACGCTACCGCGACGGCGGCCGGGGCGACGACCGCGATGGTTACCGCGATGGCTACCGCGACGGCCGTCGCGACGATCGCCGTGGCGATGACGAGCGATGGGATCGAGGTCGCGGCCACGGAAATGGTCACGGCAACGGCCACGGTCGAGGCCACGACTGAGGTCGACGCGGACCCGGCCGGCCGTCATCGATTGCGGGTGTCACACGCCACGCAACGACGGCCCCACGCCCAGGCAGGGCATGACTAGACTGGTGGCATGAACGCTGCCGTCGAGCTGCCAGCCCCCGTTCCCCCCGTGACCGGCCTGCTGCTGACCGGCGGCGGTGCCCGAGCCGCCTACCAGGTCGGCGTGCTCGAGGCGGTCATGCGCATCGCGCGCGAGTGCAAGGCACCACGCGCCAACCCCTTCCAGGTCATCACCGGCACGTCGGCCGGCGCGATCAACGCGGCGGCACTGGCCTGCCGCAGCGATGACTTCGCGGAAGCCGTCGCCGAGATCGCCGACCTCTGGCGCAACGTGCATGCCGAGCAGGTCTACCGGGCCGACTCGCTGTCGATGATCCGCACCGGCGCGCCCTGGCTGACGATGATGTCCTTCGGCTGGGCCATGGCGCGCTGGCGCCGCGTCAGCCCGAAGTCCCTGCTGGACAACAGCCCGCTGCAGTCGCTGCTGCACCGTCTGGTGCCCTTCGAGCGCCTGCCGATGCTGATGTCCCAAGGCCACCTCCACGCGCTGGCGGTGACCGCCTCGAGCTACAGCAGCGGCCAGCACGTCACCTTCTACGAAGCCGAGCAGGACCTGTCGCCCTGGACGCGTTCGCAACGCATCGCGGTGCGAACGACGCTGAACGCACAGCACCTGCTGGCCTCGTCGGCCATCCCCTTCGTCTTCCCGGCCATCCAGCTGCCGATCGGCCAGGACAGCGAATGGTTCGGCGACGGCTCGATGCGGCAGGCCGCGCCGATCTCGCCAGCGGTGCACCTGGGCGCCGAACGCGTGCTGATCGTCGGCGCCGGCCGAATGACCGAACCGCTCGGCCAGCGCCGCGGCAGCGACGACTACCCCAGCGTGGCGCAGATCGCCGGCCATGCGCTGTCGAACATCTTCCTGGACGCGCTGGCGGTGGACGTCGAACGCTTGCAGCGCATCAACAGCACCCTGGCGCTGCTACCACCCGAGGCCCGGGCGCGCACGCCGCTGCGGCCGATCGAGGCGCTGGTGATCTCGCCCAGCCAACGTCTGGACGATCTGGCGGCCCAGCATGTCGATGCCCTGCCGATGACGGTGCGCACCCTGCTGCGCGGCGTCGGGGTCAACGGCAAGCGCAGGGGCCGCCTCGCCACCTGGGCCCATCGCCACGAACCGCCGCCCGGCGTGTCCGATCCGGCGGCAGGCATCCCGGCCCATGGTGGCGCGCTGTCGAGCTACCTGCTGTTCGAGTCGGCCTACACCCGTGCGCTGATCTCGCTGGGCCAGGCCGACACGCTGGCGCGTCGCCAGGAAGTCATCGCCTTCTTCGGCTGGCAGACGGCAACCGGGACATCCCAGCGGGAGGACCCTTCGGCACGCCGGGCAACGCACGCTGCACCCTCGTCGAGGACCCAGTCGGCGATCTCGGAGTCGGCGATCTCGGATTCGGCGATCGCCGAGTCGACGATCACGCAGTCGACGACCATCCGGCACCCGCCGCCGCGCTGACGGGCGCGCCACTCGACCGGATGGGACCGCCCTCAGGCCGTCACTTCTTGGCCGCCTTGTCGGACTTGTCCGCCTTGTCGGGTTTGGCGGCGGCACCGCCCGCCCCGCCCGGATAGGTCGTGCCATTGACCGTCAGGCCGGCCGCCGAGAAGCGGGTGGCGCTGGCGGTCTTGACGCCCTTGACCCGCGACATGAAGTCGTCCCAGTCCTTGAAGACGCTCTTCTTGCGCTCGTCGAGGATGCGCCCGGACATCGCCGGGCCGATGCCCTTGACCGATTCCAGCTCGGCCTGTGAGCCCTTGTTGAGGTCGACGGCCGCCATGGACAGGCCGGTGAACAGTGCCAGCAAGGTGGCGATCAGGAACTTGAACATGCGAACCCCTCATGTCGCCGCCGCACCCGTGCCCGCTGGGTCGGGGCGGCAGCATCCGCAACCGGCTGCGGCGCCTGTGGCGGTCAACCCGCCACGGCTGAACCATAGGCAGCGGCGGCGGATCTGACATTCCCCCGAGGCACCCTCTGGAGGGGGAGTGCGCCACCGCGACGGGTGCCCCCAGCGGAGTGGACCGAAGCGGGGTCGGGCAAGAGTCGACGGCGATAATCCCGCCCCTTGTCGACGGTCCCGACGCGGACCATCCTGCCGCTCACCGAACCCCTGCGCCCGCGAGCGCACATCCGACACCCATGACTCCCCGTCCCCTGATCGTCCGACTGCGCAACTGGGTCGGTGACGTGATCCTCGGCGTGCCCGCCTTGCAGCTTCTGGAAGCCCACGGACATGCCCCGGTGCTGGTCGGCAAGGGCTGGGCACCGGCGCTGCTGGCGGGCCAGGGCTGGCCGGTGCATGTGCGTCCCGCCAAGCTGGGTGCCCGCGTGGCACAGCTGCGCGAATTGCGTCAGGCGGCGCGGACCATCGATCCCGGATTTGACCGGCGCGAGAACGCCGTCGTCTTCCCGACGTCCTTTTCCGGTGCGCTGGAGATGCGCCTGGCTGGCCTGAAGGCGGTCGGCTATGCCCAGGAGGCACGCGGCTTCCTTCTGAGCCGCAGCGAGCCCATCACCTACGGCGGGCACGCGCTGACGAGCTATTGGGAGCTGGCCTGCCGCTTCCTGAACATCGATGCCTCGCCGCCCCCGTCGATCGCCCTGAAGACCCGGCCCGCGGACCAGGCCGAGGCAGACGCCCGACTGGCGTCCGCCGGTGTGCGCCCCGGATTCGTGGTCATCTGCCCGTTCGCGGGCGGGCAGTTCGAGAAGCAGGACAAGACCTGGCCCTCGTTCGCTGCCTACACCCAGGCCCTGCTGCAAACCGGACGAGACGTGGTCGCCTGCCCGGGACCGGGCGAGGACACGATCATCACGGGCGCACATCCCGGCGTGAAGCTGCTCGCCGGCGTCAAGCTTGGCGTCTACGGCGGGCTGCTGCGCCGCGCCGCGCTGGTGGTGAGCAACGACACCGGACCGGCGCACCTGGCGGCCGCCGTCGGCGTGCCGGTGCTCAGCGTGCTGGGGCCGACCAAGCCGGAGCAATGGGCACCCTGGGGCACCGACGTCACCATCGCCCGCTGCTGGCCCGAGTGGCCGACGGTCGACGAGGTGATGACCCGGACCGAAGCGCTGCTGTCGCGATGAGGACAGAGACCGGCATCCGCCACATCGGCCTGAGCCTGGGCCGGATCAGCCATTGGCACGACGGCCTGGGAGAGTTCTCCCGTCAGCTCTGCCTGGGCCTGGCTGGCCGTGCGGACGAACTGCGCGAACAGCACGGCATCCGGCTGCACGTCCACATGCCAGCCGAGTTCCACGGCGTCTTCGGTGACGGTATCGGCTATCTCGGCACGCACACGACCCAGCGCTGGCTGCATCTGCGGGCGACGCGGTTCGCGCTCTGGCACACGCTGCACCAGCACATCCGGCTGCGTCCACCGCTGGGCACGCAGCGACATGTCGAGACGGTGCATGACCTGAACTTCCTGCACACCAAGTCGGCCGACAAGATCGAGCGCTACCGCGCGCGCACCCGTCGTCGCCTGCTGGCGCGCGACGCGGTGATCGCCATCACCCACCACGTCGCTGCCGACATCCAACGTGAACTGGGGCCCCTTGCGCACGCACCGGTCGTGATCCACAACGGCGCGACCGACCTGACCGGCGTGACGCGGCAAGCGGTCGACGGCATCGATCCGGCTTGCGGCTACCTGCTGCACATCAGCCGGATGGCGCCCAGCAAGAACATCCAGTCGCTGCTGGACCTGGCGGCCCACTGGCCCGAACAGGCCTTTGTGCTCGCTGGTGCGACCAGTCCCTACACCGCCGAGGTTCGCCAGCAGGTCGAACAGCGCGGCCTTCACAACGTGCGGATCCGGCTCGACCTCGACGAGGGCGCCAAGGCTTGGCTGTATGCCCACGCCGGTGGCTTCCTGTTCCCGTCCTGGACCGAGGGTTTCGGCCTGCCACCGATCGAGGCCATGCACTTCGGCGTGCCGGTGTTCCTGTCGCGCCTGACCTCGCTGCCGGAGGTCGGTGGCGAGGTCGCCGACTACTTCGACGACTTCGCGCCGGCGAGGATGCGGGCCGTGATCGAGGCTGGACTGACACGCGCCCAGGCCCCATCGCACCGTGATGCCCTGCGGCGGCGCGCAGCCGGCTTCAGCTGGACCGCCTGCGCCGACGCCTGCCTGGCGCTCTACCTGCGCACCCTCGCCCCTTCGGCCCGAACCTGACGAGACCATGCGCCTGAGACTGCCCGACGTCACCCTCGCCTGTGTCGACACCCGGCTGCCGGAACTCGCGCTCGAGGCACTGGCGCGCTGTCGCACCCAGGTCGACTTCGGACGCACGGTCCTGTTCACCGACGCCCGCTGGACCGGCGAGGTGCCCGATGGCGTCGAGCGCATCGACATCGCCATCGACAGCGTGCCCGAGTACTCGCATTTCATGTTGCGCGGCCTCGATGCGCATGTACGGACCTCGCACGTCCTGGTCGTCCAGTGGGACGGCTACGTGCTCGACGCCTCGGCCTGGGACCCGCGCTTCCTCGCCTGCGACTACGTCGGCGCCCCACTGCGCGGCGAGCCGCCCGAACGCGCGGTCGGCAACGGCGGCTTCTCGCTCCGATCGAAGAAGCTGCTGCAGGCGATGCAGGACACGGCGCTGGCCATCCACCACCCCGAGGACATCTGCATCTGCCACGAGAACCGCGAGCGCCTCGAACAGGTCCACGGCATCCGCTTCGCCCCGATCGACCTCGCCTCGCGCTTCGCTCACGAACGCATCCCGGCCAGCGGCCCGACCTTCGGTTTCCACGGCCTCTTCAACATGGATCGCGTCATGCCATCCGAAGAGCTGGACCACCTGATCGACCGCCTGCCCGACAGCATGGCGCGCGGTCTGGATGCACACGACCTGTGCCGCCAGCTGATCGGCGCAGGAAGGCTGACGACGGCGCAGAAGTTGCTCGACATGCGGCGCCGGCTGGGGATGCGGGATCGGCGGACTTGGCGGCTGAGGCTCCTGCTCAAGGCAGCCCGGATCGGTCAGCGCGTCAGACATTCGATGTCTCCCCGACATTCCCCCTGAGGCCTCGACATGAAGATCTTCGACTGCTTCACCGACAACGACGAGCGGGCCTTGCTCAAGCTGCGGCTCGAAACCCTCGATGCCCATGTCGACCCATTCGTCATTGCGCAAGCCACTCGAACCTTCACGGGCAAGCCGAAGCCACTCCGGTTCAACATCAACGATGTTCCCGAGTACCGGCACAAGATCCACCACATCAAGATCGACAACCTGAGCGAAGATCCCGCCGACGCCTGGAAGATCGAACACGCCCAGCGCGAAGCACTGCAACGTGGTTTCGCCCAGGCAGCATCGCACGACTGGATCATCTTGTCGGACGGGGATGAGATTCCAAATCCGCACGTCATCAGGCACGACAACCGCGAAAAGTACGGGTCCGCCGTACTCGAACAACGCATCAGCTGGTATACCCTGAACAACGCGCTGGTATCGGAAAATCCAGATCTGAATATCAGGATCACGACCGTCGACCACTTCAGGCGTCATTTCAAGGAACTCAGGATACCGAGAAGCCAGAAGTTCGCCGGACCTTTCAGGGCCAGACACCGACTGCTGAGTCGAAAACATACGCAGCACCTGAAGCCAGGAGGCTGGCATTTCAGCTACCTGATGACCATCGAAGAGATCAGGTCCTTTTCGCATCAGGAATACAACAAGCCGGAATTCGTCGATTCAGCGCACATCAAGTCGTGCATCGAACGTGGCGTGGACATTTTCAAGACAGGTGCAAGGTTCAACAGGATCGAGATCGACGAGTCCTTCCCCGAGCCGATCTGCAAGCGTCCGGAGAAATTCAGGTCGTTGATCTTCTGACGCCATGCCAACCTGAACGAAACGCCCCACAACCTGCAGCCAGCGCTGCCAAGATGATCAAATAGGTTCGCCGCTCCTCACGATCAGAAGTCCAACCGGCACTCTCGAAACATCGACCGATGAGCAAAACCTACGTCATCTACGCCAACAGCTTTGACGAAAACAGCGGCGGAGCCTTGGTCCTGCATCGCCTGTGCGACCTTCTCAACCAAGCCGGCGTGAGGGCCTTGCTCTGGCCTTCGATGAATGCCCTGTTCGATCCTTGGCGACCCTTTCATTACCTGCATCGGCGCCGCATGGAGCGGCGCTGGCGGCGCAAGCATGGTGAATACCGGACCTTCCCTGGCTTTCACACGGCGATCGCCACGGCGGCAGATGTCAGGGATGCCATCGTGATCTATCCGGAGGTGGTGGACGGAAACCCGCTGCAGGCCCGTCATGTCGTGCGCTGGTTGCTGCACAAGCCTGGCTTCCATACCGGGCGCATCAACTACGGGAAGAACGACAAGTTCTTCTTCTTTCAGAATGCATTCAATGATCCCAGTCTGAATCCAGATCCTGACAACCTCCTCAGGACCGTATTCATTCGCGATGACATCTACAAACGAACCAACTTCGGTGATCGCGAAGGCGTGTGCTACATCTTGCGCAAAGGTGCGCATCGCCCCATGATCCACGACACCACCCGCTCGATCAAGATCGACGGGCTGAGCCATCGTGAGGCCGCTGCCGTGTTCAACCGGGTCAAGACCTGCATTTCCTACGATCCATACACCATGTACTCACAGTTCGCGGCACTTTGCGGATGTGATTCCATCGTCGTGCCTGAAGAGGGCATGTCCCTCGCGAGCTGGTATCCGGATGAACGCGATCGATATGGTGTCGCGCTCGGCTGGGACAATCTGGATGCGGCACGCGAGAGCGTCCCCCTGTTGCTGCCGCGGCTGAAAGAGCAAGAAATCGAGGCCAACCAGAGCGTTCGAAGATTCATCGAGAAGTGCGAGTTGTACTTTGGTTCATGAACCGGCTCGGCAGCCAGCAAGACACGACCCCCAACCCACCATCAGATCCGACATGACCGACCAGAACACCCTCCAATCCTTGGCCGTCGCCCAACTCCACGACCGCCTCCTCGCCACCCCCGCCTGGCCCGCTGACACCGCCCTGCTCCCGTCCGAGCCGCTGTGGCACTGGGTCGCGACCAACCACCGCAACAACTGCCTGCTGTGGGCCGAGGAAGATCTGGCGCGGCGGACCACGGTCAGTGATGCGGAGATCGCCAAGAACAAGCGCGCGATCGATGGCTACAACCAGGCGCGCAACGATGCGACCGAGCGGGTCGACGAGTTGTTGCTGATCGGGTTGGGGCTGGTCGATGCCGAATCGGCCCGCAGCGATGCGCCGCGCAGCACGGTGCCGGCGGGTGCCCGGCTCAACAGCGAGACCGCTGGCAGCATGATCGACCGCATGTCGATCATGGCGCTGAAGATCGACGCGATGCGCAAGCAGACGCTGCGCACCGATGTCGACGACGCGCACCGCGCCAGTTCGCAGGTCAAGCTCGAGCGCCTGCTGCAGCAGCGTGCCGACCTGGGCGATTGCCTGGACGGGCTGCTGGCCGATTGCGCCGCCGGCAAGGCCTACTTCAAGGTCTATCGCCAGTTCAAGATGTACAACGACGCGCGCTTCAACCCGGCCCTGGTGGCCGAGCAGAAGGCGCAGCAGCAGGCCGCCGGACAGAAGGCTGCGGGTGGCTGATCGCGCCCCGCTGCCGAGCGGACGGCCGCCGCGCATCCTCGTCGTCAAGACCACCTCGATGGGCGACGTGGTGCATGCGCTGCCGGCCGTCAGCGACATCGCCCGCGCCCATCCCGGCGCGGTGATCGACTGGCTGGTCGAGGCGCCGTTCGCGGCCATTCCCGCAGCCCATCCCGCCGTCTGCAAGGTGATGCCGGTCGCCTGGCGCAAGTGGCGCAAGTCACTCGGCAAGCCCGAGACGCGCGCGGCCATCGCGGCGCTCAGGCGCGAGCTGCAGGCGGAGCGCTATGACCTCGTGATCGACTTCCAGGGCCTGCTCAAGAGCGTGCTGTGGGCCGTGCAGGCGCACGGGCCGCGCGCCGGCTACGACTGGCACAGCATCCGCGAGCCGCTGGCATCGCTGTTCTATGCGCACAAGGCCTCGGTCTCGCGCGACGCGCATGCGGTGGTGCGCAACCGCGCGCTCGCGGCCGATCACCTGGGCTACGCCCGGCCGACCGACACGCCCGATTTCGGCCTGAAGCCGCCGGTCAGCAGCTGGCAGGCGCCAAAGCCGTACGCGGTCCTGATCCCCTGTGCCAGCCGACCCGAGAAGCTCTGGCCGGAAGACCGCTGGGCGCACCTGGCACGGCGCATCCGGGGCCTGGGCTGGACGCCGGTGATCCTGTGGGGCAGCCCGGCCGAACAGGCGCTGGCACAGCGGCTGGCCGAGGGCAGCGACGCCGGGGCGGTCGTGCCGCCCTTCCTGAGCGTGGCCGATGCCGGCGCGGTGCTGGCCGGCGCCCGGGTCGTCGTCGGGCTGGACACCGGCTTCACCCACCTCGCCGCCGCCCATGCGCGGCCGACGGTGGGCATCTACTGCGACCACGAACCCGGCCTGGCCGGCGTGACCGGCTCGGGCCACGTGCGCAGCTTCGGTGGCAAGGGCCAGGTGCCGCCGCTGGCCGAGGTCGAGGCCGCCCTTGACGAGGCGGTCCGGCACGCCGGCTGATCGGGTCGCGCGGGGTCAGCTGTCCTCAAGGCGGCGCGGCGGGAAGGTGTCCCAGCCGTGGCAGCCCGGGCATTGCCAGAAGTACTGCTGGGCCTCGAAGCCGCAGGCGGCACAGCGGTAGCGGCGCAGCGGCTTGGCGGCGGCCGCCAGCGACTGTTGCAGGGCGCCGCGTTCGGCCTCGGTCAGCAGCGCGGCGGGTGCCGGCTCCTGGACCAGCCGCAGCGCCGCGCTCAGGCTGTTGTGGGCCTGTACCTGCTGCAGCAGCAGGCGTCGCCGCTCCTGCGGATCGGGTTCGAGCGCCAGCACCGCCCCGAGCAGGTCGGACGTCGGTGCCTTGGCATGCAGTTCCTTGAGCCGCACCAGCGCCTCGGCCGCCTGGCCGCAGGCCTGCGCGCTCTGGGCGTAGTCCTGGGCGACGATGCCGAAGGCCTCGGGATGGACCGCCGCCAGCGGCGTCCACAGGGCCAGCGCTTCGGCATGCTGGCCAGACCGCGCCAGACGCTGCCCGGCCAGGATCAGCGGCCTTGCCGACTGGGGTGCGGCCTCGCGGGCCCGTTGCAGCGCGGCCTGGGCGGCGGCGGCGTCGCCCTGGGCATCGGCCTCGACGACCAGCTCGCAGCCGTAGTGGGCGATGCGCTGGGAGAAGCTGCCGACCGCGGCCGACTCCAGGCCCCTGGCCACCTCGATGGCCGACTTCCAGTCGCGCGCCCGCTCATGCAGGTTGAGCAGCGCCAGCCGTGCCTCGGTCGCGAAGGCGGTCCCTTCAAGCGCCTTGTAGGCCGCCTCGGCACGGTCGAACAGGCCGGCCTTGAGGTAGTCCTGGGCCAGTGCGTGCTGGGCACGGTCGCGTTCGGTGGTCGGCAGGTCGGCACGACCCAGTAGGTGCTGGTGGACACGCACGGCGCGCTCGTACTCGCCACGGCGGCGAAACAGGTTGCCGAGCGCGAAGTGCAGGTCCGAGCTGCCGGGGTCCTGCTGGACGGCCTCGATGAAGGCGTCGATGGCCTTGTCCTGCTGTTCGTTGAGCAGCAGGTTCAGACCCTTGAAATACGCCCTCGGCGAGGCCTCGACCTCGCGCTTCCAGTTGCGAAGGTCGATGCGCGAGGCCAGCCAGCCCAGCGCGAAGGCGGCCGGCAGGGCCAGCAGCAGCCACTGCAGGTCAAAGTCCATCGCGGGGCGGGTGCGGCAGTTCGGGTTCGGGCGACAGCGGCGCCGGACGGGTGGCGGACGACGCACCGGAAGTCGTCGCCTGCGGGGCGCTGGTGCGGGGCACCGCGGCCTCGAGCGCGCGGGTGCGGCGGTGCTGGCGCCACCAGCCCGGCAGCATCGCGACGACCCCCGCCGCGCAGCCGGCAGCGAAGGTGACGAGCACGACGAGCACCATCGGTGCCTGGGTGGAGACGCCGAAGAACCAGTGCAGCACGACGGTGTGCTGGTTGTTCAGCGCGAAGGCGAAGAGCACGAAGAAGAGTGCCGCGCGGATGGCCCAGATGAGGATGCGCATAGGCGGCGGATTCTAGTGCAACGCCCCTGGCGATCGACCGCGTTCGAGGCCCTTGCCGGGCCTTGGCTCGGCCGCGCCGCGAGGTCGTCTCGGCCATGAAAAAAACCGCCAGCAGCGCGGCTGCGGGCGGGTTCCTGGGGCCCCGTCGGGGACCTGGATCAGTCGTTGACCGGCGTCACGGGCGTGAGTGGCACGGCCGGTTTGTCGGCCGCTTTGTCGGCCAGACGCGCCGGGCGCAC
Organism: Leptothrix discophora; assembly: GCF_030705305.1. Taxonomy (GTDB): domain Bacteria; phylum Pseudomonadota; class Gammaproteobacteria; order Burkholderiales; family Burkholderiaceae_C; genus Sphaerotilus; species Sphaerotilus discophorus. The sequence continues at coordinate 122,686 of NZ_JAUZEE010000008.1, read as the reverse complement.
CACCATCACCTCGTCGCCAGCGCCGAGACCTGCGTCATCGCCGCCGGCGTCCTCGTCCACGGCTTCCCGCAGGGCCTTGCCCGGCTTGAAGTGCGGCACCAGCTTCTCGGGGATCGTCACCTGTTCGCCGGAGCGCGGGTTGCGGCCCACGCGCGGCGGTCGGCGATTGATCGCGAAGCTGCCGAAGCCGCGGATCTCGATGCGGTGACCGCGCGCCAGCGCATCGCTCATGGCGTCGAGCATCGTCTTGACGGCGAACTCGGCGTCACGGTGCGTGAGCTGCGTGAACTTCTCGGCCAGCAGCGCAACCAGATCGGAACGGGTCATGGCGGGAATGGAGGCGCGACGCTTGAAGAGGTCAACCGGCGCGCGCCACGCCTTGCGGCACGGCGCGCGGGGCGATCACGTGGATCAGTTGCCCTGGTCCAGCTTGGCCTTGAGCAGCGCGCCCAGGCTGGTCGTGCCGGCGTTGCCGACGGTCTCGCGGTTGTCGGCCGACAGGCGCTGCAGGGCTTCCTGCTGCTCGGCGTTGTCCTTGGCCTTGATCGACAGCTGGATCGAACGCAGCTTGCGGTCGATGTTGATGATCAGGGCGGTGACCTCGTCGCCTTCCTTCAGCACGTTGCGGGCATCCTCGACGCGCTCGCGGGCGATCTCGGACGCACGCAGGTAGCCGGTGACGTCGTCGTTGAGCTGGATCTCGGCGCCACGCGGGTCGACGGTCTTGACCTTGCCGGCCACCAGGGCGCCACGGTCATTGAGCGTGGTGTAGCTGGTGAACGGATCGGTATCGAGCTGCTTGATGCCCAGCGAGATGCGCTCGCGCTCGACGTCGATGCCCAGGACGATCGCCTCGACTTCCTGGCCCTTCTTGTAGTTGCGGACCGCAGCTTCGCCCGGCTCGTTCCACGACAGGTCGGACAGGTGCACCAGGCCGTCGATGCCAGCGGCCAGGCCAACGAACACGCCGAAGTCGGTGATCGACTTGACGGGGCCCTTGACGCGGTCGCCGCGCTTGAAGTTCTGCGCGAACTCGTCCCACGGGTTCTGCTTACACTGCTTCATGCCCAGCGAGATGCGACGCTTGTCCTCGTCGATCTCCAGGACCATGACTTCCACTTCGTCGCCCAGGGTGACGATCTTGGAAGGCGCGACGTTCTTGTTGGTCCAGTCCATCTCGGAGACGTGCACCAGGCCTTCGATGCCCGGCTCGATCTCGACGAACGCGCCGTAGTCGGCGATGTTGGTGACCTTGCCGAACAGGCGGGTGCTCGACGGGTAGCGGCGCGAGACGCCGATCCACGGGTCGTCGCCCATCTGCTTCAGGCCCAGCGAGACGCGGTTCTTCTCGGCGTCGAACTTCAGGACCTTGGCGGTCAGTTCCTGGCCGACCGTCACCACTTCGCTCGGGTGACGGACACGGCGCCAGGCCATGTCGGTGATGTGCAGCAGGCCGTCGATGCCGCCGAGGTCCACGAACGCACCGTATTCGGTGATGTTCTTGACCACGCCGTTGACGATCGCGCCTTCACGCAGCGTCTCGAGCAGCTTGGCGCGCTCCTCGCCCATCGAGGCCTCGACCACCGCGCGACGCGACAGCACAACGTTGTTGCGCTTGCGGTCGAGCTTGATGACCTTGAACTCCATGGTCTTGCCCTCGAACGGGCTCATGTCCTTGACCGGACGGGTGTCCAGCAGCGAACCCGGCAGGAAGGCGCGGATGCCGTTGACCAGCACCGTCAGGCCGCCCTTGACCTTGCCGCTGACCGTGCCGGTGACGAAGTCGCCCGACTCCAGCGCGGTTTCCAGCGACAGCCACGAGGCCAGGCGCTTGGCCTTGTCGCGCGACAGGATGGTGTCGCCGTAGCCGTTCTCGATCGCGTCGATCGCGACGGAGACGAAGTCGCCGACCTGGACTTCGATCTCGCCCTGGTCGTTCTTGAATTCCTCGATGGGAACGTAGGCTTCGGACTTCAGGCCGGCGTTGACGACGACGAAGTTGTGCTCGACGCGGACCACTTCGGCGGAGATGACCTCGCCAGCGCGCATGTCGGCGCGTTGCAGCGATTCCTCGAACAGCGCGGCAAAGGATTCCATGCCTTCGAAGGCAGCAGCTTGGGACATTTGGGACTTTCTGCGCCGGCATGCACCGGCGACGGGGACCACTTCCGTGGCGGGTTAGGTTGTCGAACCGGGGCCTCGGTGTGCTGACGCACGGCGGGAAGGCCCCGGAACCGGTCGCTGCCGAAGGCGCTTGAGCAAGGCGATCCGCGAGGGATCAGCCGGCGTGCGCACCGAAGGGCAGTCGCGCTTCCCACCAGTCCACCACCTGCTGCACCGAAGCGTCGATGCCCACCAGGGAGTTGTCCAGGAGAAGCGCATCTTCGGCGGGCTTCAGAGGGGCGGTGCTGCGACCTCGGTCGCGCGCATCGCGGGCCTCCAGGTCCGCGCGAAGGTCGGCGAGGCTAGCAGGAATTCCCTTGGAAATCAACTGCTTATGCCTGCGCTCGGCCCGCGCGGCGGCGGTCGCGGTCAGGAAGACCTTGAGCGGCGCGGCCGGGAAGATCACGGTGCCCATGTCGCGTCCGTCGGCCACCAGGCCAGGCAGCTGGCGGAAGGCGCACTGCAGGTCGAACAGCGCGGCGCGCACCGCCGGATGGGCGGCAACCTGCGAGGCCATGGCACCGATCTGCTCCTCGCGCAGCTGGTCGGACACGTCCACGCCGTCGAGCAGCACCTGCACGCCGGCGAACTGGAGCTTCATCGCGCGGGCGACGGCGACCACGCCGGCCTCGTCCTCCGGGGCGACGCCGGCCGAGCGGGCCGCCAGCGCGGTGACGCGGTACAGCGAGCCCGAATCGAGGGTGTGATAGCCCAGCCGCTCGGCCACGCCGGCCGCCAGCGTGCCCTTGCCGGAGGCGGTCGGGCCGTCGATGGTGATGACCGGGATGTGGGCCGGATCGACCGAGACGACCTCGAACAGGGTCTCGAAGTAGTCCGGGAAGGTCTTGGCCACGCACTTCGGGTCGAGGATGCGGGTGGGCACCGGCGCCGCGCCCTTGAGCGGGTGGAAGGCCGCCAGCGACAGGCACATCGCCATGCGGTGGTCGTCGTAGGTGTGGATGGCGGCGGGGCGGAACACGTCCAGGGGCCAGACGCGGATGAAGTCCACGCCCTCCTCGACCTGCGCGCCGACCTTGCGCAGCTCGGCGGCCATGGCGGCGATGCGGTCGGTCTCCTTGACGCGCCAGCTGGCGATGTTGCGCAGCGTGCAGGGCCCGTCGGCGTAGAGCGCCATGACGGCCAGCGTCATCGCCGCGTCGGGGATGGCGTTGCAGTCCATGTCGATGGCGCGCAGCGGCCAGGCGCCGCGGCGGACCTCCAGTGCATTGGCCTCGGCCTGCACCTGCGCGCCCATCGCCTCGGCCGCTTCGACGAAGCGGATGTCGCCCTGGATCGAGGCGCTGCCCACGCCCTCGATGCGCACCGGCGCGTCGACGCCGGCCAGCGCGCCCAGCGCGATGAAGTACGACGCCGACGAGGCGTCGCCCTCGACGTGGACCTCGCCCGGCGTGACGTAGCGGCTGCCGGCCGGGATGGTGAAGCGGGCCCAGCCCTCGCGGCGCACCGCGATGCCGAAGCGTTCGAGCAGGTTGAGCGTGATCTCGATGTAGGGCTTGGATATCAGCTCGCCGACCACCTCGATGACGACATCGGCCTGGCCGGCCGCCAGCGGCAGCGCCAGCAGCAGCGCGGTCAGGAACTGGCTGGAGACGTCGCCGCGCACCTTGACCGGCGCGGCCAGGTCCAGCCGGCCACCGGCCAGGCGCAGCGGCGGGTAGCCCTCGTTGCCCAGGCAGTCGACCGTGACGCCCAGGCCGCGCAGCGCGTCGACCAGGTCGCCGATCGGACGCTCGTGCATGCGCGGCACGCCCTTGAGCGTGTAGCGGCGACCGTCCGCCTGGGTGGTCAGCACCGCCAGCGCAGCCGTCAGCGGGCGCATCGCGGTGCCGGCGTTCCCCAGGAACAGCTCGGCCTCGGCCACCGCCGGCTGGCCGGCGAAGCCGTCGATGCGGGTCAGACGGCCGTCCTGCTCGATCGTGCAGCCCAGCGTGCGCAGCGCGGCCAGCATCACGCGGGTGTCGTCCGAGTCCAGCAAGTCGACCAGCGTGGTGCGGCCCTGGCTCAGGCCGGCCAGCAGCAGCAGGCGGTTGGAGATGCTCTTGGAGCCCGGCAGGCGCACGGTGCCGGCGGCGGCACCGAGGGGCGGCAGGTCGAGGTGAGGGATGTCGTACATGGGCGGGCGATGCCGGAGCGGGTCAGGGAGTCGGAATGGGCAAGGGCCGCACACGCTGCGGCCCTTCGAGGCGGGATCGGTCGGGGATCGGGGCGGTGCGGCGGCGGGGGTCGGCCGCCTCAGCGTGCGGAGCCGGGGCGGGCGTTCATCTGCCAGTTGCCGCGGCCTTCGGAGGCGTTGCGGATCAGGTCCTCCAGCGCCTCCTGGTTGCCCGAGCGCATGACGTGCTCGAAGGCGTCCAGTGCATGGCGCAGGCGGGCCAGCTGCTTGATGACTTCCTCGCGGTTGCTGGCGAGGATGTCGCGCCAGATCGCCGGCTCGCCCGCCGCGATGCGGGTGAAGTCGCGGAAGCCCGGTCCGGCCAGCGACAGGAACTCGCGCCCTGCCGGCTGGGCCATCACGGCGTTGAAGTAGGCGAAGGCCAGCAGGTGCGGCAGGTGGCTGACGGCGGCGAAGGCTGTGTCGTGGTTCTCCGGCGTCATGCGCAGGACCTGCGAGCCCACGGCGGCCCAGACGTCGGTGGCCTTCTGGACCAGCGCCGGATCGGTCTGCGGCAGCGGCGTCAGGATGACCTGGCGGTTCTGGTAGAGCAGCGCGTCGGCATGCTCGACGCCAGCCACTTCCTTGCCGGCGATCGGGTGGGCCGGTACGAAGGACACCAGGCGCTCCTTCAGGACCCGCCGGGCGGCGTCGACCACGTCGCGCTTGGTGCTGCCCACGTCCATCACCAGCGCGCCCGGCTCGATGCCGTGGCGGATGGTCTTGAGCGTGCCCTCGGTGGCGGCCACCGGCACCGAGATCAGCACGATGTCCGAGCCCGACACGGCCAGCAGCGCGGAGTCGGCCGACTCGTCGATCACGCCCAGGCGCTTGGCGCGCTCGACCGTCGACGGCGACTTGCTGTAGCCAACCACCCGCTTGACCAGCCCGCCGCGCTTGAGCGCCAGCGCGAAGCTGCCACCCATCAGGCCGCAGCCGATCACCCCCAGTTGCCGGAACATCGCCATGCCGTGCCGCCCGTCGTGCTGTTCTTGTTTGCGAGGAAAAGTGGACCCGTGCCAGGCGCCGATGATGGCGTCAATGCACGTCGATCGGGTAGGAGCCCAGGACCTTGAAGTAGGCGCAGACGCTGCGCAGCTCCTTCAGCGCGGTCGACACGGCCGGCGTGTCCGGGTGGCCCTGCACGTCGATGTAGAAGTAGTACTCCCACTGGTCCGAGCGGGCCGGGCGGGACTCGAAGCGGGTCATCGACACGCCGTGGTGCTTGAGCGGCACGAGCATGTCGTGGACCGCGCCGGGGCGGTTGATCACCGAGACGACCAGGCTGGTGCAGTCGTGGCCCGAGGCGGCCGGCGCCGGGTGGCGCTCCGGGTGGGTCACGATCGCGAAGCGGGTGCGGTTGTTGGCATCGTCCTGGATCGCCGGCGAGACCATGTGCAGGCCCCATTCGCTGGCCGCGCGGTCGCTGGCGATCGCCGCCAGCGTCGGGTCCAGCGAGGCCAGCCGCGCGCCTTCGGCATTGCTGGAGACCGGCCGGCGCTCGACGTCGGGCAGGTGATGGCTGAGCCAGCCGTGGCACTGCGCCAGCGCCTGCGGATGGGCGCAGACGGCGCGGATGCCGGCCAGCGCGTCCTCGCGGCGCAGCAGGTTGTGGCGCACGAACAGGCTGGTCTCGCCAATGATGAACAGCGGCGTGGTCAGGAACAGGTCCAGCGAGCGGGCCACCACGCCCTCGGTCGAGTTCTCGACCGGCACGACGCCGAAGTCGGCCGCGCCAGCGGTGGTCGCGCGGAAGACCTCGTCGATGCTGGCGCAGGGCACCCGAACCAGCGAGCTGCCGAAGTAGCCCAGCGCGGCCTGCTCGCTGAAGGTGCCGGCCGGACCGAGGTAGGCGACGCGGGTGGGCGTCTCCAGCGAACGGCAGGCGCTCATGATCTCGCGCCAGATCGGCGCGACGCTGTCGTTCTTCAGCGGACCCGGGTTGGCGGCCTTCAGGCCATCGATGACCTGGGCCTCGCGCTCGGGGCGGAAGACCACCGAGCCTTCCTTCTTCTTGATCTCGCCGACCGACAGCGCCAGCCCGGCGCGCCGGTTGAGCAAGGCCAGCAGCTCGCGATCCAGCGCGTCGATCTGCGTGCGCAGCGCCAGCAGCGCGGGGTCGACGGGAGCGGCCGGGGCCGGCGTCAGGGCGGAATCGTTGTCGGACATGGCAGGACCGGAAGTGGACACACCGGCCGGGCCGGCGCGCGGGTTCAGGGCTTGGCGGGCGTGCCGGCCGGTGCCGGCGCAGCGGGATTGGCGGGCGGCGCGACGGCGGCCAGGCGCTTGCCGATCACGCTGTCCAGGTCACGCAGCTTCGGCTCGATGGCGGTCCGGGTGTCGGCCACCAGCTTGTCGGTCAGCGCCTTCTGGAACTCGGGCAAGGTGAACTGGTACTTGCGGGCCACCGGCGATTCGAGCCACGTGACGAGCTGGCGCAGTTCCTCTTCGCTGAACTTCTGGTCCAGCTGGGAGCCGATGGTCGACGGTGCCGCCGCGACCGCCTTGTCGCGCACCAGCGGCAGGGCCGCGTCCATGTACTTCTTCAGGTCGCCCTGCAGGTCCTTCTGCAGCGCCTCGCGCTTCTCCGGCGGCACGCGGGTCTGGATGATCATCGAGACCTGCTGGACCATCGGCGCGACCGGCTGCTCGACCAGCGCACGGGCGATGGCCTCGATGCCGGGCTGCTGCAGCGTCAGCACCTTCTGGATCAGCGCCTTCTTGGCAGGGCTGGCGACGGCCGAGGCAGCGATCGGCGCGGCCGGCGCATCGGCCGCCAGCGCGGCTCCGACGCTGGCCAGCAGGCCGGCGGCCAGCATCAGGCGGGACAGGAGGGTCGACATGGAACGGTTGGGGGACATCAGGTGTTTTCCTCGCCGGTCGGGCCGGCGTCGCCATCGGGGTTGGGAGCATCGGCGCCCGTTTCGGAGGCCGGATCGTTGCTCGATTCGTTCGCATCGTTCTCGACGATGCGCTGCAAGCCCGACAGCTTCGCACCTTCATCCAGCGCAATCAGTGTGACTCCCTGAGTGGCGCGCCCCATCTCGCGGATTTCCGAGACCCGCGTGCGAACCAGCACGCCGCGATCGGTGATCAGCATGATCTCGTCGTTGGCGCGCACCAGCGTGGCGGCGACGACCTTGCCGTTGCGCTCGCTCTGCTGGATCGCGATCATTCCCTTGGTGCCCCGGCCGTGGCGGGTGTATTCGACGATCGAGGTGCGCTTGCCGTAGCCGTTCTCGGTCGCGGTCAGCACCGACTGGCTCTCGTCCTCGGCCACCAGCATCGCGATCACGCTCAGGCCGTCGTCCAGTGCCATGCCGCGCACGCCGCGGGCCTGGCGGCCCATCGCGCGGACATCGTTCTCGTCGAAGCGCACGGCCTTGCCGCCGTCGCTGAACAGCATCACGTCATGCTTGCCGTCGGTCAGCGCCGCGCCGATCAGGTAGTCGCCCTGGTCGAGGTCGACGGCGATGATGCCGGCCTTGCGCGGGTTGCTGAACTCGTCCAGCGCGGTCTTCTTGACGGTGCCCAGGGCCGTCGCCATGAACACGTAGTGATCGGCCGGGAAGCTGCGGAACTCGCCGGTCAGCGGCAGCACGACGTTGATCTTCTCGTCGGCCTGAAGCGGGAACATGTTGACGATCGGCTTGCCACGCGAGGCCCGTCCGCCCTGCGGCACTTCCCAGACCTTCAGCCAGTAGACGCGGCCGCGGTTGCTGAAGCACAGGATCCAGTCGTGCGTGTTGGCGATGAAGAGCTGGTCGACCCAGTCGTCGTCCTTGGTCGCGGTGGCCTGCTTGCCGCGGCCCCCGCGCTTCTGGGCGCGGTACTCGGCCAGCGGCTGGCTCTTGATGTAGCCGGTGTGGCTGAGCGTGACCACCATGTCGGTGGGCGTGATCAGGTCCTCGGTGCCGAGTTCCTGCACGTTGTGCTCGACCACCGAGCGGCGCGCGCCGACCTTGGTCTGGCCGAACTCCTGGCGCAGCGCGACGAGTTCCTCGCTGATGATGAAGGTGACGCGCTCGGGCTTGGCCAGGATGTCCAGCAGGTCGGCGATCTGGGCCATGACCTCCTTGTACTCACCGACGATCTTGTCCTGTTCGAGGCCGGTCAGGCGCTGCAGGCGCATCTGCAGGATCTCGCCGGCCTGGTCGTCGGACAGGCGGTAGAGGCCGTCGGCCTGCATGCCGAACTGCGGCGCCAGGCCGTCCGGCCGGTAGGCGGCGCGGCCGCCGGGGGTGTCGGACTCCGCACGCGACAGCATCTCGCGCACCAGCGACGAGTCCCAGCTCTGCGCCATCAGGCCGGCCTTGGCCATCGGCGGCGTCGGCGATTCCTTGATGATGCGGATGAACTCGTCGATGTTGGCCAGCGCGACCGCCAGGCCTTCGAGCACATGGCCGCGCTCGCGGGCCTTGCGCAGCTCGAACACGGTGCGGCGGGTGACGACCTCGCGGCGGTGCTCCAGGAAGATGTCCAGCAGCTGCTTGAGGTTGCACAGCTTGGGCTGACCGTCGATCAGCGCCACCATGTTGATGCCGAAGGTGTCCTGCAGCTGCGTCTGCTTGTACAGGTTGTTGAGCACCACCTCGGGCACTTCGCCGCGCTTGAGCTCGATCACCACCCGCATGCCCGACTTGTCGGACTCGTCCTGGATGTGGCTGATGCCGTCGATCTTCTTCTCGTGGACCAGCTCGGCGATGCGCTCGAGCAGGCTCTTCTTGTTCACCTGGTACGGGATCTCGTCGACGATGATGGCCTGGCGGGACCCGCGATCGATGTCCTCGAAGTGGACCTTGGCACGCATCACGACCTTGCCGCGCCCCGTGCGGTAGCCCTCGCGCACGCCGTTGATGCCGTAGATGATGCCGGCGGTCGGGAAGTCGGGCGCCGGGATGATCTCCATCAGCTCTTCGAGCGTGGCCTCGCTGTTCTTCAGCAGGTGCAGGCAGGCGTCGACGACCTCGTTGAGGTTGTGCGGCGGGATGTTGGTGGCCATGCCCACCGCGATGCCCGCAGAGCCATTGACCAGCAGGTTGGGCAGACGCGTCGGCAGCACCAGAGGCTCGCGCTCGGAGCCGTCGTAGTTCGGCCCGAAGTCGACGGTCTCCTTGTCGATGTCGGCCAGCATCTCGTGGGCGATCTTCGACAGGCGGATTTCCGTGTAGCGCATCGCCGCCGCGTTGTCGCCGTCGACCGAGCCGAAGTTGCCCTGGCCATCGACCAGCATGTGGCGCAGGCTGAAGTCCTGGGCCATGCGCACGATCGTGTCGTAGACCGCCGTGTCGCCGTGCGGGTGGTACTTGCCGATGACGTCGCCGACGATGCGGGCCGACTTCTTGTACGGCCGGTTCCAGTCGTTGTTCAGCTCATGCATCGCGAAGAGCACGCGGCGGTGCACCGGCTTGAGGCCATCGCGGGCGTCGGGCAGGGCGCGCCCGACGATAACGCTCATCGCGTAGTCCAGGTACGAGCGCCGCATTTCCTCTTCGAGGCTGATGGGCAGGGTTTCTTTGGCGAAGGACGTCATGAGATCTCGGGAAGGCCGACGTCGGACACGCGGTCCGGCACGCGGCGCAGGCAGGCGCGACCAGGCGAATCGATGGATTTTAGGCGCGGCCGACCTGTTGCCGTCCGACGACAGCTTTGCGCGCCGCCGCAACCGGGTGTTGCCACGTCCTGACGCCAAGAAGCCCTATGGCAGAATAATTTTTCAAGTCGCTTCGGATCCCCACGGTCTGCGTCAGACAGGCCGACCGAGCGCACGCCCATCGCCGCTCTCTGCGGTCCATCGAGAGGAAATCCATGAACAACCTGAGCAAGGTGTCCCTGCTGTTCGCAACCGTCGCGCTGGCCGCTTGCGGCACCGTCGGCGGCAAGCCCGAAAACGGCAACACGCAGAACGCTGCCGGCGCCCCCGCGTGGAAGAACGGCACCAACGAATACTGCTGGCGCAACGGTTTCTTCACCCCGACGACGGGCATCCAGGGTTGCGATGGCGTGCCTCCGCCGCCGGCTCCGGCTCCTCCGCCCGCTCCGGCACCTGCCCCGGCGCCTGCTCCGGCACCGGCCCCCGCTCCGGCACCTGCTCCGGCTCCGGCGCCCGCCCCGGCCGTCGTGCCCGTCCCGGTCCCCGTGCCCGCCCCGGCCCCGGCGCCCGTCCCGGCCGCACCGGTCAGCGAGAAGGTCACCTTCGCCGCCGACGCGTTCTTCGACACCGCCAAGTTCGTGCTCAAGCCCGAAGCCGCCGGCAAGCTCGATGACCTGGTCAGCAAGGTCAAGGGCATCAACCTCGAGGTCATCATCGCTGTCGGCCACACCGACTCCGATGGCTCGGACGCCTACAACGACAAGCTGTCGGTCAACCGCGCCGAAGCCGTCAAGAAGTACCTGGTGAGCAAGGGCATCGAGCAGAACCGCGTGTACACCGAAGGCAAGGGCGAGAAGCAGCCCGTGGCCGACAACGGCACGCCCGAGGGCAAGCAGAAGAACCGCCGCGTCGAGATCGAGGTGGTCGGCACCCGCACCCTCGCGAAGTAAGCATCCCGATCGCGCGCCGGGCGTCGTCGCCCGGTGTGCTTGATGCACCCCGAACCCCGCCACGGCGGGGTTTTCTTTTGGCCGCGACCGATCGGGCCGTCTTGACCCGATCGGCACGCGGCCCGGCCCTCGCGCCCTACAGTTGCGTCCACTCCCGCCAACCGACGACGCCATGCAAGCCAATGCCGACCCGAAGGAACTCGCCAAGTTCAGTGAACTCGCCCACAAGTGGTGGGACCCGGACAGCGAGTTCCGCCCGCTGCACCGCATCAACCCGCTGCGCCTGGGCTGGATCGAGCAGGTCGCCGGGCCGCTGGAGGGCCGTCACATCGTCGACGTCGGCTGCGGCGGCGGCATCCTCAGCGAGGCGATGGCCCAGCGCGGCGCCAACGTGCTCGGCATCGACCTCGCCGAGCGTTCGCTGAAGGTCGCGCAGCTGCACGCGATGGAATCCGGCCAGGCTGGCGTCGCCTACCGGCTGATCGCCGCCGAAGCCCTGGCCGCCGAGCAGCCGGGCCAGTTCGACGTCGTCACCTGCATGGAGATGGTCGAGCACGTGCCGGACCCTGCGGCCATCGTGGAGGCCTGCGCGCGTCTGGTGAAACCGGGCGGCTGGGTCTTCCTGTCGACGCTCAACCGGAACCTGAAATCCTTCCTGTTCGCGATCGTCGGCGCCGAATACGTGCTCAAGCTGCTGCCGGCCGGCACCCACGAATACGCCAAGTTCATCCGCCCGAGCGAGCTGATGCGCGCCTGCCGCGAGGCCGGCCTGACGCCGCAGCAGACCCGGGGCATGCAGTACAACCCGCTGACGCAGCGCTACTGGCTGAACGACGACACCAGCGTCAACTACCTCGTCGCCTGCCGCAAGGACGTGGACGCCTCATGACGATGCGCCGCCGCTGGGCCGCCGTGCTGTTCGACCTCGACGGCACCCTGGTCGACAGCGCACCCGATCTGGGCGAGGCCGCCAACGAACTGCGTCTGCGCCACGGCCTCGCGCCGCTGCCGCTGGCCGACTTCCGCCCGATGACCGGCACGGGCGCTCGCGGCATGGTGGGCGTGGCGCTCGGCATCGGCATGGACGACCCGCGCTTCCCCGCGATGCGCGACGAATACCTGTCGCTCTACGAAGCCCGCATGACGCGGCTGACCCGCGTGTTCGAGACGATGTTGCCGGTGCTCGATGCGCTCGACGCCGCCGGCCTGCCCTGGGGCATCGTCACCAACAAGCACACCCGCTACGCCGAGCCGGTCGTACAGGCCAGCGGCATCGCCCTGCGCAGCCGTGTGCTGGTCTGCGGCGACACCACTGCACACGCCAAGCCGCATCCCGAGCCGCTGCTGGAGGCGGCACGCCGCATCGGTGTCGCGGCGCAGGCTTGCGTCTACGTCGGCGACGACCACCGCGACGTCATCGCCGGCAGGGCCGCCGGCATGGCCACGCTCGCGGCGTCATGGGGCTACCTCGGCATCGGCGAGAAGATCGACGATTGGGGCGCCGATGCAGTGATCGATCACCCCAGCGCGCTCTTGAACTTCCTCTCGATGCCCTAAACTCTCGCTCTCTGGGGCCGACCTGGTTTCGACGTGGGTGCGGAATCGGAGCAGGGCATGCCGAGCACCAGTTCGCTCGTAAATCCACTGGAAACAAAGTAACTGCGAACGATTCTTCGTACGCCCTCGCCGCTTAAACACCGGTGAGCCTTGCAACAGATCGCCGATGGTCTGGGCTGGCAACAGCTGCAAGGTCATTCACATCGGCTGGTTCTGAGCCGGGTCACACGACGCAGAACGAGACTACGTGACTGGCGGCTATCGAAGGGTGCTCCTGCCCGTCGAAGCCGCGAGACTCAAATCAGAGAGCTACGCATGTAGAACTGCCTGAGGATGGCTTGCGGACGGGGGTTCAATTCCCCCCGGCTCCACCACTTTTAGGCAACCACTTCCGCAAGTGGTTGATTTTTAAGGGAATTTCGCGACAGCGGGTTCCCTGGAAGCGCCCGGTGTCCCAGTTGGATCTCCCAATCCAGCTGGTGCACGAGAGGCGCTTTCTTCATGGGCTACGGTGATGGACTGCGGCGCAACCGCTGCGGTGTGTGGTGCTGGCGCTGGGTGGTGCCTGCAGATGTGCGGGGCGCTGTCGGCGCGGTCGAGCTGTTGCGCTCGCTGCAGACGGCCAGTCGACGTGAGGCTGTCGAACGCTCACTGCCGCTGCGACAGGCCGCATCGGTCATGCTGCGACATCTGAGGTCGGGAAGCACCTTGAGCGACTTGGACAAGCAGACGAAGACGATCTTGCAGCTGGTAGCGCGGCGCAAGGCAGAGGCGATCGAGGCCGACGAAGAGGCAGAGCGGGAGGCGGCATTCGAGCGTGCGCAGGACGAACTGCGCAGGCGGGCGAAGGAAGCTGCCTTCCAAGACGGCATTGCCAAGCGCGACAAGGTGATCCTGCTTCTGCAGCAGAAGATCATCGGCCTGCAGGCAGGCGCGACTGCGTCGCCCTCCCCCGCTGTCCCTGTCGAGGTCGGGCCCACGCTCGCGGTCGCGATCAGCGAGTTCTCTCGCGAACACCGTGTCAGAAGCAGCTGGACCACGAAGACCGCTGCCCGGTGGGATGTGACCTTCAGGGCGCTGGCGGAGTACCTCGGCCAAGACCGCCCTGTGTCGTCGATCAGGCGATCGGACTGCGTGGACTTCTTCGAGCGATTGCAGCGGTTGCCCAAGAACGCCTCGAAGTACGAGGCACTGCGCGACCTGGACTTTATTGCCCTGACCGATCCGTCGATGACCGACGTCACCCCTATCGCGGCTGGCACGGCGAACGACTTCATGACCCGGGTCTCGTCGTTCTTCAAGTGGGTCAGCGTGCAGTACGGGATCGGCGTCAATCCGGCACAGGGCCTGCAGATCGCCAACGTAGAACCGACCTCGCGACTCCCATTCGACGAGTCCGAGTTGACCAGGCTGTTCAACGGTCGCGAGTGGGCGGCAAGGCGCTTCCTGCACCCCCACTACTACTGGATCATGCTGCTGGGCATCTACACCGGGGCGCGCCTGAACGAGCTGGCCCAACTGCGCATCATCGACTTCGTGAAGCTGACCGGGGTCGATGTGATCAACATCGCCGATGTCGGCGACGACGAGAACGTTCGACGCAAGACCGCAGCTGCGACCCGACCTGTCCCGATCCACGGGGAGCTAGTGCGGCTCGGCCTACTGCGGTGGGTCGAGCGGCAGCGCCAGAGTGGCGCGAAGCAGCTGTTCGGCGAGTTGAAGCCTGGCAGGGATGGGCATGGACAGGCAGTGAGCAAGTGGTTCCAGAGGTACCGCGACCGCTGTGGGATCACCGGGACCCAGGCGAAGGTCTTTCACTCCTTCCGGGCTGGCTTCATCTCGCAGTTGCTGAACGCAGGTGTTGCACAACACATGGTCGCCAACATCGTGGGGCACGAGACCGGCACCGTCGCGGGCGACGTGTACTGGACCGACCGCGACCCTGTCTCAGTCCTGGAAGCGGTGAACAAGTTCGCCCTGCCCGAAACCGTCCGGGCCCTCATCCCGAACATCGAGGATGTGAGCTTCGGGCCGAAGTCAACAACGGCCAAGAAGGCAGCGCCAGCCAAGCCCGTAGCCCGCAGATCGAAGAGGAAGGCCGAACCGGTAGAGACCCCCACAGATTCGACGAACGTCGATCCTGGCGCGATCTGACGCGTTTCAATGGACGGCTTGTTCTGCAGCACCGGGAGACCTCCGGAGCCTCTCGCTTACGAGCGTAGAAGTGCAATCCTTCTTCCTGGCCGGCGACGTTCTGCGCCTGGTGGGCATGAACGAGGTCTACAGCGCCAGCCTGGTCGAAGTACAACGTTCCTCGCCGGGAGCTGCAAAAAATTAGCAAAGGTGCCCTTCGCGATCACGGCCCCGTTCTAAGACCCCCACCCCCTCGCAGGACCAGGCCGGCGAGCTGGTGATCACCCGCAGGGATGCGGGTGATCGAGCGCGAGCCGGGAGCTGCACGACCAGGTCGTTGCATAGAACGCCCCGTGGTGATCGCGCTGCTGCTGTTGGTCTTGAGGGTTGAAGCTGGGCGCGTCGCGGCGCGGCAGGTCCGCAATGTCGGTCCCGCGAAGCGAGACCGACAGCGGTGCGCTGTGCGGCGTGCGCGTCCGTAGCTCATGCGCACACTGAAAGTGTGTACATCGCTTGTTAGGGGACGAAGGGGGCGCGCGTCGCGGAGCGGTTGCGCCCCCTTCGTCCGAAGTCGCTGCGCCCCCTTCTTGCTCGTGTTCATCGAGGTAAAACCCCCGAAACCTTCCGGGGGTGTACCCACCCCCAAAGCACACCTAGAGAGGCAGAGCCAGAACACGTTCAGCGGTCGCGCTGCGCTGCTCGATCCGCGCGATGTGCTGTGTGACCATCCGGCGCTGCATCGGCGAGTTCGTCATCGCGGCCATGCATTCAGCCGTGACTGATGCACTTCGTCCGCTGTGCAGGTAGAACCAGAGGACATCGATCTGCCGCTGCACGATGTCCTCGGCCGTCGTCACACCGCTCTTGTCGGGGTGAGCCACGGCGAAGGACATCAGTTCCTCGCGGATTCGGTCGCACCGCTCGCGCAGGACGCGGCGCGCGTAGTTCTGTTGGCGGTTGCCCATCACCAACAGCATGCGGCGCATGTCGTCGGTCAGCCCAAGAGCGTTGGCGACGCGATGCGGCTGCCCGGCGCTCATCCTGTAGACGAACACGACGGCCTTGTGCCATTGCTCGACGCCAGGCGCGTACCTGAACACCGGGCGGGCTCGTTCGAACAGCGTCAGATGCCCGGGATACTTGGTGACGACCCAGTAAACGTCAGCAGCAACGTTCAGGAACTCGTGCTGTCGCGAACACCGGGGGCCACGATCCCTCATCACGGGAGGGAGGCCACGAGCTGTCAGCTCACGATGGATGCCCCACGCCACAACCGCATCTTCGGCAGTCTTCAGACGGATCAGAAGTTGCTGGGTGCTGTCGGTCGGGATACGTCCGACAGCGCTTTCGTACACCCTGCGCTCGATGCCCTGGTGGGGAAGCGCCTCCCGCGCCTTGATCAGTTCCGAGAACGGCTTGATCTTGTCCAGCTCGATGTCCTCGGCTGGCGTCGGCGGGAGTGGACGCTGAGGCGCATGCGCGTTCGCGGTGAAGGTTTCGACTTCAACCACGGGCGGTCATGCGTCGAGCGGCTCGGTGGTGATCACGGCCGACAGGTCGTCAGCGCCAGCCACCTTCACCACGAACGTGGGTACGCCCTGGCGGTAGCCGGCGTGCAGCGTGACGCCCTCGGCGAGCTGGACCGGCGTGCCTTTTGCCAGAACGAGTTCGTCGGCGGTGGCCTGCGCGGTCGCGGTGTCGGTGAAGCGCACCAGGTCGAGCGGGGCGGTCATTGGGCGGCGTCCTGGTTCGCCAGCAGCCGGCGCAGGCCGGCGACTTCATCGGCGCGGAGGATGTGTGCGCCTGCGGTCATCTGGAGCGCTGCGGGCGGCTGGTAAGTCGGGTCGATGCGCTGCAGCTCGGTGATCAGGTCGTTCGGGCCGTACTGCTCGACGGCGTGGATGGCCTGGGTGCGCTGGTCACCTTCCTTGCCGGTGAGCCACCGGTTCAGCTCGGACAGCTCCTGCCGGTGCGCTCCCACCAGCTGGCCGACGATGACCGAGAAGGTCAGGCCGGTGTTCTGGGCGGTGAGCGTCAGCAGGTCGAAGTCGGCCTGGTTGAAGGTGACGAACTTGTTCGGACGTTGGGGGTTGGCGTTTGCCATCGGATGCACCTTGTCGGTGGAGTGAAGAAGCCCCGATTCTCGCATGAGCTATGCAACTTGCCAAGTTTATGCAAAGTCGGTGTACACTCCGTACCAGACTAACCGTCCGTTTGGTTTGGCACGAATAGGCTCAGCAGCATGAACACCCCCACCCCCCGTTTCGTCGCCTACGTCCGCGTCAGCACCCAGCAGCAGGGTGCGTCCGGTCTCGGCATGGAAGCCCAGCAGGCGGCGATCGCGCAGCACGTGAACCGCTGCGGCGGCGAGCTGGCCGGCGAGTTCGTCGAGGTCGAGTCGGGCCGTAAGACCGACAAACAGCGTCCCCAGCTCGCGGCGGCGCTGGTCCTGGCGAAGAAGGCGAAGGCCACTCTGGTGATCGCGAAGCTCGACCGCCTGGCGCGCAACGTCCACTTCATCAGCGGCCTGATGGAGGCGGGCGTTCAGTTCGTGGCGCTGGACATGCCCGAAGCCAACAAGCTGACGCTGCACGTCATGGCGGCGTTCGCCGAACACGAGCGCGAGGCGATCAGCAAGCGCACGCAGGACGCCCTGATGGCAGCAAAGTCCCGGGGCGTCGAGCTGGGCACCAAGGGTGGCAAGAACATCAAGGCCGTGAACGACGCTCGGAAGGCCGAAGGTCAGGTGCGCGCGGAAGCCATGCGCGGCGACTTGGCGGCGTGCGATGGCCTGAGCCTGCGGGCGGCGGCAGCATCCTTGGCCGCGAAGGGGCACAAGACCGAGAGCGGTTCGGAGTTCAGCCCGACCCAGGTACAGCGCCTGCGGAAGCGGCTCGGCCGCGCCGACCCGGACGTGCCTCAGAGGACTTGATCGGCGCATCGGGTACAAGGTTCGCTACGACCTGCTAGCACCCCTGCAGGTTGATGACCTCCGCACCTTGGTTTGGATGGGGCACGAGCTACTATGCGAGCGGCAGTTTATCGAAACTGCAAGCTCGACATAAAATCGTTCTTACCTAAGTTTCATGGAGGATCAGATGATCATTACCCGCTTGAAGTGCGCTGTCTCATTGTTCATTGTCTTCGCCATTGGCGGATGCGCATCCACCCCGACGACCACCAAGCCAGCCAAGGTCGCCGCACAGAAAGCAGCACTCCCTCCCATAGTATTGTCACCGGGTTTCACGGGGCAGTCGTGCAAAAACACGCTTGCGGAGATGCGTAGAATCGCACCTCCTCGCGATCAATTCGAGAAGACATCGGACTACGATGCACGAATCAAAGCCTCACTCAACGCAGCAAACATTGCAGGACAGCAACTTAATGCGCCGATGATATTCTTGAATGGGGCGCTGACCAAATATGCCATTAAGTACGATGCAGACAGCGAGACACTTCGTGTCTCGATGGAAACGGAAAGCGCACTTTACTCGATCGGGACGAGCTACGCCAAACTGCGCACCTTGATTGTAGACAGAACAACCAAGATGTCAGAATATACGGGCTCCAATGCGTTTGGAGCCACAAAGACCATTACCAAGACCGAGAACGAAATTTGTGGCGTTGCGCTCACCAATTCAAGGAGTTACTGGCCGGACGGCGATGCCATCCAGCTCAAAGCTTCTGCTACTCAAGCGCGAAATATACTCCAGAACGCTGGTATGGCATTAGAGATTCAACTCTCACCCCCATACACCGCATATCATCTTTCAGGAGTGAGCCCAAAGATTGACTTCCCTTACGAGTCAACGACCTCAGGAAATGTATTGGTCGGCCAGGTCATTCGAATCGTGCTATTTGACAAGGTCACAGGTCAAGTGTTCGTAGACCATCCTTGGCCAAACTGATCAGCCTTCGTAGTCGCGATTATCGTGGCCTCGCTCGCACTGCGAGTAGGCCATGATTGATTTCTCCGGCGCGTGCCCGCCGACAAATCAAGTGCATCGAAGGAGCCGCCGAGCAAGCCTTCGCAATTCACGCTGTGAGTGCTGGCCAATCTGTGGGTGGTGCGCTGAAAAACGGCGGAAGCCCACTGTTATCGACATCGAGCGCCCACTTGCCGAGTGGGTAAGTGGATTAAAGAAGCTGTTGGCGGTCCACATAGTCAAACTTGCCGGAGGCGCGGGCGTGTGGATCGTGCAGATGTCGTCGCCCGACGATGGCCGCGTGCGCGCATTCCCAGCTGCGCCGATTGAACAGACTGCACGCATCGATTTGGGAACTGAACCTGCGTCCGAGTCTAGGAATTGAACCGCTACGGACGGCACCCCTACAGCCGTGCCACACTCAGGTGTCCCAATTGGGACTCCGGTCACGAGGTCGTGGCAGAGGGCCAGAGAGGGCACGAAGGCGCTGAAAATGGTGTGTTCGCCTCCCCCCGGCTCCACCAATACAGGGTCCAGCAAGGACCAACGAAGTGCAGAAGGCCTAAGTGAATCAATCACTTAGGCCTTTTTTTCGTCCATGGCAGCCCAAGGAAGCGCGCCGACTTTCGGCCCGCGATGCAGGAACTTCCGCAGGAACTCCACGATCCGGATCCCTGCACCAGAAAAGTTCCGGCATGGTCCGCGACCTCATCCCCGGCGACGTCACGATCCGGAGCATCAAGCCGGGCGCCCCCCGCATGCGGCTCAGCGATGGCGACGACATGACCGCCACCGGCTTCCGTGCCATGGCCCGGACCCTGGCGGCCGAACGCCTGGGCATCGCGCCCGAGGTCATCGCCGCGCAGTTGGCGCACGCGGTGCCGGATGCCCTGGGGCGGGCCTGCAACCGCACGCAGTACCTCGACCCGCGGCGCGACATGATGACCCGATGGGTTCCCCCAGGGGCAGTGCGGCTGCTGATCTTGACAATTAAGACAGTTGCATAAATGCAGTTCAGGTGTTTCAATCTGCCCATGAACACGGATTCAGCGTCGTCGACACCAAGCTACCCACTGGCCGACCTGTGTGTGCTCGCCGACTTGCCGCCCCGGACGGTTCGCTATTACGTGCAGATTGGATTGGTTGATCGTCCCGTGGGAGAGACCCGAGCCGCGCGCTATGGCGCCAAGCAGCTGGAGCAACTGTTGCTGATCAAGAAGTGGACGGCGGCCGGGCTGTCTTTGGATCGGATTCGGGAGCTGCTGCGTGGCGAGCAAAACCCGGTACCACCTCGGGCGCGAGCCGTTGGTTCGGTCGAGGTGCGAAGCCATCTGATGGTGGCCGACGGTGTGGACGTGGTGATCGAACCAGGGCGTGCGGGCCTGTCACCCGAGCAGGTGCGCCAGTTCATCAAGGGTGTGATGGCGGTATTCGCTCAGGTCAGTGGCGCAGATCCGGTGCCGTTGGCTGATGCAAAGAGCAAGACATGAAAGGCAAGAACATGGACCAGCGTGAGTGCGCGCGTTTGGAGACGCGGGACGGACAAGCGGTGAACTTGATCGGGGTCAGGCTTTCAGGAGACCTGCGCGGTCTGATGTTTGAGGCGCGCATCGAACAGCGCTTTTGCAACCCCGTCGACAAGAACGTGGAGCTTGTCTACAGCTTCCCCTTGCCTTGGGGTGCCGTCTTGCTGGGCGTTGACGTTGTCTTGGGAAACAAGCGCCTGACGGGCGCGGTCGTCGAGAAGAAGAAGGCCGAAGCGCACTACGAGGAAGCCATCTCGGAGGGAGATGCCGTGATCATGCTTGAGAAGAACCGTGATCACAGCTACAGCCTGAACCTGGGCAATCTCGCCGCCCGTGAGCATGGCGCCATCACGCTGCGCTATGACCAGACGCTGCAGTTCGAACAACGCGGCCTGCGGCTGCTCATCCCGACGGTGATTGCGCCCCGCTACGGCAATGCGCAGCACGACGGCGGCCTGATGCCGCACCAGGAACCCAGCCACAGCCTGACGGCAGATCATCTGTTTGAACTTGAGCTTCGGCTTCATGGCGAGCTCGCGCAGTCACGTGTGGCCTCACCCAGCCACCCGGTGGGTGTTGCACACGGAAACTCCGATCAAGGCAGTATGCTGACCGTGTCATTGGCGCGCCGCGAATCTCTGGACCGAGACTTTGCGCTGGTCGTCGATCAGCCAGCGCACGACTCGGTGGCGATTGCTGCTCAAGATTGCGTAGTTCCCAGTCGCGTGGCGATCCTGGCCAGCTTTTGCCCTCGTATTCGCGCGCAAGGCATCCCCTCAACGGTCGTCAAGATCTTGGTCGATTGCTCCGGATCGATGGCGGGTGACAGCATCGACGCCGCAAAGCGGGCCTTGCAAGCCATCGTTCGGCAATTCGGTGCCGATGACTGCTTTTCTTTGTCTCGGTTCGGCAGCACCGTGGAGCACCGCTCGCGCGGCCTGTGGAAGGCGACTGACACGACAAAACTCGCCGCCCAGCGATGGGTTGGCGCGTTGAAAGCCGATTTGGGTGGCACCGAGATGGAGGCGGCTCTGTCATCGACCTTTTCCTTGGCCCAACCGGTCAGCAGTGACATTCTGCTGGTGACCGATGGGGAAATCAGCGCGATCGAGCGCACCATCGAGTCGGCCAAACACTCCGGACATCGCTTGTTCGTCGTGGGTATTGGCAGCAGCCCAGCCGAGACCCACCTGCGTCGCCTGGCCGAGGCCACCGGCGGTGCCTGTGACTTTGTGGTGCCTGGCGAGGCGGTGGAACCCGCCGTCCTGCGAATGTTTGCGCGCTTGAGGTCGCCTCGACTGGCGGATTTGAGCCTTGAATGGCCTGCGGGCGTGGTTCCCGAGTGGGTGTCGCCGCTGCTGCCCTCGGTGTTTGATGGCGACACCGTGAACGCTTTTGCGTTGTTTGGGCAGTTGCCGACAGGTGAAGTACGGCTGTTGGGCAGACGTTCGGACGACGACATGCCGCGGGAGATCGGCACGGCGACCCTCCCGAGTCGGTTGGACGTGGCAGACACGCTGTCGCGAATGGCGGCGTCGGTGCATTTCCACTCGGCCGGCAACAACATCTCGATCGGTCAGCCGGTTGATGCGACCCGGCTGGCCGTTGACTATCAATTGGTGACCGACAAGACCAACTTCCTGCTGGTTCACGAACGACCGGACGGCGAAAAAGCGATCGATATGCCAGAGCTTCAAAAAATCAATCAAATGGTGCCGGCTGGATGGGCTGGCACGGGGACGGCGATGTTCTCTCGCAGTGCCGTTTTCCATGAAACACGGGTTGTCGACGATCAAACGTCCGGGTCGCTCGACTGGAACGATGGAAACGCGCTGCCTGTCCCTGCCGTGTTCAGGACGGTGCGTGAGCCATCTGCCAAATTCTGTTTGATCGATGAAATAACCATACCGGCCTTCCTGCGCAAACGCGACCAGATCATCGACCAACAGGACCGGCGATATTGGACTGAGTCAGAGCACGACTCAGGTCTGACGCCCCTCGGGGTCAGCGAGTGGCTGCGCATCACACCCGCGTCTGAATGGCCAACAACCTACATGGGGTTGCGGCAGATGGGCGTAGGCGAATGGCTGGTTGAATGGCTTGAGCTTGTGATGGCCAGCCGCCAGGACACGCCGTATCCCGAGCCCAAAGTGGTCGAGGCCTTCTTGTACCTGCTGTCCAGGCGAGATACCCATGAAGCACTGGTGAAGTCCGAAGGCCTACTCGGCGCCCTTGAGTCCACGGTACTGCGACTTCGCGGCATCTTCGCTGGTGAGCCGGATGACAGGTCAGTCGGCATCAATGGGGTCTTGGTCGAAGCGATGGCGGCAGTCTTGGATGGAATGACAGCCAGTGCGTGGCCCGATCGGGTGTTTTCCATGGGTGGTGCGGTTGACGAGGTATGCGATGCCAGAGAACCCGCAACGATCGCTTGATCTCAACAAGCCATCTTCTGGACCCCGCGCTGAGTGGTTGGGAGAAGACGGCCGTCCCGGTCGTGTTGGCTTTCGAGCGGACCCAGATGGTGAAGGCCATCAAGGACGACCTCGAAGCGATTCGCACAAGGGTCCGTGTGGAGCCGAGCAGGTTTGAGTGGCCGGTGCATGGCTTGTCCATGTCGGACGTCATCAAGATTGATCCAGACAAGCCCTTTGACGACATTGAGGCTGGAGATTAGAAATGCCAGTTCAACAAGTTCTCACCGACCAGCGCGTACCGGTCAAGATCTGGACCGACGATGTCGACGACCGATCGAAGGAGCAACTGGCCCACATTGCCGGGCTGCCCTTTGTTCATCACCACGTTGCGGCAATGCCTGACGTGCATCTCGGGATCGGCGCCACCATCGGTTCCGTGATCGCCACGCACAAGGCGATTATTCCGGCGGCTGTCGGAGTGGACATCGGCTGCGGCATGGTGGCCGCCCGGTTGTCGATCACGGCCAACGATCTGGACGAAAAGGCCTTGAAGAAGGTTTTCGACCAAATCACCCGGGATGTGCCGGTGGGGCGTGGTCAACATGCCGATGACCGTGTACTGGTGGATGCTGCGCGGCCTTTCGAGCCGGGCTTGAAAGCGCTCACCGACCGTCACCCCCAGTTGCTCAAAGCATTCGGCAAGTTTTCCAGATGGACCCATCAGATGGGCACGCTCGGAGGTGGCAACCACTTCATCGAGGTGTGTCTGGATGAGTCCGACCGCGTGTGGGTGATGTTGCACTCGGGCAGCCGCGGTATCGGCAATGCGATTGCCGACTACTTCATCCAGCTGGCCCGCAAAGACATGGCGCGCTGGATGATCCAGTTGCCCGACCGGGACCTTGCTTATTTCCCGGAGGGCACCGAACACTTCGATGACTACGTGGAAGCGGTGCACTGGGCCCAGGAATACGCCATGGCCAACCGTCAGGCCATGCTGGACCTGGTGCTCGCCGCGTTGGCGCGGCATTTGCCGCCTTTTACTGTGACCACCGAGGCTGTGAACTGCCACCACAACTACGTTGCCAAAGAACACCACTATGACGCCGATGTCTGGGTGACGCGCAAAGGCGCCATCCGCGCACGCGAAGGGGATCTGGGCATTGTGCCGGGAAGCATGGGTGCGCGAAGCTACATCGTTCGTGGCAAGGGAAATGCTGAGAGTTTCTGCTCCAGCGCCCACGGTGCAGGTCGCCGCATGAGCCGAACGGCGGCGGAAAAGCACTTCACTGAGGCTGACTTGGAGGCGCAGACCGCAGGGGTCATCTGCCGAAAGGACAAGGGCGTACTCGATGAGATTCCGGGAGCCTACAAGGACATTGATCAGGTCATGGCAAACCAGCGTGACCTGACCGAGATCCTTCACACGCTGAAGCAGGTCGTCTGCGTGAAGGGCTGAAGCATGGCCATGGCACTTGAATACATCGACTTTGTCCTGCCGATCGCCCTCATCCGGCAAAAGGATCCGGGCGGCTGGACGCAATGCCTGCAGGACCACGAGCGTCTGATCGGGTGCGTGTTGGGTTCGATGAACACCTGCTGCGGGATGGAGCCATGAATCCGGCCGATATCGAATCAGCCTGGCTGAAGGGCACGCAACCCTGGGAGATCAAATGACGACAGAAGCGGATGACACGGCGACGGCCCCCCAGCCGTTTGTCCCGATCCTCACCGTGATGGTGGACGATGGCTTCGCGCCATTCTTGTGGCGCATCGATGCACCAGGACAGGCGGGCGTCGGCGGAAACATCTGTGATGGCGCATGTTGGGGTGAGGCCTGCCCGATGTCGGAAGGGCTCTGGCGAAAGTTCGCAGACTGGGCGATCGAGTTTGATCGGACGTCGTTCTTTTCCGACGACTTCGACGCCAGCGGATGGGATTGGGCCGCCTTTCATGAGCGAGGTCTGCAATTGTCCCGTTGGCTCAAGGAGGAAGTGGGCAACGCGTACCGCGTTGTTTATGAGAAGCCTTACGAAGATCCCGACTGCGGACTTGAAGAGCGCAGGGAAGTCCTGGCCGACGGCACATGGGTGCAACGACCGTTGTCGAGGCAGGCTCAGTGAACTGCTCAGTGAACCGCTCAGTGAACTGCTCAGTTGTGTTCGGTGCGCGCCTTCTTGCCGACGATGGGGGGTGGCTTCCGTGTGCGCAAAAGTGCGGGCGGATTCAAGCCTGAAGAACGCGTGACGCTGGCGAGCTTGCTTCAGCAGGGGCCAGTGCTTGGCCAACGGCTTGCGTCCCTTCGATTCCCCGCCCGTGCGTCCCGCACCATCGAACAAGCGGCCGCGCGGCCTGCCGAACCGGACCCGGCTCAGCTGACGACGTCGACCGACTGCTCGACGCGCTGCAGCGGCTCGTGCTGGGCGACGCCACCGCCGCTGCCGCCGCGTCCGACCGGCTCGTCGCGCAGCCGGGCCACGGCATAGAGCCAGACCGCCTCGCGGAAGGCGGCCAGCGACAGCGGCGTGTGGAAGCTCGGCCGGCGGATCACCGCCGCCAGCAGCGCCGCCACGCCGTGGGCATGCCAGGCGTCGCGGATGGCCGGCCAGATGTCCGGATGCTCTTCCAGCGGCGCACCCTCGTGGCCGTCGGCGGCGCTCAGGTCGGCCCGCACGTTGTAGTGCCCGCACAGCTCGCCGAGCACGCGTTCGACGTTGGCCGGCTGGCCGAGCTGGCGGTAATGGTCGAGCAAGCGCAGGTAGATGCCGGGGCTGCGGCCGATGCGGCCCTTGAGCGCACCTTCGAGCAGCGTCGCGCTGGCGCCCGGGGCGCCCTCGGCGGCGATGGCATCGATCTTCTCCAGCAGCAGGGCGTGGCGGGAGTCGTCCAGGCCTTCGGGATCGAACTCGGTCGATTCATCGGGCAGCACCTGCGGCACCGGCACGTAGGTCCGCGTCGACACCTTGGGCGGTGGCGCCGGGACGTCGCGGTTCCACCCACGTTCGGGGCCCGGATCGGCATGCAGCACGTCGCGGCTCGAATAGGCGTCACGGCCCCAGGCCGACGGCGCGACCGAGACGGCCCAGCGCGAAGGCGCCACCACCGCGTCGGCCTGGGCATCGTCCTCCATCAGCTCGAAGGTGGTGTCGCGCCCCACCGGCGTCGCGGTGCCGCGGCGGCGACGCTGGTTGATCAGGTAGCGCGTCAAGATCCATCCGAAGCCGAGCAGGCGCGGCAGCAGCAGCACCCCGAGGACGCCCAGCGCGACATAGAGGGCGGTCCGCAGCGTGCCGGCGCTGTCGCCGGCCTGGTCGCGCTCGTGCTCGGTCTGGTCGAGCCGGGCGCGCAGGGCGGTCAGCGCCTCCTGCGACTGGCGCTGCTCGTCGCGCATCGATTCGATCTGCTGGTAGAGACGCTCGACGGCTGCGGTCATCTCGGCTGCGGCCTGGGTCGAGGTGACCGAGGGCGCGACCGCCGCGGCGGCCGGTGCCGGCGCCTCGGCCGCCCGCACGGCTCGCACCGGCGCCGATGCGCTGGCCGAAGCGGCTGCCGCCCGGTTCGACCGGTCGGCCCGGGTGCGCGGCGGCAGGGCCCGCAAGGTGGCCGTGCCGTTGCCCGGCTGGGCCGTCGCACCTGTGCCGACCTCGGCCGACACGCCGGGCTCGATCTGGATGGCCGCGATGCCGGCATCGCCGTCGCGTCCGGACAGCGGCTGGACCGCGGCGGTCTCCAGCGGCGGATCGACCAGCAGCGTGAACTCGCGCGTGTAGCGGGCACCGCACACCAGCGCCGCGCGGATGCGCACCACCGGCTCGCGCACCGGCTCGTCGTCGCTCAGGGTGACGCGGATCTCGCCGTCGCTGGCCCAGTTGACGGTGCCGGTGCGCAAGGTGGTGACGCTGCCGGATTCGTTGCCGTGGAAGACCGTGGCCTGCACGCAACGCTGCAACGAGGTGCCGGGTTCGAGGTCGGTGGCCCGCACGCGCAGCACCAGCTCGATCGGCGCACCGACCCGCGCCCGGGCGCTGGCGATGTCGATCGACTGCGCCTGGGCCGTGCCTGCCAGCAAGGCGCCGGCCAGCAGCGCCCACCAGCCTTCAGGCTGCCGGCGGCGATGCGTCACTCGGGCCGATGCTTGCATGGGTCTTTCGCCTCCGCTTCGGTATTCCGACAGTTTCCATTGTTTACAGGCTGGGTGGTGTGCCACCCACGTCTCGCGGTCCCGGTTGAGGCAAAAAGACCTCAGGGTTGCCATCCTGCGTCCTCGGCGCCAGCCGCGTTCCCCCGATTCAAGGGGTGTGGCGCCTGTAACAGCGGCTCACAGCCGCTTCGAGGCGCCGTCGACATACTCCGGGGAGAAGCCCAGCACGCCCGAGGAAGCCGATGTCGTCCCCCGAAAGCCACTTGCCGACCCTGCCGCAACGGCGCCGGTTCGCGCTGCTGCTGGGCGCCGCCTGCCTGCCCCGGGTCGGCCGGGCCGAACCGGCGCCAGCCCTGGACAGCACCAGCGCCCGCCTGATCGACGCCCAGCTGGCGCCGATGCAGTTCGCGCTCGACCTGGGCCGCGTGGCCGACGCGACGCTGACGGCCTACGTTGCCAGCGTCACCGCCGCCATCCAGCGCAGCCTGAGCCGCAGCGACCTGACGCTGTCGACACAGGTGCTGCGCGCCCATCACCTGCAGGCCTGCGTCTTTCCGGCCGGCAGCATCGGGCTGTCGCGCGGGCTGTTGCTGGCGCTGCAGGACGAGTCCGAGCTGGCCGCCTTGATCGCGCTGCAGGCCGCGCATGCCGAATTGCGCCAGTTCAGCCTGCCGGCCGGCGCGCGCGACGCCATGCAGGCGGTCGTGACGCAGGCGGTCGCCGCCAGCCAGGCTTCGGCCTGGTCGCCCGCACTGGGGCTGGACGGCAAGCTCGGCGCGAGCGCGCTGCTGCCGCTGCGCAGCCCCGCCCAGGCCCGCGAAGCCGACGCTCGCGCGCTGCAGATCCTGGCCGACAGCGGCTATCCAGCGCTGGCGCTGGCCGCGCTGCTGCAACGCCTGGCCGAGCTGCGGCGCAGCCAGCCGGTGCTGTTCGAGGCCTTTGACCTGGGCGAGCCCGGCATCGACTCGCGTGTCGCCGGCGCCCGCCAGATGGCCGAGCAGCGCCACGCCGCCACGCGCAGCCTGCCGGCCCGGCGCGAGCGCTGGCTGGCCGGCACGGTCGGCCTGCAGCCGGCGCAGCTGCTGGTCAGCGACGCCCAGACCGCCGAGCAGGCCATGCTGCGCAAGGAATGGCCCTTCGCGCTCGAACGGCTGCAGACCGCGCTGGCCCAGCAGCCGCGTGACCACGCGGTGCTGATGCGCACGGCCCAGTGCCTGCAGGCGATGGGCCGGCTGCGCGACGCGCGCGGCCATGTCGCCGCCGCCCGAGAGGCCGACCCGGATGCCGCGCTGGCCTGCAAGCTCGGTGCGACGCTGGCGCTGGCGCAACGCGATCCGGCGCATGCCTGGCTGGAACTCGAGACCCACGACCGCCTGCTGCCGGGCGATCCGGCGGTGGTCTTCCTCAAGGGCGTGGCGCTGGAGGCGCTGGGCCGTGCCGCCCAGGCGGCCGAGCACTACCGCGCCTACCTCGGCTACACCACGCAGGGCCAGGCGGCGCAGTACGCCAGCGCCCACCTGAAGCTGCTCGGGCGCTGAGTCATGGCCCTGGGCCGGACCGCGCCGGGTCGCGGTCCAGCCGTCACCTCGGCTGGCTAAGATGCGCCGCGCTGCCGGCCTGGCGACCCGCCCGGCCGGCCACAAACCCCGCAGACACGGAGCATTCCCCATGGCGATGGATGTGATCGACTACGAAATCAAGGGCACCGAGATGCAGTTCGTCGAGGTCGAGCTCGACCCCGGCGAAGCGGCGATCGGCGAGGCCGGCAGCATGATGTTCATGGATGCCGGCATCGGCATGGACACCGTCTTCGGCGACGGCAGCCAGCAGCAGGGCGGCGGCTTCTTCGGCAAGCTGCTGGGTGCCGGCAAGCGCCTGGTCACCGGCGAGTCGCTGTTCACCACGGTCTACACCAACCACGCCGGCGGCAAGCAGCGCATCGCCTTCGCGGCGCCCTACCCCGGCAAGATCCTGCCGATGGACCTGCGCCAGCTCGGCGGTACGCTGATCTGCCAGAAGGACGCCTTCCTGTGCGCGGCGCGCGGGGTGTCGCTGGGCATCGCGCTGCAGCAGAAGATCTCGACCGGCTTCTTCGGCGGCGAGGGCTTCATCATGCAGAAGCTCGAAGGCGACGGCCTCGCCTTCGTGCATGCCGGCGGCACCGTGGTACGGCGCGAGCTGCAGCCCGGCCAGGTCCTGCTGGTCGACACCGGCTGCGTGGTGGCCTACACGCCGAACGTGAGCTTCGAGATCCAGTACGTCGGCAAGATCAAGACGGCCCTGTTCGGCGGCGAGGGCCTGTTCTTCGCCAAGCTGACCGGCCCGGGCACGATCTGGCTGCAGAGCCTGCCGTTCTCGCGCCTGGCCAGCCGCATCTTCGCGGCCGCGCCGCAGACCGGCGGCGGCGGTCGCGAGGAAGGCTCTATGCTGACCGGCCTGGCCGGCGGCGGGCTGCTCGGCGGCCTGCTGGGTGGCGGCGACGACGACTGAAGCTGCATCAGCGCATCAGCGGACCACCAGCACGGGGACGGCACTGTGGGTCAGGACCTTCTGGGTCTCGCTGCCCAGCAGCAGCGCCGCGACACCGCGCCGGCCGTGCGATGCCATGACGATCAGGTCGCAGCCCTGGCTCTTGCCGAAGTCGAGGATGGCTTCCCACGGATGCAGCGCCTCGATCGACGCGGCCGTGCAGGCCACGCCGGCGGCCGCACAGGCATCCTTGACCGTCTGCAGGTGCTTGACGGCGATGCGCTCCTGCGAGTCGTAGAACTCCTGCGGCGGCACCGGCTGCATCTCGGTGATGGCGCTGTACGGGAAGGGTTCCTTGACGGCCAGCGAGCTGATCTCAGCGCCCGTCAGCCGGGCGAGCTGGACGGCGGTGGCGACGGCCTTGGCGGTGATGTCCGAACCATCGGTGGGAACGAGGATGCGCTTGTACATGTGACCTCCGGAGCGGCGGTTGAAGGGTGCCGCGACCAGGACATGATGCGCCGATCGATCCCAAGCGGCTTGACCACCGTCAAGTCGCGCGTCGACACCCGTGATCATTCCCCGTGCCCGTTCAGCCAGGCTGGGCACCCCGCACCTGCGGACGCTGCGGCTGGCTGCACCACTCGCTCCAGGAACCGGCGTAGAGCCGCGCACCCGGCAAGCCAGCCACCGTCATCGCCAGCAGGTTGTGGCAGGCGGTGACGCCGGAGCCGCACTGGTGGACGACATCCTGCGGCGGCTGGCCAGCCAGCAGCGTCTCGAAGGCCGCGCGCAGCGCCTCGGCCGGCAGGAAGTGGCCGCTGGCGTCGAGGTTCTGTTGGAAGGGCCGGTTCACGGCGCCGGGGATGTGGCCGGCGGCCGGGTCCAGCGGCTCGACCTCGCCGCGGTAGCGCTCGGGCGCGCGGGCATCGATCAGCACGCCCCGGCCGATGCGGGCCTGGACCGTGTCGGCGTCGACCCAGGCCATGCCCGGCTCGGCCGGCAGCGGGTAGGCGCCGAGGTCGGCGACGGCAGCGGCCGGACCGGCTTCGAGCGCACCGCCGGCGGCCTGCCAGGCCGCCAGTCCACCGTCGAGCACGAAGGCCGGGCCGTGGCCCAGCCACTTCAGCAGCCACCAGGCGCGCGCCGCGTACATGCCGCCGTGGGCGTCGTGCAGCACCACGATGTGGTCGGGTGCAACGCCGTGGCGACCGAAGGTGGCGGCGACGCGGGACATCGACGGCAGCGGGTGCCGGCCGCCGCAGAGCGCGTCGGCATCGCCCTTGGCGCTCAGGTCGTGGTCCAGGTGCAGGTAGCCGGCGCCAGGCATGTGGCCTTCGAGGAAGGCCGCCTGGCCGGCGTCGGGCCGCATCAGGTCGAAGCGGCAGTCGAACATGCGCAGCCGCGCGGCGTCTGGCGACGCCTGCAGCGCCAGCAGCGCGTCGGCGGTGATCAGCGGGGAGGTCGGCAACGAGGTCATGGGCTGTGGCGGTCCGGAGGAAGGGCGCGGTTGAAGGGGACGGTTCACTCGATCTCGGGCGCCAGCGTGTCGGGCCCTCGGTCGGACTTCTGGCGGTCGTGGCGCAGCCGTGCGGCGGCGATGCCGGCCGCGACGATCAGCAGCATGCCGGCGACCGACATCAGGTGGACCGGGTCACCGAACAGCAGCACGCTGTAGACGAAGGCGAAGGCGATGCCCAGGTACTGCAGGCTGGCGTTCACCAGCGGCTTGCCGATCGCGTAGGCCCGCGTCATCAGCAGCTGGGCGGCGGTGGCCGACAGGCCGACCGCCAGCAGCGTCAGCGCGCCGAGGACCGTGTGGGCGTGGAAGGTGTCGGTGACGCCGGTCAGCAGCGCGCCGGCCAGCATGCCGCCGATCGAGAAGTAGAAGACCACGCGGGTCTCGGGCTCGCCGGCCCGGCCCAGCGCGCTGACCTGAAGGTAGGCCAGCGCCGACAGCATGCCCGACAGCAGGCCGATCAGGCCGTGCCAGAGCTGCGCGGCCTCGATGGTGGGCCGCAGGATCAGCGCGACGCCGCAGAAGCCGGTCAGCGCGGTCAGCACGAGGCGGCCGTCGATGCGGCTGCCGCCCAGCATGACCGAGCCGCCGATCAGGAAGACCGCCATCCAGATCGAGGACATGTAGTTCAGCGTCATCGCCGTGGCCAGCGGCAGGCCGGCGATGGCGTAGAACCACATCAGCAGCGCGCTGACGCCGCTCAGGCCGCGCCAGAAGTGCATCGCCGGCAGCGGGGTGCGCCAGGACGTGTCCTGGCGGGCCATCAGCAGGCCCATCGCCAGCATGCCGGTCAGGCCGCGGTACATGACGATCTCGCTGCTGGCATACCAGGCCGAGGCGATCTTGACGGCCACGCCCATGCTGGCGAAGAGGAAGGCCGCGCCGATCATCATCAGCGTGGGCGACTGTCGGAGTCGAGGCATCGGGCGAGTGTCGGCGCAAGGGCCGGAAAGGAACAAGGCCGCCGTGTCGGGACGCGGCGGCCTTGCGGGTCGACGACAGGTCGGTCGAGGCGGATCAGTCGGCGAAGGCGTCACCCATCTGGCGCCGGTACCACTCGTGGAAGTGCTGCATGCCGTCTTCCATCGGGCTCTGGTAGGGACCGACCTCGTTGTCGCCGCGCTTCATCAGGGCCTTGCGGCCGGCATCCATGCGCTCGGCGATCTCGTCGTCCTCGATGCAGGTCTCCATGTACGCGGCGCGCTGCGCCTCGACATAGTCGCGCTCGAAGGCGGCGATCTCCTCGGGGTAGTAGAACTCCACCGTGTTGAGCGTCTCTTCCGGGCCGATCGGGTGCAGCGTCGAGACCGTCAGCACGTTCGGATACCACTCGACCATGATGTGCGGGTAGTAGGTCAGCCAGATCGCGCCGTGCTTCGGGGCCACGCCGTTCTGGAAGCGCATGACCTGGTCGTGCCAGCGCTCGTAGACCTTCGAGCCCGGCTTGCCCAGCGCCTTGCCCGCGCCCTGCGCCACGCCCACCGTCTGCACCGAGTACTCGCGGCCCATCTCCCAGCGCAGGTCCTCGCAGGTGACGAAGTTGCCCAGTCCAGGATGGAAGGGACCGACGTGGTAGTCCTCCAGATAGACCTCGATGAAGGTCTTCCAGTTGTAGTGGCAGCGGTGCTGCTCGACGTGGTCGAACACGTAGCCCTCGAAGCCCAGCTCCGCGCGCGGCCCCATGCGGCCGAGGTCGGCCTCGATGTCGCGGCCGTTGTCCTCGAAGACCATGCCGTTCCACGTGCGCACCGGGTAGTTGCGCAGGTTCAGGCAAGGGTCCTCGCGGAAATGCGGGGCGCCGATCAGCTGGCCGTCCAGGCCGTAGGTCCAGCGGTGCAGCGGGCAGACGATGTTCGAGCCGGTCTGTCCGCGGCCCTTGAGCATCACGGCCTGACGGTGCCGGCAGACGTTGGAGATCAGCTCCACGCCCTGTCCGGTGCGGACCAGCGCACGCCCTTCGCCCTCGTGGGCCAGCGCGTGGTAGTCGCCGACCTGGGGCACCATCAGCTCATGCCCCAGGTAGCGCGGGGCGGAGGGAAAGATCTGTCGCATCTCCTTGTCAAAAAGTGCCTGGTCAAAGTAGGCCGTGACCGGCAGTTGCGTGCGACTTCTTTGTAGAGCTTCCAGTGTGATGCTCAGGTCGGACATGATCCCCAGGATCTCCAAGTGCATGTCGAACCACCACCCCAGACGGCCCAGGCTTGGACGGTGTCTCCGCGCTGGACGCGAACAGCCGGGCCATGAGGCACCAACGAGGTGCCTCGGGCACGGCGGATCGGGAAGCGCGGGGGGCCGGGGTGGGCGGACGCCCAAGGCCAGTCTGAAATTGTAGCCGGGGGGTCGACAGCGGGGGCGCCGCCTACAATCTGCGGCTTTCCTGACCGACCTTGAGCCCCCGAAGCACCATGCCCCAGAGCGCGCCTCCGTCGTCCGAACCTGCCCACTACGAGGCGGCGCTGCAAGAGCTGGAACAGCTCGTCGCCCGCATGGAAAGCGCGCAGATGCCGCTGGACCAGCTGCTCGAGAGCTACCAGCGCGGCGCGGTCCTGCTGAACTTCTGCAAGTCGCGCCTGGAAGCCGTCGAGCAGCAGGTGCAGGTCCTGGAAGCCGGCCAGCTTAAGCCCTGGAGCGACGCCGCATGAACGACTTCGACGACTGGATGCAGGCCTGCCTGGCCGATGTCGAGGCCGAGCTCGGCCGCCACGTCATCGCCACCGCACCGGCCGGCCTGGGCGAGGCGATGCGCTACGGCGTGCTCGATGGTGGCAAGCGCCTGCGACCGCTGTTGGTGCTGGCAGCCGCCCGAAGCGTCGGTGGCAACCCGGTCGCGGCGATGCGGGCGGCCTGCTCGGTCGAGCTGATCCATGCCTATTCGCTGATCCACGACGACATGCCCTGCATGGACAACGACGTGCTGCGCCGGGGCAAGCCCACCGTGCACGTGCAGTTCGGCGAGGCCCAGGCCATGCTGGCCGGCGACGCGATGCAGGCGCTCGCCTTCGAGGTCCTGACCCCCGCCGAAGGCAGCGACGGCGACGGTGACATCGCACCGCCGCTGCAGGCGCGCCTGTGCGGCCTGCTGGCGCGCGCCTCGGGCGTGTTCGGCATGGCCGGCGGGCAGGCGATCGACCTGGCCCACGTCGGCAAGCCGATGGGCGAGACCGACCTGCAGGACATGCATGCGCGCAAGACCGGCGCCCTGCTGCAGGCCAGCGTGCTGATGGGCGCGGCCTGCGGCGAGACCACGCCGACGCAGTGGCAGGCGCTGTCGGACTACGGCGCGGCGATCGGCCTGGCCTTCCAGGTGGTCGACGACATCCTCGACGTGACCCAGGCCTCCGAGACGCTGGGCAAGACGGCCGGCAAGGACGCCGACCGCAACAAGCCGACCTATGTCTCGCTGCTCGGGCTGGACGGTGCCAGGGCGCGTGCCCGCCACCTGCACGGCCAGGCGCACGAGGCCCTGCAACGCGCCGGGCTGGTCGATCCGACCCGCCTGCGCTGCCTCGCCGACCGCCTGGTCGAGCGCGAGTCCTGAGACCGGAAGCCGCAACCCGATGAACGCCAACTACCCGCTGCTGTCCCGCATCCAGAGCCCGCGCGACCTGCGCGGCCTCAACCGTGCCGAACTCCCCCAGCTCGCCCAGGAACTACGCGACTTCATCCTGCAGAGCGTCTCGCGCACCGGTGGGCACCTGTCGTCCAACCTCGGCACGGTCGAGCTGACCATCGCGCTGCACTACGTGTTCGACACGCCCGAGGACCGGCTGGTCTGGGACGTCGGCCACCAGACCTATCCGCACAAGGTCCTGACCGGCCGACGCGAGCGCATGCACACGCTGCGCCAGCTCGGCGGCCTGAGCGGCTTCCCGCGCCGCGACGAGAGCGAGTACGACACCTTCGGCACCGCC
The DNA here is from genome assembly GCF_030705305.1 of Leptothrix discophora. Lineage (GTDB taxonomy): Bacteria > Pseudomonadota > Gammaproteobacteria > Burkholderiales > Burkholderiaceae_C > Sphaerotilus > Sphaerotilus discophorus. Next base: position 88,208 of record NZ_JAUZEE010000008.1, on the reverse strand, counting down.
CACTCGTCGACCTCCATCTCGGCCGCGCTGGGCATGGCCCTGGGCGCGCAGCAGAAGGGCGAGAAGCGCCATGCCGTGGCCATCATCGGCGACGGCGCGATGACCGCCGGCATGGCCTTCGAGGCGCTCAACAACGGCGGCATGCCGCATGCCGGCAACGTGCCCAACCTGCTGGTCGTGCTCAACGACAACGACATGTCGATCAGCCCGCCGGTGGGCGCGCTCAACAAGTACCTGGCCCGGCTGATGAGCGGCAAGTTCTACGCCGCCGCGCGTGAAGGCGCCAAGCAGGTGCTCAAGAACGCGCCGCCGCTGTTCGAGCTGGCCCGGCGCTTCGAGGAACATGCCAAGGGCATGGTCGTGCCGGGCACGATCTTCGAGGAGTTCGGCTTCAACTACGTCGGCCCGATCGACGGCCACGACCTGGACGCGCTGATCCCGACGCTGGAGAACCTGCGCGACAAGCCCGGCGCGCAGTTCCTGCACGTCGTGACCAAGAAGGGCTACGGCTACAAGCTGGCCGAGGCCGACCCGATCGCCTACCACGGTCCCGGCAAGTTCGACCCGCAGGTCGGCCTGGTCAAGCCGGCCGCCGCGCCCAAGCCGACCTTCACCCAGGTCTTCGGCCAGTGGCTGTGCGACATGGCCGCGGCCGATCCGCGCCTGGTCGCGATCACGCCGGCGATGCGCGAGGGCTCGGGCATGGTCGAGTTCCACAAGCGCTACCCCGGCCGCTACCACGACGTCGGCATCGCCGAGCAGCATGCGGTCACCTTCGCCGCCGGCCTGGCCTGCGAGGGCCTGAAGCCGGTCGTGGCGATCTACTCAACCTTCCTGCAGCGGGCCTACGACCAGCTGATCCACGACGTCGCGCTGCAGAACCTGCCGATGGTGTTCGCGCTGGATCGCGCCGGCCTGGTCGGTGCCGACGGCGCGACGCATGCCGGCGCCTACGACATCGCCTTCGTGCGCTGCATCCCGAACATGTCCATGCTGACCCCGGCCGACGAGGCCGAGACGCGCCGCGCGCTCAGCACCGCCCACGCGCACGACGGCCCGGTCGCCGTGCGCTACCCGCGCGGCAGCGGCGCCGGCGTGGCGACGACGCCCGACCTGGACACGCTGCCCTGGGGCAAGGGCGAGATCCGGCGCGAGGCTGGCCCGTCGACCGGCCAGCCGCGCGTCGCCATCCTGGCCTTCGGGCCGCTGCTCTACCCGGCGCTGGACGCCGGCGCCAGGCTCGACGCGACGGTGGCCAACATGCGCTTCGTCAAGCCGCTGGATGCCGCCCTGGTCGAGCGCCTGGCGCGCAGCCACGACGCGCTGGTGACGGTCGAGGAAGGCTGCCTGCCGGGCGGCGCCGGCAGCGCCGTGCTGGAGGCCCTGCAGGCCGCCGGCGTGCAGGTGCCGGTGTGGTCACTGGGCCTGCCCGACCGCTTCATCGAGCACGGCGATCCGGCCCTGCTGCTGGCCGGTTGCGGCCTGGATGCGGCCGGCATCGAGGCCTCGATCCGCGCCCGCTTCCTGGCCAGCAGCGGCAGCACGCCGCAGCTGCGCACGGTCAACGGCTGAGCGACGCCTCCGGCGTGCCGGGCGCTCCGGCCGTGCCCCGCGCCAGTTCGGCATCGCGCTGCGCCTTGGGCAGCGCGGCCAGCCGGCGCACCTCGGCATAGAAGGCCGGCCAGTCGCGGCCGACCCGCTCGTACAGGCGCTCGAAGTCGCTCACCTGCGCGTTGTAGGCCGCCAGCACGCCCAGCTGCGCGTTGTTGACGCTGGCAAACCACTCGTCGTAGCCGGCAAAGCCGTGCCACGGGCCGTCCGGCTCGGCCTTGAGCGCGGCGTAGCCGGTCCGCAGCTCGGCCAGCGCCTCGGCCTTGCCGGCGCGCTTGTCGGCCTCGCTGGCGGGGCTGCGGTAGAGCGCCAGCAGGCGTTCGCGGGTGGCCATCGCCAGGCGCCGGAAGTCGGCGCGACGGGCCTCGGCGGCGGCCTCGGCCCGCTCGATCCTCTCGCGCAGCTCGGGGCTGGCTTCCTCGGCCAGCCAAAGCCGGCTGCCGATGCGCTCGACCGCCGTCGCGTAGGACTCGTTGAAGACGGTGTCGCCCTCGGCAAAGGCCAGCTGATGCGACAGCTCATGGATGATCAGCCGCGCCAGCTCCAGCTCGGAGTAGCGCGTTACGAAGGTGTTGAGCAGCGGATCGGCCAGCCAGCCGCGCTGCGGCACCTTGCCCAGCGTCGAGTAGGCGGGCACGCCATAGACGAAGGTCTCCAGCCCCTGCGCCTTCAGCAGATCGGCCTCCGCGCGGGCCTGCAGCGGGTCGTAGTAGCCGCGGTAGCCGACGCAGCCGACCACCAGGAAGCACCAGGTGTGCAGGTCCAGGCTCAGCTCGGGTGCGGCCACGACGTTCCAGACCGCGGCCGGCCGGCCCAGGTCGGCATAGCGGCGGTAGCTGGCGTTGTCGGGCAGGTGCAGGCGGCGGATCGCGTAGTCGCGGATCGACTGGCTGAAGAGCAGACGGGCGCGCAGGTCGGCCGACAGCTCGGGCCGGGCCAGCACCTCGCTGACCGGCTCGGACGCGTTGAGCAGCCGCACATGACCGGCCGTCGACTGCCAGTAGTAGCCCAGCGTGCCGCAACCGCTGATGCCCGCCAGCGCGGTGACCGCGAGCGCGGCGCCGGCCAGGCTTGCCGCCCATCGGCGCATCACCGGCGTCATGCCGGCTCCACCTCGACCAGCACGTCGTAGAAGCACGGTGCCTGGCCCATGTCGGTCAGGCGCTGGTGCGTGACCTCGTTGACGTTGGTGCCGCGCAGGCCCAGCTTGCGCCACCAGATGCCCAGGCCGTTGACGACGCCGGGGCGGGCGCGCGTGCTCAGGCGCGCGGTCGCGTGGTAGCTGCCGCGGTCGTTGTGGACCCGCACCACCGTGCCGTCGACGAGGCCACGCGCGGCGGCATCGTCGGGGTGGATCTCGACGACCGGCTCGGCCTCGATGTCGCGCAGGCTCTTGACGTTGACGAAGCTGGAGTTGAGGAAATGCCGCGCCGGCGGCGAGATCATCGCCAGCGGGTAGCGCGCGGCCAGCGCCGGGTCGGACGCCGCGCTCTCCCACGGCGCGACATGGTCGGGCAGGCCCCAGCCCAGCGCCGGCGCGCTGATGCGCGCACGGCCGTCGGGCGTCGGGAAGCCGCCGTCGGCGAAGGGCGCATCCGGAAGGGGCAGGCGCTGCCAGCCGTCTCGGCGCAGCGTGTCGAGGTCGATCGGGGCCTTGAAGGCGGCGCGCGCGAGCTGCTCGTCGCTGTCGCGAAAGCACGGCTCGTCGTAGCCCATCGCGGCGGCCAGGCGGCGGAAGATCTCGGTGTTGGGCAGGGCCTCGCCCAAGGGCGCGATCGCCGGCTCGTTGATCAGCACGTCGGTGTGGCCGTAGCTGGTGTGCACGTCGAGGTGTTCGAGCTGGGTGGTCGCCGGCAGCACGTAGTCGGCATGGTCGGCGGTGTCGGTCAGGAAGTGCTCCAGCACGACGGTGCAGAGGTCCTCGCGCCGGAATCCGGCGACCACCTCGGGCGACTGCGGGGCGACCGCGACCGGGTTGCTGTTGTAGACGATCACGGCCTCGATGCGCGGCCCGAAGTCCGGCGAGGCCGGCCGCAGCAGGTCCGCGCCGATGGTGCTCATGTTGACCGTGCGCGGCTGCCGGCCGGCCAGCAGGTCCGGGCGCTGCAGCGCGGCGTCGTCGCGCACCGCCGCGTAGCTGCCCGAGCTGGACAGCAGCAGGCCGCCGGCCGCCTCGCGCCAGGCACCCGTCAGGCACGGCAGCAGCGCGATCAGCCGCACCGCGTTGCCGCCGCCGCGCACGCGCTGCATGCCGTAGTTCAGGCGGATCGCGGCGGGGCGGGTGCTGGCGTAGTCCTGCGCCAGCGCGCGGATCACGTCGGCATCGATGCCGCAGACCGCCGCGGCGCGTTCCGGCGGCCATTGCAGCGCACGCTCGCGCAGACCGTCCCAGCCGTCCGGGCCGGCCTGCACGTGGCGGGCGATGTAGTCGTGGTCGAGCCGGTCGTGAACGATCAGCTCGTGCATCAGCGCAAGCGCCAGCGCGCCGTCGCTTCCGGGTCGCAGGGCGATGTGCTGGTGGCATTTGTCGGCCGTCTCGGTGCGGCGCGGGTCGATGCAGACCAGCTTCGCGCCGGCGCGCTTGGCCTGCTGCGCATAGGTCCAGAAGTGCAGGTTGGAGGCGATCGAGTTGCTGCCCCAGATCAGGATCAGCCTGGCGTGCGCGAACTGCTGCACCCGCATGCCGAGCTTGCCGCCGTAGGTCAGCGCCAGCGCCGCGCCGCCGGCCGAGGCGCAGATCGTGCGGTCCAGCCGCGACGCGCCGAGGCGGTGGAAGAAGCGCGCGGCCATGCTCTCGCCCTGGATCATCCCCATCGTGCCGGCGTAGCTGTAGGGCAGCACGGCCTGCGGATCGCGCGCGGCGATGGCCGACAGCCGCGTGGCGATCTCGCGCAGCGCCTGGTCCCACGTGATGCGCTCGAACTGGCCGCTGCCCTTGGGGCCGACCCGCTTGAGCGGGTGCAGCACGCGCTCGGGATGGTGGGTGCGCTCGGCGTAGCGCGAGACCTTGGTGCACAGCGCGCCGTGGGTGGTCTCGTGCTCGGCCCAGCCCTGCACATGCACGACCCGCTCGGCACCGGGCGCGCCCTGCACCGTGACCTTCAGCGCGCAGGTGTCGGGGCAGTCGTGCGGGCAGGCGCCGTGCACGATGCGGGTGGGTCCATCGGTGTCCGGAAGGGGTGTGGTCGTGCTCATCTCCAGATCATGGCATGGCCGAATTCGACCGCCCGGGGGCGCCACAGGAGGCCCGGCTAAGATCATTGCGCAGGCCTGCCGGAGCCTCAACAGGAGCTTGAAACCATGTCCCCGAGAGAACCCCGACTGATCGAATCGATCGTGGACGATGCCCCCGCGCTGGCCGAGATCCGGCGCGACATCCATGCCCATCCGGAGCTGTGCTTCGAGGAAGAGCGCACCAGCGACCTGGTCTCGCGCTGCCTGGGTGAATGGGGCATCGAGCACCACCGCGGCCTGGGTCGCACCGGCGTGGTCGGCATCATCCGCAACGGCACGTCCGACCGCGCCATCGGCCTGCGCGCCGACATGGACGCGTTGCCGATGACCGAGCACAACCGCTTCGCCCATGCCAGCCGGCACCCCGGCAAGATGCATGCGTGCGGCCACGACGGCCACACCGCGATGCTGCTGGCCGCCGCCAAGCACCTGTCGCAGCACCGGCACTTCGACGGCACCGTCTACCTGGTGTTCCAGCCGGCCGAGGAAGGCGGCGGTGGCGCGCGCGAGATGATCCGCGACGGCCTGTTCGAGCGTTTCCCGATGCAGGCCATCTTCGGCATGCACAACTGGCCCGGCATGGGCGCGGGCACCTTCGGCGTCTGCCCTGGGCCGATCATGGCGTCGAGCAACGAGTTCCGCATCGTCATCACCGGCAAGGGCTGCCACGCCGCGCTGCCACACAACGGCATCGACCCGGTGCCGGTGGCCTGCCAGATGGTGCAGGCCTTCCAGACCATCGTGACGCGCAACAAGCGGCCGATCGACTCGGCGGTGATCTCGGTGACCATGATCCACACCGGCGAGGCCACCAACGTCGTGCCGGATGCCTGCGAGATCCAGGGCACCGTGCGGACCTTCTCGCTGGACGTGCTGGACCTGATCGAGCGCCGCATGCGCGAGGTCGCCGAGCACACCTGCGCGGCCTACGGCGCGGGCTGCACCTTCGAGTTCCACCGCAACTACCCGCCGACCGTCAACCACCCGGCCGAGGCCGAGTTCGTGCGCGGCGTGATGGGCGAACTGGTCGGCGCCGACCAGGTCATCGCCTTCGAGCCGACCATGGGGGCGGAGGACTTCAGCTACTTCCTGCTTGAGAAACCCGGCGCGTATTTCATGATCGGCAACGGCGACGGCGGCCACCGCGACCACGGCCACGGCCTGGGCCCCTGCAACCTGCACAACCCGACCTACGACTTCAACGACCGGCTGATCCCGCTGGGCGCGAGCTTCTGGGTCCGGCTGGTCGAACGCTGGCTGGCTGCGGCCTGAGCGTGGCCTGAGCGCGGCGTGAGCGCGGCCTGAGCGCGGAACGGGCGCGGCAGGTCCGTTTCTGACCGCATCCGGTCCGCTGCCGGCCTCGCCGGCAGACGGCGCGGCAACGACGATGAAGGCCTTGCAACCCCGACGCCCACGCCGACGCCAACGCACCATGACCACCGCCCTGCTCCTGATCGATGTCCAGGCCTCCTTCCCGGCCCGCCCCTACTGGGACGAGCGCGAGCTGCCCGCCTTCCTGTCCGCCTGCAACACGCTGATCGACGGCTGCGTCGCGCGCGGCGTGCCGATCGTGCAGGTCTTCCACAGCGACGGCCCGGACCAGCCCGACAACCCCTTCGCGCCGTGCAGCGGCCTGCTCCGCCCGCTGGCCGGATTGCGCGACTACCCGCCGGCGCTGACGCTGCACAAGCACCGCCACAGCGCGCTGGTCGGCACGGGCCTGTCGATCTGGCTGCACCAGCAGGGCATCCGCCGGTTGATCGTCGCGGGCATCCGCACCGAACAATGCTGCGAGACGACCGCCCGCCATGCCAGCGACGAGGGCTGGGCGGTCGACTACGTCACCGACGCCACCCTGACCTTCGACATGCGCACGCCCGACGGCGCGCTGCTGTCGGCCGCCGACATCCGGGAGCGCACCGCCACCGTGCTGGCCGGGCGCTTCGCGACGATCTGTTCGGTCGCGCAGGCGCTGGACCGCGCCCGCCGCGAACCGGCCGAAGCCCACGCATGACGCGCGCGCCGGCCGGCCTCGTCGACGTGCTCTTCGTGGTCCTGCCCGACACGCTGCTGCTCGACCTGGCCGGACCGGCCGAGGCTTTCCGCCTGGCCAACCAGAACCTGGCGCGACAGGACCGCGCACCGCTGTGGCGGCTGCGCCATGTCGGGCCGCTGGCGCAGACCGCCTCGTCGGTCGGCCTGATGCTCAGCGGCATCGAGCCGCTGCCCGAGCGCCTCGACGGCACGACCTGGGTCGTGCTGATGGGCCGCCCCGGCGAGGCCGCCGAGGTGGTGCGACGCCAGCGCCCCTGGCTGGACACGCGCCAGTGGCTGGCCCGCGTCGTCGCGCCGGCGCTGGCCGCCGCCGGCACGCCGCACCGGCTGCTGACGGTCTGCTCCGGCGCCCTGCTGGCCGCCGATGCCGGCCTGATCGGCACCCGCGCGGTGACGACCCACCACGAACTGCTCGATGACCTGGCGCGCATGGCACCGGCCGCGCAGGTGCGCGCCAACCGCGTCTTCGTCGAGGACGGCCCGCTGCTGACCAGCGCGGGCATCACCGCCGGCATCGACCTGGCGCTGCACGGCATCGCGCAGCATGGCGGCGAGGCGCTGGCCGCTGCGGTCGCGCAGGTCATGGTGGTGTTCCACCGCCGCGCGCCGGACGACCCGGAGCGTTCGCCGCTGCTGGCCTGCCGCAGCCACCTGCATCCCGCCGTGCACCGGGTCCAGAACGCGGTGGCCGAGGAACCGGCCCGGCCCTGGACGCTGGCCGACCTGGCGGCGGCAGCCCATGTCACGCCGCGCCACCTGGCGCGGCTGTTCCTCGCCCATGCCGGCGTGACGCCGCGCGACTACGTCGAGCAGGTCCGGCTGGCCTGGTGCCTGGAGGCCCTGGCCGCCGGCCAGCCGCTCAAGCAGGCCCGCGCGCTGGCGGGCTTCAGTTCCGAGCGTCAATGGCGCCGGGCGCGCGCCCGCGCCCGCGCCGACGAGGGGTCCGGCACCTTCGCCGGACCGGCTCCGGCCGAGCGGACCTGCGTCGATCCCCTGTCCTGACCGACCTTCGAGGCATCCACATGCAGCTCACCTTCCGACACCGTGCCCGCGCCTGCTGCCTGGCAGGCTTCCTGGGCCTGGCCAGCGCCTGCGCACAGGCCCGCGGCATGGAGGACCTGACCGCCGCGACACCGGCGCAGGTCGATCTGGCGGTCGCGCGCGAGCTGCTCGGCCAGGCACGCTGGCCGGCAGCGGTGAGCGAGCTTGAGGCGCAGTCGCGCCGCCATCCGGGCGATGCGGAGGTGCACAACCTGCTCGGCTTCGCGCTGCGCAAGTCCGGATCGCTGGACCGCGCCTTCGCGGCCTACCGGACCGCGCTGCGGATCGATCCCGGGCACCTGGGGGCGCACGAGTACATCGGCGAGGCCTACCTGCTCGCGGGACGGCCCGACCTGGCGCGCCAGCACCTCGACACGCTGCGGGGCCTGTGTGGCGTCGACTGCGAGGCCTACCGGGACCTGGCCGCCGCGATCGGCCGGCACGGCCGGTGAAGCCCTGCCGAACGGCCGGCTAGAGCGGCCGACTAGAGCGGCCGGCTAGCGCGGGGAAACGTCGAGCAGGCCGGCGGCCCGCAGCGCGGCTTCGGCCTGGGCGACCTGCTCGAACTGGACCGCGTGGAGGCCGAGCGCCCGCGCGGCGTCGACGTTGGCCCGGTGGTCGTCCAGAAAGATGGTGTCCTGGGCCGCGATGCCGAAGCGTTCGAGCGCCAGCCGGAAGATCGCCGGGTCCGGCTTGGACAGGTGGACCCGGCTGGAGAACACGCCGTGCTCGAAGTGGCGCAGGAAGGCATGGCGCGCCTCCAGCTGCGTGGCGATGTCCGCCGGCATGTTCGACAGGTAGAACAGCCGGTGACCGGCCGCGCGCAGGCGGTCCAGCCAGGCAACGGTCTCGGGCAGCGGCGCCAGCGCGTCCGGCACCGCATCCACCAGGCGCTGCATCGCGGCGGCCGGCAGGCCGGTCTGCGCGGCCAGCGCGTCGACCAGTTCGGGCACCTCGATCGTGCCGAGGTCGTAGCGGCCCCAGGGGCCTGTGTAACCCTTGAAGATGCGGTCGACCAGGCCGCGCGCGACCGCGTCATCGGGCGCGTGCTCGGGCATCACCGCCCGCACGAGTTCGACCGGCTGCCAGCGGAAGACCACCGCGCCGAAGTCGAAGATCAGGTGTTTCTTCATCGTCGTCATCGTCTCGTTGATCGCCCGCCAGGCGGCATCAGCGGCCCAGCAGGCGGCTCAGCAGCGCGGCGGTCGAGCCGTCCAGCCCGGCGGTGTCGCCGGTGGCGAAGCGCGGCAGCAGCTGGTTGCACAGCGCCTTGCCCAGCTCCACGCCCCACTGGTCGAAGCTGTTGATGCCCCACAGCGCGCCGCTGGTCCAGACGCGGTGCTCGTACAGCGCGATCAGCGCGCCCAAGGAAGCGGGGGTCAACGCCTCCAGCACGAAGGTCGAACTCGGCCGGTTGCCGGGGAAGGTGCGGTGCTGCGCGACGGTCTGCGCGCCCAGCGACGCGCTGGCCGTCGGCGCCTTCTCGGTCAGCGCTTCGGCGGTGGTCTTGCCCAGCATCAGCGCCTGGCTCTGCGCCAGGCAGTTGGCCAGCAGCTTGACGTGCTGATCGGCCAGGCCGGCCTGGAGCACCTCGGGCACGTCGGGGCCGTGGTTCGGCGTCTTGACCGCGATGAACTCGACCGGGATCACGTCGGTGCCCTGGTGCAGCATCTGGAAGTAGGCATGCTGGCCGTTGGTGCCGGCCTCGCCCCAGACCACCGGGCAGGTCGCGTAGGGCAGCGGCGCGCCGTCAAGGTCGACGCACTTGCCGTTGCTCTCCATCTCCAGCTGCTGCAGGTAGGCCGGCAGGCGGCGCAGGCCCTGGTGGTAGGGCGCGATGCTGCGGCTCGTGTAGCCCAGGAAGTTGCGGTACCAGACGTCCAGCAGGCCGAGCTGGATCGGCAGGTTGGACGCCAGCGCAGCGGTCGCGAAGTGGCGGTCCATCGCGTGCGCGCCGGCCAGCAGGTCGCGGAAGTTCGCCGCGCCGATGGCCAGCGCGATCGGCAGGCCGATGGCGCTCCACAGCGAGTAGCGCCCGCCCACCCAGTCCCAGAAGCCGAAGGTGGTGGTGATGCCGAACCGGGCGGCCGCCTCGACGTTGGTCGTCGTGGCCGCGAAGTGGCGGGCGATGGCCGCCTCGCCGCCGTCGCCGTAGCCGGCCAGGAACCAGGCCCGCGCCACCTGCGCGTTGGCCATGGTTTCCTGCGTGGTGAAGGTCTTGGAGGCGACGATCACCAGCGTCTCGCGCGGGTCCAGCCGGCGCAGCACCGGCGCGATGTCGTGGCCGTCAACGTTGGAGACGAAGTGCAGCGTCAGCGAGCGGCTGGCGTAGGCGTCCAGCGCCGGCACCACCATCTGCGGGCCCAGGTCCGAGCCGCCGATGCCGATGTTGACGACGTGGCGGATGCCGCTGCGCGCCGTGTCGCGGACCTGCTCGACCCAGTCGAGCATGCGGTCGAGCACGCCGTGCACGTCGTCCGAGAACGGCGCGGCACCGCGCGGCGCCCGCAGCGCCGTGTGGAGCACCGCGCGGCCTTCGGTGTGGTTGATCGGCTCGCCGGCCAGCATGGCGTCGCGGCGCGATTCCAGCTGGCATTCGCGCGCCAGCTGGCCGAGCAGGCCCCGCACCGTCGCGTCCCAGTGGTTCTTCGACAGGTCGGCATGGATCTCCGGCGCATCCAGGCCGAAGGCGCCGACCCGCCCGGCATCGGCCGCGAAGGCGGTGCGCAGGTCGAAGGTGCGGCCCGGGCCGGCATGGTGGGCCTGCAGCGCGGCCCAGGCGGGCGTCTGGTCGCAACGGATCACGGACATCGGGGCTCTCCTCGGAAGGGGGTGGTTCAGATCGCCTGGATCATCTGGTCGAGCTTGCCGGCATCGACCGCGAAGGCGCGGATGCCTTCGGCGAGCTTCTCGGTGGCCATCGCATCGGCGTTGAGCGCGTAGCGGAAGGCGGCCTCGTCGAGCGTGACGCGCTCGATCACGGCATCGCGGGCGGCGGCCGCGTCGAGCGCGCGCTCGATCGGGGCCTCGCTGGCCTGCAGCTGGGCGAGCAGGTCGGGGCTGATGGTCAGCAGGTCGCAGCCAGCCAGCGCGGTGATCTGGCCGACGTTGCGGAAGCTCGCGCCCATCACCTCGGTGGCGATGCCGAACTTCTTGTAGTAGCTGTAGATCTGGCTGACCGAACGCACACCGGGGTCGTTGGCGCCGGCCATGGCGGCCTCGTCCCAGGCTGCGCCAGCCGACTTCTTGTACCAGTCGTAGATGCGGCCGACGAAGGGCGAGATCAGCTGCACGCCGGCATCGCCGCAGGCCACCGCCTGGCAGAAGGCGAACAGCAGCGTCAGGTTGCAGTGGATGCCCTCGCGCTCCAGTTCGGCGGCGGCCTGGATGCCTTCCCAGGTCGAGGCGATCTTGATCAGCACGCGCTCGCGGCCGATGCCGGCGGCCTCGTACAGGCCGATCAGGCGGTGCGCGCGGGCGACGGTCGCGGCGCGGTCGAAGCTCAGGCGGGCATCGACCTCGGTCGAGACACGGCCCGGCACGACCTGCAGGATCTCCAGCCCGAAGCGCACCAGCACCCGGTCGACGACCTGGTCCAGCGGCAGGCCGCGGTGCGCCTTGACCGTGTCGGCCAGCAGCGGCGCGTACTCGACCTGCTGCACCGCCTTCAGGATCAGCGACGGGTTGGTCGTCGCGTCGCGCGGCGTGAACTGGGCGAGCTGCAGGAAGTTGCCGGTGTCGGCGACGACGGTGGTGTGGCGCTTGAGCTGATCGAGCTGGTTCATGGCGTGGGACTGCTGGGAAGAAGGCCGCCGGGACGGCCAGGGCGCGTCGCGGCGCGCGGCGCGGAGGAATCGGGGACGGGTCCATCAGGGTGAGCGCCAAGTCGCGCCACGGACCCGAAGCCCAGAATTAGACCGCATGCAGCGGGCGCTTGAGTTCAAGCGAGTTACGTCCGGAACAGGCCGCCGCCAGAACCGTCGAACGATCGTTCGCCCCAGGAGAAACGGGCTCTCCGAGGGCCTCGGAGGGGCTGCGGATTGACCTCGAAAAGAAACTCATGCATCATCGTTTCTGAAACAAAGTTACACCGCCCTTCCGACTTCGGCGGATCGTCCGACCGACACGGTGTGACTCGGCAACCGACTTCATTCTTCGAAAAGGTCACCTCATGTCCTTCGACCTCGTCCTCTTCGGCGGCACCGGCGATCTCACCTGGCGCAAGCTCATGCCGGCGCTGTTCCAGGCCTTCCGCCACGGCAAGCTGCCGGCCGGCGGACGCATCCTGGCGGTGGCCCGCGACGAGCGCAGCGATGCGGACTACCGGAAGTTCATCAAGGACCGCTTCGTCGAGGTCGAAAGCTCCAAGCGCCCGAACGAGGACGAGTTCGCCCGCTTCGCCGAGCTGCTGCACTACCGCCGCATGGACCTGTCGCAGCCGGCCGACTACGCCGGCCTGAAGCAGTGGCTCGACGAGCGCGGCGCCGACACCGTCGTGCTCTACCTGGCCACCAGCCCGCACCTGTTCACCGCCATCACCGAGCAGCTCGGCGCGGCCGGCCTGAACGCACCGCACATCCGCGTCGTGCTGGAGAAGCCGCTCGGCCATGACCTGAGCAGCGCGCAGGAGATCAACACCGTCGTGCGCTCGGTCTTCACCGAGAAGCAGGCCTTCCGCATCGACCACTACCTGGGCAAGCCGTCGGTCCAGAACCTGATGGCGCTGCGCTTCGGCAACGCGCTGTTCGAGCCGCTGTGGCGCCGCGAGAGCATCGCCAACATCCAGATCACGCTGGCCGAATCGCTCGGCGTGGGCACGCGCGGCGACTTCTACGACCGCACCGGCGCGCTGCGCGACATGATCCAGAACCATGCCCTGCAGCTGCTCACGATGATCGCGATGGAGCCGCCGTCGACCAGCGACGCCGACGCGATCCGAGACGAGAAGCTCAAGGTGCTGAAGTCGCTCAAGCCCTTCACCGCCGAGAGCGTCAGCCGCGACGTCGTGCGGGGCCAGTACCGCGCCGGCAACGTCGACGGCAAGAAGGTCCCCGGCTACCTCGACGAGATCAAGGTGCCGACCGGCAGCCACTGCGAGACCTTCGTGGCGATCCGCACCGAGGTGCAGAACTGGCGCTGGGCCGGCGTGCCCTTCTACCTGCGCACCGGCAAGCGCCTGGCCGCGCGAGACGCCCAGATCGTCGTCAACTTCCGCCCGGTGCCGCACCCGATCTTTGCCGGCGCCCACCGCGCCAACAAGCTGGTGATCAAGCTGCAGCCGGAGGACGGCCTGGAGCTGCACCTGCTGGCCGCCAAGGGCACGGGCGTGGGCGACATGCTCGCGCCGGTCTCGCTGGACCTGGACTTCGACAAGGCCTTCCAGAGCGACCGCGTCGGCGCCTACGAGCGCCTGCTGCTGGATGCCATCGCCGGGCGCCTGAACCTGTTCGTGCGCAGCGACGAGCAGGAAGAGGCCTGGCGCTGGGTCGAGCCGGTGCTTGACACCTGGGCGCGCGAGCACAGCGGCGGTGGCGAAGGCCCGCGCGGCTATGCCGCCGGCAGCTGGGGCCCGGCGGCCGCCAGCGCGCTGGTCGCCCGCGACGGCAACGCGTGGAGCGAAGAACAGTGATCTGGCCGCTGCCGCCCTTCTCGGCGTCCCCCTCGTCGGCGCTGCCTGGCGGCAGCGCCGGGACGGGTTCTTCCACCGGCTCTTCGGGCGCGACGTCCTTGACGGACGACGGTCGAACGGCGAACGTCTCCCGATCGGCCCCCACCATGCTCGACCGCATCCGCGCCTCCCTGCCCGCCCTGTCACCTGCCGAACAGCGGGTCGGCAAGCTGGTGCTGGCCGATCCGCGCAGCTTCTCCAGCCTGCCGGTGGCCGAACTGGCGGACCGATCGCACGTCAGCAAGCCCACGGTGGTGCGCTTCTGCCGCAGCGTGGGCTATGACGGCCTGGCCGACTTCAAGCTCAAGCTCGCCGGCACGGTCAACGAGGGCGTGCCCTTCGTGCACCGCGCGGTCGACGAGGACGACAAGCCCAACGACCTGATCGTCAAGGTCATCGACAACGCCGTCAGCGCGCTGCTGAAGTACCGCGGCGACGTGGCCGCGCACGCGATGGAGAAGGCGATCGAGGCGCTGACCGCATCGGCACGCGACGGCCGGCGGATCCAGTTCTACGGGGTCGGCAACTCGGGCATCGTGGCGCAGGACGCGCAGCACAAGTTCTTCCGCCTCGGCGTGCACGCGGTCGCCTTCAGCGACGGGCACGTCCAGGTGATGGCCGCAACGATGCTGCAGCCGGGGGATTGCGCGGTGATGATCTCGAACTCGGGCCGCACCCGCGACCTGCTCGACGCCGCCGAGATCGCCCGCCGCAAGGGCGCGCAGACCATCGTGATCAGCTGCAGCGGCTCGCCGCTGGCCCATCAGGCGCAGATCCTGCTGGCGGTCGATCACCCCGAGGACTACGACCGCTACAGCCCGATGGTCAGCCGCCTGCTGCACCTGACGGTGATCGACATCCTGACCACCGCCGTGGCCCTGCGCCTCGGTCCGGACCTGCGGCCGATGCTGCAGGAGATCAAGCGCAACCTGCGCGCGAAACGCTACGCATCGCCTGAATGACGCTGGTCCCTGGGCCGGCGAGTCCGCCAGCCGGCCGAGGGGACGCCGGTCATGCGCCGCGGCGCCGGGGTGGCCTTCGGTCAGCCGTTCAGAGGCAGTTCGCGAGGCCGTAGAGGCCAGCCAGGCGGACCAGCCGCGCGGGCAGGGCCTGGGTGGTGAACGTGCGGCCCTGGGCCAGGGCGTGGCGCTTGCAGGACAGCAGGACGCCCAGCGCGCTGGAGTCGAAGCGGTTGAGCTGCTGGCCGTCGATCACGACCGGCGTACCCGAGGGCAGCGCATCCATCTGCGCGTGCAGGTGCTTGAGCGCCGGGGGCGTCTCGACGTGGGTCAGTCGTTCAGGCAGGTTCAGCATGGGACGGTCGGTCGGCTCGCGTTGGACTCGTGTGTCAGGTGCCGGCCGCCGCCCGTCGTGGGGCGTCCCGGCCGGCAGGCCGGGTTCACTTCGCGGCGGAGGGCTTGTTGCGCTCGGCCAGCTTCGTGATCAAGCCATCGATTCCTGACGCGGAGATTTCCTGGTTGAAGCTCGAGCGGTAGGTTTCCACCAACCACACGCCGAGCACGTTGACGTCGTAGATCTTCCAGCTGTCGCCGGCCTTCTCGAGGCGGTAGTCGAGCTGGATCGGTTCACCCTTGCCCTTGATCTCCGTGCGCACCAGCACCTCGGTGTCCTCGGGCCTGGCGCGCAAGGGCTTGACGACCACGGACTGGTCCTTCACCTGGGTCAGCGCGCCCGCATAGGTGCGCACCAGCAGGGTCTTGAACTCGGCCTGCAACCGCGTCTGCTGCTCGGGCGTCGCGGTGCGCCAGTGACGGCCCATCGCCAGCGAGGTCATGCGCTGGAAGTTCACCTGCGGCAGCACCTTGGTATCGACCAGGGCCATGATCTTCTTGAGATCGCCGGCCTGGATGTCCTTGTCCGACTTCACGGTCTCGATCACCTCGGTCGACACCTGCTTGACCAGCACGTCGGGCGCGACGGTCTCGGCCCGGACGGACGATGCGCCCAGCAGGGCGGCGGTGACGAACAGGGTGGACCACAGACGCTTGAACATCGATTTCCTTTCAGTGGCAGCCGGATCGCTGCCTGCATGCAACGGCTGCGCCGATGCGATGGTGCACAGGAGCCTCGTCCCGATCAGGGCCGGCTGGCGGCAGGCACCGGCGGCCGAGCCGACGACGCGGGTGGGACAGACGGCGCCGGCGCACCCGCGGCCTCGTCCATCTCGTCGAGGTAGGGATTGGCGCCGTTGTCGGACGACGCGTCATCGCCCGCCTCTTCCGGCGGACTGCCGTTGTAGACGAGGCTGCGTCGGCGCTGCAGGTACGCATCGCGCGTGAACGAGTACTTGTCCAGCGCGATGGTGTCGAGCAGGTTGGTCGCCTGGAGCAGCTCGGCCCGCAGGTTGAAGAAACGTGCCGAGGTCACGCCCAGCGAGGCCGAGGTCGGCGTCACCAGGCTGGCCGGGCTGAAGGCCATCGAGCCGGGGATGTCGAAGCTGTCGCGCAGCGTCGACGGCCCGAGCAGCGGCCAGACGACGTAGGCGCCCTGCGGCACGCCCCAGACGCCCAGGGTCTGGCCGAAGTCCTCGCCATGCTTCTCCAGGCCCAGCTCGCTGGCGACGTCGAAGAAGCCCAGCACGCCGAAGACCGTGTTGGTGCCGAAGCGGCCGAGGTCCGACAGGCTCTCGCCGAAGCGGCCCTGCAGCGCCAGGTTGGTGGCCGACCACAGGTCGCCGAAGTTGCCGAAGAAGTTGCTGACGCCGTGCCGCAGGGGCTGCGGCAGCACGTCACGCCAGACCGTCGCCACCGGCTTGATCACCGCCACGTCGACGGCGTCGTTGAACGCGTAGACACCGCGGTTCCAGGGCTCGAGCGGGTCCGGACGCTGCGCCGTCGCGCACGCCGTCAACAGGGCGCAGAGCCCCGTCGCGGCCAGCACGGCGATTCTTCGGGTCATTTCTTGTCGCCCCCGCTGCTGGCATCGGCGGCCTTGTTGTAGAGGAACTGGCTGATCAGCGTCTCCAGCACCACGGCCGACTGGGTCTGGGTGATCTGGCTGCCAGCGGCAAGGTTCTGGGTGTCGCCACCGGGTTCGAGACCGATGTACTGCTCACCCAGCAGGCCCGCCGTCAGGATCTTGGCCGAGCTGTCCTTGGGGAAGACGAAGCGCTGCTCCAGCTCCAGCACGACGCTGGCCTGGTAGGACTTGTCGTCGAAGCCGATGCTGGAGACCCGGCCCACCACCACGCCGGCGCTCTTGACCGCCGCGCGCGGCTTGAGTCCGCCGATGTTGTCGAAGCGGGCGACGACCGTGTAGGTCGGCTCGAACGAGATCGCCAGCAGGTTGCCGGCCTTCAGGGCCAGGAACAGCAAGGCAGCGGCACCGATCGAGACGAACAGGCCGACCCACAGGTCGTGACGGGATTTCTGCATGGATTCAGTCCGATCAGATCGAGAACATCAGCGCGGTCAGCACGAAGTCGAGCGCCAGCACGGCCAGCGACGACACCACCACGGTGCGGGTCGTCGCGCGGGCCACGCCTTCTGGCGTGGGCTGGCATTCGTAGCCCTGCAGCAGCGCGACAAAGGTGACGGTCAGCGCGAAGACCACGCTCTTGATGACGCCGTTGCCGACGTCCTTGAACACGTCCACGCCGGCCTGCATCTGCGACCAGAAGGAGCCGGCGTCGACACCGATCAGCACCACGCCGACCAGCCAGCCACCGATGATGCCGACCGCGCTGAAGACCGCCGCGAGCAGTGGCATCGCGATCAGGCCGCCCAGGAAACGCGGCGCCAGCACGCGCTGGATCGGGTCGACGGCCATCATCTCCATCGCGGCAAGCTGCTCGCCGGACTTCATCAGGCCGATCTCGGCGGTCAGCGAGGTGCCGGCCCGGCCCGCGAACAGCAGCGCGGTCACCACCGGCCCCAGCTCGCGCACCAGCGACAGCGCCACCAGCAGGCCCAGCGCCTCGGCCGAGCCGTAGCGCTGCAGCGTGTAGTAGCCCTGCAGGCCCAGCACGAAACCGACGAACAGGCCGGACACGCCGATGATGACCAGCGAGTGGTTGCCCAGGAAATGGACCTGGTCGACGACCAGGCGGAAACGCCGCAGCGCCGCGGGCACCAGCACCAGCAGGCGGGCCAGCATCCGCGCGGCCAGGCCGATGTCGGCCAGGGTCTGGCGCGTGCCGGCGCCGAGGGCGATCAGGGCGCGCTTCATCGCGTGGCCTCCAGGCCGTAGTCCTGTGCGGCCGTGGCGGCGGGATAGTGAAAGCGCACCGGGCCGTCCGGCGCGGCATCGACGAACTGGCGCACCAGCGGATCGTCGGAGGCGCGCATCTGCTCGGGCGTGCCCTGGGCCGCGATGCCGCCGTTGGCGATGAAGACCACGTGGTCGGCGATCAGGAAGGTCTCCTCGACGTCGTGCGAGACGACGATGCTGGTCACGCCCAGCGCATCGTTGAGGGCCCGGATCAGCCGCGCGGCCACGCCCATCGAGATCGGGTCAAGGCCAGCGAAGGGCTCGTCGTAGAGGATCAGGTCGGGGTCCAGCGCGATCGCCCGGGCCAGCGCCACGCGCCGGGCCATGCCACCGGAGACCTGGCTGGGCATCAGGTCACGCGCGCCGCGCAGGCCGACCGCATCGAGCTTCATCAGCACCAGGTCGCGGATCAGCTCCTCGCCGAGCGTCGTGTGCTCGCGCAGCGGGAAGGCGACGTTGTCGAAGACCGACAGGTCGGTGAACAGCGCGCCGAACTGGAACAGCATGCCCATGCGCCGACGCGCCTCGTGCAGGCCACGGCGGTCCAGCGTCGCGAGGTCCTGCCCGTCGAACATCACCTGGCCCGACAGCGGCGTCAGCTGGCGGCCGATCAACCGCAGCACGGTGGTCTTGCCGCCGCCGGAGGTCCCCATCAGCGCGACCACCGCCCCGCGTGGCACCGTCAGGTTGACGTCGCGCAGGATGACGCGGTCACCGTAGCCGCAGGTCACCGAACGCAGTTCGACCAGCGGGGACAGCAGGGTGGAATCGGACAGGGCGGCAGTCAACGGGTGTTGGATTCCGGTCGGTGCGAGACGGCAGGCGCCCCGCGTGGAAGAAGGCAATAGCAGGAAATGATAGGGGAAAGCCCCAGTTCATGTCCCGGAACGCCGGATCCTGCCCGAAAAGCAGCAAGCCGCAACGCGCCGTCGGCAACGGCGTGATGCGGCTTGATGCGGCTTGATGAGGATCGTGCGGCAGGCCGTCCGCCCTCAACGGGGACGGATCGCCCCGGCCGACCGCTCAGCGCGGCAGCGTGGTCGATCCCATCAGGAACTCGTCGACGGCGCGAGCGGCCTGGCGGCCTTCGCGGATCGCCCACACCACCAGCGACTGGCCGCGACGCATGTCACCGGCGGCAAACACCTTGGCGACGTTGGTCTTGTAGCCCGCGTCGATGTCGACGCCAGCCTTGGCATTGCCACGCGGATCCTTCTCGACGCCAAAGGCTTCCAGCACCGTGTTGACCGGGTTGACGAAGCCCATGGCCAGCAGCACCAGGTCGGCCTTGTAGGTCTTCTCGGTGCCGGCGACCTCCACCAGCTTGCCGTCCTTGAACTCGACGTTCACGGTCTGCAGCGCGGTGACCTTGCCCTTCTCGCCCAGGATGGCCTTGGTCGAGATGGCGAACTCGCGCACGCAGCCTTCCTCATGGCTGGAGGAGGTGCGCAGCTTGAGCGGCCAGTACGGCCAGACCAGCGGCTTGTTCTCCTGCTCGGGCGGCTGCGGCATGACCTCGAACTGCGTCACGCTGGCCGCACCGTGGCGGTTGCTGGTGCCCACGCAGTCGCTGCCGGTGTCGCCGCCACCGATGACGATGACGTGCTTGCCTTCGGCGCGCAGCTGGTTCTTCAGCTTGTCGCCGGCGTTGACCTTGTTCTGCTGCGGCAGGAACTCCATCGCGAAGTGCACGCCTTCGAGCTCGCGGCCCGGCACCGGCAGGTCACGGCTCTGCTCGGAGCCGCCACACAGCACGACCGCGTCGAAGTCGGCCTTGAGCTGTTCGGCCGAGATGACTTCCTTGGCGTCGTTGGTGACCTTGCTGCCCTCGGGCATCGCACCGATCAGCACGCCGGTGCGGAAAGTCACGCCCTCGGCCTGCATCTGCGCGACGCGGCGGTCGATGTGCGTCTTCTCCATCTTGAAGTCGGGGATGCCGTAGCGCAGCAGGCCGCCGATGCGGCTGTTCTTCTCGAACACCGTGACGTCGTGACCGGCGCGCGCGAGCTGCTGGGCCGCCGCCAGGCCGGACGGGCCCGAACCGACCACCGCGACCTTCTTGCCGGTCTTGACGGCCGGCACCTGCGGCACGACCCAGCCCTCTTGCCAGGCCTTGTCGATGATCGCGTGCTCGATCGACTTGATGCCCACCGGGTCGTTGTTCACGTTGAGCGTGCAGGCGGCCTCGCAGGGCGCGGGGCAGATGCGGCCGGTGAACTCCGGGAAGTTGTTGGTGCTGTGCAGGACCGTGATGGCGTTGCGCCAGTCCTGCCGGTACACCAGGTCGTTGAAGTCCGGGATGATGTTGTTGACCGGACAGCCGTTGTTGCAGAACGGCGTGCCGCAGTCCATGCAGCGCGCGCCCTGTACCTTCGCCTCGTCGGACTTCAGGCCGATGACGAATTCCTTGTAGTTCTTCAGTCGCTTCTCGACCGGTTCGTAACCCTCTTCGAGGCGTTCGAATTCGAGAAAGCCGGTGACCTTGCCCATGATGTGCCTTCAGTGTTCTGTGCTGTGGGGTGCCTTGGCGTCGGACGGTCCGCTCACTTGGCGGGGACCGTCTTGCTGCCCTTCTTGTCGCCCTTGTCGCTGCCCTTGGCCTTGGCGATGGTGGCGTCGGTGGCCTGCTGCGCACCCATCTCGCCCAGGGCGCGGCGGTACTCGTGCGGGAACACCTTGACGAAGCGACCGCGGGCCTCGCTCCAGTTGTCGAGGATGTCGCGGGCCCGCAGCGAACCGGTCCAGCGGTGGTGGTCCTCGACCAGCTTCTTGAGCAGCGACTCGTCGGTCTGGCCCTTGTGCCAGATCGCCAGCTCGATGGACTGTTCCTGCTCGGTGGCGCTCAGCACCTTCTCCAGGGCGACCTGGGCGGTGTTGCAGCGGCCGGCGAAGCTGCCGTCCTCGTCGTAGACGTAGGCGATGCCGCCGGACATGCCGGCCGCGAAGTTGCGGCCGGTCCTGCCCAGCACGACCACCGTGCCGCCGGTCATGTACTCGCAGCCGTGGTCGCCGGTGCCCTCGACGACCGCCGTCGCGCCCGACAGGCGGACCGCGAAGCGCTCGCCGGCAACGCCACGGAAGAAGGCCTCGCCGCTGGTCGCGCCGTACAGCACCGTGTTGCCCACGATGATGTTCTTGGTCGCGTCACCGCGGAACTCGATCGACGGACGCACCACCACGCGGCCGCCGGACAGGCCCTTGCCGGTGTAGTCGTTGGCCTCGCCGATCATGTAGAGCGTGATGCCCTGGGCCAGGAAGGCCGCGAAGCTCTGGCCGCCGGTGCCTTCCATCTGGATGAAGATGGTCTGGTCGGGCAGGCCTTCCGGACGGTGCTTGATCAGCTCGCCCGACAGCATCGCGCCGACCGAGCGGTTGACGTTGCGCGCGTCCTCCATGAACTGCACCTTCTCGCCACGTTCGATGGCGGGACGGCACTTCTCGATCAGCTTGACGTCCAGGGCCTTGGCCAGGCCGTGGTCCTGCTCCTCGACATGGCGACGCGACACCGAGGCCGGCACCGCCGGCTGGTGGAAGACGCGGCCGAAGTCCAGGCCCTTGGCCTTCCAGTGGCTGATGGCCTTCTTCGTGTCGAGCAGGTCGGCGCGGCCGATCAGCTCGTCGAAGGTGCGGATGCCCAGCTGCGCCATGATCTGGCGCGCTTCCTCGGCAACGAAGAAGAAGTAGTTGACGACATGCTCGGGCTTGCCCGTGAACTTCGCGCGCAGCACCGGGTCCTGCGTGGCCACGCCCACCGGGCAGGTGTTCAGGTGGCACTTGCGCATCATGATGCAGCCCTCGACGACCAGCGGCGCGGTCGCGAAGCCGAACTCGTCGGCGCCCAGCAGCGCGCCGATCACGACGTCCCGGCCGGTCTTCATCTGGCCGTCGGCCTGCACGCGGATGCGGCTGCGCAGGCGGTTGAGCACCAGCGTCTGCTGGGTCTCGGCCAGGCCGAGTTCCCACGGCGTGCCGGCATGCTTGATCGACGACCACGGCGACGCGCCGGTGCCGCCGTCATGGCCGGCGATCACGACGTGATCGGCCTTGCACTTGGCGACGCCCGCGGCGATGGTGCCCACGCCCACTTCCGACACCAGCTTGACGCTCACCGAGGCGCGCGGGTTGGCGTTCTTCAGGTCGTGGATCAGCTGCGCCAGGTCCTCGATCGAGTAGATGTCGTGGTGCGGCGGCGGGCTGATGAGGCCCACGCCCGGCACCGAGTAGCGCAGCATGCCGATGTACTCGGACACCTTACCGCCCGGCAGCTGGCCACCCTCGCCGGGCTTGGCGCCCTGGGCCATCTTGATCTGGATCTGGTCGGCCGAGACGAGGTACTCGGTCGTGACGCCGAAGCGGCCCGAGGCGACCTGCTTGATCTTCGAGCGCAGGCTGTCGCCGTCCTTCATCTCGTAGTCGGCGGCGATGACCTTGCTGCCGATGACGTCCGAGACCTTGGTGCCGGCGGTGATCTTGATGCCCTTGAGCTCGTTGCGGTAGCGCGCCGGGTCCTCGCCGCCCTCGCCGGTGTTGCTCTTGCCGCCGATGCGGTTCATGGCCAGTGCCAGCGTCGAGTGGGCCTCGGTGCTGATCGAACCCAGCGACATCGCGCCGGTGGCAAAGCGCTTGACGATCTCGGCGGCCGGCTCGACCTCCTCGACCGGGATCGCCTTGCTCGGATCATTCTTGAACTCGAACAGGCCGCGCAGCGTCAGGTGACGGCGGTTCTGGTCGTTGATGATCTGGGCGTATTCCTTGTACGTGTCGAACTTGCCCGAGCGCGTGCTGTGCTGCAGCTTGGCGATCGCGTCCGGCGTCCACATGTGCTCCTCGCCGCGGGCGCGCCAGGCGTACTCGCCGCCGGCGTCCAGCATGGTGGCCAGCACCGGGTCGTCACCGAAGGCGGCGCGGTGGTTGCGGATCGCTTCCTCGGCCACCTCGAACACGCCGATGCCCTCGACCTGCGTCGGGGTGCCGCGGAAGTACTTCTCGACCACGTCGCGGTTCAGGCCGATGGCCTCGAAGATCTGGGCGCCGCAGTACGACATGTACGTGCTGATGCCCATCTTCGACATGATCTTCGAGAGACCCTTGCCGATCGCCTTGACGTAGTTGTAGATCGCCTTCTCGGCCGACAGCGCGCCGCCCAGGTCCTGGTGCATCGACGCGATCGTCTCCATCGCCAGGTAGGGATGCACGGCCTCGGCGCCGTAGCCGGCCAGCACGGCGAAGTGGTGCACCTCGCGGGCGGACGCGGTCTCGACCACCAGGCCGGCGGTCGTGCGCAGGCCCTCGCGGACCAGGTGATGGTGGATCGCCGAGAGCGCCAGCAGGGCCGGGATCGCCACCTGGTCGCGGTTCATCGCGCGGTCCGTGATGATCAGGATGTTGTGGCCGCTCTTGATCGCGTCCACCGCCTCGGCGCACAGCGACGCGAGCTTGGCCTCGACGCCCTCGTGGCCCCAGGCCAGCGGGTAGACGATGTTCAGTTCGCAGGTCTTGAACTTGCCACCGGTGTGCGCGGCGATGCCGCGCAGGCGCGCCATGTCGTCGGCATCGAGGATGGGCTGGGCCACCTCGAGGCGCATCGGCGGGTTGACCGCGTTGATGTCCAGCAGGTTCGGCTTCGGGCCGATGAAGCTGTTCAGCGACATCACGATGGCCTCGCGGATCGGGTCGATCGGCGGGTTCGTGACCTGGGCGAACAGCTGCTTGAAGTAGCTGTACAGCGGCTTGTTCTTGTCGGACAGGACCGCCAGCGGCGAGTCGTTGCCCATCGAGCCGATGCCTTCCTCGCCGTTCGCGGCCATCGGCGCGAGCAGGAACTTCAGGTCTTCCTGCGTGTAGCCGAAGGCCTGCTGGCGGTCGAGCAGCGACTCGGTCGCGGCCGGCGCGGCGGGCGCGCCTTCGGCAGGGATCGCGTCGAGCTTGATGCGGACGTTCTCGATCCACTGGCGATAGGGCTTGGCCGAGGCGAACTGGTTCTTCAGTTCCTCGTCGTCGATGATGCGGCCCTGCTCGAAGTCGATCAGGAACATCTTGCCCGGCTGCAGGCGCCACTTCTTGACGATCTTGTTCTCGGGAATCGGCAGCGTGCCGGCTTCCGAGGCCATCACGACCAGGTCATCGTCGGTGACGATGTAGCGGGCCGGGCGCAGGCCGTTGCGGTCCAGCGTGGCGCCGATCTGCTTGCCGTCGGTGAAGACCATCGAGGCGGGGCCGTCCCACGGCTCGATCATCGCGGCGTGGTACTCGTAGAAGGCGCGACGGCGCTCGTCCATCAGCGTGTGCTGTTCCCAGGCCTCCGGGATCATCATCATCGCGGCGTGCGCGAGCGGGTAGCCGCTCATCGTCAGCAGTTCGAGCGCGTTGTCGAAGGTGGCCGTGTCGGACTGGCCCTCGAAGCTGATCGGGTAGAGCTTCGTCAGGTCCTCGCCCAGCACCGGCGACTTCATGACGCCCTCGCGGGCACGCATCCAGTTGAAGTTGCCCTTGACGGTGTTGATCTCGCCGTTGTGCGCCACCATCCGGTAGGGGTGGGCCAGCGGCCACTCGGGGAAGGTGTTGGTCGAGAAGCGCTGGTGCACCAGCGCCAGCGCCGAGGTGCAGGCCGGGTTCTGCAGGTCGAGGTAGTACTTGCCGACCTGGTCGGCCAGCAGCAGGCCCTTGTAGATGATCGTGCGGCAGCTCATGCTGGGCACGTAGTACTCGCGGCTGTGGGTCAGCTTGAGCTTCTGGATCGCCGCCGAGGCGGTCTTGCGGATCACGTAAAGCTTGCGCTCCAGCGCGTCCGGCACGATGACGTCGTCACCCCGGCCGATGAAGATCTGGCGGATCACCGGCTCGGTGGTGCGCACGGTCGGCGACATCGGCATGTCGGCATCGACCGGCACGTCGCGCCAGCCCAGCAGCACCTGGCCCTCGGCCCGGACGGCGCGCTCGAGTTCCTGCTCGCAGGCCAGACGCGAGGCGTGTTCCTTGGGCAGGAAGATCATGCCCACGCCGTACTCGCCCAGCGGCGGCAGCGTGACGCCCTGCCGGCTCATCTCGGCGCGGAAGAACTCGTCGGGGATCTGGATCAGGATGCCGGCACCGTCGCCCATCAGCGCATCGGCGCCGACCGCGCCGCGGTGGTCCAGGTTCTCGAGGATCTTCAGACCCTGCTCGACGATGGCGTGCGCCTTCTGTCCCTTGATGTGGGCGACGAAGCCGACGCCGCAGGCGTCGTGTTCGTTCGCGGGGTCGTACAGACCACCCTGGGCGAGGGCCTGGATGTCGGACAGCGTTGCGGTCTGGGTCTCGTTCGTGGACGAGGTACCCGCGGCGGCCTGGTTCATGGCGCACTCCTGCGATGAGAGAAAAACCGCCGCAATTTACTGCACTGCAGCGTGAGCCTCAACACCAAATAAATGGGGTCAGACTCATTAAAGAAAGGGGTCAATTCCCTGCTGGCATAAATGGGGACAGATCAACGCCGGTGGCACGCACCGGCGCCGGTCAGCCGCGCGGCCCGGCGCCCTGTCCTGGTGCGCGAGGCGGGCGACCACGGGGCCTGGGCACCAGCGGCCGGTCGGTCGAGCCGCCGAGATGGGCAAGAAACGCGCCCGATCCGAGCGGCCAGCCCTTGAGCATGGCCGCCTCGATCTGTTGCTGCTGCACCACCGGCAGCGGCTCGTCGAGCAGGCGCTGCCAGGCCAGCTCGCGCTCGAAGGGCGTGTTGCCCAGCCCCCAGAACAGCGGGTGGGCGCTCACCACCGTGTCACGCAGCCGGCCGAGGTGATGCGCGGCGCTGGACCAGGGCCAGTCCGACGCCTGCACGACCAGCCCGGCCCGCAGCGGCGATTGCTCGATGTGACGCGCCGCGAGCAGCAGCCAGGGCTCGGCCTCGATCACGGTGGCGCGGAAGCGGCCGTCCCAGAGCGTGCCGGCACGGCCGTGACGACGGTTGTGGGCGCTCACGTAGCGGCGGCCGACGGCCTGCATCAGCTTGCTCAGCGCCTGCGCGTCTGGCGGCGTCAGCAGCAGGCGGACCTGGTCGTCCAGCAGCGCATAGGCGTGCACGACGATCTTGAGGTTGGCCGCCGCCTCGTGCAGGGCGGCCAGGTAGGCGCGCCGGTCCTCGGCATCGGCGAAGACCGGCGGGTGCGCCAGTCCGCGCTGCAGCACGAGGTGGGGCAGTCCGGCGAGCGCCAGTCGGGGCAGTCGGGCCATGGTGGCAAGGGGGCGGGAGCAAGGGCGAGGGCCAGCACGCCGGCTGAAGCCGGCCAAGTGCACATTGTCCGGTCGCTGCCGGCTTGATCATCGGGATCGCTGCGACAGAATCGGAGCGGGTCATGCATCGTGCCTGACACCCGACCACGGAGAGTTCCACCCATGCGCGCAGACAACGTCCTGGCCACCATCGGCCGCACCCCGCACATCCGCATCAACCGCCTGTTCGGCAGCGGTGCCCAGGTCTGGATCAAGTCCGAGCGCAGCAACCCCGGCGGCTCGATCAAGGACCGCATCGCGCTGTCCATGGTCGAGGACGCCGAGGCCAGCGGCGCGCTCCGGCCCGGCGGCACCATCGTCGAGCCGACCTCGGGCAACACCGGCATCGGCCTGGCCATGGTCGCGGCCGTCAAGGGCTACACGCTGGTGCTGGTGATGCCCGACAGCATGAGCATCGAACGTCGCCGGCTGATGCTGGCCTACGGCGCGCAGTTCGTGCTCACGCCGCGCGAGAAGGGCATGAAGGGTGCGATCGAGAAGGCCCACGAGATCGCGGCCGCGACGCCGGGCGCCTGGATCCCGCAGCAGTTCGAGAACCCCGCCAACATCGCGGTTCACGTGCGCACGACCGCGCAGGAGATCCTGGCCGACTTTCCCGAGGGCCTGGACGCGCTGATCACCGGCGTGGGCACCGGTGGCCACCTGAGCGGCTGCGCGCAGGTGCTCAAGGCGGCCTGGCCGTCGCTGAAGGTCTACGCGGTCGAGCCGGCCGCCTCGCCGGTCATCAGCGGCGGCAAGCCGTCGCCGCACCCGATCCAGGGCATCGGCGCAGGCTTCATCCCGCGCAACCTGCAGACCGAGCTGCTCGACGGCGTCATCACGGTCGAGGCCGACGCCGCCAAGGACTACGCCCGCCGCAGCGCGCGCGAGGAAGGCCTGCTGGTGGGCATCTCCAGCGGCGCGACGCTGGCGGCGATCGCCAGGAAGCTGCCCGAGCTGGCGTCCGGCGCGCGTGTGCTGGGCTTCAACTACGACACCGGCGAGCGCTACCTGTCGACCGCCGACTTCCTGCCGGTCGAGGCCTGAGCCGCAGGACCGCGAGCCCGCGCGTGCGCGTCAACCGGGCGCGCGGAACAGCCGCTGGCCGGTCAGCCGTTCGTGCTCGCGGATCGCGAACCGGTCGGTCATGCCGGCGATGTAGTCGGCCACCGCGCGCTCGCGCAGGGGCGAGCCGGCAAAGTCGGCCGGCATCTCCTGCGGCCGGTCGACGTAGACCTCGAACAGCTCGGCGACGATGCGCTGCGCGGTCTGCGTCGTCTCCATCACCGCCGGGTGGCGGTAGAGCGCCTTGAACAGCAGCCGCTTCAGCTCGGTGCTGGCCGCGCGCATGGCAGGGCTGAAGCGCACCAGCGGCGCCATGGCCCGGGCCGCATCGGCATCGGCCGGACGCTGTTCGGCCAGCGCGGCGCGGGTCGCGTCGATGACGTCGTAGACCTGGGCCGACAGCATGCGCCGCAGGATCTCGAACAACAGCCGGCGCGGCCGGGCCTGCCGCAGCGACGGGTGCTCGCGCAAGGCCGCCTCGCGGTGCTCGCCCAGCAGCGGCAGCGCGCAGACCTGGTCGAGCGTGATCAGGCCGGAGCGCACGCCGTCATCGACGTCGTGCGCGTTGTAGGCGATCTCGTCGGCGAGGTTGGCCAGCTGCGCTTCCAGGCCGGGCTGGCTGCGCTCGATGAAGCGCCGGCCGATGCCGCCGGGTTCGTGGCGCTCGATCCAGCGCGCGACACGCAAGGGGCAGTGCTTGAGGATGCCTTCGCGGGTCTCGAAGCTGAGGTTCAGGCCGTTGAAGTCGGGGTAGCGCTGCTCGAGCACGTCGACCACGCGCAGGCTCTGCAGGTTGTGCTCGAAGCCGCCGTGCGGACCCATGCAGGCATGCAGCGCGTCCTGGCCGGCATGGCCGAAGGGCGTGTGGCCGAGGTCATGCGCCAGCGCGACGGCCTCGACCAGGTCCTCGTGCAGGCCCAGCGAACGGGCGATCGAGCGGCCCAGCTGAGCCACCTCCAGCGTGTGCGTCAGCCGGGTCCGGAACAGGTCGCCCTCGTGGTTCAGGAAGACCTGGGTCTTGTAGACCAGGCGCCGGAACGCGGTGCTGTGGACGATGCGGTCGCGGTCGCGCTGGAAGGCGTTGCGGGTCGGCGCAGGTGGCTCGGCATGGCGTCGGCCGCGGCTGTGGCGCGGGTCGCTGGCCCACGGCGACAGGCGCCGGCCGGGGCCGGTCGAACCCGTCCGGTCGGACCGGCGCGGCGACTCAGGCACAGGCCGCCGCGAGGACCTCGCGCACCATCGGCTCGGGCGCGCCCTGCATGCGCGCGTGGCCCATGCGGTCGATGACGACGAAGCGGATCTCGCCGGCCTCGGCCTTCTTGTCGATCTGCATCAGCGCCAGGTAGCGCTCGGCGCCCAGGTCGGGCGCGCGCACCGGCAGGCCGGCCCGTTCGCAGATGCGGCGCATGCGCACGACGAAGTCCGCCGGCATCAGGCCCAGCCGGACCGACAGGTCGGCGGCCATGACCATGCCGCAGCCGACCGCCTCGCCGTGCAGCCACGCGCCGTAGCCCATGCCGGCCTCGATCGCGTGACCGAAGGTGTGGCCGAAGTTGAGGATGGCGCGGTTGCCGCTTTCGCGCTCGTCGCCGCCGACCACCTCGGCCTTGATCTCGCAGGAACGCGCCACGGCGCGGGCCAGCGCGGCCTTGTCGCGCGCCATCAGCGCGGGCAGCTCGGCCTCGATCCAGTCGAGGAAGGCGGCGTCGGCGATCGGGCCGTACTTGATGACCTCGGCCAGGCCGGCCGACAGCTCGCGCGGCGGCAGCGTGTCCAGCGTGTCGAGGTCGCAGACCACCCGCACCGGCTGGTAGAACGCGCCGATCATGTTCTTGCCCAGCGGGTGGTTGACGGCGGTCTTGCCACCGACCGATGAATCGACCTGCGCCAGCAGCGTCGTCGGCACCTGCACGAAGGGCACGCCGCGCATGTAGCAGGCCGCCGCGAAGCCGGTCATGTCGCCGACCACGCCGCCGCCGAGCGCGACCAGCACGGTCTTGCGGTCGCACGGAGCGCCGAGCAGCGCGTCGAAGATCAGGTTGAGCGTCTGCCAGTCCTTGTGCGCCTCGCCGTCCGGCAGCTCGACCGTCAGCACGCGCCGGTAGTGGGCCGACAGGCCGCGCCGGACCGTTTCCGCGTACAGCGGCGCGACGGTGGTGTTGGTGACGATGACCGCGGTGCTGGCCGCCGGCAGGCCCTGCCAGGTGGCCGGCGCGCCGAGCAGGCCGGCGCCGATCAGGATGTCATAGCTGCGCTCGTCGAGCGCGACGCGCACGGTGGCGACGGGGATGGCAACAGGTGTGGAGGCGGACGTCATGTTCGGGGAGCTCGGGGCAGGACGCTGGACGGCACGCGCTGCGGATCGACCAGTCCGGCCAGCTCCAGCTGCATCAGCACCATGTTGATCAGCGTGGCGACCGACGGGCGGCCGGTCTCGATGATGAAGTGCGCCGTCTCGCGGTAGAGCGGATCGCGATCCCGGAACAGCTCGCGCAGCTTGCGCAGCGGATCGGCCACCTGCAGGAGCGGCCGCTGGGTGTCGTGGCGCAGCCGGCGGAACAGTTCCTCGGGCGAGGCCCGCAGGTAGACCACGGTGCTGCCTTCGCGCAGCGACTGGCGGTTGGCCTCCCGCAGCACCGCCCCGCCGCCGGTGGCGATGACCTGCGGCGGCTGCGCGACGATGTCGGCAATGACCTGCTGCTCGATGTCCCGGAACGCGGCCTCGCCCTCGCGCTCGAAGAACGAACGGATCGAGCAGCCCAGCCGCTGCTCGATCACATGATCGGCATCGACGAAGGCCACCCCCAGCGCATGCGCCAGATGCCGACCAGCCGTCGACTTGCCGGCACCGGGCATGGCGACGAGGCTGAGGGAGCGCTGGAGAGCCGCTGGTTCACCCGTCGCAGCGGTATCTGACGTGAGTGGAGTCAATCTGCTTCTTGCCGTTTGGTGATCCCGGCGATTGTCGCCTGACGTTCACCAAGCCCGGCAATGGACCGCATCCACCACCGTCCGTCCGTCACCCGTCACTCAGTCGGGGAACGTGCACTCCGTCGCTCCGATCCGGCTCGGGTCACCGACGCCGTAAGGGCTGACCGCGAACGACGGAGACGTCGCGTTGTCGAACTCGGATGCCGCCGCACCCAGCGTGTCGACCCACTCTGCCCGTCCTTCGGTGCCGGCAATGCCTGCGGCCGACACGAGGATGCGGTAGTTGACCCAGGTCGCGACGTTCTTCGGGTACTGGATCTGCAGCGTCGCCACGCCGCTGGCGTCGGTTTCGCCGGTGCCGATCATGCTGATCGCGACATCGGACTTGCGCGGGTCCAGCTGGCCGTTGCCGTTGATGTCCTCGCCGGTCTCGAGCACCGAGTTCCGGTTGCCGTCCTCGTTGATGCAGTTCGCCGACCGATAGCCCCCCGAGGCCTGGTCGGTCGTCCACTTGGTCCCTCGACCGTAGATGCCCTTCACGTAGGACAGCAGATCCACGGACGGCGTGATGCGCACGTTGGCCTTGGCCTGGCCTGCCGAGTCGACCACCAGCACGACGAAACGCTTCACGAAGGTCAGGCCACCCGCGCCTTCCGAGATCGTGTTGTCGGTGCCGATCGACACGGAGAGCGGCTCGGAGATCACCGTCAGCGTCGTCAGGGCCGACTTCAGACAAGCACCCGCAGTCGCATCGGCGTCCGTCTCGTAGTAGCAAGCACGCACGGTCACGCCGTTGGTCGGGCTGCTCACGGGACCCGGGATGTAGGCCGTCGAAGCGACGCCATTGGCATCCGAATAGACGACGTTGTTGCCGGTCGACAAGGTGCCACCGATCGAATTGGGATCATTGTTGAGGTCGAAGCGAACGCGAACGTTGGGAATGCGGGAGTTTGCCGAGCCGAGGAACAAGGCACGCACCTCGGACCGATTGTTCGACGTGCTGCTGTTCACTGACACGACGCTCGGATTGGACGTGACCGTCGCCGACGCGATGGTCGCCGTGACCGCGGGAATGCTTCCGCTGCCCGCCTGGACGATGACCGTGTCGGTCCGCGACACCCCACCGGCGACGGCTGAGATGTTCAGCGTGGAGGCGGTCGAAGGAGCCGTGAAGCGGTAGGTGTAGACGCCATTGCTGTCGGTGACGCCCGAGCCGGTCGCCAAGCCTGCGGCAGACACGGAAATCGGCAGGCCGACCATCGCGTTGCTGTTCACATCCAGCAACCGGTAGTCGATCTGACCCGCACCGCTCGGCGCCAGCACGGCCTGGAGGACGGTGGCATTGAGCTGGGCGCCCACCACGTTGAACGAGGCGGAACGGCTGACGCCGCCGCTGATGGCCGTGACCGTCACGATGCGATTGGACCGATCGGTTCCGATTCCCACCGTACCCGTCAGCGTGCCGTTGGACGCGGTCGCCGTTCCCGACAGGGCGATCACCGCGTTGTTGTCGACACGGACGGTGATCGGCACGTTGGCCAGCGCGACACGGTTGGCATTGACGGCGGTGACCGTGACGCCGACGGTTGATGCGCCCGAGTTGCTCAGGCTGGTCGAACTGAGCGTGACGAGCAAGTCAGACGCCGTGAGCGGTGCGACCGTGCCGCCGGTCGTGTCGCCGGCAACGGGTGTCGTGTTGCCTCCGAACGGCGACGTACCGGCATCACTGCCACCACCGCCGCCGCAGGATGAAAGGACGGTGGCGAGCAAGCAGACTGCCATCGTCCGGACCAGCTTCATCGAACGCATTGAATTGACTCCCCTGAGATTCTTGTCTTGTCCTTGATCGGACCACTCAGCGCGTCAGCGCCGCATTCCGGTCCGTGATCACCTTGGGCGTCAGGAACACCAGCAGCTCGGTCTTGTTGGCCACCCGCGTCTTGTTGCGGAACAGCGCGCCGAGGTAGGGCAGGTCGCCCAGCAGCGGGACCTTGTTGACCGACTCGGTCTCGGTGGTCTCGAAGATGCCGCCGATCACCACGGTGCCGCCGTTCTCGACCAGCACCTGCGTCTTGACGTGCTTGGTGTTGATCGCGAAGCCGGCCGAGGTCTGCTGGCCCACGCTGTCCTTGTTGACGTCCACGTCCATGATGATGTTGCCCTCGGGCGTGATCTGCGGCGTGACCCCCAGCTTCAGCGTCGCCTTGCGGAAGGCGATCGACGGCGCGGTGTTCTGGTTGCCGCCGGTCTGGTAGGGCAGCTCGGTGCCCTGCTCGATCAGCGCCTTGACCTGGTCGGCCGTGACGACGCGCGGGCTGGACACCAGCTTGCCCTTGCCTTCGGCTTCCAGGGCCGACAGCTCCAGGTTCAGGAAGCGGTTGGACGCCGCGCCGAACAGCGACAGCGCGAAGGTCGCCGCCGAGGCACCGCCCAGCGAACTCGTGTTGGCCGGCAGGTTCACGAACTGCGAATTGGCGTAGAGCGTGCCCGTCGCGGATTGCAGCGTCGTGTCACCGATGGACGAATAGTTGCCGCCAACCGCCACCCGCGTGTTGCCGCCCCAGCCCGGCGTGCCGCCGTTGACCCCGCGCAGGTCGGTCGCGCCGAGCTTGACGCCCAGCGTGCGGCCGAAGGTGTCCTCGGCCTCGACGATGCGCGCCTCGATCATGACCTGGCGCACCGGCACGTCGATCTTGGCGATCAGCTGGCCGACCTCCTCGAGCTTGGACGGGATGTCGGTGACGAACAGCTGGTTGGTGCGGGTCTCGTAGACCACGCTGCCGCGCGGCGACAGGATGCGCGTGACGCCGCCCTGTTGCGCGCTCGAGCTACCGGACTGCTGCCCGGTCAGGCCCTTGGAGACTTCCTCGGACTTGGTGTAGTTGAGCTGGAAGCTCTGCGTGCGCAAGGGCTCCAGGTCAGCGATCTGCTTGCGCGACTCCAGCTCCTGCTTTTCCTTGGCCGCCAGCTCGTCCTTGGGCGCGATCCACAGCACGTTGCCGGTCTTCTTCACGCCCAGGCCCTTAGCCTGCAGGATGATGTCCAGCGCCTGGTCCCAGGGCACGTCCTTCAGGCGCAGCGTGACGTTGCCGGTCACGGTGTCGCTGGTCACGACGTTGAAGTTGGTGAAGTCGGCGATGACCTGCAGCAGCGATCGGACCTCGATGCTCTGGAAGTTCAGCGAGAGCTTGTCGCCGTTGAAGCCGGGACCGGCGGTGAGCTTCTGCGGATCGGGCTTCTGCGGCCGGACCTCCAGCACGAACTGGTTGTCGGTCTGGTAGGCGCTGTGCTCCCAGCTGCCGCGCGGCTCGACCACCAGGCGCACGCGGTCGCCGGTCTGGCTGGCCGAGTAGGCCTGCACCGGGGTGCCGAAGTCGGTCACGTCCAGGCGCTTGATCAGGCTGTCCGGCACGGTCGAACGCAGGAACTCGACGACCAGGTTCTGGCCTTGCTGGCGGATGTCGACGCCGACCTGGTTGCTCGGCAGGTCGACCACGACGCGGCCGGCCCCATCGCGGCCACGGCGGAAGTCGATGTCGCGGATGCGCTCGGGCGTGCTGTTCTGGCTGTCGGCGAAATGGACCGGCTCGTTGGCCTTGGGCGCCGACGTGGCCACCAGCGGAGCGGCCGCGGTGGTCGACGCCAGGTTGGCCGCCAGCGGCACCGGATCGAGCGTCACGACCAGCGTCTTGCCGACCTGTTCGGTGCGGTAGCGGGTCGGCTGGCGCAGGTTCAGCACCAGCCGCGTGCGGTCGCCGGCCAGCGCCAGCGCATACGAGCGCAGGTTGCCGAGGTTGACCTCCTGCGTGGCACGCACCGTGCTGCCGTTGATGACGCCCAGCAGGTCCAGCGCAATGCGGGCCGGCGACTGCAGCACGAAGCCGCGGGGCGGATTGATCAGCGGTTCGTCCAGCTCGATGCGCAGCGTCTCGCTGCCACCTTGCTGGCTGCTGGTGATCGACTGGATCACGGTCTGGGCCTGTGCCGGCGTGGCCGACAGGCCGAGCGCGGTCACTGCCGCGAAGCTGGCGACGAGCCCCGTCAGCAGGGCCCGGCCGCGGGCACGCCACGCGTTGGACCGCGTATGGGTTGCGACGGTACTCATCGACTTCTCTCCTGGGCGCGTTCCTGCAGCGTGAGGGTGCTCATGCGCTCGGTCCACTCGCCGAGCGCGTCCTGCACGATCTCACGCAAGGTGATCTCGGTTTCGGTGATGCGGGTGATGCGGCCGTAGTTCTGGCCGATGTAGTCACCCACCTTGATCTGGTAGAGCAGGTTGTCGGCCCGCAGCAAGGCATAGGGACGGCCACCGCGCACCACGCTGCCGACCATCGACAGGTTGTCCAGCGGATAGGCCTCCAGCGGCTCGCGCCGGCGGTTCATCTCGGCCGCCAGCAGCGAGTTCGGCTGACGCGTCTCCTGCTTGAGCGCGACCTGCAGCTTCTGGTTGCTGAAGGGCTCGACGTCGCGCACGGCCATGTAGGGCTGCGGATCGAACTTGCGCGGCGGCAGCAGTGGCGGCACGCGCGGCTTGGCCTCGCGACGCTGCTGGTCCATCCATTCCTGCAGTTCCTGGTGCGCGTCGCCGCAAGCACTCAGCATCAATGAACAGCCCAGCGCGACCAGCAGGGCGAGACCCGTGCGGCGACCGGTCGCTGCGGTGCCATGAAGGCGTGCGGCCATCACTTGCCTCCCCCGGCCTTCTTGGCGTCGGCGGCGGCCTTGCGGCGCGACTCGACCTCGGCCGGATCGAGGTAGCGGTAGGTCCGCGCCGTCGCCTCCATCGCCAGCTGGCTGTTGCCGGCGCCGGGCGAGGAGGCGGTCGTGGTGCCCGGCTGCGTCGGCGTCATGATGTTCAGGTTGTGCAGCGTGACGATGCGCGACAGGTTCGCGATGTCGGCCGCGAAGGCGCCGATGTCGTGGTAGCGGCCGGTCACGCGCAGCGCGATCGGCAGCTCGGCGTAGTAGTCCTTGACCACGACCTGGCCCGGCCGGAACAGCTCGAACTGCAGGCCGCGACCGAGGCCCGCCTGGTTGATGTCCGACAGCAGCGCGTCCATCTCGGCCTTGCCCGGCAGCTGGCGTTCCAGCTGGGTGACGTATTCCTGGACCTGCAGCTTCTGCTTGCGCAGTTCGTCGAGGTTGATGGCCTGGGCCAGCTTGCCCTTGAACTCGTCCTTGAGCTGCTGCTCGCGGGCACTCTCGGAGGACAGCTCGTCCATCACGCCCGAAAGCATCGCGAACCAGACCAGCACGAGCACGAACAGCGACACGACGACGCCCGCGACGATCTTGGGCAGCGCCGGCCACTGGCCCGGTTCGTTGAAGTTGAGGCCGCGGAACTGCGAGCGGACCTGCGCGAGCGTGCTCTCGAGGTCGAAGTTGAGGTTCTGGCGCGAGGTGGCCATGTCTGTGTCTCCCTCAGGACGCCGAGGCCGCACGGGCCGGCGCCGGGCTGGACTCGCCGGGACGGGGCACCGTCTCCAGGTCCTGCGGCCGCTTGAGGGTCAGCCGCACCGAGAAATCGAACAGGCGCTTCGGGTCGCGCACCGTGCCGGCCTGCGCGGCGGCCTTGATCTCGACCAGCTCCGGACGCTCCAGCCAGGTCGAGTTGTAGGCGGTGTTGCGCAGGAATTCGGACACCCGCTCGTTGGTCTGCGCGATGCCGGTGACGGCGACCGACTGGCCTTCCTGCCGGACCGTGGTCAGGTAGACGCCTTCGGGCGTGCGCGCGGCCAGCTCGTTGAGCAGGTGCACGGGCATGTTGCGGTCGATCTGGAAGTCCTCGACGACCTTCTGGCGCGCCTTCAGCGCCTCGATCTCGGTCTTCAGCGATGCGATGTCCTTGATCTGGACCTCGAGCCGCTTGATCTCGGTCTGCAGGAACTCGTTGCGTGACTGCTGGACCCGCATCATCTCGACCAGCGCCAAGTACCAGACGCCGGCCAGCAGCAGGCCGAACACCGCCGCCACGACCATGCCCGCATAGAAGGCCTGCTTGCGACGACGGCGCCGCTCCTCGCGGTGCGGCAGGAGGTTGATGAGGATCATTGCAGGAACCTCCGCATCGCCAGCCCGCATGCGGTCAGGTAGGCCGGCGACTCGCGCCGCAACTTGGATTCACGCACCGAGCCGCCGAGCTTCATGCCCTCGAAGGGATTGACCACCATCGACGCGAAGCCGGTCAGCTCGGTGACGCGGTCCTTCAGACCGGGCAGCGTGGCGGTGCCGCCCGACAGCATCACGTAGTGGACGCGGTGGTGCGGCGTGCTGGTGAAGAAGTACTGCAGCGCCCGGCCGATCTCCTGCGAGAGGCTGTCGACGAAGGGCGCGAGCAGCGAGCTCTCGTAGTCCTCGGGCAGGTCGCCGGCGAGCTTCTTGGTCTCGGCTTCCTCGAACGACAGGCCGTACTGGCGCGAGATCAGCTGCGTGAGCTGGGCGCCGCCGAAGGCCTGGTCGCGGTCGTAGAGGATCTCGTCGTCGCGCAGCACCTTCAGGCTGGTGGTGTCCGCGCCGATCTCGAACAGCGCGACCAGCGCGTCGCGGCCTTCGTTGGGCAGCGCCGCGACGACCCGGCCGATGGCCATGCGCGAGGCGTTGGACTCGATGTCGAGCACGACCGGCTTGAGGCCGGCGGCCTCGGCCAGGCCCTGGCGGTCCTGCACGCGGTCCTTGCGGGAGGCGGCGATGAGCACCTCGACGTCACCGACCTGGTCGGGGCTCGGGCCGATCACGCAGAAGTCGAGGCTGACCTCGTCGAGCGAGAACGGGATGTACTGGTTCGCCTCGGCCTCGACCTGGATTTCCATCTCCTCCTCGCGCAAGCCGCCGGGAAGGATGATCTTCTTGGTGATCACCGAGGACTGCGGCATCGCCAGCGCCACGTTCTTGGTCTTGGTGCCGCTCTTGAGAACGACGCGACGGACCGCCTCGGCGACCTCGTCGAACTTCTCGATCTGGCCGTCGGTGATCCAGCCCTTCTCGAACGATTCGCTGGCAAAACGTTCGACCACATATTCGCCGGAGGCGGTCTGCCCCAGCTCAACGAGCTTGACGCCTGAAGAGCTGATGTCCAGTCCGATCAGCGACGCATGCTTGCGACCCAAAAGGATGTCGAGAACACTCACGCGCTTCCCCAATGACGGCACATCCACCTGTGGCGGACTGTTAATAACTTACTTCAATGCTAGCAACAAAGTAGTTGACGCACAAAGATTTTTCCGGATTCCGGGTCTCACCTGAGTTGCGCCGTACCGACGAAGCGGAGGCACCCCAAGCAGCGTGCGGATTGTCACGTCCGGACCT
This sequence comes from Leptothrix discophora, assembly GCF_030705305.1. GTDB lineage: Bacteria > Pseudomonadota > Gammaproteobacteria > Burkholderiales > Burkholderiaceae_C > Sphaerotilus > Sphaerotilus discophorus. The sequence goes on along the minus strand of NZ_JAUZEE010000008.1, from coordinate 50,821 downwards.
GGCAACCGCGCCGGACGAGCGTATCCGGACTCGGTCATTTCAGGTGTTTCCCGCTTCCTATAATCGCGCTCCCCTGCCAGTCGAGCCCCCTTCCGGGGCGCCTCCATGAGCGATTCCTCGCCCGCCTCGTCGCCCGCCTCCGAACCGCCGGCGAGCCCGCGTCGTCACCCGCCCCGCGGACTGCTGCTGCGTGTGCTGGCCTGGACGATCGGCCTGATCGGCGGTGGTGCGCTCGCCGTGGCCATGCTGCTGGGCATCGCGCTGGCCACGGCCTACCCCAACCTGCCCGAGATCCGCAGCCTGGTCGACTACCGGCCCAAGCTGCCGATGCGGATCTACTCGGTCGAAGGCACGCTGCTGGGCGAGTTCGGCGAGGAGCGCCGCAGCTACCTGACGATCGACGAGATCCCCAAGGTGATGCAGGACGCGGTGCTGGCCATCGAGGACTCGCGCTTCTACGAGCACGGCGGCATCGACTGGCGCGGCGCGCTGCGGGCGGCGATCGGCAACCTGCGCGAGGTCCGCAGCCAGGGCGCCTCGACCATCACGATGCAGGTCGCGCGCAACTTCTACCTGTCGACCGAGAAGACGCTGACGCGCAAGATCTACGAGATCCTGCTGTCCTTCAAGATCGAGGCGGCGCTCAGCAAGCGCCAGATCCTCGAGGTCTACATGAACCAGATCTACCTGGGACACCGCGCCTACGGCTTCGCGGCGGCCAGCGAGATCTACTTCGGCAAGCCGCTCAAGGACGTGACGATCGCCGAGGCGGCGATGCTGGCCGGCCTGCCCAAGGCGCCCTCGGCCTACAACCCGCTGAGCAACCGCCAGCGCGCCGAGCAGCGTCAGCGCTACATCATCGAGCGCATGCGCGAGAACGGCTACATCAGCGACGCGCAGCGTGAACAGGCCCTGGCCCAGGCGCTGCGCTACCGCGCCCCGCGCGACGACGCCACGCATGCCGAGTACGTCACCGAGGCGGCCCGCCAGCTGGTCCACGCCCAGTACGGTGACGACGCCTACACCCGCGGACTGAACGTCTACCTGTCGATCCGGGCCGGTGACCAGAACGCGGCCTACAAGGCGCTGCGCCGGACCATCCTCGACTTCGAGCGCCGCAAGGCCTACCGCGGCCCGGAGGGCACGATCGACCTGCCGGCCGACAAGCGCGTGCTCGACACCCGCGTGGCCGAGGCCCTGGAAGACCATCCCGACAACGACGACCTGCGCGCCGCCGTGGTGACCGAGGCGAGCCCGAAGAAGGTCGTCGCGATGCTGCAGACCGGCGACGCCATCGAGATCACCGGCGAAGGCCTGCGCAACGTCTCCAGCGCGCTCGGCAGCAACGCGCAGCCGCAGGTGCAGATCCGGCCCGGTGCGGTGATCCGGGTCATGCAGGACGCCAGGAAGGCCTGGTCGATCGGCCAGTTGCCGCAGGTCGAAGGCGCCTTCGTCTCGGTCGACCCGAACACGGGCGAGATCCGCGCGATGGTCGGCGGCTTCGACTACCTCAAGAACAAGTTCAACCACGTCACGCAGGCCTGGCGACAGCCCGGCTCCAGCTTCAAGCCCTTCATCTACTCGGCGGCGCTGGAGAAGGGCATCGGCCCGTCGACCATCGTGGACGACGCGCCGCTGTTCTTCGGCGCCGACGCCACCGGCAGCCAGCCCTGGGAGCCGAAGAACTACGACGGCACCTTCGAAGGTCCGCTGCCGCTGCGCAAGGCCCTGGCCAAGTCCAAGAACATGGTCTCGATCCGGGTGCTGCAGCACATCGGTCCGGACTATGCGCAACAGTGGATCGGCCGCTTCGGCTTCGAGGCCGACAAGCACCCGGCCTACCTGACGATGGCGCTGGGCTCGGGCACCGTCACGCCGCTGCAGATGGCCACGGGTTACTCGGTCTTCGCCAACGGCGGCTACCGGGTCGCGCCCATGCTGATCAACCGCATCACCGACGCGCGCGGCAAGGTCCTGAGCCAGACCCAGCCGGTGCCGCTGGACGAATCGATGCGCGCCATCGACGCCCGCAATGCCTTCATGATGAGCAGCCTGCTGCAGGAGGTCACGCGCAGCGGCACGGCGGCGCGGGCCCAGGCCACGCTCAAGCGAGCCGACCTGTACGGCAAGACCGGCACGACCAACGATTCCAACGATGCCTGGTTCGCGGGCTACCAGCCGGGCCTGGTGGCGGTGGTCTGGATCGGCTACGACCAGCCGCGCAAGCTCGGTGACCGCGAGACCGGTGGCGGCCTGGCGCTACCGGCCTGGATCGACTACATGTCCTACGCGCTGCGCAACGTGCCGGTCAACGAGATCGCGCCGGTGCCCGGCCTGGTCCAGTTCAATGGCGACTGGGCCTACGAAGAGAACGGCGCCACGGTCAGCCGGATCGAGGACAACCCGAACAGCGCCGCCCCGGCCGCCTCCGAAGAGCGCCGCAGCATCCTGGACCTGTTCAGGAATTGAGCTCCGGGGGCCGTCGGCCTGGGGCGGCCCGGCTCCGCCCCGTACGGCTCAGGCCGGCTCGAAGCGCAGCGCCTTGCCGGCCTGCGCGCTGGCCTGGATCGACAGCAGCTCGAAGAATTCGGCGCCGCTGCGGGTGTCGAGCCAGCGGCCGTCGACGTGGCGGAAGTGGTAGCCGCCGGCACGTGCCGCCAGCCAGATTTCCTGCAGCGGCGGCTGCGTGTTGATGATCAGCTTGCTGCCGCCCGGCATGCTGAGTTCGAGCAGGCCACCGGTGCGGTGCGCATCGATGTCGACCACGTCCTCGTCCAGCCAGCGATCGACGCAGCCCTCGATCGCCGCGAGCACCGCGCCCGATCGGCTGCGGTAGTCGGCATCGCTCAGTGGCGTGGCGGCGGGGACGGTCAGCAGGGTCATGGTCGGTAGAATTCCGGTGATGTTTTCAAGACGTCAAACGAGTTTAGCGCCGGGGTTCCGGGGCTGGACTCAGCCCTCGAGGCTGACCCTCGCCGTCGTGCTGTCGTTGCCCGTGACGTGCCTGTCGCTGCTCGCGGGCTGCGGCCAGAAAGGCCCCCTGCAGCGGCCAGCCGACGTCACGGCGGCATCGGCCGCATCGGCAGCCGCCGCCTCGGCGCCCGCCGCCGCCCCCACCCGCTCCTCCGCTCCCCGCTCCGCACCATGACCCTCCCCGGCGCCCCCTACCTGTCCCGTCGCGACGGCCGACTGCAGCTCGAGGACGTCGCGCTCGACGCCCTCGCCCGCGAGTTCGGCACGCCGCTGTACGTCTATTCGCAGGCCGCGATGCTGGGCGCGCTGGCCAGCTACCAGCGCGGCCTGGCGGGTCGCCCGCACCTGGTCTGCTACGCGATGAAGGCCAACGCCAACCTGGCCGTGCTGCAAACCTTCGCACGCGCCGGATGCGGCTTCGACATCGTCTCCGGCGGCGAGCTGCAGCGCGTGATCGCGGCCGGTGGCGACGTCGGCAAGGTCGTGTTCTCGGGCGTCGGCAAGACCCGCGCCGAGATGAAGCTGGCGCTCGAAGCCGGCGTGCGCTGCTTCAACGTCGAGAGCGAGCCCGAGCTGGACGCGCTGTCGGAGGTGGCCGTCTCGCTGGGCCGCGTCGCACCGGTCAGCTTGCGCGTCAACCCGGACGTCGACGCCGGCACCCATCCCTACATCTCCACCGGCCTGAAGGGCAACAAGTTCGGCATCGCGCACCAGAGCGCGGTCGAGGTCTACCGCCACGCCGCCTCGCTACCGGGCCTGGCGGTGCGCGGCATCGACTGCCACATCGGCTCGCAGCTGACGGAGGTCGCGCCTTTCCTGGATGCGCTCGACCGCGTGCTGGACCTGGTCGAGGCGATCGAGGCCGCCGGCATCCCCATCCACCACCTGGACCTCGGTGGTGGCCTGGGCATCACCTACACCGACGAGACGCCACCGGCTGCCGATGCGCTGCTGGCCGCGCTGCTGGCGCGCATCGACGCACGCGGCCACGGCCATCGCGAGCTGGTGTTCGAACCGGGCCGTTCGCTGGTCGGCAATGCCGGCGTGCTGCTGACCGAGGTGCTGTACCTCAAGCCCGGCGAGACCAAGAACTTCTGCATCGTCGACGCCGCCATGAATGACCTGATGCGTCCGGCCATGTACGAGGCCTGGATGGGCATCGTGCCCTGCGTCGAGCGGGCCGACACCGAGGCGACGACCTGGGACGTCGTCGGGCCGGTGTGCGAATCGGGCGACTGGCTGGGCCGCGACCGCGCGCTGGCGGTTCAGCCGGGCGACACGCTGGCGATCGTCTCGGCCGGCGCCTACGGCATGTCGATGGCGAGCAACTACAACACCCGCGGCCGCGCCGCCGAGGTGCTGGTGCGTGGCGCGCGTGCCGATCTGGTCCGCGAACGCGAGACCGCCGTGCAGCAGTTCGCCGGCGAGCGCCTGCTGCGGGACTGACGGCCCGCCAGGCTCGTCAGAACAGCGGCCGGCCGTCCGCGCCGGTCAGCCGGATCGGGCCATAGAAGGCCTCGCTGCGGCTCTGCGTGTTGTCGGCGTCGGTCATGATGGCCACGCCGATCAGGGCACCCGGCTCCTCGCCATAGAGGCGGCGGAAGTCGGCGGCGACGTCGCGCTGGTAGTCCAGCCAGCGGCTCAGGCGCGACGGGCCGGACTCCAGCACCAGCTTGCGCACGCGGTCGGTGCGGGCGGCGTGGATCACGCTGTCGACCGGCGCACGGTTGTCCCACACGTACATCAGCGTCGCATAGGGTGGGCGCTCGCCGGTCAGGGTCTCGGCCAGCTCGAACAGCATGCGGTCGCGCATGCCCAGACGGGCATGGTCGCCGTCGAAGGCCAGCACGATGCGCACCGGCGCGTCCTCGGCATCGCGGTCGCTCAGGTCGGCCTCCGGGATCAGGCCCGGCACCTTCCAGCTGAAGCGCAGTTGGCCCAGTTCGGCCGGTGCGATGTGGACCTTGCGCCGCCACATGCTGGCCGACCGGTCGGCCGCCGCATGAACGCAGGCCCGGCCGGCGTCGCTGGCGGGGCTGTAGTTCGTGTGACGCTTGCCGGGCAGCGGCACGCCCTGCCAGTCCGGACCGAAGCCGGCGGCCCACGCGGCACCGTCGGTCGGCGTCGACACGCCGGACGTGACCGGCACGCCCAGCGCACCCGGCGAGCCCGGCGTGACCGCACAACCCGCCAGCAGCGTGGCCGCGAAGACAGCGAGCCAGCTGCGTCGCGAGAGGCCAGGGACGGACAGGTCAGAGCGGTTCGGGCGCATGGACGGGAGCGTTCGGTGCAGATCGGTTCGGGAGACAGCGGGCGCGAGCATCGGGCCGGCAGCGTGCACTCGCCAACGGGGCAGAACCCGCAATCGTCGACAGCCGGCCACAAAAAAGGGCCGCACGCGGCGGCCCTGGTTCAGGCAGCGGTCAGCGACCGCCGGAACGCGGGATCAGAAGCGGTGGCGCAGGCCGACCGCGACGTTGTTCGAGTCCGTGCCGGCCGTCTTCGTGAATCCGCCGAGAAAGCCCGCGCCACCCGGAGCGGCTTGCGCCAGCGGGTTGTTGTTGAAGCGGGTCAGCACCAGGTTCACGTCGGTCCGCTTGGACAGCGCATACGTCCAGGCGACGCCGAAGGAGGTCGTGTCGGCGTCGAAGGTCGTCCGGTCGTCGTACTTGGAGACCGCGACCGTCGAGGTCAGTTGGCCGACGGTCAGGGTGTAGCCGAGGTTGTAGACGCGCGAGTCCTGCTTCAGCGCGGTCGCGAACGCGCCCTGCACCACCGCGGCCTGACCCGCCGTTGCGCCACCCGCGATGAGCGCCGTCGGGATCGCCGACAGGCCGGTCGGGTGGTCGTCCTTGACCGATCCGACCATGCCCGACAGCGTGCCCGGTCCGGCCGCCAGCGTCGCGCCGAACACGGCCGACTTCAGGCTGGATTCGCCCAGCTCGTTGTTGCGGGTGTTGTAGCCGGCTCCGACCGACCAGCCCCCCGCCTTGTAGATCGCGTTGATCGCCTTGAGTCGGTTGGCGTTCGACGGCGAGGCGCCGTCGAAGGTCATCATCGCCGCAGCCGACAGGCCGTCGAGCTGGATGCGGTAGGCCAAGGCGTTGTCGACGCGGATGTCGATCGTCGGCGGGAAGGCACTGACCTGGCCGGCCGACAGGCTGGACTGGGTCTTGGTCGCGTCGAAAGTCGCGAAGACCTCGTAGGCCGGGGTGTACTGGCGGCCGGCCAGGATGCCGCCGACCGGCGTCACCAGGCCGACATAGGCCTGACGGTCCCAGAACCCGTTGCGGAGGTTGACGCCGACCTGGCTGCCGATGGTGCTGGCCACGCCGCTGACGGCGGTCTGCAACGCGCCCGGCAGGCCCAGCGACGCTGCAGCGCTGAGGCGGTCCGGCAGCTGCGAGCCCGATTGCGGCCGGTTGCCCACGGTGCCGTTGTTCACCTCGAGCCGGTTCTCAAGCACGAACAGTGCGCGCCAGCCGCCACCCATGTCCTCGTTGCCGCGCACGCCCAGGCGCGAGCCATCCATGATGCCGCTGACCAGGCGCGTGCTCGCGCCCTGGGTCCCGCTGACGTAGTTCAGGCCCGCATCGACCAGGCCATACAGCTCCAGCGTCGACGTCGACGTCTGGGCCATCGCGGCACCACAGGCGCTGGCCAGCGCGGTCAGGGCGAGGATCTTCTTCTGCATCCGAGTCTCCGAGGGTTGAATAGAACGACCGTTCTATTTTGTCCAAGGCCAGCGCGATTGGGGGCCCCGCGTTGCCGGTCGGACACGCAGGCTTTCCCTAGCGACACGACCGGACATGAAAAAGCCGCCCCGAGGGGCGGCTTCCAGTTCAGCTCAGGCTGAGGTCGTGATCGACGGGTTGATCAGAACTTGTGCCAGATGCCCACGTCAGCGGACAGCTTCTTGCCGTTGACAGCCGTGGTCGTCTGGGCAGTCGACAGCGTCGTAGCGGAAGTGTTCGCAACTTCACCGTCCGAACCACTCACCTTGCTCAGGTTGGTATACAGCTTGGTACGCGGCGACAGGGCGTACTCAAGACCAGCGCCAACCTTCTTGTTGGTGCCAGCGATGTCGGCACGATCCATCTGGCGATAGCCGACCTTGAAAGTAATCGCGCCGACCGGGACGTCCGCGCTCACCGAGAAGCGCTTGTCCTTGTCGGTGTTCGTGCCCGTGGCCGTTGCATTGGTGTCACTGCGCTCGAACTGAGCGTAGACGATGGCCACGCCAGCGTTGTACTTGCCGTACAGACCGACCGACTTCTTGTTGTTGCCGTTGGTGTCGGTGGCAGCACCCAGAGTCGCGGGACCGAAGGTGAAGGTTGCGCCGAAGCCCTTCGGAGCCACGGTATCGTCTTGGGTGGTGTTGGGCGAAGCCGTCGGCGACACTTCCTTGCGGCCGTAGCCAGCGTGCAGGACCACGCCGCCGAAGTTGGCGCTGCGCAGATAGGTGCCCTGGTTGGTACGCAGGCCTGAGGTGGCAGCGTTGGCCGAACGACCGTCCGTGTGCACGGCGGCAACAGTGTCTCCACCGTACCAAGCCTCGAAACCACCGTTCAGTTCTTGCAGGGGCATCAGCATGCGGCCGACGCGAACGTCACCAACGTTGGTGTTCTTGAAACCAACGAACGTGTTACGCCAGAACTGGGCAGCCGGGTCACCCGAGTTGCCGTCTTGCGACGTGTTGTTCGCGCCGTTCTGGGTGCCGTTCTGGATGTTGTAGCGGTGGTTCAACGTGAAGAACACGTTGTTGCCATTGCCCAGGTCTTCCGTGCCCGAGAACGTGATGTTGTTACGCGAAGAAGCTGCGCCACCCACGCTGGTGGCATTCGCCGTACGACGCAGACCAGCGTCCAGGCCGCCCGACAGGGTCACCGACGACTGAGCCGAAGCCACACCAGCGAATGCGCTCAGGACGGCGAGAGCGATCAGGGACTTTTTCATCAAGAATCTCCTAGGGGGACAGGATTGAGGAACCGCGAGCGAGGAGGTCTGGAACTGCTTTACCGTCCGCCGCTTCGGCCAACCTCCGTGTTGGAAGTTGTCATGATTCCAACAGACGCCCGAAGTCCTTGCCAAGACGTACTACCCACAAGAAGGGCGTTGCGTTGTCCGACCGCAACATTCGATTTCATCACGCTGCGGGCGCCGCCAGATGGCGGCACACGCAAGATGACGCTCTGATGTAACCCGCCGCATAAAGTTATTCATGATGCAAACAAGAGACACCCTGGATCGCGTGCTGGGCACGGTCGACATCGGACTGCGCACAGTGTGGGGTCATCACCACGCTCAACGACCCCGGCCGCAGGTGGACGGTGTGGATGACGCGCCGATGACCGAGACCGAGCGAGCGCTGGCCGGTGCGCTGATGCGCGTGAACCACGTCGGCGAAGTCTGCGCGCAGGCGCTCTACAACGCCCAGGCCCTGGCGACGCCGGATCCGGGCTTGCGTGCCCACTTCGATGCCGCCGCAGCCGACGAGGTCGACCACCTGGCCTGGACCGAGCAACGCCTGCGCGAGCTGGGCACGCGGCCCTCGGTGCTGAACCCGCTCTGGTACGCCGGTGCCTTCGCGATCGGGCTGGCCGCCGGACGCATGGGTCGTCGCGCCAGCCTGGGTTTCGTCATCGAGACCGAACGCCAGGTCGAACAGCACCTGCAGAGCCACCTGGACCGGCTGCCGGCGCAGGACCGCAGCTCGCGGGCCATCGTCACGCAGATGCGCGACGACGAAGCCCGTCACGCCATCGAGGCGCAGGACGCTGGCGGCCTGCCGCCGCCGCCGCCAGTGCGCTGGCTGATGCGTGCGGCCGCCAAGGTCATGACGACCGCCGCCCACCGCATCTGAGCGGCCGGGCCGTCAGGCCTCGTTCACGACCTCGACCTTGACCTCGATCTCGGCGGTCTTGGCCAGCATCGCGGTGGCCGAGCAGTACTTGTCGTGCGACATCTGCACCGCGCGCTGCACGGCGACCTCTGGCAGGCCCTTGCCGGTGACGATGAAGGTCATCACGATGCGGGTGAAAACCTTGGGGTCGACCTCGGCGCGGTCGGCCTGGACCTGGACCTTGCAGCCGCTGATGGCGTGGCGTCCGCGCTTGAGGATCAGCACCACGTCATAGGCGGCGCAGGCACCGGCGCCGGCCAGCAGCGTCTCCATCGGCCGAGGCGCGAGGTTGCGGCCACCGCCCTCGGGCGCGCCGTCCATCGTCAGCAGGTGTCCGCTGCCGGTTTCTGCGGAGAAGGCCATGCCGTTGGACGGCATCCAGTTGATCGTGCATTCCATGGTGGTCGATCGGCGCCGACGCGCCGCGCTGCGGTTGAGGCGAGGTATCCGGAACCGGTGTCGCGGGCCCGTGCCCCTCGCCGAGTCGCGGATTGTGACCCTGGCGCCCCACGCAGCACTAACCCAAGCAGGCAGACCGTGCGGGACGTCATGCCTTGTGCGTCGAACTGGCAGGGGAATTCATGCGTGTACGTTGCATTGCAACATGGCGCACGCATAGAATCATCCTCAAGGAAACCGAGCGGTCAGCCACCAAAAGTCAATCAAGTGCTGCCCGCATGTCGGGTGATTTCCACAAGTTGTCTCCTCCACCCTCCTCAAAAGGTGGATTAAGCCCAAGGCCTCCGGTCTTGGGCTTTTTTTCTGCCCGAGCAGGGAAGGCCAGCGGCCCCGCGCGGGGCCGCGTGCGCGGGGGATGCCCGGGGGGGCTCACTTATGATCGACGCCCCTTCCGACCCGCCTTCCCGACCATGCCTTCCGCGCGCAAGACCCCCGCCTCGCCCTCCCTTCCGGCTGCTGCCGGCAAGTCCATCGGGAAGGCGAAGGGCGAGTCGATGGCACGGACCGCCGCGAAGACCAAGGGCAAGGCGCCCGCCAAGGTCAGCCCCGCCAAGGCACAGGCCGCCAAGCTCGCGCTGGCCAGCAGCTACCTGCAGCGCATCCTGAACGCCAAGGTCTACGACGTCGCTCACGAAACCGAGCTGATGCCGGCGCAGAACCTGTCGGCGCGGCTGGGCAACCGGGTGCTGCTCAAGCGCGAGGACAACCAGCCGGTCTTCAGCTTCAAGCTGCGCGGCGCCTACAACAAGATGGCCCACCTGACGCCCGGGCAGCTCGCCCGCGGCGTGATCTGCGCCTCGGCCGGCAACCACGCCCAGGGCGTCGCACTGGGCGGCCAGCGGCTGGGCTGCCGGGCCGTCATCGTGATGCCGACGACCACGCCGGCGGTCAAGGTCGACGCGGTGCGCGCCCGGGGTGGCGAGGTGCTGCTGCACGGCGAGAGCTATTCCGACGCCTACGAGCACGCACTCGGCGTCGCCCGCGACCAGGGCCTGACCTTCGTCCACCCCTTCGACGATCCGGACGTGATCGCCGGCCAGGGCACCATCGGCATGGAGATCCTTCGACAGCACCAGGGCCCCATCCACGCGGTCTTCGTGGCGATCGGCGGCGGCGGCCTGATCTCGGGCGTGGCGGCCTACCTCAAGGCGGTCCGCCCGGAGATCCGGGTGATCGGCGTGCAGACCCACGACTCGGACGCGATGGCGCGTTCGGTCGAGGCCGGCAAGCGCGTGCGGCTGCACGACGTCGGACTGTTCTCGGACGGCACCGCCGTCAAGCAGGTCGGCGAGGAGACCTTCCGCATCGCCCGCGTGCTGGTCGACGAGTTCATCCGCGTCGACACCGACGCGGTCTGCGCGGCCATGAAGGATGTCTTCCAGGACACCCGCTCGGTGCTGGAGCCGTCCGGCGCGCTGGGCGTGGCGGCAATCAAGCAGTACGTCGAGCGCACCGGCATCCGCGACGAGACGCTGGTGGCCATCACCTGCGGCGCGAACATGAACTTCGACCGCCTGCGCTTCGTGGCCGAGCGGGCCGAGTTCGGCGAGGCCCGCGAGGCCCTGTTCGCCGTCACGATCCCCGAGGAGCGCGGCTCCTTCAAGCGCTTCTGCGAGCTGATCGGCCCGCGCAGCGTGACCGAGTTCAACTACCGCATCTCGGACGCCAGCCAGGCCCACATCTTCGTCGGCCTGAGCCTGAGCAAGCCCGGCGAGTCGGCCGAGATCGCCGATCTCTTCGCGCGCAACGGCTTCCGCGCCATCGACCTGAGCCACGACGAGCTGGCCGCCGACCACATCCGCCACCTGGTGGGCGGGCACTCGCCGCTGGCGGCCGACGAGCGGCTGTTCCGCTTCGTCTTCCCGGAGCGTCCGGGCGCGCTGATGCGCTTCCTGTCGAGCATGCACCCGGGCTGGAACATCAGCCTGTTCCACTACCGCAACCAGGGTGCCGACTACGGCCGCATCCTGGTGGGCATCCAGGTTCCGAAGTCGGACCGGACAAAGTTCCGCCAATTCCTGGACACGCTGGCCTACCCCTGTGTCGAGGAAACCGACAACCCGGTGTACCGTCTTTTCCTGCGCTGACCCGCGCCCAGGCCGACGCTCCCCGGCCGCCGACCCGAGACGACCCATGTTCACCGAGACCCCGCCGCTGGTGGCGCCCACCCTGCGCCCGTCGCTGGAACAGGCGCTGCAGCTCAAGCTGCAGCGCCGCGCCGCACTGGGCGGTCACATGGGCGAACTCGAACCCCTGGCGGTCCGGCTCGGGCTGATCCAGAACGCGCTGCGGCCGCGCCTGCGCCAGCCGCAGCTGCTGGTCTTCGCGGGGGATCACGGGCTGGCGGTGGACGTGTCCTCGCCGCAGCACCGCAGCACGGTCCAGACGGTCGAGGACATCGTCAACAGCCGCGTCCCGCTGCCGGTGCTGGCCCATCGCCAGGGCCTGACGCTCAACGTGGTCGACTGCGGCCTGACCACGCCGCTGCGGGTCCAGCCCGGCGTGATGGCCCGCAAGATCGCGCACGGCACGCGCAACTGCCGCGTCGCCCAGGCGATGACGCTGGACCAGCTGAATTCGGCCATACGCGCTGGCATGGAGATCACCGACGCGCTGCCCGGCAACGTGCTGGGCTGTGCCGGCATCGGCGTCGGCGCGGTCGAGGCGGCGGGGCTGGTCATCTCGCGCATCACCGGGATGCAGCTGCGCACCATCCTCAACGCCGGCGACCGCATGCCGTCGATGACGCTGGAGCACCTGATGGTGGTGCTGCAGGCGGCCCAGAACCGCCACGGTGCGGTCGAGGACCCGGTCGAGGTGCTGGCAGCCTTCGGCGGTTTCGAGACCGCGATGATGGTCGGCGCGCTGCTCAAGGCGGCCGAGAAGCGCCACCTGATCCTGATCGACGGCATCGTCGCCTGCGCGGCGCTGATCGTGGCCTCGCACATCGCCGGCCCGGTGGCCGACTACTGCGTGTTCTGCCGCAGCACCGACCACGCCGGGCTCGACGCGGTCCTGGGCGGCTTCAAGAGCACGGCCCTGCTGACGCTCGGCATGGACAGCCTGGACGGCACCGGCATCGCGGTGAGCTGGCCACTGGTGGCCAGCGCGGCGTCGATGCTGTCGGACGTGGCCGACGGCCCCGAGCCGATCACGCTGAACGACGAGCCGGCCGACGCGGTGCTGAACGCGGCCGTGCGCGAGTTCATCCACCTGCCCGAACGCTGAGGCGCGCCGGCCCGTCCTCCCGCCCGCGATCAGCGGACGACGACCGGCGGCGGAGGGGGCGGCTGGCCTTCGAGGCCCGGCTGGACCACCGAACCATCCGGCGCCAGCACGACCGGCGGCGGGACCGGGACACCGGGCGCGACCAGGGCCGGCGAGGGCTGCGGCGTCGACAAGGTGCCGGCCGGGCCGAGCGTGCCGGTCGCGGCAGCGGCGGGCAACGGCAGGTCCAGCACGGCCACCGGTGGCTGACCCGTCGGTCCGATCTCGACCTGGCGCTGGCTCACCGTCTGAACCACCCATTCGTCCGTCACGGCCGCACCGACCGGGATCATGCGGGCTGGCTGACCATCGACCGCCAGCAGGGCCCAGCCACGCGCCGTGTCACCGGCACCGGCCACGACACCCAGCAGGCGGAGTCGGCTGGCGGCGGCGACCTGCTGCGGTGCCGGAGCGGCGCCGGGACCGGACGGATTTGCAAACAATCGCAAGATGTCGCCACGCGCCGACTGGTCCGCGCCCACGGTCTGGACCTGCGCAGGCACGCCCTGCGGCTGCACGCCCAGGCGCAAACCCCAGAACACCAGACTGCCCGCGAGGGCCGCCCAGACCAGCCAAGCTGTCGAACGTGCTGCCATGATCCGACCATTATGATGGACGGCTCCCTGCCTGGGAGGGGCGCCACGGTGAGCAACCGTGAGCACCGGCCGACCCGTCCGACCACGGCCGCCGACCTCCTGCCGACTTCCTGCCGGCCTGCCCGACGATGGACCACAAGACCGCCCCGATGACTGCCCTGTCCCCGATGTCCCCACGTGCCCGCCACCTGATCCGGCGCGGCTTCACCCTGATCGAGCTGATGGTGGTGCTGGTCATCATCGGCGTGCTGGCCGCCCTGGTCGTGCCCAACGTGCTCGACCGCGCCGACGATGCCCGCGTCACCGCCGCACGCACCGACATCGGCAACCTGATGCAGGCGCTCAAGCTCTACAAGCTCGACAACCAGCGCTACCCGACCGGCGAACAGGGCCTGCAGGCGCTGGTCGCGCGGCCGTCGTCCGGACCGAACCCGCCCAACTGGAAGCCCTACCTCGAGAAGCTGCCCAACGACCCGTGGGGCCGCCCCTACCAGTTCGCCAACCCCGGCGTGAAGGGCGAGATCGACGTGTTCTCGCTCGGCGCGGACGGCCAGCCCGGCGGCGAAGGCAAGGACGCCGACCTCGGCTCCTGGCAGTGAGCCTGCAGCCGTGAGCCGCGGCCAGCCGGCCCGGCATCCGGGTGCCCAGCGCGGCTTCACGCTGCTGGAGCTGATGATCGTGGTGGCGCTGATCGCTGTGGCCAGCGCGGTTGCCAGCCTGGCCCTGCCCGATCCGGCGCATACGCGGCTCGAACAGGAAGCCGCGCGGCTGGCGACGCTGCTAGAGGCCGGCCGAGCCCAGTCGCGCGCGCTGGGCCTGCCCGTGCGCTGGGGTCCGGGTCCGTCGACGCGGCCGGATGCCGGCTCGGTGACCCGCCCCCTCGACGCGCCGCCCGATGCCTTCCACTTCGACGGCCTGCCCGAAGGCCACGACCTGCCGCTGCGCTGGCTGGTGCCCAGCGCCGAAGCGCTGCAGGTCGAGCTGCCGCCGGGCCGGACGTCCATCCCGCTCGGCCCCGAGCCGGTGATCGGCGCACAGCGCGTCGTGCTGCGGCTGGGCGAACGCCGCATCGCACTGGCCAGCGACGGCATCGGCCCCTTCCGCGTGGTGAACGACGATGCGGCGCAGCCCTGAGGCCAGGCCGCGCCGCGGCCTGACGCTGATCGAGGTGCTGGTCGCGCTGGCCATCGTGGCGATCACGCTGGCAGCCGGCCTGAAGGCGTCGGCGGCGTTGACGTCCAACACCCAGCGCCTTGCCGACACGCTGGCGGCGCAGTGGTGTGCCGACAACCTGCTGACCGAGCTGCGCCTGACGCGCCAGTTCCCGGCCGTCGGCGACACCGACATCAACTGCGAGCAGCTCGGCGCCGGCTACCGCGGCGTGCTGGTGGTGCGACCCACGCCGAACCCGAACTTCCGCCGCGTCGACGCCCGCATCACCGACCTGCAGGGCCAGCCCATCCTGCAGCTCACGACCATCCTGCCGCGCCAGTGAAGCCGATCGCCCATCCCGCCCGCGCCGATCGGGGCTTCACGCTGATCGAGGTGCTGGTCTCGCTCTTCATCCTCGCGCTGATGGCGGGCATGGCCTGGCAAGGCGTCGACATGGTGGTGCGCAGCCGCGAGACCGTGCAGGCGCGCATGGACGGCCTGCTGCGCCTGCAGTCGGTGACCGGCCAATGGGAAGCCGACCTGGGCAACGTGCTGGACACGCAGCAGGTGCCGGGCCTGAACTTCGACGGCGCGACGCTGCGCCTGACGCGGCGCTTCGAGGACGGCGTGCAGGTGGTCGCCTGGACCCTGCGCGGCGGCCGCCTGCAGCGCTGGACCAGCTCGACGCTGCGCGATGCCGAAACGCTGCAGGACGGCTGGCTGCGCAGCTACCAGCTGCTGGGCAACGAGCCCGGCACGCTGACGCTGCTCGAACGGGTCGCGACGATGCAGGTGTACGTCTTCCTGTCGAGCAGCAACGCCTGGAGCAACGCGCAATCCAGCGGCGACGTCGCGACGAACGGCGGCGCCACGAACGGCGGCTCCAGCGGCGACGGCAACAAGGCCAAGCCAGCCACCGGCCTGCGCGAGGCGCTGCCCGACGGCGTCCGGCTGCTGCTGAAGTTCGGCGAGGGCGCGACCCACGCCGGCACGCTGCAGCGCGACATCCGGCTGGTCCACCCATGACACGCCGACCCGCTCCGATGGGTGCGCAGCGCGGCGCGGCGCTGCTGACGGCCATGATCATCGTCACGCTGATCACGACGTTGGCCGCCGGCATGGTCTGGCAGCAATGGGTCGCCGTGCAGGTCGAGGCGGCCGAGCGCAGCCAGGCGCAGGCGCGCTGGATCCTCAACGGCGCGCTCGACTGGGCCCGGCTGATCCTGCGCGAGGACCAGCGCACCAGCGACGTCGACCACCTCGGCGAGCCCTGGGCGGTGCCGCTGGCCGAGGCCAAGCTGTCGACCTTCCTGGCCGCAGACCGCAACAACAACGCCGACGAGGCCGGCGCACCCGAGGCCTACCTGTCGGGCGTGATCCGCGATGTGCAGGCCCGCTACAACCTGCGCAACCTGGTGCGGGAAGGCAAGGTCCAGCCCGAGGAGCTGAAGACGCTGATGCGGCTGTGCGAGCTGATCGGCCTGCCGCCGTCGGTCGCGCCGCTGATCGCCGACAGCCTGCGCCAGGCCATGCCGGGCACGACGGTCGAACTCAACGGCATCGACGACAGCCGCCGCCGCACCCCGCTGCTGCCGGCCAGCGTCGACGACCTGGGCTGGCTGGGCCTCACACCGGCGACGGTGCAGCGCCTGGCGCCCTTTGTCGCCTGGCTGCCGGCCAACACCCCGGTCAACCTGAACACCGCGCCGCGCGAGGTCATCGTCGCGGTCGTGGCGGGGGTCGACCTGGCCGGCGCGGAACGGCTGGTGCAGGCGCGGCTGCGCAAGCACCTTCAGCAGGTCGAGGACGCCCGCGAGGTGCTGGGGCCGGGCGCGGCGCTGGACAGCCAGCGCCTGGGCGTCAACTCACGCTATTTCGAGGTCGACGGCACCATGCGCCTGGACACGCTGGTCGTCAGCCAGCGCTCGCTGCTCGAACGCAACCCGCAGAGCCGCGACGTGCGGGTGCTGATGTCGCGCCGGATCGATCCGGCAACAGTTCGCACGTCACTCCAGCAATGAATTGCAACCCCATGATTCGGCGGGATTTCCGTACCCTGCCACCTACAATCGCCGACGGCTTTTCCACATCCCCATGAGCGTGCTGATCCTTCAATTGCCCCCCCGCGCACGCCTGCTGGCAGGTGCCGCTGCGGGCAATCCGGACGGCGCGGGGCGAGGCCCGGAAGGCTGGCAGCACGTCCTCAGCGCGGACGGTCGCTCGGTCGGCAGCGAAGGCCGGGCCCCGCTCGCGCTGCTGCCCGCGGCCACCAGCACGGTGCTGGTCTGCGCACCCGGCGACGTCAGCTTCCACCGCATCACCGTGCCGCGTGCGCCGGCCTCGCGCATGGACGGCGCGCTGCGCGGCCTGCTCGAAGAGCTCGTGCTCGACGACATCGACGGGCTGCACCTGGCCCTCGAACCGGGTGCGCAGCCCGGCTCGGACGCCTGGGTCGCGGTGATGGACGCCACCGCGCTGAAGGCCGCCATCGAGCGCCTGGAAGCCGCCGGCAGGCCGGTCGACCGGGTCGTGCCGGCCCAGGTGCCGGGCGCTCTGCCGGCCATGCTGGACATCGCCAGCGTGCTGGCCGAAGCGGACGACGCCGGTGCCGACGACGGCCGCGCCTGGGTCACGTTGAGCCAATCCGACGGGCTGCTCGCGTGGCCCTGGAACACCGCTGCCGGACGCCCCGGCGCGCTGACCCAGGCCCTGCTGCCCGACCCGCTGCCCGACGACCTGCAGTGCAGCGCCAGCCCGGCGCTGGTGCAGGCCGCCGAGGCCTGGCTGGGTCGACCGGTGGCCGTGCGCACGCCGGCCCAGCGCCTGCTGGGCGCCTCGGAAGGCCGCTGGAACCTGCGCCAGTTCGGACTGACGCCGCGCCACCGCGGCGCGACCGTGCTGCGCGATGCCCTGACCCGCCTGCGCAGCCCCGCCTGGCGTCCGGTGCGCTGGGGCCTGGCCGGGCTGATCGGCGTGCAGCTGATCGGCCTGAACGCCTGGGCCTGGCAGCAGCGCAGCGAACTGGCCGACCGCAAGGAGCGCATGACCCAGCTGCTGCGCAGCGCCCACCCGCAGGTGCGCGCCATCCTGGACGCGCCGGTGCAGATGCGGCGCGAGAACGAGTCGCTGCGCGCCGCCGCCGGCAAGGCCGGCGACACCGACCTGGAGCCGATGCTGCAGGCCCTCGCCAGCGCCTGGCCCGACAAGCTGCCGGTGCAGACGCTGCGCTACGACAACGGCCGCCTGACGCTGGCCGCGCCGCAGCTCGGCGACGACGAGGTCGCGCAGCTGCGCAGCCGGCTGCAGCCAGCCGGCTGGCGCATCGAGGGCGGCGCCCAGCAGCTGGCGCTGACCCGCGCAACCGCCGGAGCCGCGCGATGAGCCGGTCCCTGACGCCCACGCGCCACCGACCGGCGCCGGCCAGCGCCCTTGGCGCGCGGCTGCAGCCGCTGGCGGCGGCACTGGCACCGCACACCGCGCCGCTGCGCGAACGCTGGTCCGCGCTGGCCCCGCGCGAGCGCCGCATGGTGGGCTGGGCCGCCGCGGCGGTCGGCCTGCTGCTGGTCTGGCAGATCGCGGTGCAGCCGGCCCTGAACACGCTGCGGACCGTGCCGGCACAACGCGCCGCGCTGGACCTGCAGCTGGCCGAGATGCAACTGCTGGCGCAGGAAGCGCGCGAGCTGCGGGCCTTGCCGCCGATCTCGCCCGAGCAGGCCGAGGCGGCGCTGCGCGCGGCCGTCACCCGGCTGGGCGCCAACGCCAAGCTGCAGATGGCCGGCGACCGCGCGACCATCACGCTGACCGGCCTTGATGCGGCCACCTTGACCGGCTGGCTGGCCGAGGTGCGCGGCGCGGCCCGCGCCCGCGTCGTCGAGCTGCAGGTCAACCGCATTGGGGCGCTGTACGGCGGCAGCGTCGTGCTGGCGCTGGGGCGTCCGGGCTGATCGCAAGCGGATCGACCACAGATCGCCCACACATCGCCCATACAACGCCCACACAACGCCCACCCATCTCGCACTCCCTGCAACGACCACACCCCCATCACGCGACGCCCTCAGCCCATGTCCCGCCGCCTGCCCGCCCTCCCTGCCTGGTCGCTGCGCCGCCGCGAGCCCTCGCTCGCCGGTCTGCCGTCGGCCTTCGGCAGCGGCGCGCCGGGCCGGCGCCTGGCCACGCTGCAGCGTGAACGCGAGGCCGCCCATGCCGAGCGCCAGCCGCGCCGCTGGGCCTTCTGGGGTGCGCTGCTGGGCGGCCTGCTGACGCTGGTCGCCTTCGCGCCGGCGCGCTGGCTGGCCGATGCGGTCGCCAGCGCCAGCCGCGACCAGGTCCAGCTGGCCGACGCGCGCGGCACCGTCTGGTCCGGCGACGCGGTGCTCGTGCTGGGTGCCGGCGCCGGCAGCCGCGATGCCCGTGCCCTGCCCGGCCGGCTGGGCTGGACGCTGCGCCCGACGCTGCTCGACGGCCTCGGCCTGGCCCTGAACCTGCGCCAGGACTGCTGCATCCAAGGCACCGCCGAAGTCCGCGTGCAGCCCGGCTGGGGCCGCGTCGCCGTGCGGGTGCAGGGTCTGGACGATCCCGGCAGCCGCAGCCCCGGCGCCGCCGCCCCTGAACCCGACGGCAGCCGCTGGATCGCCCAGTGGCCGGCCGCCTGGCTGGTCGGCCTGGGCACGCCCTGGAACACGCTGCAGCCCGGCGGTGCGCTGCGCCTGGGCACGCAAGGCCTGAAGCTCGAATGGGCCGCCGGGCGGTTCTCGATGGAAGGCCAGGCCGTCCTGGAACTGCGCGACTTTTCCTCGCGCCTGGCCACGCTGCCGCGCCTGGGCAGCTACCGCATCGCCATCAGCGCCGACCCGGCCCAGGCCGGCACCGCCCAGGTCGGCCTGAGCACCCTCGACGGCGCCCTGCTGCTGTCGGGCCAGGGCAGCTGGAGTGCCAGCGGCCTGCGCCTGCGCGGCGAGGCCAGCGCGGCCGAGGCCGACCAGGCCGCGCTCAGCAACCTGCTCAACATCATCGGACGGCGCGACGGCGCGCGCTCCGTGCTCACGATCGGATGACCATGAAGCTGCGTCCCGCTCCGGCCGCATCCCGCCCTGCCCGGCTGCGCCTGCAAGGGCTGGCCGCCACGCTGCTGTCCTGCGCGGTGCTGGCCCCGTCGCTGACGCCGCTGGCCTGGGCGCAGAACCCCGGCGCCGCGACGCCGCCCGCCGCCGCCAAGCCGCCGGCCAGCGCCGCCTCGTCCACCCGCAGCCGCGCGGCCCAGCGCGAGCTGGTGCAGATCAACTTCGTCAACGCCGAGATCGACGCGGTGTCGCGTGCGATGGCCGCGATCCTGGACCGCCAGATCGTGGTCGACCCGCGCGTCAAGGGCACGATGACGCTCTACAGCGAGCAGAAGCTGACCCAGCGCGAGGCCTTCCTGAACTACCTCGCCGCGCTGCGCGGCCTGGGCTTCGCGGTGGTCGAGGTCGCCGGGCTGCTCAAGGTCGTGCCCGAGGCCGAGGCCAAGCTGCAGACCGGTTCGGTCTCGGTCGGATCGGTGGTCGGACGCGGCGACCAGATCCTGACCCAGATCTTCCGCATCCAGCACGAGAACGCCAACAACCTGGTGACCGTGCTGCGCCCGCTGATCACGCCGAACAACACGATCAACGCCAACCCGGGCAACAACAGCCTGGTGATCACCGACTACGCCGACAACCTGCAGCGCCTGGCCAAGATCATCGCGGCGCTGGACGTGCCTTCGCACAGCGGGCTGGAGGTCTTCCCGCTGCAGCACGCGCTGGCCTCGGACCTTGCGCCCATCGTCCAGCGCTTCGCCGACGGTGGCGCGGCCGCGGCGGGTGCGGCGCCGGGTACTGCGGTCGTGTCGGTGGTGGCCGACCCGCGCACCAACGCGCTGCTGATCCGCGCACCCAACCCGGCCCGGCTGGCCGCCGTGATCGCGGTGATCGACAAGCTCGACCGACCGACGCCCGCCGGCGGGCCGGCCGGCAACATCTACGTCGTCTACCTGAAGAACGCCGATGCGGTGAAGCTCGCCCAGGTGCTGCGTGCGGCCTACGGCGCGGGTGGCGGCTCCGGCGGCGGCGCCGGTGGCAGCGGCGCGACCGGCCTGTCGGCCGGCACGCCGGGCCAGGGCCAGACACTGGCGGCGGCCGGCGGCAACAACGCCGCGTCGCCGCAGAGCACGGCCCCGGTCGCCGCAGCCGCCAGCCCGTCGACCGGCGGCTTCATCCAGGCCGACCCGGCCACCAACTCGCTCATCATCAGCGCACCCGAACCGGTCTACCGCCAGCTGCGCGGCGTGATCGACCAGCTCGACGCGCGCCGCGCGCAGGTCTATGTCGAGTCGATGATCGTCAAGATGGACGCGACCCAGGCGGCCGAGTTCGGCTTCCAGTGGCAGACGCTGCTGGGCAGCAAGGGCGACAAGTACGGCGTGGCGGTCGGCACCAACTACTCGGCCACGGCCGGGGCCGGCTCCAACATCGTCAACCTGTCGCTGGCCGCGTCGACCAACACCGCGCCGTCGCTGGGCACCGGCCTGAACGTCGGCCTGTTCAAGGCCATCAACGGCGTCTACACGCTGGGCGCGCTGGCCCGCTTCCTCGAATCGAACACCGGCGCCAACATCCTGTCGACGCCCAACCTCGTCTCGCTCGACAACGAGGAGGCCAAGATCGTGATCGGCCAGAACGTGCCCTTCGTGACCGGCACCTTCACCAACACCGGCACCGGCACCGGCGCGACCAACCCGTTCCAGACCATCGAGCGCAAGGACGTCGGCCTGACGCTGCGGGTCAAGCCGCAGATCGGCGAGAACGGCACCGTGCGCATGGTGATCTTCCAGGAGAACTCGACCGTCACCTCGGTCTCGTCGACCGCCGGCCCGACCACCGACAAGAGCTCGATCGAGACCACCGTCGTGGTCGACGACGGCCAGATCATGGTGCTCGGCGGGCTGCTCAAGGACGACTTCGGCGACAACGAGGAAAAGGTCCCCGGCCTGGCCAGCATCCCGCTGCTGGGCAACCTGTTCCGCTCCGAGAAGCGCCAGCGCACCAAGAGCAACCTGCTGGTCTTCCTGCGCCCGGTCGTGATGCGCACGCAGGACGATGCCAACGCGCTGACGCTGGACCGCTACGACGCGATCCGGGCCCAGCAGCTCAACGGCCAGCCCAAGCCTTCGGTGATCGGCAACATCAACGAGTCGGCCGTGATCCCCGAGATCCGCCGGCCGGGGACTGCCGGGTCGGCACCGGCTGCGCCTGCCGCAGCGGCTCCGGCCGACTGGGGCAAGCCGGCCACCGGCCGCTGAGCAGGGACGCCGCATGCGCCATCCGCTGCCCTACGCCTGGGCCAAGGCCCAGCGCATCCTGCTGGAGGACGACGGCCAGCGCCTGGTGCTGTGGACCGACGCCGCCGTCGACCGCAGCGCGCTGGCCGAGGTCCAGCGCCTCTACGCGGTCGACGCGCTGGAACTGGAGCCGCCCGAGTCGCTGGCCCGCCGCATCGCCGCGGCCTATGCCGGCGGCGAGTCGAGCGCCGCCGCGGTCGTCGGCGAGGTCGAGAGCGCCGTCGACCTGAGCCGCATGATGCAGGACCTGCCAGCGGTCGAGGACCTGCTGGAAGCCAGCAACGACGCGCCCATCATCCGCATGCTCAACGCGCTGCTGACGCAGGCGGCCAAGGACGGCGCGAGCGACATCCACATCGAGCCCTACGAGCGCAGCAGCGCGGTGCGCTTCCGCGTCGACGGCACGCTGCGCGAGGTGGTGCAGCCCAACAAGGCGCTGCATGCGGCGCTGATCTCGCGCCTGAAGATCATGGCCGAGCTGGACATCGCCGAGAAGCGCCTGCCGCAGGACGGCCGCATCTCGCTGCGCATCGGCGGGCGGGCCATCGACGTGCGTGTCTCGACCCTGCCCGGCGTGCATGGCGAACGCGCGGTGCTGCGCCTGCTGGACAAGGGCGAGGCCAAGTTCTCGCTGGCCGGCCTGGGCATGGAAGGCGACACGCTGGCGCGCTTCCAGCGCCTGATCGCCCAGCCACACGGCATCGTGCTCGTGACCGGCCCGACCGGCTCGGGCAAGACCACCACGCTCTACGCCGGCCTGGCCGAGGTCGACACCAGCACGACCAACGTGCTGACGGTCGAGGACCCGGTCGAGTACGAGCTGCCCGGCATCGGCCAGACGCAGGTCAACGCCCGCATCGACCTGACCTTCGCCAAGGCCCTGCGCGCCATCCTGCGGCAGGACCCGGACGTCATCATGATCGGCGAGATCCGCGACCACGAGACCGCGCAGATCGCGGTGCAGGCCTCGCTGACCGGTCACCTGGTGCTGGCCACGCTGCACACCAACGACGCGCCCAGCGCCGTCACCCGCCTGACCGACATGGGCATCGAGCCCTTCCTGCTCAGCTCCAGCCTGATCGGCGTGCTGGCCCAGCGCCTGGTGCGCAAGCTCTGCGGCGACTGCAAGCGCCAGGACGAGCGCGGCCGCTGGCATGCGGTCGGCTGCGAGGCCTGCGGCCGCACCGGCTACCGCGGCCGCACCGGCATCTACGAGCTGCTGGTGGCCGACGACAAGATCCGCGCGCTGGTCCACAACCGCGCGGCCGAATCGCAGCTCTTCGTGGCGGCCGAGCAGGGCGGCATGAAGACGATGCGCGAGGACGGCATGCGGCTGGTCGCCGCCGGCATCACGTCCAGCGAAGAACTGCTCCGCGTCACCCGGGAATGACGGGCCCCCACGCTGATGTCTTCGGCCCCGCGCTGCCCCCCGGAGGGGCGCGCCCGGCCTTGGGGCGGCCCGCCGGCCGAGCGTGCGCCGGCCCTGAAGGAATCTGAGCCATGCCCGCCTACCGTTTTGAAGCCCTCGACGCCGACGGCAAGACCCAGACCGGGCTGCTGGACGGCGACAACGCCAAGGCGGTGCGCTCGATGCTGCGCGCCCGTGCGCTGGTGCCGATGGAGGTGCAGCCGGTGGCCAGCAACGAGAGCGGCGCGCAGGTCGGGGCGTCGATGATGCGCAAGCGGGTCTTCACCTCGACCACGCTGGCGATCTGGACCCGCCAGCTCGCCGGCCTGGTCGCCGCCGGACTGCCGCTCGAACGCGCCCTGACCGCCCTGGCCGACGAGGCCGAGGAGCCGCGCCAGGCCGAGCTGCTGGCGCACCTGCGCGCCGAGGTCAACGCCGGCTCCACCTTCGCCCGCGCGCTCGGCACCGCGCCACGCGAGTTCGACGACATTTACCGCGCGGTGGTCTCGGCCGGCGAGCAGACCGGCCAGCTCGGCCGCGTGCTCGAGAAGCTGGCCGACGACCTGGAAGAACGCCAGGCGCTGAAGGCCAAGCTGATCGGCGCGGCGCTCTACCCGGCCATCGTCTCGCTGGTGGCGATCGTCATCGTCGTCTTCCTGGTCACCTACGTGGTGCCGCAGGTCGCCCAGGTCTTCGTTGGCGGCAAGCGCGCGCTGCCCTGGCTGACCAGCGCCATGCTGGGCATCAGCGCCTTCCTGCGCGGCTGGGGCTGGCTGCTGCTGCTGGCGGTCGCCGGCGCGGTCGGCACGCTCAAGCTGATGCGCCGCAACGCCGCCACGCGCGAGCGGCTGGACGCCGGCTTCCTGACGCTGCCGCTGCTGGGCAAGCTCGCCCGCGGCTACAACGCGGCCCGTTTCGCCGGCACGCTGGCGATGCTGGCTGGCGCGGGCGTGCCCATCCTCAAGGCGCTGCAGGCGGCGGCCGAGACGCTGTCCAACGAGGCCATGCGGGCCGACGCGATGGACGCGCTGGCGCAGGTCCGTGAAGGCGCGCCACTGGGATCGGCGCTGGCCGCCAAGAAGCGCTTTCCCGGCCTGCTGGCCATGTTCGCCCGCCTGGGCGAGCAGACCGGCGAGCTGCCGCAGATGCTGCAGCGCGCCGCCAACCAGCTCGGCACCGAGGTCCAGCGCCGCGCCATGCAGACGGCCACCATCCTGGAGCCGCTGCTGATCGTCGTGATGGGCCTGGCCGTGATGCTGATCGTGCTGGCCGTGCTGCTGCCCATCATCCAGCTCAACACCTGGGTGAAATAAGGCCCCCGGTCACGCGGGTACGCGTGATCCGCCCCCCGGGGGGGCTGGCGCAGGCCGCTTGGGGCGGCCCGGCGCTGGCCTGCGGGCGCGGCAGGTGAGGGTCCTTGCGCCGGTCCACGATGGCGGGGACCTGTTCTTGCGGCGGCACGGCGCTCGGGTCACCGGCGCGTTGTCATTCGCCGCGCTGGGCCAACAGGCGCGACTGGGCAGGTTGGCGGCAACCCGGCGCCGTTTCTGCGCTAGCCGCCGCTCAGGGCCTGCACGATGTGCACGGGTACGGCCGGATCGAGCGGGCGGCCGAGGTCGTGGACCGGCCGGGCATCGATGAACACGCGCATGTGCGGCCGCAGCCGGTCCTGCTCGTCGACCATGCGGAAGCGCAGGCCGGGGTACTGCCGGTCAAGGTCCCGCAGCAACGCGTCCAGCGTCGCGCCGTCGGCCTCGACCCACATGCGCCGGGTGTACGACAACAAGGACGACGGAATCAGCACCTTCACCTGTTCTTCTCCAACGTACTCGACCGCGCCGGCCATTCATCCAGCCCCCCGCCATGGATCCGGCTCCGCTGGTCCATCGTCGGGCAGCCCCCTCGGGGGGTAGCGAGCGAAAGCGAGCTTGGGGGCTCACATCCTGGCTCACGTTCTCCAGGCCGCTTCCACCGAATAGATCTCGGGCAGATGCCGCGCGATGCAGCGCCAGCTCTCGCCCTCGTCGGCACTGGCCCACAGCTCGCCCTGGGTCGTGCCGACATAGAGTCCCACGCGCTTGCAGTCGTCGCCCGTCATGGCCTGGCGCTTGATGGTCCACCAGGCCTGTTCGGGCGGGAAACCCTGGTCCTGGCGGGTCCACGTGCGCCCGCCGTTGCGGGTCACGTAGGCGGCCGGCTTGCCCTGCGGCGCGGTGCGCGGCCACACGTCGGTGCCGTCCATCGGGAAGACCCAGGCGGTGTCGGCCTCGCGCGGGTGCACCACGATGGGAAAGCCGATGTCGCCGACCTTCTTGGGCATCTTGCGGCCGACCCGCGTCCAGGTCGTGCCGGGCCGGTCGAGGCGGTAGATGCCGCAGTGGTTCTGCTGCCAGAGCCGGTCCGGGTTGCTCGGCGCGAGGCGCACGCAATGCGGGTCGTGGAAGGTCGGCTCGCTGGCCTCGAAGCCGCCGACGACTTCCATGCCGTCGAGCAGCGGCTGCCAGGTCTCGCCGCCGTCGAGCGACTCGTGGAAGCCGCCGCCGGACATGCCGAAGTAGAGGTGCCGGCGGTCGCGCGGATCGATCAGGATGGAGTGCAGCTTGGGCCCGTCGGGCGTGCCGTCCTGCACCGTGCCCATCCACGGCCGCATCGTCATGTTGTCGTTGACGCCGGGCAGGCCGCGCCAGGTCTTGCCACCGTCGTCGCTGCGGAACAGGCCCTGGGGCGAGGTGCCGGCATACCAGCTGCCGGGCTCGTCGGCCGGGCCGGGCGCGAGGTGGAAGGTGTGGTCGACGCTGCGGCCGACCTGGCCTTCGGGCGCCTTGTCGAAGGCTGGGGGACGCTCGGCCTCGGTCCACTTCCGGCCGAAGTCGGTCGAGCGGAAGATGGTCGGCCCGAGGTGACCGGTCTTGGCAGAGGCCAGCAGCGTGCGACCGTCGCGCGGGTCGAGCACGAGGTGCTGGACCACGTGGCCGTGGAAGTGCGGCCCTTCCAGTGCCCAGGTCTTGCGCTTGGCGTCGCCGCGCAGGATCCATGCACCCTTGCGGGTCGCCACCAGCAGGACCAGCTCGCGCGGGGCAGTCTTGCCGGCTGACTTGCCGGCTGACTTGCCGGATGCCTGGACTGCGGGCTTCGCGTCCGTCTTCCCGACCCGGCCCTTCGCGCTGGCGGCCGTGCGGGCCGCCGGTTTCTTTGTCGCCATCGTGTCTCCTCGTCGCCAGCCTTCCGGGCCGGTGCGGCACGCAGTGTCACGCGCTGATGCGGGCTCGTCCAGACCTTGTCGAGTCCTGCCATGACCGGTCGCATCGGCATGCGCATTGCTAGTTCTGCCCGCACTGCGTCACGCC
Organism: Leptothrix discophora; assembly: GCF_030705305.1. Classification (GTDB taxonomy): domain Bacteria; phylum Pseudomonadota; class Gammaproteobacteria; order Burkholderiales; family Burkholderiaceae_C; genus Sphaerotilus; species Sphaerotilus discophorus. The sequence continues at coordinate 24,360 of NZ_JAUZEE010000008.1, read as the reverse complement.
AGGGCGTGCCGGCATGGTGGCCATCCTCCGGATTGAGGGGCCTTCCGGGGTGATATCCGGGCCATGGCTGCGGCATGCTTTGCTGCAATGACGTGACAGCTTTTCCGTACCTGGAGGTCTGCATGAACCCGTCGCCATCGACCGAACTGGTTCCCACCTGCGCCAAGGCGATCCCGATCGCGCAGATGCGGCATGTCTACCGCCTCGACGAGGTCGAGAAGCGGCTGACCAAGCTGCCGCAGAAGGAACACGAGAACCTGCGCGCCACCTACGAGCGCATGCTCGAGAAGGGTCCCGAGCGCTTCCAGGTCAAGCCCTCGTCGCTGCCGGCGATGGACCACCTCTACGACACGCTGCCCAACTTCCACGAGGTGCTCGACGACGTGCGCCGCCAGCTGGCGCTGTGCGAGGACAGCCGCGACGCGCTGGAGATCACGCCGATGCTGCTGCTCGGCCCGCCCGGTGTCGGCAAGACCCACTTCGCGCGCGAGATCTCGCAGCTGCTGGGCACCGGCATGGGCTTCATCTCGATGAGCTCGCTGACCGCCGGCTGGGTGCTGTCGGGCGCCAGCTCGCAGTGGAAGGGCGCACGGCCGGGCAAGGTCTTCGAGACCCTGGTCGACGGCTCCTACGCCAACCCGGTGATGGTGGTCGACGAGATCGACAAGGCCGGCGGCGAACATGCCTACGACCCGCTGGGTGCGCTCTACGGCCTGCTGGAGCACGACACCGCGCACACCTTCATCGACGAGTTCGCCGAGGTCCCGATCGATGCCAGCCAGGTCATCTGGGTGGCCACCGCGAACGACGAGCGCGCGATCCCCGAGCCCATCCTCAACCGGATGAACGTCTACGAGGTGCAGATGCCCGACCGCGACGCCGCGCGCCGCATCGCCGTGCGCCTGTACCAGGGCATCCGCGCCGGCCACGACTGGGGCCGCCGCTTCGACGAGCAGCCCGGCGACGACGTGCTCGACGCCATGGCCGAGCTGGCCCCGCGCGAGATGCGCCGCGCCTGGATGACCGCCTTCGGCAACGCCAAGCTCGCCCACCGCGAACGCATCGTCCCGGCCGACCTGCCCGACGCGGGCGCGGGCAAGCGGGCGTCGATCGGGTTCATGAACTAGGCGCTCCCGCGCCCCACCACCCGCCGCAGCCCCGCCAGGTCGAGCACGCGCACGCCGCCGTACTCGATGCGGATCAGGCCCTGGCCCTGCAGCGATTGCAGGGCCTCGTTGACGCGCTGGCGGGACAGTCCGACCAGGTAGGCGAGTTCCTGCTGGGTGATGCGCAGCACCTCGCCGACGCCGGGGTAGAGCACCGGGTGGAACAGCGCGGCCAGGCTGCGGGCGACCTTGGTGTCGGGGTCGTTCATGCGGTCGATCTCGCGTGCCGCGATGAACTGGCCGAGCCGCTCGTTGAGCTGGTTCATCACGTAGCGGTTGAAGGCGATGCTGCGACCGAGCAGCCATTCGAAGGTCGTCACCGGCAGGCCGGCCACCGTGCTCTTGCGCAAGGCCTCGATGTTGTAGCGGTAGACCTCGTGCTTGAGCAGCGTGCCCTCGCCGAACCAGGCCCCCGGCGGCACGCCGGTGAAGGTGATGGAGGCGCCCTGCGTGCTGTCGTTGCTCATCTTCAACAGGCCGTCGACCACGCCGAACCAGAAGCCTGCCGGGCGGCCGATCTTGCAGACGTAGTCGCCGACCGCCGCATCGGCCACCTGAAGGTCGGCCACCACGCGCGAACGTTCGTCCGGCGCGAGCAGCGGCAGCCAGGGAACCATGTCGAGTTCAGCCGCCAGGGCGGGCCGGGCGCGCTGGCGCAGCGGCGCGCGCAAGGGGGGATGGACGGGGCTGTCGAGCAAGGTGTCGGGGTCGCTCATCGATCCGCTCCTGAGGCACGCTGTCGGGACGCTGACACGACTGCCCCGGGAAAGTCCTGCCGAGGGAAGTCCCGCAAATTGTCGTCGGGCTGACAACCTGACGTCAAACACAGCCTTAGGATCGACTTCAGACGACATCGCTGCGTGGCCCCGTCCGGGCCCGCCGACCTCGAGGAGATCCGTGGTGACCGACACGTTCCCGCGCCTGATGCTGGCGCATGCGAAGCAGCGCCCCAATGCGCCCGCGCTGCGCGAGAAGGAATACGGCATCTGGCAGACCTGGACCTGGCAGCACCTGCGCGAACAGGTCCGCGCACTGGCCAGCGGCCTGGCCCAGGCCGGCCTGCAGCCAGGCCAGCACCTCATCGTCGTCGGCGACAACCGGCCGCGCCTGTACGCCACGATGCTGGCCGCGCAGTCGCTGGGCGCCGTGCCGGTGCCGCTCTACCAGGACGCGGTCGCCGCCGAGTTCGTCTTCCCGGTCACCAATGCCGAGGTCGCCTTCGCGGTGGTCGAGGACCAGGAGCAGGTCGACAAGTTGCTGGAGGTGCGCGAGCAGTGCCCCGCCCTCGCCCGCATCTGGTTCGACGATCCGCGCGGCCTGCGCAAGTACGACGAGCCGGGCCTGGACTCGCTCGACAACCTCGCCGCCGCCGGACAGGCTCACGCGGCGAGCCACCCTGGCTTCCTCGAAGCGGCGATCGAGAAGACCCGCACGACCGACGTCGCGGCGATGTTCTTCACCTCCGGCACGACCGGCAATCCGAAGGGCGTCGTGCACACGCACGCCTCGCTGATCGACCGCGCCGGCGCCGGCGCCCGCTTCGACAAGCTCGGCAGCGCCGAGGAAGTGCTGGCCTACCTGCCGCCGGCCTGGATCGGCCAGAACTGCTTCAGCTACGCGCAGTGGCTGGTCTGCGGCTACGTGGTGAACTGCCCCGAGTCGGGCGCGACGGTCACGATCGACCTGAAGGAGATCGGCCCGACCTACTACTTCGCCCCGCCGCGCGTGTTCGAGGGCCTGCTCACCAGCGTGATGATCCGCATGGAGGATGCCAGCGCGCTCAAGAAGGCGCTGTTCCACCGCTGCATGGCGCTGGCACGACGCATCGGTCCGACGCTGATGGACGGCCAGCCGGTCGGCCTGCTGGACCGCCTGAAGTACACGCTCGGCGACCTGGCGATCTACGGTCCGCTGCGCAACACGCTGGGCTTCAGCCGGGTGCGCGTGGCCTACACGGCCGGCGAGGCGATCGGGCCGGACCTGTTCACCTTCTACCGCTCGATCGGCATCAACCTCAAGCAGCTCTACGGCTCGACCGAGACCGCCGTGTTCGTCTGCCTGCAGCCTGACCACGAGGCCCGCGCCGACACGGTGGGCGTGCCCATCGAGGGCGTGCAGATCAAGCTGGCCGACAACGGCGAGATCCTCGTCAAGAGCGGTGGCCTGCTCAAGGAGTACTACAAGAACCCCGCCGCGACCGCCAAGGTGCTGACCGCCGACGGCTGGTACCGCACCAGCGACGCCGGCTTCATCGACGGCCACGGCCACCTGAAGATCATCGACCGGGTCAAGGACGTCGGCCGCCTCAAGGGGGGTGCCAACGACGGCGCGATGTTTGCGCCCAAGTACGTCGAGAACAAGCTGAAGTTCTTCCCGCACATCAAGGAGGCGGTCGCCTTCGGCGATGGCCGCGAGAAGGTCTGCGCCTTCGTCAACATCGACGTCGAGGCGGTCGGCAATTGGGCCGAGAAGCGCAACCTGCCCTACGCCGGCTACGCCGACCTGTCGCAGAAGCCCGAGGTGCAGGAACTGATCCGCCAGTGCGTCGAACAGGTCAACGCCGACCTGGCGCAGGACGACAAGCTCGCCGGCAGCCAGATCAGCCGCTTCCTCGTGCTGCACAAGGAACTCGATGCCGACGACGGCGAGATGACGCGCACCCGCAAGGTCAAGCGCGGCTTCATCAACGACAAGTACCAGGTGCTGGTCGAGGCGCTCTACGCCGGCAAGTCCGAGCAGTTCATCGAGACCGTCGTGAAGTTCGAGGACGGCCGCACCGGCAGCGTCTCGGCGACGCTGCAGATCATCGATACCCAGACCTTCCCGGCCGTGAGGAGGGCCGCCTGATGGCCGACGACAACAGCATGACCGGCAAGGTCATCGGCGAGGTCATCCTCGACGTGAGCAACATCAGCCTGCGCTTCGGCGGCGTGAAGGCGCTGACCGACATCAGCTTCAACGTCCGCGAGCACGAGGTGCGCGCCATCATCGGCCCGAACGGCGCGGGCAAGAGCTCGATGCTCAACTGCATCAACGGTGTCTACACGCCGCAGGAAGGCCGCATCACCTTCCGCGGCCAGACCTTCAGCCACATGAACTCGCGCCAGGTCGCGGAGATGGGCGTCGCGCGCACCTTCCAGAACCTGGCCCTGTTCAAGGGCATGAGCGTGATCGACAACATCATGACGGGCCGCAACCTGAAGATGCGGACCAACCTGTTCCAGCAGGCCTTCCACCTCGGGCCGGCGCGGCGCGAGGAAGCCGAACACCGCGCGCACGTCGAGCGGATCATCGATTTCCTGGAGATCCAGGCCTTCCGCAAGACGCCGGTCGGCCGACTGCCCTATGGCCTGCAGAAGCGGGTCGACCTCGGCCGCGCGCTGGCGATGGAGCCGCAGGTGCTGCTGCTCGACGAACCGATGGCCGGCATGAACGTCGAGGAGAAGCAGGACATGTGTCGCTTCATCCTCGACGTCAACGACGAGTTCGGCACCACCATCGTGCTGATCGAGCACGACATGGGCGTGGTGATGGACATCTCCGACCGCGTCGTCGTGCTCGACTACGGCAAGAAGATCGGCGACGGCACGCCCGACGAGGTCCGCAACAACGAGGACGTCATCTCGGCGTACCTCGGCACCAGCCACTGAGCCAGGAGCAACGAGATGGGTTTCTTCCTTGAGACGCTCTTCGGCGGCCTGATGGCGGGCATGCTGTATTCGCTCATCGCGCTGGGCTTCGTGCTGATCTTCAAAGCCAGCGGCGTCTTCAACTTCGCGCAGGGCGCGATGGTGCTGTTCGCGGCGCTGGCGATGGCACGCTTCGCGGAGTGGGGGCCCAAGTTGCTGGGCTTCGACAACAAGATCCTGGCCAACATCCTCGGCTTCGCGCTGGCCATGATGGTGATGATCGCGGTGGCCTGGATCATCGAGCGCCTGGTGCTGGGCAAGCTGGTCAACCAGGAAGGCATCACGCTGCTGATGGCCACGCTGGGCATCACCTACTTCCTCGACGGCTTCGGCCAGACGATCTTCGGCAGCGACATCTACAAGATCGACGTGGGCCTGCCCAAGGACCCGATCTTCCTGTTCGAGAGCACCTTCCAGGGCGGCGTGCTGATCAGCCAGGAAGACCTCTATGCCGCGCTGATCGCGGCGGCGCTGGTCGCGGCGCTCAGCCTGTTCTTCCAGAAGACGGCGACCGGGCGGGCGCTGCGCGCGGTCGCCGACGACCACCAGGCGGCCCAGTCGATCGGCATCCCGCTGAACCGCATCTGGGTCATCGTGTGGTCGGTCGCAGGCTTTGTCGCGCTGGTCGCCGGGATCATCTGGGGCAGCAAGCTGGGTGTGCAGTTCTCGCTCTCGCTGGTCGCCCTCAAGGCCCTGCCGGTGGTGATCCTGGGCGGTCTCACCAGCGTGCCCGGCGCCATCATCGGCGGGCTGATCATCGGCGTGGGCGAGAAGCTCAGCGAGGTCTACATCGGCTCGCTGGTCGGCGGCGGCATCGAGATCTGGTTCGCCTACGTGCTCGCCTTGATCTTCCTGCTCGTCAGGCCTCAAGGCCTGTTCGGCGAAAAGATCATCGACCGGGTATGAAGCCCCCACGCTCGCTTTCGCTCGCTGCCCCCCGAGGGGGCTCAGGCGGCTGACCGGCAGAGCCGGATCCACGCCTGTCACTTGATGAAGATTTCGTGCCCCTGTCGGGCATCGCGGCATGTGCCGCTGCAGAGGAATGCCATGATCTATCGTGAAAATGGGCAGTTCAAGACCAGCTACCCGGCGGATCAGCAGATCTTCCCGATCCGGCAGGACCGCGTCGCCATCGGCCTGCTGATCGCCTTCGCGGCGATCGTCGTGCCGATGATCGCGCCGGAGTACCTGTTCCGGGCCGTGCTGATCCCCTTCCTGATCCTGTCGCTCGCCGCGCTGGGGCTGAACATCCTGGTCGGCTACTGCGGCCAGATCTCGCTGGGCACCGGCGCCTTCATGGCGGTGGGCGCCTACGCGGCCTACAACTTCGCGGTGCGCATCGAGGGCATGCCGCTGATCGGCTCGCTGCTGATGGGCGGGGTGTGCGCCACGGTGGTGGGCGTCCTGTTCGGCGTGCCGTCGCTGCGCATCAAGGGTCTCTACCTGGCGGTGGCGACGCTCGCGGCCCAGTTCTTCGTCGACTGGTCCTTCCTGCGCATCAAGTGGTTCACCAACGACTCGGCCTCGGGTTCGGTCAGCGTGGCCGGCCTGAAGGTGCTGGGCCTGCCGGTGGAGACCCCCGTTCAGAAGTACCTGTTCTGCCTGGCCTTCCTGTGCGTCTTCGGCGTGCTGGCCAAGAACCTGGTGCGCAGCAACATCGGCCGCGAGTGGATGGCCATGCGCGACAGGACGTGGCGGCCGCGGTCATCGGCATCCGGCCGGTCTACGCCAAGCTGACCGCCTTCGCGGTGTCGAGCTTCATCGTCGGCGTGGCCGGCGCGCTGTGGGGTTTCGTGCACCTCGGCTCCTGGGAGCCGGCGGCCTTCAACATCAACCGCTCCTTCGACCTGCTCTTCATGGTCATCATCGGCGGCCTCGGTTCGATCATGGGCAGCTTCTTCGGTGCGGCCTTCATCGTGATCGTGCCCATCGTGCTCGACAACGTGACCGTGCTGCTGGGCCTGTCGACCGCGACGGCCGCGCACCTGACCTCGATGATCTTCGGCGCGCTGATCGTCTTCTTCCTGATCGTCGAACCGCATGGCCTTGCGCGCCTGTGGGCCATCGGCAAGGAAAAACTGCGCCTCTGGCCCTTCCCCCATTGACACCGGAACGATCGCCCTGCGGCGCGATCAGAGTCCACTCGCCCCCTCATTCATCGACGCGCCGTGCACGGCGCAACACCCAGGAGACGTCCATGAAACTGAAGTCCCTCGCCCTCGTCGCGGCATTGACCGCCAGCACCATGGCCAGCCTGCTGACCAGCACGGCCGCGCAGGCACAGGCCAAGGAACAGTACTTCCCGGTGCTGGTCTATCGCACCGGTGCCTATGCACCCAACGGCATCCCCTGGGCCAATGGCTACGTCGACTACATCAAGCTGGTCAATGCCAACGGCGGCATGAACGGCGTGAAGATCAGCTACGAGGAGTGCGAGACCGGCTACGCCACCGACAAGGGCGTGGAGTGCTACGAGCGCCTCAAGGGCAAGGGCGCCTCGGTGTTCCAGCCGCTGTCGACCGGCATCACCTTCGCCCTGACCGAGAAGGCACCTGGCGACAAGATCCCGCTGATCACGGCGGGCTACGGTCGCAGCGAATCGCAGGACGGCGGCGTGTTCAAGTGGAACTTCCCGCTGCTGGGCACCTACTGGATCAACGCCGACGTGCTGGTCCAGCATGTGGCCAAGAAGGAAGGCGGCCTCGACAAGCTCAAGGGCAAGAAGGTCGCGCTGGTCTACCACGACTCGCCGTTCGGCAAGGAGCCGATCCCGCTGCTGCAGGAACGCGCCAAGATGCATGGCTTCGACCTGCAACTGCTGCCGGTGACCGCACCGGGCGTGGAGCAGAAGTCGACCTGGCTGCAGATCCGCCAGAGCCGTCCGGACTACGTCTTCCTGTGGGGCTGGGGCGTGATGAACTCGACGGCGCTCAAGGAGGCCGTGGCCACCGGCTACCCGCGCGACAAGATGTACGGCGTGTGGTGGGCCGGTGCCGAGCCGGACGTCAAGGACGTCGGTGATGCGGCCAAGGGCTACAACGCGGCGGCCATGCAGCACGGTGCCCAGCCCGATGCCAAGGTGGTGCAGGACATCATCGCCAAGGTCCATGGCAAGAACCAGGGCACGGGCCCGAAGGAAGAGGTCGGCTCGGTGCTCTACATGCGCGGCATGATCTCCGCGATGCTGGCCGTCGAAGGCGTCAAGCGCGCCCAGGAGAAGTACGGCAAGGGCAAGGTCATGACCGGCGAGCAGGTCCGCTGGGGCCTCGAGAACCTGGCCCTGGACCAGAAGAAGCTCGACGGCCTGGGCTTCTCCGGCGTGATGCGCCCGGTGTCGACCAGCTGCGTCGACCACGTCGGCTCGAGCTGGGTGCGCGTGCACACCTGGGACGGCGCGAAGTGGAACTTCACCTCCGACTGGCTGCAGGCCGACGAACAGATCATCAAGCCGATGGTCAAGACCGCCGCCGACAAGTACGCCGCCGAGAAGAAGCTCGACCGCCGCACCCCGGCAGACTGCCAGGGCTGAGTCCGGACACCTGAAGCCACCTGCGTGGCTTCAGGTGCCAGGCTCAGCGCCCCGGCTTGCAAGCCGGGGCGTGGGGAGCGATGGCAGTACGCCACCTCCCCCTCTTCATTCCCCACCGCCCGGCCCCCATCCGGCCCCTGGTTCAAGCGCAGCGCGCTGTGCTTGAACGAGACACGAGGCACACCATGAACGAGCAGCCCAACATCCTTCTGAACGTCAACGGCATCGAGGTCATCTACAACCACGTCATCCTGGTGCTCAAGGGCGTGAGCCTGCAGGTGCCAGAGGGCAAGGTCGTGGCGCTGCTCGGTGGCAACGGGGCGGGCAAGACGACCACGCTGCGGGCCGTCAGCAACCTGCTGGCCGGCGAACGTGGCGATGTCACCAAGGGCAGCATCGAGCTGCGCGGCGAGCGCATCGAGAAGCTCAGCACGTCCGACATGGTCGAGCGCGGCGTCGTGCAGGTGATGGAAGGTCGGCACTGCTTCGCCCATCTCACCATCGAGGAAAACCTGATGACCGGCGCCTACACCCGCCGCGACGGCAAGGCCGCCGTGGCGCAGACGCTGGAGAAGGTCTACAACTACTTCCCCCGCCTGAAGACGCGCCGCACCAGCCAGTCGGCCTACACCTCGGGCGGCGAACAGCAGATGTGCGCGATCGGCCGTGCGCTGATGGCCAACCCGAAGATGGTGCTGCTCGACGAGCCCTCGATGGGCCTGGCGCCGCAGATCGTCGAGGAGGTCTTCGAGATCGTGAAGGACCTCAACACCAAGGAAGGCGTGACCTTCCTACTGGCCGAACAGAACACCAACATCGCGCTGCGCTACGCCGACTACGGCTACATCCTGGAGAACGGCCGCATCGTGATGGACGGCGCCGCCAAGGACCTGCGCGAGAACGAGGACGTCAAGGAGTTCTACCTCGGCATGGGCGGCGGCGATCGCAAGAGCTTCAAGGACGTCAAGTCCTACAAGCGGCGCAAGCGATGGTTGGCGTAGCCCACCCCCTACGGCCTTTCGGCCGCCCCCTCAAGGGGGCCATCCTGGTGGACCGGCGGAGCCGGATCCACGGGATGTGCTGGATGAATGCTTCTTTGACTGCGTGAGGGGTTCATGGGCGAGGAGTGGGGGTTCGCGGCGCCGGCGTTCAGGGTCGAGGAGGCCTTGGGGCGCTTGCGACGGGACCTGCGCGAGTCGGGGCTGGTCGAGCGCGATGGCGTGTTCGAGCGGCGCGGGGCGGCGATCGCCAGGGTTGCGGCGGGCGACGGGGTCGTCGAGGCGGCGATCGTGGAGCGGCCGTCGCACGGCAGTCCGCGCTGGCGGACACGTCAGCTGAAGTCGGGCGCGGAGGTGCGCGACTTCGTCAACCTCGTGAAGAAACAACTGGGCGCCTGGAGCGATGACGATGAGTGAGCACCTCGATACGCTGGAGACACGCGATCCGGTCGACCGCGAAGCGGCGCTGATGGCGGCCCTGCCGGGTCAGGTGGCGCATGCGCAGCGGCATGCGCCGGCGTTCGCGGAGATGCTCGCGGGCATCGATGCCAGCCACGTGACGACACGCGCCGCCCTGGCCGCCCTGCCGGTGACGCGCAAGGGCGAGCTGCTGGAGCGGCAGAAGGCGCAGCGCGCCCAGGACGTCTTCGGCGGGCACTCGGCCATCGGCTGGATCGGCCAGCCGGGCCTGCACCGCACCCGCCGCGTCTTCCAGTCGCCCGGCCCGATCTACGAACCCGAGGGCGAGGCGCGCGACTACTGGCGCATGTCGCGGGCCATCCATGCGGCGGGCTTCCGCGCCGGCGAGCTGATCCACAACAGCTTCAGCTACCACCTGACCCCCGCCGGCTCGATGATGGAGACCGGCGCCCACGCGCTCGGCTGCACCGTCTTCCCCGGCGGTGTGGGCAACACCGAGCTGCAGCTGCAGGCCATGGCCGAGCTGAGGCCGGCCGGCTACATCGGGACGCCGAGCTTCCTGAAGATCCTGGTCGAGAAGGCCGCCGAGACCGGCGTGCCGATCGCCAGCGTGCGCAAGGCACTGGTCAGCGGCGAGGCCTTCCCGCCCAGCCTGCGCGACTGGCTGCTCGAACGCGGCATCGCCGGCTACCAGTGCTACGCGACGGCGGACCTCGGCCTGATCGCCTACGAGACCTCGGCCCGCGAAGGCCTGGTGATCGACGAGGGCGTGATCGTCGAGATCGTGCGCCCGGGCACCGGCGAGCCCGTGCCCGAAGGCGAGGTCGGCGAGCTGGTCATCACGACGCTCAACCCCGACTACCCGCTGGTGCGCTTCGGCACCGGCGACCTGTCGGCGGTGCTGCCCGGCCGCTGCCCGACCGGCCGCACCAACGCCCGCATCAAGGGCTGGATGGGCCGGGCCGACCAGACCACCAAGGTGCGCGGCATGTTCGTGCACCCCGGCCAGGTCGAGCAGGTGCGACGTCGCCACGCCGAGCTGCAGCGCGCCCGCCTGATCGTCTCCGGCGAGATGGCCGATGACCGCATGACGCTGCAGGTCGAGGTCACCGCGCCGGCGCCCGAGGGCCTGGTCGCCCGCGTGGCCGACAGCGTGCGCGACGTCACCAAGCTGCGTGCCGAGGTCCAGCTGGTCGCGCCCGGCAGCCTCCCCAACGACGGCAAGGTCATCGAGGACGCGCGCAGCTACCGCTGAACCGTCACGTCAGTCTGGCGGCGGGGCTTACGTGTTTCCCGTCATGGCGGCGCGCGGAGCCGCACCTACGATGCCTGCACTGTTCCGCACTTTCCAGGAGACCCTGATGAAACGACTGATGCTGGGCGCCCTCGCGGCGCTGACCGCCGGCGCCGCGCTGGCCCAGGGCTACCCCGAGAAGCCCGTGACCATCGTGGTGCCCTTCACCGCCGGTGGCCCGACCGACAAGGTCGCACGCGATTTCGCCGAGGCGCTGCGCAAGAACCTCAACAACCAGTCCGTCGTGATCGACAACGTCGGCGGTGCCGGCGGCACGCTGGGTGCGGCCAAGGCCGCCAAGGCCGCACCGGACGGCTACACGCTGCTGCTGCACCACATCGGCATGGCGACCTCGCCGGCGCTGTACCGCAACATGCCCTACAAGACGCTTGAGGACTTCGAGTACGTCGGCCTGATCAACGAGGTGCCGATGACGGTGATCGGCCGCAGCACGCTGCCGGCGAACAACTTCGCCGATCTCGGCAAGTGGCTGGAAGCGAACAAGGGCAAGATCAACCTCGCCAACGCGGGCCTGGGATCGGCCTCGCACCTGTGCGGCCTGCTGTTCCAGCAAAGCCTGAAGATCGACATGACCACGGTCCCGTACAAGGGCACCGCGCCGGCCATGAACGACCTGCTCGGCGGCCAGGTCGACATCATGTGCGACCAGACCACCAACACCACCTCGCAGGTCGAGGCGGGCAAGGTCAAGGCCTATGCGGTCACGACCACCAAGCGCCTGACGACGCCCGCCTACGCCAAGCTGCCGACGCTGGACGAGGCCGGGATGAAGGGCTTCAACGTCACCATCTGGCACGGCCTGTACGCTCCCAAGGGCACGCCCAAGGCGGTGCTGGACAAGCTCAATGCGGCGCTCAAGACGGCGCTCAACGACGCCGACTTCGGCAAGCGCCAGGAAGCGCTCGGCGCCGTGATCGTGCATGACGCCCGCAACAACCCGGCCGATCACAAGAAGTTCGTCGAGGCCGAGATCAACAAGTGGGGCCCGGTCATCAAGGCCGCCGGCCAGTACGCCGACTGATCCGGTCCGCGCCGCGCGAAGGTCGCAGTCCCTGCCGGGACTGCGGCCTTTTTCATGGCCGCTCAGATGAGGTCGTCGACGTCCTGGCCATGCGACTCGACATCCCAGGGCAGCAGCTGAATCGAGGCGCGCAGACCGGGCACCGCGCTCATCAGCGCCTGCTCGACCGAGGCGCGCAACGCGGCGGCCCGTCCAAGTGACCAGGCGGCCGGCATGTGCATGTGCAGGTCGACGAAGTTGCGCGCGCCGGCCCGCCGGGTGCTGACGTGGTCGAAGCGCAGGGTCGGGTGCTCGAAGTCCTTCAGCACCTGGGCGATGCGGGCCTGCACCTCGGGCTCGACGGCCTGGTCCATCAGGCCGTTGGCCGAACGCCAGACCAGCGAACTGCCCTCGCGCAGGATGTTGAGCGCCACCGCGATGGCGATGACCGGGTCGAGCCAGGTCCAGCCGGTCAGCCCGACGGCGATCAGCCCGAGGACCACGCCGACCGAGGTCCAGACGTCGGTGAACAGGTGCCGCGCGTCGCCCTCGAGCGCCATCGAGCGGTGCTCGCGGGCCTTGCGCAGCATCGTCCAGGCCAGCGCGCCGTTGAGTGCCGAGCTGACCACCGACAGCGCCAGGCCCAGGCCCAGCGCCTCCAGCGGCTGCGGATTCAGCCAGCGCTGCACGGCCGTGACGATGATCGCCAGCGCCGCGACGAAGATCAGGATGCCTTCGAAGCCCGACGAGAAGTACTCGGCCTTGTGGTGGCCATACGGGTGTTTGTCGTCCGGTGGCAACGCCGCGAGCGTGACCATCGCCAGCGCAAACATCGCACCTGCCAAATTCACCAACGATTCGAGGGCGTCGGACAACAGGCTGACCGAACCGGTCGTCCACCACGCAGCGGTCTTGAGTACGATCGTGACCAGGGCCACCACCACGGACAACTTGAGATAGCTGCTGACTTGCATGGCGTGATTGTCGGGGTCGATCCCCTGAACCGACCCCCGGTGGTGGCTCGACAATCGCGCCCAGGCCGGTCCGGCTGCAAGTCCTGAATCGCTCGCACACCTCACCCATGCACATCCTGCTGCTCGAAGACGACATCGACCTCGGACAGGCGGTCAGCGACCACCTGGAATCCGCCGGTCACGAGGTGTACTGGTGCAAGCTGATCGCGCAGGCCCGCGGCATCACCTGCGACATGGCCCTGTTCGACCTGAACCTGCCCGACGGCGACGCCACCACCCTGCTGCGTGACTGGCGCGAGCAGGGCATCCAGACGCCGGTGCTCGCGCTGACCGCGCGCGATCAGGTCAGTGACCGCATCCGCGGCCTGCAGGCCGGCGCCGACGACTACCTGGTCAAGCCCTTCGACCTCGACGAGCTGCTGGCCCGCGTCGAAGCCGTGCGCCGGCGCAGCACGCCCTCGCCGCGCCTGAAGGTGCGCGACAACGAGATCGACCTGGAGCACCGCACGGTCATCCGCGGCGGCCTGGTGCTGGACCTGACCGCGCTGGAGTGGGCCATCCTGCGCTGCCTGGCCAACCGGCCGGGACGCATCCACAGCCGTGCGGAGATCGAGTCCGAGATCTCCGCAGGGGGCCTGCACAGCGGCGACAGCAACACGCTGGAAGTGATCATCAGCCGGCTGCGCAAGAAGATGGGCACCGAAGCCATCAGCACGCACCGCGGCCTGGGCTACCGGCTCGATGTCTGAGCACCCGGCGGCCTACAGCCTTGAGGGGCTGCTGCGACGTCGCGTGCTGCTGCTGATCGGCACGCTCTGGCTGATCGCCTCGGCGGCCGCCTTCTACGGCCTGCGCGAGAAGGCCCGCATCCTGCTCGACGACACGCTGCTCGAAGCCGCCGAACAGCTGCTGGCCATGCCAGAGGCCGCACTCGGCCAGGGCGAGGCACCGCCCCGCGTGCTGGAAATCGGCGGCGACGAGACCGACATCGCCTACCAGGTCTTCGACGGCACGGGCACGCTGCGACTGCGCTCGCACGCCGCGCCGGTCGAGCCCCTGGTCCTCACCGACAGCGAAGGGCTGGTGGAGAACACCCAGTGGTATGCGCTGGTCGTGAAGCACCCGGACCGCACACGCCGGGTCATCGTCGCCCAGGCCCGCGCGGAACGACAGGCCACGCTGTGGAGCGTCTACGCCTGGCTGCTGGGCCCCCTGCTGCTGGTGTTGCCCCTGTCGGCCTGGATGCTGCACCACGTGCTGCGGCGCAGCTTCCTGACGCTGGAACCGGTCCGCGCCGACCTGTCCTCGCGCGCGCCGCACCAGCTGCATCCGGTCGAGCCCAACCATGTGCCGCAGGAGCTGCAGCCCATGCTGGAGACCGTCAACATGCTGATGGCCCGGGTCAGCAAGCTGATCGAGGCCGAGCGCGCCTTCGCAGCCCACACCGCCCACGAGTTGCGCACCCCGCTGGCCGCCGCCCGCGCCCAGGCCCAGCGGCTGGCTCAGGAGGCCCAGGAACACGGCGTGCCGCGCCTGGCCGAACGGACCCAGGCGCTGGTCCGGCAGCTGGACCGCCTGACGCGCCTGGCCAGCCGCCTGCTGCAGCTGGCCCGCATCGATTCGGGCGTGGCGCTGCGCCGCGAACCGATCGACCTGAGCCAGCTCGCCGGCCTGGTGATGGACGAGTTCGGCGAAGCACGTGCGCACGGGCAACTCGACATCCACGTCGAATCCCAGCCGCTCGAAGCGGTCGACGGCGACATCGACGCGCTGGGCATCGCCCTGCGCAACCTGATCGACAACGCGCTGAAGCACGGCGGCAGCGGCGCACGCGTGCGCATCTGCGTCGGCCCGGGCCGGCTGGCGGTGCAGGACAACGGGCCGGGCATTCCGACCGACCAGGTGTCGCGACTGGCCCTGCCCTTCGAGCGGGGCTCGACCGTGGCCGAAGGCTCCGGGCTCGGGCTGACGATGGTGCAGACGGTGGCGCGGCAGTCCGGCGCGGTGCTGCGCTTCACGCCTCTGAGCGGCCCGGACTGGCGCTTCGAAGTCAGCCTGAGCTTCCCGGTGGCCATCGCGGCCCCGAGCGACGCAGGCTCGGCCGCATCGACGCCCGAGCGCGTCAGCTCCGGCGCCTGAGGCCCCGCCGCTCAGGCCAGCTCGACCCGGGCGAACTTTCGCTTGCCGACCTGCACGACGTAGCTGCCGACCGCCAGCTTCAGGCCCTTGTCGGACACGACGTTGCCATCGACGCGCACGCCGCCCTGCTCGATCAGCCGGTTGGCCTCGCTGGACGAAGGCGCCAGGTTGGCCTGGCGTAGCAGCGCGCCGATGCCCAGTGGCGCGCCCGACAGCGTCACCGTCGGGATGTCGTCCGGCACACCGCCGCGGGCGCGGTTCTCGAAGTCCTGCTCGGCCCCGTCGGCCGCCGCCGCACCGTGGAAGCGCGTGGTGATCTCGCGGGCCAGCTGGACCTTGGCGTCCTTCGGATTGCGGCCGGCGGCTACCTCGGCCTTGAGCGCCGCGATGTCGGCCTCGCTGCGGAAGCTCAGCAGCGTGAAGTAGGTCCACATCAGCTCGTCGCTGACCGACAGGATCTTGGCGTACATCGCATTCGCGGGCTCGCTGATGCCGATGTAGTTGCCCTTGGACTTGGACATCTTGTCGACGCCGTCCAGGCCGACCAGCAGCGGCATCGTCAGGATGCACTGCGGCTCCTGGCCGTATTCCTGCTGCAGGTGTCGACCCATCAGCAGGTTGAACTTCTGGTCGGTGCCGCCAAGCTCAAGGTCGCTGCGCAGCGCCACCGAGTCATAGCCCTGCATCAGCGGGTAGAGGAACTCGTGGACCGAGATCGGTGTGCCGGCCTTGTAGCGCTTGGTGAAGTCGTCGCGCTCCATCATCCGCGCGACGGTGTAGCGCGAGGCCAGCGAGATCAGGCCGCGCGCGCCCAGCGGGTCGCTCCATTCGGAGTTGTAGCGGATCTCGGTGCGGGCCGGATCCAGCACCAGGCTGGCCTGGCGGTAGTAGGTCTCGGCATTGGCCTTGATCTGCTCGGGCGTCAGCGGCGGGCGCGTCGTGTTGCGGCCGGACGGGTCGCCGATCATCGAGGTGAAGTCACCGATCAGGAAGATCACCGTGTGGCCGATGTCCTGCAGCTGGCGCAGCTTGTTGAGCACCACCGTGTGGCCCAGGTGGATGTCGGGTGCGGTCGGGTCCAGGCCCAGCTTGATGCGCAGCGGCTGGCCACTCGCCTCGGAGCGCTGCAGCTTGCGGATCCAGTCGGCCTCCGGCAACAGCTCCTCGCAGCCCCGGCGGGTCACCTGCAAGGCGGCCTGGACAGCCTCGGACAGGGGCTCCCGCGCGGAGTTCTCGGACGTGCGTTCAGGCTGGCTGGACATGAAGATTTCGCTACGGGTTATTACAAATTTCACGGTGGTACGCGTCGGTATACTCGTTTGACGCGTGCGGCGGCCCCGGATTCTAGGCGGCGCTCACCACGCCCCCGACGGGTTGGCACGGGCCTTCCCGGTCCGACATGTCCTGCGTGCAGGCCCTCACCAGGTGATCCGGTTGAAGATAAGCAGCGAACACGTGCGCTCCTGCATGGCACGTGCAGAACTGGCCTTGCGCCAACATCCCCGGGTGCTCAGCGGAGCGGCCCTGACGGTGCTGCTGGGCAGCGCGGTGACGGCATTCGGCGTCGCGCCGCTCACGCCGATCGACACCACGCCGGTGAGCACCCGCATCATCACCGAGACCCTGGGCGTGCCCGATCTCGGTGCGCAGGAACAGGCGCTCGACGCGCTCTCGCTGGCCCTGCACCGCAACGACCTGACCCGCGCCGGCGACACCGCCGACACGCTGTTGTCGCGCCTGGGCATCCAGGACGCCGAAGCCGCCGCCTTCCTGCGCCGTGACCGAGCGGCACAGCGCATCCTCATTGGCCGCACCGGCAAGCGCGTGCAGGCCACCAGCGTGGCCGGACCGAGCGGCCAGCTCCAGCAGTTGGTCGTGCGCGGCCCGGCGCTGGACAGCGCCAAGGCCCTGACCCACTTCTCCCGCGTCACGCTGCAGCGTGTGGCCAACGGCTTCAGCATCCAGGAAGAGGATGTCGCACTGGGCGTTCAGTTGCGCAGCGGCGCCGGCACGATCCGGTCCAGCCTGTTCGCCGCAGCCGACCAGGCCGGCCTGCCGGATTCGGTGACGGTCCAGATGGCCGAGATCTTCGGCAGCGACATCGACTTCCGCCGCGAGTTGCGCAAGGGCGATACCTTCGCGGTGGTCTACGAAGCGCTGTCGGCCGACGGCGAGCCGCTGACCTGGGGCGTCAACGTCGGCCGCGTGCTGTCGGCACGCTTCGTCAACGACGGCCACACGCTCGATGCCGTCTGGTATCAGGACGGCGAGCAGCGCGGCGGCTACTACGGTGCCGATGGCAAGAGCAAGGCGCGCGTCTTCCTCGCCTCGCCGCTCGCGTTCTCGCGCGTGAGCTCCGGCTTCTCGATGCGCTTCCACCCGATCCTGCAGCAGTGGCGGGCCCACCTGGGCGTCGACTACGCCGCGCCGACCGGCACCGCCGTGCGCAGCGTCGGCGATGGCACGGTCGAATTTGCCGGCGTGCAGAACGGCTATGGCAACGTCGTGATGGTCCGCCACGGCGGCGAGCACAGCACGGTCTACGCCCACCTCAGCCGCATCGGCGTGCGGGT
Source organism: Leptothrix discophora (assembly GCF_030705305.1). GTDB lineage: Bacteria > Pseudomonadota > Gammaproteobacteria > Burkholderiales > Burkholderiaceae_C > Sphaerotilus > Sphaerotilus discophorus. The sequence goes on along the minus strand of NZ_JAUZEE010000008.1, from coordinate 6,557 downwards.
TGGCCAGAAGGTCGTTCAGGGCGACACGCTGGGCGCAGTCGGCAGCACCGGCTGGGCCACCGGCCCGCACCTGCACTTCGAGTTCAAGCAAGGCGGCCGCCAGGTCGATCCGATCAAGGTGGCCCGAAGCTCTGAAGCGGTCAGCCTGAGCGCCGCTGCGCTGAGCCGCTTCCGCAGCGTCTCGCAGACCGCGCAAGGCCAGCTGGACGGCGCGATCGCCTCGGCCGGCGCGGTTGCGCAGATGGAGTGAACGGCGGGCCTGCCGCGATGCGCTGCATCGGCCTGATGTCGGGCACCTCGCTTGACGGTGTCGACAGCGTGGTTGCCCGCTGGGACGCCGATGGCAGCTGGCGCGGCGTCGAAGCCCATGTCCAGCAGCCCTTTCCGAGCGAGCTGCGCGATGCGCTGATGGCGCTCCAGCGCAGCGGCCCGGATGAACTGCACCGCGCCGCGCTGGCGGCCAACGCCCTGGCCAAAGCCTATTCCCGGGCCGTCGAACAGCTGCTCGCCGACACCGGCCTGAGCGCCGCCGACATCGCGGCCATCGGTTCCCACGGCCAGACCGTGCGCCACCAGCCCGGCCTGCATGACGGCATCGGCTACACCTGCCAGCTCGACAACCCGGCCTTGCTGGCCGAGCGCACCGGCATCGCCGTGATCGGCGACTTCCGCCGCCGCGACGTGGCCGCCGGCGGCCAGGGCGCGCCGCTGGTGCCGCCCTTCCACCAGGCCGTCTTCGGACGTCAAGACGCCGCGCGAGCGGTCGTCAACATCGGCGGCATCGCCAACCTGACCGTGCTGGTGCCCGGCGCCCCGCCGCGCGGCTGGGACGTCGGCCCGGGCAATGTGCTGATGGACGGCTGGATCGCACGCCACCAAGGGCTGGCCTACGACGCCGACGGCCATTGGGCTGCACAGGGCCGCGTCGATGCCGGTCTGTTGGCGCACCTGCTGTCCGAGCCCTTCCTGGACCTGCCGCCACCCAAGAGCACCGGGCGCGACCTCTTCCACGCGGCCTGGCTGGACACGGCGCTGGCCGCTCACGGCTCGCCCATCTCGCCAGAGGATGTCCAGGCGACGCTGTGCGAGCTGAGCGCACGGACCATCGCGGCCGACGTGCTGCGCAGTACGCCTGCACCGTCCGAGCTGCTGGTCTGCGGTGGCGGTGCGCTGAATCGACGGCTCATGAAACGGCTGCAGGCCGCGTTGCCGCAGCTCAGCGTGGCCTCGACCGCGGTCGCCGGGCTACCGCCCTTCCAGGTCGAGGCGGCCGCGTTCGCATGGCTGGCTCACCAGCATCTGCGTGGTCTGCCTGGCAACGAGCCGACCGTCACCGGCGCACGCGGTCCGCGCATCCTGGGCGCGTTCTACCCGGCCTGACGCTTGCAGCCTGCGGTCTGCAAGCTGGCATGAAAAAGCCGCCCGGAGGCGGCTCTTGACAGGGCGGCGAGAAGCCTCAGACCGAGAAGCTCGATCCGCAACCGCAGGTGGTCGACGCGTTCGGATTCTTGATCACGAACTGCGCGCCCTGGAGGTCTTCCTTGTAGTCGATCTCGGCGCCGACAAGGTACTGCAGGCTCATCGCGTCGATCAGCAGCGTGACGCCGTTCTTGGCCATCTGCGTGTCGTCGTCGTTGACGATCTCGTCGAAGGTGAAGCCGTACTGGAAGCCCGAGCAACCGCCTCCTTGCACGAACACGCGCAGCTTCAGGTCCGGGTTGCCCTCCTCGGCCACCAGATCGGCCACCTTGGCGGCGGCACTGTCGGTGAAGATGATGGGCGCGGGCATCTCGGTCTGGACGTTTTCCGCAACTGCGCTCATGGGCGACTCCTGCAATCAGCTCGATGAAATTCGGGGCACCTTCGGATGTCCCGGGGTGAGGTCTTCAGTTCGTGTCGTTGCCGGTGGCCAGCAGCTTCAAGGCGGGCTTGTCATCGATTACCGCGCCGGACACCGAGCCACCGCTCATGCGTTGAAGGGCGCCGTCGATCGATGCGCCCTGGTGCATCTCGAGCGACTCGTAGCGGACTTCACCTTCGATGCGGGCCCGAGGCTGCAGTTCGAGGAGGTGGGTCGATTCGACCGGCCCGATCACGGTTCCGTTGATGATGACATGACCCGCCTTGACCGTGCCCACGACCCTGGCTTTCTCGCTGATCACGAGGATGCTGGTGTCGTCGGCGCTGGCGACCACGTCACCCTGGACCTCGCCGTCGATGCGCAGGCCGCCGCTGAAGCGGAGCAGGCCCTGCACGACGGTGCCTTCGCCGACGAGGCTGCGGATGGCAGGCTGTTTCTTCGAACCGAACATGTGTGTTTCCTGGAGAGATCAGTGAGTGAGCGATGCGGCCTTGCGTGTCGGACAACGCCCGTCAGAGACGGGCCATGTCGGAGGTCTGGACCTTGCCGGCCGCATCGTAGACCTTGATTTCCACTATTTTCACAACCGCCGCTGAAGGGTAGTCGGCCGTCCCTTCAAGGCGTTGATATTGCTTCAGATTCACGCTCTGGCTGGCCTCGCGCACCACATGTGACCAGGCCTTGCCGTCGAGCAAGCCGCTGAGCGACAGCTCGTAGCGCCCCTGGAAGGCGGCGGTACGGCCGCTGGCCTGCATCAGCAGGCTCTGGTAGCGCAGACGTCCCGGCGCCTCGACCTCGACCTGCAGGCCACGCAGGTTCAAGACACGGTTACCGCCGGTCGATGGCATCAGTCGCTCGAAGAAGGCGAGGTCGCGCGTCAGGGCCAGGTTCTCGGCCTCGAGCGACTTGACCCGCGCGGCCAGGCTGTCCTGCGTCGCCTTCTCGGTCTTGAGCAGGGTATCGGCCGAGTTGGCGACCGACACGGCCCGATCGTGTTCGCCACGCAGACGGCCGATCTCCTCGCGCAGCCGCACCAGTTCCTGCTGCGCATCGCGGTCGATGCCGGCGATGTCCTTGCCGAACTCGTAGGCCCACAGACCCAGGGCGGCACAGAAACCCAGCATCAGCGCCACGGCAGCCCAGCGCAGCGGCCACGGCAGGCGACTGCGCACGGCCACCCGGGGCGCACTGACCGACAGACGACGACGGAGGAGCTTCCAGCGCATGAATGAGAAGTGGGACAGGGGGGTACGAGACATGCCCCCATGGGCACGGCAGGGGCCGCACCATACACGAAGGGCCACCCACGGTGGCCCTTCGTCTTGTGAACAGGGTTGCACCCTGTTCCAGTCCGCAGGCGGACACCACCTGGAGAGGTGGTGTCCGCCTGCGCGAGCGATCAGCGCTTGCTGAACTGCTTGCGACGGCGAGCGCCGTGCAGACCGACCTTCTTGCGCTCGACTTCGCGCGCGTCACGCGTCACGAAGCCGGCGTTGCTCAGCTCGGGCTTGAGCGCTGCGTCGTAGTCGATCAGCGCGCGCGTCACACCGTGACGCACGGCACCAGCCTGACCCGACTCACCGCCACCGTGCACGTTGACCTTGATGTCGAACGCTTCGGCATTGTTGGTCAGCAGCAGCGGCTGCTTGCAGATCATGATCGAGGTCTGACGGCCGAAGTATTGTTCGACCGGCTTGCCGTTGACCGTGATCTGGCCCGTGCCCTTCTTGATGAAGACGCGCGCCACCGACGACTTGCGACGGCCCGTGCCGTAGTTCCATTCACCGATCATCGCGGCTCCTTAGATGTCCAGCGTCTTGGGCTGCTGAGCGGCGTGCGGGTGTTCACCACCGGCATAGACCTTCAGCTTCTTGATCATCGCGTAGCCCAGCGGACCCTTGGGCAGCATGCCCTTGACCGCCTTCTGGAGCGCGCGGCCGGGGTGCTTGGCCTGCAGGTCACGGAAGTTGGTCTCGTAGATCCCGCCCGGGAAGCCCGAATGACGGTAGTACTTCTTGTCGAGCGACTTGGTGCCGGTCACGCGCAGCTTTTCTGCGTTGACGACGACGATGAAGTCACCGGTATCCACGTGAGGCGTGTAAATGGCTTTGTGTTTGCCGCGCAGGCGGAGGGCGACTTCGCTGGCCACCCGTCCGAGGACCTTGTCGGTCGCGTCAACCACAAACCACTCATGCACGACCTCGGCCGGCTTGGCGCTGAAGGTCTTCATGGCAAATCTTTCATTTGCGGGTTGAGGTGCTACTGAACCCCGTTCCATCGGTGCCGCTTGTCGTTGCGGCCTCTCAGGGCAGGCTTCGGAACCGCCCCGAAGGACGACCCCTGTGTTTCCGTGTAGCTCAAACGGAAAAGCCCGCGAGTATAGCGCATGCGCTCACTCGCGGGCCTGGTCGGTGACCCGTGCCGTTCAGGCGCCCGCGTCAGAGGCGCGGGCGCCTGCCGTCAGCGGCTCACTTGCCGGTCGGGACCTTGCCTTCGACTCCCTTGACGTAGAAGTTGATGCCGCCCATGAACTTGTCGTCGGCCGCCTCGTCCTTCTTGAGGACTTCCTTGCCGTCCTGACCCAGGATCGGACCCTTCCAGATCACGAAACTGCCATCGGACAGACCGGCCTTGATCGTGTCGACCTTCGCCTTGACGTCGGCCGGCACCTTGTCGCTGACCGAAACGATGTCGATCGCGCCTTCCTTGACGCCCCACCACACGCCGCCGGTCTGCCAGGTGCCTTCCAGCGCATCCTTGACGGCCTTCTTGTAGTACGGCGCCCAGTTGATGATGGCCGACGCCAGGTGCGCGTTGGCGGCGTACTTGCTCATGTCGGAGTCCCAGCCGAAGGCGAACTTGCCCTTCTCCTCGGCCTTCTGCAGCACCGCGCTGGAGTCGGTGTTCTGGAACAGCACGTCGGCGCCGCCGGAGATCAGGCTCTGCGCGCCCTCGCCTTCCTTGGGCGGATCGAACCACTTGTTGACCCAGACGACCTTGGTCTTGACCTTCGGGTTGACGCTCTGCGCGCCCAGCGTGAACGAGTTGATGTTGCGGATCACCTCGGGGATGGGGATCGAGCCGACCACGCCCAGCACGTTGGACTTGGTCATGCTGCCCGCGATCACGCCCGCCATGTAGGCACCTTCGTAGGTGCGGCTGTCGTAGGTGCGCAGGTTGGGCGCGGTCTTGTAGCCGGTGGCGTGCTCGAACTTGACGTCCGGCGTGTCGCCCGCGACCTTGAGCATCGGCTCCATGTAGCCGAAGGTGGTGCCGAAGATCAGCTTGTTGCCCTGGCCGACCAGATCACGCATGACGCGCTCGGCGTCGGCGGACTCGGGCACGTTCTCGACGAAGCTGGTGACGATCTTGTCGCCGAACTCGGCCTCGACGGCCTTGCGGGCGTTGTCGTGCGCGAAGGTCCAGCCGGCGTCGCCGACCGGGCCGACATAGGCGAAGGCAACCTTCAGGGGTTCGGGCTTGGCGGCGGCTGCGGACGCCGGAGCGGCGGCCGGAGCGGCTGCGGGTGCCGCCTCTTCCTTCTTGCCACAGCCGACGAGGGCGGCGGTGGCGGCCAGTGCCGCCCAGCTGGTGGCCTTGAGGATCGTGCGCTTCGAGAGCTTGGTCATGCGTTCTCCAGATGTTGTGAGAGTGACTGACGACTGCGGGGGTGAAATTATCGGTTGGCTCAGGAGCCCGGGAAGAACGGCTTGCCGATCGACGCCGGCATGTTGATGCGGATCCACGTCGGGTTGCGCGAGATCAGCACCAGCACGACCACCGTGGCGAGGTAGGGCAGCATGGTCAGCCACTGGCTGGGGATCTGCACGCCTTCGCCCTGCAGGTGGAACTGCAGCATCGTGACGCCGCCGAACAGGTAGGCCCCCAGCAAGACCCGGGCCGGCCGCCAGGTCGCGAAGGTGGTCAGTGCCAGCGCGATCCAGCCCTTGCCGGCGGTCATGCCCTCGACCCACAGCGGCGTGTAGATGACCGACAGGTAGGCCCCGGCGACGCCGCACAGCGCGCCGCCGGACAGCACCGCGATGAAGCGGATGCGGCGCACCGGGTAGCCCAGCGCATGCGCCGATTCAGGCGACTCGCCGATCGCGCGCAGCACCAGTCCGGCGCGCGATCGGTAGAGGAACCAGGCCAGCGCGAACATGAAGAGCACCGTCAGGTAGACCATCGGGTGATGCTTGAAGAAGGCCGGCCCGACGAAGGGAAGGTCGGCTAGCACGGGGATCTCGAAGCGCGGCCGCTCGGCCAGCTTGGCCTGCGTGTAGCTGATGCCCAGGAAGGCCGAGAAGCCGCCGCCGAACAGGCTCAGCGCCAGGCCCGAGGCGTACTGGTTGGTGTTGAGCCAGATCACCAGCACGCCGAACACGGCGGCCATGCCAGCCCCGGCCAGCGCGCCGGCACCGAAGGCGAGCCAGTCGTTGCCGGTGTGCACCGAGGTCGCGAAGCCCGCGACCGCAGCGACCAGCATCATCCCTTCGGCCCCGAGGTTGAGGATGCCGGCCCGCTCGTTGATCAGCAGGCCCAGCGCGGCGATGGCCAGCACGGTGCCGGCACTCAGCGTGGCGGCCAGCAGCAAGGCGATTTCGTTCATGGCGTGGGTTCCGGTGTGGGATTCGGTGCGCCGGCCTTGTATCTTTAAGCCTCGGACCGGCTCGGGCATCCCGAGCGGCCTCTGGGC
>NZ_JAUZEE010000007.1 GCF_030705305.1 Leptothrix discophora | reverse complement strand
TCCAGGTGGGTGCCGATGCTTCACGACACTTGACCTTCAAGACGGTTGCTCAGGCGTCGTCCTCACCCAGCGCGCGTGACAGGCGCTGAAGGGCGGCCTCGTCGAGCTGGCCGGCGCGGCGGGCCAGGGTCAGCTGGCGGCGGCCGAGTTCGCGGTAGAAGGCGGCGTGATCGGGGCCCAGCCCGGTCAGGGCCTGGACCTGACGGCGGACGACCGCCGCGTCGCCACGCGCGATCGGGCCGGCCTGGGCGCCCGCGAGGCTGCGCTCGGCGGCGGCGTCCAGCGTCAGGTGGGCCAGCGGCAGCAAGGCGCGCAGCGTCGCCGCCTCGTCGATGCCCAGCGTGCGCCAGACCGACGCGGCCTCGTCCAGCATCGCCAGCAGGTAGCTCGCCGCATAGGCCGCCCCGGCGTGGTACAGCGCCCGCTGGCCCGGTGGCAGGCGCAGCACCGGCAGGCCCAGGGCGGCGGCCAGGGCTTCCAGCTCGGCGCGCAACGCGTCGTCGGATGCCTCGATCGCGACGCTGCTGCCGCGCAGGCGCTGCGCCGCCAGCCGCGGGTCCGAGAAGATCTGCAGCGGATGGAAGCCGGCCACCCGCACCCCCTGGGCCGCCGGGACCTGCAAGGCGCTGGCCACATCGGTCGCGCCGCTCAGGTGCAGCGCCGCCTGGCCCGCACGCCAGCGCAGCGAGGCGGCGGTCGGCGCGATCGCATCGTCCACCACGCTCAGCCAGACCCAGTCGGCGGCCTCGCAGGCGGCCTGGGCGTCCCGCACGCCGGCCGATCCGCCGGCCGCGTTCAGCGTGTCGACCAGCGCCTGCGCCGAGGCCGTCGTCCGGCTGGCCACCGCGACGATGTTGCAGCCAGCGGCCTGCAGCGCCGGCGCGATCACGCGGGCGATGCGGCCGGCGCCGATGAAGGCCATGCGGGGGCGGGCGGAGGACTCGGGTGCAGCGTTCATGGCACCAGTTTGCCGCGCGCCGGCTTGCTGCGAGACTGGCCCTTCCACCGCATCGACGCGCCTGCCATGCCGACCACCGACCTGCCCACCCTCGCCATCGTCGACCACCGCGCCGCCGACGCGCCCGAGCGCTTCTGCGCCAGCCTGCGCGAGACCGGTTTCGCCGCGCTGGTCCACACCCCCGTCGAGCCGGCGCTGGTGCAACAGGTCTGCGACGAATGGCTGGCCTTCTTCGACAGCCCGGCCAAGGCGGCCTATGCCCACGACCCGCAACGGCAGGACGGCTGGTTCGCGCCGGAGGTCTCCGAGACCGCCAAGGGCCACAGCCGCAAGGACCTCAAGGAGTTCTTCCACCTCTACCCCTGGGGCCGCTACCCGGCCGAGGTCAGCGATGCCGCACGCCGCTATGCCCGCCAGGCCGAGGCGCTGGCCGCCTCGCTGCTGGGCTGGGTCGAACGGCACAGCCCGGCCGAGGTCCGCGCCGGCTACAGCGAACCCCTGCCCGGCATGATCGACGGCAGCGACCAGACCCTGCTGCGGGTGCTGCGCTACCCGCCGCTGCGCGGCGACGAGCCGGCCGACGCGCTGCGGGCCGCGCCGCATGAGGACATCAACCTGCTGACCGTGCTGCCGGCGACCAGCGAGCCGGGCCTGGAGGTGCTGGGCCGCGACGGCCGCTGGATCACCGTCCCCTGCGCGGCCGACGCGCCGCAGGGCGGGCTGATCGTCATCAACACCGGCGACATGCTCCAGGAAGCCTCCGGCGGCCACTTCCCGTCGACCACCCACCGCGTCGCCAACCCGACCGGCGAGGCCGCGCGGCGCTCGCGCGTGTCGCTGCCGCTGTTCCTGCACCCGCGCCCGGAGGTCCGCCTGTCGGCCCGTCACACGGCCGGCAGCTACCTGCTGGAGCGGCTGCGCGAACTGGGGCTCAAGCCATGAGCCAGCCAACGGCAACCCCGATGAATACGGCGCTTCCGGCCGGCCTGCTCGATGTGGCGACGCTCCAGCGCCGCCTGCGCGCCTTCTCGGATGCCCGCGGCTGGGAGCCCTACCAGACGCCCAAGAACCTCGCCATGGCGATGGTGGTCGAGGCCGGCGAGCTGGTCGAGATCTTCCAGTGGATGACGCCCGAGGCCTCCGCCCGCGTGGCCGAGCAACCGGACGTGCAGCGCCACCTCGGCGAGGAAATGGCCGACGTGATGGTCTACCTGCTGCAGATCGCCGACCGCTGCGGCATCGACGTCGCCGCGGCCATCGACCGCAAGATGGCGCTCAATGCGGCCAAGTACCCGGCCCCGGCCCCGGCCGATGCGGCCGATCCCACGCCGGTGCTGGGCGCGAACGGCAAGCTGACGGTGCGGGGCACCGACCCGGCCTGAGCGCCCTCAGGCCGCCAGCGCGGCCCTGGCCGAGCGGCGCAGGCCGACCGCGTCGTCCTCGGCCAGCGTGCGGTCGCTGTCCTCGAGGCGGAACATCCGCATCGAGTCGGTGACCGAGGCGACCTGGCCGTTCAGCGTCATCGCCGAGGCCGCCAGCTGCTCGACCATGGCCGCGTTCTGCTGCGTGATCGCGTCCATGTGCGAGACCGCCTCGTTGACCTGCGAGATGCCCAGCTGCTGCTCCTGCGCCGCGTTGCTGATCTCGCCGAGCAGGCTGCTGACGTTGGCGACCGCCTGCAGCGCATCGCCCATGCGGTCGCGCGCGTCGCGGGTCTGCTGGTCACCCTCGGCGACGCGCTCGTGGGCCTCGCCGATCAGCGTGCGGATCTCGCGGGCGGCGGTGGCCGTGCGGGTGGCCAGCGCGCGGACCTCGGCGGCGACGACCGCGAAGCCGCGGCCGGATTCGCCGGCCCGCGCCGCCTCGACCGCCGCGTTCAGCGCCAGCATGTTGGTCTGGAACGAGACCGACTCGATCACGTGCACGATCTCGCCGATGCGATGCGAGGACTCGCGGATCGCCGCCATCGCCTGCGCCACGCCCTGCACCGCATCGTGGCTGCGCTGCGCGACCTCGGCGGTCTCCTGCGCCAGGTGGGCGCCCTGGCGGGCCGACTCGGCGCTCTGCTGGACGGTGCCGTTGATCTGCTCCATCGACGCCGCCGTTTCCTCCAGGCTGCTGGCCTGGGCTTCGGTGCGGCCCGACAGGTCCTGGTTGCCGGCGGCGATCTCGCCGACCGCCGCGCCGACCTGGCGCATCTCGGCCCGGCAGTCGCCGATCAGCGCGTGCAGGTTGACGGTCATCTGCGCCAGCGCCTGCTGGACCTCGCCGAGCGGGCCCGGATCGGTGACGGCCGGCGGCCGCGACAGGTCGCCGGCGGCCAGCCGCTGGGCCTCGCGGGCCAGGCCGCGCAGCTGCTGGCGGGCGTGGTGCTGGCTGGTCCAGGCGGCGGCCAGGGCCAGCAGGGCGGCCAGCGACACCCAGGTCGCGGCCGCCAGCGTCGACGCGGCCAGGCCGACGCTGGCCAGCGTCGCACCCTGCAGCGCCAGCGTGGCCGCGCCGCCCAGCGCATGCCAGCCGTGGGCGACGCGGCGGCGCAGTCGGCCGCCCCAGGTCGCCAGGTGGACGCGGCTGCGGTGCACCACATGGCGCAGCGGCCGGCCGGAGGCGGCTTCGTCGCGCATCTGCACGTAGAGCGCCTCGGCCGCCGCGACACCTTCGCGGCTGGCCGGCGTGCGCACCGACAGGTAGCCGACGATGCGTTCGCCCTGCCGCATCGGCGTCACGTTGGCCTGCACCCAGTAGTGCTCGCCGGACTTGCGGCGGTTCTTCACCAGCCCGGTCCAGGGCAGGCCGGCATCGATGGTCTCCCACAGGTCGCGGAAGGCCTCGGCCGGCATGTCCGGATGCCGCACCAGGTTGTGCGGCTGCCCGAGCAGTTCCTCGCGGGCAAAGCCGCTGACATCGATGAAGGCCTGGTTGCAGTAGGTGATCCGACCCTTGAGGTCGGTCACCGACACCAGCATCCGGTCGGCCGGGACCTTGAATTCTTGACCCGTGACGGGCAGGTTGACGCGCATCGCCGCACTCCAGCAAGGCGCCCCGGGTCGACGACCACGCCCGGACCCCTGTCCCGGCGCAGCTGGAGCGCGAAGCCGGATTGGGCCAGCGGCCACCCCCTCGACATCGCTTGAACAAGACCCGGTTCGACCGCCAGATGCGTGCGGTCCCACACGGCAGGCGCGGTGTTGCGGGCTTGTTCATGACAAGGGCGGGGCGGCGAGGGACGTGCCACGGGCGTCGACGCAGTCGTCGACAGGTCCAGGCCCCTGACGGGTCAGCCAGAAGGCAGGGGCCCTGAATGACCGTCTCTCACCCATGCGGGGGAACACACCTGCGCCGATCTCCATGCAAGCTGGTCCTGCCCCGTCCACAGGACCCGGCGATCGACTGCAAGCAAGACCGATCCACGCTTGCAATTCATAGCACCCAGTGCTACAAAATGGGGAGGCCGGAATGGCCATCTACAAGACGCGATGGTTCGACCGCTGGGCGCGCAAGGAGGGCCTCGGCGACACCCGCCTCGTGGCTGCGATCGATGAAATGTCCAGGGGTCTGGTCGATGCGTTCCTCGGCAGCGGCCTGGTGAAGAAGCGGATCGGCCGACCGGGCCACGGCAAGAGCGGCAGCTTCAGGACGCTGGTCGCCACCAACCAGGGCGACCGCTGGATGTTCGTGTTCGGATTCCCGAAGAATGAACGCGACAACATCGAACCTGACGAGGTCGAGGCCCTGAAGAAGCTGGCGATACACCTGCTGTCGTTGTCAGCCGAAGACGTGGACACGGCACAGCGAGCCGGAGAACTGGTAGAGGTGCAAGGCGATGCGCAAGACGAGATCCCCCATCCTTGAAGCCGTCCTCGAGACGGCGCAGGGGCTGCACAAGGCAGGCGTGATGGACCAGGTCACGCTGCGGGAGTTCGACCCCCTGTGCCTGCCGCCGGTCGAGCCTTTGCCGCCCGAGCAGATCCGGCAGATCCGCGAGTCGGTGCGGGTCAGTCAGGCGGTCTTCGCGCGGCTGCTCAACACCAGCGTCTCGACGGTGCAGAAATGGGAGATCGGCCAGAAGAAGCCGACCGGTACGGCCTTGAAGCTTCTGCACCTGGTGCGCACGCGCGGGCTGGCAGCGATCGCCTGAGAGGCACCGGCACGCGACGCCCTCACCCCGCCAGGCTCGCCCGCCAGGCCCGCCAGCCGCCGTATGCGCTGATGTCGCGTGCCCCCGCCAGGCCGCTGGCCTCGCAGATGAAGCCGGGCACCTCGCTGCCGTCGGCCAGCAGGGTGCGGCCGATGCCCAGCGGCGCGGGGATGGCGGCGACGAAGCTGCCGAAGGCGGTGGCCGGGAGTTCCCAGACCTCGACCTCGATGGCGACGCCGCGCGGTGTCGTGCCGTCTGTCGCGCCGCCTGGTGAAGCGCCCTCGGCCACGCGCTGCAGGCCGGGGCGCTTGCCGTCGGGCAGCGCGTACAGGCGGTAGACCGGCGCGGTGTGCGTGGCGGCGACCAGGCGGGCGCCGCGCGAGGTCAGCTGCGGGTTGAGCGGCTGGCCCGACAGGTGCGCGCCGCAGACCGCCACGCGGACCTGGCCGGATGGCGTCTCGTTGGCCGGTGCCGGGACGGGCGCGGTCGGCAGCGGGTGGCCGGTTGCACCCAGCGTCGCCGCCGGTCCGGTCAGCGCGGCCTGCCAGCGGGCCGCCAGGCGCAGCAACGGCACGTCCTGGTGGGCCGGCGCGAACACGGTGATGCCGAAGGGACGGCCGGGACGGCCGGGCGCGCCGGCCAGCCAGCCCGAGGGCAACGCCACGGCGGCGCAGTCCAGCAGGTTCATGAAGTTGGTGTAGACGCCCAGCTCGCTGTTGCGCACGATGGGCTCGGCCCGCATCGCGTCGATCGTCGGGTGGCCCGGCGCGGTCGGCGTCAGCACGGCGTCGACCTGGGACCAGACCGCGTCACAGCGCCGCCGCAGCGCGAGCAGGCGGACCTGCGCGGCATAGGCGTCGGCCGCCAGCAGCGCCTTGCCGCCCAGCGTGATCTCGCGTGTGACCGGGAAGACGGCCTCGGGCTGGCGCTCGATGAAGTCGCGGATGGCGCCGTAGCGCTCGGCCACCCACGGCCCCTCGTAGAGCAGCCGGGCGGTCTCGTAGAAGGGCTCGAAGTCCAGCTCGACCAGTTCGGCGCCGAGCGCGCGGGCCTGTTCGATCGCGGCGTCGAAGGCCGCCTCGCAGGCCGGCTCGGTCCAGATCCGCTGGTCGCGGCGCGGCACGCCCAGGCGCGGCTGCGGAGCGCGGCCGATGTCGTGGCCGTGCGGCTGCGTGGCCCGGCTGCACGGGTCCTCGGCATCGAAGCCCTGCGCGACGGCCAGCACGGCCGCCGCATCGTCGGCCGTCAGCGCGAAGACCGAGACCACGTCCAGCGTCTGGCAGGCCGGCAGCACGCCGCGCGTCGACAGCAGGCCGCGCGTCGGCTTGAGGCCGACCAGCTGGTTGAAGGCGGCCGGCACGCGGCCCGATCCGGCCGTGTCGGTGCCGAGGCTGAAGCTGACCTGGCCACGCGCGACCGAGACCGCCGAGCCGGCGCTCGACCCGCCCGAGACGAAGTCCGGATCGAAGGCGTTGCGGCAGGCACCGTAGGGCGACCGCGTGCCGTTCAGGCCGGTGGCGAACTGGTCCAGGTTGGTCTTGCCGACCACCAGCGCGCCGGCGTCCACCAGGCGCTGCACCACCGTCGCGCTGCGGGCGGGCTCGTAGGCGTAGGCGGGGCAGCCGGCGGTGGTCGGCAGGCCCTCGACGTCGATGTTGTCCTTGACCGCGAAGGGCACGCCCCACAGCGGCAGCGTGGCCGGGTCGCGCGCCATCAGCGCCCGGGCCCGCGCGCGCAGGGTCTCGGGCGGGACCCGGCTGATCCAGGCGTGGTGGACGTCCTCGCCTGCGGTCGCGGCAAGCACCTGCTCGACCACCTGCAGCGGGTCGCGCCGGCCGGCGAGGTAGTCCGCGCGCAGGGTCGCGAGGTCCAGGGATGGCGCGCTCATCGTGTCGTCCTCTCGTCGTTGGTGTGGTCGTTGGTGTGGTCGTCCGCGTCATGGGCCACGTCGTCGGTCTCGATGACCGCCACCGCCTGTCCGGCGGCCACCGCGCCGCCCTCGCGGCACAGCAGCCGCAGCAGTCGGCCGTCGACCGGCGCGGCCACGCCGAACTCCATCTTCATGCTCTCGACCACCAGCAGCGGCTGGCCGGCCTGCACCCGCTCGCCGGGCTCGGCCAGCAGCTTCCAGACGCTGCCCGGCACCGGGCTGGCGACCGCGCGCGCGCCGGGCGGCAGGGCCTGCTCGTCGGTCGGTGCGGCGGCCAGGTCGGCCTCGGCGACATGCTCGGCCTGGCCGGCGGCGCGCCAGCGCTCGCGCTCGGCCGCGAAGGCCGCGCGCTGGCTAGCGCGGAAGGCGGCGATGGACTCGGCCTGCCCGTCCAGGAAGGCCTGGTAGTCGCGCAGCGAGAAGCGCCCCGGCTCGGTCCGCAGCCGGTGCCGGCCGGCCGGGAAGTCGCGCCGGATGCGCGCCAGCTCGTCGCCGTCGACGGGGTAGAAGCGGATCTGGTCGAAGAAGCGCAGCAGCCAGGGCTTGCCGGGCTCGACATCGGCCACGCCGTCGCCGGCATCGCGCCAGCGGTTCCACATCTGCAGCGTGCGGCCGACGAACTGGTAGCCGCCGGGGCCTTCCATGCCGTAGACACACAGGTAGGCCCCGCCGATGCCGACCGCGTTCTCCGGCGTCCAGGTGCGCGCCGGGTTGTACTTGGTCGTCACCAGCCGGTGGCGCGGGTCCAGCGGCGTGGCCACCGGCGCGCCGAGGTAGACATCGCCCAGGCCCAGCACCAGGTAGCGCGCATCGAACACGGTGCGGAACACGTCGTCGATGCCGGCCAGCCCGTTGATGCGGCGGATGAACTCGATGTTGCTCGGGCACCAGGGCGCATCCGGCCGGACCGACTGCATGTACTTCTCGATCGCCAGCCGCGTGCTCGGGTCGTCCCAGGACAGCGGCAGCCAGACCGTGCGCGAAGGCACCGACAGGTCGTCGGTCGGGCCGAGCGCGTCGTCCAGCCCGGCCAGCAGCGCGAGCAGCGCGTCGCGGCCGAGCAGGCGCGGGTCGTGGTGGACCTGCAGGCTGCGGATGCCTGGCGTCAGGTCGATCACGCCGCGCAGCGTGCCAGCCTCGCGGCGGGCCTCGATCGCGTTCATCAGCGCGTGGACCCGCAGCCGCAGCGCGATGTCGAGCACCGGCTCGCCGTATTCGAGCAGCAGGTAGCGGTCGCCCGACTGACGGATCACGCGGGCCGGCCGGCCCGGCTCGCCGGCCCGCTCGGACAGGATCGCGGCCTGGCCGGTCGGCGCGTGGGTCGAAGCGGGCAGTTCCGGCAAGGGCGAGGCCAGCGTCGCCAGCGCTGCATCGAGCTGCTCATGCAGGCTCAGCGCCTGAGCCAGGGACAGCGGCACGAAGCGCAGCGTGTCGCCGGGCCGCAGCTGGCCAAGCTTCCAGCGCTCGCCGGCCACCACCACGGCCGGGCAGACGAAGCCGCCCAGGCTGGGGCCGTCCGGTCCGAGGATGACCGGCATGTCGCCGGTGTAGTCGACCGCGCCGATCGCATAGGCGTTGTCGTGCAGGTTGGACGGGTGCAGGCCAGCCTCGCCGCCGTCCGGCCGGGCCCAGGTCGGCTTCGGGCCGATCAGGCGCACCCCCGTGCGGCTGGAGTTGTGGTGGACCTGCCAGTCGGTCGCGTAGAAGGTGGCGATGTCCTCGGGCGTGAAGAAGTCGGGCGCGCCATGCGGGCCGTCCAGCACGCCGATGCGCCAGTGCCGGCCGGGTGCGGGCAAGGCCAGCGCCGGAACCTCGAAGCACGGCGCCTCGGTGCAGCCGGCCTCGCCGCCGACCGGCAGCAGGTCGCCGACCCGCAGGTTGCGCCCGCCGTGGCCGCCGAACTGGCCGAGCGTGAAGGTGGCACGGCTGCCCAGGTAGGTCGGCACGTCGAAGCCGCCGCGCACGGCCAGGAAGGCGCGCGCGCCCGCCTCCAGCGCACCGAGCTGCAGGCGGGCACCGGCCGGCAGCTCGTGGGCGCGGCCGGGCGCCAGCGGCAGGCGTCGGCCATCGATCTCCAGCGTCATCGGCATCGGCGCACCGGCCAGCGCGACCACCAGCGGCTGCAGGCAGCGCAGCGCCGGCCCGGCCAGCGTGCATTCGAGCGTGGCCGCATCGGCCGGGTTGCCGACCAGGCGGTTGGCCAGCCGATGCCCCAGCTCATCCATCGGGCCGGAGGGCGGCACGCCGACATGCCAGTAGCCCTGCCGGCCGGGCCAGTCCTGCACGCTGGTCATGACGCCGCCGTCGAGCACCTCGATGGCGCGCGGTGCGGGCCGGAAGTCGGCCAGCGTCGCGGTGACGACCTCGCCGCGCTCGAACACCGGCGACGCGGCCAGCGCGCGCAGGTAGTCCAGGTTGGTGGCGATGCCGCCCAGGCGGGTCGCGGCCAGCGCGGTGCGCAGCCGGGCCAGCGCATCGGCACGGTCGCGGCCGGTGACGATCAGCTTGGCCAGCATCGGGTCGTAGTGCGGCGGGACCTCGGTGCCGCGCGCGACCCAGCCGTCCAGCCGCACGCCGTCCTGGCCGGCGGGCCAGACCACCTCGGTCAGCAGGCCGGCGCTGGGCTGGAAGTCGCGGGCCGGGTCCTCGGCATAGAGCCGCACCTGGATGGCCGCGCCGCGCGGCTCGGGCGCGACCAGCTCGAAGGATTCGCCACGCGCCAGCCGCACCATCCACTCGACCAGGTCGACCCCGGTGACCTGCTCGGTCACGCCGTGCTCGACCTGCAGCCGGGTGTTGACCTCCAGGAAGTGGAAGTGGCCGCTGTCGGCATCGAGCACGAACTCGACCGTGCCGGCCGAGCGGTAGCTCACCGCCTGAGCCAGCCGGACCGCGCAGGCGCACAGCTCGGCGCGGGTGGCCGCATCCAGGTGTGGCGCGGGCGTTTCCTCGACCACCTTCTGGTGGCGGCGCTGGGCCGAGCAGTCGCGCTCGCCGAGCGCGACGACCTGGCCACGACCGTCGCCGAAGACCTGCACCTCGATGTGGCGGGCCCGGGTGATGAACTTCTCGACGTAGAGGCCGGCGTCCTTGAAATTGGCCTGTGCCAGCCGCTGCACCGAGGCCCAGGCCTGCGCCAGCGCGGCCTCGTCGTCGACCCGCCGCATGCCGATGCCGCCGCCGCCGGCGGTGCTCTTGAGCATCACCGGATAGCCGATCCGCCCGGCCGCCACGCGCGCCGAGTCCAGGTCGGCCAGCAGGCCGGTGCCGGGCAACAGCGGCACGCCGTGCTCGGAGGCCAGCGAGCGCGCGGTGTGCTTGAGGCCGAAGGCGCGCATCTGCGCCGGGCTCGGGCCGATGAAGGCGATGCCGGCGTCCTCGCAGGCCTGGGCGAAGGCCGGGTTCTCGCTCAGGAAGCCGTAGCCGGGATGGATGGCGCCGGCGCCGGTCTCGCGTGCGGCGGCCAGGATGCGCGCGCCGTCGAGGTAGCTCTGCGCCGCCGGGGCCGGGCCGATGCAGACGGCCGCATCGGCCAGCCGCACATGGGCCGCATCCGCATCGGCCTCGGAATGCACCGCCACCGCGCGCAGGCCCATGGCCCGCAGCGTGCGGATGATGCGGACCGCGATCGCGCCGCGGTTGGCGATCAGTACGGTGTCGAAACTCATCTTCTGCTCACCTGCGGATGTTCGACCGGCGTGTCCCAGAACAGGAACTCGACCGGGGTCGGGTGGTAGGCGTTGCAGGGGTTGTTGAGCTGCGGGCAGTTGGAGACCAGCATGTGCAGGTCCATGTGGGCCGTCAGCTCGACGTACTTGCCCGGTGCGCTGACGCCGTCGGCGAAGGTCAGGCGGCCGTCGGCGGTGACCGGCACGTTCATGAAGAAGTTGATGTTGGGCACCAGGTCGCGCTTGCCCAGGCCGACGTCGGCCTGCTGCAGCGCGAGCAGGTAGTTGTCCCGGCAGTTGTGCATGAACTTCTTCTGCAGCGCGTAGCGCACGGTGTTGCTCTCGGCCGCGCAGGCGCCGCCGAGCGTGTCGTGGCGGCCGCAGGTGTCGGCGCTGATGGTGAGCATCGGCCGGCCGAGGTTGCTCGTCAGCACCGAGCCGGTGGTCAGGTAGATGCCGCCCTGGGCCAGCAGCGTGTCGGTCGCGCTGTAGTGCTCGGCCGGGTCATGCCGGTTGTAGAAGATCACGTCGACGGCCTGGTTGCCTTCGAGGTCGACGATGCGCAGCGTCTGGCCGGCGTCGACCGGGGTGAACCACGGTTCGCCGGCGGCCTGGCGATGGCGTCGCACGGCGGCGGCGGGGTCGAGCGCGCTTTCCTGGAAACGCAGGGCGCTGGCGGGGGATGCGGTCATGTCGGTCTCCTGGAGCGGCTCAGCTCAGCGCGAACACGTCGCTGTTGTGCAGCGCACGGGCGCATTCGGGCCGGTGCCGGCGGCAGACGTCGTCGGGGCCGGCCGGGCCGCGCCGCCAGGCCGCCACGCAGACCTTGCCGGGCGCGTAGCCGGGCCGCAGGTCCAGCGCATGCGGGGCGGTGCTGATGGCGACGATCACGTCCATGTCCATGCGCAGCTCGACCGCATGGCCCTGCACCGCACGGTCGGCATCGAAGGCGAAACGCCCGTGTTCATCGACCGTCACGCGGCTGAACAGGTTGACCGGCGCGACCTGGTCGCGCAGCGTCAGGCCGTGCTTGCCGGTCTCGACCAGCAGGCCGTCGCGGCCGCTGCGGTGCATCGCGTTGCGGTGGGTCTCGTAGCGCTGGACGCCGTGGCGGGCCTCCATCGTCGGCGTGTCCAGCAGCGCGCCGAACGGGTCGTGCCAGCCCAGGGTGTCGTGCGTGAACGAGGCCAGCGAGCGGCCCATGTCGCTCATCAGCACATGGCCGGTGCTGTAGTGCGCGGTGTGTTGCGCCTTCAGGCTGTCGGGCATGTTGTAGCGCTCCAGCGGGTTGTGCGCGGCGTAGAGCACGACCGAGCAGTTGGCGCGCGCATCCAGCGCGATGAAGCGCAGCGCGGTGCCGCGCGACAGCCGCCAGCTCCAGTGGCAGCCGCCGGGCACGACCTCGCTCCAGATCACGCGTTCGGCCGGCAGCTCGGGGGCATGGCGTTGCCACAGCGGCAGCGCGTCGACCGGCTGCTCCGGCGGGGGGTTGTCGACGGTGTGCGGGGCATGAAGGAGGGCGTTCATGGCGTCCATTCCTGGCGGGGGGTCAGGGGTCAGGGGTCGGGGATCAGCGGGTCAGGTCCAGCGTCGCGGCCTGCGAGAGCTGGTCGAGCAGTTCGTGGTCGGTCTGCATGCCGGAGGTGGCGCGGATGCGCGCGAGCACCTCGCGCTTGAGCGCGACGAATTCGGGCGCGAGCTTCATGTCCTGGCTGCGGCGCGCACCCAGCGGCACCGCGTGGATGCTGTCGATGCGGCCCGGACGCGGGGCCATCAGCACGACGCGCTGGCCGAGGTAGAGCGCCTCCTCGACGTCGTGCGTGACGAAGACGATGGTGGTGCGTTCCAGCCGGTGCACGTGCAGGATCAGGTCGTGCATGACCTCGCGGGTCTGCGCGTCGAGCGCGCCGAAGGGCTCGTCCATCAGCAGCACCGGCGGGCGGCTCATCAGCGCCCGCGCGATCGCCACGCGCTGCTGCATGCCGCCCGACAGCTGGCTCGGGTAGGCCCGCGCGACATGGCCCAGGCCCATCAGGCGCAGCAGTGCATCGGCCCGGCCGGAGGCGGCCTCGACGTCCGCGCTGCTGCGGTCCTGCGTGTGCACGGCCAGCCGGCGGCTGAACTTGATGTTGTCCATGACCGTCAGCCAGGGGTAGAGGCTGTAGTGCTGGAACACCATCGCGCGGTCCGGGCCGGGGCCGTCCACCGGCCGGCCGTCGACCACCAGCTCGCCGGCATCGTGATGCTCCAGCCCGCCGATGGTGCGCAGCAGGGTCGACTTGCCGCAGCCGGAGGCGCCGACCAGCGTGACGAACTCGTTCGGCGCGATCGCCAGGTCGATGTGCTGCAGCGCGGTCATGCGCGTCTTGGCGTGGCCGTAGTGCTTCCACAGGCCGGTGCAGCGGATGTGGGCGGCCGGCGCGGTCGGCATCGTGTCGGTGTGGCTCATCGGGTGATCCTGTCGATCGGTCGGTCGATGCCGGCTCAGTGCCGCGCCACCAGCCAGGGGAAGGCCCTGCGGTGCAGCCAGCGGAAGCCCTGGTCCATCGCCAGGCCGATCGCGCCGATCAGCAGGATGCCGGCGAAGATCTGGTCGGTCTGCAGGTAGCGCTGGGCCTTCAGGATCGCGTAGCCCAGGCCCGAGTTGGCGGCCACCAGCTCGGCCACGACCAGGTAGGTCCAGGCCCAGCCCATGGTGATGCGCAGCGTGTCCAGCAGGGCCGGCTTGGCCGACGGCAGGATGACCTGTTCGAGCAGCTCGCGGCGGGTCGCGCCCATGGTCTGGGCGGCCTCGATCTGAGACATCGGCACGCGCTTCACGTCCTCGGCCACCATCAGCACCATCTGGAAGAAGGTGCCGATGAAGATGACCGCGACCTTGGAGCTCTCCTCGATCCCGAACCACAGCATCACCAGCGGGATGAAGGCCACCGCCGGCATGTAGCGGATGAAGTCGGTCAAGGGTTCCAGCAGGGCCTGCACGCCACGGTAGCTGCCGATCAGCAGGCCCAGCGGCAGGGCCAGCACGGCCGACAGCGCCCAGCCGGTGACGACGCGCCAGACGCTCACGCCGACGTCGCCGGCCAGGTCGCCCTCGATCGCCCAGCGCAGCGCGCGCTGCACCACGCTCCAGGGGCCGGGCAGGAAGACCGGGTCGTTGGCCTCGCGCAGCGTCAGCAGCTGCCAGCCCAGCAGCGGCAGCAGCAGGCCGATCAGCGCAAGCACCCAGTAGGCCGAGGTCGGGATGGCCTGCCGGACCTGCCACAGCCGGATCGGGCGGCGGCGCTCGGGCGGCGGCGGTTGGACGGGGTTCATGGCGGATGACTCAGGCAGGGTTGCGGCCGGAAGACCCGATCGCCGCGTTGACATCGGCCGGCAGCAGGGCACGCCACGGACCGTCCGGCGGCGTGGCATGGCCTTCGAGCCAGGGCAGGGTCGAGCACCGCACGGTCCAGCCCTCGGCGGTCTGCTCGGCCAGGCTGATCTCGCAGTCGGCGGCGGCCAGCAGCGCGTTGCGGGCGATGCGCTGGTCGGTTGCCACCGCATGGCGCACCGTGCGCGTGCTGGCGGCGTCCAGTTGCCGGGCGCGCAGCGTGATCTGCCAGCGGCCGCAGCGGATGCGCAGCCGGCTGGGCGGCGTGCCGGGTGGCTCATCGGCCGAGCCTTCGGCGGACCAGCCGGGGCCCGTGTCCTCGCGCACCCAGCGCTCGTCGTAGTCGGCCTGCAGGCCCCACTCGTCCAGGCCCCCGGCATCGAAGCGCAGGCCGCCGACGTCGGCGATGCGGCTTTCGGCATGGTCGATGCGGCGCAGCCAGCGGCAGCTCGCCACGCGGTCATCGGCCACGCCGTCGACCACGGTCAGGCCGGCAAAGCCTTCCTGCGTCAGCAGCCAGCGCAGCTGCGACTCGCTGCAGTCCTGCAGCGAGCCCACGCCGCCGAAATCCGGTCGCCCGGCCGGCACGCGCAGGTCGGCATGCCAGTGCGGCGTCTGCAGCCACCAGACGGCGGTGCTGCGGTCGTCCAGCGTGCTGCCGGTGCCCGACGGCACGCGCAGCCGGGTGCGGCGCCAGAGGCCTTGCAGGCACTCGGGAACCGGTGCGACGAGGGGGGCGAGAGGAGACATCAGGCCTCCCGCCGGGCCGCCCCAAGGGAGGCCTGCGCCCCCCCGGGGGGCAGCGAACGAAGTGAGCGTGGGGGCTTCATCTCAGATGGCGGTGAGAAAGGACACGCCATACGCGCCGCGGAAGGCATCGGCCCGATCGGGCCCGCTGCCGACCACGCCGTAGTCGTCCTCCAGCACCCGGCTCAGGCGGTGCCGGTGGTAGCTGCGCAGGTAGCGCGCCATCGGCAGCGTCTGGGCATGGCCCTCGGGATCGCCGGCGGCTTCGGGATAGAGGGCGGCGTGCAACGCCGGCAGGCGGTGCCAGGGCTCGATGGGTCGTTCGTGGTGCGCGTTGTGGAAGGCGAAGTTCAGCAGCAGCAGGTTCAGCCACGGCCAGCGCGTCGACACCAGGTTGCTGTAGGTGTTGGCCTGTTCGTAGGCGTGATCGCGTGGCGGCGCACCGGGGGCGACCGGCGGCAGCGGGGCCTTGGGGTCGAGCAGCGCGAAGCCCTCGTAGGTGTGCTGGTAGGCGTCGGCGTAGCGCAGCACCGTGACCATCAGCAGCCAGGCCACCGTGTAGCCGGCCAGCGCCCACGGCGAGGCCCAGGCCAGCAGCGCGAAGGCGGCCAGGCGCAGGGCCAGCACCAACAGCACGCGGCGGCGGCGGTCGCGCCGCTCGGCCACGATGAAGGGCTGCACGATCACGTAGCCGTGCATCAGCACCTCGATCGCCGGGACATGGGCCCACTCGCAGGCGAGCACCAGCCGGCGCCGCCAGGCCGGGCCGTTGCGCAGGAAGGCGCGCACGTCGAAGGTGATGACGTCGGCCCGGTCGACGTGGTGGCGCATGTGCTTGTGGCGCAGGTCCTCGAAGCGGGCGTAGGCGCTGCCGGCCAGCCAGCTCATGGCCTCGCCCCAGCGCCGGTTCGCCGCCGGGTCGCGGAAGATGCTGTGATGGGCGAACTCGTGCAGGAAGTAGGCCGACAGGATCATCGCGTGAGCCAGTCCCAGCGTGCCGATGACGCGTGCGGCCGCCGGCCCTGTCACCAGCAAGGCCAGGCTGCCGGCCCAGCAGGCCAGCAGCCAGCCCAGCGCCAGCGTGTTGGGCCAGGCGCCGTCGGCATGGCGCCAGCGCGAGGCCCGGCGCGGCGCGGCCACGAGGCGGTCGGACGTGCTCATGGCGTGCTCCCACTCATGGCGTGCTCCCGCTCAGGGCGCCAGGGCCTTGACGAACTGGGCGTCGAAGGTCGCCTCGGTGGCCGGGATCGCCGTGATCTGGCCCTTGTCCTTGAGGATCTTGCCGATCACCGCGCCGCTGGCGTAGTACGAGGTCGTGTCCGGCCCCGGCATGAAGGCCTTGCCCATCTCGGCCAGCGGGATGTTGTAGACCCCGGCGAGCTGTTCCTTGACCTCGGCCGGCTTCAGGCCCATGGCCTTGCCGATGAGCTTGTAGGACTCCTCCGGCTTGGCCTTCATGTAGGCCAGGCCGTCGAGGTAGCCCTGGATCACGGCCTTGACGTCGGCCGGGCGCGCCTTGATGGTCTTGTCGCTGAAGACGAGCACGTCGGCGATCAGGCCGGGCGCGTCCTTGGACGAGAACACCACCTTGAACTTCTTGCCGCCGCCCTGCGACAGGATCTGCGAGACGCTGGGTTCGTAGGTCACGCCCACGGGCACCTTGCCCGACGCCATCGCGGCGGGAATGGCCTCGGGCGTCATGTTGACCGGCTTGATGTCCTTCTCGGTCAGGCCGGCCTTGGACATGGCGTAGGCGAGCAGGAAGTCCGATGGCGACAGCGGGTTGAAGGCCACCGCCTTGCCCTTGAGGTCGGCCACGCTCTTGATGCTGGCATCGCCCAGCATCGCGTCGCCGCCGTTGGAATAGTCGATCGGCATGACGACCTTGGCCGAACGGCCCTGCGCCACCTCGCCGATCACCTGGTCGTAGGTCGCGACCACGCCGTCGATCGCACCGCTGGCCATGCCCGGCAGCAGCAGCGCCGGGTCGTTGAAGGTCTGCAGCCTGACCTTCAGGTTGTACTTCTTGAACAGGTCCAGCGCCTCGGCGACGTAGAACGGGCCGTAGCCGATCCACACGGTGGTGCCGATCTTCATCGTCGCCGGCGCGGCCTGCGCGGCGGGGCTCAGCCCGAGTCCGAAGGACGCGGCGAGCGCGACGGCCGCCAGGGCCGAGACCGACGAGCGGCGGGTGCAGGGGGGGGTGCGCATGCGAGGCTCCAAGCGTGGTGAAAGACGAAAGCCGATGGTTCGGGGAAGCCACCTCGCGTCGCGAGGGTCCTCCCGGGCTTTTGTCCCGCCGTGGAGCCTGAGGTCCGTCGAAGCGCACACGGCGCCCCGGGCCTTGAGGCCGGCAGCTCTCGGACCAGTCACCGGTCCGCATGGACCGGCCGGAACCCTAGCCACCCTGGTGGCGACGTGAGGTCGCTTCCCGGCGCAGGGAGATTGCAAGCGGCGTGCCCGTTGCGATCGGCCCTCAGGAAGGGCGGTCGCCCACGGACAGCGGCCCGGCCCTGGCCGACCGGAGGGGCCAACGGGCGCAGATGCTGGTGCGGCCTGCGCCGCCTTGGTGCGCGATGCCCAGGCCGGGCGGTGCGCCCGGTCAGCGGGACACGGAACGTGACACGACGCGCGAGGCGAGGCGCGAGGCCAGGCGCGAGGCGAAGAGCGTCAGCTCGCTCACCAGCGCGGCCGGCTCGGTGACCATCGGGCAGTGGCCGGTGGCGATCTCCCGGACCTCGAAGCCGGGCAGCTCGCGCACCCGCGTGCGCATCGCGGCGATGGTCGGGTAGGCCGGCGCGGTGCAGTCGATGAACAGGCGCGGCAGCGCGGCCCAGCGTGCGCCGTCGAAGGCCAGCGGGTCGCGGTAGGGCCCGAAGGGATGCGGCACCTGGCGGCGCAGCAGCCAGTCGCGGTCGGGCCCGGTGATGCCGAAGTCGGCCGGATCGGGCGGCGGCAAGGCGTGGTCGTTGGCGAGCGCCGCCGCCGTGCGTGCGGCGATCACCTCCGGGCTGTGCTGTTCGCCCCAACCCTCGCCGGGCAGCGGCACCATCGCGTCGACGTAGACGATGCCGCGCACGCGGCCGGGTGCGGCCGCCAGCAAGCGGTCGGCCGCGCCGGTCACGACCATGCCGCCGTAGCTGTGGCCGACCAGCACGACGCCGTCCAGCTCCTCGGCCTCGACCTGCGCGACCACGTCGTCGACGTGGTGGGCCAGCCGGATGCCGGGATGGCGCAGGTGCGCGCGCTCGCCGTCGCCGGTCAGCGTCACCGCATGGACCTCATGGCCGGCCGCACGCAGGGGCCCGAGCACGCGGCGCCAGACCCAGGCCCCGCCCCAGGCGCCGTGGACGAGGACGAGCGGTGCGGGCGTCGGGTGCGGCATGGCGTGGCCTCAAGCGGGTTCGGGCGGGGGTTCGGGCGCGGGTTCGGATGGATTCTGGCGCGGCAGCCAGGCCGTGAACACGCTGCCTTCGCCGGGCGTGCTGCGCGCCTCCAGGCCGCCGTCGTGCAGCGACAGGATCTCGCGCACGATGCTCACGCCCAGGCCGGTGCCGGGGATGTTGCCGGAGGCGTCGGCGCGGTAGAAGCGTTCGCCCAGGCGGGCCAGCTGCTCGGGCGACATGCCGATGCCGTGGTCGCGCACCTCGATGCCGACGCGGCCGGCGGCGTGCCGCAGCCGCAGCGCCACCGCCGTGCCCGGCGGCGAGAACTTGTAGGCGTTGGTCAGCAGGTTGGTGATGACGCGGGTCAGCTTGTGCGGGTCGGCCAGCACCGGGGCGGGCAGGCCTTCGGGCACATCGTCAGCAGCGGGTTCAGCGGGCGCAGCGGACAGCAGCTGTGGCGCGTCGCGGCCCTCGGGCAAGGTGAACTCGGCCAGCACGCGCGACAGCAGCTCGCGCAGGTCCAGCGGCTGGCGCTGCAGGTCCAGTTCCTGGCGCGACTCGAGCCGGCTCAGGTCCAGCAGGTCGTCGACGATGCCGATCATCAGCTGCGACTTGCGGTGCACGATGCCCAGCATGTCGAGCCGGCGGGCGTCGTCGTAGCGGCGGTGCAGCAGCAGCTCGACGAAGCCGTGGATGCTCGCCATCGGCGTGCGCAGCTCGTGCGCGGCCAGCGTCAGGAACTCGCTCTTGAGGCGGTCGATCTCGTGCTCGCGGCTGACGTCGCGCAGGCAGAGCACGCGGCGGATGCCCTGCGGGTCGTTGTCCTCGTCGCCGGCCTCGGCCGCCACCTCGGCCTCGCGCAGCTCGGCGGTCAGCACGCGGTGGCCGGGGCCGGCCAGCGGCAGCGCCAGCGGCGTCTCGCGTTCGCGCAGCCGGGCCGGCTCGGGCAGCAGGTGGCCGGACTGGAACAGCGCGTTCAGCCGGGCGCGCACCTCGGGCTCCAGGCGGCCCAGCACCTCGGCCGGGTCCAGCCCGGTGATGCGCGCGAAGGCCGGGCTGACGTCGGTGACGCGGTCCTGGCCGTCGAAGGACACGAAGGCATCGGGGCTGAGGCTCAGGATCGTGTGCAGCCGCGCGTTGGTCGCGTGTTCCTGGGCGGCCAGCTGCGAGACCGAGCGGGTCACGGCCTGCATGTCGTCGCGCGAGGCCGGGTCGATCCCGACGGACGCGCTCCCGCCGGTCAGCGTGTGCAGCACCTCGCGCAGCCGCTGCAGCGACTCGCGGCGCTGGCGCAGTTCGTCGCGCGTGATGGCTTCGGCCAGGCTGGCGCGCAGCACGACCCGGCGCGACAGCGCCACGCCGGCCAGCGTCAGCAGCAGCGCGGCCGTCGCCATCAGGCCCAGCAGCACGGCCTGGATGGTGCGGTTGGCGCGGCCCAGGCGGTCGGAGAACTCGCGCTGCAGCGGGGTCAGCACGTCGTTGATGCGGTAGACCGCCTGCATGGTCGCGTCGTCGTGGCCGGCGGCGCCGCAGACCGTCGCGGCACGCGCCTGCATGTGCTCGGCCGCCGCGGTCAGCGCCATCAGGTGGACCTCGGCATCGGCCCAGATCTGCACCACCTCGCGCAGCAGCGGCAGCTGCCGGAAGTGCAGGAACAGGAAGATCATCCCGTCGACCTCGTCGGGATGGTTGCCACCTTGCAGGAAGCCCGCACGCGCGGCGGCCAGGTCCGGCTCCGGCAGCAGCATGGCCAGCCGGGCCTGGCGGTCGCCCAGCGGCACGGCAATCGCCCGCCGGTAGCGCTCAAGATCGGCCGGGTCGCAGCTCTCGTGGTAGCGGGCCAGGAACTGCACCGCGTCCTTCTGTCCCTTGGACCAGAGGCTCTCGCCCTCGGTGTAGGCGCGCCCGGCAGCCATGAGCCGGAAGCTGAAGACCACCATCGCCAGCAGCAGCGGCACGGCCAGCAGGAAGGGCCAGATCACGCGCAGCAGACGCCAGTGGTTGCGGCGTCGCAGGTCGGCGAGGACAGCGGGATCGAGCTGTGAAGCGGCGGTGGTGAACGGCAAGGGCGGAACGGCGCGGGCCGGGCTGGGGAGGTGTGCTCAAGGGTGATCGGCACGACGGCGTCGACCTTGAGCGGCCCCGGCGCAGCCGCCTGCGCCCGCGTGATGGAGGTCAAGCCGCGGCGATCCTAAACTGAGCCTGTTGCCGCCTGTTCCCCAAGGAGCCCGACATGAACCGACCCCACCGCATCGCCGTCATCCCGGGTGACGGCATCGGCCAGGAGGTGATGCCCGAAGGGCTGCGCGTGCTCGAGGCCGCCGCGCGCCGCCATGGCATCGCGCTGGCGCTGACGCCGATCGCATGGGCCAGCTGCGACTGGTACCTGCAGACCGGCCAGATGATGCCGGACGACTGGAAGGCGCAACTCTCGGGCATGGACGCGCTGCTGTTCGGCGCGGTCGGCTGGCCGGCGACGGTGCCGGACCATGTCTCGCTGTGGGGCTCGCTGCTGAAGTTCCGGCGCGAGTTCGACCAGTACGTCAACCTGCGCCCGGTCCGGCTGTTCGAGGGCGTGCCCTGCCCGCTGGCCGGACGCCGGCCCGGCGACATCGACTTCCTGGTCGTGCGCGAGAACACCGAGGGCGAGTACACCAACCTCGGCGGCGTGATGTTCGCGGGCACCGAGCGCGAGCTGGTGATCCAGGAATCGGTCTTCAGCCGCCACGGCACCGACCGGGTCCTCCAGCACGCCTTCGCGCTGGCGATGCAGCGTCCGCGCCGCCACCTGACGGTCGCCACCAAGAGCAACGGCATCGCCATCAGCATGCCGTGGTGGGACACGCGGGCGCGCGAGATGCACGCGCGCTACCCGGAGGTCTCGGTCGACTTCCAGCACATCGACATCCTCTCGGCCCGCTTCGTGCTGCAGCCCGACCGCTTCGACGTGGTGGTGGCCAGCAACCTGTTCGGCGACATCCTCTCGGACCTCGGCCCGGCCTGCACCGGCACGATCGGCCTGGCGCCGTCGGCCAACCTCAACCCGGACCGCACCTGGCCCAGCCTGTTCGAGCCGGTGCACGGTTCGGCGCCGGACATCTTCGGCCGGAACATCGCCAACCCGGTGGCGATGATCTGGTCGGCCGCGCTCATGCTGGATTTCCTGGGCCACCGAGCCGCCCACGACGACATCGTGCGGGCGATCGAACAGGTGCTGGCGACGGGCCCGCGCACGCCTGACCTGGGCGGCAGCGCCTCGACCACCGAGATGGGCCGGGCGATCGCCGAGCGGCTGGCGGCCGCACCATGAAGAAAGCGGGCCGCAGCCCGCTTTCCAGATGAATCAAGGAAGACCGAAGCCTTACTTCTTCTCTTCCATCTTCTTGCATTCAGCGCGCGCGTCGTCCTTCTTGCAATCCTTCGGCGCGCCGCCGTGGGAACCGGCAAACGCGGTGACAGATGCAGTGGCCATCAGCGCGGCGATCAACAGCGACAGGTACTTTTTCATCTGTGGGGGAGTCCTCATGACGTGGGTTGAAGGGTCGTGACGCTTGTCAACACGAAGAACGTTCTTCATGCCGCGTGGCTAATATAGCGACGCATGAAAACCCAAGCTAAATCCTTGTTTCTGACGGGTTTTCTGGCGCTGCTGCCGGCAGCCCTGACCTCCCTGGTGCAGGCGGCGCCGCGCACGCCGAGCGACGACACGGAGGTGCTCGAACGCCTGCCGATCCAGGCCGGTGCGCGCGGTCGCGGCGAGCTGGCCGCGTTGCGGCAGGCGGCCCGGCGCGAACCGGCCAGCATCGATGCCGCGCTCCAGCTGGCCGACTTCCTGTTCGCGCAGGCCCTCGCGCAGGGCGATCCGCGCCCGGTCGGCCAGGCCGAGGCCGAGTTGCGCCGGGTCGCCGGACCGGCGGCCGAGGCGTCGGCCGCATGGCTGAGCCTGCGCGGCCAGCTGCGCCAGTACCGGCATGACTTCGACGGCGCGCTGGCCGACCTGGCCGCCGCCCTCCAGCGCGATCCGGCGCTGGCCGAGGCGCATGCCTGGCGCGGCGCGATCTTCCTGGTCCAGGCCGACCTGGGCGCGGCACGGGCCGAGTGCGACGCGCTCGGCCGCCTGAAGCGCGACATCCTGCAGGCGGCCTGCCTGGGCCTGGCGCAGGCCTACGGCGGCCAGCTCGCGCAGGCCGAACGCACGCTGGCGAAGGCCGAGGCCGAGGCCGCGCTGCCCGAGACACGGCTGTGGTTCCTGGCCCGCCGCGCCGAGGTCGCCGGCTGGCGCGGCCGGCCAGCCGAGGCCGAGCGTCACTACCGCGCCGCGCAGCAGCTGGGCCTGGACGACGCCTACCTGCTGGCCGCCCATGCCGACTTCCTGCTCGACCAGGGCCGGCCGGCCGAGGTGCTGCGCCTGCTGGCCGGCTGGGACAACGCCGACCCGCTGCTGCTGCGCATCGCCGAGGCCGAGGCCGCCTTGAAGCTGCCCGGCCTGCAGGCCCGCCTGGACACCTTGGCCGAGCGCTTCGCCGCCGCCGGCCTGCGCGGCGACACGACCCACCGCGCCGAGGAGGCGCGCTACTGGCGCGGCCTGCGCGGCGATGCGGCCCGGGCGCTGGCGCTGGCCCGCGCCAACTACGGCGTGCAGCGTGAACCGCGGGATGCGCGTGTGCTGCTCGAATGCGCGCTGGCCGCAAGCGACCCGGCCGCCGCCGAGCCGGCCATCGCCTGGCTGCGGCGCAGCGGCTTCGAGGACGTCCACCTGCGGGAGCTGGCCCGGCGGCTCGGCGCGACCGACCTGAAGCCGGCGGTGCGCTCGTGAGGGCGCGCGTCGGATGGGGCCGGCTGCTCTGGCTGGCGTGGACGCTGGCGCTGCTGGCCGGGGCGGGCGCCGCGTCCGCCCACAAGGCCAGCGACGCCTACCTGAGCCTGGACGTCACGGGCGCACAGGTGCGCGGCCAGCTCGACGTGGCGCTGCGCGACATCGACGTTGCCATCGGCCTGGACGGCGGCGAGGCCGGCGGCGACGGTCAGATCACCTGGGGCGAGCTGCGCCAGCGCCGCGACGCGCTGGCCGGCTGGGCGCTGCGCAACCTCAGCCTCACGCGCGGGACGACCTCGGCCGAGCCCTGCCGCCTGGCGGTCGGCGCGCTGCAGGTCGACCAGCACACCGACGGCACCTATGCGGTGCTGCCGTTGACCGGCAGCTGCCCGCAGGCCAGCGGTCCGCTGCGCGTGGGCTACCGGCTGCTGTTCGAGCAGGACGCGATGCACCGCGGCCTGGTCCGCCTGACGCTGGATGGCACGACCCAGGCGCTGGTGTTCTCGCCCGAGCGGCCGGAGCAGCGCATCGACGCGGCGCAGGCGTCGCGCTGGACCACGCTGGGTCAGTACATCGTCGAAGGCATGTGGCACATCTGGCTGGGCTACGACCACGCGCTGTTCCTGGTTGCGCTGCTGCTGCCGGCCGTGCTGGTGCGCGAGGGCAAGGCCTGGCGCGGCGTGGCCGGCCTGGGCGGGGCGAGCGGCGGCGTGCTGGCGGTGATCACGGCCTTCACGGCCGCGCATGCGCTGTCGCTGAGCCTGGCGACCTTCGGCTGGATCTCGCTGCCGTCGCGGCTGGTCGAGTCGGCCATCGCGCTGACCGTCGTGCTCGCGGCCGCCAACAACCTGTACCCGATCGTGCGCGAGCGGCGCTGGCTGGCGGCCTTCGGCTTCGGCCTGATCCACGGCTTCGGCTTCGCCAGCGTGCTGGCCGGACTGGGCCTGTCGCGCGAGGCACTGGCGCTGGCGCTGGTGGGCTTCAACATCGGCGTCGAGCTGGGCCAGATCGCCCTCGTCGCGCTGTTCCTGCCGCTGGCCTTCCGGATCCGCGACACGACCTTCTACCGCCGCGGCGTGCTGGTCGGTGGCTCGCTGCTGACGCTCGCGCTGGCGCTGGTCTGGCTGGTCGAGCGGGTCTTCGACCTGCGCCTGATCACGCCCTGAGCCGGGCTTGCGCCGGATCAAGCGCAAGGCCGATCGGAGCCTGTCAATTGCCATATCAGCAAGCGATGATGTTTGCTTCCGGCACGGCACCGGACCGCGCCGCAAACCCACCCCGAGGACCGACATGAGCGACTCCGTCGACTACCGCGAGCTGACCGCCTCGATCAGCGCCAGCATGGCCCGACTGCGGGCCGACATCCCCGACACGATGCGCGGCTTCGCCGCGCTGGCACAGGCCGCCGGTCGGCCCGCTGCCCTGGACAAGAAGAACAAGGAGCTGATCGCGATGGCGCTGTCGGTGGCCGCGCGCTGCGATCCGTGCATCGGCTTCCATGCCGAGGCGCTGGTCAAGCTGGGCACCCGTCGTGCCGAATTCGAGGAGATGCTCGGCATGTGCGTCTACATGGGCGGGGGTCCGTCGCTGATGTACGCCGCCAAGGCCCTGCAGGCCTACGAGCAGTTCGGCGGCGAGCGCGAGGTGTCGCCGGCCGGGCCGCCCGCCGCTTGATCCTCGTCAGGATGTGCCCGGATCGGCCCGCCAAACGTGAGGGGTTGCCGGCCGATCGGCATGCGTGGACGGACACGCGACTTCCCCGCTCGCGCACAAGCGGGCAACATCGTCGCCGGATTCACCCAGTCGGCCACCACAGGCGGCCGGTCCGTACCCGAGATGAGTTCCCGTCCTCGCGCTTTCCTGCAGGCCCTGTCACCCATGCGCAGCGTGCGTGCGCGCTACTCGCTGGTGATGGCCCTGAGCGGGATCGTTTTCGGCTCGCTGGTCACCTTCAGCATGGAGTGGCGCTGGGAACGGGCGGCCCGGGCGGCGGTCCGGGACACGCTGCACGTGACGGCCCACCGCATCGCGTCGACGCTGGTCGATGACCTCGAGAACCGGCATCACGAGGTCTCGCTGCTGGCCGACCTGATCAGCCTGTCGCGCCTGAAGGACCCGGACGCCATCCGCGTGCCCTTCGACCGCCTGAAGCGCCGCCAGCCCGACTACGCCTGGCTCGGCCTGACCGATGCACAGGGCATCGTGCGCGCGGCCAGCGGCAAGATGCTGGAAGGCCGCGACGTCCGTGAGCGGCCCTGGTTCATCGGCGGCATGCAGGGCTCCTTCATCGGCGACCCGCACCAGGCCAAGCTGCTCGCGCCGCTGCTGCCGATGGGCCCGGACGGCGAGCCGCCGCGCTTCGTCGACGTCGCCGTGCCGGTCTTCGACGCCAGCGGCGCGGTCAGCGGCGTGCTGGGCGCCCACCTCTACTGGGACTGGGCGCAGACCATCGTCACGTCCGCACTCGAAGACGTCGACAAGACCGGTCCGATCGAGATCCTGATCTCCAACCCGGCGGGCGAACTGCTGATGCGCCCGGCCAGCATCAAGGTCGACACGCTGGCCCAGCTGGCGGCCGATCCGGCCAGCGCCAGCGACTACCTCACCGTCAAGGCACCAGTCCCTTTCCGCAACACCGACGTCGGCCTGAGCTGGATCGTGATCGTGCGCGAGCCGGTGCGTCACGCCGAGGCGCCGATCCGCGAGGGCCGCAGCCTGCTGCTGCTGGTCTGCGCGTTCGCGGCGCTGGGCTTCGGGGCAATCACCTGGGTCCTCTCCGGCCGCGTGGTGCGGCCCATC
This sequence comes from Leptothrix discophora, assembly GCF_030705305.1. Classification (GTDB taxonomy): domain Bacteria; phylum Pseudomonadota; class Gammaproteobacteria; order Burkholderiales; family Burkholderiaceae_C; genus Sphaerotilus; species Sphaerotilus discophorus. Next base: position 228,149 of record NZ_JAUZEE010000007.1, on the reverse strand, counting down.
GTCGCGCTGGCCGACGCGGCCCGGCTGCACCAGTCCCGGGAAACCGCGCCGACGCCGGCGACGGTCGCGGACCGGCCGGGTGGCCACGACGAGACCGCCGTGCTCGGCAAGGTCATGCACCAGCTGGCCTTCCAGGACGTGCTGACCGGCCTGGCCAACCGGCGCCAGCTGGGCGAGCGGCTGGGCCAGGCGCTGGCGCGGGACTCCGAACGCGGGGCGGTGCTGCTGATCGACCTGGACGACTTCAGCGACTTCAACGACACCCGCGGCCACGAGGTCGGCGACCAGCTGCTGATCGCCGTCGCGCGCCGGCTGGGCGAGAACCTGCGGCCCGGCGACACGCTCGCGCGCATGGGCAGCGACGAGTTCGTGCTGCTGATGCGCGACCTGGGCCGCGACGAGGCCATCGCGCGCGAGCGCGCCGAGGCCAAGGCCCGCGAGCTGCTCGCGCTGATCCGCCGCCCGGTCGACCTCGAGGGCGAACGCGGCCACGTCAAGGCGTCGGTCGGCGTGCGCCTGTTTGGCGACCAGCCGCTGGGCGTGGCCGACGTGCTGCAGCATGCCGAGGTCGCGATGTTCGAGGCCAAGCGCTCCGAACACGGTCCGGTCTGCGTGTTCGACCGGTCGATGCAGATCGCGCTGGACGAGCGCGTGCAGCTCGAGAGCCAGCTGCGCGGGGCGATCCCCGACCAGCTGCATGCGGTGCTGCAACGCCAGGTCGATGTCGAGGGCCGGGTCATCGGCGCGGAGTTGCTGGTGCGCTGGCGTCATCCGGTGATGGGGCTGGTCTCGCCGGCACGCTTCATCCCGCTGGCCGAGGAGAACGGCCTGATCCTGCCGATCGGCCAGTGGGTGCTCGAGACCGCCTGCCGGCTGATCCAGCGCTGGACCGAGCGCCCGCAGACGCGGGAGCTGGTGCTGTCGATCAACGTCAGCGCGCGCGAGTTCATCCAGCTCGGCTACGTCGGCCAGGTCGAGCAGGCGTTGAGCGCGCACCGGGCCGATCCGCGCCGCCTCAAGCTGGAGCTGACCGAGAGCGCGATGGCACACGACGTCGAACGGGTGGTCGAGCACATGCACCGCCTGAAGGCCCTGGGCGTGCGTTTCGCGCTGGACGACTTCGGCACCGGCTTCTCGTCGCTGGCCTACCTGCAGCGCATGCCGCTGGACCAGCTCAAGATCGACCAGTCCTTCGTGCGCGAGACACCGGACAACGCCAACGACGCGGCCATCGTGCGCACCGTCATCACGCTCGGTCGCGGCATGGGCCTGGACGTGATCGCCGAAGGCGTCGAGACCGCCGCCCAGCGCGATCTCCTGATCGCCAGCGGCTGCGAGCACTTCCAGGGCTACCTCTTCGGCCGCCCCGAGGCGATCGAGGACTTCGAGGCCGGGCTGGGGTGAGCCGCGGGGCGGCCTCGCCGACGCGCCTCAGCGCGAGCGCAGGAAGGGTCGGTCGGTGCTGCGCGCCGTGGCCGGCCGCTCGCGGCGCGGGCCGGCACCACGGGCGGGCCCCTTGTGGCGTGGCGGCGCGGTGTGGCCGCGCTTCTGTTCGCGCAGCATGAAGAGGTAGAGGCTCTCGACCTTCTCGCGCGCCCACGGCGTCTTGCGCAGGAACTTCAGGCTCGACGCGATGCTGGGCTCGCTGGTGAAGCAGCGCAGCGTGATGCGCTGGCCCAGGCCGGGCCAGCCGTAGTGCGCCACCAGGTCGGTCAGGATGCGTTCGAGCGTCAGGCCATGCAGCGGGTTGCGGGCCTGGCGCTCGGCGGCCTGGGCAGGGGTTTCGGCGGCCGGATCGGCCGGGTCGGGTGCGGCTTGCGGCGCGGCATCGGCCGGCTGGTCCGGGTCGGGCATCGTGGCGTTCATGGCGCGGATCATCGCCCGAGTCGGGCGCGCCGGTCGAAGCGCGTCACGCGATGGGCGCGATGTGCGCGACGGGCCTGGGCCGCAGCGGCGTGCGGCCTTGCCAGTTCGGGCGCGGCGCAAGCCGGATTCGCCGCCTGCCATCGATCGTCCTTGATCGACCGCAAATCCGGGCCGGGTTGCGGCCACGGACAGCCCTGTGCCTGCCTTTAGGCTGGCGGGCAGGGAGCCGAAAACCATGAGACACCGCCTCGATGCGCCGGCTGGCCTGCAGGGCCGGCCGAGCCGCTGCCGTTCCACGCCCACGCCCAAGCCAGCGCCCGCGCCATGCCCCTGTCTCCCCGCCCGCCGTGGCCGGTCCTTCCCTACCTGGTCGCCACAGGACTGGTCTATGCCGCCTGGCTGCTGCGCTGGCTGATCGATTCCGGAGATGTGCCGCAGGCCTACCTGACCTTCTACCCGGCGGCGATCGTCACCTTCCTGCTCTTCGGTCGCGGGCCGGGCCTTTGGGCGGTCGGGCTGAGTGCCTTGCTGGGCTACTACTACTTCGGCTCGCCGCGGTCGATCTGGGAGCCCAGCGTCGGCCGGGTCGGCGCCACCCTGCTGTTCGTGCTGATGACGCTGGGCATCGGCACCCTGATCGAGAACCTGCGCCGCGCCAACGGCGAGCTGGCCGGCGCCCGCGACGAGCTGCGGCGGGTGCTGCACGACCAGTCCGACGTGATCCTGAGGCTCGATGCCGAGCAGCGCGTGCGTTACATCAACGACGCGGCCTGCGCGCTGCTGGGTCTCCGGCGCGAGGCCGTGCTGGGCCAGGTGTGGCAGTCGCCCTTGCGGGCCGGTGACCGGCAGGCGGTCGATGTCGAGCTGGCGCGGCTCTCGCCCGAGAACCCGGAGGTCAGCATCGAGGTCCCGTTGCTGGCCGCCGATGGCCGTCGGCGCTGGCTGCAGTTCCGCGTCCATGCCGAGTTCGACGCGCAAGGCCGGGTGACCAGCCGCCAGGCGGTCGGCCGCGACATCACCGAGCCGCACGCGCTGCGCCAGCAGCTGCAGCGGCTCAACCGCGAGCAGGAGGCCATGCTCGACAACGAGCTGATCGGCATCGTCAAGCTGCGCGACCGGCGGGTGGTCTGGAAGAACCGGGCCTTCGAGGCCATGTTCGGATTCGAGCCCGGCGAGCTGGTCGGCCAGTCGACCCGCCGGCTCTACCCGGACGACGACGCCTTCGACGAGATCGGCCGCACCGGCTATGTCGCGCTGCGCGAGGGCCGCACCTGGCGCCAGCAGGTGCGGATGTGCCGGCGCGACGGCACGCTGGTCTGGGTCGACCTCAGCGGCATGGCGCTGCCCGGCCATGGCGAGGACGGCGTCGGCAGCGAGGGCCTGTCGCTGTGGATGTTCATCGACGTGACGCCGATGAAGCAGCACCAGGCCCAGGTCGAGCACATCGCCTTCCACGACAGCCTGACCGGCCTGCCCAACCGCCTGCTGCTGGCCGACCGGCTGCTGATGGCGATCCATCGCGCCGACCGCGACGAGCGCCTGGTGGCCGTCTGCTACCTCGACCTGGACGGCTTCAAGGCCGTCAACGACCAGCATGGGCACGAGGCCGGCGACACCGTGCTGCGCGTCATCGCCGACCGGCTCCAGCAGACGGTGCGGGCCGGCGACACGGTGGCACGGATCGGCGGCGACGAGTTCGTCATGGTGCTGCCCGACCTGATCGACCTGAGCGAATGCCAGCCGGTGATCGAGCGCACGCTCAGCGTCGTGCGCGAACCGGTCCTGCTGCCCGGCGGCGTGCGGGTGCAGGTCGGCACCAGCATCGGGCTGGCGCTGCATCCGATGCACGCCAGCAGCGTCGCGGCGCTGCTGCGGCATGCCGACGTCGGGCTGATCCGCGCCAAGGCCGAGGGTCGCAACTGCATGCGGCTGGCGCCTTTGCCCGCCTGATCCCGCTTGATCCAGCCTGATCCGGCCTGAGCCCGTCAGGCCGGCGGTGTCGGCGGCGATGGCGGCTGGGACGAGGTCTTCGCCGCCAGGCTGGCCGCGCCCTCGGGCAGCTGGATGCGGCCGGTGCGGTAGTCGTAGTCGTAGGCCGTGCCGTGGCGGCCCCATTCGATGGCCACGCGCAGCACCCGTTCGGCTTCCTCGGCATCGAGGCTGTCGCGCAGCAGGTGCAGGAACGGGCCCTGCGGCAGCTCGCGGCCGGGCTCCTGGTGCAGGCTGTGGTGGATGTGGGCGGCCAGCGGGACCTGGCTCAGCAGCTGGCGGCCGAACAGGCTCTGGCGCTCGGCATGCTCGGCCTCGACGTAGCGCTTGCCCAGCGGCGTCAACGACAGGTCGCCGCGTTCGAGCTGGGCCAGGCCCAGCAGCGCCAGCGCCTCGGTCAGCGGCAGCAGGTCCTCGTCGGTCAGCTCGGTGTCCTCGCCCAGCCGGGGCAGGCCGGCGCGGCCGTGGAAGGGCGCCGCATGCAGGCGTTCGAGCAGGCCTTCCATGCGGCCGATGTCGGCCTGCGGCAGGCGGTGGTCCAGCCGCAGCGGTTCGGCTTCCTCGCCGACCGGGGCCAGCGCAGCCGCAGCGGTCGCAGCGGTCGCATCGGTCGCATCGGTCGCAGCGGTCGCAGCGGGAAAGACGGCCGGCACCGGCCGCACCCGGCCAGCGGTCATGACGCCGTAGATCTCGTCGACCAGCGCGCGCACGTCGGCGCCGTCGGGGTCGCGCGGACGCGGCAGGCCCACGCTCATCTGGTAGCGCACGCGGCCCGGGTCGCTGGCGAGGATCAGCACCCGGTCGGCCATCATCACGGCCTCCTCGATGCTGTGCGAGACGATCAGCATCGAGCGGGTCGGCATCTGCCGCGCGGTCCACAGGTCGAGGATCTCGTCGCGCAGGCGCTCGCCGGTCAGCACGTCCAGGGCCGAGAAGGCCTCGTCCATCAGCAGCACGTCGGGCTCGACCACCAGCGCCCGCGCGATGCCCACGCGCTGGCGCATGCCACCGGACAGCTCGCGCGGCAGCGCGCCCTCGAAGCCCTGCAGGCCGATCAGCCCGATCGCCTGGGCCGCGCGGCGCGCGCGTTCGGCGCCCGCCATGCCGCGCGCCTCCAGGCCCAGCTCGACGTTCTGCTGCACCGTCAGCCACGGGAACAGCGCGAAGGACTGGAACACCATGCCGATGCCGCGCGCCGTACCGTGCAGCGGCTGCTGGCGGTAGAGCACCTCGCCGCGGTCGGCCGGAATCAGGCCCGCAATGATGCGCAGCAGCGTCGACTTGCCCGAGCCGGACTGGCCCAGCAGCGCGACGATCTCGTTCTCGCGCAGCGTGAAGTCGACATCGGCCAGGACGGTGCGCGGCGCGCCGTCGGCGGCCTGGAAGGCCTTGCCGACGCGGCGCAGTTCGACGATGGGCGGATTCATGGCGCTCACTCAGAAATGCATGCGGTCTTCGGCCAGGCGCCACAGGCGGCGCCAGACGAAGTGGTTCAGCGCCATGACGTAGACGCACATCACGCCGATGCCCAGCGCGATGCGCGGGAAGTCGCCGATGGCGGTCATCTGCGCGATGTAGGCGCCCAGCCCCTGCGCCTGCAGGGTGGTGTCGCCCCAGCTGACCGACTCGGCCACGATGCTGGCGTTCCACGACCCGCCGCTGGCGGTGATCGCGCCGGTCACGAAGCTCGGGAAGACCGCCGGCAGCAGGTAGCGGCGCCACTTCAGCAGGCCGCGCAGGCCGAGGTTGGCGGCCGCGTCGCGCAGCTCGGTCGGGATGGTCGAGGCGCCGGCAATCACGTTGAACAGCAGATACCACTGCGTGCCCAGGATCATCAGCGGCGACAGCCACAGGTCCGGGTCGAGCCGGTACGTCAGGATCAGCAGCACCGCGACCGGGAACATCAGGTTGGCCGGGAAGGCCGCCAGGAACTGCGCCAGCGCCTGCACCCGGCCGGCGATGCGCGGGTTCAGGCCGATCCAGATGCCGATGGGCACCCAGACCAGCGCGGCCAGCGCGATCAGCACCGTCACCCGCAGCAGCGTGATGGCGCCCAGCGCGAAGACGTGGCCGGCCTCGCGCCAGCCGACCTCGGTGTGGATGAAGGCCACCAGCTGCCACAGCGCGATCAGCGCGGCCGCACCGATCAGGGCGTCGGCCAGGCGTTGCCAGGGCAGCCACGGCAGCCACAGCAGGCGAGGCCGGGCCCGCATCGAGGTGCCGTCGTGACGCCGCCGCAGCAGCGCGATCGAGCGGTCCAGCGGCCGCACCAGCGCCTCGCCGAGCGCGCGCAGGCGCCGGGTGCGCCGCCAGCCGTCGAGCAGCCAGGAGCGCGGCGCGTCGGCCGAGCCGGTCTCCTCGAAGCGGAACTTGTCGGCCCAGGCCAGCAGCGGGCGGAAGAACAGCTGGTCGTAGAGCAGCACGCCCACGCCCATCGCGGCAACCGCCCAGCCGATCGCGTGCAGGTCGCGGGCCTCGATGGCTGCGGCGATCCAGGAGCCGATGCCCGGCAGCTTGATGCTCTGGTTGGACACCGAGATCGCCTCCGAGGCGACCACGAAGAACCAGCCGCCGGACATCGACATCATCATGTTCCACAGCAGCGCCGGCGTCGCGCAGGGCAGGTCCAGGCGCCAGAAGCGCTGCCAGGCGGAGAGCTGGAAGACCTCGGCCGCCTCGACCAGCTCGGCCGGCACGGTCTTGAGCGACTGGTAGAGGCTGAAGGCCATGTTCCAGGCCTGCGACGTGAAGATCGCGAACACGGCGGCGCACTCGACCCCGAACAGGTTGCCCGGGAACAGCGCGATGAAGCCGGTGACCGTGATCGACAGGAAGCCCAGGATCGGAATGGACTGCAGGATGTCCAGCAGCGGCACGAGCACCTTCTCGGCCGTGCGCGAGCGGGTGGCGGCGACCGCGAAGACGATCGCGAACAGCAGCGAGGCGGCCAGCGCCAGGAACATGCGCAGCGTCGTGCGCAGCAGGTCGTAGGGCAGCTCGCGCAGGTCCAGCGAGATCGGCATCGCCTGCCCGACCTGGTAGGGCACGGCCATCTGGCGTGCGCCGTAGGCCAGCGCCACCAGCAGGCCCAGCACGATGGGCAGCAGGGCCCAGTCCCAGCGGTTGCCGCCGGCCTCGACGACGGTGCGGGTGAAGAAGGTCTGGGGGCGGCTCATGGGCGGCTCATGGGCAATTCATGGGCGGCACATTCCCGCCGGGCTCAAGCACCGAGCCCGTCGCCGGCCGGGACCGCGCGGCCGGCCTGGGCGGCCATCACGCGTGGCAGGTTGACCTCGATCCAGTCGGACAGCTGGCGCACCTTCTCGGCCGCCTCCTGGCCCAGCGGGGTCAGGCTGTAGTCGACGTGCGGCGGCACCACGTCGTAGGCGATGCGCTCGACCAGGCCGTCGCTCTCCAGCCATTGCAGCGTCTGCGCAAGCATCTTCTCGCTGACCCCGCCGATGCTGCGGCGCAGCTCGCTGAAGCGGTGCGTGCCGGTCTCCAGCACCATCAGCACCAGCACGCCCCAGCGGCTGGTGACGTGCTTGAGCACCTCGCGCGACGGGCAGGCCTCGGCCAGCAGGTTGCCGCGATGGGCGGCCAGCAGGGCGCTGGACGGGTTGCCGTCGTCGTCGGCCTGGGCGCTGCGGCGCGGGCGGGACGGGCCGGTGGTCATGGCAGGGGTCTTGCCGGTCTTGCTGGTCTTGCTGGCCTTGCCGGTCTTGTCAAAGCTGGTCATCCTTACCTCGGCGTACGTACTTACGAAAAGTTTGTGGCTAACTTAAAGTGTGTGCTTCTTCAACACACCCCGCAAGTGCAGGAAGCCACGACATGACCATCGCCATCACCGGAGCCACCGGCCAGCTCGGCCGCCTCGTCGTCGAACAACTCAAGGCCAAGGTGCCGGCCGGCGACATCGTCGCGCTGGTGCGCACGCCGGCCAAGGCTACCGACCTGGGCGTGCCCGCCCGCGAGGCCGACTACAGCCGCCCCGAGACCCTGCCCGCCGCGCTGGCCGGCGTCGACACGCTGCTGCTGATCTCGTCCAGCGAGGTCGGCCAGCGCAGCGCCCAGCACCGTGCGGTGATCGACGCGGCGAAGGCGGCGGGCGTGAAGCACATCGTCTACACCAGCCTGCTGCGGGCCGACACGTCGACGCTGAGCCTGGCCGCCGAGCACGTCGAGACCGAGGCCATGCTGCGTGCCTCCGGCATCGCCCACACGCTGCTGCGCAACAGCTGGTACATCGAGAACCACACCGTCTCGGCCAAGGGCGCGGTTGCCGCCGGTGCCTTCATCGGCAGCGCCGGCGACGGCCGCATCGCCGGCGCGACCCGGGCCGACTACGCCGCCGCCGCCGTCGCGGTGCTGACCACCGCCGGCCACGAGGGCAAGACCTACGAACTGGCCGGCGACGTCGCCTACACGCTGTCGGACCTGGCGGCCGAGATCTCGCGCCAGAGCGGCAAGGCCATCCCCTACAAGGACCTGCCGCCGGCCGACCACGCCGCCGCGCTGGCCAGCTTTGGCCTGCCGGGCTGGCTGGCTGCCGCGCTGGCCGAGTGGGACTTCGAGATCACCAAGGGCGTGCTGTTCGACGACAGCCATGCGCTGTCGCGCCTGATCGGCCGCCCGACCACGCCGCTGTCGGCCGCGGTGGCCCAGGCGCTGGCCTGATCAGGACGGCTCGGGGCCGTAGCGGTTCGGCCCCGGCTCGCCCGGACGCACCAGCCAGACCAGGACCACGATCCAGCCGATCAGCGGGATCAGGCCGACCAGCTGCGCCCAGCCGCCGCGCCCGGTGTCGTGCAGGCGGCGCGTCGCCACCGCGATGTAGGGCAGCAGCGTCGCCACCGCGAAGGCCAGCGACAGCCGGTCGCTCAGGATGCCCAGCACGATCGAGGCAATCAGGTTGAACAGCGCCCAGTTCCAGAACTCGGAGCGGCTGGCGCGGCCCTTGAAGTCGACGTATTTCGTGAAGCAGGTGCGGACGGCGTCGGTGAAGCCCATCGGGGTCTTTCGTCAGTGGATCGATCGGGGGCGTGGCCGCCGCGCGACGTGGGCCCGCATTCAGCGCGAGCTGAGCGCCAGGCGGCCGGCCAGCGCGACAAACACGCCGGCCGCGACGCGGTTCATCACCACCTGCGCACGCGGCGAGCCCCGCAGCCAGTGGCCGATGTGGCCGGCCGCCCAGGCGATGGCACCGAACACGGTCAGCGCGGCCAGCATGAAGACGGCACCCAGCACCAGCACCTGGCCGGCCAGCGGGCCGCGTGCCGGATCGGCGAACTGCGGCAGGAAGGCCAGGAAGAAGATCGCCACCTTCGGGTTGGTCACGTTCATGACGATGCCGCGCAGATACAGCGCGCGTGGGCCCAGCGGCGCGCGTTCCCCGTCGGGCAGCGCGCTGGCGCCGGCCCGCCAGGCGCCCCAGGCCAGGTAGAGCAGGTAGGCCGCGCCGGCCCACTTCAGCAGGTCGAAGGCGAGCGCCGAGGTCTGGAACACCGCCGCCACGCCCAGCGCGACCGCGGCGGTGTGCACGATCAGCCCGGTGCACAGGCCCAGCGTCACCAGCCAGCCCGCCAGCCGGCCGTGCAGCGCCGACTGCGTCAGCACGAACAGGTTGTCCGGACCGGGTGCCAGGGCCAGCGCGGCCGAGGCGGCGAAGAAGACGAGCAAGGTGTCGAGGCTGGGCATGGCGGTCCCTCGATTCAGGTCAGCGGATGTGCCGCGAGCCAGGCCGATTCCTCGTCGTTCCACAGCCGGGTGCGGGTGCGGAAATAGACGCCCTCCTCGTTCTCCAGCGACATCGTGCCCAGGCTGCCCTGGCCGACGTCCAGCGTCAGCTGCGTGCCCTGCATGTAGTCGGCCTGCGTGCGTCCGGCCCAGAAGGGCACGCCATGCACGGTCGCGAACAGCACGTCGTCCGCCGCGATCGGCATCTCACCCGGCGCAAACAGCATGGGCGTGCTGCCGTCGCAGCAACCGTGGCTCTGATAGAAGTAGATCGCCCCATGCCGCTCCCGCAGCAACTCGATCAGCGCCTGGGCGGCGGGGGTGGTGATGACACGTTGGACGGCGGGCATGCGGGGGCTCCGGACGGATGGGCGCGCGGAGTATAGGAAGGGGGTCGAGGAGCGGTTCACAGCGAGCCTGACGCTGTCCGATCCGCCATCCCCGGATCCATGGCATCGCCCCGACGCGATTCAGGTCCGCCGAGCAACTTGACGCCTAGCCGAGCGCGCCCACCGCGCCATGCCGACGCACGATGTCATGCACCTGCGCCGGCTCGAACGCCACATCCCAGCACCACGTGCCAAAGCCGCCCTTCGCGTTGACGGCATCGACCCAGTGCTTCAGCGCATCGCGCTTGGCGACGTTCTGCGGCGAGTCCTCGCCCTTGATCTCCAGCACCAGCGTCTTGCCGTTGGCCAGGCGCACGATGAAGTCGGGCAGGAAGCGACGACGAGATCCGCCCCACAGGTAGATGATCTGGAAGCCGAGGTGATCGTTCTTGGCGTAGGCCGTGATGAGCTCGCTGCTCTCGAAGATGTTGGCCGCGTAGATCTCCCACGAGCTGTCGCCCACCACATGGCTGATCTGCGACTTCTTCGTCGGCTGGTTGGCCTTGGTCGTGTACCAGGTGCGCATGGCTCGGGTCGAGCCGATCGGCTGCTCGGGGTCGAACACCGGCTCGATGCTCGCGACGTTCTGCTGCTCGACGTGCTTGATCAGGTGCTGCACGACAAGATCGGCGTTCAGCGCGATCAGGATGCGGCGGCGCAGGCCGTCGCGGTGGTAAAGGCTGGGGATGTCCAGCTTGCCGGTCTCCGGGCTGATGAACTGCTCGACCAGGCGGATCAGCTGGAAGACCAGGTACGCGCGGTTGCCCTTGAATCGCCCGCTCATCTGGTCGAAGGCCTTGCGAGCGGCCTGGAAGATGATGCGCTGCGCGCGGAAGTCTTCCGGCAGCTTCTCCAGGTCGATGCTCGTCGTCTTGCCGAGGTCGGTCGCGCCGCCGACGGCCGGTGCCAGCTCGGCACTGATCGGCGTGGCGGCGGGGTCCAGGCGCAAGGTGGACACGGCGCTCCAGTCCACCGCCAGCACGGGCTTGACCACCGCATCGACCCGCAGCAGGTTGGGCCAGCGCACTTCCAGCTCGTTGCGTGAGGGCAGCGACTCGATCTGCGTGCTGGGCTTGGGCGGCGGCGGCGTCTCGCCGCCTTCGCCGGCATCCACGAACACCGACAGCGGCACGCCGAAGACGTTGACGTACTCGGGCGTGAACAGGCCGTTCTCGTCGCGGTCGTAGCCGACGCGGCGCAGGCCGCGGCCGATCACCTGCTCGCACAGCAGCTGGCTGGTGAAGGCGCGCAGACCCATGATGTGGGTGACGTTCTTGGCGTCCCAGCCCTCGGACAGCATCGCCACCGAGATGACGCTCTGCAGGGCCTGGCCGGCCTGACCCTGCTTGCCCACGCTGTCCACGATGGCGCGCAGCAGGTCTTCCTTGTCCAGCGACAGCAGGCGCTCTTCGCGGTCCTTCGGCAAGCCGGCCGCGCGGACGATGTCGCGCAGGCGGTTGAGGTACTCCGGGCTGCTGGCTGCCTTCTCACCGATCTCGGCCTTCTCCAGCACCCTGGAATCGACCCGCAAGGTGCGCTCCGGCGCCCGCAGCTCGGTCCAGTGCGCATCGCCGTGGTTGAGGTAGTGCTCGATGCGCGCGGCCGTCTCGACGCGGTTGCAGACGGTCAGCATCACCGGGGGCGAGGCATGTCCTGCCGCGCGCCAGTCCAGCAACGCAGCGCGCCAATCGGCGCCCAGCAGCGTGTAGGCGTCCTGCACGAGCTTGGGCAAGGCCTCATGAGGTTCGGCGCCCCGGCGGTTCAGGTCTTCCTGCACCTCGGGCTCGCGGTACAGGTGGTAGAGCTTGGACCGGTAGGTCTGCGCGTTCGGCAGCGCGTCGTCGCGCACCACCACCCGTGGCGTCTTGACCAGGCCGGCCTCGATCGCGTCGTTCAGGCCGAAGTCGCTGACCACCCAGGTGAACAGGCCTTCCTCGGTGTTGGTCCTGCCGGTCGGCGCGAACGGGGTGGCCGACAGGTCGAAACAGCGCTGGATGCGGCGAGTCTTGTGGATGCGGTCCAGTCCCTCGATCCAGCGCGTCGCCTCGTCCAGGTCGATGCCGAGGCGCTCGGCCTCGGCCTTGCCGATCTTCACGTCGGCGGGCTTGCGGTAGGCGTGGTGGGCCTCGTCGTTGATGACCACGATGTCCTTGAACGAGGCCAGCTTGCCCAGCACGCGCCGGGTGAACACCTCGTCGGGCTCCTTGCCCTTCTTCACCACCGATCGGTCGGGCTCCTTCAGCGGCATCAGCGTGTGCCAGTTCTCCACCAGGATCTCGGCCTGGTTGAGCTTGCTGCGCAGCGCATCCGACGGGCAGGTGACGAACTCGTCGTAGGCATTGCCCGGCTCGCCGGGGTAGAGCACCTTGAGCCGGCCCTTGACCGTCAGTCCGGGCGCCACGACGAACACGGCGCGCGAGAAGTCCTTGTGGCGCTTCGGGTAGGTGACCGCGTTGAGCACCTGCCAGGTGATGAGCATCGCCATCACGGCGGTCTTGCCCGAGCCGGTGGCCATCTTGTTGCAGACCCGCTCGAACGGTCCGCCGTCGCCCTGCAGGAAGACGCCCTGCCGGTAGGACGCGGCAGCCTCCACCCACCAGATCTGCGTCTCCACCGCCTCCAGCTGGCAGAAATAGAAGGCATGGGTGCGCACGCCGGCCGCCTGGTCGTGCCAGTGCGCCAGAAGCTGGCGCGTCACCGCCGTCACGCCGGAGTAGTCGTCGGCACGCCAGGCGTCGACGCGGCTGCGGATCTCGTTGACCTGATCCAACACCTCCACGCGCCGCGTGTTGTTGCGGACGTCGTAGATCTCGTAGCTGGCCGGCCGGCGGCCGTCGATGAGCGCCAACGTGCCGTCGTTCTGCTGCTGCCAATGGCGCTGCGGGACGAGGAAGGGCGAGTTGATGATGACGTTGCCGGGGCGCCTCATGCCGCACCCTTCACCAGCGGCAGGATCTTCAACGACTCGATGCCCCGGTCATCGACGATCTTGACCGCCGCCTTGCCGTGCTTGCCGGCCTCGAAGGGCAGCGAGACGGTGCCGTGGAACTGGTCGAGCAGCGACTCGTCCAGCTCGGCGCGGATGGTCTTCTTCAGCTTCTTCCAGCCCTCGTCCTTGCCGGCCATGGGGAAGAACACCTGGTGCGGGAACAGGCTGCGACCGTCGTAGTCGGTGTCCAGGCTCCACATGGCGATCTTGCCCTTGCCGCCGGAGATCAGCTCGCCCTGGACGGTGTCGAAGTAGTCGAAGCCGTTCACCTCCACCCGCCACAGGCCGTCGGCCGTCTGGGTCAGGGCCACGTCGGGCTGGCCCATCAGCCAGAAGCTCTGGTTGCTGGAGCGCGCCTTCTTCAGGTCCTCGGTCAGCAGGTCGGTGTTCATCTGCGCCTTCAGCGCGGTGATGCCCTTGAGCGCGTCGATGTCCTTGGCCGCTTCCGGATCGAAGGTGAAGGCGCAGAACACGATCATCTTCGGGCGAGGAAAGAGTTCACCCGCCTCGTTCAACGCATGCTCGACCTGGCGCTGCTCCAGCGCGCCATGCTCGGGACCGAAGCTCACCACCACCCGCTCGCCGGTTTCGGCCAGCGTGCCGGTGGCGTGCAGGCAGGTGGTGCCGGCCATCACCTCCAGTTCGGAGAACTCGAGCTTCTGGCCGCCCTTGCCGCGGATGCCGGTCTTCAGCAGCTCATCGCGCCACTGCTGCTGGCGGTGGCTCTCGCCACTGCGGGCGATGCTGTTCTGCCACGCCTGGTCCTCGGTGGGCGTGGTTCCGTCCGAGGCCTGGCCGCCCTCGGCGGCCTCCAGGCCCAGCACCGTCGGGAAGGGCACGGCCTCGACCGTGAACGGGCCGGTGATGCGCAGCTTGGTGCGGCTCTTCTCGGGCTGGTCGTACAGCGTCTCGTTGTCGGCATTGGCGGCGATGGAGCGGTCCATCTCGGCCTGCATGCGCTGGCGGGCGGCATGGAAGGCCTCGAAGGGCTCGCGCAGCTCGGCCGGCCAGCCCAGCGGCAGCGCCCCGTCGTCGCCAGGGAAAGGCACCTCCCACTCATGCAGCGCGACGCCGGCCTTGCCCAGCTTCAGCTTCTGACCCTTGCGCACGCCTTCGGTGACCAGCATCAGTTCCAGCGGCGGATGCTTGTCCAAGGCCAGATTCAGCCGGCTCAGGGCCTCTTCGATGCCCGGATGCAGCCGCTCGTAGATGGCGTCGATGTCGGCGTTGTTGGCGATCGACTTCAGGGTGACGTGCTGCACCGTCTTGTAGATGAACCCGCCTTTCAGTCCCTCATGCGGGTAGGCCAGTTCGTAGTAGTCGAAGCTGGCGGTCATCAGGCGCTGCTTGGCGAGCGTGACGGCGACGCGGGAGGTATCGCAGGTGATCCAACGGCGGCCCCACTTTTCGGCAACAACAGCCGTGGTGCCGGACCCGCATGTCGGATCGAGGACAATATCACCAGGATCAGTGCACATCAAAATGCAGCGCTGCAAGACGGCCAGCGCAGTTTGCACTACGTATACCTTGTCAGAAGTTCCGGCGACGTCGGACCATACATTCGAGATCTCGTAGGCGGGAAAGTCTTCGAGCATCCGCTTGTATTGAAGAGTCTTCTTCCCGCCGCTGATACGGCCGGACATAATCAAGCGAGAAAAGCCCACTTCGCCAGTCTTCCAGTACCCTCCGCTAGGGCCCCAAGGCTTTCCTTGAAACTGCACATCAAACGAGCCCGGAGGCCGGTTAGAAACGAGCGGCGACCAGCGGTAGGCACGGCCGTCACGATCGGATAGGTTGTATCGCTCTCCTGAGCCATGGCCCTGACCGGAAACTTTATCAAGGTAGATCTGTCGGTACTTCAAACTCGACTTATCTTTAGCGAACCAAACAAGGTAGTCAGCGATATTTGAAAGCAGCTCTGAGGTTTGTCCTCCCGTCTTTTGTACAACAACGACGCTGACAAAATTGTCAGGACCGAACACTTCGTCCATGATCTCGCGCACATGGTGGAGGTTTTCATCGGAAATCTGGACGAATAGGCTACCCGACTCTGCCAACAGTTCTCGCGCC
This sequence comes from Leptothrix discophora, assembly GCF_030705305.1. Classification (GTDB taxonomy): domain Bacteria; phylum Pseudomonadota; class Gammaproteobacteria; order Burkholderiales; family Burkholderiaceae_C; genus Sphaerotilus; species Sphaerotilus discophorus. The sequence goes on along the minus strand of NZ_JAUZEE010000007.1, from coordinate 213,110 downwards.
GCAAGAAGTCGATCACGCAGGTAACTTAGATAGGAATGAATACCCAGCTCCCAAGTATCCCGAAACGCCTTGATCATTTCGGGTTCTTGGGTCAGATCCGCGTCGCTCTTGTCCTTGACGTCGCGCTTGCCCACGAAGGGCTGGAAATTGCTGCCGTACTTGATGCCATAAGGCGGGTCGATATAGACCATCTGCACCTGCCCTGCCATGCCCTCCTTGACCAGCAGGCTGTTCATCACCTGTAGGCTGTCGCCGCTGACCAGGCGGTTGGCCCAGCCCTTGTCGTGGCGATAGAAGTCCACCGCGTCGCGCAGCGGCAGGGCCTCGAAGGGGGCCTCGAACAGGCTGGCCTGGCGCATCCGGGCCTGGTCCTGATCCCGGGCCGGCTTCGCGTTCTTCTCGCCGGGGCCGCCCTGGCGGACCGCCGACAGGATGCTCATCGGGTCGATGCGCTCGTGCACGTGCAGGCTGACGGTGTCGACCTCGAAGCGGGTGCGCTCGGCCTTGCCCGCCCACTGCAGGTAGGGCGCGCCACGGCGCTGGATCTCTTCGAGCGCGGCCTTCATCACGGCCGGGTCGCCGGATGCCAGCGCATCGGCCACCTGGTTCTCCAGCTCGGCGCGGCTGGAATCGAAGTTCAGCACCGGGTCCAGGTGCGGGTTGTAGGCCCAGGCCTGCTTGGGCTGCTGCGGGTCGCTGGCTTCGCTGACGAGGCCGACCTCGGGATTGTTCTTGCGGCGGTCGGTATGGCGGTAGCTCAGCACCTGGGCATCGCCCTCGTCGGCGACTCGGGGCCTCGGAGCGGTCGAACGCGCCTTGCGCGACGCGGCCAGCGTCGGCTCGGCGGCCTCTTCATCGTCCGGCTGGACGGACTGGAGATCGAAGGCCGCCGCATCGGGCGCCGCAGCCGCCGCCCGGCCTGTGGAACCACCCCGCCCGCGGCCCTTCACCACCTTCCCGCGTGCGACGAGGTCCTCGCGCAGGGCGGTGAAGTCGGCTTCGGTGACGTCCTCGCCGGCGGCCGCCGCGGCCGTGATCCAGCGTGTCTGGAGCTGGCCGTTGCCGAGGTTGCTGCCGTCGACCGGCAGGAGATCCAGAAGAATGCCTTCGAGCTTGTCCAGACGCGCCTGACCCATGTTTCGTCCCTGATATCGATCGCTTGAAACTCGAAGATTAACAGTCGACCGCAGGCAAGATATCCAAGCGAGACCGTCGACAGGCGGGACACGCCCCAGTCGTTCACGCCACCGCGTGCGATGAACTTCTCGGCTTGGCGTCTTGCGGCCCCCCCCCCCGACGTCGGGGATCGGCAGGCTGTCTCTCGCCAGCCCGGCGATATCGGGCGATGGCCCGCAACAGCCCGCAACAGCCAGCACCGGCCAGCACCGGACCTGGCGATCACGGTGCGCAAACTCCGGCGCCCAGGATGCAGCGATCAAGGCTCCGACGCAGGAACGTCTGCAGCGGGTCGCCGCAGAGTGATACGCGGAAAGACGCTACGTCATGTCATCGATATTCCCAAGCGAATCATCGATCGTCGCGGGGAGCGGGTTGATCCTGTGCGCCGATGGGACGAGGTCATAGACGATGCCGGTATCTCAGGGAGAACTCACATGGCATCAGACCACCAGCGCATCCTGGTCCTCTGCAAGACCTACCCGTCGCCCAGCGCGCGCTACGTCGAAACCTCCTGCGTGGCCGGGATGGCCGAGGATGGCCGCCTGGTGCGACTGTTCCCGGTGCCATTCCGGCTCGTGGAAGACCAGCAGCAATTCAAGAAGTGGCAATGGATCAGCGCCCGCGTCCGCCGAGCCCAGGATGACGCCAGGCCCGAAAGCCATCGGATATCGGTCGACACCATTCAACTCGAAGGTGAACAACTACCCTTGGATGATCACTGGATCGCGCGGCGGGAGGCGATCAAGGCCGTGCCGGTCTTCGAATCGTTCACGGATCTGGACGCGGCGCGCGAATCCCGAGGCGTGACGCTGGGACTGGTCAGGCCCACGCGCCTGTTGGGCATGGATATCAAGGCCGTGACGAATCCGGACTGGACGGAGGACGAAAAGGCCAAGCTGCTGCAGGAACAACAACAGGGCAACCTGTTCGATGCCGTGGCGGATCAGCGGTCGCTGAAGACGTTGAAAAAGCTGCCCTTCGACTTTCACTACCGCTACGCCTGCGAGTCGGCTGCGGGCACGACCGAGCACACGCACAAGCTGGTGGACTGGGAAGCTGGCGCCCTGTACTGGAACATCCACCGCCGGTCTGACTGGCAGGCCGCGTTCCGCCAGAAATACATCACCGAGTTCGGCGCCAAGGACGTGCTGTTCCTGCTCGGCACCATCCACCGCTTCCCGAAGCAGTGGCTGATCGTCAGCGTGCTGTACCCGCCTAGGCTGCCAGACGTTCTGGCTCGTCAGCAAGCACTGTTCTAGCGGTCAGATGCCGGACGACGGGAGCGCCGCTCGCATGTGCCGCACGGGCCACGTAGGTGCGGTGGCAGAACCCGAAGTCGGCCTCGAAACAGACCAGACAGGCCTGACGGGCTAGTGCCGTGCGGCTCAGCGCGTCGATCTCAGGCGCCTGGGTGGACAGGTAGGCCAGGAAGCTGTGGGTGTACGCCTGCCAATCCCCGTCCGCCTTGTAGCGATCTCGCACGGGCTTGGGGCAACCCAGCGCGGGGCGATGTTGATAGTCGATCCCGGCTGCAGCCAGCGCGGCGCGGAAGGCGGTCTTGGAGTAGCCCTTCTTGCGGGACAAGGGCAGTTCACGCACGTCCACGATGAGTTGCACGCGGGCCTGCTGGAGCCGCTCGATGAACGCCTCGATCGTCAGGCCCTCGTAGCCGAAGGTGTAGAGCGCGGTGCTGGCCATGGTCTGGATCTGGAATTCCCTCAGCGTACCGCGCGCCTGCGGGACGCGCACGAGGAGATAGCGGCCGTCGGACCGCCTTTCGCGAGGCGCAAAAAAGCCCGGTCGAGCCGGGCTGTCTTGCTGCGCGGAGTGCTCGTGGCACTTCGGAATGTTCTGGTGGCCTGGGGCGGAATCGAACCACCGACACGCGGATTTTCAATCCGCTGCTCTACCAACTGAGCTACCAGGCCATCAAGCCCGAAAGTATAACCTGAAATAGCTGGAACACCAGCACTTCGTGGGGCTGGCGGGGGGAACCTCAGTTGCCGGCGCCGCGCTTGCTGCGGTTGAGGTCGACGCCGAGCTGCTTGAGCTTGCGGTAGAGGTGGGTGCGTTCGAGGCCGGTGCGCTCGGCCACGCGGGTCATGCTGCCGTTCTCGCGGGCGAGGTGGAACTCGAAATAGGCCTTCTCGAAGGCGTCGCGTGCCTCGCGCAGCGGGCGGTCGAGCGAGAAGCTCTGCTCGGGCTGCGGACCGGTGGACAGCATCGCCGAGATCATCGGTGCGCCGCCGACCGGGTGGCTGCCGGGGTGCAGGCTGGTGTGGCCCATCGCGTGGCCGGTGACGCTGCCGAGCATCGGCGGGTCGGCCAGGCCGACGTCGCGGTCGGACAGGCCGTAGCCCATGCCACCGCCCATGCCGCTGCCGAGGCTGGAGGTCGGGCTGCGCATCGGTGCGAGCGTTGACGCCAACCCAAGGCCGGACCCCAGCGGGGCGACCGCCGGGGCTGCCGCTCGCGGGGCGGCGGCGGGCGCCGGCTTGGCCAGGCCCTGTTCGACCGCGCGCAGCAGCTTCTGGAGGGTGATGGGCTTCTCGAGGAAGGCCATCGCGCCGTACTTGGTGGCCTCGACCGCCGTGTCGATGGTGCCGTGACCGGACATCATGATCACGGGCATGCCCATCTGGGTCGCGGCACCCCACTCCTTCAGGAGGGTGATGCCATCGACATCGGGCATCCAGATGTCGAGCAGGACCAGGTCGGGTCGCATGCGTTCGCGCGCGGCACGGGCCTGGGCCGCGTTCTCCGCGAGTTCGACATGGTGGCCTTCGTCCGAAAGGATTTCGTGCAGCAGGGCACGAATGCCCATTTCGTCGTCGACGACAAGGATGTTGGCCATGGGGGAATCAGGACACGCTCACCAGGGGAGGCGGGGTTCGACCCCGGGGCGTCCGGGCATCGAGGGCCGGCTGGGCCGTCTCTGCCCAGCGGGAAAATGATATCGAAACTTGCGCACCACTCCGCGGGGGGCTACCCGGTTGAACAGGCGTCAAGTCGGCAAGGTTACCGAGTTGGATGCGCGCACCGTGTTCCTCGACGATCTTGCGGACCACCGCGAGGCCCAATCCGGTGCCCCGGCTCTTGGTCGTGACATAGGGTTCGAAGGCGCGCTTGAGCAGCGCCTCGCTGAAGCCGGCACCGTTGTCCTGCACCTTCAGCCGCACGCTGCGCAGGCTGCCGTCGTCGTGCTGGGCGGCCTCGGTGCAGACGACGACATGACCGGCCTCGCCGCGTTCGGCCACCGCGTCCAGCGCGTTCTGGACCAGGTTGTGGATGACCTGGCGCAGCTGGCTGGCGTCGCCGATCAACGGCGGCAGGTCGCCGGCCAGCCGGGCTTCGAGCCGGCCGGACTCGAGGTGCTGGCCGTACAGGCCGAGCACCTCGCCGACCAGCTCGTTGAGGTCCAGCGCGACCAGCTGCGCGGCCGGCAGCCGGGCGTAGTCGCGGAACTCGTTGACCAGCGTCTTCATGGCCTGGACCTGGTTGACGATGGTCGAGACCGAGCGTTCGAGCATCTGCGCATCGGGCTCGGAGAGCTTGGCCTCGAGCTTGTGGCGCAGCCGCTCGGCCGACAGCTGGATCGGCGTCAGCGGGTTCTTGATCTCGTGGGCGACACGGCGGGCGACCTCCGCCCAGGCGACGCTGCGCTGGGCCGAGACGACGTCGCTGATGTCGTCGAAGACGATCAGGCGGTTGCCGTCGGGCAGCAGCGCGCCGCGCACCAGCAGGGTCAGCTCGGCACCGTCGACGCCGGCCAGCTCGAAGGTGTGCTGCCAGTGGCCGCGCTCGCGCTCGGGGCTGGGGGTGTCGGCGCCATCGGCGGTGTCCTGCAGGGCGCGCTCGAAGTGCTGGTCGATCGAGCGCGAGAAGGTCTCCAGCCCAGGCACCTGGGCCAGCGGGTGACCGCGCCAGGCGGCCATCGGCACGCGCAGGATGCGCGCCGCGCCGGGGTTCACCGTGTCGACCAGGCCGCGCGCGGCGAACAGGATCACGCCGGCGCTGAGGTTGTCGAGGATGGTCTGCAGGTGCGCCTGTGCGCTCTCGGCGGTCGCCAGGCTGGTCTGGACCTGGGCCCGCGCGTCGGCCAGCTGCTGGGTCATGTCGGCGAAGGACCGCGTCAGGCCGCCAAGCTCGTCGCGCGAGCTGAAGACCTCCTTGGGCCGCAGGTCGCCGCTGGCCACCTGGCGCACGCCGTCGGCCAGCACCAGCAGCGGCCGGGCCAGCTGGTGCCCGAGCGCGGCGGCCAGCAGCAGGGCGCTGAAGACGCCCAGGATCAGCGCCAGCGTCAGCGTGCCGATGTACATCTTGCGCAGGCCCAGGCGGCCGAGCGCGCGCTGCTGGTACTCGCTGTAGGCGGCCTGCACGTGCAGGGCGTTGTTGGCCAGCTCGAAGGGGACCTGCTGCGAGACCTGCAGGAAGCGATCCTCGCTGGTCAGGCTGTAGGTGCCAGAGGGCACCCAGGCGATCACGCGGATGCGGGCGTCCTGGATGGTGGCGAGCTGGTCGCGCTTCTCGCTCGGGTCGCCGTCCAGGCCCTCGAGCTGCGACAGCACGCGCTGGCTGCGGGCCTGGCGCAGCATGGCCGCGCTGGGCCGGTCGGGCAGGAAGGCGCTGGCTAGAGAGCCGCCGGCGCTGGCGATCACCTGGCCGTTGGGCGACAGCACCGCGACGCTCTGCGCGGCGAGCTGCTCGCGCAGGCGCTCCAGGGCGATGACGCCGAGGCGGTCGGGCGTCTCGGCGGCGCGTTCGGCGGCCAGGCGGGTCTTGCCGCCCAGGTCGGTCACCAGCATCTGCAGCGAGGTGCGGCCGAGGTTGAGACCGGACTCGAGCGCGCCCTCGACCTCGACGTCGAACCAGCTCTCGATGCTGCGCGAGACGAACTGGTAGGACACGCCGTAGATCAGCGCACCCGGTACCACGCCGACGAAGGCGAAGATGGCCGCGAGCTTGAACAGCAGCTTGCTGCCGAACTTGCCGCGCTTCATGCGCCGCCACAGGTGGACCAGCGCGGCCAGGACGACCAGCCCGAGCACCGAGGCCACGCCGATGTTGACCCACAGCAGCCAGCCGAAGTGGCGTTCGTAGAGGGCCCGGTTGTTGGTGGCGACGGCCAGCAGGAAGGCCAGCACCAGCACGGTCGCGCCGGCGGCGATCAGGGCGACCAGCAGGGTCCAGCGCAGGGAACGGCGACTCATCGGCGGCAGGTGGAAGGGAAGGCGCGCACGCGCTCGGGGGCGGCGGGAAGCGGCGGACTGGCGCGGCCTCAGCGGGCCGGCGGCAGCAGGATCGTACGCTCGATGCGCAGGCTCCATTCCGGCTGGTTGCCGACCGATATCAGCAGCGGCCGGGGCAGCTGGTCGACGTCCAGCCAGTAGCGGAATTCGAGCGAGTCGGCCTCCTGGGCGTCGTCGGCGTCACCGATCCGCCAGGGGCTCAGGCGCTGGATGGCGCGCAGCGCCTCGTTCAGGGTCGCGTAGGTCTGTGACAGGCCGCCCAGGCTGACGCGGTAGTTCAGCGTCAGCGGCTGGTAGGCCAGGCGCCAGGTCCGGCGCGCCTGGGCCAGGCGCTTGTCGCGCCAGTACCAGCGCGAGCGCAGCAGCTCGGCCTCGGCGACGAAGTGCAGCGCGACGCCCTTGAGCAGCGCGTCCTCGACGCCGGCAGGCAGCTCGAAGCGGGCGTCGAAGTCGATCGCCAGGCCCTGTTCGGTGCGCAGTACCTCCAGCCGGGCCAGCTCGACCGGGGCGGCGGCCCGGGCTGGCATCAGGCCGGTCGCCCGCAGCACCAGCAGGGCCAGCAGGACACGCCAGCCGCACCCGATTCGGCACCGCGCCGCCGCAGGCCCGGACGCGCCCGCACCGGCTGCCGCCAGGGGCAGGGCGAGGGTGCGAAGGTCGGTCGGAGCGGGCGAGGACACGGGGATGGGGAGCGGGGGCTGGCGTCACCGCTGCGTCGCATCCGGCCGGTTCGCGGCCACGCGCCCGTCGGGCCGCTCCGCGACCCGGGACGTCGTCGCCGCAGGTCAGGAAATCTTGTCGACGCGGGCGTAGAAGAAGCCGTCACCCCGGATCGCGGGTTGCACGGACGCCTCGCCCGCCGTCTTGGGACCATTTTCAGCGATGCCCAGGCGATGACCGGGCACCGCTTGTGTGCGTGCATCGCTGCTTCGTTGCAGAAACGCCGCAAGCTGGGCCTCGCCTTCGGCCTTGAAGACCGAGCATGTCGCGTAGACGAGACGACCGCCCGGCCTGAGCAGCGGCCAGAGCGCGTCCAGCAGCCCGGCCTGGGTGCGCACCAGCGCGTCGATGTCGGCCGGGCGGCGCAGCCAGCGCACGTCCGGATGGCGCCGCACGATGCCCGAGGCGCTGCACGGCGCGTCGAGCAGGATGGCGTCGAAGGGCCGGCCGTCCCACCAGCGGTCGACGCGGGCGGCGTCGGCCGCCTTCAGGTCGGCCTTCAGGCCGCAGCGGCGCAGGGTGTCGTCGACGCGAGCCAGGCGTTCGGGCTCGACGTCCAGCGCCAGCAGGTCCAGGTCGGCCAGCTCCAGCAGGTGGGCGGTCTTGCCGCCGGGCGCGGCGCAGGCGTCGAGCACGCGGGCGCCGGCCGGCAGGCGGTCGGCGCCCTCGCCCAGCAGCAGCGGCGCGGCGATCTGGGCCGACAGGTCCTGCACCGAGACGCGGCCGGTGGCGAAGCCCGGCAGCGCCGTCACCGGCACCGGGCGGGTCAGCACCAGCGCATGGGTGCCGACCGCCTCGGCCTCGATGCCGGCCTCGGCCAGCTCGGCCAGGTAGCCGACCGCATCGGTCTGGCGGGCATGGACGCGCAAGGCCATCGGCGCGGCGCGGTTGGCCGCCGTCAACAGCGCTTGCCAGTGCTGCGGCCAGTCGCGCTGCAGGCGCTCGATCCACCAGCGCGGATGCTGCCAGCGCACGACCGGGTCGTCGGCCTGCCAGGCTGGCACGAGGGCGTCGCGCTCGCGCTGGAAGCGCCGCAGCACGGCGTTGACGAAGCCGGCGCTGGCCGCACGCCGCTGGCGCATGCAGGCCACCGCCTGGTCGACCAGGGTGTGATCGGCGTAGCTGGGTGTGGCGGCATCCGGGTCGGTCTGCGGCCACAGCAGCGCCAGCGCGCACAACAGCAGCGAGGCGACCTCCGGTGGCGGCTTGCGCGGCGCCAGGTGGGCCAGCGCGCGCTGGGCGCCGCCCAGCTGGCGCAGTGCATGGAAGGCCAGCGCCTGGGTGCCGGGACGGGCCGGCGCCGGGCAGGCGGCCAGCGCGTCGGTCAGCGAGCGCCCGGCCAGCACGGCGCCGACCGCATCGGCGGCATGGCCGAGCAGGCGCTGCAGCGGCAGGCTGGCCGGCGAGAGGTGGGCATCAGCGGGATGGGCGGCAGGAAGGGCAGCGGCGAAGGCGGCAGCGCGGCGCGCGTGGGCGGGGTCGGTTCGGGTCACGGGCGGCAGTCTACGGGCGCAGGCTGCGCGCCCTGTCAGGCCGCCGGCGCACCCGGCAGTTCGGCGAACAGGCGCGACAGCTCGGGCGGCACCGGGGTGTCGAGCAACCCGCAGGCGATGCGCAGGGCTTCGGCGCCGTCGAGGTCCAGCCCGCCGAGCCCGGACACGCCGCCGCTGGCGGCCGGCGCACCCACCTGCTCGGCCAGCGCATGCAGCGCGTCCAGCCAGACCCGCACCAGCAGCGGCCGGCGCATCCAGTCGAGATGGCGCAGGGTCTGGAGCGCGCGCACCAGCGCGTCGGTGTCGGGCACCTGGCAGGCGGGCGGATGCGGCGAGCTGCCCCACAGCGCCGTGACGACGCGGGCATGCCAGCCGGCCCCGGCCGCACAGACACGGACGCGCGGATCGGCCTGCGGCACCAGGCGCGCCAGAAAGGCGCTGACGTCGGCCGCCGCGATGCGCAGCGCCAGCGGCAGGTGGCCGAGGTCCGGATCGGCTTCGCGCAGGCTGGCCCGCTGCGGCACCTGGACGCCGGCCAGGCGGTGCCGCACCAGCAGCAGCTTGAGGCGGTCGAGCGGACGCACGCGGCCGTCGGCGCACATCACGCGGCGCACCGCCGGCGCAAGGTCCTGCCGGTCGGCCAGCGGCAGCAGGGCGGCATGCGCCAGCACCGCCTCCAGCGCCGGCAGGCGGGCATGCGCGGGCAGGGTCTCGAGGTCGCCCATCAGGAAGGCGGCGCCATCGAGGTCGTCGGTCTCCTCGATCCAGCACTGCCGCTCGCGCGAGCTGCCGGGCGTCAGGACCAGCGCCAGCAGCATCGCGCGCAGCTCGCCGGGCCCACGCCGCAGCCGCAGCCGGGCCCAGGCGTCGCGTGCCGCCGGTCCGAGCGGCACGGCCGACCGGCCGCCGGTCGCCACACGCGGGGCGGCACCCATCGGCACCGTCACCGGCCCGAGGGTGGCGGGCGAGTCCGGGACAGCAGGTGCGGCCATGGGCAGGACGGCAGGAGGAGGCATCGCGGGCGTCTCGGTCATCTCGGCATGCACGGCCTGGAACTGCGCCAGAGGCGGGATGGGAACGGGCGATCGGGGCGGAAGGCCTGCCTATGCTCCGCCGCTGCCGGGCGCTTGTCCAGCCGGCGCGTGTAACCCGCGCCCGGCGGCAGGGCTCAGATCGGCGGGAACTCGGGTGCGCGGTGGAAGCGCAGCAGGTTGGCCACCAGCGTGGTCGGGAACAGCGCGATGGCCTGGTTGTAGTCGTCGGCGGCGCGGTTGTAGACCTGGCGCGAGAAGGCGATCTGCTCCTGCAGCTGGTCGCGCTGGCGCAGCAGATCGCTGATGGCCGGATCGGGGCCGTCGCCCGAGGTCAGGTCCTGCAGCGCGAGGCCAAGCTCCTCCAGCATCGCCACCAGGCGTTCCTCGGCGACGGCGAGCTGCTGGAGGACGTCGCCGCGCAGCGACTTGAGCTGGACCTGGTCGCAGGCATGGCCGGCCCGGCGCGCGGCGCCTGCGGCAGCATCGACAAGGTCGGCCTGCGGCGCATCGGCCATGCGTGAGCGCGAGGTCTCGGCCAGCGTCAGCGCGACGGCATGGCGCTGGCGCAGTGCGCTCGACAGCGGCGCATAGGCCGACCGCATCGTGTGCCGCAGCCGCACCAGCCGGTTGTGCGCGCCCAGCATCCAGAAGCCGAGCACGGCCAGGAAGAGGGCCCAGGCGAGCGTGCTCGGCATCGGGTTCGGGTTCGGGTTGGTGCGACGGTGCCGGCGGCGACGCGGCTCAGCGCCCGCCCAGCCAGGCCGCATGACCGGCGGCACGCAGCGCACAGGCCGGGCAGTGGCCGCAGCCGTAGCCCCAGGGATAGCGCTGGCCGCGCTCGCCGAGGTAGCAGGTGTGGCTGTGCTCGACCAGCAGCTCGACCAGCGCGGCGCCGCCGAGGTCCTCGGCCAGCGCCCAGGTCTGCGCCTTGGTCAGGAACATCAGCGGCGTCTCGAGCGTCATCGGCGCGGCCAGGCCCAGCGACAGCGCGACCTGCAGCGCCTTGAGCGTGTTGTCGCGGCAATCCGGATAGCCGGAATAGTCGGTCTCGCACATGCCGCCGACCAGCACGCTGGCGCCGCGCCGGTAGGCCAGCGCGCCGGCCAGCGTCAGGAACAGCAGGTTACGGCCGGGCACGAAGGTGTTGGGCAGGCCGTTGGCCTGCATCTCGATCCCGCGCTCGACCGTCAGCGCGCTGTCGCCGACCTGGCCCAGCACGGAAAGGTCCAGCAGGTGGTCGTCGCCGAGGCGGTCGGTCCAGTCGGGGAAGCGGCGGCGGACCTCGGCGCGCACGGTCAGGCGGCAGTCCAGCTCGATGCGGTGGCGCTGGCCGTAGTCGAAGGCCACGGTCTCGACCCGCGCGTAGCGGTCCAGCGCCCAGGCCAGGCAGGTGGTGGAGTCCTGCCCGCCCGAGAACAGGACCAGGGCGGTGCGCGGGTCACGGCTCATCGCGGTGGCAGCCCGATCAGGTGCGGATCTCGCCCTGGCCCAGCACGACGTACTTCAGCGAGGTCAGCCCGTCCAGGCCGACCGGGCCGCGGGCGTGGAACTTGTCGGTGCTGATGCCGATCTCGGCGCCCAGGCCGTACTCGAAGCCGTCGGCGAAGCGGGTGCTGGCGTTGACCATCACGCTGGCCGAGTCGACCTCGCGCAGGAAGCGCATCGCGCTCGGGTGGTGGGTCGTGAGGATCGCGTCGGTGTGGTGCGAGCCGTGGCGGTTGATGTGGGCGATGGCCTCGTCGAGCGAGTCGACCACCCTGGCGCTGATGATGGGGCCGAGGTATTCCTCGCCCCAGTCCTGCTCGGTCGCCGCCGCGGTCTTCAGGCCGGGCACGCCGGCGACGGCCGCCAGCGTGCGGGCGCAGCCGCGCACCTCCACGCCCTTGGCGGCGAACACCGCCGCGATGCGCGGCAGGAAGGCCTCGGCCTGGGCCGCATGCACCAGCAGCGACTCGGTCGCGTTGCAGGGGCTGTACTTCTGGGTCTTGGCGTTCTCGGTCACGACCAGGGCCATGTCGAGGTCGACCTCGGCATCGACGTAGGTGTGGCAGTTGCCGTCCAGGTGCTTGATGACCGGCACGCGGGCTTCGGCGCTGATGCGCTCGATCAGGCCCTTGCCGCCGCGCGGGATGATCACGTCGACCGATTCGGGCATGGTGATCAGCTTGCCGACGGCGGCGCGGTCGGTGGTCTCGATCAGCTGCACCGCCTCGGCCGGCAGACCGGCTTCCAGCAGCGCGGCCTGGACCAGCTTCCACAGCGCGACGTTGGAATGCAGCGCCTCGGAGCCGCCGCGCAGGATCGCCGCGTTGCCGCTCTTGATGGCCAGCGAGGCGGCCTCGATGGTCACGTTCGGGCGGCTCTCGTAGATCATGCCGAAGACACCCAGCGGGACGCGCATCTGGCCCACGCTGATGCCGCTCGGGCGGCGCCTCAGGTTGAGGATCTCGCCGATCGGATCGGGCATCGCGGCGATCTGCTCGCAGCCCTCGGCCACCGTGGCGATGACCTTGTCGCCGAGCTTGAGGCGGTCAAGCATCGGGCCGTCGAGACCGGCCGCGGCCGCGGCCGTCAGGTCGCGGGCATTGGCCTCGGCCAGCGTCGGGCCGTTGTCACGCAGCAGCCGGGCGAGCGCCACGAGGGCCTCGTTCTTGGCCGCCGTGGAGGCGGCCGCCATGCGGGTCGAGGCGCTGCGGGCGGCAGCGCCGACATGGGCCATGTAGGCGGAAAGATCGTGCACGTCCATGGCCCGGATTGTCGCAGAGCAGGCCACCGCGCAGGCCCCGGCAGGGTCGTCCCGAGGCCGCAAAACGCGTCTCGGGACGTGGCCGAGGCCAGGCCCGGATCAGGCCGCCATCGAGGTGCCGGCCGCACCCAGCGCCGGCGCATAGCCCTGCGGGTTGCGAGACTGCCAGCGCCAGGCGTCCTCGCACATCGCGTCCAGGCCGCGCTCGGCCTGCCAGCCCAGCAGCTCGCGCGCCAGCGTCGCGTCGGCGTAGCAGGCGGCGACGTCGCCGGGGCGGCGCGCGACGGTCTTGTACGGCACCGGGCGGCCGCTGGCGCGCTCGAAGGCACGGATCACGTCGAGCACGCTGTAGCCCTGGCCGGTGCCGAGGTTGACCGTCAGCGACTGCTTGCGTTCGAGCAGGTGCCGCACCGCCGCGACGTGGCCGGCGGCCAGGTCCAGCACGTGGATGTAGTCGCGCACCCCCGTGCCGTCGGGCGTCCCGTAGTCGTTGCCGTAGACCTGCAGGAAGGGCCGCTTGCCGACGGCGACCTGGGCCACGTAGGGCATCAGGTTGTTCGGGATGCCACGCGGGTCCTCGCCGATCAGGCCGCTGGGATGGGCGCCGACCGGGTTGAAGTAGCGCAGGTAGGCGATCTTCCAGCGCGGGTCGCAGCGCTCCAGCTCGCGCAGCAGCTGCTCGCCCATCAGCTTGGTCAGGCCGTAGGGGTTGGTGGCCGACAGCGCGGCGGTCTCGGCGATCGGCAGGGTCTCGGGCTGGCCATAGACCGTCGCCGAGGAGCTGAAGACCAGCGAGAAGACGTCCTGGTCGGCCATCGCCTGGGCCGCGCTGACGAGGCCGCCGAGGTTGTTGCGGAAGTACTCGAGCGGCTTCTCGGCCGACTCGCCGACCGCCTTGTGGGCGGCGAAGTGCACCACCGCCTGGGCGCCGTGGGCCGAGATGGCGCGCGCCATCGCGGCACCGTCGTTGACGTCGGCCTCCTCGAACACCGGCGCCTCGCCCAGCAGCAGCGCGAGCCGGTCAAGCACCTGCGGCGAGCTGTTGGCGAAGTTGTCGACGCCGACGACGTCGTAGCCGGCCTGCTTGAGCGCGATCCAGGTGTGGGAGCCGATGTAGCCGGTGGCACCGGTCAGGAGGACAGTGGTCATGGCGGTCGATTCCGTGGCAGGAGGTGGTACAGCCTGGCCCCGCCACCTGCCCGGCGCGGCCATTCCAGGACAGCAGACTCGACAGATCCCGGACAAAACATTCTGTCAAACCCCCTGCGCGCCGGACATCGCGCCGGATCAAGGTTTCGTGAACTGCCTCCTACAATTCCGCGATGTTTCAAACCCTGCTCGAACCCCTTGGCCGCGAGGCCCAGGCCCGCGTCACGCTGCTGGTCAACCACGTCATCGCCGCCGAGCCCGAGGCCATGCGCCGGCTGATGGACCACACCGGCGCGCTGGTCGAGGTCGAGTGGACCGGCTGGCCGGCCTTCCTGCCACCGCCGCCCCCGGCGCAATGGCGCGTCACGCCGGCCGGCCTGCTGGAGGTCGAGGACGGCTCGGCCGCCGACCCGGTCGATCCAGCCCGCACGCTGGTGGTCTCGCTGGACCAGCCGGCGCTGACCGCCTGGGCCTTCGCCGGCGCCCAGGGACGCCCGCCGATGGCCGTGCGCGGCGACGTCGGCCTGGCCGCCGAGATCGGCTGGCTGGCCGAGCACCTGCGCTGGGACATCGAGGACGACCTCGCCCGCGTCGTCGGCGACGCGCCGGCCCGCCAGCTGGCGCAATTCGGCCGCGCCGCCGTACAGGGCATCCAGGCCCTGCTGCAACGCCTGCGCCCGCAGGCATGAAGGGCAGCCTGCGCAACACGCTGCGCCTGGGCCTGATCGTCTGGGTCCTGATGCGCCACGGCATGGACCAGCTGGTCCTGCGCAGCCTGCCGCATGCCGGCCTGCGGCTGCTGGCCCGCGTGCTGGCGATTGGCCGCACCCACGACGCGCCGCGCGGCGAACGCCTGCGCCTGGCGCTGGAGCGGCTGGGGCCGATCTTCGTCAAGTTCGGCCAGGTCCTGTCGACCCGCCGCGACCTCATCCCGCACGACATCGCCGACGAGCTGGCGCGGCTGCAGGACCGCGTGCCGCCGTTCCCGAGCGAGCAGTCGCGTGCCATGGTCGAACGCTCGCTCGGCAGGCCGATCGAGGCGGTGTTCCGCAGCTTCGAGCCCGATCCGGTGGCCAGCGCCTCGATCGCGCAGGTCCACTTCGGCGTGCTGCACGACGGCCGCGAGGTCGCCGTCAAGGTGCTGCGCCCGAACGTGCTCGACATCATCGAGGCCGACCTGGGCCTGCTGCGCAAGGCCGCCGCCTGGATCGAGCGCCTGTCGCCCGACGGTCGCCGGCTGCGTCCGCGCGAGGTCGTCGCCGAGTTCGACAAGTACCTGCACGACGAGCTGGACCTCGGCCGCGAGGCCGCCAACGCGGCCCAGCTGCGCCGCAACATGTCCGGCCTGGACCTGCTGCTGATCCCCGAGATGATCTGGGACCTCTCCAGCGCCGAGGTGCTGGTGATGGAGCGCATGCGCGGCGTGCCGATCAGCCAGATCGACACGCTGCGCGCGGCCGGCGTGGACATCCCCAAGCTGGCCCGCGACGGCGTGACGATCTTCTTCACGCAGGTCTTCCGCGACGGCTTCTTCCACGCCGACATGCACCCCGGCAACATCATGGTGTCGATCGCGCCGGCGACCTTCGGGCGCTACATCGCGCTGGACTTCGGCATCGTCGGGACGCTCGATTCACGCGACAAGGAATACCTGGCGCAGAACTTCCTGGCCTTCTTCCGGCGCGACTACCGGCGCGTGGCCGAGCTGCATGTCGAGTCCGGCTGGGTGCCGGCCAGCACGCGCGTCGACGAGCTCGAAGGCGCGGTGCGGGCGGTCTGCGAGCCGCACTTCGACCGACCGCTCAAGGACATCTCGCTGGGCCAGGTGCTGATGCGGCTGTTCCAGACCTCGCGCCGCTTCAACGTCGAGATCCAGCCGCAGCTGGTGCTGCTGCAGAAGACGCTGCTCAACGTCGAGGGGCTGGGGCGTCAGCTCGATCCGGAACTGGACCTGTGGCAGACCGCCAAGCCCTTCCTCGAGCGCTGGATGAACGAGCAGGTCGGCTGGCGCGCGCTGCTGGCGTCGATCAAGGACGAGGCCCCGCGCTACGCCAAGCTGATCCCCGAGCTGCCGCGGCTGCTGCACGATGCGCTCAGGCGGCAGGCCCATCCTGACCCTGCCCACGACCAGCTGCTGCGCGCGCTGTTGCGCGAGCAGCGCCGCACCAACCGGCTGCTGACCATCGGCCTGGGCGCGACGGGCGGCTTCGTCAGCGGCGCGCTGTTCGCCTGGTGGCTGCTGCCCGGGCTGTGGCACTGGCTGCACCGACTGCACTGAGCCGGGGGTCGGGAGGCAGCCGGTCATGCCTGCCACCTATAATTTTGGGTTTCGCATCAACGGTCTGATCCACTGTTTCAACAGCCATGCCGATCTATGCCTACCGATGCAGCGCGTGTGGACATGCCAAGGACGTGCTGCAGAAAATGTCCGACCCGGCACTGACCACCTGCCCGTCCTGCGGCGCCGAGGCCTACGCCAAGCAGGTGACCGCCGCCGGCTTCCAGCTCAAGGGCTCGGGCTGGTACGCGACCGACTTCCGCAACGGCGGCAGTTCCTCGGGTACCGCCAGCGCACCGGCAACGGGCGCGACCCCGGCGCCGGCTGACGGTGGCAACACCGGCGGCAACACCGGTGGCAGTACCAGCGGCGACAGCGGCCCGACCGCGTCCGCCTCCGGTGGCGCCTCGGGTGGCGCGTCCTGCGGCGGCTCCTGCGCCTGCCACTGACCCCGCGTCGTCGGCTTCCTCAACCGTCCGTCCTCACCACGCCGCTGGGCGCCCCGTCGTGAAGAAATACATCGTCGCCGGCCTGCTTGTCTGGCTCCCGCTGGCCGTCACCATCTGGGTGCTGGCCTGGGTGCTGGGCGTGCTCGACGGCGTCTTCCAGGCGCTGCTGTCGATGGCCGCCGCCGTGCTGCCGACCAGCGCGGCAGCCGCCCTCGAGGCGCTGGCGCACGTGCCGGGTCTGGGCGTGATCGTGCTGATCGGCCTGATGCTGCTGACCGGCATGTTCGTGGCCAACTTCGTCGGTCAGTGGTGGATCCGGATGTGGGACCGCGTGTTCCAGAACATCCCCATCGTCAAGTCGATCTACAGCTCGGTCAAGCAGGTGTCGGACACGCTGTTCTCCAGCAGCGGCCAGGCCTTTCGCGAGGCGGTGCTGGTGCAGTACCCGCGCGAAGGGCTGTGGACCATCGCCTTCGTCACCGGCAAGCCCGGCGGCGAGGTCGGCCAGGCGCTCGATGGCGACTTCGTCAGCCTCTACGTGCCGACCACGCCCAACCCAACCTCGGGCTTCTTCCTGATCGCCCCGCGCACCGACGTGCGACCGCTGGCGATGAGCGTGGACGAGGCGCTGAAGTACATCATCTCGATGGGCGTCGTCGGCCCCGAGCCCGGCGGCCACGGTGGCGGCGACCACGCCGCTGCGAACGCTGCAGTGGCGACGTCCGCGGTCGAGCCGGCCCGAAACTGACGACCGCCCCGGCGGGCCTGGTGCCCGCCCCGCGCCCGGCCCGTGCCCGGGCGCTTTCCCACCCGAACAGACTTGCCCCGGAGACTCCCCACCATGCGCAGCAGCTATGCAGGCCTCGTCAGCGAGAAGCTGATGGGCCAGACCGTCACCCTGATGGGCTGGGCCCATCGCCGTCGCGACCACGGGGGCGTGATCTTCATCGACCTGCGTGACCGCGAAGGCATCGTGCAGATCGTCTGCGACCCCGATCGCGCCGACATGTTCAAGACGGCCGAGGGTGTGCGCAACGAGTTCTGCCTGAAGGTCACCGGCCTGGTCCGCGCCCGGCCGTCGGGCACCGAGAACGCCGGACTGGTCTCGGGCAAGGTCGAGGTGCTGTGCCACGCGCTGGAGGTGCTCAACCCCAGCGTGACGCCGCCCTTCCAGCTCGACGACGAGAACCTCAGCGAGACCACCCGCCTGACGCACCGCGTGCTGGACCTGCGCCGCCCGCAGATGCAGAAGAACCTGATGCTGCGCTACCGCGTCGCGATGGAGGTGCGCAAGTTCCTCGACGCCAACGGCTTCGTCGACATCGAGACCCCGATGCTGACCAAGAGCACGCCCGAGGGCGCGCGCGACTACCTCGTGCCCAGCCGCGTGCACGACGGCCACTTCTTCGCGCTGCCGCAGTCGCCCCAGCTGTTCAAGCAGCTGCTGATGGTCGCGGGCTTCGACCGCTACTACCAGATCACCAAGTGCTTCCGCGACGAGGACCTGCGCGCCGACCGCCAGCCCGAGTTCACGCAGATCGACATCGAGACCTCCTTCATGGGCGAGGAGGAGATCCGCGCGATGTTCGAGGGCATGATCCGCACGGTCTTCCGCCACGCCATCGGCGTCGACCTGCCGGTCTACCCGGTGATGACCTATGCCGAGGCGATGTTCAAGTACGGCTCGGACAAGCCCGACCTGCGCGTCAAGCTGCAGTTCACCGAGCTGACCGAGGTCATGAAGGACGTCGACTTCAAGGTCTTCTCGACCCCGGCCCAGAGCAAGGGCGGCCGCGTCGTCGCCCTGCGCGTGCCCGGCGGTGCCGAGATGAGCCGCGGCGAGATCGACGGCTACACCGAGTTCGTCAAGATCTACGGCGCCAAGGGCCTGGCCTGGATCAAGGTCAACGACGCCGGCAAGGGCCGTGACGGCCTGCAGTCGCCGATCGTCAAGAACCTGCACGACGGCGCGATCGCCGAGATCATCGCCCGCACCGGTGCCTGCAACGGCGACCTGATCTTCTTCGGCGCGGACAAGGCCAAGGTCGTCAACGACGCCATCGGCGCGCTGCGCATCAAGGTCGGCCACAGCGAGTTCGGCAAGAAGCTCGGCCTGTTCGAGGACAAGTGGGCGCCGCTGTGGGTGGTCGACTTCCCGATGTTCGAGCACGACGAGGAAGAGGGCCGCTGGAACGCGGTGCACCACCCCTTCACGGCGCCCAAGGACGGTCACGAGGACCTGATGGACACCGACCCGGGTGCCTGCATCGCCAAGGCCTACGACATGGTCCTGAACGGCTGGGAGCTCGGCGGCGGCTCGGTGCGGATCCACCGCGCCGAGGTGCAGAGCAAGGTCTTCAGCGCGCTCAACATCAACAAGGAAGACGCCCAGGTCAAGTTCGGCTTCCTGCTCGATGCGCTGCAGTACGGCGCGCCGCCGCACGGTGGCCTGGCCTTCGGCCTGGACCGCCTGGTCACGCTGATGACCAAGGCCGAGTCGATCCGCGACGTCATCGCCTTCCCGAAGACCCAGCGGGCCCAGTGCCTGCTGACCGGCGCGCCCAGCCTGGTCGACGAGAAGCAGCTGCGCGAGCTGCACATCCGCCTGCGCAACGCCACGATCGCCGCCCAGGGCTGAAACCCGCACCGCCCGGGCCCTTCAAGCCGGCTCACGCCATCGTGCGTGCAGCCGGCTTGAACTTTTCAGGGCCTGCCTGCATCTGAGGGCTTCGCGTCTCGCGCCTCCACCTTCGTCGGAACCCACATGAAACGCATTGCGCTCTTCCTCGTCACCAACCTCGCCGTGATGCTGGTGCTGGGCGTCACGGCCAGCCTGCTCGGCGTCAACAAGTTCCTGACCGCCAACGGCCTGAACCTCGGCGCGCTGCTGGGCTTCGCGCTGATCATGGGCTTCGGCGGCGCCTTCATCTCGCTGCTGATGTCCAAGCCGATGGCCAAGTGGAGCACCGGCGCGGTCGTCATCAACGACTCGCACGACCCGATGCACCGCTGGATCGTCGGCACGGTGCAGCGCTTCTCGGCCGCCGCCGGCATCCAGATGCCCGAGGTCGCGCTCTACGAGGGCGAGCCCAATGCCTTCGCCACCGGCGCGTTCAAGAACTCGGCCCTGGTGGCCGTCTCGACCGGCCTGCTGCAGAGCATGTCGCGCGAGGAGGTCGAGGCCGTCATCGGCCACGAGGTCGCCCACGTCGCCAACGGCGACATGGTCACGATGACGCTGATCCAGGGCGTCATGAACACCTTCGTCGTCTTCCTCTCGCGCGTGGTCGGCTACGTGGTCGACCGCGTGATCCTGAAGAACGACAAGGACGCGCCGGGCATCGGCTACTACGTCTCGACCATCGTGCTCGACATCGTCCTGGGCGTGGTCGCCGCGATGGTGGTGGCCTGGTTCTCGCGCCAGCGCGAGTTCCGCGCCGACGCCGGCGCCGCGCAGCTGATGGGCAGCCGCGTGCCGATGCAGCGTGCGCTGGCACGCCTGGGCGGCCTCGAGCCCGGCGACCTGCCCAAGAGCATCGCAGCCCTCGGCATCGGCAGCCGCGCCGGCGGCCTGATGGCGCTGATGTCCAGCCACCCGCCGATCGAGGAGCGCATCCGCGCCCTCGAAAACGCCCGCTGATCGGAGCCCCTGCCCCGTCGGGCCGAGCGCCGGGCCGCCCCAAGCCGGCCCGCATCCCCACGGGGGATCGACCGGCGTACCCGCCGGGCGAGGGGCACCTCATACCCCCCGGGCCGAGCGCCGGGCCGCCCCAAGCCGGCCCGCATCCCCACGGGGGATCGACCGGCGTACCCGCCGGGCGAGGGGCACCTAGTACCGGCCTGTCACGCCAGCCACGCGCAGGTAGACATACGCCACCCACGCGACCACCGCGCGGCGCACCAGCCGCATCCAGCTGCCTTCGCGCAGGCTGTCCGGCAGGATCTCGCGGCTGTCGGCAAAGGCCCGCGACAGCTCGGTGGCCAGCGTGGCGTGGAAGCCGGCATCCGACACGATCAGGTTGGCCTCCAGGTTGAGCAGCAGCGACAGCGGGTCGATGTTGCTGCTGCCGACCGTGCACCAGTCGTCGTCGATCAGCATGACCTTGGCATGCAGGAAGGCCGGCAGGTACTCGTGGACATGCACGCCGTGCAGGTGAAGCTCGCGGTAGAGCGCGCGCGCCGCCCAGGCGGCCAGGCGGTAGTCGGCCTTGCCCTGCAGCAGCAGGCGGACCTCGACGCCGCGCCGTGCCGCGTCGGCCAGGGCCTGGCGGAAATCGGTGCCGGGATAGAAGTAGGGCGTGACCAGCCAGATGCGCCGCTGCGCGCCGCGCATCGCCTCGATGCAGGCGCGTTCGATGGTGCGGCGCTGGCGCAGGTTGTCGCGCACCACCAGGGCGGCCTGGACCGGCTGCAGCGTCGCCGGAAGCACCGGCTCGCCTGAACCCGCCTGCGTCCCGGGTCGCATCGGCATGCGCAGCTCGCGCATCAGCGTGCGCAGGCGCTGGACCGGCCGCGGCGCGACGATCAGCCGGCGCAGCGCATCGCGCCAGTCGCGACCATGCCAGGCGCGCGACCACATCGCACGGACCACCTGCGCCATCGTGTCAACGACCGGCCCGTGCACCGCCAGCGCATAGTCCAGCCGGGGCGCCTCGGTGCGGCCGTGGTTGAGGTCGATGCGGTCGTCGATCAGGTTGATGCCGCCGATGTAGCCGACCGTGTCGTCGACCGTGCACAGCTTCATGTGCAGTCGGCGCAGCTGGCCGGGCTGCAGCCAGTGGGTCCAGCGCTCGATCGGACGGAACACCGCCAGCTGCAGCCGCCGGGCGCTGCGGCCGGACGGGACCGGCACGACGCCGGGCGCGGCGCTCAGGCGTCGCTCGATGCGGCTGCGGCTGTGCTTGGTGCCGAAGCCGTCGATCACCACCCGCACCCGCACGCCCCGCGCAGCGGCGGCCACCAGCGCATCGGCGATGGCCAGCGCCTCGTCGTCGTCGTTGAAGATGTAGGTTGCCAGCCAGACCTCGTGCTGCGCCGCGTCGATCGCCGCGCGCATCGCCGGGAACAGCTGTTCGCCCCCGCGCAGCAGCGTGATCCGGTGACCCCCCTGCAGCACCGGGCGCTGCTGCAGGTACCAGCCATAGCGGCCACGGCGCAGGCGATGGCGGGCCTTCTCCAGCGGCGGCGCCGGCGTCGTCACCCGGTCAGCTCCAGCTCGACCACCAGCGGCAGGTGGTCCGACATGCGGGCCCAGCGTGCGCCGCGCGGCACCTCGGTGCGCAGGCAGCGCAGCCCGCGGGTGTAGACCCGGTCGAGCGAGAACAGCGGCAGCCGCGACGGGAAGGTCAGCGGATGCCGCCCCACCCCAGCCACCGCCGCGCGTGCCAGCCCGGCCCGCGTGAAGGCCGGGTCGAGCCGCTCGCCCCAGTCGTTGAAGTCGCCCGCGACGATCACCGGCGCGTCGGCCGGCACGCGGCTGGCGACGTACTCGCCCAGGCGCAGCGCCTGGCGCATCCGGCTGGCATGGAAGAGCCCGAAGTGGGCCACGATGCCGTGCACCGCCACGCCCTGCCAGTGCACGATCGCGTGCAGCAGGCCGCGCTGCTCGAAGCGGTGGTCCGACACGTCGTGGTGGCCGATGTCGCCCAGCGGCCAGCGCGACAGCAGCGCGTTGCCGTGCTCGCCGCCGTTCGTCACCGCGTTGGTGCGGTAGGCGGTCTCGTAGCCGTCGGGCGCGAGGAACTCGGCCTGGCCCTGGGCCGGCCAGCCGAACGAGGTGTGGTCGAAGCGTCGCGCGTCGCCGTGGTGGAACAGCCGGACTTCCTGCAGGAAGACCAGGTCGGCATCGAGCTGGGCCACGCCATCGCCCAGGTTGTGGATCTCCAGGCGCTTGCGCGGACCGACCCCGCGCACGCCCTTGTGGATGTTGTAGGTCGCCACCCGCAGGTGCCGGCTCGGGCCGCCCTCGGGGTCGACGCGCGGGACCGGGCGCAGGCTGCGCGTCATGGGCGAGCCCCGGGCGCGTGGCGGGGCAGCATCAGGATCGCCTCGGCGTTGCTCGGCGAGAAGCAGCGGTCGGCCGCCTCGCGCCAGGGCAGCCAGGCATGCTGCAGGTGCTCGCGCGGGGCCAGCGTCACGGCGATGTCGCGCGGTACGGTCAGGCCGAAGACATGCTCGGTGTTGTGCGTCACGCCGCTTGCGTAGCGGTGGCGCCAGACCGGGTAGATCTCGTAGACGTTGCGCAGCGCCCAGTCGCGCAGGGCCGCCTCGGGCACCGCCGCCGAGCCGACCACGATGCCGGTCTCCTCGGCCACTTCGCGCACGGCGGTCAGGCGCAGGTCCTCGTCGGGATGGTCCTTCGAGCCGGTCACGCTCTGCCAGTAGCCGGGCTTGTCGGCCCGCTCGATCAGCAGCACCTCCAGCTCGGGCGTGTGGATCACGACCAGCACCGATTCGGGGATCTTGGTCGGTCGGGACGATGCCGGCGGGACGACGGGTTCGGGCAATGACATGGTCGACGGACGGGGCGCGGGTGGCGATCCTCTCAGGATACCGGCCGGCCATGACCTGGGTCGGACGGCAGGCGGCCGTTCCCCGCGTTCCCTGCCTTCAGCGCGCCTGCTGCGGCATGCGCCCACGCGCCTTCATGGCCTGGCGGATGCGGTCGTTCATGGCCTCGAAGTCGCTGCGCAGCTGGGCGCAGGCGGCCGCGCTGGGTGATTCGCAGAGCGTCTGGACGTCGATGCGCAGCTCGCCGACCGGCTGGCGCTCGACGATGCGGCGCACCAGCGCCGGGTGGGCCGGGTGGCCGGCGGGCGTGAAGGACCACTGGGCCGAGGCCATCGGCTCGTTGACGGTGGTCCAGCCGTCGGCATGGGTGACGACGGTGCCGTTGCCGTCGCGTGCCGCCAGCGCGGCCAGCGCCTCGGCCACGCGGGTGTACGGGATGGCGGGCAGGGGCTGGGCCGCCTCCTGCGCGCGCGCCGGCGTGATCGCGCCAAGAGCCAGCAGGCCGGCCAGCGCGGTCCAGGTTGCGGGCCGGTTCGTCATGCCTTCGTCGCCGCGATGCGGGCCTCGTTGATCTGGTGGGCACGCTGCGCAGCCGGGCGGGCCTGGGCGCGGGCGACGTAGGCCTCGAAGGCCGGGCGACGGTCGATGGTGCCGAACATCAGGCCCCAGCCCAGGCTGGAGCCGAGGTAGACGTCGGCCGCGCTGAAACGCTCGCCGCAGACCCAGGTCGAGTTCAACAGCAGGCCTTCGAGCGCGGCCAGCGTGTCGTCCCGGCTGCCGAAGCCGACCATGCCGCTGCGGCCTTCGGGCACCTGCCAGCCCAGCGCATGCGCGACGGTCGCCTGTTCGAGCGGCCCGGCGGCGAAGAACAGCCAGCGCAGGTAGGCGGCGCGCTCGCGGCGGCCGGGCTCGGGCGCCAGGCCGGCCTGGGGAAAGCGGTCGGCCAGGTAGGCGCAGATCGCGGCGGCCTCGGTCACGACGGCATCGCCGTCGCGCAGCGCCGGCACCTTGCCCATCGGGTTGATGGCGCGGTAGTCGGCCGACTTCATCTCCGGCCCGAAGGGCAGCCAGACGGTGTCGTAGGGCTGGCCGACCTCCTCGAGCATCCAGTGCGCGATGCGGCCGCGCGACTGCGGGTGGGTGTAGTAGACGAGTTCGCTGGGCATGAAGGCTCTCCGGGAGGCAGGCAATGGACGCCGACCGTAGCGCAGAAGCCCGCGCCTGTCGGCCCCGGGCAAGTCCGCAATCGCGGCGATGCCACGGGTCGCCGGGTCGCCGGTGATCGTCACCTCGTGCCACGTTGCAGCTGAAACAGGCGAGCCCGATCCGGAAGCGGCGCTGACATCCGGGCCGCCCAGCATCGGCCTGTCGGATCGGGTCCGGCCCGTCATCCCCACCGTCGTCCTGCAAGGAGCTCCGCATGATCAACGCCACCACGCCCGTGGTCGCCCTGGTGACCGCCCTGACCGGCGCCGTCGGCTACGGCAGCAGCGATGCCATCGAGCCGGTCGAGTCCTCCAGCGCCCGCGCGCGCCTGAACGCCGAGCTGCGCACCGCCCAGGTCGAGCTGTCCTGCGACCACCGCGGGCAGGCCCTGCACGCGATCCAGCGGGCCCGCCGCGAGCTGGTCGCCGACGCCGGCACGGCGCAGCAGCGGGTGGTGCTGGAACAGGCCGCCTGGCAGGTCCGGCACAACGACCACGTCGGGGCGGTGAGCAGCCTCGAGGCATTGCGTTCGGCCGGCCCCGCCTGAGGCCGGCCCGATGCGCTCGAACCCGCGCCCGCTGCGCGTCATCGCCGGCCTGGAAGCGCTCAAGGGCCTGCTGGCCATCGCCCTGCTGGTCGCGGTGCTGCACCTGCCGGCCCGCGAGCTGGGCCTGGGCTTGGCCAACGTCGCCGGCCTGCTCGGCCTGCACCCCGCCGACCTGGCCCCGCCCGCCTTGCTGCACGGCGGCACGACCGGCACGACGGGCTCCTACACGCCGCTGACCCTGCTGGTGGCCGCCTACGCCAGCGTGCGCCTGCTGGAAGCCTGGGGCCTCTGGCACGCCCGCCGCTGGGGCGTGTGGCTGGGCGCCACCTCGGGCGCGATCTACCTGCCCTTCGAACTGGCCGACATCCTGCGCGGCCCGGGCTGGCTCAACGTGTCGGTGATGGCCTTCAACGCCGCGCTGGTGGGGTATCTGACGTGGCGTCTGTGGCGGCAGGAACGGGCCGGAACGGCCGTCCTGCCGCCGGCCGTTCAGCCGCAGGCACCGACATAGCCGCAGCTGGTGCAGAAGTCGCAGCCGTCCTTGTGGATCATGGTGGCGTTGCCGCACTCGGGGCAGGGCTTGCCGGCCATGGGCTTGCGAGACGGCGTGGCGGCGTCGCCAGGCTCGGCGCTGTCGGACGACGACAGCGCCGCGACCGGTGCGGCCAGCACGCCCATCGCGCTGACGGGCTCGCCTTGCTCGGTCAGCACGCCCAGCATGGCGTAGCGGTGGATCACCAGGCGGGCGACGTAGGCGACCGTGCTGGGCCAGACCTGCTGGCGCTTCTGGCCCGGCAGCGGCGCCATGAAGTGGCCCAGCGGCTCGCCGACGTTGAGCAGCTTGCGCAGCTTCATGCCGACCCAGGCCGGGTCGATCACGCGCATGTCCAGCGACAGCAGGCGGGCCAGGCCGTCGAGGGCGCGCGGGTAGTTGCCGGCGAAGCCGATCGCGCAGGGCCGCGTGACGTGGCTGCCGTCCGGGCCGGGCAGGGTCACTTCCTTGAGCGTCAGCGTGAACTCCTCGCCGGTGGCCGGGTTGTGGATGTCGACCGCCCAGGCCAGCGTGCCCTGGGTGCCGGTGCGCGGCTCCTCGCGGCTGAACATGGCCGCCAGGACCGGCGACGGCCCGCCTTCCTGCAACGCGCCGAGCTGCTCGCAGCGCCAGCGGATCACCGCCGCGGTGGCCGCGACGACGCCGGGGAAGAGCTTCTTCTCGCCGGTCGGCGGGAAGGGCATCTCGAAGGCCCGTTCCTCGGCGACCGTCGCGAGCGCATCGAGCTTGAGCTTGAGCCAGCTGGCATCGTTGGCCCGCATGTCCAGCGACAGCGTCTTGGCCAGCGCCGCCAGGCCACGCGGCTGCTCGGCGCCGTTGACCCAGACCTCGAAGGGCACGTTGCGCTCGAACAGGCCGGCATCCGGCCCGGCGGCGGCCGGCAGCTCGCCCACGAACAGCGCGAAGTCGCCATGCGGGTGCTGGATCATGTAGCTCCAGGCCGGGTTGCCGCCGCTCATCTCCGGCCGGCTCGGCCAGCGCAGGCTGGCCATCACCGGCTGCGGCAGGCGGTCCAGGCGCAGGCGCTGGTTGGCGCCCGAGGGCGTGGTCTCGGCGACCGTCAGCGGCGCCGGGCTGGCTTCGACGGCCGGGGTGGCCACGGCTGCGACGGGGGTCGGCTCGACGCTCAGCACCGCGCCGAGCACGCTGTTCGGGCGGTAGGTCGCCAGGCCCTTCAGGCCGGATTTCCAGGCCGCCATGTAGAGGCCCTGGAAGTCCTCGTAGGGGTAGTCGGCCGGGACGTTGACGGTCTTGCTGATCGAGGTGTCGACGCAGGGTGCGACCGCCGCGACCATCATCTCGTGGGCCTCGGCGCTCATCTCCAGCGCGGTGACGAAGGCCTCGCCCATCGGCGCGTCGGCGCCCTTGAGGTGGCGGTGCAGGCGCCAGGCGTGGTCCTCGACGCTGTATTCCTTGAAGCTGCCGTCGGCCTCGCGCTTGCGGCGGGTGTAGGTCCAGCTGAAGGGCGGCTCGATGCCGTTGGAGGCGTTGTCGGCGAAGGCCAGGCTGATGGTGCCGGTCGGCGCGATCGACAGCAGGTGCGAGTTGCGCAGGCCGTGGCTGCGGATGCGGTCCTTGACGGCGGCGGGCAGGCGCGAGGCGAAGCTGCCGCGGCTCAGGTACAGGTCGGCGTTGAAGAGCGGGAAGGCGCCGCGCTCGATCGCCAGGTCGACCGAGGCGTCATAGGCCGCGTCGCGCATGACCTCGCTGATGTGGCGCGCCATGTCGCGCGCGGCCGGCGTGTCGTAGCGCAGGCCCAGCATGATCAGCGTGTCGCCCAGCCCGGTGAAGCCCAGGCCGACGCGGCGCTTGTTGGCCGCTTCCTGCTGCTGCGCCGGCAGCGGCCAGACGGTGGCGTCCAGCACGTTGTCGAGCATGCGGGTGGCGACCGCGCAGACCTCGCGGAAGCCGGCCGCGTCGAAGCGGGCATCGGCCTCGAAGGGGCGGGTCACGAAGTGGGTCAGGTCGACCGAGCCCAGGCAGCAGCAGCCATAGGACGGCAGCGGCTGTTCGGCGCAGGGGTTGGTGGCGGCGATGGTCTCGCAGTAGCCCAGGTTGTTGTCCTGGTTGATGCGGTCCAGGAACAGCACGCCCGGCTCGGCATGGTCGTAGGTCGACCGCATGATCTGGTCCCACAGGTCGCGCGCCGGGACCTCGCGGTAGACCCACAGGCCGTCGGCGCGCTGGCGGGCGCCGGCCGCCTTCTGCTTCGGGCCGGGCTCGGCCTTGTGAACCAGCTCGATCGGGCCGTCGGCCTCGACCGCCTGCATGAAGGCGTCGGTCACGCCCACCGAGATGTTGAAGTTGCGCAGGTCGCCCTGGTCCTTGGCATGGATGAAGGTCTCGATGTCCGGGTGGTCGCAGCGCAGCACGCCCATCTGTGCGCCGCGCCGGCTGCCGGCCGATTCGACCGTCTCGCAGCTGCGGTCGAACACGCGCATGTAGCTGACCGGGCCGGAGGCATGGCTCTCGGTCGAGCCGACCCAGGCGCCCTGCGGCCGGATGCGCGAGAAGTCATAGCCGACGCCACCGCCGCGCCGCATGGTCTCGGCGGCTTCGGTCAGGGCGGTGTAGATGCCGGGGAAGCCGTCCTCGGGCTCGGCGATCGAGTCACCGACCGGCTGGACGAAGCAGTTGATCAGCGTGGCGCTGAGCGTCGTGCCGGCGGCCGAGGCGATCCGGCCGGCCGGCACGAAGCCGCGTTCCTGGGCGGACAGGAACTTCGCGGCCCAGGCCTCGCGCTGCTCGGGCGCCTCGACCGCGGCCAGTGCGGCGGCCACGCGCTGGCGCACGTCGGCGATGGTCTTCTCGTCGCCCTTGGCGTACTTTTCCTGCAGCAACTCGGTGCTGATGGCCTGCGGCGGCAGGTTGGCGCGGCTGGGGGCTTCGGGGGCGGTGACGGCGGTGCGGCGGACGGTGGCGGCACGGCTTGGAGGGGCAGCGGCGTCGCTGTCGAACAGCGACAAATCCTGGCGATTCGGGTCGGACATGGAGGGGTCTCCGTGGATCAGGGGCGGAGCATAGTGCGGACGCCCAGGCTCGCACAGGCCCAAGCCGGGAAGGTCGGGACGGCCGGCGGGTGGATGCGCGCTGGATCAGTTCAGGTGCATTCGGACCGCTTGACAGCGCCGCGCAAATCGCTTCGCTTGACCCGGCGCAAGCCGTCACGGACGACCCGTTCCATAGTGACCCGGACCCGTCCCGTGCCCCTCGGAGGTCCGCCATGCCGCCATCCCCCCATGCCTCGCACACGCCGATGAGCTGTCCGACCACGCACGCGGCGGCGCGGCCGTCCGAACGCTGGCATGCGCCGGTCGATGCCGAACTGACGCTGGCCGGTCCGGTCGAGCCGCTGCTGCGCGCGCTTGCCGCGCTGCGCTCGGTGCACGACCCGGCGCTGGGCGCGGACATCGTCGCGCTGGGCCTGGTCGAGTCGCTGCAGATCGAGGACGGCGAGGTCCGCCTGCGCCTGGTGGGCATCGGGGCGGACTGCCCCCTGTGCGACTTCGCCGCCGACCGGGCGCTGCGCGCGCTGCAGGCGGCGTTGCCCGATACCGACATCTACGTCGGCCACGACCCCTGGCTCGAGTGGACGCCGGGACGGGCCTCGCGCGCCCTGCGCGGTGCGCTGGAACGGGCCCGCTGCGGCTGATCCGGAGACCCCAACGGCAACAGGCGTCGACTTTCGGGGCCGGCCGTGCCAAGCTTGACTTCGCTCAACTTGCCTGGACCCGTCCGGGCGCACCATCCCACCCCATGGACACACGCGGCAGCACGACGATCTGGATCCAGCCGGCGCCCGGCCCCGGCGCGGGCCAGACCTCCGGAGGACGCACCGCCCCAGGGGGTGCCGAGGCGGAGATCTGCGGCCCCTGCGCCAGCCTGCCGTCGGCCAGCTGGCAAGGCCAGGGCCAGCCGCTGCTGGACGGCCCGCCGGAGCAGCTGGCCGCGGTGCTGGCCGCCCTGCGCGGGGTGCAGGAATTCCGCGAAGGCCGCGACATCGTCACCAGCGGTCGGGTCCAGGCCCTCGAGATCGCCGACGGCGAGGCCACGCTGACGCTGCGCATGGGCCAGGGCCTGTGCGTCGACGCCCACGCGCTGGCCGAAAGGGCCTTCGAGGCCCTGCGCAGCACGCTGCCCGACACCGACCTCTACCTGCGCCACGACCGCCCGGTCGGCTGCGGCGGCAAGGTCAGCACGGCCGGCTGAGACGTTGGCTTCCCCGTGCCGACGGGGGTCAGGACGCGCAAGGTCGCGCCGATACACTGCGGCCCGTTTGTCCACCACCGGTGCCTGCCGTGTCCGATCGCCTTGCCGTCCTGCCGCAGTACCTCCTGCCGAAACAAGCCCTGACGGCGCTCGCCGGCCGCTTCGCATCGGCCCGTGCCGGCGGCCTGACGACGGCGGTGATCCGGCGCTTCGTGGCCCGCTACGGCGTGGACATGGCCGAGGCCGCGAACCCGGACATCGCCAGCTATCCGAGCTTCAACGCGTTCTTCACCCGCGCGCTGAAGCCCGGCGCCCGGCCGCTCGCCGACGCCGAGCTGATCTGCCCGGTCGACGGCGCGATCAGCCAGTTCGGCCGCCTGACCGGTGACGCCGGCGACCAGGTCTTCCAGGCCAAGGGCCACCACTACAGCACCACCGCGCTGCTCGGCGGCGACCCCTTCCAGGCCGTGCCCTTTGCCGGCGGCCACTTCGCCACGCTCTACCTGAGCCCGCGCGACTACCACCGCATCCACATGCCCTGCGACGGCCGCCTGACGCGCATGACGCACGTGCCCGGCGCGCTGTTCTCGGTCAACCCGACCACCGCCCGCGGCGTGCCCGGCCTGTTCGCGCGCAACGAGCGGGTGGTCTGCTTCTTCGAGGGCCCGCACGGCCCCTTCGTGCTGGTGCTGGTCGGCGCGACCATCGTCGGCAGCATGGCCACGGTCTGGCACGGCATGGTCAACCCGCCGCGTCCCGGC
Source organism: Leptothrix discophora (assembly GCF_030705305.1). GTDB lineage: Bacteria > Pseudomonadota > Gammaproteobacteria > Burkholderiales > Burkholderiaceae_C > Sphaerotilus > Sphaerotilus discophorus. The sequence goes on along the minus strand of NZ_JAUZEE010000007.1, from coordinate 183,027 downwards.
CACCTGCGGACCTGGACCTACGACGCCGCCGGTGCGCAGTCGGTCCACCTGAAGAAGGGCGAGGAGATGGGCCGCTTCCTGCTCGGCTCGACGGTCGTGATGCTGTTCCCGGCCGGCCCGCTGCGCTTCAACCCGGCCTGGGCGCCGGCCCGCGCGATCCGCCTCGGCGAGGCGATGGCCAGCCTCTGAACGCGGGACGCTCGCCAGCATGACCCCCGACGACCCGCGCCCGGTCGAGCCCGAAGCGCTGCCCGAGGGCGCCTGCTGCGACAGCGGCTGCGACCCCTGCGTGCAGGACACCTGGCGGGCCGAGTGGCTGGCCTGGAAGGCGGCGCTGAAGGCCTGGGAAGGCCGCCAGGCCGCGCGCGTCATCCCGATCCAGCCCGACCCCTCCTGAGCCCTTCCCAGGAGCCGACGCAGCCCTACAGCGGCTTGCTGACCAGCTTGAACTCCGGGTCTTCCGGGAAGGCCGCGACGCTGAAGCCCAGGCCACGCATCAGCCTCAGCATGTTCGGGTTGTTGGCCAGCACCAGGCCGTCGATCTCCGACAGGCCGCGGCTGCGCGCCACCTCGATGATGCTGAGCATCAGCCGCGAGCCCAGGCCCTGGCCCTTGTAGGCGTCCGACACCACCAGCGAGAACTCGCAGCTGGTCTGGTCCGGGTTGGTGATGTAGCGCGACACGCCGATGATCTGGCGCACCTCGCGCACGCCACCCTCGACGCTGTCGTCGGGCAACTTGTCGACGTGCACAGCCACCAGCGCCATCTCGCGGTCGTAGTCGATCAGCGTGTAGCGCGCCAGCATGCGCGCGGGCAGCTCGTGCATCGCGCTGGCGAAGCGGAAGTAGCGGCTTTCCTCCGACAGGTTGCGGGTGAAGGCCTGCAGCATGTCGGCGTCGTCCGGCCGGATCGGCCGGATCGTGTAGAGGTCGCCGCCCTTCATCGGCCACTCGCGTTCCTGGCTGGCCGGGTAGGGCAGGATGGCCAGGTGGTCATAGCCGTGCATCGCGCTGGCGGTGTGTTCGATGACGATGCGCGCGTCGACCGCGACCACGCCGTCCTCGTCGACGATCAGCGGGTTGATGTCCATCTCGCGCAGGTGCGGCAGCGCGCAGACCATCTCCGAGACCCGCAGCAGCACCTGCTCGATCGCCTCCATCTTCACCGCCGGCAGCCCGCGCCAGGCGTCCAGCATCTCGGCGATGCGCGAGCGCTCGATCAGCCGGTGCGCCAGGAACTGGTTCAGCGGTGGCAGTTCCATCGAGCGGTCGGCGATCAGCTCGATCATGGTGCCGCCGGCGCCGAAGGTGATCACCGGGCCGAAGGGGTCGTCGGTGGTCATGCCGATGTAGACCTCGCGGCCATGTCGCTTGCCGCTCATGGGCTGCACGGTGACACCGTGGATGCGCGCCTGAGGCATCGCCCGGGCGACCGCCGAGAGCATGTCCTGGCAGGCGTCGCGCACGGCGGTGGCGCTGCGCAGGTTGAGCACCACGCCGTTGACGTCGGACTTGTGGCTGATGTCGGGCGAGTCGATCTTCAGCGCCACCGGATAGCCCAGCTGGCTGGCGATCAGCATGGCCTCGTTGCCGTCGCGGGCCCGCATGGTGCGCGTCACCGGGATGTGGAAGGCCGCCAGCAGCGCCTTCGATTCCATCTCGGTCAGGACCTTGCGGCGCTCGGCCAGCACGCCCTCGATCAGCAGCCGCGCGCCTTCCGCATCCGGCACCGCGAGGTTGGACAGCGGCGGCGGCGTCTGTTGAAGCAGCTGCTGGTTCTGATAGAAGCTGGCGATGTTGTGGAAGGCGTCGACGGCCGATTCCGGCGTGCGGAAGGTCGGGATCTGGCGGTCGTTGAGGAGGATGCGGGCGTCGCGCACGCTTTCCTCACCCATCCAGCTGGTCAGCACCGGCTTGGCGACGCGCGAGAGCGTCTCGCAGACCACCTGCGCGATCGCGTCCGGATCGCCTTCGGGCTTGGGCGCGTGCAGCACCAGCAGGCCGTTGACGGCCGGGTCGCGGGCGCAGGCCAGCAGCGCGGCGCGGTAGTGCTCGGGGCCGGCGTCCTCGCTCAGGTCGATCACGCCGTCGAGCGTCGCGCCCTGGGGCAGCGTCGGTGTCAGCTCGTCGCGCAGCGCCTTGCCCAGGCTGACCACGTTCAGGCCCATCTCGTTGGCATGGTCGGCGGCCAGCACCGCCGGGCCGCCGCCGTTGGTGATGATGGCCAGGCCGCGCCCGGTCGGCCGGTAGCGCGAGGCCAGGCACTTGGCGGCCGAGAACATCTGCGTGAAGGTGCGCACCCGCACCACGCCGGCACGGCGCAGCGCGGCCTCGAAGACGTCGTCCGATCCGACGATGGCCGCCGAATGCGTCAGCGCCACGTGGCTGCCGGCCGGCCGGCGGCCAGCCTTCATCACGACCACCGGCTTGGCATAGGCCGCTGCACGCAGCGTGCTCATGAAGCGGCGGGCGTTCTGGATGCCTTCCAGATAGACCAGGATGCTCTGGGTGGCCGCGTCATGGGCCAGGAAGTCCAGCACCTGCGGCAGGTCGACGGCGGTGTTGGCGCCCAGCGAGATGACGTTGGAGAAGCCCACGCCGTTGCGCGCGGCCCAGTCCAGCATCGACGCGGTCAGCGCACCGGACTGCGAGACCAGCGCCAGCGGCCCCGGCGCAGCCAGCCGGCCGGCCAGGCTGGCGTTGAGCTTCTCGTGCGGGCGCTGGAAGCCCAGGCTGTTGGGGCCGAGCAGGTGGATGTCGTGCCGCCGCGCGATCGCGTGCAGTTCCTGGCAGGCCGCCAGCGGCAGGTTGCTCGACAGCACCAGCGCGGCGCGGCAGCGGATGCGTCCGGCGATCTCCAGCGCGGCGGCGATGCGCTCGTGCGGCAGCGCGATCACCGCCAGGTCGGCCCGCGTGACCGCCAGGTCGCCGAGCGTGCCGGTCATCTCGGTGTCGAGGTGGGTGATGCGTCCCGCGAAGGGCTGCGCCTTCAGGGCCTTCAACAGCACCCGGGCGGGGCCGTGCGTCTGGGTTTCGGGATCGTCGCCGCCGGCGAAGACGACCAGGCTGGAAGGCAGGAACAGGGGGTTCAGGAAATGACGGTCCACATCGAAGGTCCGGACAGCTGGGTGGGTTCAGGATAGGCCAGCGCGAGGTCAGCCGCACGTCGGTTTCCGGCCCGGTTCACGCTTTCTTGTTGCACCGCAACACCGGCACCGGCGTCCACCCCGGCAAGGGCCCGAAGGGTCGGAAGTTGTTCCCTGTATTCACCGGATTTCTTGAAAATTTCAAGGGTAGTCGTAGTAATAGGGGCCGATCCGTCCTGTGGACAAGACAGGAAATCCTTTTTGGATCAAGGACTTGTCGAGCCCGCAAGCCTGTGGGCCAGGCACCTGTTTGCCGCAGGGCAAGGTGACAACAACTTGGCGGGCGGCGCCGCGCCTGTGGATCCATCCCGGTCTGTGCTGGCTTTGCCCACAGACTTGTCCCGGCCTGTGTGCAGGCTGTGGCCAGCGTGTGGGCAAGTCCGCTCTCAGGAGCCCTGCAGCGGCGAGTCGCGCAGCTCGCGGCGCAGGATCTTGCCGACGTTGGTCTTGGGCAGCGTGGCGTGGAACTCGATCACCTTCGGCCGCTTGTAGGCGGTCAGCTGCTCGCGGCACCAGGCGGCGACGTCCTCGGCCGTGAGCTGCGGGTCGCGCCGCACGATGCACAGCCGGACGGCCTCGCCGGTGCGCTCGTCGGGCATGCCCACGGCAGCGCAGTCGGTCACGCCGGGCATCAGGTTGACGACCTGCTCGATCTCGGTTGGGTACACGTTGAAGCCGGACACCAGGATCATGTCCTTCTTGCGGTCGACGATGCGGACCTGGCCGCGCGCATCCATCACGCCGATGTCGCCGCTGCGGAACCAGCCGGCCGCGTCCATCGCCAGCGCGGTCTCGTCCGGGCGCTGCCAGTAGCCGGCCATGACCTGCGGCCCGCGGATGCAGATCTCGCCGGACTCGCCGATCGCCACGTCGTGGCCGTCGTCGTCGCGGATCGCGATCTCGGTCGACGGCATCGGGTAGCCGACCGTGCCGGTGTAGTCGCGCACGTCGACCCGGTTGGCGCAGGCCACCGGCGAGGTCTCCGACAGGCCGTAGCCCTCGACGATCGGGCAGCCCGTCAGCGCCAGCCAGCGCTGTGCGGTGGCCTGTTGCACGGCCATGCCGCCGCCCATCGAGATGACCAGCCCGGAGAAGTCGACCTGCTTGATGTCCGGATGGTCGAGCAGCGCGTTGTAGAGCGTGTTGACCGCCGGAAACAGGTGGAAGCGCACGCTGGCCAGGGTCTTGATCGTGCCGGGGATGTCGCGCGCGTTGGGCACCAGCAGCATGCGCTGGCCCAGCCGCGCGCCCAGCATGAAGCAGATCGTCAGCGCGAAGATGTGATAGAGCGGCAGCGCGCAGACACCGGTCAGCTGCTCGTCCTCATGGCCACGGGTGGCCGGGCTGAACCAGCTCTCGCACTGGGCGATGTTGGCTAGCACGTGGCGGTGCTGGAGCATCGCGCCCTTGGACACGCCGGTGGTGCCGCCGGTGTACTGCAGGAAGGCCAGGTCGTCCGGACGCGGCGCCGCGCTGCGCCACGGCAGGCTGGCCCCGGCCTTGAGCGCCTGCGGCCAGCGCGCCAGGGTGTGGCCGGTCCGTTCGGGCAGCGTCCAGGGCGGGACCAGCTTCTTCACATGCCGCACCACGGTGTTGACCAGCAGCCGCTTAACCGCCGGCAGCGCGTCGCCGAGCTGGGTCAGCAGCACGTGGCGCACGCGGGTCTGTTCGATCACCGCCGCCAGCGTGTTGGCGAAGTTCTCCAGGATGACGATGGCCTCGGCACCCGAGTCGACCAGCTGGTGCGCCAGCTCGCGCGGCGTGTAGAGCGGGTTGACGTTGACGACGACGTAGCCGGCCCGCAGCACCGCCGCCAGCGAGACGACCATCTGCGGCACGTTGGGCAACATCAGCGCGACCCGCGTGCCCGGCTTCAGGCCGAGCGACTGCAGCCAGGCGCCGATCGCGCGCGACTGGGCGTCGACGTCCGCATAGCGCAGCGCGTGACCCATGAAGAGCAGCTGCTCGCGCCGGGCATGGCGCTCGAACGACGCGTCGAGCAGGTCGACCAGGCTGGTCCAACCGCCGGGCTCGATGTCGGCCCCGACGCCGTCGGGATACTGGGCCAGCCAGGGGCGGGCGGTGGGCGTGTCCATGCGTTGTCCTCGTCGAACCAAAACAGATGCGCATCGAGCATGCCAGCCGGACGGCGCCCGGCCCACTGGGATCGGCACCATGTCGGGGCCGCAACGATCGGTCAGACTGGCGACATGCACCCGTCCCATCGACCTGCCGGGCCGCGCAACGTGCCGGCGAACCCCCGCCTTCCCGCCGCGATCCTGCTGGCCCGTGTCGTCTGGCTGCTCGGGCTGGCCGGTGCGTTGATCCTCGGCATGCTGGCCTGGTTCGGCGCGAGCGGCCTGCCGATGCCGGCGAGGCTGCTGGTGGCCGGCCTGCCGCTGTGGTCGCTCATGGCGCTGACGTGGCTGACCTTCGGCCTGGAGATGCTGGCCGTGGCGGCCCAGCACCGCGACGATCCGGCGCCGCGTCCCGGCCCGGGCGCCCTGCTGCGCGCGGGCTGGCGCGAGTCGGTGCTGGCGACGCGGGTGTTCGGCTGGCGCCAGGTCTGGCGCAGCCGGGCCTTTGCCGACCGGCTCGAGCCCGGCACCGGGTTGGCATCCGGCCGCGTCGGCGTGCTGCTGGTCCACGGCTACCACTGCAACCGCGGTTTCTGGTGGCCGGAATGGCCCGCCTGGCTGGCCGCGCGTGGCCAGCCCTTCATCGCCGTCGACCTGGTGCCGGCCTGGACCGGCATCGACACCTACGCGCCGCAGATCGAGGCCGCCGTGGCCCGGCTGGTCGCCGTCACCGGCCGGCCGCCGCTGATCGTGGCCCACAGCATGGGCGGGCTGGCGGTGCGGGCCTGGTGGCGCTGGCGTGGCGCGATCGGACGCCCGGACCTGCCGATGCCACGCGTGCTGACACTGGCCACGCCGCACCGTGGCACCTGGCTGTCACGCGGCTTCGGCCCGCCCAACGCCCGCCAGATGCAGCCCGACAGCGCCTGGCTGCTCGCCCTGGCCGCCGGCGAGGACGCCCGCTGGCGTGCCCGGTTCACCTGCGTTCACAGCCATTGCGACAACGTCGTGTTCCCGCCCGCAAGGGCGCTGCTGGACGGTGCGGCTGAGGCGCTGCACTGGCCCGGCCTGGCGCACCTGGAGCTGTCGCGCGATGCGCGGGTCTGGCCGCTGCTGGAACGGCTGCTGGCGGAGGTGGCCGCCGAAGGCACGACCGAGGCCGGACCCCTCAGCTGTCCAGCTCGCCCAGCAAGGTGCGCACCGACAGTGGCGACAGGTTGAGCAGCAGCGCCAGTTCCTCGATGTCATCGGGCAGCGCGGCGTTTTCCCAGCCGGCCTGGGTGTGACGGGCCAGCTGGACCGACAGCTTGACCATCCGGCGCTGGGGCTGGACCAGGGCGATGCCCTCGGCATGGTCGTCGGTCAGGCGCAGCAGGCGCTCGGGCAGGTGCCAGGCGCGCAGCAGCGCCTGTTCGAGGTCGACCAGGCTGACGTGCAGCACCTCGCGCTGGGCCGTCTCGGAACGCAGCGTCGGGTCGGCCCGCAGGCGTGCGGCGACCTCGCCGATCAGCGCCGGCGCATGGCACCACAGCAGCATCTCCGTGACGTCGTGCAGCAGCGCGGCGACGCGCAGCAGCGTCACGTCGGATTCCATGCGGTGGATGCCGAAGCCCAGCGCGAAGCGGGCCGCGCGGTGGGCCCGGCGCAGCACCGCGCGCAAGCCATCCTGGGCCTGCGGCTGCTCGGCCAGCAGGGCCTCGACCACCTCGACGTCGGCGCTGGCGCGGAAGAAGGGGCCGATGCCCAGCATCATCACCGCCGAGGTGATGGTCTCGGCCGGCGTGACCTGGCGGACGTGACGCTGGCGGGCGGCGAGGTTCAGCACCCACAGCGTGGCCAGCGGGTCGTCGTCGATGGCGGTGTCGATGCGGTGCGCGTCGACGTTGCCGCGTGCCTCTTCTGCCTCGGCCAGCACGGCCAGCGCGGCGGCGCTGCTGGCCAGCACCGGGATCGGCCGGTCACGCAGCGCGGCGGTCCAGCCGGCCAGGTCGCGTGGGGCGTCGGTGAGGGGGCGGTGGGCGGTGGGCAGGTCTGTGGACATGGCAGCGGTCTTCCGGCGGTGTCGGCGTGGTCGTCATGTCCGCATGGGCATGAACACGGACACCGACAGGGGCCCTGATGATGAACTTATCGGCCGGCTCCGACATCGCCTTGAACCTCGCCATGCCCGAGCGGGCCATGACGAAGCGCATGAAAGCGTGCCGGACGCTGGTCTAGCATCGCCGGATGACTGTCGACGCCACCGCCCACCAGACGCCGATCCGCATCCTGCGGCCCCTGCAGCCGCTGACCTGGCTGGAGCGCGCCTGGCACGACATCCGGCAGGCTCCGGGCATCGCCTTCTCGCATGGGGCGTTGCTGGCGCTGGCCGGCTGGTTCATCCTGGGCGTGGCGCGGCACCAGTTCTGGGTCATGGCCGGCGCGTTGTCGGGCTTCCTGATCGTCGCGCCGGTGGCGGCCACCGGCCTCTACGCGGTCAGCCGCGCGATCGAGCGCGGCGAGCCGGTCGGCTGGTCGACGGTGATCTCGGTCTGGCTGTCGGTCGATCGCCGGCTGGTCGCCTTCGGGCTGCTGCTCGGGCTGGCCGGGACCGGCTGGGTGCTGACCTCGGCGGCGCTGATCCATGCGATGTCGCCGGCCCCGGTCGTCACGCCGATCGACTTCCTGCGCCTGGTGGTCGCCAACCGGCAGTCCTGGCTGTTCGAGATCTGGCTGGCGCTGGGCGCGCTGCTGGCCGCGCCGGTCTATGCCTCCAGCGTGCTCGCCATTCCGCTGATGCTGGACCGCCCGGTCGGCGTGCTGACCGCCGTGCTGGTGAGCTGGCGCGCGGTGCTGGAGAACCCGTTGCCGATGGCGATCTGGGCCGCGCTGCTGATGGGCTTCACGCTGCTCGGGCTGGGCTCCCTGCTGATGGGGCTGATCGCGGTGGTGCCGATGCTGGGCCATGCCAGCTGGTATGCCTACCGCGACCTGGTGCCGCCGTCATCGGACCTCGACGCCACCGCCCGAGCCCTGGCCGGCGCCTGATCCAGCGGACGACACCATGTTCGGCTACTCCGAAGAACAGCTCGCCCATTTCGGCCTGACGGTCGGCGTCTCGGCCTTCATCCTCTACATGCTCTTCATCATCGCGCAGCTCGCTCGCGAGTCGAAGGCCGGCCGCTTCGGCACCTTCGTGCTGTTCCTGGTGCTGTCGTTCGGGATGCTGGGTTTTGTCGCCAAGAACGTGATCGCCTGGGTCCTCGAGATGTGACATGTCCGCCCCTCGCCCGGCGGGTACGCCGGTCGGTCCCCCGAGGGGACGCGCAGGCCGCTTGGGGCGGCCCGGCGCTGGCCTGCGGGGATGTCCGCCCCTCGCTCAGAGCACGATCTTGACCATCGGATGGCCGGACAGGGCGCGGTACAGCGCGTCGAGCTGTTCCCGGCTGGTGGCGTGGATGGTGATCGTCAGGCCGAGGTAGTTGCCGCTCTTGCTGGGGCGCTGCTCGACGGTGGTGGGGTCGAAGCCGGGGTCGAACTCGCGGGCGACGGCGACGATGGCGTCGAGGTAGCCCGGGACGTGCGGGCCCATCACCTTGATCGGGAAGTCGCAGGGGTACTCGATCAGGGACTGTTCGGGCGGGATGTCGGGCATGGCGGGCGTCGTCTCGTGTGGGTCATCGGACGTGGGGCGTCAGATCGATTGTTCAAGCTTGGCCTGCTCGTAGGCCTCGTGCAGCCGGGCATAGACCGGGCCGGGCTTGCCGCGGCCGGCGCCGTGGCCGACCGGCTCGCCGTCCAGCCGGGTGACCGGCATCAGCTCGCGGCCGGCCGAACTCAGCAGGATCTCGTCGGCCGCGTACAGCTCGGCCTCGCCGATCGGCCGCAGGTGGCAGGCGATGCCGGTTTCCTCGCACAGCGACTGCAGCAGCTCCAGCCGGATGCCGGCCAGCGTGTGGCCCGAGGGCGGCACGCCGATCAGCGCGCCTTCGAGCACGATCCAGACGTTGCTCGACGAGCCCTCGCTGACGGTGACGCCGCCGTGCGGGGTCTCGCGCAACAGGATGGTCTCGTCGGCACCGGCATCGATGGCCGCCTGGCGCGCCATCACGTTGCCCAGCAGCGAGGTGGTCTTGATGTCGCCGCGCGACCAGCGGAAGTCCGCATGCGTGATGCACGTGGCGCCACGGCGGCGCTCCTCCGGGCCGGGCGGGTGGTGCGGCGTGCTCATCATGAAAACGGTCGGCCGCAGCCCCGTGGGCATGCCGTGCGCGCGCGGCGCGACGCCCCGCGTGATCTGGAGGTAGAGCAACTGCTCGTCACCGCCACCGGCCGCCGCGACACGCTCGACCAGTTCGCGCATCAGCGTGAGCCAGCCGTCGCGATCGTGCGGATTGGGGATGCGCACGGCGGCCAGCGAACGCTCCAGCCGCAGCATGTGCTCGTCGAAGCGGAACAGCCGTCGACGGTAGACCGGCACGACCTCGTAGATGCCGTCGCCGAAGATGAAGCCCCGGTCCAGCACCGGCACGCGGGCTTCGTCGAGCGCCAGCCAGCGTCCGTCGAGGTGACAGGGCAGTTCGCTGAGGGACACGTGGTGGGACATGAGCGGTCTCCGGGCTTTCCCGGCTGCGACAGGGTTGCCGCAGCAGCGGGACGCGGCCAGATTAGCGCGCTTGCCCGGCCGGCGCCATGACGCGCGGCAGGGTCCGTGCCGGACTCAGCGCACCCACAGGCGCAGGCTGTCCCAGCTGCGGCCCAGCAAGCCGGCCAGCGGCACGTCCTGGGTCACGGTGATGGGCGTCTGCGCCAGCACCTTGCCGTTCGAGGTGATCTTGAGCGTGCCGACGTTCTGGCCTACCGTCAGGGGCGCGAGCAGCGGGTCGGTGCGCGTGACCTCGGTCTGCAGCTTGCCCAGCTCGCCGCGCGGCACGGTCACGACCAGCGGCTGCATCAGGCCCAGCTTCGCTTCCTTGGCCGCGCCCTTCCAGACCGGCGCGGTCGTGATGGTGGCCTTGGCGTCGTAGATCTTGACCGCGTCCCAGGCGCTGTAGCCCCAGTTGAGCAGCTTCTGCGCCTCGGTCGCGCGGGTCTCCTTGGAGGCCGAGCCCAGCACCACGGCGACCAGCCGGCGCGGACCGGCGGGCAGGTCACGCTTCGCGGTGGCGATCAGGCAGTAGCCGGCCGCATCGGTGTAGCCGGTCTTGAGACCGTCGACCGTCGGGTCGCGCCACAGCAGCAGGTTGCGGTTGGTCTGCTTGATCTTGTTGTAGGTGAACTCCTTGGTCGTGTAGAACTTCGCCTCGTTGGGGAAGTCCAGCAGCAGCCGCGTGGCGATCACCGACAGCTCGCGCGCGGTGCTGACATGGCCCGGCGCGGGCAGCCCTTCGGGGTTGCGGAACTGCGTGACCTTGAGGCCGAAGGCCTGGGCCTGGCGGTTCATCATCGCCACGAAGTTCTCCAGCGAGCCGCCGACCGCCTCGGCCAGCTGCACGGTGGCGTCGTTGCCGCTCTGCACGATCATGCCCAGGATCAGGTCCTCGACCCGCACCTGCGTGCCGACCTGGATGTACATGCGCGAGGCATCGGTCATGCCGGTGCGCCAGGCCCGCTCGGACACCGTGAGCTGCTGGTCCAGGCTGAGCTTGCCGTCGCGCAGGGCCTGGAAGACCAGGTAGGCGGTCATGAGCTTGGTCAGCGAGGCCGGCTCGACGGCAGCGTCGGCGTCGCGCTCGGCCAGCACCTGGCTGGCGCTGGCGTCATACAGGATGTAGGCCCGCGCGGCCACCTCGGGCGCGGGGACCTGGGCCGCGGCCGGAACGGTGGCGAGGCTGGCCGCCAGACCCAGCGAGAGCGCGGCGACGCCGAGACGGCGACGCAGCCCGGTGAACAGGGCGGAGAGATTCGACTGCATGGTGGGTATCCGGTTGGGGCCGAGGGCCCGGCGCGGCCGGCTCAATGCCAGCTGCGCACGATCAGTTGGCGCAGCTGGGTCAGCTGGCCGTGGAAGAAATGGCCGACGCCGGGCATGACGATCACCGGCAGCTGCTGCGGCCGGGCCCAGTCCAGGGTGGCCGACAGCGGCACGACATCGTCCTGCTCGCCGTGGATCACCAGCGTGTCGGCCGGCACCGGCGCGGGCGTCGCGCGCTGGGTCGACGGGCCGACCAGCACCAGGCGCTCGGCCGCGTCGGCGCCGTCCAGGCGGGCCGCCGCCAGCGTCGTCACATAGGCACCGAAGGAGAAGCCGCCAAGCACCAGCGGCAGGCCCGGGCGGCGCATCGCGGCAACCACCGCGAGCAGGTCGTCGGACTCGCCACGACCCTCGTCGTGCGTGCCGGCGGTGGCACCGACGCCGCGGAAGTTGAAGCGCACCGTCTCGTAGCCCAGCAGCACCAGCGCGCGGGCCAGGGTCTGGGCGACCTTGTTGTCCATCGTGCCGCCGAACAGCGGGTGCGGATGGGCCACCACGGCGACCCCGCGCGGCGTGTCGCGGTGGGCGTCATCGCTCGGCCGGTCGATGGCGCACTCGATCGGGCCGATGGGTCCGTCGATCAGCCGGCGTTCGGTCTGCGCGTTCATCGTGGGCCTTCCTGCACGCTCGACGCGGTCAACGGCCGACGTCCGGCGCCAGCACCAGGCGCTCGACCACCTGGCCGTCGCGCAGGTGCGATTCGACGATCTCGTCGATGTCGGCCTGGTCGACGAAGGTGTACCAGGTGGCCTCCGGGTAGACCACGGCGACCGGGCCGCCGGCGCAGCGGTCCAGGCAGCCGGCCTTGTTGACGCGGACCTGGCCCGGACCGGCCAGGCCGAGGCTCTTGACCTTCTGCTTGCAGTGGTCGAAGCCGGCCTGCGCGGCGTGGTCGGCACAACAGGCCTCGCCGTTCGAACGCTGGTTCAGGCAGAAGAAGATGTGACGCTGGTAGTAGCTGCTGCTCATGGGCGCGGATTGTAGAAGTCGCCCTTGCGGCGACGGTTTCAACGTCTGTCCGCGCGCAGGGGCCGGTGACCGACCCGGGCCACCTCGGCCAGCAGCCAGCCGATCGCCGCGAAGGGCCAGATCCAGCCGACCCAGCGGGCAACCCCGTGAAAGCGGATGAAGCGGCCCTGCTCCCAGCGCGCCAGGCTGGAGGCGAAATAGGGATCGGTGCCGGCCTGCGAAGCCAGCGCGATCAGCGCCGTCAGGCCGACCAGCCCGAGCGCGGCGACCACCCGCACGGGCAGCAGGGTCAGCAGCACGCCCAGCACGCCAGCCAGCGCCAGCGCGGGCCAGAAGGCCGGCGTCAGCCAGGTCAGGGCATGGTCGGGGCCGAAGTTCAGCGCCGTCGACAGCGTGGTCGTGGCCACGCCCAGCACGCCCGCGCCCAGCAGCAGCACCAGACGGTGGCGGCGCTGACGCGCGATCGCGCAGGCGATCCAGCCGGGCGCCAGCAGGCCCAGCGCGATGGCGACCATCTCGAGCCCCTGGGGCAGTGGCGGCGGCTCGGCCGGGGCACTCAGCCAACCCTCGAAGGCGCTGTCCGCCAGGACCTCGTGCAGGGCCTCGCCCAGCCGGACCAGGCCTTCGCCCAGGCCCATCGGCACCGGCGGCGGGAACAGCAGCCCGACCGGCCAGGTCAGCAACAAGGTCAGGCCGACGGCACCGTGCGGCACGAACCAGCGGTCGCGCCAGCGCTGCCAGGTCCGCAGCAGGCCGAGGTCGTGCGCGCTCGCCGCCAGCAGCGCGCCGACCAGCGTGCCGGCGCTGTTGAGCGCCCAGTCGATGCGCGAGGGCACGCGGCCGGGCAGCATCACCTGGCTCCACTCCATGCCCAGCGACAGCAGCACGCCGACACCGAGAGCCTGCAAGCCGGCCCGCAGCGGTCCGGTGCCGCCGCGCAGCCAGCCCATCGCCAGCAGGAAGCCCAGCGGCTGGTAGGCCAGGAAGTTGGACCACAGGTCGAAGCGCGACGAGGCCGGGCTGGGCAGCCACAGCCGCTGGTACCAGGGCTCGCCCGGTGGCCAGCGCCAGCCGTCGAACGGGTGCAGGCTGGCGTAGACGATGAGCAGCACCCAGGCCAGCGCGAGTGGCCAGGCCGACGAACGTTGGGTGCGCATCGTGTCCGGCCGGCCCTCAGAAGGGCTTGACGACCACCAGCACCACGATGGCGGCAAAGGCCAGCACGGCGATCTCGTTGTAGACCCGGAACCAGCGGTGGCCGCGGGTGTTGCTGCCGTTCTCGAAGCGCCGCAGGTGGGCGGCGTTGACGTGGTGGTAGCCGATCACCAGCAGCACCAGCGCCAGCTTGGCATGCAGCCAGCCGTTGCCGGGGCCCTTGCCGATGCCCACGCCCAGCCAGAGCCAGAAGCCGCTGGCCAGCGCGATCCACATCAGGCCGCTGGCGAAGCGGTGCAGCTTGCGCGCCATCAGCAGCAGGCGCTCGCGCTCGGCCACGCTGTCGGGCGCGACCATCGCCAGGTTCACGAACAACCGTGGCAGGTAGAACAGGCCGGCGAACCAGCTGGCGATGAAGACGATGTGCAGGGCCTTGACCCAAAGATAGCTGGCGCTCATGCGATCCATCATAGCCACGCCGTCCGGGTGTCGCCGGCTGGGTTCCGGATGGCCGGCGCCATGAAAAACGCCCGGACCGGCCGGGCGTCTTCAGGAAGTCAGCTTGTGCTCACTTGGCCGCGTCGGCCACGCACTTCTTGACGAAGCTGTTCTTGGCGGCACCCGCCAGCTTCTTCTCGGCGGCCTTGGATTCGCAGGCGGCGCCGGCGTTGGAGGCGCCCGACTCGCGTTCGCACTTCTTGACGAAGCTGTTCTTGGCGGCGCCGGCGAGCTTCTTCTCGGCGGCCTGGGCTTCGCAGTCGGCGGCTTGGGCGACGCCGCTCAGGGTGGCCAGGGTCAGGGCGATCAGGGAGATCCAGGTCTTCATGGCATGTGCTCCGGCACGGTTGCAGGTTGCCGGCCCGGACTGGGACGGCGTCCGGCCGGATTGAACCGTGGCCCCTGGCGGCGCACAAGGCCTGCTTCCACCGTCAACCGAAGCGAGAGCGCCGATGTCGCGTCCTTGCGTCAGAGGATGCGGCGCGGGTGCGCCAGCGCCTCGTGGGCGGCGTGCAGGCGTCGCACCAGCACGCGGATGAAGGCCTCGTCGAACAGGTGGCGGCAGGCGGGGCTGAGCTTGCCGAGGCTGTCGGGCGAGAAGCTGATCGTGGTGGCGGTCTCGGTGACGACGATGTCGGTGCTGTGCCGGCGCAGCTCCGGACTGGGCGCGAGGTAGGCCATCTCGCCGACCGAGGTCCCGGCGCCGAGTTCGGCCACCCGCCGGCCGTCGCGGTACACCTCGACCGCGCCGGACGCGATGATGTGGAAGTGCCGCCCTTCCTCGCCCTTGGCATAGAGCGCGTGGCCGACCGGGAAGCGCTGCCACTTGGCCCGGTGCACGACCTCCCACAGCGCGACGTCGCCGAAGTTGTTGAAGAACTCCAGCGTGCGCAGCAGCGTGAAGCGCTCCGAGTCCAGCACGCCCTGCATCGCGCCGCGCGGCACGTGGTGCTTGGAGATCAGCTGGGAGAGCGCGTCGCCGACCGCTTCCCAGGACGGGTAGCGGTGGTCGGTGCGCTTGGCCAGGCAGCGCTGCACCACCTGGTCCAGCGCGGTCGAGACGCCGGCACGCAGGCCGACCAGCGAGACCGGCTGGGCGTGGCAGATCTGGTGCATCAGGCTGGCCTGGCTGGCCGCCTCGAAGGGCGCATGGCCGGCGATCAGGTGATAGAGCACCGCGCCGAGGGAGTAGATGTCCGCCCGCGCGTCGAGCTGGCTGCCGTCGAGCTGTTCGGGCGACATGTAGGCCAGCGAGCCGACGCGGTGGACCTGGGTCGAGTCCGAGGCCAGGTTCAGCGCGCTGCCGAAGTCGGTGATCTTGACGTCCGAGACAACCCCGTTGGCCTCCAGCGCCAGGATGTTGGCCGGCTTGACGTCGCGGTGGATCAGGCCCTGGCGGTAGCAGTAGCCCAGCGCCATCGCGCACTTGAAGCCGACTTCCACGATCTGCTCCAGCGGCAGCAGGTGGCCGGGCTGGCAGTAGGCGCGCAGGGTCGTGCCGGGCACGTATTCCATGACGACGTAGGGCGCCGACGGGTCGGGCACGGCGTCGTAGATGTCGACCACGTTCGGGTGGTGCAGCAGGCCGGCCAGCGCGGCCTCGGAGGCGAAGAAGCGCGAGAAGACGTGGCCGTCCTGGGCATCGTTCAGGACGTTGGGCCGGACGCGCTTGACCGCGACCTGGCGGTCGTGGAACTCGTCATGGCACAGGAAGACCTCGCTGGTGGTGCCTTCGCCGAGGCGTCGGATGACGCGGTACTTGCCGATGCGTTCGGGCTGCTCCGCGATGCTGAGGTCGATCATGGTCTGGGGTCGGAAGGGGACGCTTGAGTTTTTCACCCCCACGGCCGGGCGGCAAGCCGATATGAGGGGTAAGTCAGGGGCATCTGACACGCAAGGCCCTGCTGTCGGCCCTTGCCGCAGGCGCTGCGGCGGCACCCGGTCGACTTGGGCCCCACCCTAGAATGACTGGATGATTCAAGCCAAAGCGGAACTGTTGGCGGCGCTGGAAGCAGCGCTGGCCGAGGTGGCACCCGGCCACGCCCTCATCCCCGCCTTCGAGAACCCCAAGCAGGCCGCCCACGGCGACCTCGCCATCACCGCCGCGATGCCGCTGGCGCGTGCCCTGAAGAAGAACCCGCGCGAACTGGCGCAGGCGCTGGTCGAGGCCCTCGGCCGCCAGCCGGCGGTGCAGCGCTGGGTCGACGCCACCGAGCTGGCCGGCCCCGGCTTCATCAACCTGCGGCTGCGCCCGGCCGCGCGCCAGCAGGTGGTGGCCCAGGTGCTGGCCGACACCGATGCGTTCGGCGTGCGTGCATCGATCGGCCGACGCGTGATGGTCGAGTTCGTCTCGGCCAACCCGACCGGCCCGCTGCACGTCGGCCATGGCCGCCAGGCGGCCCTCGGCGACGCGATCTGCAACCTCTACGCGACCCAGGGCTGGCAGGTCCACCGCGAGTTCTATTACAACGACGCGGGCGTGCAGATCGGCACGCTGGCCACGTCGACCCAGTGCCGCCTGAACGGCCTGAAGCCGGGCGATGCCGGTTGGCCCGAGTCGGCCTACAACGGCGACTACATCGCCGACATCGCCGCCAGCTTCCTGCAGCGCGACACGGTCTCGGCCGATGACCGCAGCTTCACCGCCTCGGGCGACGTGGCCGACCTGGACGGCATCCGCCAGTTCGCCGTCGCCTACCTGCGCCATGAGCAGGACCTGGACCTGCAGGCCTTCGGCGTGCGCTTCGATCACTACTATCTTGAGTCCGGCTTGTACAGCAGCGGCCGGGTCGAGCAGACCGTCGCCCGCCTGGTCGCCGCCGGCAAGACCTACGAGGAAGGCGGCGCGCTGTGGCTGCGCTCGACCGACTACGGTGACGACAAGGACCGCGTGATGCGCAAGTCCGACGGCACCTACACCTACTTCCTGCCCGACGTGGCCTATCACGTGCACAAGTGGGAACGCGGCTTCGACAAGGTGGTGAACATCCAGGGCAGCGACCACCACGGCACCATCGCCCGCGTGCGTGCCGGCCTGCAGGCGGCCGGCGTCGGCATCCCGCAGGGCTGGCCCGACTACGTGCTGCACAAGATGGTCACCGTGATGAAGGGCGGCGAGGAGGTCAAGATCTCCAAGCGCGCCGGCAGCTACGTCACGCTGCGCGACCTGATCGACTGGACCAGCCGCGACGCGGTGCGCTTCTTCCTGATCAGCCGCAAGGCCGACACCGAGTTTGTCTTCGACGTCGACCTGGCGCTGAAGGCCAACGACGAGAACCCGGTTTACTACGTCCAGTACGCGCATGCGCGCATCTGCTCGGTGCTGGCCGCCTACGAGGCCGACCGCGGCGGCGACCTGGCCGCGCTGGCCGGCGTCGACCTGTCTGCGCTGGTCGCGCCGACCGAGACGGCGCTGATGAACAAGCTGGCCGACTACCCCGAGATGCTGCAGCGTGCCGCCGAGGATCTGGCGCCGCACGACGTGGCCTTCTACCTGCGCGACGTCGCCTCGGCTTTCCACAGCTACTACGCCGCCGAGCGCTTCCTGGTCGATGACGCCGCGCTGCTGCACGCCCGCATGGCGCTGCTGGCCGCGACCGCCCAGGTGCTGCGCAACGCGCTGGCGCTGCTGGGCGTGTCCGCGCCGCGCAAGATGTGAACGCGCCGGACGCGCGTCACCGTTTCCCTCCCGAATCGAGCTGAACCATGTCATCTCCGCAACAAGGCGCACGCAAGGGCGCGCCCAGCCAGCAGCGCGGCGGTTTCGCGCTCGGGCTGATCGTCGGCCTGCTGATCGGCGTGGGCCTGTCGCTGGCCGTCGCCCTCTACGTCACCAAGGTGCCGGTGCCCTTCGTCGACAAGGTGCCGCAGCGCACCGCCGAGCAGGACGCGGCCGAAGCTCGCAAGAACGAGAACTGGAATCCGAACGCCGCGCTGTCGGGCAAGCCCGCGACCGGCGCGAACGGCAATGGCGCGCCGGCCCAGGCCCCCGCGCCGGCACCGGCCCAGCCGCAGGTGATCGCCCCGCCGCCGGTCGTCGCGCCGGCCAGCAGCAGCGGGGCAGCGACGCCGGCGCCGGTGGCGCCTCCTGTCGCGGTGATCGGGACCCCGCGTCCGGCCGCCGGCACCACCGCGCCGTCAGCCGGCAAGGGTGCCGACCCGTTGGAGTACGTGGTGCAGATCGCCTCCTACTCGCGCGCGGCCGAGGCTGAGCAGCAGCGCACGAAGCTGATCCTGGCCGGACTCACCGACGTCAAGGTGGTCGAGTTTGAACAGGGCGGCGGCAAGATGTACCGGGTTCGCCTGGGTCCTTTCAAGGTCCGCGAGGATGCGGACCGGGCCAAGGACCAGGCCGCCAGCGCGGGCTTCAGCGACGCGTCGGTGTGGCGGGCCAATCGATGACCTCAGGGGTCGGCTGAGGCCGGCACGGAAGTTCTGGAAGCAACGAGGAAAAACGTGATGATGGATCGTCGGGAATGGATGCAGGGCAGCGCCGCGCTGGCGCTGCTGGGTGGTTGGGCCGGCACCGCGTCGGCGCAGGAGTTCGTCGAGGGCAAGCACTACGTGAAGCTGCCCGCGCAGGTCCCGGTGACCGCGCCGACCGGCAAGATCGAGGTGGTCGAGTTCTTCTGGTACGGCTGCCCGCACTGCAACGCCTTCGAGCCGGCGCTGGATGCCTGGTCCAAGAAGCTGCCCGCCGACGTCGCCTTCCGGCGCGTGCACGTCGGCTTCCGCCCCAGCTTCGAGCCGCAGCAGCGCCTGTCGGCGACGCTGGAGGCACTGGGCTGGACCGACACCTACCAGCGCAAGATCTTCCACGCCATCCACGTGCAGCGTCAGCGTCTGGACAGGCCCGAGGAGATCATCGACTTCATCGAGAAGAACGGCGGCGACAAGGCCAAGTTCGTCGAGATGTACAACTCCTTTGGCATGCAGGCCAAGGTGCGCCAGGGCAAGCTGCTGTCCGAGTCCTACAAGATCGACGGCGTCCCGGCCATCGGCATCCATGGCCGCTTCTACACCTCGCCCTCGCTGGCCGGTGGCGAGGGCACGCCCGAGACCGAGGGTGGCCAGCGCTGCCTGGCGCTGACCGACCAGCTGATCGCCCGCGTGCGCAAGGGCGGCTGATCGGGCCGCTGCGGCGTCGCGCTCCGGGCGGCGCCGTGCATCGTTCATGTCGACGTGTCGCGGCGCTGCCGGGCGCGTCGATTGATGCATCAAAACCACCCGGCGGCACAGGCGTATGGCTAGAATCGTCTGCAATTTCTGTGCCGCCATGAAGACGCCTCGAGCCACCTCCCCCCGCCAGCACGCCCGCCTGCGCGCCCGCCATCCGGTCACCCGGGTCGGACTGGTCGTGCTGGCCATGCTGGCCGCCGGGACGATGCCGGTGCAGGCCGAGCGGGCCGACCGTGACCTGCCGCTCACCTTCGATGCCGGCCAGCTGCGCATCGACGGCAAGCGCAAGGTGCAGGTCCTTTCCGGCGGTGTCGAGATCACCCGCGGCACGCTGGTCCTGAAGGCCGCGCTGGTCGAGTTGCGCGAGACGCCGACCGGCCAGGTTGCGGTCGCCACCGGCAGCGCCGAGCAGCCCGCCACCTTCCGCCAGAAGCGCGATGGCGTCGACGAGACCGTCGACGGCCAGGCCCTGCGCATCGAGTACGACACCGTCACCCAGACCGTGCGCTTCCAGCAGCAGGCCCAGGTGCGCCTGCTGCGCGGCAGCACGCTGGCCGACCAGATCAGCGGCGAGACCATCGTCTACGACCACGGCCGCGACGCCTTCGAGATCCAGGGCGGCGCCGCGCCGGCCGGTGCCACCGGGGCGACCGGCAACGGTCGCGTGCGGGGCGTCGTCACGCCGCGCCCGGCCGCTCCGGCGGCGTCTGCCAGCGGAGGCGCGCGTTGAGCGCCGGCCTGACGGCGGCCCTCGACGCCGATCGCCGCCCGACGCCCGCCCCCAGCCGCCTTGAGGCCGATGGCCTGCAGAAGTCCTACGGCGCGCGCAAGGTCGTCAAGGATGTTCACCTCGCGGTCGACAGCGGCGAGGTCGTTGGCCTGCTGGGTCCCAATGGCGCGGGCAAGACCACCAGCTTCTACATGCTGGTCGGCCTGGTCCGGGCCGACGCCGGCGAGATCCGCATCGACGGCCGGCCGGTCCAGGGCCAGCCCATCCACCAGCGCGCCCGGCTCGGGCTGTCCTACCTGCCGCAGGAGGCGTCGATCTTCCGGCGCCTGACGGTCGAGGAGAACATCCGCGCCGTGCTCGAACTGCAGCAGGACGCCAGCGGGCGGCGCGCCGATGCCGGTCACATCGACCAGATGCTCGAGTCGCTGATGGCCGACCTGTCCATCACCCGGTTGCGCCACAGCCCGGCCCCGGCGCTGTCCGGCGGCGAGCGCCGGCGGGTCGAGATCGCGCGCGCGCTGGCCACCCAGCCTCGCTTCATCCTGCTGGACGAGCCCTTCGCCGGCGTCGATCCGATCGCGGTGATCGAGATCCAGCGAATCATCGGTTTCCTCAAGGCGCGCGGCATCGGCGTGCTGATCACCGACCACAACGTGCGCGAGACGCTGGGCATCTGCGATCGCGCCTACATCATCAGCGAGGGCCGCGTGCTGGCCGAAGGCACGCCGGCCGCGATCGTCGAGAACCCGGACGTTCGCAAGGTCTACCTTGGCGAGCATTTCCGGATGTGATTCCCCTGGCCGACCCCCCATGAAACCCTCCCTGCAGGTCCGCCTTTCCCAGCATCTGGCGCTCACGCCGCAGCTGCAGCAGTCGATCCGCCTGCTGCAGCTGTCCACGCTCGAGCTGCACCAGGAAGTCGAGCAGATGCTCGAACAGAACCCCTTTCTCGAGGCCGACGAGGAAGCGGCCGGCGCCGACACGCCGATGGCCTTGCCGGACGAGGGCGTGCCGGTCGCGCCCGGCGATGACGGCGGCTCGGCCAGCGCGTCCGACTACACCGCCGAGCGGGTCGCGGAAAGCCCGGCCGAGTCGGCCTCGGCGACGTCCGATGGCGACGGCGCGGGCATGGAACAGCTGGACTTCGGCGCCGCCGAGTCCACGCCCGACGACTGGGACAGCGGCCACGACCGCGAGGACTTCAACAGCCTGTCCGACAGCAGCGGCAACCGCAACGGCGCGCTCGAGGACGACGACAGCGACTGGAGCGAGCGCTCCACCGCCGCGCCCAGCCTGGCCGAGCACCTGCGGTCCCAGCTGCGCGGCATGCGCCTGGCCGACGAGGACATCATGCTGGTCGAGTCGCTGATCGACTCGCTCAACGAGGACGGCTACCTGGCCGACCGGCTCGAGGAGATCGTCGAGCGGCTGGTGCAGGTCCTCAGCGGCGCGCCGCTGACCCAGGCCACGGTCGCCGCGATGGTCGGCCTGGGCGACGAGTTTGGCGCTGCCGAGCCGGTCGATCCGGCTCTGCTGGCCGAGCAGGCCCTGCTGCGCGAGGACCTGCTCGACCGGCTGCGCTGCGCGCTCGGCTGGCTGCAGAGCCTGGAGCCGACCGGCGTGGGCGCGCGCGACCTGCCCGAATGCCTGGTGCTGCAACTGCGCGAGCGCGACGCCACGCCGGTGCGTGACGCCGCCATCCGCATCTGCCGCGACCACCTTGACCTGCTGGCGCGCCGGGACGTGCGCAAGCTGACCGTCGCGCTGGGCGTCGACGAGGACCTGATCCGCGACGCGCAGAGCCTGATCGTCACGCTCGAGCCCAAGCCCGGCCGGCGCTTCACGCGGGCCGAGGCCAACATCGTCGTGCCCGACGTGATCGTGCAGAAGTCCGGTCGCGGCTGGAAGGTCGTGCTCAACCCGGACGTCATGCCCAAGCTGCGCATCAACGACATGTACGCCCAGGTGCTGCGCCAGCATCGCAGCCAGCGCAACGGTGGCGGCGGCGACAACGGCGCGTCGCTGTCGGCGCGGCTCCAGGAGGCGCGCTGGTTCGTCAAGAACATCCTCCAGCGCTTCGACACCATCCAGCGCGTCTCGCAGGCCATCGTCGAGCGCCAGAAGGCCTTCTTCACGCACGGCGAGATCGCGATGAAGCCGCTGGTGCTGCGCGAGATCGCCGACGAGCTGGGCCTGCACGAGTCGACCATCTCGCGCGTGACCACGGCCAAGTACATGGCCACGCCCTTCGGCACCTTCGAGCTGAAGTACTTCTTCGGCAGCTCGCTCAACACCGAGGCCGGCGGCAACGCGTCGAGCACGGCGGTGCGGGCGCTGATCAAGCAGTTCGTGGCCGCCGAGGACCCGAAGAAGCCGCTGTCGGACAGCCAGCTCAGCGCGATGCTGGAAGAGCAGGGCATCCAGGTCGCGCGCCGGACGGTGGCGAAGTACCGCGAGGCGCTGAAGATCGCGCCGGCGAACCTGCGCAAGGACATGTGAAATGTCTGCCCCCGGTCACGCGGGTACGCGTGACCACCCCCCGTGGGGGTGCGGGCCGGCTTGGGGCGGCCCGGCGCTCGGCCCGCGGGACGCGCCTCGGCAAGCACCCGAGGGCCAGGGCTCAGCGTCTCATTGTTGCTGCGCGAGCTGGGCGGCGTAGCGGCTGGCGGGGCGCAGGCCCTGGTGGGCCTGGGCGCGGCTGCTGTGCAGGAAATCGTCGGCCAGGCCGGCGAGTTCGGGGTTGCCGCTGGCGCGGCACAGGCTCATGACGGCACGGGCATATTCGGCCGGACCGAGCATCAGGTTGATGTCGATGTCCTCGCCGGTCTCGTGCAGCAGCAGCGCATGGATGCGATGCACGAGGGCAATGCGGCGGTCTTCGATGATGGTGGGCATGGTGCGTGGCTCCCTGGCGTCCACACCATGCAGATGACGTGCCCGTTTGGCTGCCCCGAGCCGCAAATCCGAAACCGCAATCGATGCCGTGTGACAGTGCACGAACGGGCGTCAGGGTAAGCACCGAGGCCTGACGCGGTTCGTGCGACGCGTCACGTCGGTCGATGAACGGGTGTCGCGCCAGGCATCGACCCGGGCGGCGTTGGCGGCCGCTCCGGTGCACCGAAGTGCGGCAGACGGGGCCCGGCCGCACCAGCGTGCGACAGCCGGACCTCGTGAGGCGGCTCAGCGGTCGCCGGACAGCCAGCGGTCGATCTGCTGCTTGCGGTCGTTGCCCCAGAAGGGCTCGCCGTCGACGATGAAGTAGGGCGCCCCGAAGACGCCGGCGGCGATGGCGGACTCGTTCTCGCGGCGCAGGCGGTCCTTCCAGGCCGGGTCGGCGCAGACCGCGGCGCACTGCTCCGGCGCGATCCCGGACTCGGCCGCCAGCCCTTGCAGCGCGGCCATGTCGTTGAGGTTCACGCCGCGCGCGAAGAAGCCACGCAGGCCCGAGCGGGCCCAGGCCACCGCACGCTGCGGGTCCTGGCTCTCGAGCCACCAGAACAGCCGCGCGGCGTTGTGCGTGGCGATCGGGAAGGGCGTCGGCATCGCGAAGGGCACGCCCTCCATGCGGGCCGAGCGGGCGAAGTCGCGCAAGGCGTACTCGCGCTTGATCGGGTAGGAGACGGGGCTCTTCAGCTCGGCGGCCTGGAAGGTCACGCCCAGCAGGATGGCGTGCCAGCGCACCGGCCGGCCATGCCGCGCGGCCAGCGCCTCGATCCACTCGGAGGCGATGTAGGCGTAGGGCGAGGAGAAGTCGAAATAGAACTCGATCGGGGCGGGCGCATTCATCTCGTGACCTTATGGCGCGGATGCGACAGCGTCCATCGGCTCCGTTCCGGGGTTTGAGGCGCCGGCGCCACAGGCGGCCCAGGAGCGGCGGGTCGACGGCATGGATCGATGCGGGCATGAGGTCACCGCACCACGGTGGGCCGTTCGCGGCGACGTGCGAGCGCAACTTGACCGGCGTCATGCCCGGGTGGTGCGGTCTGCCTAGCATCCCGCCATGCCCGACCTGCTGATCACGCTGGCCTGCACCGCCCTGGCGCTGGCCCTCAAGCCCTGGCGCGCCTTCGCCGCCGAAGGACCGCCGTGGCCCTGGCTGGCCTGGTGGCTGGCCTTGCCGCTGTTCTGGGCCAGTGACCGGCTGGCCGCGTCGGCGGTGATCCAGCCGATGTCGGGCGTGCCGCTGCTGGTGCTGATGGCCGGCTGGCCGCTGGCCGTGCTGGCGCTGCTGCCGACCGCGCTGCTGACCGCCTGGCTGGCCGGGCTGGACCTGTGGGAGGCCCTGCACCGGCTGGTCTGGCTGGGTCTGGTGCCGGCCGGTCTGACGGTGGCGTTCGGCGCGGCGGTGCGGCGCTGGCTGCCGCACCACCTGTTCGTCTACATCCTGGTGCGCGGATTCGGCATGTCGCTGCTGGCGCTGACGGCGGCCGGCCTGGGCGCGCTGGCGGTGGACGGCGTGCCGGTCGAGTTGCAGGCCGGTGAGCTCGTCATCGCCCGCTGGCTGTCCGCCTGGGGCGATGCCTTCCTCACCGGCATGCTGGTGGCCATCTTCGTGGCCTTCCGGCCGACCTGGCTGGCGACCTGGTCGGACCGGATCTACCTGCCACCGCAGCGGCGGTGACGCCAGCGCCGCGGGTCAACGGCCGTACAGCACCTGCGGCAGCCACAGGCCGATTTCCGGGAACATGTAGAGCAGGAAGATCGCGACGACCTGGATCCCCATGAAGGGCAGCATGCCCGCGAAGATCTGGTTGAGCGTGACGTGCGGCGGGCTGACGCCCTTCAGGTAGAACGCCGCCATCGCCACCGGCGGGCTCAGGAAGGCGGTCTGCAGGTTCAGCGCGACCAGCAGCCCGAAGAACAGCGGGTCGACCCCGAAGTTGTCCAGCAGCGGCACGAAGATGGGCATGAAGATCACGATGATCTCGGTCCATTCCAGCGGCCATCCCAGGATGAAGATGATCACCTGGCTGAGCAGCAGGAATTCGGTCTTGCTGAGGTTCATGCTCAGCACCCAGCGCTCGACCAGTTCCTGCCCACCCAGCAGCGCGAAGGCGGCCGAGAAGATCGCCGAACCGACGAACAGCCAGCAGACCATCGCGCTGGTCTTGGCGGTCAGGAACACGCTTTCCTTGACCACGCCGAAGTTCAGCTGCTTGTAGGCCGCCGCCAGCAGCAGGCCGCCGAAGGCACCGACCGCCGCCGCCTCGGTCGGCGTGGCCAGGCCGAACACGATCGAGCCCAGCACCGCCAGGATCAGCATGACCAGCGGGAAGAACGAGGCCAGCAGCATCTTGAAGACCTCGAGCCGCTGGAAGCTCAACATCCCGTAGAACGCGACCAGCGCGAGCGAGCCCACGCCCAGCCCGATCCAGTAGTTGGTCGAGGCCGGCACCGGCTCGGCCGGCGTCGCGGGCGTTGCCTGGGCGCCCGGCGGTTCGGCGACGCCCTGGGCGGCCGGCGCGGCGGCGGCGTCGGCCGAAGCCGCACCTTCGCTGCCGGGAGGCTCCTGCACGCCTTCGGCGCCGGGGGGCTCCTGCACGCCACCTTCGGCCGGCGGCTCCTTCAGGCCGCCCTCGTCGGACGGCGGCTCGGCCAGCCCGCCACCGGACGGCGTGGACTCGTCGGCCGATCCCGGTGGCGCGGCAACGCCGCCGTCGTTCTGCTGGATCTCCACCGCAGCAGCAGCGGGCCGCGTCGAGACCTCATGGCCCCACAGTGCGACGAGCGCGAAGACCAGGGCCGGCAGCAGCGTGACGCCGAGCTGGCGCAGCAGGTAGCTGCTCGGCACGTCGACGTTGCGTTCGCCCTTGAGCGCCTTCACCAAGGCCGGCAGCGCCGTGTTGGAGATGCCGTCCGAGACCCGCTGCGTCAGCGGCGGCAGCGGCACGAAGCGCTGCTCGGCCGTCAGCGGCGGTGCCAGGTGGGGCTTGAGCTTGGCGATGATGATCACGTAGACGATGTACAGGCCCGCCAGCATGATCCCGGGGAAGAAGGCCCCGGCGTAGAGCTGCACCACCGACACCCCGGCGGTCGCGCCGTACACGATCAGCATGACGCTGGGCGGGATCAGGATGCCCAGGCAGCCGCCGGCCGTGATCGCGCCGGCCGACAGCCGCACGTCGTAGCCCGCACGCAGCATCTGCGGCAGCGCCAGCAGGCCCATCAGCGTGACCACCGCGCCGACGATGCCGGTGGCGGTGGCGAACACCGCGCAGGTGAACAGCGTGGCCACCGCCAGCGATCCCGGCACCCGCGCCAGCGCCAGGTGCAGGCTGCGGAACAGCTTGTCGATCAGGTTGGCCCGTTCGACGAGATAGCCCATGAACACGAACAAGGGGATCGAGATGAGCACGTCGTTGCCCATCACCTTGAAGGCGCTCTGCACCATCAGCGTGAGGGTCTTGTCGGTGTCGCGCTCGTAGGCGATCCACGTGAAGATCATGCCCATGCCCATCAGCGTGAACGCCGTGGGGAAGCCCAGCATGATGGCCACGACCACCAGCGAGAGCATCAGCAGGCCGATGTGGCCGTTGGTGACCTTGTCGGCGCTGACCAGCATGGTCAGCGCGCCCAGGATGATCAGCCCCATCAGGATGAAGCCGAACCAAAGCTCCTTGCGGATCTTCATGACGCGTCCTTCGGAGGCTTGATGTACTTGTCCAGGGCGGCGATGTCCTCGTCCTTCACCTGCACCATCTGCTTGAGCTTGTCGACGTCGACTTCCTCGACGTCCTGCTCGCGCGAGGGCCACTCACCGTCGCGGATGCAGCGCACGCAGCGCACGATCTCGACGATGCCCTGCAGCAGCAGCATTGCGCCGGCCAGCGGGATGATGAACTTGAAGGGGTAGAGCGGCAGCGGCTCGGCCGAGAAGGTCTGCTCGCGGATCGCCAGCGACTCGTGGGCAAAGTTCCAGCCCGCCCAGGTCAGCGCGAAGATGCCCGGCAGGAAGAACAGCACATAGAGCACCAGGTCCACCGTGGCCTGCGTGCGCGGCTCGAAGAAGCCGTAGAGCACGTCGCCGCGCACGTGGTTGTTCTTGGCCAGCGTGTAGGCACCGCCCATCATGAACAGCGTGCCGTACAGCATGATCTGGGCATCGAGCGCCCAGGCGTGTGGCTGGTTGAAGGCGTAGCGGGAGAACACCTCCCACGTGATCAGCCCGGTCAGCGCGACGATGGACCAGGCGAACAGCTGGCCCAGCCAGGTCGACATCCGGTCGACCAGCAGCAGCAGGCTTTGCATGCGTGACACCCCTCGGTAATCGGCCCCGTCGGTCGGGGCTCACAGGCAATCGCCTGCACGGGGCAGGCGATTGCATCTCTTTCAGTTCAGGGTCCTGCGGCACGGATGCCGCGCGGACCTCAGGCCTTCTTGGCGCCGAAGTAGCGGTTCCAGGCCATCTTGAAGTCGACCATGTAGTCGTTCTGCCATTGGCCGGCGCGCTGTGCGAAGGTCTTCTGGCTTTCCAGCACCTTCTTGAACAGCGGGTTCTCGGCACCCTTCTTCTCGATCACCTTGTCCCAGGCGTCGAGCTGGGCCTTGAGGATGGCGTCGGGCGTCTTGTAGAACTTGATGCCGGACTTCTTCAGTTCGAGGTAGTCCTGCGAGTTGCGCTGGATCGCCTTCCAGCTCATGTCGGCGCTGGAGGCCTGCACGGCGTAGTCGATGATGGCGCGCAGCTCGGCCGGCAGGCCCTCGTACTTGCCTTTGTTGAACAGGATCTCGAACTGCTCGCCGCTCTGGTGGAAGCTCTGCAGCATGCAGTTCTTGGTGACGTCGGGGAAGCCGAGGATGCGGTCGGACGTGGCGTTGTTGAACTCGGCCGCGTCGATCAGGCCACGGTCCAGCGCCGGCACGATCTCGCCGCCGGGCAGCGGGTTGACGGCGGTGCCGAGCTCGGTGAACACGTCGACCGCCAGGCCGACGGTGCGGAACTTCAGGCCCTTCATGTCGGCCACCTTGGCCACCGGCTTCTTGAACCAGCCCAGCGGCTGCGTGGGCATCGGGCCGTACAGGTAGGAGATCACGTCCATGTTGATGGACTTGTAGATCTCTTCGAGCAGCGCCTTGCCGCCGCCGTAGTTGTGCCAGGCGAGCACCATGTTCGGGTCCATGCCGAAGGCAGGGCCCGAGCCCCACAGCGCCAGCGCCGACTGCTTGCCGTAGTGATAGGCGACGACGCCGTGGCCGCCGTCGAGCGTGCCCTTGTTGACCGCGTCGAGCAGTTGGAAGGCCGGCACGACCGAGCCCGAGGGCAGCACCTCGATCTTGAGGCGGCCACCGGCCATGTCGTTCACCTTCTTGGCGAAGTCGTTTGCGTACTCATGGAAGATGTCCTTGGCCGGCCAGGTGCTCTGGAAGCGCAGCGTGGTGGTCTGCGCGCGCGACACCATCGGCGCGGCCAGGGCGCCGGCGCCGAGGGCCGAGGCCGATGCGTTGCGGAGGAAGCGGCGGCGGGGTTGTGCACTTTGGGTCATGGCGGGTCTCCTGTGGATCGATCCTGGGGTCGATGTGCGGTCTTCGTGTCCGGGTATGTCCTGGACAAGGGGCCGTCGAGCATGAAGCCCGATGCTAGAGGCACGCGCCCTGAAGAAAAATCTCAGAGATACCCTAGCGAGGATCACCCGCCTTGCGTCAGGCTGTCGCGGCCCCGGTCGTTCAAGGTGGGGCGCCATCGACCAGCACCTGCTGGATCGTCAGGTGCCGGGGGTCGAGCACGACCAGGTCGGCGCAGGCGCCGACGGCCAGCCGGCCCAGGTCGGGCCGGCCGATCAGGTCGGCCGCGTGGGTCGAGACGCGCATCGAGGCCTCGGCCAGCGGCAGGCCGATGGCGACGAGGTTGCGCAGCGCCTGGTCCAGCGTCAGCGCGCTGCCGGCCAGCGTGCCGTCGGCCAGCCGCACGCCGCCTTCGCACTTGCGCACGGTGTGGCGGCCGAGCCGGTAGTCGCCGTCCGGCATGCCGGTGGCGGCGGTGGCGTCGCTGACGCAGTACAGGCCGGGGATGGCACGCCGCGCCGCATGGATCGCGCCGGGGTGGACGTGCAGCAGGTCCGGGATGATCTCGGCATAGCGGGCATGCGCCAGGGCCGCACCGACCAGGCCGGGCTCGCGGTGGTGCAGCGCGCTCATCGCGTTGAACAGGTGCGTGAAGCTGACCGCACCGCAGCGCAGCGCGGCCACGCCGTCCTCGTAGCGGGCGTTGCTGTGGCCGAGCTGGACGCGGTGGCCGGCCTCGCGCAGCGCGGCGATCAGGTCCAGGTGGCCGTCGACCTCCGGCGCCAGCGTGATCGTCACCAGCGGGGCCAGCGCGTGCAGCTCGTGCACCTCGGCCAGCGTCAGCGCGCGGGCGAAGGCGGGTTGTGCGCCGAGCCGGCCGGGGTTGATGTACGGGCCTTCCAGGTGGACCCCCAGGATGCGGGCGCTGCCGGCCGGGCGCTGGCGCACGTGCGGCGCGAGCGCGACCAGCGCGGCGCGGATCTCGTCCATCGGCGCGGTCATCGTCGTGGCCAGCATCGCGGTGGTGCCGTGGCGGACGTGGCAGCGCGCGACCTCGGCGGCGGCCTCCGGATGCTCCGCGCCGTCCATCACGTCATGGCCGCCGCCGCCGTGCACGTGCAGGTCGATGAAGCCGGGCAGCAGCAGCGGCGCGTCGCCGCCGGGTGCATCGACCGGCTGGCCGGCGAGCGACGCGATGCGGCCGTCGCGCCAGGTGATCGTGCCGCGCAGGAGCCCGGTGGGGGTCAGGATGTCGCCGTCAAGGCGACCGCTGCGCGTGTTCGGCGCGGGCTTCGTCGCCGTGTTCATCGGACCTCCCCCCGCAGCGCCTGGCGGATCAGGTGCAGCGCGCCGTCGCAGGCATCGCCGGCCGGATCGACCTGGCGGTGCGGCAGGCCGGCGACGATGCGCGCGGCCAGCTGGCGGCCGAGGCTGCCGGTGATGGCCAGCGCCAGCACGCCGTCCGGGTCCATCGCCCGCACGATGGCGCGGGCGTCGTCGACGGCCTGGGCGACCAGTGCGGCGGCGGCCGGATCGATCGCCTCGTGGTCCAGCACCAGCGGTGCCAGCGCCGCGTAGCCGCCCTGGCCGGCGGCGGCGCACCAGTCGAGCAGCTCGGCCCGGCTCGCGCCGCCGTGCTGCCAGACCGCCTGCGCCAGCGCGCCCGCCGGCGCCCGGCCGTCCATCGCGCGCTGCGCCAGCCGGACCGCCTGCTGGCCGAACCAGGCCCCGCCGGCCTCGTCACCGATCTGCCAGCCCCAACCGCTGACCATCTGGTGCGAGCCGTCGGCATGACGGGCCACGCCGATGCTGCCGGTGCCCAGCGCCAGCAGCGCGCCCGCACCGCCGGCATGCGCGCCCAGCACCGCCGCCGCGCCGTCGCTGGCCAGCGCGACGCGTGCCCAGCCCGGGTTGGCGGCGTGGAAGTCCGCGACCCAGCCGGGGTTCTCCGCGCCCGACAGGCCCAGGCCGAGCGCGCAGTCGCCGATCGGCGCGGACACCAGGCCGGCGGCCGAGAAGGCGGCGTCGACCGCCTCGCCGATGTGGCGCCAGGCCTGCGCGACGCCCTGGCCCAGCGCCGAGGGACCGGCCGCGCCGTCGCCCAGCAGGCGGCCGTCGGCAGCGTGCAGGCGGGCCCGCGTGGCGGTGCCGCCGCCGTCCACGCCGATCAGGTAACGAAGGTTCGGAGGGTTCATGGCGACGATCGTAGGCGGCCCGTCACGGCCCTGGTCACCACGGCACCGCGTCGACGGGGCGGTGGCGGGCCGGCCAGCACGCGGCCGGGCGGGGAACGGTGATGAGGGCCTTGGAAGACCGTGGAATTGTGTCGGCTTGCAAACGATTCAACGGCCTGCCGCGCCAAGGGCCTGCCGGCTGACTACATTCCTTTCCGCCCGCGCCGATCGGCCGGACCGACCCCTCGCCGCTGCCGCCGTGCCACCCGTCTTCCGCCCGTCCTTCGACCTGTCCGCCGAGACGACCGATCCGGTCGAGCTGGCGCGCTGGCGCGCGATCGTGGAGGACCAGGCCGAGGCGATCTCGCTGGCGCGGCCCGGTGACCTGGTGCGCGGCTACGTCAACCCGTCCTATGCGGCGCTCTACGGCCTGCCGCGCGAGGCGCTGGTCGGCCACTGCCTGCTCGACCAGGTGCCGCCGCAGGATCGCGCGACGGTGCGCGAGCGGCTCGCCGCCGTGCTGGCCGACGGCCGCACCGAGCGCAGCGAGAACCGCATCGTCCAGCACGACGGCGAGGTGCGCTGGGTCTCGTGGACCAACCGCGCGCTGCGTGCGCCGGACGGCCGCGTCGAATGGCTGCATTCGGTCGGCCGCGACATTACCGACGAGGTGCGCGGCCGCGAGGCGCTGGCGCGGCTGGCGGCGGTGGTCGAGTCATCGGCCGACGCGATCGTCTCCAAGACGCTGACCGGCACCATCACCAGCTGGAACGCCGCGGCCACCGCCTTGTTCGGCCATGCCGCCGACGAGGTGCTCGGCCGCTCCATCCTGATGCTGGTGCCGCCCGAGCGCATCGACGAGGAGAACGACCTGCTGGCCCGCGTGCGGGCCGGCGAGGCGGTGCGGGGCCATGAGACCGAGCGTCGCCATGCCGATGGCCGGTACCTGCACGTGGCCGTCACGCTCAGCCCGATCCGCGACGCGGCCGGCCGCATCGTCGGCGTGTCCAAGCTGGCGCGCGACATCGGCGACCGGCTGCGCCTGCAGCGCGCGCTGGCCGACCGCGAGGCCCAGTTCCGCGCGCTCTACGACCGCACCCCGGCGATGCTGCAGTCGATCGACGGCGAGGGCCGGCTGCTGAGCGTCAGCGACGCCTGGCTGGAGCACCTCGGCTACCGGCGCGACGAGGTGATCGGCCGCCGCTCGGTCGACTTCATGACGCCGGCCTCGCGCCGCCATGCGCTCGAACAGGTGCTGCCGGCCTTCTTCCGCGAAGGACGCAACCGGGATGTCGCCTACCAGATGGTGCGGCGCGACGGCAGCGTGATCGACGTGCGGCTGTCCAGCGTGCTCGAACGCGATGCCGAGGGCCGCCCGCTGCGCTCGATGGCGGTGGTCGAGGACGTCACCGAGCGCCTGCGCCTGGCGCGCGGCCTGGAGGCCGAGCATGAGCGCCTGCATGTGGCCCTGCACGCCATCGCCGACGCGGTCATCACGACCGACGCGTTGGGCCGCATCGACGACCTCAACCCGGTGGCCGAATCGCTGACCGGCTGGTCGCGCGTGCAGGCGCTGGGCCAGCCGGTCGAACGGGTCTTCCAGCTCGTCCACGAACGCAGCCGCGCCGCGCTGGACAACCCCGTGCTGCAGTGCCTGGCCGATGGCCGCGCCGTGCCGCTGGTGCCGCACGGGCTGCTGCTGGCGCAGGACGGGCACGAGTTCGGCGTCGAGCATGCGGCCTCGCCGATGCGTGGCATCGACGGCCGGCTGATCGGCGTGGTGCTGGTCTTCCGCGACGTCACCGCGCAGCGCCGCATGGCCAGCGAGATGAACTACCGCGCCACCCACGATGCGTTGACCGGCCTGGTCAACCGCAGCGAGTTCGAGGAGCGCCTGCAGCGCGCGCTGGGCCAGTGCCACGACACCGGCTGCCAGCATGCGCTGATGTTCATCGACCTGGACGAGTTCAAGCTCGTCAACGACAGCTCCGGCCATGCCGCCGGCGACCAGCTGCTGCGCCAGGTTGCCGGCCTGCTGCAACGCACCGTGCGCGGCCGCGACACGCTGGCGCGGCTCGGTGGCGACGAGTTCGCGGTCATCCTCGAACACTGCCCGCCCGACCAGGCCCAGCGGCTGGCCCAGCAGGTCTGCGACCAGATGGACGAGTTCCGCTTCGTGCACGGCGAGCGCCGCTTCCGCATCGGCGCGAGCATCGGCCTGGTTGGGCTGGACGCGCGCTGGCGCGACACCGCCGGCCTGATGCAGGCGGCCGACAGCGCCTGCATGAGCGCCAAGGCCGCCGGCCGCAACCGGGTCCACATGTCCGACGACCACGAGCAGCACCTGCAGACCCTGCGCGGCGAGGCCCAGTGGGCCGCCCGCATCGACGCCGCGCTGGAGGACCACGCGCTGCCCGAGCACACGCTGGTGCTGCATGCCCAGCGCATCGTGCCGGTGGGCGGGCGCGAGGGCGACGACGACGCGGCGCCGCCCGGGCGAGCCCCACTGCATGCCGAGGTGCTGCTGCGCATGGCCGATGGCCGTGGCGGCCTGATCGCGCCGGGTGCCTTCCTGCCCGCGGCCGAGCGTTTCCACCGCGCCGGCCGGATCGACCGCTGGGTGCTGCGCCGCGTGCTGGCGCTGCTGGGCCGGCTGCGACCCTGGCTGCAGGCCGACGACCTGCTGGCGGTGAACGTGTCGGGCCAGTCGGTCAGCGACCGGGCCTTCCACCGCCTCGCGCTGGAGCTGGTCGACGCCGATCCGGCGCTGGCCCGCCACCTCTGCCTGGAGATCACCGAGACCGCCGCGATCACCCGACCGCACGACGCGGCGGCCTTCGTGACCGAGCTGCGCCAGCGCGGCGTGCGGGTCGCGCTGGACGACTTCGGCGCCGGGGCCTCGTCCTTCGGCTACCTGAAGTCGTTGCCGGTGGACTTCCTCAAGATCGACGGCCAGTTCATCCGCGGCCTGGGCACCGACCCGCTGGACCTGGCCGCCGTGCGCAGCTTCTGCGACGTCGCCAGCGTGATCGGCGTGCCGACCGTGGCCGAGTTCGTCGAGCACCCGGCCACGCTCGATGAGCTGCGCTGCCTGGGCGTGACCTGGGCCCAGGGCCACCTGCTGCACCGGCCCGAGCCGCTGGCGGCGCTGCTGCTGCGCCTGCTGGAGGTGCCGCCCGAGGCGTCGGCAGCGGCGCTCGCGGCGACCGAGCCGCTGGTCCGGGGCTGAGGCAGGGGCTGAGGCAGGGGCTGAGGCAGGGGCTGAGGCAGGGGCTGAGGCAGCGGCAGTGGGCTCGGAGGCGGGCTCAGGCGTAGGTGATCGCCCCGGCCAGTGCCGGATCGGTCGGGTCGTCCAGGTGGGCCACGCCGTTGAAGGCCAGCAGCCGGTGGCCGCGCGGGTGTGTCGCCAGCTCGCTGACGGCGCTGTTGCGGATGCGCAGGTTCAGCTCGATCACGCCGGCCGCCGGCACGCCCAGCACGTGGCCGACCGCTGTCGCGATCGGCCCGCCGCTGCTGACCAGCAGCACCTCGCCGCCGGCATGGGCCTGCTGCACATGGTCCAGCGCCGCGAGGATGCCGGCGCGCCACTGCGCATGCGGCATCAGGCCGGGCGCTGCCAGCGTGCCGTCGAACCAGCGCTGCAGGGCCTCGCGCAGCAGCCGGAAATGCTGGCGGTAGCCCTCCGGCGTGTCCAGCGGCGGCGGCGTCACCGGCCGGCCTTCGGCGGCGTGGGCCGCCAGCAGCGCGGCGATCAGCGCGTCGCTGTCGTATTCGTCCAGCCCTGGCCGGTGTTCGACCGGCAGCGCGTCGAGTGGCTGATCCAGCCCCTCGGCGATGGCCGCGAGCGACTCGCGCTGGCGCCGCAGCGTGCCGCACAGCACCGCATCGAAGCGCAGGCCGCGCGCACGCCACCAGGCGCCGAGGCGGCGGCACTGCTGCCAGCCGAGCGGGCTGAGGCGGTCGTAGTCGTCGGCGCCGAAGCTGGCCTGGCCGTGCCGGACCAGGTGCAGGCGGCCCATCTCAGCGGGCCGCGCCGGACGGGCCGGCGCGGGCAGGGCGTGGGTGTCTCAAGGCGGTCTCCCAGGGAGCAGGGGACCGGGATGATCGCCGTGCCCGGCCGATCAATGTGTCGCGTGGCTGACGCTCGCCGCCGCGCTGCGGGCCAGCGCCGGCAGCAGCTGCTCGATCGTCGGCAGGTCCGGCACCGGGATGCTGTCGGCGACCGAGCGCGGGCAGGGCGGCTCGACCAGGTCGCCGGTGGGCGTGAACCAGCGCTGCAGCGATCGCCGCATCACCCGCGGTGCGGCCGACTTGCCGATGTAGAGGTCGGCGTGGACCCGGGCCAGCTGGGCCAGCGTGACCTCCTCGGGCCGGTCCACCAGCAGCACCAGCGGGGCGCGCTGGACGGTCCGGCGCAGCTCGCGCATCAGCGCCGGCGCCGCCGAGATCCCGCACCAGGCCAGGTCGACAAAGATCAGGTCGGGCGGTTGCTGGCGCGCCTGCTCCCCGGCGTCCAGCGGGGCCGCGCCGCTGCGGCGCACCCGAGCCATCGCGGACATCGGGTTCAGGGCGTCCTGCAGCAGCGGCAGCAGGGTCTTCTGGTGGCTCAGGATCAAGGCGTTCATCAGCTTCCCTCCGGGTCGGTCCGTGGTCCTCGCACCGCGTGGCCCGTGCGGCGACGGGGTGGCGATTTGTGTGAGGTTTTTCGCGTTCGAGGCCCGATCGTGGCGTGTCACGGCCCCACCTGGGGGCTGGGACTTGCAACGGCGGCGAAGGAGTGTTGCCGGTCGTGACGGCGGTACAGGCCACGTTCATGCCCGCGTCCGAGGTGTCAGCGGCCTGTTTCAAGGGCGTGTCCGGATGCAAGCGTGCCGCCGGAATGGAACCTGCATGTCGCAGTGCAGCATCCCTCAACCTCTGCCCAGCCACAGGAGGCTCCCATGCTCGACAAGGTCCCCGAATCGACCGGCGACACGCTGTTTTCCCACGTCAAGCCGATGGACACGACGTTCCGCGGCGACGGCCTGCGCGACTTCTTCCTCTACCGCGACCTCGGCGTCGCCGCTGCCACCGGCGGCAAGGTGCTGGCGCAGCTCGTGGTGGCGCACAACGCACCCGAGAAGGGCACCGGCTGGCACCGCCACGAGGCCGACTTCCACATCGTGATCATGCTGCGCGGCTGGGCCCGCTTCATGTACGAGGACCGGGAGACGCTGGTCAGCGCCGGCGACTGCGTGCACCAGCGCCCGGGCGTGCGGCACTACCTGTTCGACTACTCGCCCGACATGGAGTACCTGGAGATCGTCGGCCCGGCCGACTTCGCCACCGTCGACGTCGACCCGGTCTGCGAGATCCCGGCGCCGCAGGGCTGGGCGCTCAAGGCGGCCTGAGCCGAGCCGCGCCACGCCGGATGAGCCGCCTGGCGCGGCGGCTGTCCGGGGCGCCGCCGGCCCGCTTCGTCGGCCGCCTCAGTCGGTGACCTGCAGCGCGCGCTCGGCGGCGGCGATCTCGGCCTGGCGACGCAGCACCTCCTCGCCCACCGGCGGACCCTGGAAGCGTCGGCGCTCGAAGCCGAACCAGACCACGGCGGTGATGGCCAGGAACATGCCGGTGATCCATAGCGCCGCATCGTTGGGCGGCTGCACGCCGAGGTAGAAGATCGCCGCGATCGCGACGATGGCCAGCACGCCGACCGCGCGGTAGGCGGTCGCGCCCATGTCCCAGGGGCCCATGGTGGTCCAGGTCTTGCCGATGGCGAACAGCCCGGCGATCACCGGCAGGCCGTAGGACAGGAAGATGAAGATCACCGTGACCGACACGATGGTGGCGTAGGCCGGCGTGTAGAGCGTGAAGGCGATCGAGATCACCGCCGCGGTCCAGATCGCCGCCACCGGGGTGCGGAAGGTCGCGTGCACCGTCTTGAGCCGGGCCGAGGCCGGCAGGCCGCCGTCGCGGGCGAAGGCGTAGATCATGCGCGAGGCCGAGGTCACCGTGGCCAGGCCGCAGATCAGCTGGCAGACCAGGATCAGCACGTACAGCAGCTGCTTGAGCGGGCCGGGCAGGACGGCGTCGAGCACGTGGAAGAACACGCCCCAGCCACTGGCCGCCGCCTTGTCCATGTCGGGGATGGCGAGCACGAAGGCGCTCAGCATCAGCCAGCCGAACAGCGAGGACCAGATCACCGAATTGATGATGCCGCGCGGCACGGCCCGGGCCGCGTTCTGCGTTTCCTCGGCGGTGTGCGCCGAGGCGTCGAAGCCCGTGATGGTGTAGATCGGCAGCAGCAGGCCCAGTCCGAACAGCAACAGCATGCTGTCGGTGGCCGGCCAGACGTCGCCGCCGGCCGGTCCGCTGTAGTTCTTGAAGGTGACCAGGCGCGAGAAGTCCCAGCTCGGTGCGTAGGCCAGCAGCGAGACGGTCAGGCCGACCGCGACCGCGAAGATCAGGTAGCCCGACAGGTCGGTCAGCTTGGCCGTGGCGCGGATGCCGACGTGGTTGATCACCGACTGCAGCACCGTGATGCCGATGACGAAGGCGGCCTGCAGGCCGAAGCTGGTCTCCAGCCCGAGCGTCGGTCCGAAGGCGCCGATGAAGTAGTTGTAGGTGCCCACGTTGATGGCGCCCAGCACCGTCACCAGGCCCAGCAGGTTGAGCCAGGCGGTCAGCCAGCCGTAGCCGCGTCCGCCCAGGATCGAGCCCCAGTGGTAGAGCCCGCCGGCGGTCGGGTAGGCCGAGCCGATCTGCGCCATGCCCAGCGCGAAGATCAGCGTGACGGCGCAGCCGATGATCCAGCCGATGCCGATGGCACCGCCGCCCAGGCCGCCGATGCCCTGGCCCAGCGAGTTGATGCCACCCGACAGGATGCAGATGATCGAGAACGAGATCGCGAAGTTCTGGAAGCCCTTCATGTTGCGCGCCAGCTCCTGGGCGTAGCCCATGCTGTGCAGCACCTTGAGGTCTTCGTCGTCGAGCGTCTTGGATGGACTGGACACGGTGTTCTCCGTTTCAGGTTGCCGCCGACGAGCGAGTGCCGGCGGGTGTGAACGGATTGGTCCACGCATGGCGGGCCCGAACAATCCAGTTTCGGCAAGGCGCTTGCGGCCACATCGGGCGGTCCGCCCGGAGGATGCGTGCGCATGTCGCCGCCGCCGCTCGTCGTGGCGCACGCCGCACCCGGGTGGGGCGGGGTGGCACCGCGACGAGGCTGACGCGCGGGCTCAGAACTCCACTTCCAGCTCGTCGATCGCCTCGGGCTCGGCCCGCGCGGCGGCGGTCCATTCCTGCATCTCGGGCAGCGCCAGGACGGTCCGGGCGTAGGCCGCGCAGGCCGGATCGGTGATCTGGACGTCGTAGGTCTGCAGCCGCGTGACGACCGGGGCGTACATCGCGTCGGCCAGGGTCGGCGTCGCGCCGAACAGGTAGGGGCCACCGTGTGCGGCGAGGCTGTCGCGCCAGATCTGCAGCACGCGCTCGATGTCGGTCGCCGCGCGGCTCCAGACCTTGTAGCCGGGGAAGCGGCCCTTGAGGTTCATCGGCAAGGCCGATCGCAGCGAGGAAAAGCCCGAATGCATCTCGCCACTGATGGCGCGGCAACGGGCCCGCGCTAGGCGGTCGGCCGGCAGCAGGCCGGCGTCCGGGCAGACCTCGTGCAGGTACTCGCCGATGGCCAGCGTGTCCCAGACGGTCGCGCCCTCATGGCGCAGGCAGGGCACCAGCATGGACGGGGCCAGCAGCAGCATCTCGGCCTTGGCGTCCGGGTCGTCGGGCGAGAGCATGACCTCGTCGAAGGGCAGGCCGGCGAAGCGGCACATCAGCCAGCCGCGCAGGGACCAGGACGAGTAGTTCTTGCTGCTGAGCGTCAGCGTGGTGCGAGCGGTCGTCGAGGGGGTCTTCGAGGGCATGGGTCCGGTCTCCAGCGTGTGTCCGACAGACGCAATCGATGTGCCATGCCGGCGGCGTACCCGCGCTGAAACTGGCCTGCAACTTGCCTGTCCAGGTCCATCGCCTCCACGAGAAGGTCGGCCCGAACGCCGTCCGCCGCTGCCCATGCTCTATGCCGCCTATCAAGCGCTCACCGATGCCATCGGTCCCTGGCAACAGGCCGCCGCATGGACGTCGCGCACGCTGTCGCGCGGCGCGCAGCAGCTGCACCCGTGGCCCGCGCCGCCCGGCTGGTTCGATGCGGCGGCGGCGCACGAGGTCTTCTCGCGGCTGCGCCTGACGCACCGCCGGCCGGACTACGGCATCCACGCGATCGACCCGGCGCAGCCCGGCGCCATCCCGGCCTCGGCCGATGCGCCCGGTGCCGTCGCGGTCACCGAGCACGTGATCCGCCGCAGCGCCTTCGGCAGCCTGCTGCACCTGCGCCGTGCCGACCTGGAGCGGGCCGGCGACGGCGGCAAGCCGCTGCCGCGCGTGCTGGTGGTGGCGCCGCTGTCGGGCCACTTCGCGACCCTGCTCACCGACACCGCGCGCACGCTGCTGGCCGATCACGACGTCTGCATCACCGACTGGCACAACGCCCGCGACGTGCCCCTGTCGGAAGGGCCGTTCGGCCTGGGCGAGTACGTCGAGACGGTGATCGACTTCATCGCCGCGATGGGCCCGGGCGTGCACGTGCTGGCGGTCTGCCAGCCCTGCGTGCCGGTGCTGGCCGCCGCCGCGCTGATGGCCCAGCGCGATCACCCGGCCCAGCCGCGCAGCCTGACGCTGATGGCCGGCCCGATCGACACGCGCATCAACCCGACCCAGGTCAACGTGCTGGCCACCGGCAAGCCGATCGAGTGGTTCGCGCAGAACCTGGTGCATCCGGTGCCGTGGCGACATGCGGGCGCGGGCCGCGAGGTCTACCCCGGCTTCCTGCAGCTGACCGCCTTCATGAGCATGAACCCGCAGCGCCATGCCGACGCCTTCCGCAAGCTCTACGACGACCGGCGCGCGGGCGATCACGCGGCGGCCGACGCGACGGCGCATTTCTATGACGAGTACTTCGCGGTCAACGACCTGCCGGCCGAGTTCTACCTGGAGACCGTCGAGCAGGTCTTCCAGACCCACCTCCTGGCGCGCGGTGAGCTGGTCGTCGGCGGCGAGCGGGTCGACTGCGGCGCGATCCGGCGCAGCGCGCTGTTCACCGTCGAGGGCGAACGCGACGACATCTGCGCGATCGGCCAGACCGTCGCCGCGCATGACCTGTGCACCGGCATCAAGCCCTGGCTGAAGAACCACCACGTCCAGCTGGGCGTGGGCCACTACGGCGTCTTCAGCGGCCGGCGCTGGCGCCAGCAGATCTACCCGCGGGTGCGGGAGATGATCCACGCGGTGAACTGAGCCGCGCGGGCATGAAAAAAGGCGGTCGGGGAGACGTCCGACCGCCTGGGGTGGCCCCGCACGAGGCGGGGCCGGTCCTCTTCACCTGTCGGGCGGCGCCGTTCAGCGCGCCTTGCCGGCCTTCCACGCGCTCAGCAGCGAGTCATAGGCGATGGTCTCGCCCTTGGGCTTCTCGTTGGCCAGCTTCTTCCACGGCGCGGCCTTGTCGCTGAGCCACTTGGACGGATCGCTCTTCGGGTTCATCTTGGGCGCGCACTTGGCCATGCCGGCGCGTTCGAGGCGGGCCATGACCTGGTCCATCTCGTCGGCCAGCGTGTCCATCGCGCCCTGCGGGGTCTTCTCGCCGGTGACCGCCTGCGCCACGTTCTTCCACCACAGCTGCGCGAGCTTCGGGTAGTCGGGCACGTTGGTGCCGGTGGGCGACCAGGCCACGCGGGCCGGGCTGCGGTAGAACTCGACCAGGCCGCCGAGCTTGGGCGCCAGGTCGGTCATGGCCTTGCTCTGGATGTCGGACTCGCGGATCGGCGTCAGGCCCACCGTGGTCTTCTTCAGGCTGGTCGTCTTGGCGGTGACGAACTGGGCGTAGAGCCAGGCGGCGGCCGTCTTGTTGGCGTCGTGGTCCTTGAAGAAGGTCCAGCTGCCGACGTCCTGGTAGCCGTTCTGCATGCCCTGCTTCCAGTACGGGCCGTTGGGGCCGGGGGCCATGCGCCACTTCGGCGTCCCGTCGGCATTGACCACCGGCAGGCCCGGCTTGGTCATGTCGGCGGTGAAGGCCGTGTACCAGAAGATCTGCTGCGCGATCTGGCCCTGCGCCGGCACCGGGCCGGCCTCGCCGAAGGTCATGCCGGTGGCTTCCTTGGGCGCGTACTTCTTCATCCAGTCGACGTACTTGGTCAGCGCGTAGACGGCGGCCGGCGAGTTGGTCGCGCCGCCACGGGCGACCGAGGCACCCACCGGCGTGCACTTGTCGTCGGCCACGCGGATGCCCCACTCGTCGATCGGCAGGCCGTTGGGCGCGCCGATGTCGGCGGTGCCGGCCATGGACAGCCAGGCATCGGTGAAGCGCCAGCCCAGCGACGGGTCCTTCTTGCCGTAGTCCATGTGGCCGTAGATGGCCTTGCCGTCGATGTTCTTCACGTCGTTGGTGAAGAACTCGGCGATGTCCTCGTAGGCGCTCCAGTTCAGCGGCACGCCCAGGTCATAGCCGTACTTGGCCTTGAACTTGTCCTTCAGGTCCTTGCGGTCGAACAGGTCGGCGCGGAACCAGTAGAGGTTGGCGAACTGCTGGTCGGGCAGCTGGTAGAGCTTGCCGTCCGGCGCTGTCGTGAACTTCGTGCCGATGAAGTCCTTGATGTCGATGCCGGGGTTGGTGAACTCCTTGCCCGCGCCGGCCATGTAGTCGGTCAGGCTGAGGATCTTGCCGTAGCGGAAATGGGTGCCGATCAGGTCGGAGTCGCTGATCCAGCCGTCGTAGATCGACTTGCCCGACTGCATCGAGGTCTGCAGCTTCTCGACCACGTCGCCTTCCTGGATCAGGTCGTGCTTGACGGTGATGCCGGTGATCTCGGTGAAGGCCTTGGCCAGCGTCTTGGACTCGTACTCGTGCGTCGTGATGGTCTCGGAGACCACCGAGATCTCCTTGACGCCCTTGGCCTGCAGCTTCTTGGCGGCCTCGATGAACCACTTCATCTCGGCCATCTGCTGGTCCTTG
Source organism: Leptothrix discophora (assembly GCF_030705305.1). Taxonomy (GTDB): domain Bacteria; phylum Pseudomonadota; class Gammaproteobacteria; order Burkholderiales; family Burkholderiaceae_C; genus Sphaerotilus; species Sphaerotilus discophorus. The sequence continues at coordinate 141,606 of NZ_JAUZEE010000007.1, read as the reverse complement.
CTGAGGGTCGACGGCTGGAACTCGCTGTCGACCCACTTCTTGGCTTCGGCCTCGCCGGCCTGGGCGGCCTGGCTGGCCAGCGCGGCAACGGCGGCCAGCGCGAGCGCGGTGTAACGCATCTTCATGGACTTGTCTCCTCGGAGCGCTTCCCCCATTGCTGTGATCTGGAACGGCCCCGGGGAAGCGACGGGCCGGATCCGTGAAGGCGCAGGGCTCAGCCGCGTCGCATGATCAGCGCGAGCGCGCCCATCGAGACGACGAAGCTGACCCAGATGCTGGGTTCCTGGTCCAGGCTCAGCCAGCCGGCGATGCGGCCGGCCATGCCGATGAAGGCGAGGTTGATGTAGGCCGCGCTCAGCAGCCCGATGAACAGGCGGTCGCCGCGCGTCGTGGCGATCGGCAGGAAGCCCTTGCGCAGCGTGGTGGGCGAGCGGATCTCCCACACCGTCATGCCCACCAGCATCAGCGCGATGCAGATGAAGAACACCGCCACCGGCAGCGTCCATGCCATCCAGTCGAACATGGCTTGATTCCTTTCAGACCCGGCCCATCGCAAAGCCTTTTGCGATGTAGTGGCGGACGAACCAGATGACGATGGCGCCGGGCACGATGGTCAGCACCCCGGCGGCGGCGAGCGTGGCCCAGTCCATGCCGGAGGCGCTGACGGTGCGTGTCATCGTCGCGACGATGGGCTTGGCGTTGACGCTGGTCAGCGTGCGCGCCAGCAGCAGCTCGACCCAGCTGAACATGAAGCAGAAGAAGGCCGCCACGCCGACGCCCGCCTTGATCAGCGGCAGGAAGATCGTCACGAAGAAGCGCGGGAAGGAATAGCCGTCGATGTAGGCGGTCTCGTCGATCTCGCGCGGGATGCCGCTCATGAAGCCTTCCAGGATCCATACCGCCAGCGGCACGTTGAACACGAGGTGCGCCAGCGCCACGGCCAGGTGCGTGTCCATCAGGCCGACGGTGGTGTAGAGCTGGAAGAAGGGCAGCAGGAAGACCGCCGGCGGCGTCATGCGGTTGGTCAGCAGCCAGAAGAAGACGTGCTTGTCGCCCAGGAAGCTGTAGCGGCTGAAGGCATAGGCGGCCGGCAGCGCCACGCCCACCGAGATCACCGTGTTGATGGCCACGTAGATCAGGCTGTTGATGTAGCCCGAATACCAGGACACGTCGGTGAAGATGGTCCGGTAGTTGGCCCAGGTGAAGTGCTGCGGCCAGAGCGAGAAGCTCGAGACGATCTCCTCGTTGGTCTTGAAGGACATCATCGTCATCCAGTAGATCGGCAGGATGGCGAAGACGATGTAGGCGAACAGGAAGAGCGTCCGCTTCTGGAAGGGCTGCTTAGTCATGGGTGCCTTCCTTCTCGGCCTGGCCGACCCGCTGCATCCAGTTGTAGAGGATGAAGCACAGCAGCAGGATGATGAGGAAGTAGATCAGCGAGAAGGCCGCGGCCGGGCCGAGGTCGAACTGGCCGACCGCCTTCTGCGTCAGGTACTGGCTGAGGAAGGTGGTCGCGTTGCCCGGACCTCCGCCGGTCAGCACGAAGGGCTCGGTGTAGATCATGAAGCTGTCCATGAAGCGCAGCAGCACCGCGATCATCAGCACGCCGCGCATCTTGGGCAGCTGGATGTAGCGGAACACCGCGAGCTTGCTGGCGCCGTCGATGCGGGCGGCCTGGTAGTAGGCATCGGGGATGGAGCGCAGCCCGGCATAGCACAGCAGCGCGACCAGCGGGGTCCAGTGCCAGACGTCCATCACCAGCACCGTGACCCAGGCATGGGTGGCGTTGCCGGTGTAGCTGTAGTCGAAGCCCAGGGCCTGCAGCGCGGCGCCGAGCAGGCCGATGTCGGCGCGGCCGTAGATCTGCCAGATCGTGCCGACCACGTTCCACGGGATCAGCAGCGACAGCGCGACGATCACCAGCGTGGCCGAGGCCTTCCAGCCCTGCGCCGGCATCGACAGCGCCAGGCCGATGCCCAGCGGGATCTCGACGGCCAGCACCGACAGCGAGTAGGTCAGCTGGCGCCACAGCGCGGCATGCAGCTCCTCGTCGCGCATCACGGCGGCGAACCATTCGGTGCCGACGAAGACCCGCCGCTCCGGCGAGATGATGTCCTGCACGGAGTAGTTCACGACCGTCATCAGCGGCAGCACCGCCGAGAAGGCCACGCACAGGAACACCGGCAGGATCAGGAACCAGGCTTTCTGGTTGACGGGCTTGTTCATGCGACGAGGGCCTCGTTCTGGTTGTAGAAGCAGCTGTGCGGGCCCAGCACCTGCAGCCACAGCGGCTGGCCCGGCGCCGGCACCTCGGCATCGACGCCCAGACGGGCCTTGACCTCGTGCGGGCCGATGCGCGCGGTCAGCAGCCACCAGGTGCCGATGTCCTGCACCTTGACGACCTCGGCCGGCACGCTGCCGTCGGCCTGCGGCGCGCAGGGCACCAGGTACTCGGGCCGCACGCCCAGCAGCAGCTCGCCCTCGGGCAGCGTGGCCATGTCGGCCGGCAGGCTCAGCGCGTGAGCCTCCAGACGGACCTCGCGGCCGCTGCTGCGCACCGGCAGGAAGTTCATGCCCGGCGAGCCGATGAAGTGGCCGACGAAACGGTGCGCCGGGCGCTCGAACAGCGCATCGGGCGAACCCAGCTGCACCACCCGGCCGCGCGTCATCACGACCACCTGCTCGGCGAAGGTCAGGGCCTCGACCTGGTCATGGGTGACGTAGATCAGCGTCAGCTTGAGCTCGCGGTGGATCTGCTTGAGCTTGCGCCGCAGCTGCCACTTCAGGTGCGGGTCGATGACGGTCAGCGGCTCGTCGAACAGCACCGCGCTGACGTCCGAGCGGACCAGGCCGCGACCCAGCGAGATCTTCTGCTTCTGGTCGGCCGACAGGCCGGCCGCGCGCTGGTCGAGCTGGTGACTCATCTCCAGCATCTCGGCGATCTGGCCGACGCGCTGGCGGATCTGGGCCTCCGGCACGCGCCGGTTGCGCAGCGGGAAGGCGAGGTTCTCGGCCACGGTCATCGTGTCGTAGATGACCGGGAACTGGAACACCTGGGCGATGTTGCGCTGCTGCGGCGTGGCGCGGGTCATGTCCACGCCGTCGAAGGTCACCCGGCCCTGCGAGGGCACCAGCAGGCCCGACATGATGTTGAGCATGGTGGTCTTGCCGCAGCCCGAGGGGCCGAGCAGCGCGTAGGCGCCGCCGTCCTCGAAGCTCATCTTCAGCGGCAGCAGCGCGTAGTCGCTGTCCTGCGCCGGATTCGGGCGGTAGCTGTGCGCCAGGTCGAGGTCGATTCGGGCCATCTCAGTGTCCTTGCGCGGTGCGTCGCGGCGGTGCCAGCAGCAGCTCGCCACGGCCGTCGAAGACGTGGACCTGGCGCGGGTTCAGGTGCAGCGTGATCGCGCTGCCGAGCTCGAAGTCGTGCACGCCGGTCAGCTGCGCGACCAGCTCGCCGGCCAGCGTGGCCACGTGCACGAAGGTGTCGGAGCCCGACAGCTCGGCCAGCTCGACCTGGCCGGGAATGGCGATGTCGCCGGGCCGGGCCTGCAGCCGCAGCGCGCTGGCGCGCACGCCCACCGTCAGCGCATGGGCCGAGGCGCCATGCCCGCCGTTCATCACCACGCCGGCCGGCAGGCTGCGCGGCAGGTCCAGCGCCAGCACGGCACCGCCGGCCAGGCGCACGCCGCCGTCCTGCGCCTCGGCGGCGATCAGGTTCATCGGCGGGTCGCTGAAGGCACGGGCCACCCGGATCGACGCCGGTGCGTGGAAGACGTCGGCGGTCGGGCCGTACTGCAGCAGCTCGCCGGCATCCATGACGGCGGTCCAGCCGCCCAGCAGCAGGGCCTCGCCGGGTTCGGTGGTGGCGTAGATGACGGTCGAGTCGCCGACCGCGAACAGCGCAGCCAGCTCCTCGCGCAGTTCCTCGCGCAGCTTGTAGTCGAGGTTGACCAGCGGCTCGTCGAGCAGCATCAGCGGCGCGTTCTTGGCCAGCGCGCGGGCCAGCGCGACGCGCTGCTGCTGGCCACCGGACAGCTCGGCCGGCAGGCGCGGCAGGAAGGGCTCGATGTGCAGCCGGGCGGCGATCTCGCGCACCCGGGCGTCGATGCCGCGTTCGCCGCGCAGCTTCAGGGGCGAGGCGATGTTGTCGTGGACCGTGAACGACGGGTAGTTGATGAACTGCTGATAAACCATCGCGACGTTGCGCTCGCGCACCGGCAGGCCGGTGACGTCGACGCCGTCGACCCGGACCCTTCCGGTGGTGGGCACGTCCAGGCCGGCCATGATGCGCATCAGGCTGGTCTTGCCGGCCTGGGTGGCGCCCAGCAGCACGGTGACCGCGCCGGGCTGCGGCTGCAGGTCCATCGCGTAGAGGTGATCGGACGGGCCAACCTTGCGGCTGATGCCCTCCAGCGCCAGTTTCATCAGGCAGCCTTTCTGGATGCGGGGGAAGTCGGGGCGCAGGGATGCGCGGCCAGCCAGTCGGCCACCGCCGCGCGCTGTGCGGCGTCGAGGTGCAGGCCCAGCTTGGAGCGCCGCCACAGCACGTCGCTGGCGTCCACGGCCCATTCGGTGCGTTGCAGGAAGCGCAGCTCGGCTTCGTGCAGGCCGGGGGCGACCTCGGTGCCCAGGTCGGCGAGCGACGTGGCCGGACCGATCAGGCCGTCGATGCGACTGCCGTAGGCGCGCGCCAGGCGGTGCGCCAGCTCGGCCGGCAGCCAGGGATGGCGCTGCCTCACGGCCTGCACGAAGCGGGCGAAGTCGGTGTCGGGACGCTGCGGCCGGCCGATCCAGCCGGACAGGTCGCCGCCGGGCAGCGCCGCGTCGCGGGTCCAGGCCGGGCGGTGCTCGCCGAGCATGCGGCCGATCTCGCCGGCGGCGTCCTCGGCCAGCTTGCGGAAGGTGGTGATCTTGCCGCCCCAGACGCTCAGCAGCGGCGCGGCCTCGGTGCTCGATTCGAGCAGGTAGTCGCGCGTGACGGCCGATGGGTCGCCCGAGGCATCGTCCAGCAGCGGCCGCACGCCGCTGTAGTGCCAGACCACGTCGGCCGGCGTGACCGGCTGGCGCAGGTAGCGCGTGGCCTGGGCGCAGAGGTAGGCGATCTCGTCGTCGTCGATGCTCGCGCCGGCCGGGTCGGCGCCGGGCAGTTCGACGTCGGTCGTGCCGATCAGCGTGAAGTCGCGCTCGTAGGGGATGGCGAAGATGATGCGCTTGTCGGGGTTCTGGAAGATGTACGCATGCGGCGCGGCCGGGTCATGCGCGAAGCGGCTGCGCACCACGATGTGGCTGCCCTTGACCAGGCGCAGGTGCTTGGTCGCCAGCGCCTCGCCGCCGGCCGGCCGGGCCACGCCGCGCAGGAAGGACTCGGCCCAGGGCCCAGCGGCGTTGACCAGCGCGCGGGCCCGCAGCGTGCGCCGGGTGCCGTCGGCGGCTTGCAGGGTGACGTTCCAGCCGCTGGCGTCGCGCTCGGCACCGACGCAGCGGGTGCGGGTGTGGATGCGCGCGCCATGGGCCTGCGCGTCGAGCGCGTTGAGCACCACCAGCCGGGCGTCGTCGACCCAGCCGTCCGAGTAGATGAAGCCGCGCCGGTACTGCGGCTGCAGCGCCTCGCCGGCCAGGTGGCGGCGCAGGTCCACGCCGGTCGAGCCCGGCAGCACCTCGCGGCGCGCCAGGTGGTCGTAGAGGAACAGGCCCAGCCGGATCAGCCAGGCCGGCCGCAGCAGGCTGCCCTCGGGCTGCAGCGGCATCACGAAGCGCAGCGGCCACATGATGTGCGGGGCGCTGCGCAGCAGCACCTCGCGCTCCTGCAGCGCCTTGCGCACGAGGTTGAACTCGTAGTACTCGAGGTAGCGCAGGCCGCCGTGGATCAGCTTGGTCGACGAGGACGAGGTGTGCGAGGCCAGGTCGTCGGCCTCGACCAGCGTGACGCGCCAGCCGCGCCCGGCCAGGTCGCGGGCGATGCCGCAGCCGTTGATGCCGCCGCCTACCACGAGCACGTCGCAGCCCGACGGGTCGTCGCGGCTCGGGACATCGGTGGCGGGCGGGGCGGATGCGGTCGGGCGGCTCAAGGTCGGGGGCTCCGGAACGGTCGGCGGCGGGCGATGGGATGGCATCGGGTGGAGGGCGTTGCAAAGGTTCGAATTGTGTTCGTTTGCGTTCGCTTTTTTTCTTTGTAGTCGCCAGGCAGGTTCGTGTCATCACCGGAAATACCCGCAAGTCTGTTCATTTCGGGTTCGGCTAGGCTCGCGACCCATGAATCCGAATCCCCGTCAGGCCGATCTGCTGGCCGAGGTCCGTGCGCGTGGATCGGCCACGGTGGAGGCGCTGGCCGACCGTTTCGGCGTCACGCTGCAGACCGTCCGGCGCGACGTGAAGCTGCTGGCCGAGGCCGGCCTGCTGTCGCGCTTCCATGGCGGCGTGCGCCTGCCCGGGTCGACCACCGAGAACATCGCCTACCGCCAGCGCCAGGCCCTGCATGCGGACGGCAAGCAGCGCATCGCGCGGGCCGTCGCGCAGGCGGTGCCGGCCGGCAGCTCGCTGTTCATGAACATCGGCACGACGGTCGAGGCGGTGGCTCACGAGCTGATCCAGCACCGTGGCCTGCGCGTCATCACCAACAACCTGAACGTCGCCGGCATCCTGGCCGACAACCCGGACTGCGAGGTCATCGTCACCGGCGGCCTGCTGCGCGCGCGCGACCGCGGCCTGATCGGCGAGGCGACGGTCGACTTCATCCGCCAGTTCAAGGTCGACATCGCGGTGATCGGCATCTCCGGCATCGAGGCCGACGGCACGCTGCGCGATTTCGACTTCCGCGAGGTCAAGGTCTCGCAGGCCATCGTGGCGCAGTCGCGCGAGGTCTGGCTGGCGGCCGACGCGAGCAAGTTCAACCGGCCGGCGATGGTCGAGCTGGGCCGGCTGGCCGACCTCGACCGCGTCTACACCGACGCCCAGCCGCCTGCGCCCTATGCGCAGCTGCTGGCCGAGGTCGACGTGCCGCTGTTCGTCGCGGCGGCGGGCTGAGCCTGCTCACCCTTCCTCCCCATCCCTGACCGGAGTCCGCCATGGCCTTCCTGCTCGCCCTTGACCAGGGCACCTCCAGTTCGCGCAGCATCGTCTTCGACGCGCACGGCCACATCGTCGCGATGGCGCAGCGCGAGTTCCGCCAGATCTACCCGCAGCCCGGCTGGGTCGAGCACGACCCGTTCGAGATCTGGCAGAGCCAGCTCGACACCGCCCGCGAGGCGCTGGTCAAGGCCGGGCTGACGGCGCGCGACATCCGCGCCATCGGCATCACCAACCAGCGCGAGACCACGCTGGTCTGGAACCGCCGCACCGGCCAGCCCATCCACCACGCCATCGTCTGGCAGGACCGGCGCGGCGAGCCGACCTGCGCCCGGCTGCGCGAACAGGGCCTGGGCGAGGCCTTCCAGCGCAGCACCGGGCTGAAGATCGATGCCTATTTCTCGGCTACCAAGATCCGCTGGATCCTCGACCACGTGGCCGGCGCGCGCGAGGCGGCCGAACGCGGCGAGCTGGCCTTCGGCACGGTCGACAGCTGGCTGATGTGGCAGCTGACCGGAGGGCGGGTGCATGCGACCGACGTCACCAACGCGTCGCGCACGATGCTGTTCGACATCCGCCAGCAGCAGTGGGACCCGGCGCTGCTGGCGTACCTGCAGGTGCCCGACAGCCTGCTGCCGCAGGTCCTGCCGTCCAGCCATGTCTACGGCGAGACCGACCCGGCGCTGTTCGGCACCGCCCTGCCGATCGCGGGCGTGGCCGGCGACCAGCAGAGCGCGCTGTTCGGCCAGGCCTGCTTCAAGGCCGGGCTGGCCAAGAACACCTACGGCACGGGCTGCTTCATGCTGATGCACACCGGCGCGCAGTTCCAGCCTTCGCACAACGGCCTGCTGACGACGGCGGCGGCGCAGACGGCCGGCAGCCCGGCCCAGTACGCGTTTGAAGGCAGTGTCTTCATCGGTGGGGCGGTGGTGCAGTGGCTCAGGGACGGCCTGCGCGCCATCCAGTCCAGCAGCGAGGTTCAGTCGCTGGCCGAGAGCGTGCCAGATGCCGGCGGCGTGATGTTCGTGCCGGCCTTCACCGGCCTGGGCGCGCCCTACTGGGATGCGCAGGCGCGCGGCGCCATCGTCGGCCTGACGCGCGGCAGCACGGTGGCGCACATCGCGCGGGCGGCGCTGGAGTCGATCGCCTTCCAGAGCGCCGCGCTGCTGCAGGCCATGGGCCGCGACGCGGTGGCCGCCGGCGGGGCGCCGGTCAGCGAGCTGCGGGTGGACGGCGGGGCCTGCGTCAACGACCTGCTGATGCAGATCCAGGCCGACCTGCTGGGCATCCCGGTGGTGCGCCCGCAGGTGATCGAGACCACCGCGCTGGGGGCGGCCTACCTGGCCGGACTGGCCACCGGTGTCTGGCGCGACACCGACGAGCTGGCGGGCCACTGGCGCGCTGAACGCACCTTCGTGCCGACGCTGCCGCGCGACCGCGCCGAGGAACGCCTGGCGCTGTGGGACCGCGCGGTGCGACAAACCACCGCGACCTGAGCCGCAGCCGGCGCGGTGCCGGGCCGGCCACTCAAGTTCAGCATCGTCCGTCCGACATCCGGGAGGTAGACCCCCGCTGGTGGAGCCCCGTCGGGGCGCGGAGGGGGCGTTGACGGTGGACCGATGAAGATCCTGATCGTTGAAGACCAGGCCGACCTGCGCCAGCTCATGCAGATGACGCTGGGCCTGGACGACCACGAACTGCACGAGGCCGCCGATGCCCAGGCCGGCTGGGACGCGGCCCTGGCGCAGCGGCCTGACCTGGTGCTGCTGGACATCATGATGCCGGGCACGATGGACGGGCTGGACCTGTGTCGCCGCCTCAAGGCCGACCCGCGCACCGCGGCCATGAAGGTCGTGCTGGTCAGCGCGCGCGGTCACCGCAACGACATGCAGATCGGCCTGGACGCCGGTGCCGACGACTACCTGCTCAAGCCCTACAGCCCGTTGCGCCTGGTCGAGGTGGTGGAGGCCATGGCGCCGGCGACGCCGGCCCGATCGGCCTGAACTTCCCGGCCGTTCTGCCGGATTGGGCCGTGATCCCCGCACGATTCTTGATCTCGGGACCGCACGAGACTTCGTAGACTTTCGCTTCGGTTCCTTGCGAACCCCTTGCTGCCCTGCGCTGCCCTGCGCCTGTCCTGGAGCCGCCTCGATGATCGACTTTCTTGCCCGCGGCCTGTCGGCCGTCCGCCGCCGCGCCGGCCTGATCCTGTCGGCCCTTGCCGCGACGTCCGGCCTGCTGGGCATGGCGCCCGCACGGGCCCAGGAGGGCGATGTCTACCGCTTCTCGCCGGTCAACCAGTACGGCATCGCGGTCACCGCCGCCTACTGGAATCCGATCATGGCCTACGTGTCCGAGAAGAGCGGCGTGAAGCTGCAGCTCAAGATCGGCCGCACCTCGGCGGACACCACCGCCTACGTGCTGGCGCAGGAGGTCGAGTTCATCTTCAGCAACCACCTCTTCAGCCCCGAGCGCGAGGGGCTGGGCTGGAAGGTCTTCGGACGCCGCCTGACGCCGCCGGTACACAGCCAGATCCTCGTGCCGATCGAGTCGCCGATCACCGAGCTGGGCCAGCTCGCCGGCAAGGAAGTGGCCTTTCCCGGCCCCGAGGCGCTGGTCGCCTACAAGTTCGCGGCCGCGCAGCTGATGACCCGCAAGATCGACTTCAAGACCGTCTTCGGCGGCAACATGGACGGCGCCTTCGGGCAGCTGTTCAGCGGCAAGGCGGCGGCTGTCGGGGCCAACTCGCAACTGGCCGAGGGCTACACCCGCCGCGAAGGCCGCAAGTTCCGCGTGCTGTGGCAGTCACAGCCGCTGCACGACCTGGCGCTGATGTCGGCCTCCAAGGTGCCCGACAAGGTCCAGAAGGCCGTTGCGGCCGCCTTTCTCGGCATGCACGCCGACCCGAAGGGCCGCGCGGTGCTGACCCAGGCCTCGGCCCAGGTCGGGCTGGGCGAGGAGGCCTACTTCATCGCCTCCGACGGCAGCGAGTACGCCGGCTACCGGGACTTCTACCGCAACGCGCCGGCCAGCCTGCGCTGAGTGGCCGTGCCCGAGCCGAGCTTGCCGTGATGCGCCTGCGCCTGCGTCTGCCGCTCCGGCTGCTGCCCCGTTCGCTGGTCGGGCGCGTGTTCGCGCTCTACACGGTGACGCTGCTGGCCTTCGTCGCCCTCGGGCTGGCGCTGTTCTACCGCTACCAGCTCAGCGTCGAGCTGGAGGAAGCCCAGCTGCGCGCCGACGCGCTCAGCGCGGTGATCCAGCCGGCCGTCACCGACAGCGCGGTGATCGGCGACTACGACACCATCCACCGCACGCTCGAAAGCGCGGTGCATCACCCGTCGTTCGCCTCGGCGTCCTACATCGACCTGGCCGGCGGCGTCGTCAAGGCGACCCGCAACGACCCGCCGCTGGTGGCCCCGCCGGCCTGGCTGGTCGAGACGGTGCAATCGCGCCTGTACGACACCAACATGACGATCCGCGTGGGCGGGCGCGACTACGGCGTGCTGCGCCTGGGCTTCGCGGCCGAGCGCATCGCCGGCGCGCTGTGGCAGCAGACCCGCATCGCGCTGGCGCTGGGCCTGCTGGGCGTCGTCGGCGGCCTGCTGCTGATCCGCTGGCCGCTGGTGCGCTGGCTGGGCAAGCTCAACCGCGTGCACGACTTCGACCAGGCCATGCGCCCGGACGGCGCGCCGCTGCCCATCCCGAGCGCCGAGGACGCGCCGCTCGAGTTCCGCGAGACCTTCGAGGTGCTGGGCCGCGCCGCCGCCAGCGTGCGCGGCCAGCGCGAGCAGGCCGCCGTCTCGCTGGAGGCGCTGCGCCGCGTGCTGGAGGACCTGACGCCCGGCATGCCCGCGACCGCCGCCTCGGCCCCGGACGACCTCGCCGCCATCTCGCTGATGATTTCCGAGCTGGTGAGGCGCCTGCGCGAGCGGGGCGCGCAGCTCGATGCCATCTTCGCGCTGAGTGCCGACGGCTTCGTCTCCTTCGACGCTCGCGGCCACGTCAACTACGTCAGCCCGGCCTTCACGCTGCTGACCGGCCAGCCCGAGACCGAGCTGCTGGGCTGCGACGAACGCGCGGTCGAGCGGCTGCTCAACGGCCTGGTCGACGGTCCGATGGGCTGGCGCGGCTTCCAGGCCATGCGCCAGGCCGCCGCGGTCGTGCCGGCGACGGACGCGGACCCGGCAAACCGGCCGGCCGAGGCGGCGCCGGCGCGTGACCGCATCGAGACCCGCCGGCCGGTGCGGCGCACGCTGGAGGTCGCGCTGCGGGTCGGCGACGGGCAGGTGATCTCGCAGGTGCTGTCGCTGCGCGACGTCACGCACGAGAGCCTGGTCGACCAGATGAAGAGCGAGTTCCTGTCGACCGCCGCGCATGAGCTGCGCACGCCGATGGCGAGCATCTTCGGCTTCGTCGAGCTGCTGATCCGCCGCAAGATGACGCCCGAGAAGCAGGCCGACGTGCTCGAGACCATCCACCGCCAGAGCGCGCGGATGATCGCCATCATCAACGAGCTGCTGGACCTCGCCCGCATCGAGGCCCGGCGTGGCCAGGACTTCGTGCTGGAGACGCTGGACCTGAACGCGCTGCTGCCCGAGGTGCTGCACGACTTCAAGCCGCCGCAGGAGCGCGAGCCGCCCGGCTTCGCGCTGCTGCCGGCGCCGGTCTGGGTCCGCATCGACCGCAACAAGCTCACGCAGGCGGTGGTCAACGTGCTGTCCAACGCCTACAAGTACTCGCCCGACGGCGGTGCCGTCCACCTGCGCGTGCTGCGCGAGCCCGGCGTCGACGGCCGGCCCGGCCGGGTCGGCATCGAGGTGCGCGACGCCGGCATCGGCATGAGCGCCGATCAGCTGGCCCGCGTCAGCGAACGCTTCTACCGCGCCGACGCCAGCGGCAACATCGCCGGCACCGGCCTGGGCATGAGCATCGTCAAGGAGATCATCGAGCTGCTCGGTGGCACCCTCGCACTGGCCAGCGTGCCGGGGCAGGGCACGACGGTGACGCTGTGGCTGCCGCGTGCGGCCGCGCCCCGCCAGCCTGGCCACGCCAGCAGCGACTTCCTGTCGCTGGGCGCCTGAACCCACCGATCCGAACCGTGGCCCGCATCCTTGTCATCGAAGACGTCGCCGCCATCCGCCGGCTGATCCGCTGGAGCCTCGAACCCGAAGGTCACCAGATCGTCGAGGCCCCGGACGCCCGCCGCGGCCTGCTGGCACTGCGCGACGGCCTGCCCGACGTCATCGTGCTGGACGTGATGCTGCCCGGCGAGATCGACGGCTACACGCTCTGCCGCACGCTCAAGTCGCAGCCCCGCTGGGCCCACATCCCCGTGCTGCTGCTGACCTCGCTCGGCAGCGACCGCGACCGCGCCACCGGCGAGGCAGCCGGCGCCGTCGCCCACCTCACCAAGCCCTTCGTCCCGATGGAACTGGTCGAGGTCGTGGAGGCCCTGCTGCTGCCGGCGGCTTGACGCACGCGTGCCACCTGGCGTGGGTTCAGAGGGCGCGCGGGCCGAGCGCCGGGCCGCCCCAAGCCGGCCCGATCCCCCCGGGGGATCGCCTGGCGTACCCGCCGAGCGAGGGGCGAACATGTTCACGGGCCGAGCGCCGGGCCGCCCCAAGCCGGCCCGATCCCCCCGGGGGATCGCCTGGCGTACCCGCCGGGCGAGGGGCCCTATAGCCCTCGTCCGATCAGGATGCGCTGCACGTCGCTCGTGCCCTCGTAGATCTGGCAGACCCGCACGTCGCGGTAGATGCGCTCGACCGGGAAGTCGCTGACGTAGCCGTAGCCGCCGAAGGTCTGGATCGCGGCCGAGCAGACCTTCTCGGCCATCTCGCTGGCGAACAGCTTGGCCATCGCCGCTTCCTTCAGGCAGGGCAGGCCGGCGTCCTTCAGGCTGGCGGCGTGCCAGATCAGCTGGCGCGCGGCCTCGATCTGCATGGCCATGTCGGCCAGCCGGAACTGCACCGCCTGGTGGTTGAAGATCGCCGTGCCGAAGGCGACGCGGTCGCGGCTGTAGGCCAGCGCGGCCTCGAAGGCTGCCCGCGCCATGCCCACGCTCTGGCTGGCGATGCCGATGCGGCCGCCTTCCAGGCCCGACAGCGCGATCTTCAGGCCCATGCCCTCCTCGCCCAGCCGGTAGGCGGCCGGCACGCGGCAGTTCTCGAACAGGATCTGCGCGGTGTCGCTGCTGTGCTGGCCCATCTTGTCCTCCAGCCGCGCCACCGTGTAGCCGGGCGTGGCCGTGGGCACGAGGAAGGCGCTGATGCCCTTCTTGCCGGCGGCCTTGTCGGTCACCGCCATGACGATGGCGACGTCGCCATGCTTGCCGCTGGTGATGAACTGCTTGACGCCGTCGAGCACGTAGTCGTCGCCGTCCCGCCGCGCGGTGGTCTTCAGGCCGCCGGCCTCCGAGCCGACGTGCGGCTCGGTCAGGCAGAACGCGCCGAGCATCTCGCCACGCGCCAGCGGCCGGAGGAACTGCGCCTTCTGGGCCTCGTTGCCGAAGGCCATCAGGATCGAGCAGACCGGGCAGTTGTTGACGCTGATGACGGTGGAGGTGCCGCCGTCGCCGGCCGCGATCTCCTCAAGGATCACGGCCAGCGCGAGGTAGTCCAGCCCCGCGCCGTCCCACTCGGCGGGCACCGCGACGCCGTAGCAGCCCAGCGCGGCCAGGCCCTGGAGCGCCTCGGCCGGGAAGGTGTGCTCGCGGTCCCATTGCGCCGCATGCGGCGCGACCTGGTCCTGCACATAGGCGCGCACGGCATCCTGCACGGCACGGTGGTCTTCACTCAGCAGCATCGGTGTCTCCGGGGTGCGTTGTCGTCGTCAAGATCGAGGGCGGGTCGGTCGTGCCCGGACAGGCTCATGCGATGAGCCTGCCGCAGCCTCACCAGGGCAGCACGCCGCCGTCGTGGTTGAACAGGCCGCCGTTGTCGGCCGGCGTCAGGCTGTCGAGCAGGCGGCGCAGGTCGGCGGCGCTCTCGGCGGGTTCGAGCTGGCCGCCCGGTCCGCCCATCGCGGTGCGGACCCAGCCTGGGTGCGCGGCGATGCAGATGGCGCGGCCGGCCAGCGCCAGCGCGACGTCCTTGAGCACCGAGTTCAGCGCCGCCTTCGAGGCGCTGTAGAGCCAGCTGCCCGGCCCCTGCCGGCCGCCGATCGAGGCCAGCGTCGAGCTCATCACCAGCAGCCGCGCGTCCGCTGCGAGTGCATCGACCAGCTGCGGGATCACCTGCATCGGGCCGAGCACGTTGGCATGCATCACCGCGTCGAAGTCGTCCACCGACGGGCTGTCGAGCGTGCGCAGGCGCGGGCCGAACACGCCGGCGTTGACGAACACGCGGTCGAAGCCGGCGCCGTCGAGCTGCCAGGCCAGGGTCGCGACGCTGGCCGGCAGGGTCACGTCGAGCTTGATCGCGCGCGCGCCGAGCTGGCCCAGCGTCATCAGGCCGGACTCGTCGCGGGCGGTGGCCACGACCTGCTCGCCGGCGGCGACCGCCTGCTGTGCCAGCGCCAGGCCGATGCCGCGCGAGGCGCCGATCACGAGGGTGCGCAGCGCGCGGCTGCGCGGGGAGGGCGGGGAGTAGGTGGGGGAACTGCTCATGTCGTCATCCTTGAGGGCGGAGGATCTCGCGCAGCGCCGCGACCAGCGCGTCGCATTGCGCCGGCGTGCCGATGGTGATGCGCAGCCGGTCGGCGATGCGCTCGGGCCGGCTGAAGTGGCGCACGATGATGGCCCGCTCGCGCAGCGCGCGCGCCAGCGCGGCGGCGTCGTGCTGCGGGTGGGCCGCGAAGACGAAGTTGGCTTGCGAGGGCAGCACGTCGAAGCCGAGCCCGGCCAGCTCGGCGGTCAGCTTCTCGCGGCTGTCGATGACGGCGCGGCAGGCCCGCTCGAACCAGTCCGCATCTTCCAGCGCGGCCTGGGCGCCGACCAGCGCGAGGCGGTCCAGCGGATAGGAGTTGAAGCTGTCCTTGACCCGCACCAGTGCCTCGATCAGCTCGGCCTGGCCGAAGGCGCAGCCCACCCGCAGGCCGGCCAGCGCGCGCGACTTCGACAGCGTATGAACCACCAGCAGGTTGGGGTGGGCGGCGATCAGCGGCAGGGCCGACTCGGCGCCGAAGTCGACATAGGCCTCGTCGACCACGACCACCGTGTCGGGCAGGGCGCGCAGCAGGCGCTCGACCTCGGCCCGCGCCACGCCGCTGCCGGTCGGCGCGTTGGGGTTGGGGAAGATCACGCCGCCAGCATCGTGCGCGCGGGCAGCGGCGATCAGGTCGTCGACGTTGAGCTGCAGGCGATCGTCCAGCGCGACGGTCTGCGGCGTGATGCCGTAGAGCCGGCAGTAGGTCGGGTAGAAGCTGTAGGTGATGTCGGGGAACAGCAGCGGTCGCGCCGTGCCGTCGGCGCGGCGGTGGTTCAGCAGCGCCTGGAAGGCATGGGCCAGCACCTCGTCCGAGCCGTTGCCGACGAAGACCTGCACCGCGTCCAGCCCGTGCAGCCGGGCCAGCGTGGCGCGCAGCGCCGAGGCGGTCGGATCGGGGTAGAGCCGCAGCCGCTCGCCGCTGGCCTGGCCCGCCTCGCCGGCCAGCTCGGCCGCGATCGCGGCGGCCACGCGCGGGCTGGGTGGCCAGGGGTGCTCGTTGGTGTTGAGCTTGATGAGCTGGGCGATCTTCGGCTGCTCGCCCGGGACATAGGGGCTCAGCGTGTGAACCAGCGGACTCCAGTAACGGCTCATCGGGTCTCGGTCGGGAAGGTGGGAAAGGAAACGGTTCGGGCGGGGCAGGTGATCAGGGCCGTGGCGTCAGCGCCAGCCGCGCCGCCAGGCCCAGGAACAGCAGGCCCGACAGGCCGCCCAGCGTGCGCCGCACCGCCGTGCCCGGCTGCCAGCGTCGCAAGGGCGCGACCGCCAGCACCAGCACGGTCAGGAAGACGGCGCTCTGCAGCACGAACCAGGCGCCGAGCGCGAGGAAGGCCAGCGTCTTGTGCGGCGCGTCGGCGGCGATGAACTGCGGCAGCAGCGCGAGGAAGAAGATCGCGACCTTCGGGTTCAGCACGTTGGTCAGCAGGCCCTGGCGGAACAGCCGGCCGGCCGGCATGGCCGTGGCGATCGGCGGTTCCGTCGACGGCGGATGGCCCGGCGCCGGCCCGCGCCGCAGCACGCCACGCCACGCCGTCAGCCCCAGCCACAGCAGGTAGACCGCGCCGGCCCACTTCACCGCCCCGAACGCCGCCGCCGACGTCGCCATCAGCGCCGCCAGCCCGAAGGCCGCGCCGACCGCATGCACGACGCAACCGGCCGAGATCCCCGCCGCTCCCGCCAGCCCGCCGCGCACGCCGTGCTGCAGCGTGCGGGTGACCGTGAACAGCAGATCGACCCCCGGCGTGGCGTTGAGCACCAGCACGGTCAGGCTGAAGAGTGCGAGGTCCTGGAGGCCGAGCGGGGTCATGGCGGCGCGGGCCTCACAGCATCTCGACGGCCAGCGCGGTGGCCTCGCCGCCGCCGATGCACAGGCTGGCCATGCCGCGCGACAGGCCGCGCTTCTTCAGCGCGCCCAGCAGCGTGACGACGATGCGGGCACCGGAGGCGCCGATCGGGTGGCCCAGCGCGCAGGCGCCGCCGTGCACGTTGACGATGTCGTGCGGCAGCTCGAAGTCGGCCATCGCGGCCAGCGTCACGGCGGCGAAGGCCTCGTTGACTTCCCAGAGCTGCACGTCGGCGGGCGTCCAGCCGGCCTTGTCCAGCGCCTTGCGGATCGCGCCGGCCGGCGCGGTGCTGAACCAGGCCGGTTCCTGCGCATGGACCGCATGGCTCACGATCCGGGCCAGCGGCTGCAGGCCGCGGGCCTTCGCGGTCGAGGCGCGCATCAGCACCAGCGCGGCCGCGCCGTCGCTGATGCTGCTGGCGTTGGCGGCGGTGATGGTGCCGTCCTTGAGGAAGGCCGGCCGCAGGCTGCCGATCTTGTCGAGCCGGGCCTTGGCGGGCTGCTCGTCGTGGCGGATCACCGTGTCGCCACCGCGGCCGGCGACCGTCACCGGCGCGATTTCCCAGTCGAAGCTGCCGTCCTCGTTGGCGGTCTTGGCGCGGGTGGTGGAGGCGATGGCGTAGGCGTCCTGCTGCTCGCGGGTGAAACCATATTTCGCCACGCAGGCTTCGGCGAACACGCCCATGGCCTTGCCGCGCTCGTAGGCGTCCTCCAGCCCGTCCATCGCCATGTGGTCGAACATCTGGGCCGCGCCGTACTTGACGCCCTTGCGCGCGAACATCAGGTGCGGCGCATTGGTCATGCTCTCCATGCCACCGGCGACGACCACCTCGGCGCTGCCGGCCGCGAGCATGTCGTGGCCGAACATCATGGCGCGCATGCCCGAGCCGCACATCTTGCTGAGCGTGACCGCGCCGGCCGTCAGCGGCAGGCCGGCCTTCAGCGCCGCCTGGCGCGCCGGGGCCTGACCCTGGCCGGCCAGCAGGCAGTTGCCCATCAGCACCTCGTGGACGGCGCCACCGTCGATGCCGGCGCGCTGCACGGCGGCGGCGATCGCCACGCCGCCCAGCTCGGAGGCGCTCAGGCCGGCGAAGTCGCCCAGCAGGCCGCCGATCGGCGTGCGGGCGGCGGAGACGATGACGATCGGATCGGTCGGGATGGACATGGCGGGGACCTCGTGTGGATCGGTGGGGCGGGACGGCCGGCTTCGCGGGGCGTCAGTCGGCCGAGCGGCCGGCCTGCGCCAGGCTGTTGGTGTTGCGCGCGGCGCTGCCGTTGCGGTGGCTGATGAAGCGCTTGTCCTGCTCGTAGGGGAAGACGTCGTGCACGTGGCCGGCCAGGATGCGTTCCTTGTGGCCCTGCCAGAAGGCGGCGTCGAGCAGGTCGCCGTGGTGCCGCATGAAGACGTCGCGGACCGCGTGGTTGCCGAGCAGGAAGGGGCCGAAGGTCTCGGGGAAGACGTCCTTCGGGCCGACGCGATACCAGATCTCGCCGGACATCTCGTCCTCCTCGTTGCGAGGTGCGGGCACGCGGCGGAAGTTGCAGTCGGTGATGTACTCGATCTCGTCGTAGTCGTAGAAGACGACCTTGTTCTGCCGCATCACGCCGAAGTTCTTCCACAGCATGTCGCCGGGGAAGATGTTGGCCGCGACCAGGTCCTTGATCGCGTTGCCGTACTCGATCACCGCGTGTTCGAGCTGGCCCGGATCGGCTTCCTGCAGGTAGATGTTGAGCGGCACCATGCGGCGCTCGATGTAGACGTGCTTGAGGATGACCTCCTCCTCGCCGTCGCCGTCGCGGTCGGAGATCTCCAGCTGGCTGGGCGCGAACTTCCGGATCTCGTCGATGAGTTCCTGCTCGAAGCGCGAGCGCGGGAAGGCGACGTTGCTGAACTCCAGCGTGTCGGCCATGCGCCCGACCCGGTCGTGCTGCTTGACCAGCAGGTACTTGCTCTTGATCAGCTCGCGCGTGGTGTCCTTCTGCGGCGGGTAGTAGTCCTTGATGACCTTGAAGACGAACGGGTAGCTCGGCAGGTCGAACACCAGCATGACCATGCCCTTGATGCCGGGTGCGATGCGGAAGTGGTCGCTGCTGTGGCGCAGGTGGAACTGGAAGTCGCGGAAGAACAGCGTCTTGCCCTGCTTCTGCAGGCCCAGCGCGTTGTAGAGCTCGCTGCGCGGCTTGCGCGGCATCATCGAGCGCAGGAACTGCACGTAGGCCGAGGGCACCTCCATCTCGACCATGAAGTAGGCCCGCGCGAAGCTGAAGAGCATCTGCAGGTCGTCCTCGCCGAGCAGCATCGCATCGACGTAGAACTCGCCGTTGCCGTTGTGCAGGATCGGCAGCGCGAAGGGCGTCTCGCGGTAGCCGTTGAGGATCTTGCCGACGATGTAGGCGCCCTTGTTGCGGAAGAACAGCGAGGACAGAACCTGGAACTGGAAGTTGGTGCGCAGGCGCTCGTCGCCCAGCTCCTGGCGCATCACCGCGTCGATGTGGTCGATGTCGCGGTCGAAGTCTTCCCAGCGGCCCTTCAGGTCGAAGTAGCTCACGAGCTGAGCCAGCGTGTCGCGCAGCGTCTCGCGGGTCGGGTACCAGGCCCGGAAGGTCGGCTTGGCGGCGGGCTCGTTGTTCTCGATGTACTCGGTGCTGACGGCCGGCCGCACGAAGATGAAGTCGTTGTGGAAGTAGTCCCGGTGCAGGATCTTGGTGGTGACCGAGTTGAAGAAGGTCTCGGCCAGCTCGGGCTGGTGGTGGTTGGTCAGCAGGCCGATGTAATGCAGCTTGATCTGCTGCCAGACATCCATCGCCAGCGTGCCGGCCTTGAACTCGGTCTGCAGCCGGTCGGCCGCTTCCTGCACGCGGATGTCGTAGAACTCGATGCGTTCGCGCTGGGCGCGCTGCTGGCCGTGCCAGTCGGCGACCTCGAAACGGGCCTTGGCCTCGGCGCTGGTCTCGCGGAACAGCCGGTAGTGGCGGTTGAAGCCTTCGACCAGGGCGGTGGCGATGTCGAAGGCTCGGCTGTCGTTGAGCTGTTGCGGGAACATCAAACGGCTTTCTGCGGCGCGGGGTCCGGTGCGGGATCGGCGCTGACGTAGCGGGCCGTCAGCGAGGCGAGGGCGGCAGCGTAGGCCGGCTGGATATCGCCACCCTGACGGACCGTCATGCGCAGGTCCTGCAGCAGGCCGTTGTGCAGGCCGTAGACCCAGCCGTGCACGACCACCTCCTGGCCGCGCGCCCAGGCGTCCTGCACGGCGCTGGTGTGGCAGACGTTGAGCGACTGCTCCAGCACGTTCAGCTCGACCAGCGCGTTCAGGCGCAGCTCCGGCGCGATGCGTTCGAGCAGGCCCTGGTGCAGGTGGCGCACGTCCTTGACGTGGCGGATCCAGTTGTCGACCAGGCCCAGGCGCAGGTCGTTGAGCGCGGCCTTCACGCCGCCGCAGTTCGAATGGCCGACGACGATGATGTGCTGGACCTTCAGCCCGTCGACGGCGAACTGGATCACCGACAGCGCATTCATGTCCGAATGCACGACCACGTTGGCGACGTTGCGGTGCACGAACAGCTCGCCGGGCAGCAGCCCGACCAGCTCGTTGGCCGGCACGCGGCTGTCGGCGCAGCCGATCCACAGGTATTGCGGCGTCTGCTGTTCCAGCAGCTTGGAGAAGAAACCGGGCTCGCGCTGCTCGACCTTGCGGGCCCAGTTGCGGTTGCTGTCGAAGAGTTCTTGCAGTTCGGTGCTCATGGCCGGAATTGTTGCGCAGCCGCATGGCGCGGCGGACAGGGAAGGGGATCAGCCGCGCACGTCGTCGCGGCCGCTGACGGTCATCACGGTGGCGGTCATGGTGGCGACGACCTGGGTCTGCGCCGGGTCGCGCGGATGCGGCTGCAGGGCCTGGCCGTCGACCACGCTGATGGTCCGACCGGCCTTGGTGACGCGCCCGACCATGCGAATCACCGGCCCGCGCGCCGGCGCCAGCAGGTTGACCTTGAACTCGATGGTCAGCACGCCGGCGTCGGCCGGCATCAGGCTGGCGGCCGCGTAGCCGCAGGCCGAGTCCAGCGCGGTCGAGACGATGCCGGCGTGCACGAAGCCGTGCTGCTGGCAGATGCCGGGGCCGTGCGGCAGCTCGATCTCGACCTCGCCCGGCCGGACGGCCAGCAGCCGCGCGCCGATGGTCGTCATGGCGCTCTGGCGGGCGAAGGACGCGGTCACGCGCTCGGCGTAGGCGGGATCGGCGGGCTGGTGGCTGGACATGGGCGAGGGCCTTTCGGGTTCAGTCGATCGCTTCGGGCAGGTCGCCCGACTTGCCTTCGAGCATGCGCAGGCAGCGTTCCTCGTGCTGGGCGATCTCGGCCAGCGTGACCTGCAGGTCCTCCAGCTGCTGTTCGAGCTGGCTGCGGTGCTGGCGCAGGATGCCCAGGAAGGCCTGCAGCTGCTGGTGCGTGTCGTCGGGCGACTCGTACATGTCGACCAGCTGCTTGATCTCCTGCAGGCTCAGGCCCAGGCGCTTGCCGCGCAGCGTCAGCTTCAGGCGGGTCCGGTCGCGCAGGGTGTAGACGCGGTTGCGGCCGTCGCGGGCCGGCTCCAGCAGGCCGACGTCCTCGTAGAAGCGGATCGCGCGCGGCGTGATGTCGAACTCGCTGGACAGCTCGGTGATCGTGTAGGTGCGGGGCGCGTCGACAGGGGCGGAGGTCATGGGATCACGGTCCGGTCGGGGAGAGGGCACGCCAAGGGTGCGCTGGTTAAACTGCCGTTGACGTAAACGTCAATGCAAGTCTAACCCCGCGATCCGGCCGGTCGGCCGCATCCGACCGATGGAGTCCCGATGGCCAATCCGCTTGAACACCAGCTCGACTACGTCCTCGGCGACAGCGTCCCCGAACCGGGCCAGGCCATCACGCTGGCACCCGGCGTGCGCTGGATCCGCATGGGCCTGCCCTTCGCGCTGGACCACATCAACCTGTGGCTGCTGCGCGACCGGATCGACGGCCGCGAGGGCTGGACGGTGGTCGACTGCGGCATCACCAACGACCCGACCCAGCGGGCCTGGGAACAGGTCTTCGCCGAGCAGATGGACGGCCTGCCGGTGCTGCGCGTGATCGTCACCCACATGCACCCGGACCATATCGGGCTGGCGCACTGGCTGTGCGAGCGCTGGTCCACGCCCGAGCACGACTGCCGCCTCTGGATCAGCGGCACCGACTGGAACGCCGGCCGCATGGCCAGCCAGCAGACCACCGGCTACGGCGGCGAGGCGGCGGCGCGCTTCTTCGCGGCCCACGGGCTGACCGATCCGGACCGCCAGGCCAAGGTCCGCGCGCGGGGCAACTACTACGGCTCGATGGTGCCCAAGGTGCCGACCCAGTTCCGCCGCCTGATGGATGGGCAGGTGATCGAGATCGGCGGCCAGGCCTGGCGCTGCCTCGCCGGCCATGGCCATTCGCCCGAGCACATCAGCCTGCATGCGCCCGGCCTCGGCCTGATGATTTCCGGCGACATGGTGCTGCCGCGCATCTCGACCAACGTCAGCGTGATCGACCTGGAGCCCGAGGCCGATCCGCTGTCGCTCTACCTCGCCTCGCTGGACCGGCTGCGCGTGCTGCCGGCCGACACGCTGGTGCTGCCCTCGCACGGCAAGCCCTTCCGCGGCCTGCATGCACGCATCGACCAGCTGCATGGCCACCATGCGGAACGCCTGGCCGAGGTGCTGGAGGCCTGCGCCGCCGCGCCGCAGAGCGCGGCCGACGTGCTGCCGGTGCTGTTCAAGCGGGCGCTGGACCTGCACCAGACCACCTTCGCGATGGGCGAGTCGGTCGCCCACCTGCACCTGCTGTGGCTGTCCGGCCGGCTGGTCCGCAGCCGCGATGCGGACGGCGTCTGGCGCTTCGGACTGCCGGCCTGAGGAGGGTCAGAGCGTCTTGACGCGCTCGACCATCTCCTGCGCGAACTCGACGAAGGCCTGCGCGCCGCGCGAGGCCGGGTCGAACACGACGCCTGGCAGGCCATAGCTGGGCGCTTCGGCCAGGCGCACGTTGCGCGGGATCATGCTGTTGAAGACCTTGTCGCCGAAGTGCGCCTTGAGCTGCTCGCTGACCTGCTGCTGCAGCGTGATGCGCGGATCGAACATCACCCGCAGCAGGCCGATCAGCTGCAGGTCGCGGTTGAGGTTGGCGTGGACCTGCTTGATGGTGTTGACCAGGTCGGACAGGCCCTCAAGCGCGAAGTACTCGCACTGCATCGGCACGATCACGCCGTGGGCGCAGTTCAGGCCGTTGAGCGTCAGCAGGCTCAGCGAGGGCGGGCAGTCGATCAGCACGAAGTCGTAGTCGCCGATCGCGTCGGCCAGCGCGAGCTTGAGGCGGCGGTCGCGCTGCTCCAGGTTGACCAGCTCGATCTCGGCGCCGGCCAGCTCGCGGTTCGCGCCCAGCACGTCGTAGCCGGCCTTCTCGCTGGTCACGCGGGCCTCGCGCACGCCGGCACCGCCGATCAGCACGTCGTAGACGGTGGCCTTCAGGCTGCGCTTGTCGACGCCCGAGCCCATGGTCGCGTTGCCCTGCGGGTCGAGGTCGACCACCAGCACGCGCTGGCCGATGCGGGACAGCCCGGCGGCGAGGTTGACGGTGGTGGTCGTCTTGCCGACGCCGCCTTTCTGGTTGGCGATGCAGAAGATACGGGCCATGGGTGCGCGGTCTGGGGAACGGTGGTCGGAGGACGGAGGGCGGGGCAGGGGGTGGCGTGGCTCAGCGCACCATGCGCAGGCCGAAGCCGATCAGGCAGACGCCCGCGCCGCGCCGCAGCAGCATCGCCAGCCGGCGATGGGCGCGCACATGGCCGGCGATGCGTTCGGCGAAGGCGCACAGCGTCAGGCACCAGATCGCGGTGATCACGGCGATGGTGACGGCCATGGCCGCAAAGGTCGGCAGGCCGCGGTGGGTGGCCGGGTCGATGAAGAGCGGGAAGAAGGCCATGTAGAACACGATGGCCTTAGGGTTCAGCAGCGTGATCAGCAGCGCCTGGCGGAAGAAGTGGCTGGGGGCGATCCTGACCGGGCTGGCGTCCTCGCCGTCCTTGGCGAACAGCAGCTTGAAGCCCATCCAGGCCAGGTAGGCCGCGCCGGCCCAGCGCACCGCGTTGAACAGCCAGGGCGTCGCGGCCATCAGCGCGGCGACGCCGGCCACCGCGAGCCACAGCAGGACCTGGTCTCCTGCGATGACCCCGAAGGTCGCGGCGGCGCCGGCCCGGAAGCCGCCCTGGGCCGATGCGCCCAGGAGCGCGAAGGTGCCCGGACCGGGCAGGGCGAGGAAGACAACGATGGCGGCGCAGAAGGCGCCGAAGTCCGCGATGCCGAGCATGGAAGTTCTTTCGGGTGGCCGTGGAACAAAGCCGATCGAGCGTACCGCAGATGCCGGTCACGGCATCCGTCGAGAGCCTGCCCAAGCGCGACGGCGGGCCGGTGAGCCGGAGGACTGTTGCGTCAAACAGTCGCCGGACGCATCCAGATCAGGCAGCGCTCGGCGTCCAGATGCGGCACCTGGAGCTGTTCCACGTGAAACACCGACACGTCGACAGGCAGCGTGTCGATCTCGGCCTGCGGGTGCTGGCCCTTCATCGCCATCCAGCAGGCGCCGGGGGCGAGCAGGCTGCGCGTCAGCCGGACCAGGTCGGCGAGCGACGCGAAGGCCCGTGCGGTGATGACGTCATAAGGCGGCTCGCGCAGTTCCTCGACGCGGGCGTGGCGGGCCTGCAGGTTGGGCAGGCGCAGTTCCGCGCCGACCTGGCGGATGAAGGTCGCCTTCTTGCCCACGGTGTCCACGCAGGTCACGGCGACGTCCGGCTGCAGCACGGCGATGACCGCGCCCGGCAGGCCGCCACCGGAGCCCACGTCCAGAAGCCGGATCGGGCGCTCGCCCAGGCCCGCGCGATGGCGGTCCAGCGGAGCGAGCACGGACAGGCTGTCGAGCAGGTGCTGGACCAGCATCTGCTGCGGGTCGCGGATGGCGGTCAGGTTGTAGACCTGGTTCCAGCGCTGCAGCAGGGCCAGGTAGGCGAGCAGGGTGTCGGCCTGGGTCTCGGTGATGGGCGTGCCCAGCACCTCGGCGCCGGCCTGGAGGCGGTCGCGGTCAGCCGACATCGCTCGCCGTTTCTGCCGCCGTGGCTTCGGGGGCGTCGGTGGACAGGGCGGTGGGCGCGACCTTGTCGAAGCCCTTGTACTTGCCCTTCTTCAGGTGGACCAGCAGCAGCGAGATCGCGGCCGGCGTGATGCCGGAAACGCGCGAGGCCTGGCCCAGCGTCTCCGGCCGGTGCGTGGCCAGCTTCTGGCGGACCTCGAAGGACAGGGCGGTGACCTGTGCGTAGTCCAGCTCGGCCGGCAGCCGCAGGTGCTCGTAGTGGGCGGCGCGCTGGACCTCGTCGTTCTGCTTGTCGATGTAGCCGGCGTACTTGGTGGCGATTTCCAGCTGCTCGATCACCGCATCGGCCAGCTGCGCGCCGAGCCTGGCGGACAGCGTTTCACGTGAAACACGCTCGTCCGGCGCGGTGTGCGGGCGGGCGAGGGCGGCCACTTCGGCGACCGCGTCGTAGCCGACGCCAGGTCGGCGCAGCAGGTCGGCGAGGTTGTATTCCCGCTCCAGTGCCTTGCCCAGCAGCCGCTCGGCCTGGGCCGCTTCCAGGATGCCGGGGTGGACCCAGGTCGACTTCAGCCGCTCGGTCTCGCGCGCCAGCGCGTCGCGCTTGCGGTTGAAGGCGCCCCAGCGGGCGTCGTCGACCAGGCCGATCTGTCGGCCCAGCTCGGTCAGGCGCAGGTCGGCGTTGTCCTCGCGCAGTTGCAGGCGGAACTCGGCCCGGCTGGTGAACATGCGGTAAGGCTCGGTCACGCCCTTGGTGATCAGGTCATCGACCAGCACGCCGAGGTAGGCCTGGTCGCGGCGCAGCGTCAGCGGGCCTTCGCCGCGGGCCTGCAGCGCCGCGTTGGCGCCGGCATGCAGGCCCTGGGCGGCCGCTTCCTCGTAGCCGGTCGTGCCGTTGATCTGGCCGGCGAAGAACAGTCCGCCGATGGCCTTGGATTCGAAGGTCGCCCCCAGCTCGCGCGGGTCGAAGTAGTCGTATTCGATCGCGTAGCCGGGGCGCAGGATGTGCGCGTTCTCGAGGCCGGGCAGGGTGCGCACGGCGGCCAGCTGGATGTCGAAGGGCAACGAGGTCGAGATGCCGTTCGGGTAGAACTCGTTCGTCGTCAGGCCTTCGGGCTCCAGGAAGATCTGGTGGCTGTCCTTGTCGGCGAAGCGGTTGATCTTGTCCTCGATGCTGGGGCAGTAGCGCGGGCCGACGCCCTCGATCACGCCGGTGAACATCGGGCTGCGGTCGAAGCCGGTGCGCAGGATGGCGTGGGTCTGCTCGCTGGTGTGGGTGATCCAGCAGGGCACCTGGCGCGGGTGCTGGTCGGCGTTGCCGAGGAAGCTGAAGACGGGCACCGGGTCCAGGTCGCCGGGCTGTTCGGTCAGGCGGCTGAAGTCGATCGAGCGCCCGTCGATGCGCGGCGGCGTGCCGGTCTTCAAGCGTCCCTGGGGCAGCTTCAGCGCCTTGAGCCGACCCGACAGGCTGACGGCGGGCGGGTCGCCGGCCCGGCCGGCCGGGTAGTTGTTCAGGCCGACGTGGATCTTGCCGTCCAGGAAGGTGCCGGCCGTCAGCACGACGGTGCGGCTGCGGAAGCGGATGCCGACCTGGGTGACGGCGCCGACGACCCGGTCGCCCGACCCGGTGGACGCCACCATCAGGTCGTCCACGGCCTGCTGGAACAGCCACAAGTTGGGCTGGTTCTCCAGCCGGCGGCGGATCGCGGCCTTGTAGAGGATGCGGTCGGCCTGGGCGCGGGTCGCACGCACGGCGGGGCCCTTGCTGGAATTGAGGATGCGGAACTGGATGCCGGACTCGTCGGTCGCTGCGGCCATCGCGCCGCCGAGCGCATCGACTTCCTTGACGAGGTGGCCCTTGCCGATGCCACCGATCGACGGGTTGCAGCTCATCTGCCCCAGCGTCTCGATGTTGTGGGTCAGCAGCAGCGTGCGGGCGCCCATGCGTGCGGCGGCGAGCGCCGCCTCGGTGCCGGCGTGGCCGCCGCCGACCACGATCACGTCGAATTCCTGGGGATAGAGCATCTCGGCACCTTCTGGATGGGCCTTGCGGGAAGGCTGGGCAGCCGCAGACAGGCGGGCCGGCTTGTCGCACAAGCCGGGCGCCACGTCGGCCACCTCGGGGGAACCCGCGATTTTAGGGAGGGCCTGTGGACAAGTCACCCGCGCGGCCTTGCTGGCCGGCGGGCGACGCGTGCTGTTCCACGTGAAACAGCGCGCCGGCTGGCGTCACCGACTCAGTCGGTGCGCGGCGCCGCCTTGTCCAGTGCCAGCGCGACCAGGTGCAGGCGCAGGTCGAACTCCAGCTGGTGGTAGTCCGGCTCCATGTGGCAGCACAGGGCGTAGAAGGCGCGGTCGTGCTCGCGTTCGCGCAGGTGCGCCAGCTCGTGCACGACGATCATCTTCAGGAACTCGGGCGGCGCGTCGCGGAAGAGGGCGGCGATGCGGATCTCGCGCTTGGCCTTGAGCTGCGCGCCCTGCACCCGGGCGATGGTGGTGTGGGTGCCGAGCGCGTTCTGGATCACGTCCAGCCGGGCCGCATAGACCACCTTGGCCAGCGGTGGCGCACTCTTCAGGTAGCGCGACTTGAGCGCCTGGGTGTAGTCGTAGAGCGCGGCGTCGGTGCGCACCGCATGGCGCTCGGGGTAGCGGCGCGACAGCCGCTCGGCCAGCCCGCCCGACAGCGCCAGCGTGCGGACCTGATCGCGGACCGCGTCGCCGTAGCCGGCGATGAGGCGCAGCGCATGCTCGACGACGGTCGTGTCCATGGCCGATCGGTCGGACGTTGGGGGGGCGTGGGGTGGGACGCCGGTCAGGCGTCCGCGGCGTCGTCGGCCGGATCGGCCTCGACGGCCGGATCCAGCCGGGTCGGATGCCAGTGGCGCACCAGCGCCTCGATGGCCTCGGGCACCTGGCGGCTCCACTCGTCGCGCTGGGCCGGCGTCGCGACCAGCGCGGCGTCCTCGGGCGGCAGTTCGTCGCCGCCCAGCAGCGTGATCGGGCGCAGTGCCAGCGCAACCTCGGGCAGGTCCCAGTCGTGCTGCCACTGGTCGGCGCAGAGGTCCAGCGCGAGCAGGAAGCCGGCACACCAGACCTGGGCGTCGACCCACTCGTCGGCGCCGGACTCGGCCACGCCGAACCAGGGCTCGAAGCGCGACATGTCGCCGCGCAGCTGTCGGTCGATGCCGGCCATCATGCGCAGCGCCAGCTGGACCACCTTCTTGGTCTGCTTGCCGCTGGGGAAGGGCGGCTCGCTGTCTTCGTCGCCACCCCAGATGCGCGAGATCCAGACATCCGAGGCCGGCAGCTGCGGGCTGACCAGCAGGCCGGTCAGGTAGCCGTCGAGCGATTCGACATCCAGCACGGCATCGCCGTCGATCTTGCCGAGCAGGCTGTCGAGCTGGTCGATCTCGGCATCGCCGAGCGGTTCGTTGGGCAGGGCGGGGTTGTATTGCGGATGCTTCATGGCGGCGGGACGGCTGGCGCGGAGGGCCGTCAGTGTGGCACGCCGTGGTCGGCCTCCGGGGCGGGCGCGCGACGCTGAATATGATCCGGCGATGCCCGCCGACGCCCCGCTCCCGTTTGCCTGCCGGCCGCACTGCGGCGCCTGCTGCACGGCGCCGTCGATCAGCAGCCCGATCCCCGGCATGCCCGGCGGCAAGCCGGCCGGTGTGCCCTGCGTGCAGCTCGACGAGGCGCTGCGCTGCCGGATCTTCGGCCACCCGGACCGCCCGGCGGTCTGCGCCGGCCTGCAGCCCGGACCGGAGATGTGCGGCCCGGACCGCGTCCACGCGATGACCTGGCTGGACCGCCTGGAGCGCGAGACGCGGCCCTGAGCGCCGCCGGCGCGCAGCCTTGTCGCGACGTCCTGTCGCCTGCGTGACCCCTCCACTTGGGATCTTCCCGTGTAAATAGCCACCTATCACCAAGGGGGTCGGGGCTGCGGTGAAACTCCGCCGCAACGTACCCCAGGCTGTTCCAGAACCCGCTCGAGACAGGAGTCCCGCATGTGCGAGTTTTTCGTCAAGGCAGACCCGATCCTCTATGAGCAGCGCACCCGCACGATCCGCATCCATGGCGTGCTGACCAGCATCCGGCTCGAGAACATGGTGTGGGACATCCTGGCGGAAATGGCGGCATCCGAAGACCGGACCACCAACAACCTGATCGCGCAGCTGCATGACGAGATCGTGGCGCACCGGGGCGACGTGCCCAACTTCGCGTCCTTCCTGCGCGTGACCTGCATGCGCTTCATGCGTCGCCAGCTCGACGGCCAGCAGATCGAGCGGCCGCTCCGCGTGGTGACGCCGTCGGTGACACCGCCCGTGACGTTGGCACGGCCGCAGGCGGTGTCGCTCGCTGCCAGCAGCTAGCCCCCGACCCCGCATGGGCCGCCCCGTTTGCGGGCCAGCCCCGAAGACCCGAGATCTCGGCACCTGACGCCTGGGGGCGTCAGGGGGCTGGATGGCTGCTGCGCAAGCGTCGGGCGCGGCAGTCTCCGTGACGACGACGAACAAACCGTGGAGACTCAGACATGAAGCATCGTTCGCTGTTTGCCGTGGGTGGTGTTGCCCTCGCCGCCATGTTGGCGGTGGTTGGCGCGCAAGCCCAGACCATCGAGAAGATGAAGCAGTTCAAGGTCGCGACGACCGACCTGAACCTGCCGACCGTGGCCCAGGAAGGCCGAAACGCGGCGGCGATCCGCAAGAACCTCGAGAAGGTGAAGCTGCCGCCGGGCTTCAAGATCGAGCTGTTCGCGGTCGTGCCCGATGCCCGCCACATGGCCGTCGGCCCCAGCACCAACATGCTCTTCGTCGGCACGCGCAAGACGACGGTCTGGGCGGTCACCGACCGCAACAGCGACGGTGTCGCCGACGAGGTCAAGTCCTTCGCGCCCGGCCTGAACTTCAAGGTGCCCAACGGGGTGTGCTGGACCAAGGACGGCTTCCTGATCGTCGTCGAGCACAACCGCGTGCTGAACTTCCCGGCCGCCGAGTTCTTCTATGAAGGCCCGGACGTCGCGGTGATCGAGGTGGTGCCGCAGGGCCAGCTGGTCCCGACGGAACACGAGAGCTTCAACCACGGCGCGCGCACCTGCCGCGTCAGCGACGACGGCAAGCTGCACATCACGCTCGGCCAGCCCTTCAACGTGCAGCCCAAGGAAAAGATCGCCGAGTTCGAGAAGCTGGGCATCGGCGGCATGATCAAGCTGAACCCCTTCGACGGTTCAGGCCGCGAAGTGGTCGCGCGGGGCGTGCGCAACTCGGTCGGCATGGACATCAACCCGAAGGACAAGACCGTCTGGTTCACCGACAACCAGACCGACGGCATGGGTGACGACATCCCGCCGGGCGAGCTGAACCGCATCACCAAGACCGGTGGCGAGCACTTCGGCTATCCCTACATCCACGGCAACAACACCCAGATCGCCGGCACCGGCGCGGCCCCGGACCTCAAGGGCCTGCAGCCGCCGGCCCAGTGGACCAAGCCGCAGGTCGAGCTGCCCGCCCACCAGGCGCAGCTGGGCATGAGCTTCTACAACGCCAAGCAGTTCCCGGCGAAGTACCAGGGTGGCGTGTTCATCGCGGCCCACGGCTCGTGGAACCGCACCAAGCCGTCCGGCGGCCTGGTGCAGTTCGTGCCCCTCAAGGCCGACGGCACCGCCGGCGCGCTGGAGACCTTCGCCGAAGGCTTCCTCGACGCCGAGACCGGCAGCTACCGCGGCCGGCCGGTCGACGTGGCGGTCTGGAAGGACGGCTCGCTGCTGGTGTCCGACGACTACGCGGGTGCGATCTACCGCATCACCTACGGCAACTGATGGCACGAGGGGACCGCCGCATGACGATGTCGCGTGAAACCTGGGGCCCGGTCGCGGCGGCCCTGTTGTGGGCCGGGCTGTCGGTGGCGAGCGGATCGGCGCTCGCCGCCGATCCCGCCGCCGGTCGGCAGAAAGCCGGCCTGTGCGCGACCTGCCATGGTGCGCTGGGCATGGGCCAGACGCCGGATGCACCGCACCTGGCCGGTCAGCCGGAGATCTACCTGAGCGCCCAGCTCAAGGCCTTCCGCAGTGGCGCGCGCCGCCACGAGGTCATGAACGTGATGGCCAAGCCGCTCAGCGACGCGGACATCGCCGACCTGGCCGCCTGGTATGCCAGCCTGAAGATCGACGTCGTTCGTCCTCCCGAATGAGCCGTCGCAGGGTCGTCCACGGACCCTGATCGTGTGTCGACCTCCCTCCGGCGCCCGTGCCGGAGGGCGTCCCTCGCGGACCCGGTCGACTTGGGGCGACGGCCAGTCGCCCCTTTTCTTGTGCCGCGCCCGTTCTGGTGCGCGGTTCTCCGCACCCCGTTCCTGTCCCGCCTGGAAAGCCCACAGCTCATCCACAGGCCACCTGTGGACAGACGCGTCGGTTTCGCGCTTGTCCACCCCTCATCCCGCCCCGCACACAGGGCATCCACCGGTTTTCCACTGCTGCGACCCCGTCTTCACGGCAGGCCCAGCCACTGTCCACCGGTCGTCCACCGCGCGGGCACAGGTCGTCCACAACTTGGGAAGGACTTGTCCCCAGTCTTGCCCACAGGCGGGGACGGCGGCGGTCGAATCCCTGCACCGGACATCCACAAGCTTGTCCACAGGCTGTCCTCAAAGCTGTTCGCACCGGCTGGGACCGCCGCGCCGCGTCCGGGCATCTCCATCCACAGGCTTGTGCACCGGCTTGTTCACCGACCCAGCGGCCTTGTG
Organism: Leptothrix discophora; assembly: GCF_030705305.1. GTDB lineage: Bacteria > Pseudomonadota > Gammaproteobacteria > Burkholderiales > Burkholderiaceae_C > Sphaerotilus > Sphaerotilus discophorus. The sequence goes on along the minus strand of NZ_JAUZEE010000007.1, from coordinate 110,187 downwards.
CAGGCGTCATCCAGGGCTTGTCCCCAGGCTTGCCCACAGGGCTGGATGCGTCCGGAACGGCGTCAGCAGGCCGGGCGTCGGCTTCCTAGAATGGTCGATTCCCCCTCGTGCAAGCAGCTCCTCATGCCTGGTTCGAATGGCTCTCCCGCTTCCGGCTCCCGCGCCGGCCTGATCCGCATCCGGGGTGCGCGACAGCACAACCTCAAGAACCTGGACCTCGACATCCGCACCGGCGAGCTGACGGTGGTGACCGGCCCGAGCGGCTCGGGCAAGTCCAGCCTGGTGTTCGACACGCTCTATGCCGAGGGCCAGCGGCGCTACGTCGAGACCTTCTCGGCCTACGCCCGCCAGTTCCTCGACCGCATGGACCGCCCGGCGGTCGATTCGGTCGAAGGCGTGCCGCCGGCCATCGCGATCGACCAGACCAACCCGGTGCGCACCAGCCGCAGCACGGTCGGCACGATGACCGAGCTGAACGACCACCTGAAGCTGCTGTTCGGCCGCGCCGCCCACCTGCACGACGCCGAGACCGCGCGGCCGGTGCGCGAGGACGATCCGCAGAGCATCTGGAGCGACCTGCAGGCGCGCGCGGCGGCGGCCGGCGATCCGCGCCTGGTGCTGACCTTCCCGGTCGAGCTGCCGGCCGGCACCACCACCGAGGAGATCACCCAGTGGCTCTCGGCCAGCGGCTACACCCGCATCCAGGCCGAACGCGAGGTCGCCACGCCGACGGGACCGCGCAAGCGGCTCGACGTGGTGGCCGACCGGCTGCGCATGGGCAACGCCGAGAAGGTCCGTGTCGTCGAAGCGATCGAAGCCGCGCTCAAGCGCGGCGGTGGCCGGTTCAACGTCTACGTGCTGCGACATGAGGCAGGCGGGGAGGGCGGCCCGGAAGTTGTCCACAGCCCGCCGGCCGAGCTCGAGATCTGGCGCTACAGCGCGGGCCTGCACTGCCCGGAGAGCGACCGCCGCTACAGCGCGCCGCAGCCGTCGATGTTCTCGTTCAACTCGGCCTACGGCGCCTGCGAGACCTGTCGCGGCTTCGGCCGGGTGATCGGCGTGGACTTCGGCCTGGTCGTCCCCGACGTGCGCAAGACGCTGCGCGGCGGCGCGGTCAAGCCGCTGCAGACGCCGGCCTGGAAGGAATGCCAGGACGACCTGATCAAGTACGCCGGCGATGCCGGCGTGCCGCGCGACACGCCGTGGAACCAGCTGACGGCGGCCCAGCGCGACTGGGTCATCGAGGGCTCGCCGAACTGGAACGGCAAGTGGAACCAGCAGTGGTACGGCATCCGGCGCTTCTTCGAGTACCTCGAGAGCAAGGCCTACAAGATGCACATCCGCGTGCTGCTGTCCAAGTACCGCAGCTACACGCCCTGCGGTGACTGCGGCGGCGCGCGGCTGAAGACCGAATCGCTGCTCTGGCGCATCGGCACGAAGGCCCAGGCCGACGCGGTGCTGCCACCGTCAAAGCGCTTCATGCCCAAGGGCGTGACCTGGCGCCGCGAGCAGCTGGAGGGCTTGCCCGGCCTCGGCCTGCACGACCTGATGATCCTGCCGATCGAGCGCCTGCGCCGCTTTGCCGACGCGGTCGCCGCCGAGCCCCAGCACCTGCCGGGCGAGGGCGCGGCCGACGCCGCGATGCAGCTGGTGCTCGACGAGGTCCGCACCCGCCTGCGCTACCTGTGCGACGTCGGCCTGGGCTACCTGACGCTGGACCGCCAGAGCCGCACGCTGTCCGGCGGCGAGGTCCAGCGCATCAACCTGACGACGGCGCTGGGCACCTCGCTGGTCAACACGCTGTTCGTGCTGGACGAGCCCAGCATCGGCCTGCACCCGCGCGACATGCACCGCATCAACCAGGCGATGCTGAGGCTGCGCGATGCCGGCAACACGCTGGTGGTGGTCGAGCACGACCCGGCGGTGATGCTGGCGGCCGACCGCGTCATCGACCTCGGCCCCGGCCCCGGCACGCAGGGCGGGCGCATCGTCTTCGACGGCACGCCCGAGCAGCTCAAGTCGGCCGAGACGCTGACCGGCGCCTACCTCGGCGCGCGCCGCAGCATCGGCCTGGGCCTGACGCGGCCGGTGCTCGACAGCACGCCGTGCCTGATCCTCGAAGGCGCGCGCGAGCACAACCTGCGCGACCTGACGGTCGAGTTCCCGCTGCAGCGGCTGGTCTGCGTGACCGGCGTCAGCGGCTCGGGCAAGTCCACGCTGATCCAGGACGTGCTCTACCCGGCGCTGGCACGCCACTTCGGCCAGGCCACCGAGACGCCCGGCGAGCACGACCGCCTGCTGGGCGCGGACTGGCTGTCGGACGCGGTCTTCGTCGACCAGAGCCCGATCGGCAAGACCGCGCGCTCCAACCCGGCCAGCTTCGTCGGCGCCTTCGACGCGGTGCGCGAGCTGTTCGCCGCGCTGCCGGCCGCGCAGCAGCGCAACTACACCGCCGGCCTGTTCAGCTTCAACGCCGGCGACGGCCGCTGCGCGACCTGCGGCGGCTCGGGCTTCGAGCACGTCGAGATGCAGTTCCTGAGCGACGTCTACCTGCGCTGCCCGGACTGCGACGGCACCCGTTACCGGCCGGAGATCCGCGAGGTCAAGCTCGCGCGCGGCAGCCGCGAGATGAGCATCTCCGACGTGCTGGAGCTGACCGTCGCCGACGCCGTGCGCCTGTTCGCCGACGACCGCGAGGTGGTGCGCGCGCTGCAGCCGCTGGCCGACGTCGGCCTGGACTACGTCAAGCTCGGCCAGCCGGTGCCGACGCTTTCGGGCGGCGAGGCCCAGCGCCTGAAGCTCGCCGGCTTCCTGGCCGAGGCCGCGCGCAACAGCACCGCGAGCCGCCAGAAGCTGGCCCGCAAGGGCACGCTGTTCCTGTTCGACGAGCCGACCACCGGCCTGCACTTCGACGACATCGCCAAGCTGATGCGGGCCTTCCGCAAGCTGCTCGAAGCCGGCCACAGCCTGCTGGTGATCGAGCACAACCTTGACGTCATCCGCGCCAGCGACTGGCTGATCGACCTCGGCCCCGAAGGCGGCGACGCCGGCGGTCTGCTGGTCGCCGAGGGCACGCCGGCCGACCTGCGCGGCCACGCCACCAGCCACACCGGCCAGGCGCTGCGCGAGTACGAGGAGATGCTGGGCCACGGCGGCGTGCGCGTCGCCGAGAAGGCGGCCACCTACGCCTCGACCGAGGACGCCCAGGATGCCGAGGGCCGTCCGCTGCAGACCCTGCTGAAGGCGCGGCGCGACCAGGCGATCCAGATCGTCAACGCCCGCGAGCACAACCTCAAGGGCATCAGCGTCGACATCCCGCGCGGCAAGTTCAGCGTCGTCACCGGCGTGTCGGGCTCGGGCAAGAGCACGCTGGCCTTCGACATCCTGTTCAACGAGGGCCAACGCCGCTACCTCGAAAGCCTCAACGCCTACGCCCGCAGCATCGTGCAGCCGGCCGGCCGGCCCGACGTCGACGCGGTCTACGGCATCCCGCCGACCGTCGCGATCGAGCAGCGCCTGTCGCGCGGCGGGCGCAAGAGCACGGTCGCCACGACCACCGAGGTCTGGCACTTCCTGCGCCTGCTCTACGTCAAGCTGGGCGTGCAGTACTGCCCGGCCTGCAGCGACTTCCACGTCCTGCCCGACCCGGCCGACAAGACCGGCGAGGCGCCCGAGGCCTGGGTCGCCGTGCAGCCGCAGACGCCCGAATCGATCGCCGCGCAGATGCTGCGCGAGTACCGCGGCCAGCACATCGGCCTGCTCGCGCCGCTGGTGGTCAACCGCAAGGGCGTCTACACCGACCTGGCCAAGTGGGCCAAGGGCAAGGGCTACACCCACCTGCGGGTCGATGGCGAGTTCCTGCCGACCGACGGTTGGGGCACCAAGGGCACCAAGCTGGACCGCTACAAGGAACACACCATCGAGCTGCCGGTCGCCGACCTGGTGGTCGAGCCGGAGAACGAGGCCCTGCTGCGCGCCAAGCTGGCCGAGGCGCTCGAACACGGCAAGGGCGTGCTGCACCTGCTGACGCCGCTCAAGGGCCTGAAGACCGCGATGGCGGCCGGCACCTCCGGGCGCATCGGCCGGGCCAAGGTCTTCTCGATCAAGCGCGCCTGCCCGCAGTGCGGCACCAGCTACCCCGAGCTGGACCCGCGCATGTTCTCGTACAACAGCAAGCACGGCTGGTGCCCCGACTGCGTCGGCACCGGCCTGGCGCTGACGCGCGAGCAGCGCAAGGCGCTCGACGACAGCCTGCAGGACGACGACAACAAGGGCCGCGAGCGCACCTTCGCCGAACCCGAGATCGAGCTGGAGGAGGGCGCCGAAGGCCGGCCCTGCACGACCTGCGCCGGCGCGCGGCTGAACCCGGTCTCGCGCGCGGTGCGCTTCCGCGGCGAGTCGATCGCGGCGCTGGCGGCGCTGTCGGTCAACGACGCGGCGCGCTGGATCACGCGCCAGAAGCTCGACGGCCGCGAGGCCGCGATCGCCCGCGACGTGGTCAGCGAGATCAGGTCGCGCCTGAGCTTCCTCGACGAGGTCGGCCTGGGCTACCTGACGCTGGACCGCGCCGCACCGACGCTGTCCGGCGGCGAGGCCCAGCGCATCCGCCTGGCCGCCCAGCTCGGCAGCAACCTGCAGGGCGTCTGCTACGTGCTGGACGAGCCGACCATCGGCCTGCACCCGCGCGACAACCAGGTCCTGCTGGATGCGCTGCACAAGCTCGGCGCCTCCGGCAACACGCTGGTGGTGGTCGAGCACGACGAGGACACCATCCGGCGGGCCGACCACATCATCGACATCGGCCCGGGCGCCGGCAAGCGCGGCGGCCGCATCATGGCCGAGGGCACGGCCGAGCAGCTCAAGGCCAATCCGGACTCCATCACCGGGCGCTACCTGAACGCGCCGCTGCGTCACCCGCTCAAGCCGCGTCGCCCGATCGATGCCGACACGCCGGTGCTCAAGCTGCGCGGCGCGAAGCTGCACAACCTGCGCAGCGTCGATGCCGAGGTGCCGCTGGCCCGGCTGGTGGCCGTGACCGGCGTGTCCGGCTCCGGCAAGAGCACGCTGGCGCGCGACGTCCTGCTGGCCAACGTGCAGGCGGCGGTCAGCGCCCGCGGCACCGGGCGCAAGGCCGCCGAGGCGCCGTTGCCCAAGGTCGCCTGGACCGGCTGCGACGCCGTCGAGGGCTGGAGCAACGTCGAGCGCGTGCTGGAGGTCGACCAGACCCCGATCGGCAAGACCCCGCGCAGCTGTCCGGCGACCTACATCGGCTTCTGGGACACGATCCGCAAGCTCTACACCGAGACGCTGGAGGCCAAGGCGCGCGGCTACGCCGCCAACCGATTCAGCTTCAACACCGGCAACGGCCGCTGCCCCGGCTGCGAGGGGCAGGGCATGCGGACCATCGAGATGGCCTTCCTGCCCGACGTCAAGGTGCCCTGCGACCTCTGCCACGGCGCGCGCTTCAACCCGGAGACGCTGGCCGTCACCTGGCGCGGCAAGAGCATCGGCGACGTGCTGCAGATGGAGGTCGACGAGGCGGTCGAGTTCTTCGCCAGCATGCCCAGCATCGCCCACCCGCTCAAGCTGCTGCAGGACGTCGGCCTGGGCTACCTGACGCTGGGCCAGCCCTCGCCGACGCTGTCCGGCGGCGAGGCCCAGCGCATCAAGCTGGTGACCGAACTCAGCAAGGTCCGCGACGAGCTGCCGCTGCCGCCCGGGCCGGCCGACGGCCCGACCCCGCGCGCCGCGCCGCGTCGCGGTCCCGGCGCGCCGCACACGCTCTACGTCCTGGACGAACCGACCGTGGGCCTGCACATGGCCGACGTCGAGAAGCTGATCCGGGTGCTGCACCGCCTGGTCGACGCGGGCCACAGCGTGGTGGTGATCGAGCACGACCTCGACGTCATCGCCGAGGCCGACTGGGTCATCGACCTGGGCCCCGAAGGCGGCACCGGCGGCGGCCAGGTCGTGATGGCCGGCTCACCCGAGCAGGTGGTGCGCAGCCGCACGCACACCGGCGCGGCGCTAAAGCCGGTGCTGGCGCGCTGACCGGACGAATCGGGCCTGGCACGCCGTCCGGCCCCCTCCCGCCCCATCCGGCCCCCGTGTTCAGGCGGGGTGCCGGAGGGTCGGATCGCACGTTTCCGGGGTCCGAAACTGGACAAATGTCAATTTCCGAAATCGTTTGCTGCCTACGATGGGTTCAACCCTGACGTGATGCCGGCATCGGTCGGGGCAACCACCCACCCTCCGATCCCCCACTTTTCAGGCAGAAACGACATGACCAATTCCCGCACCATCCAGCCCCTGCGCGACCTGGAAGGCTTCATCGCCGCCGCGATCGTCGACTCCACCAGCGGCATGATGATCGAGGCGACCAGCAACGGCAGCTTCGACATCGAGGCCGCCTCGGCCGCCAACACCCAGGTTGTCCAGGCCAAGCTCAAGGCGATGAAGGCGGTCGGACTCGGCGACCAGGCGATCGAGGACATCCTCATCAGCCTGACCGAGCAGTACCACCTGATCCGCCCGGTGGGCATCAACCGCGAGGTCTTCATCTACCTGTCGATCGACCGCCGCCACGGCAACCTGGCGCTGGCCCGCATGGAGATGAAGAAGCTCGACCAGTCGATCAAGAAGCTCTGATCGCCGTCACGTCTGTCACAGCCTGCAACCCAGCCGCCGAGGCTGGCCCGCAGACTGCGTTCCAGCCCGGCAGTCGTGCGGGATGGAGTGACCGTGATGAGCAGCAGCAAGAACCGGAACGGCGACCGCCAGGGTCGTCTCGACAAGTTGATGGTGGCCTGGGGCGTGCTCGGCACCCTCGGCATGCTGGCGGCCAGCGCCGTGCTGGCCAGCCCGGCGGCGCGGCCCGCTGCGGCCAGCCGCATCGAGCGCATGGCCCGCCCGGCGGTGGCACCGGCCCCGGCGCGGGATGCACGCCTGGAACAGTTCGTCGCCGACGCCCAGGCGCTCTGGCCCGAGCTGTCGCCGGAGGTGCGCGAGATGGTGCTTGAGCTGGTCCGCAGCCGTGGCCAGCAGGTCGACCTGGTTGGCCTGGACCTGGGCGGCGATCCGGACCTGGCGACCACCCTGGCGACGGAAAGAGCCGCGCTCGCCGACGTCGGCAAGCTGCAAGGCCGGCAAGCAATCGTGTCGAACTGACACGTCGCTGCCGGGCGCCGGTCAGCGCGCCGGCTGCACCTCGGTCGGGCTGGCGATCCAGCGCCATTGACCGGGTGCGAGGTCGGCCGGCAGCACGAAGGCGCCGAAGGTGCTGCGGTGCAGGGTCTCGACCCGGTTTTCCACCGCCGCGACCATGCGCTTGACCTGGTGGTACTTGCCTTCGGTCAGCGTCAGGCGCAGCCCGTGCAGCGTGCCGTGCTGCGCATGCTCGAACGGCCCGGTCGCCTCGGCGGCGGCCGCTGCCACCGGCAGCGGGTCGTCATGCAGCACGACGCCATGCAGCAGGTCGGCGATGGCGCGTTCGGTCAGCGGGTGCTTGCAGCCGATCTCGTAGACCTTGGGCAGGTGGTGCTTGGGCGAGGTCCAGCGGTGGATCAGGCCGCCGTCGTCGGTGAACAGCAGCAGGCCGGTGGTGTCCTCGTCCAGCCGGCCGATGCTCTGCACGTCGCGCCGCCGCAGCGGAGCCGGCAACAGGCCGTAGACGCTGGGATGGTGCTTGGGCTTCTGCGAGCACTCGTAGCCGGCCGGCTTGTTCATGACCAGCAGCGCCTTCTCCTGGTAGGTCCAGTCCTGGTCCTCGACGGTGAATGCGAGACCGACCGGGTCGATCTCGTGGAAGGGGTCGTCGATGACGACGCCGCCGATGCGGACCTCGCCCGAGCAGATCAGGCCCTCGCAGGTGCGGCGCGGGCCGAAGCCTTGGGAAAAGAGCAGTTGGGCGAGTTTCACGGGCGTGCGGGGTGGGGCTGTGGAAGCCCGCGATTGTCGGCGCAGCACGGCGCGCGCCGCATGCCGCTCAGGCCAGCCAGCGCCACGCGCTCGCCCCGGCGCCGTCGCCCTGGATGACGCAGCGCCCGGCATGCGACGCGGTCCAGCGCTGGCCGACGGCGATGAAGTGGTCGTCCGGGTCGCCGTCCAGCGTGACCCAGAGCCGCCCGGCGAGCACCGCCAGCGTCGCGCCAGCGGCGATCTCGCGGCGGTGCAGGGCGCCGGGGGCCAGCGACAGGGCTGGACGGGCGGGGGCCGGGGTCGAGACCGGCGAGGGCGACGCGAGGTGGGTGTCCATGGCGGCCATCGTGGCCGCCGTCTGTGCACCCGACCCGCCACAGGCCGTGGTCGTCCGGGTCGGTACAGGTGGCTGGAACGGCGGCCTGTGTCGGTCGGATCGGGTGCCATCTGTACGGGTCTGGCGCAGATCGACCCGCACAGAATCGAGCGATGACCACCGCCACCGACGACCTGAGCCGCTCCACGTCCGACACGCTGTACCTGCAGATCGCCGAGCGCCTGGCGCGTTCGATCCGCTCCGGCACGCTGGCGCGCGGCGCGCGCATCCCGTCGGTGCGCGAGCTGGCGCGCCAGCAGGGCGTCTCGCCGTCGACCGCCGTGCAGGCCTACCGGGCGCTGGAGGACGCGCGGCTGATCGAGGCGCGGCCGCGCTCGGGCTATTTCGTCGCCGCGCGGCCGGCCCGCCTGCCGGAGCCGGAGCCGTCGGCGCCACCGGCGTCCTCGCTGGCGGTCGACGTCAGCTCGCTGGCCGAGCAGGTGCTCAAGCTCGCGATGTCGCCGGACCACATCTCCTTCGGCGCGGTCTGCCCGTCGGCCGACCTGTTCCAGCAGGAGCGCATCCGGCGCGCCGTCAGCCGCGCGGCGCAGCGCCACCGGGCGTCGCTGTGCACCTACCCGGTCGGCCCAGGCCACCTTGACCTGCGCCGTGCCATCGCCCGCCATGCCCTGCGCATGGGCTGCCAGCTGGAGCCGCACCAGCTGGTCGTCACCAACAGCTGCCTGGAGTCGATCAGCCTGTGCCTGCGGGCGGTGACCCGGCCGGGCGACGTGGTCGCGCTGGAGTCGCCGACCCACTTCAGCTTCCTGGAAATCCTCGAAAGCCTGCACCTGCGCGCGCTCGAGATCCCGACCCATCCGCGCACCGGCTTGTCGCTGGACGCGCTGCAGCTCGCCTTCGACACGCAGCCGGTCAAGGCCGTGCTGGCGGTGCCGACCCTGAGCAACCCGCTGGGCTCGAGCATGACGCTGGCCGACCGCCGCCGGCTGGCGCAGATGTGCGGGCAGCAGGGCATCCCGCTGGTCGAGGACGTGATCTACAACGACCTGGCCGAGCAGGAGGACAAGCGCCGCGCGGTCAAGGCCTTCGACAGCAGCGGCCACGTGATGATCTGCGGTTCGTTCTCCAAGACCGTCGCGCCGGGGCTGCGGCTGGGCTGGCTGGAGGCCGGCCGCTGGTCGACCGAGGTGCAGCGCCTGAAGGCGGTCCAGTCGGGCGCCCATACCGAGCTGCTGGAACACGCCATGGCCGACGTGCTGACGCAGCCGGGCCAGGAGTCGGCCTTCCGGCAGATGCGCGCGACCGTCGCCGCCCGCATGGACGCGGCACGCCACCTGATCGCCGAGAGCTTCCCGAAAGGCACGCGCGTGACCGACCCGGCGGGCGGCTTCATCCTGTGGGTCGAGTTGCCGGGCGGGCTGGACTCGATGGTGCTGTCGCAGGCCTGCCTGGAACGGCGCATCTGCATCGCCCCCGGCACCATGTTCAGCGCCACCGACCGCTTCCGCCACTGCATCCGCCTGGGCTTCGGCGGCCGCTGGGACGAGACCCAGCAGGCCGCGCTGCGCGAGGTCGGCGCGATCGCGCGGCGCTTGCTCGGTGGGTGAACACGGGACGTGGTTTCACCGCCCCATGGCGCGCCAGCCGATCCGCAGGAGCGTTGGTTCAGTTCGCGAACACTTCCATGGGCACGCTGAACCGTTTCGCCAGCGCACGGACCTGGCGCAGGTTCAGCATGCGCTTGCCGGACAGTACCTCGCTGACCACGCCCTGGGAGCCGATTTCCGGAAGCTGGGCCTGGGTCAGGCCGTGTTCCTGCATCAGGCTGGCCAGCACCTCGGCCGGCGTGCTCGTGTCGGGCCAGGGATGGTGTCGGGCCTCGTACTCGCGCAGGCGATCGCCCGCCACGCCGATCAGGCCCCACAGCGGATCCTCCTCCTGGCCGCCGGTGGCCTCGACCATGTCGTCCACCTGCGCGAGCAAGGCCAGGTAGGCCGACTCGTCGGCCAGCGGCGCGCCGACGCCGAGCGCCTCGTGAAGTGCCACCCAGTGCGACGAAATGTCTTGAACGTTCATTTCCAGGCTCCTCGGTCGTACTCGGCATGGGTCAGCACAGCCTTGACCCATACCCATCCGGGCTTGAAGGCGATGGCTGCAATCAGGCGGTACTTGTTGCCACCCATGTTGAACACGTAGCGATCGCCTACCTTGTCCACGGTGGCGAACGTGGCGCGGAGCTCGGCGAAGTTGCCGTAGCTCCCGTGCTCGATCAGCCTTCGCCAGGCCTGCAGCGACGTCTCGGCATCGACGTGCAGCCGCGCAAAGTCACGCAGGGCCTTGTTCGAGATGAGCTTCATCGCCACCCAGGAAGCCTACCTCAATTTGAGATTGGGCGGAGCCCTTCGGCGAGTGACGCAAGCCCTCAATCCTGGAGCCCCGCCTCCGCCTCACCCAGCCCGGCCACCGGCTTGCTCTCGCGCATCGAGCCGGAGACCAGGTCGAAGCGGAACAGCCGGCACTCGATCGGGCCGTTCCACATCGGGATGCGGCGGCTTTCCTTCAGGCGCATGGCGCTGGGGAGCTTGGCGTCGGGGCTGAGGACCCAGGCGGTCCAGCCGCCGTACTGGCGCTTCCAGTGCGCCGCCAGGGCCGAGAAGAAGGTGGCGGCGTTGCTGGCGCCCTCGAAGCCTTCACGGGCACCGGCGTCGTCGCGCTGGCCGGGTCGTTCCCAGGCTTCGGTCGACTGCCAGCGGTCGCTGCCGCGTTCCTGGCGACCGCCGGAGCCGCTGCCCTTGGCCTCGATCCGCTCGCCATAGGGCGGGTTCATGATCAGCACGCCTCGCGGTCCGGGCGCCGGGCGCTGCAGCGCGTCGGCGGTCTTGAACTGGATCGCCCGCTCGACGCCGGCCCGCTCGGCGTTGCGGGTGGCGAAGTCGGTCATACGGAAGGAGACGTCGCCGGCGTGGATGGCCACGGCCGGCGCGTGCGCGGCCTCGCGGGCCTCGGCCTTCATCTGCTGCCAGGCCAGCGACTCGGCCCGGAAGGGCGCCAGCTTCTCGAAGGCGTAGCTGCGTTGCAGGCCGGGGGCGATGCCGCAGGCGATCTGGGCCGCCTCGATGGCGATGGTGCCGGCGCCGCAGCAGGGGTCGAGCAGGTCGCCGTCTTCCTCGCGGCCCTGCCAGCCGGCGGCGGCCAGCATCGCGGCGGCCAGGGTCTCCTTCAGCGGCGCCTCGCCCTTGGCCTCGCGCCAGCCGCGCTTGAACAGGGCCTCGCCGCTCAGGTCGATGCTGAGCGCGGCGTGGTCCTCGTGCAGGTGCAGCACCAGGCTCAGGTCGGGATGGCGCGGGTCGACGTCCGGCCGGGCGCCGTGGCTGGCGCGCAGGGCGTCGCAGACGGCGTCCTTGATGCGCAGCGAGGCGAAGTGCAGGCTCTGCAGCGGCGAGCGGATCGCCGTGGTGTCGACGCGGATCGAGTTCTTCGGCGTGATCCAGTCGCCCCAGCGCACGCCCATGGCCAGCGCGTAGAGGTCCTGCTCGTCGCGGTAGGGGCCGGCGGCGATCTGCCACAGCACGCGCTGGGCCAGCCGGCTGTGCAGGTGCAGCCGCATCGCGGTGGCGGCACTGCCGAGCAGGCCGACGCCGCCGCGTCCGGCGTTGATCGTCTCGAGCGCGCGCGGCGCGACGGGGGCCAGGATGGCGCGAACTTCGTCGGCCAGGAGGGCCTCGACGCCGTTGGCGCAAGGCAGGAAGAGGGGGGTCGGATTCACCGCCGGATTGTCGCCGTGAACGGCCGCGCCGGACCGCTTCGGCCGACCGCCTCGGTATGCTGGCGCGATGACCGAGCCGCTGACCGAACCGACCCTCCTCCTGACCGGCCGCTGGGACCGCGGCGAGCGCGACGACTGGCACCGCGCGCTGGCCGAGCGGCTGCCCGAGGCACGCTGGGTGCTGGACGCGCCGGCGACGCCCGAGGAGGCCGGCCGCATCGACGTCGCCATCGTCGCCAACCCGGCACCGGCGGTGCTGCGCGGCCTGCCCCGGCTGCGGCTGGTGCAGTCGCTCTGGGCCGGGGTGGAGAAGCTGCTGGCCGACGACAGCGTGCCGGCCGGACTGCCGATCGCCCGCATGGTCGATCCGGCCATGAACGCCGCGATGGCCGAGACCGCGCTGTGGGCCGTGCTGATGCTGCACCGTGGTTTTCACCGCTACGCGCAGGCGCAGCGCGAGGGCCTCTGGGCGCCGCACCCGCAGCGCCGTGCCGACGAGGTCCGCGTGGCCGTGCTGGGCCTGGGCCAGATGGGCCGCACCGCCGCGCTGCGGCTGCGTGCGCAGGGCTACGACGTGACCGGCTGGGGCGCCACGCCGCGTCTGGCCGATCCGGACGGGCTGGCCTGCACGAGCGGGCCACAGGCGCTCGGGCCGTTGCTCGCGCGCAGCGAGATCGTCGTCAACCTGCTGCCGCTGACGCCCGCCACGCGCGGGCTGATCGATGCACGTTTCCTGGCCGCCCTGCCGCGCGGCGCGGCGGTGGTGAACCTGGCACGCGGCGCCCACCTGGTCGAGGCCGACCTGCTGGCCGCGCTGGCCAGCGGTCAACTCGGGCATGCGGTGCTGGACGTGTTCGCGACCGAGCCACTGCCGGCTGGCCATGCCTTCTGGTCGCACCCGGGCGTGACCCTGCTGCCGCATGCGGCAGCCATGACCGACCTGCGCAGCGCCGCCGACGTCGCGGTGGCCAATGTGCGCGCCGCGCTGGCGGGTCAGCCGGTGCGTCACCGGGTCGACCGGGCGCGCGGCTATTGACAGCTTGTGACAAGGGGTGAACGCAGCGGCGACAGAATCGCGCCGCGCCACCGGGCCGATGTCTGCCCGGCGACTGACACAGGAGAGACCCGATGACCGATACCCGCATGACCCGTTCGAACACCCGCCAGCTGACCGTCGTCGCGCTGGCTTCCAGCGCCCTGCTGCTGGGCGCCTGCGCCAACATGAGCGAGACCCAGAAGGGCACGGCCGCCGGCGCGGCCATCGGTGCCGTGGGAGGGGCGCTGATCGCCAAGGGCACCGGCGGCAAGGCCGGCACGGGGGCAGTGGTCGGTGGCGCCGTCGGCGCGGTGGCCGGCAACCTCTGGTCCAAGCGCATGGAAGACAAGCGCCAGGCGATGGAAGCCGCCACCCGCGGCACCGGCATCGACGTGGCCCGCACGACCGACAACCAGCTCAAGGTGAACATCCCGGCCGACTTCAGCTTCGACGTCGGCCGCGCCGCGATCAAGCCGGTGATGGTGCCGGTGCTGGACAAGCTGGCCCAGGGCCTGGACGCCGACATGCAGATGCACGTCATCGGCCACACCGACGACACCGGCAGCGACGCGGTCAACAACCCGCTGTCGCTGGACCGTGCCGAAGCGGTGCGCGACTACCTGGCCCGCCACGGCGTGCCGGCCAGCCGCATCCAGGTCGAAGGCCGCGGCGAACGCGAGCCGGTCGCGACGAACACCACGCCGGCCGGTCGGGCGATGAACCGGCGCGTGGAGATCTACCTGCGCGAGCCGCAGAAGGGCTGATCGACGCCCGCCGAAGGCCGCACGGGACAAGGGGCCGGACCGGCGGCCCCATGGAGGGGCGAACGCGTTCCCGGGCCGAGCGCCGGGCCGCCCCAAGCCGGCCCGACATCCCCCTGGGGGATCGACCGGCGTACCCGCCGGGCGAGGGGCGAACGCATTCCCGGGCCGAGCGCCGGGCCGCCCCAAGCCGGCCCGGATCCCCCTGGGGGATCGACCGGCGTACCCGCCGGTCGAGGGGCTTCATGTCACATCTTCTTGGCAGCCCAGAAGATGTAGTCCGCCTGGTACTTGACGACTTCCTTCTTGCCGACCGCGCCCGCGTCGCAGGTGCTGGCCGGTGCGACGCCGCCCATCGTGGCGACGCGCTGGATGTGGCTGATGCCCTGCATCGCGCCCATGCCGGTGGCCGGGTTGGCCTGGACCAGCTGCAGCGGGATGCTGCCGGCGCTGGCCGGGGCGACGGCGAGCTGCTTGCCGGTGACGGCCGAACCATCGTTCGCCTTCCAGGTCGCGGGCGGGCCGAAGTAGCTGCCGATCGCCTTGCCGCTGCGGTCCTTGAGCACCGCCATCGGGCCGACGAAGACCCACTCGTGGCCGCTCTTGTCGGCCTTGGCCTTGCATTCGTAGGTGATGTCGCCTGCACCGACGGTCTCCAGCACGACCTGGTGGCCGGCGGGGACCTGCACGGCGGCCGGCAGGGTGGACTGGTCAAACGGCTTCATCGCCATCTTGTCGGCCATCGGCTTTATCGAGCCGCAGGCACTGAGGACCAGCGTGGCGGTGGCGGCGGCGATCAGGGTGAGCTTGCGTTGCATGTTGCGTTCCGGGTGAGGTTGGGGGTCGGACGGTCCCGTGACCGCCTCGCCTCCACCCTTTACGCAGGCCGCTGCGGATCGGATGCATCCGGCGGCGGCGCAACCTCGTCCCAGTCCCAGCCCAGCAGCTCGGCCAGCCGGCGCAGCACCCAGCCGGCCTCGGCGGCGTCGACCTGGCTGGCCGGATCGGCCAGGCCGGCGCCGATCCGGGCGATGACCTGGTCCTGCGCCACGCCCAGGTCGTGGTGGACCTGCTGGGCCCGCTCGACCAGCTGCTGGGCCATGTCCTCGCACCACTCGTAGCGCTGGCGCAGCTCGGCCAGGGGGATGCGCAGGCGCGATCGCGCATCGACATGCAGCGCGGTGAAGGAGGGCGGGACCTCGATCTGGCAGTCGTCGCTCATGGCGTGACGGGCGCGGCATCGCGCCGGCCCAGCGTGCCCCAGGTCAGCGCGGCGGCGGTGACGGCGCAGCCGGCGATGCCGCAGACCATCGGCCAGGCGGTGCCGTCGACGAACACCGAGACCGTGCCCATCACCGCCGCGCCCACCACGAACTGCAGGGTGCCCTGCAGCGCCGAGGCCGTGCCGGCGACCGCGCCGTGGTTCTCCAGCGCCAGCACCGCCGTGGTCGGCACGACCAGGCCCAGGCAGCCCAGGCTGAAGAAGACCAGCACCAGCAGCAGCGGCAGCGAGCCGAAACCGGCCGCGAAGCTCAGCCACAGCAGCACGGCCATGCTGCAGTAGCCGATCACGCCCAGCCGCACGACGGCCGGCAGGCCGTGGCGCGCCACCAGGCGGCCGTTGAACTGCGCAAGGCCGATGAAGGCCGCCGCGTTGATCGAGAAGCAGAAGCTGTACTGCGTCGGGCTCAGGCCGTAGTGCTCGATCAGCACGTAGGGCGAACTGCCCAGGTAGGCGAAGAAGCCCGACATGCCGAAGGCGCCGATGAAGGTCAGCCCGAGGAAGTGGCGGTCGCGCAGCAGCATCAGGTAGGCCGGCAGGGTGCCGCTCAGGCGCGTGCCGGCGCGGGCGGCGGCGGGGCGGCTTTCCTCCAGCCACATCGCCATCATCACGATGGCGGCCAGCGCGAACAGCGTGACGGCCCAGAAGATGCCGCGCCAGCCGACCGCCGCGATGGTCAGGCTGCCGGCCAGCGGCGCGAGGATGGGCGAGACGCTGAAGACCAGCATCAGCAGGGAGCTGAGCCGGGTCGCCTCGACGCCGGTGTGCAGGTCGCGCACGATGGCGCGCGGCACGACCGCGCCGGCGCAGGCGCCCAGGCCTTCGAGGAAGCGGAAGCCGATCAGCTGGTTCACGTCGGTCGCCAGCGCGCAGCCGATGCTGCCGATCACGAACAGCGCCAGGCCCAGGTAGAGCGGCGGCTTGCGGCCGTAGCGGTCCGACATCGGGCCGTAGATCAGCTGGCACACGCCCATCGCCAGGAAGAACACCGTCAGGCTGTTCTGCACCGCATGCGGCTCGGCCTGCAGCGCGCGGCCGATCTCCGGCAGCGCCGGCAGGTACATGTCGATCGCGAACGGGCCGATGGCCGAGAGCAGCCCCAGGATCAGGGCATGGTGGAACAGGGAGCGGTTCATCGGCGGTGGCGCGCAAGGCGACGTCTGACGGGCAAGGGCGGGATGCTATCGACTCGGAATGTCGGGTCGGCCGGTGCGGGTTTCCACGGATGGGGCTGCGGCTTGCGCCCGGTCAAGGCCGGGTGCGTCGTCCGGGCAGAACATGGCTTCGACGCCTGGGGCACGCCAACCACCGGCAACCCGCCGACCCGGCCCCGGACGCGCGGAAAGAGCAGGAGAACCCTCGATGACGATGTTCCACGCCGTGGTGCTGATCGATCACCACCAGGCCCAGGTGCTGCAGTTCGACGCCGAGCATGTCCAGGCCGAGAAGGTCAAGGCCCGCACCCACCACACCAAGCAGCACGGCAGCGCGGTGCGCACCGAACACGAGTTCTACGCCGTCGTCTGCGACGCGCTGGCCGGCATCGCCGAGGTGCTGGTCACCGGCTCGCACACCGCGCTGACGGACTTCCGCCACTACGTCGAGAAGCACCGCCCGGCGCTGGTGCCGCAGGTGGTCGGCTACGAGCTGGTCGATCACCCGAGTGACCGGCAACTGGTGGCGTTGGCGAAGCAGTACTTCCTGAAGTACGACCAGATGAATGGAGGCCGGACGGCAGCGCCAGAATCGAGCCGATGACTTCCCTGACCTTGCTCGACTTCGAGACCAGCGACGACGGCGAAGGCCATTGCACGCTGGATGCGATGGCCTCCGTCCGGCCGGATCACCTGCCGGCCCTGCAGGCCGAGGTGGTGCAGGTGCTGGCCTGGCTGCACCGCCGTTTCCCGGACGGCCCCGGCCCGCTCGACGAGGGTGCGCCCTGGGACGCCGACCTGCGCGCCAGCACCGAGCGCAGCACCCGCGAGCAGGTCCGCTACGACCCGTCGGCCGGCCGCCTCGTGTCCGAGCCGGCCGGCGGTGGCGAGACCGTGCGCCACACCCTCACCCTGTCGATCGCCGCGACCGAGGCGGTCGCGCGGGCGCTGGGCGAGGCGTTCAGCTGGGGTGGCGAGGGCTGAGCCGCCCCGCTCAGGCCCCCGCCTTCACCTTCAGCCGCCACGCATGCAGCAGCGGCTCGGTGTAGCCGCTGGGCTGTTCCTTGCCCTTGAAGACGAGGTCCAGCGCGGCCTGGTAGGCGGCGCCCTGCGGGTTCGCGACCAGGCTCTTGTAGGACGGGTCGCCGGCGTTCTGCTGGTCGACCTTGGCGGCCATGCGGGCGAAGGTCTCGCGCACCTGGGCCTCGGTCACGACGCCGTGGTGCAGCCAGTTGCAGATGTGCTGGCTGCTGATGCGCAGCGTGGCGCGGTCTTCCATCAGGCCGACGTCGTTGATGTCGGGCACCTTGGAGCAGCCCACGCCCTGGTCGACCCAGCGCACGACGTAGCCGAGGATGCCCTGCACGTTGTTGTCGATCTCCTGCTGGCGCTCGGCGGCGCTCCAGGTGGCCTGGGCGACCACGGGGATGGTCAGCAGGTCGGTCAGCAGCTTCTCGGTGATGGCCGGATCGGTGGCGTCGCCGCTGGCCTCGATCTGCTGCTGGACAGCGGCCACGCTGACCTGGTGGTAGTGCAGCGCGTGCAGCGTCGCCGCGGTCGGGCTCGGGACCCAGGCGGTGTTGGCGCCGGCCTTGGGGTGGCCGATCTTCTGGTCGAGCATGGCGGCCATCAGGTCGGGCATGGCCCACATGCCCTTGCCGATCTGGGCCCGGCCGCGCAGGCCGCAGCTCAGGCCGATCAGCACGTTGCGGCGCTCGTAGGCGGCGATCCAGGCGCTGCCCTTGATGTCGCCCTTGCGCATCATCGGGCCGGCCAGCATGGCGGTGTGCATCTCGTCGCCGGTGCGGTCCAGGAAGCCGGTGTTGATGAAGGCCACGCGCGACGAGGCGGCGGCGATGCAGGCCTTGAGGTTGACGCTGGTGCGGCGCTCCTCGTCCATGATGCCCAGCTTGACGGTGCTGTCGGGCAGGCCCAGCAGCTGCTCGACGCGGCCGAACAGCTCGGCCGCGAACGCGACCTCGGCCGGGCCGTGCATCTTCGGCTTGACGATGTAGACGCTGCCGGTGCGCGAGTTGCGCAGGCCGTTCTGGCCACGACCCTGCAGGTCATGCAGCGCGATGGTGGTGGTGACGACGGCGTCCAGGATCCCTTCCGGGATCTCGCGGTCACCGTCGCCATTCGCGGCGCCCCACAGGATGGCCGGGTTGGTCATCAGGTGGCCGACGTTGCGCACGAACATGAGCGAGCGGCCATGCAGGCGCACCTCGCCGCTGCCGGACGGCGCGGTGTAGACGCGGTCGGCGTTGA
The DNA here is from genome assembly GCF_030705305.1 of Leptothrix discophora. Classification (GTDB taxonomy): domain Bacteria; phylum Pseudomonadota; class Gammaproteobacteria; order Burkholderiales; family Burkholderiaceae_C; genus Sphaerotilus; species Sphaerotilus discophorus. The sequence continues at coordinate 91,666 of NZ_JAUZEE010000007.1, read as the reverse complement.
GGCGGCGGGTGAAGGTCTTGCCACCCTTGCTGACCTCCTCGGTCAGCGTGCCCAGCTGGATGCCCAGCCAGTTGCGGTAGGCCAGCACCTTGTCCTCGGCGTCGACGGCGGCGACCGAGTCTTCCAGGTCGAGGATGGTCGACAGCGCCGACTCGACGATCACGTCGCTGATGCCGGCCGCGTCGCTGGCGCCGATGGTCGTGCTGCGGTCGATCTGCACGTCCAGGTGCAGGCCGTGGTGGGCCAGCAGGATCGAGCGCGGTGCGGCGGCCTCGCCGGTGTAGCCGGCAAAGGCGGCGGCGTCCTTCAGGCCGGTCGTGGCGCCGCCCTGGAGCGTGACCACCAGCGCGCCGCCGGCGACCACATAGCCGGTGGCGTCGGCATGGCTGCCGCTGGCCAGCGGGGCGGCCTGGTCGAGCACGCGGCGGGCATAGGCGATGACCTGGGCACCGCGCACCGGGTTGTAGCCACCGGAGCGCTCGGCGCCGCCGGTCTCGGGGATGGCGTCGGTGCCGTAGAGCGCGTCGTACAGCGAGCCCCAGCGCGCGTTGGCGGCGTTCAGCGCGTAGCGGGCGTTCAGGATCGGCACGACCAGCTGCGGGCCGGCCTGGGTGGCGAGTTCGGCGTCGACGTGGGCGGTGGTCGTCTGTACCGTCTCGGGCACCGGCACCAGGTAGCCGATCTGGCTCAGGAAGGCGCGGTAGGTGGCCATGTCGGCGATCGGGCCGGGGTGGGCGCGGTGCCAGCCGTCCATCTCGGTCTGGATGCGGTCACGCTCGGCCAGCAGCGCGGCATTGCGCGGGGCGAGGTCGCGCACGATGGCGTCGAAGCCGGCCCAGAAGCTGGCGCTGGCGACGCCGGTGCCGGGCAGCACCTCGTCCTCGATGAAGCGGAACAGCTCGGTGGCGACCTTCAGGCCGTGGATGGAGGTGCGTGCGGTCATGGCGGTGTCCTTCGGGGGAGGGTGAGGATCGGTCGGTTCTTGTCGGGTGCCGGCGGTCGGGTGCAGGAATCAGGCCGCGCCGGCCGGATCGGGGAAGAAGCCCAGCACGTCGGCCAGGCTGCTGCCGATGCGGGTCGGCTCGGTGCCGAGCGGGTCCAGCGGCAGGCCGGCCCGGTTGACCCAGAGCGTCGTGTAGCCGTGCCAGGTTGCGCCGATCGCGTCCCAGCCGTTGCTGGAGACGAACAGGATCTCGCGCGCCGGCAGGCCCAGCGCCTGCGGGCCGAGCGCGTAGGCGCGGGCATCGGTCTTGAAGGCGCGCACCGGCTCGACGCTCAGCAGCGGGTCGATCAGGCTGTCCAGCCCGGCGCTGCGCACCGCGATGCCCAGCATGGCCGGGTCGCCGTTGCTCAGGATGCCGGTGCGGATGCCGCGGGCGTGCAGCGCCTGCAGCACCTCGCGGACCTCGGGGAAGGCGCTCAGGTGGCGGTACTGGTTCATCAGCCGGTCCTCGGCCTCGGCGCTCATGGCCAGGCCCAGGCGCTGGCCGGCGTAGCGCAGCGCGGCGCGGGTGATGTCCCAGAACGGCCGGTAGCGGCTGCCGTCGGCCGCGCTCATGGTGATCAGCCGGGTGTACTCGATCTGCTTGTCGCGCCAGAGCAGCGCCAGCGCGTCGCCGCGCTGCGGGAACAGCTGCTCGGCCAGCAGCCCGACGCTGTAGACGTCGAACAGGGTGCCGTAGGCATCGAACAGGACAGCGCGGACCATGGTGCAGTGCGGCGAGCGCAGGTGGGTGGATCGGGGGAAGCGTGAGAGGGGACTTTATTCCATACTTTGATCAGTATTACGCTCGCCAAAGTTCATTGATTCGTGCGCCTGATGCACGAATCGACCACCACGGGAGACCCCGATGTCCGATCGCCTGACCCAGCTCGAAGCCTTCGTGGCTGTCGCCCAGAAGGGCAGCCTGACCGCCGCGGCGGCGGGCGAGGGCGTGGCGCCGGCCATGATCGGCCGGCGCATCGATGCGCTGGAGGCCCGCCTGGGCGTCAAGCTGATGCTGCGCACGACCCGCCGCATCACGCTGACGCACGAGGGCAGCGCCTTCCTGGAGGACTGCCACCGGCTGCTGGCCGACCTCGCCAACGCCGAGGCGAGCGTCAGCGCCGGCGGCGTCAAGGCGGCCGGCCAGCTGCGCCTGACCGCGCCCGGCGGCTTTGGCCGCCGCCACGTCGCGCCGCTGGTGCCGCGCTTCCAGGCGCTGCATCCGGAGGTGCGCATCTCGCTGAACCTGGCCGACCGGGTGATCGACCTGGTGCACGAGAGCTACGACTGCGCCGTGCGGGTCGGCGACCTGCCCGACTCCAGCCTGATCAGCGTGCGGCTGGCCGACAATCGCCGCCGCTGCGTCGCCGCGCCGTCCTACCTGGCCCGCGCCGGCCTGCCGCAGCACCCCTCCGACCTGATGCGCCACGAATGCCTGACGCTCAGCTCCGAGGCCAGCCAGTCGCGCGGCTGGGCCTTCATGATCGACGGCGAGGTCCACCACCTGCGTCCGCCGGGCCGGCTGGACTGCACCGACGGCCAGGTCCTGCACGCCTGGTGCCGCGACGGCCTCGGGCTGGCCTGGCGCAGCCAGTGGGAGGTCGAGGACGACCTGCGCAGTGGCCGCCTGGTGGCCGTGCTGGACGGCTACGCGGCGTCGCCCAACGGCATCTACGCGGTGTTCTCGCACGCCCGCCACCTGCCGCTGCGGGTGCGGCTGTGGATCGACTACCTCAAGCACACCTACGGCGCGCCGAGCTACTGGACCGGGGCCGGGACCGCCGGCGGCGTGGTTCAGCAGGCGTGAACGCCCAGCCGCCGCGCGTCGTCCGGCAGCTCGACCCGCAGGCCGCCCGCCTGCCAGCGCAACGCCGGTCCGTGAGCCGGCTGCAGCTCGATCCGCAGCGGCCCGTCGACACGGCCAGGGCAGGGCAGGGCGAGCGTCGCGCCCGAGGCGGCGTCAACCAGCCGGGCCTGGCGGATGCGCCCGGCCGTCACCTCGGCCAGCGCCGCTGCGTCCAGCCCGGTGACGGCCATGACATGCAGCGTCACGCCCAGCGCGTGTTCGGCCTCGGCGCCCTCGGCCCGGCGTGACGGCGTCGGCGCCAGCAGCGCGACGGCCAGCCGCAGCCGCAGGCCGCCGGCACCGTCGGGCGTGACCGAGGCCAGCTCGGAATCGGCCAGGTCCAGCAGCCAGTCGGGCGTGGCCTGGCGGGCGGCGTCCTGTGCCGCTTCACGCGCGGCCAGCAGGTCGACATAGGCCTGCGCGACCAGCTGGTCCGCGCCGATGCCCAGCTGCGCCATCAGCGCGCGGGCCTCGGCCAGGCCGGCCTCGGGCGGCTCGCCGTCGCGCATCACGACTTCCAGTTCCAGGAAGTCGCCCAGCCCCTCGACCCGGTCCAGGTGGATGCGCGTGCGGCCGACGAGGTAGAGCAGCCGGCGCTTGCGCACCCGTCCGGTCTGGCCGTGTGCCTCGGCCAGCAGCACGCGCATGCCGTCCGGATCCGGACAGGCGCTGAGGCGGTAGTGACAGGCCCGCGGCCCGGCCGCATCGGCACGCCGGTAGAAGATCAGGTCGGCCGGCACCGCCCGCCCCTGCGCGTCCGGCCCGAAGGCCCGCAACTTGAGCCGGCCGTTGTCGCAGGTGAAGAAGGTGTCGTCCTGCAGCAGCTCGACCGGCCCTTGCGTCGCGACGGCGGCGACCTGCGGCTCGATCGCCTCCAGCGAGGACAGGCGGGCCTTGATCTCGATGTTGCTCGCCATGGGTGCGGCTCTCCGGGGTGGGGTGGGGCAACGGTAGCGCAGCCCCGATCGGTGCGGGACAGGTCTCAGAGCAGCGGGACTTGCGCGGCCCCGTCCGCCACCGGACGCAAGCGCGCGAACCGGAGCAGTTGCGCCAGCGTCGCGCCCTTGGCTTGCCAGTCCGCCATGACGTCCTCGCCCAGCAGGACGTAGTGCCATGGGCGTCCGTCCCGGTCCGCCTCGGGCAGCTGGTTGATGCGTTCGCACCAGGCGAGCGCCGCGCGGCGCTTGCGCTGGACATTCGGATGCAGCGTCTGCGCCTGCGCCTTGGTCTCGACCAGGTGGATCGCGTCGTCCGTGCGCACCAGGAAGTCCGGCGAATAGAAGGCCGGGAGGCCGTCTTCCTTCACGTAGCGCAGCCGGGCGAAGCCGTGCCGCGTCTCGCTGATCTTGCAGAAGGCCTGGATGCCCGCATCGGCCTGTGCCCAGTGCATGAAGGTCCTTTCCAGACCGCCGTGGTGCGACGGATAGGGCAGGCGCGGGTAGATGCACTTGCTGACCGCCACCGAACAGCTCGTGCGCACCATCAGACGGGGCACCTCGGACAGGCGCCGGTGACGCACCTCCGTCTCGCCCTCGATGCGGCGCTCCTGCGCGTCCAGCAGGGCCATGCCGAACACCTTGGTCACATGGTCGACGACGGGTTGCAGCAAGAGGACGCGCCAGTTGTCGTCGGCCAGGGGATTGAAGTCGCGGCCGAACAGCCGGTCCCAGACGTAGTCGTCCAGCCAGCCCGTCAGCTCGACCGTGTTGACCTGCAGGTAGGGCTGGGCCAGGTGGTTGGCCACCTTGCCGGTCTTCGGCAGCGGCTGGCTCAGGGCCTGGCTGATGCGCCGGGTCAGGCGCGAGAGGTAGTCGTTGTAGCCGCCCACGCGCATCACCGCGCCGTCGATGCGGTAGCTGCCGAACAGCGTGCTGCTCTGCAGGTCCTGGGACACGAACTGGTCGCCCTGGCCCAGCAGGCCCTTGAGCTGGTCCAGGCCCAGCGTCGTGAACGCGGGCAGCGTCGCCACGTCCAGCGGGGCATGGGCGATCACCTCGTCGGCTTCGCGGAGGATGAAGGGGATCGCGAAATCGAAGGCCTCGTGGCCTTCCCGCAGTTCGGACGCGACCACGTCGCCGGTGCCCGAGCGCTCATCGGCATCGTCGGTGCTGATGCCGGCCAGGCCTTCATGCATCAGCTCGTCGTAGAAGGACTGGAAGGCCGGGTGCTCGACGATGGACAGGATGTCCAGCAGGTTCTCCGGCTCTTGCCCGGCGTTGATGCGCTCGCGGTTCTCGCGCTTCAGGTCGGCATATTCCGGGTCGCGCCACATCAGTCGCAGGCCGCGGCCGATGGTCTGCTCCAGCAGGATCTGGGCTTGCGAGGAACGCAGCGGCACGATCACGCAGATGTTGTTGACGTCGAAGCCCTCTCGCAGCATCAGCACGCTGACGATCACCCGCGGCCTGGCATGCCGGTCGACGTTGAACAGGCGCTCGCGCACCGGCAGCCAGTCCCTCGGACCCAGCTCGGCCTTCTTGCCCGAGTCGATCGTCATGACCTCGTCCTCGGCCAGTCCCTCGTCGCGCAGGAAGCCGGCCACCAGGGGCGACACGCCCGTGTCCTCGCAGACCACCAGCATCTTCGGATGACGCGTCGGGTCGATCCTCGCGAAGTCGGTCTCCAGCTTGCGCAGCTTGTGCAGGCCGGCGCGCAGCATGACGCGCTGGCCGGCGCTCAGGATCGGGTTGCCGTGCTCGTCCCGCTCGGCCTTGAACTCCAACGGCAGGGCGCCGATCTCGCTGCGGCGGTCCAGCACCAGCGACTTCACCAGCCCCGCGCGCATGGCGCTCTGGAGATCGAAGTCGGTCACGATGTGCGGGAAGTAGACCTTGCGACGCCGCGTCGGCGTGCCGACGTCGTTGTAGGGCGTGGCCGAGAAGTCCACCTGCACGAAGCGGCGGCCCTTGGTCTCGGCGATGCGGCGCAGGCTCTTCTGCCATTCCACCTCGGTGGTCTCGCCTTCGCGCCGGACCTCGTGGATGTGATGCGCCTCGTCGTTGAACACCATCAGTTCGGGCAGGCTCGCCAGGTACGCCAGCACGTTGCCTCTGGCGTAGCGGCGGTCGAGCATGTCCAGGCTGTTGCCGGCGGCCCGGCCGGGGGTGAGCGGCAGCACCGCGTCCACCACGCGCTGCGGGTCGGGCAGCTCGCCCGGCGCGTGGACGTCGGGCACCTCGTCCTCGACGTCGCCCTCGGCCAGCAGGTGCCAGTTGGTGATGGCGATCATCCCGTTGCCGGTGGCCTTCAGGCCGATCTCGCTCTTGCTGCAGACGTTGCCGCGCACGAAGGCGAGCACGGACGCGCGGTGCGCCGCGGGAATGAACAGCTCGGCGTAACGCACCAGATCCGATGTGGCGAAGTCGCGCGCGCCGGAGGTGGAGCCGGCGACCAGCTTGCCGCAGAAGGCATCCAGCAGCCGTTCGTAGACGATCAAGCCGGGTGCCACGACCATGAACTGGCGCGTGAAGCGCGGGTCGTCCCGGCCCTCTGCGAGCGCGGCGTTCTTGTTGAGCAGCTGCCAGATCAGCAGCGCCTGCAGCACCCAGGTCTTGCCGGTGCCGGTGGCCATCTTCAGGCAGTACTTCGGATGGGCATGCCTGGCATCGGACACCTCGGCCAGCCGGTCGCCCGCCAGCAAGGCCGTGGGCGCGACCTTCTCGTACAGCTCTCGCAACGATCCCGCCGCCAGAACCTCGTGCGCGACGATCGTGTTCAGGATCGCCTGCCTCTGTCCGGGGTGGAAGTTCAGGCCCTGGCGGGTGGCCGTCATATCCTCGCCGAACCAGACGTGCAGCAGCTCGGCCGTGGTCGGCGTGACGAGGTCGAACAGATCGGCCGCGCCATGCGCCAGCCCGTTGCACAGCGGTGCCGTGTAGGCGGTGAGGGCCTTGGACAGCGCCAGCGGATCGTCGGCCTGCGCGGCTGGATTCGCTGCCAACGTCGCTGCCAGCTTTCCTGTCAACTTCGCGGCGGCGCTCATGCCCGCGCCTCCGCCACGGTGGCCACCACCTCCGACTCGAAGCCGAACACGTCGACCGCCCGGACGCAGACCCGACGCGTGCCCGGCACCGCCGGCACGACCAGATCGGCCACCGACATCACCATCCATTCGTCGCCATCGTTGGCCGTGTTGCCGCGGTAGTCCTGCCAGACCGAGCGGAAGAGTTTCCCGTCGTGGTCCGGGTCGACCGCCCAGTATTCGATCAGCGCCAGCGGATCCTTGTTCATCACCGCCTGGAGCTTGACGCGGTTGGCCTCATCGAGGTTGATCGCCTCGGGCGACAGCAGCACATAGTTCTTCAGCGACACGGTGAGTTTTTCCTGCGGCGCACCGTCCGCATCGGGCGGCAGGCGGCGGCGATCCACCGGGTCCAGCGTCAGGTATTGCAGCGACGAGAACCGCACCTGGCCGCGCAACTTGTCGACGCCACCCTTCTTCTTCAGCCGATCGAGCAGGTCGGGCGGAATCACCAGCACCTCCAGACGGCTGTCGTTCATCGCCGTCAGGGTTTCGCCGATCGAAGGCTCGAAATTCCAGCCCAGCACCACCACCCGATCCCAGCCGCCCAGCAGGGTATCCCGCAGCGCCACGGCCTTCTTCAGGGTGGCGGTGCCAGTCATCTTGTTCGGCGAATCCGCCAGCACCAGCGTCTTGCTGCCACGCCCGGCGCTGCCCGAGAAACCCGCGATCTGGCCAAGGTTGCGCGCCGGGTTGTCTTCCGGCGCCAAGGGCAGTGCGCCATACAGCGACAACACGATCTGCGCCAGGTCGCCGATCCGGAAGTCCCGCCCCATCGTGGCCTTGGCGGCTTCGACGTGGTAGTCGCCCACCGCCTGGTACAGGAAGGGTTTGGCGTCCAGGTCGATCAAGCGCTTGCGCATGATCATGCAGGCGGGTTTGCCAATGTCGGTGGTGATCCAGCGGCGACCGAGTTTTTCGGCAACGGCGGCGGTGGTGCCTGAGCCTCCGTTCAAATCCAGGACCATTCCGTTTTCCGGGCAAGACGCACGAACGATGCGATCGAGCAGGGACTCAGGCTTCTGGGTCCCGTAGTCCACGGCTTCCTTGGCTTGCGCTTGCACGGGGAGGATGTCCGACCACAGGTCCTGAAGAGGGACTCCGGGCATGTCATGCAGGTAGCGCTTCTGGCGTGGCACTGTTCCGGGCGAGGTCTGCACGATTCGACCCTCTGCATACAGGGCGTGCATGCGTGCCTCAGAAAAGCGCCAGTAGCGCGTCACGCCCATGAACTCGTAGTACGGATTGCCTTTGGACGCGCCTCCTGGCGCCGTGATATCGCTCAGTTGGTAAAGACCGCCGGAATCCTTGTGGCGGTAGAAGTCATCGATGTAGTCCTGCGTGTATGGCGTGAAGACCGGTGACCAATGTCGCGCGACGGTTTTTCCGTAAAGGAAGAGCGTGTCATGAATGCGCCCCATGTGTGTGGCCCCTTGGGTGACGTCGCCCTTGGCCGTCTGCCGCTTCCAAATGATTTCGTTGATGAACTGGTCCTTTCCAAAAACCTCGTCCATCACCAACTTCACGTAATGCCCCACGTGCCAATCCAGATGCACGTAGATCGACCCCGTATCCGCCAGCAGCTCCCGCATCAGGATCAACCTCGGCGTGATCATGGCCAGGTAGGACGCGGTGCCGTCCGCCCAGGTGTCGGAGTAGGCGAACTGCTCGATGACGGTGGGTTTCTGCTCCAGCTCGACGCCGGGCAGCGTCACCTTGGTGCGGTAGTCGGCCTTGGAGTCGAACGGCGGGTCGATGTAGATCAGGTCGACGCGGCCCCGCAGCGAGGGCGTGTCCTCGTCGCCGGCCAGCAGGGCGGCCATGGCCAGCAGGTTGTCGCCATAGATCAGGCGGTTGGTCCAGGGCGCGGTGTCGGGCAGCGCGGCGCCGACCTCGCGGGCCTGCGCCTGGCGACGCTGCTGGGTGACCCAGTCCTGGGCGCTGCTGTCGCGGGCGGGCAGCACCAGTTCGCGGGTCTGCAGGCCGACGCGGTGACGGCCTTCCAGGCTTTCCAGGATCTTCTCGGCCTCCTTGCGGCCTTGGGCGACGATGTCGGGCAGTTGATCGAGCAGTGACTTGGGCATGCGCGGCATCAAGCGAGGCTTGACTCAGAAATCAAACGACTTTTGATTCTCTGATCAAACGAACTGCATTCGTCGCTTGATGCCTCCATTAATTTCCACTTGATGGATGAGAAGCTCGAGTTCAGCAAGCGACTCCGCGCCGCGATGCAGGCCGCTGGCTGTGAGGTGCGCGCCTCGGTCATCGAGCACGAGTTCAACCAGCGCTGGTTGGGTCGGTCGATCAGCCTCCAGGCCGCGTGGAGCTGGCTCAACGCCAAGGCCATCCCCGCCCAGGACAAGCTGCAGGTCCTGGCCGAGTGGCTCAAGGTCGAGCCTCAGGTGCTGCGCTTCGGCGAAGGCGTGGCCGAGTCGGTGCAGAAGTACAAGGCGCGCTGGGAAGACAAGCTGACGTACGAGGAGCGCGAGACCTTCGATGCCTTCCTGCAGCTGCCCGCCCCGCAACGCAAGATCCTCCGGGAGGTCATCCTGACCTTCGCCAAGGCCCACCAGGAGCCGCCGCCGGAAGATCCGGCGAGCTGACCGGCCGGGCGGGTGGGGCGACCACAATCGTCCACCTGCCGTCGCCTTGCCCATGTCGCGTCCCCACTGCCCTGCCTGCCTGCGCCCGCTGCCGACCTGCCTGTGCCGCTGGGTCCGCCCAACCGCCCACGCGGTCGAGGTGCGCGTGCTGCAGCACCCGGACGAGGCCGCCCAGGCCAAGGGCAGCCTGAGGCTGCTGCAGCTGAGCCTGCAGCGCTGCGAGGTCCACGTCGGCGAGACGCTGGACGGTGCGGCCGACGGCGGCGCCGAAGGCCGCACCGTGCTGCTCTACCCGGTCACCGAATCGGCCCCTGGCCCGCTGGCCGACCGCGCGGTGCGCCCGCAGCGCCTGGTCGTGCTGGACGCCACCTGGCGCAAGAGCCTGCGCCTGCTGCACCTCGATCCCGCCCTGCAGGCCCTGCCACGCTGGCCGTTGCAGTCCCCGCCCGACAGCCGCTATGCCGCGCTGCGCAAGGCGGCCCGGCCGGGCCAGCTGTCGACGCTGGAGGCGACCTGCCTGGCGCTGGCCGACATCGAGTCCGATGCCGCCCGCTACGCCCCGCTGCTGGATGCCTTCGCGGGCTGGGTGGCGGAGCAGGCGGCGTGGCGGCGCGGATGAGCCACGCCGCCGAGCGGGACCGGGATCAGGCCCAGTCCGTCGCCGGAGCCCGCCACAGGTCGACGCCGCCTTCGCCGGCATGGGCGTCGATCTCGGCGAGTTCCTGGGCGGTGAAGGTCAGGTTGCGCAGCGCGCCGACGTTCTCGCGGATCTGGGCGGCGCTGCTCGCGCCGATCAGCGTGGTCGTCACGCGTGGGTCGCGCAGCACCCAGGCCAGCGCCATCTGGGCGAGGCTCTGGCCGCGACGCTGGGCGATGCCGTTGAGCGCGCGCACGCGCTGCAGGTTGGCCTCGCTGAGGTGCTCGCGCATCAGCGAGCCGCCGCCCGGCCGGTTGATGCGGGCATCGGCCGGGATGCCGGCGAGGTACTTGTCCGACAGCAGGCCCTGGGCCAGCGCGGTGAAGGTGATGCAGCCCGCGCCGTGCTGCGCCAGGGTGTCGAGCAGGCCGTTCTCGATCCAGCGGTTGAGCAGGTTGTAGCTGGGCTGGTGGATCAGCAGCGGCACGCCCTCGGCCTTGAGCAGCGCGGCCATCTCGGCGGTCTTGCCGGGCGAGTAGGACGAGATGCCGATGTAGAGCGCCTTGCCCTGCCGCACGGCCTGGGCCAGCGCCTGCGCGGTCTCCTCCAGCGGCGTGTCCTTGTCGTAGCGGTGCGAGTAGAAGATGTCGACGTAGTCGAGGCCGAGGCGCTGCAGGCTCTGGTCCAGGCTGGCCAGCACGTACTTGCGCGAGCCGCCACCCTGGCCATAGGGGCCGGGCCACATGTCCCAGCCGGCCTTGCTGGAGATGATCAGCTCGTCGCGGTAGGGCTTGAAGTCCTCGCGCAGCAGCCGGCCGAAGTTGATCTCGGCGCTGCCGTAGGGCGGCCCGTAGTTGTTGGCCAGGTCGAAGTGGGTGATGCCCAGGTCGAAGGCGGTGCGCGCCATCTCGCGCTGCACGCTCATCGGCGTGGTGTCGCCGAAGTTGTGCCACAGGCCCAGCGACAGCGCGGGCAGCTTCAACCCGCTGGCGCCGCATCGGCGGTAGGGCATGGATTCGTAGCGGTCGGCGGCGGCGGTGTAGCTCATCGGGTGTCTCCTCGTGGATGCGCCCGGCGGGTGTTCCGGTCCGGGCGGCGAGGGCGCGATGATGCCGCGCGTCGACCGATCGCGCTGGTCGGCGGACGCGCTTCAAGCGCGGTTCGGCCAGACGCAAAAAAGCCCGGCCGGGGCCGGGCTCTTCGAGCGGGTCGGGTGTCGCTCGCCCGAGGGCGAACGGCGCGCCGGATCAGCGCTTGGTGGTCTTCTTGACAGCTTCGGCGGCGGCCTTGGCGGTCGACTCGGCGGTGGCGCTCAGCTGCTTGAAGTTGGCTTCGGCGGCCGAGGCGGCCTGCTTGGCGGCCTTCTGGACGGTGTCGTAGGCGGCGGTCGCGTTGGCGATCGCGGTCTTGACGGCGGCCACGGCGCTCTCGCTGCCGGCCGGGGCCTGCTTGGTGGCGGCTTCGACCAGCGACTGGAACTGGTCCTGCGCAGCCTTGACCTGGGCTTCGGCCAGCTTGGTCACTTCGGCTTGAGTGGCGGCGGCGATGTCGGCGACCTGGCGGCCGTAGGCCACGGCCTTTTCCTGGGCCGGCTGGATCAGGCTGGCTTGCAGGCTGACGAATTCCTGCGGGTCCTTGGCGCCCAGGGCGGCCTTGGCCTTCTCGGCGGTGTCGTCCAGCGAGCTGCGGGCAGCCTGCATGTTGAGTTCGACGAGCTGCTCGATGCCCTTGAAGGCTTGCTGGGTCAGCGTGACGAGGTTGTCGAGGGCGGCCTTGTTGGCGGCGGCGATCTGTTCGGGCGAGATGGTCATGGTGTGACTCCGGGCGGTTGGTTGATCGGGTGGATCGTCTGCGGTGCTTTGCTGCACTGCAACATGGAACGGACTATAGGGGTCGACCGTGACAGCTGCAAGCGTTTTGCTGCGCTGCAGCAAAGTCTAGTGACGGAACTCTAGATGTCGCAGATCCGGGCCCGATCTGCGCGTTGCGGGTCCGCCGTCGACCGGTGTGCGGGGGTGCTGGGGCGGACGGCGTGCGAGGCGCTCGCGGCGGGCGGGTCGCGGTGCGAGACTGCAAGCCGGTCCGGTGAAGGAAGACGACGCTCATGAGTGCAGACCCCAACCATGCTTCCGACGTGCCGCCCGCCGAGCGGGTTCCGCTGGACCAGGTCCGCGACCTGATCCACCTGGGCCTGGCCTTGCCCTTCCGGGTGCTGGACGCGCAGGCCCGGCTGCTGCTGGCGCAGGGCCAGAGCGTGCTGACCGAACGCCAGTTCGACATGCTCAACGAGCGCGGCGCCTGGGTCGAGTACGCCCAGGTCAAGCGGCTGCGCGGCGAGCGGGCTGCCGCCGCGGCGACCGGCGCCGGCAAGGTGCCCAGCGCGCGTCACCCGACGCTGTTCGACCGCTGGGAGCAGCAGGTCTGGGACTACGACGCGCTGCTGCGCCGGGTGCCGAAGTTCCGGGAGCTGAAGCCCGAGCTGGAGGCCCATGCCGACGCCTGCATCGCGCTGGTCGACCGCGACCCGGATGTCGCGCTCTACCTCGCGGTGCGGCGCGACGACCGCCGATTCGCGCTGTACGCGCTGACCCACGCGCTGCACGTCGCGGTGATCTGCCTGCTGACCAGCCGGGCGCTGGGCTGGCCGGTCGAGCGCCAGCGGCGCATCGTCTGCGCGGCGCTGACGATGAACGTGTCGATGCTCGAACTGCAGGCGGTGCTGGCCGAACAGGCCGATCCGCCGAACACGCGCCAGCGCGAGGCGATCCGGCTGCATCCGAAGCTGTCGGTCGAGCTGCTGCGGCGCTGTGGCGTCGACGACGAGGAATGGCTCGACGCCGTGCTGATGCACCACGAGGAGCCCGGCGGCGGCGGCTATCCGCAGGGCGTGGCCGAGCCGACCGAGGCGGCCCGGCTGCTGCGCGCCGCCGATGTCTACATGGCCAAGATCAGCCCGCGGGCGCAGCGCGCGGCGTTGGCGCCGCAGGTGGCGGCGCGCCAGCTCTACCAGGCCGAGCAGGTCGACGCGCAGGGCAAGGCGCTGTCGCAGGCGCTGATCCGCTCGATCGGCATCTACCCACCGGGCGACCTGGTCACCCTCAAGAGCGGCGAGACGGCGGTGGTGACGCGCCGTGCCGCACAAGGCCCGGCGCCCAAGGCAGCGGCGATCAGCGACGCACGCGGCAACCCGTCGCTGTCGACCACGCCGCGCGACACGGCGCAGGCCGAGTTCGGCATCGCCGGTCCGCTCGACCCGGCCCGGGCCGCACAACTGCCCAAGCTCCAGCCGGAGCGCTTCTACGGGATCATCCCGGGCTGAACGGCGGACTCGGCCGTCCAGGCGTTCAGGGGAAGGCCGGGATGCCCGGCTCGACCCCTTCGAGATGCGCCTCCGGGTGCAGCGCGGCGAGGCGGTCCTCGATCTCGTCGACCCGGCCACGCGGCACGTCGATCATCAGCAGGTAGTCGCCGCGCTCGATCGCCGGCATGAAGCGCAGCAGCCGGTGGCTGGGCGTGGACGCGCCGATCATGCTGGCCGACCAGGCCCCGAACAGGCCGCCGGCGATCGCCAGCGCGCCGACCAGGCCCCACTGCGGCGTGCTGTCCAGCAGCGGCCCGAGCAGCGCCAGCCCGACGCCGCACAGCATGCCGACCGCGCCGCCGATCACCAGGCCGGACTGCGCCGCGCGCACGATGTCCGAGCTTTGCAGAAGGTTGGCCGCGTGCAGGCCGGTCAGCTCGGCGCCATCGCGGGCGATGAAGTGGATGTGCGACTCGCCGATGCGGGCGAGCAGCAGGTCGTCCATGGTGCGGCGGGCACTTGCCAGGTCGGGCACCAGCCAATAGATGCGTCTGCGCATGTCGGACTCCTCGGATGAGCGTCAAGGCCGGCGCGGCGGGACCTGAGCGGCCCACCCGGACCGGGCCTGCCACGCGTGCAAGCCGTTGTACGCCGCACCGCTCGGGCCGACAAACCACCCTGCCAAGGCCGTGATGGCTTTGGGGCGTTGCGGGAAAGTCCGGGTGAGGGCCGTGCCGTGACGCTTGGTTTCGACCGCTAGCATGGCCCGATGACAAGCCCGGGGGCGCCGCATGAATCGCCTCGACTTTCTCCGGCAACTTGTCCGCGAAGCCGGGGCGCTTGCGCACACCGGCTTCGGCAGCTCGGCGGCCTCGCTCAAGGGCCGTCACGACGTGCTGACCGAGATGGACGGCCGGGTCGAGCGCCACGTGCGCGCCGCCATCGCGGCGGCCTATCCCAACGATGCCGTGATCGGCGAGGAGGACGGCGGCGAGCCCGGCGAACGGATCTGGATCATCGACCCGATCGACGGCACCGCGAACTACGCCCGCGGCATCGCGCACTACTGCGTCTCGATCGGCTACCTGGAGGGCGGCCAGCCGGTGGCGGGTGCCATCCACGACCCCAGCCACGACCGGCTCTACCTGGCGCAGCGTGGCGGCGGGGCCTGGCTGAGCGAGGCCGGCCAGCCCGACCGGCGCCTGGCGGTCAGCGCCTGCGACACGCTGGGCGCGGCCACGGTGGAATGCGGCTGGTCGCTGCGCCGTTCGACCGAGGACTACCTGGCGATGGTCTCGCGCGTGATGCACGCCGGCTGCGCGATGCGCCGTGCCGGCTCGGGCGCGCTGGGTCTGGTCGACGTTGCCGCCGGCCGCATCGAGGCCTATGCCGAGCTGCACATCAACGCCTGGGACTGCGCCGCCGGCGTGCTGCTGGTCGAGGAGGCGGGCGGCCATTGCAACGACTTCTTCAGCGCCGATGGCGCCGGCCTGCGCGAGGGCAACGTGCTGGTCGCCACCAGCCATGCGCTGGCCGCCGAGCTGGAGCGGGTCCTCGCCATCGCGCCGCTGCGGCATCGCTGAAGCCTCGGCCGACCGGCCCGAGTCAGCTGTCACCACATCAGGAGAACAACCATGAAGCTGTCGAACACCCCCTTCCTGCCGCTGCGCCGCTGGCTGGCGCTGGCCGGCGCCGCCGTTGCGCTCGCCGCGCCGTCCATCGCGTCGGCCCAGGGCGAGCTGACCGTCTACTGCACGGTGCAGGAGGAATGGTGCCGGCCGATGGTCGCGGCCTTTGAGAAGACCACCGGCATCAAGGTCTCGATGACGCGCAAGAGCTCTGGCGAGTTCTATGCCCAGATCAAGGCCGAGTCCGCCAACCCGCGTGGCGACGTCTGGTGGGGCGGCACCGGCGACCCGCACCTTCAGGCGGCCGAGGAAGGCCTGACCGATCCCTATGTCTCGAAGACCAGCCTCGACAGCCTGCAGGACTGGGCCGTGCGCCAGGCCCGCTCGGCGCAGTTCCGCACCGTCGGCATCTACGCTGGCGCGCTGGGCTTCAGCTACAACGCCGACGAGCTGAAGAAGCGCAAGCTGCCCGAGCCGAAGTGCTGGGCCGACCTGGTCAAGCCCATCTACAAGGACGAGATCCAGGTGGCCAACCCGAACTCCTCGGGCACCTCGTACACCATGCTGGCGACGATGGTCCAGATCATGGGCGAGGACAAGGCCTTCGCGTGGATGAAGGCGCTGCACAAGAACGTCAACCAGTACACCAAGAGCGGTGCCGCGCCGGCCCGCGCGGTGGCCACCGGCGAGTCGCTGATCGGCATCACGTTCCAGCATGACGCGGTGGTGCAGGCGCTGGGCGGCGCACCGGTCAAGATCGTGTCGCCCTGCGAGGGCACCGGCTACGAGATCGGCAGCATGTCGATCATCAAGGGCGCGAAGAACCTGGCCAACGCGCGCAAGTGGTACGACTGGGCCCTGACGCCCGAGGCCCAGGCGATCGGCGCGACCGCCGGCGTGAGCTACCAGGTGCCGTCCAACAAGAAGGCGACCGTGCCGGCAGCGGCGCCCAAGCTCAGCGAGATCAAGCTGATCGACTACAACTTCGCCAAGTACGGCTCCTCGGCCGAGCGCAAGCGCCTGCTGGCCAAGTGGGACGCCGAGGTCGGCAACCAGCCGAAGTGAGCTGGATGACGACGACGAAGCCGCGCGCCGCATGACGACCGCGCTGACCCTGGCGCTGGTCGTCGTCGCCGCGCTCTTGCTGGCCCAGTGGCTGGCGCGGCGCGGTGCCTTCGGCGCCGACCGCACGGTGGCGACCCTCGTGGTGCTGATCGCCACGCTGCTGCTGCTGTTCATCTTCTACCCGGTCGGCCGCTCGCTCGGCGCGGCGTTGTTCGACGATGCCGGCGCCTTCGCGCCGTGGGTCGTGCTGCAGCGCCTGGCCGCCCCGGACATCTGGGGGCTGGGTTGCCTGGCCGGGGAGGGCGCGCACTGCGGCGTCGCGATCAACTCGATCGTGCTGGCGACGATCGTCGGACTGCTGTCAACGCTGCTCGGCCTGGTGCTGGCGCTGGCCGCACAGCGCGGGCACCGCGACCCGGAGGCGCAGCGCCGGCAGGGCGCGCTGTTCCGGCTGATGGCGGTGCTGCCGATCGTCACGCCGCCGTTCGTGATCGCGCTGGCCCTGGTGGTGCTGTTCGGCCGCACCGGGCTGGTGACGGGCTGGCTGTCGAGCGTCTTCGAGATCCCGCGCTCGCGCTGGATCTACGGCCTGACCGGCGTGACGCTGGCTCAGCTGCTGAGCTTCACGCCCATCGCCTTCATGATGCTGCACGCCGCGCTGGCGGCCATCAGCCCGTCGCTGGAAGAGGCGGCCCAGACGCTGCGGGCCTCGCGCTGGCGCGTCATGCGCACCGTCACCTGGCCGCTGCTGCGGCCGGCGCTGGCCAACGCCTTCCTGCTCGGCTTCGTCGAGAGCATGGCCGACTTCGCCAACCCGATCGTGCTGGCCGGCAACTACGAGGTGCTGTCGACCAAGATCTTCTTCGCCGTCGCCGGCGCGCAGCTCGACCCGGGCCGGGCCGCCGTGCTGGCCGCCGTGCTGCTGGTCTTCACGCTGGCGGCCTTCGCGCTGCAACAGCGCTGGCTCGGTCGCGCGAGCTACGTCAGCGTCACCGGCAAGGGCGACAGCGGCCTGCCCGCCGTGCTGCCCGACGCGCTGCGGCTCGGCTGTGTCGGCCTGTCCTGGCTGTGGATCGGCTTCACGCTGGCCTGCTATGCGGTGATCGCGGTCGGCGGCTTCGTCAAGGACATCGGCCGCGGCGACATGGCGCTGTCGCTCAAGCACCTGGGCGCAGGCTTCGGCATCGACTGGGGGCCGCACGGCCTGCTGTTCAGCGGCTCGGCCTGGGACAGCTTCTTCACCACCGTGATGGTGGCCGGGATCTCCGCGCCGCTGACGGCCCTTGTCGGTCTGCTGTCGGCCTACGTGATCACGCGCCACCGCTACGCCGGGCGCGGCATCTTCGAGTTCATGACGCTGGTCGCCTTCGCGGTGCCGGGCACGGTGATCGGCGTGGCCTACATCGTCGCCTTCAACGTGCCGCCGCTGGAGCTGACCGGCGGACTGGCGATCCTGGTGATCTGCTTCGTGTTCCGCAACATGCCGGTGGGCGTGCGGGCGGGCGTCGCGGCACTGGCGCAGATCGACCGTTCGCTCGACGAGGCCTCGTCGACGCTGCGGGCCGGCACGCTGCAGACGCTGCGCCGGGTCGTGCTGCCGCTGCTGCGGCCGGCCATCGTGACCACGCTGGTCTTCAGCTTCACGCATGCGATGACGGCGGTCAGCGCGGTGATCTTCCTGGTCACGGCGAAATACAACCTGGCGACCGTCTACATCATCGGCCGCGTCGAGGCCGGCGAGTACCCGCTGGCCATCGCCTACTCGACGGTGCTGATCGTGTTCATGCTGGCGGTGCTGCTGGCCGTGCAGGCGCTGACCGGCGAGACCCGCATCGGCCGGCGCCAGCGCGGCGCCGAACCTGCCGCCGGCGCGCGCGACGTGCTCGTCACCGGACATTGACCGACCCATGAACCAGCCTGTCCACCCGAACACCGCCGGCGGCGTCTCCTTCGAGCGCGTCAGCAAGCGCTACGGCAAGGTCACCGCCGTCGACGCGGTCAGCTTCACGATCGCCCCGGGCGAGCTGGTGACGCTGCTGGGCCCGTCGGGCTGCGGCAAGACCACGACGCTGCGCATGGTGGCCGGGCTGGAGGCGGCCAGCGAAGGCGCGATCCGCATCGGCGGCGTCGACGTCACCCGCCGTGCCGCACACGAGCGCGACGTCAGCATGGTGTTCCAGTCCTATGCGCTGTTCCCGCACCTGAACGTGCTCGACAACGTCTGCTACGGCCCGATCGCCAGCGGCACGAAGCCGGCCCGGGCGCGCGAGCTGGCGCAGGACAAGCTGCGCATGCTGGGCCTGGCCGGGCTGGAGCAGCGCCTGCCCTCCGAGCTGTCGGGCGGCCAGCAGCAGCGCGTCGCGGTGGCGCGCTCGCTGGTGCTGGAGCCGGCGGTGCTGCTGTTCGACGAGCCGCTGTCCAACCTCGACGCCAAGCTGCGCCGGCGTGTCCGCCAGGAGATCCGCGAGCTGCAGCAGTCGCTGGCGCTGACGGTGCTCTACGTCACGCACGACCAGAGCGAGGCGCTGGCGGTGTCCGACCGCGTCATCGTCATGAATGGCGGGCGCATCGCCCAGCAGGGCACACCGGCCGAGCTGTACGAGCGCCCGGCCGGCCGCTTCCTGGCCGACTTCATCGGCGACGCCAACCTGGTCGACGGCACGTTGCGGCGCGACGGCGAGCGCTGCCGCTTCGAGGCCGGCGGCGTGGCCGTGCCGGTCGAACCGGCCGCCATCGCGCCGGGGCTGGTGCCGGGGCCGGCCTCGCTGGCGCTGCGGCCACACCGCATCGGCCTGGTCGGCGCCGGGGCCGGCCGCTTCGACGCGACCTGCCGGCGCGCCGACTACCTGGGCAGCCATGCCGAGGTGCTGCTCGACTCGCCCTGGGGCGAACTGCTGGCCTTCGGGCCGGCCGGCGGTGCCGGCTCGCTGCGGCGCGGTGACCCGGTCGGCGTCGCCTTCGAGCCCGGCGACGCGATCGTGCTGCCGCGCGGCTGAGCCCGGACCGTGGTGCGGCGCACGCGCCGCCGTCGTGTACCCGCCTGTCGCACGCGATCAAGGGCTGCAACGCATACTGCGCGGCCGCCCAGAACGTCCGCCCCCATCTCCCGCCTCCGGAGCCGCCGCTTGTCCACCTCCCTGATCCGCCGCCTCGGGCTCGAGCTGCCCGCGCACCGCCGCGTCTTCGCCGGTTTCTTCCTTTATGCCTTCGGCTTCGGCGGCTTCTTCCCGCGCCTGGGCGAGCTGCAGGGGATGATGGGCGTGACCGAGGGCCAGCTCGGCATGGGCCTGATCGGCGCGGCGATGGGCACGCTGGTCTCGCTGACCTTCGCCGGCCGGCTGATCGAGCGCATCGGGCACCGCCGCATGCTGCTGATCGTGCCGCCGCTGCTGCCGGTCTTCTACGCGGTCGCCTCGCACGCCAGCGGCACGCTCGGGCTGTTCCTGTGCCTGTTCCCGGCCGGCCTCTTCATCGGTGCGATCGAGGTGGTCGTCAACCTGGAGGCCGACCGCGTCGAGCACCAGGAAGGCCGGCGCATCATGAACCGCGCCCATGCCTTCTGGAGCTTCGGCTTCTTCGGTGCCGGCCTGCTGGGCGCGCTGGCCGCCCGCGTCGGCCTGAGCCCGCAATGGCAGCTCGCCGGCATGGTGCCGCTGTCGCTGCTCATGACCGTGCTGCTGATGGGCCGTTTCGAGGCTGCGCCGCACCGCGCCGCCGCAGTCGCCGCCAGCGACGGGCCGGCGCCGCTGTTCTCCCGGCCGACCGGCGCCATCCTCGTGCTGGTCGCGCTGTCGCTGTCGGCGCTGGTGCTCGAAGGCGCCGGCTTCGACTGGTCGGCGATCTTCATGCGCGACGTCTTTCAGGCCGCCCCGTGGGTCGGCGCGGCGGCGGTGGCGATCGGCGCCTTCACGCAGGCGGTGACGCGCTACCTCGCCGACCGCCACGTCGAGCGTCACAGCCCGATGAAGGTGGCCCGGCTGATGCTCACGCTGCTCGGACTCGGCAACGTGCTGGTCGTGACCGCCGCCCATCCGGCGCAGGCACTGATCGGCTTCGGCCTGATGGGCGTCGGCACCAGCGTGCTGTTCCCGCTGGCCATGTCGGCCGCGGCGCAGCGCACCGACCGATCCGCTGCCGTCAACGTCGCGGCACTGGCCCAGATCGCCTTCGTGAGCTTCATGCTCGCGCCGCCGCTGCTGGGCTTCGTCGCCGAGCACATCGGCATCCGCTGGAGCTTTGGCCTCGGTCTGCCGATGGTGCTGCTGAGCCTTGCCGTCAGCGGCGTGCTGCGCCAGCGCCCCGTGGCGCAGCCCGCAGCGGCCACCACGCAGGGCGCCTGACGGCCGGCATGTCGAGAGGTCGCCGGTGGAATCCCGTTCCTTCCTGAATCCCGCCTGGGGCGTGCTGTCGCCGCGTGCGGTGACGACCGCCGTGTTCTTCGCCTTCGCGCTGGGCATCGGCCTGTGGGCCGGCTCGGTGCCGGTCCTGATGCACCGCACCGGCCTGGGCGCCGAAGGCCTGGGGCTGGCGCTGACGCTGCACAGCGCGGCCTACATCGGCGCGATGACGCTGGCCGGACGCATGACCCGGCGCTTCGAGCTGCGCGGCTTCATGGCCGCGCTGCTGGCCGCGCACGGCGTCGCGTTCTTCGGCATCTTCACCGCCACGTCGGCCTGGATGCTGGTGCTGGCGCTGGTCGTCATGGGCCTGACCGCCGGATCGCTGGACCTGGCGATGAACACCGAGGCGACCACGCTGGAGCATGAGCGCGGCCAGCCGATGCTCACGCGCATGCACGCGGCGGCCTCGGGCTCGTTCGCGCTCGGGGCGATCGGCGGCAGCCTGATCTCCACCTCGGTCGGCCCACTGGCCTGCGCGCTGCTGAGCGCGGCGGTGGTTGCGCCGGTCTGGCTGGCGGTGACGCGGCTGGGGCGGCGTCGCCCCTTGCCCGATCCGCCGCCGGCCACCCTGCGCGAGCCCGAGCTGGAGAGCGCCGGTGCGGCGGCGATCCAGGCCGCGTCGACGTTGGCCGTTGGCCCGCGCCGCAAGCCCGATCCGGTGCTGCTGTTCGGCATCGTGCTGGGCCTGTCGACCGTGGCCGAGCTGACCGCGCAGATGTGGTCGGCGAAGTTCCTGGCCGAGCAGGCCGCCAGCCTGGCCGCGCTGGCCGGCGCCGGCGCGGCGCTGTACGCGGGCTGCCAGTCGCTGGTCCGACTGGTCGGCGACCCGCTGCGGCACCGCTTCGGCGATGTCCGCGTGATCACGGTGTCGCTGCTGCTGGCGGCGGTCGGCTTCGGCGTCGTCGCGATGGCCGACAGCTTCGCGGTCGGCGTGGCCGGCTTCGCGCTGGTCGGCCTGGGCACGGCCTGCGTCGTCCCGTGCTGCTTCGCGCAGATCGCCGCGGCGCTGCCCGGACGCGGCGGACAGGCGCTCGGGCGGGCCTCGCTGATCTCGGGCGTGATCCGCCTGCCCACGCCGCTGCTGCTGGGGCTGGTGGCGGCGCGAGCCTCCGACGCGACGGCCTTCGTGCTGATCGCCGCCTCGCTGGTCGTCGGCGTCGCCGGCATGCTGCTGGCGTTGCGCCACGCGGCCCGGCAGGCTTGACAGCCCACGCACTTCCCCGGTAGGCCGAGCTTGATGCCTCGATCACGCATGTGCTAGCATCGCGAGCTTTCCCGGACGAGGGGCAACCCGCGTCCATTTCAAGCGCCCGCTGGAGAGTTCCGGCTGGCCCGGTCCGCGAGGATCGGGACGGCAGAGCCCGACAGACGAGCACATCAGTCAGCCCGGCCAATCGTTGTCGGGCATTGGAGAAGAACCATGACTACCCCCAACCCGGGCGAGCGCCTCGGTTTGCTGGGCCGCAAGGTGGGCATGATGCGCATCTTCACGGACGACGGCGATGCCGTGCCCGTGACGGTGCTCGACGTGTCCAACAACCGCGTGACCCAGGTCAAGTCGGTCGAGACCGACGGCTACGTCGCCGTGCAGGTCGCGTTCGGCAGCCGCAAGGCCTCCCGCATCACCAAGCCCGAAGCCGGTCACCTGGCGAAGGCTGGCGCTGATGGCGCGGAGCTGCTGCGCGAATTCCGTGTTCCCGCCGAAGTCGCCGCCGAGCTGAAGCCGGGTGCCACGATCGCTGCCAGCCTGTTCCAGGTCGGCCAGCAGGTCGACATCCAGGGCACCTCGATCGGCAAGGGCTTCGCCGGCACGATCAAGCGCCACAACTTCGGTTCGCAGCGCGCATCGCACGGCAACTCCCGCTCGCACAACGTGCCGGGCTCGATCTCGATGGCGCAGGACCCGGGCCGCGTGTTCCCGGGCAAGAAGATGTCCGGCCACCTGGGCGACGACACCGTCACGACCCAGAACCTCGACGTCGTGCGCATCGACGAAGCCCGCCAGCTGCTGCTGGTCAAGGGCGCGGTTCCTGGCGCCAAGGGTGGCTTCGTCACCGTGCGCCCGGCCGTCAAGGTCAAGCTCAAGAAAGGGGCCAACTGATGCAGCTCGAGCTCCTGAACGAGCAGGGTCAGGCCACCGCCAAGGTGGACGCGCCTGACACCGTGTTCGCCCGCGATTACAACGAAGCGCTGATCCATCAGCTCGTCGTCGCCTACCAGGCCAACGCGCGTCAGGGCACCCGTGCCCAGAAGACCCGCGCCGAAGTCCACCACTCGACGAAGAAGCCGTTCCGCCAGAAGGGCACCGGCCGCGCTCGCGCCGGTTCGACCGCCTCGCCCCTGTGGCGCAGCGGCGGCCGCATCTTCCCGAACAAGCCGGACGAGAACTTCAGCCAGAAGGTCAACAAGAAGATGTATCGCGCCGGCATGGCGTCGATCCTCTCGCAGCTGGCCCGCGAAGGCCGCCTGGCCGTGGTCGATTCGATCTCCATCGAAGCGCCCAAGACCAAGCTGCTGGCCGCCAAGCTGAAGGCGATGAACCTCGATCACGTGATGGTGATCTCCGACGCGATCGACGAGAACCTGTTCCTCGCCTCGCGCAACCTCGCCAATGTGCTGGTGGTCGAGCCGCGTTACGCCGATCCGCTGTCGCTGGTCTTCTACAAGAAGGTCCTGGTGACGAAGGCCGCCATCGAGCAGCTGCAGGAGATGTACGCATGAGCGCCGCACCCAAGTTCGACGAGGGCCGTCTGGCCCAGGTGCTGGTTGCCCCGATCATTTCGGAAAAGGCGACCCGCGTTGGTGAGAAGAACAACCAGGTGACCTTCAAGGTGCTCCAGGACGCCACCAAGACCGAGATCAAGGCCGCTGTTGAACTGATGTTCAAGGTCGAGGTCGCGTCGGTGAACGTGCTGAACATCAAGGGCAAGACCAAGCGCTTCGGCGGCCGCATCGGCCGTCGCGACCACCTGCGCAAGGCCTATGTTTCCCTGAAGGAAGGCCAGGAACTCAACTTCTCCGGGGAGGCCGCGTAATGGCTGTCGTCAAGGTCAAACCCACTTCGCCCGGCCGCCGTGCCGTGGTGAAGGTGGTGCACAAGCACCTGCACAAGGGTGCGCCGGAAGCTTCGCTGCTGGAACCGCAGAAGCAGAACTCCGGCCGCAACAACAACGGTCACATCACCATCCGTCACAAGGGCGGCGGTCACAAGCACCACTACCGTGTGGTGGACTTCCGTCGCAACAAGGATGGCATCCCGGCCAAGGTCGAGCGCATCGAGTACGACCCGAACCGCACGGCCCACATCGCGCTGGTGTGCTACGCCGACGGCGAGCGTCGCTACATCATTGCCCCGCGTGGCCTGGAAGTGGGTCAGACGGTCCTGAGCGGCGCCGAGTCGCCGATCAAGGCTGGCAACACCCTGCCGATCCGCAACATCCCGGTGGGTTCGACGATCCACTGCGTCGAGATGATGCCCGGCAAGGGCGCCCAGATCGCCCGTTCGGCTGGCACCTCGGTGACGCTGATGGCGCGCGAAGGCACCTACGCCCAGGTTCGCCTGCGTTCGGGTGAAGTGCGCAAGATCCACGTTGACTGCCGCGCCACGCTTGGCGAGGTCTCCAACGAAGAGCACAACCTGCGCCAGTACGGCAAGGCCGGTGCCAAGCGTTGGCTGGGTATCCGCCCGACCGTTCGCGGCACGGCAATGAACCCGGTGGACCACCCGCACGGCGGCGGCGAAGGCCGCACCGGCGAGGGCCAGGCCCCTGTGTCGCCGTGGAACACCCTGACCAAGGGCTACCGCACCCGCAACAACAAGCGCACGCAGACGTTCATCGTCTCGCGTCGCAAGAAGTAAAAGGGGAGCGAACACATGTCTCGTTCACTCAAGAAGGGTCCCTTCGTCGACCACCACCTGCTCGCGAAAGTCGAGAAGGCCGTGGCGACCAAGGACAAGAAGCCCGTCAAGACCTGGTCGCGTCGTTCGACCATCCTGCCCGAGTTCATTGGCCTGACGATTGCCGTGCACAACGGCAAGCAGCACGTGCCCGTGTATGTGTCCGACCAGATGGTCGGTCACAAGCTGGGCGAGTTCGCACTGACCCGTACGTTCAAGGGTCATCCGGCGGACAAGAAGGCCAAGCGCTAAGGAGTCGCAGCAATGGAAACCAAAGCAGTCGTGCGAGGCGTCCGCTTGTCCTGCGACAAGGGCCGTCTGGTCGCGGACATGATCCGTGGCAAGAAGGTCGATCAGGCGCTGAACATCCTGAACTTCACCCAGAAGAAGGCCGCCGGCATCATCAAGAAGGCGCTCGAGAGCGCCATCGCGAATGCCGAACACAACGATGGCGCTGACATCGATGAGCTGCGCGTCACCTCGATCTATGTCGAGCAAGGCGCCACGCTGAAGCGATTCGCGGCCCGCGCCAAGGGCCGTGGCAACCGCATCAGCAAGCCCACCGCGCACATCTACGTGACCGTCGGCAACTAAGGCAGGACGAAATCCATGGGACAGAAAATCCATCCGACCGGGTTCCGCCTGCCGGTGACGCGCAACTGGTCGTCGCGTTGGTACGCTGGCAATCGCCAGTTCGCCGCGATGCTGGCCGAAGACATCGAAGTTCGTGAGTTCCTGAAGAAGAAGCTCAAGAGCGCCGCGGTCTCGCGCATCACCATCGAGCGCCCGGCGAAGAACGCCCGCATCACGATCTACTCCGCCCGTCCGGGCGTGGTGATCGGCAAGAAGGGCGAGGACATCGAGAACCTGAAGGTCGAACTGGCCAAGATGCTGGGCGTGCCGGTGGCCGTCAACATCGAGGAAGTGCGCAAGCCCGAAGTCGATGCCCAGCTGATCGCCGAATCGATCACCCAGCAGCTCGAGAAGCGCATCATGTTCCGCCGCGCCATGAAGCGCGCGATGCAGAACGCGATGCGCCTGGGCGCCCAGGGCATCAAGATCATGTCGGCCGGCCGTCTGAACGGCATCGAGATCGCTCGCACCGAGTGGTATCGCGAAGGCCGTGTGCCCCTGCACACCCTCAAGGCCGACATCGACTACGGTTTCTCGGAAGCCAAGACCACCTACGGCGTCATCGGCGTCAAGGTCTGGGTCTACCGGGGTGACCGCCTGGCCAACGGCGAAGCGCCGCAACTGCGTGGTGAGGATCGTCCGGAAGACGATCGCCGCCGCCGCGGTCCGCGCAGCGACCGTCCGGGTGATCGTCGTGGCCCGCGTGGCCCCGCTCGTGGTGACGGCCCTGCCGGCGCCCCGTCGGCGGGCCCTGCTGGTGATGCCAAGCCGGGTGCCAAGCGCGTCGTTCGCGCGGCTGCACCGGCGGCTGCCAAAGGAGAGTAAGGAATGTTGCAACCATCGCGTCGCAAGTTCCGCAAGGAACAGAAGGGCCGCAACACCGGCCTCGCCACCCGTGGCGCCAACGTGTCGTTCGGCGAGTTTGGCCTGAAGGCCACCGAGCGTGGCCGCATCACCGCGCGCCAGATCGAAGCCGCCCGTCGTGCCATCTCGCGCCACATCAAGCGCGGCGGCCGCATCTTCATCCGGATCTTTCCGGACAAGCCGATTTCGCAGAAGCCGGCCGAAGTGCGTATGGGTAACGGCAAGGGCAACCCCGAGTACTACGTCGCCGAGATCCAGCCGGGCAAGGTGCTGTATGAACTCAACGGCGTGCCCGAAGATCTCGCCCGCGAGGCGTTCACGCTGGCCGCTGCGAAGCTGCCGCTGCGCACGACGTTCGTGACGCGTGGCTTTGGCGCCTGAGCGCAAGGAGAACATGGATGAAAGCCTCTGAACTCCGCGCCAAGGATGTCGCAGCTCTGGAGAAGGAAATCAGCGACCTGCTGAAGGCCCACTTCGGTCTGCGCATGCAAAAGGCCACGCAACAATTGAGCAACACCAACGTGCTCAAGCAGACGCGTCGCGACATCGCCCGCGCCCGCACGATCCTCGCCGAGAAGAAGAAGGGAGCTGCGTGATGAGCGAAGCCCAAACCCGCGCCAAGTCTGTCCGCACCTTCGTGGGCAAGATCGTCAGCGACAAGCGCGCGAAGACCGTGACCGTGCTGGTCGAGCGTCGTGCCAAGCACGAGCTCTACGGCAAGATCGTGGCCCGCTCGCGCAAGTACCACGCGCACGACGAGAACGGCGAATTCAAGATGGGCGACGTGGTCGAGATCACCGAGAGCCGTCCGCTGTCGAAGACCAAGAGCTGGGTCGTGACCCGCCTGGTCGAGAAGGCACGCACGGTCTGATGACCGGCCTGGTGTCGGCCTCGCGCCGGCACCGTCGCACCGACCCCGGTTGGCTGGCGGATTAGACGCCGCCGACCACCCCGAAACCGGACTGCTGGGATACTGGCAGCCCGGTTTTTTTGTGTCCGCGCGGCCCTCCCGGCGGACCGATCCTCACGGTTCAACGACTCTGGAGAAACAGATGCTGAAGGTTGGAGACAAGCTGCCCGCGGGCACGCTGCAGGAATTCATCGAGGTCGAAGGCAATGGCTGCTCGATCGGACCGAACAGCTTCGACGTGCAGAAGGAGACCGCCGGCAAGAAGGTCGCGATCTTCGCGCTGCCCGGCGCCTACACGCCGACCTGCTCGGCCAAGCACGTGCCCGGCTATGTCGAGGCAGCGGCCGACCTGAAGGCGGCCGGCGTGGACGAGATCTGGTGCGTGTCGGTCAACGACGCCTTCGTGATGGGCGCTTGGGGCCGCGAGCAGGGCACCGGCGGCAAGGTCCGCATGATGGGCGACGGCTCGGCCACTTTCACCCAGGCCACCGGCTTGACGCTGGACCTGACCGCGCGCGGCATGGGCCTGCGTTCGCAACGCTACTCGATGCTGGTCGAGGACGGCGTGGTCAAGACGCTGAACATCGAGGCACCCGGCGCCTTCGAGGTCAGCGACGCGCAGACCATGCTCAAGCAGGCACGCGGCTGATTGTCTCGACGCTGCCAAGCGCAAGGAGCAAGGGCGACCCTCGGGTCGCCCTTTTTCATGGTGGGCAGGACGGCGCGTCAGGGATAGAAGATCGCGACCGTGTAGCCGGCCACGCGACGGTCGGCGCTGGCGAAGTCGAGTTGCCAGTTGCCCTCCGCTTCGGCAGCCAGGGATGCCGGCTGGCGGAAGTCGGCCGGCGGCAGCACGCGCCGCACCACCAGCGCACCCGTGGCGTCGGTCAGGCTCAGTTCGACGTGGGGCGCGCGCACCTCATGGCCCGCGCGGTTGCGCAGCAGCAATTGCAGACGGTAGCCGTCGATGCCCGAGAGCTTGACCATGTTGCTGTTCTCGACCGCCAGCGCGTCCAGCAGCCGAGGCGGCTCGATCGTGCAGCCGAGCTGCTCGCAGGCCGCTTCCAGCACCGAACGTGCTGCGGGTGACTGGGCCGCCAGCAGGTCGCGCCGCATCAGGCCCAGTTGCAGGATCAGCCCGGCGGTGGCGAGCACGCACGCCAGCGCCAGGCCGACGCGCACCCACGGCTGCCGCCACCAGGCGGCACGGTCGGCATGGCGGACAAAGCTGGGCGAATGCTCGCCGGTGCTGAAGTCGGGCAGCGGATCGGTCCAGCCGTTGTCGGCCGGTCGGTCGACGGCACCGACCAGGGCATCGGAGCCATGCGCCAGTGGCGCCAGGCCGGAATCGCCGTTTGACGCGACGCCCGAAGGCGCCAGGTCGTCGAAGGAAGGCTCTGCATGCGATGTTGAGGCAGGCAGCGCGTTGACCGCATCCGCTCCGGGGCGGACGACCAGCAAGGCGTCGTCCTCGGTGCCGAAGCCCTCGTGGGCCAGGAAGACGGTGTCGCCGTCGGCATCGTCGAACGACTGTCGCCGTGCGCCGCGGGCCGCTTCCAGCTCATGCCGTTCGTGGACCGAACCGGCGGCGAGGTGATCCTGGCGCGGCGTCTCGTCGAACAGGTCATCGGACGGATGCCGCACGGTGCTGTCGAGGGGCGCAGGCGGGACGACCGCCTGGCCGTCCGCCTCGACCTCGGGCGCAACCGGCCGGGGAGCGGCTGCCGCACCGAATCCGCTGTTGCCCCAGCCGCTCTGACCGAAGCCGGAAGGCTCCGCCAGGCCGGACGTCGCCACCGCCGCGCCGGCTTGCCAGGACACGGGTGAAGGACGCTCGACAGGCGCTTCCGGGGCGGCAGGCGTCGGCGCCGGACGCTCCGGTTCAGGCAACCGACCGGCACCGCTGGCCAGGCCCTCGGGCGCCATCGGTCGCGAATGGCCGCTGCGCGAGCGTGTGCTCAGGTCGAACAGGCCTTCCAGCGCGTTGAAGACCGAATGGCAATGGCCGCAGCGGACCCAGCCCTCGGACACCTTGAGCTGGTCCTCGATGACCTTGAAGACGGTCCCGCAGGATGGACAGGACGTCGCGAGCGTCATGGGCGGACGGATCGGGCCACGCTCAGGCGCGGCGGCCGGTCAGCAGCACCCAGCCGTCTTCCTGATCGCCGGCCTCGAGCGCGACCCAGGGCGCGTAGGCGGCCTGGAGTTCCTCGGTCTGGCGGGCCAGGATGCCGGACAACACGAGATGGCCGCCCGGTGCGACGTGGCTGCACAGCAGCGGTGCCAGCAGCTTGAGCGGGGCCGACAGGATGTTGGCCAGCACGACCGGGTAGAGGCCGTCGGCACGCTCGGGCAGCCCGGCGGTCAGCGTCACGCCGTTGGCCGCCGCGTTGGCCTGCGTCGACTCGACGGCGGCCGGGTCGATGTCGACCGCGTCGATGCCGCGCGCGCCATGCAATGCTGCGCCGATGGCCAGGATGCCGGAGCCGCAGCCGTAGTCCAGCACACGGTCCCAGCCCTGCGCCTCGGCGGCGTGACGGGCGATCCAGCGCAGGCACATGCGGGTGGTCGGATGCGTGCCGGTGCCAAAGGCCAGGCCCGGATCCAGGCGCATGACCTGGCGGGCCTCGGCCGGCGGCTCATGCCAGGACGGCACGATCCAGAACTGCCCGGTGATGGGGACCGGGTCGAACTGCGACTGCGTCAGGCGGACCCAATCCTGCTCAGCCACCGTCTGCATCGACTGCACATGCACGCCGTCCGCGCCCGCCATGCCGTCCTGCGCCAGCAGGACGGTGAGGGCTTCGGTGGCGGCGTCCTCGTTCTCGAACAGCGCCTTCAGGACCGAGCGCTGCCAGCCGCGGATCTGCTCGGACAGCGTCGCCGGCATGCCCGGCTCGCCGAAGATCGGCGCCTCGTCGGGCGTGTCGGCATCGGCGTCCTCGACGGTGACGGCCAGCGCGTCCAGCTCCATCAGGATGTCGGAGATCTCGTCGACGCGCGCGGCCGGCGTCAGCAGCAGCAGCTCGATCATCGACGCTTGCGCCTTTCCATCCAGCCTTCCAGGTAGTGGATGCTGGTGCCGCCCTCGACGAAGGCGGCGTCGACCATCAGCTCGCGGTGCAGCGGGATGTTGGTGGAGATGCCGTCGACCAGCGTCTCGCTCAAGGCGCTGCGCATGCGTGCCAGCGCCTGCTCGCGGGTGTCGCCGTGGACGATGATCTTGCCGATCATCGAGTCGTAGTTCGGTGGCACGAAGTAGTTGGTGTACGCATGCGAGTCCACGCGCACGCCCGGGCCGCCGGGCGGATGCCACATCGTGATGCGGCCGGGCGAGGGCATGAAGGTGTAGGGGTCCTCGGCGTTGACGCGGCACTCGATCGAGTGGCCGCGCAGCGGCACCTGCTTCTGCGTGAACGAGAGCTTCTCGCCCGCCGCGATGCGGATCTGCTGCTGGACGATGTCCACGCCCGTGACCAGCTCGGTCACCGGATGCTCGACCTGCACGCGGGTGTTCATCTCGATGAAGAAGAACTCGCCGTTCTCGAACAGGAACTCGAAGGTGCCGGCGCCGCGGTAGCCGATCTTCTTGCAGGCGGCGGCGCAGCGTTCGCCGACCTTCTCGATCACCTTGCGCGGGATGCCTGGCGCCGGCGCTTCCTCGATGATCTTCTGGTGGCGGCGCTGCATGGAGCAGTCGCGCTCGCCCAGCCAGACGGCGTTGCCGTGCGTGTCGGCCAGCACCTGGATCTCGATGTGGCGCGGGTTCTCGAGGAACTTCTCCATGTAGACCGACGGGTTGCCGAAGGCCGCTCCGGCCTCGGCACGGGTGGTCTGGACCGCGTTGAGCAGCGCCGCCTCGGTGTGCACCACGCGCATGCCGCGACCGCCGCCGCCGCCGGCCGCCTTGATGATCACCGGGTAGCCGATCTGGCGGCCGATGCGCACGATTTCCTTGTTGTCGTCCGGCAGCGCGCCCGGCACGCCCGGCACGGTCGGCACGCCGGCCTCGACCATCGCGGCCTTGGCCGAGACCTTGTCGCCCATCAGGCGGATCGACTCGGGCGTCGGGCCGATGAAGGCGAAGCCGCTCTTCTCGACGCGCTCGGCGAAGTCGGCGTTCTCCGACAGGAAGCCGTAGCCGGGGTGGATCGCCTCGGCGTCGGTCACCTCGGCCGCCGCGATGATCGCGGGCATGCTGAGGTAGCTCTGGGCCGACGGCGCCGGGCCGATGCAGACGGCCTCGTCGGCCAGCTTGACGTACTTGGCGTCGCGGTCGGCTTCCGAATAGACGACCACCGCGCGGATGTCCATCTCGCGGCAGGCGCGCTGGATGCGCAGGGCGATTTCCCCGCGGTTGGCTATGAGAATTTTCTTGAACATGGTGCCTCGGCTCTGGGCCCTAGCGGGCTGTGCCCGGTGACCGGACGGCACGGCAGCGCGGCCGTCCGGTGGTTCGACGACCCTCCGGCGGACGGAGGGCGGCGATCAGGGTCTCGTGAACGTCTGTCCCGTCGCGCGGGAGGCCGGAATCACTCGATGATGAACAGCGGTTGGCCGTATTCGACCGGCTGGCCGTTCTCGACCAGGACCTTCGTGATCACGCCAGCCTTGTCGCTGTCGATCTCGTTCATGATCTTCATCGCCTCGATGATGCACAGCGCCTGGCCTTCCTTGACCTGCTGGCCGACGTCGGCCAGCGGCTTGGCGCCAGGGTTCGAGGCGCGGTAGAAGGTGCCGACCATCGGCGACTTGACCATGTGACCGGTGACGGCCGGCGCGGCAGCCTCCAGCGGCACGGCGGCGGCGACCTGGGCCGGCGCGGGTGCAGCGGCCAGCGCCGGTGCGGCGGCCACCATGACCGGCGCGGCAGCGGCCTGGATCACGGTCGGCGGTGCCTTGACGATGCGCACCTTGCCTTCGGCTTCGGTGATCTCCAGTTCGGACACGTTGGACTCCGACACCAGGTCGATCAGGGTCTTGAGCTTGCGAAGGTCCATGCGAGGCGCTCCAGGGTTGTTTTGCTTGGGAAGTTCGGACGCCGCTGGGGCTGTCGCGTTGCGTGACTTGCTCATGCGCGGGCGCACCATCCAAAAGTTGTGGGATCACCGCCGGGCGACCACTGCCGCGAGGGACGCCGGGCAGCGGGACTGCAAGCGGCCGGTCGTGCCAGCCGGTGCCGTGAGGGCCGTGCGCGGCAGGTCATCGGGGCGATGAACCGGCCGGCCGAGAGGGCCGAGGCGGCGACGTTCTGCACCGGAAGCGGTGGGTTTCCGAGGCGAAACCCGGACTTTACGCGCTTTTCGGCCCAAAAAGCGCCTTGACAGGCGATCGCTTGGGGCGACCGGCCCGGACGCGGGACGTCGGCCCGGGGCGCCTCGATCAGAGGCCGAGCGCCTTGGACCAGGCGGCCAGGTCGGCCTCCTGGGTCTCGCCGAGCTTGCGGATGATCGGCTCGCCGGCGGCGTTGAAGACGACGGTGAAGGGCAGGCCGCCCTGTTCGTTGCCCAGCTGGCGGGCCAGTTCGGTGCCGGAGAAGCCGGTCAGGCCGATCGGGAAGCTGACCGGCGTCTTGAGCAGGTACTCGCGCACCGGCGACGGGCTGTCGACCGCCAGGCCCAGCACCGTCAGGCCGTGGTCGGCATGCTTGCGGGCCCAGGCGTCGAGCAGTGGCATCTCGCGCACGCAGGGCGGGCACCAGGTGGCCCAGAAGTTGATCGCCAGCGGCTTGCCCTTGAGGCTGGCCAGCTCGATGCGGCCGCCTTCGGGCCGGTCGAAGCCCAGGCTCCAGACGTCGCCGCCGTTGGCCGATGCCGCATCGGCGGTGGCCGGCGCGGCAGCCGATGCGGCCGTCGAGGGGGTCGAGGCGGTCGAGCCTGACCGGCGCAGCGACCAGCCGATTCCAGCGACGAGGGCGACACCGGCGACGGCGCCGAGGGTGAGGTTGCGACGGTTCATGCGGCAGTTCCAGCGGGGTCTTGGGGATGTTCGGGATCGGTGTCCCGCGCGTCGTGCGCGATCAGGCGGCGCAGCGCGGCCAGGTCTCCGCGCTGGGGGCGACCGCGCGCGTCGGGCTTGAGCGCGCCGCGCAGGTCGTCGTGGTCCAGCACGCTCAGGCGCACCAGCACATGCGTGCGCAGCGGCTGGCAGGGTAGCTCGCACAGCAGCGTGTCGATCGGCTGGCCGCGCGGTCCGGGCGCCGAAGCCACGTCGAAATCCACGCCCGCGTCGAGCAGCGCGATCTCGGCGGACTTGCTGTCCTCGCAGTACAGCTCGATGTGGACGGTCGAGCGCTGCGTCGCCGTGCCGCGCCAGACCGCGCCGCACAGGTGTGGCCGGAACGCCGGCCAGCGCGCCATCCACTGGGCCGCCAGCTCGCGCAGCGCACGCAGTTCGCCCGGCTGGGTGTCGGCGCAGAACAGCGCCAGGTGCTCGCGCACGGCGTCTTCCAGCAGCTCGTTGTCGGGCAGTTCGGCACCGCCGCGCCGGCCGCCGGTGCGCAGTCCCAGGCTGTCGGCGGCGCGGCGCTTGGCCGGGCCATACTCCATGCCCTCGTCGACCACCAGGCGGGCGGCGACGGCAGCGATTTCCAGGGTCAGGTCCGAAGTCACGGGGCAGTCCTTGTCGCCAGTCTGGGGAACGCGAAACAGCGTGGGAACACGGCGCCGGCCGACGACGGGATCAGGGCAGGGCGACCGCACCCATGCGTGCGGCGACGGTGCCGGCGCGGCCCACCACGTAGGCCAAATCCGGCCGCTTCTCGAAGCGCTTGGGGGCCGGCAGCATCACCGCCAGGCGCGCCGCCTGCATCGCCGAGAGCGTGCGGGCATCCTGCCGGAAGTAGTGGCGTGCCGCCGCCTGGGCGCCGAACAGGCCTTCGCCCCACTCGACGTTGTTCAGGTAGATCTCCAGGATGCGCCGCTTGGGCAGCAGCGCTTCCAGCATCAGCGTGATGACCAGCTCCTGCGCCTTGCGTGCGGCGGTGCGCTCGCCCGACAGGAACAGGTTCTTGGCCAGCTGCTGGCTGATGGTCGATCCGCCGACCAGCTTGGGCTGCACCGGCGTGCTCGCCGCCGGTGCGGGCCTGCCGCGCTGGGCCAGGCGTTCCTCGCGCTTCTGGCGTGCCTCGTTGAGCTGTTCGGCGCGGGCCTCGGCCTTCTGGTTGCGGCTCCAGGCCTTCTCGATCGCGTCCCATTCGACGCCGCTGTGGTCGGCAAAGCCGGCGTCCTCGCTGGCGATCACCGCCCGCTTGAGGTGGTCGGCGATCTGGTCGCCGTCGACCCAGCGCTGGCTCCAGTCGACCCGCTGCTTCTCGACGGCCAGGCGCCAGATCTCGCTGCGCTGGAAGGCGGTCGACTCGGGGGCGACGACGCGCATCAGCGCGATCCGGCCAGCGAAGAAGAGCTGCAGGCCGATCCCGCTCAGCAGGACCAGCAGCGCCAGGCGCAGGACATGGGTGCGCAGGGAGCGCATCGCGGTTCTCTCCGGGGGGTGCGGTCGATCGGTCTCAGCGCGCGGCCGGATCGGCCGCGCGCTGGACGCTGGCGTCCTCGACGTTGGCCTTCAGGCCCTCGTCACGCGTGAAGCGGAAGCGCGAGACGAACACCAGCTGGTCGAACTGGGACCGCATCGCCGCGCTGAACTCGCCGTAGGGGCCGGCACCCCGCACGATCACCAGCGCGCGCTTGTCCAGGCCGGCGTTGCCCGAGCCCTGCACGACCTCGGCCTCGACCACCCGGCCGTAGGTGTCGACGGCGACCAGCACCGTCAGCTCGCCGTAGAGCTTCCGGCCGTTGGCGGTCGGGAAGTTGCGCGTGCCGACGTCCTCGATGCGGTGGCGCAGCTGGTCGTAGTACAGCGCGTGCACGCCTTCGCGGGCGGCCGGCCCGACGTAGCGGCGACGCGGCCGGGTGTTCTCGACCTGGATGCGCTTCTCGATCTCGGCCAGCAGGTTGAGCAGCTGGCGGCGTCGGTCCTCGTCGGCCGGACGCAGGCGCGGCGCGCCGGCCTGGCGCTGCTCGGGCGAGGGCAGGCTGGCCAGCTCGCGCTTGACCTGGGCGAGCAGCTGCATCTGCTGGTTCTGCATCTGCTCGAGCTGGCGGCGGGTCTCCTCCAGCGCGTCGCCGGTCTGGTTGGCGACCATCGGCGGCAGCGGCGAGGTCGACCGGCCGCGCTCCGCATCGCCGCCGCCGGTCAGGTTGCGCTGCGCGATCACCTGAGCGTTGGGCGGCGCGGTGGCGCTGCTGGCGTTGATCAGCACGACCTCCAGCGGCGTGTCGTCCAGCACCCGGCGCAGGGATTCCGGATCGACGAAACGCACCGTCAGCAACGCCGCATGGACCAGCACCGACACCACCAGCGCGCGCTGCAGCGTGCTCAGGCTGCGCCAGGTCTGCCGGCTGAACAGGCGGCGCAGGTCGGGCTTGTGCAGGGCCAGGCGCATGACGGGGCGGGTGGTGTCGCGAGGCTCAGGCGGCGGGCGGCGGGGCGGCGGCCGGCGCCTCGGCGTCGTCCCCATCGGCCAGGTCGATGGCCAGCGCCAGCGGCGCGGCGGCGGCGCCCTCTTCGGCGTCCGCCTCGTCGTCGCCGGGGGCGGCGTCGGCATCGGCCGGGACGTCGTCGAGGCGGGCCACCACGCTGCCGCCGATGTCCAGCGTCAGCAGGTCGGGCTCGCCCAGGCGGACCCGCACATGCGCGCCGCGCGGCAGGCTCTCGGCACCGACCGCGCGCAGCACCAGCGGCAGGTTGTCGGCGCGCACCAGGCCGTCCTTCATCGCGGTGGCCGTGATCTCGGTCGTGCCGGACTGCTGCAGCCAGCGCAGCGTCCAGTAGCGCTCCATGCCGTTCTGGAAGCCGTTGTAGGCGGTGTAGGCGGCGTCGAAGCCGCTGATGACGGCCAGCAGCGTCGTGTCCTTGGGCTTGAACGGCGCGGCCAGCGCGGCGGTCGAGCCGTGGCGGGCGCAGGCAATGATCTGCCACTGGTTGACCAGGTCGACGTAGCGCCGCAGCGGCGAGGTCGCCCAGGTGTAGTGCGCCACGCCCATGCCGGCGTGCGGCAGCGCGCGGGTCGACATGCGCACCTTGATGCCCGGCGCCATGCTGGCCTGGCTGCGGTAGATGCCCGGCACGCCCAGCGCGGCCAGCCAGCCGCCCCAGGTGTTGTTGGCCAGGATCATGGCCTCGGCCACGATCAGGTCCAGCGGGGCGCCACGACGGCGTTCGCTGATCTGCACCGTCTCGACGCCGGTCGGCGGCTCGCTCGGCGACTGGCCGGCGGCATCGACCAGGCGGAAGTTGTAGTCCGGCCGGTTGAAGTTCTCGGGCTTGCCGCGCACCACCTCGCGCTGCGCCTTCAGGTGGCGTGCCAGGCGGTGGGCGAAGGTCAGCTCGGGCGCGAAGTCGAACTCCGCCGGTGCCTCGCCGTTGAGCGCTGCCTCGGTCACGACCGCGTCGAGCCGGTCATGGCGCAGGTTGGCGGCGATGGGCACGCGCTCGAGCTTCGTCTCGCTGGCCTGCACCGCCAGCGTGGCCTCGTCGAAGGTCACGTAGAGCGACACGGCGGGGCAGTCGCGGCCCTCCAGCAGCGTGTAGGCCTGCACCACCTCGTCGGGCAGCATGGTGATCTTCCAGCCCGGCATGTAGACGGTGGAATTGCGGTCCCGCGCGACCTTGTCGACGGCCGAATCCGGCGTGATCGCCAGGCCCGGCGCGGCGATGTGGATGCCCATCACGACGGTGCCGCTGCCCAGGCCCTGGAAGGACAGCGCATCGTCGATCTCGGTGGTCGACGAGTCGTCGATCGAGAAGGCCCGCACCGGCGCCAGCGGCAGCTCGGCGGTGATGGCCGGCGCGACCAGCCCGGCCGGGAAGCCCGGGCCCTTGGGGAACTGGTCGAACAGGAAGCGGCGCCAGTGGAACTGGTAGGGACTGTCGATCGCTCCGGCCGCCAGCAGCAGGTCCAGCGGCGCACGCTGGGCACGCTTGGCGGCGTCGACCACGGCCTTGTATTCCGGCGCGTTCTTGTCGGGCTTGAACAGGATCTTGTAGAGCTGCACGCGCACCGGCTGCGGGCACTCGCCGGCGATCAGCTGCTCGGCCCAGGCCGCCATCTGCGCGGCCTGCTGGGCCTTGCGCTCGATGCCCAGCAGGGCGGCCTTGACGATCTCCTCCGGCGCCTTGCGGAACTGGCCCTTGCCGGCGCGGCGGAAGTAGTGCGGCGCACCGTGCAGGCGGAACAGCGCGGCGGCCTGCTGGGCCGTGCCGGCGCTGGCGTCGAAGTAGTCGCGGGCAAAGTCGGCGAAGCCGAAGTCCTCCTCCGGCGCGAACTCCCAGGCCAGGTCCAGGTCGATGGTCTCGGCCAGGCGCTGACCCTCGGCCAGCAGCTCGGCCGGTGCCGGCTTGTCGAAGCGCAGCATCACGTTGGCGGCCTTGACCTTGACGCGCTTGCCCGAGTCGAGCTCGACCTGCAGCGAGCTTTCGGCTTCGGAAAGGACACGACCGGCAAGGAACTTGCCGGCTTCATCGAACAGGGCGTAAGTCGAAGGCATAGGGCGCGGATTGTGGCAGGGGCGGCATGACCGGCCGCCCCTGCCGCCCGTGACGAATGCCTGCGTATTCAGCCAGCGAACGCTGCGCCCAGGGTGGGCGTCAAACCGTCAAGCCGCCTGCCACCTCGATCACGGCGCCGTTGACGTAGCTGGCCTCGTCGCTGGCCAGGAAGGCATAGACGCTGGCGATCTCCTCGGGCTGGCCGAGCCGGCGCAGCGGTACCTCGGCGCGCATCTGGGTGACCAGCTTGTCGGGGATGGTCGCGAGGATCGGCGTCTCGATGAAGCCCGGCGCGACCGCGTTGACGCGGATGCCCTTCGGGCCCAGCTCGCGGCTCCAGGTCTTGGCAAAGCCGATCACGCCGAACTTGCTGGCCGCGTAGTTGGTCTGGCCGTAGTTGCCGTAGATGCCGACCACGCTGCTGGCCAGCAGGATCACGCCCGAGCCCTGCTCGACCATGGTGTCGGTGACCGCCTGCGAGCAGTGGAAGACCGCCCGCAGGTTGACGTCGATGACGGCGTCGAACTGCTCGATCGTCATCTTCTGCAGCCGCGCGTCGCGGGTGATGCCGGCGTTGTTGACCAGCACGTCGATGCGGCCGAACTGCTCGCGCACGGCGGCCACCATCGCGTCGACCGCCGCCCGGTCGGTCACGTCGACCGCATGGCCGACGGCCTGCGCACCGGCCGCCCGGCATGGCGCGACGGCCGCCTCGACGGCCTCGGGCTTCATGTCGACGACCACGACGACGGCGCCTTCGCGGGCGAACTTCAGCGCAGTGGCCAGGCCGATGCCCTGGGCCGCGCCGGTGATGATGGAGACCTTGTTCTGCAGACGCATGGTGGCTGGGGTTCGGGGTTGTGGGACGGGTGGGAAATCAGGTCGCCGGGTCGAAGCCGAGGAAGGCCAGCAGGTCGGGCAGGTGGTCCTCGAAGTCGCCCAGCGCGTGGTCGCTGCCGTCGACCAGCACGCCGGAGCAGCCGGCCGACACGGGGTAGCGCGCCCGCATCTCGCGCCAGTCCAGCACCTCGTCGCCGGTGGCGATGACGGCGTGGTAGCGCGATGGCCGGGTCAGCGGCTCGGGCGGCTGCAGCGCGCGCAGCTCGTCGATGAACTCGGCGCGGAAGAAGAAGCCTTGCTGCGGGTCCTGCGGGTCATGCCAGCTGGTCTGCTCGCCGATGTGCTTCGCGAGGTCGCGGGCCGGCTCCACGGCTGGGTTGAGCAGCACCGCCGGCCAGCCGTGGCGCTCGGCCACGACGGTGGC
Organism: Leptothrix discophora; assembly: GCF_030705305.1. Taxonomy (GTDB): domain Bacteria; phylum Pseudomonadota; class Gammaproteobacteria; order Burkholderiales; family Burkholderiaceae_C; genus Sphaerotilus; species Sphaerotilus discophorus. The sequence continues at coordinate 53,063 of NZ_JAUZEE010000007.1, read as the reverse complement.
GTACCAGCCGCCCAGCGAGCTGCCGATGACCGCGCTGCGCCCGGCCGGCCAGCCGGCGATGCCCGCCTCGATCAGCGCGATGGCCTCGGCCGGCGAGGGCGGCAGCTGCGGGCACCAGAAGGTCAGCCCCGGCGCGCGCTCGGCGGCCCAGCGGGCCATGCGTCGCGCCTTGATCGACTGCGGCGAGGACCGGAAGCCATGCAGGTAGAGCAGGTGGGTCGGCGCGGGCATCGCTCGGGTCGTCGGCCGCTTGACGCTCAGCTGCGCCGCTGCGCCAGCGCGTCCAGCAGCTTCTGGTGGATGCCGCCGAAGCCGCCGTTGCTCATGCACAGCACGTGGTCGCCGGGCCGGGCGGCCTTCACGACGGCGGCGATCAGCCGGTCGATCTGGTCATGCACCTGCACCTGTTCGCCCAGCGGCGCCAGCGCGGCGGCGGCATCCCAGCCCAGGCCGGCGCTGTGGCAGAAGCTCAGGTCGGCCTCTTCCAGTGCCCAGGGCAGCAGCGCGGCCATGGTGCCGAGCTTCATCGTGTTCGAGCGCGGCTCGAAGACCGCCAGGATGCGGTCCAGCCCGACCTTGCGGCGCAGGCCGTTGACGGTGGTGCGGATGGCGGTCGGGTGGTGCGCGAAGTCGTCGTAGACCTTGATGCCGCCAGCTTCGCCGCGCAGTTCCAGGCGGCGGCGCACGTTCTCGAAGCGACCCAGCGCGGCCCCGGCCGCCTCCGGCGTCACGCCGACCGACTCGGCCGCCGCGATCGCCGCCAGCGCGTTGAGCTGGTTGTGCTCGCCCAGCAGCGACCACTCGACCCGCGCCACCTTCAGGCTGCCGCGCAGCACGTCGAAGGCATGCGGCTCGCCACGGGCGCGCAGCGCGCCGGGTGTCTCCTTTCGGGCGCCGAACCAGGCGACCTCGGACCAGCAACCGCGCTCGAGCACGCGCTGCAGGCTGTCCTCGCGCTGGTTCACCACCAGGCGCCCGGCCCGCGGCACGGTCCGCACCAGGTGATGGAACTGCGTCTCGATGGCCGCCAGGTCCGGGAAGATGTCGGCGTGGTCATGCTCCAGGTTGTTCAGCACGGCGGTGCGCGGCCGGTAGTGCACGAACTTGCTGCGCTTGTCGAAGAAGGCGGTGTCGTACTCGTCCGCTTCAATGACGAACGGGGCCCCCACGCTCGCCACTGCGCCGAGCCTCGCCGACACCCCGAAGTTCTGCGGCACCCCGCCGACCAGGAAGCCCGGCTGCAGCCCGGCCACGTCGAGGATCCAGGCCAGCATGGACGTGGTGGTGGTCTTGCCGTGCGTGCCGGCGACGGCCAGCACATGGCGCCCGGCCAGCACATGGTCGGCCAGCCACTGCGGCCCGCTGGTGTAGCGCGCACCGGCGTCGAGGATGGCCTCCATCAGCGGGTTGCCCCGGCTGACGACGTTGCCGATCACGTAGAGATCCGGCTCCAGCGCCATCTGCGCCGGGTCCCAGCCCTCGATCAGCTCGATGCCGAGCGCGCGCAGCTGGTCGCTCATCGGCGGATAGACATTCGCGTCGCAGCCGGTCACCCGATGACCCGCCTCCCGCGCCAGCGCCGCCAGGCCCCCCATGAAGGTGCCGCAGATGCCGAGGATGTGGATGTGCATCCGAGGATTCTAGGAGTCGGGGGAGGGGTCTCGACCGCTCGCCACCCGCACGCCGATGTGCGAGAAACCCGCTTGACGCAACCTCCAATCAACCTCTTTCGGAGCCTCCCACATGACGTCGACGCCCACCCCTCGCATCGGCATCCTCACTGGCGGCGGTGACTGCCCGGGGCTGAATGCGGTCATCCGCGCCGTCACCAAGTCGCTGATCCACCAGTGCGGCGCCGAGGTCATCGGCATCGAGGATGGCTTCCTCGGCCTGATCGAGCGGCGCGTCCGGCCGCTGGACTGGCGCGGCGTCAGCGGGATCCTGGCGACCGGGGGGACGCTGCTGGGGACCAGCAACACCGCCAGTCCGTTCAGCTTCCAGGGCCGTGACGTGTCGGCCGAGGTGCTGGCCTATGCCCGCGACACGATCGGGCTGCAGGCGCTGGTGGCGATCGGGGGCGACGGGACCATGACGATCGCCGGGCGGCTCAGCGACATGGGCTTGCCGGTCGTGGGCGTGCCCAAGACCATCGACAACGACATCGCCTGCAACGAGCGCAGCTTCGGCTTCGACACCGCCGTGGCCATCGTCACCGAGGCGCTGGAGCGGGTGCAGACCACCGGCCAGAGCCACGGCCGGGTGATGGTGGTCGAGACCATGGGCCGCTACGCCGGCTGGATCGCGCTGGAGGCCGGCATCGCCGGCGCGGCCGACGTGATCCTGCTGCCGGAGATCGCCTACGACCCGGACCGCGTCGCCGCCTTCTGCGCCGAACGGGCCGGCCGGCAGCGCTACACCGTCATCTGCATCGCCGAAGGCGCCTGCGCGAAGGGTGCTGGGCTGACGGTCGAACGCACGATCGCCGACAGCCCCGATCCGCTGCGGCTGGGCGGCGTCGGCCATGTGCTGCGCGCGCAGCTGGAGGCCCGCTTGCCGGCGCTGGGCGTGCGCTCGGACGTGCGGGCGACGGTACTGGGCCATGTGCAGCGCGGCGGCAGCCCGACGCCCTTCGACCGCGTGCTCGCGACGCGCTACGGCCACGCGGCCGCGCAGGCGATCCGGCGCGGCGAGTTCCACCGCATGGTGTCGCTGCAGCGCGGCGAGATGGTCACGGTGCCGCTGTCGGAGGTTGCCGGCCGCAACCGCACCGTGCCGCCAGACCACCCGCTGGTGGTCTGCGCGCGCGACATCGGCGTCTGCCTGGGGGACTGACAGCCCCCGGCTGCGGTGTACCGCAGCCACCCCCCGTGGGGGTGCCGGCCGGCTTGGGGCGGCCCGGCGCTCGGCCGGACAAGAAGCCCAGGCTGCGGCCTCGTTGGTCGACTTGGGGCGGCCCGGCGCTCGGCCGGCTGAACCGCCCTCCCATCACGCCTGGCTTCGTACCGGGCTTTGAACCCGCCTCAGGCCTGGACCTCGATCGTCTGCATGCCGGCCCATTCCTCGCCGGGGGCGAGGCGCACCGGGTTGCCGATCTGGGCAGCCTCGACGCAGAGCAGGCCCAGCCAGCCGTCGTCCGGCAGGTCGGGCAACTCGGCGCTGCGCTCGGGGCCGGGGTTCCAGACGACGGTGTCCTCGAAGGCGGTCTGGCGGATCTCGACCTTGCGGCCGACCTCGCGCAGCATCAGCTGGCGCGGCGATTCCCAGTAGATGCGGTCCAGCTCCTGGGCAATGGTGACGACGTCGATCCACTGCTGGCGCGGCTGGTCCAGCACCTTGTCGTGGTAGTTCTGGTCCAGCAGGCCTTCGAGCTGGGCGCGGCGCACGTCGGCGCAGGCCAGGTAGGTGTGCAGCGCGGCCTGGAACTCGAACGGCGTGTCGCCGCGGTTGATCACCGCGAACTCCATCTCGATGCGGCGGCGGTCGACGCTGACGGTCAGCTCCAGCGACCAGCCATGCGGCCACACGGCGCGGGTCTCGGCGTCGTCCTGCAGCGTCAGCACGGCAAAGGCGTGCTCGCCGCGCACCGTCGCTTCTTCCAGCGTCCAGGTGCGGGTGCGCGCGAAGCCGTGGCGCGGCAGCGGGCCCATCTCGCTGAACTGCGGGAACACCACCGGCACGCCGCCGCGCACCGCGGTGTGGCCGTCCAGCGCGGAGTCGGGCGACAGGTAGAGCTGCTCCTCGTCGCCGGCCGGAATCCAGGAGACCACGTGCGCACCCTGCAGCAGAACGGTGGCCTGGGCGCCGTCGGGCGATCGCAGGTGCACGGCGGGCAGGCCGCCGAACTCGCAGGGACCGGTGCGGTGCAGCGCGCGCGGCTGCTGCGGCAGCTCGTTCGGGGTCGACATGGGCCCGCTCACGCCTTCAGCGCCTCGCGGGCGGCGGCGATGGTGGCGTCGATGTCGGCATCGGTGTGGGCGGCGCTGACGAAGCCGGCCTCGTAGAGCGCCGGGGCGAGGTAGACGCCGCGGTCGAGCAGGCCGTGGAAGACGCGGTTGAAGCGCTCCTTGTCGGTCGCCATCACCGCGTTGTAGTTCTGCGGCAGATCGGGGCCGAAGAAGAAGCCGAACATGCCGCCCTGGCAGTCGGCCGCGAAGGGCACGCCGGCCTCCTGCGCACCGGCCACCAGGCCGTCGACCAGGCGGCGGGTCTTGCGCGACAGGTCCTCGAAGAAGCCGGGCTGGCTGATCTCGTGCAGCGTCGCCAGGCCGCAGGCGGTGGCGATCGGGTTGCCGCTGAGCGTGCCGGCCTGGTAGACCGGGCCGAGCGGCGCGAGCAGGCCCATGATCTTGCGCGACGCACCGAAGGCCGCCAGCGGCATGCCGCCGCCGATGACCTTGCCGAACACGCTGATGTCGGGCCGGAAGCCGGGGATGGCCTGGGCGTACAGGCTCTGGGCGCTGCCCAGCGCGACGCGGAAGCCGGTCATCACCTCGTCGAAGATGAAGAGCGCGCCGTGGTGGTCGCACAGTTCGCGGATGCGCTTCACGAAGGGCACCTGGGCGCGCACGAAGTTCATGTTGCCGGCGATCGGCTCGATCATCACGCAGGCGATCTCGCCGCCGTGGGCCGAGAAGGCGGCCTCGATCTGCTCGAGGTTGTTGTATTCGAGGACCAGGGTGTGCTGCACCACCTCGGCCGGCACGCCCGCGCTGGTCGGGTGGCCGAAGGTCGCCAGGCCCGAGCCGGCCTTGACCAGCAGCGCGTCGGCATGGCCGTGGTAGCAGCCCTCGAACTTGATGATCTTGCTGCGGCCGGTGGCGCCGCGCGCCAGGCGGATCGCGGTCATGCCGGCCTCGGTGCCGGAACTGACCAGGCGGACCTGCTCGATGCTGGGCACGGCCGCGACGATGGCCTCGGCCAGTTCGACCTCGCGCTCGGTCGGCGCGCCGAAGCTGAAGCCTTCGGTGGCGGCGCGCTGCACCGCCTCCAGCACGGCCGGGTGGCCGTGGCCCAGGATCATCGGACCCCAGGAGCCGATGTAGTCGATGTAGCGCTGGCCCTCGGCGTCCCACATGTAGGCACCCTGCGCCCGCGCGATGAAGCGCGGCGTGCCGCCGACGGCGCGGAAGGCGCGCACCGGCGAGTTGACGCCGCCGGGGATGGTGCGCTGGGCGCGCTCGAACAGGCCGGCGTTGGTGTGGGGTGCGTGGCTCACGGAGGTCATCGAGTGGGGCTCCAAAACGGGCGCGACGGCTGCCAGCCGTCGCGAGGGTCGTCATCGGGCGGGCAGGGCGCCCGCAGCCGGTGGTTCAGTGGATGTTGCGCGACGGCGGCACGGTGGCGTCGCCGTCCTCGCCGGTGTCGGTGCCGTTGGCCTCGGCGCCTTCCTCGTCTTCGTCCTCGGGCGGCAGGGCCCAGAAGAAGCGGTCGGGGATGACGCTGCCCATGCCGGGACGGAAGCCGGCGTCGAGCGCCTGGTCGAGGAAGGCCAGCGCCTCGGACACCGCGAGGTGCAGCTCCTGGCCGGTCGCCAGCAGCGTGGCCAGCGCGGACGACAGGGTGTCGCCGGCGCCGACGAAGCTGGTCTCGAAGCGCTCGAACTTCTCGCCGGTGATGGCGCCCTGCGGCGAGGCCAGCACGTTGTCGACGAAGTTGTTGGGCAGCTGCACGCCGGTCACCAGGACGTGGCTGGCGCCGAGTTCGCCGGCGGCGACGGCCAGCTCGCGCGCCGAGGGCGGGCGCTCGGCATCCCAGTCGGGCAGCAGGAAATCGGTCAGCGTCTTCTGGTTGCCGACCAGCACCTCGGTCTGCGGCAGCACCAGCTCGCGCAGCGCGTCGTGGTAGCTCTGGGCGGCGTCCTCGTCGTCGATCCAGGACAGCGAGGGCACGTAGGTGACAAGCGGCACGTCGGGGTAGTCCGACAGCACCTCGGCGACCGCGCCGACCGACTCCGCCGTGCCGAGGAAGCCGACCTTCCAGCCGCCGATGGTCAGGTCTTCCAGCACGCTGCGGGCCTGCTCGACGACGGTCTCGGGATCGATCGGGGTGTGGTCGAAGACTTCGGCGGTGTCGCGCATCACGATGGTCGTGATGACCGGCAGCGCATGGCCACCCATCGCGGCAACGGTGGTGATGTCGCCGGAGACGCCACCGGCGCCGCTGGCGTCGCTGGCGTTGAAACACATGACGCAGACCGGGCCCGAGACCTGATCGTCGTTCGGGTCGGTGGGGGCTTCGGTGTCGGGAGGGTTCATGGCGTCCTGCGCGGGAAAGGGGGCTCGGAATCTGGCCGCCGACCGGAGGGCCGGGCTGGGCTGATCAGCATGACCCGGGCTGCGCCGGCGTGCGCCGGAAAAAGCTCCAGCACTTCCTGAGAAATGTTGTCTAGGTGCCGACAAAAGCTCGCTTTTTGGGCAAGTCGTGTCGCTAGAATCTGGATCATTGTAGACAAGCTGATAGCACGCTGTGAGCGCAACTCAAACCTGGATGTGCCTGATCTGCGGCTGGATTTACGACGAGGCCGCCGGTGACCCGGATCACGACATTGCCCCGGGTACCCGTTGGGCCGACGTGCCGATGAACTGGGTCTGTCCCGAGTGCGGTGCACGCAAGGAAGACTTCGAGATGGTTCAGGTCTGAGACCACACATCGGGAGGCGTTCATGAGCCTGGATTCCGCGGTTGCGCAGTTCCCCTCCGGTGCCACGGGCGCGACCCGCGACCCCCAGGTCACCCGGGTGCTGGTCATCGACGACAGCAACACGATCCGGCGCAGCGCCGAAATCTTCCTGAAGCAGGGCGGCTGCGAGGTCGTGCTGGCCGAGGACGGCTTCGATGCCCTGGCCAAGGTCAGCGACCACCGGCCTGACCTGATCTTCTGCGACATCCTGATGCCTCGGCTGGACGGCTACCAGACCTGCGCCATCATCAAGCGCAACGCCGAGTTCGCCAGCGTGCCGGTGATCATGCTGTCGTCCAAGGACGGCCTGTTCGACAAGGCGCGGGGCCGCATGGTGGGCTCGCAGGACTACCTGACCAAGCCCTTCACCAAGGACCAGCTGCTGCAGGCGGTCGCGCTGCACCGCCGCGCCCCGGCCTGAGGCAGTCCGCGGCAGCCGGGTCAGGGTTCGACCGCAGGCCAGCCCCCGCACCGACGACCGCCGACCCCCGAAACCACGCAAGGGACCCTGCGCCATGGCGATCCACAACATCCTCCTGGTGGATGACTCGAAGACGGAACTGCATTTCCTGTCTGACGTGCTGACGCGCCAGGGCTTTCGCGTGCGCACCGCCGAGAGCGGCGACGAGGCGCTGCGCCGCATCGTCGAGGAAAAGCCCGACCTGATCCTGATGGATGTCGTGATGCCCGGCGTCAACGGTTTTCAGCTGACCCGCACCATCACCCGCAACCCGCAGTACGCCGACGTGCCGGTGATCATGTGCACCAGCAAGGACCAGGAGACCGACAAGGTCTGGGGCATGCGCCAGGGCGCGCGCGACTACGTCGTCAAGCCGGTCGATCCCGACGAGCTGGTGCAGAAGATCCGCGCCTTCGGCTGACGCGACGCACCGACCCCACGACACCGACCCCACGACATGGCCAACAAGGAAGCGCTGCGCGAACTGCAGGGCCGGCTCGCCGAGCGGCTCCACGAGGTCAAGACCCAGGAGCGGCTGCAGTCGTGGCTGGCGGTCGAGTCGGGCGGCTGCGGCTTCCTGTTCCCGTTGTCCGAGGCGGGCGAGATCTTCCAGTGCGGTGCGCTGGTGAAGGTGCCGCACGCGGCGCCGTGGTACCTGGGCGTGGCCAACCTGCGAGGCGTCCTGTCCGGCGTGGTCGACCTGGGCCGCTACCTGGGCCTGCGTGGCCCGAGCGCCGGGGCCGAACCGGCCGAGGGCAGCGAGCAGGACCGCGTGGTCGCCTTCAACCCGTCGCTGGACGTCAACGTGGCCCTGCGCGTGGACCACCTGGCCGGTCTGCGCAATGCCTCGCAGCTGATGCAGATGCCCGATGACGGCGTGGTCCGGCCCGGCTTCGTCGGCGCGCGCTACCGCGATGCCGTCGGCCGCATCTGGGTCGAGCTGCGGCTGGCCGCGCTGGCCCGCGACGAACGTTTCCTTCGCATCGTGGGGGCCCTGTGAACCAGCGGCCCGCGATGACGACGAACCCCACGATGCGTGCACCGCTGGCCTCGATGGCCGGCGAGCTGGCGCGACCGATCTGATCTGAGGCTGGGCATGACCTTTCTCGACAAGCTCAAGGGCGGCGGAGCCAACAGGCGCGGCAACGACAGCGAACTGGCCGACGAGGTCTCCTACGTCGACGCGCTCTCCATCGTCGACGACCCCAACGACGCCCGCGACACCGTCCAGGACATCGGCCTGCCCAACGGTCCGGCCGACGGCCACGGCGGCTCGGTGATCAGCGAATCGGCCCCATCGGCGGCGGCCTCCAGCTACCTCAACACCCGCATGCCGGGCGTCGACCCGGTGCCGCGCACCAACGCCGCCGGCGGCGTGCGCCTGCCGCTGATCGGCCACCTCGGTGCCGACCAGCAGCAGCGCCTGCTCGGCGCGCTGCTGGCGCTGGGCGTCCTGGGCCTGGTGCTCGCTTCCGTGCTGGCGGTGCGTTCGGCCGGCGGCAGCGCCGCCCAGGTCGGTGCGACCGGCCAGGCGCTGATGCAGTCGCAGCGGCTGGCCAAGTCGGTGCTGCAGGCCATGGTCGGCAACCCGGCGGCCTTCGCCGAGGTGCGGACCTCGGCCGAGGTGCTGGCGCGTAACGTGCGCGGCCTGTCCGATGGCAGCACGCTGCCCGGCCTGGAGGCCGCCCCGCTGACCTCGCAGCCGCTGATCTCGCCGCTGCTGCCGCTGGTCGACAAGGCCGAGAAGAACGCCCAGGTCGTGCTGGCGCAGGAACAGGTGCTGACCCAGGTCGGCAAGGCGCTGCGGGCGATCGGCAAGCAGTCGGTCGAGCTGCTCGATCCGGCCGAGGCGGTGGCCAACGCGCGGGTCCAGGCCAACGGCGCGCCGGCCGACATCGCCGCAGCCGGCCAGCTGGTCATGCTGACGCAGCGCATCGGCCGCTCGGCCAGCGAGGCGCTCGGCCCGCAGGGCGTCTCGCCCGAGGCCGTCTTCCTGCTCGGCAAGGACCTCAACACCTTCAACGACCTGGCCCGCGGCCTGCTCGACGGCAGCCCCGAGCTGCGCCTGTCCGGCGCCCGTGACGGCGCCTCGCGCGAGCGCCTGGAGGCGCTGCTCAAGGCCCACGAGCAGCTGCGCGCGCAGGCCGGCGTGATCGTCGGCAACCTGCAGGGCCTGGTGGCCGCGCGCGATGCCCAGCTGGCCATCCTGACCGACAGCGAGGCGTTGCGCGCCGGGCTGGAGGAGGTGCAGGGCTCGCTGTCCGCCGCCGGTGGCATGGGCTGGTTCAACGTCATCCTGATCGGCGTGTCGCTGCTGCTGGGCGGCCTCGGCGGCCTGGGCCTGCTGGCGGTCTTCACGCATGACCAGCGCCAGCGCGCGACGATGTCGGACCAGCAGCGCCACGAGGCCGAGCGCCAGGAGCGCGAGGCCAAGCGCGTCAACGACGCCAACCAGGCGGCCATTCTTCGGCTGATGAACGAGCTGCAGTCGGTCGCCGAGGGCGACCTGACCCAGCAGGCCACCGTGACCGAGGACATCACCGGCGCGATCGCCGACTCGGTCAACTACACCGTCGAGGAGCTGCGCAACCTGGTCTCGCAGGTGCAGGGCACGGCGGCCCGCGTGACCGACACGACCCAGCAGGTCGAAGCCACCTCGACCGAGCTGCTGGCGGCCTCCGACGAGCAGCTGCGCGAGATCCGCGAGACCGGCGAGGCGGTGCTGCAGATGGCCGGTCGCATCCAGCGCGTCTCAGGCCAGGCGCAACAGTCGGCCGACGTGGCGCGCGAGTCGCTCGCGGCGGCGACCTCCGGCCTGACGGCGGTGCTCGACACCATCACCGGCATGAACACGCTGCGCGACCAGATCCAGGAGACCTCCAAGCGCATCAAGCGGCTGGGCGAGTCGTCGCAGGAGATCGGCGAGATCACCGAGCTGATCTCGGACATCACCGAGCAGACCAACGTGCTGGCGCTGAACGCCGCCATCCAGGCCGCGTCCGCTGGCGAGGCCGGCCGTGGCTTCTCGGTCGTGGCCGAGGAGGTGCAGCGGCTGGCCGAACGCTCGGCCGACGCGACCCGCCAGATCGCCGTGCTGGTCAAGACCATCCAGACCGACACCGCCGACGCGGTCGGTGCCATGGAGCGCTCGACCCAGGGCGTGGTCGAAGGCGCGCGGCTGTCGGACAACGCCGGTACCGCGCTGGCCGAGATCGACCGCATCTCGCGCCAGCTGGCCGAGCTGATCGAGGAGATCGCCGCACAGGCCCGACGCGAGTCCGATTCGGCCACCGTCGTGGCGCAGAACATCCAGCACATCTTCGCGGTCACCGAACAGACCGGCGAAGGCACCCGTTCGACCGCCCAGCTGGTGCGCCAGCTGTCGCGCACCGCCGAAGAGCTGCGCCAGTCGGTGGCTCGTTTCAAGATCAGCTGACGCCGGCTGACCCAGCAGATCGGTTCGGTTAATCTGATGTCGATGGACCCGCAACGCCCCGCCGCACCCGCCCCCGTGCCGGCCGATGACCTCAGTGCCCTGGCGTGGGTCCTGGAGGAGCTGCGCAAGAGCCTGGAACAGGCCCACAAGGGTCTGCGGCGCTACCTGCGCGAGGCCGAGGCCAGCGCCAGCGCCGACCTGGAGGACGTCGAACCGGCGGTGCTTCGCAACGCGAGGCAACAGTTGCATGGCGCGGTCGGTGCGCTGCAGCTGGTCAACGAGGCCGAGGGCGCGCAGCTGCTGCGGGCCAGCGAGGCGGCGGTGCAGCGCTTCGTGCAGCGCCCGCAGCGGGCCGATGCCAAGGGCGTCGAGGCGATCGAGCGGGCCTCCTTCGCGCTGCTGGACTACCTGGGCCGTCGGCTGGCCGGCAAGCCCGCGCCGGCGGTCGGCCTGTTCCCGCAGCTGCGCGCGCTGCTCGAACTCAACGGCGCCGAGCGCATCCACCCGGCCGACCTGTGGCCGCACGACTGGCGCTGGCGCCCGATCACGCCGGTCGGCTCGGTGGGCCACCCGGTCGACGCCACCATGCTGGCCGACGTCGAGCGGCGCATGCTGGGGCTGGTCAAGGCCAACTCGGTCGAGGCGGCGGCCGGCCTGTCGCGGGCCTTCGATTCGGCCGCGATCGGTGCCCGGGCGGCCAACCACCGTGCCGAGGCCACGCTGTGGTCCATCGCCGCCGGCTTCTTCGAGGCCTGGGGCCATGGCCTGATCGACCCGGACCTGTTCGTCAAGCGCACCGGCTCGCGTGCCATGGCCGCGCTGCGCGCCAAGGTCAAGTCGGCCGAGGTCGACGCCTCCGAGCGCTTGGCGCAGGACCTGCTGTTCTTCTGCGCCCGCGCGCTGCCGGTCGACCCGGCGCGTTCGCCCTATCTGCAGGCGGTCTGGACCGGCTACCAGCTGCGCCACGAGGCCGCCGGCCACTATGCCGAGGCGCGCTACGGTCGCCACGACCCGGCGCTGATCGTCCAGGCGCGCAAGCGCATCGCCTCGGCCAAGGAGGTCTGGAACGGCGTGGCCGGGTCCGAACCGCAGCGGCTGGTCAACCTGGGCGAGGCCTTCAGCCTGGTCGGCGACTCGATGCGCCGGCTCTACCCGGACGGTGACGTGCTGGCCGGCGCGCTGTCGCTGGCCGCCGAACAGGCCACCCGCACCGGCCGCCCGCCGGCACCGCAGCTGGCGATGGAAGTCGCCACCAGCCTGCTCTACCTCGAAGCCGCGCTCGACGACGGCGAGCTCGACCAGCCCGACCAGGGCGACCGGGCGCGCGACATGGCGCGCCGCATCACCGCCGTCGCGCAGGGCCAGCCGGCCCAGCCGCTCGAACCGTGGATGGAGGAGCTGTACCGCCGCGTCTCCGACCGCCAGACGCTCGGCAGCGTCGTCACCGAGCTGCGCAACACGCTGTCGGAGGTCGAACGCCAGGTCGACCAGTTCTTCCGCAGCCCCGGCGAGAGCGGCCTGCTCGCGGCCGTGCCCGAGCAGCTCAACGGCATGCGCGGCGTGTTCTCGGTGCTGACGATCGCACCGGCGATGCAGGCGGTCGCGCGCATGCGCGCCGACGTCGAGCAGCTGCTGCATGGCGAGGCCGCCGACCCGCGCTCGCCGGCCACGCTGTCGGCCTTCCACCGGCTGGCCGGCAACCTGGGCGCGCTGGGTTTCCTGATCGACATGCTCAGCGTGCAGCCGCAGATGACGCGGCAGCTGTTCCGCTTCGACATGGTCAACGGCGTGCTGGCGCCGGTGATGGGCCGCAGCACGATGGCGCCGGACGTGATCGACCGCGCCCAGGCCATCGCCGAGGCGGTGCGCCGCCACGAGATGCCGCTGGCGCAGGTCTCCGACCAGATCGCCGAGCTGTCGCGCGATGCCCAGGTCAGCGACCAGCCCGAGCTGGCCGCCTCGCTGGAATCCGCCCGCGAGGCGCTCGAACAGGCCCGCGAGGCCGGTGCCGGCCACGACACGGAAGACGCGGCGCGCGAGCACGTCGCCCAGGCGATGGACGACTTCGTCGCCACCGCGACCGCGCCGATGGGGCTGGACCCGATCGGCCTGCCGCTGATCTCGCGGCCGATGTCGCTGGGCCCGGAAGACCGCGCCGAGTTCGCGCCGACCGGCCTGGAGGACGACGACGAGATGCGCGGCGTCTTCCTGGAGGAATCCACCGAGGTGCTGGCCGAGGCCATGGCCGCGCTGGAATCGCTCAACCACGCGCCGTCCGACCTGTCGGCGCTGACGACGGTGCGGCGCGCCTTCCACACCCTCAAGGGCAGCTCGCGCATGGTCGGGCTGGGCGCCTTCGGCGACGCGGCCTGGGCCAGCGAGCAGCTCTACAACCACGTGCTGGCCGAACAGACGCCGGCCAGCGCCGACCTGCGCACCTACACCAGCGACGCGCTGACCTACTTCGCCGCCTGGGTCGCCGCCATCAGCCGCCACGAGTCATCGGCCTTCGTGCCCGAACCGGTGATCGCCTCGGCCGACGCGCTGCGCCTGGCCGGCGAGCTGATGCGCGTGCACCTGCCCGGCGCGGCCGAGCCGAACGCGCCGGCCCTGGGCGAGCTGGGCGCGGTGTCGGACCTGGTCGATCTGGAAGTGCCGATCGACGAGGCGCCCGCGCCGGTGGTCGAGACCCTGCAGGCGACCCAGCCGGTGCCGCGGCCCTCGCTGGACGACCTGCCGGCCGAGCCGATCGCGCTGCCCGAGATCGACCTCGTGCTGGACTTCGACGGTGCCGGCTTCACCGTCGCGCCGGACCATGCGCAGCCGCCCGGACCGACGCTGGAGCCCTTCGCCGAGGCCCCGGCCCTCGCGCCGGCGCCCGACTGGGCGACCTTTGCGCCGACCGCGCCGCTGGTGACCGCGCTGACGCCGTCGACGTCCACCTGGGAGCCGACCGGCCTGGTGACCGGCCAGGAAGAACCGATCGACCTGCCGCCCGAGGTGGCGCCGGATGTCCCGCTCGACCTGCCGCTCGACCTGCCGCTGGACGCCGCCGCCCCAGTCGAGGCCGAGGCCGTGGCGGCCGACGCGTTCGACAGCGCCAGCCTCGAACTCGAGCCCGACGTGGGCCCGGTGGTCGAGATGTCCGACCTGGCGCCGCTGGACGACCTGACCGTCGAGCCCATCGATGCGGCGGCCCACGACGCGACCCCGGCCCTGGAGTTGCCCGAAGCCGCCGCCACGCCGCTGGAGCTGCCGCTGGACGACCTTGCGCTGGCCGAGCTGGGGCTGGCCGAGCTGCCGATGGCCGGGGAGGCGATGGCCGATGAGGCGATGGCCGACGTGCCGGTCGCCGACGTTCTCGTCGACGAGCCGGCTGCCGAGGCTGTCCGCGATGGCGACGCTGGCGATGCCGGCGAGACCCGCTGGGAGGCCGCCGGTGCCGCGATCGAGGACGAGGACCCGGCCTCGCTGATGGTCCCGCTGGCCGAGGCCACGATGCTGTCGGCCGTGCCCGAGGTGCCGGTGCTGACCGAGGTCTTCGAGCTGACCACCGGCTGGGACGCCGGCCTGGTCGACCTGACACCGGCGCCCGAGCTGCCCACCCCCGAACAGCCCGCGCCGGTCGAGCCGGTGGCCGAGCTGGACGGCACGTTGACCCAGCCCTGGGAGCGCCCGCAGGACGCGCCGGTCGCGGTCGACCTGCCGCTCGACCTGTCCCTGGATTCGACGCTGGGTTCGACGCCGGACATGGCCCCGCTCGACCTGCCGGCCGAGCCCGTCGACGAGGTTGACGCGCAGGACCTGGCGGCGCTGGCCGCGCTCGACGGGGTCGACCTGGCCTCGGTCACGGCGGAACAGGACGAGACGGCAAGCGAGCCCGTGGCCGACGTGCCCGATGCCGACGTGCCTGCAGCCGTCAGCCCGGCCGGTGCCGAGGTCATCCGGCTGGCCGACTTCCGCCCCTCGTCCAGCCTGCCGCTGGCCGGCGTGGCGCTGTCGCCCGCCGTGCCGGCCGAGCCGCCGATCGACCTGATGGCGCTGCTCGGCCGCGACGACGACGTCAAGGTCGTCGGCCCGCTGCGGCTGCAGATCCCGCTGTTCAACATCTACCTCAACGAGGCCGACGAGCTGTCGCGCCGCCTCGGCACCGAGCTGACGCTGTGGTCGCTGGAGCTGGACCGCCCGGTGGGCGCCACCGCCGTCGCGCTGGCCCATTCGCTGGCCGGCAGCTCGGCCACGGTCGGCTTCACCGACCTGTCGCAGCTGGCCCGCGACCTTGAACATGCGCTCGACCGGGTGCAGTTCCTGGGTGCCGGCGAGGTCGACGATGCCGCGCTGTTTGTCGCCGTGAGCGACGAGATCCGCCGCCTGCTGCACCAGTTCGCCGCCGGCTTCCTGCACAGCCCGCCGCCGGAACTGTCGCAGCGCCTGCATGCCTGGATGGAAACGGCCGCCGCGCGCCAGCCGGTGCGCTCGCCCGAGTCGCGTCTGGGCGACTCGACGCTGGACTCGCGCGGCATCGGCGGCGACAGCGACCTGGCGGGCCTGACGCTGCCCACCGGCTGGCTGATCGAGCCCGAGCCGCTGCAGCCGGCCGACGCGGCGCCTGCCGCCGTCCTGGACGACGCACCCGATGCGACCGGCGCGCCGCAGGACGTCCCGCTGCTGGCCGAGGTCGTCGCCACGGGCGAGCCGCCGGTCGACCTCGACCTGGACCTTGACGGCCTGCCGGCACCCGGACCGGCGCTCGATCCTGAAGCGACGCTGCTGCTGGGCGGCCCGGCCTTGCGGGATGCCTTCGACGGCCTGCCGCCTGCCGGCATGGCGCTGCCGGAAGCCGGGTCGGCGCCGATGTCCCTGGCCGACCTGCCGTCGATGCAGGGCCTGTCGCTGGACCTCGAACCGGTCGCGCAAGACCGCGCCGAGGCGTTCGTCGACCTGCCGCCGGACGGCCAGCCGCAGGTGCTGGCACCGACCCCGGCCGACCCGGCAGCTGACCCGATCCAGCCCGACATCGACCTGGGCATCGACTTCGGTGCGCCGACCGTGCTCGACGCCAGCCTGGCCGGCCCCCGCGAGCGGCTGGCGGAGGATGCGCCGTTCTTCGAGCCCGTGACCGAACCGGTCGTCGCGCCTGCTGGTGGCGTCCTTGCCGGCGCCCTTTCTGGTGGCCTGGCCGGTGTTCAGGCCGGTGTTCAGGCAGACGTGGCCGCGATCGCCCCCCAGGCGCTGCCGACGCCGCCCGACGATGTGGCCGCGCTGATCGAGGCCCTGGGCGAGGACATCGACCAGTCCGATCACGTTGATCCCGAGCTGTTCCCGATCTTCGACGAGGAGGCCCAGGAGCTGCTGCCGCAGCTGGCCGGCCAGGTCGGCGAATGGCGGCGTGCGCCGACCGACCCGAGTGCGGCCACCGCCTGCATGCGCACGCTGCACACCTTCAAGGGCAGTGCGCGGCTGGCCGGCGCGATGCGGCTGGGCGAGCTGGCGCACCGCTTCGAGTCGGCGGTCGAGAAGCTGTCGGGCGTGTCCGTCAGCGCGGCCGACCTGGATGAGCTGCAGCGTCGCGTCGACGTGCTGGCGGCGGTGTTCGATTCGGTCCGGCGCTCGCATGGCGTCGCGCCCGCGACGAGCATGGGCCTGCTGCAGAACAGTACCGCCTGGAACACCCGCTCGGCCGGCCTCGGCAGCGCGCCGGGCGAGCTGCGCAGTGGCTACGGCACCGGCCAGATGGGCCTGGGCGACGCGGGCTCGACCCTGGGCGTGACCGGCTTTGGCGCGACCGGCTTTGGCAGCACCGGCTTCGGTGCGACCGGCTACCGCACCACCGGCTATGGCGCACTGGACGGGAGCATCGTCGCGCCGCCGCCGGGCGTGCCGATGTCGAGCGACGAGCTGGCGCTGACGCTGTCGCCCGAAGGCATCGACTGGCAGCGCTTCGTCGCCGCCGGCGAGCCCGCGCCGGTCCTGCCGGCCGAGCGCACGCCGGTCAGTGCGCAGCCGGTGCGGGTGCGCGCGCCGCTGCTCGACCGGCTGGTCAACCTGGCCGGCGAGGTCAGCATCACGCGGGCCCGCCTGGAGTCGGAAGTCGGCTCGATGCGCGGCTCGCTGGTCGACCTCAACGAGAACCTGGACCGCCTCGGCCAGCAGCTGCGCGACCTGACGCTGCAGGCCGACACGCAGCTCGAATCGCGCATGCAGGCCGCGCGAGCCGCCTCGCAGGAGTTCGATCCGCTCGAACTGGACCGCTACACCCGGCTGCAGGAACTGACGCGGATGATGGCCGAGTCGGTCAACGACGTCGCCACCGTGCGCAGCGCGATGCAGCGCACGCTGCAGTCGACCGAGGACGAGCTGGCGGTCCAGGCGCGCCTGACGCGCGAGCTGCAGGGCGACCTGCTGCGCACCCGCATGGTCGAGTTCGAGAGCCTGTCCGAGCGCCTCTACCGGGTCGTGCGCATGGCGGCCAAGGAGACCGGCAAGCAGGTCCGCTTCGACATCGTGGGCGGTTCGACCGAGGTCGACCGCGGCGTGCTCGACCGCATGACCGCCGCCTTTGAGCACCTGCTGCGCAACTGCGTCTCGCACGGCATCGAGGCCGCCGACGTGCGCGAGGCCGCCGGCAAGGACCCGACCGGCAGCATCGTCATCGAGCTGCAGCAGGACGGCAACGAGGTCAGCATCGAGATCCGCGACGACGGCGCCGGCCTGGACCTGGACCGCATCCGCGAGCGCGCCATCGCGATGGGCGTGATCGACGCCCAGGCCGAGCTGGCCGAGAAGGACCTCGCCAACCTGATCTTCGTGCCCGGCCTGTCGACCATGAGCGTGGTGACCGAGCTGTCCGGCCGGGGCGTGGGCATGGACGTGGTGCGCTCGGACGTGCACGCGATGGGCGGTCGCATCGAGACCCGCAGCACGCGGGGCCGCGGCACCCGCCTGCGGCTGGTCCTGCCGCTGACGACGGTGGTCACGCAGGTCGTGATCCTGCGCGCCGGCGCGAGCCAGATCGCGGTGCCGTCCAACCTCGTCGAGCTGGTCCAGCGCGCCACCCCGCTGACGCTGGAGGCGGCCTACCAGCAGGGCGTCTACAGCTACGGCGGCCTGCAGCTGCCGTTCTTCTGGCTCGGCGCGCTGCTCGACGCCAGCGGGCGCGGCATCGAGACCGGCCGGACCCTGCCGGTGGTCATCGTGCGCTCGGCCCAGCAGCGCGTCGCGCTGCACGTCGACGAGGTCCAGGGCAGCCATGAAGTCGTGGTGAAGAACCTCGGCCCGCAGCTCTCGCGCATGCCCGGTCTGGCCGGCATGACGCTGCTGCCCGCCGGCGGCGTGGCGCTGATCTACAACCCGGTCGCGCTGGCGGCGGTCTATGGCGGCCATGCCCAGCGGCTGATGCAGCTGGCAATCGCCGAGCCGAGCACGAGCCAGCTGGCCAACCAGATCGCCAGCGAACTGCCGGTGGATCGGCCCGCGCCGCTGGTGCTGGTGGTCGATGACTCGCTGACCGTGCGCCGCGTCACCAAGCGCCTGCTCGAACGCGAGGGCTACCGCGTCGCGCTGGCCAAGGACGGCCTGGAGGCGCTCGACACGCTCACCGGCGAGCGCCCGGTCGCCGTGCTGTCGGACATCGAGATGCCGCGCATGGACGGCTTCGACCTGCTGCGCAACATCCGCGGCGACGCCGAACTGGCCTCGCTGCCGGTGATCATGATCACCTCGCGCATCGCCAAGAAGCACCGGGACCTGGCGGCCGAACTGGGCGCCAACCACTACCTGGGCAAGCCCTACAGCGAAGAAGAGCTGCTGGGCGTGCTGCGCCAGCACGCCGGCGCGCAGCGCCGCGTCGTGGCCTGAGCCGGGGCGGGTCGTGGACGGCCTCACCTCGACGGCGACGGCCCGGCCGCTGGCCGAGCCGAGCGCGCTGGACCACGTCGTCGAGCTGACCCGCTCGCGCGACCGCGGCCTGGTCGAGGAGTCGCTGATCAGCGCGCTGGTCGACCTGGTCGATGCCCGCGAGGTCACGATCTGGCGGCTCGACCCGTCCGGCGCGGCCGACGCCAGCGCTGCCGACGTGGCACAGCGGGGCAGCTGGCAGCGTGTGACGCGGCGGCTGGCCCAGACCGGCGACACGGCGTCGAACCCGGCCACCGCCGAAGCCACCGACGCGACCGACGCGCCTGCGGCGTCCCGCCCGGAACACCTGCGCTGCCTGCGCGAGCAGGTCCGCGTCGACGTGGGACAGGACCTTGCCGGGCTGCACCACGTGCTGCTGCCGATGGACAGCGAGCTGGAAGGCGGCGGCGTGATCGAGCTGGTGCTGGCGCAGCCGATCGAGCCGCGCGACATGCGCGTGGCCACGAGCATGCTGCGCATCCACGCCAACTTCATGCACCTGCTGGACTACAGCGAGCGCGACACGCTGACCGGCCTGCTCAACCGCAAGAGCTTCGACGAGACCTTCCTGAAGGCGACCGTGCTGGAGGCGCGCCGCCAGTTCGCGGCCGATGGCGAGCAGCGTCGCCAGGGCCAGCCGCGCCACCCGTACCTGGGCGTCATCGACGTCGACCATTTCAAGCGCGTCAACGACGTGCACGGTCACCTGATCGGCGACGAGGTGCTGGTGCTGGTCGCCCGCATCATGCGCAGTGCGCTGCGCAGCGAGGACCGGCTCTACCGCTTCGGCGGCGAGGAGTTCGTGGTCATGCTCGACGCCAGCGACGACGAGGGCGCCCGCGCCGCCTTCGAACGCCTGCGGCTGGCGGTCGCGGCCTACGAGTTCCCGCGCGCGGGGCATGTCACGGTCAGCGTGGGCTACGTCGACGTGCGCCCCGGCGACACGCCGCAGGCCGCGTTCTCGCGCGCCGACACCGGCGTCTACCACGCCAAGGCGCATGGCCGTGACCAGGTGGTGGCCTATGCGGCCCTGGTCGCTGCGGGCACCGTCACCGAGAGCGACGGCGAGAACGACATCGTGCTGTTCTGACGACGCGCCGGACGACGGCGGCGCCGGCTCAGTCGTCCATCGCCTTCGGCGCTGGCCCGCCGTCCTTGCGCACCACGGCATAGCGCTGCAGCGTGCGTTCGCGCGCGGCGGCATGCTCGACCAGCGGCAGCGGGTAGTCGATGCCCAGGCGCAGGCCGGCGGCGACCAGGTCGATCGGGCGGGCCTGCCAGGGCGCATGCAGCGCCGGTCCCTGCAGGCCGGCCAGGCGCGGCAGGTAGCGCTGGATGAAGCGGCCGTCCGGGTCGAAGCGCTGGCTCTGGCTGACCGGGTTGAAGATGCGGAAGTAGGGCTGCGCGTCGCAGCCGGTCGAGGCCGCCCATTGCCAGCCGCCGTTGTTGGCGGCCAGGTCGTAGTCGTTGAGCTGGCGCGCGAACCAGGCCTCGCCGCGCCGCCAGTCGATGCCGAGGTCCTTGGTCAGGAAGCTCGCCACGATCATGCGCAGGCGGTTGTGCATGTAGCCGGTCTGGTTGAGCTGGTGCATCGCCGCGTCGACGATCGGGTAGCCGGTCCGGCCTTCGCACCAGGCCTCGAACCAGGCGTCGGCCTCGTGGCCGTGGTGCCAGCGGATGGCGTCGTATTCGGGCTTGAAGCTGTGCGTCACGACACGTGGGTGGTGCAGCAGGATCTGGTGATAGAAGTCGCGCCAGATCAGCTCGGACAGCCAGACCTCGGCCCCGCGCGAGCCCGCCACCTGGCGCTCGTGGGCATGGCGGGCCAGTTGCCGGATCGACACCGTGCCGAAACGCAGGTGGGTGCTCAGGTAGCTCGGGCCCTTGACGGCGGGGAAGTCGCGCGTGTCGCCGTAGTGGTCGATGCGTTCGAGGAAGTCGAGCAGCAGCGTCGCCCCGCCCGAGGCGCCCGGATGCAGCCGCGTGGCCATGTCGGTGGGCAGGAAATCGAGGTCGCTCAGGCGCGGCACGCCCCGGTCCAGCGCGACCGGCGGCGCGGCCAGCGCGCCCAGGTGGCGTTCCACCGGGTAGCTGCGCAGGTAGAAGGGTTCGAGCTTGCGCAGCCAGGCGTTCTTGTAGGGCGTGAAGACGCTGAAGGGCGAGCCGGCCTGGGTCAGCACCTCGTCGCCCTCGAAGATCACCTGGTCCTTGTGGCTGTGCAGCGCGATGCCGGCGTGGGCCAGCTCGCCGCGCACGCGGGCATCGCGCGTGATCGCGGCTGGTTCGTGGTCGCGGTTGACGTGCACCGCCTGCACGTCCAGCGCGCGGGCCAGCGCGGGGATCTCCTCGAAGGGGTCACCGTGCCGCACCAGCAGGCCGCCGCCCCGCTGGCGCAGCGTGGCATCGAGTTCCACGATGCTGTGCCAGATGAACTCGACCCGCCGGTCGGCGCGCGGCAGCTCGTCGAGGAGGGTGGTGTCGAACACGAACACGCACCAGACCTTCCGGGCGCTGCGCAGCGCGTGGTACAGCGCGGCATGGTCATCGAGCCGCAGGTCGCGGCGCAGCCAGACCAGCGCGGCGTCGACACGCTCGATCGGCGCGCTCGCGCGGGCGTGGGCGGGGCGGCTCCAGGGATGGGCAAGGGCGGTCGTCACGGGGTGAGCAGGCTGTTCTTGGAAGGGCCGCAGTGTGCGTGATCGGTACAATCCGCGCATGCCCGAGGCCCGCGAAATCAACCTGACGAACCAGTTCCTGATCGCGATGCCGGGCATGGCCGACGATCAGTTCGCCGGCTCCGTGGTCTACCTCTGCGAGCACTCCGACAAGGGTGCGCTGGGCCTGGTGATCAACCGCCCGATCGACATCAAGCTGAAGAACCTGTTCGAGCGCGTCGACCTCAGCCTCGACCGCGAGGACCTGGCCGACGAGCCGGTCTACTTCGGCGGCCCGGTCCAGACCGAACGCGGCTTCGTGCTGCATGAGCCGCTCGGCGAGTCGGCCGGCGAGGCCTACAGCTCCACGCTCAGCATTCCCGGTGGCCTGGTCATGACGACCAGCCGCGACGTGCTGGAAGCGCTGTCCCACGGCGCCGGCCCGCGCCGCGTGCTGATCACGCTGGGCTATGCCGGCTGGGGCGCCGGGCAGCTTGAGGACGAGCTGGCCCGCAATGGCTGGCTGACCGTCGCGGCCGACCCCGGCATCATCTTCGAGACCCCGGTCGAGGCGCGCTACGAGCGCGCCCTCGGCCTGCTCGGCATCGACCGGCTCATGCTGTCGTCGGACGCCGGCCACGCGTGAGGGCCGGCCGCGTCGATGCTGGCCCGTGTCCCCCAGGAGCGTCGCCGATGAGCGTCCCCGGACCGACCCCCGCCACGGTGCATGGCAAGGCCAGCCGGCCGCTGCAGCAGTTCCTGGCCTTCGACTACGGCCGCAAGCGCACGGGGGTGGCCAGCGGCAACCGCGTGCTCGGCCAGGCCACGCCGCTGACCACCGTCGCGGCCGAGGGCGATGCCCGCTTCCCGCTGATCGCCAAGCTGATCGCGCAATGGCAGCCCGACGCGCTGGTGGTCGGCATCCCGCGCCATCCCGATGGCCGGGGCCATGACAACACCCGGTTCGCGCAGCGCTTCGCGCGCCAGCTGCACGGCCGTTTCAACCTGCCGGTGTTCGAGGTCGACGAGCGCTACAGCACCACCGAGGTGCTGTCCTCGCGGCCCCGCGATGCCGATGCCGCGGCGGCCGCCGTGCTGATGCAGCAGTACTTCGACGCCTGCGAGCGCGAGGCCGCTGCCGCCGCCGCGAACCCGGCGATCGACCCACCGGCCGCCGACCCCGAGGAGTCCCACGAATGAACCTGAGCCTGGATGCCGAGGACCTCTACCTCGGCCTGCGCCACGGCGTGCGCCAGCTGCTGGCCGCCGAGGAACGCCGCGACGCGGTGCTGGTCGGTGTCTGGTCCGGCGGCGCCTGGCTGGCCGAACGGCTGCAGCGCGACCTGGGCCTGGCGACGCCGCACGGCGTCATCTCCAGCACGCTGCACCGCGACGACTTCAGCGAGCGCGGCCTGGCCAGCGGCCATGACGCGACCCACCTGCCGTTCTCGGTCGACGGCCGGCCGATCGTGCTGATCGACGACGTGCTCTACACCGGCCGCACCATCCGCGCGGTCATCAACGAGCTGTTCGACTTCGGCCGCCCGTCCAGCGTCACGCTGGCCGTGCTGGTCGACCGCGGTGGCCGCCAGCTGCCGATCGAGGCGGCCGTCGCGGCCGCCCGTCTGTCCATCCCCTCGGAGCAGAAGCTGGCGCTGGCACGCGCCGGCGACGGTTCCTTCTCGTTCAAGATCGAGGAGACGCGCTGATGCTCGCGCGCCGCAACCCCCAGCTGAACTCGCACGGCGAGCTGATCCACCTGCTGTCCATCGAGGGCCTGCCCAAGGCCGTGCTGACGCACATCCTCGACACCGCCAGCACCTTCCTGGCGGTCAACGACCGCGAGGTCAAGAAGGTCCCGCTGCTGCGCGGCAAGAGCGTCTTCAACCTGTTCTTCGAGAACAGCACGCGCACCCGCACCACCTTCGAGATCGCCGCCAAGCGGCTGTCGGCCGACGTCATCAACCTCGACATCGCGCGCAGCAGCACCGCCAAGGGCGAGAGCCTGCTCGACACCATCGCCAACCTGAGCGCGATGCATGCCGACATGTTCGTGGTCCGCCACGGCGAGAGCGGCGCGCCCTACCTGATCGCGCAGCACTGCGCCCCGCACGTGCACGTGGTCAACGCCGGTGACGGCCGGCACGCGCACCCGACGCAGGGCCTGCTCGACATGTACACGATCCGTCACTACAAGAAGGACTTCACGCAGCTGCGCGTGGCGGTCGTCGGCGACATCGTGCACTCGCGCGTGGCGCGATCGGACATCCATGCGCTGACCACGCTGGGCGTGCCCGACATCCGCGCGGTCGGCCCCAAGACCCTCGTGCCGGGCGACCTGCGCGACATGGGCGTGCGGGTCTGCCACGACATGGAAGAAGGCATCCGGGATGCCGACGTGATCATCATGCTGCGGCTGCAGAACGAGCGCATGAGCGGCGCGATGCTGCCCAGCGCCGGCGAGTACTTCAAGAGCTACGGCCTGACGCCTGCCAAGCTGGCGCTGGCCGCGCCGGACTGCATCGTGATGCACCCCGGGCCGATCAACCGCGGCGTCGAGATCGACTCGTCCGTGGCCGACGGCGAGCACAGCGTGATCCTGCCGCAGGTGACCTTCGGCATCGCGGTGCGCATGGCGGTGATGTCCATCATCGCCGGCAACGAGGCCTGAGCCCGCAAGCGGACAACGACATGAAGATCCTCATCAAGAACGGCCGGGTCGTCGACCCCGCCAGCGGCCGCGACGAGCGGGCCGACGTCGCCATCGCCGCCGGTCGCATCCTGCAGATCGGCTCGGTGAATCCCGACTTCCAGGCCGCCCGCGTGATCGATGCGCAGGGCTGCATCGTCGCCCCCGGCGTGGTCGACCTGGCCGCGCGGCTGCGCGAGCCCGGCCACGAGCACGAGGGCATGCTCGAGAGCGAGCTGAACGCGGCCGCCGCCGGTGGCGTCACCAGCCTGGTCTGCCCGCCCGACACCGACCCGACGCTGGACGAGCCCGGCCTGGTCGAGATGCTGAAGTTCCGGGCCCGCAAGCTCAGCCTGTGCCGGCTGTTCCCGCTCGGCGCGCTGACGCGCGGCCTGGGCGGCACCACCTTGACGGAGATGGTCGAGCTGACGGAGGCCGGCTGCGTCGGCTTCTCGCAGGCCGAGGTCGCGATCACCGACACCCTCGTGCTGCAGCGTGCGCTGATGTACGCCTCGACCCACGGCTACACCGTCTGGCTGCGGCCGCAGGACCCGTGGCTGGGCAAGGGCGTGGCCGCCAGCGGTGGCGTGGCCACGCGCATGGGCCTGTCGGGCGTGCCGGTGATGGCCGAGACCATCGCGCTGCACACGCTGTTCGAGCTGGTGCGGGTGACCGGCGCGCGGGTCCACCTGTGTCGCCTGTCCAGCGCTGCCGGCGTCGCCCTGTTGCGGGCCGCCAAGGCCGAAGGGCTGCCGGTGACGGCCGACGTCAGCATCAACTCGCTGCACCTGACCGACGTCGACATCGGCTACTTCAACCCGGCCATGCGGCTGAACCCGCCGCTGCGCCAGGGCCGTGACCGCGACGCGCTGCGCGCCGGCCTGGCCGACGGCACGATCGACGCGCTGGTGTCGGACCACACGCCGGTCGAGGGTGACGCCAAGCAGGTGCCCTTCGCCGAGGCCGAACCCGGCGCGACCGGGCTGGAGCTGCTGCTGAGCCTGGCGCTGAAGTGGGGCACCGACGAGGGCCTGACCATGGCGCAGACGCTCGCGCGTGTCACCTGCGAGCCGGTGCGGGTGCTGGGCGACTCGCTCGGCTCGCTGGTGCACAGCGCTGGCCGGCTGGTCGAGGGCGGCGTGGCCGACGTCTGCGTCTTCGACCCCGAGGCGACCTGGGCGGTCACGCCCGACGTGCTGCGCAGCCAGGGCAAGCACACGCCCTTCGCCTTCGCCGACACCGGCATGGCGCTGCCCGGCCGGGTGCGCGCCACGCTGGTCGCCGGCACGGTGGCCCACGAGGCCCCGCGCCGCGCTGGCTGAACCCGACGAACGCCCGAACCGACCTGATCGATGCGACAACTGATCGGCGCCTGGCGCCTGCTGCACACCTTCGTGCATGTTCTTCATGGCACCTGGGTGGCCTGGCGCGAGTTTGGCGCGGCCAGCGAGGCGACCCGCTGCGCCCACATCCAGTGGTGGTCGGCCAAGCTGCTGCGCGTGCTGGGCGTGCAGCTGCGGCCGATGGGCCGCTTCGAGGCCGGCCCGCAGCTGGTCGTGGCCAACCACATCTCGTGGCTGGACATCGCGGCCATCCACGCGGTCTGCCCGCAGGCCCGCTTCGTGTCGAAGTCGGACGTCAAGGAATGGCCGCTGCTGGGCTGGCTGATCGGCTCGGCCGGCACGCTCTTCATCGAACGCGCCAGCAAGCGCGACGCGCTGCGGGTGGTGCACCAGATGGCCGCCGCGCTGCAGGGCGGCGACACGGTGGCGGTCTTCCCGGAAGGCACCACCGGCACCGGCCACGCGCTGCTGCCCTTCCACGCCAACCTGCTGCAGGCCGTGCTGCCGGGCGCGACGCCGGTCCAGCCGGTGGTGTTGCGCTACGCGGAGCCGGGCCATCCGGTCAGCCCGGCGGTGGCCTTCGTGGGCGACACCACGCTGGTCGGCAGCATCTGGTCGGTGGTCTGCGCCCGCGGCATGAGCGTCGAGGTCGAGGTGCTGCCGCGCCAGCCCAGCGAGGGCCTGGACCGTCGCGCCGTGTCGCAGCTCGTGTCCGACCAGATCGCCGCGAAGCTGGTGCGCTGACATCGTCGCCACCGCCTGGCCGGCCCACAATCGCGCCATGCTCTACAAGTTCAAGTCCAAGGCCGCCAGCGACCTGATCATGACCGCCCCGGTGGGCGATCGCCTGCTTCGGGTGATGGGCCGCGAAAGCGCGCCACAAGGCATCTTCGAGGTCGCGGCGATGCCCGGGCTGATGGCCGCGCTGGAGGCAGCCATCGTCACCGAGGAGGCCGCCCAGCGCGCCGCCGAGGAACTCGCCGAGGCCGAGGGCCGCAGCCCGCCGCGCCGCGCCGAGGTCGGCCTGCGCCAGCGTGCCTGGCCGCTGGTCGAGATGATGAAGCGCTCGCACGCCGCCGATCAGCCGATCGTCTGGGGCGTCTGAGCGATGGGCCACGACCAGACCACGCGCATCCTCGCGATCCGCCATGGCGAGACCGCCTGGAACCGCGACAACCGCATCCAGGGCTTCCTGGACATCGCGCTCAACGACAACGGCCTGGCGCAGGCCGAGCGGCTGGCCGAGTCGCTGGCCGACGAGGCGATCGACGCCGTCTACAGCTCCGACCTGCAACGTGCCCATGCCACCGCCTTGCCGCTGGCACGGCCACGCGGCCTGACGGTGCAGCTCGACCTGAGGCTGCGCGAGCGCAGCTTCGGCGTCTTCGAGGGCCGCAGCTTCGCCGAGCTGGAGGCGCTTTACCCGGAGGAGACGCTGCGCTGGCGTCGCCGCGATCCGGACTTCGGCCCGCAGGGTGGCGAGCGCCTGGTCGACTTCGACGCCCGCTGCATCGCCGCCATCGCCCGCCTGGCCGAGCGGCATCGCGGCGGCTGCATCGCGGTCGTCAGCCATGGCGGGGTGATGGATTGCCTTTACCGCGCCGCCACCCGCCTGAGCCTGGACGCGCCGCGCACCTGGACGGTCGCCAACGCCAGCATCAACCGCGTGCTGCACACGCCGGACGGCTACTCGCTGATCGGCTGGGGCGACACCAGCCACCTCGACGGCACGCCGCATTCGGCGCTCGACAGCCTGAGCGCCCGCCACGCGCTGGCAAGCGCCGCGCTGGACGAGGGCAGCGACGGCGGCCGGTCCGCCGCCGCCTGATCAGCCCTCGAACAGGTCGCCAGCCGCCGACCCGCCACCGCGCGGCGGCGTCACGCCCAGGTGGCGGTAGGCGGCGACCGTGGCGATGCGTCCGCGTGGCGTGCGCTGCAGGTAGCCCTGCTGGATCAGGTAGGGCTCGATGACGTCCTCGATCGTGCCGGCGTCCTCGCCGATCGCGGCGGCGACGTTGTCCAGCCCGACCGGGCCGCCGTCGAAGCGGTGTACGACCGCCTCCAGCAGCTTGCGGTCCATCACGTCGAAGCCCTTCGGGTCGACGTCCAGCATGGTCAGCGCCAGGTCGGCAATGGCCTTGACGATGCGGCCGTCGGCCTTGACCTCGGCGTAGTCGCGCACCCGGCGCAGCAGCCGGTTGGCGATGCGCGGCGTGCCGCGCGAGCGCCGTGCGATCTCCATCGCGCCCTCCGCGTCGATCGGCGCGTTCAGCAGGCCGGCCGAGCGCGTCACGATGCGGGTCAGCTCCTCGGGCGTGTAGAACTCCAGTCGCGCGACGATGCCGAAGCGGTCGCGCAGCGGGTTGGTCAGCATGCCGGCGCGGGTGGTCGCGCCGACCAGCGTGAAGGGCTGCAGGTCGAGCTTGATGCTGCGGGCGGCCGGGCCCTCGCCGATCATGATGTCGATCTGGTAGTCCTCCAGCGCCGGGTAGAGGATCTCCTCGACGACCGGCGACAGCCGGTGGATCTCGTCGATGAAGAGCACGTCGTTGCGCTCGAGGTTGGTCAGGATCGCGGCCAGGTCCTTGGGCTTCTCCAGCACCGGGCCGCTGGTCTGGCGCAGGTTGACGCCCAGCTCGGCCGCGACGATGTGGCTCAGCGTGGTCTTGCCCAGGCCGGGCGGGCCGAACAGCAGCACATGGTCGAGCGCCTCGCCGCGCTTGCGGGCTGCGCCGATGAAGATCTCCAGCTGCTCGCGCGCCTTGGCCTGGCCGATGTACTCGTCGAGCAGCTTGGGGCGCAGCGCGCGCTCGAGCGCGTCTTCCTGGGGCGAGGCCGGCGCGGCGCTGACGATGCGCCGGTCGGGCATCGGCGCGGTGGCAAAGGAATCGGTCTGGATGGCCATGGCCGATTATCGGGACCGGCCTTCAGCGGGCCAGGGCCTTGAGCGCGAGCTTGATGCCGTCGCTCACGCCGACGTCGGCCGGTAGCGGCTTGATCGCCAGCGCGGCCTCCTTCTCGTTGTAGCCCAGCGCGATCAGGGCCTGGACGATGTCGCCCTGGTTGTCGCTGATCGGCGTCGCGCCCGGCAGGCCGAGGTCGGCGCCGAGCTTGCCCTTGAGTTCGAGCAGCAGCCGCTCGGCGGTCTTCTTGCCGATGCCCGGCACCTTGACCAGCCGGCCGGCCTCCTGGCGCGTCACCGCCTGCGACAGCTCGGCCACGCTCAGGCCCGACAGGATGGACAGCGCGGTGCGCGCGCCGATGCCGGCGATCTTGATCAGCAGGCGGAAGGTGGCGCGCTCCTCGGCGCTCAGGAAGCCGTAGAGCAGCTGGGCGTCCTCACGCACCACGAAGTGGGTCAGCAGCGTGACCGGTGCGCCCAGCGCGGGCAGGTTGTAGAACGTGCTCATGGGCACGTCGATCTCGTAGCCGACGCCGTGCACGTCGACCAGGATCTGCGGCGGTGTCTTTTCGGCCAGGGTGCCGGCGATGCGTCCGATCATGGGCCGGGATCATAGGCGGGCGGTCCGGCCGCCCGGCCCGCGACAGCCGGTGCGATCAGCGCCTGAACAGGCCGAGGCGCTGCGCTTCCAGCGCGGCCTCGGCGCGCGAGCTCACGTTGAGCTTGCGGTAGATCTGCTTGACGTAGTCGGCGATGGTGTGGCGCGACAGGCCCAGCTGCGTGCCGATCTCCGGCAGCGTGAAGCCCTTGGCCACGCGCAGCAGCACCTCGCGCTCGCGCTCGGTCAGCTGGACGTTGGGCATCAGCTGGTCCGAGGCGGCCGGCTGCTGCGCGGCCGGCCGGCTGGCCTGGGCCGAAAAGTAGGAAATCATGCGCCGCGCGATCGACGGCGACAGCGGCGGCTCGCCCTGGCTGATGCGCTGCAGGTGCTCCATCAGCTGCTCGCGCGGCTGTTCCTTGAGCAGGTAGCCGTAGGCGCCGGCCTGCAGCGCGGGGAACAGGTGGTCGTCGTCGTCGTGGATGGTCACGACCACCGACTGCGCATCGGGCTGCTGGTCGCGCAGCGCCTGCACCACCTTCACGCCGGAGCCGTCGGGCAGGCCGAGGTCGATCATCGCGAGGTCGAACCGGTGGGCCACGACCTGCTGCAGCGCGTCGGCGATGCGGGCCGATTCGATGACGGTCGAGCCGGGGAAGACCTGGAGCACCAGCGCCCGCAGGTAGGCGCGAATCTCGGGCAGGTCTTCAAGCAGCAGGATCTGTTTCATGGGCTCTCCGCCGACGAGGCAAGGGGGCAAGGTTCGCGAATTCGAGTTTCACCCAGTATCGGTGCGCGACGTTGACGCTGTCGCGTCGTGGTGACGTCCGGGACGTGCAATCGGTTGTATGCATCACAACGGCAGGGTCAGTCGGATCGTGGTGCCGTAGCCCGGGCCGGATTCGACCAGGCACTGGCCCTGCAGCTGCTTGGCGCGGCCCTTCATGGTCGACATGCCGTGGCCGCGGTCGAGCTTGCCGTCCAGCTCGGTCGGGATGCCCTTGCCGTTGTCCGCGATGGTCAGCTCGAAGTCGTTGTGGTCCTGCCGGATCGTGATCTCGCAGCGTGTCGCGCGGCTGTGCTTGAGCACGTTGCTCACGGCCTCGCGCAGGATGCGCGTGGTCTGCACATAGGCCCGGGCGCTCATCGCGCGCTCGCTCATCAGCAGCTCGTCGGCGGCGTTCCAGACCAGCTCGACGCCGCCGTGCGAGAAGCGCGTCATCAGCTCGCTGCGCCAGTCGCCGATGGCGTCGCCGATCTGCATGGCCCGGCCGGTCAGGCCGCGCACCGACAGGCGCATCTCCTCGAGCGCCTCGCGCGCCAGCGTCGAAATGCGGTCGTTGTCGGCCGTGTGCACGATGGTCAGCAGCTTGGCGCCGAGGTCGTCGTGCAGGTCGGCGGCGATGCGCTTGCGCTCCTTGGCGGTGACCTGCTCGACCCGCAGCTCGGCCATCTGGCCGTAGTTCTGCTCCATGTCGGCGGTGGCCTGCAGCAGCCGGCGCTCGGCCTGCACGCGGCCCTGCTCGGCAGCGGCGATCGCGCCCTGGAAGAGCTGGTGCATGCGGCCGACCATGCCGGCGAACATCACCACCAGCGCGACGCTGATCGCGTGCTTGCCCGGCAGCAGCACCGCGCCGGGACTGCCCAGCAGCTCGGCGGCCATCGTCACGACGAAGGCCGACAGCGCGACCGCGCCGATCCAGAAGTCGTTGCGCGAATAGCGCCAGGCGCGCTGCAGGAAGACCATGCCGACGCCGATCACCTCCAGCACCAGGATCGTGACCCACGGCAGGGCGACGCTGTGGATGCGGTCCGGCGCGGCCAGTGCCAGGCTGGCCGGCACGACCACGCACTGCAGCGCCACGGCCACTTCCAGCCAGACCACCCGCAGGCCGCAGTAGCGCAGCAGGTAGAGCATCGCGGCGAGGGCGACCGGCGGGGCGAAGGCGGCGATCAGCAGCTCGGTCCAGATGCCCGGCAGCGGCAGCGCGGCACCCGTCAGCAGCGCGGCCAGCAGGGCCCAGCCCAGCGCGGCGGCACCGAAATAGCCGAAGTAGGGCAGCTGGCTCGACGCCCGCAGCACCAGCGCGGCCAGTCCGACGACGGCGGCCACGGTGGCCAGCGCATGGGTCGCGCCGAGGTTGAAGGCCAGTGTCTGGCGGTGCAGCGGATCGAGCGCCGCATGCGGCCCGATGCGCACCGGCGCGAGCTGCGCGGCGCGTTCGCGGCTGGCCACTTGGGTCAGCGCCTGGCCGGCGACGCGCACGTCCAGCCGGTTGCCCTCGGGCTTGAGCAGGCCGGGCGGCAACGGCGTCAGCGCCGGCTCGTAGCAATCGCCCGGATGCGGGTCGGCCAGCTTGCCGCGGGCATCGATCAGCTGGCCGTTCAGGCGCACCTCGAAGGATGCGCAGACCTGCGGCAGGAAGGCCGCCAGCATCTCGCCGGCGCTGGCCCTGGGCGAGCTGGGCGCGGCGAAGGCGAGCCGGTACTCGTGCACGCCGCTCTCGTCGCGGGCCGGGCGTTCGCGCAGGTGCGGCAACGTCACGGGGCGGGCTTCGGCCTCGACCGGACGGCCGTCGCTGCCGATGCGGACCATGCTGGCCTGGGTCAGCAGGACGCTGCCGGCCGTGCTGCCGCTGGCGGCGACCTCCAGGCCCCACAGGACGACCAGCACCAGGGTGGTCAGCAGCAGTCCCCAGCGGGCCGGGTGGAGGTTCTGGGCGATGGCGCGCAGCGGCTGGCGCAGACGCGCGGCCAGCGACGTGGCGGACTCGGCCGGCGGCCGGGAGGACGGCACTTCGGGGGCCAGGACGACGGTCTCGGGAGACGGGTTCACGGACAAGGCGGCGGAGTCGGCTGCGGGTGGATCGGTCGGCTTCGGGACGATGACCCACCGCCGATCCGGGCGATGGACGGGCAACGGCGGCTCGGTGACGATCGGGCGTTGCAGGCCCTGTCGGGCGTCCTCGACAGCCTTTCGGCCGAAAGCGCCCGATTCTGAAGGCGCGCACCGCCCGCCGCGTCGGCGCGACAATCACGTTTCCGGGCCCAGCCCGAAAGATGCACGCTTGCCTTGATCCTGCGCCACGCCTTCATCCCGCCCGACAACCGCCGACTGGCCCATGTCTGCGGCTCGCTCGACCAGAACCTTCGCACCATCGAGGCAGCCCTCGAGGTCAGCATTCAGCGTCGCCATGAGTCCTTCCGGGTCGACGGCCCGAAGCGCGGCGCGGAACGGGCCGTGGCGCTGCTGCAGCAGCTCTACGACCAGGCCAGCGTGCCGATCGAGCCGGCCCGCCTGCAGCTGGAGCTGATCCAGGTGATGCAGGCGCCCGCCGCCGCGCCTTCGGCCTCCCCGGCAACGCTGTCGCCCTTGCCGCCCTTGCCGCCCACCACCGCGATGCCCGAGCGGCTCGACGGCCTGGACGTGATCGGTGCCGTCGAGCGCCCTGCCGACGAGATCGTGCTGCGCACCCGCCGCAGCGACCTGGTCGGGCGCACCGCCAACCAGGTCGAGTACCTGCGCCACATCCTCGGCCACGACATCACCTTCGGCATCGGCCCGGCCGGCACCGGCAAGACCTTCCTGGCGGTGGCCTGCGCGGTCGACGCGCTGGAGCGCAACCAGGTCCAGCGCATCGTGCTCACACGTCCGGCGGTCGAGGCCGGCGAGCGGCTCGGTTTCCTGCCCGGCGACCTGGCACAGAAGGTCGATCCCTACCTGCGCCCGCTCTATGACGCGCTGTACGACCTGATGGGGCTGGAGCGCGTCGGCAAGGCCTTCGAGAAGGGCCTGATCGAGATCGCGCCGCTCGCCTTCATGCGCGGACGCACGCTCAACCATGCCTTCGTGATCCTCGACGAGGCGCAGAACACCACGCCCGAGCAGATGAAGATGTTCCTGACCCGCATCGGCTTTGGCAGCCGTGCGGTCGTCACCGGCGACATCAGCCAGATCGACCTGCCCAAGGGCAGCAAGAGCGGCCTGGTCGACGCCGCCCAGGTGCTGCGCCGGGTGCGCGGCATCGCCCACACCCGCTTCACCTCGGCCGACGTGGTGCGCCATCCGCTGGTCGCCCGCATCGTCGAGGCCTATGACGCGGTGCCCGATTCGGCGCGCCGACAGGCCGAGGCGGAAGCGGAGGCCGCCCTCGATGCCGCTGCTGCGCGCTCGTCCAGGCCCGGAGCCCGCGATGGCCGCTGAGCGCACCACCCGTCGAGCGGCCGCGCCGACGTTGTCGCTGTCGCTGCAGTTCGCCGATCCGCGCCACCGCGAGGTGCTCAAGCGCCACCTGGTGCAGCGCTGGATCCGCGCCGCGCTGGAGGCGCCCGGCGAGATCACGGTCCGCATCGTCGATGCCGACGAGGGCCTGAGCCTGAACACCGAATACCGCGGCAAGGCCTACGCCACCAACGTGCTGACCTTCGACTACACCCAGGAGCCGGTGGTCAGCGCCGACCTGGTGCTGTGCGCGCCGGTGGTCGAGTCCGAGGCGCAGGCCGCCGGCAAGCCGCTGCTGGCCCACTACGCCCACCTGCTGGTGCACGGCACGCTGCACGCGCAGGGCTACGACCACGAGGACGACGAGGCCGAGGCCGAGCACATGGAAGCGCGCGAGCGCGAGGTGCTGGCCGCGCTCGGTTTTCCCGATCCCTACGCGGACCCGGCCGAAGCGGCCTGAGGCCATCGACCGCGCCTGAACCCGGTCGCGCCGCTCAGGCCGGCGTGTGCGTCACCACCGTCAGGATCTGGTCGCGCAGCCACTGCTGGGCCGGATGCCGGTCCAGCCGCCGATGCCACAGCATGTGGACGTGCAGGGCGGCCAGCGGCAGCGGCAAGGCCCGCACCACCAGCTCGCCCTGCGAGCCCGTCACCGGCAGGAAGGCCTTGGGCAGCACGGTCAGCAGGTCGGTCTCGGCCACCACCCGGCCGGCGGTGAAGAACTGGTTGACCGTCAGCACCCGCTGGCGCTGGCGCTGCACGGCGGCGAGCGCCTCGTCGATCAGGCCCTGGCCGCGGCCGGAGAAGCTCACCAGCAGGTGCTGCGCGGCGCAGTAGTTGTCCAGCGTCAGCTCGACCTCGGCCAGCGGATGGCCGCGCCGCATCACGCAGACGTACTCGCTCAGGTAGAGCTCGCGGTGCAGGATCGGCGCCTGCAGCCCCAGGCCGGACTGGCGCGCGACGACCTCCGGGAAGTGGCCGATGGCGATGTCGGCATCGCCTTGCTCCAGCAGTTCGCTCGGATCGCGCGTGGCCAGCGGCTGGACCCGCAGGCCCGCGCGGGCCTGGCCGTCCTGCAGCTGGCGCAGCAGCGGCGGCAGGATCAGCGCAGCGGTCGCGTCGGCCATGGCCAGCAGGAACTCGTGGCCTTGCTCCTGCGGGTCGTAGTGGCTCGGATCGAGGTTCTCGCGCAGCAGCGTCAGCGCCTGCTGCACCGTCGGCCACAGCGCCTCGGCCCGCGCCGTCGGCTTGACGCCGTAGGCGCTGCGGGTGAAGAGCGTCTCGCCGACGCTGTCGCGCAGCCGGCGCAGGGCATTGCTCACGGCCGGCTGCGTCATCGCGAGCTGCTCGGCGGCGCGCGTCAGGTTGCGTTCGGCCATCACCGTGTCGAACACGCGCAGCAGGTTCAGGTCGAGTGTGCGGAAGTTCATGGCGGCCCCTGGAACGGCCTGCAATCATAAACAACGTGAATGATGGTGATTCACAAATGCTGCTTGGCGCATAACACGGGTTTACCCTAGACTGCGAAGCACTGGGGTAAACCCTAGATCCAAGGAGTTAGAAATGACCGTGACCACCATGACCTTCCAGCACGTGAACGCCTTTGACGCCCTGATGGCGCAGGCAGGCGCAGCGGTCGGCAACGCCCTGCGTTCGGTGGCGAACCTGTTCGCGACCGACGCTGCGGCCGAGCCGCGCACGGCGCAGGAACTGCTCGACTGGGCTGACCAGTACGAAGCGACCCAGCCTTCCTACGCCGCTGACCTGCGCGCCGCAGCTCAGCGCCACCTCGGCCAGTGAATCCGAGACGACGGCCCCGGGTGCAGCGCGGGGCGTGCCAGGAAGACCTGGTCACGCCTCCCCGTTGAAGCCGAGTGGATGTTCCCGCGCACACCCGTTGCCGCCGTCCCGATTCCGACCGATCCGTACCTCACACACACCGTATCCAGGAGCTATCCATGACCGCTCACACGATGACCTTCCACCATGCCTCGCCCATCGACGTGCTGATCGCACGCGTGGCGGGCTGGACTTCCCGCGCTGCCTCGGCCGTCGCCACCTGGCTGGCCGAGGGCTCCCAGCGTGAGCCGCGCACCGCGCAGGAACTGCTGGCCTGGGCCGAGCAGTACGAGGCGACCCAGCCGTCCTACGCCGCCGACCTGCGTGCGATCGCCCGTCGCCACATGAACTGATCGTCACCGGCCGGCGCACCACCGCCGGTCGATGAACGGCCTGACGGGCACGACGCAACACCCCACGCGATCGCTGCCCGGAAACGACGAAGCCCGCCAACTCGGCGGGCTTCGTCGTTTCCGGCGACGGTGGCCCAGGCCACCATCCCCCGAGCCGACCGGGTCAGCGCTCCAGGCGCGCCTCGATGGCGGCCTTGGTGTCGCGCAGGGCTTGCGGCAGGTGATGGGCCAGCTGCTGGAACAGCTCGCCGTGCAGCGTCATCTCCTGCTGCCAGGCGGCGCGGTCGATGCCGATGACGCTCTGGAACTGCTCGGCGCTGAAGTCCAGGCCGGACCAGTCCAGGTCTGCGTAGCCCGGGCTGACGCCGAAGGCGTTCTCGGTGCCGGCGGCGCTGCCGTCGAGGCGGCCCAGCATCCACTTGAGCACGCGCATGTTGTCGCCGTAGCCGGGCCAGACGAACTTGCCGTTCGCGCCCTTGCGGAACCAGTTGACGCAGAAGATCGCCGGCAGCTTCGTGCCCTGGCCCTGCAGCTTCGCGCCCAGGTCCAGCCAGTGCTGGAAGTAGTCCGACATGTTGTAGCCCATGAAGGGCAGCATCGCGAACGGATCGCGGCGCACCACGCCCTGCTGTCCGGCGGCGGCGGCGGTGGTCTCGGAGCCCATGGTCGCGGCCATGTAGACACCCTCGGTCCAGTCGCGGGCCTCGGTCACCAGCGGCACGGTGGTCGAGCGGCGGCCGCCGAAGATGAAGGCGTCGATCGCCACGCCAGCCGGGTTGTCCCACTCCGGGTCCAGCGCCGGGTTGTTGGTCGCGGCGACCGTGAAGCGCGCGTTCGGGTGCGCGGCCGGACGCAGCTTGCCGTCGGGCAGTCGCGCGGTCTCGGGCGTCCAGTCCTTGCCCTGCCAGTCGATCAGGTGGGCCGGCGGGGTGTCGGTCATGCCTTCCCACCAGACGTCGCCGTCGTCGGTCAGCGCGACGTTGGTGAAGATGACGTCGCGGTCCAGCGAGGCCATGCAGTTCGGGTTGGTCTGGTGGTTGGTGCCAGGGGCGACACCGAAGTAGCCGGCTTCCGGGTTGATCGCGTAGAGGCGGCCGTCGGCGCCCGGCTTGATCCAGGCGATGTCGTCGCCGATGGTGGTGACCTTCCAGTCGCCCAGCGCGGCCGGCGGGATCAGCATCGCGAAGTTGGTCTTGCCGCAGGCGCTCGGGAAGGCGGCGGCGACGTGGCTCTTGCGGCCTTCCGGCGAGGTCACGCCCAGCACGAGCATGTGCTCGGCCAGCCAGCCCTGGTCACGGCCCATGGTCGAGGCGATGCGCAGCGCGAAGCACTTCTTGCCCAGCAGCGCGTTGCCGCCGTAGCCCGAGCCGTAGGACCAGATCTCGCGCGTCTCGGGGTAGTGGACGATGTACTTGGTCTTGTTGCAGGGCCAGGCGACGTCGTCCTGGCCGGCCGTCAGCGGCGCGCCGACGGTGTGCACGCAGGGCACGAACTCGCCGTCCACGCCCAGCACGTCGTACACCGCCTTGCCCATGCGGGTCATGATCCGCATGTTGACGGCCACGTAGGGGCTGTCGGACAGCTCGATGCCGATGTGCGCGATCGGCGAACCCAGCGGGCCCATCGAGAAGGGCACCACGTACATCGTGCGGCCACGCATCGAGCCGGCGAACAGCGCCGGCGTGCCGTCGGCCGCGCCGGTCTGAAGCAGCGCGCGCATCTCGGACGGGGCCATCCAGTTGTTGGTCGGGCCGGCATGTTCCTTCTGCTGCGAGCAGATGTAGGTGCGGTCCTCGACGCGGGCGACGTCGCTCGGGTCGGAGCAGGCCAGGAAGCTGTTCGGGCGCTTGACCGGATCGAGCTTGCGGAAGGTACCGGCGTCGACCAGCTTCTGGCAGAGGCGGTCGTACTCGTCCTGCGAGCCGTCGCACCAGTGGATCGCGGCCGGTTGTGTCAGCGCGGCGATCTCGGAGACCCAGGCAATCAGCTGGGCGTTCTTGACGTGGGCGGGCGCATTCACGCTCACGCCGACCATGGCGGGATGGTTCATCGGACAGGCTCCAAGGTTGAAAAAGGCATCTCGACAGCGCCGCGTTGCGGTGCTCTCGGGATGCCCCCAAAACCAGTTTGAGCTTCCGCCCAGCCGATTACAAAGCGATTACATGCGCATTCAGCATGACCGGATGCAGCGTCACGAACGGTCGTGCGATCCGTCTCGGTGGCGCGAGGGCGTCACCGTCTTCAGGCGCGCAGCAGGCGTTCAGGTCTTCGGGAGAACCCGACACCCGCTTTTGGGGGTGTTGCCGGATCGCCGCAGTCGGCTAAGTCGCCCAGACCGGCTGTGAGCCCGATGTAACCCAGTGCGGCCAGCGGCGCGGTCTCGGCACGCAGCACGCGCGGTCCGAGCGTCGTGGGCAAGGCGCCGGCGCGGCGCAGCGCGTCTTCCTCGGCGGGGCTGAAGCCGCCCTCCGGGCCGCTGTAGAGGCGCAGCGCGGGCAGCGGCGACGGGGCACGTGCGCGCGCCTGCGCCAGGCGTTCGGCCAGCGGGCGGGCCTCGGACAGGCTCAGCGCCAGGGTGGTCACCGTGTCGGGGCCACCGTCGGGGCCGGCCAGTGCGGCCGCCAGCGTGCGCGGCGCCGCGATGTGCGGCACGCGGGTGCGTCCGCACTGCTCGGCGGCGGCCACCGCGATGGCCTGCCAGTGGGCGCGCTTCTTGTCGGCTCGCTCGGCGTTCAGGCGCAGCACCGAGCGCTCGCTCATCAGCGGCTCGATCACGGCCGCACCCAGCTCGGTCGCCTTCTCGATCAGCCAGTCGAACCGGTCATTGGCCGGCATGACCGCGGCCAGCGTCACCGCCAGCGGCAGCTCGCGCTCGACCGGGTCGTGCTCGCCGACCTGCACGCGCACGTCGCTGCGGCCCATCCGGACGACCCGGGCCTGCCACTCGCCGCCCTGGCCGTTGAACAGGATCAGCAGGTCACCGGGCTGGTGGCGCAGGACCTGGACATGGCGTGCGGCGCCGGCGGGCAGGTCGAATTCGAGGCCGGCTTGCAGCGGGGCGTCGACGTGAAGGCGGGCGGGCATGGCGGTGAGCGGCGTCGGCAACTTGAAGGCGGCCCGCAGTGTGCCGCAGCCGCCGCCTGGGACGGGCTCAGGCGCCCGGCAGTCCGCGCCGCAGCTGGATCGCCTCGGCGACGTGACCCAGCGTGATCGCGTCCGTGTCGTCCAGGTCGGCCAGCGTGCGGGCCACGCGCAGCACGCGGTGCAGGCTGCGGCCGGACCAGCCGAGCCGGCTGGCTGCGCCGTCGAGGAACTCGCGTGCACCGTCCTGCAGCTGGACGACGTCATCGAGCCGACCCGCGTCGACGACGGCATTCGTGCAGCCCTGCCGGTCGAGCTGGCGCTGCCGGGCGACGGCCACGCGCGCCGCGACGGTGGTGCTGTCCTCGCCGTCGCGTCGACCGGACAAGGCCTGCGGCGCCAGCGCGAGCACCTCCACGCGCAGGTCGATGCGGTCCAGCAGCGGGCCGGAAATGCGGCCCTGGTAGCGCCGCACCTGCTCGGGCGTGCAGCGGCAGGCTGGCCGGATGGCGCCCAGGTGGCCGCAGGGGCAGGGGTTCATGGCCGCGACCAGCAGGCAGCGTGCCGGGAACTCGGCCTGGCGAGCCGCGCGCGAGATCGTGATGCGGCCGTTCTCCAGCGGCTCGCGCAGGGCTTCAAGCGCGGCACGCGGGAACTCCGGCAGCTCGTCCATGAACAGCACACCGTGGTGCGCGAGCGAGACCTCGCCCGGCCTCGGTGGCGATCCGCCGCCGACCAGCGCGACCGACGACGCGCTGTGGTGCGGCGAGCGCACCGTGCGTTGCGACCAGCGGCTGGCGTCGAAAGGACCGGCGAGGCTCAGGACGGCGGCGGATTCGAGCGCCTCGTCCTCGGTCATCGGCGGCAGCAGGCCGGTCAGACGCTGGGCCAGCATCGACTTGCCGGTGCCAGGTGGACCGACGAACAGCAGGCTGTGCGCACCGGCCGCGGCGATCTCCAGCGCGCGACGGGCGCCGACCTGGCCGCGCACGTCGACCAGGTCGGGCCAGCGCGGCGGGGGCTGCGGGATCGGCGCGGGCGGCTCGGCCAGCGGTGGCGCGTCGTCCTCGTCGCGCAGCGCGGCGACCACGTCGAGCAGGTGACGTGCGCAGCGCAGCGGCAGGTCCGGAACGCGTGCCGCCTCCTGTGCACTGGCCTCGGGCAGCACCAGGCAGCGGCCGGTCGGCGCGCGCCGCATCGCCAGGGCCATGGCCAGCGCGCCGTGGACCGGCCGCAGGTCGCCGGCCAGCGACAGCTCGCCGGCGAACTCGTGGCGGTCGAGCCGGCTGGCATCGATCTGGCCGCTGGCCGCGAGGATGCCCAGCGCGATCGGCAGGTCGAAGCGGCAGCCTTCCTTGGGCAGGTCGGCCGGGCCGAGGTTGACGGTGATGCGCTTGTCGTGCGGGAAGGTCAGCCCGCTGTTGAGCACGGCGGCCCGGACCCGCTCGCGTGATTCCTTGACCTCGGTGTCGGCCAGTCCGACCAGCGTGAAGCTGGGCAGGCCGTTGGCCAGATGCACCTCGACGGTGACTTCGGGGGCCTGCAGCCCCAGCAGGGCTCGGCTGTGGACGGTCGCAAGGGTCATCTCGGGGCGCTCCAGGGGGCGCCCGGTGGGCGCAGAGGGGCCGGATTCTGGGCAGCCCGTCACAACTGCTGACACCCTCTGATGGGGGTTGCACCGACCTGGTGCGTTTGAGGGTGCTTCCGTGCGTCGCGCCTGGGGTCGGGGCGACGGCCGCGCCGCTTTGGGGCGGTGGCTCGCCGATGTGTGCCGCGCAAGGCTGGCATGGAAGCTGCAGAAAGAAGGCTCAGCTGCTGCTCAGCTATCCGCTGTTTTCGCCTTCCAACGCCATCAACCTTCCGGAGGCCGCCATGAAAATGGTCACCGCCATCATCAAACCCTTCAAGCTCGACGAGGTGCGCGAAGCCCTCAGCAACATCGGCGTGCAAGGGATCACCGTCACCGAGGTCAAGGGCTTCGGCCGACAGAAGGGCCACACCGAGCTGTACCGGGGTGCCGAGTACGTCGTGGACTTCCTGCCCAAGGTGAAGATCGAAGCCGCCGTGGACGACGCCATCGTCGACCGCGTGATCGAGGCGATCGAGGGCGCCGCGCGCACCGGGAAGATCGGCGACGGAAAGATCTTCATCACCGCCCTTGAGCAGGTGCTGCGCATCCGGACCGGCGAGACCGGCAAGGACGCCCTCTGATTTCCCTCACCCCGAGAAAAACCATGAAAAAACTGCTTGCCACCCTGGCTCTGGGCTTGGCGGTGCTGGGATCCACCGGCGCTGCGTTCGCCCAGGCTGCTTCTGAACCGGCTGCGGCCGCTTCTGCCGTTGTCGAGGCCGCCTCTGCCGTGGCCGAGGCCGCTTCCGCAGTCGCCGCACCGGTGCCCAACAAGGGCGACACCGCCTGGATGCTGCTGTCCACGCTGCTCGTCATCATGATGACGGTGCCTGGCCTGGCACTGTTCTACGGCGGCTTGGTGCGCGCCAAGAACATGCTGTCCGTGCTGATGCAGGTGATGGTCACGTTCTCGATGATCCTGGTGCTGTGGGCCATCTACGGCTACAGCCTGGCCTTCACCGAGGGCAACGCCTTCTTCGGCAGCTTCGACCGGCTGTTCCTGAAGGGCGTCTGGGACAACGTCGCGGGCACCTTCGCACCGGCTGCCACCTTCAGCAAGGGCGTCTACATCCCCGAGATCGTGTTTGCGGCCTTCCAGGCCACGTTCGCGGGCATCACCTGCTGCCTGATCGTCGGTGCCTTCGCCGAGCGCATCAAGTTCTCGGCCGTGCTGCTGTTCACCGCGCTGTGGTTCACCTTCAGCTACATCCCGGTCGCACACATGGTGTGGTTCTGGATGGGCCCGGATGCCTACGCCTCGGCTGACGTCGTCGACGCGATGAACGGCAAGGCCGGCTACATCTGGCAGATGGGCGCCCTGGACTTCGCCGGCGGCACCGTCGTGCACATCAACGCCGCGGTCGCTGGCCTGGTCGGCGCCTTCATGGTTGGCAAGCGCGTCGGCTACGGCAAGGAAGCCTTCACGCCGCACTCGCTGACGCTGACGATGGTCGGTGCCTCGCTGCTGTGGGTGGGCTGGTTCGGCTTCAATGCCGGCTCGGCACTGGAAGCCAACGGCTACGCCGGCCTGGCCTTCGTCAACACGCTGTTCGCCACCGCGGCGGCCGTGCTGGCCTGGTGCATCGGCGAGGCCCTGATGAAGGGCAAGGCCTCGATGCTGGGCGCTGCCTCCGGTGCAGTCGCCGGCCTGGTCGCCATCACCCCGGCCGCCGGCAACGTCGGCATCCTGGGCGGCATCCTGATCGGCTTCATCGCCGGCTTCGCCTGCCTGTGGGGCGTCAACGGCCTGAAGAAGATGCTCGGCGCGGACGACTCGCTCGACGTGTTCGGCGTGCACGGCGTCGGCGGCATCCTGGGAGCCCTGCTGACCGGTGTCTTCAACTCGCCGAACCTGGGCGGCCCGAGCGCCGTCGCCGACTGGGTCACCGTGGGCATGGTCGCCCCGGACGCCTACTCGATCGCCTCGCAGGTGTGGATCCAGGCCAAGGCCGTGCTGCTGACCATCGTCGTCTCCGGCGTGGTGTCGGTGATCGCCTACAAGATCGTCGACCTGGTGATCGGCCTGCGCGTGACCGAAGAGGAAGAGCGCGAGGGCCTGGACATCAGCTCGCACGGCGAGACCGCGTATCACAAGTGATCTGAGCCGGATTCCGGCCTGAATCGAGGGGTCGCCGCTGGCGGCCCCTTTTCATTTGGCGCGACGACCCCAGATGCGTCGATCCTTAGAATCGATTCCACCCGCCGGCTACGCCAGGACACGCGCATGGTTCCCCACCTCGTCACCGCCCTCAACGGCCCCATCAACGAACTGGAGGCCCGCATCCTGGAGTCGATGCCGGCGATCGAGCGCTGGTTCCGCCTCGAGTGGATGGAGCACACGCCACCGTTCTACTCGTCGGTCGACGTGCGCAACGCCGGCTTCAAGCTGGCACCGGTTGACACCAACCTCTATCCGGGCGGCTGGAACAACCTGACGCCCGAGATGCTGCCGCTGGCGGTGCAGGCGGCCATGGCGGCGATCGAGAAGATCTGCCCCGAGGCCAAGAACCTGCTGCTGATCCCCGAGAAGCACACGCGCAACCCGTTCTACCTGCTGAACGTCGCGCGGCTGCAGGAGATCTTCACGCTGGCCGGCCTGAATGTGCGGCTCGGCACGCTCGATCCGGCGATCGACAAGCCGACCCCGGTGGCACTGCCCGACGGCAGCGAGCTCCTGATGGAGCCGCTGGTGCGGACCCAACGTCGCCTCGGCCTGAAGGGCTTCGATCCCTGCACCATCCTGCTCAACAACGACCTGTCGGCGGGCATCCCCGGCATGCTCGAAGACCTGCACGAGCAGTACCTGCTGCCGCCGCTGCATGCCGGCTGGGCGGTGCGGCGCAAGACCAACCACTTCCAGTCCTACGAGGAAGTGGCCAAGAAGTTCGCCAAGCTGCTGGGCATGGACCCGTGGCTGATCAACCCGATGTACACGCAGTGCGGCAAGGTCAACTTCGGCGAAGGTGACGGCATCGAGTGCATCAAGTCGAACGCCGAGGCGCTGATCGCCAAGATCCGCCGCAAGTACAAGGAATACGGCATCAACGAGAAGCCGTTCGTGATCGTCAAGGCCGACAACGGGACCTATGGCATGGGCATCATGACCGTGCGCGATCCGAAGGAACTCGACGAGCTGAACCGTCGCACCCGAAACAAGA
Source organism: Leptothrix discophora (assembly GCF_030705305.1). GTDB lineage: Bacteria > Pseudomonadota > Gammaproteobacteria > Burkholderiales > Burkholderiaceae_C > Sphaerotilus > Sphaerotilus discophorus. The sequence continues at coordinate 10,124 of NZ_JAUZEE010000007.1, read as the reverse complement.
TGAGCGTCGTGAAGGACGGCCAGGAGGTCTCCGAAGTCATCATCCAGGAAGGCGTCCCGACCTACGAGCGGATGAACGACGCGGTCGCCGAACCCGTCGTCTACATGATGGACCGCTACGTCGTGGGCGGCTTCTACCGCGTCCACGCCGACCGCGGCATCGACGAGAACCTCAACGCGCCCGGCGCCCAGTTCGTGCCGCTGGCCTTCGCGGAGAGCCACCACCTGCCGCGCGTCGGCGCCAAGCCCGGTCAGAGCGCGCCCAACCGGTTCTACATGTACGGCGTGATCGCCCGCCTGGCGATGCTGGCGGCCAGCTACGAGCTGGAGGCCACCGACCCGGACGCCGAGGTCTACGACTGATGCCCAGGTGACGCGCCGCGCGCTGCGCGGGCTCGTCACGACATCACATCGGGGCGGCTCGTTCCTTCCGGATCGGCCGCCCCGAATCTTTTTGCACAGCGTGTTGACGCGGCGTTCGAGCCTCGTGCATAATCGCTGACTCTGCTGGCTTGAGCGCGTGCCTAGCCGCCCGCTGCGCAAGTCGGTTTCGCCCCCAGCTGCGACCTGAGTCGAGTTCTCGAACAGGTTGCACGACGGGCCCAAGACTGACCGCGGCGGTGGCCATTCGGCTGCAGCCAGAGCGGGACAAGTTGGGGATAGACATGATCCAAATGCAATCGCGACTCGACGTCGCGGACAACACGGGTGCGAAGTCCGTCATGTGCATCAAGGTGCTTGGCGGTTCGAAGCGTCGTTACGCCAGTATTGGCGATGTGATCAAGGTCAGCATCAAGGAAGCTGCGCCGCGTGGTCGCGTCAAGAAGGGCGAGGTCTACAACGCTGTGGTCGTTCGCACCGCCAAGGGTGTGCGCCGCCAGGACGGTTCGCTCGTCAAGTTCGATGGCAACGCTGCGGTGTTGCTCAATGCCAAGCTCGAGCCGATCGGCACGCGCATCTTCGGCCCGGTCACCCGCGAACTGCGGACCGAGCGCTTCATGAAGATCGTGTCGCTCGCTCCTGAAGTGCTCTAAGCCGACGGCGAAGGACAGGCCATGAACAAGATTCGCAAAGGCGACGAGGTCATCGTGCTGACCGGTCGCGACAAGGGCAAGCGCGGCCAGGTTTCGCTGCGCGTGGACGAGGACCATCTGGTCGTTGACGGCGTCAATGTCGTCAAGAAGCACGTCCGCCCGAACCCGCTGAAGGGCACGACCGGTGGCATCGTCGACAAGACCATGCCGATTCATCAATCGAATGTGGCGATCTTCAACCCCGCGACCGGCAAGGCCGACCGCGTGGGCATCAAGCTCCTGGCTGACGGCAAGAAAGTGCGCGTCTTCAAGTCCAGCGGCGACGAGATCAAGGCCTGAGGCAGGAACCTGAAATGGCTCAACAACAAGCTCGCCTGCAAGCCTTCTACAACGACACCGTCGTGCCGTCGCTGGTTGAGAAGTTCGGCTACAAGTCGGTGATGGAAGTGCCGCGTTTCCAGAAGATCACCCTGAACATGGGTGTCTCGGAAGCGGTGTCGGACAAGAAGGTCATGGATCACGCCGTCGGCGACCTGACCAAGATCGCAGGCCAGAAGCCTGTCATCACCAAGTCGCGCAAGGCTATCGCGGGTTTCAAGATCCGCGAGAACGTGCCCATCGGCTGCATGGTCACGCTGCGTGGTGCGCGCATGTTCGAATTCCTGGACCGTTTCGTCACCATCGCGCTGCCGCGCGTTCGTGACTTCCGCGGCATCTCCGGTCGTTCGTTCGATGGTCGCGGCAACTACAACATCGGCGTCAAGGAACAGATCATCTTCCCCGAAATCGAGTACGACAAGGTGGATGCTCTGCGTGGTCTGAACATCAGCATCACGACGACGGCCAAGACCGATGACGAGTGCAAGGCGCTGCTGTCGGCCTTCCGCTTCCCGTTCAAGAACTGAGGTGCACGGTGGCAAAACTCTCTTTGATCCAACGTGAAGAAAAGCGCGAGAAGCTGGTTGCCAAGTTCGCGAAGAAGTACGCGGAACTGAAGGCCATCATCGACGACCAGGGCAAGTCGGAAGACGAGCGTTACCTGGCGCGTCTGGCGCTGCAGAAGCTGCCCCGCAACGCGAACCCCACGCGCCTGCGCAGCCGCTGCGAGATCACCGGTCGTCCGCGTGGCACCTTCCGCAAGTTCGGACTGGGCCGCACCAAGATTCGTGAACTGGCCTTCCGCGGCGACATCCCCGGTGTCGTCAAGGCGAGCTGGTAAATCGGCCCCAGGGCACGAACAGGAGTGATTCCATGAGCATGAGTGATCCGATCGCGGACATGCTGACCCGCATCCGCAACGCCCAGATGGTCGAGAAGGCCAGCGTTGTGATGCCGTCATCCAAGCTCAAGGCTGCCATCGCGCAGGTCTTGAAGGATGAGGGTTACATCGACGGGTTCGCCGTCAAGGCAGAGGGCGGCAAGGCCGAGCTGCAGATCGCGTTGAAGTATTACGCCGGTCGCCCGGTGATCGAACGCATCGAGCGCGTCAGCCGTCCTGGCCTGCGCATCTACAAGGGCCGTCACGACATCCCCCATGTCATGAACGGCCTTGGTGTGGCCATCGTCACGACCCCCCAGGGCGTCATGACCGACCGCAAGGCGCGCGCTGCCGGTATCGGCGGCGAAGTGCTCTGCTACGTCGCTTAAGGACAGGAGCAGCAGATGTCCCGCGTTGGAAAGATGCCGATCGCCGTCCCGCAAGGCGTGGACGTGTCGGTCACCCCGGACCAGATCAGCGTGAAGGGTGCCCTTGGTACCCTGGTGCGCCCGGCGCACGCCCTGGTCGAAGTCAAGAATGAAGCTGGCAAGCTGACCTTCGCCCCGACCAACGAGTCGGCCGAAGCGAACGCGATGTCGGGCACCGTGCGGGCGCTGGTCGCCAACATGGTCACCGGCGTGAGCAAGGGCTTCGAGCGCAAGCTGAACCTGGTCGGCGTGGGCTTCCGCGCCCAGGCCCAGGGCCAGAAGCTCAACCTGCAGATCGGGTTCTCGCACCCTGTCGTCAAGGACATGCCGGCCGGCATCAAGGTCGAATGCCCGACCCAGACCGAAATCCTGATCAAGGGTTCCGATCGCCAGGTCGTCGGCCAGATCGCTGCCGAGGTGCGCGCCTTCCGTCCTCCCGAGCCTTACAAGGGCAAGGGCATCCGTTATTCGGATGAGAAGGTCACGCTCAAAGAGACCAAGAAGAAGTAAGGAGCCGCACCATGTTGAACAAGAAGGAACAGCGGCTGCGTCGCTCCCGTCAGACCCGCGCCCGCATTGCACTGCAAGGCGTGGAGCGTCTGACCGTCTTCCGCAGCAACCTGCACATCTATGCCAGCGTGATTTCCGCCGACGGCGGCAAGGTGCTGGCTTCGGCTTCGACGGCCGAGAAGGACTTTCGTGCCGAACTGGGCGCTGGCAAGGGCGGCAACGTCAATGCGGCCCAGGTGATTGGCAAGCGCATCGCGGAACGTGCCAAGGCAGCAGGCGTCGAGAAGGTCGCTTTCGACCGCTCGGGCTTCGCGTACCACGGTCGTGTCAAGGCCCTGGCCGAAGCTGCCCGCGAAGCGGGTCTGCAGTTCTGATCCGCGCGTCGGCAAACCAAGGAACATCAAATGGCTAAGTTTCAACCCAAGGTGGCTGACGAAGGTCGCGACGATGGGATGCGCGAGAAGATGATCCAGGTCAACCGCGTGACCAAGGTGGTCAAGGGCGGTCGGATCATGGCTTTCGCAGCACTGACTGTCGTCGGCGACGGCGATGGTCGCGTTGGCATGGGCAAGGGCAAGGCGCGTGAAGTGCCGGTGTCCGTGACCAAGGCAATGGAGCAGGCGCGTCGCAATCTCGTGAAGGTCCCGCTGCGCAACGGCACGGTACCGCACAACGCGACCGGCGAACACGGTGCTGCGAAGGTGCTGCTCGCGCCGGCGCCGGCCGGTACCGGCATCATCGCTGGCGGCCCGATGCGCGCGATCTTCGAAGTGATGGGCATCACCGACATCGTGGCGAAGAGCCTCGGTTCGTCGAACCCGTACAACATGGTTCGCGCCACGTTCGACGCGCTGTCGCGCATGACCACGGCTTCGGAAGTCGCGGCCAAGCGTGGTCTGACCATCGAACAGATCTTCAACTGAGCGTCGGGAGCCCACCATGGCTGAACAAAAGACCCTCAAGGTGCAACTGGTTCGCAGCCCGATCGGCACCCAGGAATCGCATCGCGCCACCGTTCGTGGCCTGGGCCTGCGCAAGCTGAACAGCGTGTCCGAACTGCAGGACACCCCGGCCGTGCGCGGCATGATCAACAAGATCGCCTACCTGGTGCGCGTGCTCTGAGCGGCGCGCGTCATCAAGGAAGAATGACATGGAACTGAATTCGATCAAGCCGAGCACGGGTGCCAAGCACGCCAAGCGTCGCGTCGGTCGTGGCATCGGCTCCGGCCTGGGCAAGACCGCAGGTCGTGGTCACAAGGGCCAGAAGTCGCGTGCTGGCGGCTACCACAAGGTCGGCTTCGAGGGCGGTCAGATGCCGCTGCAGCGTCGCCTGCCCAAGCGTGGCTTCAAGTCGCACCTGCTGAAGTTCAACGCAGAGATCAACCTCAGCGAACTGAATGCGCTGGGCGCCGATGAAGTCGACGTGCTCATGTTGAAGGCTGTCGGCCTGGTCGGCGAGCTCGTCCGCAACGTCAAGGTCGTCAAGTCTGGCGAGCTGACCCGAAAGGTCGTGCTCAAGGGCATCGGCGCCACTGCCGGTGCCAAGGCGATCATCGAAGCCGCTGGCGGTTCGCTGGTCGACTGAACGTCCCTACGCAGGCAAGCACAGGCACTCCGTGGCAACCAACGCGAATCAACTGGCGAAGAGCGGCAAGTTCGGTGACCTCCGTCGCCGGCTGGTCTTTCTTTTGCTGGCGCTGGTGGTGTATCGGATCGGGGCTCACATCCCTGTTCCGGGCATCAACCCCGATCAACTTGCGGAACTGTTCAAGGGCCAACAAGGCGGCATCCTGAACCTGTTCAACATGTTCTCGGGTGGTGCGCTGTCTCGCTTCACCGTCTTTGCGCTCGGCATCATGCCGTACATCTCTGCATCGATCATCATGCAGCTGATGGGCTACGTGGTGCCGACGCTGGAGGCGTTGAAGAAGGAAGGCGAAGCCGGTCGTCGCAAGATCACGCAGTACACGCGCTATGGCACGCTGGCTCTGGCCATCTTCCAGTCGCTGGGCATTGCGCTCGCCTTGGAGGGCTCGGCCGGCTTGGTGGTCAACCCCGGTCCGATGTTCCGGATCGGCGCGATGGCCAGCCTGACGGCGGGCACGATGTTCCTGATGTGGCTGGGTGAGCAGATCACCGAGCGCGGTTTGGGCAACGGCATCTCGATCCTGATCTTCGCGGGCATCGCAGCGGGGCTTCCCAGCGCGATCGGCGGACTTCTGAACCTGGTGAACACGGGTTCGATGAGCATCATCGTGGCACTTTTCATCGTGCTGCTGGTCGTCGGCGTGACGTTTGCCGTGGTGTTCGTCGAACGCGGCCAGCGCAAAATCCTGGTTAACTACGCCAAGCGTCAGGTCGGCAACAAGGTCTATGGCGGCCAGTCATCGCACCTGCCGCTGAAGATCAACATGTCGGGCGTGATTCCGCCGATCTTTGCCTCTTCGATCATCCTGCTGCCCGCGACGGTGGTCGGCTGGTTCGCCACAGGCGACAAGCTGACCTGGTTGAAGGACATCTCGTCGGCCCTGTCCCCCGGTCAGCCGATCTACGTCCTGCTGTACGCGGCCATGATTGTCTTCTTCTGCTTCTTCTACACGGCACTGGTGTTCAACAGCCGTGAGACCGCAGAGAACCTGAAGAAAAGCGGTGCGTTCATCCCTGGCATACGCCCGGGTGACCAGACCGCTCGACACATCGACAAGATCCTGGCGCGTCTGACGCTGGGCGGTGCGGCCTACATCACTCTGGTGTGTCTGCTGCCCGAATTCCTGGTTCTGAAGTACAACGTCCCGTTCTATTTCGGTGGCACCTCGCTGCTGATCATCGTGGTCGTGACGATGGACTTCTGGGCCCAAGTGCAGTCCTACGTGATGTCTCAGCAATACGAAGCTTTGCTCAAGAAGGCGAGCTTCAAAGCTGGATGAGTCGTCGGTTGTGCGATGGCCAAGGACGACGTCATCCAGATGCATGGAGAGGTTGTTGAAAACCTCCCCAACGCGACGTTCAGAGTGAAGCTGGAAAACGGGCACCTGGTGCTCGGCCACATCTCCGGCAAGATGCGCATGCACTACATCCGCATCCTGCCTGGCGACAAGGTGACAGTGGAGCTGACACCGTACGATCTTTCCCGTGCTCGCATCGTTTTCCGGGCGAAGTGAGCGATAGCCGTAGAGTCCCGGAAGACAAAAGCGCCTAAGCCGATCAAGGAGAAGACCATGAAAGTCTCCGCATCCGTCAAGAAGATCTGCCGCAATTGCAAGATCATCCGCCGCAAGGGTGTGGTCCGTGTCATTTGCACCGACCCGCGCCACAAGCAGCGCCAGGGCTGAGCCTTCCTGGGCTGTCACCGAATAGAGGACGCACATGGCACGTATTGCTGGTATCAACATTCCGCCTCACAAGCACACCGAGATCGGCCTGACGTCGATCTACGGCGTGGGCCGCACGACGGCTCAGAAAATCTGTGAGGCCTGCAGCATCCCCTTCAACAAGAAGGTGAAGGATCTGACCGACGCCGATCTCGAGAAGATCCGCGACGAGGTCGGCCGCCTGACCATCGAAGGTGACCTGCGCCGCGAGATCTCGATCAACATCAAGCGACTGATGGACCTGGGCTGCTACCGCGGCTTCCGTCATCGCCGTGGTCTGCCGGTTCGCGGCCAGCGCACGCGCACCAACTCCCGCACCCGAAAGGGTCCGAAGAAGGGCCCGCAGGCGCTGAAGAAATAATCGAGGCGTCGCCCCGGAGAACATGATTCATGGCTAAAGCACCCGTCAACAACGCAGCTCGTCGCGTCAGCAAGAAGGTTCGCAAGAACATTGCCGACGGCGTCGCTCACGTGCACGCGTCCTTCAACAACACGATCATCACGATCACCGACCGTCAGGGCAACGCGCTGTCGTGGGCTTCGAGTGGTGGTCAGGGCTTCAAGGGCTCGCGCAAGTCGACCCCGTTCGCTGCGCAGGTCGCTGCTGAAGTCGCTGGTCGTGCTGCTCAGGAACAAGGCATCAAGAACCTCGACGTCAAGATCAAGGGCCCCGGCCCGGGTCGCGAGTCTTCGGTTCGCGCGCTGGCCTCGCTGGGCATCCGCATCGCGTCGATCTCCGACGTGACGCCGGTCCCGCACAACGGCTGCCGTCCCCAGAAGCGTCGCCGCATCTGATCCGGATGCGCGACCGGTCGGATCGTTCGATTCGACCTGCAGCCGCCAGCTGCTTGCCCGGTCTATAATTTCCGGCTGTCCGGCGAAGCCCTCGTGCGTCGCCGGATTTTCCATTGAGGCGCGTATCTCCTTGCCGGAAGGTGTGCGGTGCAGCGATCCCTGATCGCGCCCGGAGCCGTCTCGTTGATAAGCCCACTGTCGGGCTGCCTCGCATGGCGCGCACGGTCGTGTCCGTTCATGCGTTGAGCCCGACTCGCGTGGTGTCGCTCCGTTCGATGCCGCGTCAGCACTGACACAAGGACAACACTGTGGCACGTTACCTCGGCCCGAAGGCCAAACTTTCCCGCCGTGAAGGCACCGACCTGTTCCTGAAGAGCGCACGCCGCTCGATCAGCGACAAGGCGAAGTTCGAATCCAAGCCTGGCCAGCACGGCCGCACCTCGGGCTCGCGGACCTCGGACTTCGGTCTGCAGCTGCGTGAAAAGCAGAAGGTCAAGCGCATGTACGGCGTCCTCGAGCGCCAGTTCCGCCGCTACTTCGCCGAAGCCGAGCGCCGCAAGGGCAACACCGGCGCGAACCTGCTGTTCTTGCTGGAATCCCGCCTGGACAACGTCGTCTATCGCATGGGCTTCGGCTCCACCCGTGCCGAAGCGCGCCAGCTGGTGTCGCACAAGTCGGTCACGGTCAACGGCGAAGTCGTGAACATCCCGTCCTACCTGGTCAAGGCTGGTGACGTGGTGGCCGTTCGCGAGAAGGCCCGCAAGCAGCTGCGCATTGCCGATGCGCTCAAGCTCGCCGACTCGATCGGCCTGCCTGCCTGGGTCTCGGTCGACATCAGCAAGATGGAAGGTGTCTTCAAGAAGACCCCCGACCGCGACGAGTTCGGCGCCGACATCAACGAATCGCTGATCGTCGAACTGTATTCGCGCTGATCGGTCGATGCGGCCCCTGGTCAGACATCCTTCGCGACGTCTGACCAGCTGGGCCGCTTCGCCGTTCTGCCTTTGCCGCGGGCCCGGCCTGATCCGGACCTGCGGTCGGTCCCGCAGCCTTATCGGTGTAACGAGCCGAGGGTATTGACAGGAACTTTCGATGCAAACCAATCTGCTGAAGCCCAAAGCCATCAACGTCGACCCGCTCGGCGGTCACCGTGCCAAGGTGACGCTGGAGCCGTTCGAGCGTGGCTACGGGCACACGCTGGGCAACGCGCTGCGTCGCGTGCTGCTGTCGTCGATGGTCGGCTACGCGCCCACCGAAGTGACGATCGCCGGCGTGCTGCACGAGTACTCCACCGTTGACGGTGTGCAGGAAGACGTGGTCCACATCATGCTCAACCTCAAGGGCGTGGTGTTCCGTCTGCACAACCGCGACGAAGTGACGCTGGTGCTGCGCAAGGAAGGCGAAGGCCCGGTCAAGGCCAGCGACATCCAGACGCCGCATGACGTCGAGATCATCAACCCGGACCACGTGATCGCTCACCTGGCCCAGGGTGGCAAGCTCGACATGCAGATCAAGGTCGAGAAGGGCCGCGGCTACGTGCCCGGCAGCATGCGCCGGTATGCGGACGAGCCGACCAAGTCGATCGGCCGCATCGTCCTGGACGCCTCGTTCTCGCCGGTCAAGCGCGTGAGCTATGCGGTCGAGAACGCCCGCGTCGAGCAGCGCACCGACCTCGACAAGCTGGTCATGGAGATCGAGACCAACGGTTCGATCTCGCCGGAAGAGGCCATCCGCGCCTCGGCAAAGATCCTGGTCGAGCAGCTGGTGGTGTTCACGCAGATCGATCCGGGCGACATCGCCTCGATCATCGATTCGCCGCAGCCGCGCGCCCAGCACTTCGACCCGATCCTGCTGCGTCCGGTCGATGAGCTCGAACTGACGGTCCGTTCGGCGAACTGCCTGAAGGCCGAGAACATCTACTACATCGGCGACCTGATCCAGCGTACCGAGACCGAGCTGCTGAAGACCCCGAACCTGGGTCGCAAGTCGCTCAACGAGATCAAGGAAGTGCTGGCCTCGCGTGGCCTCACCCTGGGTGCCCGTCTCGAGAACTGGCCGCCCCAAGGCCTCGACAAGCGTTGATTTTTTGAAAGTGGAGTGGCGGCAACGACCGCCCTCCGGTGCACCCGGCGGTACCTGATCCGGCCGCCGGTATTCATAAGGAAAGGAAAGCACCATGCGTCACGGCAACGGCCTCCGCAAACTCAACCGCACCTCCGCCCACCGTCAGGCGATGCTGCGCAACATGGCCAACTCGCTCATCGAGCACGAGGCCATCAAGACCACGGTCCCCAAGGCCAAGGAACTGCGTCGCGTCGTCGAGCCGCTGATCACGCTGGCCAAGGAGCCGACCGTCGCCAATCGTCGCCTGGCGTTCGATCGCCTGCGCAACCGCGACAACGTGGTCAAGCTGTTTGACGTGCTGGGTCCGCGCTTCAAGGCGCGTCCGGGCGGCTACACCCGCATCCTGAAGATGGGTTTCCGCGTCGGCGACAACGCGCCGATGGCCTTCGTCGAACTGGTGGACCGCGAAGACACCAGCGCCGAAGTGCCGACCGCGGCTGAATAAGCCCGCGTCTGGCGACAGCCCTCCCGGGCATGTGGCCTGCAACGCCCGAAGGGCCGGCTCTGCCGGCCCTTTTTCATGCGCACCACGACACGTGGCGCACCGGACGTAAGCGTCCGCCAAAGTCACCTTGACCCCGGCACGGCCGGCGCTCAGGTCCCAG
>NZ_JAUZEE010000006.1 GCF_030705305.1 Leptothrix discophora | reverse complement strand
CTGGGACCTGAGCGCCGGCCGTGCCGGGGTCAAGGTGACTTTGGCGGACGCTTACCGAAGTTCGCGTGCAACACCGTCAGCAGCCGGTCCTGCGCCTCTGGGCTCATCAGCCCGACGCAGCCATCGGTGGCGACCAACTGGTCGCGCACAACGGCGTCTGGCCACAGAATGGTCTCGTCATCAATTGCCACCCAAGCGGCAGGCTTCAGCCACTCTACGTGCGCGGCGACGATGCCGGACTTGTTCAGACGCCAGTAGTCTTCGTTCGAGTACGTTACGGCGCGCGTCGACCCGCTGCGTGTCGTAACCGTTCGGACGGCGCGCTTCGTAAGGTCATCGTATGTGAAGGCGTCGACCCGTTCAGCGAGGGCACCCAGTTGAGGCAGAACCGCATCTAGGCCGCGCGACCAGGGCAATGTCGATGTCAGCACGATGCGCGCGGCAGGCCAGCGCTGCAGCGCCGTGTCTAGGACCGGCACACCTTCGTAGAGCTCATGCCCGTCGTCCCAGGGCGAGCGATGGTTGACGAGCTCGTATGTGGTTCTGCTAGGGTGCAATACGCCCGAAATGCCCAGGTAGACGACCTGCGCTCCCGGGCAGCCTCTATCGACGGTCAAGTTCCCCTCGATGTTAATCACGGCTTTCCTTGCGCTGCCCGACCACCACGGGTTGAAGCGTGCAGCCGACCGGCGCATCACTCGGCAAGGCTGGCACGAAGGCATCGGTCGTTGCGCCACATCGGTAGCAGCGGAAATATCGGTGCATAGCCGCGTAAGCCAAGCGCCCGTCCTGCCTTTGTTCTGGCGTGGCGTCCAGGACCCACTGTTCGGCGTGATGCCTGGGAATGGCGACGTGCACCCATCCACACGTCCGGCACTTCATCTCAGGTCGGACCGGGCGCGCGCACGCGGCGTCGCGTGCGAAGAGGCAGACCGCCGGACCACCTGGCGCGTCGGTGTCCAGGCCCTCGATATCGCACGGCGTCAGAACGAACTGGCCTACCGAGTCCACCAGCCTGACGGACGTACGTGAGCCAAAACGATACAAGAGTTGAATGAGTTCCTCGACGGTCATGCTGTAGGTCCGTTCGCAGTTCTTCGTCTTAACGAGTCAAGAAGCCAGTTCATCGTTTCCGGGCCCGGGCCGCGGCCCATCACCCAATGGGTGAGCAGAGAGGATGCTTCAGGTGCTTGATGCGGAGCCTGACAAGAGACCGCCTGACAAGGAGTTTTCAGGTGCCTCGGGAGTCGGCTTGTGCACGCAGACGATTTGGCCTCTCACACCTACGCAGTAGTCCACGCAATCTCCTTTAGAGATGTGTGCCAGCGCTGAACGCTCGGCGTCTGTCTTGGCCACATACCGATGCAGCGATTCAGTCAATCCATCGAGAAAGGTGCAGCGCCCCTTGGTCGGGTCCACTGTTTGAACGATGCCAACTTTCCAGACCCCGTGGACCTCCGAACCTTCCAGGGCCCTTTCCAAGCGACTCCGGTCGACCTGCCTTTCGGGTACCGCTCCGAACCAGGAGGGCAATACGTTGTGCACAAGGCTCATGTTCGACCCACCCGGATAGTGTCGTAACAGGCGATGTGCCTCCCTCCGCACGAACTCGGGAATGCATGGGTCGGCAGATTGCCCCGCCAGCTCTTGCAGAAAGTCGCGCGTCTGCATCACAGCACGCGTGCGCTCATCAGGCGTTGTCATAGCTCTTCCTGGCCTACGAGCCCCCGTCCAACCAATGCGGCTGAACGCAGATGCTCCATGGTGGTCGGACTATGCAGGCAACGTTCCTAACACCTCAACCCTCAGATAGCCGCTGCTCTGTTAGCCAAACGCTCAAGGCAGCACGGGGTTCGCCCGTCATTCTTCAGGGGCCGATGGTGACCTCGACGAGTCGCTACACGCTCTGTCAGCGAACTGCTGTCGACTCAGGAACCATTGATGTCAAAGAGAACTGTGCCAAAGCCACCGGGGAGAGGGCGCGCACCACCGAGCTTGGATGACCCGCCGCTAATTCGAGTCTTGCTCGCGGAATCGGCCCAACGCGGAGACTCGCTCGAAGACATGGCACACGAGCTTGGAGTACCGTATCAGCGCATTGCAGAGTGGCGGCGTCGTGATACCGACGTTGCGAACGCAAAGCGAACAGTGCTGAGAGCTGCAGCCAAGTATCTCGGAGTGCCGCCCATGTTCGTCTTCTGTCTCGCAGGAATCGTCACGGTCGAAGACGTGATGTACCCCCCGGAATCGCCGATGTCCGAGCGCGTCAAGAAGGCTCTAGCAGCAATGCGCCGTGACCCGGCATGGGCTGGCTTCTGCCCGGACGCACTCATGAGCGCTGACCACGAAGTCCAGCGCCTCGTCGCGTTGCTCTACCAAGAGCTACGGGGTCCGTCTGAATCCCGTCCTGCTCGGGAGGAGGAATGGATGCTCGCTATTCACCGAGCCGCTCTCGGTGACGCGCGGGCTCAGACCGACCTCGACGAGTACGGGAAGGGAAAGCGGGAGAGGTAGTTGAGTTAGTTAGAGCCGTAGAACTCTTTAAGCGCCCCCGTTCGGCGGGGGCGCCTTTTCCCTCGCGAGGCGCCTTTGCCGCCCCTTGGCAGTTGCAGCCACGTTTAAACAGCGTCCCTACACAAAGCAAGCCGGGCTCGACACCCGGCGACGTATGCCGCCAGTAGGACGGCCTCTGAGTGAATAACGGCAATTGTTTCGCTGTTCATCAACCAAGTGCATATCAAGTTCCGACGGATTTTCCAACGCCGTCCCTCTTTGCTCTCTGCTTTCCCGTTATTCGCAATCTAACGATGCCGTTAGAAGACCAACTTCACTACCAGTTCATGCTCAAGGAATCTCAAAACCCCGCCGACGTCGACACTAAAACCACGGAAAGGCAGATAGCTTCAGAGTTGGGTGCAACGCTCACTATGACTTACGCGTCACTAACTGACGCGGGTCGCAATCTGCTAAGCGATGGCGGAATGCCAAAGCAGCAGGTGGACAACCTAGTCGCCGCGCTCAACCTGTGGCGCAGAGTTCATGAAATTTCTCCGGATGCCTTGGTTGGAAAGCACTTCGGGACAGATTTCGATGACATGTTCTTGCGGTTTCAAGATGGGATTCAGGATAGTCATGCCGAACGAACACGTCGAGACCGAGCCGAGCAGCTGTTGCGCTGGCGTACGTTGCATGACCAGTTGCGCCTGCTGGACACGTTACCCGAGCGGTTCTCAGATGCCCTCAAGCTGGCCGTAGACGCGTCGCCGCATTCATTGCCTCAGATTGCGCGCAGCATAGGCGTTGCGGCACCCACATTGCGACGTTGGAAGCTCGGGGAAGGGCTTCCAAAGTCTGTGGACGTACACGTCATTGCAAGTCTCGAGATTGCTCTCGAACTTCCGAAGGGTGCGCTGGTACGCCGCCTCCCTCCAACCCGGCGCACGCGGTACTCCAGAACTCCGCACGAAAAGCGACCTTCGACCAAATTCGGTCAGCGGATGCAGCGCAATCGCCGCAAGGGCGCCTACGCCATCAAATTCACCCCACGGATTGCGACACAGTGGAAAGACCTGACTCGATTCAAGTCCGACTTGACCAGGGAAGGCGCGACACAGCGGAATTCCTGGCGCGTGAAGCCTCTGGAGAAGACCTCGTTCCGCGTTCCTCCTGCCGCAGTCTGCGACGGACAAGTGTGCGCGACCGCCGGCGTTCACTTTGGCAGCATCGCCAGCTATCTTGGCCGCCTTGCCTTGCCTGCGCCCGATGGAATTGGCCTTGCGTTGGCAGAGGCAGACACTCTGGCGTGGCTGGCATTACCGGCTCATGTAGAGGCGCATACGAGGTGGATGACGAGGCGCGCCGACGGCATTGTTCACAACGGATTGATGATGTTTCTCGGACACGTACGGTCGCATATCAAACCAATCACCGGCTACGTTTGGTCGACGCCCGGTCTCGCGAAGACGCTTCCCGACAGCGTTCGCGAAGAACTTGAGCTGTCGGGCGATGGGCCTGAACTGAAGCAAGCATGGCAGTCGCATTGCTCTCGTGCGTATGAGCGCCTTCTGTCATTCACCAACTTGCTGGAGCGGAGAGCACGAATTGGACGCTCTCGTCATCCTCGAGAGCGTATTGAAACCATCCTTCAGGACGATTTCCCGCTCCTACACCTCGTGGCCTTCGCCGAAGCCCTCGAGTCGACGCCTCCTCCCATCGAGCATCGCAGGGACTATCTGAGTTGGCTCCGTGACATAGTCTTTGTTCGGATGCTCATCAGCAATCCGTTGCGCGTGGGCATGTACGCCTTGATGGAGTACAAGCCCGACAACACGGGTCACTTGCGGAGGACAGGTCCGGGTGCCTGGGGCATCTTCTTCGAGCCGAGTGACTTCAAGAACGAAGCCGGTGCGGCGTGCCAGCCGTACTCCGCATCGGTGGATGCTAGGGTTGTACCGTGGCTCGAGCGGTATCTATCCGAGGCACGTCCCTACCTCATCGATGCCGATGTCTCCGACCGACTCTTTCTTCCCACGGTCTTAGGCCCTCGCAAGGCCAAAGTTCACCTTGCGCTCGAGTTCGGAGTCGAGCAACAGGGCTGGACAGCGGACGGTCTATCAAATCGGCTGAAGGCGCTCACCAGGATACATATTCCGGGTTGCATTGGCTTCGGGGCACACGCTGTTCGGCACATCATTGCAACCGACCATCTGAAACGAAACCCGGCTGACTACGTAACCGTGGCGACGCTGCTGCATGACACGCTGGCAACCGTGATGAAGGAGTACGCGCATCTGAGCGCCTCAGATGGACTCCGTGCACTCACAAGTGGCATTACCCAAGCGATGACTGAGCTGCAGGCTCGGCGAGGGGCCAGCGTGCGCTAAGCAAAACGTCCGCGGCTCGGGTCATCCCAACACCTCGTCGACGCCATCCATCGGGTTACCGACGATGAAACGTGACAGGTCCAGACCCTCGTACTTGAGCTTCTTAATGGCATCAACAAGCAGAGGTAGGGGGTACTGCCGGTCCTGCACGCGCATATAACCGCGCCCGGAAACCTTCTCCTCCAGCCAGTGCCCAGCGAGGGCATCTACTGTCAAGAACTGAACGTTGCAAATCGCCAGTTGCTGTTTGAAGCTGAATCGGAAACTGTGATAGCAGAGTCGAGGGTCAGACATCCCCAGGGCGTCAAGGTATCGCCCGTACCACTTGCTGTAGGCACTCGAGAAGGTCTTGTTCTTGTTGTCGTTGCTCAGCGAGGGGAAGAGCCGTTCGTGCCCTCCGCGCTTCTGTTCCGCTGCGAACTGCAGGAAGCCGCACTCGATGAGTTCGTCGTGAATGGGGACGTACCTGAAGCTTCCGTCGGCTTTGAGTCTCTGGTCGGGGCCTAGGTTGGTAATTCGGAGAACCCAGACGCCGTTCAGCCGCCGGACGTCATCTACCCTCGCCTGGCAAACCTCCTCGATGCGCGCCCCAGTAAAGATGCCCACCAAGGGTCCCCAGTGCGCGACTTCCGCGCATTGGCCTTTGACGCCGTTCCATGTCGGGTAGCGAGCGTCGCCGAAGATTGTCTGCAACTCGGCGAGCTCGTAGGAACGGCGCTGCTCGCTCGCAGGAGTGTCCGGAATCATGTCGAGCTTGATGTGGTCGAAGGGGTTCCCAGCGAGCTTGACCAAGCCCTCGGAAACTCCGTGCCGCACCAGCGTCGCAAGGCCGCCAATGCGGTTCTGGACCGTCGGACGAACCCAATCGCAGTTGCCGAGGTAGTTGCGGTACCCAAGCCCGTGCTCGTCGTGGGTGATGGATGCGACAGGAAGCGCACCGTAGAGCGCCTCGAACTCCTCGACAAAGGAGAGGTAGGTGTCCTTCGTGCGGTCAATCTTTTGGCCCAGCGCCCAACTGCAGTAAAGGTCCCGCATGGTCGGTATGTCGCGAGGCGCAATGGGAAGTTCCTTTGGCGCCTTGACGAGCTTCCCTCTGGCACGTGCGAGCTGCGTCTCCGCGAGCTCGATGTCTCGGCTCATGAGTTCCCAAAGGAACTGCTGACGCACTTCGGAGCCTGGGGGGGCAATCAGACACTCAAGGCTGAGAATCTCAGCAGATAGTTCTTCGACGGGCAAGAAGTCACCAATGGCGCAGCTCTGCTTGTAATCGAAAATCCAACTCTCGAGGCGCTCAATGTGCTCCGCCCGCTCCTCGGGGTTCATTCCCTCGCGCTCTTCATCATCGTCTTGCAGGATGCCGCACGCGTAGCGTTCAAGAATGTATGGAATGTGCTCGGGCAGGAGGTACTTTGTCGTGCCCTCGCCTCTGGCTGCCTTTGACGCCTTTGGACTCTCGTTCACTTTCGCGATGAGGGCGTCCATACGCCGGTCGAAGCGCGTTGTTTCCTCCGCGAGGCGCTTGACCGCGACTTCGAAGTCCGAGGTGCCAAGCGACTTCCATTGATGAGCGTCCTTTTTGTACCGGCCTCCGGAATGGCGAACGACAAGTGCCGGGAACTTGCGCTTGAAGTTGAACGTCTTCCCTCTCAGAGCGAGGTAGGGAGGCCACTCCGACTGGGGCGGAATGGTGGCGGCACTGCTTGGCTTGGGGGTAGTGGTATCGGTCGACATGGCGAGGTCTCACGTCATCGGTTTTCGACTTCGTGAGGCTGACTTGAGTGCTCAGTGGCGAGGCTCACATTGTCCGAAGCCGGATTCGGCCTGAGAAGATGGCCGACAGACCGGTTTGTGCGTGGACGCACAGGCGGGAAGCGGCGCGACCGGTAGCGTTGCCAGAGCGGGCGAACGGCGCTGAGACCTCAGTCGAGTCGACGAGCCGGTTCGTCAACGCACCAGGTGCTCGCCCACGCCCTCGTATGGGTGGGCGACGTACAGGTGCTCAATCCTGAGCTCGTCGTAGCGCAGCTTCTTCATCGCAGCGACAAGGCTCGGAAAGGGATACTGGTTTTCCTCGGCGCGCATGTAAACGCGCTTGGCGTTACTGTCGCTGGCCCAGTGGCCCAGCAGTGCGTCCCTCGGCTCGTTCTCAACGCCGCAGAGGCCCAAGCGCTGCTTCATAAGGTAGCGGAACGAGTGGTAGTCGAGGCGATGGTCCGTCAGCCCGATTCGGTCGCAGTAGCGGCCCCACCATTTGCCAGGGGAGTTCGAGTAGATTTCGTTCGCGTTGCGGTTGCTGAGCGTGGGGAAGAGGCGCCTATGACCGGCAGCGGCAACCTTCGCTGCGTATGCCAGGAACCCGCACTTGATGAGTTCATCATGGAGGGGCACGCGGCGGAACGAGCCTTCGTTCTTGAGCTTCTGGTCTTCGTCGAGGTTGCAGATGCGCAGACACCAGACGCCGTTGATTGACTGCACGTCAGAGATGGCCAGCTGACACAGCTCCTCGATGCGGCCTCCTACGAATGGGCCCATGAGCGGCAGCCAGTACGCCGCGTCAATGGACTGGCCCTCTGGGCGGTAGCCCTGCGTGTACAGCTCGCTCGCGTAGAGCAAGTTCAACTCCCAGACCTCGTACGCGCGCCGGTCCTTCTTTGGCTTGAGCCCTGAAGCGCCAACAACGCCGATGCGTTCGAAGGGGTTACCTGCAAGATGCTCGACGAGCTCAGTCATGCCGTGACGAATCAGGGTCGACAGGAAGCCGATGCGGTTCTCGATGGTTCCCTTCGACAGCCCCTGGTCTATGAGGTGGTCTCTATATGCACGCACCATCGGCCGCGTGATGGCCTCGACCGGGATGGTGCCATGGAGCTTCCGAAACTCCATGACGGCCGTCTCATAAGCGCTGATGGTTCGAGGCCGGGTCTGGGTCTGTTTCCAATCTTCCAGCAGATGCATCAGGGTCTGCGTTGGCCCAACCACCCTCGGCGCGACCGCGGTTGCAAGCGGCGAATGCTGAAGCTTCTGCTCTGCCCGGCTTCGGGCGGGGGATGCCGGGACGGCAGACTCGGCGCCCTGCGTCATCAGCCGCAACTGCTCAAGTCCGGCTTCTAGGCTGCGAAGTAGTTTCAAGCGGTCGGCCTCTAGTTGCGCTTCCTGCCCGACAACGGCCTGGCCAAGTGGCCGCGGCTCCGTGCTCGGCGACGCCGCCGGGAGAGCAAGGGCAGCAATTTCGACGGTCGCGGAGGCAACGGCGGGTCGAACAGCTTCAAGCAGGCCTTGAGTCTGGGCCTCGCCAGAACGGCCACCGACAAGCGCAAGTCCTGGCGGCGCCGGTTCCCTCTCCTGGTCACGCTCCTGAGCAGCCTTATTGCGGCGGAACGCTGCGAGCGTCAGGTTGAACTCCGTCACCTCGACCGCAAGGCGGACCTTGGCCTTCGCCAGCAGGTTCGTTCCGAGCGCCTTCCAGACCTGTTCCTTGAAGGCGGGGAACGCATCGGCGGCGTCTGCCGGAATCTTCCGCTTGAAGTACAGCATGTCGCCGCGACGGTGCATGTACTGCGGCAGCTTCGCCGCGGACTTGCCGCCAACGAGCGCGAGGCGTCGGACGGCATTGGAGGATTGACTCATCGATGCCCCTTGGTCGCTTTGGACCTCGGCGAGCACTTCGATGGCGGGCGGTGACTGCTACACCGCTCTGCTACACCGGACTGCTACACCGAAGTCGTTTCGGGGTAGCACCGTCGACCGTAGACGGGGTAGCAGAAAAAGGAGACCCAGAAAGCAAAAAGCCGTTGCAAGTCAAAGACTTACATCGGCTTAGCTCCCCTTCAAAAAGGGGGTTGGCGGAGTGGACGGGACTCGAACCCGCGACCCCCGGCGTGACAGGCCGGTATTCTAACCAACTGAACTACCACTCCGCAGTGGTGCTGAAACCAGCGTCGAATCTGCAAGATCGAATCTTCGATCTCCGCCAAGCATCGACAAACTTGGCGACCCCTAGGGGATTCGAACCCCTGTTACAACCGTGAAAGGGTCGTGTCCTAGGCCTCTAGACGAAGGGGTCAGACGCAACAATCAACCATTCAAAAAGAAACGGGCCATGAATAAGACATGACCCGAAAGATACTTGGCGGAGTGGACGGGACTCGAACCCGCGACCCCCGGCGTGACAGGCCGGTATTCTAACCAACTGAACTACCACTCCGCGTCGGTGACGATCAGCAGAACCACTTTTGATGATTCCCGCCAAGTCTCGTCAAACTTGGCGACCCCTAGGGGATTCGAACCCCTGTTACAACCGTGAAAGGGTCGTGTCCTAGGCCTCTAGACGAAGGGGTCAAGACCTTGACGTCAAACTCGGCGGCACCAAATTGGTGGAGGTAAGCGGGATCGAACCGCTGACCTCTTGCATGCCATGCAAGCGCTCTCCCAGCTGAGCTATACCCCCGTTGGAGACGTCGCAAACTGCTCTGGAACCTTGTTTGCTTTTCAGCTTTTTTCGATTCCGTTGCTGCTTGCTTCATCAAGCGCCGCCTTGTTCAAGCGAGAATGCAATTATGGAGTGCTTTCAAACGCGACGCAAGCGTTCGAGCGCATTTTTTTTGTCGAACAGCGACAACACGGCGTCGACCGAGGGCGTCTGCGCGCGACCGCAGACGGCCACCCGCACCGGCACGGCCAGTTGCGGCATCTTCAGCTTGAACTCGGCCAGCGTGGCCTTGAGGGCCTCGGCGATCGAAGGCGCATCCCAGCTCGCCAGCTCCTCCAGACGCTGTGCCAGCGCACCCAGAGCCGGGCGCACCGCCTCGCCCAGGTGCGCTGCGCGGTCCTCGTCGCTGGGCTGGACGTCGCGGAAGTAGATGGCCAGCCAGTCGGCCAGTTCGACCGTCGTGCTGCAGCGATCCTTGAACAGCGCGCACAGCGCCGCCAGGCGCTCGTCGGCCACTGTCGTCACGCCGATGCGGGCGAGCTGCTCGACCACCAGGCCGGCCAGGACCGCGTTGTCGCAGCGCTTCATGTGCTGGGCGTTGACCCAGCGCAGCTTGGCCTCGTCGAATTGGCCGGCGCTGCGGCCGAGGTGATCCAGGTCGAACCACTCGACCAGCTGCTCGCGGCTGAAGATCTCGTCGTCGCCGTGGCTCCAGCCCAGCCGCGCCAGGTAGTTGACGACCGCGTCGGCGAGGTAGCCCTCGTCGCGGTACTGCGTCACCGGCTTGGCACCGTGGCGCTTGCTCATCTTCTCGCCCTGCTCGTTGAGCACGGTCGGCAGGTGGGCGTAGACCGGCGGCTCGTGGCCCAGGGCGCGGAAGACGTGGATCTGGCGCGGCGTGTTGTTGACGTGGTCGTCGCCGCGGATCACGTGCGTGATCTGCATGTCGATGTCGTCGACGACCACGCAGAAGTTGTAGGTCGGCGTGCCGTCCGGACGGGCCACCACCAGATCGTCCAGCTCGTCGTTGCTGATCTCGATGCGGCCCTTGACCTTGTCGTCCCAGACCACCGACCCGCCCTGCGGCGTGCGGAAGCGCAGCACCGGGCGTACGCCCTCGGGCACCGGCGGCAGCAACTTGCCTTCTTCAGGACGCCAGGTGCCGTCGTAGCGCGGCTTTTCCTTGGCGGCCATCTGGCGTTCGCGCAGCGCGTCGAGTTCGGCCGTGCTCATGTAGCAGGGATAGACCAGGCCCTGCGCCTGCATCTGCGCGAGGACCTCCTTGTACCGGTCCATGCGCTGCATCTGATAGAACGGACCCTCGTCATGGTCCAGCCCGAGCCAGCGCATGCCCTCGACGATCACGTCGACCGCTTCCAGCGAGGACCGCTCGACGTCGGTGTCCTCGATGCGCAGCACGAACACGCCCTTCGTGGCGCGTGCGTAGGCCCAGGGATAGAGGGCCGAGCGGATGTTGCCGAGGTGGATGAAGCCGGTCGGGGACGGCGCGAAGCGGGTGCGGACTTGGGTCATGGAAACGTGCTCGTTCGGGTCTGCATCGGCGATGGCCGATGGCTCAGATCAGCGCCAGGCCGCGCGCGAGGTCGGCCTTCAGGTCCTCAATGTGTTCGAGTCCGACGGCCACGCGGATCATCCCCTGAGTGATGCCGGCGGCCAGGCGCTGCTCTTCGCTGAGGCGACCATGGGAGGTGCTGGCCGGGTGCGTGATGGTGGTCTTGGTGTCGCCGAGGTTGGCCGTGATCGAGCAGATGCGGGTTGCATCGATGACCGAGAAGGCGTTGGCCCGCCCGGCTGCGGCGCCCTCGCCTCTCACCACGAAGCTGACGACCGCGCCTCCGCAGCCGCCTTGCTGCGCCATGGCCAGCGCGTGTTGCGGGTGCGACGGCAGGCCCGGATACCAGACGGTCGCGACCTGCGGCTGCTGTTCTAGCCACTGCGCCAGGGCCAGCGCCGACTCGCTCTGCGCGCGCATGCGGATGGCCAGCGTCTCCAGGCCCTTGAGCACGACCCAGGCGTTGAACGGCGACAGGCACATGCCCGCCGAGCGCATCACCGGCACGAACTTGCCTTCGACGATGGCCTCCGGCCCGCAGATGGCGCCGGCCACGACGCGGCCCTGGCCATCGAGGTACTTGGTGCCCGAATGGATGATCAGGTCGGCGCCGAGCTTCGCGGGCTGCTGCAGCGCCGGCGAGCAGAAGCAGTTGTCGACCGCCAGCAGCGCACCGGCGGCATGGGCGATGTCGGCCAGCGCGCGGATGTCGCAGACCTCGGTCAGCGGGTTGCTGGGCGTCTCGGCAAACAGCAGCCGGGTCTCCGGCCGGATCGCGGCGCGCCACTCGGCCACGTCGGTCTGCGACACGAAGGAGGTCTGGACGCCGAACTTGCCGAACTCGCCCTGAAGCAGCTTGATGGTCGAGCCGAACACGCTGCGCGAGCAGACGACGTGGTCGCCGGCCTTCAGCAGGCCCATCACCAGCAGCATGATCGCGGCCATGCCGCTGGACGTCGCGATGCAGGCCTCGGTGCCTTCGAGCGCCGCCAGCCGGCGCTCCATCATCATCGTCGTCGGGTTGGTGAAGCGGCTGTAGACGAAGGCCTCTTCCTCGTTGGCGAAGCGCGCTGCCGCCGTCGCCGCATCGGGGTGCACGAAGCTGCTGGTCAGGAACAGCGCCTCGGAGTTCTCACCCCAGGGCGACGCGGGCAGGCCCTCGCGCACGGCGAGCGTGTCCAGGCGGGCGTCGGCAGGCAGGTCGACGCGCGGCAGCCGCCTGGGCGCGTCCTTCGGTCGGGTCGTGTCGGTCGTCATGCGGGGCAGGTCCTTCGGCTCACTCGCTGGCGTTCTGCAGCGCGAGGCGGCCGCGGTCGGCGGCGCTTTCCTCGTCCTGCGGCTGGTTGCTGCGCTGGGTTTGCATGGCCTCGAAATCGGCCGCGCTGACGTCGCCGGTGATGTAGCGGCCGTCGAAGCAGGAGGCCTCGAAGCCGGCCAGCTTCGGGTTGAGCGCCGCGACCGCGCGCTTCATCGCATCGACGTCCTGGTAGATCAGCGCGTCGCAGCCGATGTAGGCGCGGATCTCCTCGATCGAGCGGTTGTGCGCGATCAGCTCCTCGCTGGTCGGCATGTCGATGCCGTAGACGTTCGGGTAGCGCACCGGCGGCGCGGCCGAGGCCATGTAGACCTTGTTGGCACCGGCCTCGCGGGCCATCTGCACGATCTCCTTGGAGGTCGTGCCTCGCACGATGGAGTCGTCGACCAGCAGCACGTTGCGGCCCTTGAACTCCATGCCGATGGCGTTGAGCTTCTGGCGCACGCTCTTCTTGCGCACAGCCTGCCCCGGCATGATGAAGGTGCGACCGACGTAGCGGTTCTTGACGAAGCCTTCGCGGTAGGGCTTGCCCAGCTTCTGCGCCAGCTGCATCGCCGAGGGACGGCTGGATTCGGGGATCGGGATGACCACGTCGATGTCCGACGGCGGCATCGTGTTGATGACGCGCTGGGCCAGCGTCTCGCCCATGTTGAGGCGGGCGTGGTAGACCGACACGCCGTCGATCACCGAGTCGGGCCGCGCCAGGTAGACGAACTCGAACACGCAGGGGTTCAGCGACGGCGAGGCTGCGCACTGCTGGGCATGCAGCTGGCCGTTGGTGTCGATGAAGACGGCCTCGCCGGGGGCGACGTCGCGCAGCATCTTGAAGCCCGAGCCTTCGAGCGCCACCGATTCGCTGGCCACCATCCACTCGATGCCGGCGGCACCGTCCTGCGAGCCCAGGCACAGCGGCCGGATGCCATAGGGGTCACGGAAGGCCAGCAGCCCGTAGCCGGCGATCAGCGCGACCACCGCGTAGGACCCCTTGACACGACGATGCACGGCGGAGACGGCCTTGAAGACCTCCACCGGTGACAGGGGCTGGTCGCGCGCGGCCAGTTCGAGCTCGTGCGCGAGGATGTTGATCAGGACCTCGGTGTCGCTCTCGGTGTTGATGTGGCGACGGTC
The DNA here is from genome assembly GCF_030705305.1 of Leptothrix discophora. Lineage (GTDB taxonomy): Bacteria > Pseudomonadota > Gammaproteobacteria > Burkholderiales > Burkholderiaceae_C > Sphaerotilus > Sphaerotilus discophorus. The sequence continues at coordinate 318,549 of NZ_JAUZEE010000006.1, read as the reverse complement.
GACGTCGAACAGCTCCTGCTTGAGCGCGTGCGCGTTGGTCAGGTTGCCGTTGTGGACCAGCACGACGCCGAAGGGCGCGTTGACGTAGAAGGGCTGGGCCTCTTCCTCGCTGTAGGCGTTGCCGGCGGTCGGATAGCGCACCTGGCCCAGACCCATCGTGCCCGGCAGCGCCCGCATGTTGCGGGTGCGGAAGACATCGCGGACCATGCCGCGCGCCTTGTGCATGAAGAACTTGGTGCCCACCGCCGTCACGATGCCGGCGGCATCCTGGCCGCGGTGCTGCAGCAGCAGCAGGGCGTCATAGATCTGTTGATTCACGGGCGAGTTCGACGTCACCCCGACGATGCCACACATCGTTCACTCCGAAAAAAGGGATCCCGCGCACCACCGTCGAGGGTCGACGGCAAGCCGCTGCGGGACAACCCGTATTGTCCACGCTCAGGGCATCGGCCGACCGTTGGAAGGCTTCGTCCAGTCGCCTGGAAGGATGGGCGCAAGCGCCACCAGCACCGCCTGGGCGGCACCGACCGAGACCGACTCGCGCCAGAACGGCTTGCGCACCAGCGGCGTGAAACCCGCCAGCGTGACCAGCAGCACGACGATGAGGCCACCGCGCAGCAGGCCGAACAGGCCGCCCAGCACACGGTCTATCGGCGCCAGCACGCTGGCCTTGATGATCTGGGACAGCAGCCAGGCGAGGATGCGCCAGGCCAACATCGCCAGCGCGAAGGTCAGCACGAAGCCGATGCCCACGCGCAGGCTCGATCCCGGCGGCGCCCAGCCCAGCCAATCACCGACCGGCAAGGCGGCCGAGCGGGCCAGCAGCCAGGCGACCAGCCAGCCCAGCACCGACAGGACCTCGTGCACCAGCCCGCGCAACAGGCCCAGCACGATGGACAGCAGCAGGATCAGCGCCGCGCCGATGTCGACCCAGGAGGCATCCAGCGTCATCGGGCCGGCCTCACTGCGGCACGATCATGCCGGGCAGGCCGGCGGCGCGCAGCTGGGCAGCGGCCTTGTCGGCCTCCTCGCGTGAGGCGTACGGACCGACCCGCACGCGGGTTCGCGTGCCGCTGGCGGTCTCGACGGTCTGGACGCTCGAACGCAGGCCGAGCTTGTCCAGCCGCGCGCGCGTCTCGCGCACCGCGTTGGCCTCCGCAAAGGCGCCGACCTGGACGGCATAGCGGGTCGCATCGGCCTTGCCGGTGTCAACCTTGGCGGGGTCGGGCCTGGAGACCGTTTTCTCGACAGGCTTGTCGACGGCTTTCGCCGCTGCAGGCTTCTCGACCCCCTTCTCCACCGGCTTGGCGGGCGGCTTCTCGATGGGCTTGGCGACCGGCTTGTCCGGCAAGGGCTGGGCGATCGGCGGGGCCGGGTCAGGCTCGGCGACAACCGGCGGTGCCGGAGAGGCCGGGACAACTGGTGCGGGAGCAGGAGCGGGTGCGGGTGTCGCCGGAGCGGGTGGTGCCGGAGCGGGTGGTGCCGCTGGCGGTGCCTGCACGATCGCGACGGCACCCGAAGCGCCGTTCCCATCGGGTCGTGCGACCTCGATCGTCACCGGGCCGCTCATCGGCCGTGGCTTGGACTCGAAGATCATCGGCAGCAGGACCACCGCGAGCACCACGAGCACCGCCGCGCCGATCAGGCGACGCCGGGCGCGCACGCGCAGCAGCTCGATCAAGGCATCGTCCTGCGGCACGGCACCGCGACCGGACGCGGCGCCCGGTCGGTTGGGTTGCTGGCGCTGGAGAAAGGAAGGCAGGCGCATCAGGCGGTGGATCCGGGTGAACCGTCGTCAGCGGCAGGCGCCATGGAGGGGCGTTTGGCAGGGGACGAGGCAGGCGGCGAACGTCGGGGGCTTGGAGACCGGCGAGGTGAACGGCGCAGCGGGTCTTCGGCAAGGACCGACCGCTGCGGCGGCTCAGCCGAGGTGCGCGCTGCCCAGCCGCGGCAATCCGGCCTCGATCACGCCACCAACGGTGTAGAACGATCCGAAGACCACGATTCTATCCGTGGGGTCTGCGGCGGCGATGGCCGCGGCCAGGGCCGTGGACGGGTCCGCATGGCAGGCGATCGTCGCCACCGGCAGGGGCGCCGAAGCCGACGGATGCGCTGCGCGGGCCGCGTCGACCGCTTGCGCCACGTCGACCGCACGGGCCGCACGCGCGGTCGGGAGGTCGGTGCAATGCCAGCTGTCGACCAGCGGGAGCAGCGGCTGCACCAGGCCGGCGATGTCCTTGTCGGCCATGGCACCGAGCACGACGTGGGTGCGCGGGTGGTAGGCCATCTGGTCGAGGTTGCGCGCCAGCACGGCGGCGGCGTGCGGGTTGTGGGCGACGTCGAGCACCAGGGTCGGCTGGCCCGGCACGATCTGGAAGCGCCCCGGCAGTTCGACCATGGCCAGCCCGTTGCGCACGGCCTGGGCCGGCACCGGCAGCTGCGCTCGCATGGCGTCCAGCGCGGCCAGCACGCCCGAGGCGTTGAGCAGCTGGTTGGCGCCTCGCAGCGCTGGGTAGGCCATCGCGTTGTAGCGCCGGCCGCGGCCGCTCCAGGACCACTGCTGGCGGTCGCCGGCGTAGTTGAAGTCGCGACCGAAGCACCACAGGTCCACGCCCAGTTCGGCCGCGTGCGCCAACAGGCTGGCCGGCGGCTGCGGGTCGGAGACGATGGCCGGGCGACCGGCGCACATCACGCCGGCCTTCTCGCGGCCGATGGACTCGCGGTCCGGGCCGAGGAAGTCCATGTGGTCGAGGTCGATGCTGGTGATGACGGCGCAGTCGGCATCGATCACGTTGACCGCATCGAGCCGGCCGCCGAGGCCGACCTCCAGCACGACCGCGTCGAGCGGCTGGGACGACAGGTGGCGCAGCAGCGCCAGCGTGGTGAACTCGAAGTAGGTCAGCGAGCCGCCGTCGCGCGCGGCTTCGACGGCCTCGAAGTCGGCCAGCAGGGCATCGGCCTGGACGATCTCGCCGTTGACGCGCAGGCGTTCCTCGAAGTGCACCAGGTGCGGCGAGGTGTAGACGCCGACCCGGTAGCCGGCCTGGGTCAGGATCGCCTCCAGCATGGCGCAGGTCGAGCCCTTGCCGTTGGTGCCGGCGACGGTGAAGACCGGCACGCCGATGCGCAGGTCGAGCCGCTGCGCCACGGTGGCGACCCGCTCGAGCGTCAGGTCGATGGTGCGTGGGTGCAGGCGTTCGCAGTGCGACAGCCACTCGGCGAGGGTGCGGTACATCGGGTCGGGAACTCCGGAACGGTGGCGCGGACGGTGCCACCCCAAAAAAGACAAGGGCGCCTCGCGACGCCCCCGGTTCATGCCAGCCGCAGGGCTGGCTCAGGCCTCGGTCAGGCGACCGCGTCGGCGCTCTGGCGCTGCAGCATCGCCAGCACACGGGCAATGGTCGAGCGCAGCTGGCGGCGGTCGACGATCATGTCCAGCGCACCCTTCTCGACCAGGAACTCGCTGCGCTGGAAGCCTTCGGGCAGTTTCTCGCGCACGGTGTTCTCGATCACGCGCGGGCCGGCAAAGCCGATCAGCGCCTTGGGCTCGGCCATCACCACGTCGCCCACGAAGGCGAAGCTGGCGGACACACCGCCCATGGTCGGGTCGGTCAGCACGCTGACGTAGGGCAGCTTCGCCTTGGCCAGGCGGGTCAGCGCGGCGTTGGTCTTGGCCATCTGCATCAGCGACAGCAGGCCTTCCTGCATGCGCGCGCCACCGGTGGCGGTGAAGCACACGAAGGGCACCTTCTGCTCGATCGCGGTCTCGACGCCACGCACGAAGCGCTCGCCGACCACCGAGCCCATCGAGCCGCCCATGAAGTCGAACTCGAAGCAGGCGACGACCAGCGGGATGCTCATCACCGAGCCGCCCATCACGACCAGCGCATCGGTCTCGCCGGTGGCCTCCATGGCCTCCTTGATGCGGTCCGGGTACTTCTTGCTGTCCTTGAACTTCAGCGGGTCGACCGGCACGACCTCCTGGCCGACCTCGTAGCGCCCTTCGGCATCGAGGAAGGCGTCCAGGCGAGCCCGGGCGTCGATGCGGTGGTGGTGCGAGCACTTGGGGCAGACGTTGACGTTCTGCTCCAGGTCGGTGTTGTAGAGCACCGTCTCGCAGGACGGGCACTTGACCCACAGGCCTTCGGGCACCGAGCGGCGCTCGGTCGGATTGGTCTGCTGGATCTTGGGCGGCAGCAGCTTGTCGAGCCAACTCATGCGCTTGCTCCTTGCGGCGTTTGGAGGGTGTCCAGCGCCGCGCGGATCTCGGCGACGAAGCCGGAAGCGGCAGAGACGACCTGCTCACGCGGGGCATCCTGGATCAACTGGATGATACGGGAACCGATCACGACGGCGTCCGAAACCCGGGCGACGGCGATCGCGGTCTGGGCGTCGCGGATGCCGAATCCGACCCCCACCGGCACGCCGACATGCTGGCGGATGCGCGGCACCATCGCGGCGACCGCATCGGTGTCGAGGTTGCCCGCGCCGGTCACGCCCTTGAGCGAGACGTAGTAGACGTAGCCGGTGGCGATGCGGCCGACATCGGCCATGCGCGCGTCGGTCGAAGTCGGCGCCAGCAGGAAGATCGGGTCCATGCCAGCGGCGCGCAGCCGGGTGGCGAAGGCCTCGCATTCCTGCGGCGGGTAGTCCACCACCAGCACGCCGTCGACGCCGGCGGCTTGCGCGTCGTCGACGAATCGGTCCTGGCCGTAGCGCTCGATCGGGTTGGCGTAGCCCATCAGCACGACCGGCGTGCGGGTGTCGGTGCTGCGGAAATCGCGCACCATGTCCAGCACCCGGGCGGTGCTGATGCCACGAGCCAGCGCGCGCTCGCTGGCGCGCTGGATGACGGGGCCGTCGGCCATCGGGTCCGAGAACGGCACGCCCAGCTCGATCACGTCGGCGCCGGCTGCGGCCATGCCGTGCATCAGCTCGACCGTCACGTCGGCATACGGATCACCGGCAGTGACGTAGGGGATCAGGGCCTTGCGGCCTTGCGCGCGCAGGCGCTCGAAGGTGGCGGCGATGCGGTTCATCGTGCGGCTCCACGGGAGAAGTCGATCGCCTGCTCGGCAGCGGCCTGGCCCTTGACGGACTGGCCGCGACACGACGGTCGACAGTAGAAATCGGCGCCCGACAGGTCGGCAACGGTGCCGATGTCCTTGTCGCCGCGGCCGGACAGGTTGACCAGGATGTGCTGGTCGGGCCGCATCGTCGCGGCCAGCTTCATCGCGTGGGCCACGGCGTGGCTGGACTCAAGCGCCGGGATGATGCCCTCGGTGCGGCACAGGCGGTGGAAGGCCGACAGCGCCTCGGCATCGGTGATGCCGACGTACTCGGCGCGGCCGATGTCCTTGAGGAAGGCATGCTCGGGGCCGACGCCGGGGTAGTCCAGGCCGGCCGAGACCGAGTGCGTCTCGGTGATCTGGCCGTCCGCATCCTGCAGCACGTAGGTGCGGTTGCCATGCAGCACGCCCGGCGTGCCGCGTTGCAGCGAGGCCGAATGGCGGCCCGACTCCAGGCCCTCGCCGGCCGCCTCGACACCGATCAGTCGGACCTGCTCGTGCGGGATGTAGGGGTAGAAGATGCCCATCGCGTTGCTGCCGCCGCCGACGCAGGCGATCACGGCATCGGGCTGGCGACCGATCATCTCGGGCATCTGCACCAGGCACTCGTCGCCGATGACGCGCTGGAAGTCGCGCACCATCGCCGGGTAGGGATGCGGGCCGGCCACGGTGCCGATGATGTAGAAGGTGTTCTCGACGTTCGTGACCCAGTCGCGCATGGCCTCGTTGAGCGCGTCCTTCAGCGTCTTGCTGCCGGACTCGACCGGCACCACGCGCGCGCCCAGCAGGTGCATGCGGTAGACGTTCGGGCTTTGGCGCTTGACGTCCTCGCTGCCCATGTAGACGACGCATTCGAGGCCGTAGCGGGCGCAGATCGTCGCGGTTGCCACGCCGTGTTGGCCGGCACCGGTCTCGGCGATCACGCGTGGCTTGCCCATGCGCCTGGCCAGAAGGGCCTGGCCGATGGTGTTGTTCACCTTGTGGGCGCCGGTGTGGTTGAGGTCCTCGCGCTTGAGGAAGATCTGCGCGCCGCCGATCTCGCGGCTCAGCCGGTCGGCGTGGTAGACCGGGCTGGGCCGGCCGACGAAATGGGCCAGCTCGCGGCGGTATTCGGCCTGGAATGCCGGGTCGTTCTTGTAGTGCTCGTAGGCTGCACGCAGTTCGTCGATGGCCTGGCTGAGCGTCTCGGCAACGAAGCTGCCGCCGTAGATCCCGAAGTGCCCACGGGCGTCGGGTTGCTGGTAGTCGAACATGGTGTCTCTCTCTCGCGGGAGCGCCGCGCGAGCGTGACGCGCGGCAGGATGCGGATGAGGCGCCGGACGCGGCACCTCGGGGGCAGTGGTCAGGTTCAGGCGGCGGGACCGGCCGGCGTCGCGGCGGCGAGCCGGGCATCGGCCACGCGAACCGCCTCGCAGAAGCGGCGCATCAGGACGGCGTCCTTGATGCCCTTGGCGACCTCGACGCCCGAACTCACGTCAACGGCACAGGGCCGGACGCGGGCGATCCCATCGGTCACGTTTGCAGGATTCAACCCACCAGACAAAACGACCGGAGCGGGGGCGTCGGCGGGAATGAGCGACCAATCGAAGACCTTTCCACCTCCCCCGTAGCCCTCGACATGGGCGTCCAGGAGCAGGGCCTGGGCAGCGGGAAAGGAGCGGGCGAAGTTTAGCAAGTCGAACCCCGGCGCCACCCTGGCCGCCCGCAGGTAGGGACGTCCCGCCGCGTCGCACTGGTCGGCGGTCTCGTCGCCGTGGAACTGGAGCAGCAGCGTCGGGATGCGCTCGCAGGCATCGGCGATCTCGGCCGGCGGGGCGTTGACGAACAGGCCCACCGGCGTCACGAAGGGCGGCAGGCGACGCGCCAGTTCGGCCGCCTGACCGGGCGTCACCGCTCGGGGGCTGCGGGCGTAGAAGACGAAGCCGATCGCGTCGGCACCGGCGGCGACGGCCGCATCGACATCCTCGGAGCGGGTCAGGCCGCAGATCTTGATGCGGGTGCGGGCAGGCGGGGACAGGGACGGGGACAGCGGCGGCATCGATGGCATCGATCAGTAGGACAGGACGGCGGTGTCGGCGGGCAGCGCGTCGAAGGCAGGCGTGCGCTCGGGCACGGCCAGCTCGACATCGTATCGCGGGCCCATGAAATGCAGCCCGTCGGGCATGAAGGTCGGAGAGGCCAGCTTGCGGTCGCGCGAGGCCAGCACGCCGGCCAGCCAGCTGGGCTCGCGCCTGCCACTGGCCACCGTGATCAGGCAGCCCATGATGTTGCGGACCATGTGGTGCAGGAAGGCCGATCCCTCGAATTCCAGCCGCCAGATCGCGCCCTGGCGGCGGATCGAGATCTCGCGCAGCTGCTTGACCGGCGACAGCGCCTGGCATTCCGACGAGCGGAAGGCCGAGAAATCATGCTCGCCGACCAGCACATCGGCCGCCGCACGCAGACGCGCGCCGTCCAGCGGGCGGAAGGTCCAGCCGAGCTGGCCGGACTCGATCGCCGGGCGCACCGGCGACTCCAGCAGCAGGTAGACGTAGCGCCGACCACGCGCGCCGTTGCGGGCGTGAAAGTGATCCGGCACGCGCCGGCACCACTGCACCGCGATGTCCGGCGGCAGGAAGGTGTTGGTGCCGCGCACCCAGGCGTAGTTCTCGCGATCACGGTCGGTGTCCAGGTGGACGACCTGGTTCAGCGCGTGAACGCCCGCGTCGGTCCGGCCGGCGCAGAGGGTGCGGACCTCACAAGCGGCGAAGCGGCCGAGGGCCGCTTCGAGCGCATCCTGCACCGTGCCACCGCCCTGCTGGCTCTGCCAGCCCCTGTAGGCGGTGCCCCGGTAGCTCAGGCCGAGCGCGAGTCGCACGGCACCGAGCCCCTGGTGGTGACGGTCATCGGATGCGGAACTTCATGGACAGGCTCAGGCGAGCTTGTCGAGCATGGCCTGCGCCTTGGCGCGCAGGGTGCCGTCGGCGTTGTCGATCACTTCCTGCAGCAGGTCGCGAGCGCCTTCGTAGTCGCCGATCTGGTTGAACTCCTCGGCCAGCTCCAGCTTGCGCGCCAGCGGGTCGGAGCCGTCGTCGCCCACGCCACTGTCGTAGGCCTCGACGTTCAGCGGCGCCGGGATCGAACCCGGACGGCTGAGCGGTGCATCGAGGTCCAGCGACAGGTCGGCCAGGTCGATCGTCGGGCTCGGCGCAGCCGCCGGGGCGTTGCGGGGCAGGTCATCCAGCTCGAAATCGAGGCTGGCGCTGCCCTGGAAGTCGTCACCGGACGGACGGCTGTCGAAGGCCGCCGGGCCGCTGCCAAAGGCTGCTGGCACGCTCGGGAAGGTGTTGGACACCGACGAGGCCGGGCGCGGATCGTCCATCGCGGCGGGCACCGAGATGTCGAGGTCCACCGCTGCGCTCGGCGTGCCCAGCGGGTCGGCGCTGAGGTCGAGGTCCGGCACGCTGTGCTCGAAGCGCGAGGGCGACGGCACGATCGACTGCGGCATCGTGCTCGCGCCCAGCATCTCGCCGCCGCCGGCCTCGGCCGTGCTGCCGATGCCCGGCTGGCCGCCCGGCTCGTAGAGCGGATTGTCCGGATCGATCGATCGACCGAGTTCCTGCGCACGGGTCCAGTCCTCGCCCTGGCCGCCGGTCAGGCCGTAGAGCTCGCCGGCCAGCAGTTCATAGCCCTTCGTGTCGCGGCGCTTGGCGTAGACCTCCAGCAGCTTGGTGCGGATGGCCAGGCGATCCGGGTTGGCGCGCATCGCCTCCTTCAGGATCTCCTCGGCCTGCAGGTCACGACCGTAGGCCAGGTAGACGTCGGCCTCGGCAACCGGGTCGACGTCACCGATGGCATCGATCTGGCTCAGCGAATAGCTCATCGACGACGGCGCGCCGTTGGCATCGCGCGTGTCGACGCGCTGCCCACCGCTGGCACCGAAGAACGAGTCCGGCTGAAGGCGGCTCTCCAGGAAGGAGGTCACGCCGGCGTCTTCCTTGTTGCGGCCACGCAGCCGGTAGTAGCCCAGGCCGGCCAGCAGCGCGATGACCACGCCAGCGCCCGGCAGCACCCAGGGGTTCTCGGACAGGCTGTCGATCAGCGAAGGCTCGTCGGCGGCGATCGGTGCAGGCGGCACGGCGGATGCCGGTGCACTGGCTGCCTCGACAGCGCCGGACATCGCGGCCGAAGCGGCGGCGAGCGCGGCATCTGCGGCAGACGGCGCCGATGCGACGGCCTCGGCAGCCGGCGCGGACGCCACCACCGGATCGACCGCCGGAGCCGCCACCGGCTCAGCCGGCTTGGCCACCGGCAAGGCCGGCGTCGGCAGAGCCGGTGCGGAGGCCACGGCCGGCGTCGGCGCCGGAGCGGCAGGCACCGCAGCCGAGGCGGCCTGCAGCTTCTTCAGTTCCTCGACGTTGCGGGCCAGTTCGCTGGCGCGGGCGCTGGCTTCCTTGGCGGCGCGATCGGCGGCGATCTTGTCCTCGGCCGACGCGACTTGGGTCTTGCCATCGGCCGGTTTGCCCTTGTCGAGCTTGAGGCGGTCCTGCTGCGGCGCGGCGGCCTGCTTCTGGTCCTGGACCTCGGCGGTCACCTTGCCGCTGCCCTGGCGGGCCGGCGCAGCATCGGTGGCAGGCGCCGGAACGACAGCAGCCAGGCGCTGGCGGTAGGCGTTGAAGTCGCTGCTCTGGGCAACGATCACGCGACGCGCTTCCTGCGGGTCGATGGTCGACAGCTGTTCGCCGGCCGGCACATTCAGGATCACGCCCGAACGCAGGCGGTTCATGTTGTTGCCGACGAAGGCCTGCGGGTTGCCCTGGTACAGGCCGACCAGCATCTGGTCGAGCGAGACACCGGTGGGCTGGACCTTGCGGGCGATCGACGACAGCGTGTCGCCCGAACGGACCTTGAGCTCGGCGGCCGCCGCATCGGACGCGGCTGGCGCTGGCGCAGCAGGAGCGGCAGCAACGTCGGCACGCGCCTTGCCCTTGTTGCGAACGGCCAGTTCGCCCTTGCCGAGCGCGGCGGCGGGCGCGGTCGGTGCGGATTCGACAGCAGGCGCGTTCGCCACCGGCGCGGGTGCGGGTGCGGGTGCGGGCTCGGGCGCGGCGGCCAGGGCGGGAGCAGGCGGCGCCACCGGAACGGCAGGCACGACGGCGACCGGTGCCGGCGTGGCCACCGGCGGTGCAGCAGCGACTGCCGGAGCGGGCGCGGACGGCGCCTTCGCGGTGGCGGGCGGGTCGAACAGCAGCGTGTATTCACGCAGCAGGCGACCGCTCGACCAGGACAGTTCTAGGATCACGTCGACGAACGGTTCCTGCACCGACTGGTTGCTGGAGATGCGCAGGAAGGCCGAGCCATCCGGCCGGCGCTGCAGCGCGACGGAGGTCTGCGGCAGCACCGGGTTGTAGTCGACGCCGGCGATGCGGTAGGCATCCGGTGGCGCGATGCGCACACGCAGGTTCGCCGCCTCTTCGGGCGTCAGGCTGGTGACGTCGATCTCCGCCCGCAATCCCTCCCCCAATGCGGACTGCACCGTCAATCGTCCCAGGCTCAAGGCCCAGGCCGACGGCGCGCCCGCGAGCAATGCGGACAGGGCGACGGCGGCCGCCACCTGCTTCAGAGCGATTCGCCCCGTGCCAGACATATCGGTTTTCAAGGCTTCTCCCATGCCCCAGCTTGGCTCGCGCACAAACCGGCGCTTCAGGTCGAGCAAAAGTGCGTCAAACGTACGTGGTGTCGGTCTTCGAGCGGCCCACCCTGGCGTCATCCAGAACCCTGGTCTTCACCCGCAAGGCTGCTGCACAGCCTTCCTTCAACCACCAAGCCGACCACTCAAAATCCCTGAAAACACAATAACATCAAGCAGATACAAAGACAAGCTCATGCATTGCCTGATGTTCTGCAACGCACGGAGGAATGTGCAGGTTGTTGTAACCGTCGTTGTCGGTCGACAACGACGGTGATGTCCGGTCGTCAGACGGGTATTCCGGGACGCGACGACCCGGGACGGTCGCCGGGTATGTCGCCCCGGATCAGACGCGCAGGACCAGACGCCGCAGGGCCGGCGTCTGGCGATCAGGCGTCCAGCAGGATGCGGAGCATGCGGCGCAGCGGCTCGGCCGCACCCCAGAGCAACTGGTCGCCGATGGTGAAGGCGCCGAGATACTCCGGGCCCATCGCCATCTTGCGCAGACGACCGACCGGGATGGTCAGCGTGCCGGTCACGGCCACCGGCGTCAGGTCACGCACGGTCGCCTCGCGGGTGTTCGGCACGACATTCACCCAGGCGTTGTCGGCGGCGATCATGGCCTCGATGTCGGCCAGCGGCACGTCACGCTTGAGCTTGAAGGTCAGCGCCTGGCTGTGGCAGCGCATCGCGCCGATGCGCACGCAGAAGCCGTCGACCGGGATCGCCGGCGCGCTGAAGCCGTCGCCCTGGCCGAGGATCTTGTTGGTCTCGGCCATGCCCTTCCACTCTTCGCGGGAGGTGCCGTTGCCGAGGTCCTTGTCGATCCAGGGGATCAGCGAACCGCCCAGCGGCACGCCGAAGTTGGCGGTCTCGGCCTCGGTCAGCGCACGCTGCCTGGCGATGATCTTGCGGTCGATCTCGAGGATGGCGCTCTTGGGGTCGTCCAGCAGGGAGCGGACCTCGGCATTGAGCGTGCCGAACTGCGTCAGCAGCTCGCGCATGTGCTGCGCACCGCCGCCCGATGCGGCCTGGTAGGTCTGGGTGCTCATCCACTCGACCAGACCGGCCTTGTAGAGCGCGCCCACGCCCATCAGCATGCAGCTGACGGTGCAGTTGCCACCCACCCAGTTGCGACCACCCTTGGCCAGCGCGTCCTTGATCACCGGCATGTTGACCGGGTCCAGGATGATGACGGCGTCATCCTTCATGCGCAGCGTCGAGGCGGCGTCGATCCAGTGGCCGTTCCAGCCTGCCGCACGCAGCTTGGGGAAGACGTCGGAGGTGTAGTCGCCGCCTTGCGCGGTGATGATGATCTCGCAGCGCTTGAGCGCGTCGATGTCGAACGCGTCCTGCAGCTTCGTCTCGTTCTTCGCCATCGCCGGGGCAGGGCCGCCGGCATTGCTGGTCGAGAAGAACATCGGCTCGAACAGGTCGAAGTCGCCTTCCGCCTGCATGCGGTCCATCAAGACCGAGCCGACCATGCCACGCCAGCCGACCAATCCTACGAGTGCCATTTCCTTAGCCTTTCAGTTGATTTCCGGACCCCCGTATTCCCCGGCTCGCTTCGCCGGGGTCCAGGTGTGGGGGCGAGACGATCCGGAGCTGACTAGCTCTTGGTCATCGTGGTAATGGTTTTGCCGCTGGTGTTGCCGACCAGGGCCGCGACAACGGCGTCGCCCATCTCCCGCGTGCCGACCCGCTGCGTGCCTTCGGACCAGATGTCGCCGGTGCGCAGACCGGTGGACAGGACGGCGCTGACCGCGGATTCGATCCGGTCGGCAGCTTCGGGCTGGTTGAGGGAGTAGCGGAGCATCATGGCAGCGGACAGGATTGTAGCCAGCGGGTTTGCAACACCCTGACCGGCAATGTCCGGCGCGCTGCCGTGGCTGGGCTCGTAGAGGCCCTGGTTGCGGTCGTTCAGCGACGCCGAGGGCAGCATGCCGATCGAGCCGGTGAGCATCGCGGCCTCGTCCGACAGGATGTCGCCGAACATGTTGCCGGTGACGACCACGTCGAACTTCTTCGGCGCCTTGACCAGCTGCATCGCCGCGTTGTCGACGTACATGTGATCCAGCGCGACGTCCGGGTACTGCTGGCCGACCTCGATCATGATGTCCTTCCAGAACTGGAAGGTCTCGAGCACGTTGGCCTTGTCGACGCTGGTCACGCGCTTGTTGCGCCGGCGCGCGGCCTGGAAGGCCACGTGGGCGATGCGCTCGACCTCGGGGCGGCTGTAGCGCATCGTGTCGAAGGCTTCCTCGGCACCCGGGAACAGGCCGTCGACGGCGGTGCGGCGGCCACGCGGCTGGCCGAAGTAGATGTCGCCGGTCAGCTCGCGGATGATCAGGATGTCCAGGCCCGCGACCAGCTCCGGCTTCAGGCTCGACGCGTGCGTGAGCTGCTCGTAGCAGATCGCCGGACGGAAGTTGGCGAACAGGCCCAGGTTCTTGCGCAGGCCCAGGATGGCCTGCTCCGGGCGCAGCGCCCGTTCGAGCTTGTCGTACTTCCAGTCGCCGACGGCACCGAACAGCACCGCATCGGCGGCCTTCGCCAGGTTCAGCGTCGACTCGGGCAGCGGGTGGCCATGCGCCTCGTAGGCGGCACCGCCGACCAGCGCGGCCTCCATCTCGAAGGACAGGTCCAGGACCTTCAGGACCTTGACCGCCTCGGCGACGATCTCGGTGCCGATGCCGTCGCCCGGCAGGATGGCAATCTTCATGGGGATGCTTTCAGGAGTGGGTGTTCGGGACGCGCGCCGCGCCGCTCACAGCGCGCGTTGCGCCAGCCAAGGCATGCGCGCCAGCCGCTCGGCCTCGTAGCTGCGGATCTTGTCGGCATGACGCAGCGTCAGGCCGATGTCGTCGAAGCCATTGACCAGGCAGTACTTGCGGAAGGGCTGCACGTCAAAAGGGATCTCGGTGCCATCGGGCTTGACCACGACCTGGCGCGGCAGGTCGACCGTCAGCTGGTAGCCGACGAAGCCGTGCACCTCGTCAAACAGACGCGCGACGACCGACTCCGGCAGCACGATCGGCAGCAGGCCGTTCTTGAAGCAGTTGTTGAAGAAGATGTCGGCGTAGCTCGGCGCGATGACGGCACGGAAACCGTACTGATCCAGCGCCCACGGCGCATGTTCGCGGCTCGAACCGCAACCGAAGTTCTCGCGCGCCAGCAGCACCGAGGCGCCCTGGTAGCGCGGCTGGTTCAGCACGAAGTCGGGATTGGGCTTGCGGCTGGCCGGGTCCTGGCCCGGCTCGCCCTTGTCGAGGTAGCGCCACTCATCGAACAGGTTGGGACCGAAGCCGGTCCGGGCGATCGACTTCAGGAACTGCTTCGGGATGATCGCGTCGGTGTCGACGTTGGCACGGTCCATCGGGGCGACCAGGCCCTTGAGCACGGTGAAGGCTTGCATGGTGTTCCTCGCTCAGACGATGCGGCGGATGTCAACGAAGTGGCCGTTCATGGCGGCGGCAGCGGCCATGGCCGGGCTGACCAGGTGGGTGCGGCCACCAGCCCCCTGACGGCCCTCGAAGTTGCGGTTGCTGGTCGAGGCGCAGCGCTCGCCCGGCTCGAGCCGGTCGGCGTTCATCGCCAGGCACATGGAACAGCCCGGCTCGCGCCATTCGAAACCTGCGGCACGGAAGACCTCGTGCAGGCCCTCGGCCTCGGCCTGCGCCTTCACCAGGCCCGAGCCCGGCACGACCATCGCGAGCTTGACGTTGCCGGCCACGCGGCCGCCGATGCGACGTACCACGGCGGCAGCCTCGCGGATGTCCTCGATGCGGCTGTTGGTACACGAGCCGATGAAGACCTTGTCGATGCGCACGTCGGCGATCGCCTTGTTCGGCTCCAGGCCCATGTACGTCAGCGCCCGCTCGATGGCCGAGCGCTTGACGTCGTCCTTCTCCTTGTCGGGATCGGGCACGCGCTCGTCGATCGCCAGCACCATCTCCGGGCTGGTGCCCCAGGTGACCTGCGGGCGGATCTGCGCGGCGTCCAGCTCGACGACCACGTCGAAGACCGCGTCGGCATCGCTGTGCAGCGTGCGCCAGTGGCTCACGGCCTGATCCCACTCGACGCCCTTGGGCGCGAACGGACGACCCTTGACGTAGGCCAGCGTGGTCTCGTCAACCGCCACCAGGCCGGCACGGGCACCGGCCTCGATGGCCATGTTGCAGACCGTCATGCGGCCTTCCATGCTCAATGCGCGGATGGCGCTGCCGCCGAACTCGATCGTGTAGCCGGTGCCGCCGGCGGTACCGATGCGGCCGATGATGGCCAGCACGATGTCCTTGGCCGTCAGGCCCGGCGACAGCCAGCCCTCGACCTTGACCAGCATGTTCTTCGCCTTCTTGGCCAGCAGCGTCTGCGTGGCCATGACGTGCTCGACCTCGCTGGTGCCGATGCCATGCGCCAGCGCACCGAAGGCGCCGTGCGTGCTGGTGTGGCTGTCGCCACAGACGACGGTCATGCCCGGCAGGGTCGCGCCGTTCTCCGGGCCGATCACGTGCACGATGCCCTGGCGCTGGTCCATGAACGGGAAATAGGCCGCCGCGCCGAACTCCCGGATGTTGCTGTCCAGGGTCTGGATCTGCAACTTGCTGATCGGATCGGCGATGCCGTCGTAGCCCTGCTCCCAGCCGGTCGTCGGCGTGTTGTGGTCGGCCGTGGCCACCACCGAGCTGACGCGCCAGACCTTGCGTCCGGCCAGCCGCAGCCCCTCGAAGGCCTGCGGGCTGGTCACCTCATGAACCAGGTGGCGGTCGATGTAGAGCACGGCGGTGCCGTCTTCCTCGGTGTGGACGACGTGTTCGTCCCACAGCTTGTCGTAGAGGGTGCGTCCGGTCATGGCAGCTCCTGTCGGGCGGTTCAAGGGGAGGTGGAAGGGGGCGACGACGCGCTGGCGACGTCGCTGGCAAGGGGAGCGTCGGATCCGGGCGCGCCCTGGCGCAGCAGGTCCACGAAACGACGGGTGACGGCGGGCAGGACCTCCTGCGCACGCACCGCGACCAGGTAGTCGCGCCGCGCCCAGGCCTCGTCGAGCGCGACCAGCCCGATCGCGTAGGCCTGCGACAGCCGCTGCGCGACACCGGTGGGCATGATCGCCACGCCCAGTCCGGCCGCGACCAGCTGCGCGATCGCATCGAAGCCGCGGACCTGCAGCCGCGCCTTCAGGCTGCGGCCCTGCGCGGCCGCCTCGGCAAGGATGATGTCCTGCGCGGCCGCGCCAACGTGCAGGCCGACAAAGTCCACGTCAAGCAGGTCGGCCAGCTTCAAGGACGCACACCGTGCCAGCGGATGGGTGCGCGGGGCGATCACCGACAGCTCGCCGTGGCGGTAGAGCCAGGTCCGCAAGCCGCTCTCGATCACCGGCGGCACGAAGATGCCGACGTCGGCCTGACCCTGCAGCACCGCGCGCTGCACCTGCGTGCTGGTCTCGTCCTCGAGGCTCACCTGCACGCCCGGATGGGCCTGCGAGAAGGCCGCGAGGTCGGGCGGCAGGCATTCGGCGATGGCCGAGGAATTGGCCACGATGCGCAGCGTGCCGCGCACACCGTCGGCGTATTCGGCGACCTCTTCCTCCAGCGCATGCAGGCTGGCATGCAGCGAGCGGATGTGCCGCACCAGCGCCTGACCGGCCGAGGTCGGCTCGATGCCGCGGGCGCGGCGCTCGAACAGCTGCACGCCCAGGCGCGACTCCAGATCGCTCAAGCGCTTGCTTGCAGCGGCCAGCGCGAGGTGTTCACGCTGCGCGCCGCGCGTGATGCTGCGGGTTTCGGCGATGGCCAGCACGAGGTTGAGCGTGACGAGATCGAAGCGCATGGAAGGCTGCCCGGGGCCCGGTCAGCAACGAGACCGTCATCGTCGCATGCGGTCGAAGGCGGGCCCATCGAAGGTCGTCAATTGTGCCTTCGCGGCAGGCGAAGGCTAATCGCCACCCCGCCGTCGCAGCCTTCCCGTCAGGGACCACCACAAAGTCCGCAAGGGCCGCGATATCTCGCGAGATATTCGACGCCAGAACGAAAAAAGCCTCCGCAGGGCGGAGGCTCATTCGGCCAATTCTTCCAGCCAGATCGGCAGGTCTTGGCGGAGACGGAGGGATTCGAACCCTCGATGCGCTTTTGGCGCATACTCCCTTAGCAGGGGAGCACCTTCGGCCACTCGGTCACGTCTCCGAAGAAGCGGGAGTATAGCCGGAATCCCTTCCGGTACCAGCCCCCGGCACTTCAAACCAGAATCGGCGCGTCAAAACTCGCAAGCCAGCACGGATCAACGGAGATCCGTGCGGTGTCGATCAGGCGTTCGGCTGGTCGAGATCGAAGGCCTTGTGCAGCGCGCGCACCGCCAGCTCCATGTACTTCTCGTCGATCACGACGGAGGTCTTGATCTCGCTGGTCGTGATCATCTGGATGTTGATGCCCTCTTCGCTCAGCGCGCGGAACATCGTGCTGGCCACGCCGGCGTGCGATCGCATGCCGATGCCGACGATCGAGACCTTGCAGATCTTGGTGTCGCCCACGACTTCCTTGGCGCCCAGGGCCGGCACGACGTCCTTGTTCAGCAGGTCGACGGTGCGCTGGAAGTCGTTGCGGTGGACCGTGAACGAGAAGTCGGTGCGACCGTCGTGCGAGACGTTCTGGATGATCACGTCCACGTCGATGTTGGCATCGGCAACCTTGCCCAGGATGCTGTAGGCGATGCCCGGCTTGTCCGGCACGCCCATCACGGAAATCTTGGCTTCGTCGCGGTTGAACGCGATGCCCGACACAACGGCTTGTTCCATCTTCTCGTCTTCCTCGAAAGTGATCAGCGTGCCCGACTTGGCTTCTTCCTCGATGGCGATGTCCCACGGGGTGAAGCTCGACAGCACGCGCATCGGCACGCGGTACTTGCCCGCGAACTCGACCGAACGGATCTGCAGCACCTTGGAGCCCAGGCTGGCCATCTCCAGCATCTCCTCGAAGCTGACGGTGTGCAGCCGGCGCGCCTCGGGCACGACGCGCGGATCGGTGGTGTAGACGCCGTCGACATCGGTGTAGATCAGGCACTCGTCGGCCTTCATCGCCGCCGCGACCGCGACCGCCGAGGTGTCCGAGCCGCCGCGACCCAGCGTGGTCACGTTGCCGTCGCCGTCGATGCCCTGGAAGCCGGTGATGACAACCACGCGGCCAGCGGCCAGGTCGGCGCGCACGCGGCTGTCGTCGATGCTCTCGATGCGGGCCTTGGTGTAGGCCTGGTCGGTCTTGATGGGCACCTGCCAGCCGTTGTAGCTGATGGCTTCCATGCCTTCGGCCTGCAGCGCCAGCGCCAGCAGGCCCACGGAGACCTGCTCGCCGGTGCAGGCGATCATGTCGAGTTCGCGCAGCACGGCCGGCGTCTGGACGGCCGGCGAGACCTCCTTGGCCAAGCCCAGCAGGCGGTTGGTTTCGCCGCTCATCGCGGAGGGCACGACCACCATCTGGTGGCCGGCACGCGCCCACTTGGCGACGCGCTTGGCGACGTTGCGGATGCGCTCGGGCGAGCCCATCGATGTGCCGCCGTACTTGTGAACGATCAAGGCCATGTCGGTTGATGAAAGGATGCTCCGGCACGACTGCCGTGCGGAGAACCAGATATTTTAACGACCTGCGACCGCCTGCTCGCCAGCCTCCCAGCGCAGCGACCACTGAGGCTCGCCATCGCGCACCCGGGCACGGGCATCGACGCCGAGTCCCTCGACCTGCACCAGCAGGCCGTCTCGCCACACCAGCGGCGCCGCGCGCGCCCAGGACGGCACGCCCGCATCCTGGAACTGCTTCTTCAAGGACCTCGGCACACCCTGCGGATGCGACTGGAACTGCTCGCCGCCCTGACGCGGCCGCAGTTCGACCATGTCACCGCCCACCTGGGAAATGCCGCCCCGCAGCACGGGCTCGATCACGAGCACGCCACCCCAGTCCGGCACCGGATGCCGACCCGGCCGCAGCGAGACACGGCAAGTCGGCGGAGCCGGGCAACGACCCGTCTCGGCGACCCAGGCCAGCCGCCCGCGATGCGCATGCACCAAGCCGCCACGGCCCTGCCAGCGGCCATCGGGTGCATGCTCGACCTCGGTCGACAGGCGCATCAGCAGCGCCTGGCTCGGTGCGTGACCACTGCGCTCGATCAGCCATCGCCGCAGCGCATGGCGTTGCCGCGCCGGCGCCAGCTCCAGGAGCTGCGACACCGACAAGGCCGGCCCGCCGTCGACATCCCGCAGGCCTTCGAGGTCGATGCGTGCCAGCGCATCGACGCAGACCCGCGCGTCCTGGACCTGGCGCACGCACGCGCTCAGGGTCTCGTCGGCCTGCGGGAAGGCCGCGCGCAAGGCCGGCAGCACCAACAGCCGCAGGCGGTTGCGGGCCAGGCGGGGGTCGGCGTTGCTGTCGTCCTCGATGTGGCTCAATCCGTGAGCCTCCCGATGCGCCGCCAGCTCGACCCGCGGCCGGTCCAGCCAGGGCCGGACCCAGCGCAGCCCGTCGCGCCGGATGTCGACCGGCATGGCCGACAGGCCGGCCGGACCGGCGCCGCGCAGCGCCTGCAGCAGGAAGGTCTCGACCTGGTCATCGAGGTGATGCGCCAGCAGCACGGTGTCGCAGCCGGCCTCGCGCGCCATGTCGGCCAGCGCCGCATAGCGCGCGGCGCGCGCATGGGCCTCAAGGCTGGCACCGGGCGGCACGACCAGCGCCAGGCGTCGGATGTGCAGGCTGACCCGCGCGATGCGAGTCCAGCCGTCGACCTGCGCCGCGCAGTGCGCCTCCCAATGCGCCGCATGCGGGCTCAGGCCATGCTGGACATGGAGAGCGTGCACCTGCGCGCCCCGTGCCGCCGCCCACAGGCAGGTCGCGTGCATCAGCACGGTCGAGTCGTGCCCGCCGCTGTAGGCCACCGCGACACGCGTGTGGCCGGCCAGCATCGGCAGCGCGGCCAGGTCATCGCGCCGAACGACCGGTGGTGCTGCCGACGACGATCGGCCAGGGTCATGGATCGGATTCATGGCCAGAACGGCGAAACGGCCGGCCCGGTCATGCCGGGACGGCCGTCGAGGGCAAGGGCCGAGGCCCTGTCAGGACTTGGTGTCGTTGTAGCGGCCGTAGGACTGCAGGCGCGCATAGCGCTGGTTCAGCAGTTCGCGGGTCTTCAGGTCCGAGACCTGACGCAGCGCATCGTTGAGGCCGCGCTTGAGCGACGCCGCCATGGCCTTCGGGTCGCGGTGAGCGCCACCGACCGGCTCGTTGACGATCTTGTCGATCAGTGACAGTGCCTTCAGGCGGTGCGCGGTGATGCCCAGGGCTTCGGCCGCATCGCTGGCGCGCTCGGACGTCTTCCAGAGGATGGACGCGCAGCCTTCGGGCGAGATCACCGAGTAGACCGAGAACTGCAGCATCAGCACCTGGTCGGCCACGCTGATGGCAAGCGCGCCGCCGGACCCGCCTTCGCCGATGATGGTCGTGATGATCGGCACTTCCAGCTGCGCCATCTCGAAGATGTTGCGGCCGATGGCCTCGGACTGGCCGCGCTCCTCGGCACCGATGCCGGGATAGGCGCCGGGCGTGTCGACGAAGGTGAAGACCGGCAGGCCGAACTTCTCGGCCAGCTTCATCAGGCGCAGGGCCTTGCGGTAACCCTCGGGACGCGACATGCCAAAGTTGCGGGCGGCGCGCTCCTTGGTGTCGCGGCCCTTCTGGTGGCCTAGCACCATGCAGGGCTGCCCGTTGAATCGGGCCAGGCCACCCACGATCGACAGGTCGTCGGCGTAGTGGCGGTCGCCGTGCAGTTCCTGGAAGTCGGTGAAGATCTCGTTGATGTAGTCCAGCGTGTAGGGCCGCTGGGGATGCCGGGCGATCAGCGTGACCTGCCAGGGCGAGAGGCTCGAGTAGATGTCCTTGGCGAGCTGCAGGCTCTTCTTGGAGAGCCGGTCGATCTCCTCGGATATGTCGACCGCAGACTCGTTCTGCACGTAGCGCAGCTCTTCGATCTTGGTCTCGAGTTCGGCGATGGGTTGCTCGAATTCGAGGAAGTGTCGTTTGCTCATGAGCGCCTTTCCTGTGGCTGGTTCGACAAGGGCCCGGGGCCTGGGACAAGCACGTTGCCTGGCGAGGTCACTAGCATTTGTCGGGCCAGCACGTGGCTAGAAATGGGGTTGGCAGTGTAGATCAGTACTCCACCGGCAAGGGATCCAGGCTGCGCCAGACGTACCAGGTCGCAACCGATCGGAAGGGTGCCCAGGCATCGCCGACCTCGCGCGCCTCGGCCCGCGAGACCGGCTCGCCGCTGAAGTAGTTCAGGCTGATGCCCTTGATCAGGCCGAGGTCGTCCAGCGGCAGCACGTTGGGGCGCATCAGGTGGAAGATGAGGAACATCTCGGCGGTCCAGCGACCGATGCCGCGGATCGCCACCAGCTCATCGATGATGGCCTCGTCGTCCATCGCCGACCAGTGCGTCTCATGCACCGCGCCGTCGATGAAGTGCTGGGCCAGGTCGCGGAGGTAGTCGCACTTGCGGGCCGACAGGCCGGCCGAGCGCATGGTCTCGACGCCCAGGTCGATGACCCAGCCCGGCTGCAGCGGCGCGTCGGCTGCGGCGCCCAGCGCCAGGAAGCGCAGCCAGACCGACTGCGCCGCCTTGACCGAGATCTGCTGGCCGACGATCGAGCGGGCCAGCGTCGTGAACGCGTCGCCGCGGCTTTGCAGGCGGGCCTCGCCGAAGCGCGGGATCAGCTTCTTCATGACCCGGTCGCGCTTCATCAGGTGCTTGCAGGCCTCGTCCCAATAGTCGGGCGTGACCAGCGCCAGGGCCGCAGGCGTGCTCATCGGGGCGCTCAAGCCTTGACCCAGGTCGTGCCCTGCGGGGTGTCCTTGAGGATCACGCCCTGCGCCGCAAGGCTGTCGCGGATGCGGTCGGCCTCGGCGAAGTTGCGCGCGGCCTTGGCGGCCTTGCGGGCCTCGATCTGGCCGGCGATCGCGACCTCGTCCAGGCCGGACGACGCACCGCCCTGCAGATAGGCCCGCGGGGCCTGCTGAAGCACGCCGAGCACGCCGGCGAGCTGACGCAGCTGCGTCGCGGTGGCGCGGTCCCGGGTGCGGTTGACCTCGCCGGCGAGGTCGAAGAGCACCGACACCGCGATGGGCGTGTTGAAGTCGTCGTCCATCGCGGCCTTGAAGCGCGCGGCAGCAGGCAGGTTCCAGTCGATCGCGGCCGCATCGGCGATGCCGACGTCCAGGCCTTCGACGCCGTCGAGCGCCGTGTAGAGACGGGTCAGTGCATTGCGCGCATCGTCCAGTCCGGCATCGCTGAAGTTGAACGGGCTGCGGTAGTGCACGCGCAGCATGAAGAAGCGCACCGTCTCGCCGTCGTAGCTCTTGAGCACGTCGCGGATGGTGAAGAAGTTGCCGAGCGACTTCGACATCTTCTCGTTGTCGACGTTCAGGAAGCCGTTGTGCATCCAGTAGCGCACCCAGGGCCTGCCGGTTGCGCCTTCGGTCTGGGCGATCTCGTTCTCGTGGTGAGGGAACTGCAGGTCCAGGCCACCGCCGTGGATGTCGAACTGTTCGCCGAGCAGGGCGCAGCTCATGGCCGAGCACTCGATGTGCCAGCCCGGACGGCCGACGCCGAAGGGGCTGTCGTACTTCACGTCGGCCGGCTCCTCGGGCTTGGCCGACTTCCACAGCGCGAAGTCGAGCGGGTCGTCCTTGCCGTCGTTGACGGCCACGCGCTCGCCGGCGCGCAGCTGGTCGAGCGACTTGCCCGACAGCTTGCCGTAGCCCTCGAAGCGACGCACCGCGTAGTTCATGTCGCCGGTACCGCTGCGATAGGCCAAGCCCTTGTCCTGCAGGCGGCCGATCAGGTCGAGCATCTGCGGCACGTACTCGGTCGCGCGCGGCTCGTGGGTCGGGCGCTCGATGCCCAGCGCGCCGATGTCCTGGTGCATGGCCGCGATCATCTCGTCGGTCAGCTGCCGGATCGTGATGCCACGCTCGGTCGCGCGACGGATGATCTTGTCGTCGATGTCGGTGATGTTGCGCACGTAGGTGACGCGGTAGCCGCTGGCGCGCAGCCAGCGGTAGACCACGTCGAAGGCCATCATCATGCGGGCATGGCCGATGTGGCACAGGTCATAGATCGTCATGCCGCAGACGTACATGCGGACATGGCCCGGCTCCTGCGGTTCAAAGGTTTCGACCGCGCGGGTCAGGCTGTTGTGTAGGCGCATAGAACGACGCAACTCCGGGCGCTTCGCGATTAAGAGACATCGATGCGGGGAGGGCCCTCGACAGGCCGTCAAGACCCACTCGAACACGGGGGAGCAGGCTTGACAACGGCGTGTCGCACTCCCCTCGGTCGCCCACGGCAAGGGCCTGATCAGGCCCTTGCACAGCCTCCCCTAGAATCAAATCAGTATAGCCCTGGACCCCCTGACGTGAGCCCTGTGCCGCCCCTCCGCCAGCCCTCGCGGCACGTCGTTTGTCTCAGGGCCGTCGACTGATGCACGACCTGCCGCCTGAGGTCATCGGACACCTCCGCACCGGTCTCGTGACCGTCCTGCGAGAGGTCGTCCTGGCCCTGCTGCTGGGCTGCGGCGCGCACGCCGCGATGGCGGCCGACACACCCCCCACGGTCCCTGCACCGGTCCGATCGCCTGCCGCGTCCGACGATCCGCTGATGGCCGAAGTCGATGCCGCCGTGGCCCTGGCACGCAGCGGCCAGCGCGACCTGGCGAGGGCCCGCCTGGAAGACCTGGCGCGGCGCTGGCCGCAACGTCCCGAGCCCGAGATGAACCTCGCGACGCTGGCGATCCAGGACCAGGACGCTGCGGCCGCGCGGTCCCATCTTGAAGCGGCGCTGCGCACCAGCGCGGCCCATGCGCGGGCCTACGAACTGCTGCAACTCTTGCATGCGCAGATGGCCCGCCAGGCCTACGACCGGGCGCTCGGCACGGCACGATCGGACGCTCCGCCGCTGGCCTTGCCGTGGACCACCACGACGGCGACGATCGCCGGTCCGCCAGCCTCGGCGCCGGGACCGTCGCGCGTGGCCGCGGGGCCTGCTGCCGCGTCCGACGTAGCCTCATCCACCACCCCCGGCACGGCCGGATCCCAGGCTCCCGCGCTCCCGCCCACCCCTTCCGCATCCGACGTGCCCACGCCCGCTTCCGACATCCCCGCGACGTCCACGCCGATCCCTCTGCAGCGCCTGCTGTGGGTGGCGCTCGGCTCGCTGCTGCTGCTCGCCGCAGGCCTGTCGGCGGTGTGGGCGCGCGGCCGGGCAACGGACGACCGGGCGCCCGTCGATGCCAACGCCCGCACGGCGACGAACACGGCGGCCCTGCCCTTCGAGGCCACCCGACAGGAGGTCGACGACGAGCCGCTGCGCCACCGTGGCGAGGCACCCGAGGCGCGCCTGATCGCCGTCTACCGACTGATCGGCGAGGCCCGCCTGCCGCAGGCCCTGGCAGCGATCGAGTCCCTGGTGCGCGACGTGCCGCAGTTCGCGCTGGGGCAACTCGTCTACGGCGACCTGCTGCTGGCCTCGACCGGCGACCTGACACCGGCCGGCACGCCGGCCCAGACCAGTCCCCAGGCCCAGGCGCTGCGCCGCGAGGCCGTGCTGCGGCTGCAGGCGCTGCGTGACCCGCCCGCGCCGGGCAGCTGGCCGAGCCAGGTGCTGCAGCTGTCGGGCAGCGTGCGCCACGTGGTGGCCGTCGACACCTCGCGCGCCCGGCTCTACGTGATCGAGAACCAGGCCGGCACGCCACGCCTCGTCGGCCACCACTATGTCTCGATCGGCAGCCGCGGCACCGGCAAGCGCAGCGAGGGCGACCAGCGCACGCCGCTGGGCATCTACAGCATCACCAGCCACCTCGACGGCGGCCAGCTGGGCGACTTCTATGGCGCCGGCGCGCTGCCGCTGAACTACCCCAACGACCTCGACCGCCACCTCGGCCGCACCGGCGCCAACATCTGGATCCACGGCACGCCGACCGGCCAGTACGCCCGCGCGCCGCTGTCGACCAATGGCTGCATCGTCATGGCCAACGACGACCTGTCGCGCTGGCTCAGGCTGCTCGCGCCGCGTCACACGCCGGTGATCGTGGCCGAGCGGCTGGAGTGGGTCGCGCCGCGTGCGCTGATGGCCCAGCGCCAGACCGCGCTGGGCCTGGTCGAGAGCTGGCGGCGGGCCCGCATGCACAGCGACCTGGGCGGGCTGATGGCGATGTACTCGATGCACTTCGACAACGGCGAGGATGGCTACGATGCGTGGCGCGAGCGCCTGCAGGCCGAATCCCGTGCCGGGCAGGGCCGCGAACGCGAGCTCGACGAGCTCAGCGTGCTGAGCTGGAACGACCCGCACGAGATGCTGGTCGTGACCTTCCGTGAACGGCTGCGCGGCAGCACGCACGGGCTGATGCGGCGCCAGTACTGGACGCGTGAGAGCGGACAATGGCGCATCTTTTCCGAAGGAGTCCTCGAATGAAACTGGCCACCCTGGCCCGCGGCGCGGCCGCCATCACCCTGGGCCTTGCGATGAGTGGCCTCGCCCTCGCGCAGAAGGTCCGGCTGTCGACCACGATGGGCGACATCGTGGTCGAGCTCGACGCCGCCAAGGCACCGAAGACCGTCGAGAACTACCTCGGCTACGTCAAGAGCGGCCACTACGACGGCACGATCTTCCACCGCGTGATCCCGAACTTCATGATCCAGGGCGGTGGCATGGAGCCCGGCATGAAGGAGAAGGCGACCAAGCCCGCGATCCCGCTGGAGAGCCGCAACGGCCTGTCCAACGCGCGCGGCACCATCGCGATGGCCCGCACGATGGTGCCGGACTCGGCAACCGCCCAGTTCTTCATCAACGTCAAGGACAACAACTTCCTCGACCAGCCGAACTCGCAGGACGGCAACGGCTACGCCGTCTTCGGCAAGGTCGTCGAAGGCATGGACGTGGTCGACAAGATCCGCGCCGTGCCCACCGGCAACCGCGGCATGCATCAGAACGTGCCCAACGAACCCGTCATCATCAAGAAGGCCACCCTGGAGAAATGAACATGGCAGCACCCCAAATCGATCTGCACACCACCGCTGGCGTCATCCGCATCGAGCTCGACGACGCCAAGGCGCCCCTGTCGGCCGCCAACTTCCTCAACTACGTCAACAGCGGCCACTACGACGGCACGGTGTTCCACCGCGTCATCAAGGGCTTCATGGTCCAGGGCGGCGGCATGGAGCCGGGCCTGAAGCAGAAGCCGACCCAGGCCGCGATCCAGAACGAGGCCAACAACGGCCTGAAGAACGACAAGTACACGCTGGCCATGGCGCGCACCAACGCGCCGCACTCGGCCACCGCGCAGTTCTTCATCAACACGGTCAACAACGACTTCCTGAACTTCCGTTCCGAGTCGCCGCAGGGCTGGGGCTATGCCGTCTTCGGCCGCGTCATCGCCGGCACCGAGATCGTCGACCAGATCGAGAAGGTCCGCACCGGCACCCGCGGTCACCATGACGACGTGCCGGTCGAGGACGTCATCATCACCAAGGCCGTGGTCGTCACGGCGTGACCCTGGCGAGCGATCGCCCTGCGGACGCCGCCACGCCGGCGTCCGCCTGGGTCCTGCCGGCCCACTGGCGCGCCGTCGAGTTCATCGCCGACCTGCACCTGGCCGAGGACACCCCGGCCACGCTGGCGGCGCTCGCGGCGCACCTGCGCGGCACCGATGCCGACGCGGTGCTGCTGCTGGGCGACATCTTCGAGGTCTGGATCGGCGACGACAGCCTCGACGAATCCGACAGCTTCGAAGCCCGCGCCTTCGCCACCTTGACGGCGGCCGTCCAGGCCCGGCATCGGCCGCTCGGCCTCGCCCTGCTGGTCGGCAACCGCGATTTCCTGCTCGGACCGCAAGCCTGCCGCGCCGCCGGTCTGCAGGCCATGGCCGATCCGACCGTGCTGGTCGCGCCCTGGGGCGAACGCCTGCTGGTCGGGCACGGCGATGCCTGGTGCCTGGACGACACGGCCTACCAGGCCTTCCGCGCCCAGGTCCGCAGCACCGATTGGCAGGACGCCTTCCTGGCCCGTCCGCTGTCCGAACGTCGCGCCATCGCGCGCCAGCTGCGCGAGGCCAGCGAGGCCCGCAAGCGCGACCAGGGCGTCGAGTCCTATGGCGACCTCGATGCCGACGCCGTGCGCGCCGCGTTGGTGCAAGCCGGTGCCCGCACGCTGGTCCATGGCCACACCCACCGTCCGGCCTGCCATGACCTCGGCGACGGCCTGAGCCGCTGGGTCCTGAGCGACTGGCACGATCACCCGGTCGAGCGCAGCCTGATGCGCGCCGACCTGCTGCGCTGGTGCGCCGACGGCCTGCAGCGCCGCACCTTGCCCGGCGTCCAGCCCGCCTGAGGGCCGCACCACCATGTTGACCTGGTGGCGCCGCTGGCGCGATGCACGGGCCCGGCAGCAGCGGGCCATTCCGGACGCGCTGTGGCTGGACACGCTGCGCCGCCTGCCCTTCCTGAAACGCCGGCCGCTGGCCGACCTGCTCAAGCTGCGGCAGGACTGCGCCGTCTTCCTGGACCGCCACGAGTTCCACGGCGCGGGCGGCCTGGTCGTGACCGACGAGATGGCCGTGGCGATCGCCGCGCAGGCCTGCCTGCCGGTGCTGCACCTGGACCTGGCCGCCTACGACGGCTTCGTCGGCATCGTCCTGCACCCCGGCGAGGTGACGGCACAGCGCCAGTGGATCGACGAGGACGGCGTCTGCCATGAAGGCAGCGAGGAACTGGCCGGCGAGGCCATGCCCGGCGGCCCGGTGATGCTGGCCTGGAGCGAGGTCGCCGCCAGCGGCGAGACCGCCGAGGACGGCTACAACGTCGTCATCCACGAGTTCGTGCATGTGCTGGACATGCTCGACGGCGAGGCCGACGGCGTGCCGCCGCTGCCCGACGCGGGCGCGCGCCGCCACTGGCTGCAGGTCATGCAGGCAGCCCATGCCCGGCTGGTCCGGCAGGTCGAGTCCGGCGAGCCGACCGCCCTCGATCCCTACGGCGTGCACGGCCTGGAAGAGTACTTCCCGGTCGCCAGCGAGGCCTTCTTCGTCGCGCCGGAGCTGCTGCTGGCACACGAGCCGGCCGTGTACGCGCTGCTGGCCAGCCACTTCCGCCAGGACCCGGCCTCCGTCGACGCCGACCCGGCCGTGCTGCGGCCCCGCGCACCCCGCAAGCCACGGGCCGCAGACCGGCGACCCTGAGGTCTCCCTGCCCTGCCCCTGCCCTGCCCCTGCCCTGGACAGCCCGCCGCGACAAGTTGACGCGGCCGCGCACGGGCACTTCCGGATGGCTGGCGGGGCGCGGTGGCGATTCAATCCTCACAGTCCTGCCGGAATGCCAGCTTGCAGGCGCTGGCATGCACGTGCAGGCTCGCTCGCATCGAACGCAAGGGGCCGCAGGCCCGCAGGAGATCCCACCCATGGACATGGACCGGAGACAGTTCTTCCGGGTCAGTGGAGCGGGGCTGGCAGCGTCCAGCCTCGTCGCGTTGGGCTTCTCGCCCACGGCCGCTCTGGCCGAGACGCGAAACTTCAAGCTGGCCAGGACCACCGAGACCCGCAGCATCTGCCCGTATTGCTCGGTCAGTTGCGGCCTGATCATGTACACGCTGGGCGACAAGTCGAAGAACGTCAAGTCGACCATCGTCCACGTCGAGGGCGACCCGGATCACCCGGTCAACCGCGGCACGCTGTGCCCCAAGGGTGCCGGCGTGATGGACATGATCCAGTCCAAGGACCGCGTGAAGTACCCGCAGGTTCGCGAACCCGGCAGCAACGAATGGAAGCGCCTGTCCTGGGAAGACGCGCTGACCCGCGTGGCCACCCACATGAAGGCCGACCGGGACGCCAACTTCATCAAGACCAACGACAAGGGCGTCACGGTCAACCGCTGGAACACCACCGGCTTCCTGATCTCGTCCGCCTCCTCGAATGAATCCGGTTATCTGAGCGTCAAGATCGCTCGTGGCCTGGGCATGGTCGCCCTGGACACGCAAGCGCGCATCTGACACGCACCGACGGTGTCCAGTCTGGGCCCGACTTTCGGTCGCGGAGCGATGACCAATTCATGGACGGATATCAAGAACACCGATCTCGTCCTGGTGATGGGCGGCAATGCCGCCGAAGCCCACCCCTGCGGCTTCAAGTGGGTGGTGGAGGCCATGCAGCAGCGCAAGGCCAAGCTCATCGTGGTCGACCCGCGCTTCACGCGCTCGGCCGCCGTGGCGGACTTCTACGCGCCCATCCGGGTCGGCACCGACATCGCCTTCCTGGCCGGTGTCATCAACTACCTGTTGAGCAGCGACAAGATTCACCTTGACTACGTCAAGCTGAACACGGATGCCGCCTTCCTGGTCAAGGAGGGCTACGCCTTCGAGAACGGCTTCTTCAGCGGCTACAACGCCGAGAAGCGCAGCTACGACAAGTCCACCTGGGGCTACCAGATGGGCGAGGACGGCTTCGTGAAGACGGACGACACGCTGCAGAACCCGCAGTGCGTCTTCCAGCAGATGAAGAAGCACTACGCCCGGTACACGCCGGAGCTGGTGAGCCAGATCACCGGCACGCCCAAGGACAAGTTCCTCAAGGTGTGCGAGATGCTGGCCGGCACCGCGGCGCCGGACAAGGTGATGACCATCTGCTACGCGCTCGGCTGGACCCAGCACTCGGTGGGCTCGCAGAACATCCGCACGATGGCCATGATCCAGCTGCTGCTGGGCAACATGGGACGCCCGGGTGGCGGCATCAACGCACTGCGCGGCCATGCCAACGTGCAGGGCATCACCGACATGTGTGCCTACACCGAGGTGCTGTCGGGCTACATCGGTGCACCGACCGACGCCGACGCTGACCGTGCGACCTACCTGGCCGCACGCACCGGCAAGCCGCTGCGTCCGGGGCAGATGGCCTTCACGCAGAACTTCGCGAAGTGGCAGACCAGCCTGATGAAGGCCTACTACGGCAATGCCGCGACGGCCGACAACAGCTTCGCCTACGACTGGATCCCGAAGCGCGATGGCGCCTACGACATCCTGGCGATCTTCGAGCGCATGCACCAGGGCAAGATGAACGGCTTCGTCGTGCAGGGCTTCAACCCGCTGGCGGCCGTGCCCAACAAGAAGAAGCTCTCGGAGAGCCTGGCCAAGCTGAAGTACCTGGTCGTGATGGACCCGCTGGAGACCGAGACCAGCGAGTTCTGGAAGAACTTCGGCCCGCTCAACGATGCCGATCCTTCCAAGATCCAGACCGAGGTCTTCCGCTTCCCGACCAGCTGCTTCGCCGAGGAAACCGGCTCCTTCACCAACTCCAGCCGCGTCATCAGCTGGAAGGAGAAGGCGGTCGATCCCCCGGGCGAGGCCAAGCCGGACTCGGAAATCATGGCGCGGCTGTTCGTCAAGCTGCGCGGCATGTACGCGAAGGACGGCGGTGCGCTGCCCGAGCCGATCGCCGCGCTGAGCTGGCCCTACCTCAACGCCAACGTGCCCCAGCCGGGCGAGCTGCTGCGGGAGATCTCCGGCAAGGCGCTGGCCGACCTCTACCCGCCGCCGCCCGCTGCACCGGCTGCGGGTGCCAAGCCTGCGGTGGCTGCGAGCGCGGGTGCCAAGCCGGCAACCGCCACCGCTGCGGCCGCACCTGCGGCGCCGGTCGCTCCGCTGGTCAAGGCCGGTGAGCAGATCCCGGGCTTCGCGGTGCTGCGCGACGACGGCACGACAAGCTGCGGCAACTGGATCTACGCCGGCTGCTGGGGCCCGAGCGGCAACCTGACCGCCCGGCGTGACAACAGCGACCCGACTGGCCTGGGCGTGTTCCCGAACTGGGGCTTCGCCTGGCCGGCCAACCGCCGCATCCTCTACAACCGCGCCTCGGCCGACAAGGATGGCAAGCCCTGGGATCCGTCGCGCAAGTACCTGGCCTGGAACGGCACGAGCTGGGCCGGCGGTGCGGACGTGCCGGACATGCGTCCGGATGCCGCGCCGGAGCAGGGCGTCGGTGCCTTCATCATGAACCCCGAGGGCGTCGCGAGGCTGCACGCGGTGGGCATGAACGAGGGCCCCTTCCCCGAGCACTACGAACCCTTCGAGACCCCGCTGGGCGTCAACCTGATGTGCCCGACCAACCCGGGCGCGGTCAGCAATCCGGCGGCCCGGGTCTACAAGGGTGACCGGGAGAACTTCGGCAAGCAGGACGAGTTCCCGTATGCCGCGACGACCTACCGCCTGACCGAGCACCTGCACTACTGGACCAAGCACTCGCGCAGCAATGCCATCGTCCAGCCAGCGCCCTTCGTCGAGATCGGCGAGGACCTGGCCAAGGAGAAGGGCATCAAGCAGGGTGACCAGGTCAAGGTGCGCAGCAAGCGCGGCGAGCTGGTCGCGGCCTGCGTGGTCACCAAGCGCATCAAGGCGCTGGAGGTCAACGGCAAGAAGGTCCATCACGTCGGCATTCCCATCCACTGGGGCTTCAAGGGGGTGACGCAGAACGGCTACCTGGCCAATGCCCTGACACCGTTTGTCGGCGACGCGAACTCGCAGACACCGGAGTTCAAGGCCTTCCTCGTCAACATCGAGAAAGTGAGCTGACAAGTGGCCAGCCTCCAATCGCAAGACGTGGTTGCACGCTCAGCCACGACGTCCCCGACGCCCCAGGTGCGAACCAACGCGCCGCAGGTCGCCAAGCTCATCGACGAGTCCAAGTGCATCGGCTGCAAGGCCTGCCAGGTGGCTTGCATGAACTGGAATGACCTGCGCGACGAGGTGGGCACCAACATCGGCGTGTACGACAACCCCAGCGACCTGACCGCCAGCAGCTGGACGGTGATGAAGTTCTTCGAGGTCGAGCCCGAGAACGGCAGCCTCGAGTGGCTGATCCGCAAGGACGGCTGCATGCACTGCGAGGACCCGGGGTGCCTGAAGGCCTGTCCTTCACCCGGCGCGATCGTCAAGTACAGCAACGGCATCGTCGACTTCATCAGCGAGAACTGCATCGGCTGCGGCTACTGCATCAAGGGCTGCCCGTTCGACGTGCCGCGCATCAGCGCGGCCGACAACAAGGCCTACAAGTGCACGCTGTGCTCGGACCGTGTCGGCGTGGGCCTGGAGCCGGCCTGCGTCAAGACCTGCCCGACCGGCGCGATCGGCTTCGGCACCAAGGAAGACATGGTGGCGTATGGCGAGAAGCGCGCGGGTGAGCTGAAGGATCGCGGCTTCCAGAACGCGGGCCTCTACAACCCGCAGGGCGTCGGCGGCACGCACGTCATGTACGTGCTCAAGCATGCCGACAAGCCCGAGCTGGAGGACCTGCCCGCCAATCCGTCGATCAACCCGATGGTGTCGGTCTGGAAGGGCATCGCCAAGCCGCTCGCGGTGGCCGGCATGGTCGGCGCGGTGGTGGCCGGCTTCTTCCACTACATGAAGGTCGGCCCGGTCGAGTCGGAGGAGGAAAAGTCATGAGCAAGCTGATCCAGCGCTATGGCGACTCGGAGCGCATGAACCACTGGTTCATCGCCCTGATGTTCGTGCTGGCCGGCCTGTCGGGCCTGGCCTTCTTCCACCCGAGCCTGTTCTTCTTCTCCAACCTGTTCGGCGGCGGCCCGTGGACACGCATCCTGCATCCCTTCATGGGCTTGCTGATGGTCGTGGCCTTCCTGGGCCTCTTCCTGCGGCTGTGGAAGGAGAACGTGATGACGCCGGCCGACAAGGAGTGGTCCAAGCACATGGGCGAGATGCTGCGTGGCAACAAGGCCAACCTGCCGCCGGTCGGCAAGTACAACGCCGGCCAGAAGCGGGTGTTCTGGGCCATGTCGATCAGCCTGGCCGTGCTGGTGGTCACCGGCATCATGTTCTGGCGCCCGTGGTTCGCGCCGCTGTTCCCGATCAACGTGCTGCGCATCGCCGTGCTGCTGCACTCGGTCTCGGCGGTGGTGCTGGTGCTGTCGGTGATCGTGCATGTCTATGCGGCGATCTGGGTCAAGGGCACGGTCCGGGCGATGACGCGCGGCACGGTGTCCGAGAACTGGGCGCGGCTGAACCATCCGCTCTGGCATGAGGAGATGACGCGTCGCCGTTGACGCGCCATCGGTCTTTCCACCCGGGCCGGGATCGTCGCGTCGCAGACAGAATCCCGGCCCGATCGCTGATGCGATCCCTCTTCCCTCCCGCCCGTCACACCAAGGAACCCGCCCGATGACAGCGACCGCCACGGTCCGCGTGATGACCCCGGAAGAGATCGCCTCGCGTCCTGCCGGCGAGACGCCCTACTTCCGCTGGCCGCAGCGCGAGACGCTGTTCGCCGAGCGCGCGATGCGCCTGCGCCAGCTCGCGCGCGGCCACGCGATGGGCGACTTCCTCGGCTTCATGGCCGACCTTGCCCTGGCCCAGCACCAGGCGCTGCAGGACTTCCCCAGCGGCGTGCCCCTGCCCGACGCCGCCGCGCTCGACCGCGCCGCGCAGCGCGGCGAGCCCCCGCTGTCCACGCTGGACTGGCCACGCGACCCCGCCTGGCAGGCCGCGCTGCGTCAGATCTGCGGCACGCTGCGACCTCAGGCCCCTGCGCCGGTCGCCGCCCTGATCGACGGCCTTCTGCAGGCCAGCAACGACCACCTCGAACACCAGGCCGACCGCCTGCTGACCGGCCTGATGCGGGGGCTGGACCTCGGCACCGCGCCGCTGATCGCCGCCGCCCTCCAGGTCTACTGGACCCACCTCGTGCTGTCGGTGCAGCGTGCCCACATCGGCGGCGGACAGCCCTTCGGTCGTCCGGATGACCATGCCAGCGGCGTCTGCCCCTGCTGCGGCAGCCGTCCGGTGGCCAGCGTCACCCGAAGCGAGGGCGAATCGCTCGGCCAGCGCTACCTGCATTGCGGCCTGTGCAACACCGAATGGCACCGCGTGCGCATCCAGTGCGCGCACTGCGGCAGCGGCAAGGCCATCGCCTTCCAGTCACTCGACACCGCCGAGCTGGCCGACGGCCTCGACGAGGACGAGAACGCCGCGCGCTCGGCCCGCGCCGCCCAGGCGGCGGTCCAGGCCGAGACCTGCGACGACTGCGGCCACTACCTGAAGATCCTGCACACCGACCGCGATCCCGGTATCGACGCGGTGGCCGACGACCTCGCCTCGATCACGCTGGACCTGCTGGTTGCCGAGACCGGCCTGCAGCGCCACGGCCTGAACCTGATGCTGCTGTTCGGCGATCCGGATGCCCAGGACGAGCAGGGCACGTCCGGCGCCGACCCCGGCAGCGCGCCACCCGATCCCGGAGGCGCGTGATGGCGCGGCCCGACGAATCCGTGGTTCACGGTTCCAAGGCCCCCGGCGAGACAGGCTCACCCTCCGAGCCGGCCGGCCCCAAGGACCTTCCCGCCGTCGATCGCTTGCTGCGCCAGCCAGAGGTCGCGGCGCTGGTGGCCGAGCATGGCCACACGCTGGTCGCCGGCCACGCCCGGTCGCTGCTGGACAGCCTGCGCGTGCAGGCGCTGGCCGGCACGCTGGCACGCGAGGCCGTCGCACCGGCCGCCCTGGGCCATGCGCTGGGCCAGCGCGTCGACGCGGCGCTCGCGCCCGCGATGCGTGCCGTCTTCAACTGCACGGGCACCGTCATCCACACCAACCTCGGCCGCGCACTGCTGGCCGACGCGGCCCTGCAGCAGGTGCTGGCGCTGATGGCCAGCCCGAACAACCTCGAATACAACCTGGCCAGCGGAGGCCGCGGCGATCGCGACAGTCTGGTCGAGGACCTGCTGTGCCAGCTCACCGGCGCCGAGGCGGCCACCGTTGTCAACAACAACGCGGCGGCCGTGCTGCTGACGCTGGCCGCACTGGCGCGTGACCGCGAGGTGATCGTCTCGCGCGGCGAACTGGTCGAGATCGGCGGCGCGTTCCGCATCCCCGATGTCATGACCGCGGCAGGCGTCCGACTGGTCGAGGTCGGCACCACCAACCGCACCCACCCGCGCGACTACGAACAGGCCATCGGCGAGCGCACCGCGCTGCTGATGAAGATCCACACCAGCAACTATGTGGTGCAGGGGTTCACCGCCAGCGTCGACGAGGCCACGCTGGCCGGCATCGCGCAGCGCCATGGCCTGCCGCTGGTCAGCGACCTTGGGGCCGGCTCGCTGATCGACCTGTCGGCCCATGGCCTGCCGCGCGAGCCCATGCCGCAGGAACAGCTGGCCGCCGGCTGCCAGGTCGTCACCTTCAGCGGCGACAAGCTGCTGGGCGGCCCGCAGGCCGGCCTGATCGTCGGCCGCCGTGCCGAGATCGAGCGCATCCGCAAGCACCCGATGAAGCGCGCGCTGCGCGTCAGCAAGCTGCCACTGGCCGCGCTGGAGGCCACGCTGCGGCTCTACCTGCGCCCGGAACGCCTCCGCCGCGACCTGCCCACGCTGCGGCTGCTGACGCGCCCGCTGGCCGACATCCTGGCGACCGCGCAAGCGCTGCACGCGCCGTTCACACAGGCGCTTGCGCCGCGCGTCGACGTCGCCGTGGTCGATGACCTGCTCGGCCAGATCGGCTCGGGCTCGCTCCCGGTCGACCGCCTGCCCTCGGCCGGCCTGGCGATCACGCCGACACAGAAAAAGGGCGCCGGCCGCGCGCTGGACGACTTGGCCAGCGCGCTGCGCAGCCTGCCGCGCCCTGTTATCGGCCGCATCACGGACGACCGGCTGATCCTCGACCTGCGTTGCGTCGAGAATCACGCCCTCCTGGCAGCCCAGCTGCCGCTGCTGGCCGATCGGCTGGCCTGACCCGACGTCTGCCAACGAACCACGACCATGACGCCTGATCATCCGTTCCTCGCCGGTCCGGCGGGAGCCGGTGCACCGCCCTCGCCCGCCCGGCGCCAGGCGTTGCGACAGGGGCTCTCGCTGCTGACATCGACCACCGGACTGGCCGCCAGCCTCAGCGCCGCGCCGGCCGCCTGCCTCGCCAACGGCGATCCCCCCGGCGCCCAGCGCACCGCGTGGCCACGCGGTCAAGCCACGCCGGCGCTCGAACTGCCGACCTGGGACGGCCCGGCCTGGCGTCTGGCAGATGCCCGCGGCCAGGTCGTCGTCATCAACTTCTGGGCCAGCTGGTGCGAGCCCTGTCGCACCGAACTGCCGTCGCTGGAGCTGCTGGCGCAGCGCCACCTGGACGACCGCGTGCAGGTCGTCACCGTCAACCACCGCGAGACCGACGCCGCCGTGCGCCGCTACCTCGCCGCCGAACCGCTGAGCCTGCCGGTGCTGCGCGACCGCGACGGCGCCGCCTCGCGGGCCTGGGGCGCCCGTGTGTTCCCGACCACCGTCGTGGTCGATCGCAAGGGCCGGGCCGCCTTCAGCGTCATCGGCGAACTCGACTGGGCCGGTCCGGCCGCCCGCCGCTGGATGCGCGAGCTGGTCTGAGCCTTCGCCCCCACGCCCACGCCCACGCCCACGCCTCGAACCCTCTCCCCCGAAACGTCAACGTCTCCTGGAACCCGCACCATGAAGAACATCCGACTCGACCGCCGCAGCCTGCTGGCCTCCACCGCTGCCCTCGCCGCCCCGCTGCTGGTGCCCGGCCTGACCCGCGCCCAGACCGCCGCACCGGCCGAGCGCCGCTTCGAGCCGCAGGTCGGTGGCTGGCGCACCTTCGAGGTCACGACCACCGTCCAGATCGCCGACGTGCAGGGCGCGACCCAGCTCTGGCTGCCGGTGCCCGACATCGAATCCGACTACCAGCGGTCGGTCGACAACAGCTGGACCGGCAACGCCCGCACCATCGGCCTGACGCGCGATCCGAAACATGGCGTGCGGATGCTGCACGCGGCCTTCGCGCCCGAGACGACCCAGCCGACCGTGACGCTGACGAGCACGCTGCGCACCCGCAACCGCGCCGTCGACTGGAATGGCCGCGGCACCGTCGCCGAGGACCCGGCCGTGCTCAAGGCCAACCTGCAGCCCACCGAACTGAAGCCGCTGGACGGCATCGTGCGCAAGACCGCGCTGGAAGCGACCCGTGGCGCGAAGACCGATCTGGACAAGGTCCGCGCCCTCTACGGCTGGGTCGTGGCCCACGCCTACCGCGAGCCCAAGACCCGCGGCTGCGGCACCGGCGACATCAAGACCATGCTGGAGACCGGCAACCTGGGCGGCAAGTGCGCCGACCTGAACGCCGTCTTCGTCGGCCTGTGCCGCGCGGTCGGCGTGCCGGCCCGCGATGTCTACGGCCTGCGCCTGGTCCCGTCGGCCTTTGGCTACAAGGAACTCAGCGGCAACCCGGCCAACCTGAAGGGCGCGCAGCACTGCCGCGCCGAGGTCCACCTCGCCGGCCTGGGCTGGGTCGCCATGGACCCGGCCGACGTGCTCAAGGTGATGCGCCAGGAGACGCCCGACTGGATCAAGGACCCGGCGCACCCGGTCGTCGCGCCGGTCATGAAGGGCCTGTTCGGCGGCTGGGAAGGCAACTGGGTGGGCTGGAACACCGTCAACGACCTGGTCCTGCCCGGCAGCGCCGACACCGGCACCAAGTCCTTCCTGATGTACCCGAACGGCGAGAACGCCAGCGGTCGCTTCGACGAGCTGGCGCCCGACACCTTCAAGTACGTCATCAGCGCCCGCGAGCTCACGACCTGAGCCACTGCGCAGGCTCATGGCCTGAGCCCATGCCGAACCCGCTGCGGAGACACCCATGATCGTCGGCACCGCCGGCCACATCGACCACGGCAAGACCACGCTGGTGAAAGCGCTGACCGGCGTCGACACCGACCGACTGCCCGAGGAGAAGAAGCGCGGCATCAGCATCGAGCTGGGCTACGCCTTCCTGGACCTGCCCGGCGCGGACCCGGCCAAGGCCGAAGCGGCCGCATCGATCGGCTTCATCGACGTGCCCGGCCATGAGCGGCTGGTCCACACCATGCTGGCCGGCGCCACCGGCATCGACCATGCGCTGTTGCTGGTCGCCGCCGACGACGGCGTGATGCCGCAGACGCGCGAGCACCTGGCCGTGCTGTCGCTGCTGGGCCTGCGCGAGGGCGCGGTGGTCGTCACCAAGGCCGACCGGGTCGACGCAGCCCGGCTGGCCGCCGTGCAGGCCGAGGCCGCCGCGCTGGTGCAAGGCAGCTCGCTGGCCGGCGCACCGGTGCTGACGGTCTCGGCCCACACCGGTGCCGGCCTGGCCGAGCTGCGCGAGCGCCTGTGGACAGCGGCCAGAAGCCATGCCGGCCGCGATGCCCGTGGCGACGGGGCCTTCCGGCTGGCGATCGACCGGGCCTTCACGCTCGGCGGCGTCGGCACGGTCGTCACCGGCACGGTCCATGCCGGACGGGTGGAGATCGGCGACGAGCTGGTGCGCGTGCCGGGCGGTCAGCGCGTGCGGGTGCGCAGCCTGCATGCACAGAACCGCGTGGTCGAGCAGGCCGAGACCGGCCAGCGCTGCGCGATCGGCCTGGTTGGCCTGGCCAAGGACGAGATCGCGCGCGGCCAGTGGCTGGTCGCGCCGGCCGCCATGCTGAGCACCGATCGCCTCGACGCGAGCCTGACGCTCTGGCACGACGAGGCCAAGCCGCTGCGCAGCGGCACGCCGGTGCATGTGCACATCGGCGCGATCGACATGCCCGGCACCGTCGCGATCCTCGATGGGCACGAGGAAGGCGACCGCCTGATGCCCGGCGCGAGCGCCCGCGTCCAGCTGGTGCTGCGCAGCCCCGTCGGCGCCTGGCACGGTGACCGCGTGGTGCTGCGCGACGCATCGGCCAGCCGAACGCTGGCCGGCGGCATGGTGCTCGACCCGCATGCCCCCGTGCGCTACCGCCGCACGCCGCAGCGCCTGGCCGAGCTGTCCGCGCTGGCCTTGCCGACGCTGCCCGAGCGGGTCGCGGCGCTGGTCGACGTCGCCCCGCACGGCGTCGACCTGGCCCGGCTGGCGGCCGCGCAGGGCCAGTCGCTGGCGAGCCTGCTGAGCGGCCTCGACGAGGCCGTCACGCTGCGCACGCCCGACGGCTGGGCACTCGGCGCGGTCCAGACCGCCCTGGCCGGTGAGGCCCTGCTGGCGGCGCTGGCGCGCTTCCATGCCGGTCACCCGGAAGAACTGGGCCCGGATGCCGCGCGGCTGCGTCGCCTGGCCCTGCCTCGCCTGCCGGAGCCGCTCTTCCGCGCGCTGCTGGCGCGTCTTCAGACCGATGCGCGCCTGCACGTGCGCGGCGCCTTCGTGCACCTGCCCGAACATGGCATCAAGCTGTCGGCGACCGAAGAGCGACTGGCTCAGAAGGTGAGCCCGGGCCTGGCCGCCGCCGGTTTCGAGGGCGCCTGGGTGCGCGACCTGGCGCGCGACACGCAGGAATCCGAGCCGCTGATGCGCGTCACGCTGGCCCGGCTCGCGCAGCGCGGCGAACTGATGCAAGTGGTGAAAGACCTCTACTACCCACCGGCCACGATGGCGAGACTCTGCAGCATCGCCCGCGAGGTCGCCCACGCCCACGACGGCGAGGTCACGGCCGCCCGGTTCCGCGACGCCACGTCGCTGGGCCGCAAGCGGGCGATCCAGATCCTCGAATACCTCGATCGCATCGGCCTGTTGCGACGCATCGGTGACGTCCATCGCCTGCGTGCCGACAGCCAGTTGTTCCGCGACGGGGCGGCTTCCCCTCGGCCGGAGGACACGACGACGATCACGCCCGCTGCTGCGTCCTGAGACGGGCGCGACAGCGGCCAGACATCCCTGGAGGGGAAACGATCCTGGTGGGTCGGCCGGGCTTCAAACCCGGTGGGTGGCGCCATGCGTCGCCGGGTGGGTTCGACTCCCATTCCCTTCCGCCAAACAAAAAAAGTCCCGCAGAAGCGGGACTTTCCGGGTTGGCGCAAGTCTCCGCTTCAGGCCGTCGCCGGCTCCGACTTCGGCTTGTCGCTCTTGTTGCGCGGCTCGATGTCCAGCGTGACCTCGCCCTTGTCGTCGAGGTCGACGGTCAGGCGGCCACCGTCGGTCAGGCGACCGAACAGGAGTTCGTCGGCCAGCGCGCGCCGGATGGTGTCCTGGATCAGGCGCTGCATCGGGCGGGCGCCCATCAGCGGATCGAAGCCCTTCTTGGCCAGGTGCTTGCGCAGCGCGTCGGTGAAGGTCACCTCGACCTTCTTCTCGCCGAGCTGGCTCTCGAGCTGCAGCAGGAACTTGTCGACCACCCGCAGGATGATCTCCTCGTCCAGCGCGCGGAAGCTCACGATCGCGTCGAGGCGGTTGCGGAACTCGGGCGTGAACATGCGCTTGATGTCGCCCATCTCGTCGCCGCTCTCGCGTGCCGTCGTGAAGCCGATGGTCGCCTTCTGCATGGTCTCGGCGCCCGCGTTGGTCGTCATGATCACGATGACGTTGCGGAAGTCGGCCTTGCGCCCGTTGTTGTCGGTCAGCGTGCCGTGGTCCATGACCTGCAGCAGCACGTTGAAGACGTCCGGATGGGCCTTCTCGATCTCGTCGAGCAGCAGCACGCAGTGCGGCTTCTTGGTGACCGCCTCGGTCAGCAGGCCACCCTGGTCGAAGCCGACATAGCCCGGAGGCGCGCCGATCAGGCGGCTGACCGCGTGGCGCTCCATGTACTCGGACATGTCGAAGCGGATCAGGTCGATGCCCAGGATGTAGGCGAGCTGCTTGGCGACCTCGGTCTTGCCCACGCCCGTCGGGCCACTGAACAGGAAGGCGCCGATCGGCTTCTCGGGCTTGCCCAGGCCGGAGCGCGCCATCTTGATCGCACCGGCCAGCGCGTCGATCGACGGGTCCTGGCCGAACACCACGCTCTTGAGGTCGCGGTCCAGGCTCTTGAGCTTGGAGCGGTCGTCGCTGGAGACGCTGGCCGGCGGGATGCGGGCGATCTTGGCGACGATGTCCTCGACCTCGTTGCGGGTGATCTTCTTCTTCTTCTGCTTGCTCTTGGGCAGCACACGCTGGGCCGCACCGGCCTCGTCGATCACGTCGATCGCCTTGTCGGGCAGGTGGCGGTCGTTGATGAACTTGGCCGACAGCTCGGCCGCGGCCTGCAGCGCGCCGAGGTCGTACTTGACGCTGTGATGCTCCTCGAAGCGCGACTTCAGGCCCTTGAGGATCTCGATGGTCTGCTCGACCGAGGGCTCGACCACGTCGACCTTCTGGAAGCGCCGCGACAGCGCCGCGTCCTTCTCGAAGATGCCGCGGTACTCGGTGAAGGTGGTCGCGCCGATGCACTTGATCTGGCCCGAGCTGAGCGCGGGCTTGAGCAGGTTGCTGGCATCGAGCGTGCCGCCCGAGGCCGCGCCGGCGCCGATCAGCGTGTGGATCTCGTCGATGAACAGGATCGCGTGCGGATGTTCCTTGAGCTGCTTGAGAACGCCCTTGAGGCGCTGCTCGAAGTCACCGCGGTACTTGGTGCCGGCCAGCAGCGCGCCCATGTCGAGCGAGTAGACGGTCGACTCGGCCAGCACGTCGGGCACGTCGGACTGGGTGATGCGCCAGGCCAGGCCCTCGGCGATGGCGGTCTTGCCCACGCCGGCCTCGCCGACCAGCAGCGGGTTGTTCTTGCGGCGGCGGCACAGCACCTGGATCACGCGCTCGACCTCGTGCTCGCGACCGATCAGCGGATCGATGCGGCCATCACGCGCCGCCTGGTTGAGGTTCTGCGTGTACTGGTCCAGCGGCGAGCCCTTGCCTTCGCCCTCGTCCTTGTCGGCATCGCTGTTCGACGCGTTGCCGGTCGGCTCGCTGCCGCCACCCTTGGTGGGCTCCGGCGGCTCGCTCTTCTTGATGCCGTGGGCGATGAAGTTCACGACGTCCAGGCGCGTCACGCCCTGCTGGTGCAGGTAGTAGACGGCGTGCGAATCCTTCTCGCCGAAGATCGCCACCAGCACGTTCGCGCCGGTGACTTCCTTCTTGCCGTTGCCGGTCGACTGCACATGCATGATCGCCCGCTGGATCACGCGCTGGAAGCCGAGCGTCGGCTGGGTGTCGACCTCGTCGGTGCCGCCGACCGTGGGCGTGTTCTCCTTGATGAACTGCGACAGGCTCTTGCGCAGGTCATCGATGTTCGCGGCGCAGGCCTTCAGGACCTCGGACGCCGACGGGTTGTCCAGCAGCGCGAGCAGCAGGTGCTCGACGGTGATGAACTCGTGCCGCTGCTGGCGCGCCTCGACGAACGCCATGTGCAGACTGACTTCCAACTCTTGCGCGATCATGCGACCTCCATGGTGCACTGCAGCGGATGACCCGCCCTTCGTGCGGCTGCCATCACCATCTCCACTTTCGTGGCGGCGACATCCTGGGTATAGACACCACAGACCGCCCGGCCCTCATGATGGATCTTCAGCATGATGTGCGTGGCGGTCTCGAGGTCGTGACGAAAGAACTGTTGCAACACCATCACGACGAACTCCATGGGTGTGAAGTCGTCGTTCAGCATCAGGACTTGATAGACGCGCGGGGGTTCCGTGCGCTGGTGCTGCTTCTCGGCAATGACCGCGCCCTGGCCGTCGTCGGGCGACGGCGGCACACGCGGTAGGTCAGGCTTGCGCTCGGTCATGAGCCCATTCTATAGACGGCTTCCTGGGTACGCCCAAGCGCGGAAATGACGCCTTGACGACAGCGGGCGGAACTCTCGGATGCAGCCAAAATGCGTGCTCGCAATCGTTCACGGGCAGGGTCTTTCCTGCGTTGACAAGGTCGAAAAGGGTTACGGAAAATCTTGATACAAAACTCAGATCGAGGAGACACAAGATGGCACGCGGCATCGTCAAATGGTTCAATGACGTGAAGGGTTTCGGATTCATTGAACCGGAAGGCGGCGGCGACGATGTCTTCGCGCATTTCTCGGCCATCCAGATGGACGGCTTCCGGACACTCAAGCAAGGCTCGACGGTCGATTTCGACCTGGTCGATGGTCCGAAGGGGAAGCTGGCCCAGAACATCCGCGCCGCCGAAGGCGCGCTGCGGTCGGTGGCACCCGGCTGAAGCCGACCCGAGCCAGAGGACGCCAGATTCGACAGCCCGCTTCCAGCGGGCTTTTTCATGTCCGCTCCAGAACGCGACGGCGGGCCGGATGCTTGCGATTCAGAACCGTATGCCGCCGGCGCCGGGGTTGGCGGGCGCCACCGGCGAAGGGGGCGTCGGGCGGGCGACGACCGCCGGTGCGGCCGCCGCAGCGGCATCTTCCTGCCGCGCCACGGCCAGCGGCTCGGGTGCCGGCTGGCGCCAGCCGGTGGGCAGCACCGAGCTGCGCGGGTAGCCCGCTGCGTCCAGCGTCGATTGCCACTCGTCGGCCGCATAGCCGACCAGCTGCTGGCGACCGAGGCGCAGCACGGGCACCTCGGTGGTCTGCTCAAGCCGACGCAGTTCGCGCACACCGTCGTCGTCGGAGGCGACCCGCTCGGTGTGCGGCACGCCCCGGGCCCGCAGCGCCGCGCGGGCGCTGTCGCAGGCGGCACAGTTCGGCGCGGTGTAGAGCGTGACCGGATAACGCGCCACGACGCTGCGCAGCGCGAAGGGCAGTTCCACCGCCGCTGCGGCGCCGCTGCCGCCGGCGGCCGAGCCGTCGCGCCGCAGCGGCTGGACCTTCAGGCCGCGGTCAACCGGCTGTCGATCGGTGTAGGTCACCGTGCCGTCCGGCGCCACGACCTTGAACTGCGCCTGCACGAGCACAGGCAGGGCGAGCGCCACGACGCCCAGGGCAAGCCGGCACAGGTCGGCAACAGGGTTCATGCGGTTCTCCACGCGGCGGCAGGCTTCATCGTCGAAGGATCGTATCAGCGGGTCAGGTCCGCCGATGTGGCCGCTGGCATCATCGCGCCCGCACCGACTCTCGCGCCCTGCCGCGCGACGCGACGACCATGAGCCTGATCCCCGCCTCGACCGAGTCACCGGACACCTTCCTGCAGCCGCTGGACCATGCCATCACCGTGGTCGACACCGGCTTCCACCGGGCCGACTTCGATGCCGCCTACCTGGTCGTCAGCCCCGAGGGCCGCGCCGCCTTCATCGACACCGGCCACAACGCCGCCGTGCCGCGCCTGCTGGCCGCGCTGGTGCATGCCGGGCTGCACCGCGACGCGGTCGACTGGGTCATCCCGACCCACGTCCACCTCGACCATGCCGGCGGCGCCGGCCTGTTGATGGCCAACCTGCCGAACGCCCGCGCGCTGATCCACCCGCGTGGCGCACGTCACCTGATCAACCCGCTGGCGCTGGTCGAGGGCGCACGGGCGGTCTACGGACCGGACGAGGTGCTGCGGACCTACGGCCATGTCCTGCCGATCGACGCCGGGCGCGTGGTCGAGAGCCACGACGAGATGCGCGTGAATCTGGGCAGCCGCGCGCTGCGGCTGATCGACAGCCCCGGCCATGCCCGCCATCACCACGCGATCTGGGACGAGGCCAGCCGCGGCTGGTTCACCGGCGACACCTTCGGCATCAGCTACCGCGACCTGGACGGCGCGCCGCTGCAGCCCGGTGGCGCGCCACGCGTCTACATCATGCCCAGCAGCACGCCGGTGCAGTTCGAGCCCGACGCGATGCGGGCCTCCATCGCGCGCATGCTGGCCGCGCAGCCGGACTGGATCTACCCGACCCACTACGGCCGCCTCGGCAACGTCCCGGCGCTGGCCGCGCAGGTCCTCGAACAGGTCGATGCCTTCGAGCACGGCGCGCTGGCCTGGGCCCGCGCCCACCCCGGCGCGGACGCAGCCACGCGCGAGGTCGGGATGGTCGCGCTGATGCGCCACATCCTGCTCGACG
Organism: Leptothrix discophora; assembly: GCF_030705305.1. Taxonomy (GTDB): domain Bacteria; phylum Pseudomonadota; class Gammaproteobacteria; order Burkholderiales; family Burkholderiaceae_C; genus Sphaerotilus; species Sphaerotilus discophorus. The sequence goes on along the minus strand of NZ_JAUZEE010000006.1, from coordinate 274,053 downwards.
CCGCCCGCCGCGCCGGCTCGCCACTGAGCGACGAGGCGACCGCGGAGCGCCTGGACATCGACATCCGCCTGAACGGCCAGGGTCTGGCGATCTGGCTGGCCAAGCAGGCCGCCTGAGCATGAAAAAAGCCGCCCTCGGCCGGAGCCGGGGCGGCTGGTGCAGCGGGCCGGGCAGGCCCTTTGGCACGTGCTTCAGCGCTTGCTGGGCGGCAGGTCCGTGCAGGAGCCGTGCGCGACCTCGGCGGCCATGCCGATGCTCTCGCCCAGGGTCGGGTGCGGGTGGATGGTCTTGCCAATGTCCACCGCGTCCGCGCCCATCTCGATGGCCAGCGCGATCTCGCCGATCATGTCGCCGGCATGCGTGCCGACCATGCCACCGCCGAGGATCTTGCCGTGGCCATGGGCCTCGGGCGAGTCATCGAACAGCAGCTTGGTGAAACCTTCGTCGCGGCCATTGGCGATGGCGCGGCCCGAAGCCGTCCACGGGAACAGGCCCTTCTTGACCTTGATGCCCTGTGCCTTGGCCTGGTCCTCGGTCAGGCCGACCCAGGCCACTTCCGGATCGGTGTAGGCCACGCTCGGGATCACCCGGGCGTTGAAGGCCGCCGCCGCGAGTTCCTTGTTGCCCTGCAGCGTGCCGGCGATGACCTCGGCGGCCACGTGCGCCTCGTGCACCGCCTTGTGGGCGAGCATGGGCTGGCCGACGATGTCGCCGATGGCGAAGATGTGCGGCACGTTGGTCCGCATCTGGATGTCCACCGGGATGAAGCCCCGGTCGGTCACCACGACGCCGGCCTGGTCCGCGCCGATCTTTTTCCCGTTCGGGCTGCGGCCGACCGCCTGCAGCACGAGGTCGTAGACGCCTTCGCTCTTCGTGCCGTCGAGGCCCTCGAACTGCACCTTGATGCCTTCGGGCGTGGCCTCGGCACCGACGGTCTTGGTCTTCAACATGATCTTGTCGAAGCGGCCCTTGTTCATCTTCTCCCAGACCTTGACGAGGTCGCGGTCGGCGCCCTGCATCAGGCCATCGAGCATCTCGACCACGTCCAGGCGGGCGCCCAGCGTGCTGTAGACCGTGCCCATCTCCAGGCCGATGATGCCGCCGCCGACGATCAGCATCTTCTTCGGCACCGACGTCAGCGCCAGCGCGCCGGTCGAGTCGACGATGCGATCGTCCTGCGGGAAGAACGGCAGCTTCACCGACTGCGAGCCCGCCGCGATGATGGCGTGCTTGAACTTCACGACCTTCTTGCCGCCGCTGGCCTCGGTGCCGGTGCCGGTGGTCTCGCTGACCTGCACGTGGTAAGGGTCGAGGAAGGTGCCGATGCCGCGCACGGTCGTGACCTTGCGCATCTTGGCCATCGCCGCGAGGCCGCCGGTCAGCTTGCCGATGACCTTTTCCTTGTGGCCGCGCAGCTTGTCGACGTCGACGCTGGGCGCACCGAAGGACACGCCCAGGTCGGCCATGTGGCTGACCTCGTCCATCACGGCGGCCACGTGCAGCAGCGCCTTGGACGGGATGCAACCCACGTTCAGGCAGACGCCGCCGAGCGTCGCGTAACGCTCGACGATGACGACCTTCAGGCCCAGGTCGGCGGCGCGGAAGGCGGCTGAATAACCGCCGGGACCGGCGCCCAGCACGAGCACGTCGCACTCGACGTCGGCCGCGCCGGCATGGCTGCCGGCAGGACCGGCCACCGCTGCCGCGACCGGCGCGGCCACGGGAGCCGCAGCCGCCGGAGCAGGCGCAGCCGCCGGGGCCGGCGCGGATGCCGCGCCCGACGCCTCCAGCGTCAGGATCACGCTGCCCTGGTTCATCTTGTCGCCGATCGCGACCTTGACGGCCTGCACCACGCCGGCATGCGAGGACGGGATCTCCATCGACGCCTTGTCCGACTCGACCGTGATCAGGCTCTGCTCGGCCTTCACCGTGTCACCCGGCTTGACCAGGATCTCGATGACGCCGACGTCCTTGAAGTCGCCGATGTCGGGCACTTGCACTTCGATCAATGCCATGTCGTGCTCCCGATCAGAGGACGATGCGGCGGAAGTCCGCCAGCAGCGATGCGAAGTACACGTTGAAGCGTGCGGCGGCGGCGCCGTCGATGACGCGGTGGTCCCACGACAGCGACAGCGGCAGGATCAGGCGTGGCTGGAAGGCCTTGCCGTCCCACTTGGGCTCGATGGTGCTCTTGCACACGCCCATGATCGCGACCTCGGGCGCGTTGATGATCGGCGTGAAGTACTTGCCGCCGATGCCGCCCAGCGACGAGATGCTGAAGCACCCGCCGGTCATGTCGGCCGGTCCGAGCTTGCCGTCGCGGGCCTTCTTGGCGAGATCGCCCATCTCCTGGCTGATCTGGAAGATGCCCTTCTTGTCGGCATCCTTGATCACCGGGACCACCAGGCCGTTGGGCGTGTCCGCCGCGAAGCCGATGTGGAAGTAGTTCTTCAGAACCAGCGTGTCACCGTCCAGCGAGGCGTTGAACTCGGGGAACTTCCTGAGCGCGGCCACGGCGGCCTTGATCATGAAGGCCAGCATCGTGACCTTGATGCCGGACTTCTCGTTCTCCTTGTTGGTCTGGACGCGGAAGGCTTCCAGCTCGGTGATGTCGGCCTCGTCGTGGTTGGTGACGTGCGGGATCACCACCCAGTTGCGGTGCAGGTTGGCGCCGCTGATCTTCTTGATGCGCGACAGATCCTTGCGCTCGACCGGGCCGAACTTCGCGAAGTCGACCTGCGGCCAGGGCAGCAGGCCCGGGAAGGCGCCCCCGGCCGCAGCGGGCGCGGCAGCGGGTGCCTTGGCCTTCTGGGCCGCGGTCTGCACCGCGCCGCCCATCACGCCCTTGACGAAGCCCTGGATGTCGTCCTGGGTGATGCGGCCCTTGTGGCCGGTGCCCTTGACCTCGTCCAGCGGCACGCCCAGCTCGCGGGCGAACTTGCGGATCGACGGCGAGGCATGCGGCAGGTTGAGCTTCTGCGCGGTCGGGTCGTGCGCGGGCGCGCCGGCGACCGCAGCCACCGGTGCGGCCGGTGCAGCAGCCACCGCCACAGCTGCGGGTGCCGCAGCAGGGGCGGCAGGGGCTGCCGCAGCCGGGGCTGCCGGCGCAGCGCCACCGCCGGCGCCCTCGATCACAGCGATCAGCGAGCCCTTGCTCACCTTGTCGCCGATCTTGATCTTCAGCTCCTTGAGCACGCCGGCATGGCTCGACGGGATCTCCATCGAGGCCTTGTCCGACTCGACCGTGATCAGGCTCTGCTCGGCCTTGACCGTGTCGCCGGGCTTGACGAGCAGCTCGATCACCGCGACCTCGGCGAAGTCGCCGATGTCGGGCACGAAGATGTCGATCGGGCCGCTCGCGGCGGCTGCCGGCGCAGCGACGGCGGCCACCGGTGCAGAGACCGGTGCCGCAGTGGCCGGTGCCGCAGCGGCCGGGGCCGCTGCCGGCGCAGCAGCAGCGCCCGCCCCCGCGACCTCCAGCAGCAGCAGCAGCGTGCCTTCGCTGACCTTGTCGCCCATCGCGACCTTGAGTTCCTTGACCACGCCGGCATGCGACGAGGGGATCTCCATCGACGCCTTGTCCGACTCGACCGTGATCAGGCTCTGTTCCGCCTTGATCGTGTCGCCGGGCTTGACCAGCAGTTCGATGATCGCCACTTCCTTGAAGTCCCCGATGTCAGGGACCTTCACTTCAACCAGTGCCATGTTGTCGTCTCCGTTGCTGCGTCAGGCGTACAGCGGGTTGATCTTGTCGACGTTGATGCCGTACTTCTTGATCGCTTCGGCGACCTTGGCCACCGGCAGCTTGCCCTCGTCGGCCAGCGCACGCAGCGCGGCGACGACGATGTAGTGGCGGTTGATCTCGAAGTGCTCGCGCAGCTTGCCGCGGAAGTCGCTGCGGCCGAAGCCGTCGGTGCCCAGCACGGTGTAGCTGCGGCCCTTGGGCACGAAGGCGCGGATCTGCTCCGCATAGCTCTTCATGTAGTCGGTCGAGGCGATCACCGGGCCGTCATGCGGCGCCAGTTGCTCGGCCACGAAGGGCACGCGGGCCTTCTCGGTCGGGTGCAGCAGGTTCCAGCGCTCGGCGGCCTGGCCGTCGCGGCCCAGCTCGTTGAAGCTCGGGCAGCTCCACACGTTGGCCGACACGCCCCAGTCGGCGGCCAGCAGCGTGCGCGCGGCCATTGACTCGCGCAGGATCGTGCCAGAGCCCAGCAGGTTGACGCTCAGCTTCGAGCCGGCGGCGCCGGATTCGAGCAGGTACATGCCCTTGATGATCTGTTCCTCGGTGCCCGCCTTCAGGCCCGGCATCGGGTAGTTCTCGTTGAGCAGCGTCAGGTAGTAGAAGACGTTCTCCTGCTTCTCGACCATGCGCTTGAGGCCGTGCTGCATGATCACCGCGACCTCGTGGGCGAAGGTCGGGTCGTAGCTGATGCAGTTCGGGATCGTGCCGGCCAGGATGTGGCTGTGGCCGTCCTCGTGCTGCAGGCCTTCGCCGTTCAGCGTGGTCCGGCCGGACGTGCCGCCCAGCAGGAAGCCGCGGGCCTGCATGTCGCCGGCCGCCCAGGCCAGGTCGCCGATGCGCTGGAAGCCGAACATCGAGTAGTAGACGTAGAACGGCACCATGATGCGGTTGCTTGTGCTGTAGGACGTCGCCGCCGCGATCCAGCTGGACATGCCGCCGGCCTCGTTGATGCCTTCCTGCAGGATCTGGCCGGCCTTGTCCTCGCGGTAGTACATGACCTGGTCCTTGTCGACCGGGGTGTACTGCTGACCTGCGGGGTTGTAGATGCCGACCTGGCGGAACAGGCCTTCCATGCCGAAGGTGCGGGCCTCGTCGACCAGGATGGGCACGACGCGCGGGCCGAGCGCCTGGTCACGCAGCAGCTGCGTCAGGAAGCGCACGTAGGCCTGGGTGGTCGAGATCTCGCGGCCTTCGGCGGTCGGGTCGAGCACGGCCTTGAAGGTCTCCAGCGCCGGCACCGTGAAGCTCTCGTCGGCCTTGGTGCGGCGATGCGGCAGGTAGCCGCCGAGGGCCTTGCGGCGCTCGTGCAGGTACTGCATCTCGGGCGTGTCGTCGGCCGGCTTGTAGAACGGGATCTTGGCGAGCTCGCTGTCGGGCACCGGGATGTTGAAGCGGTCGCGGAAGATCTTGATGTCCTCGTCGGTCAGCTTCTTGGTCTGGTGGACGGTGTTCTTGCCCTCGCCGACCTTGCCCATGCCGAAGCCCTTGACGGTCTTGATCAGCAGCACCGTCGGCTGGCCCTTGGTGTGGACCGCCTGGTGGTAGGCCGCGTAGACCTTCTGCGGGTCGTGGCCGCCACGGCGCAGGTTCCAGATGTCGTCGTCGCTCATGTGGGCGACCATCTCCAGCGTGCGCGGGTCACGGCCGAAGAAGTGCTTGCGGACATAGGCACCGTCGTTGGCCTTGAAGGCCTGGTAGTCGCCGTCCAGCGTCTCCATCATCAGCTTGCGCAGCGCGCCGTCCTTGTCGCGCGCCAGCAGCGGGTCCCAGTTGCTGCCCCACAGCAGCTTGATGACGTTCCAGCCGGCACCGCGGAACTCGCTTTCGAGCTCCTGGATGATCTTGCCGTTGCCGCGCACCGGGCCGTCCAGGCGCTGCAGGTTGCAGTTGATGACGAAGATCAGGTTGTCGAGGTTCTCGCGCGCGGCCAGGCCGATCGCGCCGAGCGACTCGACCTCGTCCATCTCGCCGTCGCCGCAGAAGACCCAGACCTTGCGGTTCTCGGTGTTGGCGATGCCGCGGGCATGCAGGTATTTCAGGAAGCGAGCCTGGTAGATCGCCATCAGCGGGCCCAGGCCCATCGAGACGGTCGGGAACTGCCAGAACTCGGGCATCAGCTTCGGGTGCGGGTAGCTCGACAGGCCCTTGCCGTCGACTTCCTGGCGGAAGTGCAGCAGCTGTTCCTCGGTCAGGCGACCTTCCAGGTAGGCGCGGGCGTAGACGCCCGGCGAGACGTGGCCCTGGATGTAGAGGCAGTCGCCGCCGTGGTTCTCGCTCTCGGCATGCCAGAAGTGGTTGAAGCCGGCGCCGAACATGTGGGCCAGCGACGCGAAGGAGCCGATGTGGCCGCCCAGGTCACCGCCGTCCTCGGGGTTGTGGCGGTTGGCCTTGACCACCATCGCCATCGCGTTCCAGCGCATGTAGGCGCGCAGGCGCTCCTCGATCTCGATGTTGCCGGGGCAACGCGCTTCCTGGTTCGGCTCGATCGTGTTGACGTAGCCGGTGTTGGCCGAGAACGGCATGTCGATGCTGTTCTGGCGCGCGTGCTCGAGCAGGTCCTCGAGCAGCTGGTGGGCGCGTTCGCCACCCTCGGCCTGGATCACGGCACTGAGGGCGTCGAGCCACTCTCGGGTTTCCTGGTTCAGGGCGTCGGCATCGGCCTGATTCGGCTGGCTCTGTGGCTGGGCGGACATGCAGTCTCCTCTGGGGGCGTCTCGGGGGGCGTCTCGGGACCCCGCACCACGCGAGGCCGGCGCGCAGTGTTGCACAAGAGGATGCGAATTTCAAATCGTGCCGCACACTTCCATGATATGAAACGCAGGCACGAACGATCGTTCGTCCGTGGGGCGCCACGGATAATTCACGGATGAGCGATCGTCGACTTCCACACGACCCGACGGGCAAGGCCCGTGTCCGCCCCCGGCGCATGTTCTGGGCCTGGTGGCGGGGCATGTCCCCGGCCCGCCAGGACCGCGTCGCGACCCTGGCACCGCTGCTGTCGGTGCTGCTCTTCCTGGCGGCGATCGTGGCCGCGTTCTGGTACCTGCGCAATGAGGAAGTCGAGCGGGAGATCGAGTCGGTGCGGCGCGACGCCGAGCTGGTGCAGCAGCAGATCCGCCTGCGCCTGATCGAGAACCAGGAGCAGTTCGTGCGCGTCGCCCGCGAGGTCATGCAGCGCAGCGGCGACCACTCGCACTTCGACACCCAGGCCGAGGCGCTGCTGCGCACCCGGCCCGAGATCATCGGCATCAGCTGGCTCGATGCCTCGCAGCGCACCGAGGCCCGGATGATCTCGCCCGACCTCGCCGGCGCGCTGCCGCACCTGGCGCTGGCCGGCCCGAACCAGCCCCTGCCCGAGCCGGCCCGCCGCGCCTTCCACGAGGCCCGCGACCTGCGCCTGCCGACCTACTCGCGCCCGTTCACGCACGACGAGCGCATCGGCGTGGTCCAGCTGCACGTACCGCTGATCGACCACGGCGCCTTCGTCGGCACGCTGATGGTCGAATACTCGATCGAGGCGCTGCTGCGCTACTTCGTGCCGGTCGACGTCCAGCAACGCCACGTCATCAGCCTGCTCGACGCATCCGACACGGTGCTCGCCAGCACGATGGCCAGCCAGCCCGGACGGACCCGCGGCAAGCTGATCTACGACGTCAGCTTCGGCACCGTCGGCCAGGGCCTGACGCTGCGCGGCGAGGGCTACCGCACGTCCTTCGGCCTGATCGGCAACACGCTGTTCTGGATGGTGCTGGCGCTGTCGGTGCTGACGGTCTGGATGCTGCTCGGCACCTGGCGCCACATGCGCCGCCGGCTGCAGATCCAGGGCGCGCTGGTGCAGGAGACCAACTTCCGCCGCGCGATGGAGAACTCCATGCTGACGGGCATGCGGGCGATGGACCAGGATGGCCGCATCACCTACGTCAACCCGGCCTTCTGCGCGATGACCGGCTTCAGCGAGGCCGAGCTGATCGGCCGCATGCCGCCCTACCCGACCTGGCCGCCCGACCGGGTCGAGGAAAACAGCCGGCTGCTGGTCCAGGAACTGGCCGGCCGCAGCCCGGCCGGCGGCATCGAGGTCCGCGTGCTGCGCAAGGACGGCACGCAGTTCGACGCGCGCATGTATGTCTCGCCGCTGATCGACTCGCGCGGCCAGCAGACCGGCTGGATGACCTCGATGACCAACATCACCGAGGCCAAGCGCATCCGCGACCAGCTGACCGCCTCGCACGAGCGCTTCACCACCGTGCTCGAAGGGCTGGACGCGGCCGTGTCGGTGCTGGCGGTCCAGAACAGCGAGCTGCTGTTCGCCAACCGCTCCTACCGGCTCTGGTTCGGTGGTGACGCCCATTGGCACGCGCTGCTGGCGGGCATGCATGCGGCCGACGGGGCCTCCGAGGGCGAAGGTGCCGACGACGTCGACGGCCTGGGCGGCCTGCCCACCGCCGAGCTGACCGATGCCAGCGCCGACACCCGCGAGGTCTATGTCGACACGCTGGAGAAGTGGTTCGACGTGCGCGCCCGCTACCTGCAGTGGACCGACGGCCGGCTGGCGCAGATGCTGATCGCCACGGACATCACCGCGCGCCGCCGCATCGAGGAGCTGGCCGCGCAGCAGGCCGAGCGGGCCCAGGTGACCAGCCGGCTGGTGACGATGGGCGAGATGGCGTCCTCGGTGGCTCACGAGCTGAACCAGCCGCTGGCGGCGATCAGCAACTACTGCAACGGCATCATCTCGCGCCACAAGGCCGGCAAGCTCAGCGACGAGGACCTGCTGTCCGCGCTGGAGAAGACCAGCCGCCAGGCGCACCGCGCCGGCCAGATCATCCACCGCATCCGCGCCTTCGTGAAACGCAGCGAGCCGCAGCGCCAGGAGGCCCGCGCGACCGACATCGTCGAGGACGCGGTCGAGCTGGCCGGCATCGAGCTGCGCCGTCGCAACATCACGCTGCACACCTATGTCGCGCAGCGCCTGCCGGTGCTGCAGGTCGATCCGATCCTGATCGAGCAGGTGCTGCTCAACCTCATCAAGAACGCCGCCGAGGCGATCGACGGCGCGGCCCTGCCGCCCAAGCGCCGATACATCGAACTGCGCGTCGTGCCGCGCCACACCCCTGAACTGGGGGGCGTGATCGAGTTCAGCGTCAGCGACAACGGCCCCGGTCTGAAAGAGGAAGTGATCAACCGCCTGTACGAGGCCTTCTTCTCGACCAAGACCGAAGGCCTGGGCATCGGCCTGTCGCTGTGCCGCTCGATCATCGAGTCGCACCAGGGCCGGATCAAGGCGGAGAACCTCTACAATTCCGGCCTCGTGACGGGGTGCCGTTTCACGGTCCTGCTGCCCGTCCAGGCGTCGATCTCGGCTGCACTCACAGCCGCCAGCGCGACCCCGGTTCCGGCGCCGCTGACCGCCCCGCAGGCCACCGTCGATTCCTCCCACACGTCCACCGAGTCCTCATGAGCCTGATCCCCAAGAAAGGTACGGTCTACGTTGTCGACGACGACGAGGCCGTTCGCGACTCCCTTCAATGGCTGCTCGAAGGCAAGGACTACCGCGTCAAGTGCTTCGACTCCGCCGAAGCCTTCCTGTCCCGCTTCGACCCGCGTGAAGTCGCCTGCCTGATCGCCGACATCCGCATGGACGGCATGACCGGGCTGGAACTGCAGGACCGCCTGCTCGAGCGCAAGAGCCCCCTGCCCATCGTCTTCATCACCGGCCACGGCGACGTGCCGATGGCGGTCACGACGATGAAGAAGGGTGCCGAGGACTTCATCGAGAAGCCCTTCAAGGAGGACGAGCTGGTCACGCTGGTCGAGCGCATGCTGGACCGGGCCCGCTCCTCCTTCTCGCACCACCAGGAACAGGCCAGCCGCGATGCGCTGCTGGCGCGCCTGACGACCCGCGAGGCGCAGGTGCTCGAACGCATCGTCGCCGGCCGCCTGAACAAGCAGATCGCCGACGACCTCGGCATCAGCATCAAGACGGTCGAGGCGCACCGCGCCAACATCATGGAAAAGCTCAACGCCAACACTGTGGCGGACCTGCTGAAGATCGCGCTCGGCGCGGCCGCCAAGGTCTGACCATCTTTGAGCCAACGAGAGGCCGCCGCGTGCGGCCTCTCGTGTTTTCATCGCCCGTTCCTTCGCCCGTTCCTTCGCCCCTACCCCGCAGACGAGTGTGTCCATGAGCGCCCAACTGATCGACGGCAACGCCCTTTCCCGCCAGCTCCGCGCCGACATCGCGCAACGTGCCGCCGCGCTGGCCGCGCGCGGCATCCGGCCCGGCCTGGCCGTGATCCTCGTGGGCGACAACCCGGCCAGCGCCGTCTACGTGCGCAACAAGGTCAAGGCCTGTGCCGACAGCGGCCTGCATTCGGTGCTGGAAAAGCACGACGCCTCGATGACCCAGGCCGAGCTGCTCGCGCGCATCGAGGCGCTCAACGCCGACCCGGCCATCCACGGCATCCTGGTCCAGCTGCCCTTGCCGAAGCACATCGACGACCATGCGGTGATCGAGGCGATCTCGCCGCTCAAGGACGTCGACGGCTTCCACGTCGCCAGCGCCGGCGCGCTGCTGGTCGGTGAACCGGGCTTCAAGGCCTGCACGCCCTACGGCTGCATGAAGATGCTCGAATCCATCGGCCTTCGGGACCTGCGCGGCCAGCACGCGGTCGTGATCGGCCGCAGCAACATCGTCGGCAAGCCCATGGCCATGATGCTGCTGGCCGCCAACGCCACCGTGACGGTCTGCCACAGCGGCACCGCCGACCTGGCCCACCACACCCGCCAGGCCGACATCGTCGTCGCGGCGGTCGGCAAGCGCGACGTGCTGACGGCCGACATGGTCAAGCCCGGCGCCGTCGTGATCGACGTCGGCATGAACCGCAACGACGAGGGCAAGCTTTGCGGCGACGTCGACTTCGACGGCGTCAAGGACGTCGCCGGCTGGATCACCCCGGTGCCCGGCGGCGTCGGGCCGATGACGATCACGATGCTGCTGGTCAACACGATCGAGGCGGCGGAGCGGCTTTGAGCCAGCTCAGCCGCCGCGCTCGCGCAGCTTGCGGTAGAGCGTGTTGCGGCTGATGCCCAGTCGCCGCGCCGCCTCGGACAGGTTGCCGGCGCTGCTGCGCAAGGCCTCGGTGATGCAGCGTTCGGCCTGCTGGCGCAGGTCGGAGCCGCCGCCCTCGACCGCCAGGGCCGGAAGCGACGTGCCCGTCGACGAGACCAGCTCGTCGATCAGGTCCTCGGGCAGGTGGCTGCGTTCGATGCGGTGCTCATGCTCGCCCAGCAGTGCACAGGCGGTGCGCAGCACGTTGACGAGCTGGCGGATGTTGCCCGGCCAGCGGTAGGTGGCGAAGGCGGCCGCGACATCGGCCGACAGCGCCAGCTCGCGCCCCGGTTCGAGCTCGCGCAGCATGGCCTCGACCAGCGCATCCAGGTCGCCCCGCTCGCGCAAGCTGGGCAGCGTCAGCGCCAGGCCGTTGACGCGGTAGTACAGGTCCTCGCGGAAGCGGCCGGCCTCGACCTCGGCGCGCAGCTTGCGGTGGGTCGCGCAGACCAGGCGGAAGTCCACGTCGACCGGCTTGCCGCCGCCCAGCGGCACCACCTGCCGCTCCTGCAGCACGCGCAGCAGCCGGGCCTGCATGGGCAGCGGCATGTCGCCGATCTCGTCGAGGAACAGCGTGCCGCCGTGGGCCTCGCGGATGCGCCCAGGTGCACCGTCGCGGCTGGCGCCGGTGTAGGCGCCGGCGCGGTAGCCGAACAGCTCGGCCTCGATCAGCGTCTCGGGCAGCGCCGCGCAGTTCACCGCGACGAAGGGCCGATCGGCACGCGGTCCGCTGCGGTGCGTCGCCCGCGCGAAGACCTCCTTGCCGACGCCGGACTCGCCTTGCAGCAGCAGCGCGATCGGCTTGTCCAGCACGCGCCGGGCGCGCTCGATGGCGGCCTGCATCGCGCCGTCGCCGCGGTCCAGCGCGGCCAGCGCGTCCATCGGCGAGGACACGGGCGCGCCCCGGCGCGGCGGCACCGGCGTGGCCGCGATGTCCACCGCACGCGGGGCGGCCAGCGCGCTCGGGCCGGCGCGCACGGTGCGGCCGACGTCCAGCCGACCCCACAGCGCCGATCCGTCCAGCCGGCGCAGCTCGCGTGGCGCGCCGTTCAGGCCGGGCCGCGCGGCCGCCAGCAGCGCGGCCATGTCCAGGTCCAGCACACGTTCGAGCCTCAGCGTGCCGATGGCGCTGCGCGGCAGGCCCAGCAGCTCCAGCGCGGCCGTGTTCGCGCCGGTGATCCAGCCGTCCTCGGACAAGGCGAGCAGGCCCTCGGTGACGGTGCCCAGGCCCTCGACCTGGGCATGCAGCCGCAGCTGCAGGCCGGCGGCATGGCGGCTCTCGAACAGCTGGTGCTCGATCATGCGGGCGCCCGACCGCACCAGGCCCAGCGTGTGGCGGTGGTGGGCGCGGCGGTCGCCGGAGATGTCGAGCACGCCCAGCAACTGGCCGGCCGGATCGACGATCGGCGCGGCCGCGCAGGTCAGGAAGGCGTTGCGTTCCAGGTAGTGCTCGGCGCCGTGCACGACCACCGTCGCGCCGTCGGCCAGGGCCGTGCCGATCGCGTTGGTGCCGCGCCATTGCTCGCTCCAGATCGCGCCCGGCCGCAGCGCGACCCGGGCGGCGCGGTCGGCGAAGCCGAGGTCGCCCAGCGCATGCAGCAGCATGCCCTGCGGGTCGGCCAGCACGACGATGCTGTCGCTGTCGCGGATCTGCTCGTTGAGGAAGGCCATCACCGGCTTGGCATGCGAGACCAGCGTGCGGCGGTGCGCCAGCGCCCGCGCCAGCTGCGCCGCCGACGCGTGCGGCGTGCCGGGCGCGCGGCCGTCGGGCAAGAGGCCGTGCTGGCGGCTGCGCTGCCAGCTGGCCTGCAGGCCGGGCGCGAGCAGGTCGTCGGACAGCACGCCCGAGTCGAGCCACTGGCGGCGGGCGGTGCGCAGGCGGTCCGCGCTGGAACGCGGCGTGAGGGACATCGTCGGCATGGGCGGTTCTCCGGCTCGGCCCGGCAGGGCCGGCGGCCACGCGGGACCGCATCGGCACTGTCGCGGCATCGGGCGGCAGGAGCCATCGCGCAGATTCCCGCAGGCAGGTGTCCCGCTTCGTGACAGGTGTGCCATCGGCCATGAACAGGCCAGCCGCCGGACCGCGCGCAGCCGGCCGGTTCGTGCGCCGAAGCGGCCTTTCCCTGGCGAATCCGCCCTGGCACGGCCGATGCGAAGTAGCCGGCGGACCCCGTCGGTTCTTCCACCCCCCAGAGGAGACACACATGCTCTACGCAGCCCCCGGCGCCGCCGGCGCCAAGATCGCCTACAAGCCCCGCTACGACAACTTCATCGGCGGCAAGTTCGTCGCCCCGGTCGAAGGCCGCTACTTCGACGTCATCACGCCGATCAGCGGCCAGGTCTACACCCAGGCCGCGCGTTCGGGCGCCGCCGACGTGGAACGGGCGCTGGACGCCGCCCACGCCGCCGCGCCGAAGTGGGCCGCCACCGCGCCGGCCGAGCGCGCCAACATCCTGCTGAAGATCGCCGACCGCATCGAGCAGAACCTGGAGCTGCTGGCCTATGCCGAGACGGTCGACAACGGCAAGCCCATCCGCGAGACGCTGAACGCCGACATCCCGCTGGCGGTCGACCACTTCCGCTACTTCGCCGGCTGCGTGCGGGCCCAGGAAGGCGCGCTCTCCGAGATCGACGGCCACACCATCGCCTACCACTTCCAGGAACCGCTGGGCGTGGTCGGCCAGATCATTCCGTGGAACTTCCCCATCCTGATGGCGGCCTGGAAGCTGGCCCCGGCGCTCGGCGCGGGCAACTGCGTGGTGCTCAAGCCGGCCGAGTCGACGCCCATCAGCATCCTCGTGCTGACCGAGCTGATCGCCGACCTGCTGCCCCCGGGCGTGCTCAACATCATCAACGGCTATGGCCGCGAAGCCGGCACGCCGCTGGCCACCAGCAAGCGCATCGCCAAGATCGCCTTCACCGGCTCGACCGCGACCGGCAAGGTGATCGCCCAGGCCGCCGCCGCCAACCTGATCCCGGCCACGCTGGAACTCGGCGGCAAGAGCCCGAACGTGTTCTTCGACGACGTGATGGCCGAGGACGATGCCTTCCTCGACAAGGCCATCGAGGGCCTGGTGCTGTTCGCCTTCAACCAGGGCGAGGTCTGCACCTGCCCGAGCCGCGCGCTGATCCAGGAATCGATCTACGACCGCTTCATCGAGCGCGCCCTCCAGCGCGTCGCCGCGATCCGGCAGGGCAGCCCGCTCGACACCGACACGATGATGGGCGCGCAGGCCTCGGCCATGCAGATGGACAAGATCATGTCCTACCTCGAACTGGGCAAGCAGGAAGGCGCCAAGGTGCTGTGCGGCGGTGACCGCGCGCTGATGGGCGGCGAGCTGGCCGGCGGCTACTACATCCAGCCGACGCTGTTCCAGGGCCACAACGACATGCGCATCTTCCGCGAGGAGATCTTCGGCCCGGTGCTCGCCGTGACCACCTTCAAGGACGAGGCCGAGGCCCTGCGCATCGCCAACGACACCGTCTACGGCCTGGGTGCCGGCGTGTGGACCCGTGACGGCAGCCGCGCCTACCGCATGGGCCGCGCGATCCAGGCCGGTCGCGTCTGGACCAACTGCTACCACGCCTACCCGGCCCATGCGGCCTTCGGCGGCTACAAGGAATCGGGCATCGGCCGCGAGACCCACAAGGCCATGCTGGACCACTACCAGCAGACCAAGAACCTGCTGGTGAGCTACTCGCCGAACGCGCTGGGCTTCTTCTGATCCGCGCCGGCACGTCGGACGGGCGCTGGAGAGGGGCCCGCCCGGCCGACGTGTCCGGACCGGAACAGGAAGACTTCGTGGCTGGAAGCCGCACGCGACCGCGAGGTCCGTGCGGCTTTGTTCATGGGGCCGCGTGACGAATGGACTTGTGCATCGCGCCGATAGGCCCAAATGGGATGGGGCCGGCACTGGCTGGCAGAGAATCCGCCATCCCCCGCACGAGAACCATGCCCACGATGCACACCGACAACCCCCTGCTCGACGCCGCCCCGCTGCCCCAGTTCGCCGCCATCCGTCCGGAGCATGTCGGACCGGCCATCGACGTGCTGCTGGCCCAGGCCGAGACCGCCCTGGAAAGCGCCGTCAGCGACGCCACGCCGGCCGACTACGAGGCGCTGTCGCGCGTGCTGTCGGTGGCCACCGAGCGGCTGGGCCGCGCCTGGGGCGCCATCAGCCACCTCAAGGGCGTGGCCGATACGCCCGAGCTGCGCGCGGCCTACAACGAGAAGCTGCCCGCCATCACCGAGTTCTACACGCGCCTGGGCGCCGACGAGCGGCTCTACGCCAAGTACAAGGCCATCGCGGCCAGCCCGGCCGCCGCGACGCTGAACCGGGCCCGCCAGCAGGAACTGGCCCACAGCCTGCGCGACTTCGTGCTCGGCGGCGCCGAGCTGCAGGGCGAGGCCAAGGCCCGCTACGCGCAGATCCAGGAGGCCCAGGCGCTGGCCTCGCAGAAGTTCTCCGAGCATGTGCTCGACGCGACCGACGGCTACGCGCGGGTCGTGCCGGCCGAGCGCCTGGCCGGCGTGCCCGAGGACGTGCGCAGCGCCACCCGCGCGGCGGCCGAGAAGGACGGCCAGGACGGCCACAAGCTGACGCTGCACATGCCGGTCTACCTGCCGGTGATGCAGTACGCCGACGACCGCGAGCTGCGCCGCGAGCTCTACACCGCCTACGTCACCCGGGCCTGCGAGACCGGCCCGGCCGAGCGCGACAACGGCCCGGTGATGGCCGAGATCCTGCGTCTGCGCCATGAGGAAGCCGCGCTGCTGGGCCTGCCCAGCTATGCCCACCTGTCGCTGGTCCCGAAGATGGCCGAGACGCCGCAGCAGGTGCTCGATTTCCTGCGCGACCTGGCCCGCCGCGCCAAGCCGCACGGCCTGCGCGACCTGGCCGAGCTGCAGGCCTTTGCCGCCGCCGAGCTGGGCATCACCGAGCTGCAGTCCTGGGACAGCGCCTATGCGAGCGAGAAGCTCAAGGAGGCCCGCTACGCCTTCAGTGACCAGGAGGTCAAGCAGTACTTCACCGAGCCCAAGGTGCTGGCCGGCCTGTTCCGCATCATCGAGACCCTGTTCGAGGTGACGATCACGCCCGACAGCGCGCCGGTCTGGCACGAGTCGGTGCGCTTCTACCGCATCGAGCGGGCCGGCCAGATCGTCGGCCAGTTCTACCTCGACCCCTACGCCCGCCCGGGCAAGCGGCCCGGTGCCTGGATGGACGACGTGCGCTCGCGCTGGCTGCGCCCGGACACCGGCTCGCTGCAGACGCCGGTGGCGCACCTGGTGTGCAACTTCACCGCGCCGATCGACGGCAAGCCCGCGCTGCTGACGCACGACGAGGTCCAGACCCTGTTCCATGAATTCGGCCACGGCCTGCACCACATGCTGACCCAGGTCGACGACCTCGGCGTCTCGGGCATCAGCGGGGTCGAGTGGGATGCCGTCGAACTGCCCAGCCAGTTCATGGAGAACTTCTGCTGGGAGTGGGAGGTGCTGCAGCAACTGACCGCCCACGTCGACTCCGGCGAGCCGCTGCCGCGCGCGCTGTTCGACAAGATGACGGCGGCCAAGAACTTCCAGAGCGGCATGATGACGCTGCGCCAGGTCGAGTTCGCGCTGTTCGACATGCGCATCCATGCCGAGACGGGCTCGGCCAGCGCCGAGGCGGTCCAGCGCACGCTCGACGAGGTCCGCCAGGAGGTCGCGGTGCTGGTGCCGCCGGCGTTCAACCGCTACCAGCACACCTTCTCGCACATCTTTGCGGGCGGCTACGCGGCCGGCTACTACAGCTACAAGTGGGCCGAGGTGCTGAGCGCGGACGCCTGGAGCGCCTTCGAGGAAGAAGGCATCCTCAACCCGGCGACCGGCCGGCGCTACCGCACCGAGATCCTGGAGGCCGGCAGCGCCCGCGACGCGATCGACAACTTCAAGGCCTTCCGCGGCCGCGAACCCCGCATCGACGCGCTGCTGCGCCACCAGGGCATGAGCGAGGCTCCGCAGGACATGACCACCCAGCCGGCCTGAACGACCGCCGGCCTGAGCCGCTCAGGCCGTGCGTGCCGCCGGCGGCGCGAAGAAGTGCACCTGGTTGCGGCCGCGCTGCTTGGCCTCGTACATCGCGCGGTCGGCATTGCGCATCAGGCTGACCTCGTCCAGCCCGCCTTCCGGGTGGCAGGCCACGCCGATGCTGGCGCTGACCTGCACCAGCGTGCCCGCCAGCGCATAGGGCCGCGAGATCGCCTCCAGCAGGTTGTGCGCGACCCGGCCGGCATCGATCACCGACTCGACCTGCGGCAGCAGCACGACGAATTCGTCGCCACCCAGCCGGCAGGCGGTGTCGCTGGCGCGCAACTGTTCCAGCAGCCGCTCGGCGACCTGGCACAGCAGCGCGTCGCCGCTGGCATGGCCGAAGCGGTCGTTGATGGCCTTGAACCCGTCCAGGTCGATGAACATCAGCGCCAGCACGCGGCGCTGCCGGCGCGCCAGCTGCAGGCCCTGGACCAGGCGGTCGTGCAGCAACAGGCGGTTGGGCAGGCCGGTCAACGCGTCGTGCTGGGCCCGATGGGCCAGCTGCAAGGCCATGGCGTGGGCCTCGGTGATGTCGTGCAGCACGGCGACCGCGCCGATCACCCGGCCGTCGGCCACCATCGGCGAGACCGATTCCTGCACCACATGCTCGCCACCGCCGGCATGGGCCAGCCGGACCCGCTGCGGCGCGACCTGGCGGCGACGCTGCTGCAGGCACAGGGCGACCGGGTCGGGCACCTCGGCACCGTTGTCGACGTCGCGCCGGACCAGCGCCTCGCCATACGGGCGACCCTGCAGCGCCGCCTCGGTCTGGCCCAGCAATGTCAGCGCGACCGGGTTGGCGTAGGTGATGCGCCCGCGCGCATCGCTGGTGATGACGGCGTCGGCGATGCTCTCCAGCGTCACCTTGCTGCGCACGTGCTCGGCCGCCAGCTGCTCGGCCAAGCGCTTGCGGGTGATGTCCTCCAGCACCAGGTGGGCACGCAGCACCTGGCCGTCGCTGGCGCGGTCGGTGGTGGCCGACACGAGCACGTCGATGGCCAGGCCGTCGCTGCGCGCCAGCTCCAGCTCGACGTCGCGGCAGCTGCCGGCATTGAGCAGCGCCGGCCAGACCTGCAGGCTGGCCAGCAGGCGGGCTGGCTCGGTCATGAAATCGTCCAGCCGGCGACCGATCACCTCGGCGCGCGCCAGACCCATGCGCTCCAGCCACAGGCGGCTCACGCCGATCAGCCGGCCGGTGCGGTCGACCGACACCATCATGGCCGGCGTGCGCTCGTACAGCGAGCGGTAGCGCTCGCGGCTGCGTTCCAGCTCGAGCGTCTGGCGTCGCACCTGCTCGGCCGACGCGGCCAGCAGCAGCGGCGGCATCAGCGCGGCCAGCAGTGGCGTGTAGAGCAGCAGCTGCTGCCAATGGGCGGTCTGCGGCGGCGCCGGGAACAGGCCCTGCGCGATCAAGGTGCCCACCGTCACCGACACCAGCGCGACGGCGGCGGCCACCGACACGAAGCGCAGCCGCACGGCGCCCAGCACCAGCGGCAGCACCATGTAGACGTAGGGAAACGGCAGCATCAGGATGGCCAGCAGCGCCACGCCGACGCTGATCAGCGCCAGCGCGGCGGTACGGCCGTCAAACAGGTGATCGCGCAGGGTCCGAGCGTCGCTGGCGAGCACCGCCAGCGTGATCGGCAGCAGCGTGGCCGATCCGACCGCCGAACTGTCCAGCCAGCCCCAGGCCACCTGCACGGTCTGGTTGAGGCCGGCCAGCGCCATCAGCGCACTGGCCGCCGCCGTGCCCAGCACGGCGGGCAGCAGCGAGCCCTTGAGCATCACCTGCAACATCACCGCCGGATCGTGCAGCAGACGGCGGTGGTCGCCACCGCGCCGCAGCAGCCAGGCCGCCACGACCATCTCCAGCAGGTTGGGCAGCACCAGCAGCGCGGCCAGGCCGACATCGTCACCGTAGGCCAGGTTGGCGCCCAGGATGCCCAGCCCGGCGGCCAGCAGGGCCGCAGGCCAGGCCCGTCGCGGCAGCACCAGCAGCAGCGCCAGGCCCCACACGTTCGTGTACCAGATGGCCGCCACCTGCCCTGGGAAGCGCGACAGCCACATCGCCGCCGAGGACCAGAACCACGCGCCCAGCAAGGCCACCAGCAGCGTGAGCCAGGGCTGCTGCAGGGCCCACAGCCGCAGCTGTTCCTCGATCCGCACCGGCTCCTCGACCGGACCGGGACCGGGCAGGTCGACGCCAGCCTGCGCCAGCGCAGCCGGCCAGGTCGGCCGGCGACCGGGGTCGAAGGGCATCCATTCGTTGCCCGGGTCGTTGCCGGGGTCGCTGCCCGGGTCGTCGCCCCGGTCGTCATCCGGTCGCTCGCCGGGCTCGCCTTCCGGCCCGCGACGCCGGATCAAGGCTGTTCTCCGCCAGCCCGCGCCCTGCCACGGCGGCGCCAGCGGCCCAGCAGCACCGCGCCCGCACCGAACACCAGCGCGGCCGCACCGGCCAGCATCAGCGGCAGGCGACGGTCATCAGCCGGATCGAGCGCCTCGGCCGGCATCCAGCGCCGCAGCACCTCGGCGCGCTCGTCCTGGGTCAGCGCGCCGAGTCCGGCCTCCAGCGCCGCACCGAGCGCCGGCAGGTCCTTGCGCCAGGCGAAGGACAGCGGATAGCTAAAGCCCACCGGCCGGCCCAGCGACAGCGGCGGCCAACCCTCCTGGCCGACGATGAAGTGAACGCTGGCGACGTCGGCCACGACCGCGTCGACGTCACCGGCACGCAGCAGCGCCAGCGCGGCGCGGTCATCGGCCACCGGCTGCCAGCGCACGCCGGGATGGCCCTTGCGCACATGGCCTTCGACGGCATAGCCCGCGCCCACCGCGACCTTGCGCCCGGCCAGATCGCGCAGGTCCGGCGGTTGCGTGCCGCTGCGGCCGACCACGATGGCATCGACCTGCACGTAGGGGCGGGTGAAGCCGAGGAACTCGGCCCGCTCGGGCGTCGGGCGCAGGGAGGTGATCAGGTCGACCTCACCGCGCCGGGCGCCTTCGAGGATCTCGGCCAAGGGCCGGGCCGGCAGCGTCTGCATCGAGATGCCGGCATGCCGCACGACCCGGTTGAGCAGGTCGACCGACAGGCCCCGCACGCGACCTTCGTTGTCGCGGTAGACGAAGGGCCCATAGTCGGCCTCGGGCGCGAAGCGCACCACCGGCAGCACCGGCTCGTTGGGCACCACCCGCGCGACCGGCGGCGAGGTTCCGGCAGCCCCGGCAGCCCATGCAGCCTGCCGGATCGACGGCACGAGCAGCACCATCACGGCCAGACCGATCCAGATGACCCCCACCACCCGACGCGACAACATGCGTCGATTGTGGGGGGACCGGCCCGTCGGCAACAGCCCCTTGGGATACGTTCCAACCCGATCGCCAACCATGGCGATCACGAAGAACCCGACGGCAACGTTCAGTCGCCGAAGCCGGAGTCCTCGCCCTCGTCGTCCTCGTCTGCCTCCAGCTCGGCCTTGAGCGCCAGCAAGCGGGTGTAGAGCGCGTTGCGCGGCAGGCCGCTGATGCCCGAGGCCAGCGCGGCCAGCTGCTTGAGCGGCAGCATCGGCAGCAAGGCGCGCAGCCACGGCTCGATCGCGGCCAGTGCCGGGTCGACCTCGGCGGGCTCGTCGTCCGCCGTGGCGCGGCGGGCCGGCTGGCCCAGGGCGTGCAGCACCAGCACGAACTCGCCGCGCCGGCGGTCGGCATCGGCCGCCAGCCAGGCGGGCAGGTCGGCGGCGGCGAGCGTGTGCAGGCTCTCGAACTGCTTGGTCAGCTCGCGGCAGACGGTCAGGCAGCGTTCGGGCAGGACCTCGGCCAGCGCTTCGGCCAGCGCCTCGATGCGGTGTGGCGCCTCGAACAGCACCTGGCTGTGCAGCCGCGCGGTCGCATCGTCGCGCAGCGCCAGCAGGGCCTGCCGGCGCGCCTGCGCCTTGGCCGGCAGGAAGCCGAGGAAGCGGAAGCCTTCGGCGGCGACATCGCCGGCCGCGCTCAGGGCGGTCACGACGCTGCTCGCGCCCGGCAGCGGCAGCACGCGCAGCCCGGCCGCCCGCACCGCCGCGACCAGCCGCGCGCCGGGGTCGGACACCGCCGGCGTGCCCGCATCGCTGACGTAGGCGATGCGTTCGCCGGCCTGCAAGCGCGCGACCACCTGGGCGGCGACACGTTCCTCGTTGTGCTCGTGCAGCGACAGCAGCGGCTTGTGCAGGCCCAGTCGCTGCATCAGGCCGCCGCTGACGCGCGTGTCCTCGCAGGCCAGCGCGTCGACGAGACCCAGCACATGGACCGCCCGCAGCGTGATGTCGGCCAGGTTGCCGATCGGCGTGGCGACCACATACAGTGCGCCGGCGGGCAGCTGCTGCCCGCCGGTGGCCGCTGCGGCGGCCTGGCGCAGCAGCGACACGGTCGACGGCGAGGACTCGGGGGGCGTGATGGCGGTGTCGTGGTTCAAGCGGCTGGGACTCGGTGGGACATCGGAGAAGCCTGCGACGGTGGCGGTCGAGGCCGGCATCGTCAGGCCGGTGCAGCGTCCCGGCATGGCCGCCGAGGACCGTGCGCTGGCGCATCTGCAGGCTCAGGGCCTGCGCCTGATCGAGCGCAATTATCGAGTCGCACGCGGCCCCGGCCGGCCCGGCGGCGAAATCGACCTGGTCATGGCCGATGGCGCGACCCTCGTGTTCATCGAGGTCCGCTCGCGCCGGGCCAACAGCGCGCACGGCGGCGCGGCGGCCAGCGTCGGCGCGAGCAAGCGCGCGAAGATCATCCATGCGGCCCGCCACTACCTGTTGCGCCTGCCCGATCCGCCGCCCTGCCGCTTCGACCTCGTGGCGATCGACGGACAGGATCTCAACTGGATGCAGGCGGCCTTCGACGCCGGCTGACACGGCCCGTGCGCACGGGCGTCTCACACGCGCGTCTGGCACGCCTCGTCACGAGGCGGCCAAAAGGGCTCGCATATCATTCCCGCATGTCCGAACAGCGCATCCAGCAGCAGTTCTTCGACAGCGCCGACCTCAAGTACGCCGCTGCCGAAGCCCTCACGCGACCGATCGGCGATGCCGTGCATGCCGTGCTGGGTTGCATCACGGGCGGCGGCAAGGTCCTGGCCTGCGGCAACGGCAGCTCGGCGGCCGATGCGCAGCGCCTCGCGGCCTTGCTGGTGGGTCGCTTCGAGCAGGACCGTCCGGGCCTGGCCGCGGTCAGCCTGTCGAGCGACACCTCCGTGTTGACCGGGGTCGGACGCGATCAGGGCCTCGAACAGATCTTCGCGCGGCAGGTGCTCGCGCTCGGTCATCCGGGCGACGTGCTGGTCGCCTTGAGCACCAGCGGCAACGCCGCGAACGTGCTGGCCGCCGTCGAGGCGGCCCACGAGAAGGAGATGACCGTGGTCGCGCTGACCGGCCAGGGCGGCGGCGCGATGACGGACGCGCTGGCCGAGACCGACGTGCACATCTGCGTGCCCCACCAGCGCACCGCCCGCATCCTCGAAGTCCACCTGCTGGTCATCCACACGCTGTGTGACGTGATCGACCTGCAACTCCTCGGAGAAACCGACGCATGAACGTGACCCGCTCCATGAAGTACACCCCCTCGCGCAGCCTGTGCGCGATGCTCGCCGGTGCCGGCCTGCTGGCCGCGCTGTCGGGCTGCGCCCCGCTGCTGATCGGCGGTGCCGCGCTCGGCGGCGCGATGGTCGCCACCGACCGCCGTACCTCGGGCACCCAGCTGGAGGACCAGGGCATCGAGCTGAAGTCGCAGAACCGCATCCGCGACGTGGTGGGCGACAAGTCCCACGTCACCGTCACCAGCTACGACCGCCAGGTGCTGCTGACCGGCGAGGTCTTCAGCGAGGCCGACAAGGCCGCGATCGAGGCCGCGGTGGCCAAGGTCGAGAACGTGCGCAACGTCGTCAACGACCTGGTGGTGGGCTGGCCCAGCTCGGCCTCGGACCGTTCGCGCGACCTGCTGCTGTCGACCAAGGTCCGGGCCACGCTGGTCGATGCCAAGGACCTGTCGGCCAACGCCTTCACCGTGCTGACCGAACGCGAGACGGTCTACCTGATGGGCAAGGTGACCGAGGCCGAGGCGACCCGCGCGATCGACCTGATCCGCACCATCTCCGGCGTCAAGAAGGTCGTGCGCCTGCTCGACATCATCACGCCGGAGCAGCTGGCCGAGCGCAAGCCGCGCTGATCCGGGCCTCGAAGCCGGCATCGCCAAGGAACGACGGCGGCCCTCGGGCCGCCGTCGTCATTTCAAGCGTCGTTCCCGGCGGCGTTCCCGCGCCGCCGGTGCCGTTCAGCGCAGGCGCTTGATCAGGCTGGACGTGTCCCAGCGGCCACCGCCCATCTGCTGCACGTCGGCATAGAACTGGTCGACCAGCGCGGTGGCCGGCAGGCGCGCGCCGTTGCGGCGGGCCTCGGCCAGCACCAGGCCGAGGTCCTTGCGCATCCAGTCGACCGCGAAGCCGAAGCTGAACTGGTCGTCGACCATGGTCTTGCCGCGGTTGTCCATCTGCCAGCTCTGGGCCGCGCCCTTGCCGATCACGTCGAGCACCTGGTGCATGTCCAGGCCGGCCTTCTGGCCGAAGGCGATGGCCTCGGACAGGCCCTGCACGAGGCCGGCGATGCAGATCTGGTTGACCATCTTGGCGAGCTGGCCGGCACCGCTCTCGCCCAGCAGCGTGACCGCCTTCGAGAACGCCATCGCGACCGGCTTCATGGCCTCGAAGGCGGCCGCGTCGCCGCCGCACATCACGGTCAGCACGCCGTTGACCGCGCCGGCCTGGCCGCCCGACACCGGTGCGTCGATGAAGGCCACGCCCTGCGTCGCCGCCACGGCCGACAGCTCGCGCGCGACCTCGGCCGAGGCGGTGGTGTGGTCGATGAAGCCCGCTCCGGCGGCCATGCCGGCCAGCGCGCCGTGCTCGCCCAGCACGACCGAGCGCAGGTCATCGTCGTTGCCGACGCAGGCGAACACGAAGTCCGCCCCGGCGACCGCCTCGCGCGGTGTCGCGGCATGGGCCCCGCCATGCTGGGCAGCCCAGTCGGCGGCCTTGCTGGCGGTGCGGTTGTAGACCGTCACCTGATGCCCGGCTCGGGCGAGGTGGCCGGCCATCGGGCCGCCCATCACGCCCAGGCCGAGGAAGGCGACGCGTCGCGACGGGGTGGATTCGTAGGTCTTGTTGCTCATGGCCAGCTCCTGGTTGAAACCGGCGCATTCTCGCGGCATGGCGACTCGGGTGTCGCCGGTCCGACCGACCAGAACAGGTTGACCTGCGGGGACCGTCGCCGGTCCCACCGGAGCACTCAAACCACCGAACGGCGGGAGCCCTCATCCAACAGGCGGGACCTCGTCGTCAAGCTCGGTCCAAGGGTCGATTCGAAGCTGATCCCGCAGACGCTCAACTCGTCTTCGGACCGACCGGTGAGCGCACCGACATGCCCGCTGGCCCAGTCGGTTGCTGTCCGGTCCAGCGGGGCGTGCAAGCCGAGGCCCCGTTCCTGGGTGTTGATCACCCAAGCTGCCTGGTAAATGTTCCAGACCTTGAACGTTTCAACCACATGGTTTCCGCTGCGGCCCCGGAACGTGAAACTGCCGAGCCGATCGAGATCGTCCGCCAACGCAGGTGGAACCGACTGAGCGGAGCTGACCCGGAAAATCGCGTAGCCCATGGTCCGGTGACGGCACCAGTACATGTTGCGCCGGCCGAATGCGCGTGACAGGCCGATCGTCGAATCGATCACGCGCAAAGCACGCCGCAAGGTGAAGGCGTCGGGAACCTGCAGTCCGCTCGGGAAGCCGGCCGAAAGGGCCTCTCGCGTGCAGCGCAGGTCGAGGATCTGGCCCAGGTCCGAATCACTCTCGATCATCGGCACGATGATGACCATGTCACTCATCAAGTCGTGCACCTTGAACAGACGGCCTTGTTCCACGTCATGCAACAAGATCTTGACGTCCGTTCGCTGCATGAATGACGCATCCAGTTGTGAGCCGACCTTGTCGTTTGTTCCCACGAACACCAGTTCACCTTCGGACGCCTGATCAACATCTGAGCGCTGGACGGTCGCGAAGGGAAACAGCCCGGTCTTGGCCAGATCCAATTCCCTGATGGCGCGCAAGGACGCTTCCTGGGCGTCGGCCTCCGCCGTACGCAACCAGCTGACGAAGAATTCCTTCATCAGAGGCGTGAAGCTGCAGAGTTGCACCCTGGCATCCCCTGCAATCAATGCCTGGACGACGAAGAACTCAAGAATAGCCTGGTGCGAGAACTTGTATTCGGCATCGACATAGCCTGTGGCGCCTCTCGCACGCACCATCAATGACCGCGTCTTGAACTTCCACTGCTCCGCTCGGCGAGCCCCTTGGGAAAGGTCGCTGCTGCCGGCATCGAGCAATCCACTCGACTCGATCAAGTCATCGATCTCCCCGGCAGAGATGGAATCCTTGCGACGGCGGTCTCTTTGAGAATAGATGTGGACGGCCATGATTCGAGATGCACGCTCGAGAAACTGATTCTTGAACCAGGCGCTCTCACGAACGAACCAGCCATTCACCACATGTTCAAAAAGCGGATATATCTCATTGCCACCCTGCCAGTCATCACGCAATTCATGCACGAGTTTCAGCAGCATCGGCCGACGCATCAATGGGCTGAGGCGCTGGACATGCTGCATGACGCGGCGACGGCGGCCAAGGCACCAGAATGGAATACGGAGCTGGAGATACTTCTTCACCCTCGCATCGTCAAACGGCATCAAGTACCAGCGAAGGAACTTGAGCGTGCCTGAATCACCTGCAGGGCGCGGCCCCGACCCAGTCAGACCGGTATCGGTGGGTACTTCAGTGTCCGAAGCAAAAAGTGTCGAACGACAGGTCACGATCACCCGACGAAATCCAGCGGCCCGTTCCAGGACAGGCTGCAATCCCCCAATTTTTACCGATCCAAGCTCTCGGTCATATTGCTCATCAAATGCATCGAGCAAAAGAACCGTCTGACTTGGAAGGGGAATGCGACCGATTTGCTGAGCGAGGTCATTGGACTTCAAGGGCAGCAGGACGACCTTCACGTCGTTGCCCAGTCGCTCTGGTCGCGCAACCAGGTTCAGCAGCAAGGTCGTCTTGCCGACACCTGCGTCGGCAATGATCAAGAGATGCCGGGGACCGGAAGAATTTCGCACAAACTCCTTCAGGACCTTGAAAGCGGGCTGACTGTCATCACGCTGGAAAAGATCATCGTCCTTCGGCGGAGACAAGGAGAAGGCCGGCTCGACATAGTTGTCGATGGCCCCATCGATCTCGTGCTGGGCAAAGGTTCGGGCTGAATCCGCGATCTCGATGCGTCTGATCTCACGACGGCGCGTCAGGTAGAGACCGACCCTGCCCGCAGCGAGCACGGCAGGGCCGATGAAGCCCAGGGCGGACACCAGCGTCCGCAAGGGCAGGTAGTCAGGCGACTCACTCAGCCTGACCACGAAATCGACGATTTCCAAAGCTCCCCCCCGTGTGGCACGCCCGCCACGTGTGTCGACGCGCTCAAACGATCGACAGGTGCTCGGTGCCCGAGCCGAAGTCGGTGTTGCGCGCCCGGTGGCTCTTGAGCTTGATCTGCAGGCGCAGGTCGTTGACCGAATCGGCGTTGCGCAGCGCGTCCTCGTAGCTGATGTAGTGGCCTTCGTAGAGGTCGAACAGCGCCTGGTCGAAGGTCTGCATGCCCAGCTCGCGGCTCTTCTTCATGATCTCCTTGATCTCGGCCACCTCGCCCTTGAAGATCAGGTCGGCGATCAGCGGCGTGTTCAGCAGGATCTCGACCGCCGCGATCCGGCCGTTGCCTTCCTCGCGGGCCAGCAGGCGCTGGCTGACCATGGCCTTGAGGTTCAGCGACAGGTCCATCAGCAGCTGGCTGCGGCGTTCCTCGGGGAAGAAGTTGACGATGCGGTCGAGCGCCTGGTTGGCGCTGTTGGCATGCAGCGTGGCCAGGCACAGGTGGCCGGTCTCCGAGAACGCGACCGCGTGCTCCATGGTCTCGCGGTCGCGGATCTCGCCCATCAGGATCACGTCGGGCGCCTGGCGCAGCGTGTTCTTCAGCGCCGCCTCCCAGCCCAGCGTGTCGATGCCGATCTCGCGCTGCGTGACGATGCAGTTCTTGTGCGGGTGCACGAACTCGACCGGGTCCTCGATGGTGATGATGTGGTCGTAGGCGACCGTGTTGCGGTGGTCGACCATCGCCGCCAGCGAGGTGCTCTTGCCCGAGCCGGTGGCGCCCACCATGATGACCAGCCCGCGCTTGGTCATCACGATGTCCTTGAGGATGTTGGGCAGGCCCAGCTTGTCGATGCTCGGCAGGTCCTTCGGGATCGTCCGGAACACCATGCCGACCTGGCCCTGCTGCATGAAGGCGTTGACGCGGAAGCGGCCCACGCCCTGCGGCGAGATCGCGAAGTTGCACTCCTTGGTGCGCTCGAACTCGGCGGCCTGCTTGTCGTTCATGACCGAGCGCGCCAGCGCCAGCGTGTGCTGGCCCGACAGTGCCTGCGGCGAGACCTTGGTGACCTTGCCGTCGACCTTGATCGCGGGCGGGAATTCGGAGGTCAGGAACAGGTCCGAACCGCCGCGCGAGACCAGCAGGCGCAGCAGGTCGTTGATAAATTTCGAGGCCTGGTCGCGTTCCATGTGTGCTCCTGGTCAGCCGGGGAAGTTCTCGGGCGTGCGGGCGATCATGCGTGCGTCGGCGGCCGACACGTAGCCGCGCCGCACCAGGTCGGCGAGGCACTGGTCCAGCGTCTGCATGCCCTGGGCCTGGCCGGTCTGGATGATCGAGTACATCTGCGCGACCTTGTTCTCGCGGATCAGGTTCCGGATCGCCGGGCTGCCCAGCATGATCTCGTGCGCGGCGATGCGCCCGCTGCCGTCGCGGCGCTTGAGCAGCGACTGCGAGATCACCGCGATCAGCGACTCCGACAGCATCGAGCGGACCATCTCCTTCTCGCCGGCCGGGAAGACGTCGACCATCCGGTCGATGGTCTTGGCCGCGCTGGAGGTGTGCAGCGTGCCGAAGACCAGGTGGCCGGTCTCGGCGGCGGTCAGCGCCAGGCGGATGGTCTCGAGGTCCCGCAGCTCGCCGACCAGGATGACGTCCGGGTCCTCGCGCAGCGCCGAGCGCAGCGCGTTGGAGAAGGTCAGCGTCTGCGCGCCGACCTCGCGCTGGTTGACCAGGCACTTCTTGGAGTCGTGCACGAACTCGATCGGGTCCTCGACCGTCAGGATGTGGCCGAACTCGTTCTCGTTGCGGTGGTTGACCATCGCCGCCAGCGTCGTGCTCTTGCCCGAACCGGTCGGGCCGGTCACCAGCACCAGGCCGCGCGGCTTGAGCGAGAGGTCGGCGAAGACCTTGGGACAGGCCAGCTCCTCCAGCGTCAGCACCTTGCTCGGGATGGTCCGGAACACCGCGCCGGCACCGCGGTTCTGGTTGAAGGCGTTGACCCGGAAGCGCGCCAGGCCCTGGATCTCGAAGGAGAAGTCGCACTCCAGCGTCTCCTCGAAGACCTTGCGCTGGGCGTCGTTCATGACGTCGTAGACCATGTCATGCACGGCCTTGTGCGGCAGCGGATCGACGTTCAGCCGGCGCACGTCGCCATGCACCCGGATCATCGGCGGCAGGCCGGACGAGAGGTGCAGGTCCGAGGCCTTGTTGCGCACTGAGAACGCAAGCAGCTGGGTGATGTCCATGTGGGATGTGGCCCGCGCCGCAGGGATGCGGCAAGGTCGGCCGGAGTTGGTCTAATCCGGACGATTATGCAGACGATCACCTCTCGCTTGGGCTGCGTTCAGGCCCGTCTTGAGCAGGCTTGCCGGGAGGCTGGCCGGCCCGTCGACGCCGTGCAGTTGCTGGCCGTCAGCAAGACCCAGCCGGCCGAGGCGGTGCGGGCCGCGCACGCGGCGGGACAGCGGGCCTTCGGCGAGAACTACGTGCAGGAAGCGCTCGACAAGATCGCCGCCTTGGCCGACCTGCGCAGCCAGCTCGAATGGCACCTGATCGGGCCCTTGCAGGGCAACAAGACGCGCGTCGTCGCCGAGGCCTTCGACTGGGTCCACGGCATCGACCGCCTGAAGATCGCCGAGCGCCTGAACGCGCAGCGCCCCGCCACGCTGGCACCGCTGCAGGTCTGCCTGCAGGTCAACATCAGCGGCGAGGCCAGCAAGAGCGGCCTCGCGCCGGCCGAGGTGGCCGACGTCGCCCGGGCGGTCGCCGCCCTGCCCCGCCTGCGCCTGCGCGGGCTCATGGCCATCCCCGAGCCGGCCGACGACGTCGCGGCCCAGCGCGTCCCGCACCGCGCCCTGCGCGAGCTGATCGAGCGGCTGCGCGAGGGCGGCCTGCACGGCCTGGACACCCTGTCGATGGGCATGAGCGCCGACCTCGAAGCGGCGGTGCTCGAGGGCGCGACGATCGTGCGGATCGGCACGGCGATCTTCGGCGCGCGGGGCTGACGGGCCCCGCCCGGGCGGCGCCTCAGATGTCGATCGACGCGGTGTTCTTGACCTCTTCCATCACCACGTAGGTGCGCGTCTCGCGCACGCCGGGCAGGGTCCAGATGACGCTGCCGATGAACTCGCGGTAGGCAGCCATGTCGGCCACGCGGGTCTTGAGCAGGTAGTCGAAGCCGCCGGCCACGAGGTGGGCCTCGAGGATCTCGGGGCGGACCTGCACGGCGGCCTTGAAGGTGTCCATCACGTCGTGGACGGTGCGGTCGAGCAGCACTTCCACGAAGACCATCAGCCCGGCGTCCAGCAGCTTCGGGTTCAAGCGTGCCTCGTAGCCCAGCACGTAGCCGTCGCGGGTCAGGCGGCGCACCCGTTCGAGCACCGCCGTGGGCGACAGGTGCACCGCCTCGGCCAGCTTCAGGTTGGAGATGCGGCCGTCGGTCTGCAACAGGCGCAGGATCTTGCGGTCGGTCTTGTCGAGGTCGGCGATGGTCTTCATGGCTCCCTGCGGGATTGGATTTCTTGCGGTGCAGTCCATCATCTTTGGCGAAAGATTCATGCAAGGCAAGCGTACTGTTGCGGCATTCACCAGAGACACCGAGGTTCGCGATGATCCACACCCCCACCACCCAGAGCCCGTCGCTGCCGCCGACCGCGCTGCCGTCTGGGCTGCCGTCTCCGCTGCCGTCACCGCTGGCCGCCGACCGCCTGCCCTCGCCGCTGCGCGACGAGGCCGAGCAAGTTCAGCGCCTGCTGGGCGTGCTGACCGGGCCGGCCGCCAGCCTGCCGCTGGACTGGTCGCGGGTGATGGCCACCGCTGCGCCCTGGGTCGAGGCGGTGCGACGCCAGCCCGCGCCGTTCTGGGCGCTGGAATCGCTGCTGCACGAATACCCGATCTCCAGCGCCGAGGGCCTGGCGCTGATGCGGCTGGCCGAGGCGCTGCTGCGCGTGCCCGACACCGCCACCGCCATCGCGCTGACCGCCGACCAGCTCGGCCGGGCCGACTTCAGCGCCCATGCCGCCGAACAGCAGCGCAGCGGCACGAGCGCGCATCCGCTGGTCGCGGCGCTGGCGGCACGCTCGCTGGACTTCTCCCGCAAGCTGCTGCCCGAATCCGACGGCGCCGGCCAGCCCGGCCTGCTGCAGCGCCTGGGTGCGCAGACGGTGGTGGCGGCGACGGTGCGCGCCATCCAGTTGCTGGGCCGCCAGTTCGTGCTGGGCCAGTCCATCGGCGAGGCCCTGAAGATTGCCCGCGCCGAGCGGGCCGAGCACCACGGCCGGGTCCACAGCTTCGACATGCTCGGCGAAGGCGCCCGCACCGACGAGGACGCGCAGCGCTACCTGGCGGCCTACCACGGCGCCATCGCCGCGATCGGCGCGCAGGGCCGGGCCGCCTCGCCGGAGGGCGCCGACGGCATCTCGATCAAGCTGTCGGCGCTGGATGCCCGCTACGAGGCCGCCCACGCTGACACGGTCGCCGCCCGGCTGCTGCCGCGCGTGATCGGCCTGGTCGACGCGGCCGCGCAGGCCAACATCAACCTGACGCTGGATGCCGAGGAGAGCGAGCGCCTGGAGCTGTCGCTGTGGGTGCTGGACGCGCTGGCGGCGCACGCGCGGCGCACCCATCCGCAGTGGCAGGGCCTGGGCCTGGCGGTGCAGGCCTACCAGACCCGCGCGCTGGACACGGTGGCCGCGGTCGTCGCCATCGCCCGTGCGCACGGCCGCCGCCTGATGGTGCGGCTGGTCAAGGGCGCCTACTGGGACAGCGAGATCAAGCGGGCCCAGGAGCTGGGGCTGGCCGCCTACCCGGTCTGGACCGACAAGCGCCACACCGACCTGAGCTACCTGGCCTGCGCGCAGGCGCTGCTGGCCGCACCGGACTGCGTCTACGCCCAGTTCGCGACCCACAACGCGGCGACGCTGGCCGCCATCCTGCAAATGGCGCAGCCGCCGGTCGGCACGGCCCGCAGCGGCGTGCCGCGCTACGAGTTCCAGCGCCTGCACGGCATGGGCGAGGCGGTGCACCGCGAGGTCGAGGCCAGCCTGGCCGGCCTGCCGGACGCGCCGCCGCTGCGCATCTACGCGCCGGTCGGCGAGCACCGCGACCTGCTGGCCTACCTGGTGCGCCGGCTGCTGGAGAACGGTGCCAACAGCTCCTTCGTCCACCAGCTGGCCGATCCGACGGTCGACCTGCCGACGCTGCTGGCCTCGCCGCTGCTGCCGCCGGCCCGGTCGACCCTGCCCCTGCCGCGCCAGCTCTACGGCGCCGCCCGCCCGAACAGCGAGGGCCGCGACCCGCACATCGCCGCGCACCGGCTGGCACTGCTGGCGGCGGTCGAGGCACGCGGCCGGCGCGGCCTGGACCGGCCGGCCGACGCCAGCGTCGCCGACGCGTCTGCCGCGATGCAGGCGCTGGCCCGCTTCCAGCCGAGCTGGAACGCGACGCCGCTGGACCATCGCTGCGCCGTGCTGCAGCGCGCCGCCGACCGGCTCGAAGCGCGCCTGGACGACTTCTGCGCGCTGCTGGTCCATGAAGGTGGCAAGACCATCGGCGACGCGGTGGCCGAGGTGCGCGAGGCGATCGACTTCTGCCGCTACTACGCCGAACAGGCCGCGCACCGGCTGGCGCCGCAGGAGCTGCCCGGCCCGACCGGCGAGCGCAACACGCTGCGCCTGCAGGGCCGGGGCGTGTTCGTCTGCATCAGCCCGTGGAACTTCCCGCTGGCGATCTTTGCCGGCCAGGTCGTGGCCGCGCTGGTGGCCGGCAACACGGTGGCGGCCAAGCCGGCCGAACAGACCCCGGCGGTGGCCGCCGCCTTCGTCACGCTGCTGCAGGAAGCCGGCCTGCCGGAGCAGGCGCTCACCTTGCTGCCGGGCCCCGGCGAGAGCGTCGGCGCGGCGCTGGTCGCCCACCCGGCCTGTGGCGGCGTGTGCTTCACCGGCTCGACGGCGGTGGCACGCGCCATCAACCGGACGCTGGCCGACCGGCCCGGCGCGATCGTGCCGCTGATCGCCGAGACCGGCGGGCTCAACGCGATGGTGGTCGATTCGAGCGCGCTGCCCGAGCAGGTCGTCGACGCGGTCGTGCAGAGCGCCTTCCGCAGCGCCGGCCAGCGCTGCTCGGCGCTGCGCCTGCTGTGCGTGCACGAGGAGGTCGCCGACAAGCTGCTGGCGATGCTGGCCGGCGCCATGGCCGAGCTGCGCCTGGGCGATCCGCGCGAGGCGGCCACGAGCTGGGCGGTCGACGTCGGCCCGGTCATCGACGCCGAGGCCCATGCCGGCCTGTCGGCCCACGTCGCCCGCCTGGAAGCCGGCGCCCGCCGCATCGCCCGCACCGCGCTGCCCGCCCGGCTGGCGAACACCCACATCGCGCCGGTGGCCTACGAGCTCGACGGCATCGAGGCCCTGCGCGAGGAGGTCTTCGGCCCGGTGCTGCACGTGGTGCGCTGGACCGGCGCGGTCGACGCGCTGGTCGACCGGATCAATGCGATGGGCTACGGCCTGACGCTGGGCGTGCACAGCCGCATCGACGGCCGTGCCCAGCGCATCGCCGAGCGGGCCCGCGTCGGCAACGTCTACGTCAACCGCAACATGATCGGCGCGGTGGTCGGCGTGCAACCCTTCGGCGGCGAAGGCCAGTCCGGCACCGGCCCCAAGGCCGGCGGCCCGCACTACCTCTACCGCTTCTGCGCCGAACAGACGCTGACGGTCAACACGGCAGCGGCGGGGGGGAATGCGACCTTGCTGGCGGGGCAGCACGCGCCGGGCGCCTGACCCGGCTTGCGCAGCCATTGGCTTGCCTAAACTCACCCGCCATGAACACCAACTCCACCCCCTCCTCCCCCACCCTCGCCTTCATCGGCGGCGGCAACATGGCCAGCGCGATCCTGGGCGGGCTGATCCGCGGCGGCACGCCGGTGGATCGGCTGATCGTGGTCGAGCCCTGGGAGGCGCAACGCGACAAGCTGCGGGCCGACTTCGGCATCGAGGCGCTGGCCGAGGCCGGGCCGGCGCTGGCGCGCGCCGATGCGGTCGTCTGGGCCGTCAAGCCGCAGAGCTTCCAGGACGCCGCCCGGCCGCTGGCCGCGCCGGTCGGCGGGGCGCTGCACCTGTCGGTCATGGCCGGCATCCGCAGCGACGCGATCGCGCAGGCGGCCGGCACCGAGCGGGTCGTGCGCAGCATGCCCAACACGCCGGCGCTGATCGGCATGGGCATCACCGGCCTGTACGCCCGGCCGGCCGTGACGGCCGACGACCGCGCGCTGGTCGAGCACCTGCTGGCCGCCACCGGCGAGCGGGTCTGGGTGCGGCAGGAAAGCGACCTCGACGCGGTCACGGCGCTGTCCGGCTCCGGCCCGGCCTACGTGTTCTATTTCATCGAGACCATGATGGCCGCCGCCGAGCAGATGGGCCTGGGCGCGGAGGCCGGCAAGCAGCTCGCCATCGCCACCTTCGCCGGCGCGACCGAGCTGGCCCGGCGCAGCCCGGAGACCCCGGCGACGCTGCGCGAACGGGTCACGTCCAAGGGCGGAACGACCTACGCCGCGCTCACCGCGCTCAACGAGGCCGGCGTCAACACCGCCTTCATCACCGCGCTGAAGGCCGCGCAGGCACGCGCCCGCGAGCTGGGGGACGAGTTCGGCCGCTGACCGGCCGCACACGGATGAAGCCGACGCCCGGCCGGCATGCCGGCCTTGCATCACGATGACGGACATGGGCGGGCGGCGGCTCCTACATTGGCCGCTCCACCACGGCAGACAAGCCCGCCACGAACGGGCCCACACGACATGTCCCACCAGCCCCTGTCCTACATCCACCCGACCGCCCACAGCCCCTGGAGCACCTACCTGTCCCAGGTCGATCGCGTGTTGCCCTACCTGGGCGACCTGGCACGCTGGGGCGAGACCCTCAAGCGCCCGAAGCGTGCGCTGGTCGTCGACGTGCCCATCGAGATGGACGACGGCAGCGTGCGCCACTTCGAGGGCTACCGCGTCCAGCACAACCTGAGCCGCGGCCCCGGCAAGGGCGGCGTGCGCTACCACCCGGACGTCACGCTGGAAGAGGTGATGGCGCTGTCGGCCTGGATGACGGTCAAGAACGCGGCGGTGAACCTGCCCTACGGTGGCGCCAAGGGCGGCATCCGGGTCGACCCGCGCAGCCTGTCGGTCAAGGAACTGGAGCGCATGACGCGGCGCTACACCAGCGAGATCGGCATCATCATCGGCCCGACCCAGGACATCCCGGCACCGGACGTGGGCACCAACCCGCAGATCATGGCCTGGATGATGGACACCTACTCGATGAACATCGGCGGCTCGGCCAGCGGCGTCGTCACCGGCAAGCCCATCCACCTGGGCGGCTCGCTGGGACGGGTCAAGGCGACCGGGCGTGGCGTGTTCGTCACCGGCCGCGAGGCGGCCCGCCGCATCGGCCTGGACCTGAACGGCGCCAGGGTCATGGTGCAGGGCTTCGGCAACGTCGGCTCGGCGGCGGCCGAGCTGTTCGGCCAGGCCGGCGCGAAGATCGTCGCGGTGCAGGACCACACCGGCACCATCGTCAACCCGAACGGGCTGGACCTGTCGGAGTTGCTGCCGCTGGTCAAGCGCCAGGGCGGCGTGGCGGGCTTCGCCGGCCATGCCAGCGGCGCCGAGCGCATCGACGACGAGGCCTTCTGGGACGTCGACTGCGACGTGCTGATCCCGGCCGCGCTGGAAGGCGTCATCACCCCGGCGCGGGTCGACCGCCTGAAGGCCCGGCTGGTGCTCGAAGGCGCCAACGGCCCGACCCTGCCGGAGGCCGATGACGCGCTGGCCGAACGCGGCGTGCTGGTCGTGCCCGACGTGATCTGCAACGCCGGCGGCGTGACGGTCAGCTACTTCGAGTGGGTGCAGGACTTCTCCAGCTTCTTCTGGAGCGAGGACGAGATCAACCTGCGCCTGGACAAGATCATGGTCGACGCGCTGCGGCGCATCTGGGACACCGCCGACCGGCACCGCATCACGCTGCGCACCGCCACCTTCGCGGTGGCCTGCGAGCGCATCCTGATGGCGCGCCAGGAGCGCGGCCTGTACCCCTGATCGACCGGCGGCCGCGCACCTGGCGCGGCCGTACGTCCGCGCGCGAGGCCCCGGGACTTGTGCTGCCTCAAGGCATCCCGGGGCGGCTTCGGCTAGGCTGCGCCGACTTCTTCGACTGCTGCCCCGGAGCCCCCGATGACCCTGCTCGCCTGGACCGACGAACTGGCCACTGGCCACGCCGAGATGGACCAGACCCACCGCGAGTTCATCGCGCTGCTGGACCGGGTCGAGGCCGTGCGCGAGGCCGACCTGGCGACGCTGTTGCCGGTCTTCGACGCGCTGATCTCGCACACCACCGACCACTTCGGCCGCGAGGACGCGTGGATGCAGGCCAACGGCTTCGCGGCCGAGAACTGCCACAGCCTGCAGCACAGCCAGGTGCTGGCCGTGCTGCACGAGGTCCGCCAGCGCATCGCCGAACAAGGTCAGGTGCAGTTGCTCGGTGAGCTGCTGCCCGGCCTGGTCCAGTGGTTCGACGGCCATGCGCGGGCGGCCGACGCCGGCCTGGCCGCGGTCATCGCCGAGGCCGAACAGGCCCGTGCGCAGGCCGCCGCCGAAGGCCGGCGCTGCGAACCGGCTGCCGCCATCGCCGGCTGCGGCAGCCTGAGCTGCAGCGACGCCTGAAACGTGCCATCTCACGTGTTTCCAGCCTGACATCGGGCTGACAAACCCAGGCGGTGGGACTAGAGTCGACTCCGAACTCGCCGCATCGCCGTCCCTGAAGACCGCGCCGACAGCGTGCGAGGCCCCTCCGGAGGAGACCCGCGATGTCGCTGCAGCAACTCGAGGATTTCAAGCACTGGCACCTGGGCCATGCCCACGGCCACACGGTCGAGACCGCCGCCTGCGATGCCGTCCTCGCGGCCTGGGTGATGGGCTGGATGGCCCTGCCGGTGATGGTGGTGCTGCAGGACTGGGCATGGCTGCCGCTGTCGCTGGCGGCCCACCTGCTGCCGCTGGGCTACTGGCGCCTGCGCCAGCACCTGCATCGACGCGGCCTGCTGCGCTGTGACTGGCTGCACACGGTCCAGCAACGGTCCCGGCCGGGGTGACCGGCGCCGGGCGAGCGGCGCCCGGTCCTCAGAACAGGAATGCCAGCCGCAGCCCGCCCCAGTGCCGTCCGCCGACCTGGATCGGTGCGCTGGCTTCCTTCATCAGCACGTACTGGCCGCCGCCCATGTCGCGGCGGTAGGTCTGCAGCAGGAAGGGCCGCTGGTTGCGGCCGGAGGCCAGGCCCGTGCGGTCGTTGAAGATGCGGCGGTAGCGGCTGTTGGCGGTGTCCCAGGCCAGGTCGCCGCGCTGCGGGTGGCAGTACTTGCGGTTGTGGGTGGCGACGTAGCCGTTGCGGTCGGTGGCGATGCAGAAGACGACCTTCTCGTCCCAGCCCAGCATCGGCTCCTGGATCGCCGGCAGCAGCTCGTCGGACAGCGCCGTGTGGCGGGCGAGGTGCTGCGCCGGAGCCGTGCCGGCCACCGGCTGGTAGCGGTCGTCGAACAGGTCGGCCATGGAGATCCTGCCCTGCGCCAGCGCCTGCTCGAAGGCGGCCGAGACGCGGCCGGCCGCTTCCTGCACGGCGCGGATATAGGGCGTGTCGACGGTCTCCACGCCGCTGCCGGCCAGGTCGTCGATGAGGCTTTCGGACAACTTCAGGAAGCGGTCGCTGCAGCCCATGGCGGAGTCGAGGTTGTTCATGGCGGCCTGCATTTCATCGCCGAGCAGATGGGTCTTGTCGCTCACGGCCGAACAGGTCGTGCGGCTCTGGGCGGCGGCTTCGTCGATGCGGGCCACGCCGGCCTCGACCTGCGCGAAGGCGAGGTGGATGCCGCGCGTGGGCTGGCGATCGGCCTCGACGCGGATGTCCTGCGAGAAGGTCTCGATGCGCTCGTCGAGCTGCTTCAAGGTGCCCATGATGGTCTTGGACGAGGCCTCGACCCGCCCGGCCAGATCCTTGACCGCGTCGGCCACGACGCCGAAGCCGCGGCCCGCCTCGCCGGCGCGCTTGGCCTCGACCGAGGCGTTGAAGGCGACCAGCCGGGTCTGCAAGGCGATCTGGGCGATGTCGCCGGCGGCCGAGGAGACCTGCTGCAACACGGTGACGATGCCGGCGACCTCGTCGGCGACCTGGCGCGCCACGGCACGGGCATGGGCCACGGCGGCCAGGCTGGCCTGGGTCGCGCCGCCGATGGCGTCCTGCGACTGCTGCACGGCTTCGAGCTGGCGGTTGAGCTCGCCGAGCGCCTCGACCTGGCGGATGACGACCTTCTGGGTGTCCTCGATCGCGCCCCGCGCCTGCGCTGCATCGCGGCCGATCTCGGAGGCCTGGCCGGACAGCCGCTCGATGAGGCTGTCCGACAGTGGCGGGACATCGGGCTCGACGGGGATCACGGCGGCCGCATCGGCCAGGGTCGAACGTTGCCGTCCGAGCAGGAAATCGAGCATCGACTGGGCTCCCATGGGGTCTCGTTGCAGCGGCGCCGCGGCGATCGGCCGGGTCGGCCTGTGCCGGTCACCAGGCGCGCAGCTTGGCGCGCAGCCGGGCGATCGACTGGCTGTGCAGCTGGCACACGCGCGACTCGGTCACGCCGAGCACGGCGGCGATTTCCTTGAGGTTCATGTCCTGCTCGTAGTACATGCTCATGACGTACTGCTCGCGTTCGGGCAGGTTCTTGATGGCCTCCACCAGCGCCTGGCGCATGCGGTGGTCGTTGAGCTGGGACAGCGGGTCGCCGCTCTCGTCGGCGACGTGGCGGTCGAGGTAGTCGTTGTCGCCGTCGTCGCCGCCGATGTCCTCCAGGTAGATCAGCTGGGTGCCGCGCACCTTGTTGAGCAGGTCCTGGTACTCGGCCAGCGTGACGCCCATTTCCTTGGCGATCTCGCTTTCCTGCGGCGTGCGGCCCAGGCGCTGTTCGAGGCGGTGCACGGCACCCTCGATGTCGCGCTGGTGCTTGCGGTTGCCGCGGCTCATCCAGTCGGCGCCACGCAGCTCGTCGAGCATGGCCCCGCGGATGCGCTGGGTGGCGAAGGTCTCGAACTGCACGCCCTGGCCGCTGTCGAAGCGGCTCAGTGCATCGGTCAGGCCGATCATGCCGACCTGGATCAGGTCGTCGATCTCGACGTTGGCGGGCAGCTTGGCGATCATCTGGTGCGCCAGCCGACGCACCAGCGGGCTGTACTGCTTCAGCATCGCGTTGACGTCGAGTTGTCCCTTGGCGGTGTACATGTGGGTCTCCGCGATCAGCTCATGGACAGACGGGGGGCCGGCAGCGCGCTGCGCAGTCCGGCGTATTCGGGTTCGCTGGCGCCGAGCACGGCTGCGGCGGTCAGCGAGGCCTCGACCAGCCCCATCAGGGCGCGCGAAGGCGCGGCGGTCGGCGGCTCGGCGGGGTCGACCCGCACGCAGCTGTGCTGCACGCCACCGAGGAACATGTCGGCGCAATGCGCCAGCCGGTCGGCGACGGCCTTGGCGCGCGTCGAGCCGGGTGGCGCGCACAGCAGCAGGTCGTGGCTGAGCCAGTCGGCGCGCTGGGCGAACACCTTCATCGCGGCATAGGCATGGGTCATGGCATCGGGCTGGTCATCGCACAGCACGATCGGACGGGGACGGCTGAGGCCTTCGTCACCCCGGCCGAACAGGCGCGAGATCTCGATCGCGCTGGCATGCACCAGCACGACCTGCGACTGCGGCGCGGCGTCGACCACCGCATCAAGGAAGCCGCGGGTCGAGCCCCGGCTGTCGACCCAGCGCACCGGCAGGCCGCGCGCGGCGAGGTAGTGCACGCGCGAGGACAGCGGCTCGATGCCTTCGGCCAGGTCGAAGCTCGACAGCTCCTCGGGCGGGCCGCCGCGCTCGGACGCGTCGACCAGCAGCGTGTCCAGTTCCATCAGCTCCAGCGCACTGCACAGGCGCTCGATCAGCACGCCGCCGTGGGCGATGAAGGGGTTCGAGACGACCGGGATGAAGCGCAGCGAGCGTTGCGAGAACAGCCGGCGCAGGCCGTCGGCCTGGTCGGCCGGCTGGGTGCGGCGGAAGTTCGGCTGGCCGAGCAGCGTGTCGATCGACGGGCTGGCGGCGTGCTGGATCTTGCTGGCCATGGTGGTGGGTGTGCGTGCTTGGCGGACGAGGCTGGACGACGTGGCGTGGCGGCGGGCGGGGTTCAGGCTTCGCCCCGGCCGCTGCGACCGCTGGCCGGCGCGGCGGCGGCCGGGCGGCTGCTGCGGCGCGGCGACGGCGGTGCCGGCGGGGTCGCGAACAGCAGGTTCACGTCGTTGGCATCGAGCCGCCAGGCCTGCGTGCCGCTGTTGCGCAGCGCACGCTGCATCAGCGCGTGGGCGGTCAGGCGGTGCCAGTCTTCAGGCACGCGCTGGCCGTTGGCCACGGCGACGACCTTGAGGCGGTGGCGGATCAGCGCGTCCAGCGCCGGGCCGAGCTTGACGGCCTCGTCGACCTTGGACAGCACGATGCCCTTGGCCTGGGTGGCCTTGTAGGCGATCAGCACGTCCTCGATGGTCTCGCCCTGCGCGGCGGCGTTGACCACCAGCAGGCGCTTGATCGAGCGGTGCGACAGCATCTCCATCAGCTCGCGGGTGCGCGAGTCGCGCTGGGCCAGGCCGGCGGTGTCGATCAGCACCATCTTCTTGGACGACAGCAGGTCCAGCAGGTCTTCCAGCGCGACGCGGTCGTGCGCGGTGTGGACCGGCACGCCGAGGATGCGGCCGTAGGCGCGCAGCTGCTCGTGGGCGCCGAGACGATAGGCATCCAGCGTGATCAGGCCCAGGTTGGCCGCACCGTGGCGGGTCGCGAAGGCGGCGGCCAGCTTGGCCGTCGAGGTGGTCTTGCCCACGCCGGTCGAGCCGACCAGCGCGAACACGCCGCCCTGGTCCTCGATGGCCGGATCGGCCTCGCCGGTGACCAGGTTGCGTTCGAGGATGTCGGTGGCCCAGGCGGTCTCGTCGGTGACCTCGTCGCCGATGCCGTCGACCAGCTTTCGGATCAGGGCCGGCGAGAAGCCGCAGTCGATCAGCTTGGCGGTCAGCTGGGCCTGCTTCGGGCTCTTCTGCAGGCGCTCCATGAAGGCCAGCGCGCCGAAGCGTTCCTCGATCAGGCCCTTCATCGCGCGCAGCTCGCTCATCATGGCCTGGTCGGCGCTGCCGCTGCGGCTGCTGCCGGCGTGGCCACGGCGCTCGCTGCCGTGCAGCGCGTCGAGTTCGGCCGGCGTGGTCAGGCCGCTGCCGAGGTCGGTGTCCTGCAGCGGCACGGCCGGACGGCTGGCGTGCGAGCTGCTGCGGCGCGCGGTGGCCGGCGCGGCCGCACGGGCCTTGCGCTCGGCCTGCAGCAGGCCTTCATGCATCACGCCCTGGCCCTGGCCGCCGGACTGCGGCGAGACCAGTTCGGCATAGGTCGGCAGGTGTTCGGCCGGCGCGCTGCGCTGGGCCAGGCGCTGCTCGATCGCCTCGGGCGACGCGGGCACCGGCTTCATGGCCTGGGCGCGCATCTCGGCCTGGCGCTTCTTGAGCATGCGCTCGCGCACATAGTCCTGGAAGGACAGCGTGCTCATCGCCAGCTGGCCGACGTCGTCCTGCACCGGCTGTTCCGCACGGGCCTGCGGGACCTGCTCGGCGGCACGGTCGCGCAGGTTGCTGCGGCCTTGGGACGCCGACGGCGCGGGCATCGCGCCGCGCGGGGCGAGCGGGGCCGGACGGGTCACGCCGGCGGCGACGCCTTCACCGAAACGCTCGATCTGCTCGACGCTCTCGGGCGGCATGGCCAGCACCTCGACGCCTTCGCTGCAGGGCTTGGTCGACAGCACCACGGCGTTGTCACCGAAGGCCTGACGGACCTTCTGCATCGCCTCGCGAGAGTTGCGACCGACGAAACGCTTGACGTTCATGCTGCCTCCTGCGGAGCCGTCTCAGGGGTGGCGAAGCCGACCCGGGGGGTACGCCGACAAATGTGCGCGTGGGGGGTCATGCGTTCGCTCCGATGATCGAGCCGATGCGGATCGAGTGGGTGTCTGGGATCTCGCTGTGGCCCAGCACGCGCAGACGGGGCGAGGCCCGCTTGAGCAGCCGGGCAACCGGCGCGCGGATCGAGTCCGGCACCAGCAGGCAGGCCGGGTGGCCGAGGTCTTCCTGGCGGCGGGCGGCATCGGCCGCGCCACGCGAGAGGTGATCGGCCACGCCGGGGTCGAGCACCGCGCCGTGCGGCGAGTTGAGGGCCTGCGACAGCAGGCGTTCCAGCTCGGGCTCGATCGCGATGACGTCCAGCTCGCGCTGGCTGCCGTAGATCTGCTGGACGATGGCCGGGGCCAGCGCGATGCGCAGGCGGCGGGCCAGCTCGGCCGGGTCGGCCAGCTGGCCGGCGTGCTCGGCGAGGGCCTCGATGATCGAGCGCATGTCGCGGATGTGCACGCCCTCTTCCAGCAGCAGCTGGAGGACTTTTTGCAGGGGTGCGATGGCGATCATCTTGGGAACCACGTCTTCGATCAGCTTGGGTGCCAGCTTGGTCACATGTTCGACCAGGGCCTGGGTCTCGATGCGGCCCAGCAGACGGGCCGCGTGCATTTGCATCAAGTGTGAGAGATGGGTCGCCACGACGGTCGAGGAATCAACCACCGTGTACCCCGCCATTTGGGCGCTTTCGCGCTGCCGGTCGTCGATCCAGGTGGCCGGCAGGCCGAAGGCCGGATCGGTGGTCGTCGCGCCCTGGAGCGCCAGCGTGGCGTGGCCGGGATTGATCGCCAGGTGCATGCCGGGGAAGGCCTCGCCCTCGCCGATCACGGCGCCGCGCAGCGTGATGCGGTACATGCTGGGCTTGAGTTCGAGGTTGTCGCGGATGTGGACCGCCGGCGGCAGGAAGCCGACCTCCTGGGCGAACTTCTTGCGCACGCCGCGGATGCGGTTGAGCAGGTCGCCGCCACGGCCCTTGTCGACCAGCGCGATCAGGCGGTAGCCGACCTCCATGCCCAGCGTGTCGACCGGCTGCAGGTCGTCCCAGCTGGCCTCGGCATTCGGATTGACCGGTGGCGGCGCGGCCTCGGCCGGCGGCGGCGCGGACTTCTTGCGCTCGGCCTCCTTGAACATCCAGCGCGCCAGCGCGCCCAGGCCCCCGGCGATCAGCAGGAAGACGATGTGCGGCATGCCCGGGATCACGCCCAGCAGGCCGATCACGCCGGCCACGATCGCCACTGAGTGCGGCGAGCGGAACATCTGGCCGACGATCTGGGTGCCGACGTCCTGGTCCTTGCCCACGCGGGAGACGACCATTGCCGAGGCGACCGAGATCAGCAGCGCCGGGATCTGCGCGACCAGCGCATCGCCGACCGCCAGCAGGATGTAGCTGCTGGCCGCCTCGCCGGCGCCCAGGCCGTGCTGGGCCATGCCGATGATGAAGCCGCCGATGATGTTGATGAACAGGATCAGGATGCCGGCGATGGCATCGCCACGCACGAACTTGCTGGCACCGTCCATGGAGCCGAAGAACTCGGCCTCTTCCTGGACCTCGACGCGGCGGCGCTTGGCCTCCTTCTCGTCGATGTTGCCGGCGTTCAGGTCGGCGTCGATCGCCATCTGCTTGCCGGGCATCGCGTCCAGCGTGAAGCGGGCGCCGACCTCGGCGATGCGCTCGGCACCCTTGGTGATGACGACGAAGTTGATGACCACCAGGATCGCGAACACGATCAGGCCGACCGCGAAGTTGCCGCCGATCAGGAAGTGGCCGAAGCTCTCGATCACCGCGCCGGCCGCGCCCGGGCCGGTGTGGCCTTCCATCAGCACGACGCGGCTGGAGGCCACGTTCAGCGACAGCCGCAGCAGCGTGGTCAGCAGCAGCACCGTCGGGAAGGCCGCGAAGTCCAGCGGCTTGATCATGTAGGACGCCACCAGCATCACCATCAGCGCGGTGGCGATGTTGAAGGTGAAGAACAGGTCGAGCGCGAAGGCCGGCAGCGGCAGCACCATCATCGCCAGCACGAGGATGATCAGCAGCGGCGCGGCCATGCCCTTGATGGCGGCGGTGTTGGCGCCAAAGGCCCG
The DNA here is from genome assembly GCF_030705305.1 of Leptothrix discophora. GTDB lineage: Bacteria > Pseudomonadota > Gammaproteobacteria > Burkholderiales > Burkholderiaceae_C > Sphaerotilus > Sphaerotilus discophorus. The sequence goes on along the minus strand of NZ_JAUZEE010000006.1, from coordinate 230,548 downwards.
TTGCAGCGGGGCCAGGAACGGCAGGGCGTTGTCGAGCTTCATCACGCTTGGGCGGTCTTGACGTTATGGGGATCGAGTTCCGGCGGCACCGGGATCGCCGGCAGGTCGGCCGGCCAGGGCGCACGCCCGGCCAGCGCGGCACGCAGCTGGAACACGTGGGCCAGCACCTGGGCCACGGCGCTGTAGAGCGCGTACGGAATCTCGCGGTCGATCTCGCCGTGCGCGTACAGCGCCCGCGCCAGCGGCGGGGCCTGCAGCACCGGCACCTTGGCCTCGCGGGCGACGTCGCGGATCTTCATGGCCAGCAGGTCGGCACCCTTGGCGACGACGCGCGGCGCGGACTGCTTGCCGTCCTCGTACTTCAGCGCCACGGCGTAGTGGGTCGGGTTCATCACGACCAGGTCGGCGCTGGGCACGGCCGCCAGCATGCGGCGGCGCGAGGCCTCGCGCATGCGTTGGCGCAGGCGGCCCTTCAGCTCCGGGCTGCCTTCTTGCTGCTTGTGCTCTTCCTTGATCTCCTGGAGGCTCATCTTGAGCTGCGAGGTGTGCATGAAGCGCTGCAGCGGCACGTCGACCGCGGCGAACAGCGCCAGCACGATCAGCAGCAGCCAGAGGCCCGAGGCGATGCGATCGCCCGCCGCCGCGAAGGCCGCCGGCAGCGGCATCGACTGGGTCAGCGCGAAGTCGCCGAGGTGGTTCCACAGGTAGGCCGCGCCAATGGCGCCCAGCAGCAGCGCCAGCAGGCAGGCCTTGAGCGTCTCGACGATCTGCTGCTTGGAGACGATGCGGCCCAGGCCGGCCAGCGGGTTGAGCTTGGAGAACTTGGGCGCCAGCGGCTTGAGGGTGAAGTTCCAGCCGCCCGAGATCACCGCCGCGGCCAGCGCCACCAGCCCGGTGACGATGCCCAGGCCCAGCCCGATCAGCAGGGCCGGCGCGATCAGCTGGCCCAGGCGTTCCTGCATCAGGCGCGGCTCGGTGACCGCGTGGACGTCGAAGCGCAGGCCCGCGCCCATCAGGTCGCGCAGCCATTGCGTCACCGACGGTGCGGCCATCAGCACCAGGCCCAGGCCGCCGGCGATGACGGCGAAGTGCCCCAGGTCACGCGAACGCGCGACCTGGCCATCCTCGCGGGCCTGCTTGAGGCGCCGCTCGGTGGGGGGCAACTGTTTCTCTTGTGCGCTGTCGGCCATGAACGGTCCACTCCGGGTACCGTCCGATTGTTCGCAGCCCGCGCCGGAACTTGAGCGCGATAAGCGCCGGGAAAACCGCGCTTTACCGCCTCGGGGCGGTCAATGGCCGATCAGCGGCCCATCAGCGACGCGGCAGCGCGCCGTCGATCCACAGGTCGTTGATCAGTTCGGCCTTCCAGCGCTCGGCCGGCTCGACGCCGACGATGCGGTCGGCCCCGCGCGCGAGGTCGACCGTCTCGGGCGCGATCGGCAGTTCCGAGCGGCTCGAGAAGAAGACCTTGACGCGCGGCGTCAGCAGCGATCCCTCGCTCTGTTCGAGCACCACGCCGATGCGGCCCGATTCCAGCTTCACCACCGTGCCGACCGGGTAGATGCCCACGGTCTTGACGAACGCCTGGAAGATCGCCGGGTCGAAATGGCCCTTCCACTGCGCCATCTGGCGGACCGCCTCGCCCGGGTCCCAGGCACCCTTGTAGGGCCGCACCGAGGTGACCGCGTCGTAGACGTCGCAGACCGCGCCCATGCGGGCGTGGATGCTGATCTGTTCGGCCTTCAGCCCCTTCGGGTAGCCCGCGCCGTCGACCTTCTCGTGGTGGTGCAGGCAGACGTCGAGCACCATCGACGGCGGTGCCCCGGCAGCGACCAGCATCTCGTGGCCCCAGACCGGGTGCATCTTCATGATGCGGAACTCGTCGTCGGTCAGGCGACCGTTCTTGTTCAGGATGGCCAGCGGGATGCGGGCCTTGCCCATGTCGTGCAGCAGGCCGGACAGGCCGGCGATGCGGACCTCGTCGTCGGACAGCTTGAGCGTGCGCGACAGCGCGACCATCAGCGTGCAGACGGCGACCGAGTGCAGGTAGGTGTACTCGTCCTGAGTCTTGAGCCGCACCAGGCTGGCCAGCGCGCCCTGGTTGCGCGTGACCGATCCGATGATGTCGTCGACCAGCGGCATGCAGCCGTCGACCTGCAGCACGCGGCCCATGCGGGCATCGGCATAGAGGCTGGAGACCTGCTGCTTGGCCAGGTCGACGATGCGCGCGGCGCGGCCATATTCATCGACCGCGCGGCAGGCCGCGAAGTTGCCGGGCGCGACCGGCGCGTGGCGCAGGGGTGCGGGCGTAGCGGGCGTAGCGGGCGTAGCGGTCGACAGGGACTGGTCGGCGACCTCTTCCAGCTCGCGCTCGACCTGCACGGCGACCTCCTGCTCGGTCAGGCCGCCCTCGACGTCGTGGCCACGCGAGATGTCGATCCAGACCTCGGCGATGCCGCACTCGCGCACGCGCCGCAGGTCATCGGGATCCTGGAGCAGGAACTTCTTGCGCCAGAAGGGATGGTCCATCCAGGAGCCACACAGCTCATGGAGGAACATGCCCAGCCGGAGCTGGTCGACGGGAATACGCTTGAGCATCGAAGGTGAGGGGCTGCGGACGGCCGACTGCAGGCTCGGGTCGCCGTCTTCCCAGTATCGGCCGATGGCCCTGCGAACTGAGCGCGCCAGCCCCGCCGAACTGCACGGAAATCAAAGGATCGCCAGAACGCGGGCGTGAAAAAGCCCGGCCGGGGCCGGGCTTGTTCAGTTGCCGTTCGAACCGGATGCCGGTCCGCAGCGCCCGAGACGGTGTCGGGTCAGCGGAACTTGGCGTTCTGCTTGATCGACAGCTCGCTGGGCAGCGAGGCGATGTACTTGGCGATGGCCTTCAGCTCGGCGTCGGTGAACTGCTTGACCTGGCCGCCCATGATCGCGTTGGCGCGGCCGACGTTCTGGTTGCCCTCGATCTTGTAGGCGCGCAGCGCGACGTACAGGTAGTCGGCCGGCTGGCCACCCAGCTTCGGGATCGACGCCGGATCGGCCGGCTTGCTGTAGCTGTCGCCGTGGCAGCCGGCGCAGGCGCCCTTGGTCAGCAGCTCGGCCACCGGGCCGGTCGGCTGGGCCGCCGGGGCGGCCGTCACGCCCTCGCCGTGCGAGGCGTAGTAGGCGGCCAGATCGGCCTTGTCCTGATCGGTCAGCGAACCGGCGATGCCGCGCATCGTCGGGTGCTTGCGATCGCCCTTCTGGTAGGCGGTCAGGGACGACACGATGTAGCCGGCGCCCTGGCCCGAGATCATCGGCACCTGGTAGACCTCGGGGAAGCTGGCGCGGTAGCCAGGGATGCCGTGGCAGCCGATGCACATGGCCGCCTTGGTCTTGCCGGCAGCCACGTCACCCTTGACTTCCTGGGCCTGAACGGTCGAGACACCGCCGACCAGGGTCAGCGTCGCGAAGGTCACCGCCCGCAGGACAGCGTGCGCAGAGTGCAATTTCTTCATGGGGTTATCTTGATGCCGGTCATTGATACCAACCCGCAATTATAGGAAGCCGTTACGGGCCGTCACCTCCGGCCCACGTCGGGCCGGCATCGGGCGATGCCATGGCACCACACTGGACCGGTCGACCGGACCGGCTCCCCGGGTAGATCCGGGTGCCTGAAAGACGCGCGACGGCGCCTCGGCAGGCACCGTTTTTCAGCACAATCGTCGCCATCGATCGGGTGCGGTCCGTCCATGCATCCGGCTTCGGACCTCCCCACGACCGGCACGAACGAGATGACCCTCACCGAACTGCGCTACATCGTCGCCGTCGCCCGCGAGCGCCATTTCGGCCGCGCCGCCGAGGCCTGTTTCGTCTCGCAGCCGACGCTGTCGGTGGCGATCAAGAAGCTGGAAGAGGAACTCGAGGTCAAGCTGTTCGAGCGCGGCGGCAGCGAGGTCAGCGTGACCCCGCTGGGCGAGGAGATCGTCCGGCAGGCCCAGGCCACGCTGGAGAACGCCGCGTCGATCAAGGAGATCGCCCGGCGCGGCAAGGACCCGCTGGCCGGCCCCTTGCGGCTGGGCGTGATCTACACCATCGGCCCCTACCTGCTGCCCGACCTGGTGCGCAAGGCCATCGAGCGGGTGCCGCAGATGCCGCTGATGCTGCAGGAAAACTTCACCGTCCGCCTGCTGGAGATGCTGCGCACCGGCGAACTGGACTGCGCCATCCTGGCCGAGCCCTTCCCCGACACCGGCCTGGCGATCGCGCCGCTGTACGACGAGCCCTTCGTCGTCGCGATGCCCGAGAAGCACCCGCTGGCCACGCGCGAATCGATCAGCTCGACCGAGCTGAAGCAGGAGACCATGCTGCTGCTGGGCACCGGCCACTGCTTCCGTGACCACGTGCTGGAGGTCTGCCCCGAGTTCGCCCGCTTCGCCAGCGATGCCGAGGGCATCCGCAAGAGCTTCGAGGGCTCGTCGCTGGAGACCATCAAGCACATGGTCGCCTCGGGCATGGGCATCACCGTGGTGCCGCGCCTGTCGATGCCGCGCAGCGGCCACAGCGACAGCCCGCCGCTGGTGCGCTACGTGCCCTTCACCGAACCGGTGCCGACCCGCCGGGTCGTGCTGGCCTGGCGCCGCACCTTCACCCGCTACGAGGCCATCGCCGCGCTGCGCAACGCGATCTACGCCTGCGAGCTGGCCGGCGCGAAGCGGCTGACCGACTGACGGCCTGAGCGCACCAACCGGCAAGGCATCACGCCCGCGCCGGAGTCGGCAGAACCGGGCCTCAAGTGCCGGATCGGGCGGCCGAAACAGCGATCACGACCGACCGCTCTCCCTGGCGGCGTCGAGACCGCATGCCAGAGCCCACGCCCACGTCCCCCGCGTCCCGCCCGCCGCCCCGTCCCTCGTCCAGCCGCGCCGCCGGACCGGCGTCGCGCCCGGCCGCCTCCGAGCGACGTCGCCAGACCCGCCGGGCGGACGACCGACCGCCGAGATCGCCGCGTCCCGATGCCGACCAGCGCGCCAGCGCCGACCTGATGCGCCTGCGCCAGGCCGACGCGCTGCAGCGCCACCTGCCGGCCGCCCTCGGCGCCAGCCTGGTGATCACGCTGCTGCTGGCCGCCTTCGGGCCGCGTGCGGCGATCGATCCGAGCGTCTGGCTCTGGGCCCTGCTGGTGACGGCCATGGAGCTGGCGCTGGCGCAGTTCTGGTGGAACGGACGCCGCGAGCCACGCCGCAAGGTCGGCGCGCCGCTGTTGCGTCGCCTGACCGCCGGCGCCGGCCTGTTCGGCGTGGTCTGGGGACTGATGCCGGGCTGGATGCTGGCGCAGTCCGGCGGCGACCGCAGCCTGGTCACGGCCGGGCTGATCGGCCTGTGCGCCATCGGTTCGGTGACGCTGGCCAGCGTGCCGAATGCCGCCTACGCCTTCCTGGGCGGCCTGAGCGCGGCGCTGCTGGTGACCCAGGGCCTCTATCCCGGCGCATTCGACGGCATCGGCCTGCTGCTGTGGGGCGGCTGCATCGCCGTGCTGGCCAGCGCGGTGCGCTGGACCGCGCAGAGCCTGGCGGCCCGCGTGCGCGCCGAGCACCTGTCACAGCAGCAGGGCGAGCTGATCAGCCTGCTGCTGCGCGACTTCGAGGACCAGGGCGCCGATGTGCTGTGGGAGATCGACGCCGCCGGCCGCCTGCAGCGCGTCACGCGTCGCCTGGCCGGCGCGATCGGCCTGCCGACGAGCGAACTCAACCGCCGGCCGCTGCTGGCGGTGATCCAGCAGCTGCAGCGCGACCTGCCCGACGGCGAGCGCGAATCGCGCGGCCTGCTGCAACGCTGCCTGACCGAAGGCCGGCCGTTCCGCGACCTGCTGGTGCCGCTGATGATCCGCGGCCAGGCCTGCTGGTGGTCGCTGACCGCCAAGCCGCTGACCGACGAGGACGGCACCGCGATGGGCTGGCGAGGGGTTGCCCGCGACGTCACGCAGGCCCGCCTGGCCGACCGCCGGCTGTCCTGGCTGGCCCATTTCGATACCCTCACCGGGCTGACCAACCGGGCCCATTTCCGGGTCCTGCTGGAGGCGTCGATCCAGCGGCTGCGGCCCGGCAGCGCCGGCGGCCGGGGAACACAGGGTGGTGCCGTCCTGTGCATGGACCTGGACAACTTCAAGACCATCAACGACACCTTCGGCCACCCGGCCGGCGACGCGCTGCTGGCCGAGGTCGGCCAGCGCCTGCGCCACTGCCTGCCGCGCGAGGCGGTGGTCGCGCGCCTCGGCGGCGACGAGTTCGCCGTGCTGATCGAGGGCCTGACCGAGACCGCATCGATCGCCGAGCTGACCCAGCGCCTGCTCGACGCGCTGGCCGAGCCGGTGTCGGCGCAGGCCGCCCAGCTGCCGGTGCGCATGAGCATCGGCATCTCGCGCTACCCGGCCGACGGCCTGGCGGTCGATGAGCTGCTGCAGAACGCCGACCTGGCGCTCTACGACGCCAAGTCGCATGCGCCGGGCACCGCCCGCTTCTACGTCCAGCGCCTGGGCGAGCAGGTGCGGCGGCGCCAGATCATGGAACGCGACCTGCGTGACGCGATCGAGCAGGGCCAGCTCTCGCTCGCCTTCCAGCCCAAGATCGAGCTCAAGGGCTGGCGCGTCACCGGCTTCGAGGCGCTGATGCGCTGGCGTCATCCGGTGCACGGCAACATCCCGCCGGTCGAGTTCATCCCGATCGCCGAGGACTGCGGCCTGATCACGACGCTGGGCGAATGGGCGCTGCAGGAGGCTTGCCGCTGCGCCGCGCGCTGGCCGGCCGAGCTGTCGCTGGCGGTCAACCTGTCGCCGGTCCAGCTGATGGCGCAGAACATCGTCAGCCTGGTCGAGTCCACGCTCAAGACCACCGGCCTGGCGGCCCACCGGCTCGAACTGGAGATCACCGAATCGGTCTTCATCCAGGAGAACCGCAGCACCGTGCAGCAGCTGCGCGGGCTGCACGACCTGGGCGTGCGCATCGCGCTGGACGACTTCGGCACCGGCTATTCGTCGCTGGCCTACCTGCGCCGCTTCCCCTTCGACACGCTCAAGATCGACCGGGCCTTCGTGCGCGAGCTGCTGGTCAGCCGGGACGCCCGCGCGATCGTGCGCAACATCGTCGCGCTGGCCAAGTCGCTGCGCATGGCGACCGTCGCCGAGGGCGTCGAGGAACCGGCCCAGGTGCTGGTGCTCGGCGACGAGGGCTGCGACCAGATCCAGGGCTTCCTGGCCGCCCGGCCGATGCCGGCCGAGGAGATCCGCAACTTCCTGCGCAACTGGCGCGACCAGCGTCCGGTGGTGCCGCCCAGCTTCCAGCCCGGCGTGACCGACGCGATGCCCATCGCCTGGAAGGACAGCCTGCCGCTGCAGGCCCAGGGCCTGCCGGCCGCGGCGGTCATCGGCAGCCCCGCCAGCGGCCCGGACGGCGTCGGCCGGGTGACCGCGCCGATGTCGCTGGGCTGAATCGGCGACGTGGCAGTACGGGCGCCGCGGCTGTACGGGCGCAGCGGAAGCACCGGCGAAACGGCATGACGGGCGCAGGCCGGACCGATCGGCCGGGCCGGCCGGCCGATAATTTCCCGCCATGGACCTGACCGCACCGCCCGCCTCGCGCCTGTCGCTGTACCTCGACCTGATCCGCTGGAACCGGCCGGCCGGCTGGCTGCTGCTGCTGTGGCCGACGCTGGCCGCGCTGTGGCTGGCCGCCGGCGGCTTCCCCGGCTGGCACCTGCTGACGGTGTTCACGCTCGGCACGGTGCTGATGCGCAGCGCCGGTTGCTGCATCAACGACGTCGCGGACCGCGAGTTCGACCGCCACGTCAAGCGCACCGCGCAGCGGCCGGTCACGCGCGGCGCGGTGTCGGTGCGCGAGGCGCTGGCGGTCGGCGCGGTGCTGGCCCTGCTCGCCTTCGGCCTGGTGCTGACGACCAACGCCGTCACCATCGCCTGGTCCTTCGCGGCGCTGGCCGTCGCGCTGGTCTACCCCTACGCCAAGCGCCACGTCTCGATGCCGCAGGCGGTGCTGGGCGTGGCCTTCAGCTTCGGCATCCCGATGGCCTACGCCGCCGTGCGCGGCGAGATCCCGCCGCTGGCCTGGGGCCTGCTGCTGGGCAACCTGTTCTGGGTGCTGGCCTATGACACCGAATACGCCATGGTCGACCGCGACGACGACCTGCGCATCGGCATCCAGACCTCGGCCATCACGCTCGGCCGCCACGACGTGTCCGGCGTCATGGCCTTCTACGCCGTCTACCTGGCGAGCTGGGGCGGGATGGGCCTGTCGCAGGGCCTGGGCGCGGTCTACCTGGCGGGGCTGGCGGTGGCCGCCGGCCAGGCCGCCTGGCACCACCGGCTGATCCGCGAGCGCAGCCGCGACGGCTGCTTCCGCGCCTTCCGCGCCAACCACTGGCTGGGCTTCGCGGTGTTCGCCGGCATCGCCTTGTCATACCTGTGAGGCCCTCGCCGACAGATACGTCGTCGCTCCCCCTTTGGGGCTGAGCGAGGACCTGGTTCAGCGGCCGGCGATCAGCCGGCGCGCCATGCGCAGTGCGGCGATCAGGCTGGCCGGATCGGCCACGCCACGTCCGGCGATGTCGAAGGCGGTGCCGTGGTCCGGGCTGGTGCGCACGAAGGGCAGGCCCAGCGTGACGTTGACACCTTCGTCCAGCCCGAGGTACTTGACCGGGATCAGGCCCTGGTCGTGGTACATCGCCAGCACCAGGTCGAACTCGCCCTGGCGGGCCCGCATGAAGACGGTGTCGGGCGCATGCGGGCCGCTGGCGTCGATGCCTTCGGCACGCGCGGCAGCGATGGCCGGGGCGATGGTCTCGATCTCCTCGCGGCCGAACAGCCCGCCCTCGCCGGCATGCGGGTTCAGGCCGGCCACCGCGATGCGCGGCCGCGGCTGGCCCCAGGCCGCCGCGCTGCGGTGGGCGATGCGCAGCGTGTCCCGCACGGCATCGAAGGTGACCCGGTCGATCGCCTCGCGCAGCGCGCAGTGGACCGTCACCAGCACGGTCTTGAGCTGGTCGTTGGCCAGCATCATGCGGACGTCGGCCGGTGCGCCCGGTGCGCCGGCCAGTTCGGCCAGCAGCTCGGTGTGACCGGGATGGTGCTCGCCGGCAGCGGCCAGCGCCTCCTTGTGCAGCGGCGCGGTGACCAGCGCGGCGCCCTGCCCGGCCTGGACCGCGCGGGCGGCCTGGCGCACCGCCTGCGCGGCAGCACGGCCGGCATCGGCATGGACCTGTCCGATTGGCAGCGCCGCCAGCACGGCCGGACCGTCCCGCAGCGGCCAGACCGCCAGCACGCCGGGCGGCAGGTCGCGCGCATCGGCCACTGCCCCGACCACGGCGATCGGCAGGCGCGGACCGTCGTCTGGCGTGTCCCGTCCCGCCGCACGCGGCGCGCGCCGCACGAAGCCGGCGGCGCGCTGCAGCACGGCCGGATCGCCGACCACCACCGCATCGTCCAGCTCGCCGCGCATCGCCGCCGCGACGAGGGTCTCGGGGCCGATGCCGCAGGGGTCGCCCATCGAGACGAGCAGCGGCAGGTCGGTGCGCAGGGCGGCGGCGGATGGCATGGCGTGAAGGGCGTCCTGAAGGGGTCGGTGCGGCCATTGTCGATGCCCTCGCACGGGACTTGCGTGATGGGTCGATTGCTACACTGAACCCATGCTTCTCCCCACACCTTGGCTCGACAACATCACCTGGACCGCCGACGGCCTGGTGCCCGTGATCGCCCAGGAATGGCACAGCAACGACGTGCTGATGTTCGCCTGGATGAACCGCGAGGCCCTGGCCCTGACCGTCGAACGCGGCGTGGCCGTCTACTGGAGCCGCTCGCGCGGCAAGCTCTGGCACAAGGGCGAGGAGTCGGGCCATGTGCAGACGGTCCGCGAGATCCGCCTGGACTGCGACAACGACGTCGTGCTGCTGCGCGTCGAGCAGCTCGGCCACGAACCCGGCATCGCCTGCCACACCGGCCGCCACTCCTGCTTCTACCAGCGCCTCGACGGCGACCAGTGGGTCAGCGTCGAGCCGGTGATCAAGGATCCGGCCACCATCTACCGCGCATGACGAACCCCGCCGCACCCCACCTCACCCACCTCCCCGACAGCGCCGACACGCTGCGCGCCCTGGCCGCCGTGATCGCCCAGCGCCGGGCCGCCGATCCGGGCAAGAGCTACGTCGCCAAGCTGGTCCACAAGGGCCTGGACAGCATGCTCAAGAAGGTCGGCGAGGAGGCCACCGAGGTCGTCATCGCCGCCAAGGACGGTGACCGCGAGCAGGTCGTCTACGAGATGGCCGACCTGTGGTTCCACAGCCTGATCGTGCTGTCGCAGTTCGACCTCGGGCCCGACGACGTGCTGGCCGAACTTCGCCGCCGCGAGGGCCTGTCCGGCCTGCAGGAATTCGCCCAGCGCAGCCAGCCGCCGCAGGGCTGAGCCGGCCCGGAACCTTCCACCCACTCCCGCGCTTCGAGCTTCCCATCCGCCATGAGCCACGACCCGAACTGCCTGTTCTGCAAGATCGCCACCGGTCAGATCCCGTCGGCCAAGGTCCACGAGGACGACGAGCTGCTGGTCTTCAAGGACATCCACCCGGCCGCGCCGGTCCACCTGCTGGTGATCCCGAAGGTCCACGTCGCCAGCCTGGCCGATGCCGACGACAGCCACGCCCCGCTGCTGGGCCGCATGCTCGCGCTGGCCCCGAAGCTGGCCCGCGAACAAGGCGCGAACAACGGATTCCGGGTCGTCATCAACACCGGTCACGATGGCGGCCAGGAAGTCCATCACCTGCACCTGCACGTGATGGGCGGCCCGCGACCGTGGAAACACGGTTGAACCCGAAACGCGGTTGAACCCCTGAGCCGCGATGGCATCTGACACGAGGGGCCCTGGGGCCCACGTCTAGAATCTTTTTCGAACTGAAACGACCTTCCGGAGCGACACCATGGGCCTGTCCACCACCCACCTGATCATCTTCCTCGTCATCATCGTGCTGATCTTCGGCACCAAGAAGCTCAAGAACATCGGCTCCGACCTCGGCGGCGCGGTGAAGGGCTTCAAGGACGGCATGAAGGACAGCGACAAGGTCGCGGCCGACGCTGCCGCAGCCGCCGCCGCACCTTCGGCCCAGGTGACGACCGAGAAGCGCGCCGCCGACGCCCAGACCGTCGACGTCGAAGCCAAGGTCAAGTGACCTTCGCGGCTCGCGCACGCCTTTCCACCGGCCGCGGCCGGACGGTCACGACGACCGCCCAGGCGCGGCCGTGTCGCTTCTGCACGGACTGATCCATGTTCGACATCGGTGTCACCAAGCTGCTGATCGTCGGCGGCATCGCGCTGGTCGTGATCGGCCCGGAACGCCTGCCCAAGGTCGCCCGCATGGCCGGCACGCTGCTCGGCCGGGCGCAGCGTTATGTCTCGGACGTCAAGGCCGAGGTCAACCGCTCGATCGAGATCGAAGAACTCAACAAGATGAAGGCGCAGTTCGACGATGCCGCGCGCGACATCGACCGCAGCGTCAACGACAGCGTCAACGAGATCGGCTCGGCGCTGGACGGCGCGGACACGTCCTACACCTCGTCGAGCGATCCCTACGCCAGCGGCACCGGCTGGGAGCCCCCGCCGCCGGAGTACCGCCATCCGGGCAAGAAATGGCGCCTGAAGGTCGGTGCCACGCCCCAGTGGTACAAGCAGCGCGAAGGCGTGCGCCGCCATGTGCAGTCGGGCGCGGCGCGCGTGATGCGCCATCGGCCGCGCCGGCTCGGCTGAGCCTCGCGCCCCAGCCGCAGGACGCTGCGCCGATCCGGCCGGCGCCCTGCGGATTTCCACCCCTCCTGAACGCGCTGCAGCGCCGTCGCCCGTGAGCCAGACCCCCAACTCCCAAGACGAACTCGCCGGCACCGAGCAGCCCTTCGTCAGTCACCTGATCGAGCTGCGCGACCGCCTGCTCAAGGCCGTCTACGGCGTCGGCGCGATCTTCGCGCTGCTGGCCTTCTTTCCCGGCCCGTCGCAGCTCTACGACCTGCTGGCGCATCCGCTGGTGGCCGCCCTGCCGCAGGGCTCCAAGATGATCGCGGTGGGCGTCGTCTCGCCCTTCCTGATCCCGATCAAGGTGACCGCGCTGGCGGCCTTCGGGGTGGCGCTGCCCTGGGTGCTGTTCCAGGTCTGGGCCTTCGTCGCGCCGGGCCTCTACAAGCACGAGCAGCGCCTGATCCTGCCGCTGGTGGTGACCAGCACGCTGCTGTTCTACACCGGCGTCGCCTTCTGCTACTTCTTCGTGTTCGGCCAGGCCTTCCCGGCGATCCAGTCGATGGCGCCGCAGTCGGTCGCGGTCAGTCCGGACATCGAGGCCTACCTAGACTTCGTCATCACGATGTTCCTCGCCTTCGGCGTGGCCTTCGAGGTGCCGGTGGCGGTCGTCATCCTCGCCCGCCTGGGCATCGTGACGATCCAGCAGCTGCGCGACTTCCGCCGCTATTTCTGGGTCGCCGCCGCCGCCGTCGCCGGCCTGGTGACGCCGCCGGACGCGGTCTCGATGGTGGCGCTGCTGCTGCCGATGGGCCTGCTCTACGAGATCGGCATCTACGCGGCACAGGTCTTCATCAAGCACACCAAGGCGCCGGAAGGGGCGGACGGCGCGGCGTCCTGACTCACTTCCCGTCGGTCGCCGAAGGCCGCTGACGCGGTCGTTGTGCCACCTTCACCTGCACGTCGATCTCACGGCCGGCGCGCAACAGCCTCAGGTTGGCGCGGCTCTGCGGCGGCAGGGCTGCCACCTCGTTGAGCAACTGGGCGGTGCTGGCCACCACATGCCCGCCGACCTGCTGCACCACGTCGCCCGGACGCACGCCAGCCTGGGCGGCCGGGCCATCGTCGAGCACGCCGACGATCAGCACGCCGCGCGTGTCCTCGGCGATCTGGATGGACTGCGCCAGCTCGGGCGTGAGGTCGCGCGGCTGCACGCCGATCCAGCCACGCGTGACGACGCCGTTGCGGATCAGGCCGTCCATGACCTGGCGTGCGGTCGCCACCGGGATCGCGAAGCCGATGCCCATGCTGCCGCCGGAGCGCGAGTAGATGGCCGTGTTGATGCCCAGCAGGCGGCCCTCCACGTCGACCAGCGCACCGCCCGAGTTGCCCGGGTTGATGGCCGCATCGGTCTGGATGAAGCTCTCGAAGGTGTTGAGGCCCAGCCCGCTGCGACCCAGCGCGCTGACGATGCCCGAGGTCACCGTCTGCCCGACGTTGAACGGGTTGCCGATGGCCAGCACCGCGTCACCCACCTGCAGCACGTCGGACTGGCCGAAGCTCACCATCGGCAGGCCCTCGGCATCGACCTTGAGCACCGCCAGGTCGCTCTCCGGATCGGCCCCGACCGTGCGGGCCTGCAAGCGCCGGCCATCGTTGAGCACGACCTCGATGCGCCCGGCGCCCTCGATCACGTGGTTGTTGGTCAGCAGGTAGCCGTCGGCCGAGACGATCACCGCCGAGCCCATGCCGGTCGACGGCACCGCCGGGTTGCCCTTGTCGCCGAAGAAGCGCCGGAACCAGGGCTCCGTGCCCTGCGGGGCGGGCTCCTCGTCGACCTGCCGGCTGCCGCCGGTCGTGACCACGCTGACGACCGACGGGGCGGCCCGCCGCGCGGCCCGCGCGAAGCTGTTCGGCGAGCCCTGGACAGCTGCATCGGCGCCGGCTTCGGCCGCCAACGCGGGCAGGTTCGCCGAGGCTGGTAGCGCCTGCGGCAAGGCGCCGGGCAGGCTGGGCGCGGCCGCGCCGGACGACGTGCCAGGCGATGTACCCGACGGCAGCCAGTCCGGCTTGAACGTGGCCAGCACGAAGACCACGGCGACGGCCACCGTGACCGCCTGGGAGAATGTCAGCCAGAGCCTGCGCATCAACATGGAGAACGAATGTGGTGATCGGTCGGGATGAACTTGCCGGAGTCCTCGGCACGCTGCTGCAAGCAGACCGCTTCGTCGATTATGGGCCGAACGGTCTGCAGGTCGAGGGCCGCGCCGAGGTCCGCCACCTGGTCAGCGGCGTGACCGCGAGCCTCGCGTTGATCGAGGCTGCAGCCGATGCGGGGGCCGACGCGATCCTGGTCCACCACGGCCTGTTCTGGCGCGGCCAGGACGGTCGCGTGACCGGCTGGATGAAGCGCCGCCTGGCCGCGCTGCTGGCCCGCGACATCAACCTCTACGCCTACCACCTGCCGCTGGACGCCCACTCCGAACTGGGCAACAACGCGCAGCTCGGCCGGGTGCTGGGCTGGCAGGCCGATGGCCGGTTTGGCGACAAGGACCTCGGCTGGATCGGCACGCCCGGCGACGCGGCGCCGCGCGACGCGACGGGCCTCGCCACCGACATCGGCGCGCGGCTTCAGCGCACGCCGACCTGCATCCCCGGCGACGGCCGGCCGATCCGGCGCGTGGCCTGGTGCACCGGCGGCGCGCAAGGCTGGTTCGAGCCGGCCATCGCGGCCGGCGCCGACCTGTTCCTGACCGGCGAGATCTCCGAGCCCCAGGCCCACCTGGCGCGCGAGACCGGCGTGGCCTTCGTCGCCTGCGGCCACCACGCGACCGAGCGCTACGGCGCGCAGGCGCTGGCCGCCCACGTCGCCGCGCTGCACGGCCTGCACCACACCCACATCGACATCGACAACCCGGCCTGAACGGAGGGCCGTCCGGCTGGGTCAGGCGTAGGCGTAGGGCCCGCCCCGCTCCAGCGCGCGGCGGTAGGCCGGCCGGGCGTGGATGCGATCCAGCCAGGCCCGGGCATGCGGATGGCGTCCGTCGGCGCCCAGGCCGGCGCGGTGCGCGGCGGCTTCGAGCGGGAAGCTCATCATGATGTCGGCGGCGCTGAACTCGGCCCCGGCGAACCAGGGCTGGCGGGTCAGCTCGGCCTCGATGTAGGCGGCGTGGCTGCGCAGGTTGGGGCCGAAGAAGCCCTCTTCGGTCTTGGCCGCGATGGCCTTGGCGATCGGCCGCGCGAAGAAGGGCATCGGCGCGGTGGCGATGCGGTCGAACACCAGCTTGAGCAGCAGCGGCGTCATCGCCGAGCCCTCGGCGAAGTGCAGCCAGTAGCGCCAGGCCAGCAGCTCGGGCGTGCCGGGCGCGGGCTTGAGGCGGCCCTCGCCGTGGCGCTCGATCAGGTACTCGACGATCGCGCCGGTCTCGGCCACCGTGAGGGTGCTGCCATCGGGCGCGACATCGGTCAGCACGGGCGACTTGCCCAGCGGATGCACCGCGCGCAGCTCGGGCGGTGCCAGCATCGTGGTGCGGTCGCGTGCGTAGCGGCGCACCTCGTAGGGCAGGCCCAGCTCTTCGAGCAACCAGAGGACGCGCTGCGAGCGGGAGTTTTCAAGGTGATGGACGGTCAGCATGGCCGCGATGATCGGCCATGCCGCCGTTCTCTGCCTGGATCACCTGCCCGGCTCAGGCCGGCAAGGCCTCACCGAGCGCCTCGGCCAGCCGGGCGGCCTGCGGCCCGAAGGCATAGGCGTCCATCGCCAGCATGCCGGCGTCGACGCTGGCATGGATGCGCACCGCCGGCGACTCGCGGCCACCCGCGCCGGCAGCGATGTAGTACGGCAGCCAGTGCTCGTCGGTCGGGTGCTGCAGGGCCGCATGTGGCGCCTGGCGGCGGTAGTCGATCAGCGCCTCCCAGTCGCGCGCCGCGCCTCGCGCACGGACCCATTCCTGGAACTCGGCGACATCGGGCGAGACCGGCAGTTCCCGGTTGCCTTCGTGCGCGTTCGGGCTGCTGAAGAAGCGCCGCAGGTTGTGGGTCAGCGAGCCGCTGCCGATGATCAGCACGCCCTCGTCGGCCCAGCGCGACAGCGCCTCGCCGAGCGCGAACTGGCGCGCCGGCGACGCGTTGGGCACCAGCGTCAGTGGCAGCACCGGCAGGTCGGCGCCGGGCCAGGCACGCTTCATCAGCGTCCAGATGCCGTGGTCCAGGCCGCTGGCCTCGACCGATTGCGCGGCCACGCCGCTGCCGGCCAGCGAGCGTGCGATCTCGGCAGCCAGCGCGGGTGCGCCGGGCGCGTCGTAGCGCTGCTCGTAGAGCGCCTGCGGGAAGCCGCCGAAGTCGTGGATGGCCTCATGGCGCAGGCCGCCCAGCAGCATCGTCTCGCGGGTCGACGAGTGCGGCGAGACCACCAGCACCGCCTTCGGCCGGCCGAACGCGGCCTCGACGGCGGGACCGAGCCGGTCCAGGAACAGGGCGGCGGGCGAGGTCTCGAGCGCGATCATCGGCGAGCCGTGCGACACGTAGAGCGGAGGGAGGCTGTGCTTCATGGTGAGGCGATTGCAGCATGCCGTCCGGGGCGCGTCATTCGGGTCATTTGCATGCTGCGTTCGGCCCGTCACCGGCCTTGGTGTAGCGTGCAGCCCTTGCCGGAACCGGCCCCCACGATCGTCCCGAGACCGACCCGCCCATGAGCTCCACGCTGCCGCCCGCCACGCCCCTGCCCGTGCCCCAGGTCCGCCCGCGACAGGCTGGACGTCCCGCCTCGGTGTGGCTGCTGGCGATGCGCCAGCTGCTGCGGGACCTGCGCGCCGGCGAGCTGCGGCTGATGGCTGTGGCGGTCGCGCTGGCGGTGGCCTCGATGTGCGCGGTCGCCTTCTTCGCCGACCGCCTCCAGCAGGGCATGGCGCGCGACGCGCTGGCGCTGCTGGGCGGCGACGCGGTGGTCGCCAGCGATCAGCCGCTGCCCGACAGCTTCGCCCGCAGCGCCGCCGAGATGGGCCTGGTGACGGCCCGCAGCGCCGCCTTCCCGAGCATGGCCCGCGCGGAAGAGGCGCAAGGCGGCGCGGCCCGGCTGGTGTCGCTCAAGGCGGTCGCACCGGGCTATCCGCTGCGCGGTGCGCTGCAGGTGGCCGATGCGGTCGACGGTCCGGTCCGCACCGTGCCCGGCGGGCCGGCCGCCGGCACGGTCTGGGTCGATGCGGCGGTGCTGGACGCGCTCGACCTGAAGGTCGGCGACCCGCTGCTGCTGGGCGACGCCCGGCTGCGCATCGCCCAGGTCATCGTGCAGGAGCCCGACCGCGGCGCCGACTTCATCAACTTCGCGCCGCGCGTGCTGATGGCCGAGGCCGACCTGGCCGGCACTGGCCTGGTCCAGCCGGCCAGCCGCATCACCTGGCGACTGGCCGTGGCCGCCCGCGACGGCCGCGGCCGCGACAGCGCGGTGGGCGGCTATGTGCAATGGGCCCAGGACCGCATCGAGCGCGACAAGGTGCGTGGCGCGCGGGTCGAGTCGCTCGACAGCGCCCGGCCCGAGATGCGCCAGACGCTCGACCGCGCCGGCCAGTTCCTGCGCCTGGTGGCCGTGCTGGCCGCGCTGCTGGCGGCCGTCGCGGTGGGCATCGCTGCCCGCGGCTTCGCGGCCCGCCACCTCGATGGCTGCGCGATGCTGCGCGTGCTGGGCCAGCCGCAGCGTCGCATCGCCGCGATCTACGCGATCGAGATCGGCACGATCGGCCTGGCCGCCAGCATCGCCGGCGTGCTGCTGGGCCTGCTGGTGCACCAGGTCTTCGTCTGGCTGCTGGGCGGGCTGGTCAACACCTCGCTGCCCGCGCCGAGCGCCTGGCCGGCCGGCTTCGGCATGCTGGTCGGCCTGGTGCTGCTGGCCGCCTTCGGCTTGCCGCCCGTCTTGCAGCTGGCCCGCGTGCCGCCGCTGCGGGTGATCCGCCGCGAGCTGGGCCAGACCCAGGCCGCCAGCGCGGTCGTGCTGATCGCCGGCGTGGTCGGCTATGCGGCGTTGCTGCTGGCGGTGGCGGCCGACTGGAAGCTCGGCGGCATCGCGATCGGCGGCTTCGCGGCAGCCTGGGCGCTGTTCGCCGGCCTGTCCTGGCTGGCCGTGGTGGCGCTGCGCCGCTTCGTGCCCGAAGCCACCGCGCCGCGCTGGCTGACGCTGGCGACCCGTCAGCTCGGCGCCCGGCCGGCGCTGGTCGTGCTGCAGGTCAGCTCGCTCGCGCTGGGCCTGATGGCGCTGGTGCTGCTGGTGCTGCTGCGCACGGACCTCATCGCCAGCTGGCGTGCGGCCACGCCGGCCGATGCGCCGAACCGCTTCGTCATCAACATCCAGCCCGAGCAGGGCGACGACTTCCAGGCCGCGCTGCGCGAGGCTGGCGTGGTGCGCTACGACTGGTACCCGATGATCCGCGGCCGGCTGGTCGCGGTGAACGATCGCGAGGTCAAGGTCGAGGACTACCGCGACGACCGCGCCCGCCGGCTGGTCGACCGCGAGTTCAACCTCAGCCATGCGGCCGCCCTGCCCTCGCACAACCAGGTCAGCGCCGGCCAGTGGCGTCCGGACGAGGCCGATGCGCTCAGCGTCGAACAGGGCCTGGCCGAGACGCTGGGCCTGAAGCTCGGCGACCGGCTGCGCTTCGACGTCGCCGGCCTGCCGATGGCCGGGCGCATCACCAGCCTGCGCAAGGTCGACTGGACCTCCATGCGCGTCAACTTCTTCGTGCTAGCGCCGCTCGGCGCCATGCCCGACCTGCCGGCCACGACCATCGCCGCCTTCCGCGCGCCCGACGGCCGCAGCTTCGACAGCGCGCTGCTGCGGCAGTTTCCGAACCTCACGGTGATCGACGTGTCGGCCCAGATCGCCCAGGTCCAGCAGGTGCTCGACCAGGTCATCGCGGCGGTCGAGTTCCTGTTCCTGTTCACGCTGGCCGCCGGCCTGCTGGTCCTGTTCGCCGCCGTCAGCGCCACCCGCGAGGCCCGCGAGCGCGAGTACGCCCTGATGCGCGCCATGGGCGCCCGTCAGGCCCTGCTGGCCCAGGTCCAGCGCGCCGAGCTGCTGGGCACCGGCGCCCTGGCCGGCACCCTGGCCAGCATCGCCGCCCTGGCGGTCGGCTGGGCGCTGGCGAAGTACGCCTTCAACTTCAGCTGGCAGGCACCGTGGTGGACCGTTCCGGCCGGCGGCCTGGCCGGCGCCGCACTGGCGGGGGCGGCGGGGTGGTACAGCTTGCGGGAGGTGTTGAGGCGGCCGGTGACGGAGACGTTGAGGAGGGCGCAGGAGTGAGTTGGTCAGGCCTCCAAAGATACTGCGCCTCGCTGGTGGTCAGGCCCTCGCGCTGACCCGTGTCACGCTCATGCTGCTGGACCCAGTTCAACAGCTTTTGCGCCGTGCAGCCGATCGTGCCGGCGATGGACTCGATACAGGCCCACTGCGACGCATGCTCGCCTCGGTGCTCGAACATCATGCGCACCGCGCGCTCGCGCACCTCGGGGGAAAACTTCGACTTCCTCATGATCGCTCCATGTTCTCAAATGAAGGGGCTTCCTCTAAAGGCGGGGCGGTTCAATACGCTTGGATTGGACGTTTGCGCGAGTACTTGACTCACCGTGCGAAATAACCGAAAGTGAGTGGGTGAAAATCTTCAAGAAGGTTCTCGGGCGTGCATGAACTATCTGTATCTGATGAACTCAGGCGAATTGCGTTCGAATTCTTCTACCGGTTCTCCAGGCTTGAATTTGCTCTAAAAGAGAACGGGTATGTCCGCAGGGGCCATCGCAATATTGCCGAAGTCAACTGGTGGGATTTTTCCCTGAAGTTTTCTGCGCAGTACTCTCCCACGGATTCAGCGATTCACCTATTGAAGGCTTCGCCGAAGCGGCAGATTATATCTCCCGACGATCGACTCGAATGGGAAGAACTAACGTTCCCTTTAGAATCAACGAGTTTGTGGAAGATGATTTGCCTTCTGAAGGCGGTCAGGAACAATCTTTTTCATGGCGGTAAGCACGCGCCTGCTGGATGGCTGGAGCCTGAAAGAACACACGAATTGCTGGTAGTATGCATATCGGTTATTGTAGAACTGGCTGATTTGGCCGGCATCCAGGCCGACTTTGACGGTCGTTATTGAAGCTTCGATGCGGATTTCCCTGCTCACCACTGGCGGAGTTTGTCATGCGAAAAATCGGTTTAACCAGTCTCATCATTCTCTCTGCCTCGTACCTTGTAGGCTGTGCCACGGAAGAGGACATAATGGACGCGCGTCGTCAGCAACAATGGGAAGCCCAGCAGGCGATTGCTCGTCAACAAGCATATCAAGAATCGGTAATCGCTTCGCTGCGAAACAAATGTAGACAATTTGGCTTTTCCGAGGGAACTGACAAGTTTGCCGAATGCGTGCAACGTGAAACGTTTGTTTGGCAACAACAAGCGCAACGAGAGCGCGCCATACAGGAATATCGCGATAGATGCATGCGCGGAATTGTTGATGTTTGTGCTCGGGACCAGGAAGAGCGAAACTCCCAAAGAACATGCCTTCGTGATGCGTGGGGAAACTATCGTTGCACCTCGAACTAGTTCGGTCAAATACTAGGTAAAGCACAATCGTCACGTTGAGTCAGGCATTGGTGCGCTTCTCGAAACCTCCCTGTTCACTGGGCCCATGAGCCGGCGCCATGAGGCGCATGATCAACCCGCGCATCAAGCCTTCGAGCTACTTCCCGGAAGAAGCGCTGGACGACCTGTTCCTGGCACGCCAGCGCAAGGCCAAGCTCGAGGGCTACGTGCAAACACTGGCGGCGATCGATGCTCTGGTGGACTTCACCGCGATAGCTGCGGCGGTGGAAACGACTTGCCCTCGGGCTGAACGCAAGAAGGTTGGTCGCCCGCGGTACCCGACAGAGGTGCTGGCGCGCATGATGTTCTTGCAGGGGCACTACAACCCATCGGACGAGCAGTGCGAGCACCGCGCTTCAAGCTCATCCGCACGCTCAAGGTCACGCCGGACAACGCAGACGACGGCCAGCAACTGCCCGAGGTGCTGCAGGCGGCCAACACCCGAGATCGGCTGCTGGCTGACCGAAGCTACAACAGCGCGACCAACCGGCAGGTGTTGATGCAGCATGGGCTCGCCAGCGGCATCGCGCGACGGGCCAAGCCCGGACAGACGGCCAAGGCCCGGTTGAAGCAGCGCAACCGCACGATCAATCGACTGCGCTCGCGCGTCGAACACTTCTTCGCCAGCCTTGCCCAGCAGGGCGGCAAGTACGTGAGGGCGATGACGCTGTCGCCCAACGCGCTGGCCATCACGCTGCACTGCGCGGCCTAGAACGCACGAAGGTTGGCTTGACTGGTCAAGAGCACAGGTGCGTCCGCACGGCCCGCATGAAGGCCAAAGGGCCCGCCGCGGGAGGCCGCGACGCGCCCGAATGAGACCGCAGCTCAAAAACGGCGGTGGGTTTCAGGAAGTGCCCCATATCGGGAAGCGCTCGCCTTAAACCCGCCCCGGCAAGACGAGGCCGTGGCCAGGTCGGTTTCACCACAACGGCCGGTAACGCTGGCACCGAGTGAGATCGAACACCTGCTGCCTGACAGGAGCGCAGACCTGTCGGCGCCCCCTGGCCCGCCCCGAATGACCAAGGGCCGCATCCCTCGCAGGACGCGGCCCTTGTTGTTGACGTCGCGAGCGATTCGCTCAGCCGTGCGCACCCTCCCGAGTGCGAAACACCTGCACCACCTGATTCAACCTCTGCGCCTGCTCGTTCAGGCTCTCGGCCGCCGCGCTGCTCTGTTCGACCAGGGCGGCGTTCTGCTGGGTCATCTGGTCGAGTTGCAGCACCGCGCCGTTGATCTGGCCGAGTTCGCTGCTCTGCTCGCTGGTGGCCGCGGTGATCTCGGCAATGATGTCGTTGACCCGGGCCACGCTGGCGACGATCTCCTGCATGGTCGAGCCGGCGTCGCCGACCAGGCGGGAGCCGCTGTCGACCTTCTCGACGCTGGCGCCGATCAGGCTCTTGATCTCGCGGGCGGCCTCGGCCGAACGGCCGGCCAGGCTGCGGACCTCGCTGGCGACGACCGCGAAGCCGCGGCCCTGTTCGCCGGCCCGCGCCGCTTCCACCGCCGCGTTCAGCGCCAGGATGTTGGTCTGGAAGGCGATGCCGTCGATCACGCCGATGATCTCGGCGATCTTGCGGCTGGACGCGTTGATCTCGTCCATGTTGGCCACCACCTGCGACACGACCGAACCGCCGCGCTGGGCGGCCTCGGCGGCCGAGTTGGCGAGCTGGTTGGCGGTGCGTGCGGCGTCCGCCGTCTGGCGCACCGAGCCGTTGAGCTGCTCCATCGAGCTGGCGGTCTGCTGCAGGCTGCCCGCGGTCTGTTCGGTGCGGCCCGACAGGTCCTGGTTGCCGACCGCCACCTCGCGCGAGGCGGTGTGGATCGAGTCGACCGACACGCGCACCTCCGAGACCGTGCGGCCGAGCGCCTCCTGCGTGGCGGCCAGCGCGCGCTGCAGGTCGCCGATCTCGTCCTGGCGGGTGGTGTCGAAGCGCTGCGTCAGGTCACCGGCGCCCATGCGTTCGGCCTGGGCGCAGACCGATTCGATCGGGCCGCAGATCTTCCTGACCAGCATCGCGCTGGCGGCCAGCAGGCAGGCGGCGATCAGCGCCAGCACGCCGCAGGCCACCACCAGCGTCTTCATGCGCAGCTCACCCGATTCGGCCATGCGGCGGGCGGTCAGGTCGGACTCGAGCTTGACGATGCGCTGCTGCGCCTCGCCATAGGCCTTCAGCGCCGGCGTGACCATGTCGCGCAGGGCCTGGGCAGCGATGCCGGCCTCGGCCGCCTTGCGGGCCTGGGCGGCGTCGCGGGCGGCCAGGTAGTCCTTGCGGCGCGCGGCCACGTCGGCCAGCGCGTCCTTGACCTCGGCCTCGTCGCTGAGGCCTTCGAGCTGCTTCTGCAGCGTGGAGATCTCGGCGCTGGTCGCGCTCATCTCGGCCTTCAGCGTCGCGTTCAGCTCGGCATCGCGGCTGACCAGCAGCGCCATCGTGCGGGCCGCATTGACCTGGGTCTGGCCGGCCCAGCGCAGGCTGGCCTCAAGCAGTTGCTGGCGCTGGACGACGGCCTCGTTGGCTTGCGTGACGTCGCGGCTGGTCATCGTCCAGGCCACGGCTGCGGCCAGGGCCAGCAGCAGGCTGATCACGATGGGCGGCAGCCAGAGCAGGCGTCGAAGGGTCAGGTTCATGGGATCGTCTCCTCGCTGGATATCGGACCGCTCAGAAGCTGGTCCAGTCGTCATCCGGCGCAGCGATGGCTGCGGTCGGGGCCGGCGCGGGCGCATGCACGCTCGCCGACGCAGGTTTCGGGGTGGTGGCCTTCGGGGAGGTGGCCATCTGGGAGGTGGCCTTCGGCGCGGCGGCCTTGGCCTTCGGTGCCGCAGCCGGCGTGGCTGGCGTGGCGGCTTTCAGGGCCGGACGAGCCTGCGCCGGCCGGAAGGCGCTGTCGTCGGATGCCTCGGAGCCGTCGATGCGGAACTGGCTCACCACGCTGCTCAGGCGCAGCGCCTGTTCGCGCAGGCTCTCGGCCGCAGCGGCACTTTCCTCGACCAGCGCGGCGTTCTGCTGCGTCATCTGGTCGAGCTGGGTGACGGCGCTGCTGACCTGGCCCAGCTCGCCGCTCTGCTCGGTGGTCGCGGCGGTGATCTCGCCGATGATGTCGGTGACGCGCTGCACGCTCGAGACGATCTCGGTCATCGTGCTGCCGGCGTCGTGCACCAGGCGCGCGCCGCTGTCGACCTTCTCGACGCTGGCGCCGATCAGGCTCTTGATCTCGCGGGCCGCGTTGGCACTGCGCTGGGCCAGGCTGCGGACCTCGCCAGCCACCACCGCGAAGCCGCGGCCCTGCTCGCCGGCACGGGCGGCTTCCACCGCGGCGTTGAGCGCCAGGATGTTGGTCTGGAAGGCGATGCCGTCGATCACGCCGATGATCTCGGCGATCTTGCGGCTGGAGGTGTTGATCTCCTCCATGTTCGTGATGACCTGCGAGACCACCGTGCCGCCGCGGTGCGCGGCCTCGGTCGCCGAGCTGGCGAGCTGGTTGGCGGTGCGGGCCGATTCGGCCGTCTGGCGCACCGTGCCGCTGACCTGCTCCATCGAGCTGGCGGCGTGCTGCAGGTTGCTGGCGGTCTGTTCGGTGCGGCCGGAGAGGTCCTGGTTGCCGGTCGCGATCTGCGCGCTGGCCACCGAGATCGACTCGGCCGTGTGGCGGATGTTGCCGACGATGCCCTGCAGAGACTGC
This sequence comes from Leptothrix discophora, assembly GCF_030705305.1. Classification (GTDB taxonomy): domain Bacteria; phylum Pseudomonadota; class Gammaproteobacteria; order Burkholderiales; family Burkholderiaceae_C; genus Sphaerotilus; species Sphaerotilus discophorus. Next base: position 206,494 of record NZ_JAUZEE010000006.1, on the reverse strand, counting down.
TGCATCGAGCCCAGCGAGCGCATCAGCTCGGCCGGCTCGTCGCGGCCATCGACCTTCAGGCGCGCACTCAGGTCGCCGCTGGCGATCGCATCGGCGAAGCGGCGGGCCTCATCGATGGGCTGGACGATGCTGTGCGAGTTCGTCAGCGTCAGCGGCGCGACGATCAGGATGACCACGGCCAGCGCGACGCCAAAGATCACCAGCGCCTGGCGGGTCGCGGCGGCCAGCTCGGCCTGCGTGGACAGCGCCTCCGCCTTGACGATCTCGTCGATGGCGGCGACGTTCTTGACGATGCCGGCCATCAGGATCTTGGAGCGTTCGAGCACCCGGTCGACCGTGCGATGGCCGTCGTAGGCGCCGGCCATGGTGTTGTCGACGGCCCTGGAGGTGGTGGCGACGTACTCGTCCAGGCGCTTGATGGCATCACGCGCGATGGGGTTGTCCTCGTCCTCCTCGCCGAGCAGCATGCCCTCGAAGGACTTGCGCAGGTCGGCATGGGCCTGCTTCCAGGTGGCCAGATGGACCTTGAGCAGCTCGGGCTGGTCGTAGTCGATGACCATGTTCTTCTCGGCGACGCGGACCTCGCCGAGTTGTGCCCGCAGGTCGGCCACATGGCCGGACTCGGCCACCGAGTGGTGCATGAAATGCAGGTTGAGCTCCTGCAGGTGGTGGCCGATGGCCACGCCGACGCCGGCGAAGCCGACGAACAGCGCCAGCACCATCACGATCGCACCGGTCATGCGGGTGCGGATCGTGAACTGGCGCATCAGTGACTTGATCGTGTTCATCGGGTTTCCTGGAGGACGGGCCGTGAGAGGGAGCCTGGCAGGACGGCTCAGTGACGGGTGCGACGGACCAGCGAACCGGTGTCGAGGATCAGCGCGACGCGGCCGTCGCCCATGATGGTGGCGCCCGAGACATCCGGGACGCGGCGGTAGTTCGCCTCGAGGTTCTTCACCACCACCTGCTGCTGGCCGAGCAGCTCGTCGACCAGCAGGGCGACCCGGCCGCCCTCGGCCTCGACCACGACCATGATGGCGGCCACCCGCTCGAAGTCGAAACGCGGCACCTCGAACACTTTCTCCAGCTCGATCACCGGCATGTACTCGTCGCGCACCTGCACGACGCGGCCGTTGCCGCCGATCGTCTTGATGGTCTTGTCGGTGACCTGGAAGCTCTCGACCACCGAGGCCAGCGGCAGGATGTAGACCTCGTCGGCCACCCCCACGCTCATGCCGTCCATGATCGCCAGCGTCAGCGGCAGGCGCACCTTGACGCTCATGCCGTAGCCCTCGGCGGAGTCGATCTCGACCGTGCCGCCCAGGCTGGTGATGTTCTTCTTGACCACGTCCATGCCCACGCCGCGGCCGGACACGTCGGTGACCTGTTCGGCGGTCGAGAAGCCGGGCGCGAAGATCAGGCCCCAGACCTCGGCATCGGACATCGAGTCGGGCGCGTCGATGCCGCGCTCGCGGGCCTTGCGGATCAGCTTCTCGCGCGACAGGCCGCGGCCGTCGTCGCGCACCTCGATGACGACCGAGCCGCCCTGGTGCGAGGCCGACAGCGTGATGGTGCCGGTCTCGGACTTGCCACAAGCCAGCCGGTCAGCCGGCATCTCGACGCCGTGGTCGCAGGAGTTGCGCACCAGGTGGGTCAGCGGGTCGGTGATCTTCTCGATCAGGCCCTTGTCCAGCTCGGTGGCCTCGCCCTGCGTGATCAGCTCGACCTTCTTGCCCAGCTTGGCGGCCAGGTCGCGCAGCATCCGCGGGAAGCGGTTGAAGACCGTCGACATCGGAATCATCCGGATCGACATGACCGCTTCCTGCAGGTCGCGGGTGTTGCGGTCCAGGTCGTTGAGGCCGGCGATCAGGGTCTGGTAGACGACCGGATCGAGGTCACGGCTGTTCTGCGCCAGCATGGCCTGGGTGATGACGAGTTCGCCGACCAGGTTGATGAGCTGGTCGACCTTCTCGACCGACACGCGCAGCGTGCTCGAGTCCAGGCCGCCGCTGGCGGGCTTCTCATGGCGCACGGCGGCCGGCTTGGCGGCGCTGGGCACGATGTGGGGCACGGCTGGCATGTGCTGCGGCGCGGCGGGCACGGCCGGGCTGGCCGAGGCCGGCGTGGCGGCTGCGGCACCGGGGGCACCCGGCGCGTCGTCGAAGAAGCCGTAGCCGAGGTCGACCGCCGGGGCCGCCGCAGCGGGCGCTGCGGCCTCGGGCAGCGGATCGGTGTCCAGCGGCGCGGCACCCGAGGGCACGCCCGGATTGCCGGCATGGAAGCCGTAGCCGGCGCCGAAGGGACTCAGCTGCACCGACTCGCGGGCGACGTGGAAGGTGAACAGGTCCAGCAGCTCCGCATCGGTGCTGCGCGTCACGACCTTGTAGCGGCGCATGCCGTCGCTGGCCTGGCCCATGTCGAGCGGCTCGATGGTGCCCAGGTCGGTGATCTCGGCGAACAGCTCGATCAGGTTGTCGGCCTGTTTCGGGTCGGCCAGCGGGCCGACGCGCAGGTCCAGCTCGCGGGTCGCGGCCACGACCGGCGCCTGGATGACTGGCCGGGCCGGCGCAGCAACAGCGACGTCAACAGCAACAGCGGCGACGACCGGCGCAGGCGCGGCCGCCGGCGGCGGCACCTCGCCGGAGGCCAGCGACTTGATGTGGAACAGCAGCTCGGTGGTGTCCATCGCGTCGGCGCCGGAACCCTGGTGGCGGCCGAGCTGGTGGCCCAGCGCGTCGCCGGCTTCGAGCAGCACGTCGATCATGCGGGCATGCAGGGCCAGCTCGTGGCGGCGCAGCTTGTCGAGCAGCGTCTCCATCTCGTGGGTGAGCGCCGCGACGTCGCTGAAGCCGAAGGTCGCCGCGCCGCCCTTGATCGAGTGGGCGCAGCGGAAGATGGCGTTCAGCGCCTCGTCGTCCGCGGCCTCGATGTCGAGTTCCAGCAGCAGCTGCTCCATGCGCTGCAGGTTCTCGCCGGCCTCCTCGAAGAAGACCTGGAAGAACTGGCTGAGGTCGATGCCGGCGCCGCCGCCGACGCCGCCCTCGCTGGTCATTTCTGCCATGGTGTAGTCCAGTGATCCGTGATGCGATGGAAGTCCGGCGCGACCTGGCGCAACCGGTGGTGGCCCGCCAGGGGGCCGATCGGGTGCGTCAGCGCACGACCTTCTTGATGACCTCGATCAGCTTGGTCGGGTCGAAGGGCTTGACCAGCCAGCCGGTGGCTCCGGCGCTGCGGCCAGCCTGCTTCATCTGGTCACCCGATTCGGTGGTCAGGATCAGGATGGGCGTGGTCTTGAACTGGCTCGTCTCGCGCAGTTTCTTGGTCAGCGTGATGCCATCCATGCGCGGCATGTTCTGGTCGGTCAGCACCAGATCGAAGGTCCGGCTGCCGGCCTTCTCCCAGGCGTCCTGACCATCCACGGCCTCGACCACGTTGTAGCCGGCGCTCTTGAGGGTGAAGGAAACCATCTGGCGCATCGAGGCCGAGTCGTCTACGGCGAGGATTGATTGCATGTCGCGCTCCGGAAATTGGCGTTTGGGCTGGTGAATGACGGAAGGTCTGCGGTGTCTCGGGGTGGGCGTGCGGCGGCTAGAACAGCTCGACCGATCCGGCGTCCATCTCGTCCTGGGTGACCGGGTTGGGCCGCACCGGCGGCGCCTCGACGATGGTCTCGCCCTCGTCGTCACCCCCCATGGCCTCCCGCGCCAGCTGGTCGGCGACGGAACGGAGGCGGTGGTGGGTGTGGTGGATCAGCTGCGAGGCCATGTCCTGGAACTGCAGCGCGGTGACCGCGCCGGCCAGGTTCTGCATCGCGTCATGCAGGGCCCGGGTGTCGACGTGGGGCATGGCCGCCGCCTGGTGCAACAGGCCGTTGAGGCTGGCGTTGGCACCGTAGAAATGCGTCATCAGGGCTTCGCTGGCGTCGTTGAGCAGGCGCTGGAGCCGTTCCAGGTCGTTGCCCGCACTGAGCAGATGGTCCTGAAGCTCGGCAGCCAGCAGCAGCGGGAACACGGGCTCCGCTTCGGGAATCTGCTGATCGGGCATCGACATGTCGTCTCCGTGACGTGACGGGTGGGGTCGGGCCGTGACTTGGGCCCGGCCGTGAGGCTTCAGGCGACGCCCGCGACGGGGCATCGATGGGTAGAATTTTTTCGGATGGGGGATTTGTCGTAGGCCGGATGACGCGGTGATTCCCGCCCCTTTTCTCGACCGTCCAACGACCGTCGGCCGGCCGCCGATCCAACCCGGACCCACGCATGCAACGATCCGTCAAGCCGCGCCGCCTGCGCGTGCTGCACCTGGAAGACTCGGAGCTGGACCATCAACTGCTGCTCGCGCACCTGCGCCGGGGCGGCATCGAGCCGGCGATCTTCCGGGTCGACAACGAGACCGACTTCCTCGCCGCGCTCGGGCAGGACTGGGACATCGTGCTGTCGGACTACAACCTGCCGGGCTTCTCCGGCCTGATCGCGCTGGAGCTGCTGCGCGAGCGCGACAAGCTGATGCCCTTCATCCTCGTGTCCGGCGAGATCGGCGAGGACACCGCCGTCGAGGCGATGCGCAACGGCGCCTCCGACTACCTGCTCAAGAGCAACCTGACCCGGCTGGTGCCGGCCGTGCTGCATGCGGTCGAGGCCTGCGAGAGCCAGCGCGCCCGCCAGCAGGCCGACCAGGAACTCGCGCACTCGCGCAAGCGGCTGTCCGAACTGGCCCAGCACCTGCAGACCAGCATCGAGATGGAGCGCACCGCCATCGCCCGCGAGATCCATGACGACGTCGGCGGCTCGCTGACGGCGGTCAAGTTCGACCTCGCCTGGCTGCTGCGCCATGCCAAGGACGACGCGCTGATCGAGCGCACCCACCAGGCGCTGGAGACGCTCAACCACGCCATCGAGGCGAGCCAGCGGATCATGCACAACCTGCGCCCGGCCATCCTCGAACAGGGCCTGGTCGCCGCCCTTCAGTGGATGACCCAGCGCTTCGAGCGCCGCAGCGGCATCCCGACCGCCTTCCGCACCAGCCACGACCACCTGCGCCTGCCCGCCGGCGTGCCGCTGGTGGCCTATCGCACGGCCCAGGAAGCGCTGACCAACATCTCCAAGCATGCCAAGGCGACGCGGGTGCAGGTCGACCTGACGGTTGCCGCCGGCGTGCTGTCGCTGGAGATCAGCGACAACGGCCGCGGCCTGGCCAGCGGCGACCTCGGCAAGGCCCGTTCCTTCGGCATCCGCGGCCTGCATGAGCGGGCCGACACGGTCGGCGGCTGGGTCGAGCTGTCGAGCACGCCACAGGGCACGACGCTGATCCTGTCGGTGCCGCTGGACCCGCGCGCCAGTGCCAGTCACCATGGCGACGAGGACGACGGCGACGGCGGCGATGTCGACGGCCAGCCGGTTCGTCCCGCACCCGCGCCTGGCAGCAGCGCGCACGATCCTTCGACCTGGGGAGAGCTATGACACGGGTGATCCTGTGCGATGACCACGCACTGATCCGGCGCGGCATCCGCGACACGCTGGCCGAGCAACCCGACATGCAGGTCGTCGGCGAGGCCGGCGACTACGGCGAACTGCGCGCCCTGATGCGCCTGCAGAGCTGCGACGTGCTGGTGCTGGACATCAACCTGCCCGGCCGCAGCGGCCTGGACGTGCTGCATGCGCTCAAGGAGGAAGGCGCGCCGGTCAAGGTCCTGATCGTCTCGATGTACCCCGAGGACCAGTACGCCCTGCGCGCGCTGCGGGCCGGTGCCTACGGCTACGTCAACAAGGGCGGCGATCCGGCCCAGATCGTCGCCGCCGTGCGCATGGTGGCCCAGGGCCGCAAGTACATCACCGCCGAGATGGCGCAGATGCTGGTCGAGAACCTCACCACCGCAGCCCCTGAAGCCGCGCACGACAAGCTCTCCGACCGCGAGCTGCAGACCCTGGTCATGATCGCCTCGGGCAAGCGCCTGTCCGACATCGCCGAGGAGCTGACCCTGAGCCCCAAGACCGTCAGCGTCTACCGCGCGCGGGTGCTGGAGAAGCTGGGGTTGGCGAACAACTCGGAGATGACCGTCTACGCGATCCGCAACGGGCTGGTATAGGGCCCCCACGCTCCCTGGCGGTCGCTGCCCCCCGAGGGGGCGCTTGCCGCTGACCCAGCAGAGCCGGGTCAGGGCAGATGCTGGCTCAACACGGATGAGCGTGAGCGTCAGACCCGGACAGGAATCCCGCGTGCCGCCATGACGGCCTTGGCCTGGGCCACGGTGTATTCGCCGTAGTGGAAGATGCTCGCGGCCAGGACCGCGTCGGCGCCGCCGGTCTGGACGCCGTCGGCAAGGTGGTCGAGGTTGCCGACGCCGCCCGAGGCGATCACCGGGACCGGCACCGCGTCGGCGACGGCGCGGGTCAGTTCGAGGTCGAAACCGCTCTTGGTGCCGTCGCGGTCCATGCTGGTCAGCAGGATCTCGCCGGCGCCCATCTGCGCCATCTTCGCGGCCCAGGCGACCGCGTCGATGTGCATGTTCTTGCGCCCGCCGTGGGTGTAGACATCCCAGCCCGGGCCCTTGCTGGCCAGGTCCTCGCCGACCCGGCGCTTGGCGTCGATCGCGACGACGATGCACTGGGCGCCGTACCGGTCGGACGCGTCGCGGATCACCTGCGGATTGGCCACCGCCGCCGAGTTGAAACTGACCTTGTCGGCCCCGGCATTGAGCAGCCGGCGCACGTCCTCGACGCTGCGCACGCCGCCACCCACGGTCAGCGGGATGAAGACCTGCGAGGCCACCGCCTCGATGATGTGCAGGATCAGGTCGCGGCCATCGCTGGTGGCCGTGATGTCGAGGAAGGTCAGCTCGTCGGCACCTTGTTCGTTGTAGCGCGCGGCGATTTCCACCGGGTCACCGGCATCGCGCAGCTCGACGAAGTTGACGCCCTTGACGACCCGGCCGCCGGTGACGTCGAGGCAGGGAATGATGCGTTTGGCGAGCACCTCAGGCACCGTCGCCGTTGAGCTCGTCGGCGAGCTTCTGGCCGGCCGCGAAGTCGAGGTCGCCGGTGTAGATCGCGCGGCCGCAGATCACGCCTTCGATGCCTTCGCCCTCGACGCCGCAAAGCGCGCGGATGTCGGCCAGGTTGGACAGGCCGCCCGAGGCGATCACCGGGATGGTCAGGGCCTGGGCGAGCTTGACGGTGGCGTCGATGTTGATGCCGGTGAGCATGCCGTCGCGGCCGATGTCGGTGTAGATCACGCCCTCGACGCCGTAGTCTTCGAACTTGCGGGCCAGGTCGACCACCTCGTGGCCGGTCAGCTTGGACCAGCCGTCGGTGGCGACCTTGCCGTCCTTGGCATCGAGGCCCACGATGATGTGGCCGCCGAAGGCCGTGCAGGCGTCGCGCAGGAAGCCCGGGTTCTTGACCGCAGCCGTGCCGATGATGACGAAGCTCAGACCGTCATCGAGGTAGCGCTCGATGGTGTCGAGGTCGCGGATGCCGCCGCCCAGCTGCACGGGGATCTCGTCGCCGACTTCGGCCAGGATGGCCTTGATCGCGCCCTCGTTGACGGGCTTGCCCGCGAAGGCGCCGTTGAGGTCGACCAGGTGCAGGCGTCGCGCGCCGGCGTCGACCCAGCGCCGCGCCATCGCGGCGGGGTCCTCGCCAAAGGTGGTGGAGTCGTTCATGTCGCCTTGCTTGAGGCGCACGCACTTGCCGTCTTTGAGGTCGATGGCCGGGATCAGCAGCATGGCTGTGGGTCAGTCAGGAAAGGTCGAGGAAAGGTGGCACCCAACTGCACCATGGCACGCGTGGCGCAGGTGCGGGACACCGACGAGGGGGAAATCGAGCGCGGGACCGGGCGGGCGGTCCCATCGGCAGGTTTCACGGCTTCCAGCTGAGGAAGTTGCGATAAAGCGCCAGACCCTGGTCGGCGCTTTTCTCGGGGTGGAACTGGGTTGCAAAAATATTATCCCGCGCCACTGCGCTGGTAAAGCGCTCACCGTATTCGGTTTCACCCGCGCTGTGCGCCTCATCGACCGGGGTGGCGTAGAAGCTGTGGACGAAATAGAACCAGGCGCCATCGGGCACCCCCGCCCACACCGGATGGGCGCGCGCCTGGCTGACGCGGTTCCAGCCCATCTGCGGCACCTTGTAGCGGCTGCCGTCGGACTGGATGCGACCTTCCAGCTGGAAGCGCCGCACGCGGCCGGGGATCAGGCCGAGGCCGGGCGTGTCCTGTTCCTCGGAGTGGTCAAGCAGCATCTGCATGCCCACGCACACGCCCATCAGCGGCTTGCTGGCGGCCGCTTCGAGCACGGCTTCCTTCAGGCCGGATTCGTGCAGCTCGCGCATGCAGTCGCGCATGGCGCCCTGGCCGGGCAGCACGATGCGCTCGGCGGCACGCACGTCCTCGGGCCGCTGGGTGACGATCACCTCCAGCCCGGAATCCTGCGCGACATGCATGACCGCCTGCGACACGCTGCGCAGGTTGCCCATCCCATAGTCGACGACCGCGACCGTTCTCGCAGCCCCTCGCCGAACGGGTACGTTCGTCGATCCCCCGAGGGGATGCTCGCCGGCTTGGGACGGCCCGGCGCTCGGCTCGCGGCTCGCCATCACAGGCTCCCCTTGGTCGACGGGATCACGCCGGCGCTGCGCGGGTCGGGCGTGAGCGCCATGCGCAGCGCGCGGCCGAACGCCTTGAAGATGGTCTCGCACTGGTGGTGCGCGTTCTTGCCCTTGAGGTTGTCGATGTGCAGGCTCACCAGCGCATGGTTCACGAAGCCCTGGAAGAACTCGTAGACCAGCTGGGTGTCGAGCTGGCCGATCGAGCCGGCGGTGAAGTGGACGTCCATCGCCAGGCCGGGGCGGCCGGAAAAGTCGACCACCACGCGCGACAGCGCCTCGTCCAGCGGCACGTAGCTGTGGCCGTAGCGGGTGATGCCCTTCTTGTCGCCGACCGCCTTCGCGAAGGCCATGCCCAGCGTGATGCCGACGTCCTCGACGGTGTGGTGGCCATCGATGTGCAGGTCGCCCTCGGCCTGGATGTCCAGGTCGATCAGCCCGTGGCGGGCGATCTGGTCGAGCATGTGGTCGAAGAAGCCGATGCCGGTGGCGAGCCGGGACACGCCGCTGCCATCGAGGTTGATGCGCGCGGTGATGCGGGTCTCGTTGGTGTGGCGGCGGATCTCGGCGATGCGGGCGGTGGCAGCGTCGGTGGCCTGGACGGCGGGGCTGGCGGAGGTGCTCACGGCGGGTCTCTCGGCGAGGGGAACGGGGGGGGTCGGTGGGACCGGATCAGGTCGATGCGCGCAGGGCATCGATCAACACACGATTCTCGTCGGCCGTGCCGACGGTCAGGCGCAGGCAGTCGGCCAGCAGCGGGTGCAGGCCGGCCACGTTCTTGATCAGCACGCCCGCGCGCTTCAGGGCCGAGAAGGTCGCGGCACCGTCGGCCACGCGGATCAGGATCATGTTGGCCTCGCTGGGCCAGACCCGCCGCACGCCGCGCATGGCCGCCAGCGCGGCCAGCAGGCGCTGGCGCTCGTCGCGGATCCTTGCGGCCTGGGCGGCATAGACCTCGGCGTGTTCGAGCGCGAACAGTGCCGCCTCGGCGTTGAGCACGCTGACGTTGTAGGGCGGGCGGACCTTGTCGAGTTCGGCGATCAGCGCGGCCGGGCCGCACAGGTAGCCCAGCCGGATGCCGGCCAGGCCGAACTTGCTGAGCGTGCGCATCACCAGCACATGGTCATGCGCGGCGGCGCGGGCCAGCCAGCTGCGCGCGGCGAAGGGCTGGTAGGCCTCGTCGATGACGACCAGGCCATCCTGCGCGGCAACCGCGTCGACGATGCGGGCGATGGCCGTGTCGTCGAACAGGTTGGCCGTCGGGTTGTTCGGGTAGGCGATGTAGGTGATGGCCGGGCGGTGCTCGGCGATGGCCGCCAACATGGCCGGCTCGTCCAGCTCGAAGTCCGGCGTCAGCGGCACGCCGACGAAGTCCAGGCCCTGCAGCTGCGCCGACATCGCGTACATCACGAAGCCCGGCAGCGGCGCGAGCACGCCGGCACCGGGCCGGCAGCAGGCCAGCGCGAGCAGCGAGATCAGCTCGTCCGAACCATTGCCCAGCATCAGCGACCAGCCCTCGGGCAGGCCGACGTGCCCGGCCAGCGCGGCCTTCAGCGTGTCGATGCGCTCGCCCGGGTAGCGGTTGAGCGCGACCGCGCCCAGGCGCCGGCCCAGCTCGGCCTGCAGCTCGGGCGGCAGGCCGTGCGGGTTCTCCATCGCGTCGAGCTTGATCAGCCCGCCGGCCGGCTGCACCACGTAGGCGTGCATGGCCTGCACGTCCTGGCGCAGCGTGCGGCCCAGGCGGGTCGGCAGGGAGGCGTTCGACATGGGGCCGGGCCTCAGCGCCGGAGCCGGAACTCGGCCGCCTGCGCATGGGCCTGCAGGCCCTCGCCATAGGCCAGCTCGGCGGCGATCGGGCCGAGCACCTGCGCGCCGGCCTCGCTGACCTCGATCAGGCTGCTGCGCTTCTGGAAGTCGTAGACGCCCAGCGGCGAGCTGAAGCGCGCGGTGCCGGAGGTCGGCAGCACGTGGTTCGGGCCGGCGCAGTAGTCGCCCAGGCTCTCGCTGGTGTAGGCGCCCAGGAAGATCGCGCCAGCGTGGCGCAGCAGCGGTTCCCAGCGGTGCGGGTCGGCCGAGCTGACCTCGAGGTGCTCGGGCGCGATGCGGTTGCTGATCTCGCAGGCCTCTTCCATCGAGCGGGTGCGGATCAGCGCGCCCCGGCCTTCGAGCGAGGCGCGGATGACGTTGCGACGCGGCATCGCGCCGATCAGGCGGTCCATCGCGGCCTGCACCGCGTCGATGTAGGCGGCATCCGGGCACAGCAGGATGCTCTGCGCCAGCTCGTCGTGCTCGGCCTGGCTGAACAGGTCCATCGCGACCCAGTCCGGCGGCGTGCTGCCGTCGGCCAGCACGAGGATCTCGCTCGGTCCGGCAATCATGTCGATGCCGACCTGGCCGAACACGCGCCGCTTGGCGCTGGCCACGTAGGCATTGCCCGGTCCGGTGATCTTGTCGACCCGCGGGATGCTCGCCGTGCCGAAGGCCAGCGCGCCGACCGCCTGGGCGCCACCGATGGTGAAGGCACGGCTCACGCCGGCCACGTAGGCGGCGGCCAGCACCAGCGCATTGCGCTCGCCGCCCGGCGTGGGCACGACCATGATGATCTCGCCGACCCCGGCGACATGGGCCGGCAGCGCGTTCATCAGCACGCTCGACGGATAGGCCGCCTTGCCGCCCGGCACATAGATGCCCACGCGGTCCAGCGGCGTGACCTTCTGGCCCAGCAGCGTGCCGTCGGCATCGCGGTAGCTCCAGCTCAGGCCGCAGGCCTGCAGCTGGCGCTCGTGGTAGCTGCGCACCCGCGCCGCCGCCGTTTCCAGCGCATGGCGCTGGGCCGGCGTGATGGCGTCGAAGGCGGCCTTCAGCTCGTCGCGGGTCAGCTCCAGCGCGGCCATGCAGGGCGCGTCCAGGCGGTCGAAGCGGGCGGTGTATGCCAGCACCGCCGCGTCGCCCCGGGCCTTCACGTCGGCCAGGATGTCGGCCACGCGGGACTCGATCTCGGCATCGGTCTCGGCCGACCAGTGCAGCACGCGCTGGAAGTCGGCGTCGAACGTGGCGGACGAGGTGTCGAGGTGGCGCACGGCAATGGACATGGCGGCTTCGGAGGTCGGGTCAGGAGACGGAGGAAGGTTCAGCCGCGCGCCGCGACCGCCGCCGCGAAGGCGTCGATCATCGGGCGCAGGCGCTCGCGCTTGAGCTTGAGCGCGGCCTGGTTGACGACCAGGCGCGAGGAGATCTCCAGGAAGGGCTCGACCTCGCGCAGCCGGTTCGCCTTGAGCGTGCTGCCGGTCGAGACCAGGTCGACGATGGCATCGGCCAGGCCGGTCAGCGGCGCCAGTTCCATCGAGCCGTAGAGCTTGATCAGGTCGACGTGCACGCCCTTGTCGGCGAAGTGCCGGCGGGCGATCTCGGTGTACTTGGTGGCCACGCGGATGCGCGAGCCCTGCTTCACCGCGGTGTCGTAGTCGAAGTCGTCGCGGGTGGCCACGCTCATGCGGCAGCGCGCGATCTTCAGGTCCAGCGGCTGGAACAGGCCCTCGCCGCCATGTTCGAGCAGCACGTCCTTGCCGGCCACGCCCAGGTCCGCGCCGCCGTGCTGGACATAGGTCGGCACGTCGGTGGCGCGCACCAGCACGACGCGCACGTCGGGCCGGTTGGTCGCCAGGATCAGCTTGCGGCTCTTCTCCGGGTCCTCGGTGACCTCGATGCCGGCGGCGGCCAGCAGCGGCAGGGTCTCCTCGAAGATGCGGCCCTTGGACAGGGCGAGGGTGATCAGGTCGCTCATCGTGTTCTCTCGATGTCCGCGCCGATGCCGCGCAGCTTCTCTTCCATGCGGTCGTAGCCGCGGTCGAGGTGGTAGATCCGGTCGACGCAGGTCTCGCCCTCGGCCACCAGGCCGGCGATGACCAGGCTGGCCGAGGCCCGCAGGTCGGTTGCCATGACGGTCGCGCCGGACAGGCGCTCGATGCCCTCGACGATCGCCGTGTGGCCGTCCACGGCGATGTGCGCGCCCAGGCGCACCAGCTCGTTGACGTGCATGAAGCGGTTCTCGAAGATGGTCTCGGTGACCCGCGAGGTGCCCTGCGCGATGCAGTTCAGCGCCATGAACTGCGCCTGCATGTCGGTCGGGAAGGCCGGGTACTCGCTGGTGCGCAGGCTGATGCCCCTGGGCCGGCCGCTGGCGCGCACGCGGATCCAGTCGGGGCCGCAGTCCAGCTGCACGCCGGCCTCGCGCAGCTTGTCGAGCACCGCGTCGAGGTGGTCGGCGCGGGTGCGGCGCAAGGTCACGTCACCGCCGGCAGCGGCCACCGCGCACAGGAAGGTGCCGGTCTCGATGCGGTCGGCAATGATCTGGTGCGGCTGCGCCGGCGCATGCAGGCGGTCGACGCCGTGGATGCGGATGCGGTGCGTGCCCTGCCCTTCGATGCGCGCGCCCATCGCGACCAGCAGGTCGGCCAGGTCGGTGACCTCGGGCTCCTGCGCGGCGTTCTCCAGCACCGTCTCGCCATCGGCCAGCACGGCGGCCATCAGCAGGTTCTCGGTGCCGGTGACGGTCACCATGTCGGTGGTGATGCGGGCGCCCTTCAGGCGCTCGGCGCGGGCGACGATGTAGCCGTGTTCGACGACGATCTGCGCGCCCATCGCCTGCAGGCCCTTGATGTGCTGGTCGACCGGCCGCGAGCCGATCGCGCAGCCGCCCGGCAGCGACACCCGGGCCTCGCCGAAGCGGGCCAGCAGCGGGCCCAGCACGAGGATGGAAGCCCGCATGGTCTTGACCAGGTCGTAGGGCGCCTCGCGGGTGGTGATCTCGCTGGCGTCGAGCACGACGTGGTCGGGCTGCGACTCGCTGCGATCGGCCTTCACGCCCAGGTGGCGCAGCACCTTCAGGGTCGTCGAGACATCCTGCAGGCGCGGCACGTTGGCCAGCGTCATCGCCTCGGGGCAGAGCAGCGCGGCGCAGAGTTCGGGCAGGGCGGCGTTCTTGGCGCCGGAGATGGTGACCTCACCCTGCAGGGTGCGGCCGCCGCGGATCACGAGCTTGTCCATGGGCTTGCGGTGCGTGAGGCGAAAGCGGGATCGAGGTTCGTCGGCAGGCCGGTGCGGAAGGCGCGGCAGGCCGAGGCGACAGGATCGGCGGGTTCGGCGGTGGGGTGGAAGACCGGCCGGCGGCAGTCGGACGACGCCGCGAGGCCGGGCCGGTTCAGCCTTGGGAGGTCGACGCGGTCGCGGCCCATTCGGCCGGGGTCAGCGTCTTCATCGACAGCGCGTGGATCTCCTCGCGCATGCGCTCGCCGAGCACGGCGTAGACGGCCTGATGTCGACGGATGCGGCTCAGGCCCTCGAACTGCGTCGAGACGATGGTGGCGAAGAAATGTCGGCCGTCGCCCTCGACCTGCAGGTGCTCGCAGGACATGCCGGCGGCAAGGAGGGACTGGACGTGCTGGGGTGTCGGATCGGCCATGGTGGCGAAATTGTACCGGCGGCCCCGCCGGCGCTCGCCGCGCGGGGCCTCGGCCGGTGCCGATGCGGTCGGCCTCAGTGCCGCAGCTTGTAGCCGCTCGCCAGCAGCCGCAGGCAGACCGTCGCGACGATCGCCAGGCTGCCGCCGACCACTGCCAGGCTGAGCCAGGGCGAGACGTCGCTGACGCCGAAGAAGCCGTGGCGGAAGCCGTCGATCATGTAGAAGAACGGGTTCAGGTGGCTGGCCGCCTGCCAGAAGGCCGGCAGGCTGTGGATCGAGTAGAAGACGCCGGCCAGGAAGGTCATCGGCATGACGATGAAGTTCTGGAAGGCGGCCATCTGGTCGAACTTCTCGGCCCACAGGCCGGCGATCAGGCCCAGCGTGCCCATCAGCGCCGCGCCCAGGATCGCGAAGACCAGCGCCCACAGCGGCTGCGCCAGGCCCGGCGGCGCGAACCACACCGTCACCAGCAGCACGCCCGCGCCAACGGCCAGGCCGCGTACGACCGAGGCGCCGACATAGGCCAGGAACCAGGCCCAGTGGCTCAGCGGCGTCACCAGCAGGAACACGAGGTTGCCGGTGATCTTGCTCTGGATGAGGCTGGACGAGCTGTTGGCGAAGGCGTTCTGCAGCACGCTCATCATCACGAGACCGGGGATCAGGAAGCTGCTGTAGCCGACCTGCTCGTAGACCTTGACGTGGTCCTCCAGCACGTGGCCGAAGATCAGCAGGTAGAGCATGGCCGTCAGCACCGGTGCGGCCACGGTCTGGAAGCTGACCTTCCAGAAGCGCAGCACCTCCTTGTAGAACAGCGTGCGTGCGCCCGCCAGGTCGATCATGCGGCCTCCTCGGCCACCGCCGGACGGACCGAGCCCGCGCCCTGCATGATCTCCAGGAAGACGTCCTCCAGGTCGGCCCGGCCGATCTCCAGGTCCTCGACCTTGACGCCGGCCGCACGCAGCCGCGCCAGCACCGACTCGACCGCGTTGGCATCCGGCGCCTTGACCTGGGCGATGCGCCCGGTCACGCGGGCCTGCGCGGCCAGGTCGGGCGGCAGCGGGTCGTCGGTCTTGAAGCGCAGCATCGTGCTGGCGGTGCCCGCGAGCAGGTTGCTGGTGCGGTCCAGCGCGACCACGCGGCCCTGCTTGAGCATGGCGATGCGGCCGCACAGGGCCTCGGCCTCTTCGAGGTAGTGGGTGGTCAGCAAGACGGTGTGGCCTTCGCGGTTGAGGCGGGCGATGAAGCCCCAGAGCGTCTGGCGCAGCTCGACGTCGACGCCGGCGGTCGGCTCGTCCAGCACGATCACCGGCGGACGGTGCACCAGCGCCTGCGCCACCAGGACCCGGCGCTTCATGCCGCCGGAGAGCTGGCGCATGTTGGCGCCGGCCTTGTCGGCCAGGCCCAGGCCTTCGAGGAGTTCGCTGATCCAGGCGTCGTTGCCGCGCACGCCGAAGTAGCCGGACTGGATGCGCAACGACTCGCGCACGCTGAAGAAGGGGTCGAAGACGAGTTCCTGCGGGACGATGCCCAGCGACTTGCGCGCCGCCGCGTAGTCATCGACCACGTCGTGCCCATGCACGGTGACCCGGCCCGCCGTCGCGCGGGCCAGGCCGGCCAGGATCGAGATCAGCGTCGTCTTGCCCGCGCCGTTGGGTCCGAGCAGGCCGAAGAACTCGCCCGGCTGGATGTCGAAGGAGACATCGGACAGCGCGTTCAACGCGCCGCGCGGGGTCTGGAAGGTCTTGCCGACCTGCTGGAAGGAAATCGCCGGGTTCATCGGCGGCGGATTGTAGGCAGGCCCCATGTCAGCGCACCGGCCCGACGCAAACCCCCATGCGAGGCGCACCGGCCGGGTGCTAGATTGGGCAGCGCTGTTCGCCGATCTCCCCGCCGCCCCACCCGCCGATCGTGCCGCGATGCCCTCCAGTCCGACCCGCACCGACCCGATGCCGCTCGATGCCGAGACGCCTGACGAGGCCGTCCCGAACAGCGGCAGCGCGGTCGCCCCGCGCGGCGAGCGCAAGGCCCCGCGCCGGACCGCCGAACGCATCCTCGACCACAGCCTGGCGCTGTTCAACCGCTACGGCGAGCCGCACGTCTCGACCACCGTGATCGCCGCCGAGCTGCGCATCAGCCCCGGCAACCTCTACTACCACTTCCCCGCCAAGGAAGCGCTGGTCAACGCGCTGGTCGACCGCTACGAACGCGCGCTGGACGCCACCCTGGCCGAAGCCGGCGACCCCACCGACGCGGTCTGCGCCTGGCGCCTGGTGCCGGCGCTGCTGCGGCTGGGCTGGGACTACCGCTTCATCTTCCGCGACCTCAACGACCTGCTGACCCGCAACCGCCAGCTCGAGACCCGCTGCCAGGCCGCCCTCGCCCGCCAGACCGCCGCGATCCGCGCCCGTGTCGGGCCGCTCTGCCGCCTCGACGGCCAGCCGCTGGATGCCGAAGGCGCCGACGCGCTGGCCACCTCCATCGTCGTGCTGCTGACCTACTGGCTCAGCTACGAATACGTGCGGGCGCCACGCCAGGCCCTCGAACCCGCCAACGCCGACGCCGCCATCTCGCGCGGCACGCGCCAGGCGATGGCGCTGCTGTGGCCGTATCTGCGGGCGGAGCATCGGGGGATGCTCAAGGGGGCGGACACCGTCGCCCTGGCCGATCAGCCCTTCCCGCCGCGCTGAAAGATCGCCTTCGTGTCCTCGAAGCCGATCGGCGTCGAGGTGTGCTCCTGCACGATGCGCAGCACGTGGCCGCGCGACTTCATGGCCCAGGACAAACGGTTGTGCATGGACCGCAGTTCCACGCCCTCGGCCGACACCGCCGCGTAGCGCACGAAGGCGCTGACCGAGGCGAAGTCCTCGTCGCCGACGATCTTGACGTCCTCGAACGTGACCCGCACGGTCTCGCTGCCGAGCGAGGCAAACCACCCTTCCACCGAGATGCGCCAGGCCGCTGCGCCTTCGTGGGACCAGACGCCCCAGGTGTCGAAAACCCGCACGTCGGGGTCGTAGAGATGCATCAGGGTCTCGGCGTTCTTGGCCAGGACGGCGGACTTGTAGGTGTCGATGGCGCGGAGGATCTGCTTCTGGGGATCGGACATGGGTGGTTTTCGTGGGTTTCGTGGGTTTCGATCGTGGCTGGAAGGGCGTTCACGGCCGGGGCGCACAGGTTGGCACGGATCGACCGCCTCGGCGTTTATTCCGGACGCAAGATTGACGTGAGCACGGCAGCGACCGCCACGTAGACGAGCCCGGCCAGCGCGCAGGCCGTGTGTGACGCATGCCGATGGCGCAGCAACACCAGCAGGCCCGTGCCGGACATGCCGATGAGGGTCGCGGCGAGCAGATAGGCCTCTGGAACCGGCACGAACGTCGAATATCCGCCTCGCTTGGGCGAGGTCGCAAAGCCGGCATACGCCACGATCAGGCATCCGCCGAACAGGCCCAACAGCACGAGGGCCGCCACCGCCGCCTGTGCGGCGGGGCCCAGGGTTTCAGGGGCGACTTTCATCTCGCGGCTCTTCCGTGGTCACGGACTGCGCATCAGATCCGAACACCCGCAATTCCTGATCACAACGGCAAGCCGCCGCCATGCGCACCGCCCAGGACAAGGCTTCTTCGCGTGTCGGCACCTCCAGCACCGTGAACCCGCCCGTGATCGGCGGCGCCCACGGGTAACCACCTTCCACGGCGGCGCCGCTGGCCGAAACCCGCACAGGCGGCACGCCCTCGTCGATGCCACCGCCGAACACGTAGACACCGGCCGCCTTGGCCGCCTCGATGACGGCATGAGCATCCTGACCTGCGGCGGCCAGTTCAGCGCCGGACACGACCATGGCTGCGCTGGGAAACGAGATCAGGTACTTGGCCATCGTCATTTCCGTTTCTGGCTTGGTGAAGTCCGATCGAAGGCAGGCGATGGGAAGCCGAGGTCTTGTCAGGCTGAGGCCATGAGCCACCTGAAGCAGGCTTCCAGGCGATAGCTGCCATCGGCCTGCCGGAATCGTGCCAATGCTTCTGCATGCGCCTGGTCCACGGCCTGCGCACCGCTGTGTTCTGCGGCCTTTGCCGCGACACCCGATGAGCCCAGCCCGCGAAGGGCCGTGTCCAGATCCCGGTAATACCACCGGCAGGCGACGTCCGACACGTCCAGGGCCGTCAGCCCGGCGCTCGTCGCAAAAGCCTTCAGCGCATCCGCATCGGACAGCGCAAAAGGCCCCGGAGCACCGGGCGGTGGTGGCGGCAACAGGGGTTTGAGCGCACCAACGATGGCTGCGGCTTCCATGCCCTGTGGGTTTCCCCAGGTCAGGACGACGATTCGACCGCCCGGCTTCGAGATTCGCCTGGCCTCGCCAAGCGCAGCGACCGGATCCGCAGCAAACTGAAAGGAATTGAAGCCGGTCACGAGGTCGAACACGCCATCGGGGAATGGCAGTTCTTCCAGGTCACCCAGGTGGAAGTCCGCACCGGGAACTCGCTCACGCGCGATCTCCAGGAGGCTGGCGGCGGCATCAATGCCCGAAACCACGGCACCTCGGTCGGATGCCAGGCGCGCGGCCAGACCGGCGCCGCAACCCACGTCGCAGCAGGTCATGCCAATATGAAATGACAGGCTGTCAAACACGGCGTCATAAGCCGCCCTGCACTGACCTTCCTGTATCTCTGCCCAGTCGCGTGCCCGCGTGCCCCAATGTCGACCGTTTGCGATCGATGTCCGTCCTGGATGTGCCGGGTTCACCATCGGACTCCTTGAGAAAACGCGACCGAACCCAAGGCAAGTTCCATGGGGCCCACCGACGACCACACGGACAACGTCGCCCTCACACGGTGCCGATGCGCCCAGACGGCGGTTCGGCAGGTCTATCTGGACAGGGACCCGGACCGACCTGCGACGAGGTTATCCGAAGCGAGGTCATCCGTGTGGGCATCGCTCTGGACCAGCGCTTGTACCCGCTGCCCGGCGTCGGTTTCCTGGGGCCGGTCCCGCCTCCAGTCCCGCCGTGCATCAAGCCTCACACAGCGACTTGAGCCGCCCGAGTGCCCTGGGGAAGGTGTCCTGCATGTAATCCTCCCACTCGGCGGCGGTGTCCAAGGTCACCACGACCTGGCAGCCAGCGGGATCGTCGGAGAAACGGTAGTTCTCGTAGGCCGGCGCCCAGGCGCGGACCTTGTCGCTGGTCGTGTCCTCGACGCCGTTCTCGACCATCCCGAGGTGCCGGATGGACACGAACTCGAACGGCACCGCCTCGGCGATCTCGGACAACATGCCCTCGCCCGAAGGCGCCAGAAACCGCATCTTGCTGCCCGCATCCCACGATCCGACGTAGTACGTGCCCTCACAAAAGGCCGCCGCCCAGACCTTGTAGGTCTCGGCGCCGAGCATCGTCTGCCACACCCGGACGCGGGGCGCGCGAATCAGGATGTCGAAGGTCAGTGTCTTCATGAGGGTCTCCTGAGGATCAATCCGGTTCAAGCCGGGACCTGTTCACGGCCTCCTGAAACGTCTCTGCATGACGCAGGAGCAAGTACAGGATGCCACCCTTGCCGCCCGACGACTGGTAGGCCACTTCGACCGTCTTCATCCGAAGTCCGCCGAGCACCGTCACGCTCTGGATGTCCGCCAGCGGAATGTGGTGGTCCATGTCATAGGCCTCCGCCACAAAACCGAGCGAGATCGGGAAATGCGGCTCGACGCAAACCGCTTCGGGCGTGACCTGGACATGCAGGCAATTCTTGGCCGTCGACAGCCGCGCAAACAGGCCACTGCCGGGGCGACCCGATGCCCAGCGTTCGGAAAACACGGCTTCGGGTACGCGGGTGGCGAAGAAATGCCGTCCTCGCCATTTGCGGACGATGACGGACAAGGCGAACCAGGCGAGGACGCCGGCCAGAATCAGGGCGGGGGAAACTTCAGGGTTCATGATCCAGGATCGGGGAAACGACCGTTTTCTTGCTGCTCGGAATCAGGTGAACCGGCAGCCACCTCCAAGGTGGCCGAGACGCTCATGCCGCCGTGCTTGCCAGTCCAATCGCACATCAATTCTGGCCCGATCGCGCCGGAAGCACACGCAGCCGATATGGCTGACGCGTCTGCTGGCCCGTTTTGACATCACGAACCACGAGGTCAAGCGTGTAGGCGCCAGGACGTTCTGGGATGCCCGACAAGACGCCATCAGAGCCCATGACGAGCCCCATCGATTCGGGCGCCCAGGACACCTCGACCAGAGAAAACGGAGGACCCCCACCGATGATCAATGGACGTGAGTACGGTCGCCCCACGCGCGCGCTTGGAAGACCAATCGTTGGCCTTGGCCCGGCAGTTGTCGCCTCGCCCGTGCGAGGCGCCGGCATCTCGGCATGCAGCGCGGTGATCTGAAACGACATCAAGACCAGAATCGGCAGGCGAACCACAGGCGAGACATATTGCATCAGGCCGTTCGATTGAAAGATTTTTAAAGGACGCATCAAATAGACCGATCAATAAGTGCGACCACCTGAGTGGGGTTGACGCTTGGCGAGTCATGTCGGAGTGTCTCAACCTGAACATCCAGGCTGAAGCAGTGGGCGAGATGCCTCGATGGTGCCAGCCGGTCGTGTCAACCTGAAGCCCTGAGGCACTGAGGCACTGAGGCCCTGTGGCCCTGTGGCCCTGTGGCCCGCACCCAGCGGTGCCCACGCCTTCAAGAACGCCATCCTCCCCCACCACCGCCGGATCTGCGCCAGGGCGATGGCTGGCTGCGCGTCCAGCAGCGAGGGGTCGATCTCGAAGCCGTCGGTCGTTTCGGCCATTGCGCGCAGGCCCTCGGGGCCGGTCTGGGACAGCGGGCCGGTGCAGGGCAGCACGCAGGCGCTCGGCAAGTGGCGCGGGGTTCGTGATGGGACTAAGCTGTTTGTCTGACTGCCAATGCGTCAGGGGATCGCTCTGGCGCGGGCGCAGCTGGCGGAGCGAAAGGACTGCATATGCTCGCCAACGCCACGGTCACCACCATGCTTCCGGTCAAGGACATGGCGCGTGCACGGGCCTTCTATGAGGGCTGCCTCGGCCTGAAAGCCGGCAACTTCAAGCCGGACGGCAAGTTTGAATACGCGGTCGGTGGCAGCACACTGGCCCTCTTTCCGAAGCCGGAGGGCACCCGGGCGGAACACACGGCGATCAGTTTCCGCGTCGACGACATCGCCAACAGCGTCGCCGAGCTGAAACGCGCGGGCGTGGTGTTCGAGAACTACGACCTGCCCGGTTTCAAGACCGTGGAGCACGTCTGCGTGCTCGGCTCGGAAAAGGCCGCATGGTTCAAGGACCCGGAGGGGAACTTCCTGTGCATCCATGAGGACCTGTAGTGGGTCGCGGGCCGGATGGCGCCGGCCCGCGTCGTGTTGCCCAGTAGCCGGACGCGCTGCACAGGGTGGTTCGCCGGCCCGAGATTACCGAGACGTCGCATCGTGAACGAGCCGCCGGTCTGCATGACGGGTCGGCGGATGGTTCGGTCTATGTGGAGCGACAGGGCAGGCGCATCCGGAATGTCGGCAGTGGACGGAGGTGGCGAACCTCAGCGGCCTGCCCAGCGCATCGGACCCGGCAAGCGCCGTAGACGCCGCGAATACCGTGGGGCCTCGCCCGCAAGCCATGCAACCGCGTGCTTCTGGCGAGACACCTGGCCCGTTGATGCCAGCGAAACCGACGGTCAAGCGGCATTCTGCGTTGTCGCCAAGCAATAGAACCGGGTATCCACAGCCATCACCGGAAAGCCCTGAGGCAACGCCATGCGATCGATTTCGCGAAAGCCGCTTTTCTCGTAGAAGCGATGCGCCGCCAGAAACTTGGCCGTGGTACCCAGGAATATCTCCTGGACGCCATGGGTTCGAGCCCCCTGAATCAGGGTATCGAGCAGCTGTTTCGCCACGCCGTGCTCGCGGCCCCGGTGCGAAGCGGCAACGAACATCTTGCGCAGCGCGCCTTGATGGTTGCCGATGTCCAGGAGCGCGATTGAACCCACCACCGCCTCGCCATCGAGAGCCACCCAGAAGTTGCCAGCCGCCCTTCGGTAGAAGCCAGGGACGTCTCGCAGATCCGGTTGGTCGTCCAGCGTGATGGGTATGCCGAACTCCGATTGCTGGATCGGAAGAATCAGGGAGACGACGCCGGCGGCGTGCCGTGAATCGAACGGAACGATCTGGATCATCCCTTACCCCTTGCCGCCCGACATGGGCGCTCAGTTTGAGCGAAAGCGTGGGCAACGTTGTGCTCGCAGTCAGCGCCCATGCTTTTCCAGCCTGGACCCGAGGCAACGCCACGCGTAGCTTCTGCCAGGCGCGGCCATTCCCCAGTTTTCACGCCCCATACCGGAAGTACCCGACCGACGCGCACACGTGAAGGACGTGCGCTCCGTCACGCGTTGCGCGGCTTGACAGGAATGTAGATCTCGACCACCGACTCGGCATTGCCCGGATCAAACGATTCGTCGTATCGCTCGAAATACGGGGCGGCCAACTGTTCATATGGCGCGTTCGGCAGCCACTGGTTGAAGATGTCGCCAAAAGCCTCACCGAGGCCATGAAGCCTGGCCTGGAAGACGGCGTAGGTCTGTGCTGCAATGGTTCTCGTGACCATGCCGAGCGGCGCGTTTTCGGTACTCGTCACGGAAACCGCAGCCATGTAGTCCAGCGTGCCTTGTGAGGCATCGAAATTCTCCATGATGCCGTAGCTGACCTGTGGCTCGGCCATGTCGGCAACTTCATCGATGCGCGGCCCGAAACTTCCCCACAAGGCAGGAATCTCGCCCGACAGCGCTCGGGTGCTGATGGCCATGCCGACGACGGTGAAGGCGGGCTTTTGGATGATGGCGGGTTCGATGGGCATTTGGGTGGACTCCTGGGAGTTTTTGGTTTCCAGTGGCGTGAAGTACTCGAACTCTCCGCCCAACCAGCGGCGTAACTCACCCGTAGAGTGGCGGATGGACTGAGCGAGAACGAAATGAAAGCTCGTGACAGCCACGACATTGCGGGCCGGGTTAACACACAAGTGAAACTCAAGGTTCTTGCTTGCGAATTGCACAGCCTCATCGGGCAAGCCAGAGATATAAGGTGACCGCTGACAGCGACAGAACTGTTAGTAAGAAGATGGTCGCAACTTGAACCACACGAAGACGGGCTTGCTCGACGCGCTGTACCAAGAGCGAGTTCTGATTTGCGAGGTCCTTGATGATTTCAGCGGATGCCTGCATCTGCTCCCTCAGTTCAGAGACTGTTTCCTCAAGGTCTAAGACGCGCGCACTGAGTCGCAGTGTCTCCGTGGCTTGACTGGATGGGGACTCAGGAAGTGGAACAGACGGAGATCTTGGCTTTCGGAAATTCTTTGCAGCTTCCCACAAACGACCAGCGCCATCCGCCAACTTGGGCGCAGAGTCCAAGACTTTGCCCCAGGGAATATTTGAAAGAACGGTGATGACTGAACCGGCGGCCATATGTCCTCTTGAGTCGTGCAGGATGCTTTGGTTTGAGTGAAGCGGCAAATTCAGGGATATGAGACTTGCCGGCATTTTTCCGGTTGAACGAACACGGAACGACGGCCCCAATCCGATGACAGCATTTAGGCACCAAGATTGACGAGTGGAAGGTCAATCTGCGTTGGAGAGAGAAAGTCGCATGGGCGAGGTTACACGAGTCACGATCGTGCGTGTGGGTGCCAACCTGGTCAAGCGAGTGATTCATGCCGTGGTGGTCGATGCTGCTAGCCGGGTGGTGACCAGCCGGCAACTGCCGCGCGAGAAGTTGTTGAGTTGGTGCGCGCAGCGGCCCGCTGGCTGCACGGTGACGGTGGAAACCTGCTCGGGCGCGCACCATTGGGCGAGCAAGCGGGCCGCGCTGGGCCTGCGACCACAGCTGATCGCCGGTGACTTGGTCCCCCAAAGCCCCGAGGCGCTGCGCGGCGAGCTTGGCGACGTCATCGAAGATGCCAGCAACGAATGGCCCGGCATCGCCCGACTGGCCTTGAAGCGGCCGTTCCAGCATGGGGTCGAGGTCGATGGCCCTTGTGGCCATGTGACCTGGTGCGACGAGCGCATGGCAGAGCCTGTGCGGTGCGATGAATGGGCGCACACCGCCAGGGAGGTCAGCGGCGTCGACCCGATCACCGCTTCGGCGATGGTGGCCAGCGTAGAGCTGGGCCTGGTGCCCAAGCAGAACTCGACGGGAGGAAAGACGAACCTGGGCAACATCACCAAGCGCGGCGACGAATACCTTCGCACGCAGCTGATTCAAGGGGCCAAGTCGGCGGACACCACCGCGCATCAGCGCAGCGATCGGATATCGCAGTGGGTGGATCAACTCAAGGCCCGCGTGGGTTGACAGAAGGCCGTGGTGGCCCTGGCCAACAAGAACGCGCGCATTCTCTGGGCGCTCATGACGCGGGGTGCACGGTATGACCCGCTGCATGTGCCCATACCGCCGAGCGGCCCGGTGCAAACGCTTACGCCACCCTGCCCAGCCTGAATACTGCCCACGACATCTCTCCAAGTATCTCTACCAGGCGTGCGTTCGAAGATGCACCACACAGGTCAGACCGGCCGCAGGTGAACTCGGCTAACCCTGAGTGGATTCCCTTCAGACAGGATTCCACGACGAACGAATGGAGCCCTGCTGAGCGGTTCGTATCTGGGCCCGCGCCACATCACGGCGCACAAGGCCGTTTGTAGATGGGCAGTCTATTCTTGTTCGTGATGTGGATTCAATTCGCAAGCCTTGAATCAGGCTCCAGGAGATCGAATCCCTGCCTAGGGGGGGGGGGGGGGGCGGATCGCGGGGAAGTCCTTGTAGAAGGGTTAGGCAACGCTCGCGGCTCTACACCTTGACGGACGCGATGAGGTCAAGCTCAACGCTGGCATTCTTGGGCAATTGGTAGACGCCCACGGATGTTCGGGTGTGTTTGCCGGCTTCGCCAAGCACCGAGTGCAGCAACTCGGACGCTCCGTCGGCCACCTCGCTTTGCTGGGTGAACCCCGAGGATGACAGGGTGTAGACCGTGACGCGCAAGATCTGGCGCACCTTGTCCAGGGAGCCGAGCTCACGCTGCAAGAGGGCGAGGGCTCGCATTGCGCAGACCTTGGCTGCAACCTGAGCCTGCGCCAGGGAAACTGCTTCGCCAACTCGCCCCGTGACCACGACCGAGCTGCCGACCCGGGGTACCTGACCGCTGATGTAGAGCGTGGTTCCGTCGCGCAGCAACGGAACATAGTTTCCGCCGACTTTCAACTCCCCCTCGAACGAGTAGCCGAGTGCGGAGGCAGCTTCTTGAAAACGGGTGTCGGCAGACATGGGCATGATGGGCGCGGTTGGTGTGTGTTGCGTTGCCTAACGTTTGACATGAGGGGCATCTGGAGGCGGGCGAAGCCCGCTGGAAGCTGTCCCCTCGATGGAGGGGTTAGGTGCCACACTTTGCCTCGAACATCGTGCGACACATTTCGATAACCTGTTCCTTCGACAGGTTGCCCATTTCCTTGGCGAGCTTGCTGCTGAGTTCTCGATATTCGGCTGATTTACGCGCTCGCTCAACTATGGCTGCATCTACTGGTGCGCATGCATACGGCGAATTGCGCAACTTTGCGAACTCAATGGCGCGATGTGGCTCGGCTCGACTACAGAGCTCAAGTGTGAAGTCTACAAATGCGATGCTCTCGAACGTTGAAAATCCCTCCGCTGAGGTACTGCCCGCAGCGAAAGACAGAAGCGTTCCGGTCAAGAAGATAGCGGTGACGTGACGTCGCATTTGTGGCACCTAACGTTCGAGTTAAGCGACCTGCCGAAGGCAGGTCCATTTGAAGGAAAGGTTAGGCATCGACGGACTTGCTATAGGCGTAGAAGACTTCATCACGAACCCAACCAAGTGACTCGTATGCGGCCTGAGCAGGCTTGTTGGTTCTCGCAGTAGTGAGGTCCATTCTCGCCTTGCCGTGGTCCGACGCAAGTTTCTCAGCCGCTTGCAAAAGCACCTTGCCGGCGCCTGCGCGCCTTGCCTCTGGACTGACGAACAGATCGTAAAGCGAGTAAATCGGCTTTGCTTCGACCGAGCAGAAGGTAGGGTAGAGCTGGCAGAAGCCGACGACCAGTTGTGCTTTGTTTGAGGCCAGGAGGACTACTGATTCGTTACTTTGGAGGCGATCGCGGATGAAGCTTTTGACCAAAGCAAGGTCAGATGCTTGCTCATAGAACTGTCGATAGGCATCGAACAGTGGGGCAATGACATCGACGTCAGCCAACGTCGCGACTCGGGTATGGATGAGGCTCATGCGGTCTTGTATTCGATGCCTAACGTTTGAAATCAGCGGACGCCGTAGGCGGTCCACTGGATTGATGAGTTGGGCAGCATGCGTTCACCACAGCCACCGATCGGAGGGCGCCTTTGGCGTGTGGCGCCAAACAAACCTCGCAGTGACCAACATTGCGACCGCCAGCAGCAACCAAAGAAGAACCAAGCCAGTTGAGCCGGCGAGAGCAAAGATGGCTTCACCGAACCACGCCAAGCGCCCTTTGAATGGAGGAGCCGATGGAGCGAGCCATTCATGTATTGCGCTACCGATTGCCAAGAGCGCAAGCCCCACGAGCAAACGAACAAACCGTCGAGTTTCCTGTGCGCCAGCGTGAATGCGAACCGGCTTCATGATGCCCAACGTTCGAGGTGAGGCGTCTCGGACATGTCCAACACCTACGTGCAAGAGAACATTACTGTGGCCTTTGGGTAGTTGCCGAGGATGTAGGGGCCGGGATTCTCTGTTGTAGAGATGACCTTGAGCGTTTTCTTAAGTGAGGCGCAAGTTGATGCCGCCTCAGCAAGTGCCTCTGTAAGCAGCGGCTCCCGACCGCTAGGAAATGCGCCAGCTTGGCGCGAGACAACAAATGTATCGGGGCCTGCTGAAACCGCGCCAGTTGATGATGTTGCACACCCAGTCAAGAAGACGATTGCCACGGCGAAGAGTGTTGATCCGTGAAGGCGAAGCTGTTTTGGAGACATGTTTGTAAATGACTTTCTTGGGGATCTTGCCGCTGAATCGGAACCAGACGCAATCTAGACGCCTAACGTTTGAGCTCACCTGCGGGCTACAGACGGCGAAGCCGACTGGCGAACGTCAGGTGGAGCGAAGGGTTAGACCGCAAAATCAATCGACGATGAAAAGCTTTGCGCCGAATTCCGTGTAGGAGCGGTGAGGTTCAGCGTTGTCTGCAACTTGGTAACTCATACATGGATGGAGCGTGAAGATACGACCGTCTTTGAGCTCGGTGTGAAGCTCACCATCGGTGCACAGAAGAATATGCCCCTTCACGCACCAATGGTCCGCCAGATAGCCCGGCGTGTACTCGACCATGCGAACGCGAATGCCGCCAAAGACTTGGGTGCGCCAGTACGCGCGGCCGCGCTCACCTTTGTGTTCAATTCGCTCAACCTGCGACCAATCGGTGGTGCCGAACGGGATAGCGGACATTTGCATAGAGCAGATCTCTCCCTGAGCGGTCTAACGTTGTTTAGGCGACGTCGTCTGTATTCGGATCTGCCGCCTAACACGCCATCCCCTCGCCGCCCATACGTGGATACTAGCGTCGTTGCTCCCAGGTGAACAGCCCCCAAGCGACCCCTCTTGCGAGGGAACTTGTCGCGCGTTTGGGCCACCTTAATTTCGCCCGATGCCACTCTCCGAGAGCCCCATCAGCATGGAAGACCCTGACACTTCGACAAAGCAAGTTAAACCCAAGCTGCTGACCCGCCTGCCTCAGGCCATCCGCGTCCGGCAATATGCCTTGCGGACCGAGGAGGTATATGTCGGCTGGGTCCGGCGCTGTATTCATTTTCACGAACTGCGTCATCCACAGGATTTGGGATCCGCGAAGTTGACGCCGTTCCTCACACGCCTCGCGACGGAGGGTGACGGCAGTGCCCAGCCGCAGGCTCATGCGGCCCTGGCTGGACAAGGTGGCGACGACGCAGTCCTGGCGGCACCTGCCGGTCGGGCGACCGGCGCGTGAGGTCAAGCGTCAGTCGCAGAAGCCAACGGCCGATGACCTCGATCGCTCACGCCTTCAGAAACTCCATCCTCCCCCCCAACCACCGCCGGATCTGCGCCTGTGCGATGGCCGGCTGCTCGTCCAGCAGCCAGGGGGCGACCTCGCGGGCCTGGGCGAGGAGGTCGCCGTCCTGGGCCAGGTCGGCGAAGCGCAGCAGGGCGTCGCCGCTCTGGCGGGCGCCCATGAACTCGCCGGGGCCGCGGATCTCGAGGTCGCGTCGGGCGATCTCGAAGCCGTCGGTGGTCTCGGCCATGGCGCGCAGGCGCTCGCGGCCGGTCTGGGACAGCGGGCCGGTGTAGAGCAGCACGCACACGCTGGCCACCGCGCCGCGGCCGACCCGGCCGCGCAGCTGGTGCAGCTGGGCCAGGCCGAAGCGCTCGGCATGCTCGATCACCATGACGCTGGCGTTGGGCACGTCCACGCCGACCTCGATGACGGTGGTCGCCACCAGCACCTGCAGCCGGTTGGCGGTGAACTCGGCCATCACCGCCGCCTTGTCAGCCGGCTTCATGCGGCCGTGCAGCAGGCCCACGCCGATGCCGGGCAGCGCCGCGCTCAGCTGCTCATGGGTCTCGGTGGCGTTGCGCAGGTCCAGCGCCTCGCTCTCCTCGATCAGCGGCACGACCCAGTAGACCTGGCTGCCCTTGCCGACCTCGTCGCGCACGCGCTCGATGACCGGGTCGCGCCGGTCGGCCGAGAAGACCCGCGTGACGATGGGCGTGCGGCCGGGCGGCAGCTCGTCCAGCGTCGAGACGTCGAGGTCGGCGAAGTAGGTCATCGCCAGCGTGCGCGGGATGGGCGTGGCGCTCATCATCAGCAGGTGCGGCTCCAGCGGCTGGCTGCTGCCGCGGCCGGCCTCCAGGGCCAGCTTGCGGCGCAGCTCCAGCCGCTGGGCGACGCCGAAGCGGTGCTGCTCGTCGATGACGGCCAGGCCCAGCCGCGCGAACACGACGTCGTCCTGGATCACCGCATGCGTGCCAACCACCAGCTTGGCCGCGCCGCTGGCGACCTTGTCGATCATCTCGGCGCGGGCCTTGCCCTTGCGGCTGCCGGTCAGCCAGGCGGTCTCGATGCCCAGCGGTTGCAGCCACTGCACCAGCTTGCGGAAGTGCTGCTCGGCCAGGATCTCGGTGGGAGCCATCAGCGCGCACTGCCAGCCTGCATCCATCGCGACCGCCGCGGCCAGCGCGGCCACCACCGTCTTGCCCGAGCCGACGTCGCCCTGCAGCAGCCGGTGCATGGGCTGCGGCCGGACCAGGTCGGCGGCGATCTCCTCGGCGACACGGCGCTGCGCCCCCGTCAGCTGGAAGGGCAGCACGGCCAGCAGGCGTTCGACCAGCCCGCCCGGCGCGGCCTTCAGCGCCGGCGCACGCAGCCGGGCGCGCTCGCGCTGCGACTGCAGCTGCGAGAGCTGTTGGGCCAGCAGTTCCTCGAACTTGATGCGCAGCCAGGCCGGGTGCTCGCGCTCCTGCAGCGCCTGCAGGCCGGTGTCGGGCGTCGGGTGGTGCAGCAGCTGCAGCGCCTCGCGCAGCGTCGGCACGCCGCGTGGCAGCACCTGCGGCGGCAGGATCTCGTCGAGCCGGGCGCGGGCCAGCCCCGCCGCCACGGCCTTGCGCAGGTAGGCCTGCGGCAGCTGCGCGGAGGTCGGGTAGACGGGGGTCAGCGCCTGCGCCATCGGCTCGCCGGGCGCGACGGCGCGGAAGCTCGGGTGCACGATCTCGCGGCCGAAGAAGCCGTGCCGCAGCTCGCCGCGCACCCGCACCCGCGCGCCGACCGCCAGGGTCTTCTGGTGCGAGGGATAGAAGTTCACGAAGCGCAGGATCAGGCCCTGCAGGCCGGGCTCGCCGTCGTCGTCGGGCAGGGCCAGCTTGACGATCAGCTGGCGGCGTGGCCGCAGCTCGATGCGGGACTCGCGCACGATGCCTTCGAGGTGCACGGTGTCGCCCTCGTGCGCCGACAGCAGCGGCGTCAGGCGGGTCTCGTCCTCGTAGCGCAGCGGCAGGTGCAGCGCGAGGTCGATGTCGCGCGTCAGGCCGAGCTTCTGCAGCGCGCGCTGGGGGGCGCTGAGGGGCTTGGCAGGCGCGGTCGTCGGCTCAGGCGGCACGCTGGACCATGTGCTGGCGCAGCCAGTCGGCGAAGGCGGCCTCGTCCCAGTCGCCGCCGGCCAGCGCGAACACGGCCAGGGTGGCCTCGGCCTGGGTGGCCTTCAGCCGCCAGCCGTTGAGGCCCAGGAACAGGCCGACGCTGAGGAAGGCGGCGCGCTTGTTGCCATCGACGAACGGATGGTTCTTGGCCAGGCCGTGCGCATAGGCCGCGGCCAGTTCGGCCATGTCCGGCGCCGGATCGCCGCCGTAGAAGGCCCGGTTGACGGGCCGGGCCAGCGCGGAATCCAGCAGGCCTGCATCGCGGATGCCGGATGCCCCGCCGTGCTCGGCCAGGCTCTCGTCGTGCAGCAGCACCAGCAGGCGCGCATCGATCCAGCGCCAGGCGCTGTTGGCAGCTTCGGTCATCGCCGGCTCACTTGGCCAGCGCGCGGAAGGTGTCGCGGTACTCGCGCATGAACTCGCGGCCAAGCGCCAGCTGTTCCTCGAAGGCCGGGTCGTACGGGGTCAGCATGAAGCCGTCCGGCGTCTCGGTCAGATGGACCGTGTCCCCCTTCTCCAGCTTGAGCCGCGCCAGCATCTCCTTGGGCAGGATGACGCCGACCGAGTTGCCGATCTGGGTGAGCTTGAGCGCGTGCATGGCGGTCTCCTGGACAAGGTTGAGGGGGGAACGTTTGGGTTATAACGTTTGTTATATTCTGACGCCCGACGCCGCTTCCCGCAAGCGCACCCGGACCGTTTCCTGGACCCTGAACGTGATCGACCCGAACCTGACCCTCTCCGACTTCGATTTCGAGCTGCCGCCCGAGCTGATCGCGCAGCACCCGGCCGCCGAGCGCAGCGCCTCGCGGCTGCTGGACGGGCGCGGCGAGTCACCCGTCGACCGCATCTTCCGCGAGCTGCCCGGCCTGCTGTCGCCGGGCGACCTGCTGGTCTTCAACGACACCCAGGTGATCCGCGCCCGGCTGCACGGCGCGAAGGATTCGGGCGGATCGGTCGAGGCGCTGGTCGAGCGGGTGCTGCCGGTCGGGCCGTCCGGCTCGCACGAGGTCTGGGCCCACCTGCGCGCCAGCAAGTCGCCCAAGCCCGGCCAGGGCGTGGTCTTCCGCAGCGACGCGGGCGAGACCTTCCGGGCCGAGGTGCTGGGCCGCTGCGGGCCGGAGAACGGGCTGTTCCACCTGCGCTTCCCGTCCGACGTGTTCGCGCTGCTGGAGCGCTGCGGCCACATCCCGCTGCCGCCCTACATCACCCATGCCGACGATGCCGAGGACGCGCGCCGCTACCAGACCGTGTTCGCGCGCGCCCCCGGTGCGGTGGCCGCGCCGACCGCCGCGCTGCATTTCGATGAGGCCGTGCTGGCCGCCCTGGACGCGCGCGGCATCGGCCGCGCCAGCGTGACGCTGCACGTCGGCGCCGGCACCTTCCAGCCGGTGCGGGTCGAGCGGGTGGCCGAGCACCGCATGCACAGCGAGTGGTTCGAGGTGCCGGCCGCGACGGTGGCCGCGATCGAGGCCACGCGTTCACGCGGCGGGCGCGTCGTCTCGGTCGGCACGACCACGCTGCGGGCGCTCGAATCGGCCGCCCGCGACAGCGCGGCCCTAGGTCTGCCGCTGCAGGCCGGCGCGCGCGAGACCGACATCTTCATCACGCCGGGCTTCCCGTTCCGCGTGGTCGACCGGCTGGTCACCAACTTCCACCTGCCGCGCAGCACCTTGCTGATGCTGGTCAGCGCCTTCGCCGGCCATGCACGCATGCATGCGCTCTACCAGCACGCGATCGCGCAGCGCTACCGCTTCTTCAGCTACGGCGACGCGATGCTGCTGGACCGGCAGGCCTGAGCCCTGCGCGCCGGCCGGCGGCGCTGTCCCAGGCCGCCACAGCGCGGCGCTCCAATCTGGTGTTGCCGTGCAGCAGCCACGCCACGCCGGCGATGGCGGCTGCTCCAGGCTGACAAAACGCCGGTGGCGCTTGATGCGGCTCAAAGGCGGCAGGGCCGGTGCCGCCAAGCTGACGTCCATTCCCTTGAAGAACGGAGCGTCACGATGACCACGCAAGCCCTGAACCGACTCGCCACGGCCGCCACCGCCGCCACCCTGCTGCTGGCTGCGGCCGCCATGCCGACCGCCACCCAGGCCGCCGGCCTGAGCGACGACGCCGCGCACCAGCTCGCCGCCCAGGCCGGCTGCCCGACCTGCCACGCCGTCGAGCGCGGCGCCAAGGGCCCGGAAGGCCTGCCGCCGATCGGTCCGGCCTGGCGCGACGTCTCGGCCAAGTACCGTGGCCAGAAGGGCGCCGACGACGCGCTGACCCAGGCCGTGCTGCAAGGCTCCAACCCCTACGACAGCCACTGGAAGGGCAAGGCCTCCGGCCTGGCGATGCCGCCCAACGCGGTCGCAATCGGCCAGGACGACGCGCGCAAGCTGGTCGGCTGGATCCTCAGGCTCGACGCGAAGTGAAGGCGGCGGCGGGCCCGCCGGAAACGGTCTCCTAAGCAGGACCTGAGGAGGGTCGTCTGCGATCATCTGGCCCGCCGATGATTGCCCGCCTGCTCCTGCTCATCCTCTTGCTGCACGGCGCCTGCCTGGTGCGGGCGCAGCCCATCGATCGGCTCGAACCGGACCGCGAACCGCGCGCCGTTCAGCTGCTGCAGGCGGTCTTCTCGACCGATGGCGGGCACGCCGAGCCGCAGGTCGTGGCCCTGCCCGACACCTGGGGCCAGCGTGGCCTGGCGCCGTCCGGCAGCGGGATCTACCGGCTGAGGCTGCGGCTCGATGCCCTGCCGCGCCAGGCCTGGGCGCTGCGCATCGACCGCCTGGCCGACCTGCACGAGGTTCGCGTCAACGGCGAGCTGCTGTCCGACACCTGGCCAGGCCATCCGCCCAGCCTGACGGCGACGGTGCAGGTGCCGCTGAGCCGCGCCGCCCCGGCGCTGCTGCCGCTGCCGCAGCGCCTGCTGCGACCCGGTGACAACGAGCTGGAGATCCGTGTCCACCACAGCACGCGCGGCGGGCTGTCCGAGGTGCTGGCCGGTCCGGTCGGCGATCTGGCACCCGGCCACCGCGACCAGATGCTGCTGGAGCACACGCTGCCGCTGTTCCTCAACGGCGGCGGCAGCGCGCTGGGCCTGTTCATGCTGATGTACGGCTGGCAACGGCGCCGCCAGGACACGACCACCGCCGGCTTCGGGCTGCTGTGGCTGCTGATCTCGCTGCGCGGCAGCGCCTACACGCTGTTCTATTCGAGCCAGCAGGCACTGTGGTTCGACGGACTGATGTATGTCTCGCAGATCCTCTGCGCGCTGTTGCTGGGCCTGCTGGCGCTGGTGCTGGCCGAGCAGCCGCGCCACCCGTGGCGCTGGGTGCTGCTGGCGATCGACCTGCCGCTGATGGTGCTGGGCGTGCCGGCCAACGCGCTCGGCTGGACCGACCTGTTGCGGGCCTGGACCTACCCGCTGGTGCTGGCGGCCGTGCTGCCGCCGCTGGGCCTGGTGGCGATGCGGGCCTGGCGGCTGCATTCGACCCGGCGCACGCTGATGCTGACCTCGCTGCTGCTGCTGATCGGCTCGGCGCTGCACGACTACCTGGCCTGGCGCGGCGTGCTGTCGGTGATGGCGAGCTACTGGATGGCGCTGGCGCTGCCGCTGGTCTTCGCGGTCTTCGCCTCGACGCTGGTGCAGCGCCTGGTGCGCGGGCTCGAACAGGTCGAGCAGGTCAACGCGCAGCTTGAACAGCGGGTCGCCGAACGGACCCACGCGCTGGAACTGGCGCACCAGAGCAAGTCGCGTTTCCTGGCCTCTGCCAGCCACGACCTGCGCCAGCCGGTGGTGACCATCGGCCTGCTGGTCGACCTGCTGCGCGAGCACATCCAGGCCCCGACCCAGCGCCGCATGATCGACCGGGTACACGACGCCGTGGCCTCGATGGAGACCTTGCTCAAGGGCCTGCTGGACCTGTCACGGCTGGAGGCCGGCACCGTCCAGCCGCGCATCGGCACGGTCGAGCTGCAGCGGCTGTTCGACGCCATCGCGCCACATGCCGACGAATCGGCTGCGCGCCGCAAGCTGAGGCTGCGCCTGCGGCCGACCCGGCTGGCGGTGCGCAGCGATGCGGTGATGCTCGAACAGGTGCTGCGCAACCTGGTCGGCAACGCGCTGCGCTACACCGAACAGGGCGGCGTGCTGGTGGCGGCACGGCGGCGCGGCGGGCAGGTCGAGCTGCGCGTGATCGACACCGGCCCGGGCATCCCGGCCGACCAGCAGGAGCGCATCTTCGAGGAGTTCGTGCAGGGCGGGCATGCCAGCGAGGCAAGCCCGGGCGACGGCCATGTCGGCCTCGGCCTGGGGCTGGCGATCGTGCGGCGATCGCTCGCGCTGCTGGCTCATCCGCTGAGCCTGCGCTCGCAGCCTGGCCGCGGCAGCGCCTTCACGGTCACGCTGGACGAGGCGGCACCGCCGCCGCCGGTGGTCGCTGCGCCACCGCCGCCAGGCGAGCCGCTGCGGCACTGGCGCATCGTGCTGGTCGACGACGACGCGCAGGTCCGTGCTGCGGTCAGCGCCCGGCTGGCCGCCTGGGGCGCGGAGGTCGAATCGCATGCCGGCCTGGCCGGCTTCCGCCAATGGCTGGCGCTGCGCCCTCGCGGCCATGCCGGCATCGACTTCGTGGTGACCGACCAGCGCCTGATCGGCGCCAGCGCGATGGAGGTGATCGATGCGCTGCGCAGCCATGCCGGACCGGTGCCGGTGCTGGTCATCACCGGCGACACCGATGGCAGCGAGCTGGCGCGGCTGCAAGCGCAAGCGATCCCGGTGCTGCACAAGCCCTTCCGGGCCGAGGCGCTGCTGGGCATGCTGATGCAGATCCGCCGCCAGCACGACGAACGCCAGGCGGAACGCCAGGCCCGGCGCCCGCCCGGCGCCGCCGCCGTCACAGATCGAAGGTGAGGCCCAGCCGCGCCGCCGCCACGATGGCCTGGGTGCGCGAGTTGACGTCGAGCTTGCGGAACAGCGCCAACAGGTGGGTCTTGACGGTCGACTCGGCGAGGTCCAGTTCGCGCGAGATCAGCTTGGTCGACCGCCCCAGCACCAGCAGGCGCAGCACGTCGATCTGGCGCGGCGACAGGCCCAGCGCCTCGAAGCGCGCGTCACGCAGGCGGGCCGGGTCCAGGCCGGCGGACTGCACCGGCGCGAGGTTGCGGTAGATGCCCGCCGGCAGGTAGGTGCCGCCGTCCAGCACGATGCGCAGCGCACCCTCGATCTCCGCGAGCCGGGCGGTCTTGGGCACGAAGCCGGCGGCGCCCTGGTCGATCGCGGCGAGGATGGTCTCGGGCCGCTCGTCGGCCGACATCACCACCACCGGCACGTCGCTGGCGCGGGCCTGCAGTCGCTGCAGGCTGGACAGGCCCTGGCTGTCGGGCAGACCCAGGTCCAGCAGGATCAGCTCGATGTCGGGATGTGCCGCCAGCGCCAGGCCGGCCTCGCCGATGTCGGCCGCGCCGATCAGCTCGACCTCCGGGAAGCGCTGGCCCATCAGCAGCGTGAAGCCGTCGCGAAACAGCGCGTGGTCGTCGACCAGCAGCGCCTTCATGGCCGGCCCCCGCCGACACGGGCGTTTCCGCTGACCTTGCCCGATACCTGCATCCCTGCCCTGTCCATCGACCCGCTCCCCTGGCGGATCGAAACGCCCGCACGCGCGGCGGAACTATAGCGAGCCACCCGTGCGGACGCAGGTGTGCAGGATCAAGCTCCGGCGTCAGGGAGCGCGGCGTTCGGGCTGGCTGACGAAGCCGATCCGGCTCAGGCCGGCGGCGGACGCGTCGGCCAGCGTCTCGGCGACGTGGCGGTAGGCGACCTCGCGATCGGCGCTCAGGCGGATCTCCGGCTGCGGCTGCAGCAGCCCGGCGCTGCGCAGGCGAGCGATGGCCTCGTCGCGGCTGACCGGCTCGCCGTTCCAGTGGCGCTGGCCGCTGGCGTCGATCGAGACATCGACCTGCACCGCCCGCGCCGGCGTCGGCTGGCTGCTGGCCTGCGGCAGGCGCAGCTTGACGCTGTGCGTGAGCAGCGGCGCGGCGACGATGAAGATCACGAGCAGCACCAGCAGCACGTCGATCAGCGGCACCATGTTGATCTCGGCCACCGGCGCGGCAGCGGAGCGGCGGTCGAAGCTGGCGAAGGCCATCGTCGTCTCCCCCTCAGGCGGCCACGCCGCGCGGCACGGGCATGGCGCGGACCTCGCCATTCGAAGGGGCGGCGGGCGTGCCACCGGCCTGCCCACCCGCCAGCGTCGAGCCGGTCGACAGGAAGGTCATCAGCTCGAAGGCATAGGCGTCCAGACGGCCGTTCAGCACGCGGTTGGCGCGGCTGAAGGCGTTGTAGGCCATGACCGCCGGGATGGCCACGGCCAGGCCGAGGCCGGTCATGATCAGCGCCTCGCCGACCGGTCCGGCGACCTGGTCGAGCGAGCCCGCGCCGCTCATGCCGATCGCGACCAGCGCGTGGTAGACGCCCCAGACCGTGCCGAACAGGCCGACGAAGGGCGCCGTCGCGCCGATGGTGGCCAGCAGCGTCAGGCCGTTCTCCAGCCGCGTGCCTTCCTCGTCGAGCACCTTGCGGATCGTGCGGGTGATGAAGTCCTGCGCGCTGCCAGCCTCCTCCAGCCGCGCCGCGCCGTGGCGGGCATGGTGGTCACGCGCCTGGAGCGCATGGGCGGCGAGGTGGCCGAAGGGCTCGCGCACGCCGTGGATCTGCAGCTCGCCCTGGACCGCGTCGAGCGAGCGCGCGTTCCAGAAGAAGTCGAGGAAACGCCGGCTGTGGCGCCGCTGCAGCGCGCCGCCGATGCCCTTGACGAGGATCAGCGCCCACGAGGCCACCGACATCAGCAGCAGCACCGCCAGCAAGGCCTTGCCGACCGCATCGGACTGGCCGATGACATGCCCGAAGCCGAGGCCGGCGTCGACGGGGGTGGCGGCAACCGCCTGGGCAACCGACTCGGCAACCGACTGGGCAACTGCGGTCGCGACGGGGTTGGCGACCACATCGGTCGCCGGGGACATCACGGGGTTGGGCATGGCGCCATCTCTCCTGGGTCAGAACTTGAACTCGGCTTCGGTGTCGGCAAGGAACTCGACGGGCACGCCGTCCTGCAGGCGCGGCCGGGCACGTGAGCCGCGCGCCTTGGCCAGCGCCTCGTCATCGAGCGCGGCGGAACCGGAACTGCGCAGCAGGCTCACCTGGCGCGGCACGCCCTGCGTGTCGAACAGGATGCGCACGGCCACCACGCCCTGCTCGCGCCGCCGCTGGGCCTCGCGCGGGTAGGCGTAGACGGGCGGTCGGACCCAGTCGGTGGCCGACAGCGTGACACGGTGCGGGGCGGCCGTCGCCGACGGCGCTGCGACCTGTGGCGTCATGGGTGGCTGCATGGCGGACGGCATGGTGGACGGCATGGATGGCGGCAACGGCTGCGCCACCGCTGGCAGCGCCTGCGCCGGTGCCGGATCGGCCGACGGCGCCGCCGCCAGCACCGCAGGCGCGGCGGGTACGGGGGGTGCGGCCCACACCGGCCGGGCCGGTTCGGCGACGGGACGCGGCGGCGCGGGGGTCATGGGCATCGGCATCACGGGCATCGGCGTCACGGGCTTGGGCATCGCGGGCTTGGGCATCACCGGTGCGGGATGTGGCACCGGCGCCTCGACCCAGTCAACCTGCAACAGCGCCAGGCTGGCCGGCGTCGACGGCGCCGGGCGCTGCCACCAGAGGGGGACGCCGGCGGTCACATGCGCAGCCAGCGCCGTGATGACCAGCGCGATGCGGCCGCGCGGGCCGAGCGGATCGAACGGGCTCGCCGTGCTCATGTCTCGGCCCACTGCCGCAGCAGGTTGTGGTACGTGCCGGTCAGGCCGATCACGCCGGCATCGGTCTCGCCGACCGTCTGGCGCAGGTGCATCAGGTGGCGGTCCATGTCGAACAGCAGGCGGCGCTGCTCGTCGCTGCGCACCATGCTCTCGAGCCAGAAGAAGCTCGCCACGCGGGCCCCGCGCGTGACCGGCTCGACCCGGTGCACGCTGGTGCCGGGGTAGAGCACGAGGTCGCCGGCCGGCAACTTGACGCGCTGGCTGCCGTAGGTGTCCTCGATCACCAGTTCGCCGCCGTCGTAGTCGGCCGGATCGGCCAGGAACAGCGTGCAGCTGACGTCGGTGCGGACCCGCTGGCCCGTCTGCGGCCCGCGGGTGACGAAGCGCACCGCGTTGTCGACGTGGTTGCCGAAGGCATTGGCCTGCCCGCCGTAGCGGTTGAACAGCGGCGGGAAGATCTTCTTGGGCAGGGCGGCCGAGAAGAAGGTCGCATGCCGGTTCAGGCCGGCCAGCACGATCTGCTGCAAGGACTGGCTCAGCGCGTGAGCCTGCGGCAGCTGCTGGTTGTTCTTGACCTGCGCCGATTGCACGCCCGCCGTGACCTGGCCATCGCCCCAGGGCGCGTCGACCAGCAGCGTGCGGGCGTGGTCCAGCTCGGCGGCGTTCAGGACCTGGGGGACGTGGAGCAGCATGGGGCGGACCTCGAAGGTTCGGGAAAGCAGGACGTCGGTCAGAACTTCAGCGTGCCCGTCACCTGCAGCGTGCGGCCGGCACCCGGCACGTAGTGGCCGCGGTAGAGGCTGGCGCCGTAGAGCTTGTTGGTGACGTTGGCGAGGTTGGCCTTGATGACGGTGCGATCGGGCTCGATGGCGTATTCGCCCATCAGCTCCAGCGTGCCGTAGCCGGGCGAGGTGATCGCGCCGACGGCCTGCTGGTCGGCCGGCGTGCTGGCGCTGCGGAAGTTGACGCCGGTGCCGAGCCGCAACGCGCGCGTGAGCTGCCAGCTGCTCCAGACCGAACCGCTGTGCTTCGGGGTCAGGCCGGGCCGGTCGCCGGCGCGGTTGCCGAAGGTGGTCGCGGTCGGCGCGGCCACGTCGACGCGGGCATCGGGAATCCACATGTAGGACAGGTAGACGTCCCAGTCGCGCGTCAGGCGGCCGGTCACGTCCATGTCGAGGCCGGTCGCATGCCGCTTGCCCGACAGCAGCAGCGCGGTCGCGGCGGTGTCGGGGTCGGTGTTGCGCTCGTTCGTCTTGACCGAGCGGAACAGCGCGACGCGGGTGGTGAACTGCCTGTCCTCGCTCTCGATGCGCGCGCCGATCTCGGTGTTGAGGCTCTGCTCCGGCGCGGTGTTGGCACTCAGCGCGTTGTAGGAATACGAGTCGCCCGAGGTGTTGAACGAGCTGCCCCAGGACGCGTGGAAGCTGTGTCGCGCGGTCGGCTGCCAGATCACGCCCAGGCGCTTGCTGAACTCGCCGATCTTCTGTTCGTGGCGCGTCCCCGCGCCGTTCGCGGCGATCTGCTCGAAATCGCCGCGCATGCGGTCGTAGCGCAGGCCGCCCAGCAGCTTCCAGCCTTCGGCGACGCTCACCAGGTCCTGGGCGTAGAGACCGACGTTGTGGTTGACGAAGCCGC
Organism: Leptothrix discophora; assembly: GCF_030705305.1. GTDB lineage: Bacteria > Pseudomonadota > Gammaproteobacteria > Burkholderiales > Burkholderiaceae_C > Sphaerotilus > Sphaerotilus discophorus. The sequence continues at coordinate 166,800 of NZ_JAUZEE010000006.1, read as the reverse complement.
TGCCAGTGCGCAGCAGGCGGGCGTCTTCGTCAATCCGGGCACCGTCGTCCGGCGTGCCGGCGGTCGTGCGCGGCTTCGTCAGGTCGACGCCAGCGGGCGTGCTGGCGGCATAGACGACCTTCTCCTCGCGCGCCAGGTCGATGCCGCTGACCCATTCATGGCGCAGGCCCAGGGCCTCGAAGCGGGTGCTGAAGTCGCTCTGCGCCTGCAGGGTGTCGAGGTCCTGGATCTTGAGCTGGGTGCCGCGCGTGAACACGGTCGCGTCGCTGAAGGTGTCCAGCGTTGGCAGCACGGTCGGGCAGCCGGGGTTGGTCACCACGCCGGTCGTCGGGTTGGTGGTCTGCTGGCACAGCCGGATCGTGCTCGCGCGCTGGTCGCGGCTGTAGGCGCCGCGCCGCACGGTGGTCTTGAGCGCGCTGTCCGCGTCGAAGCGGTGCCTGTGGTCGAAGGTCGCGGTGGTGGCGGTGCCGACGTTGCGGTCGCTCGCCATGCCGTAGGAGGCGTTCGGGTCGAGCGACGAGATCATCGTCCGGTCGGCCGCCGCCGAGGTGGCCGTCGGGCTGATCCACGGCAGGCCGTAGTTCATGCCGTTGCGGTTCTCCAGCCGGTAGAGCGAGACGCCGAACTCGTCCTTGTGGCCGATGCCCCAGCGGAAGTTGCCGGCCAGGCCGCGCTTGTCGAGGCGGTTGCCGGCGCCGTCGCTGTCGGCCTTCGTGACCATCGCGTTCAGGCGCAGCGCGGCGTCCTCGCCGGTCACGACGTTGACGTCGCCGACGAGGCGACGGTAGGCGTGGCTGCCCAGCGTCAGGTCGACCTGCTGGCCGTCCATCAGGTAGGCCTGCTTGGTGACCTGGTTGGCCGCACCGCCGGTCGAGCCGCGGCCGAACAGCATCGAGGCCGAGCCGCGCAGCAGTTCCAGCCGGTCCCAGTTGAAGGCGTCGCGGTCGTAGAAGGCCGGGTCGCGCATGCCGTCGATGAAGATGTCGCCGGTCGCCTGCAGCGAGAAGCCGCGCAGGCGGATGTCCTCCTCGCCGCCTTCGGCCGCCAGGAAGGTGATGCCGGCAGTCTGGGTCAGCGCCTGCTTGAGGGTGTCGAGGTTGCGGTCGTCGATCAGGCGTTCGGTCACGACGCTGATGGACTGCGGCAGGTCGCGCAGGTCCTGCTCGGACTTGCCGATGCGGGTGCGCGTGACCTGCAGGCCGTCGCGGCCCTGCTCGGGCAGGTCGGGCGCGGTCACGGTGACACGCGGCAGCGTGACGGGATCGCTCACCGCCGCCTCGTCGGCGCCCCAGGCGGGACTGCCCAGCATGCCCAGGCCACAGGCCAGGGCGCCAAGCGGCAGCAGCGACGCGGCCCGCGACGGGCGGACGAGAAGATCAGGTTGGTTCGACAGGCGATCGGCCATGGGTCAGCTTCCACACAACGGGTTGGCATCCGATTGCGGGGTCGACGACCCGAAGGGGGCCGGCGACGCATGACCTGGCGATGGGCTGGGCCGCGAATCTGCGAGAGAAGGTCGGAAAGGCGGGTGGCGACGGGTGTCGGCCCGCGCCTCACTTGGTCAGGATCAAGCGTCCCAGCGAGGTGCGACGCAGCCGGTAGCAGGCGTCCTCGTGCTCGATCAGCACCTCGTCCGCGCCCTGCAGCAGATCGACGCTGCGCAGGCGGCGCGGGCCACCCTCGGCGACGGCCGACGAGGGCGCGGCATCGCGTTCCGGTGTCCGGGCGCTGGAGGTCTGAGGGGCTGCTTCCGACATGTCACCAGTTTAATGCGAACCATTCGCATTTGCAAGAAGCGCCTCGCGGGACGCTATCGTGTGGCCATGACGCTCCGCAACCGATGGCTCACCTGTTTCCTCGTGCTGCTCCTGGGTGGCTGCATGGCCCCGCCACGCGAGGCGGTGCTGGCAAGGACACCGGCCAGGACGCCCGACCTGACGCTGGACCCGGCGCGCAGCCGCATCTGGTTGCTCGGCGAGGTCCATGACAACGCCGGACAGCATGCGCTGCGGCTGCGCGCGCTGGACGACCTGCTGGCGCGCGGCGAGCGGCCGGCGCTGCTGATGGAACAGCTCGACCGCGAGCGCCAGCCCGAGATCGACCGGCTGGTCGCCGAAGCCCGCGCCAGCGGGCGGCCACAGGACGCCGCCGCACGCATCGCCGCGCTGGACGGCCCGAACAGCGGCTGGGACTGGACCTTCTACCGGCCCTACCTCGAACGCGCACTGCAGCACGACCTGCCGCTGGTGGCCGTCAACGTGTCGCGCGAGAACGCCCGCCGCGTGATCCGCGAGGGCCTGGCCGCCACCGGCTTCGATGCCGCCGTGCCCGAGCCGCTGCTGGCCGAGCAAGCCCGGCTGATCGAGGCCTCGCACTGCGGCATGGTCGACGCGACGCTGGCCCGTCGCATGGCCGCCGCGCAGCTTGCGCGTGACCAGGCGATGGCGGCCGAGGTGACGCGCGCGGCCGGCCCGGCGCAGGACCGCGCGGTCGTCCTTCTGGCGGGCAACGGCCACGTCCGGCGCGACCTGGGCGTGCCGCGCTGGCTGGGCCCGTCGCTGGCGTCGCAGGCGGTGGTCGTCGGGCTGGTCGAACGGGGTGGCGAGCGTGGTGGCGAACGGGGTGGCGAGGGCGAGGACGACGACCCGTCAGGCCACGCCGGCATCGCGCCCTACGACCTGCGCATCGAGACCGCACGACAGCCGCGCGAGGATCCGTGCGCCGGCATGCGCGGCGGATCGGCACCGGGCTGATCCAGCGCCAGGCCGGTGAGGGCCCGCGCCAGGCCCGTCAACTGGGTAACTTCCCCGCCCTCTTTCGACGCGAAGGGCTGTCACAGAGCGCCCCGGAAGACCGAAAATCGCCGATCGCGCAAGCTACAGTCGCGTCCTGAACAAAGCGTCCCCCTTGAAGCCCTGAAGCCGGCAGGTCCCGCGAGACCGGCCGGCCCACCCGAAGCGCCGACCACCATGAATGCACCCCAAATGCCGTCCACAGGCATGCCCGCCGCCCCTGGCCAGAGCCAGCGAGACCTCGGCCGCCACAGCTACAGCCGCGACGAGCTGCTGGCCTGTGGACGTGGCGAGCTGTTCGGTCCGGGCAATGCCCGCCTGCCCCTGCCCAACATGCTCATGATGGATCGCATCGTCCGCATCGACGACACCGGCGGCGACTTCGGCAAGGGCACCATCGAGGCCGAACTGGACATCGTCCCGGACCTCTGGTTCTTCGGCTGCCACTTCGAGGGCGATCCGGTCATGCCGGGCTGCCTGGGCCTGGATGCCCTGTGGCAACTGGTCGGCTTCTGGCTCGGCTGGCGCGGCAACCCCGGCCGTGGCCGCGCGCTCGGCGCCGGCGAGGTCAAGTTCTTCGGCCAGGTGCTGCCCACGGTCAAGAAGGTCACCTACCGCCTGGACCTCAAGCGCGTCATCGAACGCAAGCTGGTGATGGGCATCGCCGACGGCCGCATGTACGCGGACGGCCGCGAGATCTACTCCGCCACCGACCTGAAGGTCGGTCTGTTCACCTCGACGGAAGACTTCTGATGCGCCGCGTCGTCGTCACCGGATACGGCATCGTCTCGAGCATCGGCAACAACGCCGACGAGGTGCTCGACAGCCTGCGCGAGGGCCGCTCCGGCCTGACGTTCAACCCCGCCTATGCCGAGAAGGCCATGCGCTCGCAGGTCAGCGGTCGCCCGACGCTGGACCTCGAGGCCACGATCGACCGCCGCACCATGCGCTTCATGGGCGACGCGGCGGCCTACTCCTACGTGTCGATGCAGCAGGCGATCGCGCATGCCGGGCTGACGCCGGAGCAGGTTTCCAACCCGCGCACCGGCCTGGTCGCCGGCTCGGGCGGTGCGTCCAGCCTGAACCAGGTCTGGGCCGCCGACACGCTGCGCGCCAAGGGCATCAAGCGGGTCGGCCCCTTCATGGTCACGCGCACGATGGGCAGCACGGTCTCGGCCTGCCTGGCCACGCCGTTCGGCATCAAGGGCGTGAACTACTCGATCACCTCGGCCTGCTCGACCAGCGCCCACTGCATCGGCCATGCCGCGCAGCTGATCGCCTGGGGCAACCAGGACGTCGTCTTCGCCGGCGGCGGCGAGGAGGAGAGCTGGGAGCTGTCGCTGCTGTTCGACGCGATGGGCGCGATGTCCAGCTCGTACAACGAGACGCCGGCCAGCGCCTCGCGCGCCTTCGACGTCTCGCGCGACGGCTTCGTGATCGCCGGCGGCGGCGGCATGATGGTGCTGGAGTCGCTGGAACATGCCCAGGCCCGTGGCGCGAACATCCTGGCCGAGCTGGTCGGCTTCGGTGCCACCTCGGACGGCCACGACATGGTGGCGCCGTCCGGCGAAGGCGCGGTGCGCTGCATGCAGCAGGCGCTGGCCACGGTGAAGACGCCGGTCGACTACATCAACGCGCACGGCACCTCGACGCCGGTGGGCGACCTGGCCGAGCTGGGCGCGGTCAGGCAGGTCTTCGGCGACAGCATCCCCGCGATCAGCTCGACCAAGTCGCTGACCGGCCACTCGCTCGGCGCGGCCGGCGTGCAGGAGGCGATCTACTCGCTGCTGATGCTGCGCAACGACTTTGCCGCCGCCTCGGCCCACATCGAGAACCTCGATCCGGCCGCCGATGGCCTGCCGATCCTGCGCGAGCGCCGCGACGCGCCGATGCACACGGTGCTGTCCAACAGCTTCGGCTTCGGCGGCACCAACGCGACGCTGGTGTTCTCGAAGTTCACCGACTGAGCAACAAGCCGCCGGTCGACGACCAACGGGGCCTGCGGGCCCCGTTCTTCATGGGGATCGCCGATCCGCTCAGGCGACCGACGCGAAGCCGCGCAGCGTCTCCAGCACCTGCCGGGTGGCGGCATCGAGCTGGCCTTCGGGCCGATGCGCCAGCGCCAGCTCGCGCGGCAGCGGCGGATCGAGCGGGCGCAGCTGCATCGGCATGTTCGACGGGCTGTGGGCCAACGGCATGCCGTCCGGGCCGAGCGCGGGCGCGCCGTCGGGCACCCATTCGGCCGGCAGCACGGCCGCACCGTAGCCGGCCGAGACCAGGCTCTTGATCGCCTCGTTGTAGTTCAGCTCGATGCGGGCGCGCGGCTGCAGGCCGGCACGGGCAAACCAGCCGAGCGCGAGCTTCTGCGTCAGCGTGGCCGAGCCGTTGGCGATCATCGGCCGCTCGGCCAGCCAGTCCGGCGTGACGACCTCGGGCGCGTCCCAGCCCGGCGGGATGAAGGCCAGCATCAGGTCGCGTCGCCAGGGGCTCAGCACCAGCTCGGATTCGGCCGGCTGCGGCATCGCGACGATGCCCAGGTCCAGCGTGCGGGCGCGCAGCCGGCCGACGGTCTCGATCGAGCCGAGGATGCTGACCTCCACGTCGATCTCCGGCGCCCGCTCGGCCAGCCGCGCCAGCACATGCGGCAGCAGGTAGACCAGCACGCCGGTCGAGGTCGCCAGGCTGACCTTGCCGGCCAGGCCGTGGGCGCTGCGGCGGACCTGCTCCTCGGCATCGTCGGCGTCCTTGAGCAGGCGCCGTCCGCGTTCGACCAGCAGCGCGCCGGCGGCGGTCGGCACGGCCCCGCGGGAACCCCGTTCCAGCAGGCTGGCGCCGAGCCGCTGTTCCAGCTCGCGGATGTGCAGGCTGACCGTCGGCGGCGCCAGGTGCAGCGCCTGCGAGGCGGCCGCGAAGGTGCCCAGGTCGGCGATGGTGACCAGCGTGCGCAGCTGGTCGAGGTTCAGGTGGCGCATGGCGAGGGTCGGGTCTGACGTCAGGAAAGCTGATCATAGGCGTCAGCACATTCAACTTTTCAGACAGCTTGCCGCCCCGCACCATCGAGGCTCCCGAGACGACGACACCCCACCCACCACCGACCACCCGACCGACCCGACACCGGAGCCCGCCATGACCGCCGCCACCCTCGTCACCCTCGCCGCCGGCCTGGGCAGCCTGCCCGCCGCCTTCCCCGGCGACGCCAGCACGCACCAGTTCCGCCGCGCCGCGCGCCACCTGCAGGCCGCCGCGCTGGCCCTGTTCGCGGCGCTGGCCAGCCTGCGCGCCGAGTCGGCCCGGCGTCGCGCCGACCGGGCCGTGCTGATGGCGATGGATGCCCACGAGCTGCGCGACCTGGGCATCGGCCGCGGCGAGATCGCGTCCTGGACGGCGACGCGCCCGGCACGTCGGCCGTGAGAACGGCGGGCGGGCTGAGACAATCCCGCCCATGCTGAACTTCGAACTCCTGGGCACCGAAGGCCACGCCCGCCGCGGCCGACTGACGCTCAACCACGGCGTCGTCGAGACGCCGATCTTCATGCCCGTGGGCACCTACGGCACCGTCAAGGGCGTGATGCCGCGTGACCTGGAAGCCATGGGCGCCCAGATCATCCTGGGCAACACCTTCCACCTGTGGATGCGTCCCGGCCTGGACGTGATGGCCCAGTTCGGCGGCCTGCACCGCTTCGAGACCTGGGAGCGGCCGATCCTGACCGACTCCGGCGGCTTCCAGGTCTGGTCGCTGGGCGACATGCGCAAGATCAGCGAGGAAGGCGTGCGCTTCGCCTCGCCGGTCAACGGCGACAAGCTGTTCCTGACCCCCGAGGTCAGCATGCAGATCCAGACGGTGCTCAACAGCGACATCGTCATGCAGTTCGACGAGTGCACGCCCTACTGGCAGGGCGCCAAGGGCGTCGGCCACATCACCACCGAGAAGGAAGCGCGCGAGTCGATGGAACTGAGCCTGCGCTGGGCGGGGCGTTCCCAGGCCGAGTTCGCGCGGCTGGCCAACCCGAACGCGCTGTTCGGGATCGTGCAGGGCGGCATGTTCGAGCACCTGCGGCAGGAATCGCTGGACGCGCTGGTCGCGCTGGACCTGCCCGCCTACGCGATCGGCGGCGTGAGCGTCGGCGAGCCCAAGGACGAGATGCTGCGCATCATGGCCCACACGCCGCACCGCCTGCCGGCCCACAAGCCACGCTACCTGATGGGCGTGGGCACGCCCGAGGACCTGGTCGACGGCGTGGCCTGCGGCGTCGACATGTTCGACTGCGTCATGCCGACCCGCAACGCCCGCAACGGCCACCTGTTCACGCGCTACGGCGACCTGAAGATCCGCAACGCCCGCCACAAGACCGACGAGCGCCCGATCGACGAGACCTGCGCCTGCCACGCCTGCGCCGGCACGACCGATGCGTCGGGCAAGACCACCGGCGGCTTCAGCCGCGCCTACCTGCACCACCTCGACCGCTGCGGCGAGATGCTCGGCCCGATGCTGGCCAGCATCCACAACCTGCACTACTACCTGAACCTCATGCGCGAGGTCCGCGAGGCGCTCGACCAGGGCCGCTTCGAGGCCTTCCGTGCCCAGTTCAAGGCGGATCGGGCACGCGGCGTCTGACCCCCCGTCGTGCCTTCCACCGTTGATGAAAGCCCCACCATGAAGACCCTGCTCTGCTACGGCGACTCCAACACCTGGGGCAGCGACCCGGTCACCGGCTCGCGCCTGCCGCCGGGCCTGCGCTGGACCGGCCGGCTGGCGGCCGCGCTGGCGCCCTCGGTGCAGGTGGTCGAGGAGGGCCTGCCCGGTCGCACCACCGTGCTGGAGGACCCGATCGAGGGCATCACCGTGGCGATGTCCGGCGCGAGCTACCTGCGGCCCTGCCTGGCCTCGCACCGGCCGATCGACGCGGTGCTGCTGATGCTCGGCACCAACGACCTCAAGGCGCGCTTCCGGCTGTCGCCCTTCGAGATCGCGCAGGGCCTGGCGCAGCTGGTGCGGATGATCCAGGGCAGCGCCTCGGGCCCGAACGGCCGCGCGCCGGACATCGTGCTGGTCGCGCCGACGCCCATCCTCGAGGTCGGCGGCCTGGGCGAGCTGTTCGCCGGCGGGGCCGAGAAGTCGCGCCGCCTGGCCGGCCACGTCGCCGACGTCGCCCATGCCCACGGCTGCACCTACGTCGACGGCGCGACGCTCTGGTCGGTCAGCCCGGTCGACGGCATCCACTTCGACGCCAACGCGCACGCCGCCTTTGCCAGCGGCATCGAGCCGGTGCTGCGCGGACTGCCGGCGCTGCGCTGAGTCCGGGCCGGACGACCTCGCCGTCGTCGCCGGGACACCTCCCCATCACCGCCGCCGCGTGCGCCCGCCGCGCACCGGCTGGCCCATGCCGAAAGTCATTTTTGCGATGTTCAAGAACCTGCTGATCTACCGCCTGGCCGAGACCTGGCAACCCGACCTGGCCGCGCTGCAGGAGGCGGCCGACGCCGCCACCTTCATCCCCTGCGGCGCGACGCAGCCGATCTCGGCCGGCTGGGTCGCCCCGCGCGGGCGTGCCCACGGCACGCTGGTCGAGCCGGTCGGCGGCCACTGGCTGATGCGGCTGATGGTCGAGCAGAAGGTGCTGCCCGGTTCGGTCGTCAAGCGCCGCATCGACGAGATGGCCGAGCGCATCGAGGCCGACACCGGCCGCAAGCCCGGCAAGAAGCAGCGCAAGGACATGAAGGACCAGGCCCAGCTGGAGCTGCTGCCGCAGGCCTTCACCCGGCAGATCGGCCTGCCGGTCTGGATCGCGCCGGAACAAGGCCTGCTGATGATCGACGCGGCCAGCACGGCCCGCGCCGACGAGGTCATCACCTTGCTGACCAAGGGCCTGGCCGGCTTCTCGATCGAGCCCATCCACACCGCGCTGGCGCCGTCCACCGCGATGGCCGGCTGGCTGCTGGCCGGCGCGACGCATGCGGCGGATGGCGAGCCGCCCGAGGCCGCGATCGAGCCGCCGGCCGTCTTCACGATCGACCGCGACTGCGAGCTGAAGGCACCCGACGAGTCCAAGTCGGTGGTGCGCTATGCCCGTCACCCGCTCGACACCGACGAGGTCCGCAGCCACATCGAGCAGGGCAAGCGCCCGACCCGCCTGGCGCTGACCTGGAACGGCCGCGTGTCCTTCATGCTGACCGAGCAGATGGTGCTCAAGAAGATCGAGTTCCTGGACGGCGTCCACGAGGGCCAGCCGACGGGCAACAGCCGTGATGCCGACGAGGCCTTCGATGCCGATGCGGCCATCGCCACCGGCGAGCTGATCCGGCTGATCCCGGACCTGCTGGACGCGCTCGGCGGCGAGCAGCAGCCGGGCCTGTACGCGCCGGTCGACGCGCCTGCCGCGTTGCCGCCACGCCTGCCGGACACCCCCGCCAGCGACGAGCCGCCGCCCTGGGAATGAGCCCGGCGAGGCCCTGACAGGCCAGGGAGCCTGGGCTACACTGGCCGCCGCCAGGAGAGAGCCGCCGCCCTGCAGGTCCGATCAACACGGACGAATCTGCAGGACGGGCCGGCCGCCGAAGGCGCAGAGTCCGGTCCAGCAGCCGGTGCTCGAACGCTCAGGCAAAAGGACTGGCCAACGTCTCCGCAAGAGACGTCACCTCACTGGAGAGAGACCGCCGCGGCCCTGCCGCGATGCGGTCCACCGAAGGGGCAAGCGGCCCGGCGGCACAACCGCCGGCCGTCAATCTCTCAGGTAAAGCGGACAGCGAGGGCACACCCGCCGACCCAGGTCGACGGGTCCGGATGGCGCCCCATCCCCCTGCCCTCGGAGCCCACGATGTCCGCCGACACCTCCACGTCCGCCCTGCTGCAAACCCCGCTGCACGACCTGCACCTCGAACTCGGTGCCCGCATGGTCCCGTTCGCCGGCTACGCGATGCCGGTCAACTACCCCGCCGGCATCCTGGCCGAGCACCGCCAGTGCCGCGAATCGGCCGCGCTGTTCGACGTCTCGCACATGGGCCAGCTGCGCCTGGTCGGCGAGGACGCCGCCCGGGCGCTCGAAAGCCTGGTGCCGGTCGACGTGGTCGACCTGGGCGTGGGCCGCCAGCGCTACGGCTACTTCACCAACCCGACCGGCGGGCTGCTGGACGACCTGATGATCACGCGCCGAGCCGACGACCTGTTCCTGGTCGTCAACGCCGGCTGCAAGGACGCCGACACGCGCCATCTGATCACCCACATCGGCCACCGCTGCCAGGTGATCCCGATGCCCGAGCGCGCGCTGCTCGCGCTGCAGGGCCCGAAGGCGGTCGACGCGCTGGCCCGCATCAACGCCGGCGTCGCCTCGCTGACCTTCATGACCGGCGGCCACTACGCGCTGGCCGGTGCCGACTGCTACGTGACCCGCTCGGGCTACACCGGCGAGGACGGCTTCGAGATCTCCGTGCCAGCGACCCACGCGATCGCGCTGGCCCGCACGCTGCTCGCCCAGGGCGAGGTCCAGCCGGCCGGCCTGGGCGCGCGCGACACCTTGCGCCTGGAGGCCGGCCTGTGCCTCTACGGCCACGACATCCACGCCGCCACCTCGCCGATCGAGGCCGGCCTCGGCTGGGCGATCCAGAAGGTGCGCCGCCCCGGTGGCGCGCGCGCCGGCGGCTACCCCGGTGCCTCGGTGATCGAGGGCCAGCTGACCCAGGGCGTGACCCACAAGCGCGTCGGCCTGGTCGGCCTGGAACGCGTCCCGGTGCGCGAGGGCGCCACCGTGCACGACGCCCAGGGCCGCAAGCTCGGCACCGTCACCAGCGGCACCACTGGACCGAGCGTCAACCAGCCCATCGCGATGGCCTACGTGGCGGCCAACCACGCCGCGCCCGGCAACACGCTGCACGCCGAGGTGCGTGGCAAGCGCCTGCCGATGAAGGTCGTGGCGATGCCCTTCGCGCCGCACCGATACTTCCGGGGTTGAGCGACGCCCGGGCGGGCCGTCGCTCGGCCCGACCCGCGACCGGTGCGCGCCGTGCGCCGCACCGGTCGCCCTTGTCCACGTTCCAGACACCTTCTTGTCCTCTGCTTCCAGGAGCCACACATGCCTCTCCAGTTCACCTCCGACCACGAATGGATCGACGCCGCCAACCCCAGCGCGGCCGTGGTCGGCATCACCATGCATGCGCAGGACGCGCTCGGTGACGTAGTTTTCGTCGACCTGCCCGCCGTCGGTGCGACCTTCGCCAAGGGCGAGGTCGCCGGCGTGGTCGAGTCGGTCAAGGCGGCCGCCGACCTGTATGCGCCCGTCAGCGGCGAGGTGGTCGAGGTCAACGAGGCGCTGCGCGCCGATCCGGCCCTGGCCAACAGCGATCCGCTGGCTTTGGGCTGGTTCTTCAAGGTCAAGCTGAGCAACCCGGCCGAACTCGCCGGCCTGCTCGACCAGACCGGCTACGACGACCTGCTCAAGACGCTCTGATCGCCCGCCCGGACCGCCGCGCCTGAGGGCCGCGGTCCGGCCGCCTCCCCCTTCACCGCCGCCACCATGCCCGCCCAGCATCCCCGCACCACCCCGGTCAGCCTGACCGCGCTCGAGAACCCCGCCGAATTCACCGCCCGCCACATCGGCCCCGATGCCGCCGACGAGCAGCACATGCTGTCGGTCATCGGCAGCGCCAGCCGGGCCGCGCTGATCGACGCGATCGTGCCGGCGAGCATCCGCCGCGCCGCCGCGATGGACCTGCCACCGCCCGCCTCCGAGGCCGCCGCGCTGGCCGAGCTGAAGGCGCTGGCCAGCCGCAACCGCGTGCTGCGCAGCTTCATCGGCCAGGGCTACCACGGCACCCACACGCCCGGCGTCATCCTGCGCAACATCCTCGAGAACCCGGCCTGGTACACCGCCTACACGCCCTACCAGGCCGAGATCAGCCAGGGCCGGCTGGAGGCGCTGGTCAACTTCCAGACCCTGGTCTGCGACCTGACCGGCATGGCGATCGCCAACGCCTCGATGCTGGACGAGTCCACCGCCGCCGCCGAGGCGATGACGCTGGCGCGCCGCAGCGCCAAGGCCAAGGGCAACACCTTCATCGTCGCGGGCGACTGCCACCCGCAGACGATCGAGGTGATCCAGACCCGCGCCCGGCCGCTCGGCCTGGTCGTCAAGCTGGCCAACTCGGCCGCCGAATGGGATGCCGCGCTGGCCGGCGACGACTACTTCGCCGTGCTGGCCCAGTACCCCAGCACCAGCGGCCGCATCGACGACCTGCGTGCCGACGTCGAGCAGGTCCATGCCCGCTCGGCCGCCTTCATCGTCGCGGCCGACATCCTGGCGCTCACGCTGCTGGTGCCGCCGGGCGAATGGGGTGCCGACATCGTCGTGGGCAGCACCCAGCGCTTCGGCATGCCGATGGGCGCGGGCGGCCCGCATGCGGCCTTCATGGCCTGCCGCGACGACTTCAAGCGCTCGATGCCGGGCCGCCTGGTCGGCGTCAGCATCGACAGCCACGGCGCACCGGCCTACCGGCTGGCGCTGCAGACCCGCGAGCAGCACATCCGGCGCGAGAAGGCGACCTCCAACATCTGCACCGCGCAGGTCCTGCCGGCCGTCGTCGCGAGCATGTACGCGGTCTACCACGGCCCCGAGGGCCTGACGCGCATCGCCACCCGCGTGGCCGCCTACGCCGCCGTGCTGGCGCGCGGGCTGGAACAGCTGGGTCATGCGCTGAGCCACCCGAGCGCCTTCGACACCCTGTGCCTGCACACCGGCGCACGCACCGCCGAACTGGCCGCCAAGGCCGTCGCGGCCGGCGCCAACCTGCGCATCTACTGGGGCGAATACCTCTGCATCGCGCTGGACGAGACCACCACCCGCGAGGACCTCGCGCTGCTGTGGGGCGTGTTCGCCGCGCCGGGCCAGTCGCTGCCCAGCGTCGAGGCGATCGAGCGCGAGGGCATCGAGCTGCGCATCCCCACCGCGCTGCGCCGCCACAGCGCCTTCCTGACGCACCCGGTCTTCAACAGCCACCACAGCGAGACCGAGATGCTGCGCTACATCCGCAGCCTGTCGGACAAGGATCTGGCGCTCGACCGCAGCATGATCCCGCTGGGCTCCTGCACGATGAAGCTCAACGCGACGGCCGAGATGATCCCGATCACCTGGCCCGAGTTCGCCCAGGTGCATCCCTACGCACCGGCCGACCAGCTGGCCGGCTATGCGCAACTCGATGCGCAGCTGTGCGCCTGGCTGTCGCAGGCCACCGGCTATGCCGGCATCAGCCTGCAGCCCAATGCCGGCTCGCAGGGCGAATACGCTGGCCTGCTGGTGATCCAGGCCTGGCATGCCAGCCGCGGCGACAGCCACCGCGACATCTGCCTGATCCCCGAATCGGCCCACGGCACCAACCCGGCCTCGGCCCAGATGGCCGGCATGCAGGTGGTGGTCACGAAGTGCGATGCCGAGGGCAACATCGACCTGGCCGACCTGCGCGCCAGGTGCGAGCAGCACCGCGATCGCCTGGCCGCGATCATGATCACCTACCCGTCGACCTACGGCGTGTTCGACACCCACGTCGGCGAGATCTGCGCGCTGGTGCATGAGCATGGCGGCCGCGTCTACGTCGACGGCGCCAACATGAACGCGCTGGTCGGCGTGGCCGCACCGGGCCAGTTCGGCGGCGACGTCAGCCACCTCAACCTGCACAAGACCTTCTGCATCCCGCACGGCGGCGGCGGCCCCGGCGTCGGCCCGGTCTGCGTGGTCGAGGACCTGGTGCCCTTCCTGCCGGCGCACCGCAGCGGCGGCCTGGCCGGCACCGGGCAGAACATCGGTGCGGTCAGCGCCGCACCCTTGGGCAATGCGGCGGTGCTGCCGATCAGCTGGATGTACGTTCGCATGATGGGCGCGGCCGGCCTGCAGGCCGCGACCGAGACGGCCATCCTGAGCGCCAACTACGTCGCCGCACGGCTGGCCGACCACTACGACATCCACTTCAGCGGCGGCATCGCCGGCGTCAAGGGTGGCGGCGTGGCGCATGAATGCATCCTCGACCTGCGCCCGCTCAAGGACAGCTCCGGCGTGACCGCCGAGGACGTCGCCAAGCGCCTGATCGACTACGGCTTCCACGCCCCGACGCTGAGCTTCCCGGTCGCCGGCACGCTGATGGTCGAGCCGACCGAGAGCGAGCCACGCGCCGAGCTGGACCGTTTCTGCGACGCCATGATCGCCATCCGCGAGGAGATCCGCCAGGTCGAACGCGGCCTCTGGCCACGCGAGGACAACCCGCTCAAGCATGCCCCGCACACCGCCGCCAGCCTGCTGACCGAGGACTGGCCGCACCCCTACAGCCGCGAGGTCGCCGCCTACCCCGTCGCCAGCCTGCGCCGCGGCAAGTACTGGTCCCCGGTCGGCCGCGTCGACAACGTGCATGGCGACCGCAACCTGTTCTGCAGCTGCGTGCCGGTGGCGGACTACGCAGCGAGCTGATCTCAGCCGTCGAAGGAATCGCATGCTTGCTGAACGTCGATCGCAGCGCCCGCAGGCCGAGCGCCGGGCCGCCCCAAGCCGGCCTGCCATCCCCTCAGGGGATCGGGCGACGTACCCGTCGACCGAGGGGCAGACATGACCCAGCAATTTGCGAGCGACAACTACGCCGGCATGTGCCCCAACGCGGCGCGGTGGTTCCAGGAGGCCACGGCCAGCGGGCATGAGCCGGCCTATGGGGAAGACGGCTGGACGCAGCGGGTGTCGGAGTCGCTGCGCGAGCTGTTCCAGACCGACTGCGACATCTACTTCGTCTTCAACGGCACGGCGGCCAACTCCCTGGCGCTGGCCTCGCTGTGCCAGAGCTACCACTCGGTGATCTGCACCTCGGTGGCGCACATCGAGACCGACGAGTGCGGCGGGCCGGAGTTCTTCTCCAATGGCTCCAAGCTGCTGCTGGCCGATGCCGACAGCGCGGCCGGGCGGCTGGGCAAGCTCACGCCCGATGCGGTCGAGGCGATGGTCACCAAGCGTCGCGACATCCACTACCCCAAGCCCAAGGTCGTCAGCCTCACCCAGGCGACCGAGCTGGGCACGGTCTATTCGATCGAGGAGGTCCGCGCCATCGCCGCGATCGCCAAGCGCCGCCACCTCAAGGTCCACATGGACGGCGCGCGCTTCGCCAACGCGGTGGCCACGCTGGGTTGCCACCCGAGCGACATCACCTGGCGGGCCGGCGTCGACGTGCTGTGCTTCGGTGGCACCAAGAACGGCCTGCCGGTCGGCGAGGCGGTCGTCTTCTTCGACCGCGACCTGAGTGCCGACTTCGCCTGGCGCGTCAAGCAGGCCGGCCAGCTGGCCTCCAAGATGCGCTTCATCTCCGCGCCCTGGCTGGGCCTGCTGGAGAACGACACCTGGCTGGCCAACGCGCGCCAGGCCAACGCGATGGCACAGCGCCTGCATGCGGCGATCCGGGCGCTGCCGGGCGTGCAGGTGCTGCACGAGCCGCAGGCCAACGCGGTGTTCGCGCGCCTGCCGGCTGCGGCGGCCACGGCCTTGCGCGCCAAGGGCTGGCGCTTCTACGAGTTCATCGCCGGCGGCGGCTGCCGCTTCATGTGCGCCTGGGACACCACGCCCGAATCGGTCGACGCCTTCGCGGCCGACATCGCCGCCGCCATCGCAGCGTGAAGGCGGCGTGAAGGCGGCCGGAGCCAGCATCCAGCAACGCTGCATTCAAAGCCGGGCAACCGTGGCGGGCCGGGCGGGCGGGAGAATCCGCTTCGTCCCGATCTTCAGATGACCGCCATGACCACCGATTCGCGCACCGACACCCACACCGCAGACCTCGCCCTGATGCCGCGCACCGGCGCGCCGCGCCAGCTGCTGTTGCTGATGCACGGCGTGGGCGCGAACGCGGCCAACCTGCTGCCGCTGGGCCGCGTGCTGCAGGCCCATTTCCCGGAAGCGGCGGTGATCTCGCTGCAGGGCTACGACCCCTTCGACGGCATGCCGCACGACGGCTCGGCCCGGCAGTGGTTCTCGATCCGCGGCGACGTCGAGGCCGACCGGCCGGCACGCGTCGCCGCCGTGCTGCCACGCTTCGTCGCCGACGTGCGCGCCCACCAGCAGCGCCTGGGCATCGGCGAGGCCGCGACCGCGCTGGTCGGCTTCTCGCAGGGCGCCATCCTGGCGCTCGAAGCCATCGCCGCGAACGACGGCCTGGCCGGCCGCGTGCTGGCCTTCAGCGGCCGCTACGCCAGCCTGCCCGCACAGGCGCCCAAGCTGACCACGCTGCACTTCTTCCATGGCAGCGCCGATCCGGTGATCCCCGTGCGCCACGCGAAGGACGCGATGCAGCACCTGGCCCAGCTCGAAGGCAGCGACGCCACCATCGACATCGCCGAAGGCATCGGCCACGAGCTGCATGCCACGCTGCTGGACTGCGCCCTGCACCGCCTGACCCACCACATCCCGATGCGGACCTGGCAGGCCGCGCTCGGCGGCGTCGCCGCAGCCGCCTCGCCGAACGGCGGCGAGACGCTGCAGTGAGTCGCGTCGGGGCCGGCGCGGCACCCCATGAAGCCGGACGGATGCGCATCTGCGCGGTCCTCCGGTCAGGCTCAAGCCCTCAGTGGTTGTGCCGCGGCGTCACGTCGCTCACCGCCCGGTACTTCAGCGCCAGCTCCATGCAGGCGCCGCTGTCGAGCTGGCCGACGGTCGCGCGGTAGATCTCCTGCCACGGCGTCTGGCTGGGCGGGATGGCCGGCAGGCCGGCCGTGCGGCGGCGCGCGAGTTCCTCGTCTGGCACGAGCATGTCGCAGCGGCCGGCATTCAGGTCGACGCGGATGCGGTCGCCGGTCTGCAGCCAGGCCAGGCCGCCACCTGCCGCCGCCTCGGGCGAGGCGTTGAGGATGGACGGGCTGTCGGACGTGCCCGACTGCCGGCCGTCGCCCAGCGTCGGCAGGCTGGTGATGCCGCGCCGGATCAGCGCATCGGGCGGCTGCATGTTGACCACCTCGGCCGAGCCGGGAAAGCCGATCGGGCCGGCCCCGCGCATGACCAGGATGCAGTCCTCGGCGATCGCCAGCGCCGGGTCGTTGATGCGGGCGTGGTAGTCGTCCGGGCCGTCGAAGACGATGGCGCGGCCCTCGAAGATGCCTTCGGCGCCGGGGCGGCTGAGGTAGCGGCGGCGGAAGTCCGGCGAGATCACGCAGGTCTTCATGATCGCGAAGTCGAACAGGTTGCCGGCCAGCACCAGGAAGCCGGCCTTCTCCATCAGCGGCTGCTCGTAGGGCGTGATGACGTCCGCATCGAGGCTGCGGCGACCCTCGACGTTGGCCGCCAGCGTCTGGCCGGTCACGGTCGCGCAGGCGCCGTCGACCCGGCCGACCCGGATCAGCTCGGCCAGCACCGCCGGCACGCCGCCGGCGCGGTGGAAGCTCTCGCCCAGGTACTTGCCGGCCGGCTGCAGGTTGACCAGCAGGGGGATGTCGTGGGCCTGCTTCCAGTCCTCGGCCGACAGCTCGAAGCCGGCATGGCGGGCCATGGCATGCAGGTGCGGCTGGGCGTTGGACGAGCCGCCCAGCGCCGTCACCGCCGCGATGGCGTTGAGGAAGGACCGCCGGCTGAGGATGCGCGAGGGCCGCAGGTCCTCGTAGGCCATGTCGACGATGCGCCGGCCGGTCGCGTAGGCCATCTGCGCCCGCTCGCGGTAGGGCGCGGGGATGGCCGCGCAGCCCGGCAGCGACAGGCCCAGCACCTCGGCCAGCGCGTTCATGGTCGAGGCCGTGCCCATGGTGTTGCAGTGGCCGGCCGAGGGCGCTGACGCGGCGGCGGCGTCGAGGAACTGTTCCTCGTCGATCTCGCCGGCGGCCAGCTGGCGGCGGCTGCGCCAGATCACCGTGCCGGAGCCGACGCGCTCGCCGTTCATCCAGCCGTCCAGCATCGGCCCGCCCGACAGCACGATGGCCGGCAGGTCGACCGTGCTGGCGGCCATGACGCCGGATGGCGTGGTCTTGTCGCAGCCGGTGGTCAGCACCACCGCGTCCAGCGGGTAGCCGTGCAGGATCTCGACCAGGCCCAGGTAGGCGAGGTTGCGGTCGATCGCGGCGGTCGGGCGGCGGCAGTTCTCGAAGATCGGGTGGACCGGGAATTCGAGCGGGATGCCACCGGCGTCGCGGATGCCGTCCTTGACCCGCTGCGCCAGCTCGACGTGGATGCGGTTGCAGGGCGACAGCTCGCTGCCGGTCTGGGCGATGCCGATGATGGGCCGCCCCGAGCGCAGCTCGGCGGGCGTCAGGCCGTGGTTCATGAAGCGCTCGAGGTAGAGCGCGGTCTGGTCGATGCGATCGGCGTTGGCGAACCATTCGCGCGATCGGAAGGGACGGACAGGGATGCGAGGCTCGGTCATGCAGGGAAGTCCCAGGCGGTCGACGGCAGGCCCGGCGCGGGTGCCGTGAAGGAGAACAGGCCACCGGCCAGCGGCTGCGCGGCGAGATCGACCTCGCCCAGGCCCTTGCGCGCGGTGGTGACGTAGGCGGTGCGCAGGTCGGGGCCGCCGAAAGCGAGCTTGGTGACGTTGGCGCAGGGCAGCGGGACGACGGCCAGCAAGCGGCCATCCGGCGCATAGCGGCGCACGCCCCAGCCGCCGAAGAAGGCGACCCACAGGCAGCCCTCGGCATCGACGCTGCTGCCATCGGGCCAGCCGTGGTCGTCGCCGAAGCGCAGGAACAGCCGCTTGCCCGAGGTCGTGCCATCGGCCGCGAGGTCGAAGGCATGGATCTCGCGGGCCACCGTGTCGGTGTGGTACAGCGTGCGGCCGTCCGGGCTGGTGACCGGGCCGTTGGTGATGCAGATGCCGTCGTCGTGGCGCGTCAGGCGGCCTTGCACGCACGAATACAGCGCGCCGCTGAGCGCGGTCTCGGCATCGTCCATCGATCCGAACCAGAGCCGGCCGGCGGCATCGACGTGGGCATCGTTGAGGCGGTTGCCGGGCCGGTCCTGCTCGAAGCGCAGCAGCGGCCGGCTCTGCCCGTTGCGCGGGTCGAAGGCCCGCAGTTCGCCGGGCAGGCCGATGACCAGTTCACCGCCGGTCGACGACGCACCGCCCTTCGCCGGCAGCGCGAAGCCGGCCTGGCCGGGCAGCGCCCAGGTCTGGCCGCCCTCGGTGCCCGGCACATGGCGGTGCAGCTGGTGGCGCTTGATGTCGACAAACCAGAGGCACGCGTCGGGCACCGACCAGACCGGTCCTTCGCCGAGGGTGGCCGCGAGCGGCCAGACGCAGGTGACGTCCTTTGGAACGTCCCTTGAAAGGCTCGTGTTCATCGCCACCCCGCATCGACGAAGTAGTTGTGGGCCGTGCACATGCGGCCGTCGTCCGAGGCCAGGAACAGCACCATCGCGGCGACGTGTTCCGGGTCCACGCGTTCCTTCAGGCACTGGGCCGCGAGCATGCGGGCCTCCTCGTCCGGGTGGTGCCAGAGCCGGGCCTGGCGCGGCGTGCGGATGCCGCCCGGCACGACGCAGTTGACGCGGATCCTGTCGCCGCCGAGGTCTCGGGCCAGCGCGCGGGTCATGGCCTCGATGCCGCCCTTGGCGGTCTCGTAGATCACCAGGTCGGGCAAGGCCAGGTGCCAGGACACCGAGCCCATGTTGACGATGGACCCGCCGCCGGCGGACCGCATCGACGGCACCACCGCCTGGCTGCAGAACAGCAGGTGGCGCAGGTTGACGGCGATGCGGCGGTCCCAGTACGCGGGCGTGATCTCGGCCAGCGTGTGGCGGTCATCGTTGGCGGCGTTGTTGACCAGCACGTCGACGCCGCCGCTGGTCGCGAGGATCTGCGCGAAGGTCGCGCCGACCTGGTCGAGGTCGGTCAGGTCGCAGTGCAGGAAGCGCGGCGCATGCCTGGCACCCGCCAGGCGCACCGCCAGGGCCTGTGCCTCGTCGTCGCAGATGTCGAGGAAGAAGACCTGGGCGTCCTGCCGCACGAAGGCTTCGACCAGCGCGGCGCCGATGCCGGAGCCGCCGCCGGTGACGACGACGCGCTTGCCGGACAGGCTGGGGTAGATGGCGGTGCTCATGGTTGCTTGTGGGATGAGGTGTCGACGCGTGATCAGGGCTGGCGCAGCAGGCCGCGCGCGGACAGGTTGCGCATCAGCGCGCCCAGGCCCCAGGTCCAGGGCGGCGCCTCGTGGCAGAAGACGACGCGGTTTTCCAGCGCGCCCAAGGCCGGCGAGGCGATGCGCACGCGGTCGCCCGGGTGATGGGTGAAGCCCTGCCCCGGCGCGCCGCGGTCGGCCACCGGCGCGAACAGCGTGCCCAGGAACAGCGCGAAGCCGTCCGGGTACTGGTGGTCGCGGCCACGGGTCTGGCCGACCAGGTCGAGCGGGTCGCGGCTGATCTGGTCCATCGAGCTCTTGCCGTTCAGCACGAAGGCATCCGCACCGTGGACTTCCAGCGTGACCTCGCAGGCCCGCACGTGGTCCAGCGTGTAGTGCGCGTCGAACAGGCGGATGAAGGGCCCGATCGAGCAGGACGCGTTGTTGTCCTTGGCCTTGCCCAGCAGCAGCGCACTGCGGCCCTCGATGTCGCGCAGGTTGACGTCGTTGCCCAGCGCCGCGCCGCGCACCTGGCCCTGGCTGTCGCAGACCAGCACGATCTCCGGCTCGGGGTTGTTCCAGCTCGAATCGGCCCGCACGCCGACGTCCGAGCCCGCGCCCACGGCCGACAGCACCGGGGCCTTGGTGAAGATCTCCGCATCGGGGCCGATGGCGACCTCCAGGTACTGCGACCACAGCCCGTCGGCCTGCAGCGCGGCCTTGAGCCGCTGCGCCGGCTCCGAGCCCGGCTTGACGCCGCGCAGGTCGCCGCCCATGCGCTCGGACAAGGTCGCGCGGATGGCCTGGGCGCGCGCCGCGTCGCCCCGCGCGCGCTCCTCGATGACGCGCTCCAGCGCCGACACCGCGAAGGTCACGCCCGAGGCCTTGACGCACTGCAGGTCCACCGGGGCCAGCAGCCGCACCTTCGGATCGGCGGCCACGTCGGCGACGGTGCCGACGCGCGTGCCGGCCGGCATCGGCGCGCCCGCCGGCAGCGACTCCAGCAGCGCCGACACGGTCGGCGCCACCCGGCTCAGGTCATGCACCTCGCCACCCCGCAGCAGCACCGGCGTCGGGCCGGCGCCGAAGTCCATGCGGCCGAGCAGCAGGGCCCGGTCGGCATCGTCGGGCAGGCAGGCGGACCAGGGGCGCAGGGTGAGGTCGGGGGTGGTGGACATGGTGAGCTCGGGTGTTCGGCAGGGGCGAAGTCTGCCGGGGTGAAGCGGGGGGAGGATGGGAGGCAAAACCCTGAGTCTTGCCCTCCGCACCGCGAAGAGCACGGCGGAATCGGCCAGGGTCTCGGTGGCCTTGGGCGAATCTGGAAAGGGCAGCGGCCATCCGCCGTGACGCGCAAGCGGCAGACCGTGCTGGCTCGGCGATGCCTGTGGCAGGCTCATGCATCCGCGTCAGAAGGAGATGCCCATGAACCCCGCTGACCGAGCGCGATCGGCGAAACGCCGCAGCCCGCCTGTGCTGCGCTGGCCCGTCTCCCTGGTCGCCGCAGGCAAGGCGCTTGCCGCGCTGACCACACTGTCCTGCCTGGTGCTGGCCGGCTTCGTGCTGGTGCAGTGGTTCACCTGGCCGGACGCTGGCTGGGCGCACGTGGGCTGGTTCAGCTTCGCGGTCGTCATGTCAGCCGCCCCTCACCTGACCCTGGACCGCGGCAATGGCTGGGCCATGTTGTGCACCACCGCCATGGGCAGCGCCGGCCTGTGGTTCGCCTGGCAACGCCGCGGCCACAGCGGCCCGCTCACCTGCAAGGCCACCGACACCCTGTGCCACATCGCCGAAGGCATCCGCCTCAGCGCGGGCGAACACGCGGTGATGGCGCTGTTCGGTCTGGCGGGACTGGGCCTGGTGATCGGCGCGGTGAGGTATGCGCTGGTGGCGCGGAGAAGGCGGGACGCGGGCTGAACGGCTGCGGGTGGGATGCGGTCGATGTGGGGGATGGACTGGGTCGGCTGATAACGACCCAGTTCCGACACAAAGCCTATGGACAAGCCTGCCCATGAGCGGCCATTGGCGTTCATTGCGGCTTCTGGCCACGAAACGGATCAGGTACTGCCTTGGATTTTTTCTCCAGCGTGGGTGGCCGGCAAACGCATCCAGCCGATGCCAGGCCAGCTCTCCCCAAAATGGAGGCGCTCAGGACGTCGCACTTCATGGGCCAACGGCCACAATCCGTCCCCGCCCGCTCGTCGCGCAGCCTGTCGGTCCATCGCCTACTCGTTTCGTTACCCCATGCCTTCGTCCAAGTCTGATTACGGTCCGCTATCCGGCGCACCGAGCCCCGTCGTCAAGGAAGAGCACATCGAGTACGGCTTCATCGGCAAACTCCAGAGCCTCAAGTACGAGTACCGCCCCGACATCCGGGACCGCGCCGCGCTGGAACGCAACTTCCGCGAGAAGTTCGAAGCCCTGAACCGGGTCCACCTGTCCGACGGAGAGTTCAGCCGCCTGCTGGACGACATCGTCACGCCCGACGTCTTCACCGCGTCCCGGAAGCTGCGTGAGCGAGAAACATTCACCCGCGACGACGGCACCCCGCTCAACTACACCCTGGTCAACATCAAGGACTGGTGCAAGAACAGCTTCGAGGTTGTCAACCAGCTGCGCATCAACACCGACTACAGCCACCACCGCTACGACGTTCTCATCCTCATCAACGGTGTGCCCTGCGTGCAGATCGAGCTCAAGACGCTGGGCATCAGCCCGCGCCGCGCCATGGAGCAGATCGTTGACTACAAGAACGACCCCGGCAACGGCTACAGCAAGACCCTGCTGTGCTTCCTGCAGCTGTTCATCGTCAGCAACCGCACCGACACCTGGTACTTCGCCAACAACAACGCGCGGCACTTCGCCTTCAACGCCGACGAGCGCTTCCTGCCGATCTACCAGTTTGCCGACGAGGCCAACAAGAAGATCACCCACCTCGACCATTTCGCCGAGGCCTTCTTGCCCAAATGCACGTTGGGCCAGGCCATCAGCCGTGACATGGTGCTGGTGGCCTGCGAACAGAAGCTGCTGGTGATGCGGCCCTACCAGGTGTATGCGGTCAAGGCCATCGTGGAGTGCATCCACCAGAACAGCGGCAACGGCTACATCTGGCATACCACCGGCAGCGGCAAGACGCTCACATCCTTCAAGGCGTCGACACTGTTGAAGGACAACCCCGACATCGAGAAGTGCCTCTTTGTGGTCGACCGCAAGGACCTGGACCGCCAGACCCGCGAAGAATTCAACCGCTTCCAGGAAGGCTGCGTCGAAGAGAACACCAACACCGGCGCGCTGGTGCGGCGCCTGCTGTCAGACGATTACGCCGACAAGGTCATCGTCACCACCATCCAGAAGCTGGGCCTGGCGCTGGACGAGAACAGCAAGCGCAACAAACAACGCAAGAAGAACGACCTCAAGACCTACAAGGAACAGCTTGAACCGCTGAGCGAAAAGCGCATCGTCTTCATCTTCGATGAATGCCACCGCTCGCAGTTTGGCGACAACCACGAGGCCATCAAGACCTTCTTCCCCAAGGCCCAGCTCTTCGGCTTCACCGGAACGCCCATCTTCGAGAAGAACGCCACCGCCAAACAGTTCGAAGGCGAAGAAGGCCAGTTCAAGACCACCGAAGACCTGTTCCAGAAACAGCTGCACGCCTACACCATCACCCACGCGATTGAAGACGCCAACGTGCTGCGCTTCCACGTGGACTACTACAAGCCCGAGGGCCCCAAAAACAAGGTGCCCCCGCCCAAGCCCGGCGAACCGCTGGCCAAGAAAGCCGTGGTCGAAGCCATCCTGGCCAAGCACGACATCGCCACCGCCGGCCGCCGCTTCAACGCCGTGCTGGCCACCGCCAGCATCAACGACGCCATCGAATACCACGGCCTGTTCCACGAACTGCAAATGGCAAAGCAGGCCGCCGACCCGGCCTTCCAGCCGCTGAACATCGCCTGCGTGTTCTCACCCCCGGCCGAAGGCAACCCCGACGTGAAGCAACTGCAGCAGGACCTGCAGCAGGAAAAGGCCGACAACGAGGAAGACCCCGAAGGCAAGAAGGCCGCACTCAAAGCCATCCTGGCCGACTACAACGCCCGCTACGGCACCAACCACCAGATCGGCGAATTCGACCTGTACTACCAGGACGTTCAAAAGCGCATCAAGGACCAGCAATGGCCCAATGCCGACTTCCCCGCTGCCAAGAAGATCGACATCACCATCGTGGTCGACATGCTGCTCACCGGCTTTGACAGCAAGTACCTGAACACGCTGTACGTGGACAAGAACCTCAGGTACCACGGGCTCATCCAGGCCTTCTCGCGCACCAACCGCGTGCTCAACGGCAGCAAGCCCTACGGCAACATCCTCGACTTCCGCCAGCAGCAAGCCAACGTGGACGAAGCCATCGCCCTGTTCTCGGGTGAAAACGCCACCGAGGAAGAACGCAAGATCTGGCTGGTGGACAAAGCCCCCGTGGTCATTGAAAAGCTCGACGCTGCCGTGCAGAAGCTGGCCGACTTCATGCAGACCCAGGGCCTGCCCTGCGCGGCCGAAGCCGTGCCCCAGCTCAAGGGGGACGACGCCCGCGCCGCCTTCATCAAGGCTTTCAAGGAAGTGCAGCGCCTCAAGACCCAGCTGGACCAGTACACCGACCTCACCACCGACAACGCCGCCGCCATCGAAGCCATCCTGCCGCGCGAAGACTTGCAAGCCTTCCGTGGCGTGTACCTCGACACCGCCCAGCGCCTCAAGGCCCAGCAGGGCAAGACCCTGCCCGGCACAGACAACCAAGCCACCGCCGACGAAGTGGACCCGCTCGACTTCGAGTTCGTGCTGTTCGCCAGCGCCGTCATCGACTACGACTACATCATGGGTCTGATGTCCCGCTTCACCCAGCAGGGCACGGGCGGCAGCAGACTCAAGATGAGCCGCGAGCAGCTCATCGGCATCATCGCGGCCGATGCCAAGTTCATGAACGAGCGCGACGACATCGCCGCGTACATCAACACCCTGAAGGCGGGCGAAGGCCTCAGCGAAACCGCCATCCGCGAGGGCTACCTCCGCTTCAAGAAGGAACGCGACAGCGCCGAGCTGGCCACCATCGCCACCCAGCACGGCCTGGCCACCCCCGCCCTGCAAGCCTTTGTGGACCAGACACTGCAACGCCTGATCCTCGACGGCGACGCCCTCAGTGCACTCATGGAACCGCTTCAACTCGGCTGGAAGGCGCGAGCGCAAGCCGAGACCGCACTGATGGCCCAACTGATGCCCCTGCTGAACAAACGCGCCCAGGGGCGCGAGATTTCAGGACTCAGCGCCTATGCGCAGTAAGAAGGCGCCCCTACCCGTGAACAAGCCTTCGGCGCCATCCGTCACACCCGGCGACTTTGATGCGCTGGTGTCCGCCATCGTTCGCATCCATGGCCCATCGCAGACCCTGGCGGCCAAGGCCGTCAACACGAGCCTGACCATGCGCAACTGGCTGATCGGCCACCGCATCGTGGCGTTCGAGCAGCAGGGCAAAGACCGCGCGGCCTATGGCGAAAGGCTCTTGCCCGCCTTGGCCCAGCGCCTGGCGGCGACCGGGCTCAAGCGGGTGGACGCCCGCGAGCTGCGCCGCTGCCGGCTCTTCTACAGCGTGTACCCGCAGATTCGGGAGACGCTGTCTCCCGAATGGCTGGCGGGCGCTGGGGCTGCGGCCTTGCCAGCGGCGCTGGCCGCACCACCAGAGCCCAAACGGGAGTCGGCGTCTCCCACATGGATCCACCACCTGTCCTTCTCGCACCTGGCCGAGCTGTGTGACCTGCCGGACGACACCCAGCACCGCAAGGAAGAGATGGAACGCTTCATCAGCCAGATCAGCCAGGAGGCGGGGGCATGAAGACCAGCGCCATGAAGGACAAAGCCACGAACGCGCTGATTCCGAAGTTGCGGTTTCCGGAGTTTCGGGGAGCAACTGGATGGGAGGTGCGGCCTGGCAATCGTCTATTTGATCAGGTCAGCGACAAAAGCCCGGAGCCAGGCCTCCCGGTGCTGGCAATCACACAAGAGCACGGCGCCATTCCGCGCGACCTGATTGACTACCATGTCTCGGTCAGCGAAAAGAGCATCGAGAGCTACAAAGTCATTCAGGTCGGTGATTTCATCATCAGCCTGCGCTCATTTCAGGGCGGCATTGAATACTCGCAGTACCACGGCATCTGCAGCCCGGCATATGTCATTCTGAGGCGGAGCGCAGCGGGAAGTAACGCCTATTTCAAGCACTACCTGAAGACCGACCGATTCATTCAGATCCTCACAAAGAACCTCGAAGGCCTCCGTGACGGAAAGATGATCAGCTACAAGCAGTTCTCTGAACTGCAGATTCCTGCCCCTGCGCCCGCTGAACAACATAAAGTCGCTGACTGCCTGGATTCCCTGGACGAACTGATCGCCGCGCAACGGCGCAAGGTGGAGGCGCTCAAGACCCACAAAAAAGGGTTGATGCAGCAGCTGTTTCCTCGCGAAGGCGAAACCCAACCGCGCTTACGGTTCCCTGAGTTTCAGGACGCCGGGGAGTGGAAGGAGCGAAAGCTCGGCACCGTTTGCGATATTCAACGTGGCAAGTTCTCCCACCGGCCGCGTAACGATCCAAGGTTTTTCGGTGGCCGATATCCCTTCATCCAAACCGGCGACGTTGTCAAGTCGGGGGGCGGAACTGTCGTTGCGAGCCAGTCCTTGAACGAAGCGGGATTGGCAGTGAGCAAGCTGTTCAAGCCCCCGATTGTGTTGATCACAATCGCTGCAAACATTGGGGACACTGGATTGCTACAGACGGAAGGCTGCTTTACCGACAGCGTGGTCGGCCTCATTTCCAAAAAGGACGTTGTCCCCGTCTTTCTCGAACTCATCATGCGGGGTCAGAAAGAGAACCTGAATAAGGTCGCGACAACAGGGGCACAGAAGAACATCAACAACGAAATCCTGCGTGAAGTCACGGTTCTATTGCCCTCGGTCCCCGAACAACAACGCATCGCCAACTGCCTCGGCAGCCTCGACGCGCTCATCACCACCGCCACACAGACCCTCGACACCCTCAAGACCCACAAGCAGGGCCTGATGCAGCAACTGTTTCCCTCGTCGGAAGACGCTGCAGCATGAACGACCTGATCCTCTACACCACCGAAGACGGTCGCAGCCAGATCAAGCTGCGGGCCGATCTGGGCACGGTCTGGCTCTCGCAGTTGGACATGGCGGAACTGTTTCAGACCAGCAAGCAGAACGTTGCCAAGCACCTGAAGGCCATCTTTGCTGAGCAGGAGTTGAGCGCCGATTCAGTTGTCAACCAACGGTTGACAACTGCCGCCGACGGCAAGAACTACCGGGTGGCGCACTACAACCTCGACGCCATCCTGGCCGTGGGCTACCGGGTGCGTTCGCCGCGCGGCGTGCAGTTCCGCCGCTGGGCGTCCACCGTGCTCAAGGAGTTCTTGACCAAGGGCTTCGTGATGGACGACGAGCGGCTGAAGAACCCGGACGGCCGCCCGGACTACTTCGACGAGATGCTGGCGCGCATCCGGGACATCCGGGCCTCGGAGAAGCGCTTTTATCAGAAGGTGCGCGACCTGTTTGCGCTCTCCAGCGACTACGACAAGACGGACCAGGCCACCCAGCAGTTCTTTGCCACGGTGCAGAACGTGCTGCTGTACGCCGTGACGCAGAAAACGGCGGCCGAACTCATCACGGCTCGGGCCAACCCCGCTGACCCGCACTTTGGCCTGCTGCACTGGAAGGGCACCCAGGTGCGCAAGTCGGACATCGTGGTCGCGAAGAATTACCTGAGCGCCGACGAGATCGACACCCTGAACCGGTTGGTGGTGATCTTTCTGGAAACGGCGGAACTGCGAACCAAGAGCCGGCAAGAAATCCGCATGGCTTTCTGGCGCCAGAGTGTGGACCAGATCATCAGCAGCAACGGCTTCCCGGTGCTCACGCACGCGGGCACGGTCAGCCATGCGCAGATGGAAAGCACCACCCACTCGCTGTACCTGGACTATGACCACCGCCGCAAGCAGCAAGAGGCAGCGCAGGCCGACCAGCAAGACGAGGCCGAGCTGAAGGCGCTGGAAAACACCCTCAAGAATCGCCCGAAGAAATGACCGAAGAAAAACAGAAACAACTGGGCAAGACGCTGTGGGCGATTGCCGACCAGCTGCGCGGCGCGATGGACGCGGACGACTTCCGCGACTACATGCTGTCGTTCCTGTTCCTGCGATACCTGTCGGACAACTACGAGACGGCAGCGAAGAAGGAGCTGGGCAGCGACTACCCGGACATCAGCGAAGACGTGCTGAAGCAGACCGGGGCTAGCACGCCGCTGCAGGTTTGGTATGAAGAGAACCGCGGCGATGTGCCTGCATTCGAGAAGCAGATGCGCCGCAAGGTGCATTACGTCATCCAGCCAGAGCACCTGTGGAGCGCCGTGGCCAACATGGCGCGCACGCAAGACGCGTTTCTGTTGAACACGCTGCAAGAGGGCTTCAAGTACATCGAGACCGAGTCGTTCGAGAGCACCTTCCAGGGCCTGTTCTCCGAGATCGACCTGACCTCGAACAAGCTGGGCAAGGGCTACACCGAGCGCAATGCCAAGCTGTGCACCATCATCCAGAAGATTGCCGAGGGGCTGGCGTCGTTCTCCACCGACGTGGACACGCTGGGCGATGCGTACGAGTACCTGATCGGCCAGTTCGCGGCCGGCTCGGGCAAGAAGGCGGGCGAGTTCTACACGCCGCAGCAGGTGTCAGACGTGCTGTCGGCCATCGTCACGCTGGACAGCCAGGAGCCCAAGACGGGGGTGAGGCCACGGCTGGACAGCGTGATGGACTTTGCCTGCGGCTCGGGCTCGCTGCTGATGAACGTGCGCCGCCGCGTGCAACAGGCAGGGGGCACGATCGGCAAGATCCACGGCCAGGAGAAGAACGTCACCACCTACAACCTGGCGCGCATGAACATGCTGCTGCACGGGGTGAAGGACACGGAGTTCGAGATCTTCCACGGCGACACGCTGGCCAACGAGTGGGACAAGCTGCGCGAGCTGAACCCGGCCAAGCAGCCCAAGTTCGACGCCATCGTGGCCAACCCGCCCTTCAGCCTGCGCTGGGAGCCGGGCGAGGCCATGGCGGACGACGTGCGCTTCAAGAACCACGGCCTGGCGCCCAAGTCGGCGGCGGACTTTGCGTTTCTGCTGCACGGCTTTCACTTCCTGAAGGACGAAGGGGTGATGGCCATCATCCTGCCGCACGGGGTGCTGTTCCGGGGCGGGGCTGAAGAGCGCATCCGCACCAAGCTGCTGAAGGACGGGCACATCGATACCGTCATCGGTCTGCCGTCCAACCTGTTCTATTCCACGGGCATCCCGGTCTGCATCCTGGTGCTGAAGAAGTGCAAGAAGCCGGACGACGTGCTGTTCATCAACGCGGCAGAACACTTCGTCAAAGGCAAGCGCCAGAACCAGCTGACCGACGAGCACATCGCCAAGATCATCAAGACCTACCAGTTCCGTGAGCAAGAGGCGCGCTACTCGCGCCGGGTGGAGATGGCCGAAATCGAGAAGAACGATTTCAACCTGAACATCTCGCGCTACATCAGCACGGCGGTGGGTGAGGCGGAAATCGATCTGGATCGCACACACCAAGCGCTGCTGGATCTCGAGAAGGAGATCGCGGCGGCGAAGGACAAGCACAACGGCTTCTTGAAAGAGCTGGGGTTGAAGCTGTTGCCGTAGGCCTCGTGCGGATGACGACATGAGCTTCCAGAAAGCAGCCGGACCTCATCGACGGTTCTTGGCCGAACGCCGTCATCCCCCACCCTCATTCCGCCACCCCACAACCGCCGCATTTCCGCCGCCCTTCAAACCTCCACCACCACCCCAACCGCCACCTCCACCCGATCCCTGCCCTTCCCCTTCGCCACGTACAACGCCGCGTCCGCCGCGCGGGTCAGGTCGGGGATGTCGGTGCCGCAGGTCGGGGCGGTGGCCAGGCCGATGGTGAAGGTGATGGGTTCGACCGGCAGGCCGGCGTGGCCGGCCTGTTCGGCCATGCGGGTGCGGGCTTCCTCGAAGCGGGCGGCGGCGTCCTGGGCCGACAGGCCGGGGAGCAGGCAGAGGAACTCGTCGCCGCCGTAGCGGCAGGCCATGTCGCTGGCGCGGATGCTGTGGACCAGCACCTCGGCGACCGCGCGCAGCACGCGGTCGCCGGCGTCGTGGCCGTAGCGGTCGTTGAAGCGCTTGAAGTGGTCGACGTCGACCATCGCCAGCGTCAGCGGCTCGCCGGCGCGCAGGCAGCGGGTCAGCTCGCGCGGCAGCGTCTCGTCGAACAGGCGGCGGTTCGGCAGGCCGGTCAGCACGTCGCGCAGGGCCTGTTCGCGCAGGCTGTCGCGCAGGCGCAGGTTGGACAGGCCGAGCTTGACGACCTCGCCGAAGACCTCGACCCGCTGCTGCACCGGGCCATCGATGGCCAGCAGGCCCTGGCGGTGCGGATCGTCCTCGTGACCGGGGTGCGCGTCCGGCCGGTCATGGTCATGGTGGTCGGCGTGGCCGGCGTGGCCGGCGTGGCCTTCCTGACCTTCGTGGCCGTCATGAAGGTGCAGCACGCCGATCAGCTCGCCCTCGACGTAGAGCGGCGTGCACAGCTGTGCGCCGGCCGTGCCGTGCGAGCCGTGGCGGCAGCGGATGCCGTGGCGGCCGGCCTGCAGGTGCGCACCGCCGCGGCGGATCGCCCAGCAGGCCGTGCGCGGGTAGCTGTCGGGCAGATCGGAGCCGTCGCCCCAGCGGCCGACGACGTGCATGTCCTCGTCCGGGCCGGCCACCGCGACGGCGCCGGCGCAGTCGGCAAACAGCACGGCCGCGGTGGCGCGGACGACCTCGAAGGCTTCCGATTCGGTGCGGGCGGACTGGAGCAGCTCGTTGAGCTCGCTGATGTGGGCCATGTCGGACTTGTGGCGCTCCAGGTCGGCCACCATCGACGTCAGCCGGTCGTTGGTGGCGCGCAGTTCCTCGTCGCGGCGGCGCCGCTCGGTCGCATTGGTGACCATCGCCAGCGTGCCGGACGACCGCCCGTCGGCGTCGGCGATCGGGCAGGACGAGACCTCCGCCCAGACGTCGTGGCCGTCGGCACGCAGGAAGCGGATGTCGCAGCGCTCGCTGTCCTGGCCCTCGCGCGGACGCAACAGGGCCTGCACCGCCGGCCGGTCGGCGACGTCGACGAAGACGAACATCGAGCGCCCGATCAGCTGGTCGACGCTGCGGCCCAGCATGCGCGCCATGGCCTCGTTGGCCAGCGTGGTGACGCCCTCGCCGTCGACCTGCCAGACGCCTTCGCCAGCGGTCTCGACGATGCGGCGATAGCGCACCTCGCTGGCGGCCAGCGCCCGCGCGGCGGCCTCCAGGCTGCGGGCCCGTTCGCCGGCCTCGCGCTCGTAGCGCTCGAAGGCGGAGGCGATCTCGCCGATCTCGTCGGAGCGGGCCGCCTCGGCCAGCGGCTGGACGTCCGGCGGACTCGATGGCCCGTGTCCGATGCGCCGCGCGATGGCCGTCAGCGGCCGCGTCAGCGTCACGAAGGACAGCACGCCCAGCGCCAGCGCCACGGTGACGCTGCGCAGCACGTTGAGCAGCATGTCCCGCCCGGCGTCACGGAAGAACCGCTCGACGCGGGGCGCCTGGGCGGTCACCACCTTCAACTCGCCGACGCGCTTGTGCGACGGGCCAAAGTCCAGCGGCAGGCTGTAGTCCTGCGTCGGCGCGATCAGGCGCGTCCACCAGGCCGTGCCGGCATCGGCCGGAACCTTGTCGCTGTCGCCCTCGGCCAGCGTCTCGCCGAAGTCGCTGACCAGGCGGGCGTGCTGGACCGGCATGTAGGACAGCGCCCCCTGCACCACCACCCGGGCGGCCTCGGTGTTGAGGTTGTAGCAAGCCTGCGCGGCCGGCTCGCGCATGACGGCCATCATCTGCAGGATCTCGCGGCGCTCGGTCTCGACCGACTGGCGGTAGTCGACGCCGAACTGCAGCACGCTGAACGCGGCGCCGAGCAGCACGCCCAGCAGCGCGGCCAGCATCGCATGCCGGAAGGCCAGGCGGCCGATGCCGCGACGGTCCTTCATGGACGCTGGCCGTTGGCCGGGCTGCGTTGCCATTGCTGCAAGGCCTCCTCCAGGAGCCGGCCCTGCAGACCGTCGCGGCGCGCCGCCGCCAGCCGGGTGTTGACGGCATCGACCAGCGCCGCGCACGGGCTCGCGCGCGAGAAGCCGTGGTGGACGTCGCCCTCGTTGACCGGCCGGGGCAGCGGCACGATGCGGTCGTTCAGGCCCAGCCGCAGCAGCTGCGCGCGGCCGGTGTAGAGGCCGGTGACGACGTAGTCGATGCGCCCGGCCGCGAGCTTGTTGAAGTTGACGCTCAGGCTGTCGGCGTCCTCGAGCGTCAGCGCCTGTTCGGCATAGCGGTCGAAGGCGTCGCCGAAGCGGTCCCCGGCGGTGCGCCCGCCACGCTTGCCGACCAGGTCCTGCGGGCTGTCGAACCGGACCGGCCGGGCCTTGGCGGCGAACACCGCCATCGGGTTGGGGAAGGCCGGCGCCCGGGTGAAGACGAGGTAGGCCTCGCGCTCGGGCGTGGGCTTGAGGCTGACGATCAGGTCGATCTGGCCGTGCTCGGCCGACTTCAGCACCCGTGGCCACGGACCGACGTGGCGGGCCTCCCAGGCGACGCCCAGGTCATCGAGGATGCGCCCGGTCAGCGCCACGCTGGCACCGACCAGGCGGTCGCCCTCTGCCCAGTGGTAGGGCGGGTAGTCGGGGTTGGCCGAGAAGACCACGCGGGTGCAGGGCGAGGCGGCGGCGCTGGCAGCGCTGACGGCACTGGCAGCGGCGGGGGCTGCAGCGGTGCGCACCGGCAGCAGGCCCGCCAGGAGCATCAAGGCTGTCACGGCCGCCCGGATCAGGCCGGCCGGCAGGAGGCTGCATCTCATCGTCACCCCGCATGTCGGTGTCGTCGCGATCGGGGCATTCTGCGCCCGGCCCTGGCGGCGCGGGGCGGCGCGGGCGCCCGGCATGGGGGCGAGCGGGTGGCCGATGTCACGCCGGCAGCTTCTCCCGGGACGCCACGACGACCGCATACCGCAGCCGCGCCGGCCGCGTGCCAAAGCGCATCGGCGCATGGACCAGCGCGATGCTGAGCCAGACGGCGACGCTGAAGTAGAGCGACATCCAGATCACCTCGCTGCGCCAGTCGGTCCAGCGGTGCGAGACGATCCAGCGGGCCGAGACGTCGGCCCAGCCCTGGGCCAGGCTCAGGTAGTGGCGACCAGCGGCCTCGTCGGCCAGCCAGCGGTCGGCGTACATCGGCACGTCGACGCCGAACATGTAGACCGCGTAGGCCAGCCCGGCGGCGCCCCACAGGCGCAGCCGCGGCCGCAGGTGGTCATGGACCTGCGGCCAGATCGGCACCAGGCCGAGCACGAACAGCAGCGCGCAGGCGCCCCAGAGCGATTCCTCGATGACATGGCCGAGGTTGGACGTGCTCAACACCGAGTACCACGAGAAGACCTCGGCCACGACGATCAGGGGCACGATCAGGCGCGCCGCCCGCTCGGTGCTGCGGCTGCCGGTGTCACGCGCGGCCTTGTGCAGCACCAGCGCCCACTGGGCCGCGAAACACAGCTCGGCGATGGTCGCGACGCTGCGGCCGATCACCACGCTGGACAGCCAGTGGTCGACCAGGCAGAGCCGCTGCACGTCGAACACCGGCCACCACGAACGATGGGCGCAGCCCAGCACATAGCCGGCCGACAGCAGCAACTGCCAGCGCCGGTGCAGGCTGTCGTCGGCGTGGACATCGGCCGGATGCGGCGCCGCCCGCAGGCGTCGCGCGGTCCACAGCCACGCCGCCAGGTTGACGACGCTGACGGCACACAGGAAGCCCCACCAGAGCTGGATCTCGAACGGCATGCGGCCTCGCGACGTTTGAACGATATAAATCGTTTATACGGTTTGAACCGAAGCACGTCAACGCGCCGCCCTCGGCGGCGGTGCGGGATGTCACGGCGGCGGCGGTTGCTTCGGGAACGGTGTCGGCAACGGTGTCGGCATCGGTGGCAGCACACGCTCGCGGGCCGGGGCCACGCCCGGTCAGCGCCGCGACGCTGCGGGCGCGGACATGGTTGGCCTGGCGGACTCGAACTCGACGGTCAGCAGGTTGTCGGCGCAGGCATCGTCCTTGGGCCGGGTGGTGTCGAGCCAGACGCGCTGCGAGACCCGCCCGGTCGCATCGGACAGGGTCGCGACGAACTGGTGGTGCGACTCGCGGCGTGGCTGGGCAATCGGCAGGTGGCGGGTCCGGCCGGTGGCCGCATCGACCGGCGTCGACTGGCCGAGCCCGCCGCCCAGCACCTCCAGCTTGAGGCCCTCCGGCACGGCACCCTGCACCCGCGCCTCGACCCATTGCGGGCCGCACAGCCCATGCCGGCCGATGCGCGGCGGCTGGCGCAGGCGGTAGACCGCGCGCTCGTCCAGCGCGCGGTCGCGGGCGTTGCGGCTGGCGCAGACCGAGGGCAGGCGCAGCGGGTCGGGTGCGCCGTCCGCCCGGCCGTAGACCGGCATGCCGCGGCGCTGCTCGCTGGCGCGGATCTCCTCGCTGGCCTGCACGGCCAGGGCGCGGTAGCGGCTGGCCTGGCGGTCCAGCGCGGACAGGCTGGCGGCCGACGCCGGGCTGGGCTCGCGCCCGCCCAGGTCGGCGTCGGCCGCGCACAGCGCGCTGCGCACCAGTTCGTGTCGCAGCCGGTGGAAGACCGCGTGGCCGGCCGCCGGACCGAGCGCCTTCAGGCTGGCCTCGAGCACCTCGACCGCCTCGTGGTAGCGACCCTGGGCCAGCAGGACCTCGCCCAGCACGGCCTCGTTCTTGATCCGCGCGGTCGGATTGACCCAGTCGCGCGACAGCGACGCGGCCCGGCGCGCGTGGGCCTCGGCGGCCAGCAGGTCGGCCTCTGAGGGCAGGTCCGCGCCGGCCATGCCAGCGGCCTCGGCGGCGACGAAGGCGACCCCGTAGGCCAGGCCGTTCAACGCGTCGACGTCGTCCGGCGCGAGCCGGATCGCGGTGCGGAATTCCGCCATCGCGCCGGCCAGGCAGGTGGGGCAGTCGGCACGCATCGAGAACAGGTCGTAGGCCAGGTTGACGTGGGCCGACGCGGTGCTCGCCAGCGCGCGCATCGGCGCGTCGTCGCCGGTGGCGGCGGCCAAGCCGGCCCGCAGGCACAGCAGCGCGGCGTCGTCGGCCAGCACCTGCGCGGCCGGGCTCAGGTAGCGCAGCGCCATGGCCTGGTAGGACGGGCGGCGCCAGACCCGGGCCGAGGCGGCCGACGGGCCGGACGGGTCCGCCGCATCGGCCGCGGCCGTGTCCTGGGGCGCGCAGTGCCAGGCCAGCACGGCCGCCTGCGGGCGCGCGGCCTGGTCGGCGGGCACCAGCCGCCGCAGCACGTCGCCCAGTTCCTGGCGGACCCGGGCCTCGGCGCGCCGCACGCGCGGATCGTCGCGGCGCGTCGCCGGCAGCCGGGCGAACGAGGACTCGCCCCGCTTGCAGTGGAAATAGGCCCGCATCACCGCATCGGCGGCGGCCTGCGGCGCATCGGGCGGGGCCGCGCCGATGTCGAGCGAGGCCTTCTTGCACAGGCCGTAGTAGGCGCTGGCCCGGTCGACCGCGCCCAGCGCCGCCGTGTCGGTCGTGACCAGGCCCAGCCACAGCGACGTCGCCGCGGTCTGGCGGGCCTGCGGGGCCTGTGGCGCGGGAGGGGACTGTTGTGCATCGGCCGGAACAGACCCCTCCGCGGACGCATCGGCCGCCGCGTCCTGCTCCGGCGGCACCACGGCCCGGAAGGCGTAGCTGTCGAAGTCCCACCAGGTGGTTGCCAGCGCGGCAGCGGCGGGCAGGAAGTCGGGGCTGGCGCGAAGGCTTTCCTGCAACGCGGCGACGGCCTGGGCCGGCTGGCCGTCGCTCTGCATCACCAGCCCGAGCCGGTAATGCGCCAGCGCGAAGGCCGGGTCGATGCGGGTGGCCTCGCGGAAGCTGCGCGCGGCCGGTTCGAGTTCCTCGTAGCCATTGGTCAGCTCGAAGCGGCGCCAGTGCCGCAGCCCGTCGCGGAAGCACTTGAAGGCCTGCCAGGAGCGCGTCATGCCGGGGCTGGCGGTGCGCTGGTCGTCACGGCGGATGCGGAAGGCCAGCTCGTCGGCGATCGGCGCGAAGACGTCGGCGGCCTTGAGCGGCGGCTTGGCGGCGGCTGCTGCGGCGGCGGCCACTGGCGCGGCGGCCATCGGCCTGGCGGTGGCGGCCTCGGCCGAGGCCGGGCAGTCCTCGCTGGCCGGGTCGAGCGGCGCACGGACCTGCCAGCTGTCGCCGGCCGAGTTGGCGCCCAGCAGGGTGTGGGCGTCCTGGTTGACGTGCAGGCTGCCCGAGACCACGCGCACGCCCAGCAGCGTGCGCATCGGCGCCTGCACCGGCGCGACCAGCGCGCCGAGCGGGATCTTCACGCCGCCGAACTCGAGGTCGACATCCTTCTTCAGCGCCGCGTCGATGGTGCTGGTGGCCTGGCTGGTGGCGCGCGCGGCGAGCGCATCGGCGGGCTTGAGGTCCTTGAGCACGCTGAGGTCGGGCAGCAGCTCGTCGTTCTGTCGCGCCAGGCTGGCCACGACATGATCGGCCAGCGCCTGCCCGGAGCCCTTGAACGGCTCGGCGTCGGGCGTCTGGAACGGCAACACGACGGTGTGGCCGGCGTTGGGGATCTCGCTCAAGGCGACCAGCACCAGCACGCCAGCCAGCGCCTTGAGCACCGCCCCCGCCGCACTGCTGGCGCTGAAGAAGGACGCGATGACCGACCGCAGCGAGCGCAGCAGCGCCAGCAGGGCGCGGGTCAACAGCCCGGCCGCACGGCCGCTGCGTTCGGCCCAGGCGGGCGCGGCGCCCGCAGCCGGCCCAGCCGGGTCGGCCGGATGGACCGGCGGCGGTTGCAGACTGGCGAGCGTCAGGCCCAGACCGGCCAGCAGGCCCGCCAACGCCGCGTCGAGCGGCCAGCCCGGCCACATCAACAGCGCCAGCGTGGCGACGGCGCACAGCGCCATGCCCGCCACCCGGCCGGTGTCGCCCGGGCACCAGCCCGCCAACGGCTGGCGCCAGGCCGGCCAGCCGGCACGGACCTGTCGCCAGGCCTGCCACAGCAGCAGCCCGCCGGCCAGCGGCCAGGCGGTCCAGGCGACGAGGCGCCAGAGCGGGTCCAGGGCGGGATCGAGAAAGCCCGGCCGCAGCCAGGGCAGCAGGCCGACCCCCGCCACGGTGACGGCCAGCGCGGTGGCGCGGGCCATCGGCGTGCGCTGCGGTCGTTCGATCCAGGCGATCGCGACCGCGCAAAGCGCCGTCCACACCAGCATCGGCGGTGACCAGAGGAACTGCACGCCCAGCGCCGCGGCGCCCGTGGACAGGACACCGGAGGCCTCGTCGGCACCCAGCGGCCTGACCGTCCAGGCGGCCGACAGGCCGACCAGCAGGCCGATGCCGAGCAGCCGGCCGGCGTGCCCGGACCGGCCGTGGTGCAGGCGGATCGCGCACCAGCCCAGGCCGGCCGCCGCGCCGGTCACGACCAGCCCGGCGGCCAGCGCGGCACGGGCCGCCGCGCCGCCGGAGACGATCAGCACGCCGAGTTCGGGACTGAAGACCAGGACACCCCGTGCCCCCGCCCACTGGACCGCCGCGAGCAGGCCGGCCGCCAGCAGCGTCACGACCGCGAAGGCGCGCCGGGCCGGGGGCTGCGCGGTCTCGCGCAGCACGCTCGCGCCGGCCAGGGCCAGCGCCAGCGCAAGC
Organism: Leptothrix discophora; assembly: GCF_030705305.1. Classification (GTDB taxonomy): domain Bacteria; phylum Pseudomonadota; class Gammaproteobacteria; order Burkholderiales; family Burkholderiaceae_C; genus Sphaerotilus; species Sphaerotilus discophorus. The sequence goes on along the minus strand of NZ_JAUZEE010000006.1, from coordinate 129,098 downwards.
GCCAGGACAAGGACGTCGAGCGCCATGGCGGCCCGATGCGGCGGGCTAGCGGAAGGCCACGTTGGTGATGTTGCGGGCCGAGCGCGCGGCCGCCTTGGCGGGCTTGACCTTGCCGTCGCGGCCACTCAGGTCGCCGCGCTGGGCCAGTTGCAGGCCGGCCTGCATCGGCCGGGCGCGATGGGCGTCAAGCCAGCCCAGCGCATCGGCCTCCGCGACCGCCTGTTCCACCACCTCGCGCAGCGTCGTGCCGGCCTCATCCATCTCAGCCACCAGGTCGCGGTACGGCAGGTAGGCATGGACCTGGCGATGGCGCGCCGACATGCCGGCCTTCGGCGCGTCGGCCAGCGCATCGAGGATGGCGTCGACCAGGTCCTCGTCGTCGTAGTCCTCGTCCTCGCGGTAGGCCCGGAAGATGTCCGAGATCTCGATGTAGAGCCACTGCTCGACCTGGGCCCGGGTGTACTTCTGGTCCAGCGGCCCGGCCTGCGCCGCGCCGGTTCCAGCCAGCAGGCCGCTCACCGAGAGCACCACGGCCAGCAAGGGCCGGCACATCAGACGTCGCATCATGGGCCTACTCCGCTTGGGATCACAGGTGGGCCAGTCTGATGCGACGGCCGCGTTCCCACAAGCAAACGGACGTCAATTGCAGCCGGGCGGGCCGCAGAATCGCGCCGACCCGCCATCCCCGATCCCCGACCCCGGAGCCCCCCGATGACCGCCCCTGCCCCCGTGCCCGACCTTGTCACCTGCACCGTCGATCGCCACGCGCTGGCCATCCTGGACATCTTCAACGAGGCGATCACGACGTCGACCGCGCTGTACGACTACCAGCCCCGGCCGCCCGAGAGCATGCAGACCTGGTTCGAGACCAAGGCGCGTGGCGGCTTCCCGGTGATCGGCCTGGAGGATGCCGACGGCCGCCTGCTGGCCTTCGGCAGCTACGGCACCTTCCGCGCCTGGCCGGCCTACAAGTACTCGGTCGAGCACTCGGTCTACGTCCACAAGGACCACCGCGGCCGCGGCCTGGGCGTGACCATCCTGAAGGCGCTGATCGCCGCCGCGCGCGAGCAGGGCAAGCACTGCCTGATCGGCGGCATCGACGCGTCCAACGCCGGCTCGATCGCGCTGCACGAGCGCATGGGCTTCCGCCACGTCGGCACGCTGCCGCAGGTCGGCTTCAAGTTCGGCCGCTGGCTGGATCTCGCCTTCTATCAACTCGTGCTGGAGACGCCGCTACAACCGGTGGATGGCTGACCCCTCCGTCCGGCAGCTCAACCCCGGCGGGCCGCCTCGATCGCGGCGATGTCGATGCAGGTCATCTCCATCATGGCCTCGAAGGCCCGCTTGGCGGCGGCGCGGTCCGGGTCGGCGATGGCCGCCATCAGCGCGCGCGGCGTGATCTGCCACGACAGGCCCCAGCGGTCCTTGCACCAGCCGCAGGCGCTTTCCTGGCCGCCGTGGTCGACGATGGCGCGCCACAGGCGGTCGGTCTCGGCCTGGTCTTCGGTGATGACCTGGAAGGAGAAGGCCTCGCTGTGGCGGAAGGCCGGCCCGCCGTTCAGTCCCAGGCAGGGGATGCCCATGACCGTGAACTCGACCGTCAGCACGTCGCCCTCGTGGCCCGAGGGGTAGTCGCCCGGCGCCCGCAGCACCGTCCGCACGGCACTGTCGGGAAAGGTCTCGGCATAGAAGTGCGCCGCGTCCAGCGCGGTGCCGTCGTACCAGAGGCAGATGGTGTTCTTGCTGGCCATGCGCTCGCTCCTGTGGGTGCTGTGTGAATGCCTGGGGATGCTGTGGAACCGCGGCACGATCGTAGCCAGCCCGGCACCACACGGGGCGCCCCGGTCCAGGCCAGCCGCAAGACGATCTTCGGCGCCGGCCGCGCCGCGCCGTCCTGAACTGCGAAATCGTTGGCACCCCCGTGGCCCGAACAGGCGACGGGGCACTGGTGCAGCGCCGGCTGCTCAGCGCAACATCGGGCCCCGTTCACCCAGGAGGTCCGTCATGTTGCGCATCGAGAACCACCGGCTCGTCGGCGAAGGCTGTTCCTTCAAGGCCACGCCCAACATCGGCGGACCGCTGAACCCGCGCTACCTGGTGATGCACTACACCGCCGGCAGCTCGATGGAGAGCGCCGTGACCTCCTTGTGCACGCAGAAGCCCAGCGGCAACGCGTCGGCCCACCTGGTGCTCGGACGCGACGGGCGGATCGTCCAGCTGGCGCCCTTCAACGTCGTGACCTGGCATGCCGGCGTCAGCGCCTGGAACGGCCTGACCGGCCTGAACTCGGCCAGCATCGGCATCGAGATGGACAACGCCGGCGTGCTCGACAAGGTCGGCGATCACCATGTCTCGTGGTTTGGCCTGACCATCCCCGACAGCGAGGTGCGCCTGGCGGCCCACCGCAACGGCGGCCCGGTGCGCGGCTGGCATGCCTACACGCCGGTGCAGATCGCGCGGGCGACCGAGCTGGCCGAGCTGCTGGTCAGCACCTACCACCTCGAGGACGTGCTCGGCCACGAGGACATCGCGCCTGGCCGCAAGTCCGATCCGGGCCCGGCCTTCCCGCTCGCCTCGGTGCGCGCCCATGCCATCGGCCGCGAGGACGACGCGCTGCCGCACCGCTGGGTCACCGCCACGTCGCTGAACATCCGCAGCGGCCCGGACGCCTCGGCGCCGGCCGTCGCGCCGGCGCTGAAGCAGGGCACCGAGCTGCTGCTGCTGGAGATCGGCAGCCGCTGGAGCCGCGTCGAGGTGGCCGGCCCGACCGACCTGGAAGGCTGGGTCAACAACAGCTTCCTGACCGACCAGCCACCGGCCCGGGCGCGTTCGGCACCACCGGTGGCGAAGAAGGCCGCAGTGAAGAAGGCCGCCGCAAAGGTTGCGGCAAAAAAGGCCACGCGGTCGCGCTGACCCGCTGGCACACGTCGCCTGCTGCATCTGAGGCATCCGAGGCCTCTGAGGCATCCGCGGCACATCGACACTTTCAGATACGGCTCGGCACTGGACAGCGCGCGAAGCGGTGCGCTGTACTCGTCGGCCGTTGGTGCCCCAAGGCACACAGATGCGCGCGGTCCGTCGACGACGGTCCGTCACCACAAGATCACGAACGCTCAGGAGCAAGACATGGCACAAGCCCGTACCGAGACAGCCGCGCAACAGACGACCGCCCGGAAGGCCGCGACGAAACAGGTCGCCGCCACGAAGCGCGCGGCCGCGAAAAAGACCGGCAGCAAGGTCGTTGCCCCGGCAGCGCGCAAGCCGATCGGCCTGTCGCTGCACATCGGCCTGAACTCGGTCAGCCCGAAGCACTACGGCGGCTGGTCGGGTGACCTGGTGGCCTGCGAGGCCGATGCCCGCGACATGGCCGCCGTCGCGACCTCGCGCGGCATCAAGCCGACCGTGCTGCTGACCAAGGCCGCGACCCGCGCCCGGGTGCTGGCCGAGCTGGACAAGGCGGCGCAGAAGCTGGTCTCGGGCGACTACTTCCTGCTGTCCTTCTCGGGCCACGGCGGCCAGGTCGACGACGTCACCGGTGACGAGGACGACAAGCTCGACGAGACCTGGTGCCTCTACGACAGCCAGCTGATCGACGACGAGACCTACCTCGCGCTGAGCCGCTTCGCCACCGGCGTGCGCATCCTCGTGCTGACCGACAGCTGCCACAGCGGCACCTCGGTCCGCGCCGCCCCGCCCATCCCCGGCCTCTCACCCATCGGCCCGCGCCCGCGCCAGATGCCCACCGCCGTCGCGCGGCGCACCTACGCGGCCCACCAGGCCTTCTACGACAAGCTCCAGCGCGACATCGCCAGGACGGCGGCCGGCCGCGCCGCCAGCGCCGATCCGGACGCGGTGCTGGCCAGCCTGACGATCGCGCCCAACAGCACGCGCCTGACCGGCATCGTCAGCCGCTTCAAGGCCTCGGTGGTGCTGATTTCGGGCTGCCAGGACAACCAGACCTCGATGGACGGCGAGCACAACGGCGCCTTCACCGAGCAGCTGCTGAAGGTCTGGAACGGCGGCAAGTTCAAGGGCAACCACCGCCTGTTCCACAGCCGCATCCGCGCCGGCCTGCCGCCGACACAGTCGCCCAACCTGTACACGCTGGGCCCGGTGGCGACCCTGCTGACGCAGGCGCCGATCCTGATCTGACCCATTCCCCATCCCAGCCGACCATGCCCGTCCACGCACCGATCTGCCTGAGCCACCGGGGCGCCGCCGGTGCGCGCGCCGCGCAGCGTCTGGCCGTCGGGCTGCGCGAGCTGTTCGGCGAGCCGGTCATCGACCTGGTCGAGCGCCAGGACGATGTCGAGGTCTCCGAGTTGCTCGGCCCCGGCAGCGTGCTGCTGGTGCTGCTGACGCCCGACTACGCCGACCTGCCAGCCGACCCCGGCGCGGACGGCGCGCAGGCCCCGATCGAGCCGGTGCGCCGCCACCTGCTGGCCGCCCAGGCCGGCCGGGCCCACCTGCAGGCGCTGCGGATCGACCAGACGCCGCCCCTGATGGCCCACGGCCTGCCGCCCGACCTGGTCTCGCTGGCCGCGCAGCCGGCGCTGGCGCTGCGCCAGAGCCACTGGGGCACCGACCTGGCGGCACTGGCCACCGAGCTGGCGACGCTGGGCTTCCTGCCCGACGAGCGCGACGCGCCGCTGGCCGAGGCCAGCGCGCCGGCCAGCCGGACCTGGCGCCAGCTCGCCGGTGTCGGTGCGCTGGCGCTGGCCATCGGCGCGGCGACCCATGTCGGGCTGGCGGCGATGGACGAGCGCGAGGCCCAGGCCCAGATGACGCTGGCGCAGCAGGCCCAGTTCTCGGTCACGCCCGACCTGGTCGCCGCCCGGCGGGCCTACGAACGCGCGCTGGAGGCCGCGCCCGAACTGGGCCTGGCGCATGTCCAGCTCGCCCACCTGCTGGTGCGCGAGCACGACCTGGTGCAGGCCCGCCTGCACCTGTCGGCCGCCCTGCGCGACCACGACGGCCTGCCCGCCGCGCGCCGCCAGGAGGCCCTGCGGCTGATGGCCGTGCTGTCCGACGACGACGAGCCGGGCGCGGTCCTGCGGCCGACCGATCGGCTGGCGGTCGAACCGGTCGCCTCGGTCCTGGCCGATGGCGGGCTGGTGATCCCGGCGGAGCCGACCGCCGCCGGCAGCGGCCCGGCGCGTGCGGCCGGCAAGTCCGTTCGCCCGGACATCGAGGCCGTGGCCGCCCATGCCGAGCGGGCCGCCCTGGCCGCGCTGCGCCCGCCTCCCTCCAGCGACCTGCTGTTCGGTGCCGACGCGCCGGCGCTGGCGCTGCTCGCCTCGCGCGTGCCGGCATCCTCGGAACTGCAACGCGAGCTGGCGCAGCGGCTGGACGCGCTCTACGCGGCCGACCCGCAGCTGCGCTGGAGCGCCGCCAGCGAGCTGACCGTCTCCAGCCAGCTGCATTCGGACGTGCTGCCGATGGCCGTCGAGCGGGCCGAGGCCAACCTGCTGCACCGCGCCGGTTCGGCCGCCGTGGCCGAGGCCGCGCGCTACACGCTGGGCCTGCTCGAACAGGCCAGCCCGCTGACGCTGGTACTGCACCGGCAGGCGGTGCTGCGCTTCGTCGACACCGCCGCCGTGCTGGGCCCCGAGGCCCGCGCCCAGGCCGAGCAGGTGCGCGAGCGCATCACCGGCTACACCCGCCTGCCGCAGCCCATCGTCTACATCCAGCTGGCCGACGAGGCCCAGCGCCCGCTGGCGATGCGCCTGGCCACGCAGCTGGCCGAGGCCGGCTGGCGGGTGCCGGAACTGGCGCTGGTCGGCGACCAGGCCCCCAGCCGCACGGAGATCCGCAGCCAGGGCGCCAGCCACCAGGGCCTGGCGCGCTGGATGCGGCGGATGTCGAGCGACCAGGTCGGCCAGACCGCCGATCTGGTCCACCTGCGGCTGGCCCGTCCGGCCGGCGACGTCTACGAGCTGTGGCTGGACCGCGACCTGTGCCGCCCCGGCGCGCGGCAGGTCGACGGCTGTCCGGGCTGAAGCGGACCCGCGTCGTCCGCGGCGGCCTCAGCGTCCGCCCGTCACCTCGACGATCGAGCCGGTCGTGTACGACGACTGCGGCGACAGCAGCCAGACGATGGTCTGCGCGACCTCCTCGGCCGTGCCGGCGCGCTGCATCGGGATCTGCGAGGCCAGCCGCTGCGCCCGGTCGGGCTGGCCGCCGCTGGCGTGGATGGCGGTGTCGATGATCCCGGGCCGGATCGCGTTGACGCGCACGCCCTCGTCGGCCACCTCGCGCGCCAGGCCGAGCGTGTACGTGTCCAGCGCGGCCTTGGTCGCCGCGTAGTCGGCGTACTGGCCGGACGCGCCCAGCCGCGCCGCCACCGAGGACACGTTGACGATCGCACCGCCGGCACCGCCATGCCGCGTCGACAGCCGGCGCACCGCCTCGCGGGCCGCGTACATCGCGCCCAGCAGGTTGATGCCGACCATGCGGCGCAGGCGCTCGCCGCTCATCTCGTCGCAGCGCCGGGCCTGGTCGACCACGCCGGCGTTGTTGACGAAGCCGCGCAGCGCCAGCCCCTCGGCAAGGGCCCAGGCATCGACCTCGGCGAAGACGGCGACCACCTGCGCCTCGTCGGCCACGTCCAGCGGCCAGGCGCGGGCTCGCCGGCCACGCTGGTGCAACGCGTCCACGACGCTGGCAGCGGCGGCCGCGTCGCTGGCGTAGGTCAGCGCCACCTGCCAGCCCGCCGCCGCCGCGAGCCGGGCGGTCGCCGCACCGATGCCGCGGCTGCCGCCGGTGATCAGCAGCAGCGGCGCGCGGCCGTCGGCGCCGGGCGCAGGCGGGCCGAGGCGCAAGGCGTCGTCGGGCCAGCCGGATGGCGTCGGGGATGTCGGGAGGTCGCGGGCAGGCGATGCATCGGTCATGGCGTCGATCCAGGCAAGTGGCGGGGCAAGTGGCGGGGCTAGTGGCGGGGCTAGTGGCCAGGCAAGTGGCGGGGCGCGCGGCCGGCTTGCCAGCGGGGCAGGCAGGGACAGCGGCGCGCGGTTATTGTTTCGCGGTCGGGCCCGGCTGCCATCGTGGCCGGACCCGCTGACCTTCCCCACGGAGCACACCATGTCCAGCCTGCACACCGCCTGGTTCGAAGGCTTCCACCCGCAGCAGTTCGACGTCAACGGCGTGCGGCTGTTCGCGCGCCTGGGCGGTCGGCCGATCGACGACGACAGCGCGCCGGTGCTGCTGCTGCTGCACGGCTTCCCGCAGACCCACGCGCTGTGGCACCGCATCGCCCTGCGGCTGGCGCCGCACTTCCGGCTGGTGCTGCCGGACCTGCGCGGCTATGGCGATTCCGACAAGCCGCCCGGCCTGGCCGACCACGCGAACTACAGCAAGCGCACCATGGCCGAGGACCTGATCGCGCTGATGGACACGCTGGGCCATCGCCGCTTCCACGTCTGCGGCCACGACCGCGGCGGCCGGGTCGCGCACCGGCTGGCGCTGGACCATCCGCAGCGGGTCGACCGGCTCTGCGTCATCGACATCGTGCCGACGCTGACGATGTACGAGCGCACCGACATGGCCTTCGCCTCCGCCTACTACCACTGGTTCCACCTGATCCAGCCCGCACCGCTGCCCGAACGCATGATCGGCGGCAACGCGACCTACTACCTGCACGCCAAGCTCGGCGGCTGGGGCGCCGGCGGGCTCGACCACATCGAGCCACCGGCGCTGATCGACTACGAACGCTGCTTCTGCAACGCCGCCGGCATCCACGCCGCCTGCGAGGACTACCGCGCCGCCGCCAGCATCGACCTGGTCCATGACCGCATGTCGCGCAGCGCCGGCCAGAAGGTCGCCGCGCCGCTGCACGTGCTGTGGGGCGAGCGCGGCGTGGTGCACCGCCTGTTCGATCCCATCGCCGACTGGCAGGCCGTCTGCGAAGGCCCGGTGACCGGACAGGCCCTCGGCGCCGGCCACTTCATCCCCGAGGAACAGCCCGAGGCCTGCGCCCTGGCGATGAGCCGTTTTTTCCTGGGTGAGTGCTAGCATCAAAAACTGCTTTTCCACCGCTGTTTCCGGGGAGCCGCGACCGCCATGAAGACCTTGCGCATCGTGATCCTCGACGACGGCGGCGACGTGCCACCCGGCCTGCGCAGCGGCCAGCTGCCGGGCCTGGACCTGCGGCAGCTCGAAGGCCTCAGCGGCGCCGACGCAGCCGCCCTGCTGCGCGAGCACTCGATGCCCGCGCCCTTCGTCGACACCAGCCTGGACAGCCTCTCCGGCCCGCCCTCCGACTTCGCCCACAGCGAACTCGAAAGCGAGTTGCGCCATGCGCTGCAGCCGCAGCCGGGCCAGCCCGTGGCCCTGCTGCTGGGCTACGGCGACATCGGCCCCGACAGCCCCTTGCAGGCCGCCGGTGGTGGCCTGCCCTTCGAGCGGCTCAACGCCAGCCTGATGCGCGCGCTGCGCCGCCACGAACTCGAAGCCGCGCTGGCCGAGTCCGACAGCCGCCTGCGCCGCATGGGCCTGGCCGACCGCCAGACCGGTCTGCCCAGCCGCGAACTCTTCCTCGACCGGCTTGAGCAGGCGGCGGCCTCGGTCATGCGCGGCGGCAACGCCTTCGCCACGCTGGTGATCGGCTTCGAATGGCCGCAGGGCAGCACCGACACGCTCAGCAGCGCCGGCGCCGACACGCTGATCGAGGCCCTGGCCCGACGGCTCAAGCGGCTGGGTCGGCGATCGGACAGCTACGCCCGCATCGGCGGCCACACCTTTGCCGCGCTGCTGCTGGGCAACAACAGCGTGGCCGGCACCACCGCGATGGCGCACAAGATCACCGAGCAGCTGGCCCGACCGGTGATGGTCGACGGCCGCTCGCTGGACCCGAAGGTGCGCGTGGGCATCGCCCTGTGCCCGCAGCACGGCACCGACGCGCGCAGCGTCATGCTGCATGCCCAGGCCGCGATGGAGCAGGCCCAGCACAGCCGCCGCGAGGTGGCGGTCTACGACGCCCGCCTCGGCCTGCGCGCCGGCACCGGAGCGGGCACGGCACAGTCCGCGACCCTGATGCGCGCCGACGCCGTGCGGCCGCCGCCGACCGAAGAGGCGCTGGCCACCCAGTTCGCCCACGCGCTGGCCCAAGACGAGCTGGGGCTGGTGTTCCAGCCGGTCGTCAACCTGCATCCCGGCGCCGATGGCAGCCTGGACTGGACCCTGCGCCGGCTCGAAGCGCTCACACGCTGGCACAGCGCCAGCTGGGGCCCGGTCGGCCCGTCGACCTTCATCCCGATCGCCGAGCACCACGCGCTGATCGCGCAGTTGACCGACCGCATGCTCGAGCGTGCGCTGCGTGCCGCGTCGCCTTGGCGCGAACAGGGCCTGGTGCCGGCCCTGTCGATCAACCTGTCGGCCCGCCTGCTGGATGACCCGGACCTGCCCGAACGGTTGGGCGCCATCCTCGAGGCCCACCAGTGGCCGGCCAAGGCGCTGATGCTGGAACTGCCGGCGACGGCCCTGTCGCAGCCCGGCGCGGTGGCTCAGGACGTGATCCACCGGCTGTGCCAGCTGGGCGTGCGACTGATCGTTGACGACCTCGGCAGCGGCCTGTCGGCCTACCTCGCGCTGGCCGAACTGGGCGCCTTCGCCGAGTTGAAGGTCGACCTGCGCAGCCTCGGCCGCAGCCCCGGCCATGCCGCGCCGGCCCCGTCGCCCGAGCGCCTGTACAGCGGCCTGGGCGGCAGCGCCCCGGACCGCGGCGCGGCCGTGCTGAGCTCGCTGCTGACCCTGGCCGCCGGCCTCGGCGCCCAGGTCGTCGTCACCGGCGTCGAGGACGCCGAGACCGCCGCCTGGCTCCTCAAGGTCGGCTGCCACGCCGCCCAGGGCTATGCCTGGAGCCGCCCGCTCCCGCCCGAACAGGTCAAGGGCTGGTGCGCCGCCCAGGCGGCAACGCGGGGGTTGAAGCATTGAGCGTCGGCGGCAGCGTCGCGCCAGGACCCCGCGGAATCACGGCCACGAGCCCGAGCCCCGTTGAACGCTTCGGCAGGGCTGGCGCCGGCCCGCCGCAAGAACAGGTCTCCGATGCCATCGCCGACACCATCGAACGAAGCAAGGACCCTCACCTGCCGCGCCCGCAGGCCGGCGCCGGGCCGCCCCAAGCCGGCCTGCGCCTGCCCCCCATGGGGGGGGCGGATCACGCGTACCCGCGTGACCGGGGGCCAACACTCACCGGCCATACGTCGCCGTGAACGTCGCCTTGCCCAGCAGCTTGTCGCCCAGGCCCTTGTTCAGCACGAAGGACATCAGCGATGCCGAGCCGGTGCGCGGGACGCCGCCAGCGGCGACGAGGTCGTCGACGGCCAGGGCGTAGAGGGTGAAGTTGTAGCGGTGCGGCTTGTCGCCCTGCGGCGGGCAGGGGCCGCCCCAGTTGCCGTTGCCGCCGGTCGCGCCGGTGTCCATGAAGTCGGTGTTGCCGCCGAAGGCCGCGCCCGGCAGCTTGACCGCGCCATTGCCCGCGCCGCGCGGCAGCCCGGTCGTGCTGGCCGGCAGGTTGTAGACCGCCCAGTGCCAGAAGCCGGCGCCGGTGGGCGCATCCGGGTCGTGGACCTGCAGCGACAGCGACTTCGTGCCGGCCGGGACATTGCGCCAGACCAGCGCCGGCGACACGTTCACGCCCTGGCAGCCGAAGGCGCCCAGCACGAAGTCGTTGCCGAAAGTGCCGGAGGCCAGGTCCGGGCTCTCCAGCGTGAAGGTGGCTTGCGCGGCGGCCGGCAGCGCGGTGGTGACCAAGGCCAGGGCCAGGATGGCGGCGGGCGCCATGCGCGGTTGCAGCGTCGGGATCATCGGTTTCCTCCTCCAGGCGATGCGCCGGGCGACGGACCGCGCCCGCGGTCCGTGCCGTCTCCGGCGTGGCGCGGATGATGCCGCGCTTTGCGCGATTCGGTTGGGTTCGGAACCGGCCCGGACCCCGCTCAGGCCACCCGCGCGGCGGGCTGGGCGTGGGCGCTGCGCCACTGTCCGGGCGTGTCGCCGAAGTGGCGCCGGAAGCTCTGGATGAAGTAGCCCGGCGTGGCGTAGCCGCAGGCCCAGGCGATCTCCTTGACCGCCATGTCGGTGTCGGCCAGCAGGCGGGCGGCGCGCTCCATGCGCTGGCGGTTGATGTAGGCCACGAGGTGCTCGCCGCTGGCCAACCGGAAGCGATGCGACAGGTAGTCGGCGCTCACGCCGCTCTGCTCGGCCAGGCGACGCACGCTCAGGTCCTGGTCGCCGAGCTGGTTCTGGATCAGCATGCGCAGCCGCGCAACGGCGGCCGGCTCCGAGCGGGCCGCCGGCATGCCGGCCTCGTCGAGCACGCGGCGTGCGCCGGCCAGCGTGGCGATGACCAGGGCGCGGACCTGCCAGTCGGCCGCTTCGGCCGCCTCAGGCACGTCGGGCACCTCGGCGGCATGGCTCAGCCAGTCGAGCGCGCGGGCGGCCTGGGCATGCTGGCGCGCCTCCAGGTAGAGGATGCCGGGCGTGCCGGGCGCATGTTCGTGCGCGACGTGGCAGGTCAGCACGCTGCCGTCGGCATAGAGGACGACATTGCAGAAGGGCTCGCCACCCGGCTCGCGGCCGACCTGCTCGTGGTGCAGCAGCCGGGCCGGCATCAGCAGCGCCTCGCCCGGCCCGACCCGCACCGCGCCATGCGGCAGGCCGAAGCGGGTCCAGCCGCAGACCTGCAGGAACAGCTCGGGCGCGAGGTGGAAATGGCCCTCGCCCCGCGCCACGCCCGCCGAGGCCGGCCGGTGCAGCGGCCAGTGTTCGCGGCCCAGCCCGTTGGCAAAGGCGTCGAGCTGCGCACGCAGCCGGGCAGCCAGCGCCATGTCGACGTCGGGATGGCGGTCGACGGGGTCGACGAAGGGCGCCGGGCAGTCGGGTCGGTGATCCAGGATTTTTGACATCGATCGCAGTTTTCTGGCTTTGCTTGCGCTTGAGAGGGGCAGCCCGCCGAATCTATCCTGCTGGCTGTCCTTCTCGCAAGCTCGGATGTTCCGAAGCGGATTGACCCCCCCATTCCCCACCTGAAAGACATTCCGATGAAGTCGAAGATTTCTGTCATCGTCTGGAACGAGTACGAACACGAGCAAGCCAATCCCGCGATCGCGGCGATCTACCCCGAAGGCATCCACGGCGCCATTGCCGCCGGCCTGCGCGAGGTGCCCGGCCTGAACCCCGGCGCGCTGCCGGTCGAGGTCACGACCGCGACGCTGGACCAGCCCGAGCACGGCCTGACCGAGGCCCGCCTGGCCGACTGCGACGTGCTGATCTGGTGGGGCCACCGGGCCCACGGCAAGGTCGCCGACGCCATCGTCGACCGGGTCCAGAAGCGCGTGCTCGAAGGCATGGGCCTGATCGTGCTGCACTCGGGCCACTTCTCGAAGATCTTCCGCCGCATGCTGGGCACCAACTGCTCGCTGAAGTGGCGCGAGGCCGACGAGAAGGAACGCCTGTGGGTGGTCGAGCCCTCGCACCCGATCGCGGCCGGCCTGGGCGAGTTCTTCGAGCTGCCCTACGAGGAGATGTACGGCGAACGCTTCGACGTGCCGCAGCCGGACGAGACGGTCTTCATCTCCTGGTTCGAGGGCGGCGAGGTGTTCCGCTCCGGCCTGTGCTGGCAGCGTGGCCACGGCCGCATCTTCTACTTCCGCCCCGGCCACGAGGCCTATCCGACCTACTTCGACGCCAACGTGAAGCGCGTGCTCGCCAACGCGGTGCAGTGGGCCAACCCGCGCGTGCAGATCGTCGACGTCTGCCCGATGAGCCCGGCGCTGGAGCCGATCGCACCGAAGAACATCCACTTCGCCAAGGCCGGCGTGGTGCAGGACAAGAAGGACATCACGTGAGCACGGGCACCGACGACCAGAAGCAGGCCACCGCGTCGGCCAGCGTCACCACCACCGCCCCGAACGGGCGCAAGCTGCGCATCGGCGTGATCGGCCTGGGCATCGGCCGCATGCACATCGAGGGCTGGCGCCAGCACCCGGACGTCGAGGTCGTCGCCCTCGCCGACCCGGACCCGGCCCGCCTCGAAGCGGTCGGCGAGCAGTTCGGCATCGCCGGCCGCCACGCGAGCGCCGAGGCCATGCTGGCCGCTGGCGGGCTGGACGTGGTCAGCGTCTGCACGCCCAACAAGTTCCACAAGGACCTGACGCTGGCCGCGCTGGCCGCCGGTTGCCATGTGCTGTGCGAGAAGCCGATGGCGATGAACGCCAGCGAGGGCCGCGAGATGCTGGCCGCCGCGAAGGCCGCCGGCAAGCGGCTGATGATCAACTTCAGCTACCGCTTCAGCGCGCCCTCGCGGGCCCTGAAGGCGCAGGTCGAGACCGGCCAGTTCGGCGACTTCTACTTCGGCCGCACCGTCTGGCATCGCCGCCGCGGCATGCCCGGCTTTGGCGGCTGGTTCGGCAACAAGGCGCTGGCCGGCGGCGGTCCGCTGATCGACCTGGGCGTGCACCGCCTGGACCTCGCGCTGTGGCTGATGGGCTACCCGAAGCCGACCTGGGTGATGGGCGCGACCTACGACCCGATCGCCCGCGAGGCGGCCCAGGCCAGCGGCAAGACCTTCGACGTCGAGGACCTGGCCAGCGCCTACATCAAGTTCGAGAACGGTGCCTCGCTGGTGCTGGAGGCCTCCTGGGCCGCCCACATCCAGCAGGCCGAGCTGATGGAGACGCGGCTGCTGGGCACGAAGGCCGGGCTGCTGCAGCGCAACGTCGGCGAGGGCTACGAGTTCGAGGCCTTCATCTTCAGCGACGGCGGCGGTGCGCAGCTCGACACCCACATCCACGTGCCGAAGACGCCGGCCCGGTCGGCCATGCACGACTATGCCGAGGCCATCCTCGCCGACCGGCCCCACCCCGCCTCGGGCGAGGAAGGGCTGATCGTCATGGAACTGCTCGACGCGGTCTATGAAAGCGCCCGCACCGGCGCACCCGTGAAGCTCTGAACCCCGCCCAGGAAACCGCGACCATGACCACGCCCGATCCGATGACGCCGGCCCTGCAGGCCACGCTGGAGCCCGGCTCCGGCATCACGCCGCAGCAGCAGCGCCTGCGTGCCGCACGCTGGGCCACCCGCACGCTGTTCGCGGTGCTGGGCGTGCTCAGCGGCGTCTGGGGCGCCCACATCCCGTCGATCAAGGACCGCTACGGCATCGACGAGGCGGTGCTGTCGGCGGTGCTGTTCAGCGCCGCCGTCGGCGCGGTCAGCTCGGTGTTCTTCGCCGGGCGCTTCATCGGCCACCTGGGCGCGCGCCGGGCCAGCCTCATCACCGGCCTGGTGCTGTGCAGCGCGCTGGGCAGTGCGCTGCTGTGGCCGTCGGTCTGGGTGCTGATGCTCGCCAGCGTCGCCTTCGGCATGTCGATGAGCGTGTTCGACGTGAGCATCAACTCGGAAGGCACGGCCCTGGAACGGGATGGCGGCCAGCCCATCATGGGCAACCTGCACGGCTGCTTCAGCCTGGGCGCGATGGGTGGCGCGGCGATGGCCGCCGCGATGCTGCGGGCCGAGGTGCCGGCGGCCGCGCAGCTCGGTGGCGTGGCGCTGCTGCTGGCCGTGGCGCTCGCGATCGCCAACCGCTCGATGCTCGACGCCCGACCGGCCCCGCCGGCACCGGGCGAGGAGCAGCGCCACTTCGTCTGGCCCCAGGGCCTGCTGCTGCTGATCGGCCTGCTGATCTTCGCGGGCATGACGGCCGAGGGCGTGATGTACGACTGGTGCGTGCTCTACCTCAAGCAGGAACTGGGCATGCCGCAGGACCGGGCGGCGGCGGGCTACGCGGTCTTCGCCGGCGCGATGGCGGCGGCACGCTTCGGCGGCGACTTCCTGCGCGCGCGCGTCAGCGAGAAGCTGCTGCTGCGCAGCAGCGCCACGCTGACGGCCGTCTCCATGGCCGTCGTGCTGGCCAGTGCCTCGCCGACGGTGGCGATGATCGGCTACGCGCTGATCGGTGCGGGCCTCGCGCCGATCGTGCCCATCCTCTTCAACGCCGCCAGCCGGGTGCCCGGCAGCAGCAGCGCGGCGGCCATCGCGGCGGTGTCCTCGATCGGCTACAGCGGCTTCCTGATCGGCCCGCCGCTGATCGGCGTGATCGCCCACAACTGGTCGCTGACCGCCGCGATGGTGGTGGTCGTGATCGCCGCCGGGGCCCTGGCGATCGGGGCGCGGCGGGTGGACTGAAGCCGGTAGCGCGCCTGAGATTGACTCGAACGAGTCATGGCCGGAACACACCGGCCTCCTGACCATTTCCACAGCGACGAACGACTCGTCGAAAACGGAGATGGGGATGGAGAGGATCAGGCACGAAACAGACATTCGGACCCGTGCTGCCAAGGTGGCACGCCGGCTCAAGCCGGGCCTGGGTCGCGCGGCGATGGTCGTGCTCCTGTCGCTGGCGGGCTGTGGTGGTGGCGGGAGTGGTGGCATCACCGCGCCGCCGACCTGCCCGCCCTGGCAGGGCTCGACCGGCCGTGTCGACACGCGAGGCGTGGCGGTGGCCTCGCTCGGCGTCGAGAAGGCCTGGGTGCGCTCGATGATGACGGCCAACTACCTCTGGCCGCAGGACATCCCCGCGCGCGATCCGTCGGCGGCTGCCTATTCCGACGCCGCACAGCCGTACACCTCGCTGACCGCGTGGTTCGAGGACCTGCTGAGCCCCGTCACCGGCCGGGATCGCTTCAGCTACGTCACCACGGTCCAGGCGACCGAAGCCTTCTACGCCGGCGACCAGACCATCGGTTCGGGCATCCACTGGCACTTCGACGCGTCGACAGACACCCTGCAGGTGGAGCAGGTCGAGCCCGATGCCGCGGCGGGTCGCAGCGGCGTGGTCGCCCGCGGCGACATCCTGCTGGCGGTCGACGGCGTGACGCTGGCCGAGGCTCGCCGCGACCCGACACGGAAGGCGGTCAATCGCTACGTGGGTGGTGTCGAGCCGGACACCGTCTGCCGCGCCAGGCTGCGACTGCTCAAGGCATCCAGCGGCGTGATCCAGGAGGTGTCGATCGACAGCACGGCCCATGTCCCCAACCCGGTGCCGAAAGTCCGGCTGCTGCCCCAATTCACCAACGGCTGGGTCGGCTACCTGCAATTCAATCAGCACATCCTGTCCGCCGAAGCACCCTTGTTCGATGCCCTGACGAGATTTCGGGCGGCACAGGTCAAGGATGTCGTGCTGGACCTGCGCTACAACGGTGGTGGCCTGCTCTACATCGCCAACGGCCTGGCGTCCGGCATGAGCGATGCCGCCCATACCGCCAACCGGATGTTCTCGCGCCTCGCCTTCGGCCCCAACCATCCGCCCGTGGCAGAGACCGACCGGAACACGCCTTTCGTGACGCGAGCCTGCCGACCGGATCCCCAGACCTTCGAGTGCACCGTGGACATGCCACTACCGACGCTCGGCCTTCCGCGCGTCTACGTGCTGGTCGGCCCCCGCACCTGCTCGGCCAGTGAAGCGCTGGTCAACGGACTGCGCGGCATCGGCGTCCAGGTGGTGCTCATGGGTGAGACCACCTGCGGCAAACCCCATGGCTTCATGGGCCACCAAGCCAGCGGCATCGCCTACTTCCCGATCGAGTTCGAGATCACCAACGACCTGGGCCGGGGCGGCTATGCCGACGGGCTGACGCCCGACTGCGTGATCGCCGACGACCGCTGGCATGAACTGGGCAACCCGAACGAGGCGCTGCTGGCCGCTGCCCTGGTCCATCGGCGCACGGGCGCCTGTCCTGCCAGCGGAAGCACGCTGGCACAGCGAGCGTCGGCGGCTCGACCGTCATCTTCCGAACGGGATGCAGGTCTCCAGCCCATGCCGACGCGTGACCGATCGCCGCTGATGGACAACGCCAACGGACGCACCGTTCGACGTTGAGCCATGGATGCTCACACCAGCTCGAACCGGATCATCCGCGCGATGCCGCGGCCGCTGGTCAGCGTGTTGGCGTGGCCCCATTGCACGCGACGCTCGTCGCCGACCACGGCGGCGCCGGAGTGGCTGAGCAGGTCGTCGGCCGGGTCCTGGCTCATCAGGCCCAGGGCCTTGGCGACGCGCTCGACGTTGGCGACGCTGCCGGTCAGGAAGGTCCAGTCGCCGTCGCGGCCGTCGATGCCGTGGGCGCGGCGGTAGGCGGCCAGCTCGGCGGGCGTGTCGGTCAGCGGCGTCAGCGTCAGCGACACGAAGTGCAGGTCGCGGGTGCGGCTGCCGAGGTGGTGGCGGGCCTCGACCAGCTTGCGGGTGGCCGGGCCGCAGATGTTGCTGCACGAGGTGTACATCACGTTGATCACGACCTGGCGGTCGCGCACGATGTCGTCGTAGAAGCGGACCACGCGGCCTTCATGGGTCAGCAGCGGGACGTTGGGCAGACGGCGCTGGCGGACGCGCTCGCGCGGATCGTCGAGCGCGGCGCGGGCCGGCTGCGACGCGCCCATCAGCGTCGCGCCAGCGGCCAGCAGGCCGGCGCCGAGCAGGGCACGGCCGAACAGGCCGCGCCGGTCGCCGGCGCCCGTGTCGCTCAGGTGGGAAGAACGGGAAGGGTTCAGGGCCAGGTTGGCGCTCATGTCGTTGCTCCGGAAGTCGGCATCAGATCGGGGAATGGCGGCCAGCCCGTTCAAGGCTGGGTCTTCTTGTCGCCGACGTCGTCGACCGCGAACAGCAACATCATTCCCTTGTCCTCGTGGACCACGTTGTGGCAATGCATGGGGTAGACGCCGGTGTAGTCGGTCGCCTTGACCCAGTACTCGACCTCGTCGCCCTCGCCCAGCCAGATCACGTCCTTGCGCGAGTACTCGGGCGAGTTGACGGGGATCGCCTTGCCGTTGCGCTTGATGATCCGGCCCTCGACGAAGTGGTTGTGGATCGGGTGGGCCCAGCCGCCGCCGGTGCGGTGGATCCAGCGTTCCATCTGGCCGCGCTTCATCGTGAAGCGGACCTCGTCGCAGTTGATGGGCTTGCCGTTGCAGACCCAGCCGCCATTGCCACGGCCCCAGTCGAAGGTGCGGGTGATGACCGGCGTGTCCAGCGGCGGCAGCGTGATCGGCGCGAAGTTCGGGATCTGCGACGGATGCCGGCTGTTGTCGGGCACCGCCGCGCCGATGCGGAACTCGACCAGCACATGGTCCGGGTTGCCCGGCGGCAGCAGCTCGTTCTCGGGACCGCGGCCGTTGTCCTGCAGCAGGCGGTTCTCCAGCCACAGGCGGGTCGCGCCGGCTGCCGGGCCACCGGCGGCGGTCAGCTCGCGGAAGTCGACGATCACGTCGGCCCGCTCGGCGCAGGACAGCTTGACCGAGGTGACCTTCAGCGGCTTGGGCAGCAGGTTGCCGTCGTTGGCGATCTGCCAGAACGGAATGACCTGCCTGGGGTTGTCCGGGTTGACCAGGAAGAGCTGGTGGAAGCGCGACGGACCGACGTTGAGCAGGCGGAAGCGGTAGCGCCGCTGGTCGACTTCCTTGTAGGGCTGGAGCTTGCCGTTGACGAGGTAGCGGTCACCGATGTGGCCGTCGTCGTCGAACACGTCGAACACGGTCTGCTCGGTGCGCGGGTCCAGGCGCAGGTCGCAGAACATGATCGGCACGTCATAGGCCGGGTAGCTGGGCAGGCGCAAACCGGTGTTCTCGTCGCCGGTGTCGTGCTCGTTGAAGATCAGGTGGAAGCCGCACATGCCCTTGTAGACGTTCTCCGAGGTGTGGGCTTCGCGGTGGTCGTGATACCAGAGCGTGCCCAGCGTCTCGCGCACGTCGCCGTCGGGCATACCGGGGTTGGTGAAGCCGGCCCGCTTCATGTTGTAGTAGTAGTCGTAGTACTGGCCGGGGAAGAAGAAGCGGCCCTGCGTGACCGGGTCCTCGGACAGCGAGCCCAGGCGCGGATCGCAGGGACCGCCGTCGCTGTCGGGCGCCGAGTGGAAGTTGTGCAGGTGGGTCGAGACCGAGTACTTGCCGAAGCCGCCCGAGGGCACGCCCTTGGGCAGATCGTTGTAGCGCCGCACGAGGATGGCGGTGTTCGCGCCGGCCTGGTAGCGGCTGACGATGGTCGGCATCGGCGTGGTCGGCGGGTCCTGCGTCAGGTCGGCACCGCCCCGGTTCGCGCCCCAGAAGTTGAGCTGCAACTTGAGCTGCGGATGGATCGACACCGGCGGCACCGCGCCATAGCGCTGGGCGTAGAAGAACTGCGGCGGGTTGCGGTCACGCAGCTGGTGCGGGTCGCCGCGGCCCTCGTAGGGCAGGCCGGTGGCCGGGTTGACGCGGCGGTTCGGCGCGACGGTCGGCGCCTGCGCGAAGGCCGGGTCGCTCAGCGCACGCTGCGGCAGCTCGGGCGGGGTCGGCAGCGGCTCCAGGAAGGGCGTGATGCGCGGGCTGGGCTCCGGGTCGCCGGCACGGGCCGGCGTGGCGGTCGTCGCCAGCAGCGCCGCCGGTGCGGCACCGAGTGCGAGCTTGAAGGCCTGGCGACGGCCAGGCTGGCCGACGGCCTCGGTCGATGGCGGGGGATCGGACTTCAGAACTTCGGACATGGCTGGATACCCTCGTGATCGGCGACAGAATTTTTCAGAAGAAGAACTTCAAGGCCGCTCTGCAAACGCTTCCGACCTTGCTCGATGTCCTGGACATACGGTCGGCACAACGAATCAGATGCGGGTCAGATTCCTTCAGCTGAACTTAAGGTGTCCGATCGTATCGACACGAGACGTGACGAAAGACAAGTCTTTGTGCCCTCTTGGGTGGGGTTATTGGGCGAAAAAACCCACAGCTTGACCCCAAAGTGGCCGAGACCGTGAAATTTTTCCGACCGAAGGCCCCAACTGCGTCAGACCGACTGTTTCGGTCAGCCTGGACAAGGGAAAGCTTTCCATTCAGTTTTCATAAATCGTCACGACGGGACCGCAGCGGCTGTCAATCCGGGTCGTCCCCGCGTCTGAAACACCCGGTCCCGCCTCTGACGTCTGGATGCGAAGCGAGGAACCGAAGCGTCCCGGCCGACCTCTACATTGACCCTCCCGCCCCCGCGTCCGACGCCCGGGAGCCCATGACGACCAGGCCCGCCCGGACGCCGGCGAGGCCCGCGAGGAGCAGCGATGGAATGGCTGGAAGACGTGGCACGCGTGCTGCACATCGAACCCTGGCCGCCAGACCCGGGCGCGCTCTTCTGGGCCGTCCTGATGCTGCTGGCCGGCGGCCTGCTCGGCGAGCTGGTGGCACGCTGGACCCGCATGCCGCGCGTGATGGGCTACACCGCCGCCGGCATCGGCATGGCGCTGTCGGGCCAGGGCCTGACCGGTGCGGCCATGCCGGCCTCGCTCAAGCTGGTGATCGACCTGGCACTGGCGCTGCTGCTCTTCGAGATCGGCGCGCGGGTGCGGCTGCGCTGGCTGCGCGACAACCCGGCCCTGTTGGCGACCAGCCTGGGCGAGGCCCTGCTGACGCTGCTGACGGTGCATGCCGCCTTGCGCTGGGCCGGCCTGGACCCGACGCTGGCACTGGGCTGCGCGGTGCTGGCGGTCCCCGCTTCGGCGGCGGTGGCGGGCCGGGTCTCGCTGGAGCTGGGCGCGGCCGGCCAGGTGACCGAACGCATGATCCTGCTGACCGCCCTGAACACGCTCTACGCCGCCCTGGGCCTGACGCTGCTGCGCGGCTGGCTGAGCCTGGAGACGCTGGGCGACTGGCTGCCCGCGCTGGCCCGGCTGGGCTACAACTTCCTCGGTTCGCTGCTGCTGGCGCTGATGCTGGCCCAGCTGGTCGGCTGGATCGCGCGCCGGCTCGACCTGCGCAACGACCATGCCGTGCTGCTGCTGCTGGGCCTCGTGCTGGTGGCCATCACGGTGGCGCGCGCGCTGGCCCTGTCCACGCTGCTGGTGCCGCTGCTGGCCGGCCTGGTGCTGCGCAACCGCAGCGAGCGGCCGTGGGTCTGGCCGCGCCACTTCGGCACCGCCGGCGGCGTGCTGGTGCTGCTGCTGTTCGTGATCGTCGGATCGGCCTGGACGCTCGACGCGCTGCGCACCGGCCTGCTGCTGGGCGCGGTGCTGGTCGGTGCGCGGGTGCTGGCCAAGCTGCTGGCCGTCGTCGGGCTGGCGCGGCTGAGCGGCCTCGCGCCACGCCAGGGCCTTGCGCTGGGGCTGTCGCTGGCACCGCTGTCGGCCACCGCGCTGGTGATGCTGGCGGAGCTGCAGGCCATCCACCCCGACTACGGCCACGGCCTGGGTCCGATCGTGCTGAGCGCGATCGCGCTGCTGGAGCTGGCCGGGCCGCTGGCGGTCTGTGCCGCGCTGAAGCTGGCCGGCGAGGTCGCGCCAGCCCCCGCGACACCGAGCCGGGTGCCGGCGGCGCGGGCCGTGCAGGCCGTGCAGGCCGTGCGTGGGCCGCAGCGGGTGCCGCAGCAGGCCCCGATGCTGGCGGCCAGCGGCGGCGAGGCGGCGGCCATCGGGTCGGTGATCACGCCGGTCGCGGCGTCGGTGACGGTCGCGGCGGGCATCGGCGGGGCGCTGTCGTGATCCGCCTGGAACCGTTCGCGCGCTCGCGCTCGCTGACGCTGGGCGTCGAGCTGGAGCTGCAGATCGTCAACACCCACGACTACGACCTGGCCCCGTCGGCCAAGGACCTGCTGCGCCTGGTCGACGGGCTGAAGGACCAGCTGCCGGGCAGCATCGTGCCGGAGATGACCGACAGCATGATCGAGCTGTCCACCGGCATCTGCGCCGACCATGCGGATGCGCTGTCGCAGCTGGGCCAGCTGCGCGACGCGCTGGTGAGCTGCGCCGACTCGCTCAACCTCGGCCTGTGCGGCGGCGGCACGCATCCCTTCCAGGACTGGAGCCAGCGCCGCATCTTCGACAAGCCGCGCTTCCAGGAGCTGTCGCAGCTCTACGGCTACCTCAGCAAGCAGTTCACGATCTTCGGCCAGCACGTGCACATCGGCTGTCCGGGGCCGGACCAGGCGCTGGTGCTGCTGCACGGGCTGTCGCGCTTCATCCCGCACCTGATCGCGCTGAGCGCGTCCTCGCCCTACGTGCAGGGCACCGACACCGGCTTCGACTCGGCCCGGCTGAACTCGGTCTTCGCCTTCCCGATGTCGGGCCGCGCACCCTTCGTGCAGACCTGGGACGACTTCCAGGTCTACTTCGAGAAGATGACCCGCACGGGGGTGGTCCGCAGCATGAAGGACTTCTACTGGGACATCCGCCCCAAGCCCGAGTACGGGACCATCGAGGTGCGCGTGCTCGACACGCCGCTGACGATCGAGAAGGCCGCCGCGATGGCCGGCTTGATCCAGTGCCTGGCCCGCTGGCTGCGCATCGAGCGGCCCTACACGCTGCACGAGGACGACTACCTGCCCTACACCTACAACCGCTTCCAGGCCTGCCGCTTCGGGCTGGACGGCCTGTTCGTCGACCCACAGACCGGCGAGCACCGCACGCTGCGCGACGACATCGCGCTGACCTTCTCGGCGCTGGAGGTCCACGCCATGGAGCTGCGTGCCGAGGGCGCGATCGCCTACCTGCGCGGCGAGATCGCGCGGCTGGGCAACGACGCCGGCTGGATCCGCGCGGTCCAGGCGCGCGAGGGCCTGCTGGCCGAAGTGGTCCGACAGCAATGCACGCGCTGGGCCGGACGCGCAGCCTGATGCCGCAGCGCGCGGCAGGCCAGGCCGAGCGCGGTGCCGGCGGCCGCTCCGCCGTGGCCGAAGGCCGCAACGCGCAGCGCCCGCTGCTGATCGGCATGACCGCGCGGCTGATGCACCAGCCGCCGGCCGAACTGGGCTTCCGCGGCAAGACGCTGCAATACCTGGAGCAGTCGCTGGCCCACTGGATCATGGGCCACGGCGCGATGGCGGTGATGGTGCCCACGCTGGGCTTCGATGCCGAGGTGGCGCGCCGCAAGGTCGGCGTCCACCACTACGTCGAGCTGCTCGACGGCCTGATGCTGCAGGGCGGCGCCGACGTCAGCCCGCTGACCTACGGCCAGCAGCCGATGCGCGAGGCCTGGCGCGGCGATGCCGTGCGGGACCGCTACGAGATCGAGCTGATCGACGGCTTCCTGGCCGCCGGCAAGCCGCTGCTGGGCATCTGCCGCGGCTGCCAGCTGCTCAACGTGGCGCTCGGCGGCTCGCTCTACCAGGACATCGCCACGCAGCGCCCGGAGGCGATCCGCCACGTCGACGCCGAACAGTACGACCAGCTCGCCCACGGCCTGCGCATCGAACCGCACAGCCGGCTGGCCGGCATCTACGGCATGCCGTCGAACGCGCGTGTCAACAGCATCCACCACCAGGCGGTCGACCGGCTCGGCGGCGACCTGGTGATCGAGGCCCGCAGCGCAGACGACGGCATCGTCGAGGCGATCCGTGCCCGTGGCGACCTGTTCGTGACCGGCGTGCAGTGGCATCCGGAATTCCACCCAAGCCGCCCGGACCTGCTGCCGGCCGAGCCGCTGATGAACGCCTTCCTGGCCGCCGTGCGGACCCGCCGCAACGCCTGAGGCCGGCGTCCCGTTCAGGCGCCCGGCAAGGTTCCGCAGGACGCGCGCACGACCAGCTCGGGCTCGGTCTGCTCGCTGGTCGCGGCCTCGGCCGGCGCCTTGCGCAGCTGGCTCATCAACTGAGCCACCGCGACCTGGCCCTGCTCGATCGGGTGGGTGCGCACCGTCGTCAGCGGCGGGTTGGCATAGGCCGCCAGCGGGATGTCGTCGTAGCCGACCACGGCGATGTCCTCGGGCACGCGCAGGCCGGCCTCGGCCAGCGCCCGCAGCGCCCCGAAGGCGATGGTGTCGTTGCCGGCGAACAGCGCGGTGATGCGGCGCGCGGCCGGCAGCTCGCGCTGCCGCGCCAGCAGCACGCGGGTCGCCGCCAGGCCGCTGGCGGCGCTGATGTCGGCATGGGTCAGCCAGGCGTCGTCGCTCGGCAGGCCCAGGCTGTCCATCGCCTCGCGCCAGTTGCCGATGCGCTCATGCGAGGCCAGCAGCTCGGCCGGCGCAAAGGCCACATGGCCGATGCGGCGGTGACCCAGCCGGTGCAGGTGGCCGATCAGCTCGCCGACCGCGCCGGTGTTGTTGCTCGGCAGGGCCTGGATGTGCTCCAGCCCGGCCGGTGCGCGGCCCAGCACGACCAGCGGGATGGCGGCCTCGGCGATGCGGTGCAGGTGGTCGTAGACGTCGCGGCGCGGGCTGACGATCAGCAGGCCGTCGATGCGGCGGGCCTGCACCAGGCCGATGAAGCCGCCGGGCTCGCGGCCTTCGCCCTCGGTCGACTCGATCAGCAGCTTGAGGCCCTCGCGGTGGCAGGCGTCGTTGACGCTGGCCACCATCTGCGAGAGGAAGACGTCGGTGTAGAGGTGCGAGGCCTGCGGGATCACCAGCCCGATGGTGCCGCTGCCCCCGCCCGCCAGCTGGCGCGCCGCCGCGTTGGGCGCATAGCCCAGCTCGCGCGCGACGGCCAGCACGCGGTCGCGCGTGGCCTCGCTGATGCCGCGGTTCTCGACGCCGTTGAGCACGAAGCTCACGGTGGTGCGCGAGACGCCCGCCTGGCGGGCGACCTCGGCGCTGGTGGTGGGGGTGCGCAGCGTGTCGGTCACGGGCTCTCGGGTCGGGGCCGGCTCCCTCGCGGCTTCAGCCGTGCAGGTAGTCCGGCAGGAAGGGCCGGTGCGCCACCAGCAGCTCGTCGACCATGGCGCGGATCTGCGCCAGGTCGAGCGTCGCGGCGGTGTGCGGGTCCAGCATCGCGGCATGGTAGACGTGCTCGCGCTCCTGCTTGAGGATGGCCGCCACGACCAGTTCCTGGACGTTCACGTTGGTGCGCATCAGCGCGGCCAGCTGCACCGGCAGTTCACCGACGCGCGTCGGCTGCACGCCGTTGTGGTCGACCACGCACGGCACCTCGACCGCGCAGCCCTGCGGCAGGTTGTCGATCAGCCGGTGGTTGAGCACGTTGCCGTTGATCACGCAGGGCTGGCCGGTCACGACCGAATGGATGATGGAGCTGCCGTACTCGACGCTGCGCACGACCTGGCGCAGCCCTTCGAGCATGTGTGGCGCGTCCTCGATCGAGCGCGGCATCACGTGGATGCCGGCCGTGCGCAGCTGCGCCAGCAGCGCGGCCGGGTCCTGCGAGCCCGGCTTCTGGAGTTCACGCTCGATGTAGGGCCAGGCGTGCTCGAAGACCTGGCAGCGGCCCGGGTACTCGTCCAGCGGGATGTTGAACTTCTTGAGCAGGTCCTCGCGGCCCTGCTTGATGAACCAGGGCACGTACTCGCTGAAGTGCTCGCTGGACTCGGTCGGGAAGTAGCCGAGCTGGTGCAGCATCTCGTAGCGCACGCGGTTCCAGTCGGGCATCGCGCCGTCGCGTTGGATCTCGCGCAGGCGCGGGTAGAGGTCGCGGCCCTGGTGCTCGAAGCGCAGGTAGAACGACATGTGGTTGATGCCGGCGCAGTGGTACTGGATCTCCTCGACGGGGATGCCCAGGTCACGCGCCAGCTCACCGGCGGTGTGCTGCACGCTGTGGCACAGGCCGACCGTCGGGATGCGGGTGGACGACGCGTTCAGCGCCCACGTGATCATCGCCATCGGGTTGACGTAGTTGAGGTGGATCGCGCCGGGGGCGCAGACCGCCTCCATGTCGCGCAGCATGTCGAGCATCACGGGGATGGTGCGCAGCCCGCGCATGATCCCGCCGATGCCCAGCGTATCGCCGATGGTCTGTTCGAGGCCGTACTTCTTCGGGATGTCGAAGTCGGTCACGGTCGCCGGCTTGTAGCCGCCGACCTGGATGGTGTTGATGACGACGTTCGCCCCGTCCAGCGCGGCCCGGCGATCGGTGCTGGCGCGGATGACCGGCTGGGCACCCAGCGCGTCGGCGATGCGGTGCGCGACCTGCTCGGACAACGCGAGGCGGTGCGCGTCGATGTCGTGCAGCGAGATCTCGGCACCGGCCAGTTCCGGGTAGGCCAGGATGTCGCCCAGCAGGTTGCGGGTGAACACGGTGCTGCCGGCACCGATCAGCGTGATCTTCAGGCGGCGGTTCGAGGCGGCGACGGTCATGGTGTGGGGTACTTCCAGGGACTCGTTGAAGACAAAAGACGTGCCGGAGCAGACCGCTCCGGCACGTGAACCCGCGCCGACGGAGTCCCTGCCGTCAGCGCCTCGGAGACAAGTGAAGGTGAGCGTGAGCCGGGCGGCTCAGGCGCTCACTTGAACAGCGCGTTGACCTTGCCGTTCGCGTCCTTCAGGGCCGGCGCGGCCTGGGCCTTGCCACGCAGCACCGAGTCGATCGCGTTGGCCATCAGCTCGTTGACCTGCGAGCCGTTGTCGGCGATCGGTGCCAGGAAGGTCTTGCCCTTGGCCATCTCGAGGAAGGCCGAGTCGTCGATGCCCTTGGCCTTGTGCACGGCGGTCACGGTGTCGGGCAGGCCCTTGATCGCCGGGAACACCACGCCGGCCTTGGCGACCACGCTCTGGCAGGCTTCCGAGCCCAGGTACTTGACCCACTTCCAGGCCTCTTCCTTGTTCTTGCTGCCGACCCAGATCGAATCGGCCAGGCCGTTGAACATGGTGGCGCGCGCACCGGACGGGCCCTTGGGCAGCGGCACCCAGGCGTAGTTGAACTTCGTGTTGGTGGCGAAGTGGTTGATCATCCAGGAGCCCTCCGGAATCATCGCGGCCTTGCCGGCCATGAACATGCCGCCGGAGCCCAGCTTGCTGACGTCCTCGGCGCTCGCCGACACGCCCTTGCCCGGCAGGCCGGCGATGTACTGGATGGTCTCGGCCAGCTTGGCGTCGTCGTAGTAGAACTTGCCGGCCCAGGGCTTGTCCTGGAACTTGAAGCCGTTGGACACCGCGAAGTGGCTCCACTCGGTCTGGCCCATCATCCCGCCCGCGCCGGGGTTCTGGTAGCCGTAGGTCGCGACCTTGGTCTTGTCGAACTTCGGGCTCAGCGCGTTGTTGCCGTTGGCGTCCAGGGTCAGCTTCTTGACGATCTGCTCGAAGCTGCCGCCGTCCTTCGGGTTCCAGGTCATGTTGTTCAGGTCGGCCAGGCTCACGCCAGCCTTCTTCGCCACGTCCATGTTGACGATGAAGGCGATGGTGTCCCAGTCCTTGGGCAGGCCGTACTGCTTGCCGTCACGGCCCCAGATGTCGTAGAGGCCGTTCGAGTAGACGTCGGTCCTGACCTTGTCGCGCGCCACCAGCGGCGCGAGGTCGACCAGCTGGTTGTTCTTGGCGAACTCGGGGTACTTGGCCAGGTGGTTGGTGAACACGTCCGGGGCGGTGCCGGAGATGAAGCCGGTCGAGATGCCGGTCCAGTACTCGTCCCAGCCCTGCTGGCTGATCTTGATCGAGATGCCGGGGTTGGCCTTCTCGAAGTCGCTGGCGCACTGCTGGTAGGCCGGGCGCTGGCCGGAGTCCCACAACACGTACTTGATGTCGACGGCATGGGCGGCGCCGGCGCTGGCGAGCAGCGCGGCGGCGGACAGGGCGTGGCGGCGGAGGGAGCGGCGGATGGGGCGGCGGAAGGTCATGCGGATGTCTCCTCGGTGGGGCGGCGCCGGTGGCGCGGGGCAGGTGAACGGTGGACGGGGACGCCGGGTGGGGCGACGGCAGCGCGTCGGGCGGATCCGGCTCGTCCGGGGGATTTGCAGTCAGCACCTAACGCGTGTTAGCCGGCAGGATACGCACGGCGGTCACCGCTGATCATGGTGTTTCCACCAATATCAGCAAATTTATTAGCTATCAGCATCAGGACCATGATCGACACCTCGACCGCCGCGCTCGGCAGCCGTCAGGAACACGGCCCGCGGAGCGCGAATAATTCGCAGCCTGCAGCCCCGCACACACCCGACGACGCCGAGACGACCGTGACCCCCCGCAAGCCGACCACCCCGCCCAGCCGCCGCCCGACCATGACCGACGTCGCCAAGGCGGCCGGCGTGTCGCAGTCGACCGTCTCGATGGCGCTCAACAACGTCAGCAGCGCACGGCTGTCGGACGCCACCCGGGCCAAGGTGCTGAGCGCCGCCGTCGAGCTGGGCTACCGCCTGCCGCGCCGCGAGGGCACGGTCAACGAGGTGCTGCCG
The DNA here is from genome assembly GCF_030705305.1 of Leptothrix discophora. Taxonomy (GTDB): domain Bacteria; phylum Pseudomonadota; class Gammaproteobacteria; order Burkholderiales; family Burkholderiaceae_C; genus Sphaerotilus; species Sphaerotilus discophorus. Next base: position 101,055 of record NZ_JAUZEE010000006.1, on the reverse strand, counting down.
GCCGACGCCGCCGGGCCGCGCCGCAACCTGATCGGCTACCTGGTCGACGAGATCTCCACCAGCCCGCACCCGGTCGTCAGCGTCGACGGCGCGCGCGACGCGGCCTGGGAACACGGCTGCGTGCTGAGCGTGTGCGTGACCCGCAGCAACGCCGACCAGGAGGCCGCCGCGATCGCCGCGCTGCGGGCCCATCCGCAACTGCTGGGCGTCGTCTACTCGACCATCTTCACGCGGGCCGCCCAGGTGCCCGAGGCCCTGCGCGAGGTGCCCACCGTGCTGCTGAACTGCCACGACGACAGCGGGCGTTTCCCGACCATCGTGCCGGGCGAGGTTGGCGGTGGCCATGCGGCGACCGACTACCTGATCGGTGCGGGCCACACCCGCATCGGCTTCATCAACGGCGAGCCCTGGATGGAGGCCGCCAAGGACCGCCTGAAGGGCTACCGGCGCGCGCTGGCGACCGCCGACCTGCCCTTCGATCCGGCCCTGGTGCGCGACGGCGACTGGATGAACAGCGGCGGCTTCGACGGCACGATGGCGCTGATGGCGCTGCCGCGTCCGCCCAGCGCGATCTTCTGCGCCAACGACCTGATGGCGATCGGCGCACTGGAGGCCCTGGCCCAGCTCGGCAGGAAGGTGCCGGAGGACGTCTCGGTGATCGGCTACGACGACCAGGAGATCTCGCGCCACACCCACCCGCCGCTGACCACCATGGTGCTGCCCAACTACGAGATGGGCCGGGCGGCGGTCGAGGCCCTGCTGGCCGAGACCGCCGGCGCCGAGGCCGGCACGCGCAGCAGCGGCAGCCGCCGCGCGCTGACCAAGATCGACTGCCCGCTGGTCGAGCGCGAGACCGTCCGGCGGCGCTGACCGGGCCACGCCGGAACGCCCGCAGCGGGCGCCGCCACGCTGATGATCCGTTCATCGCCCACGCGGGTTTTCACCAGTTATCGCTAATTTTATTAGCACCACAATCCGTGCACCGCATCCCGGTGTACGCGCCGGGCCCGCGACGAACGCTTCCTCCACCTGACGGAACCTTCGCCCCATGCAACTCGGCGTCTGCTACTACCCCGAACACTGGCCCCGCGCCTGGTGGGCCGAGGATGCCCGCCGCATGCGCGAGATGGGTATCACCTGGGTGCGCATCGCCGAATTCGCCTGGAGCCGCATCGAGCCCTCGCCCGGCCACTTCGACTGGGCCTGGCTGGACGAGGCGGTCGAGACCCTGCATGCGCAGGGCCTGAAGGTCGTGATGTGCACGCCGACCGCGACGCCGCCGAAGTGGCTGGTCGACGCCATGCCCGACATGCTCGCGGTCGACGCGAACGGCCAGCCGCGCGGCCACGGCTCGCGCCGCCACTACTGTTTCTCGCACGCCGGCTACCGGGCCGAATCGCGCCGCATCAGCCGCGCGGTGGCCGAACGCTACGGCCGCCATCCGGCCGTCGCCGCCTGGCAGACCGACAACGAGTACGGCTGCCACGACACGGTGCTGAGCTACTCCGAGGCCGCCAAGGCCGGTTTCCGGCGCTGGCTGGCCGAGCGCCACGGCACGGTCGCGGCGCTCAACGAGGCCTGGGGCACGGTCTTCTGGAGCATGGAATACCGCAGCTTCGACGAGGTCGACGCGCCGGTCGGCACGGTCACCGAGGCCCATCCGGCGCACCGGCTGGACTGGCGCCGCTACGCCTCGTCCGAGGTCCGCGCCTTCAACCGCGAGCAGTGCGAGATCCTGCGCGAAGCGTCGCCGGGCCGGCCGGTGTCGCACAACTACATGGGCTTCTTCACCGAGTTCGACCACCACGAGGTGGCCGCCGACCTCGACATCGCCACCTGGGACAGCTACCCGCTGGGCTTCACGCAGAACTTCTTCCTGCGGGCCGACGAGAAGGCCGCGCTGGCCCGCACCGGCCACCCCGACATCCCCGCCTTCCACCATGACCTCTACCGCGGCATGTGCGCCAGCGTGCGGCCTGGCGCGCCGGCCCATGGCCGCTGGTGGGTGATGGAGCAGCAGCCTGGCCCGGTCAACTGGGCCAGCTGGAACCCGGCCCCGCACGACGGCATGGTGCGGCTGTGGACCTGGCAGGCGCTGGCGCACGGCGCCGAGGTGGTCAGCTACTTCCGCTGGCGCCAGGCGCCGTGGTCGCAGGAACAGATGCACACCGGCCTGCACCGGCCCGACCGCAGCGTCGACCAGGGCGGCGTCGAGGCCGGCCAGGTCGGCGAGGAACTGCGCACGCTGGGCGAGGCGCTGGCGACGCTGGCCGCGCCGGGCATCGTCAACCGCGTCGCGCTGGTGTTCGACTACGCCAGCGTGTGGATGGCGCAGATCCAGCCGCAGGGCGCGGACTACCTGCCCATCGAGCTGCACTTCCGCGTCTACAGCGCCTTGCGCACGCTCGGGCTGGACGTCGACGTGGTCGCGCCGACGGCCTCGCTCGACGGCTACCGGCTGATCGTGCTGCCGGTCCAGCTGCACGTCGCCGACGCCCTGGCGGCCGCCCTGGCGCGGGCCGCGTTGGCCGGTGCCCAGATCGTGCTCGGGCCACGTGCCGGGTCGAAGACGGACAGGCTGTCCATCCCCGTGAATCTGGCCCCCGGGCCACTGCGCGATGCGACCGGCGTGTCGGTGCAGCGGGTCGCCTCCTTGCCGCCGGGCCTGACGGTCACGCTGCTGCCGACGGCCGGCCTGGCCGGTGGCTGGACCTCCTGCGAGGTCTCGCGCTGGCGCGAGGACCTGGCGGTCGACGCGGGCGTCGTGGTCGAGGCCGTCTTCGGCGACGACGGCCGTGCGGCGCTGACCTGCCGACCGCACGGCGACGGCGCGCTGCGCTACGTCGCCGGCTGGCTCGATGAATCCGGCTGGCGCAGCGCCCTGCAGCGCACGGCCGAGGCCGCCGGGCTGGCGGTCGAGCCGCTGCACGACGGCCTGCGCATCAGCCGCATCGGCGCGCTGGTGCTGGCCTGCAACTTCTCCGACGCGACGCTGCACTGGCAGCCCGACGCGGCGGACTCCGCAACCACGTCGAGCCGGCCGCTGATCGGCGGCGCGACGCTGGCGCCTCGGGGCATCGCCCTGTGGCACACGCAGCAGGCGCCGTCCCCATCGGGCGCCGCTACCGAACCGCAGGCCTCGCGGCCTGCCACAACAGGAGACTGACGATGACGATGCGAAACAAGGCGCGACTCAGCGCACTGGCACTGGCCGGCCTGGCCTGGGTCAGCGCCCAGGCCGGCACGCTGGTGATCAACACCGATGCGTCCGACCCGGCGCCGAAGGCCGCGTGGGACGCGATGGCCAAAGGCTTCATGGCCGCCAATCCGGACGTGACGGTCAAGATCAACACCTTCGACCACGAAGGCTTCAAGACCTCGATCCGCAACTTCCTGACCGCCGATCCCCCGGACATCGTCACCTGGTATGCCGGCAACCGGATGGCCCCCTTCGTCAACGCCAACCTGTTCGACGACGTCTCCGATGTCTGGGCCAAGGAAGGCCTGAAGGACAAGCTGAAGTCGGCCGCCGCGTCGATGACCATCGGCGGCAAGCAGTGGGGCGTGCCCTACACCTACTACCAGTGGGGCATCTACTACCGCAAGGACATCTTCGCGAAGAACGGCATCGCCGTGCCGACCGACTGGAAGCAGCTGGTGGCCGCCTGCGCCAAGCTCAAGGCCGCCGGCGTCACGCCCTTCGCGATCGGCACCAAGGCGCTCTGGCCGACCGGCGGCTGGTTCGACTACCTCAACATGCGCGTCAACGGCTACGAGTTCCACATGGACCTCACCGCCGGCAAGGTGCCCTACACCGACAAGCGCGTCAACGAGGTCTTCGACCGCTGGGACGAGCTGACCAAGCCGGGCTACTTCCTGGCCAACCACGCCGGCATCGACTGGCAGGACGCCGTGCCCGCCTTCGTCAAGGGCGAGGCCGCGATGTACCTGATGGGCAACTTCGCGGTCGACCCGATGAAGAAGGCCGGCCTGACCGAGGCGCAGCTCGGCTTCATGCAGTTCCCGAAGATCAACAACGTGCCGATGGCCGAGGACGCCCCGACCGACACCATCCACATCCCCGCCAAGGCCAAGAACAAGGCCGATGCACGCCGCTTCCTGGCCTATGCCGCCAGCGCCAAGGTGCAGAGCGAGGTCAATGCGATCCTGGGCCAGCTGCCGGTCAACAAGGACGCCACGCGCCCGACCGACGTCTACCTCAAGGACGGCTTCTCGATGCTGTCGGGCGCCTACGCGCTGGGCCAGTTCTACGACCGCGACGCGCCCGCCGAGATGGCCAAGGCCGGCATGGAGGGCTTCCAGCGCTACATGATCAAGCCCGAGTCGCGCAAGGACGTGCTGGAGCGCCTGGAGCAGGTGCGCGGCCGCGTCTACAAATGACGAAGGGCTGATCTGGCGGCGGCGCGGGTCGATGCGGGCCGTGCGCCGCTCGCCAGATCAAACCCTTCGTCCCTGCGCGCCAGATCGGACTTCAAGAGCCAACCATGAATCCACCGCCCTCGCCCCCCACGTTCTCCTGGTGGACCCGCCACCAGCGCGACATCGCGCCCTGGCTGTTCCTCGCGCCCGCCGCGCTGATGTTCACGCTCTACGTGCTCGTGCCGATCGTCGAGTCGATCGCGCTGAGCTTCTACGACTGGGACGGCCTGGGCGAGGCACGCTGGATCGGCCTGGACAACTACCGCGAGCTGGCCACCGACCCCGACTTCTTCATCGCGCTGAAGAACAACGTCATCTGGCTGGTCGGCTTCCTGCTGGCGGTGCCGATCGGCCTGGGCCTGGCGCTGTTCCTGAACCAGACGGTGTTCGGCATCCGCGCGATCAAGTCGATGTTCTTCTTCCCCTTCGTGATCTCGCAGGGCGTCATCGGCCTGATCTTCACGTGGTTCTACAACCCGGCCAACGGCCTGGTCGGCGAGATCTTCGGCCTGTTCGGCATGGACCCGGTCTCGGTGCTGGCCGACGAGCACTGGGTCACCTACGGCATCGTGCTGGCCGGCCTCTACCCGCAGGTGGCCTACTGCATGATCCTGTACCTCACCGGCCTGAACAACCTGCGCCCCGACCTGATCGAGGCGGCGCGCCTCGAAGGCGCCAAGGGCTGGTCGATGCTGCGCCACGTGGTGCTGCCGCAGCTGCGGCCGGCGACCTTCATCGCGGTGGTCGTGACCATCATCGGCTCGCTGCGCAGCTTCGACATGATCTCCATCATGACCTCGGGCGGCCCCTATGGCAGCTCGCGCGTGCTCGCCTACTACATGTACGAGAAGGCGCTGTCCGAATACGGCTACCGCATGGGCTACGGCACCGCCATCGCCACGGTGCTGTTCGCGATCATGCTGGTCTACATCCTGTTCGTGCTGTGGCGCATCCACCAGCAAGAGAAGGAAACCGCCTGATGTTCCCGACCCCCATCGCCAAGACATCGGCCGGCACGCGCTGGCTCTACCAGGTCGCGCTGCCGATCTCGCTGATCGTCTGGCTGCTGCCCATCATCGCGGTGGCACTGACCTCGCTGCGCGGCCAGGGCGACATCGCCAGTGGCAACTACTGGGGCCTGCCCACGCAGTGGCAGGTGGTCGAGAACTACACCGCCGTCTTCACGAACACGCCGATCCTGCGCTACATCGCCAACAGCTTCATGGTGACGCTGCCGACGGTGATCGGCGCGGTCTCGCTGGCCTGCCTGGCCGGCTTCGCGCTGGGCGTCTACCGCTTCAAGCTCAACCTGCTGGTCTTCTTCATCTTCGTGGGCGGCAACTTCGTGCCCTTCCAGATCCTGATGGTGCCGGTGCGCGACCTGAGCCTGCGCATGGGGCTGTACGACTCGATCACCGGCCTGGTGCTGTTCCACATCGCCTTCCAGACCGGCTTCTGCACCTTCTTCATGCGCAACTTCATCCGCGACCTGCCGATGGAGCTGGTCGAGGCCGCCCGCATCGAGGGCGCCAGCGAGGTGCAGATCTTCTGGCGCGTCGTGCTGCCGCTGGTCCGCCCGGCGCTGGCCGCGCTGGCGGTGCTGGTCTTCACCTTCATCTGGAACGACTACTTCTGGTCGACCGTGCTGATCCAGGGCGACCACGCGATGCCGGTCACCGGCGGGCTGAAGTCGCTCAACGGCATGTGGGTGGCGCAATGGCACCTCGTGTCGGCCGGCTCCATCGTCGCGGCGCTGCCGCCGGTGGCGATCTTCTTCCTGATGCAGAAGCAGTTCATCGCCGGCCTGACGCTCGGCGCATCCAAGGGTTGAGAAGGACGACATGAACATCCTCGTCACCGGTGGCGCCGGCTACATCGGCAGCATCACCTGCCTCCAGCTGATCGCGGCCGGCCATCGGCCGGTGATCCTGGACAACCTGCACAACGCCAAGGCCGGCGTCATCGATCGCATCACCGAGGTCGCCGGCCGCCCACCGGCCTTCGTGCGCGGCGACATCCGCGATCGCGCGCTGCTCGACGACCTGCTGGTGCGCGAGCGCATCGACGCGGTCATCCACTTCGCCGGCCTGAAGGCGGTCGGCGAATCGGTGGCTCAACCGCTGAGCTACTTCGACCACAACGTGCACGGCACGCTGGTGCTGCTCGCGGCGATGCAGGCCGCCGGCGTGCGCACGCTGGTCTTCAGCTCGTCGGCCACCGTCTACGGCGACGCGCCGGTGCTGCCGCTGCGCGAGGACGCGCCGACCTCGGCCACCAACCCCTACGGTCGCAGCAAGCTGATGGTCGAGCAGGTCCTCGCAGACCTGGCGCGCTCGGACCCGTCCTGGTCGCTGACCGCGCTGCGCTACTTCAACCCGGTCGGCGGCCATCCGAGCGGCCGGCTCGGCGAGGACCCGCAGGGCGTGCCGAACAACTTGATGCCCTACATCGCCCAGGTCGCCGTCGGCCGGCGCGAGTTCCTGAGCGTCTACGGCGACGACTACCCGACCCCGGACGGCACCGGCGTGCGCGACTACATCCACGTGATGGACCTGGCCGATGGCCACCTCGCCGCGCTGGCCCATGGCCACGGCCGCGCCGGCCTGCACGTCTTCAACCTCGGCACCGGCGCGGGCGTCAGCGTGCTGGAGATGCTGGCCGCCTTCGGCCGCGCCTGTGGCCGCGAACTGCCGCACCGCATCGTTGCCCGCCGCCCCGGCGACGTGGCGGCCTGCTGGGCCGATCCGGCCCGCGCCCGCGAGGTGCTCGGCTGGCAGGCCCGCCGCGACCTGGCCGCGATGTGCGAGGACACCTGGCGCTGGCAGTCCGCCAACCCGCACGGCTACGCCTGATCGGCGCGCCATCCGCAGGGACGTCAATCCACGGGGACGTCAATCCACAAGGGCACAAAAAAGCCGACCCTCGGGTCGGCTTCTTCTCGCTCCGCCGCTGCTCGCGGGCCGCGCCGGTCAGGCGATCCTCAGGGCGCGGATGCGGCCGGCGCCGGAGCCTTGGGCTCCTCGAACTTGCCGCCGGCGGCGTTGGCCATGTAGACCACGGCGCGGGCGATCTCGTAGTCGCTGAAATCGCCGCCGCCTTGTGCGCCCATCGCGCCCTTGCCCTTCAGGGCCGAGGTCACCAGCGCTTCCAGACCGGTGCCGAGGCGTGCGGCCCAGGCCGCGCTGTCGCCGAACTTGGGCGCGCCAGCCAGGCCCGCCGTGTGGCAGGCGGTGCACTGGGCCTTGAACACGTCCTCGCCAGACTTGGCGGGACCGCCTTCGAGCTTGATCGCGACCTGGCCGATCGGCTGGATGCGGGCCGCGGTGGCCTCCGGACCCATCGCGTCGACGCCTGCGCCGACCCGGGCATCGCTGCCCACGTTCTTCACCAGCAGCACGATCACGAAGATGGGAACGACGAAGGCGGCGACGACCGCAGCGATCAGCTGGTTGGGCGTCTTGATCGGGCCTTCATGTGCCTCATGTCCTTCGTGTGCGTCGTGGGCGTGTTGAGCGTCGCTCATGGTGTCCTCAAGTGTTGAATCCGCCGCGCGGCCGTTGCACGGTGCGCAAAACCCCGGAATTATAGGGGGGCGGTCCCGGCCCTCGGTGTTGCGTGCAGACACCGCCCCCAAGCCTGCTAGACTCTCGTTTTTCGCGCCCGTAGCTCAGTGGATAGAGTATTGGCCTCCGAAGCCAAGGGTCGCTGGTTCGATCCCAGCCGGGCGCGCCAGACATGACGTCGCGGTGGCTCCACAGCCGCAGCGTCCAGAAGAAGACAACAGAACGCCGACCCCAGGGTCGGCGTTTTGCTTGGTGCGGCCGCCTGCCGCGCGGCGCCCGCCTTTCCTTCAACGAGGCGCCCGCGCTTCCTTCAACGAGGCTCCCGCCCTTCCTTCAACGAGGCTCCCGCCCTTCCTTCAACGAGGCTCCCGCCTCGGTGTTTGTCCGCGACGGTGGCGTGCAGGAAAGTATCGGTCGGCTCATGCCGGATATCGGCGGATGCCGTGTGGCCGACTATCGTTCGTGCCCACCGAGACATCCCCCGACCGCGTCGGATGTCGCCCCTCTGCACACGACGACATCCAACATGGCCAGCACCCGCCAGCCGCTCACCCGCGTGTTCCCGCGCGGGCTGCACCGCAAGCTGCGGCCGGCGGAGAGACCCATCCCATCGAGCAACCCAGAAGGAGCAAGCACATGACAGGCAAGTTGAACGGCAAGGTCGCGGCCATCACCGGATCGGCATCGGGCATCGGCCTGGCCAGCGCCGAGGCCATGCTGGCCGAGGGCGCCCGCGTGGTCTGCATCGACCGCGACCGCGCCGCACTGGAGGCGATGCGCGCGCGCCTGGGCGACGCGGTGATCCCGCTGGTGATCGACCTGCTTGACCCGAAGGACTGCGCCACGCTGCTGCCGCGTGTGCTGGAGCTGGCCGGCCGGCTCGACATCCTGCATGCCAACGCGGGCAGCTACGTCGGCGGCGACCTGGTCGACAACGACAACGCCGCGATCGACCGGATGCTGAACCTCAACATCAACGTCGTGATGAAGAACGTTCACGACGTGCTGCCGCACATGATCGAGCGCGGCAGCGGCGACATCATCATCACCAGCTCGCTGGCGGCGCATTTCCCGACGCCCTGGGAGCCGGTCTACGCCTCGTCGAAGTGGGCCATCAACTGCTTCGTGCAGACCGTGCGCCGCCAGGTCTTCAAGCACGGCATCCGCGTCGGCTCGATCTCGCCCGGACCGGTCATCACGGCCCTGCTGGCCGACTGGCCGGCCGAGAAGCTGCAGGAAGCCCGCGACTCCGGCAGCCTGCTCGACGCCCGCGAGGTCGGCGAGGTCGTCACCTTCATGCTCACCCGCCCGCGCGGCATGACCATCCGCGACGTGGTGATGATGCCGACCAACTTCGACCTGTGAGGCGACGGCACCGACGCGGCGCCGCCGGCCCGGATCACTTGCCGGCGCGCACCTTCTCCACGGCCGCATAGGTCTCCTGGACGATCGGGCCGAGGTCGCGGGTGTACTTGTCGATCACGGGCTGGGCGCGCTCGCGCAGCTTCGCGATCTCGGCCGGGGGCAGCTCATGCACGGTCATGCCGGCCTTGCGCAGCTCGGCCAGGACCTTGGTCGCCTCGTCTCGGGCGAACTTGCGCTGGAACACGGCCGTCTCGTTGGCGGCGTCGCGCAGGATCTTCTGCTCGACCGGCGAGAGCTTGTCCCAGAACTTCTTGCTCACCACGACCGCCTGCGGCGTGTACATGTGGTTGGTCAGCGTGAGGTGCTTGGAGACGTCGTTGAACTTGCCGTCCAGGATGTTCAGCAGCGGGTTGGTCATGCCGTCGATGGCACCCTGCTCCAGCGCCGCGTAGGTCTCGGTGAAGGGCATCGGCACCGGCGAGGCGCCCAGGGCCTTCATGAAGTCGACGTAGATCGGCGTCGGGATGACGCGCATCTTCACGCCCTTGAAGTCGTCGGCCTTGGCGATGACGCGCTTCATCGTGTGGACCTGGCGGAAGCCGAGGTCCCAGTAGGCCAGGCCGACCAGGCCACGTTCCTGCAGCTTGTCCAGCAGCTTCTGGCCGACCGGGCCGTCGGCGACGGCATCGGCCTCGCGGGTGTTGTTGAACAGGAAGGGGAAGTCGAAGACCGCCATTTCCTTGACGTTGCCGGCCAGCAGGCTGGCATTCATCACCGTCATCTCGACGGTGCCGCCCTGCATGGCCGAGACGGTCTGCAGGTCCGGACCCAGCGCGCCACCGGGGAAGGGCTTGACGGCCAGCTTGTTGCCGCTCTTCTGGGCCACCAGCTCGGCGAACTTCTCGACACCGACCACCTGCGGATGGCCCTTGTTGCTGGCGGACGGGAACTTGATCGTGCGGCTCTCGATGTCGGCGGCATGGCCGATGCCGGCGGCCAGCAGGCCGGTGCCCAGGAGCGTGAGGGTGAACAGGCGGCGCAGGGTCTTCATGGCAGGTCTCCGGATGCGGGGATGGGGCGGTGCCGACGGTCTCGTCGGCTTCAAGCAGCGTCCGCTGGCAGGTCGCTGCGGCGCATGGAAGCACTGTAGGAACCCAGGGCTTGCACCGATAGCGGCTGGGCCACCGCCACGTCCGATAATCGGACAGTGTTGTCCGGTGATCGGATCAAATCATGGTTACCCCGGGGTCCCGTCGAACCGTTCCGGCCGCCGCCGTCGAGACCATCGAGGCCGGCGAGGCCGCCTTCCCGATCGATCCGGCCGACCTGATCGCCGGACTGGGCCGTGGCTTGCAGGTCATCGAGTCCTTTGACGACGAGCACGCCCGCATGACCGCCGCGCAGGTCCACCAGCGCACCGGCATTCCGCGCACCGCCGTGCGACGGCACCTGCTGAGCCTGTGCCACTTCGGCTATGCCGCGACCGACGGCAAGCACTTCTGGCTGACGCCCCGGGTGCTGCGGCTGGGGCAGAGCTACCTGGAGAGCGCGCGCCTGCCACGGCTGGTCCAGCCCTTCATCCAGCGCCTGTCGGCCGCCACCGGCGAGACGGTCAACGTCAGCGAGCTCGACGGGCACGTGGTCGTCTACGTTGCCCGCAGCAACACGCCTCGGGTGGTGTCGATCGGCTTCCATGCCGGCGCCCGCGTGCCGGCGCACGTGGTCAGCACCAGCCGCGTGCTGCTGGCCACCCTGTCGGACAAGGCCTTGCAGAAGTGGGTCGCCCAACACGAGTTCGCCGGCTTCACGGCCAGCACCGTGGTCACGGCCGAGACCTTCATCGAGCAGGTCCGCCAGGCCCGTCGACAGGACCACTGGATCTCGGTCGGCCAGCTCGACGTCGGCCTGACCGGCGTCGCCACGGTCCTGCGTGACCGCCACGGCGCCTGCAAGGGCGCCTTGAGCATGACGCTGCAGAGCGCCGCCTGGCCGCCCGAGCAGATCGTCACCCGGCTGGTGCCGGCGCTGCTGGAGACGGCGCAGACGCTGCGGCCGGTGATCTGAGCCTGGTCAACTTTCCACGGCCATATGCCACGCCCGGCCCATCTGCAAGCCATGACCTGCATCAATGCCGGGCGCATCGCGACGAACATGTCGTGATGAACATGACGTCCTACGCCAGCGCGATGTCGCTGCGGGCCAAGCTGGTCACGCTGAACGCAGCCGTGGTCGCGGCCCTGCTGCTGCTGGCGATGCTGGCGTGGCGCAGTTCCTCGCAGCAGGACGAGGCCCAGGCCCGCCAGGTGCGGCTGGCCGAGGCGCTGCACCTCAACAAGCAGGCCGACATGGTCCATGACGCGCTGCGTGCGGACGTGCTGGCCTCGCTGCTGGTCGGACAGGTGCCGCAGCTGGCCCAGGACGACGTGCTGCGCCACGTCGCCGAGGACGCCCGCGAGCTGGAGGACGCGCTCGAACGCCTGGCCACCTTCGACGAGCTGCCCGCCGCGCTGGTCGAGCGCGTGCACCGCAACCGGCTGGCCGCGCGCAGCTACGGCCAGGCGGCGCTGGACCTGACGCACCGCGCGGTCGAGCAGCGCGAGGTCGCCCTGGCCAGCCTGCCGGCCTTCGACCAGCAGTTCCGCCACCTGGTCGACGAGCTGCAGCAGCAGGGCGAGCAGATCGGCGTGGCCTTGCGGGAAGCCCAGGCCCTGGCGGCGCAGGAGGCGACGCTGGCGCGCCAGTCGCTGGTCTGGACCTGCCTGGTCACGATCGCGGTGGCCAGCGCCATCGTCGCGCTGATCACGCTGGCGATCCGGCGCCGGCTGGGCGAGCTGTGCAGCGTCGCCCAGGCGATTGCCGACGGTGACCTGACGCGCCGCGCCAGCACCGGCCGGCACGACGAGCTGGGCGCGCTCGGCGCGGCGGTCGACCGCATGGCCAGCAGCCTCAACGCCATGATCGACGACATGCGCCGCGAGGCCCGCCTGGCCGCCTTCGGCCAGCGCCTGAGCGATGCGCTGGACATGGCCGACCGCGAGCACCAGGTCTGCGCCGTCGCCAGCCGGGCGATGACCGAGGTCTCCGCCGCACACCCGATGGAGCTGCTGATCTCCGACTCCAGCCGGACCCAGATGGCGCGCGCCGCCGAGCATCCGGACGTCGGCGCACCCGGCTGCGGGGTGCATTCGCCCTACGACTGCGTCGCGGTGCGGCGCGGCAGCGCCGTCACCTTCGACAGCAGCACCGACCTGCACGCCTGCGAGCACCTGCGCGGTCGCGCCTGCGAGACCCGCTCGGCCGTCTGCGTGCCGGTGTCCTTCATGGGCCGGTCCATGGGCGTGCTGCACGCCGCCGCCGGCCCGGGACTGCCCTTCAGCGCCGACCAGGTCCAGCAGGTCACGATGCTGGGCAGCCAGCTGGGCATGCGCATTGGCACCGTGCGGGCCTTCGAGAAGACCCAGCTGCAGGCCGCCACCGACCCGCTGACGGGCCTGCCGAACCGCCGCAGCACCGAACAGCGGCTGCGCGAACTGGCCTCCAGCGGCAAGGCCTACGCGGTCGTCATGTGCGACCTGGACCACTTCAAGCTGCTCAACGACCGACACGGCCATGCCACCGGCGACGCCGCGCTGCGCGTCTTCGCCGACGTGCTGCGCAGCACGCTGGGCCAGGCCGACCTGGCCGGCCGCTGGGGCGGCGAGGAGTTCACGCTGCTGCTGGCCTACGCCAACGCGGCCGCCGCCGTCGAGGTGGTCGAGACCCTGCGCGAGCAGCTCGCGCGGGCCCTGCGCGCCGGCCAGGTCCCGGCCTACACGGCCAGCTTCGGCATCGCCGACGCCAGCATGTCCCACCTGCCGGAGGACCTGGTCCACCTGGCCGACATGGCGCTCTACCAGGCCAAGGCGGCCGGCCGCGACCGGTCCTGCGTGGCAGAACCCGCGCTGCTGTCGGCGCTGGGCACGGCCCGGCGACGCCCGCGGCCCGAGGCCGATGCGGCCGCACCGGACGCGGTGGCCGTCGAAGGCTGGTGAGCGGCGCGACCGGAGACTGCACCGGGGACGGCACCGGCGAGGCCTCGCCTGGACGGCGCAAACGATGCCGATCCAGACATCCGCGCCCGATGTGACAAAACTGCGGATTTCGCCCTTTTCCACGTTTGCCAGCATCGATCGGCAGGCGCATGCTTGCCCGGCTTCCCGATCAAGGAGAGGTCATGGCATCGAGCACCGCACGACGTGCAGGAACGTGGGCCCGAAGCGTCGCAGCTGGCGCGGGATCGCTGCTGCTGGTGGCCTGTTCCAGGGCACCCGAACCCGGTACCGTGCTGGACGAGGCCCGCCTGGCCGGCCGCAGCGGCGCGTCGTTCACGCATGCGAGCGAGCCCTACTTCCGCGACATGGACAACGGCGTCGCGCTGACGCCGCAGGAAGAGGCCGGCCGCAACATGTGGCTGGTCTGGAGCGGCGGCAACGACCGCTTCTGGGAGCAGATGACGCAGTACACCTACGGCGCCTTCGACCTGCTCAAGGTCATCAGCTCGCACCCCAGCCTGGGCTATTCGCGCAGCAACCGCTGGTCCTACCTGGGCCTCGTCAACGAACCCTGCTTCGAGCCCGCCCAGGCCGCCGACAAGGCCCATCGGGGCCTCTGGCTGGACCGGCGCCGCCAGGACTGCGCACCCGACCCCTTCGCCGACGAGAAGAAGTACCCCGGCGTGGCGATCGGCTCGCGCGGCCAGCCGCTGGGCGACGGCAGCGTCCAGCCGGTCGGCTCGTTCTACGGCGAGCCGACCGGGATCATGGGCCTGCGGCTCTTCCCCAACCCGGCCTTCGACGCCAAGGCCGCCCAGGCATGGGATGCCGAGCGCTATTACACCGACCCGTCCTACTACAACCGCAAGGACCTGGTGCGGCCCTACCGCGTGGGCATGTCCTGCGGCTTCTGCCATGTCGGCCCGAGCCCCATCCATCCGCCGGCCGATCCGAACAACCCGGCCTACGTCAACCTGAGCTCCTCGGTCGGGGCGCAGTACATGTGGGTCGACCGGCTGTTCATCCACAACGCCGCCAGGCCCGAAGGCCAGGCCAACTACATGTACCAGCTGGCCCACACCTACCGGCCGGGCGCGATGGACACCTCGCTGGTCTCGACCGACAGCATCAACAACCCGCGCACCATGAACGCGGTCTACGACTTCGCCTCGCGCCTGGCGGTGGGCAAGCTGCTGTGGCATGAGCAGCTGGCCGGCGGCGAGCTGGACAACCGCCAGCTCAACGACCTGTTCCCGACCGGCCCGCTGAGCGAGTTCTACGACAAGGCCGGCGCCATCGCGCGCACGCCGCACGTGCTCAAGGACGGGGCCGACTCGGTCGGCCTGCTGGGCGCGCTCAACCGGGTCTACCTCAACATCGGCCTGTTCAGCGAGGAATGGCTGCTGCACTTCAACCCGGTGCTGGGCGGCAAGACCATCACGCCGATCCGCATCGCCGACGCGCAGAAGAACTCGTCCTACTGGCAGGCCACCGAGGCCGGCACGCCGGCCACCGCGCTGTTCTTCCTGAAGGCCGCCCAGCCCGACCGCCTGAAGGACGCGCCCGGCGGCGCGGCCCTGCTGACGGCCGACGCCGCCAGGCTCGAACGCGGCAGGACCGTCTTCGCCGAGACCTGCGCGCGCTGCCATTCCAGCAAGGGCCCGACGCCGCCGGCCGAGCTGGCGCTAGAGCCGCGTGCCTGCGCCGGCGCGGGCTACCTGGACTGCTTCAGGCGCTACTGGAAGTGGACCCAGTCGGACGACTACAAGGCGCAGATGCGCCGCGTGGTGCAGGCGCCCGACTTCCTCAAGGACAACTACCTGTCGACCGAGGCCCGCATCCCCGTGACGCTGCTGCGCACCAACGCCTGCAGCCCGCTGGCGACGAATGCGCTGGGCGGCAACATCTGGGACAACTTCTCGTCGAGCGACTACAAGGCCCTGCCCTCGGTCGGCACCATCACCGTGCAGGACCCGTACACCGCCGAGCCCTCGCCCTACGCGATGCCGGCCGGCGGGCGTGGCTACACCCGCGTGCCCTCGCTGATCAGCGCCTGGTCGACCGGGCCGCTGCTGCTCAACAACAGCCTCGGCCCCTTCGACACCGATCCATCGGTGGCCGCGCGGGTCAAGGTCTTCGATGCGTCGATCGAGCAGCTGCTGTGGCCCGAGAAGCGCGAGCGCGACAGCCTGCTCGGCGACCGGGTGCCCGGCACCATCGACCGCACCACGCAGCGCAGCCAGATCACCATCCCCTTCGGCTACCTGCCCGAGTCGCTGCAGCCCTTGCAGGACAAGGCCCGCCACTGGCTGCATGAGCACCTGCCGCAATGGGTCGACGAGACGGGCGGACTGACGCTCGGGCCGATCCCCAAGGGCGTGCCGGTCAACCTGCTGGCCAACATCAAGCTGCGCTCGGAAAGCAGCGACCCGGCCGTCATCGCCACGCATGCGAAGGATGCGGCCGAGGCCATCATCAAGCTCAAGCTCGACCTGCTCGGCGCGCCGCGCGAGGCCGACGATGCCGAGCTGACGCGCCGGCTCGCCAACCTCAAGAAGCCGCTGCTGGCGCTGAGCAAGTGCCCGGACTTCGTCGTCAACCGCGGCCACTACTTCGGCACCGCCGAGTTCAACCGCACCGAGGGCCTGAGCGCCGACGAGCGCGCCTGGGGCACCGAGCCAGTCCTGGGCGACGAGGACAAGCGCGCGCTGATCGCCTTCCTCAAGACCCTGTGACATCGCCCCGGCCGGAAAGCCCGATGGACACGACGATGCCGGCCCACCAACGCAGCTGGGACTACGTCGTGGTCGGCTCCGGTGCCGGCGGCGGCACGCTGGCCGCGCGGCTGGTCGAGGGCGGCCAGCGGGTCTTCCTGATCGAGGCCGGACCGGACCCGGCCGATGCCGACGCTGCCGCCGTCGACGCGCGCCTGCCCGACGACTACGAGGTGCCCGGCTTCCATGCCCATGCGAGCGAGAACCCGGCCATCAGCTGGAACTTCCACGTCCGCCACTACGCCGACACGCAGCGCCAGGCGCGTGACCCGAAGTTCGTCGCCGAGCGCGACGGCGTGCTCTACCCGCGCGCGGCCGCGCTGGGCGGCTGCACGGCCCACAACGCGATGATCTTCATGCCGCCGCACGACTCGGACTGGGACCACATCGCCGGCCTGACCGGCGACCGCAGCTGGCGCGCCAGCGCGATGCGGCGCCACCTGAAGCGGCTGGAGGACTGCCGCCACCGGCCGGTCTGGCGCGCGCTGCGCCACCTCGGCCTGGACCCGACCGGCCACGGCTGGAACGGCTGGCTGCGCACCGAACGCTCGGTGCCGCTGCAGGCCCTGGGCGACCCCGGCATGGTCGCGCTGGCGGCCCGCACCGCCGCGACGCTGCTGGCCGGCTGGCGTCACCCGATCGACGGCCTGCGCCATGCGCTGTGGGGCGCGGGCGACCCGAACGCGCGCGGCCCGAAGCTCTGGCGCGGCAGCTTCGAGGGCCTGTGCTACACGCCGCTGTCGACCGCCGGCCATCGCCGCACCGGCACGCGCGAGCGGCTGCTGCAGGTCGCGCAACGGCATCCCGGCCGGCTGCATGTCGAGACCGATGCGCTCGCCACCCGGGTGCTGTTCGATGCCGAGGGCGCGGCCTGCGGCGTCGAGTACCTCAAGGGCCGCCACCTCTACCGCGCCCATGCGCTGCCAGCGCGCACGCCGGGCGAACGCCGCACCGTGCAGGCCGGCCGCGAGGTCGTGCTGTGCGGCGGCGCCTTCAACACGCCGCAGCTGCTGATGCTCTCGGGCATCGGCCCGGCCGAGGAACTGCGCCGCCACGGCATCGCCGTCCGGCACGACCTGGCCGGCGTCGGCCGCAACCTGCAGGACCGCTACGAGATCGCGCTGACCCACCGCATGGGCCAGCCCTGGGAACTGCTCGACGGCGCGCGCTTCCGGCGTGGCGACCGGCCCTGGCAGCGCTGGCGCGAGCGCCGCTCCAGCCTCTACGACGGCAGCGGCGCGGCGCTCGCGGTGGTGCGGCGATCGAGCCGCCGCGCGCCCGAGCCGGACCTCTTCTGCATGGCCCTGCCCACGCTGTTCGAGGGCTATGCGCCGGGCTATTCGCGTGCCATCGAGGCCCATGCCGACCGCCTGACCTGGGCCGTGCTGAAGGCCCATACGCGCAACCGCGCCGGCCGCGTCACGCTGCGGTCGGCCGACCCGCTGGAGCCGCCGCACATCGACTTCCGCTACTTCGAGGAAGGCGACGACCAGGCCGGCGAGGACCTGCGCGCGATGGTCGAGGCGATCCGCTTCGTGCGCCGCCTGACCGAGCCGCTGCGCGCATCCGGCGTCATCGCCGAGGAAACCTCGCCCGGCCTGGCGGTCGACAGCGACGAGGCCCTGGCCCGCCATGTGCGCGACACCGCCTGGGGCCACCACGCCTCGTGCTCCTGCCCGATCGGGCCGGTGGCCGACGGCGGCGTGCTGGCCAGCGACTTCCGCGTCCACGGCCTGCGCCGGCTGCGCGTGGTCGATGCCTCGGTCTTCCCGCGCATCCCCGGCTTCTTCGTCGCCGCAGCGGTCTACCTCGTCGGCGAGAAGGCCGCCGAGACGCTGCTGCAACAAGGCGATCCACCCCGGCCGCCGGGCGGCGGCCCTGCAACCGGAACCCACCCAAGGAGCACGACATGAGCATCGACGTCGCACGGCTGCTGGACATGAGCCAGAAGGAACTGGACGAGCTGTTCGAGGCCAGTCCGGCCGGAGACATCCCCGATGGCGTCGCCACCGGCACGGCCATCATCGCGCCGGGCACGCGCTACACCGAGACCATCGCCCAGGTCGTCAACCTGTTCGCCTGGCAGGGCAAGGTGTTCGACTCCGCCAAGGGCGTGCTGAAGAACCGCATCCTGATCTTCCACGTCGAGGCCATCCTGGCCAAGGTCTACAAGGCCCCGAGCTGGCTGGACGGCAAGGAATGCATCGTGCTCGACTACTCGGACACCTCGATCGTGGCGCACTACATCCGCGACGAGATCCGCCTGATCGGGCCGGGCCTCTACCTCGGCAAGGTCTACTGGGGCCGCGACCGGCTGATCGACTTCGCGCTGCAGTTCTGAGCCTGCGGGCCCGGTCATGACGCCCCAGGACCACTGCACCGTCGTCGCGCCGCTGGCCGCCGGCCGCGAGGCCGCGCTGCGGGCCTTGCTCGACGGCATGAACCGCGAGCCCGGCCTGGCCGATCCGGCCCATCCGGTGCTGCCCTTCGGCGCCTTCGGGCAGATCCACTTCGCCCGCCTGGTGCTGATCGACGATGCGCTGCAGGCCGACCTCGACGCCCTGCCCGATGCACGCACGCGGCCACCGCGCCCCCGGCTGCCGACCGCGCTGGTCCTGATGATCGACTGCGACGGCCCGGCGCGCGACTGCCTGGCCGACCTGGTCGCGCGTGCCGGCGACGGCCTGCGGCAACTGTTCGGCCACTGCGCCGGCTTCGATCCGCAGGGCGACGCTCCAGCCGACCTGCTGGCCTGGCTGCTGGCGCGGGCGCGACCGGCCCAGGCGGCCTACGTCAACACGCTCGGCCGCACGGTGCAGCAGGTGCACGAGGAACAGGCCTTGCAGGCCTGGCTGTCGGCCCGTCTGCCCTCAGGCTCACGGACCGAGCCACTCGCCGCCCCGGACGGCGCACGGCGCCTGCATGCCGCCTTGCAGGCGCGCGCCCGCGCCGCCGTGCAGGCCGGCGAGCTGAGGCTCACGCCCGAGGCCCCCACGCCGCTGGCCTGGCAACTGCGCCGGTGGCTGCACCTGCTGGCGGTGCCGGCGATCGGGCTGCTGCTCGGGGTGCTGCTCTGGCCGCTGCTGCTGCTGGCCTTGCCGGTGCTGCTCTGGCTGCTGCGCCAGCGCGAGCAAGCCGACCCGGAGATCTGCCCGCGCCCGGACCCCGGCCTGCTGCGCACGCTGCAGGCGCTGGAAGACCGCGACGTCACCAACCAGTACACCGCCATCGGCCCGGTCAAGCCCGGTCGCTTCCGGGGCTGGCTGCTCGCCGCGCTGCTGCTGGCCATCGACTACAGCTGCCGCCACCTCTACACGCGCGGCTACCTGGCGCGGGTGCAGACCATCCACTTCGCCCGCTGGGTCTGCCTGGACGCTCGCTCGCGCGTGCTCTTCATCAGCAACTACGACGGCAGCCACCAGGGCTACATGGACGACTTCATCAACAAGGTCGCCTGGGGCCTCAACCTCGTCTTCAGCAATGGTGTGGGCTGGCCGCGCACCCGCTGGCTGGTGCTGGGCGGCGCGCGCCGGGAGCACCGCTTCAAGCCCTACCAGCGCCGCCACCAGGTGCCCACGCAGGTCTGGTTCAAGGCCTATCCCGGCCTGAGCCTGGTCGACCTGGCGCGCCACCAGCGCATCCGCGACGGCCTGGCCCGCACCGACCTCACCGAGGCCGAGGCCCTGGCCTGGCTGAAGCTGCTATGACCGGGTCCCGGCGCAGCCCCACCGGCCGGTCGACGACGCATGCGTCGGTCGACCTCGACGACGTGCAGGGCCTGCTGCGGCGGGCCTACAAGGACCATCCCGAATCGGCCTTCGTGCTGCTGCGGGTGCGCGACGCGGCCGCCGCGCGGCGCTGGCTGGCGGACGCGCCGGTGGCCAGCGCACGGCGTGCCGAGCCGCTGCCCGCCCGCGTCCTGCAGGTCGCGCTGACGGCGCCCGGCCTGCGCGCGCTCGGCCTGCCCGAGGACCTGCTGGCCGGCTTCTCCGACGAGTTCCTGCTCGGCCTGGGCCAGGACGAGAGCCAGGCCCGCCGGCTCGGCGACATCGGCCCGAACGCGTCGGCCGGCTGGCTGTGGGGCTGCGGCGAGCGCCTGCCGCACCTGCTGCTGATGCTCTATGCGCAGCCCGGCCGGCTGGCCGGCTGGCAGGCCGAACTCGCCGATGCCGCGACCGGCTGGGGCACGGCCTTCGACACGGTCACGACGCTGGGCGGCGAGGCGCTCGACGGCCGCGAGCCCTTCGGCTTCGCCGACGGCCTGTCGCAGCCCGAACTGGACTGGGCCCGCGAACGGCCGCCGCGCGACCAGACCCGGCTGGCCTATGCGCCGCTGACCTGCCTGGGCGAGTTCCTGCTCGGCTACCCGAACGAATACGGCGGCTACACCGAGCGGCCGCTGCTCGATCCTGCACGCGACCCGCAGGGCCTGCTACCGGATGCCGAGGACCAGCCCGGCCAGCGCGACCTCGGCCGCAACGGCAGCTAC
This sequence comes from Leptothrix discophora, assembly GCF_030705305.1. Lineage (GTDB taxonomy): Bacteria > Pseudomonadota > Gammaproteobacteria > Burkholderiales > Burkholderiaceae_C > Sphaerotilus > Sphaerotilus discophorus. Next base: position 80,393 of record NZ_JAUZEE010000006.1, on the reverse strand, counting down.
CTGGTGCTGCGCCAGCTGGCGCAGGACGTGGCCGGCTTCTGGTCCTGCATGGACCGGCTGGCCGGTGGCGACGCCGCCGCGCGCGAGCGCCTGGCCGAGCGCCTGGTCGGCCGCCGCCGCGATGGCACGCCGCTGGTCGATGCGGACGCAGGGGATCCCGAAGGCTTCACCTTCGACGCCGATACGGACGGCCTGCGCTGCCCCGTCGGCGCGCACATCCGACGCAGCAACCCGCGCAACGCCGACCTGCCGCCGGGCGACAACACCGGCCTGTCCTGGCTGCTGCGCACGCTCGGGCTGGACGCGGCCGCCCGCGAGCGCGACCGGATCGCGTCGACCCGCTTCCATCGCCTGCTGCGGCGTGGCCGGACCTACGGCCCGGCCGACGCGCCGCAGGGCCTGGCCTTCGTGGCGCTGAACGCCAGCCTGAGCCGCCAGTTCGAGTTCGTGCAGGGCGCCTGGATCGCCAGCACGCAATTCGGCGGCCTGAGCGGCGAGAGCGACCCGCTGCTGGGCCATCGCCTGCCCGACGCGGCCGGGCGACCGAGCGACACGATGACGCTGCCGCAGGCCGGTGGCCCGGGCCAGCGCCTGGAGGGCCTGCCGCGCTTCGTCACCGTGCGCGGCGGCGGCTACTTCTTCCTGCCCGGACGGCGCGCGCTGCGCTACCTGGCCACGGTCGGCGACGGGGCGGCACCATGAACCGCCCGCCCCCGGCCGGCGCGCTGGAACGCGCGCTGCACGGCAGCCTCGTCCGGCTGATGCAGCTGGAACGGCGCGTCGACCCCTTGGTGCGGCCGGCGCTGGACAGCCTGCTGCGCGAGCCGCTGACCCGCGTCGTGCAGGCCCTGATCCGCCTGCAGCCGGCGCGCGTGCGCGAGCGGCCGGGCGAGGAAACGCCCTTGCCCGGCGAGGAGGCCTGCGTCGACGCGATCGTGCGCGACATGCGCGACCACATGCACCGCCTCTACCGCCCCGGCGAGTACGAACGCGCCGGCAACACCAAGACCCATGGCGTCGTGCGGGCCGAGCTGCGCGTGCACGACGGCCTGCCCGAGGCGCTGCGCCACGGCCTTTTCGCGACGCCCCGGCGCTACCCGGCCTGGGTGCGCTTCGGCGGCCCGGGGCCGGCCAGCCCGCCGGACATCGACGACGTCGGCGTGCTCAGCCTGGGCGTCAAGGTGATGGACGTGCCCGGCCCCAAGCTGATGGACGACGAGCGCCACACGCAGGACCTGACCGGCATCAGCACGCCGGTCTTCACCACGCCGGACGTGATCGCCAACGCGCAGCTGCAGGCCATGATCCGGCGCGGCACGCCGCTGTGGTACTTCCTGCGTGGCCACCTGCTCGACAGCCTGATGCAGGCGCTCTGGTCGCGCACCCAGACCAGCCCGCTGGAGACCGGCTATTGGGGCTGCGTGCCCTACCGGCTCGGGCCGGAGGCGGTCATGCAGTACCAGTTCCGGCCGCTCGGCGACGGCCCGCCCCGCGCGGTGCCGGGCCTGCCCGGCCGGCCCTCGCCGAACTACCTGCGCGAGGCCCTGGCCGCGACGCTGCGCACGCGCGACGCCGCCTTTGAGCTGTGCGTGCAGCGCCAGGTCGATGCCCGCCACACGCCGATCGAGAACGCCTCGGTGCGCTGGAGCGAGCGGTTGTCCCCGCCGGTCCCGGTGGCCACGCTGCACATCCCGCAGCAGGTCTTCGACAGCCCGGCGCAGCTGGCCTTCGCGCACCGGCTGTCGATCCACCCGTGGCATGCACTGGAAGCGCACCGCCCGCTGGGCAACCAGAACCGGGCGCGCCGGCGCATCTACGAGGAACTCTCGCGGCTGCGCCAGGCCATGAACGGCACGCCGCACGTCGAGCCGGACGGCTCGGAGACCTTCGACGCCTGAGGCGCCCGGCGCTGGCTCGGTCGATGAGCCAGCGGCGGGCGTGGCTCAGGCCACCTGCGGCGGATGGCCGTCGTGCGTGGCCATGTAGCCCTCGATCTCGGCCTCCAGCTCGGCCATGGCCTCGCCGCCGGCCATCAGGTCGGTGATCTCCTCGCGGCTCTTCTCGCCCTTGCGGAAGTCGGCCGCCTTGGCCCCGCGGATCAGCACCGCGAAGTGGTCGCCCACGGTCAGCGCATGCACCACGTTGTGGGTGATGAAGATGACCGCGACGCCCTTCTTGCGGGCCTGCAGGATGATGCGCAGCACATGCGCCGCTTCCTTGACGCCCAGCGCGGCGGTCGGCTCGTCGAGGATCAGCACGCTCGCGCCGAAGTGGACCGCACGGGCGATCGCCAGCGCCTGGCGCTCGCCGCCGGACAGCCCGCCGACCAGCCGGTTGCCGTCGTCGATGCGGGTGATGCCCAGCTGGCGCATCTCGCGCACCGCGATCTCGTTGGCCTTCCTGCGGTCGAAGACCTCGAAGGGCCCCCAGCGTTTCGTCGGCTCGGCACCGACGAAGAAGGAGCGGCCGATGCTCATCAGCGGGAAGGTGCCGCCGAACTGGTGCACCGTCGAGATGCCGTGTTCGCTGGCCTCGCGCGGGTTCTGGAACGAGACGGCCTGGCCGTTCATGCGCATCTCGCCGCGGGTCGGCTGGTGCACGCCCGACAGGATGCGGATCAGCGTGGACTTGCCCGCGCCGTTGTCGCCGAGCAGGCACAGGACCTCGCCGGCCTTCACCTCCAGCGAGATGTCGTGCAGGACATCGACCGGACCGAAGGACTTGTAGATGCCCGAAAGCTGGAGCAGGGGTGCGTTCATGGTCAGGCCTTCTTCTTGGCGGTGGACTTCGAGTGCGACAGCGCCTTGGTCCGGAAGGTGTTGTTGAGCAGCACGGCGGCCAGCAGCAGGACGCCGATGATCAGGCTGGCCCAGTTGGCGTCGAAGCCGGTGTAGTAGATGCCCTGGTTCACGATCGCGAAGGTCATGGTGCCCAGCACGATGCCCAGCACCGAGCCGTAGCCGCCGGTCAGGATCACGCCGCCGATGACCACCGCGATGATCGAGTTGAAGATGAAGGACTGGCCGGCCGAGACCTGCGCGCTGTTGTAGAGGATGGCCTGGCACATGCCCACGAAGGCCGAGCAGAAGCCGCTGCCCATGTAGAGCGCGATGTTGAGCTTGTCGGTCGGGATGCCGGCATTGCGGGCGCTGACCTTGTCGCCGCCGAGGGCCAGGATCCAGTTGCCGTACCTGGTGCGGCTGAGGATGAAGCCGACCAGCAGCGCGGCGGCGATCCACCACAGCAGCACGATCTGGAACTTGCCGTCGATGTAGTCGCCGAAGATGGCCTTGGTGACCGGGTCGGCCTTGAGCGCGACGCTGGTGCTGCCCGCGACGATCACCGACAGGCCCAGCGTCAGGCCGGCGACCGCGAACAGCGTGGCCAGCGTGACGACGAAGGACGGCAGGTCGGTGCGCACGATCAGGTAGCCGTTGATGAAGCCGATCGCCAGGCCCAGGCCGAGCGCGGCGGCGATGCCCACGGGCATCGGCAGGCCGTAGTGGCCCGAGACGATGGCCACCGTCATCGAGCTGGCCGGGATCACGCTGCCGACCGACAAGTCGAGGTGGCCGGCAATCATCAGCAGGCCGACCGGCAGGGCGATGATGCCCAGCTCGGCCGCGATGTTGAGCCAGCTGGCCGCGCCGCTGGTCGACAGGAAGGTCTCGCCACCGAAGATGGCGAAGAAGACGAAGACCGAGACGAGGCCGATGAACGAGCCGGTCTCCGGACGTCGCAGGAGGTTGCCGAGTTGAAGGGTGGGCATGCGCGGGCTCGGGTCGGTGGCGGCCCCGGCGGGCGGGGCGGTGGTGAGGGACGGGTTCATGGTGCGGGCTTGAGGTGCACGGCGGAAGGACTGCAGGGGCCGCCAGCCGCCGTGGGGACGACCGACCCCGCCGGTCCGGCCCGGGATGGGGCCCGGGCCAGACCGGCGCACGACGTGGGGATCAGGGCAGGATCGGCGCCGGATCAGCGCGCGCCGGCCTTGGCACCGGCCAGCGTGGCCGCCACGTTGGACGCGTCGACGATGCCGGGGCCCGTCAGCAGCGGCGCGCTGGGCACCTTCAGGCCGTACTGCACGAAGCTGTTGAGCATGGACACGGCCAGGTAGCCCTGCAGGTAGGGCTGCTGGTCGATGCAGAACAGCTGCGTGCCGTCCTGGATGCGGGCCAGATTGGTCGGGTCGATGTCGAAGGTGCCGAGCTTGACCTGCTTGACGAGGCCGGCCTGGGCGATGCCGGTGGCGGCGCTGGTGGCGTCGCCGGCACTGATGGTGATGATGCCGTCGACCGTCTTGTCCTTCTGCAGGGCCGCCTTGACCGCCTGGGCGACCGCCGTCGGGTTGCCGAAGGACGAGGCCGGCAGCGGCAGCTGGGTCGACTTGCCGCCGGCCTTGGCCATGCCGTCGGCGACGCCCTTGCAGCGCGATTCCTGGTTGGTCGAGCCCGGCTGCGTGTTCACGCACAGCACGTTCTTCGCGCCGCTCTTGGTGAAGTACTCGCCGCCGCCCTGGCCGGCGACGTATTCCTCGCTGCCGACGTAGTTCATCGCGCCCAGGCGCTTGGCCGCCTCCATGCCGCCGGCGTTGTAGATGATCAGCGGCACGCCGGCGGCGACCACTTCCTTGAAGGCCGCGTCCATCGCCTCGGGCACCCAGTCCGGGCCGACGATGGCATCGGGCTTCTGGCTCAGCGCGGTGCGGATCAGCTTGGCGGCGTCCGGGCCGAGGTTGTCGTAGGTCTGCGGACCCAGCCAGGTCACGCTGCCACCGGCGGCCTTGACGACCAGGCCGGCGTCATCGGCACCCTTCTTGACACGCGACCAGAACGGATCGTCGGCCTTGCCGCCGATCACGAAGATGCGGGGGCCGGCGGCCAGGGCGCTGGTGGCGGCGGCGATGGCGGCCGTCGCGGCCAGCAGCTTGAAGGTCTTGCTGAGGAAGGTCATGGTTGTCTCCTGGTCTGTCAGGTCTGTCGGAAAGATCGTGGGGAGCCGCCCGCGCCTGGCGGCCGTCGTGGGGGAAAAACTGCGCGTGGGGATCGGATCCGGGCGGTGCGAGGTCAGGTGGCTCGTTCGATGAGCCAGCCCGAGTGCCTCAACCGGCCTTGCCGGCGTTCATGCGCGCCAGCTTGCGTTCGTAGCGGGCCTGCATCTGGCGTTCGCCGTCCTTGCTGCCGTCGTGCCAGGTGCCCAGCCAGAGGTCCAGCGGGACCAGGCCGTCGCCGCCGAAGTTCACCTCGAAGTACTTGTGGTGCAGGTAGTGCGTGTAGGCATGGCTGTGCATCCAGCGCTCATCGCCCAGCTCGATGCGGTCGAAGCCGATGTGGCCGTTGATGGCGCCGAAGCCGGCCGCATGCAGCTGGAACATCGCCACGATCGGGTTGGACGGGATCACCAGGTGCCACAGCGCGACCGCGTGGTACAGGAAGCCCTCGACCGGGTGCATGCTCAGCGAGGACCACGGGCTCGGGTTGACCGAGTTGTGGTGGATCGAGTGGATCCACTTGTAGAGCTGCGGCGTGTGGATCAGCCGGTGGATCGCGTAGAAGTGGACCTCGTGGATGGCCGGCGACAGCAGCAGCAGCAGCGTCAGGTAGACGGGATGCTCGTCCCAGGTCAGCCAGGCGCCGATGCCGTTCGCCCAGCACCACAGGAAGATCACCTGCACCAGCGTCCACAGCGGGATGGAGATCAGGAAGCTGCGCAGGAAGTTGTCGATGTTCTGGCTCTTGAACCAGAACACGTCCGAGGGCGATTCGGACGGGAACTTGTGGTGGTACTTGAAGCGCCCGGCCTGGGCCCGCTGGCGGTAGAGCCGCCATTCGAAGGCGCCGTACCAGGCCAGGCAGGCGACCCAGTTGACCGCCAGCAGCCAGGCCGGCCAGCCCCAGGACAGCACCTTGAGCGTCGCCGCATCGGGCACGACGAAGAACCACCACAGCAGCGCGGTGGCGAGGTGGAAGGCGTTCCAGGGCCAGACATAGCCCGGCAGCCAGGCCAGCACCTTGCCCAGCTGCGGCGGCCAGGCCCAGAAGGGCGCCACCTCGCGCCGGCCGGTCGGGGCCCAGTCGCCGCGCTTGTTGCGCACGCCGAAGTGCGAGTCATCCATGGTCTGTCGTGTCCTTGAAGGGCGGTTCTTGCAACCGAGTGCAATGGACTTTATCGGCGACTTGGAAAAAATCTTCTAAGTATTTTCCCGGCAAGAACTGGCATTGCGAGTCCATGGGATGGCCTCTTTGGTCGCATGCTCCGAGGAAGTCACCCCGTTCGTGGCCGAGCCCACCGGGTTTGCCCTAGCGTTTTCCCGTGGGTCGGATCGACATAAGAGAAAAATCTTTCTGATTATCTTGCAACCGGATGCACGGCTTTCTACACTGCACCCAGACCTACCGGAAGGACCCCTGACGTGAACTCCCCCTTTGTGCTGGCCGCCTGCGCCGAGATGCTCTGGAACGACCGCCCGATGGCCTGGCGCCTCGCCCGCCTGACCGAGATGGGCTACCAGGTCGGCATCTGGGGCTGGCAGAACCATGAGCTGGCGATGCTGGAGGCGGCGGCCGCCGCCGGCACGCGCTTCTCCTCCATGACCGGCTACCTGCGCGGCCGCCTGGCCGACGATGCCGGTGCCGACGAGCTGCTGGCCACCGCCGCCGAAGCCATCGCCGTGGGCCAGCGCCTGAACGTGGCGCGCCTGAACCTGCACGGCACCGGACTGGGCGATCGCGGCCTGCCGGTCACGCCTTGCGAGACCGTCACCGGCGCGATGTGGCTCAAGGCCCGCGACACGCTCAACCGCATCGCCGACCTGGCCGAGGCCCACGGCGTGACCTTCATGATCGAGAACCTCAACCTGCCGGTCGACCATCCCGGCGTGCCCTTCGCGCTGGCCCGCGACACGCTGGCGCTGGTCTCCTCGATCAACCGCCCCGGCCTGAAGCTCAACCTCGACCTCTACCACGCCCAGATCGGCGAGGGCAACCTGATCGCGCTGTGCCGCGCCTGCCTGCCGTGGATCGGCGAGGTGCAGGTCGCCGACGTGCCCGGCCGCATGGAGCCCGGCACCGGCGAGGTCAACTACGCCGGCGTCGCCCGCGCCCTCAAGGGCATGGGCTACACCGGCGCCGTCTGCATGGAGGCCTTTGCCTCCGGCGACGCGGATGCGGCACTCGAAGCCTTCCGCAGCGCCTTCACCGTCTGAACGGCCGGAAACAGGACATCCCCATGAGCCTCACCACGTCCACCGCCCGCAGCCGTCGCCCGACCGTGGCCGACATGCGCGCCCTCAAGGGCAAGCGCCAGATCTCGATGCTCTACGTCACGACGCCCGAGGAGGCCGCCGCGGCCGATGCGGCCGGCGTGGACATGCTGTCCATCGAGGGCCGCTTCTTCACGGCCGAGATGCGCGCCGCCGCCGGCCACTGCTTCGTGCAGGTCGGCCTGCCCTACGGCCCCTACGGCAAGCTCATCACCGCCGAGGACTACCTGCGCGAGGCCTTCCACTTCATGGGCCTGGGCGGCGACTGCGTCTACTGCGCCGCCTCGCTGGACATCCAGAAACGCCTGTGCGACGAGGCCGTGCCGGTGGTCGGCCATGTCGGGCTGATCCCGTCGCAGGCGACCTGGACCGGCGGCTTCAAGGCGGTCGGCAAGACCGCCCCGAGCGCGCTGGCGGTGTGGCAGCACGTGCAGCGGCTCGAAGCCATCGGCGTGTTCGCCGCCGAGCTGGAGGTCGTGCCCGACCGCGTCGCGGCCGAGATCTCGCGCCGCACCTCGGTGCTGATGCTGGGCATGGGTGCCGGCCCCGGCGCGGATGCGCAGTACCTCTTCACCGAGGACGTGCTGGGCCACACCCGCGGCCACAAGCCGCGCCATGCCAAGACCTACCGCAACTTCGCCGCCGAGTTCGAGCGCCTGCAGCGCGAGCGTGTCGCCGCCTTCCAGGAGTTCGTCGCCGACGTGAACACCGGCGCCTACCCGGCGCCCGAGCACGTCGTGCCGATCGCAGATGCCGAGTTCGACCAGTTCCTTGCCAGGCTCACGGACTGAGCCAGTCCCTTCCCGTTCCACCCCGCGTGGCGCATCCTTGTCGCCCGCCCCCACTTTCGGAGTTCCCAACATGATCAAGGTCGGATTGCTCGGCGCAGGCCGCATCGGCAACGTTCACGCCAAGAGCATCGCCGCCAACGCGGACAGCCAGCTGGTCGCGGTGTCGGACGTCAACCAGGCGGCCGCCGAGAAGCTCGCCGCCGGTTACGGCGCGCAGGCCCGCAGCTCGCTGGACATCATCCACGACCCGTCCATCGATGCGGTGCTGATCGCCACCTCGACCGACACCCACGCTGGCCTGATCGAGGCCGCCGCCGCCGCCGGCAAGGCCGTGCTGTGCGAGAAGCCGGTCGACCTGAGCCTCGAACGCGCGCTGGCCTGCCAAGCTGCCGTGGCGAAGACCGGCAAGCCCGTGATGATCGGCTTCAACCGCCGCTTCGACCCGAACTTCGCCGCCGTCAAGCGCGCCCTCGAGGCCGGCGAGATCGGCAAGGGCGAGCTGCTGTCCATCACGTCGTTCGACCCGGCCCCGCCGCCGGTCAGCTACATCCAGGTCTCGGGCGGCCTGTTCCGCGACATGGCCATCCACGACTTCGACATGGCCTGCTGGATCTTCGGTGGCGCGCCGGTGGAGGTCTCGGCCGTGGGCACCAGCATCGTCGATCCCGCCATCGGTGAGGCCGGTGACGTCGACACCGCCGTCATCACGCTGCGCTGGGCCGACGGCCGCATCGCCGTCATCAAGAACAGCCGCCGCGCCGTCTACGGCTACGACCAGCGCCTCGAACTGCTGGGCTCGACTGGCTTGCTGCAGGCCGGCAACGTGCTGGAGAACACGGTCAACAAGGTGACCACCGCCGGTGCCACCAGTGCCAAGCCGGAGTACTTCTTCCTGGAGCGCTACATGCGTGCCTACGAGGCCGAATGGCGTGCCTTCATCGATGCGGTCAAGGCCGGCACCGGCTACCCGGTCACGCTGCAGGATGGCGTCAACGCGCTGGCCGTGGCCGAGGCCGCGACGCTGTCGTGCAAGACCGGCCAGACGGTGCGGCTGAAGGACGGCCGGCCGGTCGTCGGCTGACCGTTCGCCCGCCGGCTCAGCCGAGCCGGCGATGCGAGCCGCGCAGCACCAGCGTGCCCGGCGCCAGCAGCGAGCCGGCGTCCAGCGCGTCCGGATCGAGGATGCGGCGGATCGCCTCGGCGACGAGGTGGTCGACCGGCTGGCGGAAGGTGGTCAGCTGGTAGGGCGGTGCCGAGGCCATCTCGATGTCGTCGAAGCCGACGACCGCGAGGCGGTGCAGGTTGCCGGTCGAATGCAGCGCGTCGAGCGCACCGATCGCCAGGATGTCGCTCTCGCAGAACAGCGCCTCGATGCGCTGTTCGCGCGGGGTCGCGCCGAGGTACTTCAGCAGGGCCTGCATGGCCTGGTCGCGGCGGTAGTGATCGGCATGCAGCACGCAGGCCAGCGGCACGCCACAGGCCTCCAGCCGGTCGCGGAAGCCGTCGAGCCGGCGCAGCTCGGTGCGCTCCGAGGCCGGGCCGGTCATGTGGCCGATGCGGCGCAGGCCTTGCGACAGGAACAGGTCGGCGATCTCGGCACCGGCGGCATAGCCATCGGTGGTGACGAAGGGAATGTTGGACAGCGACGAGTTGCGGCTGACGACCACCAGCGGCACGCGGCGGATCTTCTGCGCCAGCTCGATCAGCTCCTGGTTCAGCGAGGTGCCCATGAACATGATGCCGTCGACCTGGAACTGGTCGGCCAGCCGCAGGGCCGCCGCCGGACCGTATTCGGGGCTGAGGTTGAGCAGCAGCGAGCTGAAGCCGCGGGCCTGCAGCTGCCGGGTCGCCTCGTTGATCAGGAAGAGCTGGTTCGGGTTGCCGAGTTCGTCGACCACCAGCGCGACCAGACGCGAGCTGCGGGTCGTCAGGCTGCGCGCCAGCAGGTTGGGCGAGTAGCCCATCTCGGCGGCGGCCTGCAGCACGCGTTCGCGCACGTCGGGCGCGATCGAAGCGCCGTCGGTGAAGGCGCGCGAGACGGTCCACTTGGACACGCCGACGCGCTCGGCGACATCGCTGGCGGTGATCTTTCGGGTGCTCGACGGGTCTCGGGACATCGCTGGTCGATTCGCTGTTCGGGGCTATGCCAGCCACTTTAGCCGCAGGGCCGACGCCGGCCTGTCGTGCCTGTCGTTCATGTGATCCGGAACGTCCTTGAAAGGAAGACCTGCATGCATGCGCTACACGCTGTCCACGCCAGCCCGGCCGGCACCGGGTCCGGCCCCGGGCCTGTCGCCAGCCGCGACACGGCCGCCTCGCGGCTGCTGCTGGAGATGCAGAGCGAGCTGCCGAACCTGAGCCCCAAGCTCGGCCACGTCGCGCGCTACTGCATCGACCACGCGGCCACGCTGCACCACCACCGCATCCAGGACGTCGCGCGGGCCTGCGGAACCATCCCCGCCTCGGTCGTGCGGCTGGCCCAGCGCTTCGGGCTGCGCGGCTTCCAGGAACTGAAGTACGCGATGGTCGAGCGGGCCGGGCGCGAGACGCCCGATCCGGTCGCCACGCCCGACGACTGGCTGCACCCGGACAGCGCCCGCGCGCTGGCCGACATCGAGGCCAGCGCGCTCGGCCTGGGCAGCCTCAAGGGCCTGGTCGTGCGACCCGAGTTCCGGCTCGCGGTGCAGGCGCTGCGGGGCGCCCGGCGCATCCACGTCGTCGCGGCCGGACCGACCGACGAGACCCTCGCCACCCACCTGCGCGGTGGCCTGCAGGTGCTCGGCCCCCACCCCGAGGCGGCGGCCCAGCCGGGCGACTGGCTGGTCCAGGTCGCCGTCTGGCAGGACCTGACGCCCGAGACCCGCCCGCGTGATCCCCTGCCCTACGGACCGCGCGTGCTGAGCCTCGTGCGCGGTCGCATGAACCGCCACGAGCTGCGGGCCCACGGCGGCATCGTGATGCGCCTGGGCACCGACTCGCGCCGGCTGCTGAACGCGCTGGCCCTGTGCGAGGCGCTGGCCCGCTCGCTGCACCCCGAGCCCCGGCGGCTCACCTGATCCCCCGAACCCCGATTCCCCCTTCAAGGAAAGCCCATGTCCACCTGGATCCCCACCGTGTCCTTCGACGCCATCGACGACGAGGACGTCACCCGCCATGACCACGCCGGCCGGACCTTCGCGATCTACCGCGTCGAGGACCGTGCCTATGCCAGCGACGGCCTGTGCACGCACGAGAAGGTGCACCTGTGCGACGGCCTGGTGTCGGGCCACGTCATCGAATGCCCGAAGCACAACGGCCGCTTCGACATCCGCGACGGCCGTCCGCTCGGCGCGCCGGTCTGCGTCGCCCTCAAGACCTACGCCACCAAGATCGAGGACGACATCGTCCACATCGAGATCTGAACAGGAACCCGCCCATGCGCTCCGCCTTCATCCTGACCCTGTCCTGTCCCGACAAGCCCGGCATCGTGCATGCCGTCTCCGGCGCGCTGCTGCGCCACGAGGCCAACATCGAGGAAGCCGCCCAGCACCAGGACGCCCGCACCGCGATGTTCTTCATGCGCGTGCAGTTCAGCTGCGCCAGCGCGGTCCAGGAGGCCCTGGCCACCGAGCTGCGCACGCTGGCCGGCGAATGGTCCATGACCATCGGCCTGCACCCGCACCAGGAGCCGGTGCCGACCGTCATCCTGGTCAGCCAGCACGGCCATTGCCTCAACGACCTGCTGTTCCGCTGGAAGTCCGGCCTGCTGCCGATCGCGCCCAAGGCCATCGTCTCCAACCACCGCGACTTCTACCGCCTGGCGGCCAGCCATGACGTGCCCTTCCACCACATCCCGGTGACGGCGGCGACCAAGCCCGAGGCCGAGGCGAGGCAGCTCGAGATCATCGAGCGCGAGGGCGCCGAACTGGTCGTGCTGGCGCGCTACATGCAGGTGCTGTCCGACCCGATGTGCCGGCGCCTGTCGGGCCGCGCCATCAACATCCACCACAGCTTCCTGCCCAGCTTCAAGGGCGCGCGGCCCTACTACCAGGCCCACGACCGGGGCGTGAAGCTGATCGGCGCGACCGCGCACTACGTGACCGCCGACCTCGACGAGGGTCCGATCATCGAGCAGGACGTCGCCCGGGTGGATCACGCGATGAGCCCGGAGGACCTGACCGCCATCGGCCGCGACACCGAGAGCCAGGTGCTGGCCCGCGCCGTCAAGTGGCACACCGAGCGGCGCGTGCTGCTCAACGGCCACAGCACGATCGTCTTCAATTGAAGGAGGCCGCCGTGACCGCCCAGCTGATCGACGGCAACGCCCTTTCCCGCCAGCTCCGCGCCGACGTCGCGCAACGCGCCGCCGCCCTGACCGCGCGCGGCATCCGGCCCGGTCTGGCCGTCATCCTCGTGGGCGACAACCCGGCCAGCGCCGTCTACGTGCGCAACAAGGTCAAGGCCTGCGCCGACAGCGGCCTGCATTCGGTGCTGGAGAAACACGACGCCTCGATGACCCAGGCCGAACTGCTCGCGCGCATCGAGGCGCTCAACGCCGACCCGGCCATCCACGGCATCCTGGTCCAGCTGCCGCTGCCGAAGCACATTGACGACCACGCCGTGATCGAGGCGATCTCGCCGCTCAAGGACGTCGACGGCTTCCACGTCGCCAGCGCCGGCGCGCTGATGGTCGGTGAACCGGGCTTCAAGGCCTGCACGCCCTACGGCTGCATGAAGATGCTCGAATCCATCGGCCTGAAGGACCTGCGCGGCCAGCACGCGGTCGTCATCGGCCGCAGCAACATCGTCGGCAAGCCCATGGCCATGATGCTGCTGGCGGCCAACGCCACCGTGACGGTCTGCCACAGCGGCACGACCGACCTGGCCCACCACACCCGCCAGGCCGACATCGTGGTCGCCGCCGTCGGCAAGCGCAACGTGCTGACCGCCGACAGGGTCAAGCCCGGCGCCGTCGTCATCGACGTCGGCATGAACCGCAACGACGAGGGCAAGCTCTGCGGCGACGTCGACTTCGACGGCGTCAAGGACGTCGCCGGCTGGATCACCCCGGTGCCCGGCGGCGTCGGGCCGATGACCATCACGATGCTGCTGGTCAACACGATCGAGGCGGCCGAGCGGGCCCGGTAGGTCGGACACGGGGTATCCGACCTACCGTAGGCCGGCGTCGCCCGATGGCGACGGGAACCGGGGCCGCCTCACCCTCCGAACACCCTCACCAGCGCGTCAATGCGCGCATCGCTGCAGCGCCCGCCGGACATGGCGGGGAGCTTGTAGAGCGGCATCTCGTTGGCGAAGGCCAGCGCGCCGCGGTCGCCCTTGCGCTTGGCGGCGAGCTGCTCGGGGGTCAGCTTCGCGAGCGCGGCCTCATCGACCGGGTCGACCAGCCCGCCCATGCCGAGCGCGCGCAGCAGCTCGTCGTAGGCGGCCTGGCCGCCGGGGCGGCCGAGGAAGTCCTGCACCATCGACTGCCGGGTCAGCGGCTGACGACGGGCCCGGCTGGCCTGCACCTCGACCGTCGCGCAGAGCGGAAGCTCACGCGATGAGCCACCGACCTGGATGTCGTAGGTGCCCGGCGTCACGGCCCAGTCGTGCAGGCCGATGTCGTAGTGGGCGAAGTCGCGCCGGCCCAGCTCGAAGCGCACGGTGGTCGACGCGCCGGGTGCCAGGCTGACCTTGGCGAAGGCGCGCAGCTCGCGCTCGGGCCGCACGACATGCGGCGCACGCTCGCGCACGTAGAGCTGCACGACCTCCTGGCCGGCGCGCTCGCCGGTGTTCTCCAGCGTCGCCTCGACCACCAGCCGGCCACCCCCATCCAAGTCCGCGTCGACGTCGAAGGTCGACGCATCCGTGCGGATCGCGGTGTAGTCGTAGCGCGTGTAGCTCAGGCCGTGGCCGAAGGGAAACAGCGGCTGCAGGCCGCGCTTGTCGTGGTGGCGATAGCCGATGAACAGGCCCTCGCCATACCAGGCCTGGCCGTCGCGGCCGGGGAAGTTCGGCCAGGCGGCCGTCTGCTGCAGGCTGACCGGGAAGGTCTCGCTGAGCTTGCCGGACGGGTTGACGCGGCCGGTCAGCACGTCGGCGATGGCACCGCCACCGGCCTGTCCGCCCAGCCACCCTTCGACGATGGCCGGCACGCTGTCGACCCAGGGCATGGCCACGGCCGAGCCGTTCATCAGCACGACGACCACCTTCGGGTGCGCAGCGGCCAGCGCCTCGATCAGCCGGTCCTGGCCCGGTGGCAGGTCGATGTGGCGACGGTCGAAGCCCTCGGACTCGTAGCTGTCGGGCAGACCGGCGAAGACCAGCACGACGTCGCAGGCCTGCGCCACCGCCACCGCCTCGGCCACCAGCGCGTCGGTGGTCACGCCCTCCTCGTCGCAGCCGCGGGCATGGCGGACCTGCTCCGCGCCCAGCAGCGCCACCAGCTCGTCGTGCGGACGGGCCACCCGCGTCGGGTTGACCTGCGAGCTGCCGGCGCCCTGGTAGCGCGGCGCCTGGGCGAAGTCGCCGATCACCGCGACGCGCGTGCCCGCCGCCAGCGGCAACACGTTGCCCTCGTTCTTCAGCAGCACGATGCCTTCGGCACCGACGCGGCGCGAGAGCGCGTGGTGGGCCTCGGCGTCGAAGGTGCTGCCGGGCCGGTGGCGGGCATGGGCCATCAGGATGACCGCGACCAGCTCGGCCGTGACGCGCGCCAGCACGGCGCGGTCGAGCGCGCCGGCATGGACCGCGTCGATGATCTTCTGGCGGTTGTGCGCGCCGCTGCCGGGCATCTCCAGGTGGTTGCCGGCGATGACACCGGCCACGCGGTCACGGATGCCGCCCCAGTCCGACACGACGAAGCCCTCGTAGCCCCAGCGCTCGCGCAGGATGCCGGTCAGCAGCTCGCGGTGCTCGCTGGCCTGCACGCCGTTGATCAGGTTGTAGGAACTCATCACCGACCACGGCTGCGCTTCCGGCGGCACCTGGGCGATGGCGATCTCGAAGGCCTGCAGGTAGATCTCGTGCAGCGTGCGCTCGTCGACGTCCGAGCTGGTCGACATGCGCTCGAATTCCTGGTTGTTGACCGCGAAGTGCTTCAGCGAGGTGCCCACGCCCTGGCCCTGCACGCCGTCGATGTAGGCGGCGGCCATGCGGCCGGCCAGCACCGGGTCTTCGGAGAAGTATTCGAAGTTGCGCCCGCCCAGCGGCGAGCGCTTCATGTTGATGCCCGGGCCGAGCACGATGTGGACGCCGCTGGCCTGCGCCTCCAGGCCCAGCGCGGCGCCGACCTCGCGGGCCAGCGCGGTGTTCCAGGTCGCGGCCAGGCCGGGCGCGGTCGGGAAGCAGGTCGCCGGCACGCTGCCGTCCAGGCCGGGTCCGTTGACCTTGCGCAGCCCGTGCGGCCCGTCGGACACGACCATCGGCGCGAGGCCGAGGCGCTCGATGCCATGGGTCTGCCACCAGCCGTCGCCCGACAGCAGCAGGGCCTGTTCCTCGACGCTCATCTGCGCAACCAGCGCATCGGCCTGGCGGCGGAACCCGGCCAGCACGGGGTTCTTGACGGGGGCGTGTTCAGCGGTGCTCATGTCGGTCTCCTGGGTCCAGCGGGACGAAGGATCGCACGAGACGTGGCCGGCGGGCGCCCGATCGGGGCAGGCGCAAACCGGTCCGGTGCGGCTCACCCCACCAGCAGCGCCACCAGGGCGGTGAAGGTCACGAAGGCCAGCGCCGTCGTCAGCAGCACGATCTGGGCGATGCGGCCGGCGTCGGCCTGGAAGCGTTCGGCCAGCATGGGCACGTTGCTCGCGCTCGGCAGCGCGGCCAGCAGGGTCAGGACCAGCACCGCGTCGGCGTCCAGCGGCACGCCCAGCGCGATCGCGGCCTGGCAGGCCAGCCAGACCAGCAGCGGGTGGACGACCAGCTTCAACGCGACCACCCAGGGCACGTCGCCGAGCGGATGGTGGGCTGGCGCCGCAGCGGCGTCGGCGGGGCGAGCGACGGCTTCGGCGGCCTCGGCC
The DNA here is from genome assembly GCF_030705305.1 of Leptothrix discophora. Classification (GTDB taxonomy): domain Bacteria; phylum Pseudomonadota; class Gammaproteobacteria; order Burkholderiales; family Burkholderiaceae_C; genus Sphaerotilus; species Sphaerotilus discophorus. Next base: position 64,344 of record NZ_JAUZEE010000006.1, on the reverse strand, counting down.
CGCGCCTGTGAACGTGCCTGCGAATGTGCCTGTGATCGCGCCAGCACCGCACCGAGCGTGAACAGCGCGGCCGGCGAGGCGGCGTCGGCCAGCATCGTGACCGGCTTCATGACCAGGTGCGGCAGGCTGCCGCCGCTGGCCGAGACCGCGCAGCCCGCGCCGATGGCCCAGGGCAGCGGGTTGACCAGCACGCCCTTGAGCGCGTTCATCGCCGCCCGGCCGGCACCGTGGCTGCCCGCCGCGTCCAGCCGCGACAGCGCGATGCACAGCGACGAGGTGACGATCATGTCCATCGACAGCGCGACGATCGCCGGCGCCGCCGCCCGCTGGCCCAGCAGGTCGACCAGCAGCGGCACGCCCATGAAGCCCGAGTTCGGGAAGGCCGCCACCAGCGCGCCGAAGGCGGCGTTGTCCCAGCCCATGCGCGGCCGTCCAGACAGCCCGCGTGCGGCCAGCAGCGCCAGCGCGACCATCGCCAGCGCGCAGACCAGCCAGGTGCCGAGCACGCCGGGATCGACCATGCGGGCGATCGGCGTGGCCGCCGCGAAGCGCAGCAGCATGCAGGGCAGCGCGAAGTAGAGGACGAACAGGTTCAGCCCCGGGATGGCCTCCAGCGGCATCCAGCGGCGCCGGGCGGCGAACCAGCCGACCAGCACAAGGGCGAAGAAGGGAAAGGTGACGTCGAGGATCTTCAGCATGCGGCGCGGATTCTGCGTGGCCGGGCGAGACCGCGCATTCAGCTCGCCGCCAGCTGCTGCACCAGTCGCCAGCCGGCCTCGGCCATCGGACGCGCCTGCCGGCCGGTGCGCTCGGCGTCCGCGCTGGCCGCGCTGCCCTGCAGCGCCCGGGCCAGGATGCCCTGCAGGATCGCGGCCATGCGGAACATGTTGAAGGCCAGGTGGTAGTCCAGGTGGGGCAGGCTGGCCCGGCCGCTGCGGCGCGCATAGGCCGCCACATAGGCCGCCTCGTCCGGGATGCCCAGCGCCGCGAGGTCATGGCCCTTGAGGCCGCGGAACTCCTCGGGCGTGACCCGCCAGGTCATCAGGTGGTAGGCGAAGTCGACCAGCGGATGGCCCAGCGTCGACAGCTCCCAGTCCAGCACGGCCAGCACGCGCGGCTCGGTGGGGTGGAAGATGAGGTTGTCGATGCGGAAGTCGCCATGCACCAGCGAGACCTCCTCGTCGTCCGGCCGATGGGCCTGCAGCCAATCGATCAGGTGCTCCATCGGCTCGTGGCGCTCGGTCTCGCTGGCGCGGTATTGGCGGGTCCAGCGGTCGAGCTGGCGGGCCAGGTAGTTCTGCGGCCGGCCGTAGTCGGCCAGGCCGACGGCCTGCACGTCCACGCCATGCAGCGCGGCGACGACGCGGTTCATCTCGTCGAAGATCGCCCCACGTTCGGCCGGCGCGAGGCCGGGCAGGTCAGGGCTGGCGAAGACGCGGCCCTCGACGTAGTCCATGACGTAGAAGGGCGAGCCGATCACCGCCGCGTCCTCGCACAGCACATGCATGGCAGGCACCGGCACGGCACTGCCGGCCAGCGCGGACATGACACGGTGCTCGCGCTCGATCGCATGGGCCGAGGTCAGCAGCACGCCGGGCGGCTTGCGGCGCAGCACCCACTGGTGCTCGCCGGCCTGCACGCGGTAGGTCGGGTTGGACTGGCCGCCGGTCAGCGGCTGGACCTGCACCGAGCCGTGGAAGGGCCGCACGTGGGCGCGCAGCCAGTCGGCCAGCAGGACGGGATCGGGAGGGGCGATGGGGCTGCTCATGTCGCTCGGATCGGTGGATTCACAGGCTGCTGACGAGATGCCCGCCGTCGACCGCCAGCACGCTGCCGGTGACGTAGGCGCCGGCCTCGCTGGCCAGCAGCAGCAGCGGGCCGTCGAGGTCCTCGACGCGGCCGAAGCGCTGCTGCGGGATGCGCGCGCGCAGCCGTTCGCCGGCACCCGATGCGAGGAAGTCCTGGTTCAGCTCGGTCGAGACATAGCCCGGCGCCAGCGCGTTGACGCGGATGCCCACGCGCGCCAGCTCCAGCGCCATCGCCTTGGTCAGCTGGATCAGGCCGGCCTTGGAGGCGCAGTAGGGCGCGACGCCGCCGGCCACCCGCTCGCCGGTGATCGAGGCGACGTTGACGATGCTGCCGGGCTTGCCGGCCGCCACCAGCCGCCGCGCCGCTTCCTGCGCGACCAGCCAGGCGCCCTTGAGGTTGGTGTCGACGACGCCGTCCCAGTCGGCCTCGGTCTGCGCCAGCAGCGGGCGCGAGACCGCCACGCCGGCGTTGTTGACGAGCACGTCGGCGCACAGGCCGCGCTCGGCCAGCGTGTCGAAGGCGGCCTTGACGCTGGCCGCGTCGGTGACGTCCAGCGCGACGGCCTGGGCCGCCTGGCCCCGGTCGCGGATCTGCGCCACCGCCTCGTCGAGCCTGTCGAGCCGGCGGGCGGCCAGCACCACCGTCGCGCCGGCCTGCGACAGCACGCCGGCGAAGTGCCGGCCCAGGCCGCTGGACGCGCCGGTCACCAGCGCGACGCGGCCGGCCAGCGAGAGTCGATCCACCGTCATGCCGCCGTCCCGGCCGGGCGATGGCCCTTGATGATGTGCTTGGCCAGGCTCCAGCGGTGCACCTCGCTCGGGCCGTCGTAGATGCGGAAGGCGCGCATGTCGGCAAAGATGCGGGCGACCACCGTCTCGCCGGTGACGCCCTGCCCGCCCAGCACCTGGACGCAGCGGTCGGCCACCCGCCAGACCGCCTCGGAGACGATCACCTTGGCGCGGCTGGACTCGTGCAGGCCGAGGTGGCCGGCGTCCAGCACCTGGGCGCAGTGGTGGATGGTCAGGCGCGCGACGTGCAGGTCCATCTCGTTGTCGGCCAGCTGGAAGCCGACGCCCTCGTGCTGGCCGATCGGCTTGCCGAAGGCCATGCGGGTGCGGGCATAGGCCACCGCGATGTCGTGGGCCCGGCGGGCCGCGCCCAGCCAGCGCATGCAGTGCGTCAGGCGGGCCGGCGACAGTCGCACCTGGGCATAGCGGAAGCCCTGGCCCAGCTCGCCGAGGATGGCCGAGGCCGGCACCCGCAGGCCGCTGAAGCGGACCACGCCGTGGCCGCCCGGGAAGCAGCGGTCGAGCGTGTCCATGTTGCGTTCGAGCGTGATGCCCGGCGTGGCCATGTCGGCCAGGAACATGGTCGCGCCGACCTGCGGGACCATGGCCATGATGATGGCCAGGCGGGCGCCGTCGGCCCCGGTGATGAACCACTTCAGGCCGTTGATGACGTAGCCCTCGCCGCTGGCGTCCTGGTACGGCACGGCGGTCGTCGCCAGCATCGACGGGTCCGAGCCCGCGCCCGGCGCCGGCTCGGTCATGCAGAAGCAGGAGCGGATGTGGCCCTCGGCCATCGGCCGCAGCCACTGTTCCTTCTGGGCCGGCGTGGCGACCTCCTCCAGCAGGTGCATGTTGCCCTCGTCGGGCGCGAAGACATTCAGCGCGACCGGGCCCAGCATCGAGTAGCCGGCCTCCTCGAAGGCGACCGCCCGGCCGACGTGGCTCAGGCCCAGGCCGCCGTAGCGGCGCGCCGCATGCGGCGACAGCAGCTCGGCGCGGCGGGCCCGCTCGATCAGCTCCCGGCGCAGCGACTCGTCCGGCCCGTGGGCGCCGCCGCGCGGATCGCCCTCCAGCGGGATGACCTGGTCGGCGATGAAGGTGCGGATGCGCGCCTGCAGCGCGCTCAGTTCGGGGGTCAGCATGGCGTCCATGGTGTGGTGTTCCGGTGTGTCGTCGGTCGTGGGCGGGTCAGCCGCGCCGCCAGGCCCGCTCGGCCTCGTCCCAGGCGCCCAGCGCCTGCAGGTCGGGCACCCAGGCCAGCCCCGACTTTGCATCGGAAGAGGCTGCATCGGGTGTCACCAAGACGTCAAGCAGCGCAGCCTGCCCGTCGGCCACGGCCGCCAGCGCCCGGGCGATCGCCGGGCCCAGGTCGGCCGCCTGCATGACGCGCTCGGCATGCAGGCCGAAGGCGCGCGCCATGCCGGCATGGTCGGCGAACTGCAGCCGCGTGCCGACCACCTTGCCGTGGGTCTCCTGCTGGTCGCGCACCTCGATGGCCCAGCTGCCGTTGTTGGCCACCACGATCAGCAGCGGCGCGTGGTGGCGTGCGGCGGTGTCGATCTCCATCGCGTTGAAGCCGAAGGCGCCGTCGCCGGTGGCGACCACCACGGTGCGGCCCGGGCAGGCCAGGCTGGCCGCCACGCCGAAGGGCGTGCCCACGCCGATGCAGCCGAGCGAGCCCGGATCGAGGTAGGTCGAGGCCGGCAGGCCGACCCGCGCGAAGCTCAGGAAGTCGCCGCCGTCGGCCACCACGATGGCATCGGCCGGCAGGGCCTCGCGCAGCGCGGCGATCAGGCGGTTCGGGTGCATCAGGCCGTCCGGGCCGTCCGGCGCCTGGCGCATCGAGGCGACCAGCTTGTCAGCCCGCGCCTGGTGCTTCTCGCGCACGCTGCGGGCCCAGTCGCGGTCGACCGCCGGCGGTCGATCGCCCGCCCGTTCGACCAGCGCGGCCAGCGCCTCGGCCGGCGTGGCCAGGATCTCGGCCGCGCCCCGTCGGTTGTCGCGCAGCTCGGCCGCGCAGTCGGCAATGCGCACGAAGCGGGCCGCACCGAACACCGCCGGCGAGCCGTAGGCGAGCTGGAAGTCGAGCCGGCGGCCAACGGTCAGGATCACGTCGGCCTCGGCCATGACCGAGCCGCGCATCGCCGCGACGACGCCGGGATGGTCCTCGGCCACCAGGCCGCGGCTCTCGCCGGTGTCGAGGTAGAGCGCACCCAGCGCGTCCAGCAGGCGGGTCAGCTGCGGGCCGGCACCCTTGGCACCCCGGCCGGAGATGACCAGCGGCCGCTTCGCCGACCACAGCAGCTCGACCGCCGCGTCGATCGCTTCCGGCTCCGGGCGCAGGCGATGGCGCGGCTTGGGCGCCAGCAGCTCGGGCAGCTGCACGGCGGCCGGCACATCGGCGCGCAGCGTGTCGACCGGGAAGTCCAGGTAGGCCGGGCCGGGCTCGCCGCCGGCCTCGCCGAGGGCGCGGGCGACCGCCTCGTCCAGCTCCTGCAGCACCAGTTCAGGCTCGCGCACGGTGCGGGCGTAGCGGGTCAGCGGCCGCACGAAGTCGGTGTGGACCATGTCCTGCAACGCGCCGCGGTTTTCCTGCGCGCGCGGCGGCGTGCCGCTGAGCACCAGCACCGGCGCACGGGCGACGTAGGCATTGGCGATGCCGGTCATCGCGTTGGTCACGCCGGGGCCGGCCGTCACCATCGCCACGCCCAGCCCGCCGGTCAGCTCGGCATGGGCATGGGCCATGTAGACGGCGGCACGCTCGTCGCGCACGTCGACGATGCGGATGCCTTCGGCGTCCAGGCGCATCCACATCGGCATGATGTGGCCGCCGCAGAGCGCGAACACGCGGTCCACGCCACGCGCCTTCAGGAAGCGCGCCACCAGCGCGGCGGCGCTGCGTTCGGAGATCTGGGGGTTGGTCATCGCGGGGGGCCGCCGGGGCGGGTCAGGTGGATCGGGTGGGTCAGGGGTTCAGGCAGATCGCTGCGGTCAGAGGAAGCCGGTCGAGATCCACGGCACGGCCGCGACCAGCGCCAGGCCGGCCAGCAGCGCCAGCACGTAGCCGACGATCGGCCGCATGCCGTCCTTCGGGTCGACCCGGCCGATCGCGCAGGCGGCGTAGTAGCCCACGCCGAAGGGCGGCGCGAACAGGCCCACGCCCATGGCCAGCACCACCACCATCGCGTAGTGCACCTCGTGCACGCCGACCTGGCGGGCGATCGGGAACAGCAGCGGGCCGAACAGCACGATGGCGGGGATGCCCTCCAGCACGCTGCCCAGGATCACGAAGGCGACGATGGACACGGCCAGGAACATGCCCGGGCCGCCCGGCAGCGAGGCCATCGCCTGCGCCAGCCCGCGCGAGAAGCCCGACTGCGTCAGCGACCAGGCCATGCCGGTGGCGGTGCCGATGATGAAGAGGATGGCGCCCGACAGCGCCGCCGTCTCGACCAGCATCGGGCCGATGCGCGACCAGTCCTTCTGGCGGTAGATCAGCAGGCCGGCCAGCAGCGCGTAGGCGATGCCCAGCGTCGACACCTCGGTGGCCGTGGCCACGCCGTTGACCACCGCCGCGCGGATGATGAAGGGCAGCGCGATGGCCGGCAGCGCCACCAGCAGCGCCTGGCCGATCACTGGCAGGCTGGCCCGGCGCACGTGCGACAGGTCCTCGCCGCGGTAGCGCCAGCCGATCACCGCGCACAGCGCCACGCCCATCACCAGGCCGGGCAGCATGCCACCGGTGAACAGCGCGGCGATCGACACGCCGGTGACCGAGCCGATCGTGATCAGCACCAGGCTGGGCGGGATGGTCTCGGTCTGCGCGCCGCTGGCCGACAGCAGCGCGACCAGGTCACCGTCGCGGGCGCCACGCTGGCGCATCTCCGGGAACAGCACCGGCGCGACCGCCGCCATGTCGGCGACCTTGGAGCCCGAGATGCCTGAGACCAGGTACATCGCGCCCAGCATCACGTACTGCAGGCCGCCACGCACATGGCCCAGCAGGGCGGCCAGGAAGGCGACCATCGCGCGGGCCATGCCGGTCATCTCGATGAGCAGGCCCAGGAAGACGAACAGCGGCACCGACAGCAGCACGATGTGCGACATGCCCTCGTCCATGCGGCCGACGATGACGCCGACCGGCAGGTTCGTCGTCAGCGACAGGAAGCCGAAGGTGGCCAGGCCGAAGCTGACCGCGATCGGCACGCCGATCAGCACCGTCACCGCGGTGATGCCGACGAAGAAGATCACCAGGTTGAGCTGCCCCAGGTCCTGGAACAGCGGCCGCGCGGCGACCAGCAGGCCGCAGGCCAGGACGGTCGTCGCGACCGCACCGGCGACGTGGGCCGTGCGGGCGGTGGTGACCAGCCGCAGCAGCGCCATCAGCGCCATCAGCGCCAGGCCGACCGGCAGGGCGGACACGCGCCAGGCCGCCGAGATGTCGAGTGCCGGCGTCGTCACGATCGCCTCGTCGACCGCATGCTCCCAGGCCGGCCAGACGTTGAGCGCCAGGAAGGTGATGGAGGCGACCGTCGCCACCGTGTCGAGGAAGGCCCGCGACGACGGTGGCAGACTGGCCACCAGCGCGGTCATGCGCATGTGCTCGCCGCGCCGGAAGGCCACCACCGCGCCCAGGCAGGCCAGCCACAGGAACAGCAGCGAGGCGGCCTCGTCCGACCAGACCAGCGGCGTGTCCAGGAAGTAGCGCGCCACCACGCCCGCGAACAGGATGGCGATCTCGGCCACGATCAGCAGGCCGGCGCCCGCCTCGAGGGTCGAGCCGAGGATCCTGTCCAGCCCGGCCGCGCCCCGGCGCAGCGCCGAGGCCGGCAGGGCCGGAACGTCCAGTCCCGCAGCGGGGGTGATGACGGCGCTCATGTCGTGCGCCTCAGCCGATCTGGCCGGCGAACTGCTGCAGCAGCGCCCAGGCCTCGGGGCCGAACTTCTCCTTGGCCTGCGCGTAGAAGCCGCCGGTCGACAGCGCCTTCTGGAAGGCCGAGTTGTCGACCGCGTTGAAGACCAGGCCCTTCGCCTCCAGCTGCTTCTGGAGGTCGACGTTGGCCCGCGCGATGTCGTCGCGCTGCTTGCGCGCGGCGGCGTTGATGTGGCGCGTGATGACCTGCTGCAGGTCGGCCGGGAGGGTCTTCCAGACCTTGCCGCCGGCGACGAACCAGAAGCCGTCCCACGAGTGGTTGGTCAGCGAGCAGTACTTCTGGACCTCGTAGAACTTGGCCGACTCGATCAGCGCCAGCGGGTTCTCCTGGCCGTCGGCGACCTTGGTCTGCAGGGCCTGGTAGGCCTCGGCCAGCGGCAGGCTGACCGGTGCGGCGCCGATGGTCTTGAACATCGACACCCACAGCGGCACGACCGGCACGCGGATCTTGAAGTTCTTCAGGTCCTCGGGCGTGCGGATCGGCCGGGTGCTGGTGGTGATCTGGCGGAAGCCGTTGTCCCAGACGGTCGAGAACGGCACCAGGCCGATCTTCTCGATGCCGGCGCGGATGTGGTTGCCGACCGCGCCGTCCATCGCCGCCCAGACCTTGTCGTAGCCGCTGAAGGCGAAGCCCACGCCGCTGATGGCGGTGACCGGGATCAGCGTCGACATGACCGTGCCGGGGAAGGTTGCCAGCTCCAGGGCGCCGGAGCGGATCTGCGACATCATGTCCGAGTCGCTGCCCAGCTGGTTGTTCGGGAACAGCTCGATGGCCACGCGTCCCTTGGACTCCGCCGCGATGGCGGCAATCGCCTCCTGCAGCCGCACGTTGACCGAGTGCGTGGCCGGCAGGTCGGTGCCCAGCTTCAGCTTGAACTCGGCCGCCCGGCCGCCCTGCGCCAGCGCGACGCCGCTGCAGGCGGCCAGTCCGGTGGCGGCGCTGCTGGCCAGAAAGTGTCTGCGGGTCAGTTCCATCTTCGTCTCCTGTGGCGGTGTCGCGTATCGCGTATCGCGTGTCGGGGGTCGGGCGCCGCGCTGCGGCAGGTCGGCGGGACGGCCTTCCGTCCCGATCTGGCGCAATCGTATTCTGAATTCAGAGTTCCTTTTTTGGTGGAATCCCGAATCGCGTTCTGAATTCAGAGTTCTAACATCGGCGCATCGCCGTCAGGCTGTCCTGCGTGCCGCGCCGCGACGCGCGCGCCACCCTCATCCGGAGACTTCCATGAACCACCTGCTCACCGTGGCGGATGCCGTGGCCACCCACGCCCGCCTGCACCCGCACAAGCTCGGTGCCCGCGACTCGCGGCGCTCGCTCACCTTCCTGCAATGGCACGAGCGCGCCACCCGGCTGTCCGCCGGCCTGCGCGAGCTGGGGCTGGCCAAGGGCGACCGGGTCGCGCTGCTGGCCTACAACTGCGTCGAATGGATGGAGATGTATGCCGCGCTGGCCCGCGCCGGGCTGGTCGCCGTGCCGATCAACTTCCGCCTGACGGCACCGGAGATCGCCTACATCGCCGAGCACTGCGAGGCCCGCGCCTTCATCGTGCAGGACGACCTGCTGGACCGCGTGACGCCGCTGCGCGAGGAGCTCAAGACCATCGCCCCGCGCGGCTGGATCCATTTCTCGACCGCCGTGCCGCAGGCCGCGACGCCCTCGGGCTGGCAAGGCTACGAGGCGCTGATCGGCTCGGTCAGCCCGGCCGCCCTGGCCGCCGAGGTCGAGGACGTGCGCCCGGCCGACCCCTGCGCGCTGATGTACACCTCGGGCACCACCGGCCGCCCCAAGGGCGCCGTGCGCAGCCACGAGGGCAACACGCTGATCGCCCTGGCGACCGCCCTGGAGATGGGCTTCACGCGCCACGACACCGCCCTGCTGGTGATGCCGATGTGCCATGCCAACTCGCTGTACTTCAGCCACACCTTCACGCACCTGGGCGCGACCTGCGTGATCGACGACCGCAAGAGCTTCGACCCCGAGGCGCTGCTGGCCACGCTGGCACGCGAGCGCGTGACCTTCACCTCGCTGGTGCCGACCCACTACATCATGATGCTGGCCCTGCCGGCCGAGGTGAAGGCGCGCCACGACGTCGGCGCGGTCGAGAAGCTGATGATCTCGTCGGCCCCGGCCCGGCGCGACACCAAGCTGGCCATCCTCCAGCACTTCCGCAACGGCCGGCTCTACGAGCTGTACGGCTCGACCGAGGCCGGCTGGGTCACGCTGCTGCGGCCCGAGGAACAGATCGACCGGCTCGGCACGGTCGGCCGCGAATGGGCCGGTTCCGGCGCGATCCGGCTGCTGGACGCGCAAGGGCGCGAGGTTGCCGACGGCGAGGTCGGCGAGCTGTACTCGCGCACGCCCTATGTCTTCGACGGCTACTGGAAGAACCCCGAGAAGACCGCCGAGGCCTTCCGCGGCGCCTGGTGCTCGGTCGGCGACATGGCCCTGCGCGACGCCGACGGCTACATCACGCTGGTCGACCGCAAGAGCAACATGATCATCAGCGGCGGCGAGAACGTGTACCCGTCGGAGGTCGAGAGCATCCTCGGCACGCACCCCATGATCAAGGACGTCGCCGTGATCGGCGTGCCGCACGACAAGTGGGGCGAGGCGGTCGAGGCGGTGGTCGTGCTGCACGAGGGCCAGGCGACCACCGAGCAGGAGATCCTGCAGTGGTGCCGCAGCCGCATGGCCGGCTACAAGCGCCCGCAGGCGATCCGCTTCGTGGCCGAGACCGAGATGCCCCGCACGGCGACCGGCAAGATCCTGCACCGCGTGCTGCGTGACCGCCTGGCCGCCCAGTCCCATGCCTGAATGAAGGCCCTCCAGCGGCGGCGCAGGCCGTCCTGACGTTCGACACCTCGTCTTCCAGGCCCGCCGGCTCCGCCGCGCGGGCCTTGTTGCGGGTCGGTGCCAGCGCGAGGACCGGCAGGACGATGTCGGGGCCGCAACGACGATGTCGGACCCGGAAGGTCGGGCCCGAAACGAAAGAAGGGGCACAAGGCCCCTTCCGTCGTTCCTGTCCCAAGGAATGGCCGCACGCGGCGGCCGGTCAGTGCCTTGCGGCACGGCGCCTCACGGCGTCTGCAGGTAGACCACCTGGGTCTCCATGTACTCGTACAGGCCGTGCTTGCCGTCCGCGCCGCCGATGCCGCTCTTGCGGCGGCCGGCGTGGAAGCCCTGCATGGCCTCGAAGTGCTCGCGGTTGACGTAGGTCTCGCCGAAGCGCAGCTCGCGGGTGGCCTTCATCGCCAGGTTCAGGTTGCGGGTGAAGACCGACGAGGTCAGGCCGAACTCGGAGTCGTTGGCCAGGGCCAGCGCCTCGTCCAGCTCGTCGACCACGCGCAGCGGCAGCACCGGACCGAAGATCTCCTGGGTCATGACGGCCATGTCGTCCGAGCAGCTGGCCAGCACGGTCGGCTCGTAGTGGAAGCCCGGGCGGTCGGCGATGCGCCCGCCGGTCAGCACCTGCGCGCCCTGCTGGCGTGCGGCATCGACCAGGCCGGCGATCTTGTTGACGGCCGTCTGGTTCATCAGCGGGCCCATGTGCAGCGCGCTGTCGGTCAGCGGGTTGCCGTAGCGGGCTTCGGACATCAGGCGGGTCAGGCGCTCGGCCAGCGGCTGGGCGACGGCACGCTGCACGTAGACGCGCTCGGCGGCGTTGCAGACCTGTCCGGTGTTGAGCACGCGCGAGTTGAACAGCGCGTTGGCGGTCAGGTCGAGGTCGGCATCGTCCAGCACGATGGCCGGTGCCTTGCCGCCCAGCTCCAGGTTCACGCGGGTCAGGTTGCGCGAGGCCGCTTCCATGATCCGCATGCCGGTGCCAACGCTGCCGGTGAAGGAGATCAGGCCGACGTCCTTGTGCTCGGCCAGGCGGGCACCGGTGTCACGGCCGCCGCTGACGAGGTTGAAGACGCCCTTGGGCAGGCCGCATTCGGCCAGCAGCTCGGTGAAGTCGAAGGCGTTGAGCGGGGTCTCCTCGCTCGACTTGATCACGATGGTGTTGCCCGCGACCAGCGCCGGCGCCATCTTGCGGGCGATCAGGAAGAAGGGAAAGTTCCACGGCAGGATGCCGGCGACCACGCCGATCGGGCGACGGTGCAGATAGATGGTCTCGCCGGGACGGTCGCTGTTGAGGATCTCGCCCTCGATGCGACGGGCCCATTCGGCCATGTAGTCCATGTAGTTGGCCGTGAAGTCGATCTCGACCTCGGCCAGCGGCAGGATCTTGCCCTGCTCCAGCGAGATGCGGCGCGCCAGGCGGGTCTTGTGCTCGCGCAGCTTGTTGGCCACGGCGCGGATGTGGCCGGCACGCACGATGGCGGGCAGGCGCTCCCAGGCCGGCTGGGCGGCACGGGCGGCGGCCACCGCGCGGTCGATGTCGCTCGCGTCGGAATCGGGCACCGTGGCGATGCTCTCCAGCGTCGAGGGGTTCAGCACGTTGATCGTGCGGGTCGACGAGGGCGTGACCCACTCGCCGTCGATGTAGTTGCGTTCGAACTTGTCCATGGTGCTCTCCTGTTGGATGCGTCAGACGAGAAATCGGGGGCGGTGAAGACAAGGCGCCAGACAGTCCTGCTCTTCATCCCGTGCCGCCGCGGATCCGGCTCCGCCGGTCCGCCAGCGGCGCCCCCCTGGGGGGGAGCGCCCTTGGGCGCTCCGGGGGGGGGTTCACTTCCCCAGTTTGAAGACCATCACCGTGCCGCCCTGGGGGACGCTGTGCGGCTGGCCGGTCAGGCTGTCGATGCCCGACTGCATGCGCTGGGCGTCGACGCCCCAGCCGGCCTGCACGGCGATGTACTGCTCGCCATGGACCTCGAAGGAGGTCGGCACCGCCGTCACGCCCGAGGGCATGGCGTGCTGCCACAGGACCTTGCCGGTGCTGGCGTCGAAGGCGCGGAACTGGCGGTCGTTGGTGCCACCGGCGAACAGCAGGTTGCCGCCGGTGGTCAGCAGCGGTGCCCACAGGTGGGTGTCGAACTTGTGGACCCAGGCCAGCTTGCCGGTCTTCAGGTCCCAGGCCTGCAGCTCGCCGATCGTGCCGGGCTTCTTGCCATCCTTGTAGCGCAGGCTGCCCAGCACGCCTTCGATCGGGTAGCCGATGTAGAGGTCGCCCTTCTTGTACTTCGTCGGCTCGGCCGCCGGCAGCTCGGCGCACAGGTTGTTGTTGGCCGGGATGTAGAACAGGCCGGTCTTCGGGTTCCAGGCCTCGGGCGGCCAGTCCTTGCCACCCCACAGCGACGGGCAGAAACCCACCGCCTTGCCCATGCCGGGCTTGCGGCTCTCGTCGTAGGTCGGACGGCCGGTGACCTTGTCGATCGACTTGAAGACGTCGTTGTGGACATAGGGCAGCGCGTCGATGAAGCCGATCTTGCCGTCGGTCTGGCGCTCCAGCATCCACAGGTAGCCGTTGCGGCCGGCGTGGATCGCGGCCTTGACCTTGCGGCCCTTGACCTCGGTGTCGATCAGCACCGGCGCGGAGACCTCGTCCCAGTCCCACGCATCGTTGTGGTGGTACTGGTGATGGCCCTTGACCCGGCCGCTGTCCACGTCCAGCGCGATGGCCGAGGTGGTGTAGAGGTTGTCGCCCTTGCGGCCCTCGGTCGGCCACGGTGCCGGGTTGCCGGTGCCCCAGTAGGCCAGGTTGCTGGTCGGGTCGTAGGTGCCGGTGATCCAGATGCTGCCGCCGCCGTTCTTGTGCGTGTCGCCGGGCCAGGTGTCGCCGCCGGGTTCGCCCGGTGCGGCGGTGGTGTAGGTGCGCCAGGCTTCCTTGCCGGTCTCCGCGTCGAAGGCCGCCACGAAGCCACGCACGCCGGTCTCGCCACCGGACGAGCCGACCATGATCTTGCCCTTGGCCGCCAGCGGCGCGAGGGTGATGTACTGCAGCGCCTTGGGGTCACCCACGGCGGCCTGCCAGACCTGCTTGCCGGTCTTCGCGTCCAGCGCCACGAGGTGGGCATCGACCGTCGCGACATAGACCTTGTCGCCGTACAGCGCGACGCCGCGGTTGGTCGGGTGCAGCTGCATCAGGTCGCCCGGCAGCTCCTTCTTCCAGCGCCACAGCTCGGTGCCGGCGGCCGCGTCCATCGCGATGACCTGCGCGCCCGGCGTGGTCACGTACATGTAGCCGTTGTTGACGATGGGCGGCGACTGGTGGCCTTCGGTCTGGCCGGTCGTGAAGGCCCAGGCCAGCTGCAGCCTGGCGACGTTCTTGTCGGTGATCTGGCTCAGCGGGCTGTAGCCCCAGCCCTGGTAGTTGCCGCGGTATTGCAGCCAGTTGGCCGGTTCCGGGTTGGCCAGGCGGGCGTCGGTGACGGGCGTGTAGGTCGCGGGTGCGGCCAGGCTGGGCAGCGAGACCAGCGCCGGCAGGGCGGCGGCCAGGCAGGCTGCGAGGCGGTTGAGGCTGGGGTTCACGGTTGTCTCCTCTTGGGATGGGCTTCGAAGGGGCAAGGGACGTCCCTGCCGCCCTCGTTCGGGGCAGCCTGGACACGGGAAATCGGGAAATCGGGAAAGCTGGGAAGCTAGGAATTGCCCCGCCCGGCTCAGGCCGGCTGGCCGCCCGGAGCGGCGCTGAAGCCGTCGGCGATGGCCAGCTGGTCGCCGACCAGCTTGAGCGGCAGCGATGGCAGCGGACGCGTCGCCGGGCCGCTGGCCACCACGCCCCCTTCGCGCAGGCGGAACTTCGACGAGTGGCAGAAGCAGATCAGCACCTGCTCCTTGGTGGACCAGGTCTTCACGTCGCAGCCCTGGTGGGTGCAGATGGCCGAGAAGGCCAGCACGCCGCCAGCCGAGCGGGCGCGTGATTCGGCATCGAGATCGGCCTCGGCGAAGCGCATCAGCGCGACCTTGTTCAGGCGGGTCTCGTCACGCGCCTTCTTGCCGGCAGCGTCGTAGGGGAAGGCCAGCATCGGCTTGCCCATCGGGATGTCGGCCAGGCGCAGCGGCGCGGGCGTGCCCTCGGCGTCCTCCTCGACCAGCAGGTCGCCGGCCTGCGGGCGGGACCACGCCGGTGCGGCGGCGAAGGCCAGCGGGGCCACCACGCCGGCGGCCGCGATCTGGATCAGGCGACGGCGCGGCGCGTCGACGGCCGCAGCGGCCGCAGCGGCCTTGCAGGTGCAGCCACAGCCAGCGTTGGCGTGAAGTTCATGGGTTCGGGGCGTCGGGGACGGCATGGACGGCTCTCCATCAGGCTCGTTCAGGTCAGGCACCGGTCTGAACGGGGTCAGTCGGCGGCCTCTCGGCGGTTCATGGGAGCGGATCCTATTTTTGAATTCAGAGTTCTGACAGCAGTGTTATCCCGAGTGGGTTCTGAATTCAGAGTTCTGTCTTCTGGCGGCAGCACTCAGGATGTACCCGGCTACATCATGGTGGTGCGGCCTCCTAGAATGGCCGTGTGCAGGCGCGCCCCGCCCCGAGGCCGCCGAGACGTCACGAGAGCCCGCTCATGAAGCAACTGACTGCCCAGCCCAACCTCGTCGACCAGGTCCGCGACGCCATCCTCCAGGAGATCGCGTCGGGTGCGCTGCCCCCGGGCGAGCGCGTGGTGCAGGAGCGCATCGCCGAGTCGCTGGGCGTGTCGCGCCAGCCGGTCCAGCAGGCCCTGGCGCTGCTGCTCAGCCAGGGCGTGCTGCGCGATGCGCCAGGCCGGCGGCTGATCGTCGCGCCGCTCGATCCGCAGTACGTGCGCCAGATGTACGACATGCGCGCGGTGATCGAGGGCATGGCCTTCGGCCAGGCCGCGCAGCGCAATGCCGATCGGGCCGGCAAGCTCGGGCCGGCGCTGGTCGAGGCCGGCCGCAAGGCGGTGGCCAGCGGCTCGGTGCCGCGCATGATCGCGGCCGACATGAAGTTCCACGGCTTCATCCACGAGCTGTCGGGCAACACGCTGGTCGCGCCGACGCTCGCCCCGCACCTGACCTACATGCAGCGCGTGATGGGCCAGGTGCTGCTGCGCGACGACAAGCCGCGCGACATCTGGCAGGAGCACGAGAGGATGCTGGAGGCGGTCGCCAGCGGCAACGCCGCGCTGGCCGAGGGCCTGGCCCGCGAGCACATCACCGCCGCCGCCAACTTCATGGTCGCGCGGCTGGAAGCCGGGGATCTGCCGGCCGCGGCCTGAGCGCCGACGCCGTCACGGAGGACGGCGTCGAGGCTTCGGGAGCGCGGGGCGGTGCGGGGCGCCGGGCGCTGGTCGGGCTTGCCGCCCGATAGCCGCCCGATGGCCGCCTGATGGGATCAGGGCTGGCGCAGCGCCACCTTGGCTGGCGAACCCGGCACGGCAACCGGCTTGGCCGCCGGCGCCATCACCGAGGCGGAGACGCCCGAGGCTGCCGCCGCAGGTGCTGCCGCCGGTGCCCCACCCTTGCCCAGCAGCTCCGGGTAGTCCTTGGCCATCGGCGCGCCGTACAGCGGCTTGTGCGCGCCCTGGTGGCAGGTGGCGCAGTTCAGCTTGGCGACGTCGCCGGTCGGGCCATGGCGGTGGGCCGGGAAGGTGTCGGTCAGCGGCACCATGAAGTCGCGGTTCAGGCTGCGGGCCATGCGGATGCCCTGCCAGGCGGTCACGCGCGGCGGCGAGCTGTTCTCCCACGAGCCGAAGGCACGGCTGTTGTGGCACTGCGTGCAGTTCACGCCCAGCGCGCTGGACATGTGGACCATCAGCCCGTAGGTCCATTCGGCCTGCTTGGTCGACTGGCGGTTGCCGGCCGGCAGGGCCTGGTCGCCCTGGACGCGGATCGGCTCGGCTTCCAGCAGGAAGGGCGTGAACGGATCGCCTGGCAGCGCGGTCAGCCCGACCGTGGTGGCCGGCGCGTTCTGCCCGGCCCGGTCGCCCGCGAAGCTGTTCGCGCCGCGTGGCGGTGGCGGCTTGAACCAGACTTCCTTGGGGATGTTCTGGCCGCGGTGGCAGGTGTAGCAGGTCACCCCGGTGGCGCCGACGTGGCTGTTCCAGTCGGCGTTGATGGTCTGCGTCATCTGCAGCATGCGCCGCGCCACGACCTTGGTGTAGAGCTTGTCGTCGGCGAAGTTCTGCGGATCGTGGCAATAGACGCAGCCCTGCTCGGGCGCGACCCAGGCGGTCATCGCGGCCATCGTCCGGGTGAACTGCGCGACGCTGACGTCGCCCAGCACCTTGACGTTCTGGAACACGTCGCGCGCCCTCGGACCATCGGTCGGTGCTGGCGGCAGCGCCTCGGGCGCCGCGTTCAGGCTGACCTGTTCGGCCATCGTGCGCGGGTTGTAGATCTGTTCCATGCCGGTGCCGCGGTAGCCGCGCTGCACCGTGTCGATCGGCGGACGCTCGCATCCGGCGAGCAGCGTGAGCCCGATCAGGGACACGCCAAGGCTGAGCAGCTTCATGCGTGCGCTCCCTGAAGGTGAACGGCGTGTGCGGCCCTGCCGGTGCGCACGCGGCTGGGCGTGGCGTCGGACGAACCTTGCTGGACCTCGATGCTGGCGCGCATCCAGGCCTCGATGACCACCGCCGGCTGCGGCAGGTGGGCCTGCATCGGCTGCTGGCAGGCCGGGCCGGCCAGGCCCCGCAGCAGCATCCGGCCGAAGCCGGCCAGGCGTCGTGTGGCGACGGCGTTCATGGCGTCACCCCACCGACCAGGGCCGGGTCGACGACCGCCGGGAAGACCGCCGGATAGGACGGCGCCACGCCATGCTTGACCGCCCACAGGAACCAGTTGTCGACCACGGTGCCGGTCAGCAGGATGCCGATGCCGCCGCACAGCGGGCACAGCACGGCGAACCACCAGGCCCAGCGGTGGATGGACTCCATCGTGGCGTTGAAGCCCATGGTCCAGCGCCAGAACAGGGCCGCCCGTTCGCTGGCGGTGCCGCGGTCGGTGATCTGCTCGATCTCGCGCTCGCCGCCGTAGCGGCTGACCGCCAGGATGGTCGCCCCGTGCATCGCGAACAGCAGCGTCGACCCGTACAGGAAGGCGATGCTGAGCATGTGGAAGGGGTTGTAGAACAGGTTGCCGTAGCGCAGCGAGAAGGCCGCCGTCCAGTCCAGGTGCGGGAACAGCCCGAACGGCACCGCCTCGCCCCAGCTGCCCATCAGCACCGGGCGGATGAAGCCCAGCACCAGGTAGAGCCAGATCGCCGCGGCGAAGGCCCAGGCCACGTGCGTGCCCATGCCGAGCTTGCGGGCGCGCCGGTACATGCGGGCCCACCACAGCAGGATCGCGGCGGTCAGGAAGAAGCCCGCCAGCAGCCACCAGCCACCCTGGTTGAGCGGCGGCAGCTTCAGGCCGTAGCCGGGTGGCGGCGGCTCCAGCGCCAGCCAGGGCAGCTGGCGCACGAACTGGATCGGGTCCCAGCCCACCGAGGCCCACATGTTGAGCCCGATGATCTCGAAGGCGATGAAGCCGCACAGCAGCGAGCAGATGCCCAGCCAGCCGAGGTAGATCGGCCCGATCTGCGCATCGCCGATGCGACCGAGCAGGTGCACGTGGGTCGTGCCGCCGACGCGCTCGTGTTCATCCCGGCCGAGCGACACGCCGGGATAGGACGGCGCCGTGACCTGCACGCTCGTGAAGAGGTTCTGATATTCAGCCATGACCGTGCCTCACTTCCACACCGGAAGGTTCAACCACCAGCTCCACCACTCGGGCCAGCCGCGGGTCCAGAAGGGTCCGCTGATGACGATGCACACCGCGCTCCAGAAGGCCGCAGACAGCGCCAGGAACAGGCCCAGGCGGTGGATGCCCAGGGTGCCGATCGAATAGCCGATCGTGTCGCGGAAGAACGTGTTCTCGTGCTCGGCCGTCTTGACCACCTCGCCGCGCGCCGGATTGGTCGACGACAGGATGAGCGAGCCGTGCAGGCTCAGCGCGAAGGTGGTGGCGAAGAAGAAGCTCACGGCCAGCATGTGCGCCGGGTTGTAGTGGAAGTGCAGGTACTGGTAGCCCGTGTTGGACACCCAGTCGAGGTGGCTGATGATCCCGTAGGGGAAGCCATGTCCCCAGGCACCCATCAGCACCGGCCGGACCACGACCAGCGTCACGTAGGCCAGGATCGCCACCGAGAAGCCGAAGGGCACGTGCAGCCCGATCCCCAGCTTGCGGCAGATCTCGACCTCGCGCAGCGCCCATGAGACGAAGGCGCCGATCGCGCAGACCGTGATGAGCTGCCACAGCCCGCCCTCCATCAGCGGTGCCAGGCCTAGACCGTACTTCAGGTCCGGCGGCGCGATGCTGATCTGCCAGAGGTTCCAGGTGCCGCCTTGCGAGGCGCCCCACACGATCAGCAGCGTGCCGAGCAGCGAAAAGAACGCCGTCGTCACGCCAAAGAATCCCACGTAGAACGGTCCGACCCAGAAGTCGAACAGGTCGCCCCCGAGCAGGGTGCCTCCGCGCACGCGGTACTTTCTCTCGAAGTTCAGCATGGACATGCTTGCCACCTCCGCGAGGCGCCACGGAACATGTCCGAGCGTCTGTCGTTATTCATGGGATCGAAAGGGGCGCGCCAGGCCATCGTGCCGTCAGGCCAGGGGCCATCCGGCGATGCAGCCGGCGCGCCGCGAACGGGCCTGTGCGGCCCGAACCGGTGCCTACTTGGGAGCAGCAGCCGGCATCGACGAGTTCTGGCTCACCGCGGTGCGCGGTCCATCGAGCCAGTTGAACTTGTTGGTACTGAGCAGCACGAAGTGAATCACCAGTGCCAGCACGAACAAGAAGGCGAACAAGGCGACCAGCGCACGGCGCGGGTCGAACAGCAGCCAGATTCTCCACATGCTTTCTTCTCCTAGTTGAGGTGCGACAGGAAGGTGTAGACACCCGCCCGGACACCCTTGATCAGCGATTTCTCGCTCTCTGCGCCGGGGAACCAGCTGCGCCAGCGGACAAACAACAGCTGCGCGGCAATGGCCACACAGAACACGACACTGAAACTCAGGATGAACAACGCCTGGTTGGCAAGGCTGTCGTGCAGGGTGTGTCCCGCCTGGGACAGGGTGGTGAACTGCTGGGTCATGACGGTTCCTTCAGCGCTGGTTCAAAGACTCACAGCCAGGGACGCCACATCCAGACCAGCACATGGGCCACGACGGCGATCGCCGTGAAGCCGATGAAGCTGGACATGAAGATGCCGTGGAATTCCCGGGCCTCGTTCTCGGTCAGCCCGGACAACGAGCCTTTCCTTTCCTCAGCCATAGCGATCTCTCCTCGATCAGTGGCCTTGCGGCCGACACCGCGCATCTCCCGCGCGGCTGGGATCACCAGGGCTGATCCCCGGCAAACCTTCGTCTCTCGTGGCCCTCAGGCCAGCGTCCCGAGCACCGCCGCCGCCATCTGGCGCGTGCGGCCCTCGAGGTGGGTGACCTGCACGGCGGCGGCACCTTCGGCGCGTGCGGCGGCCTCGGCCTGGTCACGCAACCGGCGAGCGGCCGAGATGCGCACCAGCACCGGCTGGGCCTCCAGCAGCTCGTCGAGCAGCTCTCTCGCCTCGTCGCTCCAGACCAGCTCGGGCAAGGCCCGGGCGGGCGTCGGCGCGGCGCGGTCCATGTCGGTGGCCAGCGGCAGGATGTGGAACAGCGCATCGAACAGCGCGTTGCAGAACTCCTGCACCAGGTACGTCGCACCGGCATAGCCCATGAAGGGCGTGCCGGTGGCGCGGCGGATCACCGCGCCGGGGAAGCTCGCGGCGATGTAGGTCGGCCGCATCGGTCCCTGCCCGGCCAGCTCGGCCAGGTACATGCGTTCGTTGACGCTGCCGTAGAGCACCAGCGGCGTGCTGCCGTGGACCAGCGCGCGCACCGCCGCGTGGTCGGTCTTCTCGCCGGGCTTGCGGGCGATCGCGAAGCGGCAGGGCAGGCCCAGCTCGTCTTCCAGGAAATGGCGCACGCCGCGGGTGTAGGTCTCGCTGGCGACGATGGCGAAGCTCGCGGTGCCGAAGAAGTCCTGCGTGACCGAGCGCCAGAGGTCCCAGATCGGCTTGATCGTGGTGTGCTTCTCGCGCTCGATGAAGGGTTCCGGGTCCAGGTGCAGCAGCTCGCCAAGCTGGCGCAGGAAGGCGGTCGTGCTGTGCAGGCCGATGGGCGCCTGCAGGTAGGGCCGCTCCAGCGCCTCGCACAGCAGACGGCCGTACTCGCGGTAGAGGCAGATGTTGACGTCGGCATCGGCCAGCTTCGGCACGTCGACCAGGTGGCTGCCGAGCGGGAAGACGAGGTTGACCTCGGCCCCGATGCCCTCGACCAGGCGACGGATCTCGTGCGCGTCGCTCGGGCCGTTGAAGACGCCGTAGCTCGGGCCGATCAGGTTGACGCGCGGCTTCTCGCCGGCCGGCCGTTCGGCAAAGGGCTGGCGCTTCGGGACATGCCGGCCGGGGCCGTGCTCGGTCCACAGCCACAGCAGCGCGCGGTTGGCGCATTGCCACTGGTCCTCGTCGATGGTGCGCGGCAGGAAGCGGGCAATCGTGGTGCCCTCGGGCGTCACGCCGCCGCCGATCATCTCGGCGATCGAGCCGGTCACGACCACCGCCGGCAGGTCCGGGTCCAGCACCGCGTGGGCGCGCTTCATGCTGCCCTCGGTGCCCTCGCGGCCGAGCTGTTCCTCGGCCAGGCCGGTGACGACGATGGGCAGCTCATGCGGCGGCAGCGCGTCGGTGTAGTGCAGCACCGAGGTCACCGGCAGGTTCTCGCAGCCCACCGGACCGTCGATGACGACCTGCAGGCCCTTGATCGCGGTGAAGACGTAGACGGCGCCCCAGTAGCCGCCGGCCCGGTCGTGGTCGATGACCATCACAGCATCTCCTCGGCCTTGCGGCGCTTCTGGATGCGGATGACCTGGCGACGCGTCTCGGCGCGGAACTCGGGGTGCAGCACCGGCGTGTCGGTCCAGACACCGGCCCGATCGCCCTGGCCGGCATCGCCGAAGAACTCGCGCATGCGCTCGAAGCGGCCACGGTTGCCGATCGCGGCGTTGATGACCTGGGCCAGCGAACCGGCGCCAGCCGGCCCCATCAGCGGCCGGGCCGAGATGAGGTTGGTGAAGTACAGCGCCGGCAGCGCGCGTTCCTTGGCGTGCTGCACCACCGGCGTCGTGCCGATGGCCAGGTCGGGCCGGTGACGCTCGATCGCGGCGATGTCCTGTTCCAGCGTGGCGCGGTACTGCACCTGCACGCCGCGTGCGGCCAGCCAGGCGCGGTCCGGCTCGGACCAGGGCGTGTGCGGGCAGGCGGTGCCGACATAGGGCACCTCCGCGCCGCTCTCGATCAGCAGGCGGGCGACGAGCAGTTCGGAGCCTTCGTAGCCGCTCAGCGTGATGCGGCCGTGGATCGGCGACTTCGCCAGCACCGCGCGGATCACCGGCAGCACGCGGGCCTTGGCCACGTCGATCGAGACCTGGTCCACGCCAGCCGCCTCGCCGATCGCCTGCAGCCAGGCCTCGGTGCCGTCGTGGCCGACCGGGGCGGACGGCACGATCGGCCGGCCCGCCGCCTGGAACTCGCGCACGCTGGCGGTGTAGAACGGGTGGATGGCGGCCACCACCGCGCCATCCAGCGCGGTGTAGAGCTCGCGCCATTCGCGCGTCGGCACGGTCGGCCCGGCGGCCAGGCCCATCGGTTCGAGCAGCTGGGCGATGACCATCGGATCGGCCGGGAACAGCTCGCCCAGCAGCGTCACGCTGCGGCGGCCCGGCACCTGGCGCTCGCGCCAGCCTTGCGGCGCGGCGACCGGGCCGGTCTCGGCCTCGGCGCGGGCATAGCGCAGCATCGCGCCGGCCAGCACGTCCTTGGCCTCGGCATGGGTGGGCACGCCGAAGCCGGGCACGTCGATGCCGATGATGCGTACGCCGTTGATCGCCTTGGGCAGCAGCTGCAGCGGCACGCCGCTCGCGCTGGGCACGCACAGGTTGATGACGACCAGCGCGTCGAGCTTGGCCGGATCGGCCTGCGCATGGACCGCGTCGCGGATGTCCTCGAACAGCTTGCCGGTCACCAGGCTCTCGCTGTTGAAGGGCACGTAGCCCACGCTGCGGCGCGCGCCGTAGAAGTGCGAGGTGAAGGTCAGGCCGTAGACGCAGCAGGCCGAGCCGCTCAGGATGGTCTCGGTGCGGCGCATGCGCAGACCCACCCGCAGCGCGCCGAAGGCCGGGCACATGCTCTGCGGCTGGTCGTGCGGACCGGCGGCCGCAGCGCGCGGGTAGTCGGCCGCGTACTGGGCCAGCAACTCGCCCTTGCCGGCGGCCTGGGCGGCGCTGCGCAGCGTGTCGGCGCCGGCATGGCAGCCGAGGCCGTCGACAGGCTCATGCAATGAGCCTGTGGCCGGCTGGGCAGCGGCCGGGGCGGGTGTGGTGTCGGCGCTCATCACGAGGCGTCGTAGACGACTTCGAGGCTGGGGCGGATGGTGTCGTGGCGACCGACCATGTCGAAGGTCGTCGCCGGCTCCATGACGAAGTTGCGGCCGGTCGATTCGGCCGAGAACAGGCCGAGCAGCTGGTCCTGCGTCTGCGGCCGCGGCCGCATCGGCGGCGCGGTGGCAACGTTGGTGGCGAGCGTCTCGAACAGCGACGCCCATTCCGTGCCAGGTCGGCCGACGATCTCGTAGCTGGCGCTCTTGCGGCGGATGTCGTCGTTGGCCGGGATCGCGGCCAGCACGGGGATGCCGGCGTTCGCGGCGAAGGCCGCGGCCTCGCCGGTGCCGTCGTCCTTGTTGATGACCATGCCGGCCACGCCGACGTTGCCGCCGAGCTTGCGGAAGTACTCGACCGCGCTGCAGACGTTGTTGGCCACGTACAGGCTCTGCAGGTCGTTGGAGCCGACCACGATGACCTTCTGGCACATGTCGCGGGCGATCGGCAGGCCGAAGCCGCCGCAGACCACGTCGCCGAGGAAGTCCAGCAGCACGTAGTCGAAGCCCCAGTCGTGGAAGCCGAGCTTCTCCAGCGTCTCGAAGCCGTGGATGATCCCGCGCCCGCCGCAGCCGCGGCCGACCTCGGGGCCGCCGAGTTCCATCGCGAAGACGCCGTCGCGCTTGAAGCAGACGTCGCCGATCGAGACCGGCTCGCCGGCCAGCTTCTTGCGCGAACTCGTCTCGATGATGGTCGGGCAGGCCTTGCCGCCGAACAGCAGGCTGGTGGTGTCGCTCTTCGGGTCGCAGCCGATCAGCAGGACCTTCTTGCCCTGCTGGGCCATCATGTAGCTGAGGTTGGCGAGCGTGAAGCTCTTGCCGATGCCGCCCTTGCCGTAGATCGCGATGATCTGCGTGGCCTTGGTGACCGGCGCGCCGGATGGGGCATCGGGCTCGATCGCGGCTTCGGCGCGCAGGTCTTCGCTGCGCAGTTGCATGAAGCGCACCGGCGCCTCTGCCGGGAGGGTCGTGGTGCTCATGCGGCGTGTCTCCAGTCCAGAACCATCTTCAGGCAGCCGGCGTCCGTGAACGCCTGCTGGTAGGCCGACCCGGCGTGCTCGGCACGCTCCTGGTGGGTGATCAGGCCGCGCAGATCCAGCCGGCCGTCCTGCAGCAGCTGCTGCACGGCCAGGAGGTCGGGGCGCTTCCATTCGGCGGCCACGCGGATGCGGGCCTCGCGCATGAAGGCTGGCGGAAAGCTCAGGCTCAGCGGCGCGGCATAGAAGCCGGCCAGCACCACCTCGCCACCGGGCGCCAGGCGCGCGATCAGCGTGTCGAGCAGGCCGGCGTCACCGCTGACGTCGTAGATCGCGTGGTAGTCGCGCCGCGGGTCGTCCTCGGGCGAGATGACCTGGTAGCCCAGGGCACCGCCCTGGCGTGCCGGCTGGGTCTCCCAGACCGTGAAGCCGGTGTGGCCGGCGGCGACGTTCAGGCGCGCCAGCAGGCGGCCCAGCACGCCGTGGCCGACGATCAGGTCGGGGGGCGTGTGCGGGGCACCCAGGCCACCGCCGGAGACGCTGTGATAGGCCGTCGCGGCCAGCGCGATCAGCACCGCGTCGGCGCCCAGCGAGTCGGCCACCGGCACGACGCGCGGGCCCGGCACCACCAGACGCGAGGCCGAGGCGCCGAACAGGCCGCGCACCTCGCCGAAGCAGCGGGCACCCGGCACGAAGACGCGCTGGCCGAGCCGCAGGTCGCTGCGGGCACCGACCTCGATGACCCGGCCGACCGCCTCGTAGCCCGGCACCAGCGGATAGCCCATGCCCGGAAACATCGGCATGCGGCCGGTCCAGATCAGGCGTTCGGTGCCGGTGGAGATGCCGCTCCACTCGACCTCGACCACGACGTCCTCCGGCTCGGCCGGGGGCAGGTGCAGTCGTGCCAGTTGCAGGTGTTCCGGACGATCGATCACGACGGCCTGGGTGTTCATGCGTGCGCTCCTCGGCGGTGCATGCCCGTCGGCAGGGGTGTGATCGGTGTCTCGTCCATGGATGTCATCCTAGGCTGACGTCACACAACGTCAAGCTAAATTTACACTTGGTTTTCCCTGGGTATCGGAACCGAACGGTGTGCTTTCGGCGCGACACCGGCCGACCTGACACCGGCAGAACGGACACCGACCGACTGGGCATCGGCCGTTCGCACCGCGTCGCCGACCTCGGCGACCAGGACCTGCACCAGCATCGGCATGCGGGTGGCGAGCCGGCGCACGCGGCCGAAGCCGGCCTCGTGCAGCAGCGCCTCCAGGCGTTCGACCGGTCGTGGCCGGCCCTGCCCCATCGCCAGCAGGTAGAAACCGAAGTAGGCGTCGCCCATCGCGTCCGCGCCAGGCGTGCCGGCCATGGGCTCGGCCAGCAGCAGGCGGCCGCCGGGTGCCAGGCAGGCCCGCACCGCGCGCAGCAGCTGGACCACCGCCGCGTCGTCGTGGTCGTGGACCACGCGCAACAGCGTCACCAGGTCGGCACCGGCGGGCAGCGGGTCGTGCAGGAAGCTGCCGGGCCAGACCCGGCTGCGCCCGGCCAGACCGGCCCGCGCCAGCCGCTGGCGGGCCCGCTCGGCCACGTCCGGCAGGTCGAACACCTCGACCTGCAGGCCCGGCGCACGGGCCGCCGCCTGTTCGGCGAAGGCGCCCTCGCCGCCGCCCACGTCCAGCAGGCGACGGTGCCGGCCGACCGGATGGGCCTGCAGCACCTGCGCGGCCACCATGGGTTGCGTGGCCGCCATCAAGGCGGAATAGGCACCGGCCGCCTGCGCCCCGCCGTCCCGGCCGGGCTGGCCGGCATAGGGCCAGAAGCGCGCGAGTTCGCCGGGCGGCGCGTCACCGCGCAGGCGGGCCACCGGGTCGTCCAGGTCCCGGTACAGGGCAGCGTGGTGCAGCACCAGGGCGCGCAGCCCGGCATCGGTCGCCAGCGGCAGGCCCAGCGGGCCCAGGCCCCAGCGATCGCCGCTGCGGCGTTCGAGCAGGCCCAGCGAACGGGCCGCCCGCAGCAGCCGGTCGCAGCCGTCCTCGGGCAGGTCCAGCGCGCGCGCCAGCCGGTCCAGCGGCTGCGGCCCTTCGGCCAGCAGGTGCTCGAACAGGCCCAGCCGGACGCAGGCCAGCAGCACCTGCGTGTAGACGAATCCCGCCATCAGGTCGAAGACCTGGCGGGCGCGGCGGCGTGCAATCCAGCGCGTCAGCGGCAGCGCCTCGGCCCAGCGGCGCACGTCGTCGCGGGCCAGCAGGCGGTCGCGCCACTGCGGCCAGACGTCGCGCCACGTCAAGGCGGACACCGCGCGGGCCGTGTCAGGCCGCCTGCACGTGCAGCAGCGGCAGGGGCTCGATCCGGACGATGGCGCCGAGGTCGCTGGGCACCAGCCGGCGGGCCTCGTGGCGGATCAGGGCGCGGAAGCCGGCCGCACCCGGGCAGACCGGCACGGCGGCCTCGGTCTCGTCCATCAGGCGGTGGAACTCGGCCAGCGCGCCGTCGAGGCCCAGCTCGCGCGTCATGCTGGGCCGGTCCAGCGCGATGTCGCGGTGCACCGGCTTGCCCAGCGCCTGGGCATCGCCGACCACGTCGCGGATGTCGTCGGCCACCTGGTAGGCCTGGCCCAGCCGCTCGCCCAGCGCCCGCCAGGGCTCCGGGCGCTCACCCGCAGACAGCGCACCGGCCATGGTCGCGGCCGCGAACAGCGCGCCCGTCTTCGCCTGCTGGTAGTCGCGCAACGTGACCTGCGGCTCGCATTCCCAGGCCTGCCCGGCGACGATGCCCAGCGGCATGCCCACGCCCCGGCAGACCGTGGCCAGCAGCGCCGGCAGGCGGCTGACGTGCTGGCCGGTCGCACGGCCCAGGGCCTCGAAGGCCGCGACGATCAGCGCATCGCCGGCCAGCACGGCCAGGCGCTCGCCGTAGGCCTTCTGCACCGACGGCCGGCCGCGCCGGGTGGCGGCATCGTCGAAGCACGGCAGGTCGTCGTGGACCAGCGAGGCGCAGTGCAGCAGCTCGACCGCGACGGCGGCCGCGTCGGTCAGCGCCGGGTCGTCCTCGCCGCAGGCACGGGCCACTGCCAGCACCAGCTGCGGGCGGATGCGCGCGCCGCTGGGGAAGACGGCATGGTTCATCGCTGCGGCCAGCCGGGGTGGTCGGCCGGCCCCCTCGATGGCCTGCAGGCTGGCGTGCAGGGCACGCTCGATCCGGTCCAGAGTCGGCATGACAACCTTTCATGGGCCGGCGCTTCCCGGTGCCCCCGATGGGCACCACATGAAGTGTCAGCTTGGCTTTACATTTATCTGTGACGCCAAGAATAGACACAGCTCATGAACCCGTCAATGCAGCCTAGCCCGCGCCGCCTTCCCCACCTTCCAGGCACCCGCACCCCTCAGGTCCTGGTGATCGGCGCCGGCGTGGGCGGCCTGTGCGCGGCGGCGCTGCTGGCGCATCAGGGCCTGTCGGTGCGGGTGCTGGAACAGGCCGCACAGCCCGGCGGCAAGCTCGGCCGCATCGCGGTCGGGCCGCTGCAGCTCGATGCCGGCCCGACCGTGCTGACCATGCGCTGGGTCTTCGACGCGCTGTTCGACGCGCTCGGCCTGCGCTTCGATGCCTGTGTCGCGCTGCGCCGCTGCGAGGTGCTGGCCCGCCACACCTGGGGCGACGACCGGCTCGACCTGCTGGCCGACCTGGAGGCCAGCGTCGACGCGATCGGCCGGCTGTCCGGCGCGGCCGAGGCGGCCCGCTACCGCGGTTTCTGCGTCCGCTCAGCGGCCGTCTTCCGGACCCTGGACCGGCCCTTCCTGCAGGGCAGCCGGCCCAACCCGCTGTCGCTGGCCGCGCGGGTCGGCTGGCGCCACCTGCCGGAGCTGGCCGCGATCTCGCCCTTCCGCAGCCTGTGGAACGAACTCGGTCGCCACTTCCACGACCCGCGCCTGCGCCAGCTGTTCGGCCGCTATGCCACCTACTGCGGCAGCTCGCCCTTCGAAGCCCCGGCCACGCTGATGCTGGTCGCCCATGTCGAGCGCGAGTCGGTCTGGCAGCTCGACGGCGGCATGCATGCGCTGGCGCTGGCGCTGGACCGTGCGGCGCGCTGGCAGGGCGTGCAGGTCGATTGCGGCCAGGCGGTCGCCGAGGTCCTGGTCGAACGCGGCCGGGCCCGTGGCGTGCGGCTGGCCAGCGGCGAACGGCTGATGGCCGACGCGGTGCTGTTCAACGGCGACGCCCGCGCGCTGCAGCAGGGCCTGCTGGGCGCGGACGTGCAGGCCGCGCTGGGTCGCGCGCCCGCGCTGCCGCAGTCTCTGTCGGCGCTGACCTGGCATCTCGAGGCGGACATCGGCGGCCGCTGGCAGCCGTCGCACCACAACGTCGTCTTCAGCCCGCCGGAGAACGAGGGCTACCGGCGCGAGTTCGACGCCATCGCCGCCGGTCGGCTGCCGGAGGTGCCGACGGTCTACCTCTGTGCGCAGGACCGCGACGGCCGACGCGACAGCGCCGCCCCCAACGGCCCCGAGCGCCTGATGTGCCTGGTCAATGCGCCGGCACAGCTCGGCAACCGCCCGCTGGGCGAACAGGAGATCTCCGCATGCGAACAAGCGATGTGGCAGCAGCTGGCCCGCTCAGGCCTGACGGTCCGGCCGACCGGAGCGCCGCCGCGGCTGACCCGGCCGACCGATTTCGCGCAGCGCTACCCGGGCAGCCTGGGCGCCCTCTACGGCCCGAGCAGCCGGGGCTGGCGGGCGAGCTTCCAGCGGCCAGCCCACACGACCCGTCTGCCCGGACTGTTCCTGGCCGGCGGCACGGTGCATCCGGGACCGGGCGTGCCGATGGCGGCGCTGTCCGGTCGACTTGCCGCGACGCAGATCCTCGCGGACCTGGCTTCGACCTCGCGGTCCCGGCCGGTGGCTATGCCTGGTGGTATGTCGACGCCCTGAGCGACCCGCAGCCCGACGGCAGCCGCCATGGCCTGGCGCTGATCGCCTTCATCGGCAGCGTGTTCTCGCCCTACTACGCCGCACGCCGACGCCAGCTGGGCGCGGCGCTCGCGCCGGCCGAGGCGCATTGCGCGGTCAACCTGTCGCTCTACCGCATCGGCCCGCAGCCCGGCCGGGTGCGGCGCCACTGGTGCATGACCGAACGCAGCGAACGCGCGCTGCGGCGCGACATGCACAGCCTGTCGATCGGCCCGAGCCGGCTGCGCTGGCAGGGACCGGACCTGCTGGTCGACCTCGACGAGCTCAGCGTGCCCTGGCCACGCCGGTTGCGCGGGCAGCTCTGCCTGATGCCGTCGATCGGCCCGGGCCGCGAGTTCGACCTCGACGCTGCCGGCCGCCACCGCTGGCAACCCATCGCGCCGCAGGCCCGTCTGATGCTGGACCTGAAGGAGCCGGCCCTGCGCTGGCAGGGCGACGCCTACCTCGACCACAACCGGGGTGAGCGGCCACTCGCCGACGACTTCGCGCACTGGCAGTGGCAGCGCGAGCAGGGTGCCGACGGCCAGCCCAGCCGGATCGACTACCTGACCCAGCCCCGCGACGGCCCCGCCCGGGCGCTGCACCTGGCCGTCACCCGCGACGGCCGCCTGCATGCCCAGCCCACGCCGGCCGCCCGGCCGCTGCCGCACACCGCCTGGGGCATCGCCCGCACCGGCCACGGCCCGGACGCGCTGGCGCTGGCCGGCACGCTGGAGAGCGGCCCCTTCTACGCCCGCTCCCTGCTCCAGTCCGACAACGGTCGCCTGGCGGTGCACGAAAGCCTGTCGCTCGACCGCTTTGACCGGCCGTGGGTGCAGGCGATGCTGCCGTTCAGGATGCCGAGGCGGGGGTGATCGAGCCGCGCGCCATCCCCGTCGCCATCCGGCAACGCCATTCATCGGTGGGTCGGTCGCGCAAATCCTCACGGTGCAGGCGGCGGCTCGCCGTCCTTCTTCGCGGCCTCGCGCTCCTTCAGCCACTTCCGGTTCGTCCACCACTCCCGCCCGGCCCAGACCAGCACGACGCCGAAGACCAGCAGCAGCTCGATCAGGCCGCCGAGATGGGAGGAGATGGATGCAGACATGTCGGTGAGCGCCCGCTCGCGTGTTGGGTCAATGCCCCGCCAGCAGCTGGCGGTAGTGGTCGGCCAGGGTCTCGTGGCCGGTCGCGGGGGTGAGGTCCTCGCGGTAGCGGCCGCTCGCTTCGTCCCAGACCAGCATGGATTCGCTGGCGTAGTAGCGGCCGATGCGGGCGTATTCGGCCCGGGCCTCGACCGCTGCGCGCCAGCGGCGCGGCGTCAGGCGGGCGGCCAGCGACAGTCCGGCGACGATGGCGTCGAGCAGGCCGATCGGCACCGGGCGCAGCCGCAGCGGCTGGCCGGTCAGTTCGGCCAGCAGGCTCGCCTGGTCGCGCGGGGTCAGCGCCGGCGGCGGGCCGCCGATGGGCAGGATGCGGCGCTGGCGGCGCGGGTCGTCGAGGCAGTCGACCAGGTAGGTCGCCAGGTCGGCGTCGCTGATCGGCCGGCAGGCGGTGGCGGTGCCGTCGCCGAAGACCAGGAAGGCACGGCCCCGCCGGACCCGCTCGACCTGGCCGGACAGCGACTTGAAGTAGGCCGTCGGCCGCACGATGACCCAGTCCAGCGCACTGGCCTGCAGCTGCGCCTCGAAGGCCAGCTTGGCCTGCTGGAAGACCAGCCGGGGACGCTGCAGGCAGATCGCCGAGAGCTGCACGAACTGCCGCACGCCGAACGCGCGGGCGGCGTCCAGCCCCTCGGCGTGGGCGCGGTGGTCGATCGCCCAGGCGTCCTCGGCCGCGCCGGTCCGAGATGCGAGGCAGCTCACCACCGCCCGCACCGGCCCGGCCTGCGCCAGGCAGGCGGTCACGGTGCCGGGTTGCGCGATGTCGCCCCAGAACAGCGCGACACCTGGCAGGCTGGCGGCGACCTCGGGGATGGACCGGCCGGCCTGCGGACGGACCAGCGCCAGCACCTCGTGACCGCGCGCGCATAAGGCCCGCGCGACCGCCCGGCCCTGCGTGCCGGTGGCGCCCAGCAGGAGGATCCTGCCGGTGGCCGCCGGCTCAGTCGACGCCATGCCCGCCCGGCTGAAGGAAGCAACGCTGCGCCGCGTCGGCCCAGGCGTGGTGCTCGTCGCCCTGGCTGCGGTGCAGGCCGGCCAGCGCGCCGTGCAGCAGCTTGCGGGTCAGCGTGCCCGACAGCATCTCCAACACCTCGTCGATCGGCGTGCCACGCGCCAGCGCACGGCGGGCACGTTGCAGCTCCTGTTCGCGCCAGGCATCGCCACGGGCCAGCAGCGACTGCACCAGGGGCACGCTGTCGCGCTGCGCCAGCCACTGGCGGAAGTGGTCGACACCTGCCTCGACCAGCGTCTCGGCCGCCTGCACCGCCGCCTGGCGACGCTCGCCGCCCTCGGCCGCGCGGGCGGCCAGGTCATCGACGGTGTAGAGGTACACGTCGTCGAGCGCGCCGACCTCGGCCTCGATGTCGCGCGGCACGGCCAGGTCGAACATCAGCATCGGCCGGCGACGGCGCTGGCGCAACGCGCGCTGCACGGCACCCAGGCCGACCAGCGGCAGGCTGCTGGCGGTGCAGCTGACGATCAGGTCGAACCCGCTCAGGCGGCCGTCCAGCCCGACCAGCGGCAGGGCCTCGCCGCCGAAGCGGCTGGCCAGCGCCTCGGCCCGGTCCAGGCTGCGGTTGGCCACCGCGATCGAGGCCGGTGCGCGCGCGGCCAGGTGGGTGGCCACCAGTTCGATCATCTCGCCGGCACCGATGAAGAGCACGCGCTGCTGGCCGAGATCCCCGAACAGCTGCAACGCGATGCGCACCGCCGCCGCCGCGAGCGAGACCGGATGCGCGCCGATCTCCGTGCCGCTGCGCACCGCCTTGGCGACCGCGAAGCTGCGCTGGAACAGCTGCTGCAGCGTGCCGCCGAGCAGCCCGGCGGTCTCGGCCGTGCGCACCGCCGTCTTGAGCTGGCCCAGGATCTGCGGCTCGCCCAGCACGGCCGAATCCAGCCCGGCGGCGACGCGGAAGGCATGGCGCGCGACCTCGGCGCCCTCGCGCACGTAGCGGTGCTGGCGCAGGTCCTCGGGGCCGGCGCCGCCCTGTGCGGCAAACCAGGCCTCGACCGGCGGCAGCAGGCTGGCGGCGTCGCTGCCGCCCAGGTACAGCTCGGTGCGGTTGCAGGTCGACAGCAGGGTCAGCCCGGCGGCCGGTGCGCCACGGGCGAGCAGGTGCTCGCGCAGGCCCTGCAGCGTCGGCGCGAGCCGGTCGACCGGCACGGCGTAGCGCCCGCGCAGGTCCAGCGGCGCGCTGGTGTGGTTCAGGCCGATGGCCAGCAGGCTGGCCGAGGCGGCGCCGGCAGGGCGTCCGGCCGTGACGGCGCGGTCGGGCGCGTTCATGCGGTTCCCCCTCGGCCGGTGGACAGCCGATCGAACAGCGTCAGCACGAAGTCGGCGGCACCTTGCGGCATCGGGCCAGGCTGCTGCGCCACCGCGTCCAGCAGGACCTGGTGGGCGGCCAGCGGCGGGGCGTGCAGCGCGGCGCGCGACGGCCGCAGGGCGACGCTGCCCTGCAGCACCAGCGCCAGCTTGTGCCAGCCGCCCACGCGGGCCCGCCGCGTCAGGCCGTCGCCGCCGGCCGCGCGGACGCGGTGGCCGATCGCGGCGTACATCAGGCGGGCGGCGTTGATGCCGGGCCGGCAAGCCAGCGGCAGGCTGGCGACGCCGGCGGCGGCGCGGGCGTAGAGCCGGTCGGCCTCGTCGACCAGCCGCAGCACGACCTGCTCGACCCGCGCATCGCGGCGCGGCGCGGCCCGCCAGGCGGCGATGGCCGCGTCGTCCATGCCGGCCTCGCGCAGCCAGTCCTTGGGCAGGTAGAGCCGGCCCAGGCGCAGGTCGTCGCCGACGTCGCGGGCGATGTTCGACAGCTGCATCGCCACGCCGAGGTCGCAGGCCCGGGCCAGGGCTGCGGGCGAGCGGGTCTCCATCAGCAGGCTCATCATCGCGCCGACCGCGCCGGCCACCCGCGCGGCATAGGCCAGCAGCTGGTCGAGCGTGTCGTACTCGCGGCCCTCGGCATCCCAGGCCAGGCCGTCGAGCAGGAACTCGGGCAGCGCCTTCGGGATGGCGTAGGCCACCACCACGCCGGCCAGCGCCCGGTCGGCCGGCACGGCCTCGGGCTGGCCGGCGTAGACCCGGTCCAGCCGCTGCTGCAGGCGGCGCACCGCCGCGCGTTCCTGGCCGGGTCCGCCTTCGGATTCGTCAACCGCGTCGTCGGCCAGCCGGCAGAAGCCGTAGAGCACGCTGGCTGGTGCGCGCACCCGCAGCGGCAGCAGCACCGAGGCGGCGTGGAAGGTCTTGCTGTGACGCCGCAGCACGGCGCGGCAGGCAGCCACGTCGGACCACCAGTGCTGGGCAAGCGCCGGCTCAAGCGAGGCGATGGGCGGCGTGGGCATGCGGGCTTCCGGTGGATTCGTCGTCCGGCTGCGGACGGGCACGGCGCAGCGTGTCGGCGTGGGGAACGATGCGGTCGAGCACCTTGGCCGAGGTCAGCACGCCCGGCACCCCGGCACCGGGGTGCGTGCCGGCGCCGACGAGGTAGAGCCGGTCGACCTCCTCGCTGCGGTTGTGCGGCCGGAACCAGGCGCTCTGGGTCAGCAGCGGCTCGAAGGAGAAGGCCGCGCCGTTGACGCTGCCCAGGCGGTCCTGGAAGTCCTGCGGCGTGGTCATCAGCGAGGTCGCGACCTGCTCGCGCAGGCCCGGCAGCAGGGTCTCGTGCAGGCGCTGCTCGATGCGCTGGCGGTAGGGCTCGGCGCGCTCGCGCCAGTCGGTGCCGCTGCCCAGGTGCGGCACGGGCGCCAGCACGTAGAACGCGTCGCAGCCGGGCGGGGCCAGGCTCGGGTCGGTGGCGGTCGGTCGGTGCAGGTAGAGGCTGAAGTCGTCGGCCAGGTGCTGGCGGCGGAAGATGTCGTCCAGCAGCGGCCGGTAGCGCGGACCGAGCAGGATGGTGTGGTGGGCCACGTCCGGGTACTGGCGGCGGGTGCCGAAGTACCAGACGAACAGGCTCATCGAGTAGCGCGCGCGGGCCAGTCGGCGGTCGGTCCAGCGGCGCCGGTGGCGCGCCGGCAGCAGGTGGCGGTAGGTCGCGGCCGCGTCCGCGTTGGACACCACCACGTCGGCCGCGAGGCGCGTGCCGCTGGTCAGTTCGACACCGCAGGCCGCGCCGCCGTCGACCAGGATCTCGCGCACCGACTGGCCGCAGCGGACCTCGCCGCCCTGCCCCTCGATCAGCCCGACCAGGCCACGCACCAGCGCGCCGGTGCCACCCATCGCGAAATGCACGCCCCAGCGGCGTTCGAGGTAGGCGATCAGGCAATAGACCGCCGTGGTGCTGAAGGGGTTGCCGCCGACCAGCAGCGACTGGAAGGTCAGGATGACGCGCAGCTTCTCGTCGCGGACGTGGCGCGAGGCCAGCCCGTGTACCGTGCGCCAGCCTTCGAGCTTGACGAGGTCGGGCAGCACGCGCGCCATGTCGGTCCAGCGGTCGAAGGGGATGTCGCCGAGCTGCTCGAAACCGACCTGGTAGATCGCCTCGCTGGCACGCACGAAGGCCTCGTAGCCTTCGACGTCGTCCGGCGCGATGCGCGCGACCTCGCGGCGCATGGCCTCGGCGTCGCCGGAGTAGTCGAACACCGTGCCGTCGTCGAAGCGGACGCGGTAGAACGGCGCCACCGGCCGCAGGTCGACGTCGTCGGACAGCTTCCTGCCGCACAGCGCCCACAGCTCGTCGAACAGGAAGGGCGCGGTGATGACGGTCGGGCCGGCGTCGAAGGTGTAGCCGTCCTGACGGTGCACGTAGGCCCGGCCGCCGGGCGCGTCGAGCTGCTCCAGCACGGTGACGCGGTAGCCGCGGGCGCCGAGCCGGACGGCCGCCGCCAGCCCGCCAAAGCCGCTGCCGATGACCACCGCATGGGGCCGGCTGTCCAGCGGGCGGGGGCTGGTCGAAGGTGTCAACATGAATTGATAATAGAAGTGTCCACTTGAATTGACAATGCCAGACACCCCGAGTCCCACCGCACCCGCTCCAGCACCCGCGCCGGTCGCCCCGGACCGCCGTGTCGCCGGTTCAGGAAGCCCGCGCGTGTCGGCCGGCGGGCTGCGCTGGGGCCTGCGGCGGCTGGGCATCGGGCGCGGGCCGCAGCTGCTGCTGATCCACGGCACCGGCTCGTCGGGCGCGTCCTGGGACGCGGTGGCGCAGCGCCTGGCCGATCGGCACGAGGTCTGGCTGCCCGACCTGCCCGGCCATGGCCAGACCGACGGCTTTGCCGATCGCCACGCCAGCCTGCCGCGCATGGCCGATGCGCTGGCCGCGCTGCTGGCCGCACAGGGCGGTGCGCCGGTGCTGGTGGCCGGCCACTCGGCCGGTGCGGCGGTGATGCTGCAGATGGCGCTGGACCGCCGCCTTGCGCCGCAGGCGCTGCTGGCCGTCAACGGTGCGCTGGCGCCGTTGCCGGGCCTGGCGGCGACGCTGTTCCCGCCGCTGGCCCGGCTGATCGGTGCGAGCGACTGGCTGCCGCGCCTGGCCGCCCGGCAGGCCGCCCGCCCGGCCGCGCTGGCCCGGCTGATCGCCTCGACCGGCTCGCGCCTGCCTAACGAAGGCGTTGACCGCTACCGCGCCCTGCTGACGCAGGAAAGCCATGTGCGCGGCGCGCTGGACATGATGGGCGCCTGGCAGCTGGACGCGCTGCTGGCCGGCCTGCCGCACCTGCGCCAGCCGCTGTGGCTGGCCACCGGCACCTGGGACGGCACGGTGCCCTGGGAACAGTCGGCCCGGCTGGCGCGGCGGCTGCCGACCGCCCGCCACGTCGCGCTGGACGGCCTGGGCCACCTCGCGCACGAGGAGGCGCCCGAGCGCATCGCCGCGCTGGTCCTGGCGATGCTGGCCGAGACAGGCGCGCCGCCGGGCTGAACCGGCCGCCTCAGGTCAGCGCCTGCACCGCCGCCGAGACGGCGTGCGCCTGCCCCAGCGGCAGGCCGAGGTAATGCCCGGCCATGGCCTGCGCCAGCGCCCGGGCCTGCGGCTGCGGACGCGGCGAGGTGTCGATGAGCAGGCTGCGCACCCCCGTCAGCGCCAGCTGGCGCGCGGCGGCCAGCGCGTCCTGCATGGCCTGTTCGCGGCCGGGCTGGCCGGCGCGGTCGATGTTGGCCTTGGCATCGGTCAGGAAGACCAGCTGGGCCCGGCCGGACTGGCGCGCCTGCAGCCGCTCGGCCAGCTCGGTCGCCGCCGCGATGCCCAGCGCCAGCGGTGTGCCGCCACCGCCGGGCAAGGCCGCCAGCGAGCGGCGCGCCCGCACCAGCGAGCGGGTCGGCGCGAGCAGGGTTTCGGCGCTGGAGCCCCGGAAGGCGATCAGCGCGACCTGGTCGCGCCGCACGTAGCAGTCGGCCAGCAGCAGCTCGACGGCGCCTTTGGCCTCGGCCAGCCGGTGCATCGCATGCGAGCCGGAGGCATCGACGACGAAGACGGTCGTGGTCGGCTGCGGCCGGCGCAGCCGCCGCACGTGCAGGTCGTCGCGCCGCAGCAGCAGGCGCGAGACCGGCGGCGGCAGGCCCGCCCGGTCGCGTTCCTGGCGACGCAGCCGCTGCCAAGGCACCGCCGCGCGCAAGGTGCTCAGCAGGTCCAGCCGGGCACCGCCACGCGGCAGGCCCCGCCGGGCACCGACCGGCCGGCCGCCGCAGCGGCTGAGCGCCGCCTCGCCCCGGCGCCCGCCGTCGCTGGCGCCGCCACGGCGCACGCCGCCTGCGGCGAGCTGCGCCAGCAGGCCAGGCGGCAGCGCCGACAGCGCGGCGGCGATGAGCTGCTCGGCCATCGCGGCGGCATCGGGCGGCGGCGGTGGACTGGCGCAAGGCTCGGTCGCCTCGTCGGGTGGCGTGTCGGCCGGTGGCTCGGGTGGCGGCGGGTCCTGAAGCTCGTCCGGCGCCTCGTCCTGCGGCGGTGCCGGCAGGCTGCGGGCGCGCGGCGCCAGCACCAGGCGCGCGGCCAGCTCGGCATCGTCCTGCTCGACCCGCCCGTGGCCGGCGCAGGCGGCCGAGACACAGGCCACGCGCCAGGCTTGCCAGGCCGGCCGCATCGAGTCCAGGCCCAGCGCGAGCGCCGCCGCGCAGAGGGCCTCGACCGCCTCGGCGTCGAAGGGGATGTCGGCCAGCGCCGCCCGGGCGCGGTCGAGGTCGAAGGCGTGACGGGGCTCGGCAGGATCGGGCTGCTCGGGCTGCTCGGACCGATCGACCGGCCGGCCGTCCTCGCAGGTCAGCACCAGCGCCAGCCGCTCGGCGAGCGCCGGCGCCAGCGACTCGTCGGGCCCCTGGCCTTCGTCCAGCGCCAGCAGGGCCGGTGCGGCCGCGTCAGCGTCCAGCGCTGCGGCGAGCCGGGCGCTCAGACCGGCGGGCGCCCGCTCGGCCATCGGCAACAGCAGCACGCCGCCGCGCGACTGGTCGATCAGGCCGGTCGACTGCACCGGCCGGCCGGCCGACAGGCTGGCGGCCAGGTCCAGGCCGCCCATCAGGCGCTCGTCGTCGATCTGCAGCGGCACCCGCCGCCACGGCGCATCGACCGGCCAGGCGGCCCGCAAGCGCGTGACCAGGGCATCGCGCGCCTCGCCGGCCGGGCCGCGCAGCCAGACGCCGCCCAGGCCCTGCGGATCGGTCGCCAGCAGGCGGGCGATCCGGTCCAGGTCGTCGGCGCGGGCCATTCAGGCCGGCTCGAACAGCTCGCCCAGCGCGCGCTCGATGCGCTCGCCCGAGCCGGTGTCGTCCAGCGGGTTGCGGCGCAGGCGATGGCGCAGCGACGGGGCGGCAACCTGGCGCAGGTGGGCGGTGGTGACCTGTTCGGCACCGTCCAGCGCAGCGACGGCGCGGGCCGCGCGCATGAGGGTCAGCTCGCCGCGCAGGCCATCGCTGCCGACCGCCTGGCACAGCCGCGCGGCCTGGGTCAGGACCTCGTCGGAGACGTCCAGCGTGGCGAGCTTGTCGCGGCCGCGCTCGATCTGGCGGCGCACCGCCGCGTCGGCCTTGGACCAGCGGGTGGCGAAGGCCTCGGGGTCGCGCTCGTAGGCATCGCGGCGGCGCACGATCTCGACCCGCTCGGCGATCTCGCGCGGCGTGCGGACCTCGACCGACAGCCCGAAGCGGTCCAGCAGCTGCGGGCGCAGCTCGCCTTCCTCCGGGTTGCCGCTGCCGACCAGCACGAAGCGGGCCGGGTGGCGCACGCTCAGGCCCTCGCGCTCGACCACGTTCTCGCCGGAGGCGGCGACGTCGATCAGCAGGTCGACCAGGTGGTCTTCCAGCAGGTTGACCTCGTCGATGTAGAGAAAGCCGCGGTGGGCCTTGGCCAGCAGCCCCGGCTCGAAGACCTTGACGCCCTGGCCCAGCGCGCGTTCGAGGTCCAGCGCGCCGACGACGCGGTCCTCGCTGGCGCCCAGCGGCAGGTCGACCACCGGCACCGGCACGCGCTCGACGCGGGCCTTGCGGTCGCCGCCGCAGTCGCCGCAGCTGTGGTGCGAGGCCGGGTCGCAGTGGTAGGCACAGCCACGCACCGCACGCATCTTGGGCAGCAGCGCGGCCAGGCCGCGCACCGCCGTCGACTTGCCGGTGCCGCGGTCGCCCAGCACCAGCACGCCGCCGATGGCCGGCTCGATGGCCGCGACGAGGATCGCGAGCTTCATCTCCTGCTGGCCGACGATGGCGGAAAACGGATACGGCACGGACATGGTGTTCTTTCAGGCCGGTTTCGACCGGCTGCGACCCGCGGACCCGCGCAGACGGACATCGATCAGGTGTGACAGGCCGGCCAGCGCCAGGCAGGCGAGGATGGCCCAATGGCCGGCCGGACCGGGTTCGGAAAGGCTCAAGCGCAGGCCCAGCATCAGGGCCAGACCGGCGCCCAGGTTGGCCAACAGCGCTGCACGCCGGCCACCGGGCGGCAGGCGCCAGAGCGACCAGAGCAGCTCGGCCACGCTGATGAGCAGCGCGACGTCGACCAGCAGGCGCAGCGCATCGGCGGCCATCAGCACAGGCCCCGTCGCGAGACCGGACCGATCAGGCGGGGTTGAGATGCACCACCCCGGCGTTGATGGTCGAGGCGTAGGTCACCCAGGCGAGGTAGGGCCACAGCAGCACCGCCGCACGCCAGGTCGGCGCGATGCGGATCAGCATCCCGACCGACAGCACCAGCAGCACGACCTCGGCAAGCGCCCAGTCGGGCCGCCTGAGGGTGAAGAACAGCAGGCTCCAGCCCAGGTTCAGCAGCGCGTTCAGGCCGATCGCCAGCAGCCAGCGCCGCCGCGGCGCACCCGGCGCGGCGGCCTGCCAGCCGAGCACGGCCGACCAGGCGGCGAGCGTGAAGATCAGCGTCCAGACCGGTCCGAACCACAGGTCCGGCGGCTTCCAGGCCGGCTGGCGCAGCCCGGCATACCAGGGCCCCAGGTCGGTTGCCAGACCACCGAGTCCGGCCAGCACGACGGCACCCAGGGCCGCCAGCGCGGTGGCGCGGCGGTCGGTCGGAAGCCAGTCCTGCCACCACCGCCTCACACCCGCACGAGGCCCAGCAGATGGGCCATGTCCTTGAAGAAGATCCGCACGTGGGCCATCGGCCGGCGGCGCACCAGGCGCTTGTTCATGTAGGCATCGAAGGTGAGTTGCTGCACATCGGGATCGCGGCAGATGCTGACGAAGCGCTCGCGCCGCGCGTCGCTGGCGTACCAGAAGCGCTGCATCAGGCCCAGCACCCAGAACACCCGGCCATGCTCGCGCATGAAGCGCTGGCGGGCCCGCGCCAGCGCGCGCACGTCGCCGGTGGCCAGCAGTTCATCGACCGACTGCGCGGCCAGTTGGCCGCCGACCATGGCGTAGTAGATGCCCTCACCGGAGGCCGGCGCGACAACGCCGGCGGCATCGCCGGCCAGCACCACGTCGCGGCCGTTGTCCCAGCGCGGCAGCGGCTTCATCGGGATCGGCGCGCCCTCGCGGCGCAGCGTGGTCGCCTCGGCCAGGCCGGCACGCTGGCGCAGCTCGCGGGTTGCCTGGCGCAGGGAGAAGCCCTTGTCGGCGCTGCCGGTGCCGATGCTGGCGGTGCCGCCATGTGGGAACACCCAGCCGTAGAAGTCGGGCGACAGGCGGCCGTCGTAGTGGACCTCGCAGCGGCTGGGCAGGTAATCCGCCGGCCGCTGCTCGGGCACCGCGACCACCTCGTGGTAGGCGTAGACCCAGCGCCCGCGGTCTGCGCCGGGCACTTCCTGGGCGGCCACCTGCGAACGCGCGCCGTCCGCACCGACGACGCTGCGGGTGCGCACGCGCCGGGTCTGGCCGTCGGCGCCGTCGCGGTAGACCACCACCCGCACACCGTCGGGATCGCGCTCCAGGCGCTCGAACTGGCCGTCGGCACGGCGCGCCCCCGCATCGGCCGCCCGCTCGCGCAGCCAGGCGTCGAAATGCTCGCGGTCGACCATGCCGACATAGCCATCCTCGATCGGGATGTCGACCTGCGCTGCACGCGGCGAGACCATGCGCGCGGCGGTGGCCCGGGCGACGATCTGTTCGGGCGGGATGGCGAAGTCGCGGATCAGTCGCGGCGGGATCGCGCCGCCGCACGGCTTGATGCGTCCGGCCTTGTCCAGCAGCAGCACCTGCCGGCCAGCCAGCGCGAGCTGCTGCGCGGCGGTGGCACCGGCCGGACCGCCACCGATGACGACACAGTCAAGACAGGACGGCTGCTTCATGGGCGGACCTCGGGGTGACAGACAGGCGACGGGCGGGTGCGGGGTCGGCAGGTTCGACGGCATGGACCAGCCGCGACGCCCAGACGAACAGCGCCGCCTCGATCAGGAAGACGCCGCCATAGGCCAGCGCCGGGCTGCCCAGCCACCAGCGCGCCAGGTCGCTCAGGCCGGTGCCGACGACGCCGCCGAGCGCGAAGGCGATGGCCTGCGCCGCGCCCCACAGGCCCATGCGCAGGCCCTCGCGGCCCGGTCCGCTGGCGCCGGCCAGCCGCATCATCGAGCCGATGGCGGCGATCGAGAACGCGCCGGTCGCGACGCCGAGCAGGAAGACGTTGGCGCGCAGCGGCCAGGCCGGTCCGGCCCAGGCGGACGCCGCCAGCCCGATCAGCGTCAGCGCGCTGGCGAGGCAGCCGCCACGGGCCCAGCTGCGCAGGCTGCCCCAATCGCGGCCACCGAAGCGGCTGCCGGCCGCAGCCGCCAGCAGCATGCCCATCAGCGTGCCGCCGTGCTGGACGCCCGACAGCTGGGTCGAGCCGCCCGGTGTCAGTCCGAACACGGTGCCGACGAAGGGCTCCAGGATCAGGTCCTGGGCGCTGTAGGCCAGCATGGAGACGAAGACGAAGACGGTGAAGCCGCGGGCGGCGGGCTCGTTCCAGGCCTCGCGCAGTGCGGCGCGGAAGGTCGACGGCGGGGCCGCAGCGGGCACCGGTCCGGTGCCGGCCTCCGGACCCGTCACGACCGCGCGGCCTTCCAGCCCGGCCAGCGCCAGCACCGTCAATGCCAGCGCGGCGCTGCACACGGCGGTCGACACCCACAGCAGGCGCTGCGGCGAGTAGGGGTCGAGGAAGTGGCCAGCCGTCCCGGCGGTGACGACAAAGCCCGCGATCATCATGATCCAGACCGTGGTCGCCGCTGCGGCGCGGCGCTCGGGGACCACCCGCTGCGCCAGCAGGGCCAGCAAGGAGGTGCCGGCCGCCGCCACGCCCAGGCCGATCAGCACGAAGGCCAGCACTGCAAGAGCGATGCCGGCGCTGCGGTGCGCGCCCATCCAGGTGGTCGCCAGCGTGGCCAGCAGGCCACCGAAGGCCAGCATCAGCATGCCGGCAAGGATCCAGGGCGTGCGCCGCCGGCTGGCGTCCGAGCCATGCCCCATGCGCGGACGGCTGACCTGGACGACGTGGTGCAAGGCCAGCAGCAGCCCCGGCAGCAGGGCCGGCAAGGCCAGCTCGACCACCATCACGCGGTTCAGCGTCGAGGTCGTCAGCACGACGATCGCGCCAATGGCCGCCTGCACCAGGCCGACGCGGGCGATGCCGCCCCAGCCGAATCGTTGCGGACCGCTCATGACGTCACCCCCACCGCGAGCGAACGCAGCGCCAGTGCACTCGCCAGCATGCCCAGCACGTAGAGCAGCACGCCGTTGGCGCTGTACCAGGTGGCGCGCGCCAGCGGATCGGCCAGGAAGCGGCGCATCAGCAGCAGTTGCACGGCCAGCAGCGTCGCGACGATGGCGGCATGCAGCGGCGTCTGCCAGTGCAGCAGCAGCCCCACCACAACGGCCTGCGGCACCGCCATGGCCAGGCAGGCGACACGCGCGGCACCCTGCACGCCCAGCTGGACCGGCAGCGAGGCGATGCCCATGCGGCGGTCGCCCTCGATGGACTTGAAGTCGTTGAGCGTCATGATCCCGTGGGCCCCGGCGCTGTAGAGCAGCGCCAGCCCGACCGAGCGAGCCTCGGGCCAGTCGCCCAGGCTCATGACGGCCGCGCCGGTCAGCCAGGCCAGCCCTTCGTAGCAGAGCGCGCAGGCGCTGTTGCCCCACCAGCCATTGCGCTTGAGCCGCATCGGCGGCGCGCTGTAGGCCCAGGCCAGCAACAGGCCGACACCCGCCGCGAGCAAGGCGGTCACGCCGAGCGAGGTCGCCAGCAGCAGCGACAGCAGCGTCCAGACGATCGCGATGCCCAGGCCCCAGCGGCCCGGCATGCGGCCGG
Source organism: Leptothrix discophora (assembly GCF_030705305.1). Classification (GTDB taxonomy): domain Bacteria; phylum Pseudomonadota; class Gammaproteobacteria; order Burkholderiales; family Burkholderiaceae_C; genus Sphaerotilus; species Sphaerotilus discophorus. The sequence continues at coordinate 21,743 of NZ_JAUZEE010000006.1, read as the reverse complement.
ACGGGATCGGGCGATGGGGTTCGTTGATGGCGTCGACGTGGCGGTCGAACCAGTCGTTGACCGCCTGGCTGGTCGCGCAGACGAAGGGCCCTGCCAGCAGCACGCCCGCGATGATCAGCGGCCAGCGCCCTTGTGCAGGCAGCCCGGAAGCCACGACACCGCAGGCGAAAGCCCACATCGGCGGGAACCAGGTGATGGGCTTGAGCAGTTCGGCGATGGCCGAGAGGGCGGGGCGCTGCATGGAACCATTCTGGTCCTCGGCCCTGCCTTGTCAATCAAAATTTACACCATCGACCGTCAACGATCGTTGGCATGAAACTTCAGGCGTCGGACTCCGACCCGGCGCCCTGCCCCATGTCCTGGATGCCGTAGCGGCGCAGCTTGACGTAGAGGCTCTGGCGCGAGAGGCCCAGCATCTCGGCGGCCGAGGCGCGGTTGTCGCGGGTCAGCTCCAGCGCGGCCTCGATGCACAGGCGCTCGATCAGCTCGGCGGTCTCGCCGACGATGTCCTTGAGCGGCATGCGACCCACCAGGTTGGTGAGCTGGTCGGCCGAGCGCGGCAGCTGTCGGTTGCTGCGGCCATCGGCCGGCAGGCGACGCGAGACATCGCGGATCGAGAAGCCCAGGCAGGGCGGCTGCGCATCCGCAACCGCCACGGCGGAGATCTCGATCTGGCCGGGCTCGCCGTAGGCGCTGCGCAGCGTGGTCGGGAACAGCCTCAGCGTGCCGTGCTGGCGCAGGTTGCTGATCAGCACGTTGAGGTCGACCGAAGAACGGCCGAGCCAGCGGTCCAGCGGCTGGCCGATCACGGCGTCGCCCGGCGGCAGTTGAAGCATGTTCGTGAAGGCCGGGTTGGCGGCCAGCACACGGCCGTGCATGTCGGTCAGCACGAAGGCATCGGGCATCGCGTTGACGACCTGGGTCAGGCTCAGGCTCTCGGCCTCGCTGACCGGACGATCCTCGGCCGTGGCGGCCGGGCCGGTGAGGTCGATCAGGCGCAGCAGCAGCAGCGAGGCGTTCTCCTGCCTGAACAGCGACACCACCATGCGCATCGGCGCAGCGTTGCCGGCCAGACGGAGCTCATCGCTCTCGCCGCGACCGGCGTTGCGGCCCAGCGCCAGCAGGGCCTGGGCGCCGGCCTGGCTGGGCACGGCGAGGAAGTCGATCACCGGCCGACCGATGATGCGGCGGCTGTTCTCGCCGAGCAGGCGGGCAGCGGCGGCGTTGTGCTCGAAGACGTTGAAGGTGTTGGCATCGACCACCAGCAAGGCCTCGTCAACGGCCTCGAACAGCAGGCGGTAGCGGGCCTCGGTGTGGCGCAGGCGCAGGTAGTCGCGTTCCATCGACTGCTGCGCGTCGACCAGTCGCTGCTGCACCGCCGCCAGCGCACCGAGGTTGCGACCCAGCGCAAGCACGCGGCCCTGGCTGCCCAGTGGCACGACGCTGTAGCTGACCGGCAATTCCTGGCCGCCCGACAGCGGATGGTTGACCTGACGCTCGGGCCGCGCGGCACCGGTTTCCGGGCCACCGCTGGCGGCCTCGCGAGCCGCCGTTTCCAGCATCGAGCTGATCTTGCCGCGGCTCTCGACGGACACGGTCTCGACCCAGCGGCGGCCGACCCACTGGCGCACGTCGGACAACTCGGTCTGCTGCGGGCCGCGGATCGACAGGTCACGGATGACGCCCTGCCCATCGAGCACGAGCGCCAGATCCGCGGAAGCCGCGATCACGGCGGCCGTCACCTCGGCCTCCAGATCAGCGAAGTACAGCCGCGGGTTCTCCGACCATTGTTCGATCGATGTGCCGACGTTGTGCATCGAGCGCCCTGTGTGTTCTTCGCCGATGCGGCCTCACGGCCGCAGTTTCCAGATGGATGGGAGCCGGACGTCCGTTGTCCCGGACATCCGGCCGGCCCGGGAGGGGGTCAGCCTTCGCGTCGCATCGACCCCAGCCAGCGGTTCGCGGTGGTCACCGCCGACGTGGCATCGGTGGCCATCGCGTCGGCCCCGCAGCGTTCTGCGAGATCAGGCACCTGGGCAATCGCCGGGCCGCCGACCATGACAAACAGCTTGGGGTTCCGGCTGGCACGACGCAAATCGAGAATAGCAGAGGCCACAGACACCACCGAAGTGTCCATTCCGACAGACAGGCCGAATAGGTCGTACCAATCGGCACTGGCCACGGCCCGGAGGTCGTGCCACACCGCCTTCGGTTCGTACTGGACAAGCCAGCCGTCGCGGGCGAAGAACTCGCTCAGCATGGCCACGCCAAAGGTGTGCTGCGAGCCCGGTGCCGCCGCCAGCAACGCGCGCCGGCCCTGGCCGGCCGTGCCGCTCAGGCGGAAGCCCCTGCTGTGCTCGTGCAGCACCTGCTGCAGGCGCCACAGGCCGATCGTGACCTCGGAGAAGTTGTAGACGTCCTCGGCCCAGAACTCGCCCATCAGCTTGGCCGCTGGTGACAGCAGTTGCAGGAAGATCTGCTCCAGCGGCGCGCCGGCGGCGATCAGGGCCTGGACGAACTGCGCCGTGCGCTCCGGGTCGCCGACCACGGCCACGTGGGCCAGGGTCTCGACGTGGGCCGCGGTGATCGCGAAGTCCTGCCGCGAAGGCTGACGCGGCGAAGCCACGTCACCGTGCAGCAGCATCAGGCGCGGAATGATTTCCAGCTCGACGATGCGCGAGAGCTGCAGCTCGGGCGCCGTGTTGCCGGCCACCAGGTGCGGAACGCCGCCGACCGGCCTGGCCGGATCCACGGGGGTGCGCCATCGCTGGCGCAGCAGGTCTCTGCCGACTCGGGCCATCATGTCTCCCAGCGTCGGAGCGACGTCCCGCAACATGGCGGGATCGAATTCGGCGCAATGCTCTTCCACTGGCAAGGTCCTGGAGCGGCGCAAGCCCGGTAGTCGATGAAGGTTCCATCCTGCCACCACGTGTCTCCTCGGGGGCGGATATACAGCGGCAACAAGTCTTGACGGGGCGGGAACACAGGTCCCTCTCGTCACGCCCGTCACGCGTCGGCCAGAGCCGCTGCTTATCAGGTTGATGCAGTCGTCCGGCGCGTCTTCTTGTCGTTCGTGGGCTCCAGATCACCTACTGTCGGACTCGGCTGAAGGAACGTCAAGCTGACAGTCTTGCTCGTAAACCCCCGGTCGGGCCAATGTTCAAAAAATCTGACGTCAACCTCGATTGACACTTGGGGAGGGCGGGCCTAGATTCGAACGCATGTCGAGCGCCGCCACCTCCGTGACCATCGCCGCCCTTCCGGCGAGCGGTCGTCCCCCGCTGTACACCCCCGAACAGCGGGCCCGTCGCGACGCGACACGCTGGACCTGGGTGCAGGGCGTGCTGGCGCCGGTCCAGTTCCTGGCCTTCGCGGTCAGCACGCTGCTGGTGCTGCGCTACCTGGCCACCGGACTCGGCGAGACCGCCGCCGTCGCCTCGGTGCTGGTCAAGACCAGCCTGCTCTACGCGATCATGGTCACCGGGTGCCTGTGGGAGAAGGCGGTCTTCGGCCGCTACCTGTTCGCCCCCGCCTTCTACTGGGAGGACATGGTCAGCATGGCCGTGATGGCCCTGCACACGGCCTACCTCGCCGCCTGGTGGAACGGCTGGCTGACGGTGCAGCAGCAGATGCTGCTCGCGCTGGCGGCCTACCTGACCTATGCGATCAACGCGGCGCAGTTCCTGCTGAAACTGCGCGCGGCCCGCCTCGACACCCGCGGAGGCCGCTCATGAACGCGCGCATCCCCATCCAGTCCCTGCCGGCCTCGACGACCGATGCGAGCTGCGCCGACCTGCCGGTGCTGCGCGAACGCGGCCAGCGCGAGGTCTTCTGCGGCCTGACCGGCATCGTCTGGCTGCACCGCAAGATGCAGGATGCCTTCTTCCTGGTGGTCGGCTCGCGCACCTGTGCCCACCTGATCCAGTCGGCCGCCGGCGTGATGATCTTTGCCGAGCCGCGCTTCGCCACCGCGATCATCGACGAGCGCGACCTGGCCGGACTGGCCGATGTCCACGAGGAACTCGACCAGGTCGTGCAGCGCCTGCTGGCGCGCCGCCCGGACATCCGCGTGCTCTTCCTGGTCGGCTCCTGCCCGTCCGAGGTCATCAAGCTGGACCTGTCGCGCGCCGCGCAACGGCTCAGCCGCCTGCACCAGCCGCGCGTCAAGGTGCTGAACTACTCCGGCAGCGGCATCGAGACCACCTTCACCGAAGGCGAGGACGCCTGCCTCGCCGCGCTGGTGCCCGAGATGCCGTCCCGCCCCGCCGCCGAGGTCGACACGCCCGAGCTGCTGGTCGTCGGCAGCCTGGCCGACGTGGTCGAGGACCAGTTCCGCCGCCTGTTCGCCGCCATCGGCCTGCCGCGCGTCGCCTTCCTGCCGGCCCGTCAGGCCTCGACGCTGCCGGCGGTCGGTCCAGGCACGCGCATGCTGCTGGCCCAGCCCTTCCTGGCCGCGACCGCCAAGGCGCTGGAAGACCGCGGCGCGGTGCGCATCCCGGCGCCCTACCCGCTGGGCGTCGAGGGCACGCTGGCCTGGCTGCTGGCCGCCGCCGACGCGATGGGCGTGGACAGCGCCGTCGTCGAGGCCGCCACCGCCGCACCGCGCCAGCGCGCCACGCAGGCGCTGGCCGCGATGCGCACACGGCTGGCCGGACAACGCATCTTCTTCTTCCCCGACTCGCAGCTGGAGGTGCCGCTGGCGCGCTTCGTCTCGCGCGAGCTGGGCATGCAGCTGACCGAGGTCGGCAGTCCCTACCTGCACCGCACCCACCTGGCCGAGGAGCTGGCGCTGCTGCCGGCCGGCACGCAGCTCAGCGAAGGGCAGGACGTCGAACGCCAGCTCGACCGCTGCCGCGCCGCCGCGCCCGACCTGGTGGTCTGCGGCCTGGGCCTGGCCAACCCGCTGGAGGCCGAGGGCTACGCGACCAAGTGGTCGATCGAGCTGGTCTTCACCCCCATCCAGGGCTTCGAGCAGGCCGCCGACCTGGCCGCGCTGTTCGACCGCCCGCTGCAGCGCCGCCAGCGCCTGGCCGCCTGAGGACCCCGCACCATGCAGCTCACGCTCTGGACCTACGAAGGACCGCCGCACGTCGGCGCGATGCGCGTGGCCACCGGCATGCGCGGCCTGCACTACGTGCTGCACGCGCCCCAGGGCGACACCTACGCCGACCTGCTGTTCACGATGATCGAGCGGCGCGGCGAGCGCCCGCCCGTCACCTACACGACCTTCCAGGCCCGTGACCTCGGCGGCGACACCGCCGAGCGCTTCCAGCAGGCGGTGGCCGAGGCGCATGAGCGCTTCCGCCCGCAGGCCATGATCGTCGGCGCATCCTGCACCGCCGAGCTGATCCAGGACGACCCGGGCGGCCTGGCGCGCGCGCTGGCGCTGCCGATCCCGGTGATCCCGCTGGAGCTGCCGTCCTACCAGCGCAAGGAAAACTGGGGTGCGGCCGAGACCTTCTACCAGCTGGTGCGCAACCTGGCCGTGCGCCCGACGACGCCGCGCGCGCCGCTGGCTGGCCGGCGCGCCCGCTGCAACCTGCTGGGTCCGACCGCGCTGGGCTTCCGCCACCGCGACGACGTGCAGGAGATCACCCGGCTGCTCGGCCGCATCGGCGTGGACGTCGCGCTGGTGGCCCCGATGGGCGCGACGCCGGCCGACCTGACGCGCCTGGCCGAGGCCGACTTCAACGTGATGCTCTACCCCGAGATCGCGCAGACGGCGGCCAGCTGGATGAGCCGCCAGCTCGGCCTGCCCTGCACCCGCACCGTGCCGATCGGCGTGGGCGCGACGCGCGACTTCATCCGCGAGGTCGCCGCGCTGGCCGGCCTGGACGCCGAACAGGCCGTCGCCGATGCCGAGCAGGACTCGCGCGCGCCCTGGTATGCCCGCTCGGTCGACAGCAACTACCTGACCGGCAAGCGCGTCTTCATCTTCGGCGACGCGACCCACGCCATCGCCGCCGCCCGCATCGCCTCGCGCGAGCTGGGCTTCGAGGTGGTCGGCCTGGGCAGCTACAGCCGCGAGTTCAGCCGCGAGCTGCGCGAGGCCGCCACCGCGCTGGGCCTCGAAGCGCTGATCTGCGACGACTACCTGGAGGTCGAGGCCGCCATCGCCGCCGCGACGCCCGAGCTGGTGCTGGGCACGCAGATGGAACGCCACGTCGCCAAGCGCCTGGGCCTGCCCTGCGCGGTGATCTCCGCGCCGGTCCACGTGCAGGACTTCCCGGCGCGGACCTCGCCGCAGATGGGCTTCGAAGGCGCCAACGTGCTGTTCGACACCTGGGTCCAGCCGCTGATGATGGGCCTGGAGGAACACCTGCTGGGCATGTTCCGCGGCGACTTCGAGTTCCACGAGGACGCCGCGCCCTCGCACCTCGGCCGCAGCCAGCCGGGCACCGTCGCGACCCCGGTGCCGGCCACGAGGGCCGATGCCATCGAGCCTCGCGCCGAGCCGGTTGTCGCCCCAGCCGCCACGGCCCGCGCGGCCGAACCGATCACGTTGAACGTCGCCCCCACCGCACCCACCGCGCCACTTGCAGCGCACTCGACCACCTGGACCGCCGATGCCGAGCGCGAGCTGGGCAAGGTGCCCTTCTTCGTGCGTGGCAAGGCGCGCCGCAACACCGAACGCTACGCGCTGGACCACGGCCTGAGCGCGATCACGGTGGAGACCCTCTACGATGCCAAGGCCCATTTCAGCCGCTGAACCCGGTGTGCCCATGCGCGTCGTGCTGGTCACGATGGACGGACACCTGTCCTCGGCCGCCGCCCGCGCCCAGCGCGAACTGACACGGCGCCTGCCCGGCGTGCTGCTGCTGGTGCATGCCGCGGCCGACTGGGACAGCCAGCCCGAAGCGCTCGCACGCTGCCGCGCCGACATCGCCAGCGGCGACCTCGTGATCGCCACGATGCTCTTCATGGAAGAGCATTTCCTGCCGGTGCTCGACGCGCTGCAGGCCCGCCGCGAAGCCTGCGACGCGATGGTCTGCGCGATGTGCGCGCCGGCGGTCATGAAGCTGACCCGCATGGGCCGCTTCTCGATGGACGGCAAGACCGGCGGGCCGATGGCCATGCTGCGCCGCCTGCGTGGCAAGCCGGCCGACAAGGCCGATGGCGACGGCGACAAGGCCAGGTCCGGGGCGAGCGCCGGTGCGCAGCAGATGAAGATGCTGCGCCGCCTGCCCAAGATCCTGCGCTTCATCCCCGGCACCGCCCAGGACGTGCGGATCTACCTGCTGGTGCTGCAGTACTGGCTGGCCGGATCGCAGGAGAACCTCGCCGGCATGGTCCACATGCTGGTCGACCGCTACGCCGCCGGACCGCGCGCGGCGCTGCGCGGCCGGGTCACGCCACCCGCGCCGGTCGAGTATCCGGAGCTGGGCCTCTACCACCCGGCACTGGCCGGCCGCATCGCGACCGACGCGTCCGACCTGCCCGCGCGCGGCGGCCCGGCCAGCGTCGGCCTGCTGCTGATGCGGTCCTACCTGCTGGCGGGCAACACGGCCCACTACGACGGCGTGATCGCCGCGCTGGAGGCCCGCGGCCTGCGCGTGGTGCCGGCCTTCGCGACCGGGCTGGACGCCCGTCCGGCGGTCGAACGCTACTTCCTGCGCGACGGCCGCGCGACGGTCGACGCGGTGGTCTCGCTGACCGGCTTCTCGCTGGTCGGCGGCCCGGCCTACAACGATGCCCAGGCGGCCGAGACGCTGCTGGCGAAGCTGGACGTGCCCTACCTGTCGGTGCTGCCGGTCGAGTTCCAGACCCTCGAACAGTGGGGCGGATCGGACCGCGGCCTGCTGCCGCTGGAGGCCACCATGATGGTCGCCCTGCCCGAGCTGGACGGTGCGACCAGCCCGATGGTCTACGGCGGCCGCAGCGATGGTGCCGGCAAGGCCTGCCAGGGCTGCGCACGCGGCTGCACCTTCGAGGCCGGAGCCAGCGCCCACGACATGCACGGCTGCCCCGACCGCGCCGCGATGCTGGCCGGCCGGGTCGACCGGCTGGTGCAGCTGCGCCGCAGCGAACGGGCCGCGCGCCGCATCGGCCTGGTGCTGTTCAACTTCCCGCCCAATGCCGGCAACACTGGCACGGCCGCGCACCTGAGCGTGTTCGAGTCGCTGTTCCAGACCCTGGCGACGCTGCGCCGCGAGGGCTACCAGGTCGAGCTGCCGGCCAGCGTCGACGCGCTGCGCGAGCGCCTGCTCGGCGGCAACGCCGCCCGGCTCGGCGCCTGCGCCAACGTGCACGTGCGCATCCCCGTGGGCGAGCATGTGCGGCGCGAGACCTGGCTGCGCGAGATCGAGGCCCACTGGGGTCCGGCACCGGGTCGCCAGCAGACCGACGGCCAGACCCTGCACGTGCTGGGCGAGCGCTTCGGCAACGTCTTCGTCGGCATCCAGCCAGCCTTCGGCCATGAAGGCGATCCGATGCGGCTGCTGTTCGAGCGCGGCTTCGCGCCCACGCATGCCTTCTCGGCCTTCTACCGCTGGCTGCGCGAGGATTTCGGCGCCCACGCGGTGCTGCACTTCGGCACCCACGGCGCGCTGGAGTTCATGCCAGGCAAGCAGGCCGGCCTGTCCGGCGCCTGCTGGCCCGACCGGCTGATCGGCGACCTGCCCAACCTCTACCTCTACGCCGCCAACAACCCGTCCGAGGGCCTGCTGGCCAAGCGCCGCAGCGCCGCCACGCTGATCAGCTACCTGACGCCGCCGCTGTCGCAGGCCGGCCTCTACAAGGGCCTGGTCGAGCTGAAGGACTCGCTGACGCGCTGGCGCGGCCTGCCGCCCGGACAGGCGCTGGAGCGGGCCTCGCTGGCACCGCTGATCCAGGCCCAGGCGCAGGTGCTGGACCTGGTGCCGGCCGACGCCACGCCCTGGGGCGGCGACGCGATGGCCGCGATCGAGCGCCTGCAGGCCGAGCTGCTGGAGCTGGAGCAGACCCTGATCCCCAACGGCCTGCACGTGCTCGGTCGCATCCACACGCAGGCTCAGCGACTGAGCCTGCTCGAAGCGGCGGCTGCCGCCCAGTTCACGCCCGACCAGCTGCCCGCGCCGGCTGCGCTGCAGGCCCTGGCCGCCGGACGGGGCGCGGCCGAGGCGCTGCTCGCCGAAGGCCGCGCCGCCGAACGCGAACGGCTCGATGCCTACGAGGCCCTGGCCCGCACCGCCCGCCTGCTGACACGCAACCCCGAGCTCGACGCCATCGTGCATGCGCTCGAAGGCGGCTACCTGGCACCCGCGCCCGGCGGCGACCTGCTGCGCAACCCGGACATCCTGCCGACCGGCCGCAACCTGCACGGCTTCGACCCGTCACGCCTGCCCAGCGCCTACGCGGTGCAGGACGGCGCGCGCCAGGCCGAACGGCTGCTCGAACGCCACCAGGCCGAGGGCTACCGCCTGCCCGAGTCGATCGCGCTGGTGCTGTGGGGCACCGACAACCTCAAGAGCGAGGGCGCACCGATCGCGCAGGCGCTGGCCCTGCTGGGCGCCCGGCCGCGTTTCGACGGCTACGGCCGGCTGGCCGGCGCGGTGCTGGTGCCGCTGGCTGAACTGGGCCGGCCGCGCATCGACGTGATGGTCACGCTCTCGGGCATCTTCCGCGACCTGCTGCCGCTGCAGATCCGGCTGCTGGCCGAGGCCGCCTTCCTGGCCGCCAGCGCCGACGAACCGGAAGAGCTGAACTTCGTGCGCAAGCATGCGTTGGCCCACCAGCGTGCCCACGGCGGTGACCTGGAGACCGCCGCGCTGCGCGTCTTCGGCAACGCCGAGAGCGCCTACGGTGCCAACCTCGGCAGCCTGATCGACAACGGCGCCTGGGCCGAGACCGACGAACTGGCCGAGACCTTCGTGCGCCGCAAGGGCTTTGCCTACGGTCGCAGCGGCCGGCCGGTGCAGAAGGCCGCGCTGCTGGCCAGCGTGCTGCAGCAGGTCGAGCTGGCCTACCAGAACCTCGATTCGGTCGAGCTGGGCGTGACCACCGTCGACACCTACTTCGACACCCTGGGCGGCGTCAGCCGCGCGGTGCAGCGCGCCAAGGGCCCGCGCAGCGCGGTCGCGCCGGTCTACATCGGTGACCAGACCGACGGCCAGCACGCGGTCGTGCGCACGCTCGGCGAACAAGTCGCGCTGGAGACCCGCACCCGCATGCTCAACCCGACCTGGTACGAGGGCATGCTCGAACACGGCTACGAGGGCGTGCGCCAGATCGAGGCCCACCTGACCCACACGCTCGGCTGGTCGGCCACGACCGGCCAGGTCGCGCCCTGGGTCTACCGCCAGCTCAGCGAGACCTTCGTGCTCGACCCGGCGATGCGCGAGCGCCTCGCCCGACTGAACCCCACCGCCTCGGCCCGCATGGCGCAGCGGCTGCTCGAAGCCAGCGAGCGCCATTACTGGCAACCCGACGAGGCCACCCTCGCCGCCTTGCAACAAGCCAGCGACGAGCTGGAAGACCGCCTTGAAGGCGTCCCCACCGAAAAGGCAGCCGCATGAACAGCGTCATCGACCTCCCCGCCAGCATGCGCCGACGCCTCGATGGCGAAGGCAGCCTGCAGGTCCAGCTCGACCCGGGCGACCGCATCGACACCGCCAAGGTGTTCGCGATCTACGGCAAGGGCGGCATCGGCAAGAGCACGACCTCCAGCAACCTGTCGGCCGCCTTCTCGCGGCTGGGCAAGCGGGTGCTGCAGATCGGCTGCGACCCGAAGCACGACTCCACCTTCACGCTCACGAAGAAGATGCTGCCCACCGTCATCGACGTGCTGGAGACGGTCGACTTCCATGCCGAGGCCCTGCGGCCCGAGGACTTCATGTTCGAGGGCTACAACGGCGTGATGTGCGTCGAGGCCGGCGGCCCGCCGGCCGGCACCGGCTGTGGCGGCTACGTGGTCGGGCAGACCGTCAAGCTGCTCAAGGAACACCACCTGCTCGAGGACACCGACGTGGTGATTTTCGACGTGCTGGGCGACGTGGTCTGCGGCGGTTTCGCCGCGCCGCTGCAGCATGCCGAGCGGGCCATGATCGTCACGGCCAACGACTTCGACTCGATCTTCGCGATGAACCGCATCGTGCAGGCCATCGGCGCGAAGGCGAAGAACTACAAGGTCCGGCTCGGTGGCGTGATCGCCAACCGCAGCGCCGCGACCGACCAGATCGACCGCTACAACGACCGCATCGGCCTGAAGCTGTCGGCCCATTTCCCCGACCTGGACGTGATCCGCCGCAGCCGGCTGAAGAAGTCGACGCTGTTCGAGATGGAGCCCTCGCCCGAGCTGGAGCGGGTGCAGCAGGAATACCTGCGCCTGGCCGCCTCGATGTGGCTGGGCGGCGAGCCCTGCAGCGCCGTCCCGATGAAGGACCGCGACCTGTTCGACCTGCTGGGCTACGACTGACATGAGCGCGCATGCCCACACCCCATCGAGCGCCCCGGCCCCGGTCCAGGACGCACGCTACGAGCGCCGCCGCGCCGAGGTCGAGACCTACTTCGACCGCACGGCCGTGCAGGCCTGGGAACGCCTGACCTCCGACGAGCCGGTCGGCCGCATCCGCGCCAGCGTGCGGGCCGGCCGTGACCAGATGCGCGGCACCCTGCTGTCCTGGCTGCCGGCCGACCTGCGCGGGCTGCGCCTGCTGGACGCCGGCTGCGGCACCGGCGCGCTGGCGGTCGAGGCGGCCCGGCGTGGCGCCGAGGTGGTCGCCATCGACCTGTCGCCGACGCTGGTCGAGCTGGCCCGGTCGCGCCAGCCGGTCATCGACGGACCCGGCCACATCGAGTTCCGCTCCGGCGACATGCTCGATGCCGGCCTGGGCCGCTTCGATCACGTCGTCTGCATGGACTCGCTGATCCACTACGACGCCCGCGACGTGGTGGCCGCGCTGGGCCGGCTGGCACCGCGCTGCCGCGGCTCGGTGCTGTTCACCTTCGCGCCGAGCACGCCGGTGCTGGCGGTCTTCAAGGCGGTCGGCAAGCTGTTCCCGCGCGGCAACCGCTCGCCGTCGATCGCGCCGGTGGCCGAGGCCGCGCTGCGGCGCGGGCTGGCGGCCGATCCGGTGCTGGCCGAACTGCCGCCGGGCCGCACGCGCCGCGTCGCCAGCGGCTTCTACACCTCGCAGGCGCTGGAGCTGGTGCGGTCATGAAGGCGAGCCTGCCCGCCAGCCTGAACACCCGCCTGGCGCGGCAATGGTCGCGCCTGTCGCCGGATGTCATGCCCTTCGCCGATGCGGTCAGCGCCTCGCTGCCGATGTCGCGGCTGCTGCGTCTGGCGCTGTTCCAGGTCAGCGTGGGCATGGCCTATGCGCTGCTGGTGGGCACGCTCAACCGGGTCATGATCCTGGAGCTGGGGCTGTCGAGCTGGCTGGTCGCGCTGATGGTGGCGCTGCCGCTGCTGGCCGCACCCTTCCGCGCGGTCATCGGCCACCGCTCGGACACGCACCGCTCGCTGCTGGGCTGGCGTCGCGTGCCCTACCTCTGGCTGGGCACGCTGCTGCAGTTCGGCGGCCTGGCCATCCTGCCCTTCAGCCTGATCCTGCTGTCGCCCGATGCCGGCGTCAGCGTCGCCGCCCAGGTGGTCGGCCATGCCGCCGCGCTGGGCGCCTTCCTGCTGGTCGGCGCGGGCATGCAGACGACCCAGACCGCCGGCCTGGCGCTGGCCACCGACCAGGCCACGCCCGAGACCCGGCCGCGCGTGGTCGCGATGATGTACGTGATGCTGCTGCTGGGCATGGTCGGCGCCAGCGGGCTGTTCAGCCTGGTGCTGGCCAGCTACAGCCCGACCCGGCTGGTCGGCGTCGTGCAGGGCGCGGCGGTCGCCACGCTGCTGCTCAACCTGTTCGCGCTGTGGAAGCAGGAGCCGCGCGGCGCACGCCGAGCGCAGCCGGATGAACCGGACACGCCGCCAGCAGCCCGCGAGGCGTTCTCGACGGTCTGGGCGCGTTATGCCGCCCAGCCCAAGACGCTGCGCTTCCTGGTCGCGCTGGCGCTGGGCACGGCGGCCTTCAACATGCAGGACATCGTGCTGGAGCCCTATGGCGGCGAGATCCTCGGCCTGAGCGTCTCGGCCACCAGCCTGCTCACCGCGGTGATGGCGCTGGGCTCGGCCTGCGCCTTCCTGATCGCCACGCGGGTCCTGCGCCTAGGCTTTGATCCCTACCGGCTGGCGGCCGCCGGCGTGCTGGTCGGCATCGTCGCCTTCTCGGCGGTGGTGTTCGCCGCACCGCTGGGCTCGGGCCTGCTGTTCCGCGCCGGCAACTTCCTGATCGGCCTGGGCAGCGGCCTGTTCGCGCTGTGCACGCTGGTCATCGCCATGGGCCTGAAGCAGGACGACGGCGCCGGGCTGGCGCTCGGTGCCTGGGGCGCCGTGCAGGCCACCGCCGGCGGCGTCGCCGTCGGCCTGGGCGGCACGCTGCGCGACGCGGTCCACCTGCTGGGCAGCCAGGGCTGGCTCGGCGAGGCGATGTCCGAGCCGCAGGTCGCCTACAGCGTCGTCTACCACACCGAGCTGGCGCTGCTGTTCGCGACGCTCGTTGCCATCGGTCCTCTGGTGCGGCGTCACGGCCGTCCCCACGACCCGTCGCCCGTTCCCCACCAGCAGCGCCTCGGGCTGGCCGAGTTCCCGGGCTGATCCCACCCCACCCAACAGTTGGAGACTTCCATGCAAACCGGTGCCATCACGGGCTACATCGACGTGGCGCAGCTCGCGCTCTACGCGTTCTGGATCTTCTTTGCGGGCCTCATCTACTACCTCCACCGCGAGAACAAGCGAGAGGGCTATCCGCTCGAATCGGACCGCTCCGGCTCGATCAAGGTGCAGGGCTTCCCGAGCGTGCCCGAGCCGGTCAGCTACCGGCTGGCCGATGGCCGCACCGTCCAGGCCCCGAACGACCGGCGCGACAACCAGCCGCCGCTGCACGAGGGTGTCTGGCGCGGCATGCCGCTGACGCCCACCGGCAACCCGCTGCTGGCCGGCGTCGGTCCGGGCAGCTGGGCCGACCGGGCCGACGTGCCCGACACCCAGGTCGACGGCACGCCGCGCATCGTGCCGCTGCGGGTCGCGCCGGGCTTCGGCGTCTCGTCCAAGGACATCGACCCGCGCGGCCTGCCGGTGCTGGGCGATGACGGCGTCGAGGGCGGCGAGGTGGTCGACGTCTGGGTCGACCGCTCCGAGATGCTGCTGCGCTACCTGGAGGTGCGGGTCGCCGGCGGCGGCCACGTGCTGCTGCCGATGAACTTCGCCCGCATCCAGCCGCGTGCGGTGCGGGTGCAGTCGCTGCTGGGCCACCAGCTGCGCGGCGTGCCGGCCACGCGCCACCCGGAGCAGGTCACGATGCTGGAGGAAGAAAAGGTCATGGCCTATTACGGCGCCGGCACGCTCTACGCCACGCCGCAGCGCCAGGAGCCGCTGCTGTGAAGGCGGTCGACCGGCTCGCACCCGAGCACGAACATGAGTTCGAGGCCGTGCCCGGCCTGCCCGAGGCCCTGCCGCCGGGCGAGACCGTGCTCTGGCAAGGCCGGCCGCAGGCGCTGGCCATGGCGCGCCAGGCGCTGCGGCTGGACATCATCGCGGTCTACTTCGCTGGCCTGATGGCCTGGCGGCTGGTGTTGTCGCTGATGGACGGCGACAGCGCCGCGCAGACCGCGATGGCACTGGCCCGGCTGCTGCCGCCGATCGCGGTCGCCACCGGCCTGCTGCTGGGCCTGGGCTGGCTGATGGCCCGCACCACGCTCTACACGCTCACCAACCGTCGCGTCGTGATGCGGCTGGGCATCGTGCTGGGCATCACCTTCAACCTGCCGCTCTCGCGCATCGAGGCCGCCCGCCTCAAGCCGCGCCGCGACGGCGGCGGCGACATCGCGCTGGTGCTCGCCGGCGGTGACCGCATCGCCTACCTGCACCTGTGGCCACACGTGCGGCCCTGGCGGATGCGCCAGACCGAGCCGATGCTGCGCGCCCTGCCGCAAGCCGCCGAGGTGGCTCAGCGACTGAGCCAGGCCTGGCAGCTCGCGCGCGGCGAGTCGCCCACCGCCACCACGGCCAGGCTCCCGACCACCGCGCCAGCCTCATCCGGCCACAGCCTGCCGGGCTACGCCTCACCGGCCAGCCTGGCCTGACGGGATCGCCATGTCCACGCCTGCCCTGCCCTCCGCCACGCCGCCCGTCACCGGCCGCGCCCCCGTGTTGCCGCTGGCGGCCATGGCCGCGCTGGTGCTGTGCGCGCTGGTCGGCGCGGCGGTCGTGCGCGGCGCCGGCATCAGCCCGGTGCAGCGCGCCGACGCGGCCACGGTGCGCAGCATCAGCCTGCGCTTCGAGGACCGCAGCGACGGCGCCATCCTGATCCGCGAGGCCGGCAGCGGCCAGCTGCGCGCCACCGTCGAGCCCGGCACGCAGGGCTTCCTGCGCAGCACCGTGCGCGGCCTGGTGCGCGAACGGCGTCGCCAGGGGCTCGGCCCGGAAGTGCCTTTCGAGCTGCTGGGCCGGGCCGACGGCCGCCTGACGCTGCTGGACCCGGGCACCGGCCGACGCATCGACCTCGAATCCTTCGGACCGACCAACGCGGCCGTGTTCGCCCAGCTGATCACGCCCTGACCCACCGGATCCCCGGATCCCAGGAGACCTCGATGGAACAAGCCCTCGACCTGAACAGCCCCGACGACGCCGCCGCGCTCGCCAAGCGCAACAGCCTGCTGACGCCGCGCTTCTACACCACCGACTACGCCGCGATGGATGCGCTGGACATGTCGCCGCTGCGCGCCGAATGGGACACGATGCTGGCCGAGTACGAGGGCGACAACAACCACGACCACTTCCAGCGCACGCCCGACTTCGCCGACGAGGTGGCCGCGCTGTCGGCCCAGTGGACGCCGCAGCTGCGGCGCGATTTCCAGGACTTCCTCGTCAGCTCGCTGACCAGCGAGTACTCCGGCTGCGTGCTCTACAACGAGATCCAGAAGCACATCCAGAACCCGGACATCCGCACGCTGATGCGCTACATGACGCGCGACGAGTCGCGCCATGCCAACTTCATCAACCAGTCGCTGAAGGACTTCGGCCTGGGCGTGGACCTGCTGGCGCTGAAGAAGACCAAGTCCTACACCTACTTCAAGCCCAAGTACATCTTCTACGCGACCTATCTGTCCGAGAAGATCGGCTACGCCCGCTACATCACCATCTTCCGGCAGCTGGAGAAGCATCCGGAGCTGCGCTTCCATCCGATCTTCCGGTGGTTCGAACGCTGGTGCAACGACGAGTTCCGGCACGGCGAATCCTTCGCGCTGATCATGCGGGCCCAGCCCCACCTGCTGCGCGGGGCCAACCTGCTGTGGGTGCGCTTCTTCCTGCTGGCGGTCTACGCGACGATGTACGTGCGTGACCACACCCGGCCCTGGCTGTGCGACGCGCTGGGCATGGATGCCACCGCGTACGACCACCGCGTCTTCGACATCACCACGACCATCGCGCGCCAGGTCTTCCCGATCAGCCTGGACACCGGCTCGGCGGCCTTCCGCGCCGGCCTGGACCGGCTGCTGCACTGGTCGCTCAAGGCCGATGCGGCCAAGGCCCGCGGTGGCCTGATCGGCAAGCTGCAGCAGGGCCTGTGCGCGGTCGGTGCGGCCGCCACCTTCGTGCGGCTCTACCTGCTGCCGGTGCAGCGCCACGAGCTGCCGGCGCAGATCCGGGTCGCCCCGAGCTGGTGAGCACGACGTGATGCTGCTCGGCGCCGCGCTCTACACCGTGCTGGTGTGGTGGCTGAGCACGGGCGTGATCCTCTACCTCAACGGCCTGCCGCGCGAGCGGCATCCGGCCCTGATGGCGGTGGCCACGGTGCTGCTGGGCGTCGCCCTGTGCGGCGTCTCGGCCACCGCCGCCGACACCGGCGTGGGTGGCGCCTACCTGGCCTTCAGCGCCACGATCGCGGTCTGGGGCTGGCAGGAACTGGGCTTCCTGCTCGGCTACGTGACCGGCCCGCGCCGCATCGCCTGCCCAGCCGGTGCGCGCGGCTGGCAGCGGCTGCGCCATGCTCTGATGGCCATCCTGTACCACGAGCTGGCGCTGATCGCGCTCGGCGCGGCCGTGCTGGCCCTGACCTGGCAGCAGCCCAACCCGGTCGCGCTGTGGACCTTCGTGGTGCTGTGGGTGATGCGCACCTCCGCCAAGCTCAACGTCTTCCTGGGCGTGCGCAACCTGTCGGAGAGCTTCCTGCCGGCCCACCTGCGCTACCTGCACAGCTACTTCCGGCAGCGGCCCGGCAACGCGCTGTTCGCCAGCAGCGTGATCGCCTCGACCGGCGTCGCGGTCGCCGTCTGGGACATCGCCGCCGCGCCCGATGCGACGCCCTACCAGGCCAGCGCCGCCGCGCTGGTCGCGATGCTGCTGAGCCTGGCCGTGCTGGAACACTGGTTCATGGTCCTGCCGCTGCCCAGCGAGCGGCTGTGGCGCTGGGGCCTGCGCTCCCGCGAAGGCCACACGCCGCCGGCCTGAACGGTCGACGGCACGGCCCGTCGGGGCCGTGGCTGCGGGACGCCACAGCCGGGGGCACCATCATTCCCCCGCTTGCAGACCGTGCTTGCGGATCTTGTCGACCAGCGTGGTCTTGGCCATGCGCAGCGCCTTGGCGGTGCGGGTGACGTGGTGGTCCTGGCGCCGCAGCTCGTCGGCGATCAGGCCGCGCTCGAAGGCATCGACCCGCTCGCTCAGCGACGCCCCTTCGGCCACCGAGCCGGAAGGCTCCGAACCATCGTCCGCGACGCCCCCGCCGGCCGCGCCCGGCGCGCCCGGCAGCGTCGATGCGGCCGGCAGCAGCGGCTCCTTGGTCACGCCCAGCACCAGGCACTCGGCCACGTTGCGCAGCTCGCGCACGTTGCCGGGCCAGTCGTGCGCCATCAGGCGGTGCAGCTGCGCGGTGGTCGGCGCAGGTTGCGGCCGGCCGTAGCGGCTGGCGGCCAGCAGCATGAAATGCTCCAGCAGCAGCGGGATGTCCTCGCGCCGCTCGCGCAGCGGCGGCAGGTCGATGGTGACGACGTTGAGCCGGTAGTAGAGGTCGGCGCGGAAGCTGCCCTCGCGGGCCCGCTGCATCAGGTCGTCCTTGGTCGCGGCGACCACCCGCACATCCACCGGCTGGCCCTGGTTGGAGCCCAGGCGCTCGACCATGCGGTCCTGCAGCACCCGCAGCAGCTTGACCTGCACCGCCAGCGGCATGCTTTCCAGCTCATCGAGGAACAGCGTGCCGCCGTGGGCATGCTCGATCTTGCCGATGCGGCGCTTCTGCGCGCCGGTGAAGGCACCGGCCTCATGGCCGAACAGCTCGCTGTCGATCAGGTTGTCGGGCAGGCCGCCACAGTTCAGCGCGACATGGGGCGCGGCCTTGCGGCGCGAGTGCTCGTGCAGCGCGCGGGCGACGACCTCCTTGCCGGTGCCGGTCTCGCCGCGGATCAGCACGTCGACCGGCGTGTCGGCCACCTCCATCACCATCTGCCGCACCCGTACGATCTGTGGCGAGCGGCCGACCAGCTGGCCGGCCAGGCCCTCGCGCACGCCCAGCGCGCGGCGCAGCGCGGCCACCTCCAGCGTCAGGCGGCGCTTGTCCAGCGCACGCTTGACGACCTCGACGAAGACCTCCGGCGAGAAGGGCTTGGGGATGAAGTCATAGGCCCCGCTGCGCATGGCCTCGACCGCCAGGCTGACGTCGCCATGGCCGGTGATCATGATGACGGGCAGCTCGGCATCGAGCGCCTGGCACTCGCGCACCAGGCTCAGGCCGTCGGCCCCGGGCAGGCGCATGTCGGTGACGACGATGCCGGCATGGTCCGCGCCGATGCGCGGGCGCGCGGTCTCGACGCTGTCGACCGCCTGCACGCGCAGGCCGGCCAGTTGCAGCGCCTGCACGCAGCCGAGCTGCACATGCGGGTCGTCCTCGACAAGCAAGACGGTCAGGTCGGAACTCATGGCGTGGCGATGTGGGCGATCGTGGAAGGAGGGGCGGTCGGCGGCAGCGGCAGGCGCAGCACGAAGCGGGCACCGCGTGGCCGGGCGGCATCGGCGTCGGTCAGTTCGGGATCGGCCGGGCTGCTCGCCTCGATCTCGCCGCCGAACTCTCGCACGATGTCGCGCGAGATGGCCAGCCCCAGGCCCAGGCCGGCGCCGGCCGGCTTGGTCGTGTAGAAGGGCTCAAACAGGTGCTCGGCGGTGGCGGCATCGAAGCCGGGGCCGCTGTCGATGACCTGCAGCAGCAGCGCGTCGTCGCCCGACGCGGCCGGCAGCGCCTCGATGCACAGGCGTTTCTCGGGGCTGTCGTGCATCGCGTCGAGGGCGTTGCCGATCAGGTTGATCAGCACCTGTTCGAGCCGGTTCGGGTCGCACCAGACACGCGGCAGCGCGGCCTCGGCGGTGCAGCGGTTGTCCAGCTGCACGCCGGCCCGGCGCAGCCGCTGGTCGTAGAGGAACAGCGCGTGGCGCACGGCCACCGCGACATCGGTGGCGGCCGGCTGGGCGGCGGACTTGCGGGCAAAGCTCTTGAGCGGATGGATGATCCCGCCCATCTGGTCGGCCAGCCGCGCGACGATGTCGAGGTTGCCGCCGACGGCCTCCAGGTCGCCCCGGCGCAGGAACTCGCTCGCATTGCCCGACAGCGTGCGGATCGCGCCCAGCGGCTGCGTCAGCTCATGCGTGATGCCGGTGGCGAGCTGGCCCAGCACGGCCATCTTGGCGGCATGCACCAGCTCGTCCTGGGCCGCGCGCAGGGTCTGCTCGGCCTGCTCGCGCTCGGCCACTTCCTTGCGCAGCCGGACGTTGGTCTCGCTCAGCGCGCGGGTGCGCTTGGTGACCTTGTGCTCCAGCTCGGTGTTGACGCGTTCGAGCATCTGCTTGGCCTCCAGCTTCTGGCGCAGCAGCCGGCGGCGTTGCAGCAGGTAGAGCAGCAGCAGCTGCACGAAGGCCGCCGCGACGCCGCAGAGGATGCCGTAGCGCATGGCCTGCATGCGCACGCCGCGCAGGTCCGAGAAGATCAGCACGCGCCAGTCCATGCCGTCGAGCGTGCGGCCCAGCACCAGCATCTCGGCACTGCCGCGCGGCAGCAGGGCCGAGCTGGCCGGCAGGACGCCTTCGACCACCTGGCTCTCCTCGTCGACCGAGAGCTGCACGGGCAGCGGGAAGCGCTCGATGCGCAGGTCGTCGTAGAGCCGGTTGATCTGCAGGTCCACGCGCCGCTCCAGCGGCAGCTCGGCCAGCGCGGTGTAGCGCCACTCGCGCTGAGAGGACAGGATCACGACCTGGTTCGCATCGGCCAGCAGCGCGGGCGCACCCAGCATCTCCCAGATCTGCTCGATCGGCGACAGGCTGATCTTGATCGCCGCGACGCCGACCACGCGCGCGCCGTCGCGGATCGGGTGCGAGACGAAGTAGCCCGGCTCGCCGCGCCGCGCGCCGATCGCGAAATGGCGGCCGACGCGGCCGGCCAGCGCCTCCAGGAAATACGGCCGGTAGGCCAGGTCCGAGCCGATCAGGCTGTCGTCGTTCTGGTCGGCGTTGCTGGACGCCAGCACCACGCCGCGCTCGTCCAGCACGAAGACCGCGAGGCTGCCCAGGTGCGCGTTCAGCCGCCGCAGGTAGCCGCTGGCATCGGCCACGCGACGCGGCTCGTCGGGCGCGCGCAGCAGCGCCAGCACGTCGGCGCTGAGCTGCACGGTGGCGGGCACGTGTTCGAGCCGGCGGATGCGGCCCTCGACCACCGCCGCGAACAGGTCCAGCCGGTGGTTGGACTCCAGCCGCAGCGCCGCCATGCCCTGGCGCTCGCTGAGCACGTAGCCGCCCCAGCAGCCCAGCACGATCGCGACGACCGCCGCCAGCACGCCCAGCAGTCGCAGGAAGGCCCGCCACCACGGCCGGGGCGGCCCGAAGACGGTCGAATCAAGGGGCATGCGCCATTCTCGCGTCGGGGGAGTTTCGCCATCCATGATCCGAGCGCGGCAGTGACCCAGCGGCACCGCTGGATCCGGCTCCGCCGGGCCAGCCGGTGCGCCCCCTTGAGGGGGAGCAGCGTGAGCCGCTCCGGGGGTGGATCAATGACTCAGGATCTTCGAGAGGAAGTCCTTGGCGCGTGGCGAGCGGGCGTCCGGGTTGCCGAAGAACTCGTCGCGCGGGCAGTCCTCGATGATCTTGCCGGCGTCCATGAAGATGACGCGGTGGCTGACCTTCCGGGCGAAGCCCATCTCGTGCGTGACGACCATCATCGTCATGCCCTCCTGCGCGAGCTTGACCATCACGTCGAGCACCTCGCCGACCATCTCCGGGTCGAGCGCGGAGGTCGGCTCGTCGAACAGCATCACGATCGGGTCCATGCTGAGTGCCCGGGCGATCGCCACGCGCTGCTGCTGGCCGCCCGAGAGCTGGCCGGGGAACTTGTCCTTGTGGGCCGACAGGCCGACCCGGTCGAGCATCTTCAGCCCACGCACCAGCGCATCGTCCTTGCTGCGGCCCAGCACCTTGATCTGCGCCAGCGTCAGGTTCTCGGTCACCGACAGGTGAGGGAACAGCTCGAAGTGCTGGAACACCATGCCCACGCGCGAGCGCAGCTTGGGCAGGTCGGTCGTGGGCGCGCTGATGCTGATGCCGTCGACCACGATGTCGCCCTTCTGGATCGGCTCCAGCGCGTTGACCGTCTTGATCAGCGTGGACTTGCCCGAGCCCGACGGACCACACACGACCACCACCTCGCCCTTCTGGATCTGCGTGCTGCAATCGGTCAGGACCT
>NZ_JAUZEE010000005.1 GCF_030705305.1 Leptothrix discophora | reverse complement strand
TCGAAGGTGCCACATCACACTCGGGCCGTCGCACTTTCATCACGAACTTGGCCGCGCAAGGCGTGTCAGTCCGCGTTCTCGCAGCGCTTGCCGGTCACCGATCCATTCAAACTACGCAGCGATACATCGATGTCAACGACAACATGCTGCGTCGTGCAGCTGAGTTGGCTTAAGTGACGACGCTTGCGCAGCTCATACGAAAATTCACTTCGTCGCCCTCTTCGATCACCGACTCATCCACTTCGCGTACGAAGTCGAAACCATAGTGAGCTTCGAATGAGATACGATTGATAAGCTGCTTCATCTCGTGGTCCTTTCCAGCGAGTTTGATGTAGGCTGCAAACTCACCGTTGCCCTCAACGTATTCCATCACATCCTGAGCAACGACCGAACGATCAAAGTCAATGATCACAATCTGATCCAAGATCGCTTGCAGTTCGGCCACGGTCAATTCAACTTCCCGCTCGCGCATCACTACCTGCGGCTGGTTAGTCTTGTAGCGCAGTTTGAGTTTCATCATGTACTCCAAGATTGAAGAAGGTGCACGGCACGCGAATACACGCCGTGCACTTGAACCGTTAGTTCTTTGCCTTCGCTTCGATATTGGCCTTCATGATGGGCTCAATGAACTGATCAAATTCTCCTGCGCGCGCAGCGGCAGCGAAGTCTTGAAGCACATCCGGCAGCACTTCAGCAGTGACATCCCGCAGGTAGGTGTTGCCGTCGAAGACGCCGTTGAGCCAGCGATTTCCGTACTTGATTCCAACGCTGTACATCCCCCGTTCCTGTTCCTTGAAGACCAGATCAGGGCGTTCGACGTTCTTGGGGTCACGCAAGTAGGCAAGGTTTGCTAGCAGCTTGTCAGCCACCGCATTGCGCGCATCGTCAATGTCGTGGCGCTTCGTACGCACGACTTGAAGCTGTTTGACCGGCTTCGCTGCGGGAGCGAGCTTTGCAATACGAGCCATGTAACCGGCACCGTGCGTGCCGCTGTGATTGGGAGTTGACATCCTTCGTTCCTTTCAGGTGAATCGCCTTCTTGACTGAAGTCGATTCCTGCACGTTAGGTCGCGTGCTCCGTGCTGTCATGGAACAGAGAGATGTCGAGGATTGTTCCCAACTAGAAGATGTCTTGAACGGCTGAGTCGAACGGCCTTGCATCAGGGAAGCTGCCGCGGATCGTGTTGGCCGCGAACGCTCTGAAGTCACGTCGACAACGGTTCAACATGGTCTTGAAGCTCTCTAGACGTTGAGGGTCAAGATACCCCGTCCGATTGAGTTCGTCCCTTGCTTTCGGATCGAGTGACCAACCCATGTTGTCGATCTCGTTCCTGACGAACGCCGCGACTGCATCGACATGCCGCCACTCTTCCCACGTTTCAAAGTTGTACCTGTAGCTTCGTACAACGGATCGACATGCTTGCCGCACTTGCTGCATGCCATGTGCAACCTTGCCATTCACCTGTCGGAGTCTGTACTTTGTTATTGCAGAGACTTGTACCGAATCTGTCGAAAACTGCTGACGAATCAAGCCCACAACCGCGGAGCTTATGGTGCCGGCATCGGCTTGGAGCGGCACCTCAATGAGTAGATGCCCGGGCGTCGCAACATAGGTTGTAAGGTCGGCTACGACACGCGGCGCTGACAAGAACAAATGCCTTCGTGGTTCGAACCACTCACGCCAATAGGCGCTTTCCATCCCCGACTCGTCCCAAAATGCCAACTCACCAAAGTCTTCGTATATCTCCTTAATCTTGTCGAATCGGGATTCATATTCTGAGCACTTCGACGCGTCGCCCGCAGTTCGCGCATCGCAATAGCCCGTGTAATCCATGTTCATAGCCAAACATTGATGCCAAAGACTAACCCATTCTTCAGTCATCGCCATCCACCTCAGGCTTAGCCTTCTTGATTGCGGATTTGGCGCGAGCTTTGTACATCTCGTCAATGGCCTCGCCTGACTCAAGCAATCGCCGAGTTTCACCACGACGCAACTGGTCGAGGGTATTTCTCACTTTCAAGTGGCTGTAGTGCTTGGCAATCATTGCAATACTCGTCCCCATCTGCACACGCAGCGTTTCCAACGGCACGACGTCGTGAGTCAATGCCATCGTCGCATACGTGTGGCGCAGGCTGTAGAAGACTCGCTTTTGCCCAGTAACCGGATCAATCAGAAGGTTATGCTCCTCCAGATAGGACTCAAACATCTTCTGGAAGTTCGCTGGCTTTCCTTTGTCTTTGGTTCTGAACACGAAATCGTCATTCGACGGCACCGCAATACCCTTGAAGGGTTCTGTTATCTTGTTTTTGACACCGTAGTTACGATCGATGACTCTGACAAGCGCCTTCACGGTCTCTCTCATGCCCGCAATTTCTCGCATACCAGTTTTGCCGTCAACAGTCATCAAGCAACTGCGGTTTAGCTCGGCAAGCTCTATGCGCTGCTCGTCCTCATCTGTCTCATTCGACTTTGTGATAGACGGCCGCATCACAAACTGGACCTGCCTCCACTTTAAATTGAGCAACTCATCGCCCGGCCTAGCACCCGTATCCAACAACACCTCAACATAGTCACGCAGCAGTGCACGTTGTTCTTTGCTGCCCGGCGTACGTCCTCGTTCAATCCAAGCATCGAAATTCGATCTGAGCGCGCGAGCCTCCTCTACCTCAAACGCCGGTCGACGCTCACCCTCTTTTCCCTTATTTACAAGCTCGGGTCGACTCGCTTTTGTCATGAATCCACGATCGACAGCCTCGTCGAACACGCGGTTGAGAGCCGCGTTATGTGTCATCAATGTACTCTGCATGGGCGCCTTCCCCATGCGCTTCGTGCGCCATTCATCAAACAAGGTCAACGCCGACGAATCAATGCTCGTAATGCTGTAGTTTCCAAAGAATGGGATCAAATATTCTTCAATTACCCGTTCGTATCCCGAGTAAGATACCTTGCCACGGCCCACCGCAAGTTCGTCACGCATTCGCTGGCTCGCGAGTCGCGCGACATGCCTAAACTTTCGCGTAACCACCGGCAGATTCTGTGCCTTTCGAACCGAAGCAGCTATCCAGAGATCCCTTGCTGCATTCTTTGCCTTTGCAAGATCACGCTGCTTTGTACTTGCTCGCTGCCATGTACCGTCGATTTTGAACCGGCACTGCCATATCGTGCTGCGCGCACGCCGATACAAGACGAGTTCGTTACTCATCAAAACATGCGTTGTTTCGATTGCCTTTGGCATGACAAAGACTTTAGCTTCGATCACCTAGGCCGGGCAACGAGAAAAAGCCAAGGAACACCCGCATGTTGCAGGTGCTTCTCTTGGCATGACCCGAATGAGTCAACTGGGATTTGGTAGGCCGTGTTGGGCTTGAACCAACGACCAAAGGATTCCGGTTTGTGCGACTTTCATCGCTCCCTGGACTATGCCTTCACCATGGGCTAAGCCTTTAGGTGGGCGCCGTCTAGTCTCTACACCTTCCCCGCAAGCGGGGCTTGGCTCGGCGTTGGCCTATGCATTGACGCACTTAGCTTTCACCGAATTTGACGCCATTCACGCGGGCGCTTTCGCCTCCCGGTGCACAACTTTCGCTATGAGTCCTCTGCTCTAACCAACTGAGCTAACGGCCCGAACCTTACATTCTACGCACGGAACGTACGCTGCACTTGAACCCATCTCGGGTATAGAAGCACGCATCCGCAAAAGTGTGCAAGCGGTGTGCAAGCGACTTTCCGGGCCAAAGATCCAGCTAACCCTTTGATTTAGCTGAAGATTTTCGATCTCGCTTTTCTTGGCGAACGGATTATGAGTCTGCTGCTCTAACCAACATGAGCTAGCGGCCCCCCGGGAAGGAACGGCGCGGATTGTAGGTTCGCCTCAAGGCTGCTTCTGGCTGAGCGCGTTGCCGACCAGGCGGGAGGTGATGTCGACGATCTGGATCATGCGGTCGTAGGCCATGCGGGTGGGGCCGATGACGCCCAGGGTGCCGACGATCTGGCCGTCGATCTCGTAGGGGGCCGAGACGATCGAGAGTTCCTCGATCGGCACGACGCCGCTCTCGCCGCCGATGTAGATGCTCACGCCCTCGGCGCGGCTGGAGCCGTCGAGCAGGCGCAGCAGCTGGGTCTTCTGCTCGAACAGGTCGAACATCTTGCGGATCGAGCCGAGGTCGGTGCCGAAGTCCTGCACGTCCAGCAGCTTGCGCTCGCCCGAGACGATGACCTGGTCGGCGTCCTCGTGGACCGCGTCGCTGCCGGCCTGGACCGCCGCCTGCATCAGCACGCCGATCTCGCCGCGCAGGGCGTCGACCTCGCCCTTGAGGCGCTCGCGCACGGCCTCGATGCTCAGGCCGGCGAAGTGGGCGTTGAGGTAGTTGGTCGCCTCCACCAGCTGGCCCTGGGTGTAGTCGTGCGCAGTGAAGAGCACGCGGTTCTGCACGTCGCCGTCGGGCGACACGAGGATCAGCAGCACGCGGCGCTCGCCCAGGCGCAGGAACTCCATGTGGCGGAACACGCTGGCCTTGCGCGGCGCGGTGACGACGCCGACGAACTGGCTCAGGTTGGACAGCATCTGCGCCGCATGGGCGATGACGCGCTTGGGCTGGTCGGGCTGGAGCTGCTCGTCGAGCATCACGCCGCCCTGCATCGGCGCGGCAGCGGCACCGCGTCGGGTGGTCAGCATGGTGTCGACGAAGATGCGGTAGCCGCGGGCGGTCGGGATCCGGCCCGCCGAGGTGTGCGGGCTGGCGATGAGGCCCAGTTCCTCGAGGTCGGACATCACGTTGCGGATCGTGGCCGGCGAGAGTTCGAGCCCCGAAGTCTTGGACAGGGTGCGGGAACCCACCGGCTGGCCGTCGGCGATGTACCGCTCGACCAGGGTCTTCAGCAACATCTTGGCGCGGTCATCGAGCATGGACCGATTTTAGGAGCCACGCCGGCCGTGCCGCTGCCCCTCGCCAAGAGGGAGGAGGCCGGTGCCGATGGGGCATTCCGTCACGGGCCCTGTGGTGTAATTTCCCGATGACCTCCCGCTTCCGTCATGCCGCGCTCGTGGGCAAGTACCAATCGCATGGCATGGGCCCGATGCTCGAGGAGATCGCGCACATCCTGACCCGTCGCGGGCTGGAGGTGTCGATCGAGCAGGCCACCGCGCAGGCCACCGGCATCGCCGGCTATCCGGCCCTGTCGGCCGACGAGCTGGGCCGCAGCTGCGACCTGGCCATCGTGGTCGGCGGCGACGGCACGATGCTGGGCATCGCCCGGCACCTGGCACGCTACGGCGTGCCGATGGTGGGCATCAACCAGGGCCGGCTGGGCTTCATCACCGATGTGCCCGTGCAGCAGCTGCGGCACGCGATCAACGCGGTGCTGTCGGGCGACTTTGAGGAAGAGTCCCGCGCGATGCTGCAGGGCCGCGTGCTGCGCGGCGGCGAGTCGATCTACGAGGCGGTCGCGATGAACGACGTGGTGCTGCGCAGCGGCGCCACCGCGATGCTGGAGCTGCGCGTGGCGGTCGACGGCCAGTTCGTCGCCAACTTCCGCGCCGACGGCCTGATCCTGGCCTCGCCGACCGGCTCGACCGCCTACGCGCTGTCGGCCGGCGGGCCGATCCTGCACCCGGGCGTGGCCGGCTGGCTGCTGGTGCCGATCGCCTCGCACATGCTGTCGAACCGGCCGATCGTGCTGCCCGACAGTGGCGAGGTGACGATCGACATCGTCTCCGGCCGCGAACCCAGCGCCAACTTCGACATGCAGTCGCTCGCCAGCCTGCTGCACGGCGACCGCATCGCCGTGCGGCGCTCGGCGCACCGGGTGCGCTTCCTGCATCCGCCCGGCTGGAACTACTACGCGACGCTGCGACGCAAGCTGCACTGGAACGAGGGCGCCGTGCCCGCCAGCCACGACGGCGGCGCGTCGACCTGATCCGGGCCGACGCGCCGCCCATCCCTTTCCGACCGACACCCCATGCTCAAGCGACTGACCCTGCGCGACTTCGTCATCGTCGACGCGCTCGAAGTGGATTTCGGCAACGGCTTCTGCGTGCTGACCGGCGAGACCGGCGCGGGCAAGTCCATCCTGATCGACGCGCTGCAGCTCGCGCTGGGCGGGCGCGGCGAGGCCGGCGTGGTGCGCGAAGGCGCCGCCCGCACCGAGATCGGTGCCGAGTTCGAGCCGGTGCCCGCCGCGCTGCATGGCTGGCTCGACGAGGCCGGCTTCGCCTCCGACGACAGCGTGCTGCTGCTGCGCCGCACGGTCGATGCGCAGGGCAAGAGCCGCGCCTGGATCAACGGCAGCCCGGCCACGCTGACGCAGCTGCGCGAACTCGGCGAGCAGCTGGTCGACATCCACGGCCAGCACGCCTGGCAGAGCCTGACGCGGCCGGCATCGGTGCGGGCGCTGCTCGATGCCTATGCCGGCGCCGACACCGCCGCGCTCGGCAAGGCCTGGGCCGAATGGCGTGCGCAGCAGGGCCTGCTGGATGCCGCCAGGGCCCGCGGCGACGAGCTGGCGCGCGAGCGCGAGCGGCTGGCCTGGCAGATCGGCGAGCTGGCCAAGCTCGCGCCTGGCGAGGACGAGTGGCCCGATCTGAACGGCGAACACCAGCGCCTGGCGCATGCGCAAGGCATCCTCGATGCGGCCCAGCTGGCCTTGCAGCTGTGCAGCGAATCGGACGAGAGCGCCGGCACGCTGGTCGACCGGGCGATCGACGCGATCGACGGCGTGGCCGGCTACGACGCGACGCTGGGCAATGCGCTGGAGGTCCTGCGCGGCGTGCGCGACCAGCTGTCCGACGCCGCCCACAGCCTGAACGCGGCGCTGCGCCGCACCGAGCTGGACCCGGAGCGGCTGGCCGAGGTCGATGCCCGCATGTCGGCCTGGATGGGCCTGGCGCGGCGCTACCGTCGCCCGCCCGAGGAACTGGCCGCCACGCTGGCCGGCTGGCAGGCCGAGCTGCGCCAGCTGGACGCCGCGACCGACCTGGAGGCGCTGGAACAGGCCGCCGCACGCAGCCATGCGCGCGTGCTGGCCGAGGCCCGCACGGTGACCGCGCTGCGCCGTCAGGCCGCGCCGAAGCTGTCCGATGCGGTGAGCGCCGCGATGCAGACGCTGGGCATGTCGGGCGGCCGCTTCGAGGTCGTGCTGGAGCCACTGGCCGAGGTCCAGGCGCATGGCCTGGAGGCGGCCGAGTTCCGGGTCGCCGGCCATGCCGGCAGCACGCCGCGCCCGCTCGGCAAGGTCGCCTCCGGCGGCGAGCTGTCGCGCATCGCGCTGGCCATCGCGGTGACGACCAGCCAGCTGCGCATGGACCAGGGCGAGGCGGTGGGCACGCTGATCTTCGACGAGATCGATTCGGGCGTCGGCGGCGCGGTGGCCGAGACGGTCGGCCGGCTGATGCGCCAGCTCGGCGCGCAGCGCCAGGTGCTGGCCGTCACCCACCTGGCCCAGGTGGCGGCCTGCGCGCAACAGCACCTGGTCGTGAGCAAGGCGGCCCGTGATGGCCGCACGCTCAGCCGCATCGCCCCGGTGGCCGGCGAGGCCCGCGTGGCCGAGATCGCCCGCATGCTGGGCGGCCAGCAGCTGTCCGGCGCGGGGCTGGCGCATGCGCAGGAAATGCTCAGTGCCGCCGGCCGCAAGACCTGACACCGAACCCGACCCGTCCGCAGTCCCCTCGCCCTCGCCGTACCCATGAAGTCCTCGACGCTCCGTTCCCCTGCCCGTCCCGCGACGGCTCGCCTGCCCGAGCCGGTCATCCTGATTTCCGGCATCTCGGGCTCGGGCAAGTCGGTCGCGCTGGCCGCCCTGGAAGACGCGGGCTACTTCTGCGTCGACAACCTGCCGCCGGAGCTGATGCCCGAGTTCATCCGCCTGCAGCGCCAGCGCGAGGTCAGCCACATTGCCGTTGCGGTCGACGTGCGCAACGCGGCCTCGCTGCCGCGCCTGCTGCCGCTGGTCGACCAGCTGCGCCGCGAGGGCACGCGGGTGCTGCCGATCTTCCTGGAGTCGCGCACCGACACGCTGGTCAAGCGCTACTCGGAGACCCGCCGGCGCCACCCGCTGTCGGCCCGCCAGGACAGCCAGGGCACCGCCTACACCGCGCTGATCGAGGCGATCGAGACCGAGCGCGCGCTGCTGGCCGGCGT
The DNA here is from genome assembly GCF_030705305.1 of Leptothrix discophora. Lineage (GTDB taxonomy): Bacteria > Pseudomonadota > Gammaproteobacteria > Burkholderiales > Burkholderiaceae_C > Sphaerotilus > Sphaerotilus discophorus. The sequence continues at coordinate 357,950 of NZ_JAUZEE010000005.1, read as the reverse complement.
GCATGCCATCGCCACCGTGATCGACACCAGCGACCTGCGGCCGGCCCAGCTGCGCTCCTGGGTGCGCCAGCTGGTCGGCGCGGCGCACAGCGCGCTGACGCTGATCTTCGAGTCCTTCGCCTTCAAGCACGGCGTGCCGCGCGATGCCGACCTGGTCTACGACCTGCGCGTGCTGCCCAACCCGCACTACGTGCGCGAGCTGCGCGCGCTGACCGGGCGCGATGCCGGCGTGGTCGAGTTCATGCAGGCGCAGCCCGAGGCGGCCGAGATGCTGGCCCAGATCGAGACCTTCCTGAACCGCTGGCTGCCGGCCTACGGCATGGACCAGCGCAGCTACCTGACGGTGGCGCTGGGCTGCACCGGCGGTCAGCACCGCTCGGTCTACGGCGTCGAGACGCTGGCCGCGCGCTTTCGCGAGCGCATCCCGACCCTGATCCGGCACCGCGAGCTGGAAGCCAAGGACATGAGCCTGTGAACACCTCCCCGCCCGCACCCGACCTGCCGCTGCACGCGCTGCCGCTGTTCCCGCTCGGCACGGTGCTGTTCCCGGACGGCGTGCTGGCGCTGAAGGTGTTTGAGGCGCGCTACCTGGACCTGATGGGGTGGTGCCTGCGCGAGGGCCGCGGCTTCGGGGTGGTCACGCTGATCCAGGGCGGCGAGGTGCGGGATGAAGGTCGCGGCGAAGCGCGTGGCAAGGGCCGGGACCCGGTCCGCTTCGAGGCGGTCGGCTGCCTGGCCAGCATCGCGGAATGTGACGCCGACCAGCCCGGCATCCTGATGGTGCGCTGCCACGGCGGCCGGCGCTTCGAGCTGGACGGCGCCAGCCAGCGCCCGGACGGCCTCTGGGTGGCTGCCCGCGCGACGCTGCTGTCGGCCGACGAACCGGCCGCGCCACTGCCCGAGCACGCTGGCGCGGTCGCCGCGCTGCAACGCGCCGTCATCGCGCTGGACGAACGCGGCGACGCGCCCTTCAAGCTGCCGCTGCGCTACGACGATGCCGGCTGGGTCGCCAACCGCTGGTGCGAGATCCTGCCGATCCCGCTGGCCACCCGCCACAAGCTGATGGCACTGCAGGACCCGGTCGCCCGGCTCGGGCTGGTCGACGGCTTCCTGAGGCGGCACAAGATCGTCTGAGCGCATGCCGGCGCGGCGCCGGCCCCAGGCCCCAGGCATCAGGTCTCAGACCGCCAGCGCCTTCGCGATCGGTGCGGGCAGGCCCAGCGTGGCCAGCGCGGCGCGGTCGAACCAGCGGCCGGGGCCCAGGGCGGCCTGAGGGTCGATCGGCCCGGCCAGCGTCAGGCGCAGCGGGTGCAGGGTCCAGTCCAGGTGCGTGAGCACATGCTTGAAGGACGGCAGGGCCTGCGCGCTGGCCTCGACCGGGCCGGGCAGCAGCGCGTCCAGCGCCGCTTCGCGCGCATCGGCCGCGTCGAACAGGGGCCAGGTCCACAAACCGGACCAGATGCCGGTGTGCGGCCGCTGCTGCAGCCAGACCTGCGCGGCGTCGCCCTGGCCGGCCTGCAGCCACAGGCACCAGCTCTCGCGGCGGCCGCGCTTCAGGCGCTTTTCCTTGACCGGGAAATTGGCCTGCCGACCGGCGGCGCGGGCCGCGCAATGCGTCGTCAGCGGGCAGACCCCGCATTGCGGCTTGCGCGGCGTGCAGACGGTCGCACCGAGGTCCATCACGCCCTGGGTCCAGGCCGGCATGTCGGACGGCGCTTCGGGCAGCAACTGTCCGGCGATGCGCCAGAGCGTGCGGGTCGGGCCGCCCTGGCCGATGTCGCCGTCGAAGGCCAGCACGCGCGCCAGCACCCGCTTGACGTTGCCGTCGAGGATGGCGACGCGCTCATCGAAGCAGAAGCTGGCGATGGCCGCCGCCGTCGACGGGCCGATGCCCGGCAGCGTCGCCAGGCGTTCGGCCCGCTGCGGGAAGCGGCCGCCGTGATCGGCCACGACGGCCTGGGCGCAGCGGTGCAGGTTGCGGGCGCGGCTGTAGTAGCCCAGCCCGCTCCACTGGCCCAGCACCTCGTCCAGCGGCGCGGCGGCCAGCGCGGCGACGTCCGGCCAGCGTTCGAGGAAACGCGCGTAGTAGCCCAGCACGGTCGTGACCTGGGTCTGCTGCAGCATGACCTCCGACAGCCAGACGCGGTAGGGGTCGCGGGTGTGCTGCCACGGCAGGCCGTGACGGCCCTGCGCGCGCTGCCAGCGCACCAGGTCGTCGGCGATGCGCGGCAGCGCGGCGGCCGGCGTGGCCGGCGGCATCGGGTCCTGTGGACTCAAGCGGGGCGGGCCTGCACGGCGCTGGCTTCGGGGCGGTTGCCGCCCGCGGCCGCCGAGCCGGCGAAGGCCTGGTCGATGCCGAGCGTGGGCACGCCGTCGCCGGCCGCACGCAGCGTCGGCAAGGCCGCGACCTCGCTGGGCACCATGTCGCGCCGGCCGGCCGCCGTGCGGGCACCTTCGAACAAGGCAGCCAGGCGGGACTCGATGCGGGCGAGGCGCTCATCCTGCTGTTCCAGCTCGTTCAGGCGGACCTCGAGTTCGGCCGAGGCCTGCTGGATGCGTTCGAGCGACTCGCGCCGGCGCTTGAAGGCGCGGCGGCGCTCGCGCAGCTGGCCGTCGACCTGGGCCGACGCGGTGCGGTTCCACAGCTCGATCTCGCTGGCAGCGCTCTCGAACACCACGCGCAGGCGCGACATCAGCATGCGGCGGAACTGCTCCAGGAAGCGCGGCTGGGCCAGCCGCATCGCCTGGGTCAGGCCGAGGTACTGGACGTAGTTGCGCTCGATCAGCGCGAGGTCATCCCGGAAGCGCGACAGGTCGGTGGTCTGGCCCAGCACGAGGCTGAAGGCGAACTCGGTGTTGAGCCGCGTGAAGGACGCCGAGAGCATGTCGCGGATGTCGGCCTCGCGCTTGGCGGTCTCGTCGAGCACGCGGCGCAGTTCGGCGAACAGCTGCGTGAACGAGCGCTTGGCGCCGAGCTTGAGCAGCGAGTCGCGGATCGAGCGGATCATCGTGTCGACGTGGCCGCGCAGCGGATCGCCCGACAGCGCCTGCAGCAGGTCCTTGAGCATGCGGGTGTGGACCGCGCGCATGGCCTGCAGCTGGGTGGTGCAGCTCTCGAACTCGGCCGTCTCGGCCGAGACGCGGTTGAGCATCAGCTGGATCTTGCTGCTGTTCTTGCCGCGCAGGCCGCGCAGTTCGGAGATCTGGTCGGCCAGGTGCCGGCGCAGGTCGGTGAGGTTGCGGCTGGTGTTGTGCTGGACCACCGACAGCGCTTCGAGCGTGAGCTGCTCGAACACCGCGCGGCGCTGCGGCAGCAGCTGCTGGGCCAGCGCCTGTTCGAGCGCCAGCAGGCGGCTGTCGACCAGCAGGCGGGCATTGCCCTCGACCCGCGCCTCCAGCGCCTGACGCGCCGACAGCGGGAAGACGCGCGAGCCGGGCATCTCCAGCGTGCGCGCCACCGAGGCGCACTGGCTGGCGATCTGGGCCTCGTTCTGCTCGACGCTGGACAGCGGGTCATGCAGCGCGTCGATCTTGTTGAGCACGACGTAGCGGGTCAGCGCCTGCGAGGACAGGTGGTCGCGCCAGATCGCGAGGTCGGACTTGGTCACGCCGGTGTCCGCGCCCAGCACGAACACGACCACGTGGGCGCTGGGCAGCAGGCCCACGGTCAGCTCGGGCTCGGCACCGATCGCGTTCAGGCCGGGCGTGTCGATCACGACCAGGCCGCGCTTGAGCAACGGGTGCGGCACGTTGATCAGGGCATGGCGCCACAGCGGGATCTCGACCTGCCCGTCGGCCAGCACCGGCGGGTTGTCCTCGGTCGCCTCGTCGCTCCAGAAGCCCAGCGCGCGGGCCTCGTCGACGCTGGCGCTGCGGGTGCCCATGACGGCGGTCAGCGCGTCGGCGAAGGACTCCGGGTCCTTCACGTCGATGATGCGTTGCTCCCAGGCACGCGGCTGTGCGCGCAGCTCGGACAGCGAGGCGCCGTCCAGCCGGGTCTCGATCGGCAGCAGCGACAGGCCGGGCGGGTCCTCGGGCTCCCAGCGCAGCTCTACCGGGCACATGGTGGTGCGCCCGGGCGTCGCCGGCATGATCCGGCGGCCTGCGTCGGCGAAGAAGATCGCGTTGATCAGCTCGGACTTGCCGCGCGAGAACTCGGCCACGAAGGCCACCACCAGCTTCTCGCCGGCCAGGCGCTGGCGCAGCGAATCGAGCAGGTCATGCGCGGCCTCGTCGAGCAGCCCGTGCTCGCGCAGGAAGCGCACCAGCTCGCGCACGCGCTCCTCGAGATCGGCGCGCCACTGGCCCATCGCGTCAAGGCTGCGGACAAAGGGCTCGTGGGGTGTGTCGATGGGGATGTCGATCATGGGCATGCCGCGCCGGCACGGGAGGGCCAGCCTCGATCCATCTTAATGCACGCTTTGTGCCGCCTGGGTTCATCACACCGCGCAGCGCGTCACGATCGACGCCCCGGCCTGGCGCGCCTGCAGATCGGCGACTACCGCTTTTGGCAGTTCGGGCAGAAATAGGTCGCGCGCTGGCCCTGCACGATGCGGCGGATCGGCGTCGTGCAGCGCAGGCAAGGCTGGCCGGCACGGTCATAGACGCGGGCATGGTCCTGGAAGGCGCCACCCATGCCGTGCGCGTCGTGGAAGTCGCGCAGCGTCGAGCCGCCGGTCGCGACGGCCTGGCGCAGCACCTGGCGGATCGCGTCGACCAGGCGCTCGCAGCGCAGCGGCCCGACCCGCGAGGCCGGCGTGCGCGGGTCGATGCCGGCGCCGAACAGGGCCTCGGAGCAATAGATGTTGCCCACGCCGACGACCACGTCGCCAGCCAGCAGCGCCTGCTTGATCGCCACCCGCCGGCCGCGCAGGCCCTCGTGCAGCACCGAGGCGCTGAAGCCCGCTTCCAGCGGCTCGACGCCCAGCCTGTCCAGCAGCGCGCGGGCCGGCGGCAGGTCCGGCGCGGCCGACCAGACCACCGCGCCGAAGCGGCGCGGATCGGTCAGGCGCAGCACGCCGCGGTCGGTCTGAAGCTCGACGTGGTCATGCGGTCCGGGCGGCGGCAGGCTGGCCTCGAAGCGCAGCGCGCCAGACATGCCGAGGTGCCAGAGCAGCCCCCCGGACGGCGAGGCATCCACCGCATCCACCGCACCCACCGCATCGGCATGCAGCGGCATCCAGAGGTACTTGCCCCGCCGCACCAGCCGGCCGATGCGCAGTCCGGCAAAGCTCGCCGGGTCGCGGCCCAGCGGCCAGCGCAGCGGCTTGCCCAGGCGCATCGAGCGGATGGTGGCCTGGTCGAGCCGCTCGACCAGGCTCAGGCGCGTGACTTCGACTTCAGGCAGTTCGGGCATGACGGGATTATCGAATCGTGCCCCGACCCGCCAGAGGCCCCCGCCTAGAATCGTTCGATGCCTGGAGCCTGTCCGATGAGCGTGCCGTCCTGCCCTTCCACCCGAGCCGTCAGCGGCCACCGGTTCCGCCTGACGCCCCGCATCGGGACGTCGTCATCGGTCGCCGCATGCGCCGCGCCGATGCGCTGGCGGGCCGTCGCGGTCGCCGCCTCGCTCGCATGGATCGGCCTGGCGTCCAGCCCCGTGCTGGCCTCGACGGCATCGACCGATGTGCGCCACACCCAGGCTGCGCCTGCGGCCAGGTCGGCCGCCCGCGCCACCTCGCCGCGCGTGCCGAGCAACTCGGGCATGGATGCGCAGACCTTCTACCAGGTCCTGGCCGCCGAGCTGGAGCTGCGCAACGGCAATGCCGGTGTCGCCGCCCAGGTGCTGCTGGACGCGGCCCGCCGCAGCCGCGACGAGACGCTGTTCAGGCGCGCCGTCGACATCGCCATCAACGACCGTGCGCAGGACCAGGCGCTGGCCGGCCTGAAGGCCTGGCGCCTGAGCCTGCCCAAGTCGCACAACGCCGCTGCCATGCAGGCCCAGGTGCTGATGGCGCTCGGCCAGACCCAGGAGGCGCTAGAGCCGCTGCGCGCGACCATCGAGCTGGCACCGGCCACCGACCGGACCGACGTGATCGAGGCGCTGTCCGGTCTGGTCATGCGCGGCGATCAGGCCGCTGCGGCGGCCACCGTGCTGGACAAGGCGGTCGAGCCCTGGAAGGACAACAGCACCACCCGCGCCGCCGCGCTGCTGGCGTCGGCGCGTGGCTGGCTGGTGGCGGGCGAGACCCGGCGACCGCTCGATCTGGCCCAGCAGGTCCAGCAGCTCGATCCAGGCAGCGACGGGGCCGCGCTGATCGGCCTGGAACTGTTCGGCAAGGACCCGCGCGCCGAGGCGCTGGCCGCGACCTACAACCGCGCGCCCAAGGCCAGCGCGCCGATCCGCCTGATCTACGCCCGCCGCCTGACCGCCGCGCAGCGCTACCGAGACGCACTGGCCGTCACGACCGACCTGGTGACCTACCAGCCCGACCACGCGCCGGCCTGGCTGATGCGCGGTGCGCTGCAGATCGAGCTGGTCGAACCGGAGGCGGCGCGGACCTCGCTGACGCGCTACATCGACCTGAAGGAAGCGCCGCGCAAGCAGGCCGAGACCCGCGCCGATGGCGAGGACGACGATGCCCGCGGCGAGTCCGACGAGGCCGCCGAGGCCCATGCCGCAGCCGACGACCAGGAGCGCAACCAGGCCATCCTGATGCTGTCGCAGGTCAGCGAGCAGCTCAAGGACTACGAAGGCGCGCAGCGCTGGCTGGAGCGCCTGAGCAGCCCGCCCGACGACACCAGCGTCGTGCTGCGGCGGGCCTCGCTGCTGGCCCGCACCGGCAAGATCGACGACGGTCGCGCGCTCATCCGCGCACTGCCCGAACGCAACGCCGAGGACCGCCGCGCCAAGGTCATGAGCGAGACGCAGCTGCTGCGCGATGCACGCCAGTGGCAGACCGCCTACGCCGTCCTGACCTCTGCCAACCAGGCCCAGCCCGACGACCCGGACCTGCTCTACGAACAGGCCCTGCTGGCCGAGAAGCTGCAGCGCCACGACGAGATGGAGGCGCTGCTGCGCCGGGTCATGACGATCAAGCCCGACCAGCAGCATGCCTACAACGCGCTCGGCTACAGCCTGGCCGATCGCGGCCTGCGGCTCGAAGAGGCGCGCGAGCTGATCCGCAAGGCCCTGGCACTCGCGCCCGGCGATCCCTTCATCGGCGACAGCCTGGGCTGGGTCGAGTTCCGGCTCGGCCGGCCGGAGGAGGCGCTGCGCATCCTCAAGGGCGTCTACGAGCAACGGCCGGACGTCGAGATCGGCGCGCACCTCGGCGAGGTGCTGTGGTCGCTCGGCCGCCGCGACGAGGCCCTGCAGGTCTGGCGCGCCGGCCAGCAGCGCGATGCCGCCAACGAGGTGCTGGCCGAGACGCTGTCGCGCCTCAAGGTCCGCCTGTGAATCCACCGCTCGCGCGCAGGGCCGCACGGGCCCTGCTGCTGGCGGCCACGCAGGTCCTGATGCTGACGGCCTGCCAGAACCTGGCCCCGGCGGTGCGCCCCGAAGGCAGCAGCCACAGCGGCCGGCTGGCGGTGCAGGTCGAGGGCGATGCAGCCAAGTCCTTCAGCGCCAGCTTCGAGCTGCATGGCCGCCCGGATGCCGGCTGGATCGCGCTGTCCAACCCGCTGGGCGCGCAGATCGGCGTGGCCGAGTGGTCGCCCGCCCAGGCGGTGCGCCTGCGAACACCCGACGAGACACGCCGCTACGCCAGCCTCGAAGACATGGCCGAGGAGCTGACCGGCCAGAGCCTGCCGGTGGCAGCGCTGTTCGACTGGCTCGAAGGCCGGCCGTGGCCGGCGCGTCCGCATCGACCCGACAGCGCCGAGCGCTTCGAGCAGCTCGGCTGGAGCGTGCGGACCGACCGCATCGCCGACGGCCTGCTGGTCGCGGTGCGCGAGCAGCCGTCACCGCGCGTGACCGTGCGCGCCAAGCTCGACGGCCGCTGAGCCGATCCGACCGCCCGAACCCCCTTCCCCATGCTCGACGCGCTGCTCGACCTGCCGGCTCCGGCCAAGCTCAACCTCTTCCTGCACGTCACCGGCCGTCGCGCCGATGGCTACCACCTGCTGCAGTCGGTCTTCTGCCTGATCGACTGGTGCGACACGCTGGACCTGCTGCGCCGCGACGACGGCTCGATCACGCGGGTTGACCTCGGCCCGACGTTGCCGGCCGACGACCTGTGCATCCGCGCGGCGCGGGCGCTGCAGGCGGCCTCGGGCACGCGCCAGGGCGTCGAGATCCGCATCGACAAGCAGGTGCCCTGGGGCGCTGGCCTGGGCGGCGGCAGCTCGGACGCGGCCACCGTGCTGATCGGACTCAACCGCCTGTGGGGCCTGGCCTGGACGCGCGCCCAGCTGGCCGAACTGGGCCTGACGATCGGCGCGGACGTGCCCTTCTTCATCGGCGGGCGCAACGCCTGGGTCGAAGGCATTGGCGAGCGGCTCACGCCGATCGACCTGCCAGCGCACGCCTTCGGCGTCGTCAAGCCCGCCGTGGCCATCCCCACGGCCGCGATTTTTGGCAGCCCCCTCTTGTCACGCGACACAGCGGACGCTATAGTTGCGGACTTTCTTGCAGACACCCTGACGTTTGGCAGAAATGACTTGCAGCCGTGTGCCGAGGCATACAGCGAACAGGTCAAGGTCGCCGTCAGATTGCTGGAGCGCCATGTGGGCACAAGCCGCATGAGCGGATCGGGCAGCGCGGTGTTTGCAGGTCAACGAACAGAGTGCGCGGGGCAAGTCCCCGGCGCCATCGGCGAACCGACAGGTTGGCGGCGGGTTCTGGCGACCCTGCCCGATGACTGGATCGCCCGATGGTGTCGCAGTCTGCCGGACCATCCGCTGCGCGGCTGGCTCGACGGCTGAGGTGCAAGACGGTTCAAGGTCTGCTCGTCAGAGCGGTCCTGTGTAGGGGAGTCGCCAAGTTGGTCAAGGCATCGGATTTTGATTCCGACATGCGAGGGTTCGAGTCCTTCCTCCCCTGCCAAACCATCCATCAGGCGCCCGTCGGTCTCCGGCGAGGCGCCTGTTTCTTGATGTCGCCACATCACGCGGCTTCGCCCGCTCCGGGATCACGCGCATGCTCGCCGACACCGTCCTCTTCACCGGCAACGCCAACCCGTCCCTCGCGCAGGAGATCGCCGACGATCTGCGCATCGAACTGGGCAAGGCGTCCATCGGTCGCTTCTCCGATGGCGAAGTCACCATCGAGATCCAGCAGAACGTGCGCGCCCGCGACGTCTTCGTGGTCCAGCCCACCTGTGCGCCGACCAACGAGAACCTGATGGAACTGCTGCTGATGGTCGACGCGCTCAAGCGCGCCTCGGCCCGGCGCATCACCGCGGTGATCCCCTACTTCGGCTACGCCCGCCAGGACCGCCGCCCGCGCTCGACGCGTGTGCCGATCAGCGCCAAGGTCGTCGCCAACATGCTTGAGGCCGCCGGCGTGAACAGGGTCCTGACGATGGACCTGCACGCCGACCAGATCCAAGGCTTCTTCGACATACCGGTCGACAACATCTACGCCTCGCCGGTCCTGCTGTCGGACCTGCAGGGCAAGCGCTACGAGGACCTCGTGGTCGTGTCGCCGGACGTCGGTGGCGTGGTTCGCGCCCGTGCGCTGGCCAAGCAGCTGGGCTGCGACCTGGCCATCATCGACAAGCGTCGCCCGAAGGCCAACGTCTCGGAAGTGATGCACGTCATCGGCGAGATAGACAAGCGCAACTGCGTGATCATGGACGACATGATCGACACCGCCGGCACGCTGGTGAAGGCCGCCGAGGTGCTCAAGGAGCGCGGCGCGCGCAGCGTCTTCGCCTACTGCACGCACCCGGTGTTCTCCGGTCCGGCACTCGAGCGCATCGAGAAGTCGCACCTCGACGAGGTCGTCATCACCAACACCATCCCGCTGCACGTGGACGCCAAGCGCATCCCCAAGGTGCGCCAGCTGTCGGTGGCCTTCCTGTTCGCCGAGACCATCCGGCGCATCTCGGACGGCGAATCGGTGACCTCGCTGTTCTCCGAGCAGAACAACAACTTCTGATCCCTTTCGAGGCCGCGTCCATGCCGGGCGCGACCTGTTCCGGCGGAGCTTCCGCCAACCTCGGGCGCCTGGTCGCGGGCAGCCTTCCAAGTCTGGAGAAAACCATGAAATTCGTCGCTTACGCGCGTGAACTGCAGGGGACCGGAGCGAGCCGCCGCCTGCGCGTGTCGGGCAAGGTTCCGGGCATCGTCTACGGTGCCGGCCAACCCGTCTCGATCGAGCTGGACCACAACGCGCTGTTCCATGCGCTGAAGAAGGAAGCCTTCCATTCTTCCGTGCTGGAAATGGACCTGGCCGGCACGTCCGAGAAGGTCGTGCTGCGTGACGTGCAGATGCACGCCTACAAGCCGCTGGTGCTGCACGTGGACTTCCAGCGCGTGGACGCCACCACCCGCATCCACAAGAAGGTGCCGCTGCACTTCGTCAACGAAGCCGAGTCGCAGGCCGTCAAGTTCGACAAGTGCCTGATCACCCACGTGATCGCCAGCGTCGAGATCGAGTGCCTGGCCGAGAAGCTGCCCGAGTTCATCACCGTCGACCTGGGCGGCCTGGCCAAGGGCCAGTCGCTGCACATCGACGACATCAAGCTCGATGCCGGCGTGAAGATCATCACCCACGGCAAGAAGAACCCGGTCGTCGCGACCGTGGTGCCGATCGTCGAGGAAGAGATCGTCGTCGCTGCCGCGCCCGCGCCCGCCAAGGGCAAGGCCGCCAAGGGCAAGAAGTAAGCTGTCGACCGGCCGCCTCGCGCGGCCTGCCGAACCAACCCCGCTGCGGCGGGGTTTCGTCTTTCCGGACCCATCGCCATGATTCGACTCTTCGTCGGCCTGGGCAATCCCGGCCCTGAATACGAGGCCACGCGCCACAACGCCGGCTTCTGGTGGATCGACGCGCTGGCGCGGCGCTGGAACTGCCACCTGCAGCCCGACCGCGCCTACCACGGCCTGGTCGCGCGCACGATGGTCGGCGGCCAGTCGGTCTGGCTCTTGCAGCCGATGACCTACATGAACCTCTCGGGCAAGTCGGTCGCCGCACTGGCGCGCTTCTTCAAGGTTGAGCCCGGCGAGATCCTGGTCGTGCACGACGAACTGGACCTGCTGCCCGGCCAGATGAAGCTCAAGCAGGGTGGCGGTGCGGCCGGGCACAACGGGCTGAAGGACATCCAGGCCCAGCTCGGCTCGGCCGACACCTGGCGGCTGCGGCTGGGCATCGGCCATCCGGGCGTGCGCTCGGAAGTCGCGGCCTTCGTGCTGCGCAAGCCGCCGGCGGCCGAACGCGAGGCGATCGAGGGATGCATTGCCAAGTCGCTGGACCATGCCGAACTGATGCAGCGCGGCGAGTGGGTCGCTGCCCAGCAGAAGCTGCATGCGCAGCCGCCGCGGCCCAAGCCGCCCAAGCCCGTCAAGCCCGACGCGCCGGCATCACCGGCCGACTCGGCGAAGCCTCAGCCGCCCGACGCCGCCTGAGCGAGCTCGGCGGGCTGAAGCTCGTTCCAGCCCGGGTCCTCGGTCTCATGGCGCTGGCGCAGCGCGGCCAGCGCCTCGGCCTGCAGCTGCTCGTACTTGTGATGCAGCTGGGCAGGGCTCTCGACATGTTCCGGGTGGACGGGGATGCATTCGACCGGGCAGACCTGCACGCACTGCGGCTCGCCGAAATGGCCGACGCACTCGGTGCAGCGGGCCGGGTCGATGACGTAGTAGTCCTCGCCCATCGAGATCGCCTGGTTCGGGCATTCGGGCTCGCAGACATCGCAGTTGATGCACTCCGACGTGATCATCAAGGCCATGGCTTGGGTCCGGGTATCAGGCGTTGGAACGGGGCTGGGGCGAACGGCCCGTCATCGCGACAGGGCCGATCAACACGACAACATTCGGGGATGGGGCCGGCGGGGGCGGTGGGCCGGCGCCGTCTTCACCGCCATCTTTGCCGCCGTTTTCACTCTTCGGCCCGTCGGGCCGCGACGCGGCGCTTGAGCCGTTCGAGCACCGACGGTGCCACGAACTTGGAGACATCACCGCCGAGTGCGGCAATCTCGCGCACGAAGGTGCCGCTGATGAACTGGTACTGGTCGCTGGGGGTCAGGAACAGGGTCTCGACCTCGGGCATCAGCTGGCGGTTCATGCCGGCCATCTGGAACTCGTACTCGAAGTCGCTGACCGCGCGCAGGCCACGCACCACGACCTTGCCGCCATGCTCGACGACGAAGTCGCGCAGCAGGCCGCGGAAGGCGACGACCTCGACGTTTGGGTGATCCCGGGCCAGCTCCTGGGCGATCTCCAGGCGCTCCTCGACGCTGAACATCGTGCGCTTGTGGTGCCCCGCCGCGACCGCGACGATCAGGCGGCTGAACAGCCGGCTGGCGCGCCGCATCAGGTCCTGGTGACCGAGCGTCATCGGGTCGAAGGTACCCGGGTAGATGGCCGTGAGTTGGTGCGTCACCGGGGTCAAGACAGGCTCCTCGCGCTGCACGCGCCGCTCGGGTATCGGGGGGACGCAGTTTACTGGGGCTCGACCTTGGCGAAGGCCACCGGCAAGGGTGTCAGCAGATGGAAATGCACCATGCCGGCCCGGCCGTTGCGGTGCAGCCTCAGGCCGAGCGCGGCCGCGCCCGCCTCGTCCAGTGGCTGGCCGGACTCGAGGTAGAGGTAGCCATCGTCGCGGACGACGCGGCGGGCGGCCTGCAGCGCCGGGCCGTCCAGGCCAAGGCCGAAGGGCGGATCCAGCAGCACCAGGTCCCAGGCCTGCGCCGGCTGGCCGCGCAGCCAGGCCAGCGCGTCGGCCCGCACGACCTGCACACGATCCTGCGCGCCCAGGCGCTGCGCGGCGGCGGCGAGCGACTGCACCAGCACGTTGTCCTGCTCGATCAGCACGACCTTGGCGGCGCCGCGCGAGGCGGCCTCGTAGCCCAGCGCGCCGCTGCCCGCGTAGGCATCGACCACCTGCCAGCCCGACAGGTCCTGGCCCAGCCAGTTGTAGAGCGTCTCGCGGACCCGGTCCGGGGTCGGGCGCAGGCCGGGCCGATCGGGCACGGCGAGCTTGCTGCGCTTCCACTGGCCACCGATCAGGCGGACCTCACCGGCCGGCCGGGCGGCGGGGGCGGGTCGTTGGGCGGGTCGTTGGGGGGGACGGGTGGCGGAACGGGTGGAGGAACGGGTGGAAGAAGGCATCGCCGGATTGTAGGAAGCCGCTCCAACACGGCCTTTCCGGCCGACCCGGGGCCGTCCGGGCTGCCTACAATTTCTCTCTTCCCATCCAACCACGTGACCGGACCGGCGGGCCTCCCCGCAGCACGACGGATTCGTCGCGGTCCCGCGCCCGCCCATGTTCAGCTTCCTGCGCCGCAAGGCGACCCCGGCGCCCGCTCCGGCCCCGGCAACCGCGCCCTCCTCGCCTTCCTCGCCGTCGCCGATCCCCGCTGTCGAACCGGCCCGCGCCGGCTGGCTGGACCGCCTGAAGGCCGGCCTGCGCCGCACCGGCTCGTCGATCGCCCAGGTCTTCACCGGCACGCAGATCGACGAGGCGCTGTACGAGGACCTCGAAGCCGCGCTGCTGATGGCCGATGCCGGCGTCGGCGCGACGAACCACCTGCTCGGCGAGCTCAAGCGCCGCGTCAAGGAGAGCAAGGCGACCGATCCGCAGGCCGTCAAGGCGCTGCTGGTCGAGGTGCTGGCCGAGCTGCTCCAGCCGCTGGAGGCGACGCTGAAGGTCGATGCCCACCAGCCGACCGTGATGATGGTCGCGGGCGTCAACGGCGCGGGCAAGACCACCACCATCGGCAAGCTGACCCGCCACCTGGCCGAGGCGCAGTGCAAGGTGCTGCTGGCCGCGGCCGACACCTTCCGGGCCGCCGCGCGCGAGCAGCTGTCGGTCTGGGCCGACCGCAACCAGGTCGAGATCGTCAGCCAGGAAGGCGGCGATCCGGCCGCCGTCTGCTTCGACGCGGTCAAGGCCGGCCAGGCGCGCGGCTGCGACGTCGTGATCGCCGACACCGCCGGCCGTCTGGCCACCCAGACCCACCTGATGGAAGAGCTGCGCAAGATCCACCGCACCCTCGGCCGCGCGATGGACGGTGCGCCACACGAGGTCGTGCTGGTGGTCGACGGCAACACCGGCCAGAACGCGCTGGCGCAGGTGAAGGCCTTCGACGCGATGCTGGGCCTGACCGGCCTGGTCGTGACCAAGCTCGACGGCACGGCCAAGGGCGGCGTGCTGGCCGCCATCGCGCTGTGGGGCCGCGAGCGCGCGGCCCAAGGCCAGGGCGGCGTGCCGGTCTATTTCATCGGCGTGGGCGAAGGCCTGGCCGACCTGCAACCCTTCGATGCACGCGAGTTCGCGCAGGCGCTGCTGAACTGAGCCGGCCCAGGGGTCGGCTCAGGGGCCGATTCAAGCGGCGGTGGCCGCCGCCGCTGCTGCCGTCGCGGCAGCCACCGTCTCGCGCAGCGAGGCCGCCGCCTGGGCCTCGTGGGCCAGCCGGGTGCGCCAGGTGCGCAGGCGGCCCAGCACGGCCTCGACGGCACCGCCCTGTCCTTCGGGCAGCTCGCGCAGCAGCTCGCGCTCGGTCGGCGCGGCCTGGGCTGCCAGCCACCCGGACAGCGCGTCGCGCTGGTCGGGCAACAGGCGCGGCGCCGGCGCGCCGGTCTCGCGCACCAGCGGCAGCTCGACGTGGGCACCGTCCTGCCAGGCCAGCGCCGGCACGCCCAGCAGCTCGGCCGCGTCGGCCAGCACCTGGCCGGCATCGACCAGCGCGCAGCGGGCGCCGCGCAGCATGCTGAGCTGGTCCGGCAGCGCGTCGACCTCGCGGCAGAGCACGCGGGCCCGGGCGATCTGCTCACGCTCGACATCGCCGCGCGGGCCGTCGCCTTCGACCAGCACCACGCGGGTGGCCAGGTCGGCGTGTTCGGCCAGCCGCATGCGCAGCGCCTGGATGCCGGCGCGGTCCATCAGCCAGACGATCTGGTCGGGCTGCGGCAGCGCCAGCAGCCGGGTCACGGCGGCCACCACCGCGTGGCTGTCGTGCACGTCAAAGTGGTGGGTCGCGAGCAGATAGGGCGCATCGGTGCCGAACTGGGTCGCCCAGCTCGGGTCGAGGTCCAGCGGCAGGCCCAGGCGCATCAGCGCGCCGCGCAGGCTGCTGACCTCGGACCAGACCGCCGCCAGCGCGTCCACGCGCAGCTGGCCGGGGATGCTGACGACGCGCTCGGCGTCGATGCCCAGCCGGCGCAGCGCGCGCAACGGACCCGGACGGGCCGGCGCCAGCAGCAGGTCGGCCAGCGGGTCCAGCAGGGCCGGCCGCGCCGGCATGTCCAGGCCGGCTTCCAGCCGCAGCAGCGGCAGGCCGCGACGCTGCGCGCACAGCGCCAGCGCCTGCAGCGCCTCGCCGTGGCCCAGCAGCAGCACGGCGGACGGCCGCAGCTCGTCGATCACGCGGCCCATGCGCTCGAAGGCCAGCGGCAGCACGCGCTCGAACGGCGCATCGGCCGGCAGGCCCAGGTGCAGCGCCTCGTCGGGCGAGGGCAGCAGGCGCTCCATCTGTTCCCAGGGCCAGACCAGCGCCCGGCTGCCCGGATTGACCAGCACGACCCGCGGCGCGTCGGCCTGCTGCGCCAGACCCTTGGTGAGCGCGGCGAGCTTGAGCGCACCGCTTTCGGTGTCGGCCAGGCAGAGCACCACCTCGGCGCGGCGGCGGGCGCCCATCTTCTCGATCCGGTCGACCGGCGCGGCGTCGAGCACGGGGTCGGCCGGGGTGGCCGACAGCACGCGGGCGGCGATCGCGCCCAGGTCCAGCTCGGCGTCCTCGCGGACCTGGGCCTCGATGGCCTCGAGGTGGCGGGCCGAAGCGGCCAGCAGCGCGTCGACGTCGTCGAGCAGCTCCTCGCTGGGCGGCTCGGGCAGGTCCGGCAAGCCGGCGTGGGCGGCCAGCGCGGCGATCGGATCGATCTCGTCGAGCGGGGCTGCGGGCGATGCGGATGCAGGCGCCGCGAGCGGGTCGATGACGGGTTCGGTGATGCGTTCGGTGACGGGTTCGGTGATGCGTTCAGTGATGGGCGCGGCAGTCGGTGCGACGGCCGGTGACACGACCGGCCCGGCCACCGCGGCGACGGCCTCGTCGGAAGCCGCCAGTGCCGCCAGGCTGCGCGCCGGCACGGCCACGGGGGTGAAGTCGTTCTCGCCGATCTCCTGGCGCAGTTCCTCGGCGGTGCGCTCGACCAGCGCGCCGTCGACGTGGTCGCGGCCATCGAGGAAGGCGGCCAGCAGCACGCGGTTGCACAGCCGGTTCAGGCGACGCGGCACGCCGCCGGTCCAGCGGTAGAGGCTGTCGAACGCGTCGAGCGCGAAGGTCGGGCGGTCGGTCCAGCCGACGTGCTTCAGGCGGTGCTCGACATAGCCCTGGGTCTCCTCGAAGCCCAGCGGGCCGAGGTGGTACGACGCGGTCACGCGCTGGCGCAGCTGCTCCATCGAGGGCGATTCGAGGATGCGGCGCAGCTCCGGCTGGCCGACCAGGAAGCTCTGCAGCAGCGCCTTGTTGCCGAGCTGGAAGTTCGACAGCATGCGCAGTTCCTCGACCGCCCGCGGGTCCAGGTTCTGGGCCTCGTCGACGATCAGCAGCGCATGCCGGCCCTGCGCGGCGAGCGCCGTCAGGAAGGCCTCCAAGGTGGCGATCAGGTGGGCCTTGGAGTTGCCGCTGGAAGGGATGCCGAAGGCCGTGATGATGGCCTGCAGCAGCTCGCCCGACTCCAGCTGCGTGCTGACGATCTGGGCCGGCAGGACCTTCTGGCGGTCCAGGCCTTCGAGCAGCATGCGCAGCAAGGTCGTCTTGCCCGCGCCGATCTCGCCGGTGATGACGATGAAGCCTTCGGACTGCGTGACGCCGTACTGCAGATAGGCCAGCGCGCGGCCGTGTCCCCGGCTGTTGAAGTAGAACGCCGGGTCGGGGTTGAGCTGGAAGGGCTGGCCGTGAAAGCCGAAGTAGGACTCGTACATCGATGGCCCGTCAGAAGCGGTGGAGCAGACCGAAGGTCAGCGACGTCTGGTTGGCGTCGGCCAGCACGGTCGAATCGATCCACAGCCGGTCGAGCGAGACCGTGCCGGTGGTGCGCGGCGAGAAGGCCTGGCTCAGTCCCAGGCGGACGCTGCTGGTGCTGGTGCGTGTGGCCGCGTTCGCCCCGAAGCCGACCACGCGGGTGCGGCCGAAGGTGACGTCCGCCGTGGTCTCCGGCCGCAGCCGCCGGTTCAGGCCCAGCGAGCTGCCGTACTGGCGCGCGTCGCTGGAGATCAGCGGCGGGAGGTCGTTGCCGATCAGGTCCTCGGTGCGCGTGTAGAAGGTGCGCAGCGTGACCGTGTGGCGCACGCCCAGCAGGGCCAGCGACAGGTTGGCGCCCTTCTGCAGCTGCGCGGTGGCCGAGTAGAGGTTCAGCGCGCTGCCCAGCGTGGTGGGCAGGTTGCGCTGCGCGATCAGCTGCTGGACGGCGGCGGCGCGTTCGGCCGGGTTGCTGATGCGGGTGCTCAGCATCGCGTCGAACAGCTGCGTCAGGTCGGCGCCGGCCGCCAGCGCGGCGACCTGCGCGGCATAGGTCGTGGCCTGCTGGGTCAGGCCGGCGTTGATGCCCAGGAAGGGCGAGCGGTGCGAGAAGCTGACGTTCCAGCCGGTGCCGAAGAAACGCTTCTCGGCCTGCAGGTCCAGCCGGGTGCGATCGGTCGGCGTCCAGACCAGCCCCCCGCCGCGCACGGTCTCGCGCACATCGTTGCTGCCGAAGCGGCCGCGGTCGGTGCCGCCGGTGACGATCAGCAGGAGCTGCTGCGGCAAGGCCGCGTAGAGCAGCGAGGCGCGCGCATTCTCGAAGGTGACGTCCGAACTGCCGGACTGGCTGAAGGTCGAGGCCTGGCGCTGGCCCTGCAGGCGCAGGCCCAGCGGCTGGGGTCGCAGCTCGTACTGGCCGGTCTGCTCGGACAGGCGGGCGTCGCCCAGCGTCGCGATGCCGGCCTCGTTCTGGACCCAGCTGTGGTCGGTGCGCAGCTGCAGGCGGGCATCCTGGCCCAGCTCGCGGTCGATGTGCGGGCTGATGCGTTCGCGCGTGGTGGTCGAGCGCGTGAACACGGTCTGCGACGGCGCGTCGAGCAGGCCGAAGGGATTGGGCGTGCTGGTGTCGGCGCTCAGGCCAGCGTCGACGAACAGCAGGCGCTCGGCCAGCTGCACGGTCGCGTCGGCGCGGGCGTTCGGGAAGAACCGGTCGGCGCGGCTGCGGCCGACGTAGCTGACCAGGTCGGCGGCCAGCGCCGCCTCGAGCCTCAGGCCGGGCGTGTTGACGCGCGCGTCCAGCCGGGGCGTCGCGACGACGACCGTGTCGGCACGCGCGCTGTCCGGGCCGCTGAGCGAGATGTTGTTGGTGGTCGTGCTGCGCAGCTGCAGGGCCGGACGGACCTGGATCGCCTGCGACACGCCGGCCGGCGGCGGGGCATTGATCGCCAGCGCCGGATCCACCGGCTGGCCGTCGCCACCGGCCGCGCCCTGGGTCAGCCGCGACTGGGCCCAGGCGCCGGACGCGCCGGCCAGCAGCGTGGCGGCAAGCGCCACGGCCGCCAGCGCGGGACGGCTGCACGGGCTCATCGAATGAGCCTGCGTCATCGCGCGGTCCCGTGCGGGCAAGCGCTCACGACGCGTAGTAGTAGCCATAGGCATTGCTGGTCCCTCGGCTGTGGCATTTGTTGAGCACCGACAGCACGACGGGGCATTCGGCCAGGGCGGCATAGGCCTGCGTCACCTGCGCATGGGTGGTCTTCTCGGCCTCGACCACCATCACGACCTGGCCCATGTGGGTGGCCAGCACGCGCGATTCGGTGGTCGGCAGCAGCGGCGGCGCATCGAACACGATGATGCGGTCCGCGTACTTCGAGGCCAGCTCGTCGAGCAGTTCGTGCATGGCCGTGCTGGCCAGCAGCTCGGTGGAGTTCTTGTTCGCGGTGCCGGCCGGCAGCAGGCTGAGCTTGTCGATGTTGGTGCGCAGCAGCACGTCCGACAGCTTCATGTCCTTGTTCTTGAGCACGTCCATCAGGCCAGCCGCCGGCTCGACGCCCAGCCGTCCCAGCACCGACGGCCGCAGCACGTCGGCATCGACCAGCAGCACGTGGTGGTCGACCTCCATCGCGATGCTCATCGCCAGGTTGATGGCGAAGAAGGTCTTGCCTTCCTCGGGCAGTGCGCTGGCGACCTGGATCAGGTTGGGCCGGGCGATCTGCTGGCCGCTGTCGCCACGGGCATTGGCCAGCAGCGGCCGCTTGATGATGCGCATCTGCTCGGCCAGCTGCGAGCGGGCCTGGGAGGGCACGAGGTAGCCCTCGCGCTCCAGCCGGGAGACGTCGATGCGGACTTCGCGCGAGCGGCGCTGCGGCTCGTCCGGTGCGGGCGGCAGCGCGGTCGCGGCGGCCACGGCCGCGCGCACGTCGGCGCCCAGCGGCATGACGGCAGGCCGCGCATGGGCCGGCGACGGGGCCGGCGGCATCGGCAGGTTGGGCACCTCGATGCCGGCGCGGCGTAGTTCTTCGAGCCGCTTGGCGGCCTGTTCGATGAGGCTCATCGTCTGCGTCCTTGCGCGTCTGGGTCAGGTGCCGGAATGCATCGCCACGAAGGCGATCCAGCCGAGGTGGCCGATCAGGAAGAGGCCGACCATGCCGCCCACGCGCAGGCGCTCCTGGCGGGCCAGGTCGAGCGCGGGCCCGTCGACGATGCGGGTCAGGCCGCCCAGCACCGGGCGCTTGGTGAACTCGCTGAGTTCGCGCTCGTTGGAGAAGGTCGGCTTGAGCATCGTGGTCGCCCAGGCGGAGCCGATGCCGGCGAGCAGCGCCAGCACCATCACGGCCAGCGCGAGGTGGATGCGGCTGGGGAAGACCGGCTGCGGCAGCACGCGCGGCGGCTCGATCAGGCGGAAGTCGGCGATCGACGCGGTCTGGTCGATCTTGACGCCCAGCGAGGCCGCCTCGCGACGCGAGACCAGCTGCTCGTAGTTCTTGCGGATGATGTCGTAGTCGCGGTTGAGCTGCGCCAGCTCGGCTTCGGCCTGCGGCATGCGGCCGGCCTGGGCGCGGATCTCCTCGAGTCGGCCTTGCTGCGTGCCGAGCTGGGCCCGCAGCGAGGCGACGTTGGCCTCGGACTCGGTCAGGCTGATGCGCAGGCGCTGGTAGACCGGGTTGGTGGCCGCGCCGGCGATCCGCGGGCGGCCGCTCTCGACCCGTGCCTTGGCATCGTGTTCGATGCGGCGCTGCTCCTCGAGCTGCGCGACGGTGCGGCGGGTGGTGATGACGTCCGGATGGGCGTCGGTGTAGCGGCGCAGCAGGTCGTCGAGCTGGCGGCGCTGGGCATCCAGACGGGCATCGAGCTCGGGCGTCAGCGAGGACGGCGCCGAGGCCGCCTCCACCGGCAGGGCCGGCAGCTCGGTGGCCAGCTCGCGCTTGATGGCGTCGCGCGACTGCTCGGCCGCGCTCAGCGAGATGCGCAGCCGGTTGATCTCGTCGGTCAGCGAGCCCATGCGCGCGAAGTAGTCCTGGTTGGTGGTCGAGGCCACCGTCAGGTTGCGCAGCTTGAAGTCCTTGAGCCGGTTCTCGGACTCGATCAGCTTGGCCTCGTAGACCTTGATCTGCTCGTCGATGAAGCGGCTGGCGTCCTGCGAGTCCTTGCGCTTGCCCTCGGTGCCCGAGGCCATGAACAGGTTGACCAGCGCGTCGACCAGGCGCAGCGCACGGGCGCCGTCCGGGTCGCGGTAGCTCAGCGCATACATGTTCGGACCGCCGGTGTTCTCGACCTTGATGGACTTCATCAGGGTCTCGATGGTGCGATCGTCCTCGGCCTGGTTGCCGGTGCTCAGGCCGATCGCCGGGTCCTTGACCAGCACCTCGATGTTGGGCCGCGAGATCAGCGTGCGGCCCAGCATGCGGACCTGCTGGTCCACGTCGGGCTGGAAGGCCAGGCCGGCCATCAGCGGCTTGAGCACGGTCTGCGTGTCGACGTAGACGCGGGCGGTGGCCGCGAAACGTTCGGGCACCAGCCAGACCACCGCGGCGCCGACCAGGGCGACGGCCCAGGTCACGGTGACGGCCAGCCAGCGGTGGCGCCAGACGCCCCGCGCGGCCTGCGTGACCTGTCGGGAAATCTCGTTCATTCCAGAATTCATGCGAGCTCTTGGCCGGTGGGCAGGATGCTGCGATCAGGGGCGCCGGCCACGCGGGACGGTCCCTTCGGAAAAAGACGTGGGGGACGGGCCACGCGGCGCGTCCCCGGGTTCATCAGAACCAGCTCTGCGGAACGATGATGATGTCGCCGGGCTTGACGTCGACGTTGGCCGAGATGTCGCCACGCTTGAGCAGGTCCTTGAGCCGCACGCTGTACTGCTTGCCGGACTCGGAGCCGCGCACCAGCACGGCACCGTTGCCGTCGGCGAAGTCGGTCAGGCCGCCGGCCTGGATCATCACGTCGAGGATGGTCATGTTCTGGCGGAAGGCCACCGCCTGCGGGCGGGTGGCCTCGCCGACGATGCGGATCTGCTCGCCGAAGGCGCCCTGGAAGCTGCTGACCACGACGGTCACGACCGGATCGCGGATGACCTTGGACAGGTACTGCTCGATCTCGCGCGCCAGGTCGGCCGGGTTCTTGCCGGCGGCCAGCACGTCGTCAACCAGCGGGGTCGAGATGCGGCCGTCCGGACGCACCGTGACGTTGGCCGACAGCTCGGGGTTGCGCCACACCACGATGCTCAGGCCGTCGAGCGGACCGATCTTGTAGCGGTGCCCAACCGTCTCGGCGGTGCGCGGCGCGGGCGGAAAGCCGCCGCCCAGGCTGCCGCAGCCGCTCAGGCTGGTCAGCGCGCTGACGGTGGCCAGCACCAGGGCGGCGCCGCGGATGGCACGGCGGGTCGTCGAAGTCGGTCTCATGTGCATACCTCTGTGAATGGGGTGGGCCTGACTGCAAGCACGCGGGGAATCCTAGCGTGGACAGCCGAAGAAACCCGAGCAACACCCCTGCTCCACGGGCTGGACGTGCACTATGTACGGGGTGTAGGCCGCACTTTCCGGGCCATCCAGGGGCCCGATCCTGAACTGAAAAAGCAAAAGGCGCATCCAATGGATGCGCCTTCACAGGAAGAACTTCAGTCGCCGCAGCGTGCCCTGGGCCGAGCGCCGGGCCGCCCCAAGGCCGGTCGAGGGGCTTGCTTCAGTGGGCACCTTCGCGGAAAAGGACAACGGAGACCGTCTCGATCAGCACCTGCACGTCCAGCAGCAGCGAGTTGTTCTTGACGTAGTACAGGTCGAACTGGTGCTTGCGGCGGGCGTCCTCGATCGACGCGCCGTAGGAGAAGCGCACCTGGGCCCAGCCCGTCAGGCCCGGCTTGACGGTGTGGCGCAGGTCGTAGAAGGGGATCTGCTCGCGCAGCTGGGCCACGAAGGACGGACGCTCCGGGCGCGGGCCGACCATCGACATCTCGCCGCGCAGCACGCTGATGAGCTGCGGCAGCTCGTCGATGCGGGTCTTGCGGATGAAGGCGCCGATGCGGGTGATGCGGTTGTCGTTCTTGGTCGCCCAGCGCGCCACGCCGTCCTTCTCGGCATCGGTGCGCATGCTGCGGAACTTGATGCACTGGAAGGTCTGGCCGCCCAGGCCGACACGCTCCTGGCGATACAGCGCCGGGCCGCGGCTGTCGAGCTTGATCAGCACGGCGGTCACCAGCATCAGCGGCGAGGCCAGCGTCAGCAGCGTGGCCGAGCTGACGATGTCGAAGGTGCGCTTGGTGAACTCGCGCAGGCGACCCTGCACGAAGCCTTCGCCGTAGACCAGCCAGCTCGACTTCAGGCTGTCGACCGGCACCTCGGCCTTGGTGCGCTCGTAGAAGCCGGCCAGGTCCAGGATGGGCACGCCGGCGATGCGGCAGTCCAGCAGCTGGTCCATCGGCACGCCGCCGCCGCGCTGTTCGCGCACGGCCACGATGATCTCGTTGACGCGGTGCTCGCGCACCAGGTCGGTCATGCGGCGACGCACGTCGAACATCGGCACGCCAGCCTCCAGGGTCGAGCCGGATTCGGCCGCCGCGTTGGCCGACGGGAACACGCCGACCACCTCGTAGCCCTGCCACTGCTCGGCCGAGCGCAGGTCGGCGCAGACCTGGTGGGCCTCGGCGCCGCTGCCGACGATCATCACGCGACGGGTGCCGACGGCGCGGCGGACCATGAAGGCGGTGCCGCGGTACAGGGCCATGCCGCCCATGAGGTAAAGCAGCGAGTAGCCCGTCAGGCGACTGGCATAGCCGTCGTAGGCCATGAACTTGACGGCCAGGTAGGTGATGTAGCCACCGACCAGGAAGACGAAGGCGACCCGCAGGACGACCGGGACCAGGCCCAGGTTGCGGTGCCGGTAGAGGCCCACGAAGGAATACATCAGCGCCATCACCAGCGCGAAGGCCAGGGCCGACAGGATCACGTCGGGCGTGCTGACCGAGGCGATCGCGGCGGAGCCGCCGGTCGCGTGGGACAGGGTCATCGCGGCCATCAGGGTGGCGACGAAGCACAGCAGACCGTCGGCCAGCAGCTCGACGAAATGCGTGCCGGACGTGCGATGCTGAAAGACTCGGAACATTCAGGGACTCCCTCGTGTGTCACTGCCGGCCGGTGTTCCGGTGGCTTCCTTGACACGATGAGAGGGATTTTCGGCACGGACCTGCCCGGAACAACCCTTCATCCGCGTGTTGAAGGCCCTTATCGCATGCAACAGCGGGGAAGCGTGAAGGAGTGGCGCGCTGTTGCAACGTGGCGGCAACGCGTTTGTTCACTTCAGGCGACGCCAAGGCCGGAAATGGAAAACCCTCAGGGCGTCGCGGACGCGTGCTGCGCCCGGGCCGGGCGGGTCGTCAGTGGCGGGGCGCCGCCGTCGGGACATGCTTCAGGAGGTCATCCGGCACGCCTTCCAGCACGTCATCCAGCACGTCACTCAACACTTCAGGCCGACATGCAGCGCGACCACGCCTGCCGACAGGTTGTGCACGTCGACATGGCCGAAGCCGGCCGTCTTCATCATCCGCTTGAGCTCGGCCTGGGGCGGGTGCATGCGGATCGACTCGGCCAGGTACTGGTAGCTCTGGGCATCGCCGGCGATCAGCTGGCCCATGCGCGGCAGCACCTTGAACGAGTACCAGTCGTAGACCTTGCGCAGCGGTGCGGCGACCTGCGAGAACTCCAGCACCAGCAGCTTGCCACCGGGCCTGAGCACACGCGCCATCTCGGCCAGCGCGGCGTCCTTGTGGGTCATGTTGCGCAGGCCGAAGGCGACGCTGACGATGTCGAAGCGGGCGTCCGGAAAGGGCAGCTTCTCGGCATCGCAGCAGGCCGCCGGCAGGCTCATGCCGGCATCGAGCAGGCGGTCACGGCCGGTGCGCAGCATGGCCTCGTTGATGTCGGTGTGAACCACCAGGCCGGTCGGTCCGACCTTGCGCGCGAACTGCTGCGTCAGGTCGCCGGTGCCGGCGGCGATGTCCAGCACCTGCTGGCCCTCGCGCGCACCCGACACCGCGATCGTGTAAGCCTTCCAGACCCGGTGCAGGCCCATCGACATGACGTCGTTCATGACGTCATAGCGCGAGGCCACCGAATCGAACACGCCCCGCACCATGCGGGCCTTCTCGCGTTCGTCGACGGTCTTGAAACCGAAATGGGTGTCGCTCATCGGGTGCCTCAGTGGCTGGCGCAGGCGCTGCCCGCAGGCGGGGGCATGGCGGCGTCACGGTCGACGCCGGCGGCCTTCAGGCGGGCCTCGTAGTCGGCCCACAGCTCGGCCTGACGCGCGCCCAGCTGGTACAGGTAGTCCCAGGTGAAAATGCCGCTGTCGTGGCCGTCGCTGAAGTGCGGCTGGATGGCGTAGTGCCCGACCGGCTCGACCGCGTCGACGTTGACCAGCCGCTTGCCGGTCTGCAGGGTTTCCTGGCCGGGGCCGTGGCCCTGGACCTCGGCCGAGGGCGAGTACACGCGCATCAGCTCGAAGGGGATGGAGAAGCTCGCGCCGTCGGCGAACTCGATGGCCAGCATCCGGCTTTGCTGGTGCAGCGTCAGCGCGACGGGCTGGGCGACAGGCGTGTGGCGCGAACTCATCGCGGCCTCAGGCCTTGCCCTGATTGGCCACGGCTGCGGCGGCCTTGGCGACCGCCTCGGCATCGCCCAGGTAGTAGCTGCGGATCGGCTTGAGGTCGGCATCGAGCTCGTAGACCAGCGGCACGCCGTTGGGGATGTTGACGCCCACGATGTCGGCGTCGGCGATGTTGTCGAGGTACTTCACCAGCGCGCGGATCGAGTTGCCGTGCGCGGCGATCAGCACGCGCTTGCCCGAGCGGATGGCCGGCGCGATCGCGTCGTTCCAGAACGGCAGCACGCGTGCCACGGTGTCCTTGAGGCACTCGGTCAGGGGGATGTCCTCGGGGTTCAGCTTGGCGTAACGGACGTCGG
The DNA here is from genome assembly GCF_030705305.1 of Leptothrix discophora. GTDB lineage: Bacteria > Pseudomonadota > Gammaproteobacteria > Burkholderiales > Burkholderiaceae_C > Sphaerotilus > Sphaerotilus discophorus. Next base: position 332,437 of record NZ_JAUZEE010000005.1, on the reverse strand, counting down.
CGCGCTGGCCGCGCGGGTCATCGGCCTCCAGCGAGGGCGGCGGGGTGTCGTAGCTGCGGCGCCAGATCAGCACCTGCTCGTCGCCGTACTGCTTGGCCATGTCGGCCTTGTTGAGGCCCTGCAGCGAACCGTAGTGACGCTCGTTGAGGCGCCAGCTGTGGGCGACCGGCAGCCAGGTGCGGTCCATCTGGTCGAGCGTGTGCCAGAGGGTCCAGATCGCGCGCTTGAGCACGGACGTGTAGGCCAGGTCGAACTCGTAGCCCCCCGCCTTCAGCAGCCGACCGGCCTCCTTGGCCTGCTCGACGCCGGTCGGCGTGAGCTCCACATCGGTCCAGCCGGTGAAGCGGTTCTCGAGGTTCCAGGTGGATTCGCCGTGGCGGATCAGGACGAGCTTGTACATGGTGGTCGGGCCGGTTCGTTGGGGCGGCGAATTCTATAATCCGCCCCCTTCTTTGCTGAGATCGGCCCGACCCGGCCGCACCCCCGTGAGCTTCCTCATCGACAACTGGTACTGGCTCGCAGCAGCCGTGGTTTCCGGCATTGCGCTGCTCGTTCCCGGCCTCGGCAGCAGCCGCGCCGGCATCGCCGTGCAGGATGCCGTCCGACTGATCAACCGCGAGAAGGCCGTCGTCATCGACGTCTGCTCGAGCGACGAATACGCCGGCGGCCACGTCGCTGGCTCGCGCAACATCCCGCTCGACCAGCTGGAGGGCGCCAAGAACCTGCCGTCGAACAAGGACCAGCCGCTGGTGATCGTCTGCGCCACCGGCAGCCGCGCCTCGCGTGCAGCCGCCCGGCTCGTCAAGCTCGGCCACCAGAACGTGCACGTCCTCAGCGGCGGCATGGGTGCCTGGCGCGACGCCAACCTGCCGGTCGAGAAAACGGCCTGAGCCGCGCCACATTCGTCCTGTTCGCAACGGGGCCGCGACGCCCCGGCGCTGCAAGGACGTGACGGGCCGATGACAATTCCGGCCTGACCCCGATGCGCGGCCCGTTCCGCCGCGCACCGCCCTCCCTGGCCCGATGCTTGCGAAGTTGCCCGTCATGAACCACGTCAAGATGTACACCACGCAGGTCTGCCCCTACTGCCTGCGCGCCAAGGCCCTGCTCAAGCAGCGCGGGGTCGATCAGATCGAGGAGATCCGCATCGACCTCGACCCGCAGCAGCGCGACGCGATGATGTCGCTGACCGGCCGGCGCACCGTGCCGCAGATCTTCATCGGCGAGACCCACGTCGGCGGCTGCGACGACCTGATCGCGCTGGACCAGCGCGGCGGTCTCCAGGCGCTGCTGCAAGCGGCCTGAGGCGGCGCTCGATGCCAAGGCCCTGCGTGGCGCGGACGTCACGCCGGGACGCTTGCATCGACAGGACCGACGCGCACAATCGCGCTCCCTGCCCCCCTGGTCGGCCTCGCACCGGCCTTGCTTCGTGAGCACTTCCTCCTCCTCGCATGCCAGTCCGCGCGCACTCGCCGGACTGACCCTCGGCGCCCTCGGCGTGGTCTATGGCGACATCGGCACCAGCCCGCTGTACGCCCTCAAGGAAGTCTTCCACGCCGGCCATGTGCCGGCCACGCCAGACAACATCCTCGGCGTGCTCTCGCTGATCTTCTGGACCATGACCATCGTGGTCTCGCTGAAGTACGTGCTGCTGATCCTGCGCGCGGACAACAACGGCGAAGGCGGCCTGATCGCGATGCTGGCGCTGGCCACCCACGCGGTGCGCGAGCGGCCCCAGCTGCGCGACACGCTGATGGTGGTCGGCCTGTTCGGCACGGCGGTGTTCTATGGCGACGGCGTCATCACGCCGGCGATCTCGGTGCTGTCGGCCGTCGAGGGCCTGGAGGTCGCCGCGCCGCAGCTGCACCACGTGGTGCTGCCGATCACCCTGGTGGTGCTGACCGGCCTGTTCGCGGTGCAGCGCTTCGGCACCGGCGGCATCGGCAAGTTCTTCGGCCCGATCACGCTGGTGTGGTTCATGGTGCTGATCGCGCTGGGCCTGCCGCACGTGCTGGAGAACCCGTCGGTGCTGGTGGCGCTGAGCCCCGGCCATGCCATCCACTTCTTTGCCGAGAACACGCTGGTGGCCTTCATCGCGCTGGGCGCGGTGGTGCTGTGCGTGACCGGCGGCGAGGCGCTCTATGCCGACATGGGTCACTTCGGCAAGTTGCCGATCCGGCTGGCCTGGTATGGCCTGGTGATGCCGGCGCTGGTCGTCAACTACTTCGGCCAGGGCGCGATGCTGCTGGCCGATCCGGCGGCGATCGAGAACCCCTTCTTCCTGATGGCCCCGGAATGGGCCCGCCTGCCGCTGGTCATCCTGTCGACCGCCGCGACGGTGATCGCCTCGCAGGCGCTGATCTCGGCGGCCTTCTCGGTCACGAAGCAGGCGATCCAGCTGGGCATCCTGCCGCGCATGGCGATCAAGCACACCTCCGAGCGCGACACCGGCCAGATCTACGTGCCCTTCATCAACTGGGGCCTGTACGTGTTCATCGTGCTGGCGGTGGCGCTGTTCAAGAGCTCGTCCAACCTGGCCTCGGCCTACGGCATCGCGGTGACGCTGGACATGACGATCACCACCGTCATGACCTTCTACGTGATCCGCTACGGCTGGCGCTACCCGCTGTGGCTGTGCCTGGCGGCCACGGGTTTCTTCTTCATCATCGACGTCACCTTCTTCGCCTCGAACATGCTCAAGCTGTTCGGCGGCGGCTGGTTCCCGCTGGTCATCGGCGTCGGCATGTTCACGCTGATGCTGACCTGGAAGCAGGGCCGCGCGCTGATGAGCGAGCGCCTGCGCGACGACGCGATCGACCTCAAGAGCTTCCTGGAAGCCGTCTTCATCAGCCCGCCCACCCGCGTCGAGGGCACGGCGGTCTTCCTGGCCGCCGAGGCCGGCATGACGCCCAATGCGCTGCTGCACAACCTCAAGCACAACAAGGTGCTGCACGAACACAACCTGTTCGTGACGGTGCGCCACCATGACATTCCCTGGATCCGGCACGACCAGCGCATCCAGATGGAGCCGCTGGGCAACGACTGCTGGCAGGTGATGCTCAATTTCGGCTTCAAGGACGACCCCGACGTGCCCGCAGCGCTCAAGCTGCTCGAAGGCCGCGGCGTGCCGCTCGACGAGATGGACACCAGCTACTTCCTCTCGCGCGACATCGTCATCCCGACGATCGGCGAAGGCATGGCGATCTGGCGCGAGAAGCTGTTCGCGAACATGCACCGCAACTCGGCGGCGGCGGCGGACTTCCTCAACCTGCCGTCCAACCGCATCGTCGAACTCGGCGCAAAAGTCGAGATCTGACGGCCCCCGGCTGCGGCTTACCGCAGCCCCCCCCGAGGGGGTGTCGGCCCGGCGCTCGACCGACCTTCGCCCACCTCCAGGTGAGCGATGTCAACGCTGTTCTGCCTCACCCCCGCATCAGGCGGACGACCAGCAGCGCCAGCAGGGCGCCCCAGAAGGCGCCGGCGGCATGGGCCAGGGGGGCGACCACGATGTCCCAGCCGGCGACGCGGTTCAGCGGGACTTCCCAGGCCCGCTCCAGCAGCAGCTTGAGCAGCAGTCCGCCAGCCAGCGCAAGGCCGAGCCAGCGCTCGCCGCGCCGCTCACCGCGTGACCAGAGCCAGACCGCGCAGACCGCGACGCCGGCGTGCAGCACGCCCGACAGACCGCCGTAGCGCTGCAGCCCCGGTTGCAGCAGCAGGCTCAGGTGGGTCAGCGGCCAGGCCAGCGCCCAGGCCCAGGCCATCTGGCGGGCCGGTTGCAGCAGCCAGCCCAGTGCAGCGACCAGCGTGGCGCCGGCCAGGTTGGCCAGCAGGTGGGTCGTGCTCAGGTGCATCCAGGCCGCGCTCCACCAGCGCCACGGCTCGCTGAAGGCCCGGTCCGGACGCCAGGCCAGCACCTCGCGGCCCAGCGCGTCGCCCGGCCCTTCCAGCAGCGCCGGCACGACCAGCACGCTGAGCATCACCAGCCAGGCGACCTGGCCGGAACTCCAGCGGCGAGGCCGCCGCAGCAGCTTCCAGGTCATGGCCCGGCGTGGCGGTCGGTGCGCCCGGACTCAGGCGCCGAAGACGTGACGCCAGAGCGCCAGCACGGCCTCGCGGTGCGCGGCCATCTCGCCCAGATCGTCCAGCGACGGCCGCGTCGCGGCCTCGTCCAGACGGGCCCGGTGCTGCGCGCGACGCATCTCGCGGTAGGCGTCGGCAGCGGCGTGGCCCATGCCGGGGCCGAGCAGGCCGGCGTGCTCGGCACGCTGGAGCAGCGCGATGTTGCCGGCGTTGTCCTGCAGCGCCGGCACGGTTGCGCTGTGGCTGAGCACGAGGTGCTGGACCGCGAACTCGACGTCCATCATCCCGCCGGGGCCGTGCTTGAGGTCGAACTGGCCGTCCGGCACCGGATGGGCCGCGCGGACCTTCTCGCGCATGGCGCGGATCTCCTCGCGCAGCGCGGCCTCGTCGCGCGGCGCGCACAGCACGGCACGGCGGGTGGCCTCGAAGGGCCCGGCCAGCTCGCGCGCCCCGGCGCACCAGCGCGCCCGCGTGATGGCCTGGTGTTCCCAGGTCCAGGCGGTGTTGCTGCCGCGGCCCTGCTGGTAGCGCTCGAACGAGGCCAGCGAGGTCACCAGCAGGCCCGAGTTGCCGTTCGGCCGCAGGGCGGTGTCGATGTCGAACAGCGCGCCAGCCGAGGTCCGCAGCGACAGCCACGGGATCAGCTTGCGGGCGAAGGCGGCATAGACCTCGGGCGCGCGCTCGTCCTCGTCATCGAACAGGAAGACGATGTCGAGGTCGCTGCCGTAGCCCAGTTCCTTGCCGCCCAGCTTGCCGTAGGCGATGACGGCGAAGCGCGGCGTCTCGCGGTGGCGCTGGCGCAGGTGCTGCCAGGCCCAGCGCAGGGTGCAGTCCAGCGTCGCGTCGGCCAGCAGGGACAGGTCGTCGGCGACCTGCTCGACCGTGATCTCGCCCTCGACGTCGCGCACCAGCGTGCGGAAGGTCTCGGCATGGTGGGCGCGGCGCAGCGTGTCGAGCAGCGATTCCTCGTCGGCCTGGCCGGAGCGGACCCAGGCCGAGTGGCGGTCTTCCAGGTCCTGCTGGAAGCCCGTGGCATCGAAGCGCTCGCGCGCCAGCCGGGCATCGGCCAGCTCGTCGATCACGCCCGGGTGCTGCATCAGGTAGCGCATCGGCCATCGTGCCAGCGCCAGCAGGCGCAGCAGCCGGCCGAGCACCTGCGGCCGCTCGGCCAGCAGCGCGAGGTAGCTGTCGCGGCGCAGCAGCGGCTCGACCCAGTCGATGAAGCGCAGCATCGCCTCGTCACGCTGGCGCGGCGTCAGGGCCTCGTGTTCATCGATGGTCTTGCGGGCCCGCACGAACAGGTGGGTCAGGCGCTGGCGGGCCTCGTCGCGCAGCATGACCACGCGCGGATGCTCGACGAAGCGCTGCACCCGCTCGGCCACCTCGGCGCTCAGGCCGACCAGCAGCGCCGGACTGTCCAGGCTGACCGGCTCGCCGCCGCAGCCCTTGCAGCCGCCACCGTTGCGGACCGGCGGACGACCGTCGTGCAGCAGCGCGTCGAACTCGGTGGCCACGGTCTCGCGGTGGTCACACAGCTGGTCGATCAGCTCGCAGGCCTCGGCCTTGCAGACCAGGCCCAGCGAGCGCGCGATCCAGGCCAGGTCGGCATCGGCGGTCGGCAGCTGGTGGGTCTGCTGGTCGTCCAGGTACTGGATGCGGTGCTCGACGCGGCGCAGGAAGGTGTAGGCCAGGGCCAGCTTGTCGGCGATCTCCGGCTTGATCAGCCCGACCGCCGCCAGCCTCGGCAAGGCCTTGAGCGTCTGGCGGGTGCGGATCTCGGGGAACTGGCCACCGCGCACGACCTGCAGCAGCTGCACGATGAACTCGATCTCGCGGATGCCGCCGCGCGAGAGCTTGACGTCGTTGGCGCGCTCGGGCCGGCCGGCGGCGCGGCGGTTGGCCTCGTCGCGGATCTTGCGATGCAGCTGGCGCAGGCCCTCGAACACGCCGTAGTCGAGGTAGCGGCGGTAGACGAAGGGCGCGACCACCTCGCCCAGCGGCCTGGCCCGCCCGGTCTCGACCGCCGAACGCGGCGCGACGACGCGACTCTTGAGCCAGGCGAAACGCTCCCACTCGCGGCCCTGGACGAGGAAGTACTCCTCCAGCATCGCCAGGCTGACGACCGGCGGGCCAGCGTTGCCGTTGGGGCGCAGGGCCAGGTCCATGCGGAAGACGAAGCCATCCTCGGTCGCCTCGCCGATCAGCGTCTGCAGCGAGCGCGCCAGCCGCGCGAAGTACTCGTGCGCGGTGATCACGCCACGGCCGTCGGGCTGGCCGGTGGTCTGGCCTTCTTCCTCGTAGACGTAGACCAGGTCGATGTCGGAGGACACGTTGAGCTCGCGCGCGCCGAGCTTGCCCATGCCGATGATCCAGAAGTCGATGTCGCCGCCGGCCTCGTTGCGCGGCGCACCGTGCAGCGCATCCAGTTCGGCGCGGGCATGGGCCAGCGCGGCATCGAGCGTGACCTCGGCCAGCTCGGTCATCGCCAGCGTCACCACCGGCATCGGCGCCTGCTGCTCGATGTCGAGCACGACCAGGCGCTCCATCACCAGCTGTCGCACGGTGCGCAGCGCGGCCGGCAGCGGCCGGTGTGCCAGGCGGGCCATCGCGGCCTCGATGGTGGCGCGGCAGGGCGGTCCGGGTGGCAGCAGCGCCAGCTTGTCGCCGAGCACGCGGCGCACCCGCTGCACGTAGCGGCTGTGGGCCGCGTCGGCCTGTGGCAGGGCCTCGAGGCCCGTCTCGTTGGTCACGTTGTCAGTCAAGTCGTCGCCCTCGCATGCCCGGGCCAGCGTGGTTGGCTCCGGCTCTGTCGGGGTGGTCACCCGAAGGGGAACCGCAGCAGAAACGGCGCGAGTATCGTCGTCGCGCCCGCGCTGACGGGGCAATGGGGATTCTCCCCCGCCACGCCAGAATCGCCGGAGAGCCGCCCCGCCCCAGGGTCCGGCCGTGAAGTTTCTGCAGGACATCCGCCATGACTTCGAGCCTTGCCGTCGCCGCCGTCCAGATGGTCTCCAGCCCCGATGTGGCCGACAACCTCGTGCGGGCGGGACGCCTGATTGCCCAGGCCGCCGCGGCCGGCGCCGAGCTCGTCGCCCTGCCCGAGTACTTCTGCCTGATGGGCCACAAGGACCGCGACAAGCTCGCCATCGCCGAGCCCGCCGGCGACGGGCCGATCCAGGCGGCGCTGGCCGGCTGGGCCGCGCAGCACGGCATCTGGCTGGTCGGCGGCACGCTGCCGCTGCGCATCGCGGGGGATCCCGACCATGCCAGCAACACCTGCCTGGCCTATGCGCCGGACGGCTCGCTGGCGGCGCGCTACGACAAGATCCACCTGTTCCGCTACGACGACGGCGAGCGCCGCTACGACGAGGCCGCCACGCTCTGCGCCGGCAGCCAGCCGGTCGCCTTCGACATCCGTTCGCGCGCCGGCACGTCCGTGCGGGTCGGCCTGTCGACCTGCTACGACCTGCGCTTCCCGGAGCTTTACCGCGCGCTGATGTCGCCGCAGTCCTGCGACCTGTTCGTCATGGGCGCGGCCTTCACCTGGCCGACCGGGCAGGCGCACTGGGACGTCCTGCTGCGCGCCCGCGCGATCGAGAACCAGTGCCACGTGCTGGCCAGCGCGCAGGGCGGCACCCACGCCAACGGCCGGCGCACCTGGGGCCACAGCCTGGTCATCGACCCCTGGGGCGTCGTGCAGGCCGTGCAGCCCGAAGGCGAAGGCGTGGTGATGGGCCAGGTCGACCTGGCCCGCCAGGGTGACGTGCGGCGCCAGCTGCCGGCGCTGGCGCATCGGGTGATGTGAGGCGCTCCGGCGCGGCGCGCCAGGCCTGGCTGGACGGGATGCTCAGCGCGAGCCGAACATCATGCGTCGTGCGACCTGCGACTTCACCGGTCCGAGCCGCTCCAGCAGCGCCAGCCCCGCGCCGCGCAGCGTGCTCAGGCCGGGCGCGTTCCAGGTGAAGCTGCGGGCGAGGAAGTCGGTCGTGGCGATCAGCGTCCAGCGATCCGGCGCACGCCGCAGCGCGGCCCGGGCCAGCGCGCGTTCGACGTCGGTGGCCGGATCGCGCACGTCGGCCAGCGCGTCGAGCAGCACATGGGCATCCCGCAGCCCGAGGTTGAGGCCCTGCCCCGCCACCGGATGCAGCGTCTGCGCCGCGTTGCCGATGCGCATGGTGCGGCCCTGCACCAGGCTGCGCTCGGCGTTCAGGCCGAGCGGGAAGCACTTCAGCGGGCCGATGGCGGTCAGCCGTCCGACCCGGCGCGGCAGCTGGTCGGCCAGCACCATCAGGCGCTGGCGGTCGTCAAGGTCACGCACCGGGTCGTCGCCGGTCGGCACGCACCAGACCAGCGCGGCGCGCTGGCGGCCTTCGCGCGCCGGCAGCGGCAGCAGCGCCAGCGGGCCTTGCGGCGTGAAGCGTTCGTAGGCGGTGCCAGGCTCGGCACCTTCGAGCTCGACCGTGCCGACCCAGGCCGACTGCTGGTAGTCGTGGTGCACGCCCTTGCGGGCCTGGTCGGCGAACACGCCGCCTTCGGCGATGACGGCGAGGTCGTGGGTCTCGGTCACGCCGGCGTCGATCTCGACCTCTGCACCGCGCGTCACGACCGCCGCGACCTTGGTGCCCCAGCGGGCCGACAGGCGCTGCGGCTCCTCGGCACAGGCGGCCAGCCAGGCCGCGCGCATCGGCGCCACCAGGTGGCCGTAGGCGATCACCGCGCCGAGCTGCGGCAGGCCTTCGGTCTCGGCCCGGATCAGCACCTCCGGCTCGCCCAGGCGGCTGCGGCCCGGCAGCGGCAGGAGGTCCAGCAAGGCCGGCTGCTGTTGCGACACATGGACCGCGCGGATCGGCTCGGCCTGGGCCGCGATCGCGCCGTCCCACAGGTCCAGCCGGGCCAGGTCCAGCACGGAGCCCTGGGCCAGCGCCAGCGTCCGGGCATCGTGCGAGACATCGTGTTCGGGCGGCAGCGCGTCGTGCACGGTGATGCGGGCCTGCGGCAGCGCGCGCCGGGCCTGCAGCGCCAGCGCCAGGCCGACCGGACCGGCGCCGATGATGGCCAGGCGCAGCGCGTGCGGCGGCGGCGTCGATGGGGACGTGGCGTCGGCGAGGTCGGGGGCGTCAGGCGTCATGGCGAGGGCTCGATCGTGGGGTCCGTGAAGAACGGCAGATTCTGGCGGGTCGGTCGCAACGACGAGGCCGGCGAGGTCAAGCCGATGCGGCAACCGGACGCGTCAGATCGCCAGCGGATCGACGTCGACCGCCCAGCGCAACACCCGCGCGCCGGCCTGCCGTGCATCGTCCTGGAAGGACGGCAGCCAGGCCGCCAGCAGGCGCTGCAGCGCCGGCCGCGACGGCGATTCGACCAGCATCTGCGCGCGTTCGACGTTGGCCACCCGCTGCACCGACGGCGGCACCGGCGGGTAGACCAGGATGTCAGCCCAGGCCGGCTGCTGGGTCTGCAGCTCGGCGGCCCGGCGTGCGGCCTGGGCCAGGAAGGCCATGGCGGACTCCTGCGTGCGCGCCTCGCAGCGCAGCAGCGCCAGGTGCGAGAACGGCGGCAGGCCGGCCTGCTGGCGCTCCAGCAGCTGGCCGGCGGCGAAGGCCGGGTAGTCGTGCGCCGTCAGCGCCGCATAGAGCGGGTGCTGCGGATGCCAGGTCTGGATCCACAGCTCGCTGCGCGCGGCCTGGGCGGCGTCGCGACCGGCCCGTCCGCCGGCCTGCATCAGCAGCGCGAACAGGCGCTCGGGCGCACGGAAGTCGCTGCTGAACAGCGCCGCATCGGCCTGCAGCGCGGCCACCAGCGTGATGCGGCGGAAGTCATGCCCCTTGGCCACCATCTGCGTGCCGACCAGCACGTCGATGTCGCCATCGTGGACCTGCGCGAGCTGCGCCTCCAGGCTGCCCTTGCCACGCGTGGTGTCGGCGTCGATGCGGCCGATGCGCGCGCCGGGCAGGGCGGTGGCGAGCTGCTCCTCCAGCCGTTCGGTGCCGCGGCCGATCGGCTGGATGTCCGGGTCACCGCAGGACGGGCAGGCACGCGGCACGCGCTCGGCAAAGCCGCAGTGGTGGCAGCGCAGCGTGCGGTCGAGCTTGTGGAAGACCCGCCAGGCGCTGCAGTGCGGGCAGTCGCTCTTCCAGCCGCAGCCCGGGCAGTGCAGCACCGGCGCATAACCACGCCGGTTCAGCAGCACGAGGCTCTGCTCGCCGCGTTCGAGCCGGTCGCGCAAGGCGGCCAGCAGCGGCGGCGCGAAGGGTTGGTCACGCAGCATCTGGCGGCCGAACTGTTCCTGCAGCCGCGTCAGGTCGACCAGCCGGACCTGCGGCAGTGCACCCGCGCCGATGCGCGTGGGCATGCCCAGGCGGTGGTAGCGGCCGGTGCCTTCGGGCGAGGGCAAGGCGTTGTGCCAGGTCTCCAGCGACGGGGTGGCCGAACCGAGGATCACCGCCACGCCCTCCTGGCGGGCCCGCCAGACCGCCAGGTCACGGGCCGAATACCGCGCGCCTTCCTGCTGCTTGTAGGACGGGTCGTGTTCCTCGTCGACCACGATCAGCCCCAGCCGTGGCAATGACGCGAACACCGCCATGCGCGTGCCGAGCACGATGTCGGCCCAGCCCAGGTGCGCCGCCAGCCAGTTCTGCAGCCGCTCGGCCGGCCCGAGGCCGCTGTGCAGGGCGACCGTCACGCGGCCAGGAAAGCGGGCCCGGATGCGGGCTTCGAGCTGCGGCGTCAGGTTGATCTCGGGCACCAGCAGCAGCGCCTGTCGACCGGCGTCGAGCGCAGCGGCGACGCGGCGCAGGTAGACCTCGGTCTTGCCACTGCCGGTGGCACCGTGCAGCAAGACCGGATCGGCGCGCTCGGCGGCATCGGCCAGCGCGTCGAGGGCGAGGCGCTGTTCCTCGCTCAGGTCGGGGAGGACGGGAGGGGGCAGGGGCTCCGGCCCAGGCTCGACGGGTGTCTCGGGCGCGGTCGTCGCGGCAGCGGCACCACGTCGCCGCTTCGGGGCCGGCGGCGGCGTGCGGCCCAGACGCTTGTCGAGCCGGCGCAGTCGCCGCTGCAGCGCGGCGGTGTCGAGCTCGCGCAAGTCGGCCGGCAGCACCGACAGCGCCAGTTCGCCGGGCGCGCGCTGGTAGTAGGCGGCCGCAAAGCGGATCAGCGCGCGCCAGCCCGGGCCGAGCGGCGGCAGGGCGTCCAGCACCTCGGCAACGTCGCGCCGGACCGGTGCATCGGCGGCGCCCTCGTCGAGGACCGGGGTGGCGCGGGCGTCGGCCAGCGGTCCTTCGTCGCCCCAGGCGATGCCGCACACCACCCGCCGCCCCAAGGGCACCCTCAGCAGCTGGCCGACGGGCAGCGGCGTGGCGGCGCGGTAGCTCAGGGTGCCCGACAGACCTGCATGTTTCGGTAGCTCAACGAGCACCGCCACGCCATGCCCGGTTTGCGGGGGTGTCCGATCGTCCAGAGCCATTCAGTTAGCCGGCGGAGTTCGCGCGCCTTCGAGATTGAGGACGCAAGTCCATGATCGAAAAGGCTTTTCCCGATCTGTCCACGAGTCCTGTGGATAACTTTGTGGGTAAGCTGCGAAAACGGCTCGCAAGCCCTTGCAGATCAAGCCCCGGCCTTGGATTGCGCAATTGGGAGGCAGCCCCAAAGTTTTGCCAGATCAAGGACTTAGCACCTGTCTTGTGCGTTGGCATGTGCCATTGCAGCAAGCTTGACATGCTGCGGGTTCTTCCTCTGGTCTGGGGACAAGTGGTGGCCGGAACCCACATCTTTGTGGCATTGCACCCCCAAACAGGCAGGCCGACGCGACCGCGCAGCCTGTCACGCTCAGGTCGTCTGCCGCATCCGACGGGAGTGGCTGTGCACCGCTTCGACCAGTGCAGTGACCGCTTCGGGCGGCGTGTGCTGGCTGATGCCGTGGCCCAGGTTGAAGACGTGGCCGGGGTGGTTGCCGTAGCTGTCGAGCACCTTGCGGGCCTCCGCGGCAATCTGATCGGGACCGGCGAACAGCACGTTCGGATCCAGGTTGCCTTGCAGCGCGACGCGGTGGCCGACGCGTTCGCGGGCGCGGCCGAGATTGACGGTCCAGTCCAGCCCGATCGCGTCGGTGTCCAGGCCGGCGATTTCGTCGATCCACAGGCCGCCGCCCTTGGTGAAGACGATGCGCGGGATCTGCTGGCCGTCGTGGCTGCGGTGCAGCTGGTCGAGCACGCGGCGGGTATAGGCGAGGCTGAAGGCCTGGAAGGCACCGTCGGCCAGCACGCCGCCCCAGCTGTCAAACACCATCACGGCCTGGGCACCGGCCTCGATCTGGGCGTTCAGGTAGGCCGCAACCGCGTCGGCATTGACCGCCAGGATGCGGTGCATCAGGTCGGGCCGGCGGTACATCAGCGACTTGACCAGGCGGTAGTCGTCGCTGCCGCCGCCTTCGACCATGTAGCAGGCCAGCGTCCACGGGCTGCCCGAGAAGCCGATCAGCGGCACGCGCCCGTTCAGCGCCTGCCGGATCGAGGTGACCGCGTCGAACACGTAGCGCAGCTTGGCCATGTCGGGCACGGCGAGTTCCGCGACGGCCGCTTCGTCACGCACGACCTTGGCGAACTTCGGACCTTCGCCCTGCGCGAAGCTCAGGCCCAGGCCCATCGCGTCGGGCACGGTCAGGATGTCGGAGAACAGGATCGCCGCATCCAGCGGATAGCGGTCCAGCGGTTGCAGCGTGACCTCGGTCGCGTACTGCACGTTGGTCGCCAGCCCCATGAAGCTGCCGGCCTTCGCGCGCGTGGCGCAGTACTCCGGCAGGTAGCGACCGGCCTGGCGCATCAGCCAGACGGGCGTGTGGTCGGTGGGCTGGCGGCGCAGCGCGCGCAGGAAGGTGTCGTTGAGCAGTGGAGCGTTCATCGTGCGATTGTAGGAAGCGTCAGACGGCGCCCCGCGGGGGCAGCTCCAGAAACGACAACGCCCGCTGGCAGGCGGGCGTTGCGGGATGAGCCTCGAACGCGCAGCGTCCGGTCTCGTCGGGCGATGCCGTGTCGGGCATCGCCGGACCCTCACTTCTTGCGGAAGCGGCGCACGGCGGCGATCTGCGCGGCCATGGCCGCGAACTCGCTCTGTGCACGGGCCAGGTCCAGGTCGCTCTTGGCGTTCTTCATGGCCTCTTCGGCCACGCGCTTGGCCTCTTCGGCCTTGGCCTCGTCCAGGTCATGACCGCGGATGGCGGTGTCGGCCAGCACGGTGACGCGGTCGGGCTGGACCTCGAGGATGCCGCCAGCGACGAAGACGAACTCTTCTTCGCCGCTGTCGGCGCGCTCGATGCGCACCGCACCCGGCTTGATCCGGGTGATCACCGGCGTGTGCTTGGGCAGGATGCCCAGCTCGCCGTTCTCGCCCGGCAGCGCGACGAACTTCGCCTCGCCCGAGAAGATCTGCGCTTCGGCGGAGACGACGTCGACGTGAATCGTTGCCATGGTTTTCCTTCTTTTGCGATTGAAGACAGTTCAGTAAGCAAGCAGACGACGTCCGGACTGGGCGCCCGGGCGTCGTGCGTGCGGCTTACTGGATCTTCTTCGCCTTCTCGAAGGCTTCGTCGATGGTGCCGACCATGTAGAACGCCTGCTCCGGCAGGTGATCGCACTCGCCGGCGACGATCATCTTGAAACCACGGATGGTTTCCTTCAGCGGCACGTACTTGCCCGGCGAGCCGGTGAACACCTCGGCGACGTGGAAGGGCTGCGACAGGAAGCGCTGGATCTTGCGGGCGCGCGAGACGGCCAGCTTGTCTTCCGGAGCCAGTTCGTCCATGCCCAGGATGGCGATGATGTCGCGCAGTTCCTTGTAACGCTGCAGGATGGCCTGCACCGCACGGGTGGTCGAGTAGTGTTCCTCGCCGACCACGTTCGGGTCGACCTGGCGCGAGGTCGAGTCCAGCGGGTCCACGGCCGGGTAGATGCCCAGCGCAGCGATGTCACGCGACAGCACGACGGTGGCGTCCAGGTGGGCGAAGGTCGTGGCAGGCGACGGGTCGGTCAGGTCGTCCGCAGGGACGTACACGGCCTGGATCGAGGTGATCGAGCCGACCTTGGTCGACGTGATGCGCTCTTGCAGGCGGCCCATTTCCTCGGCCAGCGTCGGCTGGTAGCCCACGGCGGAAGGCATGCGGCCCAGCAGCGCCGACACCTCGGTACCGGCCAGCGTGTAGCGGTAGATGTTGTCGACGAAGAACAGCACGTCACGGCCTTCGTCGCGGAACGACTCGGCGATGGTCAGGCCGGTCAGCGCGACGCGCAGACGGTTGCCCGGGGGCTCGTTCATCTGGCCGTAGACCATCGACACCTTGGACTCGCCCAGGTTCTCGAGGTTGACGACGCCGGAGTCGGCCATCTCGTGATAGAAGTCGTTGCCTTCGCGGGTGCGCTCACCGACGCCGGCGAACACGGACAGACCCGAGTGCGCCTTGGCGATGTTGTTGATGAGCTCCATCATGTTGACGGTCTTGCCCACGCCGGCACCACCGAACAGACCCACCTTGCCGCCCTTGGCGAACGGGCAGATCAGGTCAATCACCTTGATGCCGGTTTCCAGCAGCTCCTGCGACGGGCTCAGCTCGTCATAGGCCGGGGCCTTGCGGTGGATCGACGCCGACAGCTCCATGCTGACCGGACCGCGCTCGTCGATCGGGTTGCCCAGCACGTCCATGATGCGGCCCAGCGTCGCGGGGCCGACCGGCACCGTGATCGGGGCGCCGGTGTTGGTCACCTCGATGCCGCGGCGCAGACCGTCCGACGAGCCCAGCGCAATCGTGCGGACCACGCCGTCGCCCAGCTGCTGCTGGACTTCGAGGGTCAGCGCCGTGCCTTCGAGCTTGAGCGCGTCGTAGATCTTGGGCATGTTGCTGCGCGGGAACTCGACGTCCACCACGGCACCGATGCACTGAACGATCTTGCCGACCGCCTGAGTCGTGTTTGCCATTTTTCGTTCCTTCAAACTTGATTCGTTGCGTCGTCCGGCCTGTGGCGCGGATCAGCCCACGGCGGCAGCGCCACCGACGATTTCCGACAGTTCCTTCGTGATGCCGGCCTGGCGGGTCTTGTTGTAGACCAGCTTGAGTTCGGCGATCAGGTTGCCGGCGTTGTCGGTCGCCGCCTTCATCGCGACCATGCGCGCGGACTGCTCGGACGCCATGTTCTCGGCCACGCCCTGGTAGACCAGGGCTTCGGCGTATCGCACCATCAGGTTGTCGATGACCGACGGCGCATCCGGCTCATAGATGTAGTCCCAGCCATGCGACTTCTGCTCGTCGGCCGACTGCGCCAGGCGCTCGTCCGACAGCGGCAGCAGCTGCTCGACCTGCGGCTCCTGCTTCATCGTGTTGATGAAGCGCGTGTAGCAGAAGTAGACCGCGTCGAGCTTGCCTTCGGCGTACTGGTCCATCAGCACCTTCACCGGCCCGATGAGCTTGTCCAGGTGCGGCGTGTCGCCGAGCTGGGTGGCCTGCGAGACCACCTTCGCGCCGATGCGGTTGAGGAAGCCCAGGCCCTTGTTGCCGATGGCAACAGCCTGGACCTTCACGCCCGCCGCGTCGAGCTCGCGCATCTTGGTCGTGACCGCGCGCAGCACGTTGGTGTTCATGCCGCCGCACAGACCCTTGTCGGTCGTGACGACGATCATGCCCACCGCCCCGGTCCCGCTGTTCTTCACCACGAAGGGGTGGCGGTACTCGGGCGTCGCACGCGACAGGTTGGCCGTGATGTTGCGGATCTTGTCCGCATACGGGCGGGCCGCCCGCATGCGTTCCTGCGCCTTGCGCATCTTGGACGCGGCGACCATTTCCATGGCCTTGGTGATCTTCTTGGTGTTCTCCACCGATTTGATCTTGCCGCGGATTTCCTTGCCTGCCGCCATGACGGTGCTCCTAGTGGGTCAACCGTGGGGGATCAGGCGAAGGACTTCTTGAACGCAGCGATCGCGCCTTGCAGCTCGGCTTCCGCGTCCTTGTCCATGGCCTTGGCATCCTCGAGCTTCTTCAGCAGCGCGGCGTGGCTGGTCTTCAGGTACTGGTGCAGACCGCTTTCGAAGGCCAGGACCTTCTTGACGTCCACGTTGTCCAGGAAGCCCTTGTTCGCGGCGTACAGCGAAGCACCCATCAGGCTGATCGGCAGCGGCAGGTACTGGGCCTGCTTGAGCAGCTCGGTCACGCGGGCACCGCGGTCGAGCTGCTTGCGGGTCGCTTCGTCCAGGTCCGAGGCGAACTGCGCGAACGCGGCCAGTTCACGGTACTGCGCCAGGTCGGTACGGATACCGCCGGACAGGCTCTTGATCAGCTTGGTCTGGGCGGCACCACCGACGCGCGACACCGAGATACCGGCGTTGATGGCGGGGCGGACACCGGCGTTGAACAGGCTGGTTTCCAGGAAGATCTGACCGTCGGTGATCGAGATCACGTTGGTCGGAACGAAGGCGGACACGTCACCGGCTTGCGTCTCGATGATCGGCAACGCGGTCAGCGAGCCGGTCTGGCCCTTGACCTCGCCCTTGGTGAACGCTTCGACGTAGTCGGCGTTCACGCGGGCTGCACGTTCGAGCAGACGGCTGTGGAGATAGAACACGTCGCCGGGGAACGCTTCGCGGCCCGGGGGACGACGCAGCAGCAGCGAGACCTGACGGTAGGCGACGGCCTGCTTGGACAGGTCGTCATAGACGATCAGCGCGTCCTGGCCGCGGTCGCGGAAGTACTCGCCCATCGTGCAGCCGGTGTAGGCCGAGATGTACTGCATGGCGGCCGACTCGGAGGCCGACGCGGCGACGACGATGGTGTAGTCCATCGCGCCGTTCTGTTCCAGAGCGCGCACCACGTTCTTGATCGACGAAGCCTTCTGGCCGATCGCGACGTAGATGCAGGTCATGTTCTGACCCTTCTGGTTGATGATCGCGTCGATCGCCACGGCGGTCTTGCCGGTCTGGCGGTCGCCGATGATCAGCTCGCGCTGGCCACGGCCGACGGGCACCATCGCGTCGATCGACTTCAGACCGGTCTGCACCGGCTGGTCGACCGACTTCCGTGCGATCACGCCCGGAGCGACCTTCTCGATGACGTCGGTCATCTTCGCGTTGATCGGGCCCTTGCCGTCGATCGGCTGACCCAGCGCGTTGACGACGCGACCCACCAGTTCGGGGCCGACGGGGACTTCCAGGATGCGGCCGGTGCACTTGACCGTGTCGCCCTCGGAGATGCCCTCGTACTCGCCCAGGATCACGGCGCCGACGGAGTCGCGCTCGAGGTTGAGCGCCAGGCCGAAGACGTTGCCCGGGAACTCGAGCATTTCACCGGCCATGACGTCGCTCAGACCGTGGACGCGCACGATGCCATCCGTCACCGACACGACGGTGCCCTGGTTGCGGATGTCAGCGTTCGCGCCAAGGCCCTCGATGCGGCTCTTGATCAGTTCGGAAATTTCTGCGGGATTCAGTTGCATAGCTTGCTCCCAGTCTGGTCAATCGGCCTCATCGCTGAGTGGCGTCGTTTGACTCGGGGATGGGGGAAAGCGCAAGGTGCTTCAAGCACCGAGCGCCACCTTCATGCGTTCAAGACGGGCCTTCACCGAGGTGTCGAGCACCTCGTCGCCAACCACCACGCGGACACCACCGATCAACTCGGGGGCCTCGACGACGGTGGCTGCGAGCTTGCGTCCAAAACGCTGCTCGAGTGCCGACACGACCTCAGCCAGTTGCTGGGCATCGATCGGGTAGGCACTGTGAATGACCGCGTCAGAAACGCCCGTGGCCGCGTTGACCAGCGCATGGAACTGTTCAACCGCTTGCGGCAGGACAGTCAGGCGCCCGTTGTCGATCACGGTGCGCAGGAAGTTCTGCACGCCAGGAAGCAGCTCGGAGCGCGCCGCACCGACCACCACCTCGTAGACCTGTTCAGAGGTCACCTTGGGGTTGCCGGCGAGCTGGCGCACGCCTTCGTGAGCTGCCACCTCGGCCAGGACCTGCAATTGCCGGCCCCAGTCCGCGAGGTTGCCTTGGCGCGCGACCTGGTACAGCGCTTCCGCATAGGGACGCGCGATGGTTGCGAGCTCGGCCATGCTCAGAGCTCCGTCTTCAGACGCGCAAGCAGTTCTGCATGCACGGCGGCGTTGACTTCGCGCTTGAGGATCTGCTCGGCGCCCTTGACGGCAAGGCCGGCGACCTGTTCACGCAGAGCTTCACGAGCCTGGATGGACTGTTGCTCGGCTTCGGCCTTGGCGGCGGCGACGATCTTCGCGCCCTCCTCCTCGGCACGGCGCTTCGCCTCGTCGACGATGGCCTGGGCACGCTTCTCGGCGTCGGCCAGCAGCTTGGTCGTCTCGTTGCGCGACTGGACCAGTTGCTCTTCGACCCGCTTGTTGGCGGTGGCCAGCTCAGCCTTGGCCTTGTCGGCAGCCGCGAGGCCGTCGGCAATCTTCTGGGCGCGTTCGTCCAGTGCCTTGGTCAGCGGCGGCCAGATGAAGCGCATCGAGAACCAGACAAGGATCGCAAAGACGATCGCCTGCAGGAACAGGGTTGCGTTGATGTTCACGGCTCGATCCTTTCGCTCGTGAAAGGGTCGTGAGGAATCAGGCCGCGATGACGAACGGATTCGCGAAGGCGAACAGCAGGGCGATGGCCACGCCGATCAGGAAGGCCGCGTCGATCAGGCCGGCCAGAATGAACATCTTGGTCTGCAGTTCGTTGATCAGCTCAGGCTGGCGAGCCGACGATTCAAGGAACTTGCCACCCATCAGGGCGATACCGATCGAAGCGCCGATGGCACCCAGACCGACGATCAGACCGCAAGCCAGAGCGACGAAGCCGAGGACGTTTTCCATGAAGTTCTCCTGTTGGATTGGAAAGGAAGGGTGAGGAAAAGGGAGGGAGCAGTGAGGGCCGGACGACGCCTCGGACTCAGTGCGCGTCGTGCGCCTGACCCACGTAGATCAGCGTCAGCATCATGAAAATGAAGGCCTGAAGCGTGATCACGAGGATGTGGAACAGCGTCCAGACCGTGCCCGCGATCAGGTGACCGATCGCCAGGCCGATGCCGGTGGCGCTGAGGGTGAAGGCACCGCCCATGAGGGCGATCAGCATGAACACGAGTTCGCCGGCAAACATGTTGCCGAACAGTCGCATGCCGTGGGACACGGTCTTGGCGAGGAACTCGATCATCTGCATCAGGAAGTTGACCGGGTAGAGCACGACCTTGTCGCCGAACGGCGCGGCCACGAGCTCATGCGCCCAGCCGCCAATGCCCTTGATCTTGATGTTGTAGAACACGCAGACGAGCAGCACGCTGGTCGACAGGCCGAGCGTGGTCGACAGGTCGGCCGTCGGCACGACGCGCATGTAGTCCTTGAATCCCAGCGCGGGACCTGCCGAGTGCCAGAACTGGGGGATCAGGTCGACCGGCAGCATGTCCATGAAGTTCATCAGGAAGATCCAGACGAACACGGTCAGCGCCAGCGGGGAGACCAGCTTGCGGCTCTTGGCGTTGTGGATGACGCCCTTGGCCTGGTTCTCGACCATCTCCGCGAGGATCTCGACCGCAGCCTGGAAACGACCCGGAACACCCGAAGTCGCGGCGCGAGCGGCGCGCCACATCAGGAAGCAGCCGATCACGCCCAGCACGATCGAATAGAAGACCGAATCCAGGTTGAACACGCTGAAATCGACGATCGACGTCTGCTTGACGCTCTGGAAGTCAAAGTTCTTCTGCAGATGCTGCAGGTGATGAACGATGTACTCGCCCGCCTTCGGGCCGTGTTCCGCAACTTGTCCTTCAGCAGCCATCGTGGGTACTCGAACGCTGGTCCGGAGACCGTTTGATCTTCCAGCCCTGCAACAGCAGAGCCAGCCAATTCATCTTGAGGCACACGACCACGGCGACCAACAACGCTGGCCAGCTCAGATCGGGCACAACCTTCACCGCCGCCGCCAGCATGGCGACGGTCAATGCAACTTTCGCGAACTCCCAGACCATGAAGCCGAACGCCGCAGCGCCCGCCTTCTCGACCTGAAGCCGGCCCATCCCGCGCGCCATCAAGGCGTTGGGCAGAACCACGGCGGCCGAACCATACAGCGCGGACCACACAACTTCCTGACGATCTGCCAGCAGCCACGCGAAGATGGCCAGCAGGCAACCCGCCGCGGCTTGCGCCGCAACCACCCGCCAGGGAGACAGCAGCGGATGGCGAGACCTCATGGCCAGGACCTCTTCACGGGTCCAGACCTTGATCGGCTCTTCAGCCTCGTTGGGATCGACCGGACTGTCGCGCCACGCCTTGTCGGGTTCGCCGTCGGGTTCTCGTGAAACCGTGGACATGGGCGTTCTTCCGGTCGGGTCCAGCAAAGCCGGCGAATTGTACGTGGAAACCCCCACACTTCCAGCCACTTCCTGAGCGGCAAAACACCAACCCGGGGCAGCCGCACCGCGAACGTGCGCTGAAAACAACAAACGGTCACGACGCTTGGGATAGCCCCGAAGGTCGCCCGGAAATGACTTGCTGACCGGCCCTCGGATGTGGCTCAGGCTCGCCCGAAATGCGCCGGCAGTCCAGGCACGTCGACCCGCATCGCGAGCACGCAACCGGCCCAGGGCTGCGCGGCGAGCTCGGCCTCGGGGCGGTTCTCGCGCGAGGTCGTGATGTAGAGCGTGCGCAGGTCGGCGCCGCCGAAGCAGGGCATGGTCGGACACCGCACCGGCAGGCGGACCTCGCGCACGATCCGCCCGTCCGGCGCGATGCGCAGCAGGCGCTGGCCCTCGAACATCGCCACCCAGTAGCAGCCTTCGCTGTCGACCGCCGCGCCGTCGGGCCGACCGCCGTAGGTCGACAGGTCCTGGCCGGCCTGCTTGACGGGGAAGTCCATGAAGACGCGCTCGCGGCTCAGGCTGCCCTCGGCCGGATCGAAGTCGAAGGCGCTGATGCGATGGGCCTTGGTGTCGGACCAGTACAGCGTGCGGCCGTCCGGGCTCCAGGCCAGGCCGTTGCTGACGGTGATGTCGCCGGCGACACGGTCCAGCGCGCCCGGCTGCCAGCGGTACAGCGCGGCCTGCGGCTGACGCGGCTCGTGGATGGTGCCGACCCAGAAACGGCCCTGCGGGTCGCACTTGCCGTCGTTGAAGCGCTCGCTGGCGACGTCGTAGGGCGGTGCGGACAGTCGGGCGCGGCCGGAGGTCCCGGGGTCGAAGCGCCAGATGCCATCGCGCATGCCCAGCAGCAGGCCACCGCCGAGCAGCGGCGCGCAGCAGGACGGCTCGACCGGAAAGTCCCAGTGCCGCGTCGCGCCGGTGGCCGGATCGAGCCGGTGGAGGCGGCGGCCGGGAATGTCGCACCAATACAGGACCTGTTCGGTCGGGTGCCACATCGGCGATTCACCGAGCAGGGCCTGCTCGGTAACCGGTCGGATGTCGTCGTCGGGATGCATGGGCACGGTCTCCGGATAGCGGTACGCCGGGGTCGGCGGCGGCGCGATGCTAAGGCCGTACCTCGCGGTAACCGCGCCGCTCCGGGCATGTCCCGACCCGGGCGGGCGCGAGCCGGCGCGGCCCGTCGTCGGCCGGAGCTAGTACCGCGTGACGCCGTCCGACAGGTCGGCCCGCAGGTAGTGCGCGCCAGGGATCGGGTTGTAGTAGTACGGCGGCACCTCGGTGAAGCCGAGCGAGGCGTAGAGCTCGCGCGCGGCCTCCATGTCGTCGAGCGTGTCGAGGTACATCGACGAGTAGCCGGCCTCGCGGGCACGGTCGAGCAGGTGCTCGGCGATCAGCCGGCCGAAGCCAAAACGGCGGAAGGCGCGGCGCACGAACAGGCGCTTCATCTCGCAGGCATTGGGCTCGTCGGCATCGGGCAGTGGCCGGAAGGCGCCGCAGCCGGCGACCTCGCCGTCGACCATCGCCAGCAGCAGCAGGCCACGCGGCTCGGCATAGTCGCCGGGCAGGCCGGCCAGCTCGTCCTCGAAGCCCTGGAAGCACAGGTCGATGCCGAGGCTGGCGGCGTATTCGTGGAACACCAGACGCACCGCCTCGATCGATTCCGGGGACTCGGCCCGGACCAGCGACAGCGCCGGTATCGCGTCGTCCACGTCAAGCCCCGAAGGAGTTCACCCAGATGGCCAGTGCCGCGCAGGCCGCGCCGATCAGCAGGGCCAGCACACGCCGCAGCGCGGTGTCGCCGGTGTCGGGTGCCTCGACCGCGAGCAGCTTGTCGCCATGCAGCATCGGCCCGACCAGGTCGACACGCTTGTGCAGGCGGTAGAACACGATCGCCGCGACATGCAGGCCGACCAGCGCCAAGATCAGCCACTGCCCGCCGGTGCGGTGCCAGGCGGTCGCCGCGCTGGACACCGCGCCGCTGACGAAGGTGATCAGCGGACCGGTGCTGGCGATCTCGTCGTCGGCCACCAGGCCGGTGGCGACCTGGACGGCCAGGATGCCCAGCAGCCCGAACACCGACAGGCTGCCGAGCGGGTTGTGGCCGACCTCGAAGTGCTCGCCCGGGCGCGGCTGGCCACGCAGGTAGCGCAGCACCGCACCGGGGCCGTAGATGAAGGACGTGAAGCGCGACCAGCGCCCGCCGACCAGGCCCCAGACCAGCCGGAAGGCGATCAGCGCCAGCGTCGCCAGGCCCAGCCGGAAGTGCCAGACGGTGGCGTTGCCACCGACCTTGGCGGTCACGACGGACCCGAGGACGCAGACCAGCAAGGTCCAGTGGAACAGCCGCGTCGGCAGGTCCCAGACGCGCACGCGGCGCACGTTGGCGGAAGAGGTTTCAGCGCGGTTCACGGCCGTCATCGTAGCGGTCCATCCTCGGTCATCGACGCGGACGCCGCGCGCCAGGAAGCCCGATCCCCACGCTGTTGCGCACGGATCACGCAGATGAAGTGCGTCTTAAATTCACGGAACCCAAGCGTACACTGAGTCAGCTTCTGGACAGGTCTTGACCTGCCTCAGAGCGCGCACCTCACGAAACCGTCACGAATGCACTGGAGTCACCGTCGATGAAACGCCTCACCCTGGCCCTGAGCGCCTCCGTTGGACTGATGCTGGCCCTGCCGGCCGCTGCGCAGTTCCAGAAGCCTGAAGACGCCATCAAGTACCGCAAGGCCGCCTTCACGGTGATGGCCTCCCACTTCGGTCGCCTCGGCCCGATGGCCCAGGGCCGCGTGCCGTTCGATGCCAAGACCGTCGCTGACAACATCGCGATCGCCGCGTCGATGTCGAGCCTGCCGTTCGCCGGCTTCGTGCCCGGCACCGACAAGGGCGACACCAAGGCGAAGGCCGAGATCTGGTCCGAGACCGAGAAGTTCAACGCCGCCGCCAAGAAGATGCAGGACGCGATGGCCGCGCTGAACGTCGCCGCCAAGTCCGGCAATGCCGACCAGTTCAAGGCCGCCTTCGGCGAGACCGGCAAGACCTGCAAGGGCTGCCACGACGACTACCGCAAGGAGTGATGCTGGCGGGCTGCGGCCCGCTCGCGTCATCGAACAGGCCCGTCATCGACGGGCCTTTTTCATGGCCGTGCCCCGATCGGCCCGACGTCGCCTGCTCAGGTCGCGCTGCGCAGCACGACTTCGCCGATCGGCGTGTCGAAGGTGGCCGACAGCACCGGCGCGTCGGGCACCTCGTCGCGCTGCACGCCGCGCAGGCGCATGACCTCGGCTGCGCGAGGCGGCAGGCCGCGAACGACCAGGCGGCGCAGCGCCACCGGGCTGGCGGGCAGGCCATCGCAGGGGTGGCCGCCCTGCCACTGGATCAGCACCGGCACCGCGCCGCCCAGCAAGGTCGCGCCGTCCTCGCGCAGCACGACCTGCCAGCGCAACGGCGTCGCCGAACCGGGCACCGCACGCTCGGTCGCCACGAGGGTGCCTGGCTGGAGGCCGATCGTGATCAGGCCCCAGCGGTGCATGTCGACCTGCGGCGAACGGCCGACCCAGGCGACCAGTTCGGGCGCGTCGGCCAGGCGGGCCTGCAGCGCGGCATCGTCGAGCCCGAACCAGCGCGGCCGGGCCGGCGCGGGCGCGTCCGGGTCGATCGCGATCAGTTCGAGGTAGCAGCGCGCGTGGGTCGGCGAGCTGACCTGCAGCAGGCGGTTGTGCGTGCCCATGAAGGCATGGCGACCGCCGGCGACGGGCTCGGCGCCCAGGCGCTGCGCCAGCCAGCGCGCGCCGCTGTCGAGATCGCGGCAGGCCAGGACGAGGTGATCGGGTTCGACGTGCATGGCGCTCAGGATAGACGGACGCTGCCGGCGATCAGCCCGCAAACGTCGCCGCCGATCCAGACCGTGTCGCCGTCGGCGCCGGCCTCGGCCTCGACGTGGATGCGCCCGTCGCGGCCCAGCGCCCGGCCCTGTCCGGCGACATAGCGGCGCGGCGCCAGCCCGGCACCGATGAGCCACTGCGCGATGCCGGCGTTGAGGCTGCCGGTGACCGGGTCTTCCGGCACGCCCAGCTCGGGCACGAAGGCACGCACCTCGAAGTCCAGATCGCTGCCCTGGGGGTAGGCGCCGACGACACCCAGTTCGAGCCCGCGCATGAAGGCCGGATCGGGCCGCAGCGCGTTCACCGCCGCTGCGTCGTGCAGCAGCGCGGCGATCCACGGCGGGCCGTTGTCGACCCAGTGGACCGCCCGCACCGCCTCGGCCGGCAGTTGCAGCGCGGCCAGCACCTGCGCGTGCAGCCCCGCATCGACCGGACCGCTGCGGCGCAACGGCGGCGCCGCGAACGCGAGCCGCGCGTGGCCGTCCTCCCGGACCTGTCGGCGGATGCGCACCAGGCCGACGCCACATTGCTGCACCACCTCGCCATCGTGCTGTGGCCGGCCGCCGTGGTCCAGCCAGACCTGGCAGCTGCCCAGCGTCGGGTGGCCGGCAAAGGGCAGCTCGCGGCCGGGCGTGAAGATGCGCACCCGGTAGTCGGCGGCCGGATCGGTCGGCGGCAGCAGAAAGGTCGTCTCGCTCAGCTGGGTCCAGCGGGCAAAGGCCTGCATCGTGGCGTCGTCCAGGCCCTCGGCATCGACCACGACCGCGAGGGGGTTGCCGAGCAGGGGCACGGCGCTGAAGACGTCGACCTGGGCGTAGCGGCGGGACGGGTTCGGCATGCGGGACTCCGGCTCAGCGTTCGAGGTGGCGACGCAGCACGCCGCCCAGCAGCGCGACGGCGGCATCGATCTGCTCGGGGCTCAGCGTCACGAAGGACAGGCGCAGCGTGCGCGTGTCGGCATGGTCGGCATAGAAGGCCGCGCCAGGCACGTAGGCGACGCCGGCCTCGACCGCCTGCGGCAGCAGCGCCAGCGCGTCGCAGCCGTCGGGCAGCGTGAGCCAGAAGAACATGCCGCCCTGCGGCGGCTGCCAGCGTGTGCCGGCCGGCAGGTGGCGCGTCAGGGCCTGCTGCATCGCGTCGCGCTGGGCCTTGTAGCGCGCGCGCACGGTCGGCAGGTGGCGGTCCAGGAAGCCGTCGGCGATGACCGCATGCACGATGCGCTGGTTGTAGCCCGGCGTGTGCAGGTCGGCCGCCTGCTTGGCCTGCAGCAGCTTGGGGTAGAGCGCCGGCGGTGCGACCACGTAGCCCAGCCGCAGGCCCGGCGCCAGCACCTTCGAGAACGAGCCCAGGTAGACCGAGCCCTCGGCCCAGCGGCCACTCAGCGCGGGCGGCGGCGGTGCGTCGTACCAGAGGTCGCCATAGGGGTTGTCCTCGACCAGCGGCACGCCGCACTGCTCGGCCGCCTCGACCAGCGCGACGCGGCGGGCCTCGCCCATCACCCGGCCGGTGGGGTTCTGGTAGTTGGGCAGGACGTAGAAGAAGCGGCCGGCCGGCGCATGCATCGACAGCGAGCGCAGCGACTCGGGCCGCGCGCCCTGCTCGTCGCTGTCGACCGGGATGAAACGCGGCTCGAAGGGCGAGAAGGCCTGCAGCGCGCCGAGGTAGGTCGGCGTCTCGACGGCCACCGGCGCGCCCGGATCGACCAGCACCTTCGCAACCAGGTCCAGGCCCTGCTGCGAGCCGGTCGTGATCAGCACCTGGCTGGCCTGCACGGCCAGGCCCTGGGTCTTGAGGTGCTCGGCCACCCAGTCGCGCAGCGGGCCGTAGCCTTCGCTGGCGGCGTACTGCAGCGCCTCGCGCGGGTGGTCGCGCAGCACGCGCTCGCTCGCCTCGCGCATGGCCTCGATCGGAAAGGCGTCGGGCGAGGGCAGGCCGCCGGCCAGCGACAGGATGCCGGGCTGCTCGGTGACCTTGAGGATCTCGCGGATGACCGACGGGTTCAGCCGCGCGGCGCGCTGCGCCAGGTGCCAGGGTGAGGTCGAAGGGTGCGAGGTCGAGGTCATGTCGGGTTCCGTACGGTCAGCAGGTCCAGGGATCGATTGTCAGCGTGGCGACACGGCGCGCACCGGCAGGCGCTTGCCGATCAGCACCAGCGCGAGCACGGCCAGCGCATAGCCGAGCGTCACGGCTTCGAGCGGCTCGCCCAGCACCGGCACGGCCATCAGCAGCGCCAGGAAGGGCTGGACCAGCTGCACCTGGCTGACGCGCACCATGCCGCCCAGCACCAGCGCGCGGTACCAGGCGAAGAAGCCCAGCCACATCGAGAACACCGTCAGGTAGCCCAGCGCGCCCCAGGATGCGGCGCGGGCCGGCGCCTCCGGCCAGGCCAGCAGCGCGGCCGGCACGGTCAGCGGCAGGCTGCAGGCCAGCACCCAGCCGATGACCTGCTCGGCCGGCCGGCGGGCCGACAACTGCGCGCCCGACACGTAGCCGGTCGCCGCGCTCAGCACCGCCAGCAGCAGCCAGAGGTCGGCCAGCACCAGGCCGCCGCCACCCGCCTGCCAGGCAAAGGCCAGCACCAGCGCGCAGCCGCCGACCGCGCAGAGCCAGAAGCCGGTCGACGGCCGCTGGCGCAGCCGCACGGCGGCCAGCGCGGCGGTCGCCAGCGGCAGCACGCCCGTCACGACGGCCGCATGCATGGCCGGCACCTGGCGCAGCGCCAGCGCGATGAACAGCGGAAAGCCGAGCACGGTGCCCAGCGCGCTGACGGCCAGCGGCAGCCACTCGTCGCGGCGCGGCCGGCTGGCGCGCTGCCACAGCAGCCAGGCCGCGCTGAGCAGGCCGGCACCGGCGGCGCGGGCGGCGGTCACGAAGAAAGGCGGCAGCTGCGGCGCGTCCTGCGGGCCGACCGCCAGCCGCGTCATCGGGAAGGTCAGCGCGAAGATCAGCACGCCCAGCAGGCCCAGCCAGAGCCCGCGGGCCTCGTCGCGGCGCGAGGGGTGGGACGGGGCGGCGCTCATGCGCTCAGCCCCGCGCGGCACCACCCAGCGCAGCACCACCCAGCGCCAGCCACAGCGCGGTCAGCGCCAGCAGCGTCGCCATGGCCCGGTTGAAGACCAGCAGACGCCGGCCCTGCGCCAGCCAGCGCCGCAGCAGCGCGCCGATCAGCGCGTAGCTGAAGTTGCTGGCGAAGGCATAGAACATCATGGTGGGCACGACCACCAGCAAGCGCTCGCCCAGCGGCCCGGGCAGCACCCAGCCGGCGCTGACGGTCAGCGCGGCCATCCAGGCCTTGATGTTGACGAACTGCAGCGCCACGCCCTCGCGGAAGCCCACGCCCAGCTGGGCCGCATCGGCCTCGGACAGATGCCGCGCGTGCCAGAGCCGCCAGGCCAGCAACGTCATGTAGCCCAGGCCGATCGCCTGGATCACCCAGCCCAGTGGCGGCCAGGCCTGCACCGCGCCGGCCACGCCCAGGCTGGCACCGAGCAGCAGCAGCAACCAGCCCACCGGCACGGCCAGCACGAAGCGCATCGCATGGCGCAGCCCCAGGTTGGCGGCCAGCGCGGTCGACAGCGTGGTGTTCGGACCGGGCGTGAAGGCCATCGCCGTGATCATCGCCAGCAGCGCAAGGTAGTCGGCAAGCGGCATCGCGGCTCGTTTGGAAGGTGGGGAACATGCGCCACAGTCTAGGCGCCAGCGACAATACAAGTGCAGTACAGTTGACCCGATCACAGCATCGATCTGTGTCGCCGATCCGGGCGATACACGCCCTGCCGGAGCCGTCCCATGAAGAACGACCTGCCATTGTCGGCCGCACCCCTGACCCGCCACAGCGGCCAGACCCTGAGCGAGCAGCTCGCCAGCCAGGTCGCCGATCGCATCCGCCAGCGCCTGCTGGGGCCGGGCGCGCGGCTGCCCTCGGTGCGCGATGCGGCGCGGCGGCATGGCGTCAGCCCGCACACCGTCGTCGCGGCCTACGACCAGCTGCTGGCGCAAGGCCTGGTCGAGGCCCGCAAGCAGCGCGGCTTCTTCGTGCGCGGACCGCAGCCCGACGCGTCGACGCCGCGCAGCCGCAGCTCGCCCGCCGCCGGGCCCGGGCCGCAGGACCCGCACACGCCGCGCGTCGCCCCGATCGACGCGACCGCGCTGATCCGCGGCATGTTCCAGGCCGGCGGCGGCAGGCCGGGGCCCGGCCTGGGCACCCTGCCGGCGACCTGGCTGGACCTGCCGTTGCTGCACGGTGCGCTGCGGCGTGTGCTGGCCGACGACCGGCATGCGGGCGCGGCGGCCAGCTCGCTGCTCTACGGCGAGCCGGCTGGTGACCGGCGCCTGCGCGAGGCGCTGTCGGTGCGTCTGCAGGACCTGGGCATCCCCGCCACGCCGGCCAGCATCGTGACGGCGGTGGGCGCGACGCATGCGCTGGACCTGGTCTCGCGCACCCTGCTCGCGCCCGGCGATGCGGTGCTGATCGACGACCCGGGCTGGGCGGTCGAGTCGGCACGGCTGTCGCGGCAGGGGCTGCGCCTGCTGCCGGTGCCGCGCGACGCCGAGGGTCCGGACCTGGCCGTGCTGGAGGCGCTGGCCCGCGAGCACCGGCCGCGGCTGTACGTGACCGTGTCGGTGCTGCACAACCCGACCGGCCACACGCTCGGCCTGCACACCGCGCACCGCCTGCTGCAGCTGGCGCAGGCACACGATTTCCTGATCGCCGAGGACGACACCTATGCCTACCTGGCACCGCCGCACGCGCCGCGCCTGTCGGCCCTGGACGGGCTGCAGCGCACGGTCTACGTCAGCGGCTTCTCGAAGATCCTGGCGCCGAGCTGGCGGGTTGGCTACCTGGCCGCGCCGGCCGGGCTGGTCGAGCGGCTGATCGACGCCAAGATGCTGAGCACGCTGACCAGCCCGGCGCTGCTCGAACAGGCCGTCGCGGTCTGCCTCGAACAGGGCCTGCTGCGCCGCCACGCCGAGAAGGTCGACGCCCTGCTGGCCAGCGCACGCGGCCGCAGCGTGCGCCTGGCCGAGTCGGCCGGTTGCCGCTTCATCACGCCGCCGCAGGGCCTGTTCGGCTGGGTCGACACCGGCGTCGACACCGAACGCCTGGCCCTGCCCCTGCTCGACGCCGGCTGGCTGATCGCTCCCGGCAGCCTGTTCCACGCCCACCGCCGCCCCAGCACCGCGATGCGCATCAACTTCGCCTCCTCGCAGGACGCGGCATTCTGGAAGGCGTTCACCGCAGCGCGGTCGACCATGAAAAACGCCGGCTCGGGGCCGGCGTGATGCTGGGTGTTCGGGATCTGGTGTCGGGTGCGTTCGAGCGGGCCGAGCGCCGGGCCGCCCCAAGCCGGCCCGCCATCCCCGCGGGGGATCGCCCGGCGTAACCGCCGGGCGAGGGGCAGGCGCTGGTCAGGCGTGCTCGACAAGCGCCTTGCGCATCTTCTTCATCGCCGCGACCTCGATCTGGCGGATGCGTTCGGCGCTGACGCCGTACTCGGCCGCCAGCTCATGCAGCGTCATGCCGCCGGAGCCGTCGTCGTTGACCTGCAGCCAGCGCTGCTCGACGATGCGGCGGCTGCGGGCGTCGAGCACGTCCAGCGCGCGCACGAGGCCGGGGCCGGCCAGCTCGTCGCGGTGGCGGGCTTCCAGCGCACGGGTCGGCTCCTGGCGCTCGTCGGCAAGGTAGGCGATCGGGGCGTAGCTCTCGTCGTCCTCGTCGGCACCCGGTTCGAGCGCGACGTCGCCGCCGGCGAAGCGGGCCTCCATCTCGATGACCTCCTCGCGCTTGACGTTGAGTTCACGCGCGACGGTGTCGATCTCGGCGTCGGTCAGGGTGCTGCGGTGGGTCGCGCCGTCGGGCGACTCGGAGGCCACGCCCTTGAGCTGGCGCTTCATCGAGCGCAGGTTGAAGAACAGCTTGCGCTGCGCCTTGGTGGTCGCAAGCTTCACGACGCGCCAGTTCTTCAGGATGTATTCGTGGATCTCGGCCTTGATCCAGTGCATCGCGTAACTCACCAGGCGCACGCCCTGCTCGGGGTCGAAGCGCTTGACGGCCTTCATCAGGCCGACATTGCCTTCCTGGATCAGGTCGCCCTGCGGCAGACCGTAGCCGACGTACTGGCGCGCCACCGAGACGACCAGGCGCAGGTGCGACAGCACCAGGCGGCCGGCGGCTTCGACGCTTTGCTCGTCGCGCAGCTGGCGGGCGAAGCGACCTTCTTCCTCGGGCGTCAGCAGCGGCAGGCGGTTGACGGCACTGATGTAGGCGTCCAGGTTGCCCAGCGACGGCAGCAGCGACCAGGGGTCGCGGACGATGACGGCGGTGTTGGCGGTGGCAGCAGACAGGTTCATGGTGGACATAGACGGGTCTGGGCTCCTTGAGTTCCTCGATGTTAGCAGTCGACCCCTGAGAGTGCTAAGAGCTGGAACAAGGCCTTTGCATCCCGACACGTAGCCTGAACGCACGGGGTGGCGCACACCGTGAACGACGTCTCGAACGAACGATCTGCCGCGGCGATCAGCGCCCGGCACGTTCCTCGTACGGCTCGACCTTCACGGCATCGAGGTGGTAGCCGCTGACGCCCATCGTCGACGCGTCGCGCCGGACCTTGAGCGTGCCGCTGGCCCAGACCGGCACCATGCCCTTGATGCCCTTGACCGGCTTGTCCGGCTCGACGTGGATGATCTGGTTGGCCGGCGGCGGCGGCGTGTGGATGCAGGCACCGAAGTACGGCACCAGCAGGAACTCGCGCAGCTCACCCTTGCCCTCTTCCAGCGGCACGACGTAGCCGGCGATGCGGATGCTGCGGCCGTCCATCTCGGCCACCGTCGGGGCCTGGTCCCAGGCCGCGCGCAGCTCGTCCATCAGGGCCTGCGTCTTCGGGTCGCCGTCGACCAGGTTCTGCAAGTTGCGGCCCTTGAAGCCCTTCATCGGGTCCCAGCCCTTGGGCATCAGCGCGTCCCAGGAGGTCTCCTTCGGCTCGGCCGCGAGGCCCCAGGGCGACAGGGCCGACAGGCTGGCCGCCAGGGCCAGTTGCAGCAGGCGGCGGCGTTCGAGGGGGGAAACAGCGTTCATGGTCGAGCTCCGCAGGATGGGGATGGTCTTGGCTTCGAGACGTGCATAGGTCACAGGCGCGGCGACAGGCCATCGGTCAGCGACAGGCGGTAGGCGCGCCAGCCCGGCAGCAGGCTGGCGGTCCAGCCACCGGCCAGCACCGCGCCGACCCAGCGCCATTCGTCCGCGCCGGGCCAGCCCAGGCCCGGGCGCAGGCCGGTGTGCTGCTGGATCAGGTCCGCGCCCAGCGCCAGCAGCAGCGCGCCGGCCAGCAGGCCCAGCACGACGCCGGCCAACGTCACCAGCGCGCCTTCGAGTGCCAGCAGCGCCAGCAGCGTGCGCGGTCCGCAGCCGACCGTGCGCAGGATCGCCAGCTCGCGTCGACGCTGCGCCAGCCCGGCCAGGATCACCGCGACCAGTCCGGCCAAGCTGACCACCGACACCAGCACGCCGACCGCCAGCAGGCCACGCTCGCCCACGCCGATGACCTCCCACAGCTCGTCCAGCGCGACGCCGGGCAGCACCGCCATCAGCGGTTCGGCGCGGTGGTTGGCGACCTGGCGCTGGACCGAGAACACCGCCGCGCGCGACTTCAGCCCGACCAGCACGGCGGTGACGCTGCGCGGCGTCAGGTCCTGCTGCGCCAGCTGGTCGGCCGGCACGGCCATCGAGGCGATCGGCACGCCGGCCTGCCAGTCCAGGTGCAGCGCCTCGATCGCCTCCAGCGAGACATGCAGCGAGCGGTCCACCGGCGTGCCGGTGGGCGCGAGGATGCCGGCCACCTTGAACGGCTTGTCGGCATGGTCGTTGGCCGCGATGGCGCCATCGCCATGGCTGAGCACGACGCGCTGACCGAGCCGGTAGCCGAGCCGGTGTGCAACCTCCGAGCCAATCACGACATCGAAGACACCCTCGATGCCATCGACGAAGGCGCGGCCCTCGGCCAGCGCCAGCGCCTGGCGCTCGCCGTAGCGGAAGCGCTCGAAGTAGGCCGCGCGGGTGCCGACCACCGCATGGCCGCGGTGGCTGTCGCCCAGCGAGATCGGCAGGGTCCAGGCGACCGCGCGATGCTGGGCCAGCATCTGCGCGGCATCCCAGCTGATGTTGTTCGTCGCGCTGCCGATGCGGAAGACCGCATACAGCATCAGCTGGACCGGCCCGGTGCGCGCACCGACGATCAGGTCGGTGCCGGAGACCGACTGCGAGAAGCTCTCGCGCACCTCGTGGCGGATGCGCTCGATGCCCACCAGCAGCAGCGTCGACAGCGCGATCGAGGCGACCACCAGCGCCAGCACGCCGCGCCGGTTCCAGGCGCTGCGCGCGGCCAGCGACAGCAGGGCGGCGTTCATGCGGCCTCCTCGGCCGTGGCGGCGCGGTTGAGGGTCGGCAGGTCGATCACGCGGTCGAAGCGCGGCGCCAGGCGGGCGTCGTGGCTGACGAAGACCAGCGTGCTGCCGGCCTCGGCGCAGGCGCCCAGCAGCAGGTCCATGAAGGCGTCGCGGCGGGTCTCGTCCAGCGCGGAGGTCGGCTCGTCGGCCAGTACGAGTTCGGGCGCGCCGACCAGCGCGCGGGCGGCCGCCACGCGCTGCTGCTGGCCGACGCTGAGCCGGTCGGCCCGGCGCGTGGCCAGTTCGCCGCGCAGGCCGACGCGGTCGAGCAGCTCGCGGGCCGAGCGCTCGCGCGTGGCGGCATCCGCACCGGCTCGCGAGGCACGCAGCGCCGACAGCCGGCACGGCAGCAGCACGTTGTCGAGCACGCTCAGGTAGGGCAGCAGGTTGAACTGCTGGAAGACGATGCCGATGTGGTCGGCCCGGCGGCGGTCGCAGGCCGAGCCGGACAGCCCGGCCCAGTCCTGGCCCAGCAGCTCGACGCTGCCGGCGCGGGCCCGCTGCACGCCGGCGATCAACGCCAGCAGCGTGCTCTTGCCGCAGCCGCTCGGGCCGCGCACGAAGGCGGTCTGGCCGGCCGCGAGGTCGAGCGTGTCGATGTCGAGCACGTCGCGCGCCTCGCCGGGCCAGCCGTGGCGCAGGCCACTCAGGCGCAGCAGCGGTGCGGCGGCGGCGGGCACCGCGTCGGGCCGTCCGGACATTCAGCGACCCCAGCGCAGCACGGTGGCCGGGCGCCTGAGGGTCACCTTGAACTGCCCTTGCGGACCGGCGACCTGGGTGTTGACACGGGCGATGCGCGGCGCGGCCGACATCAGTCCAGCCAGGTCGACGCTGCGCAGCGCGGCCGGGCTCGTGCAGGTCCAGGTGTAGGTGGCCGACAGCTCGGCATGGCCGTTGGCCGATGGCTTCGCGCCGGGTTCGAGCACGCCGGCATCGAGCTCGGCCGCGCCCGGCGTGCAGCCGGCCGCCGGGTCCGGCGTGAACAGGCCAGTCGGCACGCGCAGGCGGGCGAGCAGGGCCTGCGCCAGCTGCCGCTGCGCGGCGGTGCGCGGCGCATGCTCGAAGCCGACCAGGCTGTCGAGCGGGGCTTCGAGCGCGAGGGTCAGCATCGGGCCGTCCAGGCCGATCGCAAGGTCGACCTGGCCATGCTGGTGGGCGGCGGGCGACTGGGCCCGGGCCGGGCCCGCCAGGCCCACCAGGCACGGGCTTGCCGCGAGCATCAGCCAGGGAAACAGGGCACGGGGGCCGCGCGAGGTCGTCATGCCGGGATCATAGGAAGCCCCGGAGGGCCCCGTGTGACATCCCGGTGTCAGGCCGCCGGCGAGCGCGCCCGCGCGGGGACCGGCCTTCAGCCCTGCAGCGGCTTGAGCGTCTTGCCCTCGACCTTGACGCGGGCACCAACGGCCGGCGCGCTGGCCTGCTCGACGGTGCGGAGTTCGCCGTCATCGGTGCGGACCTTGACGACGTAGACGGTCGTGGCCTTGACCTGCTTCTCGACCTCGTGACCGGCGACCGCACCGCCGATGGCGCCAAGCACCGTCATCGCGGTGCGGCCGTCGCCCTTGCCGAACTGGTTGCCGACGGCCCCGCCGACCACCGTGCCGGCGACGGCGCCGACACCGCTGCCTTCACCCTTGCGCTTGACGGCGGTGACCGACTCGACCACGCCGCAGTTGCCGCAGACCGGAGCAGGAGCCGACGCGTCGACCCGGTCCGATCGGACGCCCGGGGCCTTGGCGGCGCCTGCGTTGGCGGCCTTGCCGGTCGGCGCGACGGCAGCGGCGGCCTCGGTCGGTGCGGTCGGCGACTGCCGACCGGCGAAGTAGGCGCCCGCGCCGACGGCCAGCAGGGCGATCACGCCGCCGACGATCCAGCCGGCCGGCACCGACCGCGCAGGTGCGGCAGCGATGGGGCTGCCGGGCACCGAGGTCATCGCGCCGGACGCGCGGGCGTTGGGGGTGACGTCGACGACGTGGGGATCCAGGATCTGGGCCATGGGGGAACTCCGTTCTGCTGTGTGTTCGTGTCGTCCGGGGACGGGCAGGCGATGCGCCCGTTTCGGTTGCCGAGGCGGTCCGGCCGTCGAGCCTTCAGGCCATCCGGCCAGAACCTGCAACGGGCGCGATTGGAGCGCCGCCGACACGCGCTGGCGAGTCGCAGGCGGAACAGTTGTAAGCGGCTGTCAATCGGGCATGGCCACACTGACATCCGATCACGCCCGTGGCCTGATCCAGCGCAGCCCGTGTCCGCCGACGCGGGTGTCAGATCGCTCTCGGCGACAATTCGCCCCGTCCGCCAGCGCTCGGCGGCCAACCAGCCCACCAGAGGAGCCCCATGAACAAAGCCGAACTGATCGAGAAACTGGCCACCGACCATGGCCTGACCAAGGCCGCTGCCGGCCGCATCATCGCCACCGTGCTCGACACCGTGGTGACGACCGTCAAGAAGGGCGGCTCGGTGACGCTGCCCGGTTTCGGCACGTTCAAGCAGCACTCGCGCGCGGCCCGCAACGGCGTCAATCCCGGCACCGGCGACAAGATCAAGATCGCTGCGGTGAAGCTGCCCAAGTTCACCCCGGGCACCGCCTTCAAGGCCGCCGTCGACCCGAAGGCCGCTGCGCGCAAGGCCGCCAAGGCCGCCGGCGCGAAGCCCGCCGCCAAGGCACCGGCCAAGAAGGCCGCCAAGAAGAAGTGACCTCACGCCGCGCCTGACGCGGTCGTGCAACGACAAGAGGCCCCGCGGGGCCTCTTGTCGTTTCTGCCCGTGTGGAACGGGCTTGCCGGGGATCGGGCGCGGGTCAGGCCCGTTTGGCGACCAGCGTCAGGATGTCGTAGCTCGCGACCAGCTCGCCGTGCTGGTTGGTGACCTCGACGTCCCAGGCCACCACGCCCTGGCCGATGCCCCTGGCGTCGGTGCGGTTGCGGTCGATCTTGCGCTTGGCGGTCAGGCGGGCCTGGATCGTGTCGCCGATCGGCACGGGCTTGACGAAGCGCAGCGTGTCCAGGCCGTAGTTGGCCAGCACGGGTCCGGGCGCCGGGCTGACGAACAGGCCGGCGGCGGCCGACAGCACGAAGTAGCCATGCGCGATGCGCTGGCCGAACTGCGTGTCCTGCGCGGCGATGGCGTCGAAGTGCATGTAGAAGTAGTCGCCCGAGACACCGCCGAAGTTGACGATGTCGGCCTCGGTCACGGTGCGGCGGTGCGTCAGCAGGCTCTCGCCGATGCGCAGGTCCTCGAAGTGGCGGCGGAAGGGATGGACCTCCGTCTCGATCACCTGCGCACCGCGCACGTGTTCGCCGGTGACGGCCGCCAGCATGGTCGGCGAGCCCTGGATGGCGGCGCGCTGCAGGTAGTGCCGGACGGCGCGGATGCCGCCGAGTTCCTCGCCGCCGCCGGCGCGGCCCGGGCCACCGTGCTTGAGCATCGGCAGCGGCGAGCCATGGCCGGTCGATTCGGCTGCGGCCTCGCGGTCCAGGATCAGCATGCGGCCGTGATGGGCCGCGGCCACCGGGATGACGCGGGCGGCCACCGCCGGATCGCGCGTCACCAGCGTGCCGACCAGGCTGCCGCGACCGCGTGCGGCCAGCGCCAGCGCC
Organism: Leptothrix discophora; assembly: GCF_030705305.1. Classification (GTDB taxonomy): domain Bacteria; phylum Pseudomonadota; class Gammaproteobacteria; order Burkholderiales; family Burkholderiaceae_C; genus Sphaerotilus; species Sphaerotilus discophorus. The sequence continues at coordinate 296,054 of NZ_JAUZEE010000005.1, read as the reverse complement.
TCGTCGAGGTCGTCGTAGGCCATCAGCGTGCTGACCGGGCCGAAGGCCTCGATGTCGTGCACGGCATCGTGTTGCAGCGGCTGGCGGCTGAGCAGCAGCGTCGGCGCGAAGAACGCGCCTTCGGCCACGCCCTCGCCCTGCGGCGCGAAGCCGTCGGCGCCGCTGCAGACGGTCTCGGCACCCTGCTGCAGCAGGGCGACGCGCCCGGCCACGTCGGCCAGCTGCGCCTGCGAGGCCAGCGCGCCCATGCGCACGGCGGCCAGCGACGGATCGCCGACCACCGTCTTGGCGAGCCGCGCACGCAGCGCCTGCGCGAGCGCGTCGAGGTGCCGGCGCGGCACGATGGCGCGGCGGATGGCGGTGCACTTCTGGCCGGCCTTGACGGTCATCTCGCGCGCCACCTCCTTGACGTAGAGGTCGAACTCCTCGTCGTCGGGCGTGACGTCCGGGGCCAGGATGGCGCAGTTCAGCGAGTCCGCCTCGGCGTTGAAGGCGATGGACTGGCGCACCACGTTCGGATGCGTGCGCAGCGTCGCGGCGGTGTCGGCCGAGCCGGTGAAGGTGACCACGTCGCGGCCGTCGAGCCGGTCGAGCAGGTCGCCGGTGCCACCGATCACCAGCTGCATCGCGCCGGGCGGCAGGATGCCGCTGGCGTCGACCAGGCGCACCAGCGCCTCGGTCAGGTAGCTGGTCGCGGTGGCCGGCTTGCCGATGCAGGGCATGCCCGCGAGGAAGCACGGCGCGAACTTCTCCAGCAGGCCCCAGACGGGGAAGTTGAAGGCGTTGATGTGGACCGCGAGGCCCTGGCGCGGCACCAGGATGTGGCTGCCGGCGAAGCGGTTGGTCTTGCCCAGCGGCGTGGCCGGGCCTTCATGGATCAGGTTGCCCGAGGGCAGCTCGTTGCCGCCCATGCTGGCGTAGGCGAACAGCGTGCCGGTGCCGCCCTCGATGTCGATCGCGCTGTCCACGCGGGTCGCGCCGGTGTGGGCCGAGATCGCGTAGAGCGTCTCCTTGTGTTCGAGCAGGTACTTGGCCAGAGCCTTCAGGCGCTGTGCGCGCTGCTGGAAGTCCAGCGCCAGCAGGGCCGGACCGCCGACGCGGCGGGCGAAGTCGACCGCCTCGCCGAAGTCGATCGCATCGGCATGGGTGCGGGCGACCGGCTGGCCGTTGACGGCGCTGCGCAGCAGCGCGCCGGGCTGCGTGCCGAACCAGCGACCGGCGATGTGGCTTTGCAGCTGGCGGACGGGAGCATGCGTCTGGGTGTTCACGTGGGAAGGTCTCCGAAGGAAATCGTTTCGGTGTCGGGCTGGACACGGGGCGCTCGGACACAGGGCACGCCCCGCACGAACAGCTCGGCGACCAGCGGCGCGAGCGCGGCGTGGCCCAGCTCGCCGCCAGGCCGCAGCCAGGTGCCCAGCCAGTTCACCATGCCGAACAGCAGCATCGTGACCGGCTTGACCAGGCCGGACGAGTCCAGCGCCGGTTGCCAGCGCGCGATGGCGTCCGCGATGCGCGTGACCAGCTCGCGCTGGCGCTGCAGCAGGCGGGCATGCTCGTCGGCATCGAGGTAACGCACCTCGTCGGTCAGCACGCGCAGGGCGTCGCTGCGGCCGTCGTAGGCCATCACCAGGTGATGGACCAGCGCCCGCACCAGCGCCCGTTCGGGTGGCTCATCAGGCGAGCCTGTCCGGTCGACATCGAATCCGGTGATGACCCCGTCGACGCTGGCATGCAGGCGGTCGACCTGCGTGTGCGCGATCTCGCGCAGCAGCTGCTGCTTGTCGGCGACGTAGTGGTACAGCGCCGCCTTGGACAGGCCGGCCGCAGCCGCGACCTGGGTCATCGTCGTGCTCGGGTAGCCCTGGGCCGCGAACAGCGCCGCCGCGTGGCCGAGGATGGCCTCGCGCTGCTCGTCGTGGCCGGGGGCGCGGGGGCGTGCCATCGATCGGTGCGGGCGCCGGACGCGTCAGCGCGCGTCGAAGCTCAGCACCACGCGCTCGGTCAGCGGGTGGGCCTGGCAGCACAGCACGTGGCCGGCGGCAACCTCGGCCTTGTCGAGCGCGAAGTTGCGCTCCATGCGGACCTCGCCCTCCATCACCTTGGCGCGGCAGGTGCCGCACACGCCCGAGGTGCAGGAGAACGGCAGCTCCATGCCGGCCGCGCTGGCGGCGTCGAGGATGCTGGGCTGGTCGCGCCGGAACAGGATCTCGCGGCTCAGGCCATCGCGGATCAGCGTCACGCGGGCCTGTTCGGCGTCGCCGGGCTGCGGCTCGTGGATGACCGCACCGACCTGCGTGGCCGCGCTGCCGGCGGCCGGCTGGGAGATGCCGAAGCGCTCGATGTGGATGCGCGACTCGTCAACGCCAGCGGCCAGCAGCGCGGCCTCGGCCTCGTCGTTCATCTGGAACGGTCCGCAGACATAGGCATGGTCGATGCTCGCGGCCGGCACCAGCGTGGCCAGGAACTCGCCGAGCTTGTCGCGGTTCATCAGGCCGGCGTTGATCGGCGGCGGGCGCCGGGCCGCCCCAAGCCCGCCGTGCGCCCCCTCGGGGGGCAGCTGCGCAGCCGCGTGGGGGCCATCGGTCACGTCGGTCTGCTCGTCGGAGAAGACGTGGTGCAGCGCCAGCCGGGTCAGGTAGCGGTTCTTGAGGTCTTCCAGCGCCTCCTTGAACATCGTCGACTGCAGCGTGCGGTTGCCGTAGATCAGCGTGAAGCGGCTGTGCGGCTCGCGCGCCAGCACGGTCTTGAGGATGGACAGGATGGGCGTGATGCCGCTGCCGCCGGCGATGCCGAGGTGGTGGCGGCGCGCGCCCGGCTCGATCGGCACGAAGAAGCGGCCCTGCGGGGCCATGACCTGCAGCGTGTCGCCGACCTTCAGCGCGCTGTTGATCCAGTTCGAGAACACGCCACCGCGCACCTTGCGCACGCCCACGCGGAGTTCGCCGTCGTCGACACCCGCACAGATCGAGTAGGAGCGGCGCAGGTCCTGGCCGTCGACCGTGTGGCGCAGCGTCAGGTACTGGCCCTGGGTGAAGCCGAAGGCCTCGCGCAGCCCGGTTGGCACCGCGAAGGTGACGATGACGGCCTCGGCGGTGTCGGGCTCGATGGCGCGCACCTGGAGCGGGTGGAAGAGAACACTCATGGGCGGTCCTCGTGTGGAGGCGGATGGACGGGAAGGCCGATCAGATCGGCTTGAAGTGCTCGAAGGGCTCGCGGCAGGCCCGGCAGCGCCAGAGGGCCTTGCAGGCGGTCGAGCCGAAGGCCGACAGGCGCTCGGTGTCGCGGCTGCCGCAGCGCGGGCAGGCCAGCGCCTGCGGTGCGCGCGGCACGAAGCGCAGCACGGCGGTGCCGGGTTCGAGCGCGCCACCGTCGGCCGGTCCGGGCGGCGCGATGCCGTAGGCGCGCAGCTTGTCGCGGCCCTCGGCGCTGATCCAGTCGGTGGTCCAGGCCGGGTCGCGGCGCAGCGTCGTTCGGACCGGGCCAAGCCCAGCCTGCTCCAGCGCCTCGCGCACGCTGGCCTCGATCACCTCGGTGGCCGGACAGCCGGAATAGGTCGGCGTCAGCACGACGTCGAGGCCGTCGCCATCGGGTCGGGCCTGCACGTCGCGCACGATGCCGAGGTCGGTCACCGACACCGCCGGCACCTCCGGATCGGGCACGCCGTGCAGCACCTGCCAGGCCCGGTCGACGGCGGTGGCGGCGGTGGCGGCGTCCATCACCACGCGCCGCCGGGATAGGTGCGCTGCAACGTCTGCATCTCGGCCAGCAGCGGGCCCATGTGCTCGGTGTGCAGGCCGCGCTTGCCGGTGCTGCGGAAGGCCGATTCGGCCGGCGCGGCCAGCTGCGCGGCGGCCAGCAGCGCGTTCATCTCGTCCAGCCAGGGCTGGCGCAGCCCGGAGGCGGCCGGGCCGAGGCCGGTGGCCTGGGCGTGGCGATCCAGCGCGTCGTCCTCGAACAGCTCGGCGGCATAGCGCCACTGTGCCTCCAGTGCGCGGGCGATGCGCTGGGCCGATTCGGCCGTGCCGTCGCCCAGGCGCACGACCCAGTCGGCCGCATGCTGCTGGTGGTAGCGGGCTTCCTTGACGGCCTTGGCGGCGATGGCGGCCAGCTCGGCATCGGACGAGCCCTGCAGGCGCTCCCACAGCAACCGCAGCCAGGTCGCGACCATGGCGTTGCGCATCACGGTGAACGCGAAATCGCGCCCGCCGCCGGCCAGCGCGCCATAGGGGCCGTTGGGCAGCTCGACCAGGGTCGGGTTGAGGTAGTCACGCTCCTCGCGCAGGAAGGCGAGCTGGTCCTCGTCCAGCGGCGGGTCGCCGGCGGCCGCGCCCAGCTGGCCGGCCCGCGTCAGCAGCCCGCGGGCCTGGCCGATCAGGTCCAGCGCCATGTTGGTCAGCGCGATGTCCTCCTCGAGGATGGGCGCATGGCCGCACCACTCGCCCAGCCGCTGGGCCAGGATCAGGCAGGTGTCACCCAGGCGCAGCACGTACTGCGCGGACGGGTCGGCGGGACGAAGGATGGAGGCTTGCATGGTGTTCCTGGCGGACGCAAGGCCCGCACGGCCGCCCGAAGGGCCTTGCGCACCCCCTTGGGGGGCAGCGGACGAAGTGAGCGTGGGGGCCTTCATCTCGCAAGGCCCGCACGGCCGCCCGAAGGGCCTTGCGCGCCCCCTTGGGGGGCAGCGAACGAAGTGAGCGTGGGGGCCGACATGTCACATGTGGTCGACGGACTTGGGGAGTTGGTAGAAGGTCGGGTGGCGGTAGACCTTGTCTTCCATCGGGTCGAAGTACATGTCCTTGTCGGACGGGTCGCTGGCGACGATGTCGCTGCTGCGCACGACCCAGACGCTGGTGCCTTCCTGGCGCCGGGTGTAGACGTCGCGCGCCAGCTGGATCGCCATGGCCGCGTCGGCCGCATGCAGGCTGCCGCAGTGCTTGTGGTCGAGGCCGGCCTTGCTGCGCACGAAGACTTCCCACAGCGGCCATTCGGTCGTGGTGGCGGGGCCGGCGGCGGGGCTGGCGGGGTTGGCGTTGCTCATGGGTGGAGCCTCCGGAAGGTCGATGGATGCGGGGATGGCCGGCGACGGTGCTCAGGCCGCCCGGCCCTGCGCAGCGGCGTCGCGCTCGGCCTGCTTGCGGGCATGGGCCAGTGCCGCCTCGCGGACCCAGGCGCCGTCCTCCCAGGCCCGCACGCGGGTGGCCAGTCGGTCACGGTTGCAGGGGCCGTCGCCGCCGACCACGCGCCAGAACTCGGCCCAGTCGATCGGGCCATGGTCGTGGTGGCCGCGCGCCTCGTTCCACTTCAGGTCCGGGTCCGGCAGGCTCACGCCCAGCACCTCGGCCTGCGGCACGGTGGCGTCGATGAACTTCTGGCGCAGATCGTCGTTGGAGATCCGCTTGATGCCCCAGCGCATGCTTTGCGCGCTGTTGGGGCTCTGGTCATCGGGCGGGCCGAACATCATGATCGACGGCCACCACCAGCGGTTGACGGCGTCCTGGACCATCGCGCGCTGCGCGTCGGTGCCGTCGCGCATCATCGTCAGCAGCGCGTCGTAGCCCTGGCGCTGGTGGAAGCTTTCCTCGCGGCAGATGCGCACCATCGCCCGCGCATACGGCGCGTAGGAACAGCGGCAGATCGGCACCTGGTTCATGATCGCCGCGCCGTCGACCAGCCAGCCGATCACGCCGACGTCGGCCCAGGTCAGGGTCGGGTAGTTGAAGATCGAGCTGTACTTGGCCTTGCCGGTGTGCAGCGCATCGAGCAGCTGGTCACGGCTGCTGCCCAGCGTCTCCGCTGCGGCGTAGAGGTAGAGGCCGTGGCCACCCTCGTCCTGCACCTTGGCCAGCAGGATGGCCTTGCGCTTGAGGGTCGGCGCCCGGCTGATCCAGTTGCCCTCGGGCAGCATGCCGACGATCTCGCTGTGGGCGTGCTGGCTGATCTGGCGCGTCAGCGTCTTGCGGTAGTTCTCGGGCATCCAGTCCTTGGCCTCGATGAAGGCACCGGCGTCGATGCGTTCGTCGAAGCGGACCTGCAGCGCCAGTTCCTCGGCGCTGCGCAGCGTCTTCGGCGCCTCGGCGGCGCCTTCCTTGCCCATCGTGTCCATCGCCTGCGTGTACATGCCTGTCCTCGCTCAGTGGGGGCGGTCTTTCATTAACCGTCCGGTCGGTAAATTATTCGAGACTTGATCCGACGCCGCAAGAAGCACGAACCAGGGTTTGCACCAGGATGCGGGCCGGCCGCCTCACGGCCTGACAGGTGCCGCCGCTATCCTCGCGGCCCATGTTGTCCGTGATGAATGCCTTCTGGCGCGCCGCCGCCTACTGCCTGCACCCGCGCGTGATCGTGCTGTCGCTGTTGCCGGTGCTGGTGGCCGGCGCGGCCGCCTTCGGACTGGCCTGGTTCTTCTGGGAGCCGGCGATCGACGCGGTCCGGCTGTGGCTGGACGGCATCGCCTGGCTGTCGCCGCTGACCGGCTGGTTCAACGAGATCAGCGGCGGGCGCTTCCGCAGCGTGATCGGCCCGCTGGTGGTCGTGGCACTGTCGATCCCGGTGCTGCTGATCGCCTCGCTGCTGCTGGTGTCGGTGTTCATGAGCAGCGCCATCGTCGACCTGGTGGCGCGGCGCCGCTTCCCCGAGCTGGCCCGCAAGCGCGGCGGCAACTGGCTCGGCTCGCTGGCCGGCTCGCTGTTCCACACGCTGCTGGCGCTGCTGATGCTGGTGGCCTCGCTGCCGCTGTGGCTGATCCCGCCGCTGGCGCTGGTGCTGCCGCCGCTGATCTGGGGCTGGCTGGCGATGCGGCTGATGAGCTACGACGCGCTGGCCGACCACGCCAGCCGCGAGGAACGTGTGCTGCTGATGCACGAGCATCGCCTGCCGCTGCTGGCGATCGGCCTGATCACCGGCTACCTGGGCGCGGCGCCGTCGCTGATCTGGGCCACCGGCGCGATGGCGCTGCCGATGATGCCGCTGCTGCTGCCGGGCTTCGTCTGGCTCTACACGCTGGTGTTCGCCTTCGCCTCGGCCTGGTTCGCGCACTACGCGCTGGCCGCGCTGGCCGAGCTGCGCGCCCGCAGCTTCCCGGAGATCGTGCCGCCGCCCGCGCCGGTCCAGCCCGCCCGCGACAACCTGCCGCCCCTGCCCGCGCTGGCCGCCGATCCGCCGATCGCGCTGCCGCCGGCTTCCCCCGCGAACCCACCCACGTCCACACCATGAACTTCGGCCTCATCATCGTCGGCGACGAGATCCTCTCCGGCAAGCGCCAGGACAAGCACCTGGCGAAGGTCATCGAGCTGCTGTCCGCGCGCGGCCTCGCGCTGGCCTGGTCGCACTACGTCGGCGACGACCCGGCACGCATCACCGCGATCCTGCGCACCGCCTTCGAGAGCGGCGACGTGGTCTTCAGCTGCGGCGGCATCGGCGCGACGCCGGACGACCACACCCGCCCCTGCGCCGCCGCCGCGCTGGGCCGGCCGCTGGCGCTGCATCCCGAAGCGAGCGAGCTGATCATGGCGCGGGTCCGGCTGATGGCTGCCGAGAAGGGCTGGCCGGACGATCCCGAGCACCCCGACACCGTGCACCGCCTCAACATGGGCGTGTTCCCGGTCGGCGCGGAGATCATCGCCAACCCCTACAACCAGATCCCCGGCTTCTCGGTCGGCGACGTCCACTTCGTGCCGGGCTTCCCGGTGATGGCGCACCCGATGATCGAGGCGCTGCTGGACAGCCGCTACGCGCACCTGCACGGCGGCGCGGCCCAGGTCGAGCGATCGGTGGTGGTCTACGGTTCGATGGAGGCCAGCCTGACGCCGCTGATGATCGAGCTGGAAGCCCGCTTCCCGCCGATCAAGGTGTTCAGCCTGCCCAGCGTCGACCACCCGGTGCACGGCCGCCACATCGAGCTGGGCGTGAAGGGCCGCGACGGCCAGGCCCTGTCGGACGCCTACGCCGCGCTGCTCGACGGCCTGCGGAACTTCGGCGCCGAACTGGGCCCCGAAATGGTGCGACCGTGATTCACGAACCTGGTGCGTCGCATGGCACCTTTTCGGTGCAGCCTTGTGACCGATGCCGCACCGAAGCCCGTGAGAGCCCAAGCCGCCGCCGCCTCGCCATCCGGGCTTGCACCGACCTCGGGCGCGGGCACGCTTTCTGCTAAATTTCCCGCCGTCTCGGCGCTTGCGCCCGGTACGACCGCACTTTCTCCCCCGTCACTTCCCTTCTCGCTAGGAGCCTCCTGATGGCCAAGACCGTCGCCGACGTGATGTCGATGGTGAAGGAAAACGAAGTCAAGTTCGTCGACTTCCGTTTCACCGACACCCGCGGCAAGGAACAACACGTTTCCGTGCCTGTTTCGCACTTTGATGAAGACAAGTTCACGTCGGGTCACGCCTTCGACGGCTCGTCGATCGCCGGCTGGAAGGGCATCGAGGCGTCGGACATGCAGCTCATGCCCGACCCGAACACCGCCAACATCGACCCCTTCTTCGAAGAGTCGACGCTGATCCTGACCTGCGACGTCATCGACCCGGCCGACGGCAAGCCCTACGAGCGCGACCCGCGTTCGCTGGCCAAGCGCGCCGAGGCCTACATGAAGTCGACCGGCCTGGGCGACACCGCCTACTTCGGTCCGGAACCCGAGTTCTTCGTGTTCGACAGCGTGCGCTGGGGCGCCGACATGTCCGGCTCCTTCTGCTCGATCGAGGCGGAAGAAGCGGCCTGGAACACCGGCAAGGACTACGAGCACGGCAACAAGGGCTTCCGCCCGACCGTCAAGGGCGGCTACTTCCCGGTGCCCCCGGTCGACAGCGGCCAGGACATGCGCTCGGAGATGTGCCTGATCCTGGAATCGGTCGGCATCCCGGTCGAGGTGCATCACCACGAAGTGGCGAACGCCGGCCAGATGGAGATCGGCACCAAGTTCAGCACGCTGATCCAGCGCGCCGACTGGGTCCAGCTGCAGAAGTACATCATCCACAACGTGGCCGCTGCCTACGGCAAGACCGCCACGTTCATGCCCAAGCCCATCGTCGGCGACAACGGCAGCGGCATGCACGTGCACCAGTCGGTCTGGAAGGACGGCAAGAACCTGTTCGCCGGTGACGGCTATGCCGGCCTGAGCGACTTCGCGCTGTACTACATCGGCGGCATCATCAAGCACGCCCGTGCGCTGAACGCGATCACCAACCCCGGCACCAACAGCTACAAGCGCCTGGTCCCGGGCTACGAGGCGCCGGTCAAGCTGGCGTACTCGGCCAAGAACCGCTCGGCCTCGATCCGCATCCCCTATGTCGCGAACCCGAAGGGCCGTCGCGTCGAGGCGCGTTTCCCGGATCCCCTGATGAACCCGTACCTGGGCTTCGCCGCGCTGCTGATGGCCGGCCTGGACGGCGTCGAGAACAAGATCCACCCGGGCGAAGCCGCCACGAAGGATCTGTACCACCTGCCGCCGGAAGAGGACGCGAAGATCCCGACCGTTTGCTCGAGCCTGGAAATGGCCCTCGAGTACCTGGACAAGGGCCGCGGCTTCCTGACCAAGGGTGGCGTGTTCACCGACGCGTACATCGATGCCTACATCGACCTGAAGATGCAGGAAGTGCAGCGCATGCGCATGACCACGCATCCGATCGAGTTCGACATGTACTACACGCTGTGATGCCCGGCGGCGGCCCCCGGCTGCTGCGGCTCACGTGACCCAGTCACACGCGTGGACGGCCCTTCGGGGCCGTCTTTTTTTTGCCGGGATGCTTGGGCGATACTGGTTCGTGATGCCTTCCCTGACCCGACCGAAGTCCCTGCCGACCACGCTGCTTGCGCTGGGTTCGACCGCCTGCGCGATGGGCCTGGTGGCCCTGTCGGCCCCGGCACTGGCCCAGGACCGCTCCGTCTACCGCTGCCCCGGCAACCTCTACACCGACCAGATCAGCGTGCGCGAGGCGGCCGAGCGCGGCTGCAAGACGCTGGAAGGCGCGGCCGTCACCGTCGTGCAGACCCGCCGTCCGGACGCGCCCAAGCCGCTGGCCTCGGGCGCTGCGGCGGCCTCGTCGGCCGGTGGCCCGGCCTCGCGGCCCTCGGCCAACGAAGGTGCCCGCATCGACCCGGCCGAACAGCGGGCCCGTGACACCGACGCGCGCCGCATCCTCGACGGCGAGCTGCGCAAGGAAGAGGACCGCCTGGCCCAGCTCCAGAAGGACCTGAAGGACGCCAGCAGCGCCACGCCCGAACGCCAGGCCGAGCTGCGCGCGGCGCTCGCCCGCAAGGAGGCCGACGTGGCCGCGATCCGGCGCGAACTGGCCAAGCTCGGCGCCACGCCCTGAGCCGGAAGGAAAACCGATGAGCCTGCTGCGCGGTCCTGGCTACGACGCCTTCGACCACCTCGCCACCATGGTCGCCGTGCTGCGCGCGGATGGCCGCTGCGTGTTCGTCAACGCCGCCTTCGAGGCCACGCTCGGGCTGCCCCGGCGCACGCTGCAGAAGTCGCGCATCTTCGACTGGTTCGTCGATCCGGCGCTGCTACAGACGACCTTCCGCTCGGTGGTCGACAACGAATACGCCACCGGGCGGCTGGAGGCCCTGATGCGCCGCACCGCCACCGGCGGCGAGCCGCTGCCGGTGCATGCGATCCTGACCCAGATCGGCCACGGCGAGCAGGTGCTGCTGGAGCTGGTCGAGATCGAGCAGCAGGCCCGCCAGGACCGCGAGAGCCGCACGCTCGACCAGGCCCGCGTGACCAAGGAGCTGATCCGCAACCTCGCCCACGAGATCAAGAACCCGCTGGGCGGGATCCGCGGCGCGGCGCAGCTGCTGGAGATGGAGCTCGACAACAAGTCGCTGACCGAATACACCGGCGTCATCATCCACGAGGCCGACCGGCTGCAGGCCCTGGTCGACCGGCTGCTGGCGCCGCACCGCCGTCCTCGCGTGGTGGCCGACGTCAACATCCACGAGGTGCTGGAGCGGGTCCGCTCGCTGGTGCTGGCCGAACACTCGCGCGGCCTGGTGATCGTGCGCGACTACGACATCTCGCTGCCCGAGTTCCGCGGCGACCGCGAGCAGCTGATCCAGGCGGTCCTGAACATCACCCAGAACGCCGCCCAGGCGCTGGTCGGGCAGATCGCCGACGGCAAGGCCCGCATCGTGCTGCGCACCCGCGCCTCGCGCCAGGTCACGATCGGCCGGACCCGCTATCGACTGGCACTGGACTTGCATATCGAGGACAACGGACCCGGCGTGCCCGCCGACATCCGCGATCGCATCTTCTTCCCGCTGGTCACCGGCCGGGACGGGGGTTCAGGCCTCGGGCTGACGCTGGCGCAGGACGTCGTGCAGCAGCATCAGGGCCTGATCGAATGCGAGAGCGACCCCGGGCGTACCGTGTTCAAGATTCAGATCCCTCTGCCATGACGGGCCGGCGTGGCCCGTCAACCGGAACGGCTCAGCCAGGACAGGCCCACGCATGAAACCCATCTGGATCGTTGACGACGACCAATCCATCCGCTTCGTTCTGGAGAAGGCGCTGGCGCGCGAGGAGCTGCCGGTGCGCAGCTTCACCAACCCGCGCGACGTGCTGGCCGCCCTTGACGAGGACGAGCCGCAGGTGCTGGTGAGCGACATCCGCATGCCCGGCGGCTCCGGCTTCGACCTGCTCGCCAAGGTCAAGGAACGGCTGCCTGGCCTGCCGGTCATCATCATGACGGCCTATTCCGACCTGGACAGCGCCGTGTCGGCCTTCCAGGGCGGCGCCTTCGAGTACCTGCCCAAGCCCTTCGACCTGCCCAAGGCGGTCGAGCTGATCCGGCGTGCGGTCGACGAGAGCCAGCGCGAGGAAAGCGTCGACGAACATGCCGCCGAGGTGCCCGAGATGCTCGGCCAGGCCCCGGCGATGCAGGACGTGTTCCGCGCCATCGGCCGCCTGAGCCAGAGCAACGTGACGGTGCTGATCACCGGCGAGTCCGGCGCCGGCAAGGAACTCGTCGCCCGCGCGCTGCACAAGCACAGCCCGCGGCAGGGCGGGCCCTTTGTCGCGATCAACACGGCAGCGATCCCCAAGGACCTGCTCGAAAGCGAGCTGTTCGGCCACGAGCGCGGCGCCTTCACCGGCGCACAGGCGACGCGGCGCGGGCGCTTCGAGCAGGCCGAGGGCGGCACGCTGTTCCTCGACGAGATCGGCGACATGCCCTTCGACCTGCAGACCCGGCTGCTGCGGGTGCTGTCGGACGGCCAGTTCTACCGCGTCGGCGGCCACGCGCCGCTGAAGTCCAACGTGCGCGTGATCGCCGCGACCCACCAGAACCTGGAGGAGCGCGTGCGCGACGGGGCCTTCCGCGAGGACCTGTTCCACCGCCTCAACGTGATCCGCCTGCGCCTGCCGGCGCTGCGCGAGCGGCGCGAGGACATCCCCTCGCTGACGCGCCACTTCCTGCAGCGCAGCGCCAAGGAACTGGGTGTCGAGACCAAGAAGCTGTCGGACGCCGCGATGGCGCTGGTGGTCGGCTTCGAGTTCCCCGGCAACGTGCGCCAGCTCGAGAACCTGTGCCACTGGCTGACCGTCATGGCGCCGGCCCAGACGGTCGATCCCAAGGACCTGCCGCCCGAGGTGCTGGGCTCGCTGCCCAGCCATGGCCACGGCCTGGCGGGGCTGTCGTCCGCGCCGATCGGCCATGTGCCGAGCGCGTCGGCGACCGTCGCCCACGCGCAGCCCGGCGAAGCCCCGCGCGGCGCGGCGCCGGTCATGCTGGGCAGCGGCTGGCTGGCCGACCTGGAGCAGGAAGCCCGTTCGCTGCTGGAGAGCGGCCAGCCCGACGTCTGGGACCACCTGACCCGGCTGTTCGAGGGCCGCCTGATCACGACCGCGCTGGCCATCACCAAGGGCCGCCGCATCGAGGCCGCGCACAAGCTGGGCATCGGCCGCAACACCATCACCCGCAAGATCCAGGAACTGGGCCTGGATTGAAAGAATTGCTGCCCAACCGTCGCATACCCCCCGAAACCATCGGGGTTTGCTGACTGGGGGTTGACCTGCCTCAAGCGCCACGCATGTTCACTGGCGCACATTCGACAACATGCGGTTCGCCGAACCGCCTTGTCGAATCACTCGCTGGTTCTTGGTTGTGCAGCTCTTGGACACCCCTCACCCGATCACCCGTGCGCCGCGAGCGGTGCATCTGCCCAAGCCCCGGCGCCGCCTCGCGGCCGCGCCGCCGGCACCGGCCGACCCGACGCCCTGGCTGATCGCCTTCGGCACGCCGCCGCTGGGCACCGGCGAGGTCGCGGTGCTGCAGCAGATCGCGATCCGGCGTCCGGTCGCCGCGGGCGACTCGGTCTTCCGCGATGGCCAGCCGGCCCGCGCACTGGTGCTGCTGCTGTCGGGCGACGCCGTGCTGGGCTCGCGCGCGGCGGATGGCAGCCTGCGCACCGAACGCAGCGTCGCCGGACCGGCCTGGCTGGACGGCCACTCGGCCTGGCTGGCCGAGCCGCACACGATGGAGGCGCTGGCGCTGTCCGACGTGGTCGTGGCCGAGCTGCCCATCGAGCTGCTGCGCCTGCACCTGGTGAACATGCCGCTGCTGGGCCTGCGCTTCTGCGCCAACCTGGCCCGCGAGGTCCGCTCGCTGACCGAGGCCTCGCGCAACCTGCTGCACAACGACGCGCCGGCCCGGTTCGCGCGCTGGCTGGTGCAGCGCTGTCCCGGCCATGGCGACAGCTGCGAGCTGCGCCTGCAGGAGCGCAAGCGCGACATCGCCCAGCAGCTGGCGATGACGCCCGAGACGCTGTCGCGCCTGATGCGCAGCTTCGAGTCGCGTGGCGTGTTCAGCGTGCGCGGCTACAACGTCACCGTGCATGACCTGAGCGCGCTGCGGCAGATGGCCGGCGAGGAACACTGAAGCGGCGCCCGGTCCGGTCCGAACGCCCATGACGAAGGCCGCTGTCCAGCGGCCTTCGTCGTTGCGGGCGGGACGGTGTCGCGTCAGTGGCCGTGCGCGACGCCGCTGATCGTGGCGATCAGGCCGATGCCACCGGCCATCCAGGCCAGCTGCGTGGCGGTGTCGCGCCAGTCCAGGCGCTTCTGGAGCTGCGGGATCAGGTCGGCCACCGCGATGTAGATCAGCGTGCTGGCGGCCACCATCAGCATGTAGGGCAAGGCCGCCTCGAAGGGCGCCAGCGCGACATAGCTCAGCACGCCGCCGAGCACCGAGGCCAGCCCGGTGAAGCAGTTGAACATCAGCGCGCGGCGCTTCGAGAAGCCCGCATGCAGCAGCACGATGAAGGCGCTCAACTCGTGCGGGATCTCGTGCACGCCGACCGCCAGCGCGGTCAGCCAGCCCAGCGCCGGATCGGCCAGGAAGGCCGCGCCGATCAGCACGCCGTCGCAGAAGTTGTGCGTCGCATCGCCCACCAGCACGCTCCAGCCGCCCTTGCCGGCCTGCTCGGCATCGAAGCCGTGGTGGTGGTGGTGGTGCGGGTCGTCGCCCTCGTGGTGATGGTTGTGGCGGTAGAGCTCAACCTTCTCCAGCAGGAAGAAGAACAGCAGGCCGCCCAGCAGCGTCGCGAACAGGGCCTGCGGCTCGGCATGGCCGGCGCCGACGTGCGACTCGAAGGCCTCCGGCATGATGTCCAGCAGCGCGGCGGCCAGCATCACGCCGGTTGACAGGCTGACCATGTGCGGCAGCATGCGAGCCAGCAAGGGCAGCGCCAGCCAGCCGGCCAGCAGCACCGACAGCACGCCGCTGGCGAAGGTCGCGATCAGGATGGAGGCCAGGATCATCGGTCGCCGGCCTCAGGCCGCACCATGGCTGGCCAGCCAGTCCAGGCAGCGGCGCCAGCCGTCCTGCGCATCGGCCTGGCGGTAGCTCGGGCGGTAGTCGGCATGGAAGGCATGCGGCGCGTCCGGATAGACCACGAACCGCGAGGCCTGGGCCGCCGCCGACCGCGTCGAGCCTGCGGCCAGCGCGGCCTTCATCTGCTCGACCGCCGACAGCGGGATGCCGCCGTCCTGGCCGCCGTAGAGGCCCAGCACCGGCGCCTTCAGCTCGCCGGCGAGATCGACCGGATGGCGCGGGTTCTGCGGTGTCACCGGCCCGGTCAGGCGGCCGTACCACGCGACGCCGGCCTTCACCGCCGGGTTGTGCGCGGCATAGAGCCAGGTGATGCGGCCGCCCCAGCAGAAGCCGGTGATGCCGAGCCGACGGGTGTCGCCGCCCTGCCTGCCGGCCCAGGCCACGCACGCATCGAGGTCGGCCAGCACCTGCGCATCGGGCGTCAACCGGATGATCTCGGCCATCAGCTTGTCGATCTCGCCGTAGGACGACGGATCGCCCTGGCGCACGAACAGCTCCGGCGCGATCGCGAGGTAGCCGAGCTTGGCGAAGCGGCGGGCCACGTCGGCGATGTGCTCATGCACGCCGAAGATCTCGCTGACCACCAGGATCACCGGCAGGCCGGTCTTGCCGCTGGGCGCGGCGCGGTAGGCCGGCAGCTGGAATCCGGCCACGTCGATCATGACCTCGCCAACGTCCAGGCCGACGCTGTCGGTGCGGACCTCGGTCTGCGCCACGACCGGCAGCACGGCCGCCGCGAAGCCGGTGCCGACCGCCGTGCGCAGGAAGTCGCGGCGGCTGTCGTCGCGTGTGTCGCCCCGCAGGGTCTCGGGCGGCGTCACGGTCTCGGTCATCAGGCTCTCCCGGTCAGGGTGGTTCAGGGAAAGCGGGCGATTCTAGGCAGGGCCGGTGATCCCTGCCGCGCCACGGACGCCTCTCCGACACCTCTCCGACACCTCACCGACACCTCACCGACACCTCACCGACACCCCACAGCCACATCGCGCGGGGCGGATCCGGTCAGGCCGTCGGCCGTGTGGCCAGCAGGGCGGAAACCCCGTCGCGATCGGGCATCGCGACGATCGCCCCCCTGCCGGTGACGGCCAGCGCGGCGGCCGCGTTGGCCTGCCGCATCGCCTCGGGCAGGGCCAGGCCGCGGGCCAGCGCCGCGGCCAGCGCGCCGGTGCAGGTGTCGCCCGCGCCGATGGTGTCGATCACGTCGACGGACCAGCCGGGCTCGTGCAGGGCCGGCTGGCCGGGCCGGAACAGCCGCACGCCATCGGCCCCGCAGGTGACCATCACCGCGCCGGCGCCGCGCGCCAGCAACGCCTGCGCGGCAGTCTCCAGCGGCGCGTCCTCACCAAGCCCGGCCAGCGCGAGCAGCTCGCCCTCGTTGGGCGTCAGCAGGTCGCACAGGGCCAGCAGCGCGTCGGGCAGTGGTCGCGCCGGCGCGGGGTTCAGCAGCGTCGTGACGCCATGCTGGCGGGCCAGCGCGAAGGCGGCCTGGGTGGCCTCGATCGGCACCTCGCACGGCGCCATCACGACCCGGGCGGCGGCGAGGGTCGAAGCGGCAGCCTCAACATGGCGCGGCCCCAGGCCGGCGCCGGCACCGGCGAACACCGCGATGCTGTTGTCGCCACCGTCGTAGACCCAGATCTGCGCGACGCCGCTGCGTTCGCCCTCGACCACCTCGACCTGCGCGGTGTCGATGCCCTCGCGCTGCCACAGGTCCAGCGCCATGCGGCCGAAGTCGTCGGCCCCGATGCGCGCCAGCACCGCGACCCGCGCGCCCTGCCGCGCCGCCGCGACCGAGGCATTGCTGCCCTTGCCGCCGGGGCTGACCTCGAAGGCGCTGGCCATCAGGGTCTCGCCCCTTGCCAGGGGACGCGGCACACGCGAGACCAGGTCGGCGTTCCAGCTGGCGAGGCAGACGACATCACAAGGAGGGTGGCTCATCACTTGATCCCGTAGCCCATGGTTTGCGGAAGCCAAAGAACGAGTTGCGGAAACAGCGTCAGCGCCAGCAGCAGCATCAGCAGCATGACGATGAAGGGCCAGCCCTCCTTCATCATCTCGCCGATCGGGATGCCGGTCAGCGCCTTGGTCACGAACAGCAGCATGCCGAAGGGCGGGTGGATCATGCCGATCATCATGTTGAGCACCACCAGCACGCCAAAGTGGACCCGGTCGATGCCCAGCGCGTTGACCGCGGGCAGCAGCATGGGCACGAAGACCAGCAGCAGCACCGAGACGTCCAGGAAGCAGCCCAGCACCAGGAACATCACGTTGACCAGCAGCAGGAAGGCCACACGTCCGAGCTGCATCGCATCGACCCACTGGGCCATGGCCTGCGGCACGCCCTCGGCCGTGAAGGCGTAGTTCAGCATGAAGGAGCCGGCCAGGATCATCGTGATGACCGCGCTGGAGCGGGCCGACTCCAGCACCACGCCGGCGAGCTGGCGCAGGTTCAGCGCGCGGTAGATGACGGTCGACAGGATCAGCGCATGGCAGGCCGCGACGGCCGCCGCCTCGGTCGGCGTGAACGCGCCCGAGTAGATGCCGCCCAGCAGCACCACCGGCATCGACAGCGGCAGCGCGCCCCGGAAGATCACCGCCGGCCACTCGGACCAGGGCACCGGTGCCTCGCGCGGCATGTCGCGCTTCACGGCGATGACGTGGACCACCGCCATCATCGACAGCGCCATCAGCGCGCCCGGCAGCACGCCGCCCAGGAACAGCGCGCCGACCGATGCACCGGAGACCAGGCCGTAGATCACCATGGGGATCGACGGCGGGATGATCGGCCCGAGCGTCGCGCTCGCCACCACCACCGCACCGGCGAAGCCACGGCTGTATTCGGGCTTGCGCAGCATCTGCCGGATCGTCACCAGGCCCGGTCCGGCCGCATCGGCGATGGCGCTGCCGCTCATGCCCGAGAAGATCACGCTGACGAGGATGTCGACCTGCGCCAGCCCGCCGCGCATGCGTCCCACCAGGATGCGGCAGAAGTCGAACAGGCGCTCGCTGACGGTGCCCGCGTTCATCAGGTTGGCGGCCAGCACGAACATCGGCACGGCCAGCAGCACATAGCTGTTGTAGAGGCCGTTGCCGATCTGCTCGGCCACCAGGCCGAGGTCCTGCTGCTTGACCGTGAGGTAGGCGATGCCCGAGGCGATCATCGCGAAGCCGATCGGCAGGCGCATCAGCATGCCGCCGACCAGCACGCCCGCCAAGGCGAAGAGGGCAAGGTTCATGTCGTTCTCAGGCCGAGGGAATGGCGGCGTCGCCGAGGTCCAGGCCGCGCCAGGCCCGCACGATCGCCACGGCGCTGCGCACGATCAGCGCCACCATCAGCAGCACGAAGGGCGCGAACACCAGCATGAAGGGCACGCCCAGCACCGGTGTGCCTTCCCGGGCCATGAAGTGGACGTAGTCCCAGGTCGCCGGCAAGGCCCAGGCGCACAGGCCGCCGAGCATCCCGTGGCCGACGATGCGCAGCACCCGCCGCACGGCCGGGCCGACCGCGTTCCAGACCAGGTCGAACATGACGTGCTCGCGCTCGGGCACGACCAGCGCGGCCGACCACAGGATCACCCAGACGTAGAGCATCACCGCCAGCTCGTCGGTCCACGGCAAGGGCCGCTGGAAGACGAAGCGGGCGACGATCTGGACGATGAAGACGAGGAAGAGCGCGGTGAACAGGGCGACGGACACGCCGTCGCCCAGGCGCTTGAACAGCTGGCGCATCGCGGGCCGTCCGGCTTACTTGGTCGCGTTGATGCGCTCGAGCATGCCCTTGGGCCAGGTCTTGGCCATGTCGCTGCCGGCATAGGCCTGCTGGACGTGGCGGCGGAAGGCCTCGACATCGGGCGTGGTCACGCTCAGGCCCTGCTGCTTGAAGAAGTCGACGATGGCGGCCTCTTCCTTGATGCGGTTCTCGTTGTTGTAGGCCGCGGCCGCGTTGGCCGCCGCCTGAACCTTCTGCTGCTGGGCCGGCGTCATCGCCTTCCAGGCCTTGTCGGAGATGGCGATGAAGATGCCGTCGACCAGGTGGTTGGTCATCACCAGCTGCTTGGTGACCTCGTAGAACTTGGCCGCGCGCACGGTCGGCAGCGGGTTGTCCTGGCCGTCGATGGTGCCGGTCTTCAGGCCCAGGTAGACCTCGCCGAAGGCCAGCGGCGTGGCGGTCGCCCCGAGCGCCTCGCCGAGGAACAGCCATTCCTTGCTGCCGGGCATGCGCAGCTTGACGCCCTTGAGGTCGGCCGGCGTCTTGACGTCGCGCACGTCGCGCAGGTTGACCTGGCGGGTGCCGAGGTAGATGGGGGTCAGCAGCGTGACGTCCATCTTCTCGGTCGCCAGCTTGAACATCTCCTGGCCGACCGGGCCGGCGAAGACCTTGGCCTGGTGCTGCGGATCGCGGATCACGTAGCCGGCGGTGAAGAGGCTGAACTCCGGCACCTGCTTGGCGATGTCGAAGGCCGAGATCGACGACAGCTCCAGGTTGCCGCGCGCCATCGCGGCCGGCTCGGTGCCCTGCTTGAACAGCGTCGCGTTGAGGTTGATCTGGACGTCGAACTCGCCCGGCGCGCTCTTGTCGAGCGCGTCCTTGAAGACCGTCCACATCTTGCCGTGCCAGTCGTCCGGCACGGCCGGCGTCGAGATGCGCAGCAGCACCTTGGACTGGGCCTGTGCCAGCGGGCTGATCAGCGCACCCAGGCCGACCAGCGCGGCGGCGGCGGCGAGGGTCTGGAAGCTGCGGCAGCGCAGCAGGGCGGTCTTCTTCATGGTGTGTCTCCTCGGTGGAACGGGTCGTCAGGTGCGCTTTGTCGTGGGCCTGCGCAGGGCCGTCAATCGGGTCGCTGCGGATGGCCGACGGCGGCCAGCGCGGCCTGCAGCTTCGGCAGGTCCTCGGGCGTCAGCGCCTGCAGCGGCGCGCGCACCGGCAGCCAGCCGAGGTCGTGTTCGCGCAGCGCCAGGATGCCCTTGAAGGCCGGCACCAGCGCATAGCCGCCAAGGGCGCCCAGCAGGGCCTGGACGAAGGCGAGGTCGTCCGGCGTGGTCGGCGCATCGGGCTGGCCGACCAGGCGCTGGACCGTGCGCGGGATGAAGTTGGCCAGGCCGCTGACCGCGCCGGTGCTGCCGCGCCGGCCCAGCTCGGGCAGGTCGGGTTCGTTGCCGACGTGCACCATCAGCGCCGGACCGAAGGCTTCCAGCAGGCTCAGCGAATGAGCCAGCTGGCACTGGCTGTCCTTGACGCCGACGATGAGGTCGGCATGCCGCGCCAGCAGCGTGCCGATCACGCCGTGGGTCAGGCCGATGCCGGCGACCTGGGGGATGTGATAGAGCATCAGGCGCAACGGCTGGGTCCGTGCCTGCTCGGCATGGGCCGCGCGGGCGGCGGCGATGACCTGATCGTAGACGGCCACCACGCCGGCATCGGACATGCCCTTGAAGAAGAAGGGCGGCATCAGCATCGTGCCCCAGGCGCCGATGCGGGTAGCGTGCACGGTCAGATCGATCAGGTCGGTCAGCGCGCACGCGCTGGTCGAGACCAGCAGCCGCTCGGCCGGGATGCCGCCGGCGACCAGCGCGTCGACCGCGGCGATGCGCTCGGCCACGCTGAAGGAAGGCCCTTCGCCGGTCGTCCCGAAGGGCGTCAGGCCGCCGCAGCCGGAGGCCAGCAGCGCGCGGCCATGGGCGGCAAAGCGTTCAAGGTCGATCGTGCCGTCGGCGCGCAGCGGCGTCAGCATCGCGGGCCAGATGCCGGGCAGGCGGTCGATGGGATGGGGGCTCATGGCGGGACTTCCTTCAGGTCGTTGGGTTCGCGTCGTTCGCGTCGTTCGCGGTCTGTGCTTCGCCAGGCTCGGCCGGCAGCGGTGGCCGCGCCAGCCCCAGCACGCGGCGATGCGCGCTGTCGATGTGGTGGCCCAGCCGCGCCAGCACGGCGGGGGCATCGCGGCGCCGCAGCGCGGTCAGGAACCAGAGGTGCTCCTCCATCGCCGGGAGCAGCGCATCGGCCGACAGCAGCGAGCCTTCGAGCCGGATCAGCCGCACCCGCAGGCTGTTGATGCGGTAGGTCTGCGAGACCAGCGCGTTGCCGAGCGCATCGACCATGCGGTCGTGCAGGCCCCAGTCGACGGCGGTGGCGTCGTTGAGCAGCGCATCGTCGATCGGCCCGCTGCGGGCGCGTTCGACGATGGCGCGGTGGGCCGCCTCGACCGCATCCAGCTCGGTACCGGAGACGGTCTCGACGTAGCGCCGCGCGGCCTCCAGCTCGATCAGCCGGCGCAGGCCGAAGGCGTTGTTCACCAGCGTGATGTCCGCCTGCACGATCTGCAGCCCGCGTTGCGGCACGGTGCGCAGCAGGCCTTCGGCCTCCAGCCTCGGGATCAGCTCGCGCACGGCACCCAGCGGCATGTCCAGCAGCTGCATCAGTTCACGCTGCGACACGAACTGGCCGGGGCGGATGTGGGCCTCGACGATCTGCTGCTGGAAATTCTCGTAGGCCCGCTCTCGCAGGGAGCTCATGCCAGCCCCTTGCCCGGCCTGAGCCTGCGGGGCACGTGCATGCGGTGGGAAGAGGCAGGAAGAACTGGAAGCACACTGACATGTTAGTCAGCAGCCAGCATCCGTCACGCGAGAAAACCCAGGGGCCCGGTGATGCCGGTCGACGCGGACCGGCGTGGGTGTCTGGCTAGAATCCATGCATAAGGAGATGCTGATGGATGCCCACAAGGAACTCGACACGCGCGGTCTGACCTGCCCGCTGCCCATCCTGAAGACCAAGAAGGCGCTGGCCGACATGGCCGCCGGTGAAACGCTGCGGGTGCTGTCCACCGACCCCGGCTCGGTGCGCGACTTCCAGGCCTTCGCGCGCCAGACCGGCCACCTGCTGATCGAGCAGGAGAACCTGCCCAACAACGAGTTCCTGCACGTGCTGCGGCACCGCTGAACCCGCTCCGGCCACCAGAAACGACGAAGCCCACGCATCGCTGCGTGGGCTTCCTGCATTCAGGGCCGCCCGCTGCCCGCCCGGTAGCTCGGACATCCCTTGGGGGATCGGCCGACGTACCCGTCGGACGAGGGGCTCAACTCACACCTTGAGGTCCCGCAGGAAGGCCCGGAAGCTCTCGCCGACCTCGGGGTGGTCCAGCGCCAGCTCGACGTTGGCCTGCAGGAAGCCCTCCTTGCTGCCGCAGTCGTAGCGCTTGCCCTCGTAGCGGTAGGCGAAGACCTTCTCGCGGCGCAGCAGCGCGGCGATGCCGTCGGTCAGCTGGATCTCGCCGCCCACGCCGCGCGGCTGGGTGGCGATCTCGTGGAAGACGCCCGGCGTGAGGATGTAGCGACCGGCCACGCCCCAGCGCGATGGTGCGACCTCGGGAGCCGGCTTCTCGACGATCTTGGTGACGTCCATCAGCCGGTCGTTGACCAGCGTGCCGGCGACGATGCCGTAGCGCTTGGTGTGCTCGGCCGGCACTTCCTGCACGGCCAGGATCGAGGCGCGCCACTCGTTGAACTGCTCGACCATCTGCGACAGCACCGGCGGCTGGCCGATCATCAGGTCATCGGCCAGCAGCACCGCGAAGGGCTCGTTGCCGACCAGGCGCTGGCCGCACAGCACGGCGTGGCCCAGGCCCAGCGCCTGAGCCTGGCGCACGTAGATGCATTCCATGTCCTTGGGCTTGACGCTGCGCACGACCTCCAGCAGCTCCAGCTTGTTGGCCTGCTCCAGCGCCACCTCCAGCTCGAAGGTCATGTCGAAGTGGTCCTCGATCGGGCGCTTGTGGCGGCCGGTCACGAAGATCATCTCCCGCACCCCGGCCGCATAGGCTTCCTCGACCGCGTACTGGATCAGCGGCTTGTCGACCACCGGCAGCATTTCCTTGGGCTGGGCCTTGGTGGCCGGCAGGAAACGGGTGCCGAGACCGGCCACGGGAAAGATTGCCTTGTTGACTTTCATGTCCTGCCTGAGGGTGTTCATGGATGGTGCTGGAGGGATCGCGGAAGGCCTGGGTGCCACATCCGGGTGGTCTGGAACTGGACAAACGGATTCATTCTGGCACGCAGACATGACCGCTTGGCCCCTGTTCGAGGGGGACGTCCGGGGCGCCCCTCTCCCTACCATCGAGAGACTCCAAATAGTGCCCAGACCGCCCGCGCCCCCGCATGGACCTGCTCATCGCCGAACCGCTCGAAGCCGAGGTCCTGCAGTGGCTGGATGCCCGCCATGAGCTGTTCTATGCGCCGCGCCTGGCACAGGACCGGCGGGTCTTCCTGGATGCCCTGTCGCAGGCCCGCGGCGTGCTGCTGCCGCCGCACCTGTCGGTCGACCAGCGCGTGCTGGCGCAGTCGCCACGGCTGCGGGTGATCGGCCGCATCGTCGGCGGTCACGAGAACATCGACCTGAGCGCCTGCACCCGCGCCGGCGTCGAGGTGGTGCGCTGCATCGAGGCGGCCGCGCCGGCCGAGGCCGAGTTCATCCTCGGCGCCCTGCTGGCCCTGCTGCGACCCAGTCCCGAGGAGATGGGCCGGGTCGCCGGCCGCGAGCTGGGCACCAGCACCGTCGGCCTGATTGGCATGAACGCGACCGCGCGCACCGTCGCCCGGATGGTCCAGCCGCTGGGCACCCGGGTGGTCGGCTACGACCCGTCGCTGCATGCCAGCGACGGCAACTGGCCGCGCTGGGGCATCCAGCCGCTGGGCCTGCGCGAGCTGTTCGAGAGCTGCGACGCGGTCTGCGTGCAGATGGGCTATTTCAGCCGCTACCGCGGCCTGCTGGGCGAGCGGGCGCTCGCGTTCGCCAAGCATGGCCAGGTGCTGGTGAGCGTGTCGCCGCTGGAGCTGTTCGACGAGGACGTGCTGGCCCAGGCCCTGACCGGCGGCCAGCTGACCGCCGCCTGGATGGACAACATCGGCGCCAGCTCGCTGGAGCCCGGCCAGCCGCTGCACGGCGTGCGCGGCCTGCTGGCCACGCCGCGCCTGGCGGCCTACACCCGCGAGGCCCGCGTGCGCAGCGCCTGGGGCGTCGCCAAGCAGGTCGACGAGGTGCTGCGCACGGCGCCGCAGGCACCGCGCCCCGGCACGCGGCGGCAGGCGGCGGCGGCCGAATCGGCCCAGCGGGCGGCCGGCGTGAACGGGCACATGCCGACGCCGGGGAACGGGAACGGGAACACGAACGGGAACGGCCACCGGCCGATGCCCTCTCACCTGCAGGGCACCGGCGGGCAGGCGCCCGAACCGGGTCCCGGCCCGGACCCGGGCGGCGCGCCGCGACGCGTCAGGCCAGACGCGTCAGCTGGTCTCGCAGCTTGACCAGGGTCGCGCCGAAGTCGGCCATGCGCTGACGCTCCTGCGCCACCACGGCGGCCGGGGCGCGCGCGACGAAGCTCTCGTTGCCCAGCTTGGCCTCGGCCTTGGCGATCTCGCCGCTCAGGCGGGCGATTTCCTTGCCCAGGCGCTCGCGCTCGGCGGCCACGTCGATCTCGACCTTCAGCGCCAGGCGCACCTCGCCCTGCACCAGCACCGGCGCCATCTGGGTGGCGGCGGCGTAGGCGGCCTCGTCGTCGAAGCGCTGCACCTCGCTGACCTTGGCCAGCGCCTTGAGCACCGGCGCGGCCACGTCGATGAAGGCGGCGTCGCCCAGCGTCATCAGCGGCACGCGTTCGGCCGGCGACAGGCCCATCTCGCCGCGCAGCGCGCGGCAGGCGCCGACCAGGCTCTTGAGCTGGGCCACCCAGGCGTCGGCGGCCGCGTCGATGCGGTCCGGCTCGGCCTTCGGGTAGGCGGCGGTGACGATGCCGTCGGTCGAGCCCGGCGCCTTGCGGCCGGCCACCGGCGCGACCACCTCCCACAGCTCGGCGGTGATGAAGGGCGTGATCGGGTGCAGCAGGCGCAGGATGGTCTCCAGCACGCGGATCAGCGTGCGGCGCGTGGCGCGCGCGCTGGCCTCGTCGCCGGCGGCCTTGGCCTCGGCGAGCTGGACCTTGGCGATCTCCAGGTACCAGTCGCAGTACTCGTCCCAGACGAACTGGTAGATGGCGTTGGCGACGTTGTCCAGCCGGTAGTCGGCATAGCCCTGCTCGACCGCCTGCTCGACGCGCTGGATCTCGCTGCTGATCCAGCGGTCGGCCGCGCTGAAGCGCATGTAGCCGTGGGCCGCGCCGCCGACCGCGCATTCGGCCTTGGTGTGCGGCATCAGGCCGCAGTCCTCGCCCTCGGTGTTCATCAGCACGAAGCGGGTGGCGTTCCAGAGCTTGTTGCAGAAGTTCCGGTAGCCCTCGCAGCGCTTGCTGTCGAAGTTGACGCTGCGGCCCAGGCTGGCCATGGCCGCGAAGGTGAAGCGCAGCGCGTCGGCGCCGTAGGCCGGGATGCCGTCGGGGAACTCCTTCTCGGTCGCCTTGCGGACCTTGGGCGCGGTCTCCGGCTTGCGCAGGCCCTGGGTGCGCTTGTCCAGCAGCTCGGGCAGGGCGATGCCGTCGATCAGGTCGACCGGGTCGAGCACGTTGCCTTCGGACTTGCTCATCTTCTTGCCCTGCGCGTCGAGCACCAGGCCGTGGATGTAGACGTCGCGGAAGGGCACGCGGCCGGTGAAGTGCTTGGTCATCATGATCATCCGGGCGACCCAGAAGAAGATGATGTCGTAGCCGGTCACCAGCACGCTGCTGGGCAGGAACAGGTCCTGCTCGATCGTCTGCTCGGGCCAGCCCAGCGTGCTGAAGGGCACCAGCGCGGACGAGTACCAGGTGTCGAGCACGTCCTCGTCGCGCACCAGCTCGCCGACGTAGCCGGCCGCATCGGCCTTGGCGCGCGCCTCGGCCTCGCTGCGGGCGACGAACAGCTCGCCGCCGCTGCCGTACCAGGCGGGGATCTGGTGACCCCACCAGAGCTGGCGGCTGATGCACCAGTCCTGGATGTTCTTCATCCACTGGTTGTAGGTGTTGACCCAGTTCTCGGGCACGAAGCGCACGTCGCCGGAGGCGACCGCCTCGATCGCCTCCTGCGCGATCGACTGGCCGTTGTGGCCCGGCTTGCTCATCGCGACGAACCACTGGTCGGTCAGCATCGGCTCGATGATCTGGCCGGTGCGGGCGCAGCGCGGCACCATCAGCTTGTGCTTCCTGACCTCGACCAGCAGGCCGTCGGCCTCCAGCTGCGCGACGATCTGCTTGCGGGCGACGAAGCGGTCCAGCCCGCGGTAGGCGGCGGGGATCTCGTCGAGCGTGTCGACCACCTTCGCGTCGAGCGTGAAGATCGTGATCATCGGCAGGCCATGGCGCAGGCCAACCTGGTAGTCGTTGGTGTCGTGCGCGGGCGTGACCTTGACCACGCCGGTGCCGAAGGCGCGGTCGACGTAGTCGTCGGCGATCACCGGCACGAGGCGGCCGGTGATGGGCAGGCGCACGCTGCGGCCGATCAGGTGGGCGTAGCGTTCGTCCTCCGGATGGACCATCACCGCCGTGTCGCCGAGCATCGTCTCGGGCCGGGTGGTGGCCACGACCAGCGATGCATCCGAGCCGTCAACCGGGTAGCGGATGTGCCAGAGCGAGCCGTCCTCCTCCTCGCTCTCGACCTCCAGGTCGGAGACGGCGGACTTCAGGATCGGGTCCCAGCTGACCAGCCGCTTGCCGCGGTAGATCAGGCCTTCCTCGTGCAGGCGCACGAAGGTCTCGGTCACGACCTTCGAGAGCTTCTCGTCCATCGTGAAGTACTCGTGCGCCCAGCTCACGCTGTCGCCCATGCGGCGCATCTGGCGGGTGATGGTCGAGCCGCTCTGCTCCTTCCATTCCCAGACCCGGGCGACGAAGTTCTTGCGGCCCAGGTCATGCCGGCTGATGCCCTGGCCCTGCAGTTGGCGCTCCACCACGATCTGCGTGGCGATGCCGGCATGGTCGGTGCCCGGCACCCACAGCGTGTTGTGGCCGCGCATGCGGTGGTAGCGGGTCAGCGCGTCCATGATGGTCTGGTTGAACGCGTGGCCCATGTGCAGCGTGCCGGTCACGTTGGGCGGCGGCAGCTGGATCGAGAAGCTCGGCCGCGAGGCGTCGAGCGTCGGGACGTAGGCGCCGCTGGCCTCCCAGGCCGGGCCCCACTTGGCTTCGATCGGGGCGGGTTCAAAGGATTTGGTCAGGGCGTCGCTCATGGCTCTTCTGGGGTGGCTGCGCGGCTGCGGCGAGGGGTTCCGAGTGGTGGGGTCGCCACACTCGCGGCCGGGCTGCGGGATCGGAGGGGCGGATTTTATGGAGTGCGGCACCGCCGGACCGCCACGCCGGCCATGTCGCGACGGCAGAATGCGCCGCACCCCTGGATGCGGGTGCCGCCGTGCCCCGTGTCCGACCTGCCTTTCCCCCTGATCCGGAGCATTCCCATGAGCATCCAGACCGTCGGCATCATCGGCGCCGGCACGATGGGCAACGGCATCGCGCAAGCCTGCGCGGTGGCCGGCCTGAACGTGGTCATGATCGACGTGGCCGAGGCCGCGCTGGCCAAGGGCGTCGCCACCGTTGCCGGCAGCCTGGACCGCCTGATCAAGAAGGACAAGCTGACCGCCGCGCAGAAGGATGCGGCGCTGGCGCTGATCCAGACCTCCACCGAGCATGCCGCGCTGAGCGGCGCGCAGATCGTCGTCGAGGCCGCGACCGAGAACGAGGCGCTGAAGGTCAAGATCCTGCAGCAGCTCGACGGCCTGCTGGCACCGGAGGTGATCGTGGCGAGCAACACCAGCTCGATCTCGATCACCAAGCTGGCCGCCGCGACGCAGCGCGCCGACCGCTTCATCGGCATGCACTTCTTCAACCCGGTGCCGCTGATGGCGCTGGTCGAGATCATCCGCGGCCTGCAGACCAGCGATGCCACGCACGCCGCCGTCAAGGACCTGGCCGAGCGCCTGGGCAAGACGCCGATCACGGTGAAGAACGCGCCGGGCTTCGTCGTCAACCGCATCCTGGTGCCGATGATCAACGAGGCCTTCTTCGTGCTGGCCGAGGGCATCGCCACCGCCGAGGACATCGACGCGGGCATGAAGCTCGGCACCAACCAGCCGATCGGCCCGCTGGCGCTGGCCGACATGATCGGGCTGGACGTCTGCCTGGCCGTGATGAACGTCTACATGGCCGAATACAACGACGGCAAGTACCGCCCCGCGCCGCTGCTCAAGGAGATGGTCGCGGCCGGCTGGCTGGGCCGCAAGACCGGGCGCGGCGTCTACACCTACTGAGTCCGGACCCGCCCGCCGCACGAGCCCGCGCCTGCCGATGCCCTTCCCTCCGTCGAGCCAGCCTGCGGGCGTCGTGATGCTCAACCGCCATGCCGATGGCGGCCGTGCGCTGGCGCTGCGCCGGCCCATCGAGGCCTGGCTGGCGCGCCACGCGCCCGGTGTCGCGCTGCTGGTGCCCGACAGCCCCGATGCCGCACTGGCCACGCTGGCCATCCTGGCGGTGCGGACCCGCGTCGTGCTGGTCGGCGGCGACGGCACGTTGCAGCGCATGCTGCCCGCGCTGATGCGCTGCGGCCACCGCGTCGGGCTGATCGCGGCCGGCCGTCACAACGACATCGCCCGCGCGCTCGGCGTGGCCGGCCTGACCTGGCGCGAGGCCCTGCCCTACGCGCTCTACGCGCCGACCGCCGCGGTCGACCTGGGCCAGTACGAGACGGACACCGACACGCGCCACTTCGTCGGCCGCCTGGGCGCCGGCCTGGCCGCGCGCCAGGACGCCCGCGCCAGCGCGCTGCCGCGCTGGTGGCCGCTGCCGGTGCGACAGCTCTGGAGCGGCCTGGCCGCCCGCGCCGCGAGCCAATCGCAGGCGCTGAAGATCTGGGTCAACGGCCAGCTCGAACACGACGGCACGGCCTGGTCGGTGTCGGTCTGCAATGCCGAAGGCGCGCTCGGCGGCCTGCCGCAGGCACCGCACGCGCGGCTGGACGACCACCGGCTCGACACCCTGGTGCTGGCCGATGCCGGCCCGGCCGTGCTGTGGCGCATGCGCCAGGGCCGCCACGTCCACCCGCCGCAGGTCAGCCTGCACAACACCCGCAAGCTGCTGGTCGACGCGGCCGAGCCGATGCCGATCTCGATCGACGGCGAACCGCAGCCCGCCACCACCCGTTTCAGCGTGCGGGTGCTGCCGCGCGCACTGCACCTGGTCGGCGCCCACATGCTGAGCGCGCCGTCGACCCGCCAGGGCGACGCCCACGCCGCCGCCCGACCGCTGGGCCACGGCCTGCCGCTGGAACCGGCACCGGCCCCGGCACCGCCGCCGTCGACCTACCCGATGCCGCTGCCGGACGACGAACAGCGCTCGCCGGCCTGAGCCGCACGCCGCCCGATCAGGCGGGACGCCAGTCCAGGTCGATGCGGCCGTCGACGATGCCGATGCGGCGGTCGGCCACCGACGCGAAGCGGCTCTCGTGCGTCACCGCCACCACCGTCTTGCCCATCTCGCGCGTCAGCTCGCGCAGCAGGTCGCGCACGTTGGCGCTGGAGGCCGAGTCGAGGTTGCCGGTCGGCTCGTCGGCCAGGATGACCGGCGGGTCGTTGGCCAGCGCCCGGGCGATCGCCACGCGCTGGCGCTGGCCGCCCGAGAGCTGGCTCGGATGCTTGTGGGCATGCGCCTTCAGGTCAAAGCGTTCCAGCAGCGCCAGGCCGCGCTCGATCGCGGCTTCGTCGCGCAGACGGCCGAGCTTGCGGATCGGCAGCAGCACGTTGTCCAGCGCGCTGAACTCGGCCAGCAGGAAGTGGAACTGGAAGACGAAGCCCAGCCGCGCCAGCCGCAGGTCGGTGATGGCGTCCTCGTCGAACGCATCGGTGCGCTGGCCGGCGATCCAGATGCGGCCTTCGGTGGGCACGTCCAGCAGGCCCAGCAGGTAGAGCAGCGAGGACTTGCCCGAGCCCGACGGGCCCATGATGCAGACGAACTCGCCGCGCTCGATGCGCAGGTCCACGCCGTCGATCAGCGTGACCGGCACCTCGCCGTCGAGCCGCTTGCGCAGCCCTTGCGCGGCGATGGCGGCGGTGGCCGGATCGCCGACCGGATCACCAACCGGATCGACCGGCACGGCGACCGCCGCGCCGCCGCCGGCTTCCGGCCCGAAGCTCGGCTCGATCATGCCGCCCCCCGAAGGATGTCGACCGGATGGACCCGGCCGGCCCGGCGCGCCGGCAAGTAGGACGCCGCCACGCAGGACACCAGCGCGAAGGCCGCTGCCAGCATGAACTGGTCGGCACCCCACCACAGCGGCAGGCGCACCGTTTCCTGCACGCCCGGCGGCTTGATCTCGACGATGCCCAGCAGCCGCATCAGCCCCACGCCCAGCAGCACGCCGGCGGCACTGCCCAGCAGGCCGACGATGACGCCTTCGAGCAGGAAGATGTGGCGGATGTCGCGGGCGTGGAAGCCCATCGACTTCATGATCGCGATGTCGCGGGTCTTCTCCATCACGATGGTCGAGATGGTGTTGTAGATGCCGAAGGACGCCACCACCAGGATGGCGGCGACCACGCTGTACATGATGATGTTGCGCACCAGCAGCAGGCTCAGGAAGTCCTCGGACGCCTCGATCCACGAGACGCTCTTGTAGCCGGTGGCCGCCTCGATCGCGAGCGCCACGTCGCGCGCCCGGTAGGCGTCGTCGAGCTGGATCACGAAGCGGTTGACCCGGTTCTCGCGCCCCAGCAGGCTCTGCGCGCGCTTGAGCAGCACGAAGGCCTGGCCCTCGTCGTAGCCGGCGTTGCCGGTGCGGAAGATGCCGACCACGCGCAGCGTGCGGGCCTGGCCGTCGGCCCCGGCCACGCTGATGGCGCTGCCCAGGCGCAGGCCGAACTTGTCGATCAGGCCCTGGCCGACGATCACGCCGTTCGAGTCGGCCGACAGCGCATCGAGCGAGCCGACCCGCATCTTCTGCTCGATCGTGCTGACGTCCTTCATGCGCGTGGGCACCACGCCGCTGAGCGACACACCCTGCTGCCGCCCGGCAAAGGTCAGCACCGCCGAGCCCGACAGCACCGGCGCGACCCGCACGCCGGGCAGCGACTCCACCTGCGCCAGCCGCTCGCGCCAGCCGCGGATGCCGCGCGTCTCGCGCTGCGGCTTGACGTGCGCGATGGACACCGCCGCATCCGGAAAGGCCAGCTCGGCCGGCTGCACCGGCGCGCTGCGGAACTCGTCGTAGACGGTGATGTGCGGGCTGTTATCGACCAGGCGGCTGAGGAAGTCGGCCTCCGAGCCCCGCATCAGCGAGGACACCGCGAGGAAGAAGGCCACGCCCAGCACCACGCCGGTCAGCGAGACCAGGGTCTGGCGGCGGCGGCTGGTCAGGTGCGCCAGCGCGATGTCGAGGGCGATCGCCATGTCGTGCGGGACCGCCGGTTCAGCGCGGCGCCGCCGCCGGCACCACAACCGGCGACACAGCGGCCGGCTGGGCGCGGACCTGACGGCCCTCACGCAGGCCGGCGCCCTGCTCGACCGCGCCAACCACCAGCGTGTCGCCCTCGGCCAGCCCGGCCAGCACCTCGCTGCGCTCGCCACCGGCCACGCCCAGCGTGACCGGCTGGCGCCGCAGTGCGCCGCGCGCATCGACCACCCAGACCTGCAGCTTGCGGCTGGGCGTGACGGGCGGCGGCGCCGAAGCCGCAGATGCAGATGCAGACGTCGACGCAGCCGACGCCGGCTCGATCGCACCGGTCGCCACCGCGTTCGACGCGTTCGACGCGCCCTTCTCCGGCGCCAGCCCCGGCACCGTCAGCGCGCGGCTGGGCATCAGCAGCACGTCGTCGCGGCGGGCGATGACGATGTTGGCGTCCATGGTCATGCCCGCGCGGGCACCGGCGGCTTCGAGCACCGCCGCCTCGCGCGGGCGGATGCGCACGCGCCAGCTGCGGGCCACCGGGTCGCCCTTGGGCGTGATGTCGGCCACCTCGGCCTCGAAGACGCGGCCGGGCAGGGCCTCGCTGCGCAGCAGCACCCGCTGGCCGCGGCGCACCCGCACGATGTCTTCCTCGTCGACCTCGGCCGTCACGCGCAGCGGCGCGCAGCAGGCCAGCGTGTAGAGCGTCTGGCCCGCGGCGATGACCTGGCCGGGCTCGCCGTCGCGCCGCAGCACCGTGCCGTCGGCGGGGGCGCGCAATTCCATGTCGTCGCGCTGGGCCTGGGCGCGCCGGGTCGCGGCTTCGGCGGCGCTGACCTCGGCCTGGACCCGGTCCAGCTCGGCGCGCGACAGGAACTGCTCGCTGACCAGCGCCTGCGTGCGGTCCAGCTGGATGCGGGCGAGCTTCTCGCGTGCGCCCAGCTCCTGCACGGTCTGGTCCAGCTCGGTGGCCTGCAGCCGGGCCAGCACCTGGCCACGCCGCACCTGCGCGCCCTCCTCGACCAGCCACTGCACCAGTCGCCCGCCGGTGCGCGGCGCCACCGGCATCTGCACGGTCGGCTCGACCAGCCCGGTCGCATAGACCGCCTCGACCGCCGGCCCGCGGCCGACCCGGGCGGTCGTGACCTCCAGCGGCGACAGGCGCCACCACCAGGTTCCGCCACCGATCGCCACGGCCAGCAGCACGCCGGCGATCAGCCAGCCCTTGTATCGACGCACGCGAGGTCTCCGATCTTCATGGCACGGGCGCGGATCATGTCATGCCCTCCGGGCCGGGCCGATGTCCGCCGCCAAGCGGCAGACTCACCCGCCGGGGTATGCCCGCACGCGGCGACGCCGGTCCGCTGGGCGACACTGGCACGGCCACCCCTGCCGCACCGCGATGAACCTCAAGCAGCTCGAATACTTCGTCCAGGTCGCCGAACTGGGCAGCTTCAGCAAGGCCGCCGTCGTGCTGGACATTGCCCAGCCGGCGCTGAGCCGGCAGGTCCGCACGCTCGAGACCGAGCTGCGCGAGACCCTGCTGACGCGCAACGGCCGCGGCGTCGAGATGACCGAGGCCGGCCGGCGCTGGTTCGACCATTGCGTGCAGATCCTCCAGCAGGTCGCGCAGGCCCAGGAAGACATGGGCACCAGCCGCGACGCCCCGGTCGGCCGCGTCAACATCGGCCTGCCGCCGACCATCGGCCGCCAGCTCACGCTGCCGCTGATCGACGCCTTCCAGCGCCGCCTGCCGCAGGCCCGCCTGGCCATCGTCGAGGGCATGTCCGCCCACGTCAGCGAATGGATCGCCACCGGCCGGGTCGACCTCGGCCTGCTCTACAACCCGGAGGCCCAGCCGGCCCTGCAGATCTCGCCGCTGCTGCAGGAAACGCTCTGCCTGGTCAGCCCCGCCACGCCCGACCCGGCCGACGCCAGCCGTGCCCCGCTGCCGCTGCGCGAGCTGGCCGGCTACGCGCTGGTGCTGCCCGAACGCCAGCACGTCATCCGCCGCCTGCTCGACAGCCAGGCGACGCTGGTCGGCCTGCAGCTGGACATCGCCTGGGAGGTCTCCAGCATCGCCGCCATCATCGACCTGGTCGCCGCCGGCTATGGCCACGCGGTCCTGACCGCCAGCGCCGTGCAGGCCAGCGGCCAGGCCGACCGGCTGGTGGTGCGCCCCCTGACCGGTCCGGCCCTGAGCAGCGTGCTCTGCCTGGCCACCCCGGCCCACAAGCGTCCCAACGCCCTGGTCCGCCAGAGCTGCCAGGTCCTGCGCGAGCTGGTCACCCGCCTGCCGCAGAACGCGGCGGCGGGGTCGTTGCCGGGGTGAGGGAGCCGCCGGACGGAGCCGGTGCGAGCCGCAGGCCAATCCATGCCGCTCCGCGATAGCTGCTAGTCCGTCACCCCCCGTTGCCGGCATGGCTGCGCGTTCTCACAATCGCGCCACGCTGAACCGGGGTGGCATCGCTTCCGGGGAGGCCCACAGACCCGTTCCGCCTCAAGCCCCACCCGGAGAGCCCCGATGATCATCGACGTCCACGGCCACTACACCACCGCACCGGCCGCCCTCGGCGCCTGGCGCGACCTGCAGATCGCGGCGCTCAAGGACCCGAGCCAGACGCCGGACCCGAAGTCGCTCAAGATCAGCGACGACGAGCTGCGCGAGTCGATCGAGACCAACCAGCTCAAGCTGATGAAGCAGCGCGGCAGCGACCTGACCATCTTCAGCCCGCGCGCCAGCTTCATGGCCCACCACATCGGCGACTTCCAGACCTCGTCGACCTGGGCGGCGATCTGCAACGAGCTGTGCTTCCGGGTCAGCGAGCTGTTTCCCGACCACTTCATCGGCGCGGCCATGCTGCCGCAGTCGCCGGGCGTCGACCCCGCCACCTGCATCCCCGAGCTGGAGCGCTGCGTCAAGGACTACGGCTTCGTCGGGATCAACCTGAACCCCGATCCGTCCGGCGGCCACTGGACCAGCCCGCCGCTGACCGACCGCCAGTGGTATCCCATCTACGAGAAGATGGTCGAGCACGACATCCCGGCCATGATCCACGTGAGCACCAGCTGCAACGCGTGTTTCCACACCACCGGCTCGCACTACCTGAACGCCGACACGACCGCCTTCATGCAGTGCCTGACCGGCGACCTGTTCAAGGACTTCCCGACGCTGAAGTTCCTGATCCCGCACGGCGGCGGCGCGGTGCCCTACCACTGGGGCCGTTTCCGCGGCCTGGCCCAGGAGCTCAAGAAGCCGCTGCTGGACGAGCACCTGCTCAACAACATCTTCTTCGACACCTGCGTGTACCACCAGCCGGGCATCGACCTGCTGACCCACGTGATCCCGGTGAAGAACATCCTGTTCGCCAGCGAAATGATCGGCGCGGTGCGCGGCATCGACCCGACCACCGGCCACTACTACGACGACACCAAGCGCTACGTCGCGGCGACCGCGAACCTCACGGACGAGGAGCGCCACATGGTGTTCGAGGGCAACGCCCGCCGCGTCTTCTCTCGCCTGGATACCGCCCTCAAGGCCAAGGGCCTGTGAACGTGAGCCCCCAGGCTGGCGGGTACGCCAGCCTTGCCCCCCGAGGGGGCTCGCCGGCCGGCTTGGGGCGGCCCGGCGCTCGGCCGGCAACGCCCAGCGTTATGCCAGCCCTTCGATCGAAGTCTCACTGACAAGGAAGCAAGACCATGTACGAACTCGGAGTCGTCTACCGCCACATCAACCGCGCCGACCGCGCCGCCGCCGATGGCCTGGCTGCGCTGGGCTCGGCCACGGTGCATGAGGCCATGGGCCGCGTCGGCCTGCTGAAGCCCTACATGCGCCCGATCTACCCGGGCTGCCAGGTCTCGGGCACGGCCGTCACGGTGCTGCTGCAACCGGGCGACAACTGGATGATGCACGTGGCCGCCGAGCAGATCCAGCCGGGCGACGTGGTCGTCGCGGCGGTCACGGCCGAGTGCAGCGACGGCTACTTCGGCGACCTGCTGGCGACCAGCTTCCAGGCCCGCGGCGCGCGTGCGCTGATCATCGATGCCGGCGTGCGCGACGTGAAGGTGCTGCAGGAGATGGGCTTCCCGGTCTGGAGCAAGGCCATCAGCAGCAAGGGCACGATCAAGGCGACGCTGGGCTCGGTCAACATCCCGGTGGTCTGCGCCGGCATGCTGGTCACCCCCGGCGACGTGATCGTGGCGGACGACGACGGCGTCGTCTGCGTGCCGGCCGCCCGCGCGGCGCAGACGCTCGAAGCCGCCATCAAGCGCGAGAGCTTCGAGGGCGAGAAGCGCGCCAAGCTGGCCAGCGGCGTGCTGGGCCTGGACATGTACAAGATGCGCGAGCCGCTGGCCGCCGCCGGCCTCAAGTACATCGACTGAGACGGGCCTGCCCCGGACCTGCCACAAGGAGACCCCCATGAACACGCGACACCCGAGCGCCCGTCGGCGCACCCTGCGCCACGTCGGCCTGGCCATGCTGGCCAGCGCCGCCCTGCTGGCCGGTCTGCCCGCGCAGGCCGAGGACTTCCCGAGCAAGCCCGTGCGCATCCTGACGCCCTTCCCGGCCGGTGCCGGTCCGGAGGCCGTGCTGCGCGTGCTGGCCGAGAAGCTGCAGAAGAAGTGGGGCAAGCCGGTCGTGGTCGAGAACAAGCCCGGCGGCAACGGCTTCATCGCGATCGACACCTTCAAGCGCGGCGCCACCGATGGCCATGACCTGATCCAGATCGACAACGTCCACCTGGTCGCCTATCCCCACCTGTTCAAGAAGCTGCCCTACGACCCGGTCAAGGACTTCGACGTCATCGCGCCGCTGTTCCGCACCTACTTCTTCGTCGGCGTGGCCGCCAACAGCCCGTACCGCACGGTCGGCGACATCGTGGCCGATGCCAAGGCCCATCCCGGCAAGCTGAACTACGGCTCCTGGAGCGTGGGCAACCCGGTGCACCTGGGGTCGGCGCTGCTGGAGTCGATGACGGGCACCGAGATGCAGCACATCATCTACAAGGAAACGTCGATGCTCTACACCGGCGTGGCCAACGGCGAACTGAACTGGTCGCTGGGCTCGCTGGCGACGGCCGGCCCGCTGCAGCGCACCGGCAAGATCAGGTTCATCGCGGTGACCGCGCCCAAGCGCCATCCGGCCTTCCCGGACGTGCCCACGGTAGCCGAATCGGGCGGCCCGGCCGGCTACGAGGTGACCGGCTGGACGGCGATCGCCGCGCCCCGCGGCCTGCCCAAGGCGGTTGCCGACAAGATCCAGAAGGACATCCAGGACGCGCTGGCCGAACCGGACATCGCGCAGCGCTACGCGACCTTCGGCTACGAGCAGTTCCCCGTCACGCGCGACGCGTTCAATGCCTTCATCAGCGGCGAATCGGGCAAGTG
The DNA here is from genome assembly GCF_030705305.1 of Leptothrix discophora. Classification (GTDB taxonomy): domain Bacteria; phylum Pseudomonadota; class Gammaproteobacteria; order Burkholderiales; family Burkholderiaceae_C; genus Sphaerotilus; species Sphaerotilus discophorus. The sequence goes on along the minus strand of NZ_JAUZEE010000005.1, from coordinate 259,518 downwards.
GGCCGGCGTGGTCCAGCGCGCCAAGGCCTCCCTGGACTGAGACCGACATGCCAAGCACGGGCATCTCCGACGGCCGCACCCCGCTGGCCTGGCAGGTCGGCATCGTCGGCTACGGCGAGGTCGGCCGCATCCTGGCCGAGGACCTGCGCGCGCAGGGCGTCGCGGTCAGTGCCCATGACCTCAAGCTGGCCGATGCGGCCACGCGCGGCCCTCTGGTCGCGCATGCACAGGCTCACGGCGTGAGCCTGTCCGACAGCCATACGGCGCTGGCCGCCGGTGCCGACCTGATCCTCAGCGCGGTGACCGCCAGCCAGGCCGTGCCGGTCGCGAAGGCCTGCGTGCCGGGCGTGCGCGACGGCAGCTTCTTCCTGGACTTCAACTCCGCCTCGCCCGGTGCCAAGCAGCGCGCCGCCGCGCTGATCGACGCGGCCGGCGGCCGCTACGTCGAGGGCGCGGTGATGACCAGCATCCCGCCCTACCGCATCCGCGTGCCGCTGCTGCTGGGCGGCGGCTCGGCCGAGGCGCTGCAGCCGGTGCTGGCCGCGCTGGGCTTCGCGCCCAAGGTGTCGAGCCCGGTGCTGGGCGTCGCCTCGGCCACCAAGATGTGCCGCAGCGTGATGATCAAGGGCCTGGAGGCCATGGTCATCGAGAGCTTCACCGCCGCGCGCTTCCACGGCGTCGAGGACGCGGTGATCGCCTCGCTGCAGGAGACCTTTCCCGGCATCGACTGGGAGAAGCAGGCGAGCTACTTCTTCCAGCGCGTCATCGAGCACGGCCGCCGTCGCAGCGAGGAAGTGCGCGAGGTCGCCGAGACCGTGCGCGAGGCCGGCCTGACGCCGTGGTCGGCCAGCGGCACCGCCGAGCGCCAGGCCTGGGTCGCCGACCTGGCCGACAACGGCCTGTTCGGCCACAAGGGCACGCCCGCCTTCGCCCGCAGCGCCGACTGGCGCACCGAGGCCGATCGCATCCTCGCCTTCGTCCAACCCCACAAGGAGTGACCACCATGAGCAAACCCGTCACGGGCGACTTCACCAAGACTGCCGGCTGGATGGACTGGTACACCGGCCCGAGCCAGCCCGCCTTCCAGCTGCCGGCCGGCGCGGTCGACGCGCATTGCCACGTCTTCGGCCCCGGCGCCGAGTTCCCCTACGCACCCGAGCGCAAGTACACGCCCTGCGACGCCAGCAAGCAGCAGCTCTATGCGCTGCGCGACCACCTCGGCTTCGCCCGCAACGTGGTGGTGCAGGCGACCTGCCATGGCGCGGACAACCGCGCGATGGTCGACGCGCTGGTGCACAGCGGCGGCAAGGCGCGTGGCGTGGCCACGGTCAAGCGCAGCGTCAGCGATGCCGAGATCCAGGCCATGCACGATGCCGGCGTGCGCGGCGTGCGCTTCAACTTCGTCAAGCGCCTGGTCGACTTCACGCCCAAGGACGAGCTGATGGAGATCGCCGCGCGCATCTCCAAGTGGGGCTGGCACGTGGTCATCTACTTCGAGGCGGTCGACCTGCCCGAGCTGTGGGACTTCTTCACAGCGCTGCCCACCACCGTGGTGGTCGACCACATGGGCCGCCCGGACGTGTCCAAGCCGGTCGACGGCCCCGAGTTCGAGCTGTTCCTGAAGTTCATGCGCCAGCACCCGAACGTCTGGAGCAAGGTCAGCTGCCCGGAGCGCCTGTCGGTCACCGGCCCGAAGGCGCTGGACGGCGAGCGCCATGCCTATGTCGACGTGATCCCGTTCGCGCGCCGCGTGGTCGAGGAGTTCCCCGACCGCGTGCTGTGGGGCACCGACTGGCCGCATCCCAACCTCAAGGACCACATGCCCGACGACGGCCTGCTGGTCGACTTCATCCCGCACATCGCGACGACCGCCGAGTTGCAGAAGAAGCTCCTCGTCGACAACCCGATGCGTTTGTACTGGCCTGAAGAATCGAAGGGAGCCTGAGCACCATGGCACTCGACAAACCCTACAAGGACGTGCCCGGCACGACCATCTTCGACGCCGAGCAGTCGCGCAAGGGCTACTGGCTCAACCAGTTCTGCATGTCGCTGATGAAGGCCGAGAACCGCGAGCGCTTCAAGGCCGACGAGCGCGCCTACCTGGACCAGTGGCCGATGACCGAGGAGCAGAAGCAGGGCGTGCTCACGCGTGACCTGAACCGCTGCATCGCCGCCGGCGGGAACATCTACTTCCTGGCCAAGATCGGCGCGACCGACGGCAAGAGCTTCCAGTACATGGCCGCCAGCATGACGGGCATGACGCAGGAGGAGTACATGGCCATGATGCTGGCCGGTGGCCGCTCGGCCGAAGGCAACCGCCACCTGGGCGAGGACGGCGACGCGCAACCGCACCGGCAACCGCAGGGTGCCGCCGGACGGCCCCTGCCCCAGGGCCTGGCCCACCAGAAGAAGGACGCCTGACCATGGCCCGCATCACCGCATCCGTCTACACCTCGCACGTGCCGGCCATCGGCGCGGCGCTCGACCTGGGCAAGACCGCCGAGCCGTACTGGCAGCCGCTCTTCGCCGGCTACGAGCCCAGCAAGCAGTGGATGAAGGACAACCAGCCCGACGTGATCTTCCTGGTCTACAACGACCATGCGACGGCCTTCAGCCTGGAGATGATCCCGACCTTCGCGATCGGCTGCGCGGCCGAGTTCCAGCCCGCCGACGAGGGCTGGGGCCCGCGCCCGGTGCCCAAGGTCATCGGTCATCCCGACCTGGCCGCGCACATCGCGCAGAGCGTGATCCAGGACGACTTCGACCTGACCATCGTCAACAAGATGGACGTCGACCACGGCCTGACCGTGCCGCTGAGCCTGCTGTGCGGCCAGCCGGACGCGTGGCCCTGCCCGGTCATCCCCTTCGCCGTCAACGTGGTGCAGTACCCGGTGCCCAACGGCCGCCGCTGCTTCAACCTCGGCAAGGCCATCCGCAAGGCGGTCGAGAGCTACGACCAGCCGCTGAAGGTGCAGATCTGGGGCACCGGCGGCATGAGCCACCAGCTGCAGGGCGCACGCGCCGGCCTGATCAACCGCGAGTGGGACAACGCCTGGCTGGACCAGCTGATCCACGACCCGGAAGCCGCCGCCAGCACGCCGCACATCGACTACGTGCGCGAGGCCGGCAGCGAGGGCATCGAGCTGGTCATGTGGCTGATCGCGCGCGGCGCGATGGCCGATGTCGCCGGCGGCCCCAAGCCCACGCTGCGCCACCGCTTCTATCACGTGCCCGCGTCGAACACGGCGGTCGGTCACGTCATCCTCGAGGAGAACTGAGATGGAACTGAAACAGGACTGCGCAACGCATCGCCCGGCGCCGGGCCGCCCCAAGGCGGGCGATGCCCCCTTGGGGGGCCGGACGGCGTATTCGACGAACGGGGGGCTCCAATGAGCAAGACGATCAAGGTCGCGCTGGCGGGCGCGGGCGCCTTCGGCATCAAGCATCTGGACGGCATCAAGAACATCGACGGCGTCGAGGTGGTCTCGCTGATCAGCCGCGACCTGGAGAAGACCCGCGAGGTCGCCGCCCAGTACGGCATCGGCCACGTCACCACCGAGCTGGACGAGAGCCTGGCGCTGCCCGAGGTCGACGCCGTCATCCTCTGCACGCCCACGCAGATGCACGCCAGCCAGACCCTGGCCTGCCTGAAGGCCGGCAAGCACGTGCAGGTCGAGATCCCCCTGTGCGACGTCTACCGAGAGGGCCAGGAGGTCCTGGCGATGCAGCAGCAGACCGGCCTGGTCGCGATGGTCGGCCACACCCGCCGCTTCAACCCCAGCCACCAGTACGTCAACGGCAAGATCAGGGCCGGCGAATTCAACATCCAGCAGATGGATGTCCAGACCTACTTCTTCCGCCGCACCAACATGAACGCGCTGGGCCAGCCGCGCAGCTGGACCGACCACCTGCTGTGGCACCACGCCGCGCACACCGTCGACCTGTTCGCCTACCAGTGCGGCAGCCCGATCGTGAAGGCCAACGCCATCCAGGGACCGATCCATCCGGCGCTGGGCATCGCGATGGACATGAGCATCCAGCTGAAGGCCGCCAACGGCGCGATCTGCACGCTCAGCCTGTCGTTCAACAACAATGGCCCGCTCGGCACCTTCTTCCGCTACATCGGCGACAGCGCGACCTACATCGCCCGCTACGACGACCTGTTCAGCGGCAAGGAAGAAAAGATCGACGTGTCCGGCGTGGCCGTCTCGATGAACGGCATCGAGCTGCAGGACCGCGAGTTCTTCGCCGCCATCCGCGAAGGCCGCGAGCCCAACAGCAGCATCGCCGGCGTGATGGACTGCTACCGCGTGCTGCACGAGCTGGAACAGCAGCTCAACGGCTGAGCCACCCCCTTGCGCTTCATCCTCTCGGTCACCATCCCGATCTACCTGCTGATCGCGGTGGGCTGGCTCGCCGTGCGCAGCGGCATGTTCCAGAAGGCCGAGATGCGCGTGCTGGGGCGCTTCGTCGTCAGCTTCTGCCTGCCGGCGCTGGTGTTCACGGCGCTGTCGCAGCGCCGCATCGCCGAGGTGCTGCACCCGGTCTACCTGCTGGCCTACGCAGGCGGCTCGCTGGCGATGCAGCTGGGCGGCCTCTGGTACGCCCGCCGCGTGCGCGGCCTGCCGCTGTCGCCGGCGGCGCTGCGCGGGCTGGGCATGTCCGCATCCAACAGCGGCTTCGTCGGCCTGCCGATCGCGCAGCAGGTGATCGGCCCGATCGCCGGCGTGGTGCTGGCGCTGAACATGATCGTGGAGAACCTGCTGGTGCTGCCGCTGGCCATGGCCCTGGCCGACAGCGGCGCGCAGCAGCGCAGCCGCATGTGGCCGGCGCTGGCGGTGTCGCTGCGCGGGCTGCTGCGCAACCCGCTGATCCTGGCCATCATCGCGGGCCTGTTCTGCGCGCTCACCGGCCTGCGGCTGCCGGAGCCGGTGGCCCGGACGGTGGCGCTGGTGTCGACTGCATCCAGCCCGCTGGCGCTGTTCCTGATCGGCGGCACGCTGGTCGGCCTGCGACTGCAGGGCATGCTGGGCGAGGTCCTGCAGGTGGTCTTCGGCAAGCTCGTGCTGATGCCGCTGGCCATGGCCGCGCTGCTCTGGCTGCTGCCGCCGATCGACCCGCTGCTGCGCACGGGTGCGGTGCTGTTCGCGGCCATGCCGATGCTGAGCGTCTACCCGGTGCTGGCCCAGAAACACCACGACGAGGACTTCTGCGCCGCCGCCCTGCTGGCCGCGACGGTGGCCTCGTTCTTCACGATCAGCGCGCTGATCTGGGGCCTGGGCGAACTGGACGGCTGGTTGCCGTGACGGCGAGCCCCGGTGACGCGGGGACGCGTCGCCGCCCCCCCCCAGAACAGGGGGACGCGTACACCCGGCCCTAGGCAAGTAGCAGCACTAATGGCTGCAGCCGCTCTGCCGGCGTCAGTTTCATCAGGTTCGGTTCAGCTTAATCGGCTTCTCCGAGACCCGATTCGTGACCCTGTTCACGAACTTCTGAAAAAGCCCTCTCAAATCAACGACCTGCGTGGACTGCCACCTGAAACAGGGGCGATCTCGTCTTGCGTCAGGTCAGAGAACTGATTCAGAATTGATTCACCTGAAGAGAACCTTAATGCAGGTTCTCTTCACAGGATCAACGACGGAGGAGTCATGCACCTGCACCGCAGCGCACCCGCCACCCGACCGCCCCATCGGTCGGGCATGGCCGCTGGCGGCGTCGGGTCCTGGCGCCGATGTTGGCGTCCGGTCTGGAACTGAGCGACCGCCCGGTCATCCCGCTCGGCTCCCCTTCCCGCCCCTGAACTGAACGGCCCTTGATCCGGTGCGCACGCACCGGAGGGGATTGGCTTGCCTGCGCCTGTACGCGCCCCATCACCGCCAACGGAAGATCACCATGCAACTCGTCCTGCACGACCTCGAATTCATCCTGGCCCAGATCAAGCTGGCCGAACGCCACACCGCTGGCGAGGACCTGCTGACCCTGATCGGCAACCCGCTGCTGCCCTATGGCCTGCGCACGGTCGACGGCTCGTACAACAACGTCGTGCCCGGGCAGGAGGAGTTCGGCGCGGCCGACCGTCCCATGCCCAACGCGCTGCCGCAGATCTGGCGCACGGCCGAATCGGTCCTGTTCGACTACGACGGCCTCGGACCCGTGCAGCAGGGCGACCTGTCGAGCTACGGCCAGACCGGCGGCCTGGTGTTCGACTCGCAGCCGCGCACCATCAGCAACCTGATCTCCGACCAGACCGTGCGCAACTCGGCCGCCGTCGCGGTGGCCGGCCCGAATCCGGACAGATCGGAAGAGGGCACGCTGTTCATCGAGAACGTCGCGCCCGACGAGGGCCTGTCCGCGCCCTTCAACTCGTGGTTCACGATCTTTGGCCAGTTCTTCGACCACGGCCTGGACCTGATCGGCAAGGGCGGCCGGGGCTCGGTGATCGTGTCGCTGCAGCCGGACGATCCGCTCTACATCCCGGGCAGCCAGACCAACTTCATGGTGCTGACGCGGGCCCAGTTCGACCCTGATCCGGCCACCGGCCAGCGGATGTACAACAACTCGACCACGCCGTGGATCGACCAGAACCAGACCTACACCTCGCACCCGTCGCACCAGGTCTTCCTGCGCGACTACGACTTCAACCTCGCCGGACGCCCGGTCTCGACCGGCCGGCTGCTGGACGGCGCGATCGAGGGCTCGATCGGCAACTGGGGCGAGGTCAAGGCACAGGCCCGCGAGATGCTGGGCATCAACCTGACCGATGCCGACCTCGGCAACATCCCGCTGCTGCTGACGGACGAATACGGCAACTTCATCCCCGGCGCGAACGGCCTGCCGCAGCTGGTCCTCAGCGAAGGCCCGCCGATGCTGCTGCGTGAAGGCAACCTCGCCAACCCCGTGTCGACCGCCGGCGCGCTGCGCACCGACCATGCCTTCCTGGACGACATCGCGCACAACGCGGCGCCCGGGACCTTCGATCACGACCGCGATCCCAGCACGCTGCCCATCGCCAAGACGGCCGATGTCGACGCCGCCGTCAGCACCGTGCCGGGCAGCCAGCCGGCCGGCACCTACGACAACGAGCTGCTCGACCTGCACTACATCACCGGCGACGGCCGGGGCAACGAGAACATCGGCCTGACCGCGGTTCACAGCGTCTTCCACTCGGAGCACAACCGCATCGTCGAACAGGTCAAGACGCTGGTCTCGGGCAGCGGCAACCTGGCCACGCTCAACGAATGGCTGAGCACCGACGTGACCGCCCTGCCGACCACCCAGGCGCAGATCGACGCGCTGCAGTGGGACGGCGCACGGCTGTTCCAGGCCGCGCGCTTTGCCACCGAGATGCAGTACCAGCACTTCGTGTTCGAGGAGTTCGCCCGCAAGGTGCAGCCCTCGATCGACGTGTTCAGCGGCTACAACAGCACGGTGGACCCGGCCATCATGAGCGAGTTCGCCAACGTGGTGTACCGCTTCGGCCACTCGATGCTGACCGACACCATCGACCGCATCGACCCGAACAGTGGCGCGACCGACACCATCGGCCTGATCGAGGCTTTCCTCAATCCGGCCGAGTTCGCGGCCAGTGGCGCGACGACCCATGACGCGGTCGGTGCCATCGTCACCGGCCTGACGCGACAGACCGGCAACGACATCGACGAGTTCCTCACCGAGGCGCTGCGCAACAACCTCGTCGGCCTGCCGCTGGACCTGGGCGCACTGAACATCGCCCGCGGCCGCGACACCGGCATCCCCGGCCTGAACGCGGCCCGCCAGCTGTTCTTCGACGACACCGGCCTGTCCATCCTGCGGCCCTACGAGAGCTGGGCCGACTTCGAGCTGGGCATGAAGAACCCGGAGTCGCTGGTCAACTTCATCGCCGCCTACGGCACCCATGCCAGCCTGGCCAACCTGACCACGGTGGCGGGCAAGCGCGCGGCTGCCCAGGCCCTGCTGGACCAGGCCGCGCTCGGCGACAACAGCAACGGCGCGGTCGACTTCCTCAACGCCACCGGTGCCCATGAAGGCGGCTCGCTGGGCGGCCTGAACAACGTCGACTTCTGGATCGGCGGCCTGGCCGAGAACATCCAGCCCTTCGGCGGCATGCTGGGCTCGACCTTCGACTACGTCTTCTCGACCCAGCTGCGTGCGCTGCAGAACAACGACCGGCTGTACTACCTGGCCCGCACCGCCGGCCTGAACGTGCTGACGCAGCTGGAAGAAGGCTCGATGGCCGAGCTGGTGATGCGCAACTCGAGCGCCCGCCACCTGCCCGGCGACATCTTCTCGACGCCGGCCTACACCTTCGAGCTGGACGCCCAGGCCACCACCGGGCCGATCGTCGACGACGGCCGCACGGCCGGCTATGACGAGGCCACGCTGCTGACGCGCATGGCCGACGGCACGGTGCGCTATGCCGGCGCGGAGCACGTGCTCTTCGGCGGCACCGCCGGCAACGACAGCATGCGCGCCGGTGCCGGTGACGACACCCTGCACGGCGACGCTGGCAACGACCGCATGGAAGGCGGCGCCGGCAACGACTTCTTCTTCGCCGGCGACGGCAACGACATCCTCACCGACACCTTCGGCGACGACAACATGAAGGGCCAGGGCGGCCACGACGTCATCAGCAACGGCAGCGGCTTCGACCTGCTGTTCGGTGGCGACGGCAACGACTTCATCCTCGGCGGCGTCGGCGATGCCGAGTCCTTCGGCGGCCACGGCGATGACTTCATCAGCGCGGGCACCGGCATCAACACGGTGTTCGGCGACTCCGGCAACGACTGGATCGAGGGCGGCGACGGTGCCGACCTGCTGCAGGGCGACAACGGCGATCCGTTCCAGCAGAGCGGCATCATCGGCCACGACGTGCTGTTCGGCGATGCCAACGACGACTACGACGCCGAGTCGGGCGACGACATCATGTTCGGCACGCCGGGCATCAACCGGGCCGAGGGCATGCTCGGCTTCGACTGGGTGACCTACGCCCGCTCGACCGAGGTGGTCGATGCCGACCTCACCCGCACCGCCCTGCTGCCGCCGGACATCGCGAACGTGAGCGACCGCTTCGACCTGGTCGAAGGCGTCTCGGGCTGGAACGGCAACGACACGCTGCGGGGCACCGACCTGCTGGCGGCCGACCAGGTCGGCCATGCGCTCGACGCGGCCGGCATCGCCCGGATCGGCGGCCTGTCGACCGTGCTGGGCACGGCGGCCGGCTACACCGGCGGCGAGATCCTGCTGGGCGGCGGCGGCTCCGACCTGCTCGAAGGCCGCGCCGGCGACGACGTGATCGACGGCGACGCCTGGCTCGATGCCCGCATCAAGCTGACCCACACCAACGGCGCGGTCGAGTACGTCAACTCGATGGCCCCGCTGACGACGCGCATGCTCAACGGCACGATCAACCCGGGCCAGCTGAGCATCGACCGCGTGATCCAGCTGGGCAGCGGCGGCACCGACATCGCCCTGTTCGACGGCCCGCGCGCCAACTTCACCATCGGCGCGCGCCAGGCCGATGGCAGCCGCACCATCACCGACAACGTCGGCACCGAGGGCGTCGACCGGGTCCGCAACGTCGAGGTGCTGCGCTTCGTGCTGACCCGCGACGCGGTGACCGGCGCGGCGCTGACCTGGGAGGACGTGTCGCTGGCGGCGGTCAACTCCGCCGCGGTCGGCGAACCGACGATCAGTGACGGCACGCCGACCGAGGGCGGCGCGCTGACCGCCTCGACGGCCGGCATCACCGATGCCAACGGCCTGGGCACCTTCTCCTTCCAGTGGCAGAGCACGACCAACGGCGGCCAGACCTGGACCAACGTCGCCGGCGCGACCACCGCCAGCTTCACGCCGGTGCAGGCCCAGGTCGGTGCCCAGCTGCGCGTGCAGACCTCCTTCACCGACGGCCAGGGCACGCTGGAAACCCAGGTCTCGGCCGCCACCGAGGTGGTCGGTGACCTGTTCAACAGTGGCGCCGGCGCCCAGGTCTTCACCGGCACGGCCGGTGCGGACATCGCCAACACCGGCGGCGGCAACGACACGCTCAACGGCAACGCCGGCAACGACACGCTGCTCGGCGGCAACGGCGACGACGTGCTGAACGGCGGCACCGGGGCCGACGCGATGACCGGCGGCAACGGCGACGACACCTACGTGGTCGATGCGGCAGGCGACACGGTGACCGAGCTGGCCGGGGGCGGCGCCGACCTCGTGCGCTCGCTGCTGGCGAGCTACACGCTGGGCGCGAACGTCGAGAACCTGGTCTACGCCGCCACCGGCGCGGCGGTGGTTGCCTTCTCGGGCACCGGCAACGCGCTGGCCAACGTGATCAGCGGCGGCGCGCTGGGCGACGTGCTCAACGGCGCGGGCGGTGCCGACACGCTCAACGGCCTGGACGGTGCCGACCAGCTGCTGGGCGATGCCGGTGCAGACCAGCTCAACGGCGGCAGCGGCAACGACACGCTCGACGGCGGCACCGGCGCCGACCAGCTCAGCGGCGGCATCGGCACCGACCGGATGACCGGCGGTGCGGCGGGCGACCGTTTCATCTTCGCGGCCATCGGCGAGATGGGCACCGGCGCGGCGCGCGACGTCATCGTCGACTTCGCCACCGGCGCCGACCAGATCGACCTGAGCGCCATCGACGCCAACGGCGCCCTCGCCGGCAACCTAGCCTTCACCTTCCGGGGCGCCGCAGGCTTCACCGCCGCGGGCCAGGTGCGCTACGTCAATGCCGGCGGCAACACCATCGTGCAGGGCAACACGGACGCGAACACGGCCACCGCCGAGTTCGAGATCCAGCTCAACGGCACGCTGGCGCTCAACGCCGGTCAGTTCGTGCTGTGACCCGCCCGGCCGGGGCCCGAAGCAGGCCCCGGCCGTCGGCACGCACCCGGTCACCGTGACGCTCTTCCTGTGCGGGCACCGTCTTGTCCCCCCGTGGGTGTCCGCCTTTCTGCCTCGCCTTGCGCGAGGCGTTTTTCTTCGTCGCACCTTGCCATGGCCCTGCTGCCTTCCTTGACGTGGTTGCCCACGCCGTTGACCGCGCGGTTACCCGCGGTCCTGCTGGCCCTCGGCACCCTGGCCCCAGCCGCATGGGCGCAGGGGCCGGCGGGGCCTTCGGGTCCGGCGGAGTCGGCAGCCGCCAGCCCGGCCCTGACCGCCAGCTGGGGCGAGCGGCAGGCCCGCGACCTGCTCGCGGCGGTCGCTGCGGATGACGGCGACGACAGGCCGGAAGCCGGCCCGGCCTGGCAGGCCCTGCGGCGCCAGCTGGCCGACAGCCTGTTGCAGCACCCGGAGGCCCGCGCCGCCCGCGCCAGCGGCCAGGGCGCCCGCGCGGCCACCCGCGAGGCTGCGGCGGCGCAACGGCCACAGCTCGGGCTTGAAGCCGAGACCGGTCACCGCGACAACGCCGCCAACGAGCTGCAGGGCACGCCCCGGCGCGACTGGGACACCGGCAGCATCGGCCTGACGCTGCGCCAGCCGCTCTGGGACGGCGGCACGGTCCAGGCCCAGGTCGACGCCTCGACCGCCTTTGCCGACGGCGTCGAGGCCCGCGCCGAGGCCCGCAGCGTCGACCTGCTGCTGCGCTCGCTGCAGGCCGCGCTGGAGCGGGTGCGCAGCCAGCGCCTGCTCGAACAGGCCCGCAGCCACCTGGCGGCACGCGAGGAGATGGTGGTCGACCTCGAACGCCGCCACCGGCTCGGCGGCGGCACGCTCAGCGACGTCTGGCGGGCCCGCTCGCGGGCGGTCGAGGCCCGCGGGGCGGTGGTGCAGGCCGAAGCGCGGCTGGCCCAGGCCGAGGCGGCCTGCGTCGAGCTGCTCGGCGCCGATGCACCGGCCGGGCTGGACCTGGGTCTGCCGCGCCTGACACCGTTGCCGCAACTGGCCCGGCAGGTGCGCGAGCGCGACGCCAGCCTGCGCGCGGCCGAGGACTTCGCCGCCGTGCGCGCGGCCCAGGCGGCGGTGCGCACCGCCGAGCATGAACGCGACGTCGCACGGCGGCGCGACGGCCCGCGCGTCGACCTCGATGCCGGCATCAGCCGCCGCGACCTGGTCGGCGGTCGCCGCGCCGGCACCGACTGGCAGGCCGGCGTGACGCTGCGCCACAGCTTCTACAGCGGCGGCGCGGACGATGCACGCATCGCCCAGGCCCAGGCCCGGCTCGATGAAGCCACCGAACAGCTGCGCAACACCCGCCTTCAGCTGGATCGTTCGATGCGCCAGGCGCTGGCCGACGCGCAGATCGGCGAGCCGCTGCGCGAGGCCCGGCGCGAAGGCGTGCGGCTGGCGGTCGATGCGCTGCGCGGCGTGCGCGAGCAGTTCGCCAACCGGCGCGGCAGCCTGCTGGACGTCATGAACGCGCAGGACGCGCTGCAGGCCGCCGGCAACGCCTGGGTCGAGGCCGAACACGCCCGGGCGCTGGCGCACTGGCGACTGGCCCACTTCACCGCCGCGCTGCTGCCCTGGGTCACGGCAGGGCCCTGAAGGGCCCCGACGACGCAACCGACGACGCATTCGCCGCCGCGCTCCCGACGAGCTTCCGACACGCAACACCCCAGGCCACCATGAACCCGATGTCCCTCCCCGACGCCGATCCCGCCGCCAGCCTGCGGGTGGCCGACGCACCCCACCTGCCGCCAGCGTCCCAGCCCACCGACGCACCCGCGCAGGACCCGTGGGAAGCCTGCCTGTGTTTCCTGCTCGACCACCATGAGCGCCCGCTGTCGCCGGCCGCGCTGCGGGCCCGCGTGGCGCGCCCGGACGGGGCCTGGACGCAGGCCGACTTCATCGACGCGATCGAGCGCCTGGGCTTCGAGACCGTCGCCTGCCACGGTGCCGAGCCGCCCGCGCCCGGCCCGCACGAGCCGGTGCTGCTGATCGGCCCGGACGACGAGCCGCACGTGCTGATCGGTGCCCTCGGCCAGCCCGGCAGCGCGCCCGAATGGCAGCGCTGGGAGGTCTTCCTGCCACGCAGCGGCCGCGTCATCGCGCTGACCGCCACCGAGCTGTCGGCCCGCCACGGCGGCCACTGGCTTCAGGTGCTGCCGCCGCGCCGCCTGCCCGCCTCCGAGGCCCAGGCCGTGCGCGGCCGCCACGGCCACTGGTTCTGGGGCCCGAACCGGGTCGCCCGGCCGCTCTACCTGCGCGCCGTGCTGGCCTCGATCGTCACCAGCGTGTTCGCGCTGTCGACCTCGGTCTTCACGATGATCGTCTACGACCGCGTGATCCCGAACAGCGCCACCGAGACGCTGTGGGCGCTGCTGGCCGGCATCGGCATCGTGCTGCTGAGCGACTTCGCGATCCGCGCGGTGCGGGGCTACTTCCTCGACGTGGCCGGCAGCCGCGCCGATGTCGAGATCGCCGACGCGGTGTTCGACCAGGTGCTCGACCTCGACCTGCGCGAGCAGCGTGGCTCCTCCGGCGGCCTCGCCAGCCTGCTCAAGGAATACGAGACGCTGCGCGACTTCGCCACCTCGGCCACGCTGACGACGCTGATCGACCTGCCCTTCGCGCTGCTCTTCATCGCGGTGCTGTGGCTGATCGGCGGGCCGATGGCCTGGGTGCCGCTGATCGCGATTCCACTCGTGGTGATCGTGGGTCTGGCCATGCAGCCGTCGATGCGGCGCGATTCCGAGGTCAGCCAGGAAGACAGCCAGACCAAGCAGGCGGTGCTGATCGAGACGCTGGCCGGGCTGGAGACGATCAAGGCGATCGGCGCGGGTGCGGTGATGCGCCGGCGCTGGCAGGACGCCGTCACGCACCAGGCCCGCATCAGCCTGCGCAGCCGGCTGATGGGCCAGCTCGCCGGCCACTGGGCCAACCTGGTGCTGATGGCCTCGCAGGTCGCGGTGGTCAGCGTCGGCGTCTTCCTCGCGGTGGACGGCCAGATCGGCTCGGGCGCGATCGTCGCGGCCTCGATCCTGTGCGGCCGGGCGGTCCAGCCGCTGGCCCAGCTGACCCAGCTGCTGCTGCGGCTGAACCAGTCGCTGGCGTCCTACCGGGCGCTGGCTCGCGTGATGGCGTTGCCGCGCGAACACACGCCCGGCGTCGCGGCCATGCCGCATGACCGCCTGCGCGGCTCGATCGAGCTGCGCGACGTGCGCTTCAGCTACCCCGGCAGCGAGGTGCCGGTGCTCGACACGGTCAGCCTGCGCATCGAGCCCGGCCAGCGCGTGGCCATCATCGGCCGCATCGGCTCGGGCAAGTCGACGCTGCTGAAGATGCTGGTGGGCCTCTACCGGCCGGTCTCCGGCCAGCTCAGCGTCGGCGGCATCGACGTGCGCCAGATCGACCCGGCAGACCTGCGCCGCCACGTCGCGGCCGTGCTGCAGGACTGCTGGCTGATGTCGGGCACGCTGCGCCAGAACATCGCGCTGGGCGCGGACCGGCCCGGCGACGACGAGATCCGCCGCGCCGCCGAGATCGCCGGCGCGCACGACTTCATCGCCGCGCATCCGCAGGGCTACCAGATGCGGCTGGGCGAGAACGGCGCCGGCCTGTCGGGTGGCCAGCGCCAGGCCGTCGCGATGGCCCGCGCGCTGGTCGGCCATGCGCCGATCGTCGTGCTCGACGAGCCGACCAGCGCGATGGACCCGGCCGCCGAGTCCCAGCTGCTGGCGCGGCTGAAGACCGAGCTGGCCGGCCGCACGCTGGTGCTGGTCACGCACAAGCCGTCGATGCTGGAGCTGGTCGACCACGTCATCGTGATGGACGGCGGCCGCATCGTCGCGCAGGGCCCGAAGGACGTGGTGATGCGCCAGGGCGGCAAGGTCGCCCCGGTGCGCAGCGCCACGCCGGCCAGCACGTCCGGCAGCACGTCCGGCACCCCAGCCACCGCTGCGTCACAGGCGGCCGCCTGAATCCCGAACGACCGAACGCCTGGAGCCGTCCCGATGCCCGCACACCCGCCTTCCCCCGCCGACGCCGGTCCGCTGTTCTCGCTGCCCGTGCCTGCGCCCTCGCCCTCGCCCTCGCCCTCTCACAAGCCGGCCCGGTCGCCGCACGCCGTGCCGATGCGCGGCCGCGAGACCTTGTCGACCGCCTCGCGGCTGGGCGAGGTCTCGCGTGCGGCGACGGTCCTGCTGCTGACCATCACCGCCGCCTTCGTCGCGCTGGGCGTCTGGGCCGCCCTCGCCAAGATCGACACCGTGGCACAGACGCTCGGCAAGGTCGTGCCGTCGGCGCGGGTGCAGGTGGTGCAGAGCCTGGAAGGCGGCGTGGTGCAGGAGATCCACGTGCAGCCGGGCGAGGTCGTGGAGGCCGGCGCCTTGCTGGTCTCGCTCAGCCCGGTGCAGGTCGATGCCGACCTGCGCAGCCGCTCGGCCCAGTCGGACAACCAGCTTGCCCGCAGCGCCCGGCTGCAGGCCGAGGCCGGTGGCGGCACGCCGGTCTTCGATGCCGCGCTGCGGCAGCGCCAGCCGCAGCTGGTGGCCGCCGAACGGGCCGCCTGGGAGAGCCGCGCCAGCGAGCAGGCCACGCAGCTGCGGATGCTCGATGCGCAGGTGGCGCAGAAGACGGCCGAGCGGGTCGAGGTCCAGAACAGCCTGGAGACGGCGCAGCGCAGCCTGAAGACCACCCGCGAGGAACGCGTGCTGGTCGAGAACCTGGTCCAGCAGGGCCTGGAGCCGCGCATCGAGCTGGTCCGGCTGGAGCGCCAGATCGCCGAGGCCGAAGGCCGCCGCGAAGGCGCCATCGCCACGCTGGCGCGCATCGAGCAGAGCCTGCTGGAGACCCAGGCCCGGCGCGAGAACCTGCAGCGCCAGTTCCGCGCCCAGGCCCGCGACGAGCTCAACCGCGTGCAGGCCGAGCTGCGTGCGCTCGGCCCGACCCTGCCGGCCCTGCAGGACCGCATCGAGCGCACGGCGCTGAAGGCCCCGGTGCGCAGCGTCGTCAACCGCGTCTTCGTCAGCAACGTCGGCGCGGTCGCCCGGGCCGGCGAACCGGTGGTCGAGCTGGTGCCGGTGGAGGACCGGCTGGTGGTCGAGGCGATGGTGCTGCCCAAGGACATCGGCTTCATCCGCACCGGCCAGGATGCCCGCGTCAAGCTGACCGCCTACGACTACGCGATCTACGGCAGCCTGCCCGCCCGCGTGACGCGCGTGGGCGCGGACGCCGTCACCAACGAACGCGGCGACAGCCACTACATCGTCCACCTCGAGACCGACCGCCCGGCCATCGAGTCGCTCGGCCGCGAGCTGAAGATGCTGTCCGGGATGCAGGCCCAGAGCGACATCGTGACCGGGTCGAGGACGGTGGCGGAGTACCTGCTCAAGCCCTTGTTGGGCGTGCGCGAGAACGCATTCCGGGAGAGATAGAGCCCCCGGCCTCGCGGGTACGCAAGGCCGCCCCCCGGGGGGGCAACGCAGGCCGCTTGGGGCGGCCCGGCGCTGGCCTGCGGGTGTGGCATCGAGGGGTCGACGTGGCGCGAAGGGGTGCGGTGAACGACAGCCCCAACGCAGCGATGTTCGCCAGCCCACGATCGCGGAGGGCGCGACGCGACGCATGCCTCGGTCGAGCGGCGCGCTCCGGGGCCGACAGGTCAGACGCCCAGGTAGCGCGCCAGCTCGGGGTCCTGCGCGACGTCGGCGCTGCGGCCGGACAGGACCACCTGGCCCTTCTGCAGCACCAGCGCCTGGTCGCTGCGGGCGAGGACCTTGCGCCAGTCGCGGTCGACGATCAGGGTGGCGATGCCGCTGGCGCGGATCTCGCCGATGACGCGCCAGATCTCGGCCACGATCAGCGGGGCGAGGCCCTCGGTGGCCTCGTCCAGGATGATCAGCTCGGGATGCGTCATCAGCGCCCGGCCGATCGACAGCATCTGCTGCTCGCCGCCGGACAGCTGGTTGCCCATGTTGGTCAGGCGTTCCTGCAGGCGCGGGAAGGTGGCCATGACGCGCTCGAAGGTCCAGTCGCTGCGGCCGTCGCGGCCACGGCGCGCGGCCATCACGAGGTTCTCGCGCACGCTGAGGTTGGGGAAGACGCCGCGGCCTTCGGGCACGTAGGCCACGCCCAGACGCGCGGCCGCATGCGGTCGCGCCTTCGACATGTCCTGGCCGAACAGGCCGATGTGGCCGTCGCGCTGCGTCACGTGGCCCAGCAGGGTGCGGATCAGCGTGCTCTTGCCCATGCCGTTGCGGCCCAGCAGGCCGACCGTCTCGCCGCGCGCGATCTGCAGGCTGATGCCGTGCAGGACGTGGCTGGAGCCGTACCAGGCCTGCAGGTCGCGGGCATCGAGGATCAGTTCGCTCGCCATCTCAATGGCCTCCCAGGTAGGCGGCCTGCACGCCGGCATCGGCACGCACCGCGTCGGGTGTGTCGCTGGCGATGACCGCGCCGTTGACCATCACGGTGATGCGGTCGGCGATGCGGAAGACCGCGTCCATGTCGTGCTCGACCAGCAGGATGGCGTGGCTCGCACGCAGCGCGGCCAGCAGCGCGAGCATGCGCTCGGTCTCCTCGGCACCCATGCCGGCCAGCGGCTCGTCGAGCAGCAGCACCTGCGGCCCGGTGGCCAGGCACATCGCGATCTCCAGCTGGCGCTTCTGGCCATGCGACAGCAGGCCGGCGGTGCGCTCCAGCAGGCCGGACAGGCCAGCCTGTCCGGCCGCCGCGAGCGCGGCCTCGCGGCTGGGCTGGCAGGACTGCGCCGATTGCCACCAGGCCCACGGACGCGGCGTGCGGGCCTGCGCGGCGAGCCGGCAGTTCTCGAACACGCTGAAGGTCGGGTAGATGGTGTTGCGCTGGTAGCTGCGGCCCAGGCCGGCACGGGCGCGGCGCGGCTGGCTCCAGCGCGTCACGTCCTCGCCGAGCAGCTCGACGCCACCGTCGGACGGCGGGATCTCGCCCGACAGCAGGTTGATCAGCGTGGACTTGCCCGCACCGTTGGTGCCGATCACCGCATGCACCTCGCCACGGCGCAGGTCCAGCGAGACGCCGTCCACCGCCACCAGGCCGCCCCAGCGGCGGGTCAGCTTCAAGCCGCGCAGCAGCACGTCGCCGGGCAGGGTCTCGTCCTTCGTCATGGCGCTCATCGGGCGGCCTCCCCTTCGACACGACGGGCACCGCTCAGGCGGCCGTCCAGGCGTTCACGGATCTGGCCGGGCACGCCGACCAGGCCACGCGGCAGCAGCGCGACGCTGGCGATGATGGTCAGGCCCAGGCCCAGGTGCCAGTGCTTGGCGTAGGCGCCGAAGATGGCCTCGGACTTGAAGAACTCCTGCAGCAGCGCGAAGGCGAAGGCCCCGATCAGCGCCCCGCGCAGCCGGCCCAGGCCGCCGAGGATGATCATGATCAGCACCGCGCCGGACATGTGCCAGCTCAGCAGCTCGGGGTTGACGTAGCCGTCCTTGACGCCGAACAGGAAGCCCGCGAGGCCAGCGATCGCGCCGGACACGCCGAAGGCGGCGAGCTTGTACGGATAGGTCGCATAGCCGGTGGCACGCATGCGCTGCTCGTTGACCTTGATGCCCGCCAGCGCCCGGCCGAAGCGCGAGCGCAGCAGCACGGCCAGGAAGACATGCACGGCCAGCAGGCAGGCCAGCGTGAAGCCGTAGAAGACCTTGGGCTTGTCGAGGTCCAGCCAGACCGTGCCGCCCACGTCGAGCACCGGCTTGATGTAGAGGTAGATGCCGTCGCTGCCGCCGCCCAGCGGCGTGTCGTGAACGATGTAGTAGGCCATCTGGGCGAAGGCCAGCGTCACCATGATGAAGTAGACGCCCTGGGTGCGCAGCGACAGCGCACCGACCGCCAGCGCATACAGCCCGGCCGCGATCAGGCTCAGTGGCAGCAGCGCCAGCAGCGCCGGCGTGTCGCCCTGCGGCGCGGCCAGCACGGCCGCATAGGCACCGATGCCGAAGAAGGCCGCCTGGCCGAAGCACACCAGGCCGGTCGAGCCGACCAGCAGCTCCAGGCTCAGCGCCAGCACGGCATAGACCATGATCTTGGTGACCAGGTCGATGCCGTAGCCACCGGCCACCAGCGGGTAGGCCGCAAGCAGCGCATAGGCGATCAGCTCGAAGCCGATGGCCCGGCGCGTGCGGGGCGGCCCCGCGTGTTGAGTCGTCATGTCACGTCACCTCGGGAATAGGTTCGGAGTTCAGCCAGCACAGGCCGTGGAACCGGCTCTGCCGGGCCACTGGCCTGGCCCCCTGGAGGGGGCGCGCGCAGCGCGTAGGGGGGGAGCCCATCATCCAGCTTTGAAGAGGCCGTTGGGTTTCCAGAGCAGGATCAGCGCCATCAGCACGTAGACCAGCACGCCGGCCGCCTGCGGGAACACGACCTTGCCGAAGGTGTCGACCACGCCGATCAGCAGCGAGGCCAGCAGCGCGCCCCGGATCGAGCCGATGCCGCCGATCACGACGACGACGAAGCAGATGATCAGCACCGAGTTGCCCATGCCCGGATAGACCGAGGACACCGGCGCGGCGACCATGCCGGCCAGCACGGCGATCGCGACACCGGCGGCGAACACGACGCGGTAGAGGAACTGGATGTCGATGCCCAGCGACTGCACCATCTCGCGGTTGCTGCTGCCGGCGCGGATCGTCATGCCCAGTCGGGTCCGCGTGAACACGAGGTACATGCCGAGCGCCAGCAGCAGGCAGACCGCCGAGATGAAGAGCCGGTAGACCGGGTAGGTCATCAGCTCGCCCAGCGGCAGCGTGCCCGACAGCATCGCCGGCGGCTGCACGCCGTGCACGTCGTCACCCACGCTCAGGCTGCGCAGTTCCTCGAAGACCAGGATCAGGCCGTAGGTCATCAGCACCTGCTGCAGGTGCTCGCGCTCGTAGAGGTAGCTGAAGAACACCCATTCGAGCAGGTAGCCCAGCAGCACCGACAGCACCAGGCCGCAGGCCAGCGTGGCGAAGAAGCCGCCGCCGAAGGTGCGCTCGACGATCGGCGCCAGCGCATAGGCCATGTAGGCGCCGATCATGTAGAAGCTGCCGTGCGCCAGGTTGATGACGCCCATGATCCCGAAGATCAGCGTCAGCCCGGAGGCGACCAGGAACAGCAGCAGCCCGTACTGCAGCGAGTTCAGGCACTGGATCAGGAAGGTGGCAAGGTCCATGTCAGTTCTCGAGGTTGGCCGACACCACCAACTTGGCGGCGCTCAGGACCCACCCAGCAAACGCCGTGGAACGGGCTTTGCCCGGCCACTGGCGTTGCCCCCTTGAGGGGGCGCGCGAAGCGCGTAGGGGGGGAGTCACATCCTGCAGCCGCGTGCGGGATCAGAAAGGGCCTTGCTGGCGATGCCGGCGGAGACGTTCTCCTTGCCCTTGACCTGCCGCAGGTAGATGTCCTGCACCGGGTTGTGCGCGGCGCTGAGCGTGAAGGTGCCGCGCGGGCTGTCGATCTTCGCGGCGCGCAGCGCGGCGGCGAACTCGGCCTTCTTCGACACGTCGCCGCCGACCGCCTTCAGGCCGGTGGCCAGCATCTGCGCGGCGTCGTAGCCCTGCACGGCGTAGACGTCGGGCTGCAGCTTGTAGCCGATCGCATAGGCCTTGCGGAAGGCCTGGTCGCGCGGCGTGGCGAGGCCGTCGGCGTAGTGCAGCGTCGTGAACAGGCCGTCGGCATCGGCACCCTGGGCCTCCAGCGTGCCGTCGGTCAGGAAGCCCGCACCGTACAGCGGGATGCTCTTCTTCAGGCCGGCCGCCGCGTAGTCCTTGACGAACTTGACCGCGCCGCCACCGGCGAAGAAGGTGTAGACGGCATCGGGCTTGAGCGCCGCGATCTCGGTCAGCAGGGCCTGGAACTCGACGTTCGGGAAGGGCAGGTTCAGCTCCTTCACGACCGTGCCGCCGGCCTTCTCGAAGCCTTCCTTGAAGCCGCGCACCGACTCGTCGCCGGCGGCGTATTTCCAGGTGATGGTGACGACCTTCTTGTGGCCCTTCTTCGCCACCACGTCACCCATCGCGTAGCCCGGCTGCCAGTTGCTGAAGCTGCTGCGGAAGATGTTCTGCGCGCACATCGGGCCGGTCACCGCATCGGCACCCGCGTTGGGCACGATCAGCAGCGTGCCGCTGTCCTTGGCGGCCTTGGCCATGGCCATGGCGACGCCGGAATGCACCGTGCCGATCAGCACGTCGACGCTGTCGCGCTTGATCAGCTTGTTGACGTTGTCGGTCGCCTTGGCCGGATCGGACTCGTCGTCGACCTTGAAGAACTCGACCTCGCGGCCACCGAGCTTGCCGCCCTGCTCGCTCACGTGCAGGCGGAAGCCGTTCTCGATCGCGGTGCCCAGCGCGGCGAAGGTGCCGGTGTAGGGCAGCATCAGGCCGACCTTGAGCTTGGCGGACTGGGCCTGCGCCGGCAGCGCGGCCAGGCCGGTGCAGAGGGCGGCGGCGGCCAGCGCCAGCGTGTGGCGTTGCACGGCGTTCTTCGTGTTCATCGTGTTCATCGGGCTTGTCTCCTGTCGTGTCGGTCGTGGGGATGCGGAATCAAGGGTCAGCGGTGGCGGCCGATGAAGGCTGTCACGGCGGCGATCAGCGCTGCGGGCTGGTCGCGCTGCGGGTCATGGCCGCAGGCCGGCAGCTCCAGCAGCTCGGTCGGCGCGCCGGGCCGGGACGGCCGGGCCCTGGCGATGCCGCGGATCTGTTCGAGCGTGCCGTAGGGGTCGTCGACCCCCTGCACCGCCAGCAGCGGGCAGGCGATGGCGGGCAGCTCGGCCTCGATCGTCCAGCCCGGGAAATCGGGGTGCAGCCAGATGTCGTTCCAGCCCCAGAAGGCCGAGTCGACGTCGTCGTGGTGACGCGCCAGCCGGCTGCGCAGGTCGGTGGTCTCGTAGGCGGTGCGGGCCTGGCGGATGCTGACCAGGCCGAATTCCTCGACCAGGATGTGCGGCGCCAGCACGACCGCGCCGGCCACGCGCGTCGGGTGGTGTGCGGCATGCAGCAGCGCGATCGAGCCGCCGTCGCTGTGGCCGAACAGCCAGACCGGCCGGCTCACGTCCAGCGCATCGAGCAGCGCCGGCAGCACCTCGTCGGCCTGGCGGTGCATGAAGTCCAGGCCCCAGCGCTCATCGGCCGCCCGCGGCGTCGAACGGCCGTAGCCGGGCCGCGAGTACACGAGCCCGGGCAGGCCGACGGCATCGCACAGGCGCTGCGGGAAGTCGCGCCACATCGAACGCGAGCCCAGCCCCTCGTGCAGGAAGACCAGCAGCGGCGCATCGGCCGCCACGCCAGTCGCCGGCTGCAGGAACTCGTGCTCGACGCGGACCGTGCGCTCGCGCCAGGGGATCTCGATGAAGGCAATGCTCACGAGCCGGCCTTCTCTTTCTCGCGGAGCTTGAAGCGTTGGATCTTGCCGGTGGCGGTCTTGGGAAGTTCGTCGACGAAGCTGATGCTGCGCGGGTACTTGTAGGGCGCGAGGCGGTCCTTGACGAAGGCCTTCAGCTCGGCCTCGTCGGCCTGGGCGCCGGCCTTGAGCACGACATAGGCCTTGGTCTTGGTCAGGCCGTCGCTGTCGTTGACGCCGATCACCGCCGCCTCCAGCACGGCCGGGTGCTGGACCAGCGTGGACTCGACCTCGAAGGGCGAGACGTAGATGCCGCTGACCTTGAGCATGTCGTCGCTGCGGCCGGCGTAGGTGTACGTGCCGTCGGCGTTGCGCACGTACTTGTCGCCCGACTGCGTCCACTCGCCCTGGAAGGTGGCTCGGGACTTGGCCCGGTTGCCCCAGTACATCAGCGCCGACGACGGGCCGCGGACGTAGAGGTCGCCGGTCTCGCCGTCCGGCACGGCCCGGCCGTCCTCGCCGCGCAGCTCGATGTCGTAGCCCGGCACCGGCCAGCCGGTGGTGCCGTAGCGCACGTCGCCGGGACGGTTGGACAGGTAGATGTGCAGCATCTCGGTCGAGCCGATGCCGTCGACGATCTCGCAGCCGAAACGGGCCGTGAAGCGCTGGCCGAGTTCGGCCGGCAGGGCCTCGCCGGCCGACGAGCACATGCGCAGCGAGACGTCCGAGCGGGCCGGCAGCTTCGGCGACGCGAGCATGCCGGCAAAGCCGGTCGGCGCGCCGAAGAAGACGGTCGGACGGACCGCGCCGGTCCAGCGCTGGAAGGTCGCGTCCGGGGTCGGCCGTTCGGCCATCAGGATGGTCGTCGCGCCCACGCTCAGCGGGAAGCTCAGCGCGTTGCCCAGGCCATAGGCGAAGAACAGCTTGGCGGCCGAGAAGCAGACGTCGCGCTCGGTCAGGCCCAGGATCGGCATGCCGTACAGCTCGGCCGTCCAGTAGGGGTTGGACTGGCTGTGCAGCGTGCCCTTGGGCCGGCCGGTCGAGCCGGAGGAATAGAGCCAGAAGCCGGGATCGTCGGCACCGGTGTCGGCCGCGCGGGCCAGCGGCGCGACCGCGTCGAGCGCCGCATCGAGCGCGACCTGCGCCACGGCCTGGCCGGCCGCCAGCGGACCGGTCGGGCGCGAGACCAGCACCTGGCGGACCTCGTGGCCGCCGTCGACCGCGCACAGGTCCAGCGCGCCCTGCAGCACCGGCAGCAGCGCGGCCGACACCAGCACCGCCTGCGCGCGGCTGTGGCGCAGCATGTAGGCATAGTCCTCGGCGGTCAGCAGCGTGTTGACGGCCACCGGGACGATGCCGGCGTACATCGCGCCGAGGAAGCTCACCGGCCAGTCGCTGCAGTCGTGCATCAGCAGCAGCACGCGTTCCTCGCGGCGCACGCCGGCGGCCTGCAGCGCGGCGGCGGTGCGGGCGATGCGCTCGGCCAGCGCGCCGTAGCTGAGGCTGCCGTGGTCGTCGATGTAGGCGGTCTTGGCGGCCCGGCCGGCATTGCGCGCGATCAGGTGGGCGGCGAAGTTGAAGCGCTCGGGCGGCGGCTGGACCGTCGCGTGGGTCGGGTGGATGCTCATGTCGTGTCTCCTCGTCGGCGGGGCGGCGCGGGGCCGCAGGTCAGCGCATCAGCGCGTCAGCACATCAGCGCGTGAACTCGATGCGGCCCTCGGGCAGCAGGTAGAGCACCAGCGCGCGGCCGCCGCTGACGGTCGGCTGGTGGGCGCTGCCGGGCGGGCAGACCAGCCAGCCGGCCGGACGGCCGTCGAAGCGGGCCTCGGGGTCGATCGGCATGATCAGGTCGATCTCGCCGTTCGGATGGCTGTGGTGCGGACCGGCGATGTCGGTCATGTCCACCACGTCGACCGAGTGCTGGTGCAGCTCGGCATCGGGCTTGAAGACGCGGCCGTAGCGGATGCCGCCGCCCTCGCGCTGGCACAGCCAGCCCTCGGCGACGCCGCTGCGGCACAGCGCGCTCAGGCGCTCGAAGGTGGCGCTGCCGGCGCCGTGGCGGGCGTTCAGCCAGGCATCCAGCGCGGCATCGGGCTGGCGGCCGGCCAGCTCGGCGGCGATGTCGGCGGTGACGGCGGCGATCTCGGTACGGAAGGCTTCGAGGCTCACGGTGCAACTCCGTTGACCGCCCCGGCTTGCGGGTCCAGGGCGGATGAATTATTGTGCGTGTCGGCACCTTAGGTCCGCCTCCAAACCATGTCAAGCACTATATTGCATGCTCCCGGGATAACCCCGACGCCCGCCGCCGACGAGCCGGCCGCGCCGGCGCACGACCCCACGGGCGACGAGAAGAACCCTTTCCTGGTCGCGCTCGGCGAGCGGGTGCGCTCGCTGCGGGCCCGTCGCGGCATGACGCGCAAGGCGGTCGCCACGGCGGCCGACGTGTCCGAGCGCCACCTCGCCAACCTGGAATACGGCACCGGCAACGCCTCCATCCTGGTGCTGCTGCAGGTCGCCGGCGCGCTGCAGTGCTCGCTGGCCGAGCTGATCGGCGACGTCACCGCGTCCAGCCCGGAATGGCTGCTGATCCGCGAGCTGCTGCAGGACCGCGACGAGGCCACGCTGCGGCGCGCCCGCGAGGCGATCGGCCAGCTGCTGGGCACCGGCGGCAGCAACGGCCTGGCCGGCAGCGGCCGGGTCGCGCGCAGCAGCTGCGTCGCGCTGGTCGGCCTGCGCGGCGCGGGCAAGTCGACGCTGGGCCAGATGCTGGCCGACGACCTCGGCTTCCCCTTCGTCGAACTGAGCCGCGAGATCGAGAAGTTCGCCGGCTGCAGCATCAGCGAGATCCAGGCGCTCTACGGCCAGAACGCCTACCGCCGCTACGAGCGCCGGGCGCTGGAGGAGGCGATCCAGATCTACCCCGAAGCCGTCATCGCCACGCCCGGCGGCCTGGTGTCGGACGCGGCCACCTTCAACCTGCTGCTGGCCCACTGCACCACCGTCTGGCTGCAGGCCGATGCCGAGGACCACATGAAGCGGGTGCAGGCCCAGGGCGACCTGCGGCCGATGGCGGCCAGCCGCGAGGCGATGGATGACCTTCGGCGCATCCTGGCCGGGCGGGCGGCGTTCTACTCCAAGGCCGAGTTCCAGCTCGACACCAGCCACCAGCCGCTGCAACCCACCTTCGAGGCGCTGCGCGCGATGGTCAGGCAGGCCCTGCAGATGCCGGATTGAGCGTTTCTTGACCCCGGGCAGGTCGGTGCAAACCCGCAGACACCGGCCAACATGCACAAAAATGCTTGACGCTCACGTCAGATGCAGCAAAATGCACATCATGACTTCCGGCGTCGTTGCAACATCGTGCAGGACGCGTCCCCACCAGGAGAGACCCATGAGCCACGACACCACCGCCGCCGCCCCCCGCGTCGACTACCAGACCCACCCGAGCCAGTACCACCACTGGAAGCTGAGCTTCGAGGGCCCGGTCGCCACGCTGGCCGCCGACTTCGACGAGAACGCCGGCCTGCGTCCGGGCTACAAGCTCAAGCTCAACAGCTATGACCTGGGCGTGGACATCGAGCTGAACGACGCGATCAACCGCATCCGCTTCGAGCATCCGGAGGTCCGCACGGTGGTCGTCACCAGCGCCAGGGAGAAGGTGTTCTGCTCGGGCGCCAACATCTTCATGCTGGGCGTCTCCAGCCATGCCTGGAAGGTGAACTTCTGCAAGTTCACCAACGAGACCCGCAACGGCCTGGAGGACTCCTCCGCCCACAGCGGCCTGAAGTTCCTGGCCGCCGTCAACGGTGCCTGCGCCGGCGGCGGCTACGAGCTGGCCCTGGCCTGCGACGAGATCATCCTGGTCGACGACCGCAGCAGCGCCGTCAGCCTGCCCGAGGTGCCATTGCTGGGCGTGCTGCCCGGCACCGGCGGCCTGACCCGCGTGACCGACAAGCGCCGCGTTCGCCACGACCTGGCCGACATCTTCTGCACCACCACCGAAGGCGTGCGCGGCCAGAAGGCCAAGGACTGGCGCCTGGTCGACGACATCGCCAAGCCGGCGCAGTTCGCCGCCAAGGTGCAGGAACGCGCGCTGCAGCTGGCCGCGCAGAGCGACCGCCCGGCCGGCGCCCGCGGCGTCACGCTGCCGCCGGTCGAGCGCGTGATCGAGGCCGACGCGCTGCGCTACCCCTTCGTGACCGTCGAGATCGACCGCGCCAAGCGCACCGCCACCTTCACCGTCAAAGGCCCGCAGGGCGCGCAGCCGGGCGACGTCGCCGGCATCGAGGCGGCCGGCTCGGCCTGGTATCCGCTGCAGATGGCACGCGAGCTGGAGGACGCCATCCTGTCGATGCGCACCAACGAGCTGGACATCGGCACCTGGCTGATCAAGACCGCCGGCGACAGCGCCGCGCTGCTCGCCACCGACGCGGTGCTCGAAGCGAACGCCGACCACTGGCTGGTGCGCGAGACCCTGGGCCTGCTGCGCCGCACCTTCAGCCGCCTGGACGTCAGCTCGCGCAGCCTGTTCGCGCTGATCGAGCCGGGTTCGTGCTTCGCCGGCCCGCTGCTGGAGCTGGCCCTGGCCTGCGACCGCAGCTACCACCTGGCCCTGCCGGACGACGAGGCCGCCGCGCCGCGCCTCACCGTCACCGCCAGCAACTTCGGCCGCTACCCGATGGTCACCGGCCAGAGCAGACTGGGCCGCCGCTTCTATGACGAGGCCGCCCCGCTGGCCGCCGTGCGCGCCGCGATCGGCCAGCCGCTGGACGCCGACGCCGCCTACGCGCTGGGCCTGGTCACCAGCAACCCCGACGACATCGACTGGGCCGACGAGACCCGCATCGCGATCGAGGAACGCGTGGCCATGTCGCCCGACGCCCTGACCGGCATGGAGGCCAACCTGCGCTTCAACGGCCCCGAGAACATGTTCACCCGCGTCTTCGGCCGCCTGACCGCCTGGCAGAACTGGATCTTCCAGCGCCCCAACGCCGTCGGCGAGAAGGGCGCGCTGAAGGTCTATGGCAAGGGCGACAAGGCCGCCTTCGACTGGAATCGGGTCTGAGGCCCACCCCCGTTGCGGCTTGACGCCGCTCCCCCTCAAGGGGGCGCCCCGTGTGGACCGGCGAAGCCGGATCCACCGCGGCACTGGACAACACGCACCACTGGCTCATCGGCCACTTTGCTTTCCCTGACGGAGAACTTCATGAGCATCGACTACAGCGAGAAGATTCCCAACAACGTGAACCTGGCCGAGGACCGCACGCTCAAGCGCGCGCTCGAGCAGTGGCAGCCCAACTTCCTGAGCTGGTGGGACGACATGGGTCCGGACGGCAGCCAGAACTTCGACGTCTACCTGCGCACCGCGGTCAGCGTCGATCCGCAGGGCTGGGCGCAGTTCGGCCACGTCAAGATGCCCGACTACCGCTGGGGCATCTTCCTCAACCCGGCCGAGAAGGACCGCAAGATCCACTTCGGCGACCACAAGGGCGAGGACGCCTGGCAGGACGTGCCCGGCGAGTACCGCGCCAACCTGCGCCGCATCATCGTCACGCAGGGCGACACCGAGCCGGCCTCGGTCGAGCAGCAGCGTCACCTGGGCCTGACCGCGCCGAGCCAGTACGACCTGCGCAACCTCTTCCAGGTCAACGTCGAGGAAGGCCGCCACCTGTGGGCGATGGTCTACCTGCTGCACAAGTACTTCGGCCGTGACGGCCGGGAGGAAGGCGAGGCGCTGCTGGAGCGTCGCTCCGGACAGACCGACAACCCGCGCATCCTGGAGGCGTTCAACGAGCCGACGCCCGACTGGCTGTCGTTCTTCATGTTCACCTACTTCACCGACCGCGACGGCAAGTTCCAGCTCTGCGCGCTGGCCGAGTCGAGCTTCGACCCGCTGGCCCGCACGACCAAGTTCATGCTGACCGAGGAAGCGCACCACATGTTCGTGGGCGAGTCGGGCGTGTCGCGGGTGATCAACCGCACCTGCCAGGCGATGAACGAGCTGAAGACCGACGACCCGCAGA
Organism: Leptothrix discophora; assembly: GCF_030705305.1. Classification (GTDB taxonomy): domain Bacteria; phylum Pseudomonadota; class Gammaproteobacteria; order Burkholderiales; family Burkholderiaceae_C; genus Sphaerotilus; species Sphaerotilus discophorus. The sequence continues at coordinate 231,262 of NZ_JAUZEE010000005.1, read as the reverse complement.
AGCTGCGTGCCGCCGGCGTGATCGACCTGCCGACCCTCCAGCGCTACCTGAACTTCCACTTCTCGGTGACGATCGACCTGTTCGGCGCCGACGAGTCCAGCAACGCCGCGACCTTCTACTCGACCGGCCTGAAGGGCCGCTACGAAGAGGGCAAGCGCATGGACGACCACCAGCTGCGCGGCCAGACCTACCGCGTGCTGGCGGTCCAGAACGGCCAGCTGGTCGAGCGCGAGGTGCCGATGCTCAACGCCCTGAACGAGGTGCTGCGCGACGACTACATCAAGGACTCGATCGCCGGCGTCGAACGCTGGAACAAGGTCATCGAGAAGGCCGGCATCCCCGTGCGCCTGACCACGCCGCACAAGGCCTTCCACCGCAACATCGGCGCGCTCAAGGGCGTGAAGGTCAGCCCGGAAGGCCGCGTGGTGAGCGAGGCCGAATGGGCCGCCAAGGTCAACGACTGGCTGCCCAGCGCCGAGGACCGTGCCTACGTCGCCAGCCTGATGGGTCGCGTCGTGGAACCCGGCAAGTTCGCCAACTGGATCGCCCCGCCGGTCATGGGCATCAACCGCCAGCCGGTGGACTTCGAGTACATCCGCTTCGCCTGACCCCACCTCCCCTCCGACCTTCGCACGACGTGAACCACCCCGAAGCGTGAGCGAGGGTGGCCCACGAAGCGAAGTCAAGGAGGAGCCGACCCCAGCGGGGTCGGCGGGGGACATGAGCGCAGTGGGCCACCCGCGCTCACGCTGACGCATGAAGCAGCACCCCCACCCGACCCAGGCCGGATACTGACCGACCATCGAACAGAAGAGACAAGGTCATGGACATGAGCGACGCCGCCGTCATCAAGCAGCACCTGATCGATCCCGAGATCTGCATCCGCTGCAACACCTGCGAGGCGATCTGCCCGGTCGGCGCGATCACGCACGATTCGCGCAACTACGTGGTGGATGCCGGCAAGTGCAACCTGTGCATGGACTGCATCTCGCCCTGTCCGACCGGCTCGATCGACAACTGGCGCACGATGCCCAAGGTGCGGGCCTGGACGATCGAGGACCAGCTCGGCTGGGACGAACTGCCCGCCGAACTGAGCCCCGAGCAGCTGGCCGAGGCCGGTGTCGGCGCCGATGCGCCCGCCGCGGTCGAGCCGGTCATGCCTGCGCTGCCGGCCGCCGTCACCGGCGAGACCGCCTTCCACAGCGCCCAGTACGGCGCCACGCTGCCGCCCTGGTCGGCCGCGCACGCCTACACCAACCTCTACGGCCCCAAGGCCGCCGAGAAGACGATCACCGCCACCGTCACGGGCAACGTGCGCGTCACCGAAGTCGGCCGCACCGCCGGCAGCGACTACGACACCCACCACATCGTGCTGGACTTTGGCGCGATGCCCTTCCCGGTGCTCGAAGGCCAGTCCATCGGCATCGTCCCGCCCGGCACCGACGACAAGGGCCGGCCGCACCATGCCCGCCAGTACTCGATCGCCAGCCCACGCAACGGCGAGCGCCCCGGCTACAACAACCTCTCGCTGACCATCAAGCGCGTGCTGGAGGACCACCAGGGCCGGCCGGTGCGCGGCGTCGGCAGCAACTACATGTGCGACCTGCAGGTCGGCGACAAGGTGCAGGTGATCGGTCCGTTCGGCAGCAGCTTCCTGATGCCCAACCACCCGCGCAGCCACATCGTCATGATCTGCACCGGCACCGGCAGCGCGCCGATGCGGGCGATGACCGAATGGCGCCGCAGGTTGAGACAGTCAGGCAAGTTCGAAGGCGGCAAGCTGATGCTGTTCTTCGGCGCCCGGACGCAGGAAGAGCTGCCCTACTTCGGCCCGCTGCAGAACCTGCCCAAGGACTTCATCGACATCGAGTTCACCTTCAGCCGCAACCCGGGCCAGCCCAAGCGCTACGTGCAGGACGCGCTGCGCGAGCGGGCCGCCGACCTGCTGCCGCTGTTGACCGACCCGAACGCCTGCTTCTACGTCTGCGGCCTCAAGGCCATGGAAGAAGGCGTGGTCATGGCGCTGCGCGAGATCGTGCAGAAGGCCGGCCTGGACTGGGATACGGTCGGTGCTGCGATGAAACGCGAAGGCCGTCTCCACCTCGAAACGTATTGACCTTGAGCCCCTCGCCCGCCGGGTACGTCGGGCGATCCCCCGATGGGATGGCGGACCGGCTTGGGGCGGCCCGGCGCTCGGTCCGCCGCGCGGTCCACGATGAACCACCAAGCCCCGGCTCGACCGGGGCGACGCATTTCAGGAAAACCCCCGCGATGTCCGATCCGACCCCCGTCTACACCACCCTGAAACTCAGCCAGCGCCAGGCCGGCGTGGCCCAGGTGACGATGGCGCGCGAGGCCGTCTTCAACGCCTTCGACGAGACCATGATCGGCGAGCTGGACGACGCCTTCGCCCGCCTGGTCGCCGATCCCGCCGTGCGCGTGATCGTGCTGGCCGGGGCCGGCAAGCACTTCAGCGCCGGGGCCGACCTGCAGTGGATGCAGCGCGCCAGCCAGGCCACGCCGGAATGGAACCTGCAGGACTCGCGCCGCTTCGCCGGCGTCTACGCGCGCATCGAGCGCTGCCCCAAGCCGGTGGTCGCGCGCATCCAGGGCGCGGCGCTCGGCGGCGGTGTCGGCCTGGCCTGCGCCTGCGACGTCGCCATCGCGGCCGACAACGCCAGCTTCTCGGTCAGCGAGGCCAAGTTCGGCATCCTGCCCTCGGTCATCGGCCCCTACGTCACCAACGCGGTCGGCAAGCGCCACGCCCGGCGCCTCGCGCTGACGACCGCGCGCATCGGCGCGGACGAGGCGCTGCGCATCGGCCTGGTCCACCAGGTGACGACGCTGGACGGGCTGGATGCCACCGTCGACGCCACCGTCCAGGACCTGCTGGCCGGCGGCCCGGAAGCGCAGCGCGAGATCAAGGCGCTGTTCGCGCAGCTCGAGGTCGGCCCGATCACCGACGAGGTGCGCGAGCTGACCGCCCAGACCATCACCCGCGTGCGCGGCAGCGACGAGGCCCGCGAGGGCTTCGCGGCCTTCCTGGCCAAGCGCCCCGCCCGCTGGATCCCGCAAGCCTGACCCCGGCACTGGAGCCACGACACCATGACCCCACCTTCCACGATCGACCTGCGCGGTGCGCCACTGCTGGTCGTCGGCGCCGGCATCATGGGCGCCGGCATCGCCCAGGTCGCCGCCCAGGCCGGCCATGCCGTCTGGCTGCACGATGCCCGCGAGGGCGCGGCCGCGCAGGCGAAGGACAAGCTTGCCGCCAGCCTCGACGCCCTGGTGGCCAAGGGCAAGCTCGGTTCCGACGCCGTGGCCCAGGCGCTCGCGCGCATCACCCCGATCAACGACCTGGCCGAGGCCGCCGGGGCCACGCTGGTGGTCGAGGCCATCGTCGAGAAGCTCGACGCCAAGCGCGCGCTGTTCCAGCAGCTCGAAGGCCTGCTGGCTGCGGACGCGGTGCTGGCCACCAACACCTCGTCGATCTCGGTCACCGCCATCGCCAACGGCCTGAAGCGGCCCGAGCGCCTGGTCGGCATGCACTTCTTCAACCCGGTGCCGCTGATGAAGCTGGTCGAGGTGGTGTCGGGCCTGCACACCGATGCGGCGATCGCCGAGGCCGTCTTCGCGCTGGGCCTGCACTGGGGCAAGACGCCGGTGCATGCGCGCTCCACGCCCGGCTTCATCGTCAACCGCATCGCCCGGCCCTACTACGCCGAGACCCTGGCGCTGCTGCACGAACGCGCCGCCACGCCCACCGTGCTGGACGCCTGCCTGCGCGCGGTCGGCTTCCGCATGGGCCCCTGCGAGCTGATGGACCTGATCGGCCACGACACCAACTTCTCGGTCACCCAGTCGGTCTACGAGGCCAACTTCCAGGACAAGCGCTACCAGCCCTCGGGCGTGCAGCGCGACCTGGTCGACGGTGGGCTGCTGGGCCGCAAGAGCGGGCGCGGCTTCTACGACCACCGTCCCGGCGCGGTCAACCCGGTGCTGCCGGCCTTCGAGCCGGCCGCCGTGCCGGTCGGTGGCCTGTTGCGCGTGATGGGCCACGGTCCGGTCGCCGATCGCCTGGCCGCCGCGCTGACGCAGCTCGGCCGGGTCTTCCAGCGCAAGGAACACAGCGACTGGGTCGGCCTGGACATCGACGATGCGCAGCTGCGCCTGACCGATGGCCGCTGCGCCAGCGAGATCGGCGTGAACGTCGCCGTCTTCGACCTGCCGATGCAGCCGGCCGGTGCCGAGCCCGGCCAGCCGCTGGCCTGGGCGCTGTCGGGCCGTGCCACCGAGGCCTGGGCCGAGAAGGTGCCGCGCTGGCTGATGGCGCTGGGCTTCCACCCGCAGCGCGTGGCCGACACGCCCGGCCTGGTGGTCGCCCGCACGCTGGCCATGCTGGTCAACGAGGCGGCCGACGCGGTCCTGCAAGGCGTCTGCACGCCCGAGGGCGCGGACGCGGCGATGAAGCTCGGCGTCAACTATCCCGCCGGCCCGTTCGAGTGGCTGGCGCGCTGGGATGCCGCCTCGGTCGTGCGCCTGATCGAGGGCCTGGATGCCGGCTACTGCGGCGAGCGCTACCGCGTCAGCCCGTGGCTGCGCCAGCAGGCCTGGCAGGCCGCCGCACGGCAGGAGGGCCAGCCATGACGTTCGACGAGTTCGCCGTCGGCCAGGTGCTGGAGGCCGGCCCCTGGCACGTCAGCCAGGACGAGCTGCTGGCCTTCGCGAGGCAATGGGACCCGCAGTGGTTCCACACCCAGCCCGAGGCCGCCGCCAGCGGCCCGTTCAACGGCCTGATCGCCAGCGGCTGGCACACCTGCGGCATCGCGATGCGGCTGGCGGCCGATGCCTTCCTGAAGGGCTCGGAGTCGTTCGCCTCGCCGGGCCTGGACAAGATCCGCTGGCCCGAGCCGGTCCGCCCCGGCGACACGCTGCGCCTGCGCTGCACCGTGCAGGACGTGCGCCGCTCGCGCAGCCAGCCGCAGCTGGGCATCCTGACCTGGCGCTGGCAGCTCTTCAACCAGCACGGCGCGGAGGTGCTGAGCATCGACGCCACCAGCCTGTTCGACACCGTGCGCAACGCGAATCCACCGGCCTGAAGCCCTTGTTCGCCGGCCCCGCCGGCGCTGTCCGACACGATCACCATGACCCACGCCTACATCTGCGACGCCATCCGCACCCCCTTCGGCCGCTACGGCGGCGCGCTGTCCAGCGTCCGCGCCGATGACCTCGGCGCGATCCCGATCCGGGCGCTGATGGAACGCAACCCGAACGTCGACTGGGCCGCCGTCACCGACGTGCTCTACGGCTGCGCCAACCAGGCCGGCGAGGACAACCGCAACGTCGCCCGCATGAGCGCGCTGCTGGCGGGCCTGCCGATGGACGTGCCGGGCGCGACCCTCAACCGCCTGTGCGGTTCGGGCATGGACGCGGTCGGCTCGGCCGCTCGTGCCATCCGTGCCGGCGAGGCCGGCCTGATGATCGCCGGCGGCGTCGAGAGCATGAGCCGCGCGCCCTTCGTGATGCCCAAGGCCGAGAGCGCCTTCTCGCGCTCGAACGCCGTGTACGACACCACCATCGGCTGGCGCTTCGTCAACAAGCTCATGAAGGCGCAGTACGGCGTCGACTCGATGCCGGAGACGGCCGAGAACGTCGCCACCGACTTCCGCATCGAGCGCGAGGCACAGGACCGCATGGCGCTGGCCTCGCAGCAGAAGGCCGTCGCAGCGCAGAAGGCCGGCCTGTTCGCGGCCGAGATCGTGCCGGTCACCATCGCGCAGAAGAAGGGCGATGCGGTGGTCGTCAGCCAGGACGAGCATCCGCGCGAAACGAGTCTGGAGGCGCTCGCCAGGCTCAAGGGCGTCGTGCGCCCCGATGGCACCGTGACGGCCGGCAATGCCAGCGGCGTCAACGACGGCGCCTGCGCCCTGTTGCTGGCCGACGAGGCCAGCGCCGCCCGCCACGGGCTCACGCCGCGAGCCCGCGTGGTCGGCATGGCGACGGCCGGCCTCGCGCCGCGCATCATGGGCTTCGGCCCGGCCCCGGCGACGCGCAAGGTGCTCGCGCTGACCGGCCTTCGGCTCGACCAGATGGACGTGATCGAGCTGAACGAGGCCTTCGCCGCGCAGGGCCTGGCGGTGCTGCGTGACCTGGGCCTTGCGGACGACGATGCCCGCGTCAACCCCAACGGCGGCGCCATCGCGCTGGGCCACCCGCTGGGGGCGAGCGGCGCACGGCTGGTGACCACGGCGGTCAACCAGCTGCACCGCATCGGCGGCCGCTACGCGCTGTGCACCATGTGCATCGGCGTGGGGCAGGGCATCGCGCTGGTCGTCGAGCGGGTGTGAGGCACCGCGTCGGACACGATGTGTCCGACGGGCTGATGCCCATGGGCCTCCGGTCCACGACGGCGTTCAACGCCTTCACCCCAGCGCCGGATAGTCCGTGTACCCCTGCGCCCCGCCGCCGTAGAAGGTGTTGCGGTCCGGCTCGTTCAGCGGTGCGTTCTCGCGCAGGCGGCGGACCAGGTCGGGGTTGGCGATGTAGGGCTTGCCGAAGGCGACCAGGTCGGCACCGTTGGCGAGCGCCTGTTCGGCCAGCGCGCGGTCGTAGCCGTTGTTGACCATCCAGAGACCGCTGCCGCCAGCGGCGAGGTAGACGGCACGGGCGGCGGCGTAGTCGAAGGGGCGGTCGGCCAGGTCGCGCGGGCCGCCGGTGGCGCCCTCGATGACGTGAACGTAGGCCAGGCCCAGGGGACCCAGCTCGCGCAGCACGTGCTCGAACAGCGGCTGCGGGTCGGCATCGACGACATCGTTGGCTGGCGTGACCGGCGACAGGCGGATGCCCACGCGCGCACCGCCGATGGCCTCGACCACCGCGCAGGTGACCTCCAGCAGCAGGCGGGCGCGGTTCTCGATCGAGCCGCCGTAGGCATCGTCGCGCTGGTTGCTGCCGGTCTTGAGGAACTGGTCCAGCAGGTAGCCGTTGGCGCCGTGAATCTCGACGCCGTCGAAGCCGGCCTCGTTCACCGCCGCCAGCGCCGCGCGGCGGTAGTCGTCGACGATGCCGGGCAGCTCGTCTTGCCGCAGCGCGCGCGGCTCGGAGGTGTCGACGAAGGTCGGTACGCCGTCGCGGATCAGCACCGTCTTGGTCTTGGCCGCGAGGGCCGACGGCGCGACCGGCGCCGCGCCGCCCGGCTGCAGGTCGACGTGCGAGACGCGGCCCACATGCCACAGCTGCGTGACGATGCGGCCGCCCTGCGCGTGCACCGCGTCGGTGATGCGGCGCCAGCCGGCCAGCTGGTCGGCGCCGTACAGGCCGGGCACGTCGGCATAGCCCTGGCCCTGGTGCGAGATCGCGGTGGCCTCGGTGATGATGAGGCCGGCGCTGGCGCGCTGGCTGTAGTAGGTCACGCCCAGCTCGCCGGGCACGGCGCGCGGCGAACGGTTGCGCGTCAGCGGCGCCATCACGATGCGGTTGGACAGTTGCAGCGCGCCGGCGGCGACGGGTTCGAACAGTTGGCTCATGCAGGCTCTCGGAAATGAAGGCGGGTCGACACGAGCGGTCGACCCGAAGGCGTTCATGCTGCCACGCGCGGCGATGCCGGCGGCTGCGGCAAGGGCTTGCGGTTTGCGCTAACTCATGCGGCCGGCCGCCACACCGGCGACTCGGCCACCACGACCCTGCGCGGCAGCACGCCTGCGCCGGTGAAGGCATCGACGATGCGCTGCTGCTCGGCCAGGCCGTCGGCATCGACCGCCTGGACCCGGTAGCTGCGGCGCGCGTTGGCGGCTTCCACGGTGGCCGCATCCAGCCCGATGACCGGCGCATGCCATTCGGCGGCCGCCTGCGGGTTCTGCTTGATCCACGTGCCGGCCTTCTGCAGCTCGGCATAGACGCGGCCCAGCACGTCGCTGCGGCGCTTCGCGTAGGCGGTCGAGGCGAGGTAGAAGCGCCGGTACTCCGACACGCCGACGCTGTCGGGCAGCACGCGCGCGCCGGACTGGCGCTGCACCGCCGCGAGGAAGGGATCCCAGATCACCCAGGCCGCGATGCTGCCGTTCTCGAACGCGGCGCGGACGACGGCCGGCAGGGAGGCGGCCAGCGCGGCGGCGCTGGCGAGGAAGAGGTCTCGGCGGTGGAGCATGTCAGGTCCCGGTGGGTGGGCTGGGTGATCAGTGGAAAGGCGGAAGGTTCGACGCGTCGGGATGTGGGCGACCGGAATGCGGGCGGTCGGAAGCCTCGTGTTCATCGGGCTTCCAGCGCAGCGGGGTGATGACCAATGCGACCAGCACGAGCGCGCCGAGCCAGCCGATCCAGTCCTCGAAGCTCAGGTCGAACATCGTGGGTCCAGCGTTCGGGGCATCCGGAAGGGCTTGCCCATCGAGACGGTTTGTAGAGCGGGCGGGCCGCGCTGGCGACGAAGAAAACCGCCGATCGATATGCGCCGGCGCGGCTCGCTGCCTCGCATATTCATTCTCGAATTGCTTCGTTCGCAGCAGCAGGACGGTTGCCTATCGTGCAGTGCATCGGGTCCTGCCGGCGCTCGCCGCGTCGTCGCCGCTGCCGGACCCGGCCGCTTGTCTCCTCCCCACGTCGGGGGTGTTCACGGGCCCCGCGGGACCTGTCCTGCGGGGCGCCTTTTTCGAGCCGCCCGACCTGATCTTTCCCATCCCCACGCTGCCCACGAGAGCCGACCATGAACCGACCCATCCATCGCCGCCTTGCCCTCGCCACCCTCGCGCTGGCCGGCCTGTGCGCCAGCCTCGCGCCGGCCCTGGCGCAGACCGCCGTCGAGCTGCGCATCGGCTTCCAGAAGTCCGCCAGCCTGCTGACGCTGCAGAAGGCGCAGGGCACGCTGGAGAAGAAGCTCGCGCCGCTGGGCGCCAGCATCAGGTGGGTCGAGTTCCCGGCCGGCCCGCAGCTGCTCGAAGGCCTGAACGTCGGCTCCATCGACATCGGCTTCGTCGGCGAGGCCCCGCCGATCTTTGCCCAGGCCGCCGGCGCCAACTTCGTCTACATCGGCCACGACCCGGCCGCGCCGGAGGCCGAAGGCATCGTGGTTCCGAAGGATTCGGCCCTCCGCAGCATCGCCGACCTGAAGGGCCGGAAGGTCGCCTTTAACAAGGGCAGCAACGTGCAGTACCTGCTGGTCAAGGCGCTGGAGAAGGCCGGCCTGACGTACACCGACATCCAGCCCGTCTTCCTGACCCCGGCCGACGCCCGCGCCGCCTTCGAGAAGGGCGCGGTCGATGCCTGGGCGATCTGGGATCCCTTCCTGTCGGCGATCGAGAAGCAGACCGGTGCGCGGCTGCTGACCGATGCACGCGGCATCGTGCCGAACCATGCCTACTACCTGGCCGAGCGCGGCTTCGTGCAGAAGCACCCGAAGATCGTGCAGGCGGTGTTCGAGGACAACGCCCAGCAGGCCCGCTGGCTCAAGGCCAACCTGCGCGAGGCCGCCCGGATCATCGCCCCGGTGCAGGGCCTGGACGTCGAGATCGTCGAGCAGGCCATCCGCCGCTACCAGTACGGCGTGACCCCGCTGACGCCGGAGGTGATCGCGGCACAGCAGAAGGTCGCCGACACCTTCGCCGAGCTGAAGCTGATCCCCAGGGCCATCCGCATCGCCGACGCCGTGCTGGCGCCGCAGTGAGCGCCGACCGCAGCGCCTGAGCGAACGACCACGACCCGCCCCCCGACGCTTTCGAGGAACACCGACATGAGCACGACCCGCGCACAGGCTCTGAAGATCCTGTGGTTCATCCCCACCCACGGCGACAGCCGCTACCTCGGCACCTCGCGCGGTGGCCGACAGACCGACCTGGCCTACTTCAAGCAGGTCGCCATCGCCGCCGACACGCTGGGCTACGAAGGCGTGCTGATCCCCACCGGCCGGTCCTGCGAGGACCCCTTCACCGTCGCCGCCAGCCTGATCGACGCCACCCGCCGGCTCAAGTTCCTGGTCGCGCTGCGGCCCGGCCTGATCACGCCGGCGCAGTACGCCCGCATCACCTCGACCTTCGACCGCCTGTCGGGCGGCCGGCTGCTGCTCAACCTCGTCACCGGCGGTGACGCGGAGGAGCTCGAAGGCGACGGCCTGTTCCTGCCGCACGGCGAGCGTTATGCGCTGTCATCGGAGTTCCTGACGATCTGGCGCGAGATCCTCAGCCGCAGCCACACCGGCGAGGGCTACGACCATGACGGCCAGCACCTGCAGGTCAAGGGCGCCCGGCTGCTCTATCCGCCGGTGCAACGACCCTATCCGCCGCTGTTCTTCGGCGGCTCCTCGCCCGAGGCCCATGAGCTGGCCGCGCAGCAGCTCGACACCTACCTGACCTGGGGCGAGCCGCCGGCCGCGGTGGCCGCCAAGGTCGCCGACGTGAAGGCCCGCGCCGCCAGGCACGGCCGCACGCTGGAATACGGCATCCGCCTGCACGTGATCGTGCGCGAGACCGAGGAAGCGGCCTGGGACGCGGCGCGCGAGCTGGTCCAGCACCTCGACCCGGCGACCGTCGCGGCGGCGCAGAAGAAGTTCGCGGCGATGGACAGCGTCGGCCAGCGCCGCATGGCCGAGCTGCACGGCGGCCAGTACGACCCGAGCGACATCCGCAAGGGCCTGGAGGTCGCCCCCAACCTGTGGGCCGGCGTCGGCCTGGTGCGTGGCGGGGCCGGCACCGCGCTGGTCGGCAACCCCGAGCAGGTCGCCGCGCGCATCCGCGAGTACGCCGACCTCGGTCTCAAGCACTTCGTGCTGTCGGGCTATCCGCACCTGGAGGAGGCCTACCGCTTCGCCGAGCTGGTCTTCCCGCTGCTGCCGCTGGACCTGCGCGAGCAGCTGACCCGCCAGCCCGCGCTGACCGGCCCCTTCGGCGAGATCGTCGCCAACACCTACGTGCCGCAGGCCTCGGCCAGCTGAGCCGAACGCGCAGGAGTCCGCACCATGTCCGCCGTCCTTCCCGCCACGCCGCTGGACCGGGTCGCCACCCGTCCGGCCCTGAATCCGACCGCAGCGACGGCCCGCCGCGCCACACGGCGCAGCCGCCACGCGGGCCGCATCGCGCCCTGGCTGGTGCCGCTGGCCATCCTGCTCGGCTGGGAGGCGGCCTCGCTGGCCGGCTGGCTGTCCAGCCGCGTGCTGCCCGAGCCGCTGGCCGTCTTCAAGGCCTTCTGGGCCCTGCTGCTGTCCGGCGAGATCGCCGCGCACGTCGCGGTCAGCGCCCGCCGTGCGCTGCTGGGCCTGGCCATCGGCGGCGGCCTGGGCCTGGCGCTGGGCCTGCTCAACGGCACCTTCCGGCGCGCCGAGACGCTGCTCGACAGCACGCTGCAGATGGTGCGCAACATCCCGCCGCTGGCGCTGATCCCGCTGGTCATCCTGTGGTTCGGCATCGACGAGAGCGCCAAGCTGTTCCTGGTCGCGCTGGGCGTGTTCTTCCCGGTCTACCTCAACACCTTCCACGGCATCCGCTCGGTCGACGCCGGCCTGATCGAGATGGCGCGCAGCTATGGCCTGGGCGGCTGGGCGCTGCATCGCCACGTCATCCTGCCGGGCGCGCTGCCGTCCATCCTGGTCGGCCTGCGCTTCTCGCTGGGCCTGATGTGGGTGCTGCTGATCGTGGCCGAGACCATCTCCTCGCAGGCCGGCATCGGCTACATGACCATGAACGCGCGCGAGTTCCTGCAGACCGACGTGGTGCTGGTCGGCATCCTGCTGTACGCCCTGCTGGGCAAGCTGGCCGACCTGCTGGCCAAGGCGCTGGAACGGCGCTGGCTGCGCTGGCATCCGTCGCACCAGGCCGGCCACGGGCTCACGGCATGAGCCTGTCCACCTTCCCCACCCACCGACGACCGAGCTTGCCCATGATCCTCACCGAGCTGGACGGTGCCGCGCTGCGCGTCGGCGCCCTGCCCGAGCACGTGCTGCGCCTGCGTGCCGAACTCGAACAACCCGATGTCTGGACCGGCCCGCCCGGCAGCCAGCCGGCCACCGGCCTGACCGTCGAGCTGCACGGCCTGGGCAAGACCTATGGCGCACGCCGCGTGCTCGATGCCATCGACCTGACGATCACGCCCGGCGAGTTCGTCGTCATCGTCGGCCGCAGCGGCTGCGGCAAGAGCACGCTGCTGCGCCTGGTCGCCGGCCTGGAGCCGGCCACGCAGGGCCGCGTGACGCTCGACGGCCTGCCGCTGGACGGCCACCGCGACGACGCCCGGCTGATGTTCCAGGACGCCCGGCTGCTGCCGTGGAAATCGGTGCTGGACAACGTCGCGCTGGGGCTGACGGGCCATGACGCCCGCGAACGCGCCCGCGCCGCGCTGGCCGAGGTCGGACTGGCCGACCGGGCCGGCGAATGGCCGGCGCGCCTGTCCGGCGGCCAGCGCCAGCGCGTCGCCCTGGCCCGCGCGCTGGTGCATGCGCCGCGCCTGCTGCTGCTCGACGAGCCGCTGGGCGCGCTCGATGCGCTGACCCGCATCGAGATGCAGCAGCTGATCGAGCGCCTGTGGCGCCAGCACGGCTGCACCGCGCTGCTGGTCACGCACGACGTGTCCGAGGCCATCGCGCTGGCCGACCGCGTGCTGCTGATCGAGGACCACCGCATCGCGCTGGATGAGCGCATCGCCCTGCCGCGCCCGCGGTCGCGCGGCCAGGCCGCCTTCGCGGCGCTGGAGGCCAGGGTGCTCGACCGGGTGCTCCGTGAACCTGCCCGGGCCGCGACCCCGTCGACGGCCACCGCGCGGTCCTACCCCAACCCCGCTTGCTCATCGGCATCCGCATGAAACCGCACCAGATCACCGTCGTCGTCGGCAACGTCAGCGAACGCTCGCGCACCAAGGTCCTCGCACAAGCCATCGGCGACGCGCTCGCCACCGCGCTGCCGGTGCAGCTCACCGTGCTGGAAATCGCGCACCTCACGTCCGTGATCGGCGTGACCAGCAACCCGCAGGATCTGGACCTGACCGGCCGGCTGGCGTTGCAGGCGATCGCGAACGCCGACCTCGTGGTCGCCGTCAGCCCCGTCTACAAGGGCTCCTACAGCGGCCTGTTCAAGCACCTGTTCGACCTGGTCCCGCCGGACGCGCTGGTGGACCGGCCGGTGCTTCTGGCGGCCAACGGCGGCAGTGACCGCCATGCGCTGGTGGTCGACCACCAGTTGCGTCCGCTGTTCTCGTTCTTCCGCGCGCTGACGGTGCCTTCGGCGGTCTATGCCTCCGAGGCCGACTTCGACGGCTACCTGCTGAAGGACGGTCCGCTGCGCAAGCGCATCGGCGAGGCCGCGGCCCAGGCCGCCGGCCTGTTGAGCGCCCGCCGGGCGGTCAAGCCGCCTCTGCGTGCCGTCGCCTGAGCGGGCCTGAGCCGCGCAGCGCCGCATCGACCTCAGGCCGGCCTCAGCACCCGGAAGCCGTGCGTGCCGTCGCGGGCGAGCTGGGCGACGAGGCCGAACTCCCAGTCCAGGTAGGCCTGCATGGCGGCCTGCGGGTTGTCGGTGCCCTCGTAGGGACGGCGGTAGCGGTTGGCGGCCGGCAGGGGCAGGCGCTCGGTCACCGGCGGCTGCAGGGGGCTGGGCTGCCACGGGCCGGTGGCCACGGCGGCATCGGGCGCGACGCGCTCCAGCCACGCGACCTGCCAGCCCATCTGGGCCAGCCAGTGCGCCGTCATGGCCGAGCGGATGCCGATGGCGTCGGCCTCGTCCTGCGGCCCGCCGATGTCGCTGAGCACGACGCGGGCGCCGCGCACCGCCGCGTAGACGTCGGTCTCCTGGACCAGCTGGCCGCCCGGCGCATGGCCGAAGCCGGCGAGGTGGCCCGCCGCGTATTCGGCCGGCGTGCGCACGTCCCAGCAGTAGACGGTGCGCCCGCCCGGCTGGTTGGCGTCGCGCAGCCAGTCGGCCAGGCCGGCCGCGTCGAGCCGGACCGCGCCAGCCCGTTCGGCCAGCCGCCGGGCCGAATCGCGGGCCTGGGCTCGGCCGGCCGCATCGACGGCCTCCGGGTGGCGACGTGCCTGGCCCCGTTCGAGCGCATGGCCGGCCAGGGTCCAGCCGATGGTGCCGTTGCGCAGCGCCGCGACCGGGTTGGGGATGCCGGCGTTGACCAGCGACTGCGCGCCGATCAGGCTGCGGGTGCGGCCGGCGCAGTTGACGATCACGCGGGTGCGCGGATCGGGTGCCAGCTCGCGCACCCGCAGCACCAGCTCGGCCCCGGGCACGCTGGTGCTGCCGGGGATGTTCATGGTCTGGTACTCGTCCCAGCGGCGCGCGTCCAGCACGACCACGTCGGCGCGCGCATCCAGCAGCGCCTTGACCTCGTCGGCCGGCAGCGACGGCGTGCCGGCCTCGTGCTCGACCAGTTCGCCGAAGGCCTTGCTGGGCACGTTGACGTCGCGGAAGACCTCGCCGCCGCTGTCGCGCCAGCCGGCCAGGTCGCCGGCCAGCCGGTACACCGCCGTCCAGCCCAGTTCCTGCAGGCGCCGCGCGGCCGCCTCGGCCCGGCCCTCGCCGTCGTCGTAGACGACAACCGGCACGTCGCGGCGCGGCAGGCGCCACGGCGCGTCGGCATCGAGGCGGTCGGGCGCGAGCTGGACCGCGAACAGCGGATGGGCCTGGGCATACGGGTCCTCGTCGCGCACGTCGACCAGCGCGATCTCGCGGCGCTCGCGCAGCGCCGCGCGGACCGCTTCGGGCGTCATCGTCGGCAGGGGCGCGGGGCCGTGCCAGAGGTTGGGCAGCCAGTCGTTCGAGTAGCCCGAGACGAAGGCCTTGCGCGTGCCGTCCTCGGCATAGACCCCGCGCTGCACCGCGCCGATGTTCGCGCCGTAGACGTGGATGCTGATCGAGACCTGGTCGTCGTGGGCGTTCGAGACCCGGTGGATGTCGCCCAGCGTCGGCGAGACCGCCTCGACCTGGCCGGGCAGCAGACGCACCGGCTCGCCCTGGGGCTGCAGGCGGCCGTCCGGCCCGCGGGCCCAGGCCTGCGACCACTCGGAGCCGCGCAGCATGCCGATCAGGCCCCAGACGGTGTGGTCGTGGATCGGCGTGGCCTGGCCGGGGCCCCAGACGAAGCTGACGACCGAGAAGCGCCCCAGCGGGTCGGCATGCAGCAGGTACTGGCGGTAGAACTGCGGATGCGGCTCGGCCAGCGCCGGCGGCAACCAGTCGTCGCGGTGGACCAGCGTGGCGAGCGCCGCGCGCACCGGCGGCAGCAGGCTGGCCTCTTCGGACGTGGTCTCGACCAGGCGGGTGACGGTGGTGACGAAATCGCGCAGCGGGGCAAGGTACATGGCGTCTCCGTGACGAGGATGGGGCAGATGGTGCAGACGGGGCAGGTGCGGCGGGGCCCGAGCTTAGTGCCAGCCGGCAGGGCAGCGTGGCGCGGCACCTGGCGAGGCGACTTTCATCAAGGTCACGCATGTCGCACTTCTAAACTCGGCCGCCCGGCTCATGGCCCCGCCCGCATTCGCGGACGCCGCCGCCGCCGTTCCCCGCCACCCGCCACCCGACCTGCCGATGTCGCCCTTCCGCTCCCAGCCGCCACCGGCGACACCGCCACGTCCGGCCCGCCGCTTCCACGGGGTCATGCCATGAGCCTGGCCGACATCCGGCGCGGCTGCGCCGTCGTCCATCGCCACCATGGCGTGCTGGCGGCCGCGCGCCACCTGTTGCACCACGCCATCAACCGCTATGCCCGGCTGGAACGCCTCGACATCACGCGGCTGGACCGTGCGGCGGTGCAGGCCATCCCTGCCGAGGCGCTGCGCCGGGCCAGCACCCGGCTGGCCGACGAGGCCGAGCTGCGCCGGCTGCAGGCCGATCCGGCCTGGGACCTCGGCGAAGGACAGCTGGCCCTCGCACGCCAGGGCGACCGCTGCCTGCTGAGCCTGCTGGACGGCCGGCCGGTCGGCTACCTGTGGGTCCATGCCGTCGGCCACCCGGAACTGCTGCCCGGCCTGCGGCTGCAGCTGCCGCCGGACCACCTCTACACCTACGCCGGCCTGACCCTGCCGGAAGGCCGCGGCCTGGGCCTGCAGACGCTGCGCCATGCGGCGGTGCTGGCCCAGCCCGAGTGGGCCGACCGGGCTGGCCTGATCGGCTACGTGCGCAGCACCAACTTCGCCTCCCGACGTGGCCAGGCCCGCAGCGGCTTCCGCCGCATCGGCTCGATCTGGCTGATCGGCCGACCTGGCCGTCCGGCCTGGGCCTGGCTGACGCCCGGCCTGCGCCGCCACGGCATCTCGCGCCAGACCGGCGCGGTGGCCGCATGAGCGCGCGGACGGGCGTGGCCGGCCTGCCCTTCACGCACGAGGTCGCCCTCATGGGTCCCGACGATGCCCGCCTGAGCCCCGACCTGCCGCCCCCGGCCGAGCCGGCGCTGACCCTGCGCGTCACGCTGGCGCCGCTGCGGCGCGACGATGCCGCCACGATGGCCGCGCTGGCCCATGACTGGCGGGCCTTGCACCGGGCGGCGCGGGCCTCGGTCTTCCTGGACTGGGACTGGATGGCCGCCTGGCTGGCCATGCTGCCGGCCGGCCTCTCGGTCCATGTGCTGCGCGCCGAGGACCTCGCCGGCGGGAGCCTCACGCGCCACGGCAGCCCGGCATGTGGCCTGGCGCTGCTGGTGCCCCAGGTGCGACGCCGATGGGGCCTGCCGGTCTGCACCACCTGGCACCTGCACGCCACCGGCGACGCGACGCTGGACGCGCTGACCATCGAGCACAACGACTTCCTGGTCGACCGCCACGGTGCCGACGCGATCCGTGCGGCCATGCGGTCGCACTGGCTGGATGCCACCCGCGGCCCGCGCGAACTGAGCCTGCCGGGCGTGGCCGAGTCCGTGCTGGCCGACGACGTCGCCGGCCTGGACCGGCGCGAGCAGGTCCGCGAGACCTGGTCGGTCGACCTCGACGCGGTGCGCGACACCGACGGCGGCTACCTGCGCCTGCTCAGCAGCAACCTGCGCCAGCAGGTGCGCCGCTCGATCAAGGCCTACGAGGCGGTCGGCAAGCTGCGCCTGGAGCCGGCCGCCAGCGTCGAACAGGCGCTCGACTGGCTCGACCGCCTGGCCGCGCTGCACCAGGCGCGCTGGACCGCCAAGGGCCATCCCGGCGCCTTCGCCAACCCAGGCTTCGTGGCCTTCCACCAGCGCCTGATCCGCGCGATGTGGGCCGATGGTCGCGCCATGGTGCTGGCGCTGCGGGCCGGCGAACACGAGGCCGGCTACCTCTACAGCCTGGCCGGCCACGGCCGCGTCTGCTTCTACCAGGGCGGCTTCGACTACGACGGTCCGGGCCAGTCGGTGCGGCCGGGCTACGTCGCGCATGCGCTGGCCGTCGCGCTGCATGCGAAGCAGGGCCATGCGGTCTACGACTTCCTGATGGGCGAAGCGCGCTACAAGCGCTCGATGTCGACCGACACCGGCGCACTGGCCTGGCGCGTGCTGACCACGCGCGACTGGCCGCTGCGGCTCGAAGCCGGCCTGCGCGCGCTCAAGGGCCTGAAGGGCGTGCAGGCCCTGAAGGCCGGGGCGATGTCCGCGCTGGGCCGAAGCCGCTCGCGCCGCGCGCCGCACGCGGACTGAGCAACCGCCCGTTCCGGACGGGCCGCACCGACGCACGCCGGGAGGCATGCGTTGCGCGCATGAACAAGCGCGAATCGCTTCGTTCCCCGGGCAGGAGGGACTGCCTACGCTGGCGTCTGCTGGCCATCGCCAGTCCGCGCGGCCGCACAGGCTCATGGACTGAGCCATGCCGGCGCGGCCACCCTGGATCGCGTCACGATCGGCCGCGACCGTCCATCGGCAGCAACGTCTGGCTAACGCGCAGCGTGCCGCCGAACTCGAACCACCCACGCTGATCGGCTGGCCACCACGTCGGCTATTCCCCCAGTTGGCAGCGCGTGTCGGCCTGGCGCACAGTCCGACACGCGCCACCCTGGCGATCCCTCAAGAGGAACCCATGACCCCGAACCGACCGCTCCGGCCGACCCGAGGCCCGCTCCGATCCTTCGCACTGACCGCCCTGTTCATGGGCGCGGGCCTGATGCCGCCGATCAGCCTGGCCCAGCCCGCCACCGCCGACCGCGCCGCCCGTGTGTGGGCCGCCACCTGCGCGACCTGCCACAGCGCCGACCAGCGCACGCCCGGTGCGATCCCGCTGATCGGCGGGCGCGATGCCGAGACGCTCTACCGCACGCTGCTGGAGTTCAAGAACGGCCAGCGCCCGGCCGCCACCGTGATGCACCAGCACGCCAAGGGCTACACCGACGACGAGCTGCGCCGCATCGCCCAGGTGCTGGCCACCCCGCCGGCCACGCGCTGATCCTGACGCCAAAGGACGATCCCACACCATGAACGCCATCCCACGACGTCAATTCCTCGGTGCCGGCCTGGCCGGTGCCGCGCTCTCCGCCGCCGGCCTGGCCGGCTGTGCCACGCCGCTGATCGGCCAGAAGCCGATCGGCCGCGTGGTCGTCGTCGGCGGGGGCTACGGCGGCGCGACCGCGGCCAAGTACATCCGCCGCTGGGCGCCCCGCATCGAGGTCACGCTGGTCGAGCGCAACGCCCAGTTCGTGTCCTGCCCGATCAGCAACCTCGTGCTGTCCGGCGCCCGCCAGATCGAGGACATCACCCTGGGCTACGACGGCCTGGACCGCCACGGCGTGAAGCGCGTGCGCGGCGAGGCGCTCGCCATCGACGTCGAGCGCCGCGAGCTGCGGCTGCAGGACGGCCGCGTGCTGCCCTGGGACCGGCTGATCCTGTCGCCCGGCGTGGACTTCCAGTTCGACGCGGTGCCCGGCCTGGCCGCCGCCGACGAGACCGGCTTCGTGCTGCATGCCTGGAAGGCCGGCCCGCAGACCGTCGCGCTGCGCCGCCAGCTGGAGGCCCTGCGCGATGGCGGCGTGTTCGCCATCGCCATCCCCAAGGCGCCCTACCGCTGCCCGCCCGGACCCTATGAGCGCGCCAGCGTGGTCGCGCAGTACTTCCAGCAGCACAAGCCGCGCTCCAAGGTGCTGGTGCTGGACGCCAACCCGGACATCGTCTCGAAGAAGGGCCTGTTCGAGAAGGCCTGGAAGGAGCTGTACCCCGGCCTGATCGAGTACCGCCCGAACAGCGAGCTGCTGGAGTTCGATCCGGGCGCGCAGGTCGCCAAGCTGACCACCGAGGACGTGCGCGCGGACCTCTTCAACATCATCCCGCCGCAGAAGGCCGGCCGCATCGCGCAGCCCTTCATCAGCGTCAACAACCAGTGGGTGGGGGTCGAGTTCCAGACCTTCGAATCGCTCAAGGCCCCCGGCGTGCACGTGATCGGCGACGCCATCGCCGCCGCGCCGGGCATGCCCAAGAGCGGCTTCATGGCCAACAACCAGGCCAAGGTCGTGGCCGACGCGGTGATCGCCCGCCTCACCGGCCAGCCGATCAACGAGTCGCCCATCATCGCCAACACCTGCTACAGCTTCGTCTCCGACCAGTCGGTGGTGCATGTGGCCAGCGTGCACAAGTGGGATCCGGCGCAGAAGACGCTGGTGGCGGTGCAAGGCGCCGGCGGCCTGTCGAGCGCCCGCAATGCGCAGGAAGCGCTCTACGCCGACGGCTGGGCGCGCAGCATCTGGGCCGACGCGCTGAGCTGATCGCGGCCGAGTGGGTCGGCATGGTGGTGAGGCGTGCTGGGTCATCGGCCCTTGCCCGCCGCGTCGGCCCATTCGTTTTCCGCATAAGGATGCGCCGATCGCTTCGTTCTCCGAACATGCCCCCGTCCCTAGCATCGATCCCATCGATCACTGAACGGGCTCCGGCCTTCCACGACATGCGCGCCAACCGCTTCTTCCAGAACACGCTGATCTCGCTGGCCCTGGGCGCCAGCGCCCTGACCGCCTCGGTGTCCGCCCTGGCCAAGGACATCACGCTGCTGAACGTGTCCTACGACCCGACGCGCGAGCTGTACGTCGACTTCAACAAGGCGTTCGCCGCGCACTGGAAGGCCAAGACCGGCGACAACGTCATCGTCAAGCAGTCGCACGGCGGCTCGGGCAAGCAGGCCCGCTCGGTCATCGACGGCCTGGACGCCGACGTCGTCACGCTGGCCCTGGCCTACGACATCGACGAGCTGTCGACCAAGGCCAAGCTGATCCCGGCCGACTGGCAGAAGCGCTTCGAGCACAACAGCTCGCCCTACACCTCGACCATCGTGTTCCTGGTGCGCAAGGGCAACCCCAAGGGCATCAAGGACTGGGATGACCTGGTCAAGCCCGGCATCAGCGTGATCACGCCCAACCCGAAGACCTCGGGCGGCGCGCGCTGGAACTACCTGGCCGCCTGGGGCCATGCGCTGAAGAAGTTCGGCAACGACGAGAAGAAGGCGCAGGACTTCGTCGGCGCGCTCTATCGCAACGTGCCGGTGCTGGACTCCGGTGCCCGCGGCTCGTTGACCACCTTCACCGAGCGCGGCGTCGGCGATGTCTTCATCTCGTGGGAGAACGAGGCCTACCTGGCGACCAAGGAACTCGGTCCGGACAAGTTCGAGATCGTCACGCCCAGCCTTTCCATCCTGGCCGAGCCGCCGGTCGCGGTGGTCGACAAGACCGTCGACCGCAAGGGCACCCGCGAGGTCGCCACCGCCTACCTGGCCTACCTGTACTCGACCGAAGGCCAGACCATCGCGGCGGAAAACCACTACCGCCCGATCGACCCCAAGGTCGCTGCCAAGTACGCCAAGTCCTTCGCGCCGGTCAAGCTGTTCACGATCGACGAGGTCTTCGGCGGCTGGACCCCGGCGCAGAAGAAGCACTTCGCCGACGGCGGCGTGTTCGACCAGATCTACCTGAAGAAATAAGCCGGTCGTCTGCTCCCCCGAAGCCGTGCGTCGTCACCAGCGCCGCACGGCTTCTGCGCTTTTTGCATAAGGAAGCGCGGAAAGCGTCGTAGTCACGCGTTTTCGCCGTCCATAGCATGCGGGACCGCAGCCCGGAGAGGCTGCCGGCGCACCGCTGGACGCGCTCCGCGCAGCCCGCCGCGCCGCCTTCCCAAGACCCCCACCGACACGGCCCCGACGATGCTGTTCTCCCGCACGCTGCTCAAGCGGCACACGGTCCTGCCGGGCTTCGACCTGGCGCTGGGCTTCACGCTGTTCTACCTCGGCCTGATCGTGCTGATCCCGCTGAGCGCCGCCTTCCTCAAGACCTTCACGATGACCTGGCCGGCCTTCTGGGAGGCCGTCGCGACACCGCGCGTGGTGGCGTCCTACCGGCTGACCTTCGGCGCCTCGCTGGCGGCGGCGACGCTCAACGCCTTCTTCGGCCTGGTGGTCGCCTGGGTGCTGGTGCGCTACGAGTTCCCGTTCAAGCGCATCGTCGACGCGCTGGTCGACCTGCCCTTCGCGCTGCCCACGGCGGTGGCCGGCATCGCGCTGACCGCGCTGTATGCCGAGAACGGCTGGATCGGCCAGTGGCTGCCGGTCAAGGTCGCCTTCACGCCGCTGGGCGTGTTCGTCGCGCTGACCTTCATCGGCCTGCCCTTCGTCGTGCGCACGCTGCAACCGGTGCTGGAGGACGTCCACAAGGAACTCGAAGAAGCCGCCGCGACGCTGGGCGCGAGCCGCTGGCAGACCTTCTCGCGGGTGATCTTCCCGATCCTGATGCCGGCCCTGCTGACCGGCTTCGCGCTGGCCTTCGCGCGGGCGCTGGGCGAGTACGGCAGCGTCATCTTCATCGCCGGCAACATGCCCATGGTCAGCGAGATCACGCCGCTGCTGATCATCACCAAGCTGGAGCAGTACGACTACGCCGGAGCCACCGCGATCGCCGTGGTGATGCTGCTGGCCGCCTTCACGATGCTGCTGGCGATCAACGCGCTGCAGGCCTGGGCCCGCGCCAAACAGGGCCGGTGATGGGCTCCCCCCCGGACACGCTGCGCGCGACCCCCTCGAGGGGGCGTCTCGGGTGGACCGGCCAAGCCGGATCCACCGAGGCTGCTGGATGAATCGAGAGACAACATGACCACGACCACCTTGACCGCCTCGACCCACGGGGCCACGCACGCGCCGCGTCCGATCCGGGCGGCAACCACCGAGACGCCGCTGGTGCGCTGGCTGCTGATCGGCGTCGCCCTGGCCTTCCTGACCTTCTTCCTGTTCGTGCCGCTGGCGCTGGTCTTCGTGGAGGCCTTCAAGAAGGGCGTCGACGTCTACCTCGCCGCGATCGTCGACGACGACGCGCTGGCCGCCGTGCGGCTGACGCTGCTGGCCGCCGTCATTGCGGTGCCGCTGAACCTGGTCTTCGGCGTGGCCGCGGCCTGGTGCATCGCCAAGTTCGAGTTCCGCGGCAAGAACGTGCTGCTGACGCTGATCGACCTGCCCTTCTCGGTCAGCCCGGTGATCTCCGGCCTGATCTACGTGCTGGTCTTCGGCCTGCAGGGCTGGTTTGGCGAATGGCTGCGCGACCACGACCTGAAGGTCATCTTCGCGGTGCCGGGCATCGTGCTGGCCACCGTCTTCGTGACCTTCCCCTTCGTCGCCCGCGAGCTGATCCCGCTGATGCAGGCCCAGGGCAGCGAACAGGAAGAGGCCGCCCGCGTGCTGGGCGCCAACGGCTGGCAGATCTTCAGCCGCGTGACGCTGCCCAACATCAAGTGGGCGCTGCTCTACGGCGTGATCCTGTGCAACGCCCGGGCCATGGGCGAGTTCGGCGCGGTCAGCGTGGTCTCGGGCCACATCCGCGGCTACACCAACACGATGCCGCTGCACATCGAGATCCTTTACAACGAATACCAGTTCGCCGCCGCCTTCGCGGTGGCCTCGTTGCTGGCCGGCCTGGCGCTGGTCACGCTGGTCCTGAAATACATCGTCGAACAGCGCGTCAAGGCACAGAAAAAGGACCCCCAGGCTTCCTTCGGTCGCCACCCCCCGGGGGGGCTCCGCTAGCAGACCGGCGAAGCCGGATCTGCACCGGCGGCTTGACGAACACCCACCCTCTCGGATTCCTGCCCATGTCCATCGAAGTCAGACACCTCAACAAGCGGTTCGGCAAGACCGTCGTCTGCGACAACCTGAACCTCGACATCCCGTCGGGCGAGCTGGTCGCGCTGCTGGGCCCGTCGGGCTCGGGCAAGACCAGCCTGCTGCGCATCATTGCGGGCCTGGAAGTGCCCGACAGCGGCAGCGTGCTGTTCCACGGCGAGGACACCACCCACACCGACGTGCGCGACCGGCAGGTCGGCTTCGTGTTCCAGCACTACGCGCTGTTCGCGCACATGACGATCTTCGAGAACGTCGCCTTCGGCCTGCGCGTGCGGCCCAAGGCCACGCGGCCGGACGACGCGACCATCCACCGCAAGGTCACCGAGCTGCTCCAGCTGGTCCAGCTCGACTGGATCGCCGACCGCTACCCGCACCAGCTCTCCGGCGGCCAGCGCCAGCGCATCGCGCTGGCCCGCGCGCTCGCGGTCGAGCCCAAGGTGCTGCTGCTCGACGAGCCCTTCGGCGCGCTCGATGCGAAGGTGCGCAAGGAACTGCGCCGCTGGTTGCGCCGCCTGCACGACGAGGTGCATGTCACCAGCGTCTTCGTCACGCACGACCAGGAAGAGGCGATGGAGGTGGCCGACCGCATCGTCGTGATGAACGAGGGCCGCATCGAGCAGGTCGGCACGCCCGACGAGGTCTACGACCGCCCGGCCACGCCCTTCGTGCTGCAGTTCCTGGGCGACGTGAACCTGTTCCACGGCCGCCTGGGCCATGCGCCCGGCGGCAGCGAGGGCGAAGTCAGCTATGTGCGCCCGCACGAGCTGGAGGTGGTCGGCGCGCCGCAGCCCGACGCCATCGCGGTGACGCTGAGCCAGGCCCTGACCGTCGGCCCGAGCACGCGCCTGGAGTTCAAGCGCGAGGACGGCAGCTACGTCGACGTCGAACTCCCGCGCGTGCGCTGGCACCAGCTGCGCGAGCAGCTCGCGCTGTCCACCGGCAGCCGCGTCTGGCTCAAGGCCCGCCGCGTCACCCGCTTCGTCGCCGGCGGCGACGTCCGCCAGGACGTGGCGGAGGATCCGGCGGCGGCGATCTGAGGCGGGATCGGGCGGCAAGGCGCACAGCGCGCCTGCCTGCCCGCGTGCCCGCTTGGGCGTTCCCCTTCCGACGGGACGTCGATGGCATCGCGCCGCCCAGCTGCCGGCCTGTGAGATCTGGCAACGCTCGGCACTGCCTCGGGCTGTCAACGACCGCGTGGACGTCCGGGGCAGTGCGTGCCAGGAAGCACCCGCGGCGCGACCGAAGCAGGTCCGCATCGCGCCCCACCTCGGTCCGAGCGCCAGCCGAACGGTCGAGCCAACGGGTGGCATGGGCAGCGCCCACACGAATCTGCCCAAGGGCGTGCAGGCCCTGCTTCAGGACGCCCGCGACACACCCCTCAGATCTCGAAATCCGCCCCCGGCACCTCTGCCTGCGCCTTCTCGACCACCTCGCGGGTCAGCGGTGAGGCGAAGGCCTGGATGAAGTCGTAGACGTAGGCGCGCAGGTAGGTGCCGCGGCGGACCGCCAGGCGGGTGAGGTTGGTGGCGAAGAGGTGGCGGGCATCGATCGCGCGCAGGTTGCGGTCGCGGTCGGGGTCGAAGGCGATGGAGGCGACGATGCCGATGCCCAGGCCCAGCTCGACGTAGGTCTTGATGACGTCCGCGTCCATCGCGGTCAGCACCACATCGGGCCGGATGCCGGCGCGGGCAAAGGCCTCGTCGATGTGGGTGCGGCCGGTGTAGCCGACGTCGTAGGTGATGACCGGCTCGGCGGCGATCTGTTGCAGCGTCAGCGGCCCCGGACCGTCCAGCAGGGCATGGCCGGCCGGCACGACCACGCTGTGGGTCCAGCGGTAGCAGGGCAGCGCGACGAGCTGGTCGTACTGGGCCAGCGCCTCGGTGGCGACGCCGACGTCGGCCTCGCCGTCCAGCAGCATCTGCGCCACCTGGCGCGGCGAGCCCTGGTGGAGGTTCAGCGTCACGCGCGGGTAGAGCTGGCGGAAATCGCGCACCACCTGCGGCAGCGCGTAACGGGCCTGCGAGTGGGTCGCGGCGATGGACAGCCGGCCGGTGTCGCGCTCGGCGTAGTCGTCGCCGACGCGGGTGAGGTTCTGCGCCTCGGTGAGCATGCGCTCGACGATCGGCAGCACCGCCTCGCCGGGTGCGGTCAGGCCGGTCAGGCGCTTGCCGGCGCGCACGAAGATGTCCACGCCCAGTTCGTCCTCCAGCTCGCGGATCTGCCGGCTGACGCCCGGCTGCGAGGTGTGCAGCGTCTGGGCCACCGAGGTCAGGTTGAAGCCCTGACGGACGGTCTCGCGGACAGATCGCAGTTGCTGGAAGTTCACGGCGGTCGGGCGTCGGCACGCCCCTTATCTGAAAAACGAATTATCGAGACCGCCCTAGCGCGGTCAAACGATGAAAAACGACGATCGATGTGCGATCGGCGCATAAGCACACGCACCAAGCTGGACGGTTTCTGAATGAATCTTAAGATTCGTCAAGTTACGTCTCGATACTTGTGTAACCTGCATCCAGCAGACACCGGGCTGCGTATCGCTTCCGACGCTTAAGAGAGCGTTATTTCGAGGCCGTGCGCCCCCCGCGCTGCGCCCCTTCCAACCGCTTCCGAGATTCCGAAATTGCAGGAGAACACCCGATGACGATGCATCCGCGACCGCTCGCGCTCGCACTGGCCGTGGCGGCCACGCTGGCCGGCCCCGGTGCCGCGCTGGCCCAGACGCTGTGCCGCCCCGACAACACCACCCCGTTCACCGCCGGCCCGGTCAACGCGCAGAACGGCTTCGCGACGCAGGTGGTCGATTCCGAAGGTGTCGCGCTGGTGATCTGCACCGACAGCGTCGACGGCCAGGGCAACCCGCCGCCCTGCTTCTTCGATCCGGTGATCCCCGGCAACGCGCAGTCGGAAGCCTCGGGCTTCGGCGGCGAGGGCTTCTGGTTCCTGGCCGAATCGGCCTTCGCGACGACCGGCGCCAACGCCGTCGACGCGCTGGTGGTGATGGCCACCGAGGCGGCCTACGCCAGCGGCGTGCCGACCCCCGGCGACCAGTTCTCGTTCACCCGCCTGCGCATCCGCGTCGACGTGACGCAGCCCGGCATCTACACGGTCCAGCATCCCTGGGGCCAGCGCCAGTACACGGTGACGTCGGTGGTCGATGACCGCGGCCGTGCCATCGCCCGCGAGATCAACGAGACGGTGGACGTCGAGTTCACGCCCAACGGCTCGCGCACCGGCATCGTCGGTCCGTGGCTGCGCTGGGACCCGGCGGTCGCACCGGCCGCGCCGGCCGGCTACATCGGCGACGGCGCGACCCCGCATGCGGTGATCGGCAGCCCCTGCGGACGCAACTTCGTGCGCATCAGCGCGACCGCGCTGGACGGCACCACGCCGCTGGCGATCGACCCGACCGACGTCGACCGCGACGGCATGGCCTCGGCCTACACGAGCCGCGAGTTCACCGTGCAGGGCAAGCTGGCACCGCAAGGCATCACGCCCTTGACCGTCACTGGCGCGACCTACGCCCGCACGACCGGCGCGGCCACGCTGAGCCTGCATGCCAGCGCCCCGACCACCGCCACCGTGACCGCCACGCCCGGCGGCAACCTGCGGGGTGACGGCAACGGCCGCCACTTCACCGCCAGCGACGTGACCACGTTGCCGGCCACCGTCGCCTTCACCGCCACCAACGCGGCCCAGGGCAACGCGCCCAGCCCGGTCCAGCACGTGCCGCTGACCGACCTGGTGACGATCACCCGCGCCCAGGCGCAATGCACGGCCGCACCGCGCACCTGCACGCTGGAGGTCCAGGCCTCGTCGAGCGACCAGGCACCGGCGAGCCTGCCGACGCTCACGCTGGCCCTGCCCGGCGGTGCCACCACGACGCTGGTCAACGGCGCCGCGAGCGTGCCCGGCCTGACCGTGCTGCCGGCCGCCGTGACGGTGCGCTCCAGCGCCGGCGGCATCGCCAGCAAGCCGCTGACCGTCATCAACCCCTGAGCCCGGACCGACGCAACATGAGCCACAACCGACTTCTCAAGCGACACAAGACCCGCGCCTTTGGCGCGGCCCTGCTGGCCGGCGCCCTGGAACTGACCGCCGCCGGACTGGCCCAGGCCGCCTGCCCGGCCCCCAACGGCGCGACGCCCTTCGCCACCGGCCCGGTCAACCCGGTCGACCGCTATCCGGAATCCGTCACCGACAGCCGCGGCCTGGCGCTGCAGATCTGCCGCAACGCCGACCTGTGCTTCTTCGACCCGGCCATCCCCGGCAACCTGGTCTCGTCCCAGACGGGGACCGGCACCGAGTCCTTCTACTGGCTGGCCGAGGCCGCCATCAGCGAACCCGCACGCGGCTTCGACGCGCTGGTCGTGATGGCCACCGAAGCCACCTACAACACGCCCGAGCCGGTCGACGGCCAGCAGCTGACCTTCACCCGCCTGCGCATCCGCCTGGACGTGCCGGCGGCGGGCATCTACCGCGTCGAGCATCCCTACGGCGTCAACGAGTACCGCATCGAGGTGATCCAGGCCGGCCGTGACCTGAGCGAGACCTTCGACACGACCTTCGTCGCCAACGACCCGGCCGCACAGGGCAAGGTCGGCCCCTGGCTGACCTGGGACCCGGTGCTGGCCCCGCCGCCGCCGGCCGGCTACATCGGCGACGGCGCGACGCCGCAGCCGGTGGTCGGCAGCCCCTGCGACACCAACTTCGTGCGCGTCACGGCGACCGGCTTCAATGGCCTGCCGATCGCCATCAACGCCGCCGGCGGCAACGTCGCGACGACCAGCCTGTTCACCGTTCAGGGCCAGCTGTTCGACGGCCGCGTGCAGACGCCGCTGTCGAGCGACCGCATGACCTACTCGCGCACGCCGACCCGCGTCGGCCAGGTCGACGCCTTCGCGCACGCGATCAGCGGCGCCTCGGTGACCGTGCAGGACGCCGCCGGCACCGCGCCGGAAGCCGTGCGACTGGGCACGCCCCGGCCGCTGGAAGGCAACACCACCGGCGAATTCTTCACGACCGAGGTGCTGGCCGATGCGCCCAACACCACCGCGCTGCCCGGCGCGGTCGAGGTGGTGGCGAGCGTGGCCGATGCCAGCACCGACACGACCCGGCTGGTGCGCGCGCTGGTCGACCAGGTCGTCGTGACGCAGGCCGACTACGACCTCGACACCCGCACGCTGCAGGTCACGGCCACGTCCAGCGACACCCGCGTGCCGCCGACGCTGACGCTGCAGGACTACCTGCTGCCCGTCGGTGCGACCGGCGTGGCGGTGCGCACCGATGCGCCGCCGGCCGTCATCACGGTGATGTCCAGCGCCGGTGGCTGGGACCGCGCCCAGGTCCGCACGGTGCGCTCGATCGCACCGGCCCTGCCGGCCGCCCCGCAGGCGCTGGCCGCGACGGTGGTCTCGGCCACCCGGGTCGACCTGGCCTGGACCGACGCCGCCGTCAACGAGACCGGCTTCGAGGTCCGCCGCGACGGCGTGCCGATCGCGACGCTGCCGGTCAACAGCCGCGCCTACAGCGACACGGCCGCGCCGTCGGGCCGTGCGGTGACCTACCAGGTCGTCGCGGTCAACGCCGCCGGCAGCAGCGCCTCCAACCCGGTCAGCGTCACCACCCCGCTGCCGCTGGTGATCGCGGCGCCGACCGGGCTGAACGCACGGCTCGGCACCGTCGCCAACAGTGCCCTGGTGGCCTGGGGCGATGCCTCGACCGGCGAGACCGCCTACCGCGTGCAGCGCGCCCCGGTCACGGTGGCCGCCAACGGCACCGCGACGGTCGGGACCTACGCGACGATCACGGCGCCGAGCGGCAACCTGCCGGCCAACGCGACGCAGGTGCAGAACACCGGCCTGGCCGCCAACACGCTCTACAGCTACCGGGTCAATGCGGTGAACGGCACGGTGCAGGGTCCGACCAGCACGGTCTCGCACTTCAACGGCACGCTGCCGGTGCCGGCGAACTTCCGCAGCACCGTCTCGGCCGGCGTGCTGGGCATCGGCGCGACGCCGGCGGGTCGCGTGCCGCTGGCCTGGACCGCCAGCACGGTCGCAGCCGTCGCCGGCTACGAGATCGAGCGCTGCACCGGCACGATCGCCCAGTGCGCGGCGGCCGGCTCGACCTGGACGACCGTGGTGCGCCTGAACGGTCGCGCCACCGCGGCCTACACCGTCACCGGCCTGGCCTCGCGCCAGCCCTACAGCTTCCGCATCCGCACCCACACGGGCGCGGCGGGGCTGGTGTCGAACGCGTCGGCACCGATCGTCGGCACGCCGAACTGATCGGGCATCCGGCCTCGGCCGGATCGAACCCCGAACCCGGGTCGTCGGGGGCGGTGCGCAGCCAGCGCACCGCCCCCGCGTCGTTTGGGCGCGGCTATGCTGCCGGCCTGCCTTCGACACCGCCCGCGCCATGGCCCTCAACATCGTCTGGATCGCCTTCATCCTGGTCGGCTTCATGGCCGCCTTCGGCCAGATGCTGGCGGGTGACCTGGGCGTGTTCCCGAAGATGCTGACCGGCCTGTTCGACACCGCCAGGACCGGCTTCGACATCAGCATCGGCCTGGTCGGCGTGATGAGCCTGTGGCTGGGCCTGATGCGCATCGGCGAGCAGGCCGGCGTGATCGGCCTGTTCGCCCGCGCGGCGGCACCGTTCTTCCGGCGCCTGTTTCCGGCCATCCCGAACGGTCATCCGGCCGGCGGCAGCATCGTCATGAACTTCAGCGCCAACCTGCTCGGCCTGGACAACGCGGCCACGCCGCTGGGCCTGAAGGCGATGCGCGAGCTGCAGCAGATCAACCCGCAGCCAGCGGTGGCCAGCGACCCGATGATCATGTTCCTGGTGCTGAACACGGCCGGGCTGACGCTGATCCCGACCAGCGTCATCGCGATCCGCCAGACCCTCGCGGTCGAGCAGGGCCTGGTCGGCTTCAACGCCGCCGACATCTTCCTGCCCACGCTGATCGGCACCTTCATCTCCTTCAGCGCCGGGCTGCTGGCCGTCGCCTGGATGCAGCGCATCCGCCTGCTGTGTGCGCCGGTGCTGGCCTTCTACGGCGGCTTCATCGCGCTGATGGGGGCGCTGTACGTCGGCCTGCGCGGCCTGCCGCCGGACCAGCTGGCTCAGCGCGTGAGCCTGATCGGCAGCCTGACCATCCTGGCCATCGTCGCGCTGTTCGTCGCGGCCGGGGCGCTGCGGCGGATCAACGTCTACGAGGCCTTCGTCGAGGGCGCCAAGGACGGCTTCGGCGTGGCCGTGCAGATCATTCCCTACCTGATCGCGATGCTGGTGGCCATCTCGGTGTTTCGCACCAGCGGCTGCATGGACCTGCTGATGCGCGGCCTGGCCGGGCTGATCGGCGCGCTCGGCATCAACACCGACTTCGTGCCCGCGCTGCCGGTCGGCCTGATGAAGTCGCTGTCGGGCAGCGGTGCGCGCGGCCTGATGGTCGACGTCATGAAGACCCACGGCGTCGATGCCTTCCCGTCACGCGTGGCGGCCATCATCCAGGGCTCGACCGAGACGACCTTCTACGTGCTGGCGGTCTACTTCGGCAGCGTCAACATCCGCCAGACCCGCTACGCACTGGCCTGCGGCCTGATCGCCGACGCGGTCGGACTGGTCGGTGCCATCGCGGTGGCCTACGCCTTCTATCACTGACCCCACCCCACTTTCTTCACGGGCTCATCCGATGACCCTCCCCACCCTCAAGGCCGTGCTGTTCGACATGGACGGCACCCTGGTCGACTCCGAAGGCGCGCACTGGCAGGCCTGGGTCCGCGTGCTGCGGCGCTGGGGCGCCGAGCTGGACGAGACCACCTACCGCGCCCACCACGCCGGCATGCCCACGCTGGACAACGCCATCGACGTGCAGCGCCGCTACGGCCTGAGCGCCAGCGTCGAGGATCTGGTGCAGGCCAAGGTCGACGAGACCCGCGCCCACCTGGCCCGCGAGGGCTACCCGCTGCAGCCGGCCACCCGTGCGACGCTGGACTGGCGCCAGGCCCGTGGCCTGCGCTGTGCGGTCGTGACCGGCGCGTCCCAGGAAGCGATCCACGCGGTGCTCGGCCCGCATGGCCTGCTCGAGCGCTTCGACACCCTCGTCGGCATGGACGACGTGCCGCGCAACAAACCCTACCCCGACTGCTACCAGCTGGCCTTGAGCCGCTTCGGCCTGCAGCCCGGCGAGGCGGTCGCCTTCGAGGACTCGCAGCACGGCCTGGCCGCCGCCGTCGCGGCCGGCGTGACCGCCATCGCCATCCCGACGCCGATCTCGGCCGAACACGACTTCCGCGGTGCCGCCGCCGTCTGCACCGACCTGGTCGCCGCGACCGACTGGGTGGCGCGCCACTTCACGCTGCCGACCGGCGCCGCGCAGCCCCGCTGAACCCTGCCCCACGACGAGAACGCCCATGAACACGAAGCCCGTCACCGCCCTGCCCACCCGCGCCCTCGGCCCCTTCGAGGTCAGCGCCATCGGCCTGGGCTGCATGAACCTCAGCCATGCCTACGGCCAGCCGCCGTCGCGCGAGCAGGCCGCCGCGCTGCTGCACCGGGCGCTCGACCTGGGCGTGACGCTGCTCGACACCGCCGCGCTGTACGGCTTCGGCGCCAACGAAACGCTGGTCGGCGAGGTGCTGGCCAGCCAGCGTGACCGCTTCGTGCTGGCCAGCAAGTGCGGCATGCAGGGCGTCGACGGCGTGCGCGTCATCGACGGCCGGCCCGAGACGATCCAGGCCACCTGCGAGGACTCGCTGCGCCGCCTGCGCACCGACGTGATCGACCTCTACCAGTTGCACCGCTGGGACAAGCAGGTGCCGATCGAGGACTCGGTCGGCGCGCTGGCCGACCTGGTGCGCGCCGGCAAGATCCGCAGCATCGGCCTGAGCGAGGTCTCGGCCCCGACGCTGCGACGCGCCCACGCGGTCCACCCGATCGCCTCGGTGCAGTCGGAATACTCGTTGTGGACGCGCAACCCGGAGATCGCGGTGCTGCAGGCCTGCCGCGAACTGGGCACCGCCTTCATCGCCTTCAGCCCGGTCGGCCGCGGCTTCCTGACCGACGTGGCGCTGGACCCGGCCGCCTTCGACGCCAAGGACATCCGCCGCGCCATGCCGCGCTTCACGCCGTCCCACCTGGCCGCCAACGCGGCCCTGCTGACGGGCCTGCGCGAGGTCGCCCACGAGGCCGGCTGCACGCTGGCCCAGCTGGCCCTGGCCTGGCTGCTGGCCCGCGGCGAGCACATCGTCCCGATCCCCGGCACCACCTCGATCGCCCACCTGGAAGAGAACCTCGGCGCGCTGCCCATCACCCTCAGCCCCGCCCAGCTCGCCCGCCTCGACCACCTCATGCCGCCCAGCGCCATCCACGGCGGGCGCTACAGCACGCAGAACCAGTCGGAGGTGGATACGGAGGAGTTCTGAGCGGCACAGGCCAAGAGCGTCGATTGATGTGGATCAAGTCCGTGAGTCCCGCCTCCAGACACGACGGCGTCACCCGTGCGATCTTTCTCCAAAGCACGCGATCCGCGTGTGAACCCAGGAGGAGAAACCGATGAATGCGACACATGGACGCCACGCCTGGTATCGGATGCACTGGATCGTCCTGCTCTGGCTGCTGGCACTGGGCGGATGCAGCTCGACCGCGACGGTCCGCACGCTTCTGCCATCCGACCAGGTGTTCGCGGTCGAAGGACTGCGGGTGCTCTACCTTCAGCGCGAGGCCTCGATCAACTCGACCCATCCGATCTTCAATGACGCCCGGCTGAACGAATCGGTCGCCGAACTGGGGCATGCGGTCATGGCGGTGTTGCCGGCCGGCTTCGAGAACGCGGGCATCGAGTCCCGTTCGTTGCACGTCAAGACGGACAAGTCGGCCAGCCTCACGTCCGAAGCCATGGACTTTCTGTTGCACGAGCAGCCGGACTGGCCCGTGCTGATCGTCGTGCCGTCGGGCGGCCGTGTCTTCTGCTCGCCATGCAACATCAAGAACGACGTGATCCTCGAACTCAGGATCAAGGGCAAGGCAGTCTGGGCCGTGAGGATGCAGGAGCCAACGACGTCGGGTTCGATCACGGGAGGGACCGAAGGGGTCCAGCGCCACTATGCCCAAGAGATCCTTCGGGTGGCGCAGACCCAGATCAAGGCAGCCGCACAGCGCTGAGCGCCACCGCCTCCACCTCCGCCCGCACCCACTGCTGCACCGGATCGTCCTGGTGCCGGCGGTGCCACAGCAGGTACATCGGCAGCGGCGGCGTCTGCAATGACGCGGGCAGCGGGACGTCGGCCTGGGCGAAGCCGCGCAGCAGCTCGGTGCCGAGCAGGCTGGGCAGGGTCGCCAGGCGGGCGGTGCCGCGCAGGAAGGGCGCGATGCCGGAGAAGCCCGGCACGGTCACGACCAGGCGGCGCTCGATGCCCTGCTGGTGCAACCACGCGTCGATGTCGAGCCGGCGGCGGTCCTCGTAGCGCACGCTGACGTGGTCGGCGGCGAGGTAGTCGGCCAGCGTGGCCGGCGCCTCGCGCTGCGCGGCGTCGAACCACACGCGGTAGCGGTCGGCGAACAGGCGCTTCTGCTTGACGTCGCGGCTGTCCGGCGGCCGCGGCGAGATGACCAGCTGGCAGTCGTCGTCACGCAGCAGTTCGAGGCCCGGCACGCGCGAGGGCAGGATGCGCAGCAGCAGGCCCGGCGCGGCCTCGCGCAGGCGCAGCAGCAGCGGCGGCAGCAGCAGGTGGCATTGCAGCTCGTTGGCGGCGATGGTGATCTCGCCGCGCAGGCTGGCCGGATCGAAGCGGGCCGGCTCGGCGAAGCGCTGCAGGCCGGCCAGCAGCTCGCGCGCCTGGCCGGCCAGCGCGCGGGCCCGCTCGGTCGGCGCGATGCCGCGTCCGGCCTTGACGAACAGCGCGTCGCCGACGATCGCGCGCAGCCGGTCCAGCCCGTGGCTGACGGCCGACTGGGTCACGCCCAGGCGCTGCGCCGCCGCGGTCACGCTGCCGCTGTCGAGCACGGTCACCAGCAGCTGGAGCAGGCGGCCGTCGAGGTCCAAATGATCGGGTTCGCTCATGGGTGACATGAGTATCGGCGCGTTGTTCGGCGGCGCCTCGGTGCGAATACTGACGGCCATCGCATCCCGACCGATGCGCCGCCCTTCCACCGAACGAGGAGACCCATGAAAGACCCGAAACGGTCCGATCCCGGACACATCGACATCCCCGGCACGACGCTGTTCGACGGCACGCAGGCCATGAAGGGCTACGCGCTCAACAAGATGTGCTTTTCCTTCAACGACGCCGCCAACCGCGCCGCCTTCAAGGCCGACGAGGACGGCTACTGCGCCCGCTACGGCCTGACCGCGCCGCAGCGCGAGGCGATCCGCGCGCGCAACGTGCTGCAGCTGCTGGCGGCCGGCGGCAACGTCTACTACCTGGCCAAGTTCGCCGGCATCTTCGGCCTGGACGTGCAGGACATCGGGGCCCAGCAGACGGGCCTGAGCAAGGACGAATTCAAGGCCAGGCTGCTGGCCGCGCGGGGTTGAACGACATGGCCAAGATCATCGGTGGCGTCGCCACGTCCCACGTCCCGGCCATCGGCCGCGCCATCGCCAAGGAGCTGCAGGACGACCCGTACTGGGCGCCCTTCTTCGAGGGCTACGCACCGCTGCACCGCTGGCTGGCGCAGGCCCGTCCGGACGTCGTCGTGGTGTTCTACAACGACCACGGGCTGAACTTCTTCCTCGACAAGATGCCGACCTTCGCGGTCGGCGCGGCCGAGACCTACCGCAATGCCGACGAGGGCTGGGGCATCCCCGAGGTGCCGGCCTTCACCGGCCAGCGCGAGCTGTCCTGGCACCTGATCAACAGCCTGGTGGCCGAGGACTTCGACCTCACGACCTGCCAGGAGATGCTGGTCGACCATGCCTTCACGCTGCCGATGGCGCTGTGCTGGCCGGACCAGGACTGGCCGGTGACGGTGGTGCCGGTGTGCATCAACACGGTCCAGTTCCCGCTGCCGTCGGCGCAGCGCTGCTGGCGCCTGGGCGAGGCGGTCGGCCGCGCCGTGCGCAGCTGGGACAGCGAGGCCCGCGTGATGGTGCTGGGCACCGGCGGCCTGTCGCACCAGCTGGACGGCCAGCGCGCCGGCTTCATCAACCGCGCGTTCGACCAGCAGTTCATGCAGAGCCTGGTCGACGACCCGACCTGGGCGACGCGGTTCTCGATCCCCGAACTGGTCGAGAAGACCGGCACGCAGGGCGTCGAGCTGCTGATGTGGCTGGCGATGCGCGGCGCGCTCGGCTCGAAGGTGCGCGAGGTCAGCCGGAACTACCACATCCCCATCTCCAACACGGCCGCCGGCCTGATGGTGCTGGCCAGCGAGGATTGACCGGCGCACGGCCGGCGGGCGCGTCGCGCGCGTGCAGCAATCGACACCGGGGCAGGGGCGCTGACACGCCGTCGAGCGGCGCTTGAGGTAGGCTGATGCGCACCCATGCCATCGAGCCGCCGCCCCCGCACCCCCCTGGACGCCCGTGCCGCGCGCGATGCCCGCCTGTCGCGGGTCGAGTCGCATCCGCTGCAGTCGATCGCCCGTTTCTTCATCAGCCTGACGGTGCTCGCCATCGGCGGACTGTGGGCCGCCCAGAACCTGGGCGATCCGCTGGCCTGGTGGGTCGAGCTGCTGCGCTACACGCCCTACCTGCTGCTGCTGGTGCCGGCGCTGCTGGCGCTGGCGCTGTCGATCACGGTCGGCTGGACCTGGCGCCTGGCCGCGTTGGCCAGCGTCCTGGTGGTGGTCTTCCCGTTGATGGGATGGACCCACGGCCAGCCCGAGAACGGCAGCAACCGGCTGCGGGTGATGAGCTTCAACATCAAGTCCTACAAGGCCGACGACCGGCCCGAGGGCTATGGCCCGATCGTCGATGAGGTGCAGCGCCACAGCCCCGACGTGCTGGTGCTGCAGGACGCCCAGAAGCTGACCGACAAGTGGCTGCCGATGCCCGAGGCGATGAAGCTGCTGCTGGCCGGACGGCACCTGCAGCTCAGCGGCCAGTACGTGATCGCCAGCCGCCACCCGCTGCGCGACTGCCGCACCGCGCCGCTGTCGGTCCAGCCCGGCCTGGGCGACTACCTGCGCTGCACGGTCGAGGTGAACGGCCAGCGGCTGGAGATCGTCAACGTGCACCTGCTGTCGCCGCGCGAAGGCCTCAACGCCGCCCGGCGCGAGCACCTCGGCGGCCTGGACGACTGGCGCATCAACTTCGGCCATCGGCTGGGTCAGGCCCGGCACCTGGCCGAGGACCTGGCGCGCACCCGTCCGACCGGTCCGGGCAAGCGCCCGCTGCCCATGCTGATCGCCGGCGACCTGAATGCGCCCGAGGCCTCGGCCGTGGTGCAGTCGCTGCTGGCGCTGAACCTGCGGGATGCCTGGTCCTCGGCCGCCACCGGCTGGGGCTACACGCACGGCCATTCGCTGCGGCCCAACCTGAGCTTCCTGCGCATCGACCATGTGCTGGTCAGCCCCGGACTCGGACTGGCCGAGGTGGCCGTCGGCGGCGCCGAGGCGAGCGAGCACCGGCCGCTGATCGTCGACCTCTGGCTGAGCCGCAACTGATGCACGACCGGCCGGCCTGAAATCGGCCTGAAACCCGCTTGATGCCCGTTGCGGGCGCGGCCCGGGTCACAAGGGCCGGCTCACGGCTGACAATGGGCCGCATGAGCCCCACCGTGATCACCACCCAGTCGTTCACCGATGCCAGCGCCGCGCTGGCCCATGCCCGCACCATCTACGACAGCGGCATCGCCCACCTGCGCCAGGCCCTGCGCGAGTTCGTCGCCGGCCGTGACGACGGCGGCCACGTGCGTGCCTGCTATCCCTTCGTGCGGGTGCGGGTCGACACCGTGGCGCGGGCCGACTCGCGGCTGGCCTACGGCTTCGTCGCAGGACCGGGCGTGTACGAGACCACGCTGACGCGGCCGGAGCTGTTCCGGCACTACTACCGCGAGCAGTTCGAGCTGCTGCTGAAGAACCACGGCGTGGCGCTGGAGGTCGGGCTGTCGAGCCAGCCCATCCCGGTGCACTTCAGCCTGGCCGAGCACGATCACCTCGAAGGCGCGCTGACGCCCGAGCGTCGCCAGCGCCTGCGCGACCTGTTCGACCTGCCCGACCTGGCCGCGATGGACGACGGCATCGCCAACGGCACGCTCGATCCGCAACCGGGCCCGGACGGCCTCGTGCGGCATCCGCTCTCGCTGTTCACGGCCCCGCGGGTGGACTACTCGCTGCACCGGCTGCGCCACTACACGGGCACGATGCCGGAGCACTTCCAGAACTACGTGCTGTTCACGAACTACCAGTTCTACATCGACGAGTTCGTGCGCCTGGGCCATGAGCTGATGGCCGACGAGGAGAGCGAGTACGTCGCCTTCGTCGAGCCCGGCAACGTCGTGACGCGCCGCGCCGGCCTGGCCGCCGAGGCCGGCGACGAGCTGGGTGCGCCGCCGCCGCGGTTGCCGCAGATGCCGGCCTATCACCTCAAGCGCCACGGCCACAGCGGCATCACGATGGTCAACATCGGCGTCGGCCCGAGCAATGCGAAGACCATCACCGACCACATCGCCGTGCTGCGCCCGCATGCCTGGCTGATGCTCGGCCACTGCGCTGGCCTGCGCAACACGCAGCAGCTGGGCGACTACGTGCTGGCGCACGGCTACGTGCGCGAGGACCACGTGCTGGACGAGGAACTGCCGCTGTGGGTCCCGATCCCGCCGCTGGCCGAGGTCCAGCTGGCGCTGGAGGAAGCGGTGGCCGAGGTGACGCAGCTGTCGGGCTACGAGCTCAAGAAGATCATGCGCACCGGCACGGTCGCCAGCACCGACAACCGCAACTGGGAGCTGCTGCCGCACCCGGGCCCCGAGCGCCGCTTCAGCCAGAGCCGTGCGGTCGCGCTGGACATGGAAAGCGCCACCATCGCCGCCAACGGCTTCCGCTTCCGCGTCCCCTACGGCACGCTGCTGTGCGTGTCCGACAAGCCGCTGCACGGCGAGATCAAGCTGCCGGGCATGGCCAACCAGTTCTACCGCGAGCGGGTCGACCAGCACCTGCGCATCGGCATCCGCGCGATCGAGATCCTGCGCCACCAGGGGCTGGATCACCTGCACAGCCGCAAGCTGCGGAGCTTCGCCGAGGTCGCGTTTCAGTGAACTGGAGCCCCCGGTCACGCGGGTACGCGTGACCACCCCCCGTGGGGGTCCGGGCCGGCTTGGGGCGGCCCGGCGCTCGGCCCGGTGACTTGGAGCCCCCGGTCACGCGGGTACGCGTGACCACCCCCGTGGGGGTCCGGGCCGGCTTGGGGCGGCCCGGCGCTCGGCCCGGCGCTCGGCCCGGGGGCTGACCCGGTTCAGTCGGGGTTCTTGAGCGCGGCGCTGCGCAGGTCGTTCTCGCCGAGCATGCGCAGGCGGGCGTAGCGCTTGCGCGTGGCGGGGTGGGTCGGCGTGTCGCCCATGCCGGGCACGACCTGGAGCGCGGCCATGACGCTGTCCATGCCGTAGCCGAGGCTGCGCAGGATCTGCCAGGCGTAGGCGTCGGCGGCGTATTCGTGGCCGTGGACCAGGTTCGAGGCCTCGCGTCCGAGCTGCGGCGCGACGGCGTCGGTGACCTCCGGGCGGACCTCGCCGGGAATCAGGCGGGTGTAGAGGTCGCCCAGCTCGCCCCAGTGGCCCATCACCGCATGGCCGACCTCGTGGGCCAGGATGAACAGGCGCTCGCCTTCGGGCAAGGCCGCGAGGCTGGCGCTGACGACCAGCATGCGGCCGGCCAGCGTCTCGGCGTGGAACGGCCCGTCGACCACCAGCAGCTCGATGTCCGGCCGGTGTGCCAGCTGGTTGAAGATGCGTTCCAGGTCAGCGCGGATCAGCGCGCTGTGGGCCGGGTCGACCTGGTGCTGCGCGTAGCCGTCCAGCCGCGTCCGGGCCGATCGGTCGAGCACCTGGCGGATGGTCTCCGGCGCGGGCGCCGGGTCGGCTGCCCCGGCGTTCCAGCCGGTCGACAGCAGCGCGCCCGCCAGCAGGGCCTGCCACCACACCGCTCGGAGCCGGGTCCGGCGGGCGGGGCGATCGGTCGGGGCGGATGGGCGCATGGGGCGGCTCCTGGCGAGGCATCGGGAGGTCAGGCCGGCGACGTGCGACGGCAGCCGCCAGCATGAGGCCAGACCCGCAGGCGCCGCATCACCGCGATGGATGACGCAGCCGCTCGCGCCAAATCTGCACGCGAGACTTGCCCGGGATCACGCCAGAGGCTGAGCAAGACCGGGGCCAGACCGCGTCTGCCGCCGGCCCGAGCTCAGCCGCCGAGAGCCTTCCACAGCGCGACGCGGTTGAGCTGCTCGGCCAGGCGCGTCTGCAGCAGCGCCTGTTCGGCCTGCAGCAGGCTGCGCTGGGCGTCGAGGCGGTCGAGTTCGCTGGCGGCGCCGGCGCGCACGCGCAGGTCGGTCAGGCGGGCGATCTCGCGGGCGCTGGCCGATTGCTCGGCCTGGGCCTCGCGCTGGGCCTGCCAGGTCGACAGGCCGTCCAGCGCGTCGGCTGTGTCCTTGAAGGCGGACTGGACCGCGCGCTCGTACTGCGCCACCGCGATGTCGCGGCCGACCGTCGTCGCGTTGACGTTGGCCTGGTTGCGGCCGGCGTCGAAGATCGTCATCAGCGCCTGCGCGCCCAGCGTCCAGGCGAAGTTGCCGCCCTGGAACAGGCCGCTGAACTGGCTCGACGCCTGGCCGGCGCTGCCGGTCAGCGTGATGCGCGGGAACATCGCCGCGCGGGCCGCGCCGATGTTGGCGTTGGCCGCCTCCAGCTGGCGTTCGGCCTGCACCACGTCGGGGCGACGCAGCAGCACGCGGGCATCCAGGCCGGCCGGGACATCGGCCAGCACGCCGGCCAGCGGGTCCTCGGTCAGCACCGAGCCGGTCGTGTCGGCCACCGCCACGTTGGCGTTCGGCGCGGTCGCGGCCGGGGGGGGCGGCGGCAGGCCGGGCACGGCGTCGGCGGCCGGCTGGGCGCCGGTCAGCAGCGCCAGCGTCGACAGGTCCTGGGCGCGCTGGCGCAGCGCCTGCTGCAGCGCGACGCGGGCCTGGGCCACCAGGTTGACGTTGCCCTGCAGTGCCAGCACCGACGTGGCGCCGGCCTGGGCCTGCAGCCGGGTCAGCGCCAGCGTCTGCTCGCGGCTGGCCAGGCTGCGCTGGGCCAGGTCGATGGCCTGGCGGTCGGCCAGCAGCGCCAGCCAGGTCTGGGTGACGGCCGCGACGATGCTCAGCTCGGCGCTGCGACGGCCGGCCTCGGTGGCCAGCAGCTGCGAGCGGGCCGCGTCGTTGAGGGTGCGGATGCGGCCGAGGAAGTCGATCTCCCAGCTGGCCAGCTGCAGGCCGGCGGTGTAGGTCTGGGCCTGCTTGCCGGTCGACACGTTGGGCGCCGAGTTGGCGGTGAGGCCCGCACCGAGGGTCGGGTAGCGGTCGGCCAGCGAGGCGTCCAGCTGGGCCCGGGCGCGCTCGACGTTCAGCGCCGCGACGCGCAGGTCACGGTTGTTCGCCAGCGCGGCCTCGACCTGGCGGCGCAGGCCGGGGTCGCGCACCCAGTCGCCCCAGGCCAGCGGCTCGGCCGGTGCCGAGGCCGGCAGCGCGGCGGCGGCCGCTGCGGCGTCGGAAGCCGCCGCCGCCGTGGGCAGCACGAACTGCCCGGGCACCGGCAGGGCCGGACGTTCGAGTCGCGGGGCCAGGTCGGCGCAGCCGGACAGCAGCGCGACGGCCACGGCCAGCGTCAGCGGGCGCAGCAGGGAGGAAGGTTCATCACGCATCGTCGTCTTCGTCGTCATGCGGGTGTGGATGGGGAAGGTCATGTCAGTGCTTCCCGCCCAGGGCTTCGGCGGTGGCCGCGTCGGACGCGGGCGAGGCGATGGTGCCACCGAGGTGCATCAGCCGCGTGCCCGGAAACAGGCGGCGAACCACCACGAAGAACACCGGCACGAGGAAGACCGCCAGCACGGTGGCCGTGATCATGCCGCCCATCACGCCCGTGCCGATGGCGCGCTGGCTGGCCGAGCCCGCGCCGGTCGCGATGGCCAGCGGCAGCACGCCGAGGATGAAGGCGAACGAGGTCATCACGATCGGGCGGAAACGCAGGTGGCAGGCCTCGAGCGTGGCCTCCAGCAGGCCCTTGCCCTCGGCCTGCAGGTCCTTGGCGAACTCGATGATCAGGATCGCGTTCTTGGCCGACAGGCCGATGATGGTGATCAGGCCGACCTTGAAGTAGACGTCGTTGGGCATGCCGCGCAGCCACACGCCGGTCAGCGATCCCAGCACGCCCAGCGGCACGACCAGCAGCACGGCCACCGGGATGCTCCAGCTCTCGTAGAGCGCCGACAGGCACAGGAAGACCGCCAGCATCGAGAAGCCCAGCAGGATCATGGCCTGCGAGCCCGACAGCTTTTCCTCGCGCGACTGGCCGGTCCACTCGAAGCCGAAGCCCGGCGGCAGCTGGCCGGCCAGGCGTTCCATCTCGGCCATGGCCTCGCCGGTGCTGTAGCCGGGCGCGGCATCGCCGCCCAGCTTCATCGCCGGGTAGCCGTTGTAGCGCACGGTCTGGACCGGGCCGGTGACCCAGCGGGTGGTCGCGAACGAGGCGATCGGCACCTGCTGGCCACGGCTGTTGGGCACGTTGAGCTTGAGCAGGTCGTCGGGCTGCATGCGGGACTTCGCATCGGCCTGGACGATCACGCGCTGCAGCCGGCCGGCGTTCGGGAAGTCGTTGACGTAGGCCGAGCCGAAGGCGGTGGCCAGCACGTTGGCGATGCTGTCGTAGGACACGCCCAGCGCGGCGGCACGCTCGCGGTCGATGTCGAGCTTGACCTGCGGCGCGTCCTCCAGGCCGTCCGGACGCACGCCCGCCAGCACCTTGCTCTGGCGCGCCATGCCCAGCAGCTGGTTGCGCGCGGCGACCAGCGCCTCGTGGCCCTGGCCGTTGCGGTCCTGCAGCCGGAAGTTGAAGCCGGTGGCGGTGCCCAGCTCGGGAATGGGCGGCGGCGACAGCGGGAAGATGAAGGCATCGCGGATGCCCATCAGCGCGCCAAAGGCCCGGCCGGCGAGCGCCTGGGCCGAGTGCTGCGGGCCGGG
The DNA here is from genome assembly GCF_030705305.1 of Leptothrix discophora. Lineage (GTDB taxonomy): Bacteria > Pseudomonadota > Gammaproteobacteria > Burkholderiales > Burkholderiaceae_C > Sphaerotilus > Sphaerotilus discophorus. The sequence continues at coordinate 189,113 of NZ_JAUZEE010000005.1, read as the reverse complement.
GCGGTCCTTCCAGTCCTTCAGCGGCACGAAGGCGATGGCCGCGTTCTGGCCGGCGCCGGAGAAGCTGAAGCCGATCACGCCGACGACCTTGTCGACCTCGGGCTGGGCCAGGAAGAAGCCCTCGACCTGGCTCATCACCGCCTCGGTCCGGTGCACCGAGGCGCCCGGCGGCAGCTGCACGTTGACGATCAGGTAGCCCTGGTCCTCGTTGGGCAGGAAGGAGGTCGGCAGGCTCTTGTAGAGCCAGGCCACGCCCAGCAGCACCGCGCCGTAGATCAGCAGGTAGCGACCGGCCTTGCGGATGATGCGGGCGACCACCGCCTCGTAGCCGTGGGTCGTGCGCTTGAAGGCGCGGTTGAACCAGCCAAACGGGCCGCGACGCTCATGGTGACCGGGCGGGATGGGCTTGAGCAGCGTCGCGCACAGGGCCGGCGTCAGCGACAGCGCCATCAGCGCCGAGAACAGCATCGAGGCCACCATCGCCACCGAGAACTGGCGGTAGATGTTGCCGACCGAGCCGGCGAAGAAGGCCATGGGCACGAACACGCTGACCAGCACCACGGTGATGCCGATGATGGCGCCGGTGATCTGGCCCATCGCCTTGCGCGTGGCCTCGGCCGGCGAGAGGCCCTCCTCGGCCATGATGCGCTCGACGTTCTCGACCACCACGATCGCGTCGTCGACCAGGATGCCGATGGCGAGCACCATGCCGAACAGCGTCAGCACGTTGATCGAGTAGCCCATCGTCAGCATGACGGCGAAGGTGCCCATCAGCGCGATCGGCACGACGATGGTCGGGATCAGCGTGTAGCGGATGTTCTGCAGGAACACGAACATCACGACGAAGACCAGCGCGACGGCCTCCAGCAGCGTCGTCACGACCTGCTGGATCGAGATGCTGACGAACTTCGACGAGTCGTAGGGCACCTCGTAGGCGACGCCGTCGGGGAAGAACTTCTGCAGCTCCGCCATGCGGGCCTTGATGGCCGCAGCGGTCGCCACCGCGTTGCCGGTCGGCGAGAGCTGGACGCCGATGCCGCTCGACGGCTTGCCGTTCAGGCGCGAGGACGTGGCGTAGTTCGCCCCGCCGAGTTCGAGCCGGGCGACGTCCTTGAGCCGCACGGTCGAACCGTCGGCGTTGGCGCGCAGCAGCACCTGGCCGAACTCGGCCGTGGAGGTGAACTGGCCAGCCACCGAGACGGTCGCGTAGACGCCCTGCTCCTGCGGGTTGGGCGTGCCACCCACCGTGCCGGCCGAGACCTGGATGTTCTGGGCCCGGATCGCGGCCACCACGTCGGCCGATCCGAGGCCGTAGGACAGCAGCTTGGCCGGGTCGATCCAGACCCGCATCGCGCGTTCGGTGCCGAACAGCTGGGCCTGGCCGACACCGGCGATGCGCAGCAGCTCGGGCTGGATGTTGCGCGCCGCGTAGTCGCCCAGCGCGACCGGGTCATAGGCCGGGTTGGTCGACGTGAGCGAGACGAACAGCAGGAAGTTCGAGCGCGCCTTGTCGACCCGCACGCCCTGCTGCACCACCGCCGCGGGCAGGCGCGGCGTGGCGCGGCTGAGCCGGTTCTGGACCTCGATCTGGGCGATCGAGACGTCGGTGCCGGGCTCGAAGGTCACGGTGATCTGGCCGCCGCCGTTGGCGTCGGCGCTCGATTCCATGTAGATCAGGCCGGGCGCGCCGTTGAGCTCCTGCTCGATGACGGCCAGCACGCTGTCTTCCAGCACCTGGGCCGAGGCACCCGGGTAGGCCGTGTTGATGACGATGGCGGGCGGCGCCACCGTCGGGTACTGCGCCACCGGCAGGCGGGTGATCGCCGCCGCGCCGAGCACGAGGATGAACAGCGCGATGACCCACGCGAAGATGGGCCGGTCGATGAAGAACTTGGAGTTCATGCGTCAGCCTTCGGGGTCAGCGGGCCGAGGCGGCGGAGGCGGCCGGGGCCGCAGCGGCTGCCGAGGCGGCCACCGCGGGAGCGCCAGCCGGCTTGGCGCCGCCGGGCGTCCACGGCACCGGCGTGACCGGCGTGTTCGGGCGCATCTTCTGGAAGCCGTCGACGATGACCTGGTCGCCCGCCTTCAGGCCGTCGAGCACGACCCAGTCCTGGCCATTCGCGCCGCCGATCTTGACCGGGCGAGGCGCCGGCATGTTGCCCTCGCCGACCACCATCAGGATGTCGGCACCGCCCGCGCCACCGCGCGTCACGGCCTGCTGCGGCACCAGCATGCCGCCGTCGGCCTTGGCCTGGGCCAGCCGGACCTTCACGTACAGACCGGGCAGCAGCAGGCCGTCCGGGTTGGGCACCTCGGCGCGCAGCGTGACCTGGCCGGTGCCGGCGTCCACGCTCAGGTCCGAGAACAGCAGCTTGCCCGCACGCGGGTAGACGCTGCCGTCGTCGAGCACCAGCCTGACCTCGGCGCCGGCACCACCGACGCGCTTGAACTGGCCGGCCTCGTAGGCCCGGCGCAGGCGCATCGCCTCGCTGGCCGACTGGGTGAAGTTCACGTACATCGACTGGGTCTGCTGGATGGTCGCCAGCAGCGTCGCGTCGCCCTGGCCAACCAGCGCGCCCTCGGTCACCTGGGCGCGGCCGATGAAGCCGGCGATCGGCGCCCGGACCGAGGCATGGCCGAGGTTGATGCGCGCAGCGGCCACCGCCGCCTGGGTGGCGGCGAGATCGGCCTGCGCCTGCTTCAGCGCGTTCTGGTTGGCGACCCACTCGGCATCGCTGACGACCTGGGCGGCGGCCAGCGGACGGTTGCGTTCGACCACCGACTGGGCCTGCGCGACCGAGGCCTCGGCGCGCGCCACGCTGGCCAGCGCGCTGTCGAGCGCGGCCTGGAAGGGGGCGGGGTCGATCTCGAACAGCGCCTGGCCGGCCTTGACCATCGCGCCTTCGGTGTAGAGGCGCTTGTTGACGATGCCGGGGATGCGGGCGCGGACCTGGGCGGTGCGCCAGGCCTCGAGCCGGCCGGGCAGCTCGGTCAGCATCTCGACGCTGGCCGGCTGGACGGTGACGACACCGACCGACGGCGGCGGCATGCCGCCCGGGCCGCCAGGGCCGGCTGCGGCGCCGCCGCCGCCACAGGCGGCGAGGGCCAGCAGACAAGCCAGCGCCGCAGCGGCAAGGCCGGTGCGGCGCGCAGGGAAGGAATGCAGGAATTGGTCAGGCATGGCAGCAGATCGTTCAGCGACAAGGTCTGCCCGGGGAGCGCACGCTGGCGGCGGCTGGCGCGGCGATCGGCGGGATCGTGGAGGGCGCGGCGCGGCACGCCGACGTCCGGGAAGACGGGGTCCGGAAGCCGTGGAAGCCGGCTCGACAGGACTGGGACAAACCCGGAGCGCGCAGTCTAACGGTCGTGCACTTCTTGTGCTGAATGGCACAGACCGACACGGTTTCCGGATCTGTGTACACGATGGCGGCGACCCGGGCGGCCGTCCCCGCGCAGCCCGGCGACCTGCCCTGCCCTTGCTTGTGACGTGTCGACGATCGGCGTAGGCTGGCCCGACGATCCACCCCCCAGGCGCCCGCCGCGAACGGTGGCCGGGTGCGAAGGAGCAGCCTCATGTCGAGCCCAGCACCGGGCGGCACCGCCGCCCAGCCCTCGAATGTCACGGCCGACGGCCTTGCGGCCGTCCACCGCATCCGGACCCTGGCCCTGGTCGGCCCGGCAGCCGCCGGCAAGACCACGCTGACCGAGGCGCTGCTGCAGGCCAGCGGCGCGATCGGTGCGGTCGGCACCGTCGAGCGCGGCAGCACCGTCAGCGACTGGGACCCGATCGAGCGCCGCATGCAGCACTCGCTGCAGACGAGCGTGATGCACCTGCTGCACGGCGACGTGCGCATCCACCTGCTGGACACGCCGGGCAACGCCGATTTCCTCGGCCAGTCGCTGCCGGCGCTCGAAGCCGTCGAGACCGCCGCGATCGTCGTCAACGCGACCGCCGGCGTCGAGCCGATGGCTCGCCAGATGATGGCCTGGGCCGGCGAACGCGGCCTGGACCGCGTCGTCATCGTCAACCGCATCGATGCACCGGGCGTCAAGCCGGCCGAGTTGCTGGCGCAGATCCAGGCCGCCTTCGGGCGCGAATGCCTGCCGCTGAACCTGCCCGCCCTCGGCGGCCGCGAGGTGGTCGACTGCTGGTTCCGGCCCGAGGCCGATCCGGGCCACGAGGCCGACTTCTCCAGCGTGGCCGCCGCCCACCGGGCGCTGGTCGAACAGGTGGTCGAGGTCGACGCCGCCTTCGTCGAGCGCTACCTGGAAGAAGGCGACGTCGACGCCCGCGAGCTGCATGCCCCGCTGGAGCAGGCGCTGCGCGAGGGCCACCTGATCCCGGTCGTGTTCGTGTCGGCCAAGAGCGGCGCGGGCGTGGCCGCGCTGCTGGACGTCATCACCCAGCTGCTGCCCGATCCGACCGAGGGCAACCCGCCCGACTTCCTGCGCGGCGAGGGCGAGTCGGCCACGCTGATGCATGCGTCGGTCGACCCGGCCGCGCACGTGCTGGCGCATGTCTTCAAGGTCGCGATCGATCCCTACGTCGGCAAGCTCGGCATCTTCCGCATCCACCAGGGCAGCGTCACGCCCAACAGCCTGCTGGTGGTGGGTGATGCGCGCAAGCCGTTCAAGGTCGGCCACCTCTTCATGCTGCAGGGCAAGGACCATGTCGAGGTCCAGCGCGCCGGGCCGGGCGACATCGTCGCGGTGGCCAAGGTCGACGACATCGCCTACGACGCCGTGCTGCACGACGCGCCCGAGGACGACCACATCCACCTCCGGCCGCTGCCCTTCCCGGTGCCGGTGCACGGCCTGGCGCTCAAGCCGCGCCGCCATGGCGACGAGCAGCGCCTGGCCGAGGTGCTGGCCAGGCTGGCGGCCGAGGATCCCTGCCTGCGCGTCGAGCAGGTCGCCAGCACGCACGAGACCGTCGTCTACGGCCTGGGCGAGCTGCACCTGCGGGTGCTGCTGGAGCGGCTGCGCGAGACCTGCCGCGTCGAGGTCGACACCGCACCGCCGCGCATCGCCTACCGTGAGACCTTGACCCGCACCGCGCAGGCCCAGTACCGCCACAAGAAGCAGACCGGCGGCGCCGGCCAGTTCGGCGAGGTCCACCTGCAGGTCGACCCGCTGCCGCGCGGCGCGGGCTTCGAGTTTGTCGACCTGGTCAAGGGCGGTGCCATCCCGAGCGTCTACATCCCGGCGGTCGAGAAGGGCGTGCGGCTGGCGATGGAGGCCGGCGTGATCAGCGGCCACCCGGTGGTCGACGTGCGCGTGACCGTGCTGGACGGCAAGCACCACAGCGTCGACAGCAAGGAAATCGCCTTCGTGACCGCCGCGAAGAAGGCCTTCGTCAGCGCCATGCGCGAGGCCGGCCCGGCCGTCCTGGAGCCCCTCGTGGACGTGGAGATCCATGCGCCCGAGCCGCTGATCGGCGACATCACCGGCGACCTCGCCAGCCGCCGCGGCGAGGTCCGCGGCACCGACAGCCTGGGCGCCGGCCTGGCCTGCGTGCGCGCCCGCGCACCGCTGTCGGAGCTGTCGGGCTACCAGCTGCGCCTGAACGCCCTGACCCGTGGCGCCGGCCGCTACACGATCACCTATGCCCACCACGACCCGGTGCCACCGAACGTGCAGGCCGAGCTGATGAAGGGCTGGCAGCTGCGCGAAGAAGACTGAAGCCAGCCCCGGGCCGAGCGCCGGGCCGCCCCAAGCCGGCCCGGCGTCCCCCCGGGGGACCGCCAGACGTACCCGTCTGGCGAGGGGCCGCATGTCAGAGCTCCAGATCGGTCGACGCCGTCGTCTCGGGGCCGGCGTCGCCGGCGCGTTCGGCGGCGATCTGGCGCAGGGCGGCGACGAAGACCTCGGGGGGCTGGCCGCCCTCGATCAGGTGGGTGTCGTTGACGATGAAGGCGGGTACCGAATGGATGCCCAGCTCCTGCCAGTACTGCTCGCGCTCGCGCACCGCGTCGGCATGGGCGTTGCCGGTCAGGATGACGGCGGCCTGGTTCGGGTCCAGGCCGACCGCGTCGCACAACCGGATCAGCAGGCCGTGGTCGCCGGGGTCGCGGCCATCGGTGAAGTGGGCGCTGAGCAAGGCCTGCTTCAGGGCCAGCTGGCGCGTGCCGCCGTCCTCGGCATCGACCTCGCCGGCCCAGTGCAGCAGGCGGTGCGCGTCGAAGGTGTTGTAGGTGCGGCTGCGCTTGTCCATCGAGAAGGCGAAGCCGACCGAGGCGCCGCGTTCGGCGATCTTGGCGTGCATCTGCTCGATCTGCGCCGGGGTGGAGCCGTACTTGCGGCTCAGGTAGTCGACGATGTCGGCGCCGCCCGGGCCCAGCGTCGGGTTGAGCTCGAAGGGCTCGAAACGGATCCGTGGCGAGAGCTCGCCCTCCAGCTGCTCGACCGCGCGCATCAGCGAGCTGACGCCGACCGCGCACCACGGGCACACCACGTCGGATACCACCTCGATCGTCATCGGGACCGTCTGTTCGCTCATGACCGCACCTCCTGGCCCGCCTCGCCGGCGACCCGGTCGCCCAGGCGTCGGGCCTTGCGGGTGCGAAGTCTAGGCCGCCGTCGATGACCGTTGCACCCTAAAGTCCGGCCATGGACCGCATCACCAGCGTGCAGCTCTACATCCGCGTGGTCGAGACCGGCAGCTTCAGCCGCGCCGCCGTGGAACTGGGCATCACCCAGCCGACCGCCACCAAGGCCGTCGCGGCGATGGAATTGCGCCTGGGCGCGCGGCTGCTGCACCGCTCCTCGCGCGGGGTCACGCCGACCGAGGTCGGCACGATCTACTACGACAAGTGCAAGCGCATCGCGCACGAGATCGACGAGGCGGACAACCTCGCCACGCTGCTGCAGAGCCGCGTCGGCGGGCAGCTGCGGGTCAGCACCTCGGTGGCCTTCGGCCGGCGCGTGCTGGTGCCGCGCGTGCTGCGCTACATGGCGCTGCACCCAGGCGTGAGCATCGACCTGAGCTTCGACGACCGCTACGTCGACCTGATCGAGCAGGGCGTCGACCTGGCCATCCGCATGGGCCGGCTGGCCGACTCGTCGCTGGGCGCGCGCTACCTGGGTGACAACCCCTGGGTGATGGTGGCCGCGCCCGACTACCTGGCCCGGCGCGGCCGTCCGCAGACGCTGAGCGACCTGGCGCAACACGATTGCCTGGTCTACAGCAGCGTGCAGGGCGACGACCGCTGGAGCCTGGGCGCACCGGGCACGGCCGCGACGCAGTCGGTGCCCGTGCGCGGACCGCTGCGCTCGAACAACCTGTCGGCCGTGCTGGCCGCCGCGCGCGGCGGGCTGGGTCTGGCGATGCTGCCCTGGTACGTGGCACGCGAGTCGCTCGACAACGGCCGCGTCGTGGCGGTGCTGGGCGACCATGCGCCGCCGTCTCAGGAGATCCACGCGGTCTTCCCCTCGCCCAAGCTGGTGCCCTCGAAGGTCACCAGCTTCATCGTCCACCTGCAGGCATCCCTGCAGGGGCGCTGGTGGGAGACGCCGGACCCGACCTGATCGGTGTCGCACCGGTGTTGCGCCGGTGTCGCGCCGGTGTCGCACCGGTGTCCCAGCGTCCCGGCATCCCGGCGTGCGCCAGGTCAACAAGGGCTCATCGGCGCTGCCGAAGCTCAGCAAGGGTTCATCGGCGATGCCGAAGAATGGGCCCCGGAAGGACGCCCCACGACATGATTCCCGCACCCGATGCCGGCCAGCTGCTCGGCCTGATCGTCGCGGCCCTGCTGCTGCAGGCCGTTGGCGTGGCGGTGCTGGCCATTCGCCAGCGCCAGCGCGCAGCGGATCGGCCAGACCCGGCTGCGACCGATGCCGATCCCGATCCATCGACCGATCTGCGCCAGCCGCTGGCCTGGCCCGGCACCCGGCCGTGGCGGGTGGTCGCCCGCCAGCACGAGGACCTGGCGCAGACGCAGTGCTCCTTCCTGCTCGAAGCGGTCGACGGCACGCCGCCGCCGTCCTTCCGGCCGGGCCAGTTCCTGACCTTCGCGCTCGACCTGCCCGATGCGCGCGCGCCCGGTGGCCAGCGCCAGGTGACGCGCTGCTATTCGCTGTCCGATCGTCCCGGCCTGCCGCAGCTGCGGGTCACGATCAAGCGCGTGCCGGCGCCGGCCGATCATCCGGAGTGGCCAGCGGGGCTGTCGTCCAACCACTTCCATGACCAGGTGCAGGTCGGCGACATCCTGCAGGTCCGCGCACCCTCGGGCCATTTCCACATCGACGAGGACGCATCCGTGCCGGCCGTGCTGGTGGCCGGCGGCATCGGCATCACGCCGATGGTGTCGATGCTGGGCTGGCTGATCACGCACCAGCCCGCACGCCCGGTCCACCTCTACTACGGCCTGCGCAGTCGCCGCGAGCACGCCTTCCAGGCCCATCTGCAGGCGCTGCAGGCCAGCCATCCAGCCCTGCGCCTGCACGTGGTCTACAGCCGGCCGGAGGCATCGGACAGGCTGGGCGTCGACCACCACCACGAAGGCCATGTCGACCTGGCGCTGCTGCAGCGGACCTTGCCGCACGGCCGCCACCGCTTCTTCATCTGTGGCCCGGGCGCGATGATGGGCACGCTGGTGCCGGCACTGCGCGCGTGGGGCGTGCCCGACGAGGACATCCGCTTCGAGGCCTTCGGTCCGGCCTCGGTCCAGCGCCCGGCGGCGACGGCGACGCGCGACGCCTCGGCCGCCAGGCTGCCGATCCGCTTCCAGCGCAGCGGCCGCAGCCTCGTCTGGGATGGCCAGGACGCCAGCCTGCTCGACTTCGCCGAGCGCCATGCGGTGCCGATCGAATCGGGCTGCCGCTCCGGCGGCTGCGGCACCTGCGCCACCCGGCTGATCGACGGCCGGGTCGGCTACGACGGCACGCCCGACCACGACGTCCCCGCCGGCCATTGCCTGCCCTGCGTGGCCCGCCCGCTCACCGCCCTCGTGCTGGAGGCCTGATGGCACGACAAGCCCGCCTGATGCGCCGCGAGGTGCTGCCCTTCCTGGTCTACCTCGTGACGCTGGCGCTGGCCACGCTGCTGATCGACCTGCTGCTGCACCGCCTGGGCATCGCCTGGATCGGCCGCTGGCTGGGCATTCCCGGCACGCTGCTGATCGTGGCGTCGTTCGGCTATTCGCTGCGCAAGCGCCGCCACATCCAGACCGGTTCACCGGTGGGCTGGCTGCGCGCCCACGAGGTCCTGGCCTGGCTCGGCTCGCTGCTGGTGCTGGTGCATGCGGGCATCCACTTCAACGCCATCCTCGGCTGGCTGGCGGTGGCCGCCATGAGCCTGAACGTCATCAGCGGCCTGACCGGCAAGTTCCTGCTCGACCGTTCGCGCCGCCGGCTCGACGCGGCGCGCGAGGGACTGCGCGCCCAGGGCCTGTCGCCCGCCGAGCTGGCCGATCGCACCTACTGGGACAGCATGACCTTCGACGCGGTGCGCCAGTGGCGCGTCATCCACATCCCGATCACGCTGGCCTTCGCGCTGCTCGCGCTGGCGCACATCGTCGCGATCTTCCTGTTCTGGGGCTGGGCATGAAGCGGCTTCTGCTGTGGCTGGCGGCCCTGAACGCCGTGGCGCTGATCGTGCTGGTCTTCGTCTACCCGCACCTGATGATCAGCCCCGGTGCGCTGGTGCAGGGCCATGCCGAACTGGCCACCGACTGCTTCGCCTGCCATGCGCCGTGGCGCGGCGCGAGCGCCGAGCGCTGCACCCTTTGCCACAAGCCGGCCGACATCGGCCTGCGCAGCACGAAGGGCGCGACGCTGCCCCAGCGCGCGCTGAAAGCGTCCTTCCACCAGAAGCTGATCGAGCAGGACTGCATGGCCTGCCACAGCGACCATCTCGGCCCGAAGCTGACGCAGCGCAGCCGCAAGCCCTTCTCGCACGCACTGCTGATGCCCGAGGTCAGCAAGGCCTGCGGCAGCTGCCACCGGGCGCCGGAGGACCGGCTGCACCGGAAGGTCGGCGGGGACTGCGGCGCCTGCCACAGCCAGGAAGCGTGGAAGCCCGCGACCTTCGAGCACGACCGGCATTTCGTGCTGGACCGCGACCACGACGTCGCCTGCGTCACCTGTCACGTGGGCAACGACTACGCCCGCTACACCTGCTACGGCTGCCACGAGCACACGCCCGCCAACGTGCGCGCGGAGCACGAGGAAGAGGGCATCCGGGATTTCGCCGACTGCGTCGAGTGCCACCGCGACCCGGGCGTCGAGCCGGGCGAGGGCAACGGTCGGTCCGGCGGTGGCCGCCGTGGAGGGGGCGACCGCCGGGAGCGCGACTGATCAGGCCGCCGTCGCCTCGACCACCGGCTGACGGATCAGGTGGTCGAAGGCGCCGAGCGCCGCCTTCGCGCCCTCGCCCACCGCGATGACGATCTGCTTGAACGGCACGGTCGTCACGTCGCCAGCGGCATAGATGCCGGGGGCGCTGGTCTGGCACTTGGCGTCGATGATGATCTCGCCGAAGCGGCTCAGTTCGACCGTGCCGCGCAGGAACTCGGTGTTGGGCACCAGGCCGATCTGCACGAACACGCCGGCCAGGTCGAGCTGGTGCTCGGCGCCCGAGACGCGGTCCTTGTAGCGCAGGCCGGTCATCTTCTGGCCGTCGCCGACCACCTCGGTGGTCTGGGCGTTCACGTGGACCGTCACGTTGGGCAGGCTGCGCAGCTTGTTGACCAGCACCTGGTCGGCCTTGAGCTGGTCGGCGAACTCCAGCAGCGTGACGCTGCGGACCACGCCGGCAAGGTCGATCGCGGCCTCGACGCCGGAGTTGCCGCCGCCGATCACCGCGACGTCCTTGCCCTTGAACAGCGGGCCGTCGCAGTGCGGGCAATAGGCCACGCCCTTGGTCCGGTACTCATGCTCGCCGGGCACGTTCATGTTGCGCCAGCGCGCGCCGGTGGCCAGGATGACCGTGCGGGCCTTCAGCTCGGCGCCGTTCTCCAGCTTGACCGAGGCCAGCGCGCCGGGCGCGGCGGCCGGCTCGACCGCCTGCACGCGCTGCAGCGTCATCACGTCGACGTCATAGGCCTTGACGTGGGCCTCCAGCGCGGCGGCGAACTTCGGGCCGTCGGTCTCCTGGACCGAGATGAAGTTCTCGATCGCCATGGTGTCCATGGTCTGGCCGCCGAAGCGCTCGGCCACGATGCCGGTGCGGATGCCCTTGCGGGCCGCGTAGACCGCCGCCGCCGCGCCGGCCGGGCCGCCACCGACGATCAGCACGTCGAAGGGCGCCTTCTCGCCGAGCTTGAGGGCCTCGCGGGCGGCTGCGCCGGTGTCGATCTTGGCGAGGATCTCGCCCATCTCGATGCGGCCGCTGGAGAAGTCCGCTCCGTTCAGCTCGGTCTTGGGCACGGCCATGATCTGGCGCGCCTCGACCTCGGCCTGGAACAGGCCGCCGTCGATGGCGATGTGGCGCACGCGGGGGTTCAGCACGGCCATCAGGTTAAGCGCCTGCACGACGTCTGGGCAGTTGTGGCAGGTCAGGCTCATCCAGGTGGTGAAGCTGAAGTCGCCGTCGAGCGCCTGGATCTGCTCGATCACCGCCGGCTCGACCTTGGGCGGATGACCGCCGGCCCACAGCAGCGCCAGCAGCAGCGAGGTGAACTCGTGGCCCATCGGCAGCGCGGCGAAATGCACGCCCATGTCGTGGCCGACGCGGGTGATCTGGAAGGACGGGCGGCGCTCGTGGCGGCCGTCGTAGCGGGCGCTGATCTTCTCCGGCGCGATCGCCGCGATCTCGGTCATCAGCTCGCGGATGTCGGCCGCACCCTGGGAATCGTCGAGGCTCCCGACCAGCTCGATCGGCTGGGTGATGCGCTCGAAATACGAGGCCAGTTGGCCCTTGGTGGTGTCGTCCAGCATGGTGCGTTCCTTTCGGTGGCGTGTGTCGCAGGGGCGAGTCATGTCCCGGCCCAGTTGAAAGCACGCGCCCGCAGGCCGATCACATGCTTTCAACTGCTCCGAAGAAGTCTCCGAACAGTCCGGTGCCGCAGCACCCTTGGGCTCTCACTCGGTCGTTCTCTTCATCCAGCGGAGACGGTGGATCCGGCTTTGCCGGTCCACTCGTCTCGCCCCCCTTGAGGGGGGAGCGGCGTCAAGCCGCTCCGGGGGGTGGGCCTGACCCACCCCAGAGGGGTGGGTCAGATTTTCCCGACGAGGTCAATGGAGGGAGCCAGCGTCTTCGCGCCTTCCTTCCACTTGGCCGGGCAGACCTGGCCGGGGTTGGCGGCGGTGTACTGCGCGGCCTTCAGCTTGCGCAGCGTTTCCGACACGTCACGGGCGATCTCGTTGGAGTGGATCTCGGCGGTCTTGATGACGCCGTCCGGGTTGATCACGAAGGTGCCGCGCAGCGCCAGGCCCTCTTCGGCGATGTGCACGCCGAAGGCGTTGGTCAGCGTGTGGGTCGGGTCGCCGACCAGCGGGAACTTGGCCTTGCCGACGGCCGGCGAGGTCTCGTGCCACACCTTGTGCGAGAAGTGCGTGTCGGTCGTGACGATGTAGACCTCGGCGCCAGCGGCCTGGAAGGCGGCGTAGTTGTCGGCGGCGTCCTCGATCTCGGTCGGGCAGTTGAAGGTGAAGGCCGCCGGCATGAAGATCAGGACCGACCACTTGCCCTTCAGGCTCTCGTCGGACACGGTGATGAACTTGCCGTTGTGGAAAGCCTGGGTCTTGAACGGCTGGACGGGGGTGTTGATGATGGACATGGTGGTTCCTGTGGGTGGGGTTGAAGGGGTTGGGGAGGAAGCGATGGGTTGAATGCTATCGACAATTCATGTGCGATTGCATCAACGATCTCAATCAACCCCGTTAAGCCCACGCTATCGCCCTGGATGTGCCCATCCGGGGCGACCCACAGGAAACCGGTCCGCCGCGTCGCAGCGACGTTCAGCCCGCGCCCATCAAGGTCCGCGAGTTCTTCGGATCGCGGAAGACGAGCGGGCGCTCGATCATCCGGCCGGCATCGGCATCGTCGACCGCCCGCTGCACCTGCGCGTGGTGCGGGCTCTTCGGGCAGACCGGGTCGGCGGCCTCCGGGTCGTTGGCCAGCAAGAAGGCCTGGCAGCGGCAGCCACCGAGATCCTTTTCCTTGTCCGGGCAGGACACGCAGGGCTCCTTCATCCAGCCGGTGCCGCGGTAGCGGTTGAAGCCCTCGCTGTCGCGCCAGATGTGGGCGATGCCGTGCTCGCGCACGTTCGGGAAGCTCAGGCCCGGCAGCATCTTCGCGGTGTGGCAGGGCAATGCCGTGCCGTCCGGCGTGACGGTCAGGAAGACGTTGCCCCAGCCGTTCATGCACTTCTTGGGCTGGCCCTCGTGGTAGTCGGGGGCGACGAAGAACAGCCGCATGCGGCCTTCGAGCTTCTGGCGCCAGGCGTCGGTGACGGCCTCGGCGCGGCGGATCTGGTCGGAGGTCGGCAGCAGCTGGTCGCGGTTCAGGTGGGCCCAGCTGTAGTACTGCGAGTTGGCCAGTTCGAGGTACTCGGCCCCGAGCGCCTCGGCCATCGCGATGATGCGGTCGATGTGGTCGATGTTCAGGCGGTGCAGCACCACGTTCATGACCATCGGCCAGCCGTTGGCCTTGATGCGCTCGCCGACCTGCTGCTTCAGGCCGAAGGTCTTGGTGTGGCTGAGGAAGTCGTTGAGCTCGCGGGTCGAGTCCTGGAAGCTCAGCTGGACATGGTCCAGCCCGGCGGCCTTCAGCGCCGCAGCGCGCGCATCGGTCAGGCCGACGCCGGAGGTCAGCAGGTTGGTGTAGTAGCCCAGCCGGTGGGCCTCGGCGATCAGGACCTCGAGGTCGTCTCGCTCCAGCGGCTCGCCACCGGAGAAGCCGCATTGCACGGCGCCCAGTTCGCGGGCCTCGCGCAGCACGCGCAGCCAGTCCTCGGTGGACAGTTCCTGGCCCTTGCCGGTGGCCGCGAAATCGAGCGGGTTGTAGCAGAACACGCAGTGCAGCGGGCAGCGGTAGGTGACCTCCGCGAGCAGCCACAGCGGCGGGCCGATCGTCGGCGAGGCCGATGGCGACGGGCTTCCCGGCGAGATGGCCGTGCTCATGACCAGCGCACCCAGCCCTGCTGGCGGGCCATCTGCAGGAAGGCGATCACGTCGGCGCGCAGGCCCTGCGCCCCGAAGGCGGCTTCGAGCTGGCTCACGAGCTGAGCCACCGTGGCGACGCCGTCGCAGCGGCTCAGGATCTCGCCGGCGCTGCGGTTGAGCTTGACCATGCCCTCCGGGTAGAGCAGCACATGGTTGCCCTGGGCCTGTTCCCATTGCAGGCGGAAGCCGGCGGCAACAGCCGGCACGCTGGCGTCGCCCAGTTCGGCAACGGTGGACACGGACGCGTTCATGCGTTCACCCCGTAGCGCAGCGCCATCGCGTCGTTCATGGCCCAGAGGATGTCGAGCTTGAACTGCAGGATGGTCAGCGCGCGTTCCTGCTGCTCGCGGGTGCGGAAGTGGTCCAGCGTGACAGCCAGGCCCTGCTCGACATCGCGCCGCGCCTGGCTGACGCGGTTGCGGAAGTAGCTCAGGCCCTCGGCGTCGATCCAGGGGTAGTGCTCGGGCCAGGTGGCCAGGCGCTGCTTGTGGATCTCCGGCGCGAACAACTCGGTCAGCGACGAGCAGACCGCCTCCTGCCAGGGCGCATGGCGGGCGAAATGGATGTAGGCATCGACCGCGAACTTCACCGCCGGGACGACGTGGCGCAGGTCGACGATCTCCTCGCGGCTCAGGCCGGTGGCCGTGCCCAGGCGGATCCAGGCCTCGATGCCGCCGGCATCCTTGACCTCGCCGATCTCGAAGCCGTCATGGTCCAGGATGCGCTGGATCCAGCCGCGCCGGATCTCGCGGTCGGGGCAGTTCGACAGCACCGCCGCGTCCTTCACCGGAATCGCGATCTGGTAGTAGAAGCGGTTGGCCACCCAGCCACGGATCTGCTCGGGCGTCGCGCGGCCGCTGTTGAGCATCACGTTGAACGGGTGGTGGATGTGGTAGCTGCGGCCGCGCTCGCGCAGCTTCTGCTCGAAGGTGACGCGGTCCCAGGCGGGCGCATCGGCCAGCGCGCGGGCGGCTTCGGGGCTCAGGGTCGGCAGGGTGGCGTGGTTCATCGTGGCGGCGGTTCGGGTGTGTCGGCGGGGTTCAGAACGTCAGCTCCAGGCCGTCGAAGCTGACCTCGACGCCGGCTGCCTCGACGGCGCGGCGCTCGGGCGAGGCCTCGTCCAGGATGGGGTTGGTGTTGTTGATGTGGATGAGCAGCTTGCGGGTGCGCCGCGGCAGGCGGCCAAGCACCTCCAGCATGCCGCCCGGCCCGGATTGCGGCAGGTGGCCGATGTCGCGCGCGGTCTTGCGCGAGAAGCCCAGCGTGATCATCTCGTCGTCGGTCCAGAAGGTGCCGTCGACCATCACGGCATCGACGCTGTTCATGGCCTCCCAGACCGCCGGGCTGATCGCGCCC
The DNA here is from genome assembly GCF_030705305.1 of Leptothrix discophora. GTDB lineage: Bacteria > Pseudomonadota > Gammaproteobacteria > Burkholderiales > Burkholderiaceae_C > Sphaerotilus > Sphaerotilus discophorus. The sequence continues at coordinate 173,651 of NZ_JAUZEE010000005.1, read as the reverse complement.
AGGCCCGGCGCGTAGAAGACCCGCCCGCCGGTGGCCGTGTTCTCCAGGATCAGGCCGACGTTGTCGCCGTCGACCGGTGACTCGCGGTGCGGCGAATAGGGCGCGGGCTTGCTGTCCAGCGGCAGCGCGGTGACGCGCAGCGTCGCCACGCCGGGCGCTTCCAGCGCGGCCGGCAGCGTGACGGCACGGCCGTCGATCGGCAGCTCATGCCAGTCGACGCCGCAGTAGTGGCCCAGCACGCGCAGGATCGGGTTGCCGTGGCTCAGGTCCTCGTGCGCCGGGCGGGTGCTCCACAGGGGCAGCGGCCGGCCGCGTTCGCGCAGCATGAACAGGCCGGTGCTGTGGTCGATCTGGCCGTCGCACAGCAGCACGGCGGCGATGCCGCTGTCGCGCAGCGCACGGGCGGGCTGCAGCGCCGGGCTGCGCTGCAGCTGGGTCAGGATGTCGGGCGAGGCGTTGACCAGCAGCCAGTCGTGCGGACCGCCCACGGCGATCGAGGACTGGGTGCGGGCGCGGTGGTCCGGCGAACCCGCGCGCACCGCCGCGCACTGGCGGCAGTTGCAGTTCCACTGCGGGAAGCCGCCGCCGGCGGCGGAGCCCAGCACGCGCACGGTCAGGACCGGGGAGGCGGAGGAAGTCGAGGCAGTCACGGTGGGCAGGCCGGGTCAGGTCGTGGTCGGGGGAGCGCGGGCGTCGGATGCGACACGGCCCGGCTGCGGATGGACTCCACAGCCGGGCCGTGCGGCTCGTCAAGGGACGATGGGGTCGGTCGCCGGATCAGCGAGCGGCCACGTACATCGTGATCTCGAAGCCGAAGCGGAAGTCGATGGCGGCAGGGGTTTCCCAGGTCATGTGAGTCTCCAGATGGATGGATGGGTGGTGTCGGTGAGGTCCGGCACCGAATGTGTTCCGGTGCGTCGCCAGTGTCGGCAAAGGCCACCGGGCTGTCGTCGCGCGGACCATGAGCCGGGCCTCATGAAAATCGCCATTCGCTGGCCGGGTAGTCCCCAGCCCGCAGTCGCGACGGGGCTGGCTTGCGGCCGGGACAATCGGGTCATGGCCAGCCTCACCGCCTCCTCTGAACCGTCCACCCCGCCACGGCCGGAGGGCGCGCCCGCTGCGGCCCCCGCGCCGGGTGGCCTGGCCTCCGGACACAGCCTGCGCTTCAAGGTGCAGGTGCTGCTGGCGGTGCTGATGGCCGGCTTCATCGCCGCGCTGCTGCTGCTGCAGATCGCCGCCACGCGCAGCAGCGTGCACGAGGAAATCGTGGCCGGCAACCGCGTGGCCGGGCAGATGCTGCAGCGCGTCGGCTGGGTCTACCGGCTGTCCGGGCCGGACGCGATGCTCGATTTCCTGCGCCAGCTCGGCCGCGTCCGGGCCAACGAGATCTCGCTGGTCGACCGCGACGGCCATGTCGTCTACCGCTCGCCGCCCTCGGTCTACAAGCAGGGCCGCGAGGCGCCGGCCTGGTTCGTCGCCTGGGTCGCGCCGCCGCCGCAGCGCCAGCTCATCGAGCTGCCGGGCGGTGGTCGGCTGACCGTGGAGGCCGATGCCTCCCGCGCCATCCTCGACGGCTGGGACGACCTGCTGCGGCTGGCCGCGCTGGGCGGTGCGGCGCTGCTGCTGATCAACGCGCTGGTGTTCTGGTTCGTCGGCGTCACGCTGCGACCCTTCGCCACCATCCTGGCCGGACTCGGCCGGCTCGAACGCGGCGACTACGCCGCCCGGCTGCCGGCACTGCCCGGACGCGAGGCCGGCTCGATCGGCGCGGCCATCAACCGCATGGCCGCCGCGGTCGAGGACCAGCTGCAGGCCCGCCTGGCGGCCTACGAGGCCCGCCGCTCGCTGGCCGAGAGCCGCGAGATCGCCCACCAGATCGAGCTGCACACCGAGCGCGAGCGGCGCGAGATCGCGCGCGAGCTGCACGACGAGCTGGGCCAGTCCGTCACCGCGATGCGCAGCCTGGCGCTGTCGCTGGCCAACCGGCTGGCCACGCGCGACTCGGCCGGCCAGGCCACCGCCACGCTGATCGCCGACGAGGCCGGCCGGCTCTACGCGGTCATGCACGGCCTGATCCCGCGCCTGACGCCGCTGGCGCTCGACAGCCTGGGCCTGGCCGACGCGCTGGCCGACCTGGCCGGCGGCGCCCGCCAGCATCCGGGTGCGCCACGCATCGAGCTGACGGTCGCGCCGCTGCCGGCCGACCTCGACGGCGACCTCGCGCTGGCCGCCTACCGGGTCGTGCAGGAAGCCCTCAACAACGCGTTGCGCCACAGCGGCGCGACGCTGCTGCACATCGCCGTGCAGGTCGATGACGGCCCTGAAGGCGAACGCCTGCGGGTGCGCGTGGACGACAACGGCCGCGGCCTGCCGGCCGACTGGCAGCGCCCCGGCCACTACGGCCTGCGCGGCCTGCGCGAGCGCGTGCGCAGCCTGGGCGGTTCGCTGGCGGTCGGCACGGCCCAGGTCGGCGGCGAGTCGCCCGGCGTGCGCCTGGACGCCAGCCTGCCGATGCGCCGGGAGGCCGGCCGATGATCCGCGTCATGCTGGTCGACGACCACACCATCGTCCGCATGGGCTTCAAGATGCTGCTGGAGTCCTCCGGCGCCGACATCGAGGTGGTCGCCGAGGCTGGCTCCGGCGACGAGGCGCTGGCCGAGCTGGAGCGCAACCGCCCCGACCTGCTGGTGCTGGACCTGTCGATGCCCGGCATGTCTGGCCTGGAGCTGCTGCGGCGGCTGCGCGCCCGCGACGACACGCTGCGCGTGCTGGTGCTGTCGGCCCACGAGGACACCGCCCACCCGCGCCGCGTGCTGGCCGCCGGCGCGCAGGGCTACCTGAGCAAGCGCGGCGCGCCCGAGGCGCTGGTCGACGCGATCAGGCGTGTCGCCGCCGGCCAGCGCTACATCGACCCGGCCATCGCCCAGAAGCTCGCGCTGGCGCAGCTGGGCAACGAGCCCAACCCGGTCGACGCGCTGTCCGAGCGCGAGTTCGAGGTCTTCGTGATGCTGGCCCGCGGCGCCAGCGTGGCCGACATCGCCAGCCGGCTGAAGCTCAGCGCCAGCACCGTCGGCACCCACCTCTACAACGTCAAGCAGAAGCTCGGCGCCGCCAACCAGGCCGAACTGACGCTGCTGGCGCTGCGCTGGGGACTGCTGGAAGCCTGACCCGCCGGGCGAGGGGCTGACAGCCCCGCCGGGCGCCGGGCCGCCCCAAGCCGGCGGGCATCCCCCCGGGGGATCGACCGGCGTACCCGCCGGGCGAGGGGCTGACATCAAATCTGGACGCGCGTCCCCAGTTCGACGACCGCGTTGTCGGGCAGGCGGAAGAAGGCCGACACGTCGCTCGCATGGCGGCTCATGACCGCGAACAGCGACTCGCGCCACGCCGCCATGCCCTGGCCGGGTGTCGGCACCACGGTCTCGCGGCTGAGGAAATAGCTGGTCTCGAACACGGGCACGCGCAGGCCGTGGGAGGCCGCCAGCGTCAGCGCCTGGGGGACGTCCGGCGTGTTCATGAAGCCATAGCGCAAGGTCACGCGCCAGAAGCCATGACCGAGCGGTTCGACCTCGATGCGATCGCTCATCGCCACCCAGGGGACCGGCTCGAAGACCACCGTCAGGATCACGTTGGTCAGGTGCAGGACCTGGTTGTGCTTGAGGTTGTGCAGCAGCGCCTGCGGCACCGTGGTCGGGTCGGCCACCGGGTAGACGGCGGTGCGGTCGGCGCGGCAGATGCCGACGGTGTCCAGACCGTCCACGAAGGGGCGCAGGTCCAGGCCGTCGCGGCGGATGCCGGCCAGCAGCTGGCTGCGACCCCGCGACCAGGTGCTCATCGCGACGAACAGCAGCAGGCCCAGGACCAGCGGGAACCAGCCGCCGTCGAGGAACTTGACCGCGCAACCGGCCACCAGCAGCACGTCGAGCGTCAGGAAGAAGGCCGTCGCGGCGATCGCGAGCGGTGCCGGCAGACGCCAGGCGCGTCGCACCACGAACCAGGTCAGCAAGGTGGTGATCAACATCGTCAGCGTGACCGCGATGCCGTAGGCCGCCGCCAGCGCCGACGAGCTGCCGAAGTGCAGGACCGCGGCGACGACGCCCGCCAGCAGGACCCAGTTGACGGCCGGCAGGTAGATCTGGCCGGCCTCGCGGGCGGAGGTGTGGCGCACCCGCATGCGCGGCAGGAACCCGAGCTGGATGGCCTGGCGCGTCATCGAGTAGGCGCCCGAGATGACCGCCTGGGACGCGATGATGGCGGCGGCCGTCGCCAGCACCACGGCCGGCAGCAGCCAGGCATCGGGGAACAGGCGGTAGAACGGGTTCTCGATGGCGGTCGGGTCGTTCATCAGCAGGGCCCCTTGGCCGAGGTAGTTCAGCGCCAGCGAGGGCATGACCAGGCCGGTCCAGGCCAGCTGGATCGGCCGCCGGCCGAAGTGGCCCATGTCGGCATAGAGCGCCTCGGCGCCGGTCAATGCCAGCACGATCGCGCCCAGCGCGGCAAAGACATGCCAGCCGCGTCCGGCCAGGAAGTCCCAGGCATGGACCGGGTTGAGCGCCGCGAGGATGGCTGGCGCCTCGGCGATGTGGACCCCGCCGGCCACGCCCAGCGTGACGAACCACAGCACGATCACCGGCCCGAACCAGCGCCCCACCACCGCCGTGCCATGGCGCTGCAGCGCGAACAGGCCGACGAGGATCAGCACCGACAGCGGCACGACCCAGGCATCCAGCGTCGGGGTGATGAGATGCAGGCCCTCGACGGCGCCCAGCACCGAGATCGCCGGCGTGATCACGCTGTCGCCGTAGAACAGGGTGGCGCCGAACACGCCCAGCAGCAGCAGGGCGTGGCGCAGCCGGGGCTGGCCCTGCACCGCCTGCGCGGCCAGGGCGGTCAGCGCGAGCCCCCCGCCTTCGCCATGGTTGTCCGCCCTCAGGATGAGCACGACGTACTTCAGCGTCACCACCAGCATCAGGGCCCAGAAGATCACCGAGACCGCGCCGATCAGGCTGGCCGCGTCCAGCGGCACGCCGGTGGCGGGCGCGAAGATCTCCTTCATGGTGTAGAGCGGACTGGTGCCGATGTCGCCGTAGACCACGCCGATGGCGCCCAGCGTCAGCGCCGCCAGGCCCTGGCGGCGGGTGGCCTGGTAGCCGGCATCGGCGCTGTCGCGGGAGGGTGCTGGACGGGAAGGGGAGGACGGGGCCTGCGAGGCGGGAGCGTCGGTCATGACAAGCCTGGGGGTTGGGAAGGTGACAGCATGCCGGCGGCCGCATCAGGAAGGCATAAGGGCCAGGGGCCGCAGCCGGGGAGCGCAGCCGGGAAACGTCACCGGTAGCGCCTCCGGTAACGCCGCCAGGATCAGACGCCCGGATCCGCCAGCCGGTAGCCGATCCCCGGCTCGGTCAGCAGCAGCTGCGGATCGCCGGGTTCATCCTCCAGCTTGGCCCGCAGCTGGCCCATGTAGAGCCGCAGGTAGTGGGTGTGCTCGACGAAGGACACGCCCCAGACATCGGCCAGCAGCTGACGGTGCGTGACCACCTGCCCGGCCTGCCGCACCAGCCGCGCCAGCAGGCGGAACTCGGTCGGCGTGAGGTGAACCTCGCGGCCGTCCCGGGTGACACGGTGGGCCGGCAGGTCGACGCACAGGCCGCCAACCTCGATCCGGGTCAGCGCCGGTGCGACATGCCGGCCGCGATGCCGCCAGGCCACGCGCAGGCGAGCCAGCAGCTCGGCCAGGCTGAAGGGCTTGACGAGGTAGTCGTCGGCCCCGGCATCGAGCAGCGCGACCTTGCCCTCCTCGTCGCTGCGGGCCGAGATGACGATCAGCGGCAATCCCGGGCGCGAGCGCAGCTCGGCCAGCAGCTGCGAACCGTCGCCGTCGGGCAGGCCCAGGTCCAGCAGCACGAGGTCCAGCGCGTCGCTGGCGAGCGCCTGGCGGGCCAGCAACCGCGCGTCGGCCAGGCTGGCGGCGGCCAGCACGCTATGGCCCTCGACCTGCAGGGCTTCGCGCAGGGTGGCGCGCAGCTCGCGGTCGTCCTCGACCAGCAGGACGGTGCGACTCATGTCGGCTGCACCTCGATCGGCAGCCAGAGCTCGAAGCTGGCGCCGCCGCGGTGGCGTTCACGCACGCCCAGTTCGCCGCCGTGAACCCGCGCGATCGCGCGGCACAGCGCCAGGCCGACACCGGCACCAGGCCGGGCCGGATCGGCACCGGGCGACACGGCGTCACCGCGAACGTAGACCTCGAAGATGCACGCGCGCTGAGACGGCGGCACGCCAGGGCCACGGTCGCGCACGGCGATCACGACCCGTTCGCCAGCCACCCAGGCCAGCAGCTCGACCGGTCCGCTCTCGCCGCCGTGGCGCAGGGCGTTGTCGACCAGGTTGTCGAGCAACTGCACCAGCAGCACCGCATCGACCCGCAGCAGCGGCAGCTCACCGTCGCGACGCCAGCGCAAGGCCGCGCCGGGGCGGCGCTGGCGCACCCGTCGCAAGGCGGTGCCGACCAGTTCCTCGACCGATTCCCAGTCCCGTCTCAAGGTCAGGCCGGGCGCATCCAGCCGGGCCAGCTGCAGCGTGTTGGCGGTCAGGCGGTCCAGCTGGGTGGCCTCGTCGACGATGGTCGCGGCCAGCCGCAGGCGCTGGGCCAGGTCGAGCCGCTCGGCCTGGTCGTGCAGCATCGAGGCGGCCCCGAGGATGGTGGCCAGCGGCGTGCGGTGGTCGTGGGCGATCGATGCCAGCAGCGTGTTGCGCAGGCGCTGGGCCTGCACGGCCTCCTCGGCAGCCCGCGCGGCCTGCAGCGTCGCGGCGCGGTCGAGCGCGGCGCCCATCAGGTCGCACAGCGACTGGGCGTGCTCGCGCAGCCAGGCCGGCCGGGGTGCGTCCGACAGCGGCAGGCGCAGCAGCACGACGCCCTGCACCGCCGTCGGGCCACGCATGGGCAGGTACCAGGCAGGCTGCTCCTCATGCCAGCCGGTGCCCGGCCCCATCGCCCGGGCCTCGTGGCGACACAGCGCGACGCCGGCCCGCTCGTCGGCGTCCAGCATGTTCAGGCCCTTGGGCAAGGTCGCGGGGTCGCCCTGCCCTGCCACGGCCTCCCCTCCCACGGCGACCCCCTCGTCTGCCACCACGACCAGCGCCACGCTGCCCGGACCGAGCGCCTGCTGCAAGGCCGCCTGCAGCAGCGGCGCGACGCTCGCCGGCGCATCGGCGTCACGCAGGGCCGCGCCGATGTGGCGCAGCTGGTCGGAGCGGCTCGCGCTGGCACGGGCTTCGGCGGCCATGCGGCGCAGGCGTCCCATCAGCAGCGTGACGATCCAGCTCACCCCCAGCACCGTGAGCAGCAGCAGGACGTGCTGATGCAGGTCGACCTGCCAGGTCCCGCGCGGAGGCACGAAGGCGACGTTGAAGCCGAGAACCGCCCCGGCGCTGCCCGCCAGCGCGACGGCCGGCCGCACCCACAGCGCGGCCAGTGCCGAGCCCAGCACCAGCAGCAGGGCGCCACTGGCCAGATCGATGTGAGGGTCGAGCAGGAAAAGCAGCGCGAAGACGCCGGCCCAGACCAGCAAGGCAGGTGCGGGGGATGAACGGGAGGCCGCATCGGCGTCGGCATGGACAGCGGGCACGTCAGGCATGCCGCCAAGCTAGCACGGCTGGCCTCAGGACGGGCAAGGCGGCGACACTGTGCACGCCATGCAACTCAGCCCACTCGAACGTCGCCTGCTGCCCTTCATCGCGGTGCAGGCCAGCCTGTCCACGCTGGTCGGATTCGGGGCCGTGCTGGTCCATGCCGAAGGCGGCATCGTCGCCACCGTCACCTACACGCTGCTGATGTTGAGCGCGGTCATGGCCGGGGTGGTGCTGGGCTACGGCAGCGGGGCGGTCTGGCGGATCGACAGCCGCCGCCTGGCCATGGCGGCGATGCTGCTGGCCGCCGGCGTGCTGCCCTTCGCGCACCGGCATCCGGGCCTGCTGGCGCTGGCCGTCGGTGGCTTCATCGGGCTGGCCTGGGCCGGCCGGCACTGGATCGAGCTGCGCCTGGTCGAAGATGCCGGGCGGGACCGCTACGCCGCGCACGTCACCGTCACCTCGGTGATCGTCAGCCTGGTGGCGATGGCGCTGTCCAGCCTGTGGCTGACCTGGGCCGGCGACGGGCCCGAGGCCGCGCGCGGGCTCTACCTCGGCCATGCGGGCCTGGCAGCGATCGGTGCGCTGGCAACGGTGCGACGCCTGCCATCGACGCCGCCGATCCGCCTGCACCAGCCCTGGGCGCTGACCCGCCAGCCCGGCTGGCGGGCCTCGATGCGGCTGTACGGGCTGTCGTCGGTGATGTTCGCGGTCGGCACGGTGATGAGCGCCAGCGGCGCGATGCAGGCCCTGGGCAAGGCCAGCCACTACGGCTGGGTCGCCACGCTGGCGACGCTGGCCGGCGCGGTCGGGCTGTGGGCGCTGCGGCACCGCCGTCACGCCGGCAACCGGGTCCGCTCGATGGCCTGGGCCTGCCTGGGCCTGGCGAGCGCCCACATCCTGCTCGGCGCCAGCGCCTGGGTGCCGGCGCTCTACGTGCTGCACCTGGTGATGCAGGCAGGCATCAGCCCGTTCTGGCAGGCCAGCGAACAGGTGCTGCACCAGCGCGCGATGGATTTCCACGGCTCGCTGGCCGACCGCATCGCGATGCGCGAGGCGGGCCTGTGGCTGTTCCGGATGATCGCGCTCGGCGGCTTCTGGCTCGTGATGCACGGCGCCGATCCCGTCACCATCCTGGCCAGCGGTGCCGGACTGATGGCGCTGGCCACGACGCTGGAGTTCCTGATCGGCCGCAGCTGGCTGCACCGCCAGGACGTCGCCGACTCGCGGATCGGCACCGGCGCGTCAGGCGCCTGACGCGGCAGCCGGCGGGAGCGCGGTCATGCCGTGCTCGCGTCGCCAGGCGATCGCCGCGTGGACCGCGAGCTTCTGCTCGTCGTTCATGCGCGACCAGCCGGCGATCTCGTCAAGCCGGCGCAGGCAGCCGGTGCAGTGGCGCTGGCTGGCATCGAGCCGGCAGACGTTGACGCATGGGCTGGGCACGCCGGCCGGGCCGGTGGAGGATGCGGCCGCACTCATCAGGCCGCGTCCACCGGGGGGGACTGCACGACCGCTTGCACGACCGCCTGCACGACCCCTTGCACGACCCCCTGAACGACCGCCAGCACCGGCGCCCCGCCACACAGCCGCACCAGCTCGTCTGGGCTGAGCGGGAAAACCGCGCAAGGATGGCCGGCCGCCGCCCAGATCACCGGGAAGCGCGTGAGCGAGGCGTCGACCAGCACCACCGGCCGGTTCAGGTGACCGACCGGGGAGACGCCGCCGATCGAGAAGCCGGTCTGCGCCTTGATGTAGGCCGCGTCGGCCCGGCCGATCGGTCCGGTGTGCTCGACCACGCGGGCCTCGTCGACGCGGCGGTCGCCGGCCGTCACGACCAGCACGGCGACATCGTCGGCACGGCGCCGGAAGATCACGCTCTTGGCGATCTGGCCGAGCGAGACGCCCAGCGCGTCGGCCGCTTCCTGCGCGGTGCGGGCCGGCACGTCCAGCCAGTGCACCGGATGGGCATGGCCCTGGGCGGCGAGTTCGGCGACGACACGGCGGACCGGCTCGGGGCGGTCGGGATCGTCAAGGCGGACCAGCGAGGTGGACGAGAGCGGGCGGTCGATCGGGTCCATCGGGGCGTCAGGGACAGCGGACATGGCAGGCGTTCGGGCGGTGGGGTCGCGATTGTCCAGGGCCGGCGCAAGTCCCTCAGCCGTGCCCGGTTGCGGCCTTGGCTGGCGCGTCGTCCGGCAGGTCGTCCGGCAGGTCGTCGGTCACGTCGTCCAAACGGTCGACCAGCCCGCCCGGCCCCAGGTCGGCCGCGAAGCCTGAACGCTGGATCAGCGAACGCGCCTGGGCCTGCGGCGCGGCCAGCACCAGCACGATGCCGGCCCGGCCCAGCAGCCGGTGCAGCTGGCGCAGCGCGTCCAGCCCCGAGGTGTCGAGCCAGATCAGCCGATCCAGGTCCAGCACCAGCCGGGTCGTGCCCGCTGCCAGCCGGTTCTCCAGCCCCTCGATCTTGCCGACCGCGCCGAAGAACAGCGCGCCGTCGAGCCGGCGCAGCTCGGTGCCCGAAGGCAGCACGGGCTGGTCCGGCCGCGACACGCTGAACAGCTGGCTCATGCGCCAGATGAAGAAGCCGCAGGCCAGCAGCAGGCCGACCTCCACCGCCACCGTCAGGTCGAACACCACCGTCAGCACGAAGGTGCCCAGCAGCGTCGTGCGGTACGGCAGGTTGAACTGGCGCAGATGGGCGAAGGCGCGCCACTCGCCCATGTTCCAGGCCACGAACATCAGGATGCCGGCCAGCGCCGCCAGCGGCACATGCTGCGCCAGCGGCGCGGCCACCAGCATGACCGCGAGGATCACGCCGGCGTGGACCATGCCGGCGATCGGCGTGCGCGCACCGGCGCGCACGTTGGTGACGGTGCGGGCGATGGTGCCGGTCGCCGGGATGCCGCCGAACAGCGGCGCGACCAGGTTGGCGACGCCCTGCGCCATCAGCTCCTGGTTCGGGTCGTGGCGCGGGTGGTCGGCCAGGTTGTCGGCCACCCGCGCGCACAGCAGCGACTCGATCGCGCCGAGCAGGGCGATGGTCACCGTCGGGATCAGCAGCAGCTTGGCGCTGGCCCAGCTGAGCGCGGGCAGCGCGATCGGCGGCAGGCCTTGCGGGATGGCGCCGAAACGCGAGCCGATGGTCTCGACCGGCAGGTGCAGCCAGGCGGTGGCGACGGTCGCGCCGACCAGCACGACCAGCGTGCCAGGCACGTGTGCGGCGGCACGGCCGAGGCGGGCACGCCAGTGGTCTGGCGCGATGTCCATGCGGTAGGACTTGGGCCACAGCACCACCACCGCGAGGCTGGCCAGTCCGATCAGCAGCGCCAGCGGGTCGATGCGGCCGAGCGCGCCGGCGAGCACGCCAAGCTGGGTCAGGAAGTCGGCCGGCAGCTTGTCGATCGGCAGGCCCAGCAGGTCCTTCACCTGCGACAGCCCGATCAGCACCGCGATGCCGTTGGTGAAGCCGATGACGATGCTGACGGGGATGTAGCGCACCAGTGCGCCGAGCTTGAACCAGCCCATCAGCAGGAGCAGCACGCCGGCCAGCATCGTGGCGATCAGCAGGTTGGCCAGGCCAAAACGCTCGACGATGCCGTAGACGATGACGATGAAGGCACCGGCCGGGCCCCCGATCTGGACCTGCGAGCCGCCCAGCGCCGAGATCAGGAAGCCCGCGACGATCGCGGTGACCAGGCCCTGTTCCGGCTTGACGCCCGAGGCGATCGCGAACGCCATCGCCAAGGGCAGCGCCACCACGCCCACGGTCAGGCCGGCAGCCGCATCGGCCCCGAACTGGCGGCGGTCGTAGTGGGCCCAGGCGTCAAGCAGGCGCGGATGGAAGCGGTGCAGGTTGGGGCCGGCCATGGTCAGGGCGGATTGTCGGTCGCGGCCGACAGCAAAACGCCCCGTGCGCAGGCTGCGGACGGGGCGTGGGGGACGCGCATGGGCGTCGCTTGACGTGCATCAAGCCGACCGCGACGGAACCAGGTCCGCCGCAGCCGACCGCACATCAGGAACCGGAGGCGGCAGACGCGGCGGGTGCGGCGGCGTCCGAAGCGGCCGGTGCCGCTGCGGCGGAGGCGGCCGGCTCGTGGGCATCGACGCCGTGCTTCTCGCCGCTCATGTCGATGTCACCGCCCTTGCTGAGGACGAACAGCGCGAGGGCCGCGAACAGGATGAAACCAACGACGAGCTTCCACATGACGAATCTTCCTTGAGAACGGAACGGTGTATCGGGGGCAGCGAACCTGCTGCGAAGCCGGGATGATGCAACAGGGACACTGACGCATCGCTTGCTGCCCGGACGGCGCACTCGGGATCGCCATGGCCCGCAAACGACGACGCCCGGCACGGGGCCGGGCGTCTGGGGCCGATGCCGGCGGATGCACGGGGCATCCGCCAGCGTCGCGCGGGGACTGGGGATCAGTCGCCGGCGTAGATGTCGACGTCCTTGGTTTCCTTCACGAACAGCAGACCGATCACCAGGGTGATGGCAGCGATCGTGATGGGGTACCAGAGGCCGTAGTACATGTTGCCGTTCTGGGCCACCATCGCGAAGGCGATCGTGGGCATCAGGCCACCGAACCAGCCGTTGCCGATGTGATACGGCAGCGACATGGAGGTGTAGCGGATGCGGGTCGGGAACATCTCGACCAGCATGGCGGCGATCGGGCCGTAGACCATCGTCACGTAGATCACGAGGATCGACAGGATGATGATGACCTTGATCTTGTCCAGCTTGGCCAGGTCAGCCTTCGGCGGGTAGCCGGCTTCCTTCAGGGCGGCGGCCAGGTCCTTCTTGAACGCGGCGATCGCCTTGCCCGACGCATCGTCGAACTTGTGACCACCGGCGGTCAGCACGCCGGTCGGGACAGCCAGTTCCTTGTCGCCGATCTTGATGACCGTCGGCGTGCCGGCAGCCACGATCTCGTTGCTGTAGCTGGCCGAGTTCTGCGCCAGCGCACGCTTGGCGATGTCGCAGGGGTTCGTGAAGTCGACTTCGCGGGCGATCGGGCTGCCCTGGAAGGAGCAGGTGGCCGGGTCGGCCTTGACCGCGATCTGGGCGGTGGCTTGCGCCTTGGCCAGGTCAGGGTTGGCGGCTTCGGTCAGCGCCTTGAACAGCGGGAAGTAGGTCAGGCAGGCGAGCAGCAGGCCGGCCATGATGATCGGCTTGCGGCCGATCTTGTCCGACAGGGTGCCGAAGATGACGAAGAACGGGGTGCCGATGATCAGCGAGGCGGCCACCAGCAGGTTGGCGGTGGAACCGTCGACCTTCAGCACGCTCGTCAGGAAGAACAGCGCGTAGAACTGGCCCGAGTACCAGACCACGGCCTGACCGGCGACCAGGCCGAACAGGGCCAGCAGCACGACCTTCAGGTTCTTCCACTGACCGAAGGACTCGGACAGCGGGGCCTTCGAGGTCTTGCCCTCTTCCTTCATCTTCTTGAAGGCGGGCGACTCGTTCATGCTCAGGCGAATCCACACCGAGATCGCGAGCAGCAGGATCGAGACGATGAACGGCACACGCCAGCCCCAGTCACCGAAGGCTTCTTCGCCCAGGATCGTGCGGGTCGACAGGATGACGATCAGCGACAGGAACAGGCCCAGCGTCGCCGTGGTCTGGATCCAGGCGGTGTAGGCACCGCGACGGCCGTGCGGCGCGTGCTCGGCGACATAGGTCGCGGCACCGCCGTACTCGCCACCCAGGGCCAGGCCCTGCAGCATGCGCAGGCTGATCAGGATGACCGGAGCGGCCACGCCGATCGAGGCGTAGTTGGGCAGCACGCCGACGATGAAGGTCGCCAGGCCCATGATCAGGATGGTGACCAGGAAGGTGTACTTGCGGCCGATCATGTCGCCGAGACGACCGAACACCAGCGCGCCGAACGGACGCACGATGAAGCCGGCGGCAAAGGCAAGCAGCGCGAAGATGAAGGCGGCGGACGGATCCAGGCCGCTGAAGAACTGCTTGGCGATGATCGCTGCGAGCGAGCCGTACAGATAAAAGTCATACCACTCGAACACCGTGCCCAGCGAGGAGGCGAAGATCACCTTCTTTTCCTCGGCGGTCATCGGAGTTGCGGCGGCCGGTGCATTGGCGGTGGTGCTGGCCATGAAATCTCCTGGGAAGAAACTGGAAGCGCCACGGGTGCGGCGCATGGGGCGGACTGTCAAAGGAGCCACTGACCAAGTCCTGACGCCCCGCCAACACAACCTGACAACTCGCGGGTTAACCCGCGAGTGATTTTTTGCATGGCGAGATTTCACGGACAACTCGACACCAGTCGAGGGTTAGCCCCAGCTAGGACCTGCCCCAGGTCTCGTCAGGAAAGCCACGCCAGGACAAGCAGCCACAGCGGTGCGCTGAAAGCGAACAGCAAGGTCGAGACCACGATGACGGCGCTGGCCTCGCCCTCGCGCGTCCGGTAGCGCTGCGCGAACAGCAGCGCGTTGCTGCCGATGGGCAGTGCCGCGGCCATCACCAGCACCGACAGCGGCAGCCCGCGCAGTCCGAAGACGAACCAGCCCAGGGACGCGACCAGCGCCGGCAGCACCAGCAGCTTGAGCAGCGACCGACCGATCAGCGCACGCGGATCGGCGCTCAGGCCGTGCTGCGCGAGCGACGCGCCGATCAGGATCAGGCACAGCGGCACGCCGGCCTGGCCCAGCGTCTGCAGCATGTTGTCGGCGACCGGATGCAGCCTCAGCCCGGCCAGCTGCCAGGCCATGCCCAGCAGCACCGGCAGCACGACCGGATGCAGCAGGCTCTGCCGCGCGATGCCCAGCAGCAAGGGGCCCAGCGGCGCACCGGCACCCCGGCGCGCGGCGGCGCGTGCGAGGTCGATCTCGGCCAGCAGGGTGATCAGGCTGAGGATGACCAGCGCATGCAGCGCGACGATGGCCAGGTGCAGCTGCAGGCCGGCCTCGCCGAACAGCGCCGCCGCGAACGGCAGGCCGACCTGGACCGAGTTGCCGAAGGTCAGCGCGACCGTGCGCACCGCCGGGTCGGCCGGGTGGCCCTGCGGGTCGTCATGGGCGGCGGCGCGACGCCGTTCCCAGCACCAGACCGCCAGCGCCCACAGCACCAGCGGCCCGAAGAAGGCCAGCAGCAGCTGGACCGGCAGGCTCGACAGGTCCAGCACCGCCATGGTCCGGAACAGCAGCGCGGGCAGGAAGATGCCGAAGCCGACGCCGGCCAGCGCGCGCTGGCCCTCGGCACCGCCGAGCATGCCGCGACGGGTGGCGATCCAGCCGATCGCGATCATCGCGAACAGCGCCAGCAGCTTGAAGGCGAGGTCCCAGGTCATCGCGACAGTGTCGCGGCTGGCCGCTCAGGGCCGCGTACGTGGGGCCACGGATCGGGCTGGCCGGTCAGGCGTGCGAGGCCGGGTCCGGATCCTGGAAGCGCTGGCGCAAGGCCTCGAAGGCATCGACGTCGGCGATCAGCGCCTCGACGATGCCGGCATCCAGCCGACCGCGGCTGGCCAGCCGGCGCAGCTCGGCCAGCGTGGTGTCGAGTGGCCAGGCGGGCTTGTAGGGGCGTTCGCTGCGCAGCGCGTCGTAGACGTCGGCGACGGCCACCAGGCGCGCCGCGTCGGGCACCTCGTCACCCCGGAGGCCGCGCGGATAGCCGCTGCCATCGAGGCATTCGTGATGCGCCGCGACGATCTGGCGCAACACCTGCACGCCCGGCAGGTGCTCCAGGCCGAAGGTGGCGACCATCTCCTCGACGATCTGCTCGCCCTTGGTGACGTGGGTGGTCATCTCGCGCCACTCGTGCGGTTCGAGCCGGCCGGGCTTGAGCAGGATCTCGTCGGGCACGCCGACCTTGCCGATGTCGTGCAGCGGCGAGAACAGGAAGACATGCTCGATGAACTCGTCGTCCCAGTTGCGCTGCGCGGCCAGCCGGCGCGCCATCCAGCGGGTGTACGACGAGATGCGGCTCAGGTGCGAGCCGGTCTCGATGTCACGCAGGTTGGCGAAGGCCTGCGCGAGCTTGATCGAGCCGACCAGCATGCGCATGGTGGTCAGCTCCTGGCTCAGCAGCAGCGCGACCAGGTTGGCGTAGGGCCGCAGGCGCTCGCAGACCAGCGGGCTGAAGGCGCCCGGCGTCATCGCGTCGAAGAACAGCAGGCCGAGCAGGCGCGCGTGGTCGAACAGCGGGATCGTGTAGGAACTGCGGTAGCCCTGGTCGACCAGCCACTGCGTGTGCGCATGCTGGCCCGCACCACCGCCCAGCTCGACCTGGATGTCGTCGATGACCCGCTCGCCGCGCCGCGCGACCAGCTCGCTCAGTGGCTGGCTGTCGGACAGGCGGAAGCGGTAGGCCCGCAGCGGCTCGGCCGACAGCGTGCTGTGCACGAAGGTGACCAGCTCGTCGCCATCGGCCTCGTAGAGCGCACAGGCGATGCGGTCGACCGCCGGCACGACCCGTCGCACCTGGGCATGCAGGCTGGCCAGGCGTTCGGAAAGGCTGTCGTGGCTGCGGCCACCGACTTCGAGCAGGTGCAGCGCGTCGGGCTGGATCATGGGCCGGGACTTGCGGATCGGCGGGCTGCCGAAGGGCCGGAGTCTGTCGATGAAATGTACCCGCCGGTCCGCGCGACGACGCATGAAGAAAGCCCGCCGAGGCGGGCCAGATCAAGCCATGCCGAGGTCGGCGCAGGCTCAGGTGGCGTCGGCCTTGCCGGCCTTGGCCGCCTTCTTGGCCGGCACCCGGGCCGCGCGCGGCTCGAACTCGAACACGACCTTGCCCTCCTTCTTGTCGTAGCTCAGGAAGGCCTTGAACTTGCGTCGCGTCTTGTTGGAGACGAAGCCGTCCAGCAGGTCGGTCTTGCCGGTGGCCAGCAGCTTCTGGACCTGCTCATGCGTGACCGGCTGCTGCAGGATGATCGCGCCGGTCTTGAAGTCGCAGGTCTGGTGTGCGCCGACGGCGTGCTCGCAGACGTAGTTGGTGCCGTGCTCGTAGACGTGGCCGGCGCACTTCGGGCACACGCCCAGGCTCTGCGCGCCGCTGAAATCGACCGGCTCACCGTCCTCCTGGGCCTTCTTCTCGTCCTCGCCGAAGTCGAACTCGAGCTTCCAGTTGTGGATCTCCTCGTCGCGCACCAGCTTCAGCTCGGCGGTGAAGGGCCAGCCGGCCTTGGACCGGAAGCCCTCCAGCGGCCCGATGCGGTGGTCGCGCAGGAAGGCATCGGCCTCGTGCAGCTCGAAGCTGCGGCCGGCCGGGATCTTGGTGATGGAGAAGCCGCAGCCCTGACCTTCCGGTTCAACGCTGCCAGAGCCGCCCGCCGGGCCGCTCCCAAGGGCGGCGCCATCCCCTCGGGGGATCGACGAGGGACCCGCCGACGAGGGGCCCACACACGCGAAACGGCGGTAGTTCTCCTTGACCGTGCCGCCGCAGTTCGGGCAAGGGGACGTCAGCGTCGCGTAGTCGCCGGGGATGGTGTCGCGGTCGTACTCCTTGGCCTTGCGCACGATGCGCTGGGCCATGTCGGCGATGCCGGCCATGAACTCGTCGCGGCTGAGCTTGCCCTTCTCCATCTGCGCGAGCTGGTGCTCCCACTGGCCGGTCAGCTCGGGCTTGGTCAGGTCCTCGACGGCCAGGCCGCGCAGCAGCGTCATCAGCTGGAAGGCCTTGGCGGTGGGCACCAGGTCGCGGCCGTCGCGGTACATGTACTTCTCGAGGATCAGGCCTTCGATGACCTGCGCCCGCGTGGCCGGCGTGCCCAGACCCTTCTCCTGCATCGCGGCCTTGAGCTCCTCGTCGTCGATCAGCTTGCCCGCGCCTTCCATCGCGCTCAGCAGCGTGGCCTCGTTGTAGCGGGCCGGCGGACGGGTCTTGAGCGCGGCGATGCGCAGTTCCTCGGCCGAGACGCGCTCGTCGGGCTGCACCGGCACGAGGTTGGCGTCCTCGTCCTGCGCTTCCTTGCCGTAGACGGCCAGCCAGCCCGGGTTGACCAGCACCTTGCCGTTGGTCTGGAAGCTGAGCGTGCCGCCGACGGCGCGGGCCAGATCGGCCGGCAGCGCGTTGCCGGCCGGGACCTCGGTGATGCGGGTGGTGACCATGAACTCGGCCGACGGGTAGAACACCGCGATGAAGCGCTTGACGACCATGTCGTAGAGCTTGGCCTCGATCTCGGTCAGCGCGCGCGGCGCCTGCAGCGTCGGGATGATGGCGAAGTGGTCCGAAATCTTGCTGTTGTCGAAGATCCGCTTGCTCGGCTTGACGTAGCCGTCGTTGAGCGCCTTGCGGGCATGCTGGGCCAGCTCGCGAAGGGGCCCCGGCAGGTCCTCGTCGGCGATCATGCCCAGCGTCTGCTTGGCCACCGGCAGGTAGTCCTCCGGCAGCGCGCGCGCATCGGTCCGCGGATAGGTCAGGACCTTGTGCTTCTCGTAGAGCGCCTGGGCGATCGACAGCGTGGTCTTGGCCGAGAAGCCGAAGCGCGAGTTGGCCTCGCGCTGCAGCGTCGTCAGGTCGTAGAGCAGCGGGCTGGCCTGGTTGCTGGGCTTGGCCTCCTCGCGGACCCGGCCGTGCTGGCCACGCACCGCCGCGGCGATGGCCTCGGCATCGGCCGCGTTCCAGAGCCGGTCGGCGCGGCGCTCGGCGTCATCGTCCTTCCTGAACTTCGGGTCGAACCACTTGCCCTCGTAGAGGCCGGCCGCGGCACCGAAGTCGGCCCGCACCTCCCAGTAGGGCCGCGAGACGTGCTTGCGGATCTTCTCCTCGCGCTCGACCACGATGGACAGCGTGGGCGTCTGGACCCGGCCGACCGTGGTCAGGAAGAAGCCGCCGTCGCGCGAGTTGAACGCGGTCATCGCGCGGGTGCCGTTGATGCCGACCAGCCAGTCGGCCTCGCTGCGGCTGCGGGCGGCCTGGGCCAGGCCCTGCATCTCGGCGTCGCTGCGCAGCTTGTCGAAGCCATCGCGGATGGCCTGCGGCGTCATGCTCTGCAGCCACAGGCGCTGCACCGGCTTGCTGCCGGCCTTGGCACCGAGCGCGTACTGCTCGATCAGCCGGAAGATCAGCTCGCCCTCGCGCCCCGCGTCACAGGCGTTGATCAGGCGCGTGACGTCCTTGCGCTTGATCAGCTTGACCACCGCGCTGAGCCGGCCCTTGCTCTTGTCGATCGGCTCGAGGTCGAAGTGCGGCGGCAGGACCGGCAGGTTGGCGAAGCTCCACTTGCCGCGCTTGACGTCGTAGGCCTCGGGGGCCTTGATCTCCACGAGGTGGCCGACCGCCGAGGTGACGACGTAGTCGTCGCTCTCGAAGTGCTCGGCGAATTTCTCGAACTTGCCCGACGACGCCGTCAGGGCGCGGACGATGTCCTGCGCGACAGACGGCTTCTCGGCGATGACCAGTGCTTTGCTCATGTCTTGTGACCTTGACGGCCCCGGCAGTGCCCAGGGCGCTCCATACAATCCGGCTCTCTCGCGCGCACGCACACACATGTACGCACTCATGCGCATGTGGACGCGCGCGCACCCACACCCTCAATCTAACCAATTCTGAAACCCACATGCCCACGCGCCGCGCCCGCCCCGCCGCCCCAGCCCCGGACGTGAGCAAGGACGCCCGTCGCATCCAGGTGCGGCGCTCGGGGGTCCATGGCAAGGGCGTGTTCGCGCTGAAGGCGCTGGCCGAGGGCGAGACGCTGATCGAATACAAGGGCGAGGTGATCGACTGGCCCGAGGCGCTGCGCCGCCATCCGCATGACCCGAGCCAGCCCAACCACACCTTCTACTTCCACGTCGACGACCTGCACGTCATCGACGGCGCCGTCAACGGCAACGCGGCACGCTGGATCAACCATGCCTGCGAGCCCAACTGCGAGGCCGAGGAAGACAACGGCCGCATCTTCATCAAGGCGCTGCGCGACATCGCGCCCGGCGAGGAGCTGTTCTTCGACTACCGGTTGGTGATCGACGAGCGCTACACGCCCAAGCTCAAGAAGGAATACGCCTGCTGGTGCGGCGCGCCGTCCTGCCGCGGCACCATGCTCGCGCCCAAGCGCGGCGGCCGATGAGCGCAGCGCGCGTGGCCGGCACGGCGCTGGACTGGCGCGCCGAGGACCTCTGGCTCGACCTGCGCGAGCGGGTCGAGGGCATCTCCATCGAGGTCCTGCCCGAGGTCGGCTCGACCAGCACCGCGCTGATGGACCGCATCCGGCGTGGCGACCGCGCCCCGGCATTGCTGGTGGCCGAGCGGCAGGTCGCCGGACGCGGCCGGCTCGGTCGTCCCTGGAGCGCGGCGCAGGGTGCCTCGCTGACCTTCTCGGTCGGCCTGACGATGGTCCCTGCGGACTGGTCCGGCCTGTCGCTGGCGGTTGGCCTTGCGCTGGCCGAGGCGCTGCACCCGCGCATCGGCCTGAAGTGGCCCAACGACCTGTGGCTGCGCGACGCCGACCGCAAGCTCGGCGGCATCCTGATCGAGACGCTGGGCGTCGGCCCGGACGAGGCGGGACGGCCGGTCGTCATCGGCATCGGCCTGAACATCGCCGCCGAGCCGCCGCAGGCCGACGCCGCAGGTGCCACGCCGGTCTATGGCAGCGGCTACGCCGGCCTGGCCGAGCTGATCCCCGGCATCACCGCGCCGGAGGCCCTGCACCGCATCGCCGGGCCGCTCTGGCGGGCGCTGCAGGCCTATGAGCGCGACGGCCTGGCACCGCTGCTGGCGGCCTGGTCCGCGCGCGACGTGCTGGCCGGACGGCCGGTGCAGGCCGGCGCCGCGCAGGGCATCGCCGAAGGCGTCGCCACCGACGGCTCGCTGCGCATCCGCACGGCCGATGGTGCGCGGGCCACGGTCCACAGCGGCGAAGTGAGCGTGCGCCCGCAAGGCCCGCAAGGCCCACGAGGCCCCCAAGGCCCGCACGGCAGCGCGGCCAGCGCAGAGGCCGACCGATGATGCTGCGCCGCCTCTTCGTGCTGCTGCTGCTCGCCAATGCCGCGCTGGCGGCCTGGCAGGCCGGCTGGCTCGACGGCCTGATCGGCCAGCCGGTGAGCCTGCGCGACCGCGAGCCCCAGCGCCTGGAAGCCCAGGTCGCGCCGGAGGCCCTGCAGATCCTGACCCCGGCCGCGCTGGCCCGTCGCACGCCGCCGCCGACCTGCCTGGAAGCGGGCCCGCTGAGCAGCGCCGAGCTGCCGCAGGCCGAGGCCGCGCTGCGCCAGCTGATGCCCGAAGGCGGCTGGTCGCAGATCACGCGGGAGCGGCCCGGCAGCTGGATGGTCTACATGGGCCGCTACACCTCGAAGGCCACGATGGAGCGCCGCGCCGACGAGCTGCGCAAGCGCGAGGTCGCCTTCGAGGAGGTGCGGGACCTGCCCGAGTACGAGCCCGGTTTCCTGTTCGGCCGCTACGCCAGCGAGGCCGATGCCAACGCCGCGCGCCAGCGCCTGCTGGCCCAGAAGGTGCGCTTCGCCCGCGTCGTGCGGCTGGAGCCACCCAGCACCAGCCACCTGCTGCGCATCCCCAGGGCCGACGCCGAGCTGCAGCAGAAGGCCGTCGCGCTGGGCGAGCTGGTGCGGGGCAAGCCGCTGCACGCCTGCGGCCGCTGAAAAAGCACAACCCGCCGGACCTTGCGGAGCGGCGGGTTGCGGTTGATGCATCCCGCTCACGGGATGCATCGGCGTCGACAGGGATCGGTCAGGCGGCGACCACGCGCACCATCTCCAGCACCTTGTTCGAGTAGCCCCACTCGTTGTCGTACCAGGACACGACCTTGACGAAGGTCTTGTCCAGCGCGATGCCGGCCTCGGCGTCGAAGACGGAGGTGCAGACCTCGCCGCGGAAGTCGGTCGCCACGACCTTGTCCTCGGTGTAGCCCAGCACGCCCTTGAGCGCGCCCTGGCTCTGGGCCTTCATCTCGGCGCAGATCTCGGCGTAGCTGGCCTCGCTGTTGAGCTCGACGGTCAGGTCGACCACCGACACGTCCGAGGTCGGCACGCGGAAGGCCATGCCGGTCAGCTTCTTGTTCAGCTCGGGGATCACCACGCCCACGGCCTTGGCGGCACCGGTGCTCGACGGGATGATGTTCTCGAGGATGCCGCGGCCGCCGCGCCAGTCCTTGTTGGACGGGCCGTCGACGGTCTTCTGCGTCGCGGTGGCGGCGTGCACGGTGGTCATCAGGCCGCGCTTGATGCCCCACTTGTCGTTCAGCACCTTGGCCACGGGCGCCAGGCAGTTGGTGGTGCACGAGGCGTTGGAGATGATGGCCTGGCCGGCGTAGGTCTTGTCGTTCACGCCGTAGACGAACATCGGCGTGTCGTCCTTGGACGGCGCGCTCAGGATGACCTTCTTGGCACCCGCCTTGAGGTGGGCCTCGGCGGTTTCCTTCGTCAGGAACAGGCCGGTGGACTCGACGACGATGTCGGCACCGACCTCGTCCCACTTCAGCTCGGCCGGGTTCTTCACCGCGGTCAGGCGGATCTTCTTGCCGTTGACGATCAGCGTGTTGCCGTCGACCGAGACCTCGCCCTTGAAGCGGCCATGCACGCTGTCGTAGCTCAGCATGTAGGCCAGGTAGTCGGGTTCGAGCAGGTCGTTGATGCCGACGATCTCGATGTCCTTGAAGTTCTGCACCGCAGCGCGGAACACCATGCGGCCGATGCGGCCGAATCCGTTGATACCGATCTTGATGGTCATGTCTGACTCCTGGATGTGACGGGAAAGGGGCGGTGGCCGCACGCGCCGGGACGGGACCCGTCTAGTGTGGCGCGGCAGCGGTTACGGCGCGAGTACGAACGCCGCTCAGCGGCCCAGCACCGTGCGCACGGTGGCGACGACGTTGTCCGCAGTGAAGCCGAAATGCTTGAACAGCACGCCGGCCGGAGCCGACTCGCCGTAGGTGTCGAGGCCGATCACCGCGGCGCAGCCGTATTTCCACCAGAAGCCGGTGACACCGGCCTCGATGGCGATGCGGGGGAGCTTCGCGGGCAGCACTTCCTTCTGGTACTTCGGGTCCTGGCGGTCGAACACGGTGGTGCTGGGCATCGACACCACGCGGACCGGAATCTTCATCTTGGCCAGCTCGGCCTGCGCATGCAGCGCCAGCTGGACCTCCGAGCCGGTGGCCACGAGCACGGCCACGGGCTTCTTCTTCAGGCCGACCTCGGCAGGCTCGGCCAGGATGTAGGCGCCCTTGGTGATGACGTCGGCATCGGTCTTGGGCGCGTAGGGCAGGTTCTGGCGGCTCAGCAGCAGCGCGCTCGGGCGGTGCTTGTTGGCCAGCGCCATGGTCCAGGCGACCGCCGTCTCGGCGGTGTCGGCCGGACGCCAGACATCCAGGCCCGGGATCAGGCGCAGCACGGCGGCGTGCTCGACCGACTGGTGGGTCGGACCGTCCTCGCCCAGGCCGATCGAGTCGTGCGTGAAGACGTGGATGACGCGCTGCTTCATCAGCGCGGCCATGCGGATGGCGTTGCGGCTGTAGTCGCTGAAGGTCAGGAAGGTGCCGCCGTAGGGGATGTAGCCGCCATGCAGCGCGACGCCGTTCATGATCGCGGCCATGCCGAACTCGCGCACGCCGTAGTTGATGTGGCGGCCGATCTGGCCGGCCTCGTTGAGGACCACGCGGCCATCTGCGGCGACGCGCAGGGCGGGCGTGCTCTTGGTGTTGGTCAGGTTCGAGCCGGTCAGGTCGGCGCTGCCGCCGAGCAGCTCGGGCAGCGCGGCGGTGAAGTGCTCCAGCGCGATCTGGCTGGCCTTGCGGCTGGCGACGGTCTCGGCCTTCTCGTGCGCGGCAGCCACGGCGGCCACGGCGATCTCGGCGAAGTTGTCGGGCAGGTCGCCGGCCATGCGGCGCTCGAAGTCGACCGCCAGCGCGGGGTAGTCGCGCACGTACAGCGAGTAGCGGTCTTCCCACTCGGACTGGGCGGCGGCACCGGCGGCGCGGCAGTCCCAGGCGGCGGCGATGTCGGCCGGGATCTCGAACGGCGCATGCGGCCAGCCGATCGCCGCGCGGGTCAGCGCGATCTCCTCGGCGCCCAGCGCCTCGCCGTGCGCCTTGGCGGTGTTGGCGCGGTTGGGCGAGCCCTTGCCGATCGAGGTCTTGCAGACGATCAGCGTGGGCTTGTCGGCGCTGGTCCGGGCCTGGGCGATGGCGGCGTCGACCGCGTCGATGTCATGGCCGTCGACCGGGCCGATGACGTTCCAGCCGTAGGCGCGGAAGCGGGCCGGGGTGTCGTCGATGAACCAGGGCGCGACCTGGCCGTCGATCGAGATGCCGTTGTCGTCGTAGATCGCGATCAGCTTGTTGAGCTTCCAGGCACCGGCCAGCGCGCAGGCCTCGTGGCTGATGCCCTCCATCAGGCAGCCGTCGCCCAGGAAGGCGTAGGTGCGGTGGTCGACCACCGCATGGCCTTCGCGGTTGAACTCGGCCGCCAGCAGCTTCTCGGCCAGCGCCATGCCGACCGCGTTCGTGATGCCCTGGCCGAGCGGGCCGGTGGTGGTTTCCACGCCTGGGGTGATGCCGACTTCCGGGTGGCCCGGCGTCTTGCTGTGCATCTGGCGGAAGGCCTTGAGTTCCTCGATCGGCAGGTCGTAGCCGCTCAGGTGCAGCAGCGCGTAGATCAGCATCGAGCCATGGCCGTTGCTCAGCACGAAGCGGTCACGGTCGACCCACTGCGGGTCCGCCGGGTTGTGCTTGAGGTGACGCTTCCAGAGCGCGACGGCGATGTCGGCCATGCCCATCGGCGCACCGGGGTGGCCGGAGTTGGCCTGCTGCACGGCGTCCATGGCCAGCGCCCGGATGGCATTTGCAAGCTGGGCGGGGGAGGTGTCGAGGGTGTCGGCCATGCGCGCGAAGTCCGGAAAGGGGTGACTGAAACGGGGCGAAACCGCAGATTTTACCGAGCGCAGCGGCCTGCCGACCTGACACCGGCCGGCGCGCGCGCACAGGCCGGATCGCATCGCGCGTCCGTCACTTGAGTCAGGTCAAGACGCGTCAACCGCGACGCTGCGACGCTGGCGACTCGTGCAGCCGGTGCCCCCGAACATCCGGCGCGCCGGCCCACCGGAGACCGCCACCATGAACCACGCCGCCCTGCGCATCATCCGCGCCGAACACGAGGCGCTCGCCGCCATGCTGCAGTCGATCACGCTGCTGCTGGCCCAGCATCGCCGCGACCGCACCGAGCCCGACTTCGCCCTGCTGCGCGCGATGCTGTTCTACATCGACGAGTTCCCCGAGCGCCTGCACCACCGCAAGGAGACCGAGCTGCTGTTCCCGATGCTGCGCGCACGCGGCGCACCCTGCGCCGACACGCTCGACAAGCTCGACCGCGACCATGCCGCCGGCGAGCGCGCCATCCGCGCGCTGGAGCATGCGCTGCTGGCCTACGAGATGCTTGGCGAGCCGCGCCGCGAGGCCTTCGAGTTCGCGCTGGCGTCCTACATCGACTTCTACCGCGCCCACATGCGGGCCGAGGAAGACGTGGTCCTGCCGGCCGCGCTGGCCACGCTCGACGATGGCGACTGGCGCCTGCTCGACGCCGCCTTCGCCGAGAACGCCGACCCGCTGACCGGCCATGCGCCGGACGCGGTCTACGAGGCGCTGTTCCGCAAGATCGTCAACACCGCGCCAGCACCGATCGGGCTCGGGTGAACCGAGGCATGCAGGGGCCGGTCCCTAAACTGGCCGCATGAGCACCGCCCCCCACCCGCCGCTGCGCGCCATCGTCCTTGCCGCCGGACGCGGCGAGCGCATGCGCCCGCTGACCGACCGCACGCCCAAGCCGCTGCTGCCGGTCGCCGGCCGGCCGCTGATCGAATGGCAGCTGCTCGCGCTGGCCCGCGACGGCGTGCGCGAGGCGGTCGTCAACACCGCCTGGCTGGAAGACCAGTTCCCGGCCGCGCTGGGCGACGGCAGCCGGCTCGGCCTGTCGCTGCGCTACTCGCACGAAGGGGCCGCCTTCGGACAGGCGCTGGAAACCGCCGGTGGCATCGCCGAGGTGCAGGACTGGCTCTGCGAGGACGGCCGGCCGGCCTTCTGGGTCGTCTCGGCCGACATCTGGTCGCCCGACTTCCGCTTCGACGCCGGCCTGGCCGCGCGCTTCGTCGCCAGTGGCCTGGACGCGCACCTGTGGATGGTCCCCAACCCGCCCTTCCACCCACGCGGCGACTTCGCCTTCGGCCCGGCCCGGCCGGACATCGACGCGGCGGCCCATCTGGCCGTGCCGATCGGTGATGGCCCGGCGGGCAGCGCCCCGGCCGGCGCCACCTACGCCAATCTGGCATTGCTGCGCCCGACGTTGTGCGCGCACGTCGGACGCGGCCGGCGCGAGGCCCTCGGGCCCCACCTGCATCGGGGGGTCGGCGACGGTCGGATTTCGATCTCGATGTATCAAGGCCGCTGGGAGAACGTCGGCACCCCCGAACAGTGGGCGGCGCTGCAGCCGTCCTGAGGCGACCGCCGAGTCGGCCGGACGGTCCCGTCGTCGAGGAGCGTCCACCATGAACCCGATCCTGCCGGCCTTGCCGGACCTGCCCGGGGCCGCTGCATGGCTGCGCGGCGCGGGCCTGCTGCCGATGGCGCTGGGCGCCGTGCTGGCGCTGGGCGCCGTGCTGGCGCTGGAGCAGGCGCTCGCCGGACTGCTGCGCGCGGCCGCGCTGCGCCGCGAGCCGCTGGTCTCCGATGGCCACCGCCTGGCCGGCTACCACCGCTCGGTCTGGACCTGGGCCGCGCCCGAGGTCCGCGCGCTCTGGCTGGGCCTGCTGGCCTGCGCGGTCTGCCTGTGCATGGTCGAGCTGCACCACCGGCTGTGGGCGCTGCCGGGCGCGGTGCTGTTCCTGCTCGCGCTGGCCTGGGACCTCGAGCACGCCACCGTCGTGGTCGCCAGCCGATGGCAGGTCGCCTGGCGCTGCGGCTGGCAGGGCCGCATCCGGCGCGTGCCGACGGCGCAGATCGCCCGCATCCACCGCATCGAGACGCCGGCCTGGCGCGGCACGGGTCGACGCCTGCGGGCGCGGCGCGGGCAGCGCGCCTGGCACCGCCTGATCGGCAGCGGCCAGCTCGCGCTGGAGCTGCACAACGGCCACGCGGTGCGCCTGCCCGCCACCGACCTGCTGGTCGGGCGCGGCGCGCTGCGCGAGCTGGCGGCGCTGCTCAAGGCCCGGCAGGCCGATGCGGTCGCGCAGCGGCTGGCCGATCAACGCACCGGCCAGGTCGCGTCCGGGCCGACCCCGACCCCAACACCGACACACCCTGCGCCCGCCGATGACGCGCAGGCCTTGCAGCGCGAGATCGCACGGCTGCGGGCGATCCGGTCAAGCCGCTCGCGCCCGGCCGCTGCCGGCGGCTCAACCGGCCCGGCCCGCCCGCCTGTCCGGCAGGACGCCGCCGTGCCGCACCACCTGCCGCCACCCGACCCGTCACGGCTGGCACCCGACACGCTCATCATGGGCTGAGCCGCCGCAAGGGGTGGGCAAACACAGTCGAATCGACCGGCGACGCTTGGGGGCTGACCCCTAGAATTCGCGACTTTCGCCCTCTGCACCTTGCGGGCTGTCGCGGCCCGCCCGCCACCATGCTGACCTTCCAGCACATCATCCTGCGCCTGCAAGACTACTGGGACCGCCAGGGCTGCGCCCTGCTGCAACCCTATGACATGGAGGTCGGCGCCGGCACCAGCCACACCGCCACCTTCCTGCGCGCCATCGGTCCCGAGCCCTGGAAAGCCGCCTACGTCCAGCCCAGCCGCCGTCCCAAGGACGGCCGCTATGGCGACAACCCGAACCGCCTGCAGCACTACTACCAGTACCAGGTCGTGCTCAAGCCCGCGCCGGCCAACATCCTGGACCTCTACCTCGGCTCGCTGGAGGCCCTGGGCTTCGACCTGAAGAAGAACGACATCCGCTTCGTCGAGGACGATTGGGAGAACCCCACGCTGGGCGCCTGGGGCCTGGGCTGGGAGGTCTGGCTCAACGGCATGGAAGTCACCCAGTTCACCTACTTCCAGCAGGTCGGCGGCATCGACTGCAAGCCCATCACCGGCGAGATCACCTACGGCCTGGAACGCCTGGCGATGTACCTGCAGGGCGTCGAGAACGTCTATGACCTGGTCTATGCGGACGGGCTGACCTACGGCGATGTCTACCACCAGAACGAGGTGGAGCAGTCGACCTACAACTTCGAGCACAGCAACGTCGAGTTCCTGCTGAGCGCCTTCGGTGCGCACGAGGGCAACGCCCAGCACCTGATCGCGCAACAGCTCGCGCTGCCGGCCTACGAGCAGGTCCTCAAGGCCGCCCACACCTTCAACCTGCTGGACGCGCGCGGCGCCATCAGCGTGACCGAGCGGGCGGCCTACATCGGCCGCATCCGCAACCTGGCCCGCAGCGTCGCGGCCAGCTACCTGGAAAGCCGCAGGCGCCTGGGCTTCCCGATGGCACCGAAGGCCTGGGCCGACGAGGTCGTCGCCCGGCTGGATGCCGAGGCCGCCAAGGCCGCCACCAAGCAAGCCGACAAGAACAACGAGAAGGCCGCCTGACCATGACCGTCGACACCAAGAACCTGCTGGTCGAACTGTTCGTCGAGGAACTGCCGCCCAAGGCGCTGCGCAAGCTCGGCGAGTCCTTTGCCGGCACGCTCGCCGCCAGCCTGAAGGCACAAGGCCTGGCGGGTGCCGACGCCGCCGTGACGGCCCATGCCTCGCCGCGTCGCCTGGCCGTGCAGGTCGCCAGCGTCGCCAGCCGGGCTGCCGACAAGGCCCAGCAGCTCAAGCTGATGCCGGTCGCGGTGGCGCTCGATGCCGCCGGCAACGCCACGCCGGCGCTGCTCAAGAAGCTCGCCTCGCTGGGCCAGGACGCCAGCGTGGTCGCCAGCCTCAAGCGCCTGCCCGACGGCAAGGCCGAGGCGCTGTTCCTCGACAGCATCGTGCCCGGCGTCGCACTGGCCGAGGGCCTGCAGAAGGCGCTCGACGAGGCGCTCGCCAAGCTGCCCATCCCGAAGGTCATGGGCTACCAGCTGGCCGACGGCTGGACCACCGTGAACTTCGTGCGCCCGGCCCACGGCCTGGTCGCGCTGCATGGCGCGGACATCGTGCCGGTCGCCGTGCTGGGCCTGAACGCCGGCCGGACGACCACCGGCCACCGCTTCGAGGCCGCCCAGGCCGTCGTCACGCTGCGTGACGCGGACAGCTACGCCGCCCAGCTGCGCGACGAAGGCGCCGTGATCGCCAGCTTCGACGAGCGCCGCGCCGAAATCGTCCGCCAGCTGACCGAGGCCGCCGCCAGGGAAGGCCTGCAGCCGATCGACGACGAGGCCCTGCTCGACGAGGTCACCGCGCTGGTCGAGCGGCCCAACGTGCTGACCTGCCAGTTCGAGCCCGAGTTCCTGGCCGTGCCGCAGGAATGCCTCATCCTGACGATGAAGGCCAACCAGAAGTACTTCCCGCTGCTGGACAGCCACGGCAAGCTGACCCACAAGTTCCTGCTGGTCAGCAACATCCGCCCGGCCGATGCCAGCGCGGTGATCGGCGGCAACGAGCGGGTCGTGCGCCCGCGCCTGGCCGACGCGAAGTTCTTCTTCGACCAGGACCGCAAGAAGACGCTGGCATCGCGCGTGCCCGGCCTGGCCAAGGTGGTCTACCACGGCAAGCTCGGCACCCAGGGCGACCGGGCCGAGCGCGTGCGCGCCATCGGCCACGCCATCGTCAACCAGCTGCGCATGGCCACCGTGCCCTACACGGTCGAGGCGCAGGACGAGTTCGCGGTGCTCGACAGCAAGGTCCAGCAGGCCGCGCTGCTGGCCAAGACCGACCTGCTGACCGACATGGTTGGCGAGTTCCCCGAGCTGCAGGGAATCATGGGCGCCTACTACGCCCGCCACGAGGGCCTGCGCGACGGCGTCGCCATCGCCATCGAGGACCACTACAAGCCGCGCTACGCCGGCGACGCGCTGCCGCGCAACCACACCGGCACGGTGCTGGCGCTGGCCGACAAGCTGGAGACCCTGGTCGGCCTGTTCGGCATCGGCCAGCTGCCCACCGGCGACAAGGACCCGTTCGCGCTGCGCCGCCACGCGCTGGGCGTGATCCGCATCCTGACCGAGAAGAACCTGCCGCTCGAACTGCCGGCGCTGATCGCCGCGGCCGTGCCGCCCTTCGGCGACCAGGTGAGCGACCCGAGCGCCGCGCTGCTGGCCTTCATGCACGACCGCCTGGCGGTCTCGCTGCGCGACCACGGCGCCAGCGCGCAGGAGGTCGACGCGGTGCTGGCCCTGAGCCCCGCCCGGCTGGGCGACGTGCCGCGCCGGCTGGCGGCGGTGCGGGCCTTCGCGGCGCTGCCCGAAGCGGCCGCGCTGGCCGCTGCCAACAAGCGCATCGCCAACATCCTGAAGAAGGTCGAGGGCCCGGCGGTCGAGGCCCGCGTCGACGCGGCCTTGCTCAAGGAAGCGGCCGAGCAGCAGCTGGCCGCTGCGCTTGAGGCGGTCCGGCCGCAGGCCGACCGGCTGTTCGAGCAGGGCGAGCACACCGCCAGCCTGCAGGCGCTGGCCGCGCTGCGCACGCCGGTCGATGCCTTCTTCGACGGCGTGATGGTCAACGCCGACGACCCGGCACTGCGCACCAACCGGCTCGGCCTGCTGGCCTCGCTGCATGCGGCCATGAACCGCGTCGCCGACCTGTCGCGGCTGGCTGTCTGAGGCGCCATCCCATGCCCGAGCGCGCCCCCACCCGGCTGGTGATCGTCGACCGCGACGGCACCCTCAACGAGCCGCGCGACGACCACGTCAAGACGCCCGAGGAATGGGCACCGCTGCCAGGCGCGCTGGAGGCCATCGCCCGTCTCAACCAGGCCGGCTGGCACGTGGTGGTCGCCACCAATCAGTCGGGCCTGGGCCGCGGGCTGCTGGACATGTCCTCGCTCAACGCGGTGCACCAGGTCATGAACGCCCGGCTGGCGCAGCTGGGCGGGCGCATCGACGCGGTGTTCTTCTGCCCGCATGCACCCGAGGACCAGTGCCGCTGCCGCAAGCCGCTGCCGGGCCTGTTCGAGGACATCGCCGAGCGCATGGGCGTCGACCTCGACGAGGTCTATGCCGTCGGCGACAACATCCGCCACCTGCAGGCCGCGCAGACCGCCGGCTGCCGCACCCACCTGGTCCGCACCGGCCGCTCGGCCGACCTGGACGAGGCCGGCCTGGCCGCGCTGCTGGCCCAGGTCGGCGGCACGATCGGCGTGCACGACGACCTGCCGGACTTCGTCGAGCAGCTGCTCGGCGCCGAGCGCAAGCGGCTGCAGGACGCGAAACGTCCGCCCACCGCATCGGCCTGATCCCTTCCCAGCCGCCGCGCGACCTGCCGCACCGGCCCGACCGAACGACCCTGGCGCCTGGCGCCGACCCGACATGCTGAAACTGCTGCGCTCTGCCCTCTACCTGGTCTGGCTGACCGTCACCGTGATCCCGTGGGCGCTGCTGGCGGTGATCCTGTCGCCGGTGCTGCCGCGCACGAAGCTCTACTGGTTCTGCGTCGGCTGGCTCAACCTGTCGGTGCAGGCGGCGCGCTGGATCTGCGGCGTGAAGTACCGCGTCCAGGGCCTGGAGAACGTGCCCGACGCCCGCGATGGCAAGGCCGCCGTGCTGCTGGCCCCGAAGCATCAGTCGACCTGGGAGACCTTCGCGATGCCGGCGATCATGCCGCACCCCCTGGCCTACGTCTTCAAGCGCGAGCTGCTGTGGATCCCCTTCTTCGGCTGGGCGATCGGCCGGCTCGACATGGTCCACATCGACCGCAGCCGGCGCGCCGAAGCCTGGCGCAAGGTCCAGGAACAGGGCCAGCGCCTGATGGCCCAGGGCAACTGGGTGATCATGTTTCCCGAAGGCACGCGCACGCCGCGTGGCGACCAGGGCCAGTACAAGACCGGCGCGTCGCGCCTGGCCATCGCCGCCGGCACGCCGATCGTGCCGATCGCCGTGACCTCGGCACGCTGCTGGCCGCGCAAGAGCTTCCTGCTGAGCCCCGGCACGATCGACGTGTCGATCGGCAAGCCCATCCCGGTCGAGGGCCGTCAGGCCGACGAGCTGATGGCCGAGGTCGAGGCCTGGATCGAGGCCGAGATGCGCCGCCTCGATCCCGATGCCTATGCCGCAGGCAAGGCCTGAGCCGGATTCGTCGGCTGCAGGCACCAGCCCGTCACGTCCGATGCGATTTCCGACCCACTTTCCGGCCCGCTTTCCGGCCCGATTCCCACAAGGCCTGCTCTAGACTTGCCGCCCATGAAAAACCGGCGCGCCGCAGCCCGTCAGGAGCCAGACCAGCCGCAGCTTGAACTCCCCCTGTTCGAGCGCGACGAGTCGCCGTCGCTGCGCAGCGCCACACCCCCGCGTCCGGTCCAGCGTCCTGGACCGCAGACGCCGCCCGCCCCCTTGCAGCAAGCCCCGTCCATCGCCAGCACGCACGGCCCGGCCGTCGCCGAGCCGCGCCGCCCGTCCGAGACCCCGCAGGGCGACTCCGCGCTGTGGCGGCATCCGCGCGGCAACCGCGAGATCCGGCTCGGCGGGCAGGCCGTCAGCTACGAGCTCAAGCGCGCCCGCCGCCGCACCATCGGCTTCGTCATCGGTGCCGAAGGCCTGGTGGTCAGCGCGCCGCGCTGGGTCGGCCAGGCCGAGATCGACGCCGCGCTGCTGAGCAAGACCCGCTGGGTGCTGCGCAAGCTGGCCGACCAGCACGAGCGCATCGAGCGCATCGCCGCCGCCCGCGTCAGCTGGCGCGACGGCACCAGCCTGCCCTACCTCGGCGAGCCGCTGCTGATCGTGCTGGACGCGCGCGTGGCCGGCGCCGAGCTGCGCGACGGCCGCAGCAGCCAGGCCTGCGCCGACGGCATCGCCGCGCCCAGCCTGCAGGGCGGCCTCGACGGCATCGCCCAGCGCACCCTGCACATCGGCCTGCCGCAGAGCGCCGACCCGGCCCAGATCCGCGACGCGGTGCAGAGCTGGCTGCAGCGCCAGGCCATCGAGCTGTTCGAGACCCGCTGCCGCCACTACGCCGCCCAGCTGGGCGTGCGCGTCACGCGCCTGCGCCTGAGTTCGGCCCAGACCCGCTGGGGCAGCGCCAGCGCCGACGGCACGGTGCGCCTGAACTGGCGCCTGATCCACTTCAGCCTGGCCAGCATCGACTACGTGGTCGCCCACGAACTCGCCCACCTGCGCGAGATGAACCACAGCGCCGCCTTCTGGGACGTGGTCCGCTCCGTGATGCCCGACTTCGAGAGCCGCCGAGGGCATCTCAAGGACGGGCAGGTGCCGGTCTTCGATTGAGGGTCATGTGAGCCCCTCGACCGGCGGGTACGCCGGGCGATCCCCCGGCAGTCCTGTTGACCCCTCGCCCAGCGGGTACGCCGGGCGATCCCCCGGGGGGATCGGGCCGGCTTGGGGCGGCGCGGCGATCCGAGTCACGCGCCTCAATACAACGACACGCCCTGCGCCTTCAGCCGCGCCACGATCTCCGCCCTTCGAGCGGCGACGTCGGCGGGGCGTTGGCTGCGCCAGCGGGCGACTTCCTCGGCGGTGTAGGGGCGCCAATCCGGCGGGGTGGTGGTGGACGAGAACTGGCTCACCAGCCAGGTCGTGACGGCCGCGATCTGGGCATCGTCCAGGCCGGCGTTGTTGGCGCCCGGCACCTGGACCAGGAAGCCGCGGCCCTCGGGCAGGCGCAGGAAGTTGCCGATCGGGCCGCGCATGTCGGGCACGCCCTGTTCGGGATGGCCCGCACCATCGAAGCCGTGGCAGCCGGCGCAATGCACCACGAACAGGTTGCGCGCCCCCTGCACCGGCGCGGTCGCGGGGCCGTCGAAGCGGATGCCGTTGGCCAGCGCGAGCGGGCGCGGCGGCACGCTGGGCGTGATCGCGCCGGACCCGTCGGACTGGGCCGCGACAGGACGGGCCAGCATGGCCAGCAGTGCCACGGCCAGCAGCGGCACGGCGGGCCAGGACGTCAAGCGGTGGGCAGACATGCGGATCTCCAGGTCGGTGCGGTGCCGATTCAATCGCCCAGCACGCTGCGCCGCAACTGCCGCGTGCGGGCCGGGTCCCCGGCGACTGCACGCAACGGCGCGAACTCGGCGGCCTCGTACGGCGCCCGCGCGGCATCGCCCTGCAAGGTCGCCAGGTGCGTGGCAATGGCCGCCAGCGCGGCATCGTCCAGTGCGGCGGCAAACGCCGGCATCGAGCCG
The DNA here is from genome assembly GCF_030705305.1 of Leptothrix discophora. Classification (GTDB taxonomy): domain Bacteria; phylum Pseudomonadota; class Gammaproteobacteria; order Burkholderiales; family Burkholderiaceae_C; genus Sphaerotilus; species Sphaerotilus discophorus. Next base: position 139,855 of record NZ_JAUZEE010000005.1, on the reverse strand, counting down.
ACCACCGTCTGGCCGTTCACCCGGATCATGCCGGCCATGCCCTTGAGCAGCACCGTCGGCAGGTAGTCGCGCCGCGCGGCCAGCGTGGCCCAGTGCGGCCCCTTCAGGGCCGGCGCCAGCCCCAGCGTGCCGCTGCCATCGACCTGATGGCAGGCGGCGCAATGGGCGGCGTAGAGCGCCGCCCCATCGCCCGCTGCGGCCGCGCCTCCGCACACGGTCAGCACCGTTGACAGGCTGGCTCGCATCGAAGCGGAAGCCAGGAACCGCCGGGCCGCCCCAAGGTTCCTGGACCCCCTCGGGGGGCGGGCCGGGCCACGCCCGGACCTGGGGGCCGTCATGACGCCAGACCCACGATCACCGACGTCGTGCAATGGAACATCGGGCTGGTGTTGGCCATGCACCAGTTGATGTCGTTGTGCACGCCCAGGCGGTAGCCCGGACGCTCGCGCTCGTTGTTGTTGCAGATGCACTGGCCGCAGGCGCTCTTGCCGCAGCAGTCGTTGTAGGACACGAGGTAGTGGCGGTTGTCGTTGGGGTTCAGGCAGGTGCCGACCCACGAGACCTTGGAGGCCTCGGTGCCCGGCGGGCACTGCGTCAGCGAGCCGCCGCAGCAGGTGCACAGGTAGCCGTCGAAGGCGCAGTAGCGCCAGTACTCGCACTTCTCGGGGTTGTTCGGATCGGGCTTGGGCGTTGCGGCCTGGGCGCTGCCGAACTGGCCGCTGCGGTCGAAGGGCAGCATGGGCAGCACGGCACCGCCGACCAGCGCCACGCCGAGCTTGCCGACCAGGCTGCGCCGGCCGTGCGACTGCGCGACGCGGCGCATGCGCCGCTCGCTCAGGCGGTCGAACCAATCGAGGATCAGGGACATCACGGGGCTCCTTCGCGGGGGTCAGGTCTGGGGTCAGGTCTGGGGTTGGGCGTGGGGATGGGCATGGGCATGGGCATGACCGGCATGCGCCTGCTGGGCTTGCGCCAGGGCCGCGTCGCCGCCGAGGTACTGCTGGATCGACGAATGGCCCATGTCGTGCGCGTTGAGCAGGCTGTCGAGCTGCTCGCGGTTGTTGACCAGGCCCTTGGCGACGACGGTGCCGCGCGGGTCGAGCACGACCGCATAGGGCAGGCGCGAGACCTTGTAGGCCATGCCCAGTTCCTGCGAGAGCACGTAGGGGAAGTCGGTCAGGCCCTGGTCGCGGAGGAACGGCAGGTGGCTGGCGGCCTCGCCGTCGCTGGCGAGCACGACGCGCAGCCGGTTCTTCTCGTCGCGGCGCAGCGACTTCAGCACCGGCAGCAGCTTCTTGCAGACCGGGCAGGTCGGCGACAGGAAGAACACCAGCGAGGGCGTGGCCGAGGGCAGGCCGACCTCGACCCGCTCGGACTGGATGCCGGTCAGCTCGAACATCGGCGAGGCCGAGCCGACCGCCGGGCCCGAGTCGGTGACCAGGGCGCCCATCGGGGCGACCCGTTCGAACAGCACGCCGACCTGGCGAGACAAGGCCCAGACCAGCACCGCCAGGGCGATGACGGCGACCCAGAGAAGGACGACGGACACGGTGAGTGCGCTCATGAGTGGCTCCGGAAAAGGGGTGACTTGGCGGGGGCGGCGACGGCCGCCGCGTGGCGCAGCAGCTGGTGCAGCGCGGTGTAGAGGACGGTGGCCAGCGCGAGGCCGGCCAGGGCGGTGGCGACGTCGGCCAGGCCGATCTCGCGCGGCAGGGCCGGCAGGGCCGCGATCGCGCACAGGCCGATCAGCACGGCATTGCGCGCCACCAGGGCCCACGACAGCGGCAGCGGGGTGCCGCCACAGCCGCAGTCCAGCGTGCGGCCGTGCAGCCGGTGCCAGGCCATCGCGCCGCCGTACAGCGCCAGCAGCGCGGCGGCCAGCCCGGCGGCCTCGGCCCGCCAGGGCGTGACGAGGCCGGCGGCGGCCAGCGCCTCGCCCAGCGGCAGGCCGACCGAGGCAGCCGGCAGCAGCGCATCGGGCACGCCATAGGCGGCCAGGTGCTGCTCGAACAGGCTGCGGTCGAGCAGCTTGGCGGCCGCCGCATGCACGAACACGATCACCAGCGCGCCGCAGGCGAGCATCAGCCAGAGCGGGTCGAGCGGCCCGGGCGACAGGAGGAAGGCGGTGGGCATGACCGGCGCCTCAGTCGTGCGACTCAAGCTGCGTGATCGTCTCGCCGACCGCCGCGAGCTTGGCCAGCGGACGCGTCCGGCCGTCCTTCCAGCCCAGCACATGCAGCGTGTTGGTCGCGCCGTCGAGCACGTGCAGGCGCTCGCCGCTGGCCGAGAAGGTCATCGCGATGGCCATGTTGCCGGGCAGCGAGGGCAGCCGCTTGCCGGTCGCCAGGTCGAGCACGAACAGCTTCTCGGCCGGCAGCTTGTGCGAGCCCTCGCCGCCCTTCGGATGCATGCCGGCGACGAGGTAACGCCCGCTCGGGTCGACCGCGGCGACCTGGTAGCCGCCCGGCCGCCAGCCGGCCTTGCGCTCGGCCGGGCTGGCGATCAGGTCGTGCGTGGACTTGACCTGGGCCACCGCGCCACCCAGGTTCAGCTCGGTGACCTTGCCCTGGAAGGACACGTACCAATAGCGGTCGCCGACGCGTTCGGCGTTGTGGAACCAGGCATCGGCGTCGGCATCGAACAGCTTGGCGCTGACCTGCCGGTCGGCCGGCTTGCCCGACTCGTCCAACGTGATCGTGGCCAGGGTGCCGTCGCCGCACAGGGTCGAGAAGCGGCTCGGATGGCTGGCCGCCGGCAGCGCGCCCCAGCAACCGGGCGTGGGGACTTCGGCGGCGACGCTGCGGGTCTGCAGGTCGACCACCGTGACCGAGGTCGCCGGGGTCGCGTTCTGCACGAACACGAAGCGGCCGTTTGCGCTGGTCGAGACCAGCCAGCGGTAGTTCAGCGCCTGCGCCCGCTTGGCCGGCAGCAGGACCTCGAACTTGAAGGCCAGGTCATCGGCGCCGTAGACCTCCAGCACGTCGGCCCGCTCACCGCGGTAGGAGCGGCTCAGGTGGGTGGTGGCGACGTACATCTCGTCGCGCTTCGGGCTCAGCGCCATGTTGCCGACGTAGGCCGTGCTGACCATGCCGAGGAAGCGCCCGCTGATCGCGTCCAGCACGCGGATGCGGCCATCGTTGATGTGGCTGATCGCCAGGTCGATGACGTAGACGCGCTGGCCGTGCTTCGCGTCGATGCGCGGCAGCGTCGTCAGCGGCGGATCGGGCGGCAGCGGCTCGGGCTGGGCCTTGGCCCTGGTGGCCTGGGCCTGCGCGCCCAGCGAGGTCGCCAGGGCCAGCAGGCCGACGGCGGCGGCGCGACGCCAGTGGGAATGCCCGGGCGGTTGCCGGGCCGGAAGGGAGGTCGACATGGGGCTGACTCCAGGTTCCAGGTGCGTTGACAAGGCGGTTCAAGCCGGGGACGACGGCGGCATCGCCCCGGCATGGACGGCATCTTGGCCAGGCCGGTGGCGCGGGCGTGAGCCGGAATCGGCAAGCGTGCCGGCGCCACCACGGCGCGCGGGATCGGTCGCTCGTCAGGGATGTACCGGCCCGGTGCGCAGGGCCACGCGGCCTGCGCCGAGGCCGTGCGTGAGGCGGCTGGGCGCGCCACGGCATGAACCGGTGCGCACCGGCGCGGCGCGGGCGGACGGCGGCGGCTCCGGTCTTTCCCTGAGGCGGGACCGCGCGCTTGCCGAATCCGGCTACCGGCCGGGACGCCGCGCCCGGCGCACCCGCGTGTCAGTGCAGCGCGGTGCGGGCGCGGGCGGCCGTCTCGGACGGCTTCTCGCCGAACAGCGCGCGGTACTCGGCCGCGAAGCGCGACAGGTGCCAGAAGCCCCAGCGGGCGGCGCAGTCGGCCACCGGCTCGACGCTGCCGCGCATCAGCTCACGGCGCACGCCGTTCAGGCGCAGCGCACGCAGGTACGTGACGGGGCTGAGCTGCAGCACCGCCTCGAAGCTGTATTGCAGCGTCCGGCGCGACACGCCCAGCGCGTCGCACAGCATCGGCACGTCGATCGGTTCATGGGCATGGGCGCGCATCCAGGCCCGCGCCTCGCGCACCACCCGCTCGCGGCTGGCGGCCGTGGCATGGGCCTCCTGGGTCGGCATCGGCAGGCGGATGCGTGCCAGCAGCGCGTCGCAGGCGGTCTGCACCAGCGCGCGGCGCATGGCCATGTGCTGCAGCAGGCCAGGGCTCTCGCGGGCGGTGCGCAGGGTGTCGAGCAGCAGGGTGCGCAGCTCGACCTGGTGCGGATCGTGGCCGTGCAGGCCGCGCGGGCCCTGGACCTGCAGGTCGTCGCCCGTGACCGTCGCACCGCTGACCTGGCTGGCGTGGGCGGCCAGCGCCTGCCGGTCGATGTCCAGCGCCAGCACGTCGAAGGCCCCGTGCGTGACCAGCTCGAACTCGCCGTCGGCGATCACCGCATAGCCGCCGTCAGGCCGCAGCGATCGACCGCAGATGCGGTCGTCGCCGCCGCTGGCCAGCGCGATCGCCAGCGTCAGCGTGCCGGGCCTCGGCAGGCCCTGCTGGACCACCGCCCGCGAGGTCTGCTCGCGGAAGAGCTGCACCGGTCCGATGCGCAGATCCTCGATGCGGCCCTCGAAGCGGCCGCCGGAAATCTGCTCGTAGCGCTGATCCCACAAGGCCAGGCTGGCGGCGTGCTCGTGCACGTCGCAGGTCTCGTGGATCGCGTGGTCCAGGTCGTGCGATGGCATCGCTGTCCTCCTCGCGTGGGGCGGCCCTCGTTCCGCCGTCGGTCTTCCGTTGTTCGTCTGGTCCGGTCTTGGTGCCGGTCTTGGTACCGGTCTTGGCGCCGGTCAAAAAGAATGTCACAAGCCCGCCCCGGCCGCGCGGTGCCAGCCTCGGGACTTGCCCGGATGCCGGCGTGCCCGGAATCGATTCACCAGCCCAGCGGCGCGGCCCAGCCAACGTAGGTCTTGGGCAGCGGGCGGGCGTAGTCGCCGTGCGCGCTGGTGCGCAGGCCCAGGCCGATCAGGGCCTCGCTGAACTTGACCGCCGCGGCCACGCCGTCGATCACCGGCACGCCCAGCCGCGCGCTCAGTTCGGCGCACAGCGCGGCCATGCCGGCGCAGCCCAGCACGATCGCGCCGCTGCGGTCGCGCGCCAGGGCCTCGCGCGCGGCGGCCTCGATGGTGTCGACGCAACCGGCGCCGCCGTCCTCCAGCGCCAGCACCGGGATGTCGGTGCCGTGCACGCCCTTGCAGCGCGGCTCGAAGCCGTATTTCTGCACCAGGTGCTCGGCGATCACGCAGGTCCGCGTCATCGTCGTGACGACCGAGAAGCCGGTGGCCAGGAAGCTCGCGGCGTGGAAGGCCGCCTCGGCGATGCCCAGCACCGGCGCGCCGCTGACCTCGCGCGCGGCGTCCAGGCCGGGGTCGCCGAAGCAGGCGATGACGATGCCATGCGGCGGTTCGGCCGCGCCGGGGCCGGCCCGCAGCCTGACCTGCTCGACCACGCCGGCGGCGGCCACGGTCTCGTCGAAATGGCCCTCGATCGAGAGCGGACCGAAGCTCGGGCTCACCGCCTCGATGCGGGTGCCGGCGGCGGCCACCGCGCGGGCGGCGGCGGCGATGCCGTCGGTCATCGGCCGCGAGGTGTTGGGGTTGACGATCAGCAGCTTCATCGAGGTGTCTCCAGGTTCCGGGCGATGGCGTGCAAGCTGTTTTGCATACAAAACATGCACTGCCATGGTTCGTGGCACCGCCGCGCGGCACGCCATGCACCGTCGCCGGGCAAGGCGATGGGCGCGGGGTCGGTCAACGAGACACGGTTGCAAGAAGTGCGCAAGGGGAGGCCCGCGGGGCCAGCCCCGCAGCGGACCGGGGTGGCACACCGGTTGCATACAAAGCCGGACATGACGACACGCACCGACCTGGAGCTGATCCACCTGGTGAAGGACTACGGCCAGTCGCTGGCCGTCGCCGGCATCGACCTCAAGATCGCCGCGGGCAGCTACTGCTGCCTGCTCGGCCCGTCGGGCTGCGGCAAGACCTCGACGCTGCGCATGATTGCCGGCCACGAGGAGCCGACCGAGGGTTCGGTCGTGCTCGGCGGGCGCGAGATCACGCACCTGTCGCCGGCCGAACGCGGCACGGCCATGATGTTCCAGAGCTACGCGCTGTTCCCGCACCTGAGCGTGCTGGACAACGTTGCCTTCAGCGAACGCATGAAGGGCCGGCCGCGCGCCGAACGCGAGGCCCGCGCCGCCGAGCTGCTGCGGCTGGTCCACATGGAGGCCTACGCGCAACGCCTGCCCGCCGCGCTGTCGGGTGGCCAGCAGCAGCGGGTCGCGCTGGCGCGCGCGCTGATGCTCAAGCCGCAGGTGCTGCTGCTCGACGAGCCGCTGTCGGCGCTGGACCCCTTCCTGCGCGTGAAGATGCGCGCCGAGCTCAAGCGCTGGCACCGCGAGCTCGGCATGAGCTTCGTGCACGTCACGCATAGCCAGGAAGAGGCGATGGCACTGGCCGACCTGGTGGTCGTGATGAACCAGGGCCGCATCGAGCAGGCCGGCAGCGCCCGCGACGTGTTCGAGCGCCCGCGCACCGAGTTCGTGGCCCGCTTCATCGGCGCGCACAACATCATCGAGACGCCAGCCGGCAAGGTCGCGGTGCGCTGCGACCGCCTCAACCTCGTGGTCCCCGACGTCGGCGAGCCGGCCGTGACGGTCGCCGCCATCGAGTACCAGGGCGCACAGGTGCAGGTCCACCTGGTCGCCGAAGCCGCCCGCACGCCCAACGGCCCCGACAGCGACGACCCTGACCGCGACGACCCGTCGCGCTGGGTGGCCGTGCTGGGTGACACCGCCTTCCATGCCGCGCCCTTCGAGCCCGGCCAGCGCGTGGCCATGCGCTGGTGGGCCCAGGACGCCCACGGGCTCATGGCCTGAGCCATCCCTCGTTCCCTCCCCCGTCCTCAAACCGGAGAACTCCGATGAACGCAGACCACGATCCCGCTCTCGACCCGACGTCCGCCACCGACACGACCGGGACGGCCTCCAGCCGCCGCGGCTTCCTCAAGACCGCCGGCGCGGCCGGGGTTGCCGCCACCGGCATCACCGGCTTCCCCTTCGTGCACGCACAGGAAAAGATCGTGCTGCGCTACCTGGGCACGGCGGTGAACCAGGACAAGGCCATCGCCGACAAGTTCGAGGCCGACACCGGCATCAAGATCCAGTACATCCCGGTCACGACCGACGACGTGACCAAGCGTGCCGTCACCGCGCCGAACAGCTTCGACCTGATCGACACCGAGTACTTCTCGCTCAAGAAGATCGTGCCGACCGGCAACCTGCTGGGCATCGACGTCAAGCGCATCAAGAACGCCGACAAGATCACCTCGCTGTTCACCAAGGGCGAGGTGGCCGGCAAGAAGGTCGGTGACCAGGGCACCGCGCCGAAGAAGGTCATGTACCTCGAAGGCGGCAAGAGCACGAAGTTCTCGGCCACGCCGACCGGCTTCATGACGCTGATCCCGACGGTCTACAACGCCGACACGCTGGGCATCCGCCCGGACCTGATCAAGCGCCCGATCAACTCATGGGCGGAGCTGCTGAACCCCGAGTTCAAGGGCAAGGCCGCGATCCTGAACATCCCGTCGATCGGCATCATGGACGCGGCGATGGTGGTCGAGGCGATGGGCCTCTACAAGTACCCCGACAAGGGGAACATGACCAAGAAGGAGATCGACCTCACCATCAAGACGCTGATCGAGGCCAAGAAGGCCGGCCAGTTCCGCTCGCTGTGGAAGGACTTCAACGAGTCGGTCAACCTGATGGCCTCCGGCGAGGTGGTGATCCAGTCGATGTGGTCGCCGGCCGTGACCGCCGTGCGCACCAAGGGCATCGCCTGCACCTTCCAGCCGCTCAAGGAAGGCTATCGCGCCTGGGCTGCCGGCTTCGGCGTGCCCAAGACCGTGACGGGCCGCAAGGCCGATGGCGTCTACGAGTTCATCAACTGGTTCCTCGACGGCTGGGCCGGTGCCTACCTGAACCGCCAGGGCTACTACAGCGCCGTGCTGGAGACCGCCAAGGCCAAGATGGAAGCCTACGAGTGGGCCTACTGGATGGAAGGCAAGCCCGCCACGCAGGACATCAAGAGCCCCAACGGCGACCTGCTGGCCAAGGCCGGTTCGGTCCGCGACGGCGGCAGCTACGAGGACCGCATGGGCGGCATCGCCTGCTGGAACGCGGTCATGGACGAGAACGCGTACATGGTCCAGAAGTGGAACGAGTTCGTCGCCGCTTGATGCAGTGGTGAACGCAGCGGCCTGATCGACATGACACGGACACCTTCCTCCCGATCGCTGATCGCCTGGCTTCAAGCGGCGCCGCTGGCGGCGGTGTTCGTGGTCTTCTTCGTCGTGCCGCTGGCGCTCATCCTGATGGTGAGCTTCTGGCAGGCGACCGAGTACGAGCTGATCCCGGCCTTCACCGCACAGAGCTACGTCGACGTCTTCACCGGCTGTCCGGTGACGGCCGACGGCGACCTGTGCGTGACCTTCAAGACCTACCTGTCGACGCTGAAGTTCGGCCTGCTCACCTGGCTGGTCACCGGCCTGCTGGGCACCACGCTGGCCTACTTCCTGGCCTTCCACGTGCGCAGCCTGACGGTGCAGATGGTGCTGTTCATCGTCTGCACCGTGCCGTTCTGGACCAGCAACGTCATCCGCATGATCTCGTGGGTGCCGCTGCTGGGCCGCAACGGGCTGATCAACCAGAGCCTGGTCGGCGCCGGCCTGGTCGACCAGCCGATCGAGTGGCTGCTGTTCTCGGACTTCTCGGTGGTGCTCGCCTTCGTGCACCTCTACACGATGTTCATGATCGTGCCGGTCTTCAACACCATGATGCGCATCGACCGCAGCCTGATCGAGGCCGCCCGCGACAACGGCGCGACGCCCTGGCAGACGATCTGGCACGTGGTGCTGCCGCTGTCGCGCACCGGCCTGATCATCGGCTCGATCTTCGTGCTGGCCCTGGTGATGGGCGACTTCGTCACCGTCGGCGTGATGGGCGGCCAGCAGATCGCCTCGGTCGGCAAGGTGATCCAGGTGCAGGCCAGCTACCTGCAGTTCCCGATGGCCGCGGCCAACGCGGTGATCCTGCTGGCGGTCGTGCTGATGATGATCGCCACGCTGATGCGGCTGGTGAACCTGCGCAAGGAACTGTGACCATGGCCCGATCCCTGCGCCGCAAGCGCCCAGCGAGCTTCTACGCGCTGGCGACGGTGTTCGCGCTGTTCGTGGTCTTCCTCTACGGCCCGATGCTCGCGATCTTCGTGCTGAGCTTCCAGGGCCCCGAAGGCGGCCTGACCTTCCCGATGCGCGGCGTGTCGCTGCACTGGTTCGAGAAGCTGTGGGAAGGCATCGGCGTGGTCGACATCGGCTCGGCCTTCCGGCGCTCGCTGGGCCTGGGCGCGACGGTGATGGGGCTGACCGTCGTGCTGTCGCTGCTGGCCGGCCTGGCCTACCGCAAGCAGCTGCCCGGCGGCACGCCGCTGTTCTACGTGGTGGTGGCCAGCCTGATCATGCCGTCCATCATCGTCTCGCTCGGCGTGGGCCTGGAATTCCGGCTGATGGATGCCGGCGTGAAGGCCGCGCTGGAGCGCTGGTCGCCCGAGGCGGCCGAGGCCTTCTCGACGCTGCTGGGCATGTACACCTCCGGCCTGGGCGCACAGCTGACCTGGACGCTGCCCTTCGGCCTGCTGATCATGTTCGCGGTCTTCAACCGCTTCAACCCGGCCTACGAGGAAGCCGCCCGCGACCTCGGCGCGACGCCCTGGCAGAGCCTGCGCCACGTGGTGCTGCCGCTGATCGGCCCGAGCCTGGTGGGCGTGGGCATGTTCGGCTTCACGCTGAGCTGGGACGAGATCGCGCGCAGCTCCCAGGCCATGGGCGACCTGAACACGCTGCCGCTCGAACTGCAGGGCCTGACGACCACCGTGACCACGCCGGTGATCTATGCGCTGGGCACGGTCACGACGGTGGTGTCCTTCCTGGTGATGGGCCTGACGCTGACGGTGGTGGCGCTGTGGCGCCGGCGCGCGCGCGGCTGACGGCCGGACGGCTGAAAGGCGGCTGGACCGACGACCGGCTATCGTCCGATCCGATGCCAGCCACCCGCCGATCCAGCCCCGCGAAGACCGCCAGCCCGCCCGAGCCGACCGCCACGCAGCGGGTCTACGACGGCATCTACACGGCCATCCTCGAACACCGGCTGACGCCCGGCATGCGGCTGCGCGAGGCCGAGCTGGCCACCAGCTTCGCGGTCTCGCGCACCGTCATCCGGCAGGCGCTGAACCGGCTGGCGCAGGACCAGGTGATCGAGCTGCACCACAACCGCGGCGCCCAGGTGCCGCAGCCCAGCCGCGACGAGGCCGGGCATGTCTTCGATGCCCGCCGCGTGGTCGAGGGCGAGATCGCCCGTCGCCTGGCTGGCCGGCTCGATGGCGCGCAGGTCATCCACCTGCGCGGGCTGGTGCAGGCCGAGGCCGATGCGGACGCGCGGGGCGACCGGCCGGCCGCGATCCGCCTGTCCGGCCAGTTCCACCGCGCGCTGGCGCAGATGTGCGGCAACCCGGTGTTCGTGCGCCTGCTCGACGAGCTGCTGCCCAGCACGTCCATCCTGATGGCGCTCTACCAGCGTCCCGGTCACCCGGCCTGCGTGGCGCACCGCCACATCGAGCTGATCGAGGCCCTGACGGGCGGCAGCGGCGCGGCGGCGGCCGGCGAGATGCGGCGTCACCTGCAGGAGCTGGAGCGCACGCTGGTCAGCCCGTCACCGGCCCGCGAGACGCCGCTGCGCGACATCTTCGCGGCCTACCGCGACCCGGCCGACGCGGCCTGAAGCTCAGGACTTCATCGGGCAGGTGTTGAGGCCGACGATGCTGTAGAGCGGGCAGGTGCTCAGCAGCCCGGTGGCGAGCGGCACGACGCCGATCCAGCCCCAGGCCCCGACGGTCCCGGTGGCCGCGAGCGCGATCAGCACGAGGCCGGCAACGATGCGGAGGATGCGGTCGATGCCGCCGACGTTGGTCTTGAACATGGTGAAGGTCCTTGGGTGAGTCCGGCCCGATGCCGGCATGCATGGCAGTGTGCGCGTGATCGATCTCACGATCTGTGACCACCGTCACATAGCTGCCCCTCGCCCGGCGGGTACGCCGGTCGATCCCCCGAGGGGATCGGGCCGGCTTGGGGCGGCCCGGCGCTCGGCCCGTGGTTGCTGCCCCTCGCCCGGCGGGTCAGCCTTTCGACATCTGGCGCAAGGCCGCTGCGTCGACGATCTCGACGCGTTCGCGGCCGAGGCGGACCCAGCCGGATTGCTCGAAGCGCTTGAGCAGGCGCGTGACCATCTCGCGCACGGTGCCGAGCTCGTCGGCGAGCTGCTGGTGGGTGACATGCAGCATCGTGCCGCGGCCCAGCAGCGCGCCGGCCAGGCGCTGGTCAAGGCGCTGGAAGGCGACCGCCTCGGCCAGCAGGATCAGGTCGCTCATGCGGCCGGCGAACTGGCCGAAGATGTGGCGGCGGAAAGGCTCGTGGGCGCTCCAGGCCATGAACAGCGAGGGCGGCAGCAGCAGCAGCCGGGTTGGGGCGAGCGTGATGCCGTGGGCCGTCAGCGGGGCCTCGCCGAACAGGCAGGCCGAGGAGACGATGCAGATCTCCCCCGGCAGCACCCGGTACAGCTCGATCGCCCGGCCCTGCGGCGCGCCGCGCGCCACCCGCACCGCCCCGTCGAGCACCAGCGGGAAACCGCGGCAGGGCGAGCCCTCGTCGAACAGCAGCGCACCGGCCGGCGCCTCGACCGGGACGAGGCCGGGCGGCAGGTCATCACGCCAGCCGGGCGGCACGGCGGCGATGAACTCGGGGTAGCGCGCGGCCAGTTGGTCGAGCGGATCGTCGGCTGGGTTCATCCCGGCATTCTTGCCCTCATTCCACCGTGCGCAGGCGGCTGCCTAGAATCGTTTTTCACCCGGCCAGGCCAGCCTTGGCACGCCGCGCAGGAGACCCCGCATGAATGCCCCCCACGCCCCCGTCGGCCAGCCGCTGCTGGCCCCACGCCCGATGCCCGACGAGATGCTGGCGGCGCTGCAGGCACGCTTCGGCGCGCAATGCTCGAACGCCCGCGCGGTGCGCGAGCAGCACGGCCGCGACGAGTCGCCCTTCGACGTGCCGCCGCCGGACGCGGTGGTGTTCTGCGAGTCCAACGAGGACGTGATGGACGCGGTGAAGATCGCCGCGCGGCACCGCGTGCCGGTCATCCCCTTCGGCGTGGGCTCGTCGCTGGAAGGCCATCTGCTTGCCGTGCAGGGCGGCCTGAGCCTGGACCTGGGCCGCATGAACCGCGTGCTTCGCCTCAACCCCGAGGACCTGACCGTGACGGTGCAGGCCGGCATCACCCGCACGCAGCTCAACCAGGCGATCCGCCACAGCGGCCTGTTCTTCCCGATCGACCCCGGCGCAGACGCCACCCTCGGCGGCATGTGCGCGACCCGGGCGTCCGGCACCAACGCGGTGCGCTACGGCACCATGCGCGAGAACGTGCTGGGCCTGGGCGTGGTCAGCGCGACCGGCGAGTGGATGCGCACCGGCACGCGGGCGCGCAAGTCCAGCGCCGGCTACGACCTGACGCGCCTGTTCGTCGGCAGCGAAGGCACGCTGGGCGTGATGACCGAGATCACGCTCAAGCTCTACCCGCTGCCCGAGGCCGTCACCGCCGCCGTCTGCCAGTTCCCGAGCATCGACGCGGCCGTGCAGACCACCATCGCGCTGATCCAGATGGGCGTGCCGATCGCCCGCTGCGAGCTGCTCGACGCCCACGCGGTGCGGGCCGTCAACCGCCACGACAAGCTCACGCTGGCCGAGGTGCCGATGCTGCTGATGGAGTTCCACGGCAGTCCGGCCGGCGTGGCCGAACAGGCCCGCACGGTGCAGGAGCTGGCGGCCGAACACGGCGGCCGCGACTTCGAGTGGGCCAGCACGCCCGAGGAGCGCACCCGGCTGTGGACCGCGCGCCACCACGCCTACTTCGCCGCGCTGCAGATGCGCCCGGGCTGCCGGGCCGTCACGACCGATACCTGCGTGCCGATCTCGCGCCTGGCCGAATGCATCAACGCGACGGTCGAGGAAGCCGATGCGGCCGGCCTGCCCTACTTCATCGTCGGCCACGTCGGCGACGGCAACTTCCACGTCGGCTACCTGATCGACCCGCTGCTGCCGGCCGAACGGGCGCTGGCCGAGGACCTGAACCAGAAGCTGGTCGCCCGCGCGCTGGCCCTGGAAGGCACCTGCAGCGGCGAACACGGCGTGGGCCTGCACAAGATGGGCTTCCTGCTCGACGAGGCCGGCCCCGCCGCGGTCGGGCTGATGCGCCAGGTCAAGCATGCGCTCGACCCGGACAACATCATGAATCCCGGCAAGATCTTCAGCTGGTGAGCACGGGCGGACGAACCGCTCAGTTCGATGGCGACGGCACGGTCCAGCGCTTGGTGATGTCGCCCCGGCCGTTGGTGCTCTCCAGATGCACGGCGAAGCCCCACAGGCGGGCGACGTGCTTGAGCACCTCCTGGGCGCTGTCGGCCAGTGGCCGGTCGTTGTGCTGGAAGTGGCGCAGCGTCAGCGAGCGGTCACCGCGCAGGTTGACGTTCCAGACCTGGATGTTGGGCTCGCGCTGGCCCAGGTCGTACTGGCGCGACAGGGCCTCGCGCACGCTGCGGTAGCCGGCATCGTCGTGGATGGCGGCCACCTCGATCTCGGACTGCTTCTCGTCGTCGACGATGTGGAACAGCCGCAGGTCGCGCATGAGCTTGGGGCTGAGGTACTGGCCGACGAAGCTCTCGTCCTTGAAGTTGCGCATCGCGTGGTCCAGCGTCGGCAGCCAGTCCGAGCCGGCGATGTCGGGGAACCAGCGCCGGTCCTCCTCGGTCGGGGACTCGCACACGCGCTGGATGTCGGTGTACATCGCGAAGCCCAGCGCATACGGGTTGATGCCGCTGTAGCCGCGCTCGCCGACCCGGGGCTGGTAGACGACGTTGGTGTGCGACTTGAGCCACTCGATCATCATCCCGTCGCTCAGGAAGCCGTCGTCGTACATGGTGTTGAGCAGGCGGTGGTGCCAGAAGGTGGCCCAGCCCTCGTTCATCACCTGCGTCTGGCGCTGCGGGTAGAAGTACTGCGCCACCTTGCGCACGATGCGCACGACCTCGCGCTGCCACGGCTCCAGCAGCGGCGCGTTCTTCTCGATGAAGTACAGCAGGTTCTCCTGCGGCTCCTCGGGGAAGCGGCGGCTCTCGGCGGCGGCCTCGGCCTTGTCGGCCCGGCGCGGCAGCGTGCGCCACAGGTCGTTGACCTGCTGCTGCGCATAGGCCTCGCGGTCCTTGCGGTCGGCCAGTTCCTGCGCCAGCGACTTCTTGCTCGGCCGGCGGTAGCGGTCCACGCCGTGGTTCTGCAGCGCGTGGCAGCTGTCGATGAAGGCCTCGACGGTGTCGAGGCCGAACTTCTCCTCGCAGGCCGTCACGTAGTTCTTGGCATAGACGAGGTAGTCGATGATGGACGACGCGTCGGTCCACATCCGGAACAGGTAGTTGCCCTTGAAGAAGCTGTTGTGGCCGTAGGCCGCATGGGCGATCACGAGGGCCTGCATGGCCATCGTGTTCTCCTCCATCAGGTAGCTGATGCAGGGGTTGCTGTTGATGACGATCTCGTAGGCCAGGCCCATGGCGCCGCGCTTGTAGTTCTTCTCGGTCGAGATGAACTCCTTGCCGTAGCTCCAGTGACGGTAGTTCACCGGCATGCCGACGCTGGCGTAGGCGTCCATCATCTGCTCGGCGGTGATGATCTCGAGCTGGTTCGGGTAGGTGTCCAGCCCGAAGCGGTCGGCGGTCTGGCGGATCACCGTGTGATACCGCTCGATCAGCTCGAAGGTCCAGTCGCTGGGCGAGGGCAGCGGCTCGGCCGGACGGCGCGGCGCGGGCAGCGGCTGGCGCAGCGGGCCGTTGCGCGTCAGGCCCGGTTCGACCGGGTCCGGGGCCACCGGCATCATCGATTCAAGAGGCTGAGTCATGCGCTGGCGCCTTCCTTCTTGAACAGGTCGCGGAAGACCGGGTAGATCTGCGAGGCCTCGGTGACCTTGCGCATCGCGAAGTGCGGTCCGGTGGTCTCGGCCAGGCGGCTGTATTCCTCCCAGAGGTTCTGCTCCGGATCGGCCACCTGGACATAGGCGTAGTAGCGGCACAGCGGCAGGATCTTCTGCTCCAGCAGCTCGCGGCAGCGGCCGCTGTCGTGGTGCCAGTTGTCGCCGTCGCTGGCCTGCGCGCCGTAGATGTTCCACTGGTCCGACGGGTAGCGCGAGCGGACGATCTCCTCCATCAGCACCAGCGCGCTGGAGACCACCGTGCCGCCGGTCTCGGTCGAGTGGAAGAAGCCCTGCTCGTCGACCTCCTGGGCCTGCGTGTGGTGGCGGATGAAGACGATCTCGATCTTCTCGTAGTGCCGCGTCAGGAACAGGTAGAGCAGGATGAAGAAGCGCTTGGACAGCTCCTTGCGCCCTTCGTCCATCGAGCCCGAGACGTCCATCAGGCAGAACATCACCGCCTTGCTGGTCGGCACCGGCACGCGCACGCGGTTGCGGAAGCGCAGGTCGATCGGGTCGAGGAAGGGGATGGCGCCGAGCCGCTTCTTCAGGGCGAGGATGGCCGCCTCCAGCTCGACGATGCGGGCCAGCGCGACGGTGTCGCCGGGCTTCGCCTCGGCCTGGACCTGCGCCAGCTCGGCCTCCAGCTCGTGCAGCTCGCGCCGGCTGGTCATGCCCAGCGCGATGCGCCGGCCCAGCGCGCCGCGCATCGAGCGCACCACGTGCAGGTTGCTGGGATTGCCGTCGCTGACGTAGCCGGCGCGGTGGCTCTTCCACTCGGGCGTCTCGGCCAGCTGGGTGCGCACGAGGTGCGGCAGGGCGAGGTCCTCGAAGAAGACCTGCATGAACTCTTCCTTGCTCAGGCTGAAGACGAAGTCGTCCTCGCCTTCGCCGGAGTCGCTCGCCTGGCCCTGGCCGCTGCCACCCCCGCCGCCGCCGCCGGGCGGTCGCTTGATGCGGTCACCGGCGAGGTACTCCTGGTTGCCCGGATGGACCATCTCGCGCTTGCCGCCGCTGCCGTGGTGGAACACCGGCTCGCTGATGTCCTTCTTCGGGATGTGCACGTCCTCGCCGCGCTCGATGTCGCGGATGCCCCGGCCGTCAATCGCCCGGCGCACCGCGTCCTTGATCTGCGTCTTGTAGCGGCGCAGGAAGCGTTCGCGGTTGCCGATCGACTTGTTCTTGCCGGCGAGTCGGCGGTCGATGATCTGTTGCATCAGGCTTTCCATTCAACAGGCGATTCCGAGGTGAACCGATCGGGCCGAGCGCCGGGCCGCTCCCAAGCCGGCCCGCATCCCCTCGGGGGATCGGCTGACGACCCGTCAGCCGAGGGGCCTTGACGCCTAGCTGGACTTGCGCACCCGGAGATACCACTCGCACAGGAGCCGGACCTGCTTGCCGGTGTAGCCCTTGTTGACCATGCGGTTGACGAAGTCCTCGTGCTTCTTGGCCTCGTCGGCGCTGGCCTTGGCGTTGAAGCTGATGACGGGCAGCAGCTCCTCGGTGTTCGAGAACATCTTCTTCTCGATCACCGCACGCAGCTTCTCGTAGCTGGTCCAGACCGGGTTCTTGCCCTGGTTGTTGGCCCGCGCGCGCAGCACGAAGTTGACGATCTCGTTGCGGAAGTCCTTCGGGTTGGCGATGCCGGCCGGCTTCTCGATCTTCTCGAGCTCGGCGTTCAGGCTGGCCCGGTCGAACACCTCGCCGGTGTCGGTGTCGCGGTACTCCTGGTCCTGGATCCAGTAGTCGGCGTAGGTCACGTAGCGGTCGAAGATGTTCTGGCCGTACTCGCTGTAGCTTTCGAGGTAGGCGGTCTGGATCTCCTTGCCGATGAACTCCGCATACCGCGGCGCCAGCAGTTCCTTGATGTAGGCGACGTACTTCTGCTCGACCTCGGCGGGGAACTGCTCGCGCTCGATCTGCTGCTCCAGCACGTACATCAGGTGGACCGGGTTGGCGGCCACTTCCTGGCTGTCGAAGTTGAAGACCTTGGAGATGATCTTGTAGGCAAAGCGCGTGCTGATGCCGCTCATGCCCTCGTCGACGCCGGCGTAGTCGCGGTACTCCTGGTAGCTCTTGGCGCGCGGGTCGGTGTCCTTCAGGTTCTCGCCGTCGTAGACCATCATCTTGCTGTAGAGGCTCGAGTTCTCGGGCTCCTTCAGGCGCGTGAGGATGGCGAACTGGCTCATCATCTTCAGCGTACCCGGCGCGCAGGTGGCACCGGCCAGCGAACTGCCCTTGAGCAGCTTCTCGTAGATCTTCACTTCCTCGCCGACGCGCAGGCAGTAGGGCACCTTGACGATGTAGATGCGGTCGAGGAAGGCCTCGTTGTTCTTGTTGTTGCGGAAGGCCTTCCACTCGCTCTCGTTGCTGTGCGCCAGCACGATGCCGTCGAAGGGGATGGCGCCGAAGCCCTCGGTGCCCTTGAAGTTGCTTTCCTGGGTCGCGGTCAGCAGCGGGTGCAGCACCTTGATCGGTGCCTTGAACATCTCGACGAACTCGAGCAGGCCCTGGTTGGCCAGGCACAGGCCGCCGGAGTAGCTGTAGGCATCGGGATCATCCTGCGCATAGGTCTCGAGCTTGCGGATGTCGACCTTGCCCACCAGCGAGCTGATGTCCTGGTTGTTCTCGTCGCCCGGCTCGGTCTTGGCGATGCCCAGCTGCTTGAGGATGCTGGGGTAGCGCTTGACGACCTTGAACTGCCGGATGTCGCCGCCGAACTCCTCCAGCCGCTTGACCGCCCACGGGCTCATGATGCGGTTGAGGTAGCGGCGCGGGATACCGTACTCGTTCTCGAGGATCGGGCCGTCCTCGACCACGTCGAACAGGCCCAGCGGCGACTCGTTCACCGGCGAGTCCTTGATGGCGTAGAACGGCACCTCCTGCATCAGCTGCTTGAGCCGCTCGGCGATCGAGCTCTTGCCGCCACCGACGGGGCCCAGCAGATACAGGATCTGCTTCTTTTCCTCCAGCCCCTGCGCCGCGTGCCGGAAGTAGGACACCACCTGCTCGATGGCGTCCTCCATGCCGTAGAACTCGGCGAAGGCGGGGTAGATCTTGATGACCTTGTTGGCGAACAGCCGTGACAGGCGCGGGTCGTTGCGCGTGTCGATCATCTGGGGCTCACCGATCGCCTTGAGCATGCGCTCCGGGGCGGTCGCGTAGGCGAGCGGGTTGCGCTTGCACTCGTTGAGGTAGTCCTCGAGGGAGAGCTCCTCCTCGCGGGTGCGCTCGTAGCGCGCGGCGAACTTGCTGATCACGTCCATGCAGGCCTCCTGAGGTTCAGGGGAACCGACGGACTGATCATGGCCGCCGGTCCAGGGAAGATCTGATGGAGTCCGTGCGCCGCCTTCATGTTGAGCGGTGCGAGGCTCCATCAGAGCTTTCCGTCGCTCTGCAGACGTCTTGCGCGTGTCCTTGCGTGTGACCCGATGATGTCAGCTTCGTTCAAAACGATGCGGGGCATCGATCGAACAAACCCGGAGAAGACAGGGATCTTTCCCGGTCAAGGCTGTCGCGTTGGCAACAGCCCCTGTTCGACATCACGGCTCACGGACCCACGCGGTGGACGATGCAAGCGCTGTGCCGGGGACGCGCTGCCGGGCGGCAGCGCAGGCGCGCCGTTCAGGCGTCGCGCAGGCCGAGCTTCTCGAGCAGGCCGTTGAGCTCGTCGAGCGAGCCGAAGGCGATCGCCACCTCGCCCTGTTCGCCGCGCTTGCCGCGCTTCTTGACGCGGATCTCGACGGCGGCGGTGAGCGCGTCGGCGAGCTGCTCCTCGATGCGCGCGATGTCGCGCGACTTCTCGCTCTTGACGCGCAGCAGCGGCTGCTGGCGGCCGCCTTCATGGCGGGCGACGAGCTTCTCGGCCTCGCGCACCGACAGCTTGCGCGCGACGATCTCGTGCGCCTGGGTGATCTGGTGCACCTTGTCCAGCGGCAGCAGCGCGCGGGCATGGCCCATGTCGATGTCGCCGGCCATCAGCAGCTGCTGGACCGGCTCGGCCAGGTTGATCAGGCGCAGCAGGTTGGACGTCGCGCTGCGGCTGCGGCCGATGGCCTGCGCGGCCTCTTCGTGCGTCAGGCCGAACTCGTCGATCAGGCGCTGCACGCCCTGGGCCTCTTCCAGCGGGTTGAGGTCCTCGCGCTGGATGTTCTCGATCAGCGCCATCGCGGCGGCGGCCTGGTCGGGCACCTCGCGCACCAGCACCGGCACCTCGTCGAGTCCGGCCATGCGCGCGGCCCGGGTGCGACGTTCGCCGGCGATGATCTCGTACATCGGCAGGCCGTCGGCGGCCGCCACCGGACGCACCAGCACCGGCTGCATCACGCCCTGTGACCTGATGCTCTCGGCCAGCTCGACCAGCGAGCCCTCGTCCATGCGCGTGCGCGGCTGGTACTTGCCTGGCTGCAGCTGGTTGAGCTTGACGGCGGAGGGTTGCGGCGCGCTCCCGGCGCTGTCGCTGTCGGCGCCGACCTGGGGCCCGAGCAGGGCCTCCAGACCACGACCGAGACCTTTGGGCTTCTTGGTGACCATGGGCGCGATTGTCGGCGATCAGCCCGGCAGGGCCAGACGCACGCCGGCGGCCAGCGTGCGCAGCAGGGCGTGGCCCTCGTCCCAGTCGCCCAGCCCGGACTCGCCGTTGAGGTGGCCGCGCGGGCCGGCCAGGAGGACCGGCGCACCCCAGCCGGCGCAGAAGGCGGTGGCGCGGTCAACGCTGCAATAGGGGTCGTCGGTCGAGACCACCGCCAGCGCCGCGAAGGGCAGCCGGCCGCGTCGAACCGGGCGCCAGTTGTGCAGCTGCGGCGGCATGTCCTCGCGCTCGGTGTCGGGCGGCGCGACCAGCAGGGCGGCGCGCACCCGGTCGGTCAGCCGGCTGTGTTCAGCCCAGGCCGCGACCAGCTGGCAGCCCAGGCTGTGGGCGACCAGCACGACCGGCGCGTGCGTGGCCACGAGCACCTCGTCGAGCCGCGCCATCCAGTCGCCACGCCGCGGCCAGGTCCAGTCGTCCTGCTCCAGCCGGTGGTAGCCGTGGCGCCCGATCCAGCGGCTCTGCCAGTGCGCGGCGTCGGAATTCAGCCAGCCAGGCAGGACCAGCACGTGGGCGGTCGGCAGGGCGGGTTCGGCAGGGTTTGGGGTCATGACCATGCCGTATTCTTGCGCCTCCATCCCGAACCAACCCGCTGCGGATCACCATGAAGCACACCGTCTTCGTCGACGGCCAGGAAGGCACCACCGGCCTGCGCATCCACGAGTACCTCGCCGCCCGCCCCGACATCGAGGTGTTGCGCATCGCGCCCGAACTGCGCAAGGACAGCGCCGAGCGCGCCCGTCTGCTCAACGCCGCCGATGTCGCCTTCCTCTGCCTGCCCGATGCCGCCGCGATCGAGGCGGCCGCGCTGGTGACCAACCCGCGCACCTGCCTGATCGATGCCAGCACCGCGCACCGCATCCACCCCGACTGGCGCTTCGGCCTGCCCGAACTCGCCGCCGGTCAGCGCGAGGCCCTGCGTGCGAGCAAGCGCATCGCCAACCCAGGCTGCCACGCCAGCGCCTTCATCCTGCTGGCCCGTCCGCTGGTCGACGCCGGCCTGATCGCGCCCGAGCAGGCGCTGAACGCCACGTCGATCACCGGATACTCCGGCGGTGGCAAGAAGATGATCGAGCAGTACGAGGCCGGCGGCGACACGAAGCTGCTGTCGCCGCGCCCCTATGGCCTGAGCCTGGCGCACAAGCACATCCCGGAAATGATGGTGCAGAGCGGCCTGCTGACCAAGCCTGTCTTCATGCCCATCGTCGCCAACTTCTACAAGGGCCTGGCGGTGACGATCCCGCTGCACCTCCAGGACGCCGGCGACGCCGGGCGCATCCATGCAGCCTGGCAACGGCACTACGAAGGCGAGCGCTTCGTGCGCGTGATGCCGCTGGACGACGCGGCCACGCTGGCCGACGGCTTCTTCGACGTCCAGGCCTGCAACGACACCAACCACGTCGACCTGTTCGTGTTCCGCCATGGCGCCCAGGCGCTCCTGATGGCCCGACTGGACAACCTCGGCAAGGGCGCCAGCGGCGCGGCGGTGCAGTGCATGAACCTGCACCTGGGCTGCGACGAAGGCCTCGGCCTCTGAGGGCTGCGGCCCGAGGCCAGGGACCGAACAACGAAACGCGCACGGTCCGGAAAATCCCTGGGACCTTCCGGACCGGCCGGCCCGGAAAACCCTCGCCACGTTTTCCGACATTCGACCGCCTGGGTTCGATCAACCGGTTCATGAAACCGGCCTCGGAAACGAAACAACCCGGCCAGGGCCGGGTTGTTTGACGTCAGCGGGAAGCCGATCGTTCAGGGCATCAGGACAGCTGGTCGCTGATCAGCTTGGTCATCTCGAACATCGAGACCTGATCCTTCTTGAAGATCGCCTTGAGCTTGGCGTCCGCATTGATCATGCGCTTGTTGGCCGCATCCTGCAGCTTGTGCTTCTTGATGTATTCCCAGACCTTCTTGGTGACCTCGGTGCGCGGCGCCGGGGTGGCACCGATCACCGCTGCCAGCGCGGCCGAGGGCGTCATCGCCTTCATGAACGCCGCGTTCGGCGTGCGCTTGGCGGCGACCGTCTTGCCGGCGGCCTTCTTGGCCGGAGCCGTGGTGGCCGGAGCCGTGGCCGCCACGGCCTTCGTTGCCGGGGCCTTCTTCGCGGCCGCCTTCTTCGCAGTTGCCATGTGTATTCTCTCCATCAAGGTATGTGATGAGCCGGCGGTGGGCACGTGCCGCATGAGCACGTTTACTCCGATCCGCATGGCGCTGACGAATGGTACTGCCTCGAATGGCCGATTGAGAAGGCGTGACAGGACGGTTTCCCCCTGAACCCCCCCTGGATTTCCCCTTGAAGTGTCGCCATCGAGCCCAATCCAGCGATATCCCCCGACCCCGAGCGAACACGAGACAAGGGTCGAGGCGCTTGGGGCATGTGTGGGCGGCCTGCATGGGCGGCGTGCGTGGTGCTACGCATCCTCAGCCGCAATGACGGCCCATACACTGCGGAGCCGCCGACGCGGCAGGGCCGGCCTCGCCAGGGTCAGCCAGATCGCTGCCGTCCGAACCCTCAGACACCCGCCCCACCATGGAAACGTTCCTCTCCCCCGAGTTCTGGCTCGCCGTCGGCCAGATCATCATGATCGACATCCTGCTGGGTGGCGACAACGCGGTCGTCATCGCGCTGGCCTGCCGCAAGCTGCCCGATGCCCAGCGCCAGGCCGGCATCCTGTGGGGCACCGTGGGAGCCATCGTGCTGCGCGTGGTCCTGATCTTCTTCGCGCTGACGCTGCTGCAGTTGCCCTTCCTGAAGCTGGTCGGCGGTGCGCTGCTGCTGTGGATCGGCATCAAGCTCCTGGCCCCCGAGGACGACGACGAGCACGACGGCATCCAGGCCAGCGACAAGCTGTGGGCTGCGGTCAAGACGGTCATCGTGGCCGACTTCGTGATGAGCCTGGACAACGTCATCGCGATCGCCGGTGCGGCCGAGTCCACCGGTGGCGACCACCGCATGCCGCTGGTCATCTTCGGCCTGCTGGTGAGCATCCCCATCATCGTCTGGGGCAGCCAGATGGTGATCAAGCTGATGGACCGCTTCCCGCTCATCATCACCGTTGGCGGCATGCTGCTGGGCTGGATCGCCGGCACGATGGCCGTCACCGACCCGGCGGTCGGCCGCTGGATCACGGCCGGCGTCGAGGTCTCGTCGACGGTGCGCTACGGCGCCGGTGTGGTGGGCGCCTTGCTGGTGCTGGCCGTCGGCCGCTGGCTGGCTTCGCGAAAGTCTGCCGCGCCGGTCGCCTCCTGATCGACGCGCGCCGCAGCGTCGCCCCCGCCACGCTGCCGAGGACCCAGCCGCCACGATGACCGACACGCGCCGCCCCGATCCGCCGGACGACGCCGATGGCGTCGCCTCGGAGAGCGGCTGGCCGGTCGCGGCGGGCGACGCGAAGCTCGGTCACTACCTGCTCGACCGCGAGCTGGGCCGCGGCGCCATGGGCCGTGTCTACCGGGCCCATGACATACGAGACGGCCGGGTCGTGGCCATCAAGACGCTGGCGCTGGGCCGCGAATTCCAGGGCTATGCGCTCGACGAGGCCCGGACCCGCTTCCAGCGCGAGGCCCAGGCCGCCAGCCGGCTGCGCCATCCCGACATCGTGGACGTCATCGACGGCGGCGACACCGAGGAGCTGGCCTACCTCGTGATGGAACTGCTGAGCGGCTGCGACCTGTCGCACCACATCCGCCCGGCGACGCTGCTGCCGGTCTCCAGCGTCGTCGCGATCGGCGCGCGCGTGGCCGATGCCCTGGCCCATGCCCATGCCCACGACGTCGTGCACCGCGACATCAAGCCGGCCAACGTGATGGTCGATGCCCGGCACGACCGGGTGAAGGTGATGGACTTCGGCGTCGCCCGCCTGCTCGATGCCAGCCGCACGCGGACCGGGCTGGTGCTGGGCTCGCCGTCCTACATGTCGCCCGAGCAGCTGGCCGGGCGCACGCTCGACGGCCGCAGCGACCTCTACTCGCTGGGCGTCGTGCTGTTCCAGTTGCTGACCTCGCGGCTGCCCTGCAACGGCGCGACGATGACCGAGCTGATGGCCGCCGTCGCCCATCAGCCCGCCCCGGACGCACGCCACCTGCGGCCCGGCCTGCCCGACGCGCTGGCCGACGTCGTCACCATCCTGCTCGAGAAGCGACCCGAGCTGCGCTATGCCGACGGTCACAGCCTCGCCGGTGACCTGCGCCTGATCGCCGCGCGCATGCAGCCGCGCGATCCGCAAGCCGCTGCCGAGGCCACCCTGACGGCGGCCACCGGCGGGCGCGAGGCGAAGGACGCAGACCGTGGCTTGCGTGGCGCACCCGGTTCGGATGCCCTCCCGGGTTGAGGGCGATGCGGGCACAATTGTTTGCGTGAACATGGACAGATCCAGCCCCGCGCTCCTCAGCTACGAGTTCCATGCCGTGACCGATCGCGGCCGGGTACGCGCCAACAACGAAGACTCGGTCGCCCTCGACGAGGACGCCGCGCTGGCCGTGCTTGCCGACGGCATGGGCGGCTACAACGCCGGCGAGGTCGCCAGCGGCATGGCCACGGCCTTCATCCGATCGGAACTGGGCCGCTGGCTGGTCGAGGCCGCCGGCGAGGTCAGCGACCACGACGTGCGCCGGGCGATGGACGTCTGCGTCGACAACGCCAACCGCGCGATCTTCAACGCCGCCAACGCCAACCCGCAGTACGCCGGGATGGGCACGACGCTGGTGGTCGCGGTCTTCCGCGGCATGCAGCTGCTGGTCGGCCACATCGGTGATTCGCGCGCCTACCGCTGGCGCGAAGGCGAGCTGGTGCAGCTCACCCGCGATCACTCGCTGTTGCAGGAACAGATCGATGCCGGACTGCTGTCGCCCGAGCAGGCGGCCCTGAGCCTCAACAAGAACCTGGTCACGCGCGCGGTCGGCGTCGAGGACATCGTGCTGCTGGAAGTGCACCCGCACGCGCTGGTCGCCGACGACTGGATCCTGATGTGTTCGGACGGCCTGTCGGACATGCTCGACGACGCCCGCATCGCCGAAGTCCTGCGCGGACACAACCAGGTGGCAGATGCCGCACATGCCCTCGTTGAAGCAGCCAATGAGGCAGGCGGACGCGATAACATCGCTGTGATACTGGTGGCTGTGCGTGCTGCTGCTTCAGCAGGACGTGCGTGGTGGCCTTTCCGGCGGTGAGGGCTCCGGAACCAGAAAGACCCCCCTGCTCAGAGGTCGCGCATGCCTAAGCTTGTCGTTTCGTTGGACGGTGTTGTCATCAAGGAAGTCCAACTCACCAAGGACAAGACGACGCTGGGTCGTCGGCCCTACAACGACATCGTGATCGACAACCTCGCCGTCAGCGGCGAGCACGCGGTGCTCCAGATGGTCGGACAGGACGTCTACATCGAGGACCAGAACAGCACCAACGGCACCTACATCAACGGTCGTGCCGTCAAGAAGCAGCTGCTCCAGCACAACGACACGGTCGAGATCGGCAAATACAAGATCAAGTATCTGGTCGAGGACAGCGCCGACTACGAGAAGACCATGATCCTCAAGCCCGGCCAGATGCCGCCGGGCATCGGCGGTGCGCGGCCCCAGCTGCCGACCTCGCCGGGCCACCTGCCGCCGCCGTCGAACTTCGGCAGCCTCGGCATCTCGACGGTCACGCAGGCCTCGATCAAGGTGCTGTCGGGCGCTGCAGCGGGTCGCGAGGTCGCACTGACCAAGGTCGTGACCACCGTCGGCAAGCCCGGCGTGCAGGTCGCCTCGATCACCAAGCGTCCGGGCGGCTACGTCTTCGCCCACGTCGAAGGCAGCACGCGTCCGACCGTCAACGGCTCGGCGGTGCAAGGCGACCCGGTGCATCTGAAGGATGGCGACGTGATCGAACTCGCCGGCACGCAGATGCAGTTCGTGCAGCCCTGACGCGCCCGAGTGCCCTGGACGAGCCGGGGCGACGTGCCACGGTCAGCGAACGGTCATCCGCTGCGTGCCCTTGTTCACGACCGCCACATTTCCAGGTCCACCGTCTGTTGTCGCAGTGCGTTTGTGCTCAACCGGGCGCTTGCCCGACGCACCGTCGGCGGGCAGCATTCGCGCCTTGATCGCCCGCAAGGTCGCCGCCTGTCCGACGACCGACCTCAAGGCCTGACCTGGAATTCGAATGAACCTGCGCGTTCTCGGCTGTTCGGGCTCGATTGCCCAGGACTGCCGAACCACCTCCTTCCTGCTCAACGACAGCGTCCTGGTTGACGCGGGCACCGGCGTGGGCGACCTGACGCTCGACGAGATGGCGGCGATCGACCACATCCTGATCTCGCACTCGCACCTCGACCACGTGCTCGGCATCGCGCTGATCGCCGACAGCGTCATGCACCGGCGCATGTCGGGCGACGAGTGCCGGCCGATCCGCGTGCATGCGCTCCCCGAGACCCTCGAAGCCCTGCGCCGCCACGTCTTCAACAACGTGATCTGGCCCGACTTCACGCGGTTGCCGCGGCCGCAGCAGCCGATCCTAGAACTGCACCCGATCGAGATCGGCCAGCGCCTGACGCTGGCGGACCTGCCCATCGAGGTGCTGCCCGCCGCCCACACCGTGCCCGCCTGCGGCTTCGGCGTGGCCACGCCCAGCGGCTGGTGGATCTACACCGGCGACACCGGCCCCAACCCGGCGCTGTGGCGCACGCTGCGCGGCCGCCGGATTGCCCAACTCGTCATCGAGACCGCCTTCAGCGACGACGAACGCGCACTGGCCGAGGTCAGCAAGCACCTGTCGCCCAGCATGCTCGCGGCCGAGCTGGAGCAGCTCGAGGAGCACACCCGCGTGGTCATCACGCATGTGAAGCCCGGCGAGATGGCGGCGGTGACCGGCCAGCTCGCGGCCATGGGCCTGGGCCGCACGATCACGCCGCTGGCGCGCGGCGAGACCTTCCGCTTCTGAGCCTGGGCAGGCGGCTCAGAGCCGCCAGGCGTCCCAGCCGGTGCGCAGGATCAGCAGGCTGACAACAGCGATGAAGACGCCGCGCACGAAGCCTGCGCCGCGCTTCAGCGCCAGGTGGGTGCCGACGTAGCTGCCCGCCACGTTGGCCACCGCCATGGTGGCCGCGACCTGCGGCATGACATGCCCGGCCCACCAGAACCAGGCCAGCGCCGCGACGTTGGTGGCGACGTTCAGCAGCTTGGCGCTGGCCGAGGCATGCAGGAAGTCGTAGCCCAGCGCACGCACCATCAGGAAGACGAAGAAGCTGCCGGTGCCGGGCCCGAAGAAGCCGTCGTAGAAGCCGATCGACAGGCCGATCAGCGTGGCGAGCAGGCGCTCGGACGTGGCACTGCGGTGCGGCGCGTGCTCGCGGCCAAGGTCCTTGCGCCGCAGCGTGTAGACCAGCACCGCAGCCAGGATGAAAGGCAAGGCCTTGCGCAGGCTGCCCGCGCTGACCTGGGTGACCAGCCAGGCGCCGAAGGCCGCACCCGCGAAGGCCGCCGCCATCGCCGGACCGAGCGAGGTCCAGTTCAGCGTCACGCGGCGCGCATACAGCCGCGCCGCCCAGGCCGTGCCCC
Organism: Leptothrix discophora; assembly: GCF_030705305.1. Lineage (GTDB taxonomy): Bacteria > Pseudomonadota > Gammaproteobacteria > Burkholderiales > Burkholderiaceae_C > Sphaerotilus > Sphaerotilus discophorus. Next base: position 112,592 of record NZ_JAUZEE010000005.1, on the reverse strand, counting down.
AGACCGAGGCACTCTTGTTGGTGCCGAACAGCGTCGCCGGCGCCACGCCGGGGTAGGCCGCGAACAGGGCCGGCACCAGCACCAACCCGCCACCACCGACGATCGCGTCGACAAAGCCCGCCAGCGCCGAGGCCAGCGTGACCCAGATCCATTCCGTCATGCGCCCCGCGCCCTTCCCGTGCCCTTGCGGACACATGCCCCACGATGTCGTCCGGAGGTTTTCCGTCCGGACAAAGAAAAAGGCGCCGGGTGATCCGGCGCCTTCGAATTGTCTCTTGTGTGACGGGGCGACTGCTGTTGGCACCCGTGGGGTCAAATCTTGTTCTGTGGCCGGATCCGCGATGCATGTTCTTCTGCGGAATCCAGCGGTTCTGCGGGTCTTGTCTCCTCAGCACCTCGCTCCGGCAACGGGCCTCTAGGGCCCCGCTTGCGAGTCGCTGGACTGTAGCGAGGCGGTGGTCAGGCCAGCATCAGGAAGAACCCGGAGCGGCCTGGTTGGTCCGGGTGCCCGACGGGCACGCGGACGCACGCTCAGGCCCGCGCGTCCGCCAGCACCCAGTCGGCCGCGCGTTCGGCCAGCATCAGCGTGGGCGAGTTGGTGTTGCCGCTGGTGATGGTGGGCATCACGCTGGCATCGACGACGCGCAGCCCGCGCACGCCGCGCACCCGCAGGCGGCTGTCGACCACCGCGGTGGGGTCGTCGGCCGCGCCCATGCGGCAGGTGCCGACCGGATGGAAGATGGTCGTGCCGATGTCGCCGGCCAACCGCGCCAGGTCCTCGTCGGTGTCCGGGCCGGGGCCGGGCTTGACCTCCTGCGGCCGGTAGGCCGCCAGCGCTGGCTGGGCCACGATGCGGCGGGTCAGACGCAGCGAATGGGCGGCGACGCGGCGGTCCTCGTCGGTCGACAGGTAGTTGGGCGCGATGGCCGGCGCGTCCTCGGCGCGCGGGCTGCGGATCTGCACCGTCCCGCGCGAGGTCGGGTTGAGGTTGCAGACGCTGGCGGTGAAGGCATCGAAAGCGTGCAGCGGCTCGCCGAAGGCATCGAGCGACAGCGGCTGGACGTGGTACTGCAAGTTGGCATGCGCCCGGTCCGGGTCCGAGCGCGCGAAGGCCCCAAGCTGCGACGGCGCCATGCTCATCGGGCCGCTGCGACGCACGGCGTACTCCAGGCCGATCTTGGCCTTGCCCCACCAGCTGCGCGTCATCGTGTTGAGGGTGCGCGTGCCCTGCACGCCGTAGACGGCGCGGATCTGCAGGTGGTCCTGCAGGTTCTGGCCGACCCCCGCCAGCTCGTGCACCGGCGTCACGCCGTGGGCGTGCAACAGCTCGCCCGGGCCGATGCCCGAGAGTTGCAGCACCTGCACGCTGCCGATGCTGCCGGCGCTGAGCAGGACCTCGCCACTGGCGTGCACCGTCTCCACGCCGTGCGGCGTCCAGACCTCGACGCCCGTGCAGCGCTGGCCGCCGTCGGGCTGGCGCTCCAGCAGCAGGCGCTGCACGCGCACGCCGGTCCACAGCTCGAAGTTGGTCCGCCCGAAGCAGGTCGGGCGCAGGAAGGCCCGCGCGGTGTTCCAGCGCAAGCCCTTGCGCTGGTTGACCTCGAAATAACCGACGCCGGTGTTGTCGCCCTGGTTGAAGTCCTTCGTGGCCGGGATGCCGGCCTGCACGGCCGCCTCGGCGAAGGCATCGAGGATGTCCCAGCGCAGCCGCTGCTTCTCGACCCGCCACTCGCCGCCATGGCCGTGGGCGGCGGCAAAGGCGGCGTCAGGCGGCTCGGCGGCACCCTCGTCCAGGCGCCAGTGGTTCTCGTGGCGCTTGAAGGCTTCCAGGCAGGCCTCCCAGCGCCAGGCGTCGTCACCGGTCAAGGCGGCCCATTGCTCGTAATCGCGTGCCTGGCCGCGCATGTAGATCATCCCGTTGATGCTGGAACTGCCGCCCAGCACCTTGCCTCGCGGGTAGCGCAGCGCACGGCCGTTCAGGCCGGCGTCGGGCTCGGTCCGGTAGAGCCAGTCGGTGCGCGGGTTGCCGATGCAGTGCAGGTAGCCGACGGGGATGTGGATCCAGTGGTAGTCGTCGTGTCCACCGGCCTCCAGCAGCAGCACGCGCCGCTGCCGATCGGCCGACAGGCGGTTGGCCAGCAGGCTGCCGGCGGTACCGGCGCCGATGATGATGTGGTCGAAGGTGGGCATGGGTCAGGGCAACAGTGGGAGCGGAAGCTGGCGGCAGGACGGCTCGGCGACTCAGCGCACGAGACCGGTCGCCAGCACGGGGAAAAGCTTGATCAGGCCCTCGGCCATGATCTCGACGGCCAGGGCGGCCAGGATCAGACCCATCAGGCGCGTCATCACGTTGATGCCGGTCTGGCCGAGCCAGCGGGCGATCCGGCCGGCAGCCGAGAAGCTCGCGTAGGTCGCCAGGCCGACCACCACACCGTAGCCGACCAGCGCGGCGCGCTGAGTCCAGTGGCGGGTCTGGTCGGCATAGATGACCATGGTGGAGATGGTGGCCGGGCCCGTCAGCAGCGGGATCGTCAGCGGCACGACGGCGATGCTGGCGCCGGCATCGACCTTCTGCTCGCCCTCGCTGACGTCCTCGCGGCGGCCTTCGGCAGGCTGGGCGTTGAGCATCTGCAGCGCGCTGATCAGCAGCAGCGTGCCGCCACCGACCTGGAAGGACGCCAGCGAGATGCCGAAGAACTCGATCACCTGCAGGCCAGCCAGGGCGCTGATCGAGATCACGCAGAACGCGGTGAAGCTCGACACGCGGATGGTGTGCCGGCGCTGCTGGGCATCCAGGCCTTGCGTGAAGTGGATGAAGAACGGCACGACGCCGATCGGGTTCACGATGGCGAGCAGGGCGATCAGCGGCTTGAGGAGATCCATGGCGGGCGATTCTCGCGGCCCCGCCGTGTCGGCCGTCTCGGCGTGACCACGCTTGGGCCCGAGGAAACCCGGACTCGGGTGCGGACTTCAGGATCGGAAGTCCGCGGGACACGCCCCACGCGGCGTGAAATGCGCCACTCGCTGGCCTGCGCACAACACTTGTTGACACGCGCCCCTTTCAAGCTCTTGACTGTCGCGCATAATGGCTCTTCGTGTCTGGATGCGTGCGCCTTCTCTGTTCCCTGGAATGAGTGCTGGCTGTAGCTCCGCCACTGGCTCCCCGGCTCGACCGGTACTCGATTGTTGAAAGGCGCTCTTCCATGGGCAACAAACTCTATGTGGGCAATCTCGCCTACAGCGTTCGCGACGAAGATCTGAACGACGCGTTCTCCCAGTTCGGTGCGGTCCAATCCGCCAAGGTCATGATGGACCGTGAAACCGGCCGTTCCAAGGGCTTCGGCTTCGTGGAAATGGGCTCGGATGCCGAAGCTCAGGCAGCCATCAACGGTCTGAACGGTCAGGCCATCAGCGGCCGCGCCGTGGTCGTGAACGAGGCTCGCCCCCGTGAAGAGAAGCCGGGCGGCTTCCGCAGCCCCTACGGCGGCGGTGGCCGTCGTGAAGGCGGCGGTGGTGGCGGCGGCTTCGGTGGCGGCGGTGGTGGTGGCGGCGGTGGCGGTGGCTTCCGCAGCCCCTACGGCGGTGGCGGCGGCGGTGGCCGTGGCGGCTCCGGTGGTGGCGGCGGCGGCGGTGGCCGTGGCGGCTACGGTGGCGGCGGTGGCGGCGGCTACGGTGGTGGTGGCTACGGCTACTGATCCCGTCCGACGCAGCGGCGTCGCTTGAGCCAGGCACCGGTCGATGCCTCGACCGGTTCACCAGGATCAGGTCAACACCCGCCTCGCTCCGACAAGAAAGCCGACCCTCGGGTCGGCTTTTTCACGTCTGGACGTCTCGTCCAGACGACCGATCCCGCGTGTAGGTCAGCCTGGCGTTGCACGCCGGGGCTTGCGGGGACGACCGGCCATGACGCGGTCGAACAGCGCATCGGGCAGCCAGCGCAGCAAGGTGGCGACCATGCCCATCTGCCACGGGATGACCGGGCACCGCGCGCCGCGCTCGATCGCCCGGAGCGCCCGTTCCGCGAAGGCCTCCGGCTGCATCAGGAAAGGCATCGGGTAGGGATTGGCCTGCGTCAGCGGCGTGGCGATGAAGCCCGGCATCAGCGTGACGACCTTCAGGCCGTGGGCGCGCTGCTCCACGCGCAGACTCTCGCAGTAGCTGATGACCGCCGCCTTGCTGGCGCAGTAGCCACCATGACCGGGCAGACCACGGATGCCGCCAACGCTGCCGAGTCCCACCAGCGTGCCGCGCCCCGCCTGCTGCATCGGCAGCAGATAGGGCTGGAAGGTGGCTGCCATGCCGATCACGTTGGTGGCATAGAGGTCCTGCAGCACGTCGAGGTCACCGCGCTCGGCCGTGTCGACGCCGACGCTGATGCCGGCATTGGCGATGACGACGTCCGGCAAGCCCACTTCGGCGATCACCTGCCGGCCGGCCGCGCCGATGGCTTCGATGTCGCGCACGTCCGCACCCAGGCACAGGACGCGGTCGGGCCCGAGACCCCGGCTGCGCGCCCAGTCCTGCAAGACCACCTCGCGTCGCGCGATCAACGCGAGCCGCCAGCCGCGGCGCGCAAAGGCATCGGCCAGCGCCAGCCCGATGCCGCTGGACGCGCCGGTGATGACAACCAGCGGCGCGCGGCGTTCAGCGATCGGCACGGCCACCTGCGCCAGCGCCGGTCGGGTCGATCAGCCCGCGCACGCGTCCGTCCAGCACCACGACGCGGCTGGTGTGGTCATAGTCCAGCGTGCTGGCGTCGAAGCGGCTTTCGCCCAGGCTCAGGCGCACCGGCAGGTCGCTGCGGATGCGGCCGGCGCGGGTGTCGAACACCATCACCTCGCTGGTGAAGACCAGCGGCCCCGGCTCGCCCTCGACCGGCTCGCGTTCGACGCGCGCACCACCTTCGAGCCGGACCCTGCTGCCGTCGCCCTCGGCCACCGCACGCGGCGCGGCGGCCCGCACCAGGTGGCCGGCCGCATCGGTCCAGCGCACCCGCGCACCGTCGATGACGAGCTGGTCGGTGGCCGGGAAATGGCGCACCCGGTCGCCTTCGATGACGCCTTGCGCAGGACCGGTCCGGGTGTAGTGCTGGACCGAGAAACCGCGCATCTCGTAGTCCGGCTCGCTCGCGGCGATGGCGACGCTGGGCGCCTCGTCGCCGGACGGCGTCTGCCGGACCAGCCAGCCGGTCGCCGCCGCGATCGCGCCCAGGAGCAGCACCGGCAGGTACTGCGGCAGCTTGTGGCGCAGCCGCACGGTCCAGGGCAGCTGCCGCTCGGGTGCCGTCGCGGCCGTCAGCGGCGGCAGCGGCAGTGGCAACGGCAGCGGGCCGGTGTCGTCTTCCATGCGGGATCGGGGCCGTCGCGACGCGGTCCGGCCTCAGGCCGACGCGCCGTCGAGCGTGGTCAGGTGGCCGTTCAACAGCTCGGCATAGCGTCCCGCCGCCATCAGCAGCAGGTCGCAGAACTCGCGGCCCGCCCCCTGCCCGCCCGGCACGGACGTGACGTGGTGGGCCACGGCGCGGACCTCGGCATGGGCCTGGGCCGGCGCACAGGCGAAGGCGCAACGGCTCATCAGCGGAAGGTCGGGCCAGTCGTCGCCGATCACCGCCAGCTCGGACCAGTCCACGCCACGCCGCGCCAGCAGCGCCGCAGCGGCGGCGAGCTTGTCGTGCACGCCGAACAGCGCCTCGCTGACGCCCAGGTCGGCGCAACGGCGACGCACCGCCGGCGAGTCGCGCCCGGTCAGCACGACCGGCGTGATGCCGCCACGCGCCAGCAGCTTGATGCCGTGGCCGTCGAGCGTGTTGAAGGCCTTCTCGGCCTCACCATCGGCACCGATGTAGATGCGTCCGTCGGTCAGGCAACCGTCGACGTCGAAGATCGCCAGCCGCACGCCCTGGGCCTGCAGCAGCAGGGCCGGATCGAAGTGCAGCGTCGGCCGCACCGGTCGACCCGGCGGGATCACGGGCTGAGCCTGTGCCGATGCGGTTGTCATGCTCAGATCACCTTCGCGCGCATCAGGTCGTGCGTGTTGACGGCACCGACCAGCCGCCCTTCGACGTCGCTGACCAGCAGCGCGTTGACGCGGGCATCCTCCATGCGCGTGGCGGCCTCGACCGCCAGCGCGTCCTGGGGCACGCTGCGCGGGTTCGGACGCATGACGGCGCGGGCATCGAGGCCGCGCAGGTCCAGCCCGCCCTCGATCGCGCGGCGCAGGTCGCCGTCGGTGAAGATGCCGATCGCGCGGCCGTCGGCGTCAACGATGGCGGTGGCGCCGAGGCCCTTGCTGCTCATCTCGCGCATGACTTCCAGGAAGGGCGTCTCCGGCGTGACGCGCGGCACCGCGTCGCCCTTGCGCATGATGTCGCGCACATGGGTCAGCAGCTTGCGACCGAGCGCGCCGCCCGGGTGCGAACGCGCGAAGTCCTCGGCCCGGAAGCCGCGCGCGTCCAGCAGCGCGACCGCGAACGCATCGCCCAGCGCCAACTGCGCGGTGGTGCTGGCGGTCGGTGCCAGGTTGAGCGGACAGGCTTCCTGTTCGACCTGGTTGGACAGCACCAGGTCGGCATGTGCGGCCAGCGTCGACCCGGCCCGGCCCGTCATCGCGATCAGCGTGATGCCCACGCGCTTGAGCGCCGGCAGGATCGCGGCCAGCTCGTCGCTCTCGCCCGAGTTGGAGATCGCCAGCACGACGTCGCCGGGCTGGACCATGCCGAGATCGCCGTGGCTGGCCTCGGCCGGATGCACGAACAGCGCCGGCGTGCCGGTCGATGCGAGCGTCGCGGCGATCTTGCGACCGACATGGCCGCTCTTGCCCATGCCCATCACGACCACGCGGCCATCGCAGGCCAGCGTGCGGCGCACCGCCTCGGCAAAGGCCTCGCCCTGCTGGGCCTGCAGCGCGACCAGCGCGTCGGCCTCGATCTGGAGGGTCTGCCGCGCCATCTGGATGGCACGTGCGGCGTCGAATGCGGGGCTGTTCACGGGCGGCTCCGCCGGTCGGTTCCGGCGTCATGTCTTACGATCCGGCGATTCTAGGCGGCGGCCCTTTTCGGACGTGTCCCGCAGTGTCCCGCCCCCTGCCGTGCGACGTCCCCGCACCTGCCCCGATGGCCACCTCGCTCGACCTTGCACTGCTCTACCTGCTCGCGGCCGTGACCGGCGTGGTGGTTTGCCGCCTGCTCAAGCTGCCCGCGATGCTGGGCTACCTGATCGTCGGCGTGCTGATCGGCCCGCATGCGCTGGCCCTCGCGCGTGACTCGGCCGGCGTGCGCTACCTGGCCGAGTTCGGCGTCGTCTTCCTGATGTTCGTGATCGGGCTGGAATTCAACCTGCCCAAGCTGCGCAGCATGTGGCGCCTGGTGTTCGGGCTGGGCATGGGCCAGGTCGTGTTCACCATCGCGGGCGCCGTGGTCGGCAACCTCTTCCTGACGGCGGTCTTCGCGTGGTTCGCCCGCCCCTGGGAACTGCACTGGACCGGCGCGATGGCACTCGGCGCGGCACTGGCGATGTCGAGCACCGCCATCGTCGCGAAGATGATGGCCGAGCGCCTTGAACTCGAAAGCGAACACGGCCGCCGCGTCATGGGCGTGCTGCTGTTCCAGGACATCGCTGTGGTGCCCCTGCTGGTGCTGATCCCCGCGCTGGCACAGGGCGGCGAGGACATCGTCCGGACGCTGGGCGTGGCCATGCTCAAGGCCGCCGCGCTGCTCGCGCTGCTGTTTTGGGGCGGCCAGCGCGTGATGCGCTGGTGGCTCACGCGCGTGGCCAAGCGCAAGAGCGAGGAACTCTTCATCCTCAACCTGCTGCTGATCACGCTCGGCCTGGCCTGGCTGACGGAGCACGCCGGGCTGTCGCTGGCGCTGGGCTCCTTCGTCGCCGGCATGCTCATCGCCGAGACCGAGTACAAGCATCAGGTCGAGACCGACATCCGACCCTTCCACGACGTGCTGCTGGGCCTGTTCTTCATCACCATCGGCATGAAGCTGGACCTGCACCCGGTGCTCGAACGCTGGCACCTCGTGCTGCTGCTCAGCACCGCGCCCGTGATCGCCAAGGGCATCCTGGTGGCCGGTCTGGCCCGCCTGACGGGCGCTCCGGCCGGCGTGGCGATCCGCACCGGCCTCTACCTCGCTCAGGCTGGCGAGTTCGGCTTCGTGCTGCTGAGCCTGGGCACCGAACACGCGCTGATCGCCGATCGCTGGCTCAGTCCGGTGCTGGCGTCGATGGTCATCTCGATGCTGGCCACACCCTTCCTGATCATGCACAGCGACCGCATCGTCGTGCGCCTGGCCGCCAGCGACTGGCTGCTGCAGTCGGTCGCCCTGACGACCATCGCCAAGAAGGCGATCCGCACCGAGGCCCACGTGATCATCTGCGGCTACGGCCGCGCCGGCCAGAACCTGGCCCGCCTGCTCGACCGCGAGCACATCCCCTACATGGCGCTGGACCTTGACCCTGACCGCGTTCGCCAGGCCGCCGCCGCCGGCCAGAGCGTCGTCTTCGGCGATGCGGCACGGTTGCAGAGCCTGATGGCCGCCGGCCTGGCCCGCGCCAGCGCGGTCGTCATCAGCTACCACGACACGGCCTCGTCGCTGAAGGTGCTGCACCACGTGCACGAGCACGCGCCGCACGTGCCGGTGGTGGTGCGGACCATCGACGACACCGACCTGGAAAAGCTCCGCGCGGCCGGCGCCACCGAGGTCGTGCCCGAGGCCATCGAAGGTTCGCTGATGCTGGCCAACCACGCGCTGGCCCTGGTCGGCGTGCCGATGCGCCGCGTGCTGCGCTTGACCCAGGAGGCGCGCGATGCCCGCTACAGCCTGCTGCGCGGCTACTTCCACGGCGGCGACGACGACACCGTGCAGGAACTCGAACAGGAGCGCCTGAGCAGCGTCAGCGTGCCAGCGGCCGCGCCGACCATCGGCCAGTCGCTCGACGAGCTGGCGCTGGCGGCCATCGGCGTCGCGGTCATGTCCATCCGCCGCGCCAGCGGCCAGGTCGAACCGGCCACCGACCAGACCCGCCTGCGCGGCGGCGACGTGCTGGTGCTGCGCGGGCTGCCCGAGGCACTGGCGCTGGCCGAGGGCAAGCTCCTGCACGGCTAGACCGACGCGGATTCAACCCTCGTCATCGAACTTGATGTAGCGCAGCCGCGGATCGTCCTGCGGCGTGCCTTCGAGCGGGTTGCCGGCCTCATGCTGTGGCCGCCAGCCGACCACCTCCTCGATCTTGCGGGCCAGCGCGAAGTCCTTCTCGGTGATGCCACCGGCCGAATGCGTCGTCAGCTTCACGCCCACGACCGCATAGGTGACGCTGAGATCGGGGTGATGCCAGCCGGCCTCGGCGATGTGGCCGATCACGTTGACGACCATCAGCGTGGCCTTCCAGCCGCCGGTGCGGTAGCGGCGTCGCAGCAGCCCGTCCTCCAGGGTCCAGTGCGGCAGTTCGGCGGCCAGGCGGGCGCGGATCTGCGCCTCGTCGAGCACGGCATCGGTGGGCTTCATGGATGGCTCCAGGCACGGCAGTGAAGGAGCACCGAGGTTGCACCAGCCGCCCGACCGGCGCAGCCGCGCGGGCGATGCCTGCACCGCCGTCGCGGCCTTCAGGCGACCGCCACCTGCGAGATCAGGTTGGCCCGCAGCCGCGCGACCATCACCGCGCCGGCCGCGCGCAGGAACTCGATGGCGATGCCGGGCGCGCGCGCCGACAGCTCCTCGAACCGCGGCAGGTGCATGGCCCAGACCTGGGTCGGCGTCATCGCCTCGATGTTGGCCGAGTGCGGCTGGTCGCTGAACAGCCCTGTCTCCCCGGCCAGCGCGCCCGGGCGCAGCAGCGCGATGCGGGTCTGCATCGGCGTGGGCCCGCTGCGGTAGACCTGCAGCGAACCGGCGGCGATGAAGTAGGCGGTGCGGTCGGCATCGCCCTGCCGGATCAGCAGGTCGCCGGCGCGCATCTCGTAGGCGGCCAGGTAGGACCCCAGCGTGCGCCACTGGAAGGGATCCAGCCGGGCACGGAAGGCGTCGTCGGTGTTCAGCGATCGCACGACCCGGATCAGGTCATCGATGTCCATCGTCGGCTCCATCAGGGCACAAGCCCCGCCACACGGTCTGCGGCGGGTGCCGCGATGTTCCGACAGCCCCGCCCGCCACGCCAGCGGGGGGGTGTCGCGAGATGCGACGGAATCGGCGCTTGAGGGGGTGCGAGGGCGCGGAGCACCCGGTTGCGGGGTGGGGTGGCGTTCCTCACTTGGGCCTGATGTCACTTCCCGATGCAGAACCGCCCAAAGATATCCCCCAGCAGCTCGTCGCTGCTGTACGCGCCGATGACCTCGCCGAGGGCGTCGTGGGACAGGCGGAGTTCCTCGGCCAGCAGGTCGAGCGCGTGGTCGCCCTGTGACGCCCAGTCGCGGGCGGCGGCGAGGTGGGTGGCGGCGGCGCGCATGGCGTGCAGGTGGCGTTCGCGGGCGATGAAGACGCCTTCGGGGACGGCCTGCCAGCCGGCCATGTGCAGCAGCGCGCGGCGCAAGGCGTCCAGGCCGGCACCGGTCTTCGCGCTCAGGCGGATCGGGGCCAGGTCGTCCGTGATGGCGTGCATGGCGGCGCCCGTCTCGGCATCTGTCGCGTTGCCTGTGGCCGCGACGATCGCGTCGATGCGCTCGTCCAGAGCCTCGGCGGGAAGGCCGATCGCATCGGCCTTGTTGAAGACGTGCAGCAGGCGCGCCCCGGCCGGCAGGCGCCCGGCGATCTGCGCCTCGGCCTGGCGGTAGTCGGGCTGGTCCAGCCGCGTCAGGTCGTGCAGCAGCAGCACCGCATCGGCCTGGGCGATCGCCTGCCAGCTGCGTGCGATGCCGATGCGTTCGACCTCGTCGCTGGCCTGCGTGTCCTCGCGCAGGCCGGCGGTGTCGGTCACGTGCACCGGCACGCCCTCGATCTGCAGGGTCTCGCTGACCTTGTCGCGGGTGGTGCCGGGGATGGGCGTGACGATGGCCAGTTCGGCCCCGGCCAGCGCGTTCAGCAGCGAGCTCTTGCCGGCGTTGGGCTGGCCGGCGATGACAACCTGCAGGCCCTCGCGCAGCAGCGCGCCCTGCCGCGCGGTGGCCAGCAGGCCGTCCAGCCGCGCGGCCAGGCGGTCGAGACGGCCGATGGCATCGGCCTTCTGGAGGAAGTCGATCTCTTCCTCGGGGAAGTCGAGCGTGGCCTCGACCAGCGCACGCAGCTCGATCAGCGCCTCGCGCAGCTGGCTCACCGGCTGAGACAGCGCACCCGACAACGAACGCGCCGCGCCGCGCGCCGCCGCCTCGGTGCTGGCGTCGATCAGGTCGGCAACGGCCTCGGCCTGGGCCAGGTCGAGCTTGTCGTTGAGGTAGGCCCGCTCGGTGAACTCGCCCGGCTGGGCCAGCCGCAGCCCGGCCAGCCGGAGTCGACCGGGCGCATCGGGATCGGGCTCGGCGGCCGCCTCCAGGCAACGCGCCAGCAGCAGCTGCAGGACCACCGGGCCGCCGTGCGCCTGCAGCTCCAGGACGTCCTCGCCGGTGTAGCTGTGTGGTGCCGGAAAGCGCAGCGCCAGGCCATGGTCGATGGCGCTGCCGTCGGCGGCGAGAAAGGGTCCGTAGTGGGCGGTGCGGGGAGCGCCGACGCGGCCGACGACGGCACGCATCAGGCTGTCCAGGCCGCGGCCCGAGACGCGCACGATGCCGACGGCGCCGCGTCCTGCGGCGGTGGCGATGGCGACGATGGGCTGGTCGAGACGGGCAAGCATGGGCGGAATTGTCGCCCGCGGCCCGCCGACCGTTGGGGTGTTCGAGCGGGGGGAGGCTGGCCATGCGGCTGAAGGCCTCCTGAGCCAAGGGCGTCGCTGCAGGCACGTGTCGATCGGTGTTCCCGTTCGGATCACGTCTCGTCAGATGCCTGCAGCGACGACCTCGGGTCGGCCCCGCGTCGCTATGGTGCGAGCGCCGTCGGGGCCGCTCAACCCCGCAAATGTGGCGGTTGGTGACGGGATGTGCGACATGTCTCGGCAGCAATGCACGACCGTCACCACCGTACCGTCGGAAACAACTCGGGCGGCCCGAGGGCCGCCCGAAGCGGGGTCGAAGGGCCGCGTCACGCGGCCGCGACAGGACTCACTTGTTCAGGCCCAGAGACCGGTTGATCGCCCACTGCTGCGCAATCGACAGCAGGTTGTTGACGAACCAGTACAGCACCAGACCGGCCGGGAAGAAGAAGAACATCACGCTGAAGGCCAGCGGCATGATCCACATCATCTTGGCCTGGACGGGGTCCGGCGGCGTGGGGTTCAGCCAGGTCTGCAGGACGGTGGTGGCCGTCATCAGCAAGGGCAGGATGAAGTACGGGTCCTTCACGCTCAGGTCGGTGACCCAGCCCAGCCAGGGCGCGCCGCGCATCTCGACGCTCGACAGCAGCACCCAGTACAGCGCAATGAAGAAGGGCATCTGCACGAAGATGGGCAGGCAGCCGCCGATCGGGTTGACCTTCTCCTCGCGGTAGATGCGCATCATCTCCTGCTGCATCTGCTGCGGCTTGTCCTTGAGGCGCTCGCGCATCTCCTGGATCTTCGGGTTGATGGCCTTCATCTTGCCCATCGAGCGGTAGGCGCTGGCGTTGAGCCAGTAGAAGGCGATCTTCAGCAGCACGACCAGGGCGACGATCGACCAGCCCCAGTTGCCGAGCAGGCCGTGCAGCTTGTCGAGCAGCCAGAACAGCGGCTTGGCCAGGATGGTCAGCCAGCCATAGTCCTTGACCAGTTCCAGCCCGGGCGCCAGCGCCTCGAGGGCCTTCTCCTGCTGCGGGCCGACGAACAGGCGCGCCTCGACCGACGTGCTGGCCGCCGGGGCCAGCTCGCCCAGCGGCATCAGCATGCCGACCGAGTACAGGTTGTCCGAGACCTTGCGCGTGTAGAAGTCGCGCGGCGCATTGCCGGTGGGCAGCCAGGCGGCGGCGAAGTAGTGCTGGACCATCGCGACCCAGCCGTTCTCGGCCCGGGCCGCATGCGAGGGCTTGTCGCCGGCCTTGCGCTTCTCGATGTCCTTGAACTCGACCTTCTGGTACTTGTCGGCGTCGGTGTAGATGGCCGGGCCGGTGAAGGTGCTGTAGAAGCTCGATTCATCGGGCAGCGGATTGCCATCGCGAACCAGCTGCAGGTAGAGCTGCGGCTGCACGGCGGCCGCGCCGGCGTTGCTGACCTCGTGCTTCACGCCAACGGCGTAGCTGCCGCGCTGGAAGGTGTAGGTCTTGACCAGCTTGATGCCGGCGGCGGAGCTCGCCTCGAAACCGATCGCCAGGCTGTCCTGGCCGTCGGCCAGCGCGCGCGCATCGGTCGTGGGCTTCATCACCGTCGTGTGGTCGGGCACGGCGCCCGGCGCGCCGGCCGCCACCAGGCCGGTCTCGGCGACGTAGAGACGCTGGGCCGACTGGTCCAGCACGACCATGTGGCCGTTGCCGTCCTTCTGGTGCAACAGCTCGACGCGCACCAGCGAACCGCCGCGCGTGTCGAAGGTCGCCTTGACCAGGTCGGTGGTGACGACGAATCGCTCACCGGCCGGCGGCACGGCCTGGGTCGCCGGCACGGCGCCGGGTGCGGCCGCGCTGGCCGCTGCCACGGCGGCGGTCGCCACCGGCGCGGGCACCGACGAGGCGCCGGCCTGCGGCGTCGCCGGAGCGGTCACCGGCGGGGCGAACATCGACGGCTGACCGTTGTGCCGGTTCCAGCCGTCCCACAACATCACGAGCGACACCGAGAAGATGCCCCACAGCAGCGCACGCCGCAGATCGGTCATGGCGAGTTCTTTCGTACTGGCGAGGATCCGCCGGTCGCCGCATCGGCGCCTTGCGGATCGGAAGACAGCCGGGACAGGCCCGGCAGCGAGGAAAAGAGCGGCCGGGGCCGTGTCGGCACCGGATCGCAGCCGCCGGCGCACCACGGATGACAGCGCGCCAGGCGCCACAGCGTCAGGCGGGCGCCGGTGGCGGCGCCATGTCGCCCGAGGGCGTCCAGCGCATAAATGGAACAGGTCGGCTCGAAACGGCAGGCCGAGCCCAGCCAGGGGCTCAAGAGGTAACGGTAGCCGCGCACGATGGCGATCAGCAGACGCTGCATCAGCGAGGACCGCCGCATGGCAATGGCCGCAGCGGTCCCGACTGGCACATCGGGCGAGGCGGTCATGTGGACAACCCGGACGCTGGAGCCGGCACCGGCAAGGGCAATGGCACGGACGCACGCGCCGATGCCTTCGCGACGGCACGCAGGCCGTCGGCGATCAGCCGCGTGATCTCTTCGCGCACGACCAGCAGCAGCGCGGCCGAGGCGGCGCTGCTGAATGTGGAGCGATCGAATGGGGCACGCAGGCGCAACACCCAGTCGCCCGGCGGCAGGTGGTCGGCGCGCTGCGTCATCTGGGCCCGCGCCTCGCGACGCACGAGGTTGCGCGTCACGGCGCGACGGGCATGCCGCTTCGGAACGACCAGTCCCAGGCTGACGGGGACCGGCCGGCCGCCGAAGTCATCCACAAGCCGACCCACACCGACTGGCGGGGCTGTTGACAACTTGTCCACCGCCCGGTAGTGCAGCATGAAATGCGCACTCTTTGAACAGGGTCGTGTCGCCAGCACCGCCTGGAATCGCTTGGCACCATCGAGGCTGCACAGCATGACGCGAGGTCAGGCGAGCGGCCGTGGCCGGATCGGCGACGCGCCCGTGGGGATCAGAGACCCAGGCGCTTGCGGCCCTTGGCGCGGCGGTTGGCGATGACCTTGCGGCCGCCGGTGGTTTTCATGCGAACCAGGAAGCCGTGCGTACGGGCACGACGGACCTTCGAGGGCTGATAGGTGCGCTTCATGTTGGATCCTCGGTTGCGCCTGTGCCGGCGCACGCTGCGCACGGTCAGGCTTGGACAGTGTTGTTCGACAGGACCGCGCCAGAACGGCATCCGGGCGGCTGACGCGGCCTACCGGGCGATCAGGTTGTCGACTGCCCGGGCCCCGCAGCGCGGGCAGTCCGTGTACCGCTGCGCGGCCAGGACTGGGGACTGCGCACCGCAGGAACCGTGCGCCTCCGCTTCAGCTTTTCGCTTCTGCGTTGCGGCGCTCGCCCACGGACAGACCCCCCGACTCGGGAAACCCGGCATTACAACAAATCCAGCCGGAAGCGTCAATGAAGCACGCGCGCAGCCGCTCGGAAACGCCGCCTTGACCCCGGCCATGAAACTGTGGATAACCACGCCTTCGGGCCGATTCTTGTGTCTACAATCGCGCCCCCCAAGAAGAGTTATCCACATTCCTAGAAGATGCACACAGACCTGTGGGAGCGAGGTTGCGAGCGACTGGCCGCCGAGATGCCGGAGCAGCAATTCAACACCTGGATCAAGCCGCTGCCGCCCGCCGATGTCTCGGACGGTGGCGACCGCGTGCTGGTCGGCCTGCGCGTGCCCAACCGTTTCAAGCTGGACTGGATCCGTTCGCAGTACAGCGCCCGCATCGAGGCCACGCTGAGCGAGCTCGCCGGCATGCCGGTGCGGCTGGAGCTGTCCGTGCTGCAGCGAGACATGAACGGCCGCCCGGCCATCCAGGCCGCCGCGCCAGCCGGGTCCATGCAATTGCGCGCGCCGGCCAGCGCTGCCTCGGCCGCCGTGCCGGTTCGCGCGCCGCAAGGCGATGCCAGCGCCGCGACGTCGTCCACGAACCCGGCTCCGGCAGCCGCGCCGTCCACCGTCACCGACCTGCGTCCGGCCAGCCTGGCCGCCCCGGCCGTGATCGCCCAGCGCGGTGATCGCCCCGCCACGCCGACCGGCACCCTGCCTGGCGCGCCGGCCGCCACCCGCGGCCGCCTCAACGCCGCGCTGACCTTCGACACCCTGGTGCCCGGACGCGCCAACCAGATGGCCCGCACCGCCGCGCTGCACGTCGTCGGCGCGCCCGGCCAGATGTACAACCCCTTGTTCATCTACGGCGGCGTCGGCCTGGGCAAGACCCACCTGATCCATGCGGTGGGAAATGCCCTGATCCGCGACAACCCCGATGCCCGCGTGCTCTACCTGCATGCCGAGCAGTTCATCAGCGACGTGGTGCGCAACTACCAGCGCAAGACCTTCGACGAGCTGAAGGCGAAGTACCACTCGCTGGACCTGCTGCTGATCGACGACGTCCAGTTCTTCGCCGGCAAGGACCGCACGCAGGAGGAGTTCTTCAACGCCTTCGAGGCCCTGCTGGCCAAGCGCGCCCACATCATCATGACCAGCGACACCTACCCCAAGGGGCTGGTGGACATCGACGAGCGCCTGACCAGCCGCTTCGATGCCGGCCTGACGGTGGCCATCGAGCCGCCGGAGCTGGAGATGCGCGTGGCCATCCTGATGAAGAAGGCCGTCGCCGAGGGCAGCCCGATGCCCGAGGACGTCGCCTTCTTCATCGCCAAGAACGTGCGGGCGAACGTGCGCGAGCTCGAGGGCGCGCTGCGCAAGGTGCTGGCCTACGCCAAGTTCTCGCACAAGGACATCAGCATCACGCTGGCCCGCGAGGCGCTCAAGGACCTGCTGTCGATCCAGAACCGCCAGATCTCGGTCGAGAACATCCAGAAGACCGTGGCCGACTTCTACAAGATCAAGGTCGCGGACATGTACAGCAAGAAGCGCCCGGTCTCGATCGCCCGGCCGCGCCAGATCGCGATGTACCTGGCCAAGGAGATGACCCAGAAGAGCCTGCCCGAGATCGGCGAGCTGTTCGGCGGACGAGACCACACGACGGTGCTGCACGCGGTGCGCAAGATCGGCGGCGAACGCCAGAAGAACACCGAGCTGAACCAGCAGCTGCACGTCCTGGAACAGACGCTCAAAGGCTGAGGCCGGACGCGGCGGGGCGCCTGCGGGCCCGCCCCGAATTCAGGCGAAAATGTCGGCTTCGCGCGCGCGAAACGCCACGACCAGCGGAGCCCTTCCGCACCATCAAGACACGGGTGAGACAGCACATGATCGTCCTGAAAGCAGCACAGGAACAGGTATTGGGAGCCCTGCAAGCGGTCTCCGGCATCGTCGAGCGGCGCCACACGCTTCCGATCCTGGCCAACGTGCTGATCCGCAAGTCGGCCGGCCGCACCGAGCTGACCACCAGCGACCTGGAGATCCAGGTCCGCACCGGCGCCGACCTCGGCGGTGACGACAGCGCCTTCGCGACCACCGTCGGCGCGCGCAAGCTGATCGACATCCTGCGCACCCTGCCGTCCGACCAGATCGTGACCCTCAGCGCGGCCCAGAACAAGCTGACGCTGCAAGGCGGCAAGAGCCGCTTCACGCTGCAGACCCTGCCGGCCGACGACTTCCCGCTGGTGCAGGAAGCCGCCGAGTTCGGCCCGGCCTTCAGCGTGCCGCAGAAGACGCTCAAGAGCCTGATCGACCAGGTCCACTTCGCGATGGCGGTGCACGACATCCGCTACTACCTCAACGGCATCCTGTTCGTCGCCGAGGGCAAGACGCTGACCCTGGTCGCCACCGACGGCCACCGCCTCGCGCTGGCCCAGGCCACGCTCGAGACCGAGATCCCGAAGCAGGAAGTCATCCTGCCGCGCAAGACCGTGCTCGAACTACAGCGCCTGCTGAAGTCCGAGAAGGACGACAAGAACGCGCCCGAAGGTGCCGAGGAAGCCCGCATCGAGATGCGCTTCGCCGACAACCAGGCCAAGTTCTCCTTCGGCGGCATGGAGTTCGTCACCAAGCTGGTCGAGGGCAAGTTCCCCGACTACAACCGCGTGATCCCGCGCAACCACAAGAACCACGTGACCCTGGGCCGCGCCCCGCTGCTGGCCAGCCTGCAGCGCGCGGCCATCCTGACGAGCGAGAAGTTCAAGGGCGTGCGCGTCAACTTCGAGCCCGGCAACCTGCGCATCGCCAGCTCGAACGCCGAGCAGGAAGAGGCCAAGGAAGAACTCGAGATCGACTACGGCGGCGACGCCATCGAGATCGGCTTCAACGTGACCTACCTGATGGACGTGCTGTCCAACATCTCCGAGGAGATGGTGACGCTGTCGCTGCAGGACGCGAGCAGCTCGGCCCTCGTGACCGTGCCCGAGCGCCCCGGCTTCAAGTACGTCGTGATGCCGATGAGGATCTGAGGCGCCCCGCGCCCGGCCGATCCGGCCTCACCTCCTTCAAGCGGGCCCCGGCCCGCTTGAGCATTTCTGTACAGCGCCCGCCCCAGCGGCCGGACGCCACCGAGCCAGACCCATGACCGACCCGAAGAACTCCCCGCAAGACCCCCAGGCGAACCAGCCGGGCGCCGATGGCGTGACCCGCCGCGAGCTGCCCTCCGCCGAAGGCGAGCAGGTCTCGACCGGGTCGGAAGCGTCGGCGGCCTACGGCTCGGACAGCATCCAGATCCTCGAAGGCCTGGAGGCCGTGCGCAAGCGTCCGGGCATGTACATCGGCGACACGTCCGACGGCACCGGCCTGCACCACCTCGTCTTCGAGGTCGTCGACAACTCCATCGACGAGGCCCTGGCCGGCCACTGCGACGACATCATCGTCACCATCCACAGCGACAACTCCATCAGCGTCATCGACAACGGCCGCGGCATCCCCACCGGTGTGAAGATGGACGACAAGCACGAGCCGAAGCGTTCGGCCGCCGAGATCGCGCTGACCGAGCTGCACGCCGGCGGCAAGTTCAACCAGAACAGCTACAAGGTCTCGGGCGGCCTGCACGGCGTGGGCGTGTCCTGCGTCAACGGCCTGTCGACCTGGCTGCGCCTGACGGTGCGGCGCGACGGCCAGGCCCACTTCATGGAGTTCCGCCAGGGCATCCCGCAGGACCGCCAGATCGAGCAGCGCGACGGCTTCGACATCAGCCCGATGCGGGTCGTCGGCCCGACCGACAAGCGCGGCACCGAGGTCCATTTCCTGCCCGATCCGACCATCTTCAGCAGCGTCGACTTCCACTACGACGTGCTGGCCAAGCGCCTGCGCGAGCTGAGCTTCCTCAACAACGGCGTCAAGATCCGCCTGGTCGACGAGCGCAACCAGAAGGAAGACAACTTCGCCTACGCCGGCGGCGTCAAGGGCTTCGTCGAGTTCGTCAACAAGGGCAAGAAGGTCCTGCACACGAACATCTTCCACGCCCGCGGCGACAAGGTCAGCGACAACAACACCAACGTCGGTGTCGAGGTCGCGATGCAGTGGAACGAGAGCTACAACGAGAACGTGCTCTGCTTCACCAACAACATCCCGCAGCGTGACGGCGGCACCCACCTGACCGGCCTGCGCGCGGCGATGACCCGCGTCATCAACAAGTACATCGACGACAACGACATCGCCAAGAAGGCCAAGGTCGAGATCACCGGCGACGACATGCGCGAAGGCCTGGCCTGCGTCGTCAGCGTCAAGGTGCCGGAGCCGAAGTTCAGCAGCCAGACCAAGGACAAGCTCGTCTCCAGCGAGGTCCGCGCGCCGGTCGAGGACATCGTCAGCCGCCTGCTGACCGACTGGCTGCTCGAGAACCCGCTCGATGCCAAGACCATCTGCGGCAAGATCGTCGACGCCGCCCGCGCCCGCGATGCCGCCCGCAAGGCCCGCGAGATGACGCGCCGCAAGGGCGTGCTCGACGGCATGGGCCTGCCCGGCAAGCTGGCCGACTGCCAGGAGAAGGATCCCGCCATGTGCGAGATCTACCTGGTGGAGGGCGACTCCGCCGGCGGCTCCGCCAAGCAGGGGCGCGACCGGAAGTTCCAGGCCATCCTGCCGCTGCGCGGCAAGATCCTGAACGTCGAGAAGGCCCGCTACGAGAAGCTGCTGACCAGCAACGAGATCCTCACGCTGATCACCGCCCTGGGCACCGGCATCGGCAAGGGCATGGGCGGGGACGACTTCAACCCCGACAAGCTGCGCTACCACCGCATCATCATCATGACCGACGCGGACGTGGACGGCGCCCACATCCGCACCCTGCTGCTGACCTTCTTCTTCCGCCAGATGCCCGACCTGGTCGAGCGCGGCAACATCTACATCGCCCAGCCGCCGCTCTACAAGGTCAAGCACGGCAAGCAGGAGCAGTACCTCAAGGACGGGTCCGAGCTGGACGCCTACCTGCTGCGCGTCGCGCTCGACGGCGCGGTGATCGAGCCGGGCGCCGGCCGGGCGCCGATCGATGGCGCCGCGCTGGAAGACCTCGCGCGCCAGTACGTGCAAGCCAGCAACGTGATCTCGCGCCTGAGCAACTGGATGGACATCGAGGCGCTGCGCGCCATCAGCGACGGCCTCGTGCTCGACCTGGACGACGTCACCCGGGCCGAGGCCAGCGCCATCGCGCTGCAGGCCGCGCTGCACCAGGCCGAGGTGGCCGCCGAATACGACGCCCGCACCGACAAGCACCACCTGCGCATCAGCCGCCGCCACCACGGCAACATCAAGAGCAGCATCATCACGCAGGACTTCGTGCACGGCGGCGACTACGAGGCCCTGACCCGCGCCGGCCTGACCTTCAAGGGCCTGCTGGCCGACGACGCCACGGTCAAGCGCGGCGAAGGCGAGCGCCAGAAGTCCGCCAAGGCCGGCGACTTCCGCGTCGCGATGGCCTGGCTGATGCAGCAAGCCGAATCCAGCGTCGGCCGCCAGCGCTACAAGGGACTGGGCGAGATGAACCCGTCGCAGCTCTGGGAAACGACCATGGACCCGACCGTGCGCCGCCTGCTGCGCGTCCAGATCGAGGACGCCATCGAGGCCGACCGCGTCTTCACCATGCTCATGGGCGACGAGGTCGAACCGCGCCGGGATTTCATCGAGAGCAACGCGCTGAGGGCGGCGAACATCGATGCCTGATGGGGCTTGACCGGCACCAGGACAGCCCGGGAGGGCTGCACCGCCTTCACGCTCCCACGTGCTGCTGGCCGACCGGCATCGGGAGCGGACGGTCGGCCAGCGGGTGCGGGATGCCACGGTCGCCGTGGTTGCCGATGACCTCGGCGATGACCACCTGGTAGCCGTCCAGCCAGCGGCCTTGCTGCCGCTTCGCCTCGCGGTGCGCGGGATGGTTCATCAGCGCCGACAGCGCTTCCAGCGATTCCCAGTAGTACACGTTGGAGATCAGCCCGTTCGACGGGTTCTCCCACGCTTCCTCGCCCAGGTAGCCGGGCGTCGATTGCGCGATGGCCGAGATGACCCCGTCGAGCGCGTGGAACGCGTCGTCGAAGTCCTTCCTGGCGAAGGTGAAGGTGGCGGTGTACATGGCAGTGGCGGCGGGCGGTAACAGCGGGCGGTGGCGGCGGGTCGTGAACGAAGGCCTGGATGCGCGCGGCCGCTTCAGACCTGACGCACCAGCGCCGCCATCGCGTCATGGCCTCTGGCCCCGAGGTTCTCGACGACGCCCTGGCGGTCGCGCGTTTCCTTGTTCTGGCTGGCCTTGACCTTGCCCACGATGGACGTGACGGCAACCTCGATGCCGACGATGTGCCGCAGCATCTCGTCCAGGTAGTCCGGTGGCGCGTCACCCATCTTCCAGGGCTGGGGCTCGGAGGCTTCATGTGTTCGCGTGAGCCGGGCGACCAGCCGACGCACGTAGCGCTCGTCGTCGTGGACGTTCAGGATGCCCTGCACGTGGACCACTTCATAGTTCCAGGTCGGCACCTGGCGGTGCGTCTCGTGCTTGCTGGGATACCAGTTCGGCGAGATGTAGGCCTGCGCGCCGCGGAAGACGACCAGCACCGGGGTGCCCGTCGGGCAGCGTTGCCAAAGCGGGTTGGCGCGCGCGACATGGGCACTCAGGACGCCCGGACCGCCGTCGCTGCCGGGCTCGTACTCGAAGGGGATGTGGTCGGCGTCCAGTCCCGCCGGTGTGCTCGTCACCAGCATGCCCAGCGGGTGCTCGCGCATGACGCGCTGGAAGACTTCAGGGCGGGTTTCGGCGAAGTGCGGGGGGATGTACATGGGGCGTCCAGCGGCAAGGGTGACAGGCGCGAAGACCCGATCGTCGCCCCTGACCGGCTCAATGAGAAGCGCCGGTTCCCGTGATTCTCGATGGGCCAGTTTTCATCCTCGGACTCGCTCGACGCAGCGCCTGGCAGGCCCGGCCGCTGCATCTACCGGTTGCTGCATCTACCGGCTGCTGCTGAACCCTTCGGACGCCTTCGTCTTCGAGGATCCGGGCTGCCTGATGAGCTGCGCCTGGGCGACCTCGTGCGGCCGCCCGAACTGGTGCCGGTGTTCCGGCAGGCCAAGCGCGTGACCGACCGGCCTGCCCCGGTGCTGGCGCAACGTGCGCTGGCCACGCAGTACCCTTGCCCGCACCTCCCCGCCCTTCCCTGCCCTTCACCCCACGGAGCCCGCCATGCTCAAGCGCATCCCCGATTTCATGGACGCCGACCTGCTCTGGATCCTCGCCGCCATGGGCCACGGGGACCAGCTGGCCGTCGTCGATCGCAACTTCCCGGCCTGGGCCATCGCGCAGCAGACGCGCAGCCAGCGGCTCGTGACGCTGGGTGGCATGGACGCGCCGACGTCCGTCGCCGGCATCCTTGAGCTGCTGCCGCTGGACACCTTCGTGGACCAGCCGCTGGCGTGGATGGATCCGGTCGATGCGCCGGGCCAGGTGCTGTCGGTCCATGCCGACGTGCTGGCCGTCTGCCACGCCGCCGAGGGCCGGCCGATCGCGCACCGGGTGATCGCGCGGGCCGATTTCTACGCGGCGGCGACGCGATGCTTCGCGGTCGTGCAGAACTCGGAATCGCGGCCCTACGGCTGCTTCCTCCTGACCAAGGGCGTCGTGTTCGAACCGGCTTGAGCGCGCGGCTGCGCCCTGCACGGCCCGCTTGCCCTAGGCCCCGAGCGACCGCCGCAGGTATTCGCGGATCGCCGGGTCCTCGGTCAGGCCGATGGCGCGCTGCAGCGCCTCGTGCGCGGCCGCAGGCTCGCCCTGGGTGGCATGCAGGTTCGCGCGGGTGACCCAGTAGGGCTGGTAGCCCGCGACATCGGCGCCCGCCAGCGCGTCCAGGATGGCGCGGGCCTGGGCCGCGTCGCCCGCCTCGATGCGGGCGGCGGCCTGCGCGACCCGCACGCCGATGCTCGGGCTGTGTGCGGCCAGCAGGCCGTAGAGCGTGGCCAGCGCCTCGTGGTGGGTGCGGCCGGTGATGGGGCGCTGGACGTGGACCGACTGGATCGCGGCCTCGCACTGGTAGCGCCCGAAGACGCCGTGCGTGGCCGCCTGCATGAGCTGGTGCTCGGCCTCGACGATCAGCTCGCGGGTCCAGAGCCGGGCATCCTGGCGCTTGAGCGGGATGAAGGCACCGTCGGCGCCCCGTCGGGCCGGGCGGCGGGCCTCGCAATAGAGCATCAGCGCGAGCAGGCCGCGGGCCTCCGGCTCGTCGGGCAGCAGGGCCACCAGCAGGCGGCCGAGGAACAGTGCCTCGCCGCACAGGTCGTGCAGGCCGGTGTCGGCGCCGGGCAGCGCGTCCCAGCTGGTGCCGAAGGCCGCGTAGATCGCGCCGAGCACATCGAGCAGGCGCTCGGGCAGGTCCTCGGCCGTGGGCAGCTCGAAGCGCAGGCCGGCATCCCGGATCCGGGCCTTGGCCCGCACCAGCCGCTGGCCCATCGTCGCGGGTGCGACGAGGAAGGCTGCGCCAATCCGGGCCGCGTCCAGGCCGAGCACGGTCTGCAGCATCAGCGGCGTGCGCACCGCCGGATCGAGGGCCGGATGGGCGCAGACGAACAGCAGCTTGAGCCGGTCGTCCGGCACCACCGGGGCATCGGGCGCGTAGCCGTCCTGCAGCAGCGCCAGGTCGAGCGCCGAGGCGTCGACCACGCCGCGGTGACGCAGCGTGTTGCGGTGGCTGTTGCGGGCGGCGGTCAGCAGCCAGGCATCGGGGTTGGCCGGCACGCCGTCGACCGGCCAGGTCCGCAGCGCCGCGACGAAGGCGTCGGACAGCGCGTCCTCCGAGGCGGCGATGTCGCGCGAGCGGGACGCCAGCAAGGCCAGCAGACGGCCGTAGGAATCCCGCGCCGACCGTTCCGCGGCCTGGCTCGCCACCTCGCGCCCGGTCATGCGCCCGGTCAAGCGCCCGGTCATGCGCCGGGAGGCGCCATCGGCGGCATCACCGGACGCACCTCCACCGAGGCGCTGGCCGCCGACGGCGCGCGGGCGGCCCATTCCAGCGCGGCGTCGAGGTCAGGCACCTCGATGACGAAGTAGCCGCCGAGCTGTTCCTTCGTGTCGGCATAGGGACCGTCCTGCACGACCCGCTTGCCGTCGCGGATGCGCACGGTCGTGGCGGTGTCCGGACCCAGCAGGCCATCGCCCTTGACGATGACGCCGGCCTGGGCCATCGCACCGATGAAGGCATTCCAGCCGCCCCAGTAGGCGCCGGCCTGTTCGGGGTCGTGGCGCCGGGCGAATTCGCTGGCGGGTTCATTGAGCAGCAGCATGTATTGCATGGGGTGATCCTTGGCAGGGGGAAGAAGGGTGTCAATCCGGGTCAGCGCGAGAGCCTGCACCGGGCCTCGACCGTGACCACCGTGCGCTGCACGAGGGTCACGATCAT
The DNA here is from genome assembly GCF_030705305.1 of Leptothrix discophora. Lineage (GTDB taxonomy): Bacteria > Pseudomonadota > Gammaproteobacteria > Burkholderiales > Burkholderiaceae_C > Sphaerotilus > Sphaerotilus discophorus. The sequence goes on along the minus strand of NZ_JAUZEE010000005.1, from coordinate 88,062 downwards.
GGGGATGACACGCGGCAGGGGGGTGATTTCGACAGTGGGCGTGAAAAAGATCTGCTGGCTCACAGAACGTCACCCGCCCTTACCCCCGCCCACACCCTGGCACAGCATCTCGCCCGCGCAGCGGCCAGACTCCGGGCATGGCTGTTCCGCTCCCCGTCCCGCTCGCCCCGTCCCCGGATGCCCCCGCCCTGACCGGCCCCGACTCGCCCGATCGGCGGCGGCTGTCGCTGGCGGCGCTGTCGGCGATCTGGCTGGCGGCCTGTGGCGGCGGAGGTGGCGGAGGATCGGATGCCGCCGGTTCGCAGGCCGCCGCCCCGGCACCCACGCCGGGCACCGGCAGCGGGGCCACGACCTTCGGGGACTTCAGCGGCGCGGGCACCGGCGTGAATGCGGCGCTCAACGGCGCGGTCGCGTTTCCGGGCTCGAACGCCTGGAACACCGACATCTCGGCCGCGCCGGTCGATCCGGACTCCGACGCGATCCTGACCAGCATCGGCCTGGCGACCGGCCTGCGGCCCGACTTCGGCGCGGGCACCTGGCAGGGGGCGCCGATCGGCATCCCGTATGTCGTCGTGGCCGGCACGCAGCCGCCGGTGCGGGTCAACTTCACCGCCTATCCGGGCGAGAGCGATGCCGGTCCCTACCCGGTCCCGGACTTCGCGCCCATCGAGGGCGGCAACGGCAGCACCGGCGACCGCCATGTGCTGGTGATCGACCGCGACAACCACCGGCTCTACGAACTCGCCCGCGCCTTCCGGCAGTCCGACGGCAGCTGGAACGCCGACTGCGGCGCGGTCTTCCACCTCGACAGCAACACGGTGCGCCCGCTCGGCCGGCCCGGCTGGACCAGCGCCGATGCGGCCGGCCTGCCGATCTTTCCCGGACTGGCCCGGCGCGAGGAAGCGGCCCGCGGCCCCGGCGGCATCCGCCATGCGCTGCGCTTCACGGTGGCGCGCACGCGCAGGGCCTATGTCCCACCGGCCACGCACGTCGCGTCGAGCGACACGTCGGCCAACCTGCCGCCGATGGGCATGCGGGTGCGACTCAAGGCCAGCTACGCGATCCCGACGGGCTTCAGCACCGAGGCCCGGGCCATCCTGACCGCGCTGAAGACCTACGGCATGTTCGTGGCCGACAACGGCAGCAACTGGTACCTGAGCGGCGCGCCCGACGAGGCCTGGCCCGACACGCTCAACAGCCAGCTCGGCCAGGTCAAGGGGAGCGACTTCGAGGTCATCCGCATGGACGGCCTGGTCACCGGCTGAACGCCGGCGTGGCGCAAACGGAACAGGCGACGTGCGGGCAGGCCAACGCCGAGGTCCGCCCGTGAAGCCTGGCGCGCTCGCGCACCGGTCGGCCGCGCACGTTCCACGCCGTGCCGGGACACTCGGCGCATGTCGCCCACGAACCTCGCCCGCTGGCCCGCCGCGCTCCTGCTGACCTTGCTCGGCACGCTCGCAGGCCCCGTGCAGGCCGACGCATCCGGCGCCGGGCTGCGCCGGGAAGAGGGCCTGGTGGTGCTGGACCACCAGTCGATCCGGGTGCCGGGCGATGCGCCCATCGACCTCGCCGGCTTCCACATCCACCAGCGGGTCTCCGAGCGGGTCTACCTGGGCATGGGCGCCTACGCACCGCTGTTCCAGGGCGAATACGGCGGCTTCATGGCCTTCGACGTGGGCGTCCACCTGCAGCAGCACCTGACGCCTCGACTGTTCGCGACGGCCGGCCTGGCCGGGGGCGGTGGCGGCGGCGGGCGCAGCGCCGGGCACAGCCGCTTCCTGTCGGGCACCGGCGGCTTCATCAAGGGCTATGCCGGGCTGGGCTACACGTTCACGGGCTATTCGCTGGGCGCCCAGGTCGCGCGCATGCAGTTCCAGGACGCGGCGATCCGCGACACCTCCGCCAACCTGTTCGTGCAGTTCCCGTTCGGCTACCTCCGCGGCCCCTTCGAGTCGCACGGCCAGGCGCTGACGCCGATGGCGCAGCGGCTGGCCGAGGACGAGGCCGGCGAGAACATGCTCGGCGTCGTGCTCGACCAGATCCACCAGCAAGATCCACAAGGCTCCTTCAAGGGCACGCTGGGCATGGTCGACCTGCAGTACGCCCACTTCATGGCGCGCGACACCTACTGGTTCGCCGCGCTGGGGGTCGGCCACAGCGGCCGGCCGCTCTACAACCAGATGCTCGGGGGCATCGGCCAGCGGCTGCGGCTGTCGCCCCGCACCAGCCTGTACGGGCAGATCGGCCTCGGCTCGGGCGGCTATGCGCCGGACGTGATCGACACCGGCCCCGGCCTGCTGGTCTACCCGAAGGCGACGGCCGAGGTCGCGCTGTCACGCGAGTTCGGCCTGGCCCTGTCGGCCGGCGTCCTGCGCGCGCCCAGGGGCAGCTCGCGCAACATCGGCTACGGCCTGGCCCTGAACTACCACATCCGTCCGGCCGACCGTGACGGGGCGGCGCTGCCGGCCCTCTTCCAGGGCGCGCGCTGGAGCCTGTTCCAGCAGACCGAGTTCAACGTCCGCTACGGCGGCATCGACCGCGCGCCGCTGCGCCTGCTGGCCGGCCAGCTGGACATGGCGCTGGACGACCGCTGGTTCATCCCGCTGCAGGCCGGCGTGGCCTACAACGCCTACCTCGGCTACCCCGGCTACGGCGAGCTGCTGGCCGGTATCGGCCTGCAGCAGCGCCACGAGGCAGGCGCACGCGGGCGCTTCTTCGGTCAGCTTCTGGGCGGCACCAACCCGCACGGCCCGGCCGTCAAGGCCGCCGCCGGGCTGCACCTGGACCTGGGTGAGCCGTGGTCGCTGACGGCCTCGGCGGGCAAGACCCGCGCCCGCCATGCCGACGGCCGCCGCTTCAGCGCCGACAGCATCGGACTGGGGCTGGGCTACCGCTTCTCGATGCCGGGGCGCTGAGACGCTGGGTTGGTCGGGGGGGTGGCTGCGGTACCCCGCAGCCGGGGGCAGGCCGTCGACCGAGCGCCGGGCCGCCCCAAGCCGGGCGACACCCCCTCGGGGGGTGGCTGCGGTACCCCGCAGCCGGGGGCCGTCATTCCTCCGGCTTGCGTGCCGGCGCGCCGGTGAAGGCGAAGTCCGGCAGCGACAGCGTCGCCTCGGCCACGTCGAGCAGGCGGCGGTTCTGGTCCATCGAGGTCTTCTGCAGCGCGCGGAAGGCGACGTCCTCGGTCATGCCCAGGCGGGCCATCAGCATGCCCTTGGCGCGCTCGATGATCTTGCGTTCATGCAGCGCGCGGCGGGCCGCTTCCAGCTCGGACTCCATGCGCGCCAGCCGGGTCGACTGCTCCTGCAGCAGCGCGAGCAGCGAGCTGTCCTCGGGCGTCGCGGCGGCCGGGGCAGGGTCGCCGGCCGCACCCGATGCGGCGGTCGACGCCCGCGTCGATGCCGGCGCGATCAGCGCCGCCAGGCTCAGGTCGGGCGCGGCCGCCGGCTGGGTCGCGATGTCCAGGAAGCGGTCGACCGCGTGGCTGTGCGCCGGCGGGTTGTCGCGCAGTTCGCGCAGCAGCCGCTCGGCGTCCTGCAGGTCCTGGCGGGCCGCCTCGATCTGGCGCTGGCAGTCGTCGCGCAGGTGCTGGACCAGCTCGACCTGCAGCTGCCACAGCTCGGAGATGCGCTCGCTGCAGACGGTGAACCAGGTGTCGCTCAGCTGGCTGTCCAGCACCGCATCGGGCCGCGCGGCGCAGAGCGTGCGGCGCAGCCGTTCGAGCCGGGCCATGCCGGGCGAGAGCTGCTGGCGTTCCCAGCGGGCCCGCTGGGCCGCGTCGGTGAACTCGGCATAGACCTGCAGGTTGCGCTCCTGCGCGTCGATCAGGTGGACCACCCGCTGCTGCTGCGCTTCCTGGCAGACGCCACCGGCGAACAGCTCGGCACCGACCGCACGTTCCTGGCCAGCGCCCTCGTTGCCCTGCACCAGGTGGACCAGCGCCACCAGCCGGCGCGAGATGGCTGGATGCGCGCTCGCATCGGCCACCAGCACGATCAGCTCGACCAGGCCGGCGATCAGGCGGCTGAAGGCTACCACCGCGTCGTGCGCGCTCATGCCGTGGCGATCGACCTTGGCGCGCAGCTCGCCGAGCGCGTCCAGCCCCAGCAGCACCCAGGCCATCAGCGACAGCAGCCGCGAGGACGCGTCCTGCCCGGGCGCCAGCTGCAGCGCGAACAGCTCGCGCAGGTGCGCCTGCACCGGCTCGGCGGTCTCGATGGCCTGGCGGCGCACGTCGGCATAGCGCAGGCCGCGCGAGGCCAGCCAGACGCTCGACGCGCCACGCTCGCGCTGCAGCGCATGGATCAGCTGGCCGGTCACGTCGACCAGCTCGGCGCGGGCAGCGAGCTGGCGCAGGGTGTCGATGTCGCGCTGCTTGGCACGCAGCACCAGGGCGGAAACCGACAGGGGCGCGGTCGCGGCGGGCATGGGGTCCTCCAGGGTCACGGATCAAGGCGTGATTCTCCGCAATCCCATGCATGCGCCGCGCCCACCTGGCACGAGCGACCCGCTCAGTTCAGCGCGACCAGGACCCGATCACCCTCGACCCGCACGCGGTGCGCGCTGACCGACTGCTCCGGCGCCTCCAGGCATTCGCCCGAGCGCAGGTCGAAGTGGTTCTTGTAGAGCGGCGAGGCCACCACGACGCGTTCGCCCAGGCTGCCGACCAGGCCGCGCGACAGCACGCTGGCCTGCGAGCGCGGATCGACGTTGTCGATCGCATAGAACTGGTCCGCACCGAGCCGGAAGACCGCGACATGGCGGCCCTCGACGCGGGCGCAGACCCCCGTGCCGGGCAGGATGTCGTCGGCCTGGCAGACGGGGATCCAGGCCGGTGCGGCGGGGTGGTCGGTGGCAAGGACTTCGGGGTTCTGGACGGTGCTCATGGCGGGCTCCTCGGGTCGGTGGCTCAGGCGGATTCGGGCTGGCGGACGCTGGCGCGCTCGTCGGGTCGGGCCGGACGGATCTGGCCACGTTCCTCGATGAACACGATGTGCTCGTCGGCCTGCTCGCTGTTGACGAAGCTGCGGAAGCGGGCCCGCACGGCCGGGTCGGTGACGGCGGTCTTCCACTCGCACTGGTAGGTCGAGACGACGTGCGCCATCTGCGCCTCCAGCTCGGCGGCCAGGCCGAGGCGGTCGTCGACCACCACGCCCTTGAGGTAGTCCAGCCCGCCTTCGAGGTTGTCGCGCCAGGTGCTGGTGCGCTGCAGCCGGTCGGCGGTGCGCACGTAGAACATCAGGAAGCGGTCGATCAGGCGGATCAGCTCGTCGCGGCCGAGGTCGCTGGCCAGCAGCTCGGCATGGCGCGGCTTCATGCCGCCGTTGCCGCAGACGTAGAGGTTCCAGCCCTTCTCGGTGGCGATGACGCCGACGTCCTTGCCCTGCGCCTCGGCACATTCGCGGGTGCAGCCCGAGACGCCGAACTTGATCTTGTGCGGCGCACGCAGGCCCTTGTAGCGGTTCTCCAGCTCGACCGCGAGACCGACGCTGTCGCCCACGCCATAGCGGCACCAGGTCGAGCCGACGCAGCTCTTGACCGTGCGCAGCGCCTTGCCGTAGGCATGGCCGCTCTCGAAGCCGGCGGCGATCAGCTCTTCCCAGATCAGCGGCAGCTGCTCGACCCGCGCGCCGAACAGGTCGACCCGCTGGCCGCCGGTCACCTTGGTGTACAGGCCGTACTTCTTCGCCACCTGGCCGACCGCGATCAGGCCCTCGGGCGTGACCTCGCCGCCGGGCATGCGCGGCACGACCGAGTAGCTGCCGTCCTTCTGGATGTTGCCGAGGTAGTAGTCGTTGCTGTCCTGCAGGCCGGCGAGTTCCTTCTTCAGCACGAACTCGTTCCAGACCGACGCGAAGATGCTCGCCGCCACGGGCTTGCAGACATCGCAGCCCAGGCCGTGGCCATGCCTGGCGATCAGCTCGTCGAAGCTGCGGATCTCGCCGACGCGGACCAGGTGATACAGCTCCTGGCGCGAATGCGGGAAGTGCTCGCAGACATGGTTGTTGACGGCCATGCCGCGCCGCGACATCTCGGCCTTCATGACCTGCGTGACCAGCGGCACGCAGCCGCCGCAGGTGGCGCCGGCCTTGGTGCAGGCCTTCAGCGCGGCGACGGTGGTGGCGCCCTCGCCGACGGCGGCGCACAGGCGGCCCTTGCTGACGTTGTTGCACGAGCAGATCTGGGCGCTGTCGGGCAGCGCGTCCACGCCCAGGCCGGGCCTGGCCTTGCCGTCGCTGCTGGGCAGGATCAGGAACTCGGGCTCGGCCGGCAGCGCGATGCCGTTGAGCGCCATCTGCAGCAGCGTGCCGTATTCACCGGCATCGCCGACCAGCACGGCACCCAGCAGGCGTTGGCCGTCCTCGCTGACCACGATCTTCTTGTAGGTCTGGCGGCGCTCGTCGGTGTACTGGTAGGCGCGGCTGCCCGGCGTCGCGCCGTGGGCATCGCCGATGCTGGCCACGTCCACGCCCATCAGCTTGAGCTTGGTGCTCATGTCCGCGCCGACGAAGGCCGCGTCGTCCTGGCCGACCAGGTGGCGCGCGGCGACGCGGGCCATCTCGTAGCCGGGTGCGACCAGGCCGAAGATCTGCCCGTTCCAGGCGGCGCATTCGCCGATCGCGTAGATGTCCGGATCGCTGCTGCGGCAGGCGCTGTCGATGGCCACGCCGCCGCGCGGGCCCATGTCCAGGCCGGCCGCGCGGGCCAGTTCGTCACGCGGGCGGATGCCGGCGGAGAACACGATCATGTCGGTCTCCAGCTGGCTGCCGTCGGCGAACACCATGCGGTGCGTGGCGGCCTCGCCGTCGACGATCTGCTGGGTGTTCTTCTGGGTGTGGACCTTGACGCCCAGCGCCTCGATCTTCTGGCGCAGCATGCGGCCGCCGCCGTCGTCGACCTGCACGGCCATCAGGCGCGGGGCGAACTCGACCACGTGCGTCTCCAGGCCCATGTCGCGCAGCGCCTTGCCGCACTCCAGGCCCAGCAGGCCACCACCGATCACGACACCGGTGCGGCTGCGCGCGCCGCAGGCCTTCATGGCCTCCAGGTCCTCGATGGTCCGGTAGACGAAGCAGTCGGCCCGATCGCGGCCCGGCAGCGGCGGCACGAAGGGATAGGAGCCGGTGGCCAGCACCAGCTTGTCCCAGGCCAGCACCTCGCCGTCCAGCGTGGTGACCGTGCGCGCGGCGCGGTCGATGCTCGCCGCGCGGGTCGCCAGACGCAGCGCGTGGCCGCTGCGCTCGAAGAAACCGGGCTCGACCAGCGACAGGTCCTCGGCGGTCTTGCCCACGAAGAACTCCGACAGGTGCACGCGGTCGTAGGCCGCACGCGGCTCCTCGCACAGCACCGTGACCTGCAGGTCGCGCGCGCCGGACTCGACGAGGCTTTCCAGGAACTTGTGGCCCACCATGCCGTGGCCGACGACGATGATCTTCATGTGTGATCCTGCAGAAGTGCGGGCGGCCGCTTGCATCGGTGCAGGTCACTGCGCCTCGGCCCGCCCAGGCGGGGGCGCAGCGAGGGCCCTCCGCGGTTGACGGATGAATACGGTTCAGGAACGACCACATCGCCCAGCCCGTGGGGGCGTGGAGATGGGTCTGGTTCCGCCGTCATCAGCGGAGGCTGTGATCCGTCCGGCGGCTGCGATACCGCCGGACACGCCCAGGCATTCGCAAGGCGCGTGCCTGCGGCGGCGAGCCGGGTCTTCAGAGGGAGAACAGAGGGAGAAGGGCCGACCGTGCGGTGAGCGCACGGTCCGGGTGCCTCGAACTGGTGCCCCGGCCGGTCCACGGCGGGGCACGCTGCCAGCGTGCGGGGCGCGGGCCGAGGGGCGCTGCGGCGGTCCGCCGTGCGCCGGGGGGATCAGCCGCGGGCGACGCGGGCCAGCAGCGCGCGGGCGGCCTGCTCGGACTCGACCGAGCGCTCCAGCGGCGCGCGCGACAGGCCGGCATGCCCGTAGTGCAGGTTCTCGTACAGCTCGGCGGTGGACGGATGGGCCTTCAGCAGCGCGTCGATCAGGTCATCGGGCCAGGGTTCGGACAGCGCCGCCGACAGGCGGGTGACGACGGTGCGGTACTGCGCCGGGTCGACCCGGACGGGGCTGCGCTCGAGCCGCTCCAGCAGGCCGGCGAGCACCAGCAGGGCCTGGGCGCGGCTGCGGACGGACTCGGTGGACGGTGCGGTCATGAGGGACTCCTGTTCGATCGGACAAGCTGCGTCCGGAAAACCCCGGGGCATGCATCGCACATGCGGTGGCCACGGGGGTTTTCAAGCACGGCGCCGATGACGGATGTCACGCGCTCACCACGCCGCCGGCGCGACGCCGTACAGGCCGCTCAGCTCGCGGTAGACCGCCGGCTCCTCGGCGGCGAGGTCCTGCGGGCGCTCGAAGAAGGCCTCGGTGATGCAGGCGAAGTACTCGGCCGGGTCGCTGGCGCCGTAGGGATCGATGACCCCGGACGGCTGGCTGCGCAGCCGCTGCAGCCCGGCGGACATGGCCTGCGCCCAGGCCCGGCGGCGGCGCCTGCCGGGCCGCCAGGGCTGGCCGTCGGCATGGCCCTTGTCCTGGTCGATCTGATGGGCGAACTCGTGCAGCGCGACGTTGCGGCCATCGCCCGGATCGGCCGCGCCGGCCAGCACGTCGGGCCAGGACAGCACGACCTGCCCGTGGGTCCAGGACTCGCCGGACATGGTCACGCGCTGCTGCCGCACCAGCCCGCCACCGAGCGGCTGTTCGCGCTCGACCGCGAAGGCGGCCGGGTAGACCAGCACCTGCCGCAGCTGCGGGTAGACCTGCGCACGCGCGTCGCCCAGCAGCAGCAGGCAGGCATGGGCGGCGACGGTCACGCGAACCTCGTCGGTGATGGGCTGGCCCTCGCAGCCGATGAAGGGCTTCTCGGCCAGGAAGACCTGGATGTGGCCCTTCAGCCGCAGTTGCAGATCGGCCGGCAGCCGCGCCGCCAGCGGCACCCGCCGCCTCAGGATGCGCCGCCAGGCCGGCGGGAACGGGCTCGCCCGCCAGCGTGAACGCCGCCGCTCCCGCCGCCAGCCTTGTGTCGCCAGCCCCGCCACCCCGGCCAGCCCCGCCAGTGCGAGGGTGAGCATGGGCCAGGTGCCGGTGGGTGGATCGAGCGTCATGCGTCGCACATGCGACCTGGGCCCACCGATTCAAGTCAGCCTGCGCCCGAGACGTGAGGCCCGAACGGCTTTTTCATTTCAGTCATCAACCCACCGATTCTTGTAGGCCCGCCCAGGCCGCTTTGACCTCCACAAGTCATGCGCCTGGGTTTCTGGATTCCTACAGTCCGGTGCATCGGTGGCGGACGCGCCTTCGGCACCGAGACCTTCCGCCCCTGACCTTCCCGGCGCGCCCAAAGGAAAACCATCATGAAGATCATCGACATCGTTTGCGCCATCGTCCTGGTGAGCATGAGCGGCGCACTGGTCGGGGTCGACGCGCGCGACATCGTCCGGCAGGTCGCAGCCATCGCGCCCGTCACGCCGTCCACCTGAATCGGTCATGCCTGCGCGTCGTCTTCACGGTTCGGATAATCGCGGCCTCGCGGTGGACCCACCGCCTCCCTCGATGCCTCACGACAGCAGAAAGACGCAGACATGTCCGGACACGGTTTCCACGTCCACGGCCCGCACGACCACGAGGTCGAGCACGCCGCCCACGCCGCCAGCCACGGCGGCCACGGCGACAGGAAGGACAGCTTCGCCAGCACCATCGCGGTGACCACCGCCATCCTCGCGACGGTCGGCGCGCTGTTCGCCTACATGGGCGGGGCCACGCAGGCCAACGCCGGCCTGTACAAGAACAACGCCGCGATCAGGAAGACCGAGGCGTCCAACCAGTGGAACTACTACCAGGCCAAGAGCAGCAAGCAGAACCTCTACGAGGTGATGCTCAACGTGCTGCCGGCCGACCGGCAGGCCACCTACCAGGCCGAGATCGAGCGCTACAAGACGGAAAAGGGCGAGATCAAGGCCGCCGCCGAGAAGCTCGAAGCCGAGGCCACGGCCTGGGACGCCAAGAGCGAGTCCGAGCTGCACCTGCACCACCGCTGGGCCCAGGCGACGACCGCGTTGCAGATCGCGATCGCGCTGGCGGCCATCGCGCTGCTGACGCGTCGCAAGTGGGTCGAGGTCGCGATGTTCCTCGCCAGCGGCCTGGGCCTGGTGCTCGGCGGCGCGGCGATGCTGCACCTCTGACGGCCCCAGCGGGGCAAGCCGCATGATCCGCAGCCCCTGGCGACGCGCGCGCGACCTGCTGGTGGCCTCGCGCACCTGGGCGCGCGGCGTCAAGCGCGACGTGCTGACGCTGTGGTTCGTGCGCTCGCATCCCGACACGCCCTGGACCGCCCGCCTGCTGGCCGCGCTGGTGGTGGCCTATGCCTTCAGCCCGATCGACCTGATCCCGGACTTCATCCCGGTGCTGGGCTGGCTGGACGACGTGATCCTGCTGCCCGCGCTGATCTGGCTGACGGTGCGGCTGCTGCCGCCCCATGTGCGCGCCCACGGCCGCGCGCAGGCCGAGGCCTGGCTGGCGCGCCGCGAGGCCCGGCCGCGCAGCCCGATCGCGGCGGTCGTGATCGTCGCGCTGTGGCTGCTGGTGGCGGGCCTGCTCGCCCACGCCTGGCTGTCGACGCCCTGAGCCGCCCTGAGCCGCGCCGGCTCAGACGGCCAGCAGCGCCACGTCGAAGGCCCGCTCGACCAGCCAGACGCCCGCCAGGGCGGCGATCAGCAGCGAGCCGGCCTGCAGCGCACCGCGCCGGTAGAGGGCGCTGGCCCGCCAGCGCCAGGCCAGCGGCAGCAGCAAGGCGACGATCGCCAGCTGGCCCAGCTCGACGCCGAGGTTGAAGCCCAGCAGCGGCGCGATCAGGCCCTCGCGCTGCAGGCCCAGGTCCTTGAGCACCGCCGCGAAGCCGAAGCCGTGGACCAGCCCGAACACGAAGGTCAGTGGCCAGCGGTGCGCGGCCACCAGCGGCCGCAGGTTGTTCAACGCGACCAGCACGACGCTGGCGGCGATCAGCGATTCGGTCCAGCGCGACGGCGGCGAGACCACGTCGAAGGCCGCCAGCGACAGCGTGATCGAGTGCGCCACCGTGAAGGCGCTGACGACCTTGAGCAGGTCCAGCGCCATGCCGCGCCGGTCCTGCGAGGCGGTCCAGCCGGCGGCCGGTCGGCCGGTGTGCAACACCAGCCCGGCCGGCCGCCACACCAGCACCGCCGGCAGCAGCAGCGCGAGCAGGAACAGCACATGGTCGGCGCCGATCAGGATGTGATGCACGCCCTGGGCCACGAAGCCGGTCCAGCCCGGACCGTCGGCACCGGACGACCGCGCGGCCGCCGGCACGTCGAAGCGCTGCAGGTCAGGGCCGGGCACGAACACCGCCGTGCGCGGTCCGGGTCCGTCCCGGCCGGCAGCCTCGGCCCAATCGACCCGGACGATGCCGCGATGCTGCGGATCGGTCTGCGCGAACAGCGTGTAGCGGCCCTGCAGCTGCTGCGGCGGCGCGGCGCAGGTCCAGCGCCGGCGCAGCACCGCATGGCGGCCGTCGCTGTGCTCGTCGAGCTGCGGCTGGCCGTGGTCCTGCACGCGGCAGGGCTGGCCATCGGCGGACAGCTGCACCGCCGTGCCGGCCAGGGCCTGGATGTCGGGCCAGCGCCGGCGCACCTCGCCCCAGGTCAGGCTGCCGTTGCCGTCGGCATCGAGGTCCAGCTCGCGGTCGAGGTCGCGCAGCGCGATGTCCAGGCGCTCGTCGACCTCGCCGGCCGCGCCCGGCAGGACCTGCCAGTGCAGGTAGGCGTCGCTGGCCTTGTGGGACCAGGCCGGCGCGGCGAGCAGGCACAGGCCGGCCAGCAGCCAGGCCCGGCCGATCGTGGGCATGCGCGTGTTCATCGGGTATTCCTGGCCATGCGGCGTTCGTCGGGCGCGCCCAGGCGCACGTCGGACAGGCCGGTCGCGCGCACGAAGTCGGCCACTGGGCGGGCCGCCTCGGGCTGGCCGGCGGCGCGGGCCGCATCGACCAGCAGGCGCGCGTCAGCCGGTTCCTTCTGCGTGGCCCAGTTCTGCTGCGCGAGTTCGAGCGCACGCCCGGGCCGGTCGCGCAGCTGGCGTTCGAAGCGCGACTGCTCGCGCCGATGGGTCGCGTCGCCCCGCGCGGCGGCGGCCTCGTAGCGGTCCTGCAAGGCCGCGGTGGATGCGGCGCTGCGCGGGTCGCCGAGCGCACGCTGGGCCAGCGCCAGGCGCAGCAGCAGCGGGTCGACGTCCTCGCGTCCGGCCAGCAGCGTCAGCACCTCGCGCGGGCGGCCCTGGTCGAGCAGCCAGTCGGCCAGCGCGGCCAGCGTGTAGACGTCCGGCGCCTGGCCATCGGCCTGCTGGGCCGCCAAGGCCGCCCGGTAGAGCGCGCCGGCCCGGGCCTGGCCGCGGCGCTCGGCCAGCTCGGCACGCACCAGCGCGAGCCAGCCGGCCAGTGCCGGCGCAGAGGTATCGGCCAGCCGCGCCAGCGTGGCCTCGCCTTCGGCCGCACGGCCGGTCAGGCTGGCCAGTTCGGCACGGCAGACCTGCGCAGCGAGCTGCACGCCGGCCGCGGCCGCGCCCAGGCCGGCATGGCGCGGCGACTGCAGGCGGGCGCAACCGGCCTCGGCCTCGGCCAGCCGGCCGAGCACCTGGAGCACGCTGGCGCGGGTCAGTTCGGCCTGGGCCTGCAGGGCCGGCGCGGCGGCCCGGTCGGCGAGCACGCCGTCCAGATCGCCCAGTGCGCCGCTGAAGTCGTGCAGGCTTTGCCGCACCGTGCCACGCAGCAGGCGCACCGGCGCCGGTGGCGCAGGCTGCGTCCACCAGGCCGACAAGGCCGCCTGGGCCTGGCCCAGATCGCGCGGATCACCACTGCGGCGAAAGCCCTCGATGGCGGCGCGCGCGCTCGCCAGCGCCAGCGGCAGGTTGTGTGGCTCGCGCTGCAACTGGGCCCGGCGGGCCCGCTCGGCCTGCCGCGCGGCACCGGCCAGGCCACCGCGCAGGGTCTGCACGACCTCGTCGTCGCCGGCCGGCACGAAGGGCGCGGCACGGGCGGGACCGGCTTGCGCCAGCAGCAGGCAGGCCAGCCCGGCCAGCGTGGCGCGGCACCGGCCCATCGTCGGGATGCGCGTGTTCATCGGGTGTCCTGGCATTCGGGGAGTTGTCGGGGGGGGGGCCCCCCCCCCCGGGGGGCCCCCCCGCCGCCGGGGGCGCCACCCCTGGTCGCGCGCTCGGTCGACAGAACTCAGTCGACCGCGCGCGGCTCGGCCGTGTCGTCGACCGCCAGCGTGTCGGGCACGGTCGACGGCTCGGCGCCATCGGCCTGCGCGGCCGGGCTGGTCGCGATGCCCTGCACGAGGTTCATGGCCGCCTCGGGCGAGTCCGCCACCGAGGCGGCGGGCCGTTCGACCGGTGTCGATCCGGCGCCGCAGCCGGCCAGCAGGGCGCCGGTCGCCGCGAGACTGGCCAGCCAGGCCCAGGAACGCAGTGTTTGCGTGTTCATCGTGGTCTCCGGCTCAGTTGCGGGTGCCGCCCAGGGGCGTCGCCAGGTAGGGGAAGCCGGCCAGGTAGCTGGCCTTGTTGGCATCGGATGCCTGGTCGACCGCATCGTGCAGCGCGGCCGAGGTCGCGCCCAGCGGCACCTTGCCGACGCGGCATTCGGAGGTCAGCGTCGCGCTGCCGGGGATGGTGAAGCTGTTCAGGCCCAGCACGTTGGCGTTGCTGCCGGCGGTGATCGCACCCAGCGTGGCCTCGCTGTTGAGCACGCACAGCCCGCCGGCCACGGCCACCAGCGCGATGTCGACCACGTCGTCGTTGGGACGCCGGCCGTTCGGGAAGCCGGCCAGGTCGACCGCTGCGCCCAGGTTGCCGGCCCCACCGACGCGGAGCACCTCGCCGGCCACGCCGAGCCGGTTCTGCTGCGCCAGCGGCACCGCCGCGATGGCGGTGTTCAGGCGCAGCATCTCGGCCGGCGTCACCGTGCCCATCGGGCGGTTGACGCCCGCGAGGCCGGTCAGGAAGGTGTTGAGCAGGTCGGTGCGCGGCAGGTTGGACGGCGCCAGGCCACCGGCCGGCGTGCCCAGCGCGATCTCAAGCAGGCGCGGCAGCGACGGGTTCGTCACGTAGGTCGCGAACTGCAGGTCGTCCTTGGGCTTGGACGCGTTGAAGCGGTCCTTGTCGGGCAGGCCGATCACGACCTCGTTGACCAGCGGATTGCCCAGCCGCGAGACCTGGGTCCAGGCGCCGCCGGTCTTCTCGCTCATGTGGTGGCCGGAGCCGGGCGCGCCGTTGAGCAGGCGGCCCTGGCGCAGGCTGGCGGTGGTCCAGCCGCCGATGACCGGATCGGTGCCGTTGGTCAGGCAGGACTTGTGGACCTCCAGCGCCAGCGTGGTGACGTTCTTGTCGGCCAGCGGATTGGGCGCGGCATGGATCAGTGCGGGGTTGGTCAGCACGCTGGCGGGCGCATTGACGAGGTCGAAGATGGTGCCGAGGTTGACCGCGAACGGGTCCTTGCGCTGGCCCACGAACAGCTTGCCGGGCTGGGCGCAGCCGGGGATGTTGACGCTGTGGACGTGCCGGGCGGCATAGGCCGGGTAGTCGGGCAGCGTCTTCACGCCGATGTGGTCGACCGGCTTGTCGAAGGTGGCCGAGCCGCCCACGACGTTCGTCAGCGCCGCCTTGCTGCCCTTGCGGCGGTCACCGCGCACGACGTCGACGGTGTAGGTCTCGCGCAGGTTGAGGTTGGCATCGCGCACGTTGGCGACGGTCCCGGCCTGGATCAGCGGGATCGCCACCGGCTTGCCGCCGATGTCCAGCGCGACCTTCTCGAGCGCGTTGCGGAAGCGGAACTGGAAGGTGAGGTTCTCGCGCGCATCGCCGTCGTTGTCGACGTGGATCTCGTAGAGCGCGTTCGGATCGAGCGAGAAGTAGTTCGGGCCGCCGTAGGCATCCTGCAGCGGCTGGTAGTTGGCGATCAGCGTGACGTAGCCGCTGCGGCCGGCCTCGTAGCTGTTGAACAGGTAGAAGTCGGTCGCGTCGACCTTGGGGGCGGACGTGATGAAGGGTGCCTCGCGGTGGCTGGACGCCAGCGCGGTCGACGGCGAGGCGAGCGCGGCCAGCGCCGCGAGGGTCGCCAGGGTCAGCGCATGGGGAGGAAGGGAACGCGTGCTGCGGGTCATGCCAGGTCTCCGTGGGTGGGGGGGTATGGCCGCGTGTCGCGTCCGGACTTGACGGCGGCAAGGACCCTTTACGGCCCGATGCCGCCAGCGGATGCAGTGCCGCGATGACCCCGATCGCAACGCGTGAATCGGCCCGGCCGCGGGGCACGATCTGCCGGTCGATCACGGCCCGGATCCGGTGATCGGCCACGCCCGCCGAAGGTCGGCCGGCCGCAGAATGGCCGAACCTCAAGAGTCCGTGTGCGGGCGGTGCCCGCGCCCGAAGCCATGCCGTTGAAATCCCGCTTCGAGATCCAGGTGCTGGCCGCCTTCATCGCGTCGACCGTCGTGGTCGTGGCCCTGGCCGGGATCACCTGGCACATGGGCCAGCAGGCGGCCATCGCCGAGGGCTGGGTGCGCCACACCCAGGACGTGCTGCAGGCGCTTGCCCGGGTGCGGGTGGACACCGCGCTGATCGAGCTGAACACCCAGTCCTTTCGCATCAGCGGCGACCCGGCCCGGCTGGCCGAGCGGGATGCCGCCATCGGCAGCCGCGAGGCGCTGCTGGCGCGCCTGAAGGCGCTGCTGGCCGGGCAGTCCGCGCAGATCGGACGTTGGCAGCAGCTGCGCGCGGTGGCGGACCAGCGGCTGGCGATCTCGCGCCGGGTCGAGGAACTGCGCAAGACCGAAGGCGCAGCGGCGGCCAACGCCTACGCGCAGACGGCGCCGCTGGCCCCGACCCGTGCCCGGATGCAGCAGCTGTTGCTCGACATGGAAGCCCACGAGTCCCGGCAGCTCGAAACCCGCAGCCGGGATCAGCTCCAGGCCAGTCGCCACCTGGTCACCGCCGGTGCTGGCGCATCGGCCGCGCTGCTGCTGATGCTGGCGGGCAGCTACGGGCTGATCCGCCGCCAGCTGCGCGAGACCGAGGCCAGCCGGCAAGCTCTCGCCGACAACGAGGTGCGGCTCGAACAGCGTGTGGCCGAACGCACCCGCGAGCTGGAAGACAGCCGGGAGGAGCTCGCCCGCGTGCTCGAAGGTTCCGACCAGGGCTACTGGACCTGGGACCTGCCCAGCGACACCTTCCGCGTCAGCGCCCGCTGGGAAACCATGCTGGGCTACGAGCCCGGCGAGATGAACGTGACGACCGCGAACTGGCCCGCGCTGGTCCACCCGGACGACCTGGCCGTCGCGCTCGAATCGATCCGCCGCCATCTGGCCGGCGAGACGCTCCGCCACGAGGTCGAGCTGCGCATGCGCCACAAGGGCGGCGGCTGGCACTGGGTCCTGACCAGCGGCCGGGTGGTCGACCGCGCGCCCGACGGCACGGCGCTGAACATGTCGGGCACGCACACCGACATCACCGAGCGCAAGCGTGCCGAGCTGGCCCAGCGCCAGTCGGCGGCGGTGTTCGACAACAGCTACGAGGGGATCATGGTGGCCGACGCCGACGGCCTGATCACGCAGGTCAACCCGGCCTTCACGCGCATCACCGGCTACCAGGCCGCCGAGGTGATCGGCCGTCGGCCCAGCCTGCTGTCATCGGGCCGGCACGACGCGGCCTTCTACCAGTCCTTCTGGGCCGCGCTGCAGCAGCGCGGCTACTGGCATGGCGAGATCTGGAACCGGCGCCGCGACGGCGAGGTCTACCCGGCCCTGCAGTCGATCACGGCGGTGCGCGACGGCGGCGGGCGGGTGCTGCACTACGTCAGCGTGTTCTCCGACATCAGCCGCATCAAGGCCCATGAGGCCGAGCTGGACCGGGTCGCCCACTTCGACCCGCTGACCGGCCTGCCCAACCGCCGCCTGCTGACCGATCGGCTGGAGCAGGCGGTGCTGCGTGCCGGCCGCAGTGGCCGGCACGGTGCCGTCTGCTTCATCGACCTGGACGGCTTCAAGGCCGTCAACGACGCGCTCGGCCATGCCATCGGCGACCGCCTGCTGATCGGCATCGGCGAGCACATCAAGGCCGTGCTGCGGCCCGAGGACACGCTGTCGCGGCTGGGCGGCGACGAGTTCGTGCTGCTGCTGACCGAGCTGGGTTCGATCAAGGAGACCACGCAGATCCTCGACCGCGTGCTGCATGCGGCGCGCCAGCCGGTGCGGGCGGAGGATCACCTGCTGAGCCTGTCGGCCAGCGTCGGCGTGAGCCTGTTCCCGAACGACGCCAACGATCCGGACACGCTGCTGCGCCACGCCGACCAGACCATGTACCTGGCCAAGCAGGCCGGCAAGAACCGCTACCAGCTGTTCGACGCCGAGGTCGACCGCATGGCCCAGCACCGGCGCGACCAGCTCGGCCGGCTGCGCGAGGCGCTGCGCTTAGGCGAGTTCGAGCTGCACTACCAGCCCAAGGTCGACCTGCGCGACGGCAGCGTCATCGGGGCGGAAGGCCTGATCCGCTGGCGTCATCCCGAACGCGGCCTGCTGGCGCCGGGCGAGTTCCTGCCGATGCTGCAAGGGAGCGACCTGGAGCCACAGGTCGGCGAATGGGTCATCGACACCGCGCTGGCGCAGATCGCCAGCTGGCGAGCCGAAGGACTGACGCTGCCGGTGAGCGTCAACATCAGCCCGCGCCACCTGGTCCAGCCCGCCTTCGCCCATCGCCTGGCCGACGCGCTGGCCCGGCATCCCTGCGTGGCGGCTCGCCACTTCCAGCTGGAGGTGCTGGAGACCGCCGCCATCGCCGACATGCAGCAGGCCGCCGAGATCCTGCAGCGCTGCATGGCGCTGGGCGTGGGCTTCGCGCTGGACGACTTCGGCACCGGCTACTCGTCGCTGACCTACCTGCGCAAGCTGCCGGCGCGCACCCTCAAGATCGACCGCAGCTTCGTCATCGACATGCTCGACGACCCGGAGGACCTGGCCATCGTCCGTGGCGTGATCGACCTGGCCGCCGCCTTCGACCGCGAGGTCATCGCCGAGGGCGTCGAGACCCTGGCCCACGGCCGCGCCCTGCTGGCCATGGGCTGTCCGCTCGCCCAGGGCTACGGCATCGCCCGCGCGATGCCGGCCAGCGAACTGCCGGGCTGGCGCGAGCACTGGCTCGGCAGCCGGGCCTGGAGCGCGGTGGCGGCTTGAGGGCGCCGGGCGGGCGGGCGCTCCCGTAGAGTCCTGGCCTGGTTCACCCGCGCCACCTCATCCACCGCCGCCATGTCCCGCCTCCAGACCGAGTTCCGCCGCCTCTACCTCAGCGCCGATGCCGCCTCGCCGGACCGGCTGATCGACGCGCAGGGACGGGTGCGGGCGCTCGTGCTGGCGCTGACGCGGCCGGCCGACTGGGAGGCGTTGGCACCGGTCTGGCGCGGCGTGCAGGTCGAGCTGGGGTTGCCGGCGCCGGCCATCGCGGCTTCGGGCACGGACGCGCTGCAGCTGTGGTTCTCGGTGGTCGAGCCGATGGATGTCGACGCGGCGCAGGCCTTCCTCGCGCTGCTGCGGCGGCGCTGGCTGGCCGACCTGCCGGCGCAGCGCCTGGCGCTGTGGCCGTCACCGGCCGGCGGCGGCGAGCCGGCCCGGCATGCGCGGCCGGTGCCCGCGCTGAACGAGGCGACCGGCAACTGGTCGGCCTTTGTCGCGCCCGACCTGGCGCCGCTGTTCGCCGAGACGCCGTGGCTGGACATCCCCCCCGGCGACGAGGCCCAGGCCGGCGTGCTCGGCGCGCTGGCGAGCATCCAGCCCGCGGCGCTCGCCAGCGCGACGGCGCAGCTGAAACAGGCCAGCCATCAGATGACGCCGCCCGCGCCGGCTTCGGTCGATGCGCCAACCGCGCCAATCCTGATGGCCGCCAGCACGCACACCGAGCCGCGAGCCTTCCTGCTCGCCGTCATGAACGACGCGGCGGTGCCGCTGGCCCTGCGCATCGAGGCCGCCAAGGCGCTGCTGGGCGCGGCCTGATCAGCGTGCGGGTCGCAGCCGGCGCCACGCCGCCAGGCCGAGCCGCAGCAGCGCCTGGCCGCCGAGCGGCAACACCTCGGCGCGCCAGCTGGCCAGCTCCTGGCGGGTCCAGACCCGCGTCCAGTCGGCGGCGGTGCCCATCAGCTCGTAGGTGTGCAGGCCCTCGGCGACGGCCTCGGCGAGCGTGTCCTGCATCAGCAACTGGCCCGGCGCGATGGCGCCGGAACCTGCGTCGTAGCCGATCTTGAAGAGCCAGTAGCTGCCGGCGTCGACCTGCGCGAGCTGCATCGCGACCGCCCGGTCGCCGAGATGGCCGAAGGCGATGCGCAGGCTGCCGTCCTGCGCGCAGCGGGTCAGCTGGTCCAGCAGGAAGCTGCGTTCGACCTCGTTCTGGCACAGCGCGTGGCCGTCGTCGGTCTTCCAGCTGCGGGCCTCGATCTCGACGGCCTGCGCCAGCAGCGCGGGCACCTCGTGCGGCGCGGGCTTGAGGTAGTCGTGCCGCCAGCCGCCCTGCTCGGCGGCCTTGCGGCGCATGCGCCGCAGGTCGGAGCGGCGGCCGCTGTTGAGTTCGCCCTCCGGATGCAGGCGCAGGTCGATGGCGGGATAGGGCTCGGCCGGCCGGACCCGCACGCGCGAGCGACGGCCAGCCAGGACCCGCGGCAGCAGCGCCGGCACGGCCGAGTCGTGCGGCAGGCGGGCGTAGACCGTCGGCAGGCCGCCGGCCCGCACGGCCCGCAGCAGCTCGTCCAGCGCGGGGTCGTCCTCGTACATCAGGTCGAGCGGCTCGCCGACGTCGTCCGCGCCCAGCATCTCCAGGCGACGCAACCAGCCGTCGCGCTTGCATTGCAGCGGCGCAAGGGCGCAGACATGGCCGTCGCGGCGGACCACGAACAGCTGCAGCGGCGCGCCGTCGCGCGGCACCAGCGTGGCGAGCGTCGCGGCGGCCCAGGTCAGGCCGTGGGTCGGGCTGCGGTGGCGGCGGGCGAGCCGGGTCCAGTCGTCGGCCCAGGGGGCGAGGTCCTCGGGGCGGGACAGCAGATGGCGTTCACGGGTCATGCGCATGGGCTGCGCAATCTAGCGGCGCCAACGCCAGGCCCGGCGCGAGGAAGTCACGCCCAGGGCCCGGTCGAGCGGATGAATCGCCACCGGCCCACAGATGTCACGACCTGCGGGTGCCGGAACAGGCGCGGGTGACTGTCTGCGCCACCGCTGGCGCAGAGTGTTCAGGCCGGCGCACCGCCTGGCGGGTCAGCCGGGTCAGCCGGGTCAGGGGACCGCTTCAGTGGCGGCCGAGCAGCCGGCGCAGCCAGCCGAACAGGCCGTCGCCGGACGATCCCGCAGCCGGCGCGGCGACGGGTGCCGGTCGGGCGGCGGCCGGCGGCGCCGGTGACCGGGCCGGCGCGGAACGCGGCAACGGTGCGGCCGCGCGGCGGGCCGCATCGGCGGCTGCGGCACGGACCTGCAGCGCGGCCACGTGCTGGTCGTGATGGCGGCGCAGCACCGCATCGGACGGTGGCAGGCCGAGGCTGCGCAGGCGTTCCGTCGTGGCGTGACGCCGCAGCACGGAATCGGTCGGAAGGTTGTCCAGCAGGACCATGATGTCGCCTCCAGGTGATCCGTTCAGGCACGGATTCGGTGGGATGCCCACGGCTCGACGCGCGGCTTGGACTGCACCGGACGGGACCGCAGGTGAGGCGGATGAGCAAGTCCCGGACCCAGGACACCCGCCCGGGCGGCGGTGGCGGGTAAGTCCTGAGCGTCCTGAGCGTCCGGGCGGACGCCGGCCGATCAGCCGGCCGGGCGCAGCGCCAGCGCCGTCAGCAGGACGCCGACGGCAGCCACCCAGGACGCCAGCACCCGCACGCCGATGCGCAGCGCCGGGTGCGGCCAGCGGCGCAGCAGCGCCTCGATCGCGACGGCCAGCTGCGAGGCGATGACCATGGCGCCGATGAAGCTGCCGGCCAGCGCGGCGACGCGGCGGCCGCCCGTCAGCGTGGCGTCGCCCGAGGCCAGGCCCATCGCCAGGCCGATGCAGGCGGGCATCCAGAGCCGGAACGCGGCGGGGTAGTTCCGACCGAAGGCCACGGCCAGGGCGGTGGCGACCACGAGCAGCCAGAGCGCCCGGTCGGTGTCGGGCTCGCCGGCCCAGCCGGCCGCCAGCGCGCCCAGCGCCAGCCCGGCCGCCAGGCCGAGCAGCTCGTGCGGGCGCGGCGACAGGCCCTGCTGGGCGGCCATCAGCGCGACAGCGATCAGGCCGACCAGGTGCGCCGCGACCAGCGCCGGATGCACCAGGCCGGCGAAGAAGGCGCTGCCACCGGGGATCGAGCCATGGGCCCAGGCCGGCGCGACCGCCAGCAGGCCCAGCAAGCCCAGCAGCGGCGCGGTGACACGCCGGTTCGGGAAGCGCGTCTTCAAAGGAAGGCCTGCGACAGGAAGAACAGGCCGGCCAGCGAGATGGCGCCGCCGCTGGCCCGGACGACCCAGGTTCCGGCCGGCCAGCGCACCAGCAGTCCCAGCGCGATGCCGGCCAGGTGCAGCAGCCCGGTGGCGACGACGAATCCGGCGCTGAAGGCGACCGCGTGGGCGGCTTGCGGCAGCTCGGTGCCGTGGGCATGGCCGTGGAAGACCGCGAAGGCGCCGACGACCACGGCAGCCAGCCCGATCGGTGCGCGCCAGGCCAGCGCGACGGCCCCGCCGACCGCGATGGCCGACGCAGCGATGCCGATCTCGACACCCGGCAGCGGCACGCCGGCCACGCCCAGCGCGCCGCCCAGCGCCATGACCGTCGGGAAGATCACCGGCAGCAGCCAGATCGCCGGCGCGCCGAGGAAGGCGCCCCACAGGCCGACGGCGACCATGGCGACGACGTGGTCCCAGCCCAGGACCGGGTGCAGCAAGCCGCTCCAGAAGCCGCCGGCCAGCGTGCTGGCATCGGCATGCGCACGGGCCGCCGAGGCGAGCGACAGCAGCAGCAGGGCCAGAAGCAGGCGGGTCGGACGGGTCAGGATCGTGTTCATCGGGGGCTCCAGGGCACTTGGAACAGCGGCGCGGGCGCGAGCGTACACGAGCCCTTCCGCCAGGCCGATGACGTGCCCCATCAGGGTTAGACCCCATCCGCCGCCCCTGACCCGGCGGGCGTGCGGGCCAGGGGCCCGGTGTAAGCTGGCCGGCCACTTTTTCCGCCGCTTTATCCGCCGCTGGCGAGCCCGCCAGGACCTGGAGCCCACGATGCCCGCACTGCGACCCGACGTTGATCCCGATGGCCTGCTGGAGTACTCGGTCGTCTACACCGACCGGGCACTCAACCACATGTCGGCCCGCTTCCAGAAGGTGCTGACCGACATCACCGCGACGCTCAAGGAGGTCTACGCGGCCCGCGCCGTCGCCATCGTGCCGGGCAGCGGCACCTACGGCATGGAAGCGGTGGCGCGCCAGTTCGCCACCGGAGCGCACGTGCTGGTGATCCGCAACGGCTGGTTCAGCTACCGCTGGACCCAGATCCTGGACATGGGCGCGATCCCGAAGTCGTCGACCGTGATGAAGGCGCGCCGCATCGGCGACGGCGGCCCGAAGGCGCCGTTCGCGCCGGCCCCGGTCGACGAGGTGGTCGCGCGCATCGCGGCCGAGCGTCCGGCGGTGGTGTTCGCGCCGCATGTCGAGACCTCCGCCGGGATGATCCTGCCCGACGACTACCTGCGCGCCGTGGCCGACGCCACGCATGCGGTCGGCGGGCTGTTCGTGCTGGACTGCATCGCCTCGGGCACGGTCTGGGTCGACATGGCCGCCACCGGCGTCGACGTGCTGGTCAGCGCACCGCAGAAGGGCTGGAGCGGCCCGCCCTGTTGCGGCCTGGTGATGCTCAGCGAGCGCGCCCGCGCCGCCATCGAGACGACCACCAGCACCAGCTTCGCCTGCGACCTGCGCAAGTGGCTGGCCATCGCCGAGACCTACGAGGGCGGCGCGGTGGCCTACCACGCGACCATGCCCACCGACGCGCTGGCGGTGCTGCGCGACGTGATGGTCGAGACCCGCGCGATCGGCTTCGGCCGGCTCAAGGACGCGCAGATCGAGCTGGGCCGGCAGGCCCGCGCGCGGCTCGCGGCCAAGGGCTTCCCCAGCGTCGCGGCCGACGGTTTCGGCGCGCCGGGCGTGATCGTCAGCTACACCGACGACGCCCAGATCCAGAACGGCGCCAAGCTCAAGGCCCAGGGCCTGCAGATCGCCGCCGGCGTGCCGCTGCAGTGCGACGAGGGGGCCGACTTCCGGACCTTCCGCATCGGCCTGTTCGGGCTGGACAAGCTGGCCGACATCCCGCGCACCGTCGAGCACCTGGATCGGGCGCTGAGCCACATCGTCTGAGCGTCGGCGCCGATCGAGGCCGGCTTGTCCACCAAACGGTGGACGCGGTAACCCAGGCGACGGATCACACTGCGCGCTGACCGGCCTGCCCTCCCGCGCGTTGTCGCGCCCGGGGCCCTGCGCCGGGCCTGGCAGGAGCGCCACCGATGAACCAGCCTGTGCAAGGCGAAGTCCCCGCACTCAGCGGCCTGCGCGGCGTGTACCTGCTGCGCGACGTGCCGGACGATGTCCTGGCCGAGGTCGGACGGGTCTGCCGCTTCAAGCTCTTCCGTGCCCGCCAGCCGGTCATGTCGCGCGATGACCGGGACCAGGACTGCTACCTGATCCTGTCGGGCCGGGTGCGCGTCGTCGCGCTGTCGCCCAACGGGCGCGAGGTCAGCTTCCGCGAGGCCGGCGCGGGCGAGACGATCGGCGAGATGTCGGCCATCGACGGCCTGCCACGTTCGGCCACGGTGGTGGCGCTCCAGGACGCGCTCCTGGCACGGCTGCATCCGCAGGACCTGCTGGCACTGATGCGGCGCCACTGGTCGATCAACGAGCGCATGCTGCAGCACCTGGCGCGGGCGGCGCGCGGCCTGACCGAGCGGGTCTACGAGCTGAGTGCGCTGAACGTCTCGCAGCGCCTGTGCGCCGAACTGCTGCGGCAGAGCCAGGTCAGCGGCGGCACCGGAACCCGCCTGCACCGCATGCACCGGCTCGACCCGGCGCCCAGCCACAGCGAGCTGGCCGCCCGCGTCAGCTGCACGCGCGAACAGGTCACGCGCGAACTCGGGGACCTGCGCCGCGACGGCGTGCTGTCGGGCGCGGCCCGCGAGGCCCTGGTGCTCGACATCGCCCGGCTGGCCGAACGGGTCGCCGGTCTGGCCGCGGGCGCGCCGCCGGCCACGGCCCGCGTCGATGCCGGCCCCGTCACGGGCGACACGACCGTCGCCAGCGTGTGAGCCAGATCACCGGCAGGCGTGCCATCGGACTTCTAGACTGGGTTTCAGTTGTCGCAGTTTTCTCATCTGCTGCGCACCCGGATCCCGACCCGTCAGGAGCGTCCATGCACTGCCTCGACCCGCACGTTCCCAGCCCCGGCGCCAACGTCCCGCCCGCCCCGCTCGAACCCCGCGACACGATGGACTTCCAGGTCACGCCCTTCGGGGCGCTGGTCGACATGCCGGCCTGCGTGCGCATGACCGCGTCGCAGCCACCGGGGCCGATGCTGTCGATGCGGGTGATCGGCGGCTTCGGCCTGTGGATCGGCGAGCGCCGGGTCGACAACCTGCCGCGCGGCAAGATCCGCTCGCTGATCAAGCTGCTGGTGCTGCAGCGGCGTCGCCCGCTGTCGCGCACCCGCCTGTGCAGCCTCTACTGGCCCGAAGCCGATCCGGAAAGCGCGCGCAACAGCCTGCACGTGGCCCTGCACCGCGTGCGCCGCGCGCTCGAAGCGTCCGGGACGATCGTCTACACCGACGAGGGCTACCAGTTCGTCCCGGCCGGCCCGACCTGGATCGACAGCGAACAGTTCCTCGTGCACGCCGAACAGGGCGCGCAGGCCGAGGCCCGGCAGCAGGTCGACCAGGCGATCGCGCAGTACGAGGCCGGGCTGGCGCTGTACGCCTCGGACCTGCTCGATGAAGGCTGCCACGACGCCGGGCTCGCCGGCCTCGCCCAGCAGCTGCGCGACCGCCACAACCAGGTGCTGCATCGCCTGGCCGAGCTGTACGAGGCCGGCCGGGACCTGCATGCCTGCCTGCGCATCACGCTGCGCCTGCTCAGCGTCGACGCCTGCAACGAGGACGCGCACGGACGCCTGATGCGCTGCTATGCCGGGCTGGGCCAGCCGCAGCTGGTCGAGCGCCAGTACCGCGCCTGCCTGCAGACCCTGCGCGAGATGCTGGGCGTCACGCCACGCGAGGAGACCGTCCGGCTGTTCCGGCAGCTGACCTCGCGCGACCGCCCGCTCACCCCCCGGTCACCGGCCGGCGCGCACCCGATCCCGGTCCGGAACGCGCTGCTGCCGCATCCCCACACCTGAGGAAACGAACAGGTCGATCGAGGTTGTTGAGCCCAGCGGACGTCGCACAGAATCTGCCCATCCCAGCGGAGATCAGGAGCACAGCGCCATGCGTGAAGCAGAGATCCGGGCAGCGCTGCAGGCGGTCGAATCCGGCGCGCTGTCGCGCCGCGGTTTCATCGCCCGCCTGGTGGCCGCCGGGCTGCCGGCCCCGATGGCGGCGAGCCTGCTGCCGATCGCCGGCGAGGCCCGGGCCCAGGCCGGCGCGTCGACCTACGAGCCGAGCCGACGCGGCGGCGGCGGCGCCTTGCGCCTGCTGTTCTGGCAGGGCCCGACGCTGCTGAACCCGCACTTCGCCAGCGGCAGCAAGGACGTGGCGGCCTGCCGCCTGTTCTACGAGCCGCTGGTCGACTGGGACCGCGACGGCAACCTCTTCCCGCTGCTGGCGCGCGAGGTGCCGAGCCTGGCCAACGGCGGGGTGGCCCGCGACGGCCTGTCGGTGACCTGGAAGCTCAAGCCGGGCGTGACCTGGCACGACGGCACGCCCTTCACGGCCGACGATGTGGTCGCCACCTGGGCCTATGCCCGCGATCCGGCCACCGCGACGATCACGCACGGCTCGTTCCGATCGATCCAGGTCCGCAAGATCGACGCGCTGACGGTGCGCCACGAATTCGAGCGCCCGACCCCGTTCTGGGTCGACGCCGCGCTGCACCCGGTCCTGCCCCGGCACCTGTTCGCGGCCTTCCAGGGCGCTGGCTCACGCGATGCGCCAGCCAACGCGCGGCCGGTCGGCACCGGCCCCTACCGCTTCCTCGAACTGGTGCCCGGCGACCTGGTGCGCGGCGAGCTCAACCCGACCTACCACCAGCCGCTCAAGCCCCACTTCGACAGCGTCACCATCAAGGGCGGCGGCGATGCGCTGTCGGCCGCGCGGGCCGTGCTGCAGACCGGCGAGTACGACTACGCCTGGAACATCCAGGTCGAGGACGACATCCTTCGTCGCCTGGAGGAGTCCGGCAAGGGGACGCTCGACTTCGCCCCCGGCGGCAACATCGAGTACCTGATGCTCAACCATGCCGACCCGTGGACCGAGGTCGACGGCGAACGCGCCGCCCCCGGCAGCCGCCATCCGCTGCTGCTCGAACCGGCGGTCCGGCAGGCCCTGGCCCTGCTGGTCGACCGCGACAGCATCCAGCGCTTCCTGTACGGGCGCGGCGGCGTGGGATCGGCCAACTTCCTGGTCAATCCGCCGCGCTACACGTCCAGGCGCAGCGGCCCGGGGCATGACCCGGCGCGGGCCGAGGCGCTGCTGGAAGCGGCCGGCTGGAAGCGCGGCCCGGATGGCATCCGGCTGCGCGAGGGCAAGCGGCTGCGGCTGCTGTTCCAGACCTCCGTCAACCCGACCCGCCAGAAGGTCCAGGGCCTGCTGCGACAGGCCACGCAACGCGCTGGCATCGAGCTGGAACTGAAGGCGACGACCGCCTCGGTGTTCTTCTCGTCCGACCCCGCCAGCAACGACACGGCGGTCAAGTTCCTGGCCGACCTGCAGATGTACCAGCAGGGCCGCAACGGCCCCGATCCCGGCCGCTTCATGGAGATGTTCTGCTCCTGGCAGCTGGCCTCGCGGACCAACAAGTGGGAAGGCCGCAACGTGATCCGCTGGCGCCACGAGGCCTATGACCGCACCTTCCGGGCGGCCGAGGTGGAGGTCGATCCGGTGCGGCGCGCGGCCCTGCTGATCGAGCTCAACGACCTGGTCTGCAACGACGGCGCGATCGTGCCCATCCTCTACCGTCCGGCGGTCTCCGCGCTGGCGCGCCGGCTGCGCGCGCCGATCAGTGGCTGGACCGTCGAGACCGCCCAGATCGCCGACTGGTTCAAGGCCTGAGCCCATGTCCGCACGCCGGCGCACCCTGGGCTGGCGACTCCTGCGGGCCGCGCTGAGCGTGCTCGGCATCAGCGCGGTGCTGTTCACGGTGCTGGCCGTCGCGCCCGGCGATCCGCTCAGCGAGCTGGTGATGCGCCCGGACGTGCCGCCGGAGGTGCGCCACCAGCTGCTGCACCGCTACGGGCTCGACCAGGCGCCCGGCTGGCGCTATCTGGCCTGGCTCGGGTCGCTGCTGCAGGGCGACTGGGGCTGGTCCTACGCCAGCCACACGGACGTGCGCCAGCTGATCGGCCAGCGCCTGCCGGTCACGCTGGCCATCGTCGGCGGCTCGCAGCTGCTGGCCATCGCGGTGGCCCTGCCGCTCGGGCTGAAGGCCGGCCTCGCACCCGGCAGCGCGTTCGACCGCAGCGTCTCGGCCTGCGCCTACCTGGGCTACGCGCTGCCGTCCTTCTTCACCGGCCTGCTGCTGATCCTGCTGTTCTCGATCCAGCTCGACTGGCTGCCCTTCGTCTACCGGACCGACCTGCCGCAGGTCGGCCTGGCGCGCGTCATCGAGCAGGTCCGCCAGTCGCTGATGCCGATGCTGGTGCTGGCCTCGTTCCAGGCCGCGACGTGGCTGCGGCATGTCCGCTCGGCCGTGCTGGACGTCGGTCGGCTCGACCACGTCCGGCTGGCCCGCAGCAAGGGCCTGCCCGAGTCGCTGGTGATCCGCCGCCACGTGCTGCCCAACGCGCTGATCCCGCTGGTGACCTTGCTGGCGCTGCAGCTGCCGGTCGTGTTCGGCGGCGCCATCGTGACCGAGCAGATCTTCCGCGTGCCCGGCATCGGCGCGTTGCTGGTCGATTCGGTGCTGCGCAACGACACGCCGGTGCTGCTGGCCATCACCTTCATGCTGGCGATCCTGGTGGTGCTGGCCAACCTCGTCGCGGACCTGGCCTATGGCTGGCTCGACCCCCGCATCGCCGCGCGCTAGGCCAGCGCGGCCGGGCCGGCCCCGATGGCTCGGCCGCCTGCTCGCCGGCCTGCTGGCGCTGCTGGTCCTGCTGACGCTGGTCGGCGCCTGGCACGGCTCGCAGGCGGTCGACGGGATCGACTTCCGCGCGCGCCTGCAGCCGCCCGGCCTGGCCCACCCGCTCGGCACCGACGAGATGGGCCGCGACCTGCTCGCCCGGGCGCTGCGCGGCGGCGCCATCAGCCTGGCCATCGGCGCAGCGGCGATGCTGCTGTCGGCGCTGGTCGGCACCGCCGTCGGCGTGCTGGCCGGATCGTCCCGGCACGGTCGCCTCGACGCCCTGCTGATGACGACGACCGACCTGTTCCTCGCCCTGCCGCAGCTGCCGTTGCTGCTGCTGGTGGTTCACCTGTTCCGCGACGCGCTGCAGGCGCGCCTGGGGCCGACCGCAGGGCTGTTCGTGCTGATCGTGGCGGTGATCGGCGGCTTGCGCTGGATGTCGGTCGCCCGGCTGGTGCGGGCCCAGGTGCTGGCGGTGCGACAGCGCGAGTTCGTCGACGCCGCCCTGGCCCTCGGCGCCTCGCGGACCTGGGTGGCACGGCATCACCTGCTGCCGCATGCCTGGGGCACCGTGGCGGTGACCAGCTCGCTGGACGCGGCCGCGGCCATCCTGACCGAATCGACGCTGTCCTTCCTGGGCCTCGGCTTCCCGCCCGAGACCCCCACCTGGGGCCGCATGCTGCACGACGGCAAGGACTACCTCGAGATCGCGCCCTGGGTCGCCGCCGTGCCCGGCCTGGCGATCGCGCTGACCGTGCTGCTGCTGCATGGCCTGGGCGACGCCTGGCGCGACGCGCTGGACCCGCATCGGCGCACGGCATGAGGACGACGCCATGACCGAGCCGCTGCTCGCTCTGCGCGGCCTCCGCGTGCATTTCGACACCGCCGCCGGCACGGTCGAGGCGCTGGACCGCGTCGACCTCGAGATCGCGCCCGGCCAGACCGTCGGCCTGGTCGGCGAATCCGGCAGCGGCAAGTCGTCGCTGGCCAGCGCCATCGTCGGCCTGCTGCCGGCGCCGGCCGGCCGGGTGGTCGCCGGCGAGGTGCGCTGGCAGGGCCGCGACCTGCTGCGGCTGGACGAGCCGCAGCGGCGCGCGGTGCGCGGCCGCGAGATCGGCTGGATCCCGCAGGACCCGGCCAGCGCGCTCAACCCGGTGCGCCGCATCGGTGACCAGGTGGGCGAAGCGGCCCGCTGGCACCTGAAGCTGTCGGCGGCACAGTCGCGCTCGCGGGTGCGCGACTGGCTGGCGCGCGTGCAGTTGCCGGACCCGGACCGGCAGGCCGCGTCCTACCCGCACCAGCTCTCCGGCGGCATGCGCCAGCGCGCGCTCATCGCCGCTGCGCTGGCCTGCGGGCCGCAGCTGCTGATCGCCGACGAGCCGACCTCGACGCTCGATGTCACCGTGCAGGCCGGCATCCTGGCGCTGCTGCAGGACCTGCGCCGCGAGCTGGGCCTGTCGCTGCTGCTCATCACGCATGCGCTGGCGGTGGTGGCCCGACTGGCCGACCGGGTGGTCGTGCTCTATGCCGGGCGGGTGGTCGAGGAGGCCGACGTCGCGCAGCTGTTCGAGGCCCCGCGACACCCGTACACGCGGGCCCTGATGCAGGCGGTGCCGCGGCTGGAGGCACCGCCTGCACGCCGCGCGCCGCTGCCCGCCATCCCCGGCCAGGTGCCGTCGCTGATCGCCCCGACGGCGGCGTGTCGCTACGCCGACCGCTGCGCGCTGGCCATGCCGCGCTGCCGGGCCGTCGCCCCGGCACTGCGCGAGGTCGGGCCCGGCCACCGGGTCGCCTGCTGGGCGCTGGAGACGGCACCGTGAACGCGCCGCTGCTGCAGGTCCGTGACCTGGTCAAGACCTATGACGCGCCGTCCTGGCCGCCGGGCCGCCGATCGCCGGGCGTGCGGGCACTCGACGGCGTGAGCGTGTCGGCCGCAGCCGGCGAGACGCTGGGCGTGGTCGGCGAGTCCGGCTGCGGCAAGTCCACGCTGGCCCGCTGCATCCTGCGCCTGACCGAGCCGAGCGCCGGCGAGGTGCTGATCGACGGCCGGCGCGTCGACCGGCGCCGCCGCGCCGACCGGCTGGCCTGGGCCCGCACCGTGCAGATCATCTTCCAGGACCCGCAGGGCTCGCTCGATCCCCGCATGAGCATCGCGGAGAGCGTCGGCGAAGGCCTGGTGCTGCACGGCCTCGCACGCGGTCGGCGGGACCGCGACGCACAGGTCGCGGACCTGCTCGCGCAGGTCGGCCTGGCCGATGCCGACCTGTCGCGCCGGCCCCATGCCTACTCGGGCGGACAGCGCCAGCGCATCGCGATCGCGCGGGCCCTGGCGGTGCGGCCGCGGCTGCTGGTCTGCGACGAGGCGGTGTCGTCGCTGGACGTCTCGGTGCAGGCTCAGGTGCTGAACCTGCTGGTTGACCTGCAGCGTCGCCACGGGCTCGCCCTGGTGTTCATCAGCCACGACCTCGCGGCGGTCGCACAGGTCAGCGACCGGGTCGCGGTCATGCAGGCCGGACGGCTGGTCGAATGCCAGCCGACGCGCGAGCTGCTGGCCCGCCCGGCCCACCCCTGCACGCGCGCCTTGCTCGATGCGGTGCCGCGGATGCCCGATGCCATCGGACTTCGCTTGCACCGGCTCGAATCGGTCCCCCAAAATGAGGATGCCTGAATACGGACAAGAGCTGACCATGCACGGCGAAGAAGCGGCGCGACAGGAGGGGACTCACCCATGGCCCGAACTGGTGCGCGTGCGACGGACGGTGGTGGTGGTCGACGTGGTCGAGTCGGTCCGGCTGCTGCGGGAGCATGAAAGCGACGTGATCCAGCGCTGGCGGCAGTTTGTCCAGGCGGTGCGCACCGAGGTCCTGCCCCCGAGGAGCGGCCGCATGGTCAAGAGCCTGGGCGATGGCATGCTGCTCGAATTCAGGTCTGTGCCCCAGGCGGTGGAAGCCGCCTTCGAGATGCACAGGCTCATCGCGACGTTCAACACGGGTCGCTCACGCGACGCGGCGATGGTGCTGCGCGCCGGCGTGCACGAGGCCGACGTGGTGGTCGAGGACTACGACGTGTTCGGTTCCGGCGTCAACCTCGCGGCCCGGCTCTGCTCGATCGCCAATCCCGGCGAGACCATCCTGTCGCCCGAGGCCCGCGATGCGCTGGTGCCCGATGTCGACGCGGACATCGAGGACCTCGGTGACCACGAGCTGTCTGCGGCGGGACCGGACCCCGAGCGGCCCCGGCTCGGGGTCGAGGTCGAGGACATCGGTCTCGTGAACCTCAAGCACTTCTCCGAACGCCAGCGCGCGTTTCGCGCCGGTCCGCTCGGGCAGGCGATGCCGGCCTGGTCACCCCAAGGCGCGGGGCATGCCGACCGCATCTGCATCGCGGTCATCCCCTTCCAGGACCCGATGTCGACCGAGCGCCGCCACGAGGTGCTCGGCGAGGTCCTGGCCGACGACCTGATCGCGCAGTTCGCCCGCCTGCCGCAGCTCAACGTGATCTCGCGCCTGTCGACGACCCGGCTGCGCGAGCGTGCCGTCGATCCGGGCGAACTCAGCACGATGCTGGGCTGCCAGTACGTGGTGATGGGCACGCAGACCGTCTCGGGCGAACGCTTCCGCCTGCGCGCGCAGCTGGTGCGCTGCCCGAGCGGCGAGGTCGTCTGGGCCGACGGCCTCGAAGGCCGCGTCGCCGATGCGCTCGACGGCAGCGGCCCGGTGGTCGAACGCCTGAGCGAACAGATCGGCGCGGCCATGGTCGGCACCGAGGTGCGCCGGGCCGTCAGCCTGCCCTTGCCCACGCTCGACAGCTACACCATCCTGCTGGGCGCGATCGCGCTGATGCACCTGCTCTCGCCGCGCGAGTTCACGCGGGCCCGCGACATGCTGACCTACCTGTGCGAGCGCCACCCGCGCTCGCCGGCACCGCGCGCCTGGCTCGCGAAGTGGCATGTGCTGCGGGTCGCGCAGGGCTGGTCCGACCGGCAGGACGACGACCACCAGCTGGCCCGCCGCGCGGTCTCCCAGGCGCTCGAACTGGACAGCCACCACAGCCTCGCGCTGGCGATCGACGGCCTGGTGCATGCCTACCTCGGCAAGGACCTGTCGCAGGCCTCCGGGCGCTACGCCATGGCGATCCAGGCCAACCCGAACGAGGGCCTGGCCTGGCTGTTCCAGTCGGCCCTGCATGCCTACGCGAACGAGGGCCAGGATGCGATCCACTGCGCCCTGCAGGCCCAGCGCCTGTCGCCGCTGGACCCCATGCGCTACTACTACGACAACTTCACCTCGATGGCGCTGCTGTCCAGCGGCGACCACGAGGGCGCGATCACCTACGGCCAGCGCTCGCTGCGGGCCAACCGCACCCACGGCTCGACGCTGCGCATCCTGGCGATCGCGCAGTCGCTCGGCGGCCATGACGAGGCCGCCCGCGCGACGGTCCAGGAACTGCTGCGCATCGAGCGCGGCTTCAGCGTGTCCCAGTACCTGCGGCGATACCCCGGCGCCGACAGGCCGCATGCCATCCGCTACGCGCAGGCCCTGCGTGCGGCGGGCTTGCCGGAGAACTGACGGGGAACGGCCTGCCTTCCAAACCAGGGAGTGGTTCCATGAGCAACTTGTCCGCATCGTCGGCGTCTTCGGCCTCGTCCGCATCCTCGGCCTCGTCCGCGTCGTCCGCGTCTTCCGCATCATCGGCCTCGATGAACGGCGTGGCGGGCTATGCCGGCGCGATCGTCAACCCGGGCCTGACGCAGGCGCTCGAGTCGTCCCACCATGCGCTGCTGCGCCATCAGGTGAACACGGCCCCCGGCCTCAACCTCAAGGTCCCGAGCCACGTGCCGCCCAACGAGGACCGACTGCTGCACTGGCAGCCGGACGTGCGGGGCGCGATCTGGGGCTTCGAGGTCGCCGAGGGTTTGGCGTTTGATTCGGTGGCGCTGGCGTCGGGCTCGCTCAAGCACTGGGCGAGGGACGCCAAGGGCACTGCGCAGTGGCTGGAACTGGTCACGATGAAGGCACCGGGCGACGACATCCTCGCGGCGCAGGCCTTGCAGGTGGTCGAGAAGTCACGGCTGCGTTCGATGCCGCGGTCCGACGATCCGTCGCGCGAGCGACTGCTGGAGATCACCTCGCAGACGACGCCGCCGTTTGCCTTCTGGTCCCAGATCCTGCCGCTGCATCCGGACCGCACGCCGCGCACGATCGAGCTGATGCAGGTCGCGCTGGGCCTGGCCAACCATGCCGTGCAGCGCTTCAAGCATGCGCTCTCGGTGCGGCGCCCCCACCGCGTGAACATGCAGGTCATGCCGGCGATCCTGACGCCCGCCCATGGCAGCCTGCCCAGCGGCCATGCCACGGAAGCCTTCGCCATCGCCTGGACGCTGTCGACGCTGATCGATCAGCCGGAGATCACCCAGGTGCAGCTGGCCCTGGCGCACCGCATCGCCGAGAACCGCGAGTACGCCGGCGTTCACCACGAGATCGACTCGATCGCCGGACAGATGCTCGGCACGGTGATGGCGGACTACCTGGTGGCGCGGTGCACGGCGCCGGAGGAGGGGACCCGCGACGTGACGGCACGCCATTTCGATCCCGCCGCGGTCCTCGCGCACCTCAACCCGGAGGATCGCACCGACCTCGACGCGCTCGGCTTCGTCGAGCGCATCCAGCACCGGATCGGCGACACGGCGAAGGGCGAGCCCGTGAGGGTCAAGCGTTCGGAGCCGCTGGCCTGGCTCTGGAAGCGCGCCCGCGCGGAGTGGCACACGGAGCAGCAACCTTGATCGCCCCCGATCCCTACCTGCGCTGGGCCCAGCTCACGCAACGTCGTTACCTCCAGCCGATGCGGGGACCGGACGGCGACTGGCTCAAGCTCGTGATGACCCGTGACGGGGCTGCGGCCCTGGCCGGCAAGACCCGGCGACTGGTCTGGTCGCGGGCGAACCCCGACACGGACCTGGCCACCGTCTGGCTGCATGTCGACGACCTGGACCTGGCCCTGGCCCAGTCGACGCGGCACCGCATCGGCCTGGCTCACCCGAGCCTGGCGCCGGTGGTCTCGGCCCGCGACGCGGCGGCCCGGCCCGGCCTGGTCGACATGCAGGGCCCCGCCGCCCCGCTGGCGGAGGTCGAGCGCTGCGACGCCCCGCGGGTGATCGGCGTGATCGACGGTCGCTGCGGCTTCCTGCACCAGCGCTTCTGGCGCGACGGCCAGCCGCGCATCCAGCGTTACTGGGACCAGGGCGCGGTCGCCGACCCGGCCAGCGGCCTCTGGCACACGCCCGGCGACATGGGCTATGGCCGGGCGTTCACCGGCGCGGACCTGCACGCGCAGGCCAGCTCGCGCCTGGCTGCCGGCCTGGACGCCTGGCAGCGCGAACAGGTCGAACTGGACCTGTACCGGGCCTTCGGCCATGCCCTGCCGCAGGCTTGCGACTGGACGCATGGCACCCACATCCTGTCGACCGTGCTCGACGCCCACGACCGGGCGCGCCAGGACCGGTCGCACAAGGGCGAGCAGGACCCGGGCGACCCGGCGGTGATGCACGTGCAGCTGCCCGACCTGGCCTTGCTCGACACCGGCGCCAACTGGCTGGCGTCGTCCGTGCTGGACGGCATCGACTACATCCTGGCGCGCTGCCGTCCCGATGCG
Organism: Leptothrix discophora; assembly: GCF_030705305.1. Lineage (GTDB taxonomy): Bacteria > Pseudomonadota > Gammaproteobacteria > Burkholderiales > Burkholderiaceae_C > Sphaerotilus > Sphaerotilus discophorus. The sequence goes on along the minus strand of NZ_JAUZEE010000005.1, from coordinate 53,073 downwards.
CAGGTGTTCATCAACCTCAGCCTGGGCGGCTTCGGCGGTCCGCAGAACGGGACCTCGATGCTCGAACAGGCCATCGACGACCAGATCCGCGCGTGGACTGGGCTGAACGGCGATCGGCGGCTGCAGGTCATCGTGGCGGCCGGCAACCTCGGCTCGGGCAGCGTGAAGGACGACGGCACCGGCGAGGCGCAGCGCATCCACCAGCGACTCAAGCCGGATGAACGCAACGGCTTCTCGTTCGCCTGGCACGTCGAGATCCCCGATGCGACCGAGACCTTCGTCGAGTTCTGGGTGCCGGCGCTGGCCGGACAGCCCTGCGCGATGCGGGCGACGCTGACGCCGCCGCACGGCAGCGGCGCGGCGCCGCTGACGGTCGAGGCGGGCCAGCAAGGCGAGCTGCAGGTCGGCGGGCGACGGGTCGCCGCGGTCTTCAACGACACGCACACGACCGATGGCGCGAACGGGTCCGGGGCGAGCCAGGTGCTGGTCGCGCTCGCGCACACCGAAGACCGCGACGGCCGGCCCATCGGGCCCCTGGGTCGCTGGACCCTGCGCCTGGAGGTCGCCCCGGAACAGGCGCTGCCTGCCACGGTCGACGGCTGGATGCGCCGGCGCGACATCCCCGGCGAACTGGAAGGCTACCGGCCGCAGTACGGCTTCGCACCGTCGAACTTGGCGGTGCCGGACGACCTGCTCGACCAGCGCTCCAGCCTGGCGAACGTCCACCGGGGCCAGGTGGTCGGCGCCTTGGAGCATCCCGAGGACCCGCCGGCGGCGGCGACGCTGGAGGAAGCCGGCTATTCCTCGACCCTGGTGGGTGGCAGGCCGATCTACGGTCCCGGGCGGCTGCAAGGTCCGGGCTTCACGACCGGCACGAGCAAGGAACTGCGCGGCACGTCGATCGCCGCCGCGCACGTCTGCGGCGCGCTGGCGGGGGGCACCCTGCCGGTGAAGATGGCGCTGAAGGTCCGTGGCGGGGGCCCGGCGGCGCGCGGACCGGTGGGGGCGCCCCCGAACACGGTCGATGCCATCTACATCGTCGATCCACCCTGAGCCCGCCGGCGCCGCGCGGCGGGTCCGGGGGGACGGGGCGAAACCTACAATTCCCGATTCCCCCGAACGAGCCCGCCCGCCGGGCCCCGCGCCATGTCCAACGCCTCCCTCAGCGCCCTGACCGCCCTGTCCCCCCTCGATGGCCGCTACGCCGGCAAGCTCGGCGCGCTGCGCCCGCTGCTGAGCGAATACGGCCTGATGCACCGCCGCGTGCAGGTCGAGGTGGCCTGGTTCATCGCGCTGTCGGACGCCGGCTTCGCCGAGTTCGCGCCGCTGTCGGCCGCCGCCCGCGCCCACCTGAACGCGCTGGTCGCGAACTTCAGCGAGGCCGATGCGCAGGGCATCAAGGACATCGAGCGCACCACCAACCACGACGTCAAGGCGGTCGAGTACTGGCTCAAGTCCCGCTTCGCCGACCTGCCCGAGCTGGTCGCCGCCGGCGAGTTCGTGCACTTCGCCTGCACCAGCGAGGACATCAACAACACCAGCCACGCGCTGATGCTCCAGGCCGCGCGCGACACCGTGCTGCTGCCGACGCTGGACCGCATCGTCGCCCGGCTGACGACGCTGTCGCACGACTTCGCCGCCGTGCCCATGCTCAGCCGGACCCACGGCCAGACGGCCAGCCCGACGACGGTCGGCAAGGAGATCGCCAACGTCGTCGCCCGCCTGCAGCACGCCCGCGGCCGCATCGCCGGCGTGGCCCTGCTGGCCAAGATGAACGGCGCGGTCGGCAACTACAACGCCCACCTGAGCGCCTACCCGGAGCACGACTGGGAGGCCTTCAGCCGCCAGGTCGTCGAGGGTGCGCTGGGCCTGAGCTTCAACCCCTACACGATCCAGATCGAACCGCACGACTACATGGCCGAGCTGTTCGATGCGGTCACGCGCGCCAACACCATCCTGGTCGACTGGAGCCGCGACGTCTGGGGCTACATCAGCCTGGGCTACTTCAAGCAGAAGACCAAGGACGGCGAGGTTGGCTCCTCGACCATGCCGCACAAGGTCAACCCGATCGACTTCGAGAACGCCGAGGGCAACTTCGGCCTGTCCAGCGCGCTGCTGACCCACCTGGCGCAGAAGCTGCCGATCAGCCGCTGGCAGCGCGACCTGACCGACTCGACCGTGCTGCGCAACATGGGCGTCGCGCTGGGCTATGCACAGCTCGGCTACGACAGCCTGCTGCGCGGCCTGGACAAGCTGCAGCTCAACGAGACCGCGCTGGCCGCCGACCTGGACAGCGCCTGGGAGGTGCTCGCCGAGCCGATCCAGACCGTCATGCGCCGCCACGGCCTGCCGCAGCCCTACGAACAGCTCAAGGCCTTCACCCGCGGCCAGCCGATGACGCGCGAGCTGATGCAGGGCTTCATCGCCAACCTCGCCCTGCCCCAGGCCGAGAAGGACCGCCTGCTGGCCATGACCCCGGCCAGCTACACCGGCGCAGCGACCGCGCTGGCGCGGCGCATCGGCGCTTGAGCGGATCGGGCGTCGCCGTGAACTTCACCGACCAACTCGCCCGTGCCGAGCGCCTGCACGACTCGCTGCTGTGTGTCGGCCTGGACCCGGAGCCGTCGAAGTTTCCCGGCGCCTGGAAGGGCGATGCCGCACGCATCTTCGATTTCTGCGCCCGCATCGTCGACGCGACCAAGGACGTGGTCGTCGCCTTCAAGCCGCAGATCGCCTACTTCGCCGCCCATCGCGCCGAGGACCAGCTGGAGCGGCTGATGGCCCACATCAAGCGCGTCGCGCCGGATGTGCCGGTGATCCTCGACGCCAAGCGCGGCGACATCGGCAGCACCGCAGAGCAGTACGCCCGCGAAGCCTTCGAGCGCTACCAGGCCGACGCGGTGACGCTGTCGCCCTTCATGGGCTTCGACTCGATCGAGCCCTACCTGCGCCACCCGGACAAGGGCGCGATCCTGCTGTGCCGCACCTCCAACCCGGGCGGCAACGACTGGCAGATGCAGCGCCTGGCCGACCTGCCCGGCCAGCCGCGCCTGTACGAGCACCTGGCCGCGCTGGCCCAGTCCGAATGGAACCGCAACGGCCAGATCGGCCTGGTGGTCGGCGCCACCTACCCGGCCGAGATCGCCCGGGTGCGCGAGCTGGCGCCGACGCTGCCGCTGCTGATTCCCGGCGTGGGCGCGCAGGGCGGCGACGCGGTCGCGACCGTGCAGGCCGGCCTGGCGCGCGACGCGGCCGGCGCCATCACCGGCCCGATCGTGGTCAACAGCTCGCGCGCCATCCTGTACGCGAGCCAGGGCGACGAATTCGCCGAGGCGGCCCGGCGCGTGGCGCTGGCCACCCGCGCGACGCTGAACGCGGCCCGCCAGCCCTGACCGTCCGCCGCCGGCTGCCGATTCAGCGTCAGGGGCCGGGGCACGCGCTTAAGCGGCACGACAGCGCCGTTCAAGCGCGCCGCCAGCGCAACGTCACCTGCCGCGTCAGCGCAGGAGAGGCCGCGTCGAAGCGGCCGCGAAGGGCCCCGAAAGTGGTGCCGACCACACTGAGTTCACCGAGGAAGGCGATGCGGCCCGATCAACGGACCGCCGCTGCCCCCGGTGCCGACCGGAATGTCTCCGCTCGGACCCCAGCAACTCCGTGAGGTAAGCAAAATGACCGTCGAATCTCCTGCACCCGTCACCAATCGCCTGACCTTCAGCCGCTTCGATGTCCAGCTCTACGAGGAGCCGGCCCACGAGGCGACCGCGATCCTGACGCCCGGCAGCCGCTACCAGGTCGTCATCAAGCTCGACATCGGCTCCCGCCTGAAGAACATCCTGTGCGGCAAGTGGTGCGTCTCGGTGATCGCCGAACGCATCGGCGCCGGTGCCGACAAGGAAAAGCACGTCGTCGTGCCGATGAACAACTGCGACGGCAAGGACGACGTCATCACGATCGACCTGCCCGAGGACTGGCTCGACAAGGACGGCGAGGGCCCTTGCGGCAACATCTACTCGCTCTACGTGGTCGTGGTGGCGCTCGACAACTGCAACAGCAAGCCGGTGGGCCTGGCCGGTTTCACCCGCCTGGGCGACGTCTTCACCTTCAGCTGAAGCCGACGACCCGCGCGACAGGCTCTGTCTGCGGACGGTGCCTGCCGCGCGGCCCCACAGCGCCCATGGCCCGGGAGCCGACATGTTCATCGATCTCCAGCTCTGCTGGCTGTTCGTGCTGTGCACGCTGGCCACCTGGCGCCTCACCCACCTGCTGGCCCGCGAAGACGGCCCGGGCGACCTGATCGTCCGCCTGCGCTCGCAGCTGGGCACGTCCTGGCTCGGGGCCATGATGGACTGCTTCTTCTGCCTGAGCCTGTGGGTGGCCGTTCCCCTGACCTGGACCTTCGACCTGACCTGGCCGGCGAGCCTGCTGATGTGGCTGGCAATGTCCGGCGCCGCCTGCCTGCTCGAACGCGTCAGCAACTGGCCGAACCGGCACCAGCCCCACCTCTGATCCGAAGGAGCACGACATGAGCAACTGCTGCGGCGCCAAGCGCGCCCACCTCGTGGCAGCCGGCCAGCCCGGCATGCCGAACCCGGCGGCATCGTCGATGCCGGGCCGCGACACACGCGACACCCGCGACACCCGCTTGCGCCTGCTGCGGCCGCTGGACCTGACGCTGCGCGGCAGCGCCACCGGTCGCGACTACCACTTCACGCCGGCACTGCCCTCGGTCATGGTCGCCTCGGCCGATGTCGACGGCCTGCTGTCCTACGGCGGCCTGGCCCGCGTGCCCTGACCCGGGCCCCCAGCGCCTGGCGCAGCCCGGCGTCGAGCGGCGAGGCGGTCATCGCGCCGCGCCTGCCAGGCCCTGCGGCACCTGGCAGGGCCCGCGGCGGGACGACTCCTAGAATTTGCCGATGCCCGCCTCCCGTCCCGACACCGCCGCCGCGCTGGCCGCGACGCTCCCGCCGCCGCTCAGCGGCCTCGCCCGCGCGCGCCGCGCCTGGCGCCTGGCGGTCGTGACGCTGCTGGGATTCGCCTCCGGCCTGCCCTTGGCGCTGACCGGGCAGGCGATGCAGGCCTGGTTGAGCCTGGACGGCATCGATGTCGCCACCATCGGCTTCCTCAGCCTGGTCGGCCTGCCCTACACCTTCAAGTTCCTGTGGGCGCCGCTGATGGATCGCTTCGAGGTCCCCGGCCTGGGCCGCCGGCGCGGCTGGCTGGTGCTGACGCAGCTGCTGCTGGCGGCCGCGCTGCTGGCGCTGTCGACCACCTCGCCGAAGGGCGCCCTGCAGGCCTTCGCGCTGCTGGCGGTCACGGTGGCCTTCCTGTCGGCCTCGCAGGACGTCGTGATCGACGCCTACCGCACCGACCTGCTGCCGGCGGCCGAGCGCGGCCTGGGCTCCTCGCTGTCGGTGCTGGGCTACCGGCTGGCGATGATCCTGTCGGGCGGCGTCGCGCTGATCTGGACCGACCCGGCCAACATCGCCGCCGCCGCCGCGCACGGCGGTCCGGCCTGGAGCTGGCCGGCGGTCTACCGGCTGATGGCCGCGATCATGGTCGGCGCGGCGCTGCTGTCGGCGGTCGCCCTGCCGCGACTGCCGGCCCTCGACGCGCCGCGCAGCGAGGCCCGCCACGACCTGATCGGCTTCCTGGCGGTCGTGGCCGCCGTCGCGCTGGGCTACGTCGTCACCCAGCAGGCCTTCGTGCCCGCGCTGCAGGCCCTGCTCGGGCCGCTGTTCGAGGGCTCGTCGATGGCCCCGGCGCTGCGCCAGCGCTGGATCGACCTGGTCGCGCTGCTGGCCGGCATCGGCTTCACGCTGCCGCTGGCGGCCTGGGCGGCACGGCGGGCCCGCTTCGAGACCCTGCTCGGTGGCCTGGGCAACTACTTCAGCCAGCCATGCGCCTGGGCCTTCCTCGGCTTCATCGTGCTCTACAAGCTCGGCGACGCCTTCGCCGGCTCGCTGATGACGCCCTTCCTGCTCAAGGCCATGGCCTACGGTTCGGCCGAGGTCGGCGTGGTCAACAAGGTGCTGGGCCTGTGGCTGACCATTGCCGGCGCGCTGGTCGGTGGTGCGCTGATGCTGCGGCTGGGGCTGTGGCGCTCGCTGATGCTGTTCGGCATCTTCCAGATGGTCAGCAACGTCGGCTTCTGGTGGCTGGCCGTGGCCGGCAAGGGCAGCCTGCCGGGACTGACCGTGCCGACCTTCGACTGGGGCTTCCTGCAGCTGGCGCAGGCCACGCCGGTCGACGGCGCGCTGCTGCTGGTGATCGCCGGCGAGAACCTGTCCGGCGGCATGGGCACGGCCGCCTTCGTCGCCTTCCTGATGAGCCTGACCAGCCAGCGCTTCACGGCCACCCAGTACGCCATGCTGAGCGCCTTCGCGGCGGTCGGCCGGGTCTGGGTCGGGCCGCTGGCCGGCGTGCTGGCCGAATCGATCGGCTGGCCGAGCTTCTTCGTGTTGTCCACCCTCGCCGCACTGCCCGCGTTGTGGCTGCTGTGGACGATGCGCGCCACCGTCCGGGGCCTGGAGGTCGATCCGGCCGCCCCCTTGTCGGACGATTGACGCATCCCCATCTGAAACCCGACGTGTCGTTCGCCGCGTCACGCCCCAACCCGAAAGCCCCGAGCACCATGAGCCGAGATTTCGTCACCGATGCCGTCATCGAGACGCCGATCCACCTGCACCGCGGCGGCTGCGCCTGCCCCTGGCATGCACCGACCTCGCGCCGGCTGTTCACCGGCCTGCTGGCCGGCGCGGGCGCGATGGCGGCCGTGCCGGCCTGGGCTCGCGAGGGCGTCGACGTCGGCGGCACCTCCAAGTTCGCCAAGCTGGTGCCGGCGGCACAGGTCGAGCAGGCCGCCCAGCAGAACTACGCCCAGCTCCAGCAGGAGGCGTCCAGCAAGGGCGCGCTGGCACCCGACAACCACCCGCAGCTGATCCGCCTGCGCGCCATCGCCGAGCAGCTCAAGCCGCACACCTACGAGTGGAACCCGCGCGCCCGGTCGTGGAAGTGGGAGGTCAACCTGATCGGCAGCGAGCAGATCAACGCCTTCTGCATGCCCGGCGGCAAGATCGCCTTCTACACCGGCATCCTGCAGAAGCTGCAGCTCAACGACGACGAGGTCGCGATGATCATGGGCCACGAGATGGCCCACGCGCTGCGCGAGCACGCCCGCGAACGCATGGGCAAGACCACCGCGACGCAGGGGATCATCGGCCTGGGCTCGGCCCTGCTGGGCCTGGGCGACCTGGGCCGCACGGTGGCCGACATGGGCGGCCAGCTGCTGACGCTGCGCTTCAGCCGCGAGGACGAGTCCGAGGCCGACCTGGTCGGCATGGAACTCGCCGCCCGGGCCGGCTACAACCCGCAGGCCGGCGTGACGCTGTGGCAGAAGATGGGCCAGGCCAGCAAGGGCGCGCCGCCGCAGTTCCTGTCGACGCACCCGGCCAGCACCACCCGCATCCAGGAGATCGAGGCCAACCTCGGCAAGGTGAGCGGCCTCTACGAGCGCGCCCCCAAGCCGGCCCGCCGCTACAACCCGCCGCCGGTGAGCTGAGGTCGGACGGGAAGGGATTCCCGCCAACCTCTTTCGGCCTTTCAGGAAACCCGCTGCGCCAGGCCGGGCCATAGCCGGTGTCGCCTCACAGGCTCGGCCGCACCGTCAGCACCGGCCTCGGCTCGGGCTGGTAGGGCTGCTCGCGCCACACCACGCCCATCTGCGCCTCGACCGCGCAGAGGCTGTCCAGCAACGCGGCGAGGGCGGCGCGCTGGTCGTCGTCGAGCGGGTGCAGGTCGGTGCGCGGCTGGGGCTGGCCAGGGCCCTGGCCGTGGCGCGGCTCGCGGCGGTGGGCGCTCCAGGGCGGTCGCTGTTCGGGGCGGCCGGTGCTGCCGGGCGCATCCGGGTCGGGACGTTCGCCCAGTCCGCCGCGCAGCGGGCAGGTGGTCGTGGCGGCGTCGATCTGGCTGGACAGGGGCGTGCTGCACGGCGCGTCCTCGGCCGCCTGCGTCAGGCCGGCCAGGCGTGCGCGCAGACCCTCGGCCAGCAGGTTCCAGCGCACCCAGCGGTGTTCGGACCAGGCCGGCGAGGGCTGGGCGTCGGCCCGCGACAGGTAGGCGTCGAGCAGCAGGTCGGCAGCACAGCGGCCATAGGTCTGACCCAGGCGCTCGATGTCGGCGCCGCGCATGCGCAGGTCCAGCTCGCCCTCGCCCTGGGCCAGCGTGACGCGGGCAACCCGCTCGCGCACGCCGGGCATGCGCGACAGGGTGTAGTCCTGCCAGCGCCGCGCGGTGTTGAGGGACTGCAGCGCGTAGCCGATCACGGCGCTCAGCACGCCACCTTCGGGCAGTTGCTGGTTCAGGCTGGCGGCGCCCTCGTGGTGGGCGCGCGGCAACCAGACGTGGCCCCGCTCGCCGGTGAGCGGGCTGCGGAACTCGGTGGCATGCGGCGGCGGCTGCAGGCCGCTGTCGGGCTCGCTCAGCAGGATGCCGAAGGTCGGCCAGCGCGGCACGGCGGCGTCGAACAGGTGGATGGGGAAGTTGGCGCAGATGCCGCCATCCGAGTAGCGCAGGCGACGCCAGCAGCGCTCTTCCAGGTCCAGGCTCCAGGCCGGCACGGTCGAGAAGATGCCGGGGAAGCTCAGGCTCATGCGTGCGGCCACGAGCAACGGCATGCGCTCGCGCGGCATCTGCAACAGCGTCAGGCGCGGACCGGGCGGCAGGCCATCGCGGGTCGGCGCGCCGTAGCGATCGGCGATGTCCTCGTAGACCGGGCAGGTGCTGCGCAGCAGCGCGATCACGGGATCCGGGAAGTAGGGCTGCCACTCCTCCAGCGCGAAGAACAGGGTGGCGTTCTCGTCGCTGTCGGCCAGCGGCAGCTCGACCGGCCGACCGTGGCTCAGGCAGGTGCTGACCATGCGCAGGTCGATCGAGCGGCGGCGCGGGCCGGTCGGATCGGCCGGCGGCGGCAGGCCCGTCTCGGGTGCGTCCCAGAGGTCGCGGAAGGTCAGCGGCGTCTCGTGCGACTGGCGGCCCGAAGCCCACTGGATCGAGTCGTGCAGCCAGTCGATCAGGCCCTTGCCGCTGTCCTTCTGGCCACGGCCGGTGCACAGGCCGAGGTGGTTGTCGAGCGCGCCACGCCGGAGGTCCCGGCCGATCGCCAGCAGCAGCACGACCAGGCCCAGGGCCAGCGCGCCCAGCACCGGCAGGAACGTCGCCAGCAGCCCGACCGGCCACCCGGACGTGCGCCAGCCGGCCCAGGACAGGCCGAAGGCCGCCAGCAGCGCCAGCCCGGTCGTGCCGGCGACGAGCGGGTAGGTCGTCGGCAGTTCCCGCAACAGGCCGCGCAGCCGGACGCCCCAGCCCAGCTTGACGACCCCCGTCGGGTTGGCGGCCAGGAACAGCCTCAGCAGCCGCGCGCCGGCCCGGGTGTCGGGCTGGAACAGCGACAGCAGCGTGGTGGGCTGCGCCTCGATGCCGTCGCAGACGTCCTTGACGCGACCCTGCGGCATCGCGATCGGGGCGGCGAGCTTCTCCGGCACCTGGGCCAGCACGTCGAAGCCGGCGTCCGAGCCGAGCCGGCGCTGGTATTCGGCCGCCGCCGTGATCGCCACCGCGAGCGCCCCCACCGAGGTGCCGCCCAGCGCGTGGAAGCGGTAGTGCAGGGCCAGGTGGCAGACGGCGGCCGGGTAGAGCACGCCGCTGGTGACGCCACCGGTCAGGACCAGGTCGCAGCAGCGTTCGAGCGGGGGCGGCTCATCTGGCTCGCGTGGCTCATGCGGCCCGGGCCGGCGGGCGGACGCCGTCATCGCGTGCCTCCGCAGACCTGGTCCAGCCCGTGCCGGCCCAGGTACAGCAGGTAGAGCGTGCCCTGCGTCAGCACGCTCGGGCGGTCGAGGCTGGCGGTCATCGCGCTGCCGTCGGGCAGCCAGATCTCCAGCGGCGCGGTCGCGTCGGCATGCTGGCCGATCAGCGGATCGCGGGCCGTGCCGACATGGTCCGGGCCCATCGGCGTCTGCTGCGCCCAGGCGCCGAGCAGGTGCTCGAACTGGTCCTCGATGCTGGCGCAGAAGAACAGGCCCAGCAGGCCGACGTCGGCGTCGCCGTGTGCGCCGTAGGGCAGCCCGCGCCGCAGCACGACGCGACGGCGCGGCGGCACCACCGGGTCACCGCGCGGGTTCATGCGGCGCACGTGCGAGCCAAACGCCGGGCAGCCGCGGTGCGGTGCATCGGCTGGCAGGTCGTGGACGCGGCCCGCGTCGTCGGGCAGCGCCAGGGCGCCGGTGGGCTCGAACCAGCCGTCGCGCGCCTGCATCGGGTGGCCGGACGGCCAGCGGCCGCAGAACTGGGCCCGGATGTAGACGTCCGCCACCGCCGCCGCGTCGCGCTCGGCCAGCCCGGCGCGCCGGCGCTGCGCGTTCTCGGTCGCCAACTGCGCGTCCATCGCCTGCCGGAAACCCGCGCGTGCGGCCAGGTCCCGCGCCGCCTGCCCGACCTGGGCCTGGAACACCCCGACGTCCTGCCGCATCTTGCGCAGCACGCCGAAGCTGGCCCCGAGGAAGAAGCGCCGGGCCTCGTCCAGCGCGGGGTTGGGGTCGGCGCGCGGGTCGACCGATGGATCACCGTCCTGCACCCGCAGGTCGCGGAAGTCCCAGGGGTTGGCGCCGACGTCGTTGAGGTGGCCCAACAGCAGCTCGCCCAGCGCGACCGCCTGCGGATGCCGGCCGATGCCGCCGTCGACCGTCCGGCGTTCGACCCAGGCCGGCCGGGAGAGGCCGTCGCGGTAGCCGAAGTGTTCCCTGCCGGCGGGGGCCGGCTCGGTCAGGCGCTCGGCCCTCAGGCGGCCCAGCTCGACCCAGACGGTGTCGAAGCCGTCCTGCCCGACCACGCGCTCGCACAGCGCCTCGACGGCGGCGGCGCTGTGCCCGTGCAGGCTCAGCACCAGGTCGGCCTGGTCGTCGGCGGCCCAGCCTTCCCAGTGCGACGGCGCGGCCGGTCCGCTGTCGCCCAGCCGCCAGGCGCGCGCGGCGGGGCCTTGCCGCCAAGCGTCCGAACGGGCGGCTGAACGCTCGATCCACTCGCGCGACACGCCCAGCTGGCGCAGCCCGCGCAGGGTCAGGCCGATGTCGATGGCGCCGTCACGCCCACGCAGCTCGACGCCCTCGGCCAGCGCCGAGGCATGGCCGCTCAGCGGGCCATGCGCGTCCGCCATCTGGCGCAGCGCCTTCAGCATGGCGCGCGCCTCGGTGCGCCGGCCCTCGCACATCTGCAGCACGAGGTGACACGCCGCATGGGCACGGCGGTAGCCGCAGCCGGGCAGGCGCTGGGGCGCGTGGGGATCGTCGGTGGACACGTCGTCGGACACGTCGATGGACATGCGGACCTCCTGGTTGCGGGTCGTCTCGGAGCGGTCGGGCCGGGCGCGAGCCCTCATCGCAGCCGGTCGCGCCAGGCCCGTCCGGCATGCTGGATGTCGGCCACGCGCAGCGCCGGGCAGGCGCTGAAGAAGTAGCCGCCGACCGGTGCATGGCCGTCGTGGTAGTCGTGGATGCGGCGCACGAACGCGCGCGGATGGCGCGAGACCGGCAGCGGCGGCGGGTCGTCGAGGTGCTCGAACAGCCGGTCGAACAGGTCGCCGACCTCGTTGGCGAAATGGTCGACGTAGGTGTCGAGGTCGCCGTCGAAGTTCGTCAGCAGCGCCAGCTGGCGGCCGCCGTCCAGCAGCACGAACCAGGCGAAGTGAACATGCCCGGCCTCGCGCAGGCTGCGCTCGATGGTCGGCGCGCCGGTGGCGATCACCCGCGCGATGTCGCGGGCATGGTCGGCATGCGGCGCCTTGATGTTCATGACCACGCACAGCGGGCCGTGCACGCGCTGCAGGCCGGGCTGGTGGCGCAGTCGCAGCGGCGCGCCGGATGCGTCGGATGCGTCGGATTCACCGAATTCACCGGATGCATCGACCGATCCGGTCGGCCCCAGCCCCGGCCAGCCCGCCATGGCCGCTGCCAGGCGCTCGACCAGCGCCTCGGCCTCGGGCTGCGACAGCGCCTCGGCCGGTGCCGCCGCGCCCGCCGCGCCGCGTCCGCCCTGGGTCGCGCGCAGCCGCTCGACCACGCGCGCCGGCACCGCGTCGACCAGTTCCAGGATGCGGCGGCGGGCGGTCTCGGGATCCGCGTCGGCCGCGGTCGCCACGCCGCCGTCGTCGCGCATCACCGCGTGCAGGCCATCGGCCTCGTCGCGCAGCGCCTGCGCTCGGTCGGCCAGCGCCGCCCGCACCCGCTCGATCGGGTGGCGCTGCAGCGCGAGGCGCAGGCCGGCGCTGCGGGCGATCCGGGCCGGCTCGAACTCGGTCGACATCGACGGCGCCAGCAGCGCGTCATGGGCCGCCCGCGCGACCGGCTGGTCGGTGCCCGGGCGCTGCCCCAGCGGCCGCTGGCGCGGGCCCAGCCCCAGGCGCTGGCGCCACCAGGCATCGGCGGCCTGCACGTCGGCCGTGGCCTGCTGCGGGTAGGCGCTGAAGAAGTAGCCGCCCATGGGGGCGTGCAGCGCGTGGGCCTTGCGGATGCGGGCCACGAATTCCTTCGGGTAGCGGCCGATCGGACGGCGCACCGGGGCATCGACGATGTGCGCGAACAGCAGGTCGAACAGCGGCCCGACCCGGTCGGCGAAATACGCGATGTAGGCATCGAAGCTGCCGTCGTAGGTGGTGAACAGCGCCAGCTGGCGGCCCGCGTTGAACAGCACGAACCAGGCGGTGTGGATGTGGCGCGATTCAAGCAGGCTCTGCTCGATCAGCGGCGCGGCACAGGCGATCAGCCGGGCCAGCTCGCGGCCGTGTTGCGCCACCGGCTCGCGCACGTCCATCACGACGCACAGCGGCTGCTGGCGCAGGCCGGCCTCGCGTGCCTGGCGCAGCGGCAGGGTCCGGGCGGCGAAATGCCAGCGGCGGTCGAGACGCTGCTCGCGGCCGGCCGGCTCGTCCCAGTCGCGCGCCAGGCCGGGCTGGCGCAGCATGCCGGCACCGAGTTGCAGCAGCAGCGGCATGACCAGGCGGTCGCCGATGCAGTCGTGCGGCGCCGGGGTGGTGAAGACGCGCTGCCGCCAGTCCGGCCCGGACCCGTCCGGTTCCCCCAGCCACAGCACCAGGTTGGCACCGGCCGGCACGGGCACGCCGCCCAGGACGAGGTCATGCGAGCGCACCTGGCGCGGCAGGAAGGCGACCGGCGGGAACGCGGCCAGCGTGGCCCAGGCGGCCTCGCGCAGCGGCGCCAGCGCGTCGATGCCGGTGTCGGCCTGCAGCGCATGCGCGGCGCGGCGCAGCGCGGCGGCCGGGTCGGCCGGGGCATCGAGCAGCCGGTCGACGATCAGCGCCACGCTGGTCTGCACGTTGCCGATGGTCCCGCCGATCAGGCCCAGCACGATGGCCGCCTGCTCCTCGCCGGGCAGGTCGGACAGGCGCGCGCACAGCGGCAGGAAGTCCGCGCCGGCCGGGCCCGCGCCGCGCGCGACCAGGTCGGCGCGCAGCTGGTGCAGCTCGCGCTGCAGCACGGCGCAGCGGGCCAGGTCGTCCGGCTCGGTGCGGCGCCGCGACCCCGCGGGATCGCGGAGGTGCGCATGGTCGGCGACCCGCTGCAGCACGCACTCGCGCGGCCGGGCGCTGGTGCTACGTCGCCAGCCGGTCAGCGGCGACAGGCCGATGTGGCGGCCCAGGATCACGTGGACCAGGCCGTCGTAGACGCCCTGCGTGACCAGCCCGAGCAGCGGCAGGTCCTGCTGGGGAAAGCCGAACAGGTGGGCGCAGAAGCGCAGCGCGGCCTCGCGGGCCAGCGCGACGGCGTCGAAGCGGTCGGACTTGAGCGCCAGCACCGAGGCCTCGTCCCAGGCCAGCCGGGCCAGCGCCTGGACCGGCAGCTGGGACGCCGCGCGGCCGCCGAACAGCTCGGCGATGACCCAGTGGCGCTGGCGGTCGTGCGGGAGGCCGTCCATCGCCAGCATGAAGTCGCCGCCGCCCAGCTCGGCATAGGGCCGGTTGCTGAAGCGGCCGGTGGCGTCGGCGAGCACCTCGCGCACCAGCGCGGCGTTGCGCACGAGGTAGGTCGGCGTGCCCGGCTCGGCCCGGCTGGTGAAGCCGATCACCGGCTGGTCCAGCCCGTGCGCGGCCCAGTCGGGGCGGATGCGGAGCGGCTGCTCCAGACAGCGCCGCAATCGTTCGGTGACGCTGAAGTCGGGACTGCGGTGGTCCATGCGGCCTCCCTGGCGGCGGTGGGTACGGACGGCTGCCGGCTCGGGCCGGTCGGTGCGTCGTGAGGGTCCGGACGGGCAGCGGGTTCAGCCGCTGTCCAGGTTGTGCAGGTCGTGCAGGTTGTGCAGGTCGTGCAGGTTGTGCGGGTCGTGCAGGTTGTGCGGGTCGTGCAGGGCCGGCCGGGCGCTGGACGACAGGCCGGTGGCCGGCCGGTCGGCCGGGCGCGAACCGTCGGCATCGATCCAGATCGGTTCGCGCGGCCCGGCCGGCGCGGCGTCGAGCCGCTCCAGCAGCGCCCGGGCCCACTTGACGTCGTGGGTGGACCGGCCGCCCTGCACCGCAGCCAGCGCGGATTCCAGCCGTTCGCGGGCCTCGGCCTGCACGGCCAGGCGGGCGTGCTCGTCGTGCTCGCCCTGCGCGAGGCGGTCCTGCTGCAGCCGCAGCCAGCTGATCGCCACGCGCAGGCCGACACCGTGCTGACCCAGCTCGCGGGCGCGCTCGCCGGCCTGGCCGAGCCAGTCGGCGGCGGCGTCGAGCAGGGCCCGGACCTGCGCCGGATCGGCGAGGTGACCGCCCATCGCCCGCAGGCGCTGGAACTCGCCGCTCAGGCGCAGCACCTCGGGCTCGTAGTAGCGCTCGCCGTGACGGGCGATCAGGTCGCGCGCCTCGGCCAGCAGCGCCAGCGCCCGGTCGATGCGGCCGGCGGCGGCCTCGCCCTGGGCCCACAGCGCGAGGTAGAACGAGCGCGTCACGACCGCGCCGGTGTCGACCCAGCGCTGGTAGCCCGCGCGCAGCAGGTCGACGCCCCGGTCGATCTCGCCGACCTGCACCAGCAGCCGGCCCTGCACCACCTCGGCATGGGCCAGCCAGACGCTGAAGCCGCCTTCCTGGCAGATCTCGATGGCCTGCTGCACGGCCAGCAGCGCGGCCTCGTTCTCGCCCCGGAAGAAGTGAACGACGCTGAGGAAGCCGTAGGCCTCGGCCATGCTGAAGCGGTGCCGCAGCGTGCGCGCCAGCTCGACCACCTGCTCGGCCCGGCGCAGCGCCTCGTCGGGCTGGCCGAGCTGCCAGAGTGCCCAGGCCGAGTAGCACAGGCACATCACGCCGGGGTCCTGCACGGCGGCCGGACGGTGCGGCAGCTGGCGGTAGTCGGCCAGGCAGCGGTCCATGCGCTCGACCGCCCCCGGCAGGTCGCCGAGGTGGAAGACCAGGTTGGCGTCGGTCCAGCGGGCCTGCAGCCGCGCCATCGGGTCGGCCGAGCGCCGGGCCAGCTCGCCGGCCTGCAGGCCGATGTCGCGGGCGCGACCGAAGTCGGCCCGCATGAAGTGGAAGCCCTCCAGCCCGAACAGCGCCTTGGCCAGCGCCACGTCGTCGTTGAGCTGGCGGGCCCGTTCGAGCGCGCGGCCGTAGACATGCTCGACCCGGTCGGCGCCGTAGCCCTCGATGGCGATCAGCCGGCCAGCCAGCAGCAGGTTCAGGCGCAGCGCGCTGCGCTCGCGTTCGAGGCCCGGCGCCATGTGCTCGACCAGCACCAGCGCGGTCTCCAGGTCGGCGATGGCCTCCAGGTGGGCCGAGCGGGCGGCCGAGCGGCGGGCCGCGCGTTCCCATTGCGCCACCGCCTCGGCGATCAGGCCGGCCTCGGTCAGGTGGCGGGCCAGCAGCTCGGGCTGGGCCTCGGCGACGTGCGGCAGCGCGCGTTCGATGACCTCGGCAATCACGCCATGCAGGCGGCGCCGGTCGCGATCCCACAGCGAGCCGTAGGCGGCATCGCGCAGCAGCGCATGGCGGAACAGGTAGAGCGGTTCATGGTCCGAGCCGCGCGGGATCAGCAGGTCGGCCTGCACCAGCGTGGCCAGGCTGTCGTCCAGGTCGGCCACGCCGACGGGGCAGTGCGGATGCGTCACCACCGAGCCCAGCAGCGAGCGCGTGAACTCGCGTCCGATCACGCTGGCGACCTGGGCCAGGCGCTTGGCCGCCGGGGCGCGGTCCAGCCGCGTCATCAGCAGGTCGTGGATGGTCGACGGCACCTGGGCGCCGAGCGCGGCGGCGATCGGCGCCGCGCCGGCGGGAGCACCGGGGGCCGGACGCGCGGCCGAGGGCGCTCCGCCGGCCAGGTCCAGCACCATGCGGGTCGATTCCTCCAGGAACAGCGGCACGCCGTCGGCCCGTTCCAGCACCCAGTGCGCGGTGTCGGGATCGATCGCGCGGCTGCCGCACAGGCTGTCGACCATCTGGCGCGCGGTGTCGGGTGTCAGGCCGGCCAGCATCAGGGTGTCGGCGCCGAGGTCGCCGTCGTCCTGGCCGGGCTCGGGCCGCGAGGTCATCAGCACCAGCAGACGCCGCTGGCCGCCTTCGGCGAGCGCGCGGGCGATCAGCGTGCGGGTCGACGGGTCGATCCAGTGCAGGTCCTCGACCACCAGGCAGACCGGATCGGATTCCAGCGCCTGCCACAGCCACTGCAGCAGCAGGTCCATCGTGGCGCGGCGCTGGCGCTCGCTCGACCAGCCGGCCAGCGCGGCCGGATCGGCTGGCACGCTCAGCAGCTGGGCCAGCAGCGCGCCGGCCTGCTCGTGGCGCAGCTCGCCCAGGCCGCTGGCCTCGATCTTGTCGCGCCGCTGCTGGACGCTGTCGGTCTCGCGGAAACGCAGGTAGCGGCTGAGGAAGTCGGTGACCGGATACCAGGCCGTGCTGGCCTGCTCGGGGGCGCAGCGCCACTCGATGTAGCGCCAGCCGCGGCCACTCTCGCCACGCCGGAACTCGCGCACCAGGCGCGACTTGCCGATGCCGGCCTCGCCCAGCACCAGCAGCGCGCGGCTGGCGGCCGGTCCGTCGAGTCGGCTGCGCTGGCGCAGCCAGTCCAGTTCGGCGATGCGGCCGACGAAGGGCGCGAGCTGCGACTGGCGGTCGAAGCGCTCCGTGCCGCGCAGCGTCGACTCGCCCAGCACGCGGTAGATCTCGCCGGGCTGGTCGAAGCCCTTCATCGCCGGGGCCGGGCCCAGCGCCTCGAACTCGAAGCGCTCGGCGACGACCCGCCAGGTCGCCTCGCTGGCGATCAGGTGGCCCGGTGGCGCCAGCGCCTGCAGCCGCGCCGCGTAGTGCACCGCCGCGCCGACCGGCTGGTCGGACTTGACGACGACCTGCCCGGTCGCAGCGCCCAGCCGCACCGCCAGGCCCTGGGCGGCGCAACGCGCCACGATCTGCAGGCCGGCCCGCAGCGCCAGCACGGCGGCGTTCTCGATCGCCTGCGGGAAGCCGAAGTAGCACATCACGCCGTCATCGCCCTGCGGGTCGTCGGCCCGGCCGCCGTGCGCCGTGACGGTCTCGCCCAGGATGGCGTGGTAGCGCGCCAGCAGCTCGCTGTAGGCCTCGTCGCCCAGGCTGTGCATCAGCCGGGTCGAGTCGACCAGGTCGCAGGACAGGATCGTCACCTGGCGGACGTGGTCGGCCCCCGGCAGCGCCACGCGGGCCGGTTGCAGCAGGCGCAGCGTCGGGTCGCCGTGCAGCTGCGTGTGCAGGCAATCCTCGCCGCTGGCGCGGGCGGCCAGACGCGCCTGCCGCACCGCCTCGCCCAGCGCCAGACCGGTGCCAAGGCCGCCATAGAGGGTTGACAGGAAGACCTGGTTGCCGGCTGCGGCGGGGCTGGGCCCGACCGGAGAACGCGCTGGCCGCCCGGCACAGGCATGCACCAGCACCGGCACGCCGGCCGCGATCAGCTGCCGCAGGGCGCCGCTGCGCGAGGCCAGCGCGGCACGCAGCTGGGCCGTCTCGGCCTGCAGCACGACCAGCGCCAGGCCGCCGTCGGCTTCGGATGCCAGGCCAAAGGCGGCCTCGACCGCGGTGGGGCCGTCCGGCCAGCGGCGCAGCGAACCGAGCGCACCGGCCGCGCCCTCGGCCCCGCCGGTCAGGTGCAGCACGTCATGGCGCGACAGCAGGCCCTGCAGCGCACCGCTGCCAATCGCGGCGCGTTCGACCATCAGCGCGCGCAGGCCGTTGCCCTGCTGCAGGGTGTCGAGCAGATCGGCAACCGGCTCGGCACCGTCCTCGGCCAGCAGCAGCACACGCAGCAGCTCGCGGGGCGCGGCGGCAGGGGACCGCACGGGGCTGGGCTGGCCGTCGATCAGGCGACGCGCCAGCGCATGGCGCTCGTCCAGGTGCTGTTCGCCGTCGAAGGCCAGCTCCCAGGCGACGCCGGCCAGCTCGGGCGCGAGCTGCAGCGTCAGGTCGCAGGGCCCCAGCCGTGCCAGCGTCTCGCGCACCGCCTGTGGCAGCAGCTCCCGGTGCAGCAGCGCGCCACAGGTCTGGCGGCGGGTCGCGCCGGACGAGCCGCCGGGGTCGGCCTCGGCCAGACCGGCGGACATCGCCTCCAGCCGCCACAGCGGTGCCAGCGGCACACGCGCCTGCAGGCCGATGCCGCGTCCGTCGGTCAGCGTCCAGGCCAGCTGGTCGCCGTCGCGGACGATCAGCAGCAGCACGGACGGACGGGATACCGGGGCGCGGGCGGCGGACATCAGGACACTCCGGTGGCGCGACGGGCCAGCGACGCGGCCGGCGTCACCAGCGCGCGGGCAGGGCGCGGTGCAGGACCATGTCGGAGCCTTCGACGCTGACGTAGCCGCCGTTCTCCAGGTCCTTCATCAGGCGACTGACCATCTCGCGCGAGCAGCCCAGCCGGTTGGCCATGTCCTGGTGGGTCAGGCGCGGGACGAGGCGCGGCGCGGCATCGGCCGGCAGCGCACCGGCCAGGCGCTTGAGCACGCCCTCGACGCCGTCCGCGGCATCAACCCCGTTCCTGCCGTTCAGGACAGGGCTGGCGCCCGCGCCCGGCGCATCGGCCAGCTCCGCCATGCGGCTCTCGGCCAGCGAGTCCAGCAGCGCGCGCAGCCGGCCGTAGACGTCGTTGAGCGCCAGCTGCTTGGCCGACAGCGTCGCCGCACGCGCCCGGCGGATCACCTTGGACAGCAGCTCGAAGGCGAACTCGGGGTACTGGGCGATGTGCAGCAACAGCGTCTGGCGCGGGATCACGACGCAGACGGTCGGCTCCAGCGTGATGACGCTGGCCGAGCGCGGCCCGCCGTCGAGGCTGATCTCGCCGACGTATTCGCCCGGACCGTAGACGCCGTAGGTGATCTCGCGGTCGTTCTCGCCTTGCGAGTAGGCCCGCACCTTGCCGGCCAGCACGATGTAGAGGGTGTCGCCCTGGTCGCCTTCCTGGATCAGCAGCACGCCCTTGCGGTAGCGGCGTGGCTCGGCCCGCTCGGCCAGCGCGCGCAGCGCCGGCGAGATCGGCAGGTCGGACAGGGACGGCATGGGAGGGCCTGAGCGGCCCGCGCGGGAGTTCATCGCGCCCGAACTTAGGCGAAGGTCCAGTTCGGCGCAAGCATCCAGGGCCATCGATTCCCCGCTGGGTTGGGTGGGAAACACCGACATGACGACGCATCGGTGACAGGCTCAGGCGATGAGACAGCGGCGGCGCGCCGTCCGGCCCGGTCGATCAGTGCGGCCCGGCGTGCAGCGGGCCGCGGCCCAGCGCCGACACGATCGGCGGCAGCACCGCCACGCGCCGCACCAGCTCGCGGATGCTGCCGCACTGGGTCTTCTGGCGGATCGCAGCGATCTGCGAGCGCACCGTCGAGACCGCGACGCCGAAGCGCTGCGCCACCTCGGTCGGCGTGTCGCCGTCGCACAGCGCGGCCAGCACCATGCCTTCGGCGTGGGTCAGGCCGTGAACCCGGGCGTAGTGGTCGACGCTCAGGGCCTCGCACATCTGCGCCTTGCCAAACACCAGCAGCACGCCCTGCACCGGCTGGCCGCCCAGCGGCACCACGGCAACGGACTGCGGCCGGTCTTCGTCGCCGACCGCCACCAGCCCGCGCCGTCCTTGCTGCGCAGCGGCCTGGATGGCACGGGCCAGCGGCTCCTCGCGCAGCGGATGGCGTGCCACCACACGGTCGATCTGCAGCTGGCAGACGCCGTTGCTGCGCTCGAACAGGGTGCGGGCGCGGTGGTTGGCCAGCATCAACCGGCCCTGGCGATTGACGATGGCGAGGCCGTAGTCCAGCTCATCGAGCGCCTGCCCCAGCAGCTGGTGCAGCACCGGTCCGGCCTCGGCGCCAGCGCCCAGCAGCAGATCCAGCGCCGGCGCCAGCGAGGCGAGTTCGGGCCGGGCGGAAGACGGCAGCGTCGGGCACGGCGCGGGGGTTTCGATCAGCATGGCGGGCATCCTTGAGGCGGCGCCGGTCCACCTGAAGGGCGGAGGGCGACCGGTTGCGATGTCCACCAATTTAGGGATGCGCTCGCGCTTCAGGTGGTGTGGATTCACGCGCGAAGCTGTGATCCATTCACCGCCTGGCGGTCACAGGTCACCGGCCGGGCGGTCGGGCTCAGGTCCCGCCGACGTAGGGGTTGCTGCGGCGCTCGCGGCCGAAGCTGCTTTCCGGGCCGTGGCCGGGGATGAAGACGGTCTCGTCGCCCATCGGCCAGAGCCGCTGGGTGATGCTGGCGATCAGCGTGTCGTGGTCGCCGCCGGGGAAGTCGGTGCGGCCGATGCTGCCGGCGAACAGCACGTCACCGACGAAGCAGCGGCCGATCTCGGCGCTGTGGAAGACCACGTGACCGGGCGTGTGGCCCGGACAGTGGCGCACGGCCAGCACGCTCTCGCCGATCTGGACCCGGTCGCCATCGGCGAGCCAGCGCGTCGGCGTGAAGGGCTCGGCCGGCGGGAAGCCGAACATGCGGCTTTGCTGGGCCAGGCCGTCGATCCAGAACTGGTCGCCCGGGTGCGGCCCGACGATGGGCAGCCCGCGCTCGCGCGCCAGCGTGCCGGTGCCACCGGCATGGTCGATGTGGGCATGGGTGAGCCAGATCTGTTCGAGCTTCAACCCCAGCCGATCGACCTCGGCCAGCAACTCGGGCAGGTCGCCGCCCGGGTCGATGACGGCGGCGGCCATCGTCTGGTCGCACCAGACGATGGAGCAGTTCTGCTGGAAGGCGGTGACGGGGACGGTGAGGTAGCGCAGCATGGCCGCGATGCTAGCGGCGCACCGTTGCGGTCCCGCGTGGCCCGCTCAGAAGCTGTAGCCCAGGCTGAAGCTGAACTGCGGCAGCACGGAGACCTTGCCGATGCCGTCGTTGATCTCGGCGACCTCGCGGTCGATGTCGGCCTGGGCGGAGGGGTTGGCGAGCTGGCCACGGCCGGTGGCCGAGACCTTGGGCTTGCCGATCAGCGCACCGACGTCGAAGCTGATGCGCAGGCCGCTCACGTTGGGCTGGTGGCCCCAGCCGACGCCGAAGTACGGCATCGTGCGCGGGTACTTGATCGACATCGTCAGGCCGTCGCCGGCGTTCAGGGTGTAGCGCGTGCCGCCGACGTCGATCTGCTGGCCGCTGCCCGAGGCATCCAGCGTCAGGTCGAACTTGTTCGACGCCAGCCCGCCGGTGAAGCGGAACACGCCGCCAAAGGGGAACCAGTCGGCGAAGACCGCCACACGGTTGGCCTTGAGCTTGCCCTTGTAGGTGATGCCTTCCTCGTCGTAGTCGCTCTCGCGCGTGCCCATCGAGATCGCGTCCGCGCGCAGCGTGACCGAGTCGCTGACCGGCTGGGCGTAGCCGATGCCGGCGCCGGGGAAGCCGACCTGGCCATAGAACTCGCCGGCCTGGGCGGTGCCTGCCAGCAGGACGGCGCAGGCCGCCAGCGTCAGGCGGGCGGTGCGGGGAACGGAATGAAGCGTGCGGTGCATGGGGACTCCCTGTGACTCGTCGGCTGGACGCCAGACGGCGATTTATCGCCGCATCCGTGCCGTCGTGCAAGCCGCGCACCCTTTCAACAAGGGATGGAAGTCACAGCCACATCATCGCGGAGGCGGTCGGCTCGGACGACGGGTCGGCGATGTGGCCGAGCGTCATCTCGACCTTCTGCGGGTCGTGGCGGCCACGCTGCCACGGGTCCTCGAAGTCGTCGACGAAGAGATGCAGGCCGGCCCCGTCCTGGGCCAGCGTCTCGCCCTCGGACAGGTAGCGGTGGCCCCGCTCGGTGCGCTCGAAGGGCACCCAGCCACGGTTGACCAGGGCGTGGGTCAGCAGCCCCGCGCCGCCGCCCAGCCCGAAGGCGCGCAGCAGGTCGGCCGCGCTGCGGTCGACCGTCTCGGGGCACTGCAGGATGTTGCCGATGTAGACCTTGGGCACCTCGGGCACGGCCCCCAGCGCGGCCGCCACGCCCCGGACCGCCAGGTGGCCGAGCGTGCTGGTGAAGAAGCTGCCGGGCCCGAACACGACCAGGTCGGCCTGTGCCAGCGCCCCCAGCGCGGCCGGGTTGGCCTCGGGCGGCCGGCCCTGGGCGCCGTGCAGGCGGACCCGCTCGATGCCGATGGCGGCCTGCTCGCCGGACAGGCGCGTGACCTGGTCCTGGCGCCGCACCTGGCTGCCGTCGCGCAGGTCGGCGACGAGTTCGACCTCGTCGTCGGTGGTCGAGGGCCAGACATGCCCGCCGATGCCGCAGAGCGCGCGGAAGACCAGGACGGCGCGGTTGATGTCGCGCTGGTGCGCGAGGTAGGCGCCGGTCAGCACGAAGTTACCGATGCTGCCGCGGCTGAGGTCGAAGTCGGGGCCGATGCTGGACTCGAACACGCCCAGGTAGTCGACGATGGCCCGGCGGACCTCCGGCGGCATCGTCCGCAGCATCGGGTGCGCACCGCGCACGTAGAACTCGAACTCGGCGCGCAGCGCGGCACGGTCGGGGATCTCGGACAGCCGGGCGTTGAAGTAGCGCACGACGTTGCTGAGCCGGCCCTCGCCGTGGGCCAGCGTCATCAGAGCCTGGCGGATGTCGCCCAGCGCGAGGATGCCCAGCGACTCGCGCAGCGCCTTGGAACTGCCGCCGCTGTCCCAGGCCGGCACGATGCGCGTGACGTCCCAGCCGGCCTGGCACAGGGCGATGGTGATGTCGCGGCTGCCGCTGCCGCCGCCGAACATGACGATGCGTTTCATCGGTCGGAACCCCTCGCGCGGCCTCCCTGGCCGTCGCCGGATGATCTCACCGCACCGCGACGGTCGGCACATGGCCGGATCAGAGCGCGAGGTCGTAGTCCACGATCAGCGGCGCATGGTCGCTGAAGCGCTGGTCCTTGAAGATCGAGGTCGCGCGGGCCAGCCTGGCGGTGGCGGGGGTGGCGAGGTGGTAGTCGATCCGCCACCCGACGTTCTTGGCCCAGGCCTGGCCGCGGTTGCTCCACCAGGTGTAGCCGGCGTCGGTCGCGTCCGGTTCGAGGTTGCGGTAGACGTCGACCAGGCCGATCTCGTCGAGCAGCATCGTCATCCAGGCGCGTTCCTCGGGCAGGAAACCGCTGTTCTTGAGGTTGCCCTTCCAGTTCTTCAGGTCGACCTCGCGGTGGGCGATGTTGACGTCGCCGACCAGGATGAACTCGCGCTCGGCCTTGAGCCGGCGCAGGTGCGGGGCCATGCGGTCGAGGAACCGGAACTTGGCCTGCTGGCGGTCGTCGCCCGATGAGCCGCTGGGGAAGTAGCAGCTGATGATCGAGAGCGGTCGGCCGGGCCGGTCGTAGCGGGCTTCGACGTAGCGGCCCTCGGCGTCGAACTCGCGGTCGACGTCCGCCTCGCCCAGGCCGATCAGGACCTCGGAGGGCTGCACGCGGCCGTAGAAGCCCACGCCCGAGTAGCCCTTCTTCTCGGCACAGTGGAAGTGGCCCGCCATGCCGTCGAGCGTGCGCATGTCCTCGGTCAGGTCGCCCAACTGGGCCTTCAGTTCCTGCACCCCCATACAATCGATCGACATGCTTTCGACCCAGGGAACCAGGCCCTTGCTCGCTGCCGAGCGGATGCCGTTGAGGTTGAGGCTGACCAGACGCATGGGTGACATTTCCGATGAATGAGCGCATCTCCCCGAGCCGCCAGGATGTCCTGGCACAAGACTTCGTGGCCTTCGCCGTGCAGGCCGGCGTGCTGCGCTTCGGGGAGTTCAGGACCAAGGCGGGACGGCTGTCGCCGTACTTCTTCAACGCTGGCCTGTTCGACGACGGCGCCAAGCTGGGCCGTCTGGCGGAATTCTATGCACGCCGCCTGATCGAGTCGGGCCTTGAGTTCGACATGCTGTTCGGCCCGGCCTACAAGGGCATCACGCTGGCTGCGGCGGTGGCCATCGAACTGGCCCGACTGGGCCGCAACGTGCCTTACGCCTACAACCGCAAGGAAGCGAAGGACCACGGCGAGGGCGGCACGCTGGTCGGCGCACCGGTGCGCGGGCGGGTGCTGATCATCGACGACGTGATCTCGGCCGGCACCTCGGTGCGCGAGTCCATCGGCATGATCCGCGCGGCCGGCGCGACGCCCTGCGGCGTGGCCATCGCGCTGGACCGCCAGGAGAAGGCGAGCGAGAACGGCACCGACACCGACCGCTCGGCCGTGCAGCACGTGCGCGCCGAACTGGGCATGGAGGTCATCGCGATCGCCACGCTGGCCGACCTGCTGGCCTTCCTGGGCGCCCAGAGCGACGCCCAGCTCGCCAGCTTCCTGCCGGCCGTGCAGGCCTACCGGACCCGCTACGGGGTGGGCGAGTGACCACACGACGCGTGGCGCGTGCGGGCGTCGCGCTGTCGACGCTGGGGCTGCTGTGCGCGCTGGCGGCCTCGCCGGCCCTGGCCCAGAACAGCGCCGGCATCTACACCTGCATCGACGCCAAGGGCCGCCGGCTGACCTCGGACCGGCCGATCCCGGAATGCCTGGACCGCCAGCAGGACCTGCGCAACAAGGACGGCTCGGTGCGCGCCCGGGTCATGCCCAGCCTGACCGCCGAGGAACGCGCCGCGCAGGAAGAGGCACAGCGCGCCGAGATGGTCCGCGATGCCGCGCGCAGGGATGCGCTGCGACATGACCGCAACCTGCTCAACCGCTATCCCGACGAGCCCGCCCACCAGCGCGCCCGCGAAGCGGCACTGGAGCCGCTGAAACAGGCGCTGCATGGCGTCGAGAAGCGGCTGGCCGTGCTGGAGGTCGAGCAGAAGGCCCTGCACGAGGAGGCCGAGTTCTACAAGGGCAAGGACCTGCCACGCAAGCTCAAGGTCCGCTTCGACGACAACAAGACCAGCATCGAGGCCCAGCGCACCTCGGCCAGCACGCACGAGTCCGAACTGCAGCGCATCAACGCCCGCTACGACGAGGAGCTGGCGCGGCTGCGCAAGCTCTGGGCCGGCGCGGCACCTGGCAGCCTGGGCCCCGCGCCCAGCACGGTGCTGGCGCGCTGAGACCGGCGGCGGGCCTCAGCCCGCCAGCTTGCGCTTGAGCAGCTCGTTGACCTGGGCCGGATTGGCCTTGCCCTTGCTCGCCTTCATGGCCTGGCCGACCAGCGCGTTGAAGGCCTTGTCCTTGCCGGCGCGGTATTCCTCGACCGACTTCGGGTTGGCGGCCAGCACCTCGTCGAGGATGGCCTCGAGCGCGCCGCTGTCGTTCATCTGGCGCAGGCCCTTGGCCTCGATGACCGCGTCGACCGTCGCACCCTCGCCGCTCCACAGCGACTCGAACACCTGGCGGGCAGCGTTGTTGGAGATCGTGCCGTCCTGGATCCGGCCGATCAGCGTGGCCAGCGTCGCGGCCGTCACCGGCGCGGCGGCGATGTCCATGCCCTCGGCGTTCAGGCGCTTGCTCAGCTCGCCCATGACCCAGTTGGCGACCAGCTTGGGTGCGCCGCAGGCGGCCGCGGCTTCCTGGTAATAGGCGGCGGTGGCGCGGCTGGCGGTCATCATCGCGGCGTCGTAGGCCGGCAGGCCGTGCTCGGCCTCGAAGCGGGCGGCCAGCGCACCGGGCAGTTCCGGCATCTCGGCGCGCACGCGCTCGACCCAGCTCGGGGCGATCAGCAGCGGCGGCAGGTCGGGATCGGGGAAGTAGCGGTAGTCGTGCGCGTCTTCCTTGGTCCGCATCATGCGGGTCTCGCCGGTGTCCGGGTCGAACAGCACGGTGGCCTGGATGATCTCGTGGCCGTCCTCGATCTGGTCGATCTGCCACTGCACCTCGAAGTCGATCGCCTGCTGCAGGAAGCGGAAGCTGTTGAGGTTCTTGATCTCGCGGCGCGTGCCGAAGGGCTCGCCCGGACGGCGCACCGAGACGTTGGCGTCGCAGCGGAAGCTGCCTTCCTGCATGTTGCCGTCGCAGATGCCCAGCCAGACCACCAGCGTGTGCAGCGCCTTGGCGTATTCGACCGCCTGGCGGCTCGAACGCAGCTCGGGCTCGGAGACGATTTCCAGCAGCGGCGTGCCGGCGCGGTTCAGGTCGATGCCGCTCATGCCGTGGAAGTCCTCGTGCAGCGACTTGCCGGCGTCCTCTTCCAGATGGGCACGGGTCAGGCGCACGCGGTGGCGCTGGCCGTCGACCAGGAACTCGATCGCGCCGCCCTGCACCACCGGGATCTCGTACTGGCTGATCTGGTAGCCCTTGGGCAGGTCCGGATAGAAGTAGTTCTTGCGGGCAAAGATCGACATCGGCGCCACCGTCGCGCCGACCGCCAGGCCGAACCGGATGGCGCGCTCGACGGCGCCCCGGTTCATCACCGGCAGCGAGCCCGGCAGCGCCAGGTCGACCGCACAGGCCTGGGTGTTGGGCTCGGCACCGAAGGCCGTCGAGGCGCCGGAGAAGATCTTGGATTGGGTCGAGAGCTGGGCGTGGGTCTCGAAGCCGATCACGACTTCGTAGCCGCGCACGAGGAGCGATGTGGTCATGGTCAGGACGGGCGTCCGGTTCGGGAAACCGTCAATGCTAAGCGAGCCGGCTGACCGCCCTAAACTTGCTGGCCAAGCCCGACACCATCCCGCCGCACGCGATGACCTCCGCCCCGCTCGCCACCGTGTCCACCCGTCGCCGCCTGCTGCTGGCCAGCGTCGGAGGGTTGACCGCCGGGGTCGCCGGCCTCGGTGCGCTGGCCTGGTGGCAGACCCGGCCGAAGGCAGCGTCCGAGGTCGGCTACGTCCGCATGGACGGCAGCCCGGCCCAGCTGTCCGGCCTGCGCGGTCAGGTCGTGCTGGTCAACTTCTGGGCCACCACCTGCGCGATCTGCCGGCAGGAAATGCCCGCGCTGGTCGCCCTGCAGCAGCGCCATGCGGCGCACGGCTTCCAGACCCTGGCGGTGGCGATGCAGTACGACGCGCCGGCAGCGGTGGTGAACTACCTCATGGCGCGGCCGTTGCCCTTCGAGGTCACGATCGACAACACCGGCGCCATCGCGCGGGCCTTCGGCGGCGTGCAGGGCACGCCCACCAGCGTGCTGATCGACCGGCGTGGGCAGATCGTCTGGCAGCACGTCGGCGCACCGGATTTCCTGGCGCTCGAGCGCCGCGTCACGCAGCTGCTGGCACAGCCCGCCGCAGGCTGAGACGGCGCCGCCGGCCGCGTCGAATTGGGCGCCGGAAGCGGCGCAATTCCGCCCATTCGAGCGCCATCGCCCGGTCGATGATGGCGCCATCGTCGTGTCCTGAGGATGGCCCCATCGGCGGCCAATGGGACACGCGGGAGCCCCCAGATGATCTCGCTCGACCGACTCACCCTGTCGAAGAAGCTGCTCCTGCTCGGCAGCCTGACCGTGGCGTTGGCCCTGCCGCCGCTGCTGACCCTGTTCAAGGACCGGCTGGCCGACCTGCGCACGGCGCAGTCGGAGGCCAGCGGCCTGCATCCGGCCGAACAGGTCCTGCAGCTGCTGCGACTGACCCAGCAGCACCGTGGCGCGTCCGCCGGCACGCTGGCCGGCAACGAGGCGATGAAGAAGCGCCGCATCGACCTGGCACCCCAGGTCGGCCAGGCCATGGATGCCGTCCAGACAGGGGTCGTCGTCTACGAGCAGAAGTCGTTGCGCGAGCAGTTCGCCCGCATCCGGCAAGACTGGCAGGCGCTGCCCGACGACGTGGCGCAGGGTCGCGTCGATACGGCGACCAGCTTCAAGCGCCACACCGCGCTGATCGAGGAAGAACTCAACCTGCTGGCGATGGTGCTGGACAGCTCCGGGCTCAGCCTGGACCCGAATGCCGACAGCTACCACGTCGTGATCGCGATGCTCAACGACGTGCCGCCGATCACCGAGGTGCTGGGCCAGCTGCGCGCCCGCGGCACCGCCGCGCTGACGCAACGCACGATGACCCCGGCGCTGCGTGCCGACATGCTGGGCGCGATCGCGCTGGCTCGCTCGCACGCCCGTTCGGCCAGGCGTCACCTGGAGACCGCCGCCGAGGCGAACCCGGCGCTGCTGCGCGATCTCAAGGCCGCTCGCGACAAGTCCGACGCGCAGCTCGCCCAGGTCGAGCGCCAGGTCCTCGCGATGACCTCGGACTTCGAGTCGTACACGCTGGCGGGCGAGGCCTATTTCGCGCTGACGACCGAAGCCGTCGACGCCCAGTTCGCGCTGATCGACGCGGCCTTGCCGCATCTGGAACGGCTGCTCGATGAGCGTGCGGCCTCGACCCGCAACGGCCTGATCGGTCTGGCGGCGCTGGGCCTCGTTGGCGTGCTGCTGACCGGCGCGCTGTCGCTGGCCATCGCGCGCAGCATCAAGGCGTCGCTGGCCCAGGCCGTGCGCGTGGCCGAGGCGGTCTCCGACGGCGACCTGAGCCAGCGTGTCCAGGCCACCAGCGACGACGAGATCGGCGCGTTGCTGACGGCGCTGGACCACATGTCGGTGAGCCTGTCGCGCATGGTCGGCGAGGTCCGGGCCGGCACCGACGCGATCGCCACCGCGTCCTCGCAGATTGCCCAGGGCAACGCCGACCTGTCGGCCCGCACCGAGAACCAGGCTGCCAGCCTGCAGGAGACCGCCGCGTCGATGCAGCAGATGAACCACACCGTGCGCGCCAACGCCGACAGCGCCCGCCAGGCCAACGAGCTGGCCGCACGGGCGTCGGAAGTGGCCGCCACCGGCGGCGAATCGGTCCGGCAGGTGGTCGAGACGATGAACGGCATCCAGGGTTCGAGCCACAAGATCGCCGACATCATCGGCGTCATCGACGGCATTTCCTTCCAGACCAACATCCTGGCGCTGAACGCGGCGGTCGAGGCCGCGCGTGCCGGTGAACAGGGCCGCGGCTTCGCGGTCGTCGCCGCCGAGGTCCGCACGCTCGCGCAGCGTTCGGCCCAGGCAGCCCGCGAGATCAAGACGCTGATCCAGGACAGCGTCGAGAAGGTCGAGATGGGCCACGGCCGCGTCACCGATGCCGGACAGACCATCGGCGCGGTCGTCGACCAGGTCCGCCAGGTCAACACGCTGATGGCCGAGATCAACGCCGCCACCGGTCAGCAACAGGAAGGCGCCGACCAGATCAACGCCGCGCTCGGCCAGCTCGACCAGGCCACGCAGCAGAACGCCGCGCTGGTCGAGGAGACCGCTGCGGCCGCCGAAAGCCTGAACCAGCAGGCTCACCGGCTGACCGAGGTGGTGTCGCGCTTCCGCACGGCCGCGCACGCCTGACGGGTGACCGGCGCCAGCCGGTCGACAATCCCGGTCCCCGGACCCGACCAGCCCCGCCCGCGCGGGGCTTTCTGCCATGTGGACCTACCCGATCCTGCTGCTCGTCCACCTGCTCGCCGCGACCTTCTGGGTCGGTGGCATGGCGGTGATGCTGTTCTGCGTGCGGCCCGCCGCCGTCGCCACGCTGGCAGCGCCGCAACGCCTGCCGCTGATGGCCGACACGCTGCGCCGCTTCCTGCGCGGCGTGGTGCTGGCCGTGCTGGCGGTCTGGGCATCGGGCCTGGGGATGATCGAGGTGGCCGGTGGCATGGCGGTGGTGCTGCGCCACGTCCACCTGATGCTGGCGCTGGGCCTGGCGATGACGCTGCTCTACGGCCTGGTCGCGCACCAGGCGATGCCGCGCCTGCGCGCCGCCGTGGACCGCCAGGACTGGCCGGCCGGCGGCGCGGCACTGGCCCGCATCCGCATGCTGGTGAGCGTCAACCTGGGCCTGGGCGTCGCGGTCTATGCGGTCGCCCTGCTCGGGCGGACCTGGGCCGTGCGCTGATCAGGCCGCCTGCGGCGGTGTCTGCAGCGGCGCCGGCGCACCGCCCGCGATGCGCTGCTTGAGGTGGGCCAGTGCCTCCTCGACCTGGTCGACCAGCACGAGGCAGAGGTCGCCCGGTTCGAGCCGATCCAGCGCGGTGTCGATGGCGACGAACTCGCCGTAGATCTCGTCGACCTGGCCGGTGCGGGGCGCGCCCACCAGGCCCTCGCGCAACAGGCGCAGGACCTCGCCGTCCTCGCGGCCGCGCTGGCAGGCGTCCTGGTAGAGGATCACCTCGTCGAAGGCCGCGCCGAGGATCTGGGTCTGCTCGCGGATGTCCTCGTCGCGCCGGTCGCCGGCACCGCTGATGACCACCGAGCGCCGGCGCGCCGGCATGGCCTCGACGGCCGAGACCAGCGCGCGCATCGCGTCGGGGTTGTGGCCGTAGTCGGCGATGACGGTGGCGCCCCGGTGATCCAGCACGTTGAAGCGGCCGGGCGCGTTGTCGGCGTCGTTGACGAAGCTGGCCAGGCCGCTGCGGATCGCGGCCCAGTCCAGCCCGATGCCCCAGGCGGCGGCCACCGAGGCCATCGCGTTCTCGACCTGGAAGCCGATCGCGCCGCCACGGGTCAGCGGAATGTCGCGCAGCGGGATCAGCTCGCGCCAGGCACCTTCGGCGGCGACCAGGTTGTCGGCGTCGATGTAGACGCAGCGCTTGCCCTGCGCCCGGTGCGTGGCCATCACCGGATGCTGGCGGTCGGCCGCGAAGTAGATGACCTGTCCGGGGCAGACCGAGGCCATCGCGGCGGTGATCGGGTCCGCCGCGTTGAGCACGGCATAGCCGGTCGGCGCGACGTTCTGGACGATCACGCGCTTGAGCACCGCCAGGTCCTCGACCGTGGTGATGTAGTTCAGGCCCAGGTGATCGCCGGCGCCGAGGTTGGTCACCACCGCGACCTGGCAGCGGTCGAAGCCCAGGCCCTCGCGCAGCACGCCGCCACGGGCGGTCTCGAACACGGCCGCGTCGACCTCCGGGTGCATCAGCACGTTGCGGGCGCTCTTGGGGCCGGAGCAGTCTCCGCTGTCGATCTGGCGCCCGTTGACGTAGACGCCGTCGGTGTTGGTCATGCCGGTGCGCAGGCCGCTGCTGGCCAGGATGTGCGCGGTCAGGCGGGTCACCGTGGTCTTGCCGTTGGTGCCGGTCACGGCGATGACCGGGATGCGGCCGTCGCTGCCGTGGCCAACCGGGCCGAACAGGTGGTTGATGACGGCCTCGCCGACGTTGCGGCCCTTGCCGTAGGACGGCGACAGGTGCATGCGCAGGCCAGGCGCGGCGTTGACCTCGACCACGCCGCCGCTCTGTTCCTCCATCGGGCGCAGCACGCTCTCGCACACCACGTCGACGCCGCAGATGTCCAGGCCGATCATCTGCGCGGCCGCCACGGCGCGCGCGGCAACCTCGGGATGGACGTCGTCGGTCACGTCGGTGGCGGTGCCGCCGGTGCTCAGGTTGGCGTTGTTGCGCAGGATCACCCGCTGGCCCTTGGGCGGCACGCTCTCGGGCGTCAGGCCCTGCAGCGCCAGCCGCGCAACCGCGATCTCGTCGAAGCGGATCTTGGTCAGCGAGGTCGCATGGCCGTCACCGCGGCGCGGGTCGGCGTTGACCTGGTCGACCAGCTCGCGCACCGTGTGAACGCCGTCGCCGTTGACATGCGGCGGGTCGCGCCGGGCGGCGGCAACCAGCTGGTTGCCGACCACCAGCATGCGGTAGTCGCTGCCGGGCAGGAACTTCTCGACCATAACCTCGCCGATCTCGGCAGCGGCGGCGTAGGCGATGTCCAGGCTGGCGCGGTCCATGATGTTGACCGTCACGCCCTTGCCCTGGTTGCCGTCCTGCGGCTTGAGCACGACCGGCAGGCCGATCTCCTCGGCCACGGCCCAGGCCTCGTCGGGGCTGGACACCGGGCGGCCGACCGGCACCGGCACGCCGGCGGCGGCCAGCAGGCGCTTGCTCAGGTCCTTGTCCTGCGCGATCGATTCGGACACGGCGCTGGTCGAATCGACCTCGGCGGCCCAGATGCGGCGCAGCGACGAGCCCCAGCCAAACTGCACCAGGCTGCCCTGGGTCAGGCGACGCCAGGGGATGCCGCGCGCGGCGGCGGCGTTGACGATCGAGCCCGTGCTCGGGCCGAGGCGCACGTCCTCGTCGATCTCGCGCAGCCGGGCCACGGCGGCATCGAGCTCGAAGCCGGCGCTCGCGGCCTCGCTGGACAGCGCGGCGTTGAGCAGTTGCTCGGCGAGTTCCAGCGCCAGCTTGCCGACCGCTTCCTCGCTGTACTCGACCACGACCTGGTAGACGCCGGCCTCGACCGTTGCCGAGGTGCGGCTGAAGGTCACCGGGCAGCCGGCCTCGGTCTGCAGCGTCAGCGTCACCAGCTCCAGCACGTGGGCCAGCGAGCGCGGTCCCGCCTGGCTGCTCGCCGGCATCGCACCGAGCGCCGGGAAGAGCGCCCGCAGCCGGGTCTCGAATCCGCTCAGCCGGCTGATGTCGCGTTCATCGGGCTCGCAGCGCACGATCGTCTCGACGGCGGTGTGGCGGCTCCAGAGGTTGGGCCCGCGCAGGGCCCGGATGCGGGTGAGTTCCATCGATTCGGAGGGGATGCGTGGATCGGAGGTCGGCGGCCGCACGCGTCAGCGTGCGGCGCCCGGTTCGAAGGTCTCGATGCCGGCGGCGATCAGCTCGGGCGAGATGCCCATCGCCCAGGCGGTGGCGACCGCCGCCAGCAGCACCTCGGTGCCCAGCCCCAGGCTGGCGCGGCGCGGGTTGTGCAGCGGCAGGCCGAAGACCTCGGCCGTGCCGTTGGCCAGCACGATGCGGCCGTCGCGGGCGCAGACGCTGCGTCCGCCCTGGGACCGCTGCGCGGCCAGTGCGGGGTTGTCGTGCGTGCTGGCGTAGAGCAGCACCTCGCCGTCGCACAGCCGGGCCAGTTCGGCGACCTCGGAATGGTCGGCGTTGAGCACGCCCACGCCATCGGACAGCACCACGTCGATCTGGGTGCGCAGCACGCGCGGCATCTGGTCGGGGCTGGCGATGTCGTGCGCGCCCAGGGTGTCGGCGCCGTCCATGTCGGTGACGACGCCGACCTGGCAGCGGTCGTAGGCCAGGCCGTCCTGCAGGATGCTTTCCGGGCCGTTCTCGAGCACGACGGCGTCGACCTCGCGGTTCATCAGCAGGCGCAGCGCGGCGTCGAAGTGGGCGCTGGGCTTGCGCTCGACCGCGCGGGTGCCCAGGAACAGGCCGTCGCGGCAGGCCAGGCCGGTGCGGCGTCCGCCCAGGTGCGCCAGCCACGCGACCAGCCGCGCGATGCGGTGGGTGTCGCGCCGGCCGGCGATGCCGACGATGGGCACGCGGCCGCTGCTGGCCTCGTCGAACAGGTGGTTGACGATGGCCTGGCCGACCGGGCGCGGCGTGCCGACCGCCGGCTTCAGGTGCATCAGCAGGCCGGGGCCGGCGTTGACCTCGACGATCGCGCCGCCCTGCTCGTGCAGCGGACGCGAGACGTCCTCGGCCACCAGGTCGATGCCGGCGATGTCCAGGCCGACCACGCGGGCGGCCAGGCCGACGGCGTGGGCGACCTCCGGATGCACGGCATCGGTGCAGTCGATCGCGACGTTGCCGTTGCGCTGAATCAGCACGCGCCGGCCAGCCGCCGGGATCGAGTCGCCGTCCAGGCCCTGGCGCTCCAGCAGCAGGCGGATGACCGGCTCGCGGTCGAGCTTGATGGTCTCGAGCGGGAACTCCTCGGCCTCGCCGCGGCGCGGGTCGGTGTTGAGCTGGCTGTCGATCAGCTGCAGCACGGTCGACACGCCGTCGCCGTGGATCCACAGGCTTTCGCCCCGGGCGGCGGCGACCACCTGGCCGGCGACGACCAGCAGGCGATGCTCGTCGCCACGGATGTAGCGCTCGACGATGACCTCGCTGCCTTCGGCGTCGGCGATGCCCCAGGCGGCCTCGACCTCGGCCTGCGTGCTCAGCTCCAGGCTGACCCCGCGGCCATGGTTGGCGTCGGTCGGCTTGACCACCACCGGCAGGCCCAGGTCCTGCGCGATCTCCCAGGCATGGGCCGGATCCTTGGCCACCTCGCCCTCGGGCACCGGCACGCCGACCGCTTTCAGCAGCGACTTGGTCAGGTCCTTGTCACCGGCGATGCCCTCGGCGATGGCGCTGGTCTTGTCGGTCTCGGCGGTCCAGATGCGGCGCTGGGCGCGGCCGTAGCCGAGCTGCACCAGGTTGCCGTCGTTCAGGCGGATGTGCGGGATCTGCCGGTCGGTCGCCGCCGACACGATGCAGGCGGTGCTCGGGCCGAGGTAGCACTCGTCGATGCGCTCGCGGATCTGCTCGACCGCCTTGGGCACGTCGAACGGCTGGTCGTTGATCGCCGCCATGATCAGCGCGTGACCGCAGGCGAGCGCGGTGCGGGCGACCTGCTCGTCGCGGGCCCGGAACACCATCCGGTAGACCCCATGCCGCGAGGTGCTGCGGGTCTGGCCGAAGCCGGTGGGCATGCCCGCCAGGTTGAGCAGCTCGATGACGACGTGCTCCAGCACGTGTCCGGCCCAGGTGCCCTCGACCAGCCGCTGCAGGAAGCCACCACGCTCACCGACGCCGCAGTGGTGCTCGACCAGTGCCGGCAGCATCGCCGTGAGCCGGTCGTTGAAGCCGGGCAGCTTGTTGGACGGGTGGTCTTCCAGCTCGCCCAGATCGAGCCAGACCTCGAGCACCGGGCGGTAGGTCCAGACGTTGGGGCCGCGCAGGTAGTTGATGCGCAACAGCTTGATGTCTTCTTTGAGGCTCATGTTCAGGAGAGGCCGCCGCGGAGGTCGGCTCGTTCTGGCGCGGCTGACGCGCTGGGCTGAGAGGGGTCGGGAACCCGGACAGAGGGCGATTGTGCGTCGCTCCCCATCACCTGGGCTGACGTCGGCGAGACGAGGCGCTGGGCCGTTGTCCCTGCTTCGGAGAAAATCGAGGGTTCACTTCCTCCCACCATGCATCCATCCCACACCGTCCCGTCAGATTCGTCGTCGTCGCGACCTGCGGCGAGCGCCCCGGACCTCCGCCCGGCCGCGCCGCTGGCTGCAGACGAGAACGCCCTGGCGACGCTGCAGGTTGACCTCGATGCCCGGATGCGCTTCACCGCTGGCCAGCTCGTGCTGGGCAGCCGCACACTGCATGCCCGCGTCGGGCCGGACGCCGACTGGCAGTCCTGGCCGATCGACACCGGCCTGTCGCTGCGCCTGAGCGACCACGGCGGCGTCGGCCTGCTGGAATTGCACGACCCGCACCGCGTGCTGGCCCACTGGCGCTTCACGCTCGGCCTGCATGCCCAGGCCTCCCGCCTGCTGGACCAGTTCGAGCGCCGCCAGGCCGAGCTGGCCCAGGGCGACGCGGGTGCGCCGCTGCAGTCGCGGCTGGTGCGCGAGGAAGCAGGCACCTGCCCGACCTGCGCGGCGCCGCTGCCCGAGGACAGCGAGTCCTGCCCGGTCTGCGAGCGCGAGCTGCAGACGCCGCCGTCGACCTGGGTGTTGCTGCGGCTGGCCCGCTTCGCGCGGCCCTACCAGGGCCGCTTGCTGGTCGGCTTCCTGCTGACGCTGGCCTCGACCGCCGCGACGCTGGTGCCGCCCTACCTGACCATGCCGCTGATGGACGAGGTGCTGATCCCCTACCAGAACGGCCAGCACATCGACATCTCGGTGGTGGCGATGTACCTCGGAGGCCTGCTGGCCGCCGCGCTGGCCGCCTGGGGCCTGGGCTGGGCCCGCACCTACCTGCTGGCGCTGGTCTCCGAGCGCATCGGCGCGGACCTGCGCACCACCACCTTCGAGCACCTGCTGAGACTGTCGCTGGACTACTTCGGCGGCAAGCGCACCGGCGACCTGATGTCGCGCATCGGCAGCGAGACCGACCGCATCAACGTCTTCCTGTCGCTGCACGCGCTGGACTTCGCCACCGACGTGCTGATGATCGCGATGACCGCGCTCATCCTCTTCTCGATCAACCCGCTGCTGGCGCTGGTCACGCTGCTGCCGCTGCCCTTCATCGGCTGGCTGATCCACATCGTGCGCGACCGCCTGCGCACCGGCTTCGAGAAGATCGACCGGGTCTGGTCGGAGGTCACCAGCGTGCTGGCCGACACCATCCCCGGGATCCGCGTGGTCAAGGCCTTTGCCCAGGAGGGCCGGGAGGCCCAGCGCTTCCGCGACGCCAATGCGCACAACCTGGCCGTCAACGACAAGCTCAACCGGACCTGGAGCCTGTTCTCGCCGACCGTCTCGCTGATGACCGAGATCGGCCTGCTGGTGGTCTGGGGTTTCGGCATCTGGCTGGTCGCCGGCAGCGAGATCACCGTCGGCGTGCTGACCGCCTTCCTGGCCTACATCGGCCGCTTCTATGGCCGGCTCGACTCGATGAGCCGCATCGTCTCGGTGACCCAGAAGGCGGCGGCCGGCGCCAAGCGCATCTTCGACATCCTCGACCACGTCTCCAACGTGCCGGACCCCGCCCAGCCGCAGCCCTACGACAAGCCGGAAGGCCGCATCGAGCTGCGCAACGTCGGCTTCCGCTACGGCAACCGGGCGGTGATCCGCGGGCTGGACCTCGACATCCGGCCGGGCGAGATGATCGGCCTGGTCGGCCACAGCGGCTCGGGCAAGAGCACGCTGGTCAACCTGATCTGCCGCTTCTACGACGTCACCGAGGGCGCCATCCGGGTCGACGGCAACGACCTGCGCCGCTACCGCGTGGCCGACTACCGCCGCCACATCGGCCTGGTGCTGCAGGAGCCCTTCCTGTTCTTCGGCACGATCGCCGAGAACATCGCCTACGGCCGGCCCGACGCCACCCGCGCGGAAATCGTCGCCGCTGCCCGTGCGGCCCACGCGCACGAGTTCATCCTGCGCCTGCCGCACGGCTACGACTCGCTGGTCGGCGAGCGGGGCCAAGGCCTGTCGGGCGGTGAGCGCCAGCGCATCTCGATCGCCCGCGCGTTGCTGATCGACCCGAAGATCCTGATCCTCGACGAGGCCACATCGGCGGTCGATACCGAGACCGAGAAGGAGATCCAGAAGGCGCTGGACAACCTCGTGCTCGGCCGCACCACCATCGCGATCGCGCACCGCCTGTCGACGCTGCGCAAGGCCGATCGGCTGGTCGTGATGGACCGCGGCCAGATCGTCGAGGTCGGCCCGCACGACGAGCTCATGGCCCGCCAGGGCGCTTACTGGCGTCTCTACGAAGCCCAGGCGCGCCGCACCGAGCAGCTGGCGGAAGACGACGACGCGGCGGTCATCACGCCGGCCGCGCCGGTGCATGCGGCCCATCCGGCCGGACAGGGTTGAGCATGGAACACCCGAACGACAAGCAGCCCTGGACGCTGGCCCGCAACGCGATGGGGCGGCTGGTCTGGACCGGCCTCGACGGCGTCGCGCACGTTGGCGTGGTGCCGGTGCGGGCCTTCCCGCTGGGCGCGCCGGACGACGGGCTGTCGCTGGTCAGCCCGGACGGCCACGAGCTGGTCTGGATCGACCGGCTCGACGCGCTGCCCGAGCCGGACCGCACGCTGATCGCCGACGAACTGGCTGCGCGCGAGTTCGTGCCGGTGATCGAGCGGCTGGTCGGCGTGTCGACCTTCTCGACCCCGAGCACCTGGACGGTTGAAACCGACCGCGGCGCCACCACTTTCGTGCTGAAAGCCGAGGAAGACATCCGGCGCCTGAACGGCAGCGCCCTGCTGATCGCCAGCGCGCACGGCATCGCCTTCCGCATCCGCGACCGCTTCGGCCTGGACAGGGCGTCCCGCCGGCTGCTGGAGCGATTCCTCTGACGCACGCTCCGGTCTTGACGTTCGTCAACCAGACCCCACCCCCGACGCCCCGGCATCGGGCTCGCATCAACCTTTCACGAGCAGTGAGCGGAAACTTCGTCTATTGTGTCGACTGGCCACAATCTCGCGTGGTCGAAGTTTCACGCCGCGATTCCTTCACCCGCGACCGAAGACATCCATGAGCAAAGACACTGTCAAGACCGCCATCGACTCCGATGGCCTGCGTTACCTGAGCAAGACGCCCGGTTCGCCGTTCGGCTCGGCCGGCACCCATTCGGCCGCCACGATGTCGTGTTTCCTGTGCGGCAAGCACCGCGCCCGTTCGCAACTGAAGACCCGCAAGCTGCTGGGCAAGTCCCAGCTGGTCTGCGCCCCGACCTGCAACGAGCTGGAAGAGCAGCTGCGCAGCACCAAGCCCTGAACCTCGTGACGAGGTGACGCGCAGCACGCGTCGTCAACCGCTCCGACACCCTGGCCGCCTCGCCGTCACCACCTCGCCGTGGTGCCGACAGGCGGCTTTGTCATGGGGTGGCACCGCTTTCGGGTCAGCCGCGCCGGGATACGGCGGGCAGCGTCACCGGCCCTGAACCGGCGGCGCCTTGATCACGCGGGTCTTGCCGCCGGTGTTGATCAGGATGACCGCATCGCCGGCCGCGATGTTCTCGGTGCCCTTGGCCTGCACGATCGCGCGACGGTCGCCGTTGGTCAGCTGGATCAGGATCTCCACCGCGTCCTCGCGGGTGCCGAAGCGCTCGACGGTGTTGCCGATCACCGCACCCGCGGCCGCCCCGATGATGGCCACCGCCGCGCTCTCGCGCCGCCCGCCCACGGTGCCACCGGCGATGCCGCCGACCACGCCGCCCGCCACCGCGCCGGTGCCGCTCTGCTGGCCCTCGACGACGACCGGACGCACGTTGAGCACGACCGCGTCCTGCACGTTGGACAGGCGCTGCGCGTCACGTGGCTGGATCACGTCCGGGCTGGTGGTGCTGCAGGCGGAGAGCGCCAGCGCGGCACACGCGGCGAACAGCACGACCAGCGGACGAAGAAAGGAAGAAGTCGGGTGCATGGTGTCAGGGGACCGGTGACGGTCGGATCCGGGATTCAGACCATCCTAACGCCGCACCCGGCACCGCCGGTTGACCGCCGGTGGCATGGTCGACAGGGAGCGCCCGACCTGTCCCGATGACATCCGCAACGCAGGCCCGGCTCAGCCGTGCAGCCGGCTGTGGCTGGGCACGCTGGCGAGCAGGAACTCCATCTGGTCGACCAGGATGCGGCGACCGCGCAGGATCATGTCCTCGTGCAGGCTGGGCACGTAGGGCAGGTAGAGCAGCTCCATGCGCGCCTCGTGCACCAGCCGGCTGCCCTTGCGGCCGTTGCAGGAGCGGCAGGCGGTGATGCAGTTCATCCAGCTGTCGGCTCCGCCGCGCGAGGTCGGCACGATGTGCTCGCGCGTCAGGTCCTCCGGGTGGAACTGGCCGCCGCAGTAGGCGCAGACCATCTTGTCGCGCACGAACAGCTTGGGGTTGGACAGCGCCGGCGCCTAGCGCCAGGCCCGGCTGGGGACCGCGCCGCGCACCGCGATGATCGGGTGCAGCTCGATGCGCGACTGCAGACCGCTGCTGCGCTGGATGCCGCCACGCAGCACGAGACACGGCTCTCCGATCGTCCAGGCGACGGCGTCGCTGGCGTAGAGAGTGGCCGCTTCCTTCGGCGAGATCCAAGCCTGAGGGCGACCCGATACATCGAGTTGCAGCACGTCCATGGCAGTTTCCTCAAGCCAAGCATAGATCATGCAAGGTGTCAGCTTCAAGACGTGGTCATGGCCACCGGCTGGACCCGCCCGCGTCACGCGCCGCCGCGACACTCGACAGCTCCGCTGGCCCTGCCCGCCCTGGATCGACCGGTGACCCACCTGCTCCTCATCTTTTCCGCCGCGACGGTGGCCGCGCTGGCCGCCCTGGCGCTGCTCTGGGCCTGGCAGCGTCACCTGCTGTTCCCCTCGCCCAAGAGGAACGCCGTGCTGGACAGCCCGGGTCACGACATCGTGCCGGTGGAGGTCGCGCTGTCGGGCAAGGTGCTGCACGGGCACCTGGCAAGGCCGCGGGGCGGGCGGACGATCCGCTCGGCGCTGATCTACTTCAACGGCCGCCGCGAGCATCCGACCTCGGTCTTCCGGGCGCCGGCCGACCTGCCGGACCATGCCGTGCTGTGCTTCCACGACGAAGGGATGGGACTGGCCTGGCGCAAGCCGGCTGAGCGCGAACGGGTGGCCAATGGCCTGGGGGCGCTGGACTGGCTCGCGCGCCAGACCGGCCTGCTGCGAGACCGCTACGAGTCCGTGCGCCACATCGCCGACGTGCGCTGCCCTTGCCTGCTGGTGATCGGCGCGCTCGACACCACCATCCCGCCGCGCCTGTCGCGCGCCCTCTTCGCCGGTTGGCCGGGCCGGCTGACCGAACAGCTCTTGCCCGACAGCAGCCATCGCGGCATCCTGAAGCGCACGGATGTGCATCGCGCGGTCGGCCAGTTCCTCGGTTCCATCGACGCGCCGCAGCCGCCGTCCGCAGCCCCCTAGAGTTCAGACTCTAGGCCTCCGAGAAAGCCCGGGGGTTGCCGAATGCGGGATCTCGAACAAAATAGCACGACCGTTCGATTTAGAGCCATCGTGACCACCCTCAACCCGCCCGCACCCAGCACCCGCACCGCGCCCCGGTCGGGCACCCGTTCCTTGCAGAAGGGCTTGCAGACACGCGCCTCGATCCTGGACGCGGCCCTGCTGCTGTCCTCGCAGAAGGGGCTGGAGGGCCTGTCGATCGGCACGCTCGCCGAGGTGACGGGCATGAGCAAGTCGGGCGTGTTCGCCCACTTCGGCTCGCGCGAGGAGCTGCAGATCTCGGTGATCCGCGAATACCACCGCCGCTTCGAGGACGAGGTCTTCTTCCCGGCGATCCGACAGCCGCGCGGCGTGCTGCGGCTGCGCGCGCTGTTTGACCGCTGGATCGAGCGGGTCACGGTGGAAATCGACTCCGGCTGCATCTACATCAGCGGCGCCGTCGAGTTCG
This sequence comes from Leptothrix discophora, assembly GCF_030705305.1. Classification (GTDB taxonomy): domain Bacteria; phylum Pseudomonadota; class Gammaproteobacteria; order Burkholderiales; family Burkholderiaceae_C; genus Sphaerotilus; species Sphaerotilus discophorus. Next base: position 11,912 of record NZ_JAUZEE010000005.1, on the reverse strand, counting down.
ACGACCGCCCCGGCCCGGTCCGCGACGCGCTGGCCGACATGGTGCTGGCCTGGCAGACGGCGCTGCACCGCGCGATCGAACTGGCCCGCGAGGTCGGCGAGCTGCGGCCCGACACCGATGCCCAGCAGATGGCCTTCGAGATGCACGGCCTGATCCTGGCGCTGCACCACGACGCCCGCTTCCTGCGCGTGCCCGGCGCGATCGAGCGCGCCCGCCGCGGCTTCGAATCCCTGCTGGCGCGCCACGTCGTGGCGCCCGCGCCCCGACGCTGAATCCCGCGCCCGCCGCCGTCCCGACCGGCGACGACGGGCCGCCGCCTTCCAGAACCGAACCGGCCAGGCCCACCGCCCGGCCGCACCGACACACCACCCTTTCAGGAGACGACATGCCCCACTACAACCCGCCCCTGCGCGACCTGCAGTTCGTTCTGCACGAGCTGGTCCAGGTGACCGACGCGTTCCAGCAGATGCCCGTCCATGCCGAGGTTGACGTCGACACCGTCAACGCGGTGCTCGAAGAGGGCGGCAAGTTCGCCGCCGGCGTGGTCTTCCCGCTCAACCAGAGCGGCGACGCCGAGGGCTGCACGCTCGACCGCAGCAGCCACGAGGTCCGCACGCCCGCCGGCTACAAGGACGCCTACGCGCAGTACGTCGCCGGCGGCTGGCCGTCACTGAGCTGCGATCCGGCCTACGGCGGCCAGGGTCTGCCGCACGTCGTGAACCAGTGCTTCTACGAGATGCTCAACAGCGCCAACCAGGCCTGGACCATGTATCCCGGCCTGTCGCACGGTGCCTACGAATGCCTGCATGCGCACGGCACGCCCGAGCAGAAATCGACCTACCTGCCCAAGCTGACCAGCGGCATCTGGACCGGCACGATGTGCCTGACCGAGCCGCACTGCGGCACCGACCTCGGCCTGCTGCGAACCCGCGCCGAGCCGCTGCCCGACGGCAGCTACCGCATCACCGGTGCCAAGATCTTCATCTCGGCCGGCGAGCACGACCTGACCGAGAACATCGTCCACCTGGTGCTGGCCCGGCTGCCCGACGCACCGGCCGGCAGCAAGGGCATCTCGCTGTTCGTGGTGCCCAAGTTCCTGGTCAACGCCGACGGCAGCCTGGGTGCCCGCAACGCGATCCACTGCGGCGGCCTGGAGCACAAGATGGGCATCCACAGCAACGCGACCGCGCAGATGGTGCTCGAAGGCGCCATCGGCACGCTGGTCGGCGAGCCGCACAAGGGCCTGGCGGCGATGTTCGTGATGATGAACGCGGCCCGGCTGGGCGTGGGCATGCAGAGCCTGGGCCTGACCGAGGTGGCCTACCAGAACGCGGTCGCCTACGCGAAGGACCGCATCCAGATGCGCGCGCTGTCGGGCCCGAAGAACCCGGACAAGCCGGCCGACTCGATCATCGTGCACCCCGACGTGCGCAAGATGCTGCTGACCGCGCGCGCCTACGCCGAGGCCGGCCGCGCGCTGTGCGTGCACACCGCGCTGCTGCTGGATCAGGAACTGAGCCACCCCGACGAGGACGTGCGCAAGGCCAGCGCCGACGAGGTCGCACTGCTGACCCCGATCGTCAAGGCCTTCCTGACCGACAACGGCTGGATCGCGACCTCGCACTGCATGCAGGTCTTCGGCGGCCACGGCTACATCCGCGAATGGGGCATGGAGCAGTACGTGCGGGATGCCCGCATCAACATGATCTACGAGGGCACCAACACGATCCAGTCGCTGGACCTGCTGGGCCGCAAGGTGCTAGCCGACAACGGCAAGAAGCTCAAGGCCTTCGGTCGCCGCATCACCGAGTTCGTCGAGGACGCTGGCGTGCGCGAGGACATGCAGGAGTTCGTCAACCCGCTGGCCGACCTGGGCGACAAGGTCACCAAGCTGACCACCGAGCTCGGCATGAAGGCCTTCGGCAACCCCGACGAGGTTGGCGCCGCAGCGGTCGACTACCTGCGGGTGGTGGGTCACCTCGTGTTCGCCTACTTCTGGGCCCGCATGGCGATGGTCGCGCTGGACAAGCAGGCCGAGGCCGAGAAGTCCGGCGACACCTTCTACACCGCCAAGCTGCACACCGCGCGCTTCTACTTCGCCAAGCTGCTGCCCGAGACCGCCGGCCTGATCCGCACCGCACGCAGCGGCATGAGCCCGCTGATGGCGATGGACGAGGCCCTCTTCTGATCACCGGCCGATCGCGGAGAACCCCGATGAACACGCACATCCCGAAGATCGCAGCGACGTTGGCCATGAGCCTGCTGGGCGGCCTCGCGCTGGCCCAGTCCTCGCCCGCCGGCCTGTGGCGCACGATCGACGACGACGGCAGGACCGAGAAGTCGCTGGTGCGCATCAGCGACAGCGGTGGCACCTTCAGCGGCAAGGTCGAGAAGGTCGCCGACCCGGCCAGGCAGGACGCCCGCTGCGATGCCTGCAGCGATGCCCGCAAGGGCCAGCCGGTGCTGGGCATGACCATCCTGCAGGGCGTCAAGGCCAGCACGTCCGAGGCCGGCCTGTGGGACGGCGGCGAGATCCTCGACCCCAACAACGGCAAGACCTACAAGGTCCGCATGAAGCTGGTCAACGACGGCAAGACGATGGAGTTGCGCGCCTACATCGGCCTGCCGCTGATCGGCCGCACGCAGACCTGGCAGCGCGTCGAATGACGCGCCCGGCCCGAACCTGATCCCGAACCCGTCCCCGCATTCCCCAGGAGACCCCATGTCCCGATTTCAAGTCCGCCAGGTCGCGGTGCTCGGCGCCGGCGTGATGGGCGCGCAGATCGCCGCCCACCTCGTCAACGTCGGCGTGCCCGTCGTGCTGTTCGACCTGCCCGCGAAGGAAGGCCCGAAGAGCGCCATCGCGCTGAAGGCCATCGACAACCTGAAGAAGCTCAAGCCCGCGCCGCTGGGCCTGGCCGCCCATGCCGCGCGCATCCGCGCCGCCAACTACGAGGAAGACCTCGGCCTGCTGGCCGGCTGCGACCTGGTGATCGAGGCCATCGCCGAGCGCATGGACTGGAAGCTGGACCTCTACCAGAAGGTCGCGCCGCACATCGCTCCCGGCGCGATCGTGGCGTCGAACACCTCCGGCCTGTCGATCGGCCAATTGGCCTCGGTGCTGCTCGAGGCGCTGCGGCCGCGCTTCTGCGGCATCCACTTCTTCAACCCGCCACGCTACATGCAGCTGGTCGAGCTGATCGCGACGGCCGACACCCGCGCCGACGTGCTCGACGAGCTGGAGACCTTCGCCACCCGCACGCTCGGCAAGGGCGTGGTGCGGGCCAAGGACACGCCCAACTTCATCGCCAACCGCGTGGGCATCGCCGGCATGCTGGCGACGCTGCACGAGGCGCAGGCGCTGGGCCTGAGCGTGGACCTGGTCGACGACCTCACCGGCAAGAAGCTCGGCCGCGCCAGCAGCGGCACCTTCCGCACCGCCGACGTGGTGGGCCTGGACACCATGGCCCACGTGATCCGCACGCTGCAGGACAACCTCGGCCCCGGCCACGGCGACGACCCGTTCTACCCGACCTATGCGACGCCGGCCGTGCTGACCGGCCTGATCGCCGCAGGCGCGCTGGGCCAGAAGACCGGCGCGGGCTTCTACAAGAAGGTCGGCCGCGACATCCTGCGGCTCGACCCGGCCACCGGCCAGTACGTCGCCGGCGGGGCCAAGGCCGAGCCGCTGATCGACCGCATCCTCAAGAAGCCGGCCGCCGAGCGCCTGAAGCTGCTGCGCGAGTCGAGCAACCCGCAGGCGAAGTTCCTGTGGGCCATCCTGCGCGACAGCTTCCACTACGTCGCAGTGCACCTGGCCGACATCGCCGACAGCGCGCGCGAGGTCGACTTCGCGATGCGCTGGGGCTTCGGCCAGAAGCAGGGCCCGTTCGAGCTGTGGCAGGAAGCCGGCTGGCTGCAGGTGGCGCAGTGGGTGCAGGCCGACATCGAGGCCGGCGCCGCGCTGTGCCGCGCGCCGCTGCCGGCCTGGGTCTTCGACGGCCCGGTCGCGCAGGCCGGTGGCGTGCACACGGCCGAAGGCTCGTGGTCGGCCGCGCAGGGCCGTTTCGTGCCGCGTCCGGCGCTGCCGGTCTATGCGCGCCAGCACTTCCCCGAGGCGCTGGTCGGCACCGGTGCGGTCGCGCCGCTGAAGTCCGGCACGGAGGTCTTCCGCAACGAGGAGCTGCGCGCCTGGACGCTCGATGGCGAGGTGCTGATCGCCAGCATCGACTGCAAGCTGCACCTCATCAGCCCGACCGTGACCGAGGGCCTGCGCAAGGCCGTCGAGCTGGCCGAGGCGAGCTACCAGGGCCTGGTGATCTGGTCGCCCGATGACGTGTTCTCGGCCGGTGCCAACCTCGAGGCGCTGATGCCGGTCTTCATGAAGGCCGGCGCCAAGGGCATCGCGCCCGAGGAGAAGAAGCTGCAGGACCTGATGCTGCGCATCCGCTATGCCGGCGTGCCGGTGGTCGCGGCGATGCGCGGCCTGGCGCTGGGCGGCGGCTGCGAGCTGGCGGTGCACTGCGCCCGCCGGGTCGCGGCGCTGGAGAGCTACGTCGGCCTGGTCGAGGTCGGCGTCGGCCTGATCCCCGGCGGTGGCGGCCTGACCTACATCGCCCGCCGTGCCGCCGAGAAGGCAGCCGCCGCGCCCGGCACCGACCTGCTGGCCTTCCTCAAGGACGGCTTCCAGGCCGCCGCCATGGCCACCGTCGCCACCAGCGCGATCGAGGCCCGCCAGCTCGGCTACCTGCAGGACGACGACATCGTCGTGGCCCACAAGGACGAGCTGCTGCACGTCGCGATCGGCCAGGCCAAGGCCCTGGCCGATGCCAACTGGCGCGCGCCGAACCAGGCGCTGTTCCCGGTCGCCGGCCGCAGCGGCATCGCCACCATCCAGGCCAGCCTGGTGGGCATGCGCGACGGCGGACAGATCACCCGCCACGACTTCGACATCGCCAGCCGCATCGCCCACGTGATCTGCGGCGGCGACGTCGACGCGGGCAGCCTCGTCACCGAGGACTACCTGATGGCGCTGGAGCGCCAGCACTTCTGCAGCCTGCTCGAACACCCGAAATCGCAGGAACGGATCATGGGCATGCTGCAAACCGGCAAGCCGGTGCGGAACTGAATCGACCGAGGACCCAAGATGAAACAGCTTCAGGACGCCTACATCGTCGCGGCCAGCCGCACGCCGATCGGCAAGTCGCACCGCGGCTTCTTCCGCAGCACCCGGCCCGATGACCTGCTGGTGGCGGCCTTGCGCGGCGCACTGGCTCAGGTGCCGAGCCTGGACCCGAAGGCCATCGAGGACGCCATCGTGGGCTGCGCCATGCCCGAAGGCCCGCAGGGCCTGAACGTGGCGCGCGTCGCGGCGCTGCTGGCCGGTCTGCCGAACAGCGTCGGCGGCATCACCGTCAACCGCTTCTGCGCCTCCGGCCTGTCGGCGGTGCAGATGGCCGCCGACCGCATCCGCGTCGGCGAGGCCGACGTGATGATCGCCGCCGGCTGCGAGAGCATGAGCATGGTGCCGATGAGCGGCAACACGCCGAGCTTCAACCCGGCGATCTTTGCGGCCGACGAGAACATCGGCATCGCCTACGGCATGGGCATGACGGCCGAGAAGGTCGCGCAGCAGTGGAACGTCAGCCGGGCCGATCAGGACGCCTTCGCGCTGGCCTCGCACCAGAAGGCGCTGGCCGCGCAGGCCGCCGGCGAGTTCGGCGACGAGATCACGCCCTTCGAGGTCGTCGAGCGCAGCCCCGACCTGGCCAGCGGCACGGTGCGCGAGCGCCGCCGAACGGTCGGCCTGGACGAGGGCCCGCGTGCCGACACCTCGCTCGAAGGCCTGGCCAGGCTGCGGCCGGCCTTCGCCGCGCCCAAGGACCCGAGCGGCAAGGCCACCGGCCTGGGCAGCGTCACGGCCGGCAACAGCTCGCAGACCAGCGACGGCGCCGGTGCGCTGATCCTGGCCAGCGAGCGCGCGGTGCGCGAGCACGGCCTGGTGCCGCTGGCTCGCTTCGTGAGCTTCGCCAGCAAGGGCGTGCCGCCCGAGATCATGGGCATCGGCCCGATCGAGGCCATCCCGGCCGCGCTGCGCAGCGCCGGGCTGCAGCTCGGCGACCTGGACTGGGTCGAGCTCAACGAGGCCTTCGCGGCGCAGGCGCTGGCGGTGATCCGCAGCGTCGGACTGGACCCGGCCAAGGTCAACCCGCTGGGCGGCGCGATCGCGCTGGGCCATCCGCTGGGCGCCACCGGCGCGATCCGGGCGGCCACCGTCGTGCACGGCCTGCGCCGCCGCCAGCAGCGCTACGGCATGCTGACCATGTGCGTGGGCACCGGCCAGGGCGCCGCCGGCATCTTCGAGCGGGTCTGAGACCCGAGGCCGGGCGCGTCGCCGCGCCGCCCGAACGCCGTCTCCTCCCGCACCCGGGAAAATCCGGGTGTGTTCCAGGGCCGTTCCACCCTTCGGTGGCGCGGCCCTTTTTCAGATCCGTCACCCAAGCGTGACAAACTGCCGCCCTTGCCCGGAGAGTCCATGAGCATCAAGACCGCCCTGTTCGACGGTGTCTTCCAGATCGAGATCGCACGCCCCGAGAAGAAGAACGCCCTGACGATGGCGATGTACAGCGCCCTGGCCGAGGCGCTGGCGCAGGCCCAAGGCGACGCCAGCGTGCGCGCCGTGCTGATCACCGGCCAGCCAGGCATCTTCACGTCCGGCAACGACCTCGAGGACTTCATGGCCGCGCCGCCGCGCGACGAGCACTCGCCGGTCTTCGTCTTCATGCGCGCGCTGCTGGACTGCGACAAGCCGGTCATCGCCGCCGTCACCGGCCCGGCGATCGGCATCGGCACGACGATGCTGCTGCACTGCGACTTCGTCTACGTCAGCGACGAGGCCCGCCTGGCGATGCCCTTCGTCGGCCTGGGCCTGGTGCCCGAGTTCGGCTCCAGCCTGACCGTCGCCCGCCTGATGGGCCATGCCCGCGCGGCCGAGAAGCTGCTGCTGGGCGACCCGTTCACGGCCGAGCAGGCCGTCGAGTGCGGCCTGGCCAACGCGGTGCTGCCGGCCGCCGAGGTGCTGCCGCATGCCCGCCGCATCGCCGCCCGCTTCAACAGCCTGCCGCCCGGCGCGGTGCGCGACACCAAGCGCCTGATGCGCGCGCCGACCGAGGCGGCGGTGCGCGAGGCGGTCGCCGCCGAATCCAAGGTCTTCGGCGAACGCCTGCGCAGCCCGGAGGCCCGCGAGGCCTTCCAGGCCTTCTTCGACAAGCGCAAGCCGGACTTCTCGCAGTTCAGCTGATCGCGCGGTCCCGCCACGCCCACCGTCCACCGCCCACCGCCCCCCCGTGACCGCCACCCGCCCGCCCCTCGTCGGACTGCCGCGCCCGCCGGCCGCGCCCGAGCCGCCGTCGTCGCGCACAGTCGGACTGGTGCGGGGGCTGGCCGGTCCGCTGCTGGCCTGGCAGGCGGCGCAGCTGCGGCGCAGCACGCCGCGGCTGCCCGAACCCGGCGTACCCAGTCACGGCGGCGCCGGGCTGGGCTTCTCGCGCCTGCGGCTGCTGATCGTGGGTGACTCGTCGGCGGCCGGCGTGGGGGTCACCGACCCGGCCCTGACGCTGGCGCCGATGCTGGCCGAGTCGCTGTCGCGGCGCATCTCCGAGACCTCGATGGGCCTGACCCGCGTGAGCTGGCAGCTGGCCGCGCGGACGGGGGTGTCCTCGAGCACGGCGCTGCCGCTGATGGCCTCCCAGCAGCTCGACCAGGCCGACGTGCTGGTGACCGTGCTGGGCGTCAATGACGTGCTGGAGCAGACCCCGCCGGGGCGCTGGCTGGCCAACCTCGACGCCATCCGCAGCCATGCCAAGCACCGGGCCAAGGTGCGTTTCACGGTCCACTGCGCGCCGCCGCGCATGGACCTGATGCACTTCGTGCCGCAGCCACTGCGCTGGCTGATGGGTGCGCAGGCCAGCCGGCTCGACAGCGCGCTGCGCAGCCACGTCCGCCATGCCTACCGGCGCAGCCGTTTCGTGCTGCCCTTCGACCCGACCACCGAGGACGTTGACCACTGGCTGGCCGCCGACCGCTTCCACCCGAACGCCGCGCTCTACGCGCGCTGGGCCGAGGCGCTGGCCGACCACATCGAATACGACCTGACCCAGAACCCGGCCCGCGGCGCGGTCCTGCCCACCGGCTTCACGCCGAGTGCCTGGGCGGCCTTGCAGGATGACGAGGCGGAGCCGGGGGATAGCCGGTTTGGAGCCCTCGGGTAGGACGAGGCCAGCGCCTCAGCGCCGCGCCGGCGGGATCTGCCGCGGCTTGCCTTCCAGGTCGATGGCGACATAGGTCAGGTTGGCCTCGGTCACCTTGACCACCTCCGGGTCCTCCGGATTGCGCTCGGCATAGACCTCCACGTGCACCGTCACCGAGGTATTGCCCACCCGGATGACGGTGGCGTAGAAGCTCAGCAGGTCGCTGATCGACACCGGCTGCTTGAAAATGAACTGGTTCACCGCCACCGTCGCGATGCGGCCTCGCGCGATGCGCGTGGGCAGCACCGCCCCGGCGATGTCGACCTGGGCCATGATCCAGCCCCCGAAGATGTCGCCGTTGCCATTGGCGTCGGCCGGCATCGGCATCACCCGCAGGACCAGCTCGCGCTGATGCGAACCGGGTGCGCCGCCCTCGGCGGGCGGCAGGTCTTGCGGTGCGGCTGCGGTCATCGTTCATCCACCTTTCCAGCGATTCTTCCACGATGCGTTCTGCCCGTTCCATGGACCTGCCACCCGCATCGGGCGGACCGGCCGAGCCCCGCACCGACTGGCTCACCCTCCAGCGCCTGGCGCCCTACCTGTGGCAGTACAGGCTGCGCATCGCGCTGGCGCTGGTCTGCCTGGTGGCGGCCAAGGTGTCCAACGTCAGCGTGCCGCTGCTGCTCAAGCAGCTGGTCGATGCGCTCGACCTCAAGCCCGGCGACCCACGCGCGCTGATGGTCGTCCCGGCTGGCCTGCTGGCGGCCTATGCCGGCCTGCGGCTGATGACGACCGTGTTCACCGAGCTGCGCGAGCTGGTCTTCGCCAAGGCCACGCACGGCGCGGCGCGCCAGATCGCGCTGGAGACCTTCCGCCACCTGCATGACCTGAGCCTGCGCTTCCACCTCGAACGCCAGACCGGCGGCATGACCCGCGACATCGAGCGCGGCACCCGCGCGCTGCAGTCGCTGGTGAGCTACTCGCTGTTCACCATCGTGCCGACGCTGGTCGAGCTGGTGCTGGTGCTCGCCCTGCTGGGCGGCAAGTTCGACCTCGGCTTCGTCTGGATCACGCTGGCCGCGCTGATCGCCTACGGCATCTTCACCATCGGCGTGACCGAGTGGCGCACCCAGTTCCGGCGCCAGATGAACGAGCTGGACTCCAAGGCCCACACCCGCGCCATCGACGCGCTGCTGAACTACGAGACCGTCAAGTACTTCAACAACGAGGACTTCGAGGCCCGCCGCTACGACCAGGGCCTGGACGCCTACCGGCGCGCGCAGATCAAGTCGCAGGCCACGCTGTCCATCCTCAACACCGGCCAGCAGGCCATCATCGCGGCGAGCCTGGCCGCCATGCTGTGGCGGGCCACGCAGGGCGTCGTCGACGGCCGCATGACGCTGGGCGACCTGGTGATGGTCAACGCGCTGCTGCTGCAGCTCTATGTGCCGCTGAACTTCCTCGGCGTGCTCTACCGCGAGGTCAAGCAGAGCCTGGCCGACCTCGACAAGATGTTCAACCTGCTCGAACGCGAGCGCGAGGTCGCCGATGCGCCCGGCGCGCGCGAGCTGCAGGTGCGCGGCGCAACCGTGCGCTTCGAGAACGTCGACTTCGGCTACCACCCGCAGCGCCGCATCCTGCACGGCGTGAGCTTCGAGATCCCGGCCGGCAAGACCGTCGCGGTGGTCGGCGCCTCGGGCTCGGGCAAGAGCACGCTGGCGCGGCTGCTCTACCGCTTCTACGACGTCGATGCCGGCGCCGGGCGCATCACCATCGACGGCCAGGACCTGCGCGAGCTGACGCAGGCCAGCCTGCGCCGCACCATCGGCATCGTCCCGCAGGACACCGTGCTGTTCAACGACAGCATTGGCTACAACATCGGCTACGGCCGGCCCGGATCGAGCCAGGAAGAGATCGAGGCCGCCGCCCGCGCCGCCCACATCCACGACTTCATCGCGGCCCAGCCGCAGGGCTACGGCACGACGGTCGGCGAGCGCGGCCTGAAGCTCTCGGGCGGCGAGAAGCAGCGCGTGGCGATCGCCCGCACGCTGCTGAAGAACCCGCCCATCCTGATCTTCGACGAGGCCACCTCCGCCCTCGACTCGGCCAACGAACGCGCCATCCAGGCCGAGCTGGCCAGCGCCGCGCAGGGCAAGACCGCGCTGGTCATCGCGCACCGGCTCAGCACCATCGTCGACGCCCATGCGATCGTCGTGCTGGACGCCGGACGGGTCATCGAATGCGGCACGCATGCCGAGCTGCTGGCGCTCGACGGCCGCTACGCGCACATGTGGCGGCTGCAGCAGAGCAGCCTGGACGGCAGCCCGAAGGAAGGCCTCGACCCCCCCGGCGCCGCGCAGGGTCAGCCCGTAGCAGCCGCCTCCTGACCCACCGCTAGACTGCCTTGCATGGAGACCAAGTGGCTCGAGGATTTCGTCAGCCTGGCCGAAACGCGCAGCTTCTCGCGCTCGGCCCAGATGCGGCACGTGACGCAACCGGCGTTCTCGCGCCGCATCCAGGCGCTGGAGGCCTGGGCCGGCGTTGACCTGGTCGACCGCTCGTCCTACCCGACCCGCCTGACCCCCGCCGGCCAGACCCTGCTGCCGCAGGCGCTGGAGGTGCTGGGTGCCCTGCAGGCCGCGCGCAACCTGATGCGCAGCCACCAGAACGCCGATCACGACATGATCGAGTTCGCGGTGCCGCACTCGCTGGCCTTCAGCTTCTTCCCGCACTGGGTCATGGACCTGCGCCAGCGCTTCGGCCAGTTCAAGAGCCGGCTGATCGGCTTCAACGTGCACGACGCGGTGCTGCAGCTGACCGAGGGCGGCTGCGACCTGCTGCTGGCCTATCACCACACCTCGCAGCCGCTGCAGCTCAATCCGGAACGCTACGAGATGCTCACGCTCGGCAGCGAGACGCTGGCGCCCTATGCCCGCGCCAATGCCGATGGCGAGCCGCTGTTCCGCCTGCCCGGTCGCACCCACGAACGCGTGCCCTACCTGGCCTATGCCTCGGGCGCCTACCTCGGTCGCATGGTCGACCTGCTGCTCAAGCAGGCCGGCGAGCCGCTCTACCTCGACCCGATCTACGAGACCGACATGGCCGAGGGCCTCAAGGCCATGGCCCTCGAAGGCCATGGCGTGGCCTTCCTGCCGGCCAGTTCGGTGCGCAAGGAACTGCGCGCCCGCCGCCTCGTGCCGGCCGCCCCGAGCCAGAGCGGCGCGCCGCCCTTCGAGGTCACCATCGAGGTGCGCCTCTACCGCGAGCGCCCCGAGTTCGCGCGCCAGTCCAAGCCGGCCGCGACGGCACTGTGGGACTTCCTGAGCCAGTCGCGCCAGGCCGAGGCCGGCACCGCACGCAGCACGCCGGTCAGCCGCTGAACCCGGCCTGGACGGGCATCCCGGCCATCGCCGAGGCAGACGGCACGACTCGTGCATCGCCGCTCAGGGTTTCCCGCAGGCGCCATTCGGGTCCGCCACGACGTGACCGCCGGGACCGCCTGCCTAGAATCGTTTGCACCCCTGGTGACGGTGCTCTCCCGTCACCGCTTTCATCACGGAGACCCGATGAACAAGACCCTGATCCTGGCCGCCGCGCTGCTGGCCGTCGGCACCGCGCAAGCCCAGTCCGACACGCTCAAGAAGATCAAGGACAGCGCGAGCA
>NZ_JAUZEE010000004.1 GCF_030705305.1 Leptothrix discophora | reverse complement strand
TTGCCGCCTATCTCCAGACTTCTTGCTTCGCGCAAGAACCTGTTGACTCTTCACAGCTAGGTCAGCCTGCAGCGCCTGCACATGGCGGGCATGGCGCAGCAGCACCTGGCCGGAAGTGGTCAGCCGCAGCGGCCGCGAGCGCACCACCAGCGGCTGGCCGACGCGCGTTTCCAGCGCACGCAGGCGCTGAGAGACGGCACTCTGCGTGACCGCCAGCCGGCGCGCGGCGGCGTCGAAGCTGCCCTCATCGACCAGCGCGATCAGGGCATCCAGGGCGGCAGGGTCGAGGGGTTCCACGGCGCTTCTTTCATCAGGATGGCTAATGATTCGTGATGAATATTAATCGCGCTTCTCGAAACCGGGGGCCAGGTCCAAGATGCCGTCCATTCCGCAACACGCTTCCCGCAAGGAGTTCCTCATGCACGTGATCGTCCTGGGCGCCGGCATCATCGGCGTGAGCACCGCCTGGCACCTGATCGAGCGCGGCCACACCGTCACGATGGTGGACCGCCAGCCAGATGCCGCGCTCGAGACCTCCTTCGCCAACGGCGCGCAGATCTCGGTCAGCTTCTGCGAGCCCTGGGCCAGCGCCGATGCGCCGCTCAAGGTCGCGAAATGGCTGCTGCGCGACGACTCGCCGCTGCTGTTCCGTCCGCGCCTCGATCCGCACCAGTGGCGCTGGGGCCTGTCCTTCCTGACCCAGTGCAACGACGCCGCGTTCGAGCGCAACGTCGCCCAGCTGGTCGCGCTCGGGCGCTACAGCCACCAGGCGCTCAAGCAGGTCGTGGCCTCGACCGGCATCGAGTACCAGCGCCTGGAGCGCGGCATCCTGCACTTCTTCTCCTCGCAGGCCGACCTCGATGCCGGCGCGGCGGCGGCGGCCCTGATGCGTCGCCACGGCGTCGACCGCCAGGTGCTGGACCGGGCCGGCGTGCTGGCCGTCGAGCCGGCGCTGGCGGCCCACGGAGAGCGCATCTTCGGTGGCACCTACACCCGCAGCGACGAATCGGGCGACGCCCGCGTCTTCACCCAGGAACTGGCCCGCCGGGCCGTCGCCAAGGGCCTGCAGGCGCACTGGCGGCATGAGGTCCTGGGCCTGGAGCAGGGCCCCGGCGGCGCGGTGCAGGGCGTGCGGGTGCGTGACATGGACAGCGCCGAAGCCCGCACGCTGCGCGGCGACGCAGTGGTCGTCGCGATGGGTTCGTACAGCGCGCCGCTGCTGCGCCCGCTGGGCATCCACCTCAACATCTATCCGGCCAAGGGCTATTCGGCCACCTTCGCGCTGCGCGACCCGTCGCGGGCCAGCGTCGTCAGCCTGCTGGACGACAGCCGCAAGATCGCGATCTCGCGCCTGGGCGACCGGCTGCGCGTGGCCGGCACCGCCGAGCTGGCCGGCTACGACACCCGCCTGGACACGCCGACCGCCCGCACCCGCTGCGCGGCACTGAGCCGGCGCGTCGAGGAGCTGTTCCCCGGCGTCGTCGACACGAACGAGCCGTCCTACTGGACCGGCCTGCGCCCGAGCACGCCCGACAACATCCCGCTGATCGGCCGCACCCGCCTGCCGGGCCTGTGGGTCAACGCCGGCCACGGCACGCTGGGTTGGACCCATGGTGCCGGGTCCGGGCTGGCGCTGGCCGAGCTGATGAGCGGCCGCCAGCCTGAACTGGCCTTCCGCTTCCTGGGCCAGCCCGCAACCCAGCCGCGAGGCCGGATGGCCATGGCCTGAAGGCGATCGGTCAGGTGAACCGGTCCGTGACGCCTACGTGACGCACGCGCCACAACATGTGACAAATTCACCTTTTTGACTCCACCTTCGTGGGGATGCTGGTGGGGGGGTACCCCCCCTAAAGTGTGAAGCAGTTGCTGTCACACGGCCTTGGAGTTCCGGCGCCAGCGATCGAAGCGGTCACATCAAAACATCCACAGACTGCAGAGATCCGGACGTTCGGTACCGATTTCGTTCCCTTCAGAACGCTTGCAGGCCCACCCTCACCGGTGGGCCTGTTCTTTTTTGGGGCGCTCGAATCGACGGTGTCGCGGCCCGCGTCAGGGCTTGAAGCCGTCCTTCAGGCTCTGCCGCAGGAAGGCGACCAGCGCGTGCACCGCGCGGGGCACGTAGGGGCTGTAGGGCCGGATGGCGAACAGCGACTCGCCGAAGCTGCCGACCGGGCGCCAGTCCGGCAGCAGCGTCTGCAGCGTGCCGGCACGCAGGGCCGATTGCGCGCTGAAGTCCGGCAACAGGGCGATGCCCAGGCCGTCGATGGCGGCCTCGCGCAGCGCCTCGCTGTTGTTGGCGCTGAAGGGGCCGCGCACGGCCATGGTCAGGGGCGGGGTCGAGGCCGAGGCCTCGTCGGCGGATCCGGCCAGCGGCTGGAACTGCCAGGTCGGCGTCTCGCCCGGCCGGGCATAGGGCAGGCAGTCGTGCAGGCCGAGGTCGGCCGCCAGCTCGCGCGGATGTTCCGGCCGGCCACGCCGGGCCAGGTAGTCGGCGCTGGCGACCAGGCAGGAGCGGGTCTCGCACAGCGTCCAGGCGACATGGGTCTCGGGCGGCCGGGCGGTGTGGCGGATGGCGAGGTCGAAGCCCTCCTGCGCCAGCGAGACCAGCTGGTCGGTCAGCACCAGCTCGACGCGCACCTCCGGCACCTCGCGCAGGAAGCCCGCCAGGCGCGGCACGATCTGCTGGCGGCCCAGTGCCACCGGCGCGGTGACACGCAGCAGCCCGCGCGGTGCGGCGGCCAGGTCCTTCACATGCGCCAGCTCACGCTCGATCTGCGCATAGGCGTCGCGGGTGCTGTCGGCGAGCTGCTGGCCGGCCTCGGTCAGACGCACGCTGCGGGTGGTCCGGCGCACCAGCGGCACGCCCGCGGCGCGTTCCAGATCGGCGATGCGCTGGCTCATCGCGGCCTTGCTGACGCCCAGGCGCTGCGCCGCGGCCGTGTAGCTGCCCAGCGCGCCCAGCACGCCCAGCCAGTGGATGTGGGCCCAGAGCCCGTCGACGCGGCGTGCTTCCATGTTTCTTCCGATGGGCCTTCAGCTTGTGCATCACCCTGCATGGAAACCGGCTTTGTTCCTGATTTCCACGGGGGATTGTTTGCTCTCGTGAACAGTGTAGTCAGCCCGTGGACCTTTTTCCGGCCGCCTTGGCTGCCTAGACTGCGTCCATGCTCATCGCTTGAGCACCGCAGCCTGCGATGTCGCAGCCTGCCACCACCTGGAGACCGACATGGGCGCACCCGACGCATTCACTTCCACCACCGACGTGGGCCACTACATCAGCGGCAAGGTCGTGCCCGGCAGCAGCGGCCGTTCGCAGGGCGTTTACAACCCGGCCACCGGCCAGGTTGCCCGCCAGGTCGCGCTGGCCTCGGTCGATGAAGTGAACGCCGCCGTCGCGTCCGCCAAGGCGGCCTTCCCGGCCTGGTCGGCGATGCCCGCGATCCGCCGCGCCCGCATCATGGACAAGTTCCTCGCGCTGCTGAACCAGCACCGCGACACGCTCGCCGCGATCATCGTGGCCGAGCACGGCAAGGTCTTCACCGACGCCCAGGGCGAGGTCACCCGCGGCATCGAGATCGTCGAGTTCGCCTGCGGCATCCCGCAGCTGCTCAAGGGCGACTACACCGAGCAGGTCTCCACCGGCATCGACAACTGGACGATGCGCCAGGCGCTGGGCGTGGTCGCCGGCATCACGCCGTTCAACTTCCCCTGCATGGTGCCGTGCTGGATGTTCCCGGTGGCGATCGCCTGCGGCAACACCTTCGTGCTCAAGCCCAGCGAGCGCGATCCCTCGGCCGCGCTCTTCATGGCCGACCTGCTGACCCAGGCCGGCCTGCCCCACGGCGTGTTCAACGTCGTCCAGGGTGACAAGCTGGCGGTCGACACGCTGCTGACCCATGTCGACGTGAAGGCGCTGTCCTTCGTCGGCTCGACCCCGATCGCGCAGTACATCTACGAGACCGGCGCCCACCACGGCAAGCGCGTGCAGGCCCTGGGCGGCGCGAAGAACCACATGGTCGTGATGCCCGATGCCGACGTCGACCAGGTCGTCGACGCGCTGATCGGCGCGGCCTACGGCTCGGCCGGCGAGCGCTGCATGGCGATCTCGGTGGCGGTGCTGGTCGGCGACATCGCCGACCAGGTGGTCGAGCGCGTGGCCGAGCGTGCCCGCACGCTCAAGGTCAGGAACGGCATGGAGCTGGACGCCGAGATGGGCCCGATCGTCACGGCCCAGGCCAAGGAGCGGAT
Source organism: Leptothrix discophora (assembly GCF_030705305.1). Lineage (GTDB taxonomy): Bacteria > Pseudomonadota > Gammaproteobacteria > Burkholderiales > Burkholderiaceae_C > Sphaerotilus > Sphaerotilus discophorus. The sequence goes on along the minus strand of NZ_JAUZEE010000004.1, from coordinate 389,487 downwards.
CGAGAACTACATCGGCATCGGCGTCGAGGAAGGTGCCCAGCTGGTCGTCGACGGCCGCCACTTCAAGGTGCCCGGCTTCGAGGGTGGTTTCTTCACCGGCGGCACGCTGTTCGACCACGTCAAGCCGTCGATGCGCATCTACCAGGAAGAGATCTTCGGCCCGGTGCTGTCCTGCGTGCGCGTGGCCGACTTCGCCAGCGCGGTCGAGCTGGTCAATGCCCACGAGTACGGCAACGGCGTGGCCTGCTACACCAGCGACGGCAACGTGGCGCGCGAGTTCGCCCGCCACATCCAGGTGGGCATGGTGGGCATCAACGTGCCGATCCCGGTGCCGATGGCCTGGCACGGCTTCGGCGGCTGGAAGAAGAGCCTGTTCGGCGACATGCATGCCTACGGCGAAGAGGGCGTTCGCTTCTACACCAAGCAGAAGTCGATCATGCAGCGCTGGCCGGCGAGCATCGCCAAGGGCGCCGAATTCACGATGCCCACCGCCAAGTGATGTGAGCCCCTCGAACGGCGTATCCGCCGTTCGGTCCCCCGTGGGGACGCCGGCCGGCTTGGGGCGGCCCGGCGCTCGGCCGGCCGCTTCGTTCACGACCTGAAACCACGAAGGCCGCCGATGCGTCATGCATCGGCGGCCTTCGTTCTGGTTGGCTGGCCGATCGGCCCCGTGCGTCAGCGGCTGTGTGAACTGAGCGTCTCGTAGCGCTGGTCGTCCTGCTGCGCCAGCTGGCGGCCGATCAGCTCGCGGCGCTGCAGGGCGAGGTCCGACACCAGCACGTCGAGGATCACCGTCTGCATCAGCCGCGACACCATGGGCACCAGCGCCTGGCGGTCTTCCGGGTGGTCGACCGGCAGCACCACGTCGGCCAGCCGGGCCAGCTCGCTGCGCTGCGGGCACATCGCGATGACCCTGGCCGAGCCCCGCCGGGCCCGCGTCACGGCCTCGTTGATCGGCTCGATCGCACCCGAGTTGGAGATCACCAGCAAGACGTCATCGGCGCCCAGGAAGGCCGCCGTGATGCTCTGAAGCTGCGCATCCGTGCGGGCCACCGCCTGCAGGCCCAGGCGGCCGAACTTGTTCTGGGCCTCCTCGGCCACCAGCGCGGCGGTGCCCACGCCGTAGACCTCGATGCGGCGGGCCGTCGCCAGCAGCAGCACGGCCTGCTCGAAGGCCTGCGGGTGCAGACGGTCGCGCAGCGCGATCATGGCCGAGATGGAGTTGTTGAGGATGGTGGCCATGCGCTCGGCCGTCGGCGCCTCCGCGCTGACGCTGCGGTGCGTGACCTTGGTCGTGCCCGACAGGCCGGCACCCAGGCGCAGCTTGAAGTCGGACAGTCCCTTGAACCCCATCGAGCGGCAGAAGCGCAGCACGGTCGGCGTGCTGACACCGCAGCGATCGGCGATGCGCGCGATCGGGTCGCTCATCCAGGCGCGGGGTGCCGACAGCAGGTCGTTGGCGACCAGCCGCTCCGAGGTCGACAGCTTCTGCAGCGCCGCGCGCACGTCGTCGAGCAGCGGTTCGGCGCCGTGGTCGGCGGTCAGGTGGTCTTCCAGGAAGGCCGAAGCCCCACGCAATGCCGAGCGCGGCGCGACCACCACCCAGGTCGGGATGGCCTGCAGCCAGCGCGAGAAACGCCCCTTCTGCTCGAAGCGGGCCCGAAAGGCCGATTGTGCAAAGAAGGGCAGGATCTTCGGCACGATGCCGCCGCCGACGAAGATCCCGCCGGTGCTGCCCAGCGTCAGCGCAACGTTGCCGGCGACCGTGCCGAGCATGGCGCAGAACATCGCCAGCGCCTCGCGGGCGACCGGGCAGGGCGATTCGGCCAGTGCACGCGCCGACACCTCGGGCGCGCCGAGCTGCGCCGGCACGCTGCCGCCGGTGCGCGCGGCCAGCGTCTCGTAGATCAGTTCCAGGCCGCTGGCCGAGATCAGGCGCTCGCCCGAGGCATGGCCGTAACGCGCCTGTGCGGCGGCCACGACCAGCGCTTCCTGCGCGTCCTGCGGTGCATAGCTGGCATGGCCGCCTTCGCTGGCGAGCGTCACGTAGCGGTCCTGCACGGGAATCAGGGCCGACACGCCCAGGCCGCTGCCCGGGCCGATCACCCCCTGCACGCCACCGGGCGCCGGCTCCCCGCCACCGACCTGCACCTGCTCGGACGGCTCCAGCCGCGTCAGGCCCATGGCGAGCGCGCTGTAGTCGTTGATCGCCAGCAGCGTCTTCAGGCCCAGGGCGCGGCGCATCGCCTCGACCGAGAAGGACCACGGGTGGTTGGTGAGCTGCACATGGTCGCCCGCGATCGGGTTGGGCAGCGAGAAGGCCGCGTGGTGGACCGCCGGGTTGCCCTGGCGGGCGAGGAAGACGCGCACCGCGTCCTCCAGCGTCTCGTGCTCGGCGCAGGGCAGCACGTCGCTGGCGCTGTAGTCGTCCGGCGCGCGCTCCAGCGCGAAGCGCACGTTCGAGGCGCCAACGTCGGCCAGCAGGCGCAGACCGTCGGGGTAAACGACGGAAAGCTCATGGGGATTCATGCGGTCAGTGTAATGAAATTACGTTGTAACTCTCAAGCGGTGGAACGCGACTGGAAATCCAGGTTTGCCTGGATTCTGGAATCGCAATCGATTGCGGCTTGATGTTGTCTTGGACAATGAGAGGTGAACTGACGCCTGGATGACCTTCGAACTTCAGTGTTTACCCTGATTGGGGCAACGATGTAAGGAAATTACATTGGCGGCGTGGCGGCTTTTGCCACCCTTCCTTCGGAGACAACACCCATGTCGATCACCTACAAGCACATCGTTGCCGGGCTCTCCCTGGCCTTTGGCGGCCTGGCTGGCGCGCAAGCGGCCACCCTCACCATCTCTTGCGGCAACAACGCTGCCGACGTCGAGTTCTGCGGCAAGTTCGCGGAAGAGTGGGGCCAGAAGAACGGCCACACGGTCAAGATGTACACGCCGCCGGCCAGCACGACCGACAACCTGGCGCTGCTGCGCCAGCAGTTCGCGGCCAAGTCGTCCGACCTCGACGTCATCATGATCGACGTGGTCTGGCCGGGCGTCATCAAGGACCACCTGGTCGACCTGAAGAAGTACAGCAAGGGCGTCGAGAAGGATCACTTCCCGGCGATCGTGGCCAACAACACCGTGGACGGCAAGCTGCTGGGCATGCCCTGGTTCACCGACGCTGGCCTGCTGTTCTATCGCAAGGACCTGCTGGCCAAGCACGGCGTGAAGGTTCCCCAGACCTGGGAAGAACTGGCAGCCGGCGCCAAGAAGATCCAGGACGCCGAGCGCGCGGCCTCGCCGGACTTCCAGGGCTTCGTCTTCCAGGCCAAGGCCTATGAAGGCCTGACCTGCGATGCGCTCGAGTGGGTCGTCAGCTACGGCGGCGGCACCGTCATCGACGCCAAGGGCAACATCACCATCAACAACCCGCAGGCTGCCAAGGCGCTCGACGCCGCTGCCTCGTGGATCGGCACCATCGCCCCGAGCGGCGTGCTGAACTACGGCGAGGAAGACGCTCGCGGCGTGTGGCAGAACGGCAAGGCCGCCTTCATGCGCAACTGGCCGTACGCCTGGTCGCTGGGTCAGGCCGCCGACAGCCCGATCAAGGACAAGATCGGCGTCGCCGCGCTGCCCGCCGGCACCGGCCCGGGTGCCAAGAAGGCCGCCACGCTGGGTGGCTGGCAGCTGGCCGTCAACAAGTACTCGAAGAACGTCGACGCGGCTGCCGCGCTGGCCCTGTACATGTCCAGCGCCGAGATCCAGAAGAAGCGCGCGGTCGGTGGTTCCTACAACCCGACGATCCCGGCCCTGTACAAGGATGCCGACGTCGCCAAGGCCAACCCGTTCATGGTCGAGCTGCTGGACGTCTTCACCAACGCGGCTGCCCGTCCGGCCACCGCGACCGGCCTGAAGTACCCGGAAGTCTCGAACGCCTTCTGGGACGCGACCCACGACGTGCTGTCGAAGAAGACGACCGGTGCCGAGTCGGTCAAGAAGCTCGAAGCCAAGCTCAAGCAGATCAAGAAGGCCAAGTGGTGATCTGTTGAGTGACGCCGCGCCCCTCGGGGCGCAGCTCCGACGGGGCGCCTTCCTTCACCGGCAGCGCCCCGTTCCTGTCTTTGCAGTCGGGACATTCCCATGAAAAACCGCTCGCGCATCGCCTGGACCTTCCTGACCCCGATGCTGATCCTGATGGTGCTGGTGGCCGGCTGGCCGCTCGCGCGTTCGATCTGGTTCAGCTTCACGGACACGAACATCAACAACATCTCCGAGTTCAGCTACGTCGGCTTCGACAACTATTTCTCGGAGTACGGGCTGTTCGGTCTGTCGATCTTCTCGGCCGAGTTCTGGGAGACCGACTGGGGCATCTCGATCAAGAACACGTTCCAGTTCTCGATCGTCTCGGTGGTTCTGGAAACGCTGGCGGGCCTGGGCGTGGCCATGCTGCTGAACCAGGAGTTCAAGGGTCGCGCGCTGGTGCGCACCGCCGTGCTGGTGCCGTGGGCGATACCGACCATCGTGTCGGCCAAGATGTGGGGCTGGATCCTTCATGACCAGTTCGGGCTGATCAACCAGCTGCTGGTCGATTTCGGCTTCATCACGACCAAGATCGCGTTCACCGCCGATCCGGCCTACGCGCTGTGGACGGTCGTGGCGGTCGACGTCTGGAAGACCACGCCCTTCATGGCCCTGCTGTGCCTGGCGGCGCTGCAGACCCTGCCCAAGGACTGCTACGAGGCCGCCCGCGTCGACGGCGTGCATCCGTTGCGCCTGTTCTGGAAGGTGACGCTGCCGCTGATCAAGCATCCGCTGATGGTCGCGGTGATCTTCCGCCTGCTCGACGCGCTGCGCGTGTTCGACCTCATCTTCGTGCTGACGTCCAACAGCGGCAGCACCATCAGCATGTCGGGCTTCGTGCGCCGCGACATGGTCGACAACGGCAACCTGGGTTCCGGCTCGGCCGCGTCGACGTCGCTGACGCTGATCATCTTCCTGTCGGCGCTGCTGTTCATGCGTGCGGCCCGGGTGAAGCTCAACGAGGAGTCCAACTGATGAACAAGCGTCCTCTCTGGGGCTCGGTCGCGATCTACTTCTTCGCGTTCCTCGTGGTCGTGATCTCTGTCTACCCCTTCCTCTACACCGTCACGACGTCGTTGAAGACCGGCACGGCGCTGTTCAGCACCAGCCTGCTGCCGACCGAGCCGACGCTCTACAACTACATCGCGCTGTTCCAGGGCAAGCAGCCCTTCGGCACGCAGCTGGGCAACTCGATCATGGTGGCCACCATCACGGTGGTGATCTCCATGTTCATGGCCATCACGGCGGCCTATGCGCTGGGGCGCATCAACTTCAAGGGCAAGAGCGCGCTGCTGCTGGCGATCCTGGCGGTGTCGATGTTCCCGCAGGTGGCGGTGCTCTCGGGCATGTTCGAGCTGATGCAGTCGCTGGGCCTGTACAACCGCTCGATCGGCCTGGTCGTGCCCTACACGGTCTTCACGCTGCCCTTCACGGTCTGGATGCTGACCACCTTCATGCGGGGCCTGCCCAAGGAGCTGGAAGAGGCCGCGATCATGGACGGCTGCGGACCGATGCGGATCATCTTCGAGGTCTTCATGCCGCTGCTCGCGCCGGCGCTGGTCTCGACCGGCCTGCTCGCCTTCATCGGCGCGTGGAACGAGTTCCTGTTCGCGCTGACCTTCGTCACCGACGACTTCCGCCGCACGGTGCCGGTGGGCATCTCGATGATCTCGGGCGCGACCGCCTACGAGATCCCCTGGGGCTCGATCATGGCCGCCTCGGTCATCGTGACCGTGCCGCTGGTGATCCTGGTGCTGGTGTTCCAGCAGAAGATCGTGTCGGGCCTGACGGCTGGCGCGGTCAAGGGCTGAACGAAGGTCCATGCCCCGCCACGCAGCCCGGTCCCCGGGCCAGGCTGCGCGGGCGACGGCAAGTTTGAGGAAGTACCCGGCATGACCAAGGCGAGCAACAGTGGCTGGTGGCGCGGCGGCGTGATCTACCAGATCTACCCGCGCAGTTTCCAGGACAGCAACGGCGACGGCATCGGCGACCTGCCTGGCATCACGCGCCGGCTGGACCACATCGCCGCGCTCGGGGCGGACGGCATCTGGCTGTCGCCCTTCTTCAAGAGCCCGATGAAGGACTTCGGCTACGACATCAGCGACTACTGCGATGTCGACCCGATGTTCGGCACGCTGTCCGACTTCAAGGCGCTGGTGATGCGGGCCCACGCGCTGGGCCTGAAGGTGATGATCGACCAGGTGTATTCGCACACCAGCGACCAGCACCCGTGGTTCAAGGAAAGCCGCGCCAGCCGCGACAACGCCAAGGCCGACTGGTACGTCTGGGCCGATGCCCGCGACGACGGCAACCCGCCCAACAACTGGCTGAGCATCTTCGGCGGCAGCGCCTGGCAGTGGGACACCCGGCGTCGCCAGTACTTCCTGCACAACTTCCTCACCAGCCAGCCGGACCTGAACTTCCACAACCCGGAGGTCCAGCAGGCCGTGCTGGACTCGGTGAAGTTCTGGCTCGACTTCGGCGTCGACGGCTACCGGCTCGACGTCGTCAACTTCTACTTCCACGACCGCCAGCTGCGCAGCAACCCCGGCCGTGGCATGCCCGACGGCAGCGACCCGGCGGTCAGCCCGGTCAACCCGTATGCCTGGCAGTGGCACCACTTCGACAAGAGCCAGCCGGAGAACCTGGTCTTCCTGCAGCGCCTGCGCGCGCTGGTCGACCAGTACCCGGACACGACCATGGTCGGCGAGATCGGCGATGACGACGGCCTGGCCCGCGTCGCCGAATACACGGGCGGCGGCGACAAGCTGCACATGGCCTACTGCTTCGACCTGCTCGGCGAACCCCACGGCGCGACCTACCTGCACGGCGTCTTCACGCGCTTCAACCAGGTCGTGGGCAGCGGCTGGCCGTGCTGGGCCATCACCAACCACGACATCCCTCGCGTGGCCACGCGCTGGGGCGGCGCACACCCGCCGGCCGGCCTGCTGAAGGCCGCCGCCGCGCTGCAGCTGAGCCTGCGCGGCACGGCCTGCCTGTACCAGGGTGACGAACTCGGCCTGCCCGAGGCCGAGATCGCCTTCGAGGACCTGCAGGACCCCTACGGCATCGCGATGTGGCCCGACTACAAGGGCCGCGACGGCTGCCGCACGCCGATGGCCTGGGAGTCGGCCGCGCCCGACCTCGGCTTTGGTGCGGCGGGCAGCACGACCGCGCCGTGGTTGCCGGTGGCCGAGCCGCACCGCGCGCTCGCGGCCGACCGCCAGCGCGGCCAGTCCGGCTCGGTCTACGAGACCTACCGCGCGCTGCTGGCCTGGCGGCGCGGCGTGCCGGCGCTGATCCACGGCGACATGACGCTGCTGTCCGCCCATCCGCAGGTGCTGGCCTTCGTGCGCGAGCATGCCGGCGAGCGCGTGCTGTGCGCCTTCAACCTGTCCGACGCGGCCGTGAACTGGCGCGCCGATGCGGCCGCCGGCCCGATCGGCGCGGTCCTTGCTGACAGCGGTGTGCGCGGCGCGGCCGTGCAGGGCGACGCGGTCGCCTTCGAACCCTGGGGCGTGCTGTTCGCCCGGCTGGGCTGAGGCGGCGCACCCGCCACCACGTCCTGCCCGGCATCCCGCGCCCCGCAACCACCTGAACGAATCACCATGAGCAGTTCCAAGACCCCCGTGATCGCCAAGGCCCCCAACAACGCGTGGTGGCGCAGCGGCGTGATCTACCAGATCTACCCGCGCAGCTGGCAGGACAGCAACGGCGACGGCATCGGCGACCTGCCGGGCATCACGCGCCGCCTCGACCATGTGGCCAGGCTCGGCGCCGACGCGATCTGGCTGTCGCCGATCTTCACGAGCCCGATGAAGGACTTCGGCTACGACGTCAGCGACTACAACGACATCGACCCGATGTTCGGCACGCTGGCCGACTTCAAGGCGCTGGTGATGCGGGCCCACGCGCTGGGCCTGAAGGTCATCATCGACCAGGTCCTTTCGCACTGTTCGGACCAGCATCCGTGGTTCAAGGAAAGCCGCTCCAGCCGCGACAACGCCAAGGCCGACTGGTTCGTCTGGGCCGATGCGAAGGACGACGGCACGCCGCCCAACAACTGGCTCAGCGTCTTCGGCGGCAGCTCCTGGCAGTGGGACACCCGGCGCCGCCAGTACTACCTGCACAACTTCCTGGCCAGCCAGCCGGACCTGAACTTCCACAACCCGGCGGTCCAGGAGGCGCTGCTCGCCTCGGTCAAGTTCTGGCTCGACTTCGGCGTCGACGGCTACCGGCTGGACGCGATCAACTTCTGCTTCCACGACGCCGAGCTGCGCAGCAACCCCGGCCTCGGCGAGCCCGACGCATCCAACCCCACGGTCGCCTCGACCAACCCCTACGCCTGGCAGCAGCACGTCTACGACCGCAGCCGGCCGGACGCGCTGGGCTTCCTGCAGCGCATCCGTGCGCTGGTCGACCAGTACCCCGACACGACCATGGTCGGCGAGATCGGCGACGAGTCCGGCATGTTGATGGTGGCCCAGTACACCGCCGACTTCGACAAGCTGCACATGGGCTACTGCTTCGACCTGCTGGCACCCGACGGCAGCGCGACCTACGTGCGTGGCGTGATCGCCAAGTTCGAGGGCGTCGCGCCGACCGCCGACAAGGGCTGGGCCTGCTGGGCCCTGTCCAACCACGACTGCGTGCGCTTCGCCTCGCGCTGGAACACCGGCTTCGACGCCACGACCCAGGCCGCGATGGTGCGTGCGGCCGCCGCGCTGCAGCTGAGCCTGCGCGGCAGCGTCTGCATCTACCAGGGCGACGAGCTGGGCCTGCCCGAGGCCGACATCGCCTTCGAGGACCTGCAGGACCCCTACGGCATCACCATGTGGCCGGACTTCAAGGGCCGCGACGGCTGCCGCACCCCCTTCCCCTGGGAAGCGGCCGGCCAGGACCTGGGCTTCAGCCCGGCAGGTGCCACGGCCAAGCCCTGGCTGCCGGTCAGCCCGGCGCACCAGGCGCTGGCGGTCGACGTGCAGGAGGCCGATGCCGACTCGACGCTGCATGCCTATCGCCGCCTGCTGGCCTGGCGCAAGACCCAGCCGGCGCTGCTGCAGGGCTCGCTGGCGCTGATCGGCGACGACGCACAGGTGCTGGCCTTCGTGCGCGAGCACGCTGGCGAACGCCTGCTGTGCGCCTTCAACCTCAGCGCGAAGCCGGCTTCGTTCGCGCTCGATGCCACCACGGCCGTGGCCGAGGTCCTGTCCGGCAGCGGTGCGCGTGGCGCCTCGCTGCAGGGCTCGACCCTGGCCTTCGAGCCTTTTGGCGTGCTTTTCGCCCGACTGGCCTCCAAGGCTGGCTGACCTTCGCAACCTCTCGTCCAACCCACCACGCTCGCCATGTCACGCATCGACTTCAAGCAGATCTGCAAGCGTTATGCCCCCGGCCTGCCGCTGACCATCAACAACGCCAACCTCACCATCGAGAAGGGCGAGTTCTGCGTCTTCGTCGGGCCTTCGGGCTGCGGCAAGTCGACGCTGCTGCGCATGGTCGCAGGCCTGGAGGACATCACCTCCGGCGACCTGGCCATCGGCGGCCGCCGCGTCAACGACCTCGAACCGGCGCAGCGCGGCGTCGCGATGGTGTTCCAGAGCTATGCGCTCTACCCGCACATGACGGTGGCCGAGAACATGGCCTTCGGCCTGCGCGTGCTGGGCTCGGACAAGATCGCGATCGAGAAGAAGGTCAAGCGCGCGGCCGAGATCCTGCAGCTCACGCACCTGCTCGACCGCCTGCCCAAGCAGCTGTCGGGCGGCCAGCGCCAGCGCGTGGCCATCGGCCGCGCCATCGTCAAGGAGCCCGAGGTCTTCCTGTTCGACGAGCCGCTGTCCAACCTGGACGCCGCGCTGCGCGTGCAGACCCGCCTGGAGATCGCCAAGCTGCACCACGACATCGGCACGGCCAGCATGATCTACGTGACGCACGACCAGGTCGAGGCGATGACGCTGGCCGACAAGATCGTGCTGCTGCGTGCCGGCAAGTCGGTCGAGGAATCCGGCAGCGTGGCCCAGTTCGGCTCGCCGATGGACCTGTACCACCGGCCGCAGAACCTGTTCGTGGCCGAGTTCATCGGCAGCCCGAAGATGAACGTGCTGCCCGGCAAGCTGGTGCGTGCCGAGGCCGACCATGCGGTCGTCGAGGTTCACGGCGAGCAGGTCACCGCGGCGGTCGACGCCCGCGCCGCCAAGCCCGGTGACGTGATCTCGCTGGGCATCCGCCCCGAGCACCTGCTCACGGGCAACGAGGGCGCCGGTGCCGCGCTGCATGCCTCGGTGCGCCAGCTCGAGCGCCTGGGCGACTCGTCGATGCTGTACCTCGACATCGCCGCCGACGCGCCGATGGCGACGCTGCGGGTCGAGGGCCACTCCGGCGCACATGCCGGCGACCAGATCACGCTGCGCGTGCGGGCCGAGCATTGCCACCTGTTCGACTCGAACGGCCAGGCCTTCCGCCGCACCGTCGAACTGCCGGCCTGATCCAGCCTGATCCGGCCTGATCTGGCCTGATCTGGCCTGATCCGCGGCGGGCCGGCCGGCCCGCTGCGGACCCATCCCGCACAGCCGCCCTCCGGCGCAGACACACGGGCCACCCGTTCCCGTGCGTGTGCGCTCGCCTTCCCGTCATCGACTTCGACCGCAAGCAGGAGCCGCCGTCATGAAAACTCCCTGGTGGAAATCCAGCGTCGTCTACCAGATCTACCCGCGCAGCTTCTGCGACAGCAACGGTGACGGGATCGGCGACCTCAAGGGCATCACCTCCAAGCTCGACCACCTGCAGGCGCTCGGCGTCGACGTGGTCTGGCTGTCGCCGGTCTACCGTTCGCCGCAGGACGACAACGGCTACGACATCAGCGACTACCGCGACATCGCGCCCGAGTTCGGCACGCTGGCCGACTTCGACGAGATGCTCGCGGCCATGCACGCGCGCGGCATCAAGCTGGTGATGGACCTGGTGGTCAACCACAGCTCCGACGAACACGCCTGGTTCCAGCAGGCCCGCACGAGCCGCGACAACCCGTACCACGACCACTACATCTGGCGTGAGCCCCGCATCGGCGCCGATGGCCGGCCGGGCCAGCCGACAAACTGGGAAGCTGCTTTCAGCGGCTCGGTGTGGGAATGGAACGAGCCGACCGGCGAGTACTACCTGCACATGTTCAGCCGCAAGCAGCCCGACCTGAACTGGGAGAACCCGGCGCTGCGCCAGGAGGTCTATGCGCTGATGCGCTTCTGGCTCGACCGCGGCGTGGACGGCTTCCGCATGGACGTCATCAACATGATCTCCAAGCCCTGGCGCGAGGACGGCAGCCTGCCCGACGCGCCGGTGGTGCGCGAGGGCTTCCTGCAGCCGGGCTTTGCGCTGACCTGCAACGGCCCGCGCCTGCTGGAGTTTCTGCGCGAGATGCGCCACGAGGTGCTCGACCACTACGACACGCTGACCGTGGGCGAGGCGCCCATGGCCACGACCCGGCAGGGCCGCGAGATCTCCGACCCGGTCGACGGCGCGCTCAACATGCTGTTCCAGTTCGAGCACATGGACCTCGACAGCCAGCCGGGTGATCCGCGCGGCAAGTGGGCCCTGAAGACGCTCGACCTGCGCGACCTCAAGCGCACCATGGCGCGCTGGCAGGACGAGCTGCACGGCTGCGGCTGGAACAGCCTCTACCTGAGCAACCACGACCAGCCGCGGCCGGTCTCGCGTTTCGGCGACGACGGCGAGCACCGCGTGCGCTCGGCCCAGATGCTCGGCACCTGGCTGCACCTGCACCAGGGCACGCCCTATGTCTACCAGGGCGAGGAACTGGGCCTGGGCAACGTGCGCTTCCCGGGCATCGAGGACTACCAGGACATCGAGACCCGCAACATGTACCGGGTCGCGACCACCGAGCGTGGCGAGGATCCGGCCGAGCTGATGCGCGCCATCCATGCGAAGAGCCGCGACAACGCCCGCACGCCGATGCCGTGGACCGATGGCCCGAACGCCGGCTTCACCACCGGCACGCCCTGGCTCAAGCTCAACCCGACCTTCCCCGAGATCAACGCCGCGCAGGCGCTGGCCGACGAGGGCTCGGTCTTCCACTACTACCGCCGCCTGATCGCGCTGCGCAAGGCCCATCCGATCGTGGTCGACGGCCGCCACGACCTGCTGCTGGCCGAGCATCCGCAGGTCTACGCCTACACCCGCACGCTCGGCGCCGAGCGCTGGCTGGTGGTGTGCAACTTCAGCGCCGACAGCCCGGTCTTCGAGCTGCCGGCGGACATTCCCGCGTCGCGCTGGGAGACCGTCATCGCCAACATCGCCGAGCCGGCCGGCACGGACCTGCACGCGCTGCCGCTGCGGCCGTGGGAGGCCCGCGTCATCCGGCTGCTCGGCTGATTGCCAGACGGTTCCCAGGCTCCCCGCACGCACGCAACCCCGATCCCATCGATGAAGGAAGGACCCGCCGTGGCCAAGAACACCTCATCCGCCGCCCCCGCGCCAGCGGCCCCCACCCTCGCTGTACCCGCACCCGTTGCCCCCGCGCCGGTCGCCGGCGTGAGCGTGGCGACCTTCGCCCATCCCGACGCGCGGGTCCAGCGCGCCCATGCCGCCGTCGCCAGCGCCCATGCGCGCGACCCGCTGTGGCCCGGCTACGCGCGTCGCCTGCAGCAGCACCTGGGCACGCTGGTCGGCGAGCTGGCGCCGCTGTACGGTGACCGGCCCGACTTCGAGCCCTTCCTGACCCGGCTGCTGCAGACCTGCTGGAAGTCCTGGCATGCCCGTCCAGCCGACCTGCGCTCGCTCGACGAACGCCGCGAGGCCGAGCCCGACTGGTTCCAGTCGCACCGCATGGTCGGCGGCGTCTGCTATGCCGACCTGTACGGTGGCAACCTGCGCGGCATCGAGGCGCAGATCCCGTACTTCAAGTCGCTGGGGCTGACCTACCTGCACCTGATGCCGCCCTTCCTGTGCCCGGAGCCGCACAACGACGGCGGCTACGCGGTCAGCAGCTACCGCGACGTCAAGCCCAGCCTGGGCCACATCGACGACCTGCGCCGGCTGGCGCAGAAGCTGCGCGACGAGGGCATCTCGCTGGTGCTGGACTTCGTCTTCAACCACACCAGCGACGAGCATGAATGGGCCCGCGCGGCACTGGCCGGCGATGCCCGCCACAAGGCGTTCTTCTACATCTTCGAAGGCCGCGAGCAGCCCGACGCCTACGAGCGCACGCTGCGCGAGATCTTCCCCGACGAGCATCCCGGCGCCTTCAGCCCGCTGCCCGACAACCGCTGGGTCTGGACCACCTTCCACAGCTACCAGTGGGACCTGAACTACGCGAACCCGGACGTCTTCGACGCGATGGCCGGCGAGATGCTTTACATCGCCAACCTCGGCGTCGAGTTCCTGCGCATGGATGCGGTGGCCTTCATCTGGAAGCGCCTGGGCACGTCCTGCGAGAACCTGCCCGAGGCGCACCAGCTGCTGCGGGCCTACAACGCGGTGGCCCGCATCGCCGCGCCGGCCATGCTGTTCAAGAGCGAGGCCATCGTCCACCCGGACGACGTGGTGAAGTACATCGATCCGGCCGAGTGCCAGATCTCCTACAACCCGCTCCAGATGGCGCTGCTGTGGAACACGCTGGCCACGCGCGAGGTCAACATGCTGCAGAAGGCGCTGGCCGAGCGCCACCACCTGCCGCAGCACACCGCCTGGGTCAACTACGTGCGCAGCCACGACGACATCGGCTGGACCTTCGCCGACGAGGACGCGATCCAGCTGGGCATCCACGGCTTCGACCACCGCACCTTCCTGAACCGCTTCTACGTCAACCGCTTCCCCGGCAGCTTCGCGCGTGGCGTGCCCTTCCAGGACAACCCCACCACCGGCGACTGCCGCATCAGCGGCACGGCGGCCTCGCTGTGCGGGCTGGAGCAGGGCGACCCGCATGCGGTCGCGCGCATGCTGCTGCTCTACGGCGTGGCGCTGTCCTCGGGCGGCATCCCGCTGATCTACCTGGGCGACGAGTTCGGCGCGCTCAACGACATGGGCTATCTGCAGGACCCGGGCAAGGCCGGCGACAGCCGCTGGGTCCACCGGCCGGCGCGCGACGTGACGCGCTGGGAGCAGCGGCTCGATCCGGCCAGCGACGCCGGACGGATCTTCGCGGGCCTGTCGCACCTGATCCGGCTGCGCCAGCACCTGCCCTCGTTCGGCGGCGGGCGGCTGACGCCGTTCTGGTCGGGCAATCCGGCCGTGCTGGGCTACCTGCGCAGCGGGGAGGGCCAGTCCGGTGGCGGCAACATCCTCGTGCTGGCCAACTTCAGCGAGAAGGAACAGGTCGTCGCGGCGCGGGTGCTCTCGGGCATGCCGGGCGCGGCGGCCGACCTGATCGCGCAGAACGGCCATGACCTGCGCAGCGACCTGACGCTGGCGCCCTACCAGATGGTCTGGCTGGACTGCCGTCGCGGCTGAGTCCACGGCGCCGTCGCGGCGCCTGCACCGTCCCCACGCCGTACCCTCGCCGTACCCCTGTTCCACCGTTCCGAACCCATACTGCGCGCCCCCTCGCACATAACACCGCCGGAGACTGCCATGCTCGATGCCGCCACCCTTGCCGCCCTGATGCAGGGCGATCACGGTGACCCCTTCGCGGTGCTCGGCCTGCACCCGCTGGGTGCCGACCCGGCCACCGACGGCTGGGTGCTGCGCGTGCTGCTGCCCGGCGCCGCCGGCATCACCGCGCTGAAGCGCGACGGCGGCACGCCGATCGCCGAACTCCAGCGCATCCCGGACTCCGACGTGTTCGAGGCCACGCTGCCGGCCAGCGCCGAGCGGCTGGTCTACGTGCTCGACGTCGACTGGGGCACGCACCGCCACGTCATGGAGGACGCCTACCGTTTCGGCTCGCTGCTGGGCGACACCGACCTGTGGCTGCTGGCCGAGGGCACGCACCACCGGCCCTATGAGCAGCTGGGCGCGCACCCGACCGAGATCGGCGGCGTGGCCGGCACCCGCTTCGCGGTCTGGGCCCCGAGCGCGCGGCGCGTGTCCATCGTCGGCGCCTTCAACAACTGGGACGGCCGCCGCCACATGATGCGGCTGCGGCGCGAGTGCGGCGTCTGGGAGATCTTCGTGCCGCATGCCGGCCCGGGCGACCTCTACAAGATCGAGCTCAAGGGCGCGGACGGCCACCTGCACGTCAAGTCCGACCCGGTCGGCTTCCGCGCCGAGATGCGTCCGCAGACCGCCTCGATGATCCACGGCCTGCCGCCGAAGGTGCCGTCCAACCCGGCCCGCCGCGAGGCCAACTCGATGAAGGCGCCGATCTCGGTCTACGAGGTCCACCTCGGCTCCTGGCGCAGCAACGAGCGCGGCGAGTGGCTGACCTACCGCGAGATCGCCGACCAGCTGGTGCCCTACGCGCTCGACATGGGCTTCACCCACCTGGAGCTGCTGCCGGTGCACGAGCACCCGTTCGACGGCTCCTGGGGCTACCAGCCGACCGGCCTGTACGCGCCGACCTCGCGCTTCGGCTCGCCGGAGGACTTCCGCTACTTCGTCGCCAAGGCCCACGAGGCCGGCATCGGCGTGATCCTCGACTGGGTGCCCGGCCACTTCCCGACCGATGCCCACGGCCTGGGCAAGTTCGACGGCAGCCACCTCTATGAGCACGCCGATCCGCGCGAGGGCTTCCACCAGGACTGGCAGACGCTCATCTACAACTACGGCCGCACGGAGGTGCGCAACTTCCTCGTCGGCAACGCGCTGTACTGGCTGGAGCGCTTCGGCGTCGATGGCCTGCGCGTGGACGCGGTCGCCTCGATGCTCTACCGCGACTACAGCCGCAAGGACGGCGAGTGGATCCCGAACCGCTGGGGTGGCCGCGAGAACCTCGAAGCGATCGACTTCATGCGCCGCATGAACCACATCGTCGGCACCCAGCGCGAGGAAGCCATGACGGTGGCCGAGGAATCGACCGCCTTCCCCGGCGTCTCGCGCCCGCCCAGCCCGGACCTGCAGGCCGGCGGCCTGGGCTTCCACTTCAAGTGGAACATGGGCTGGATGAACGACACGCTGCGCTACATGCAGCAGGACCCGGTCCACCGCAAGTACCACCACGGCCAGATGACCTTCGGCCTGGTCTACGCCTTCAGCGAGAACTTCATGCTGCCGCTCTCGCATGACGAGGTGGTGCACGGCAAGGGCTCGATCCTGGCGCGCATGCCCGGCGACGAGTGGCAGCGCTTCGCCAACCTGCGCGCCTACTACGGCTTCATGTGGGGCCACCCCGGCAAGAAGCTGCTGTTCATGGGCTGCGAGTTCGGCCAGGGCACCGAATGGAACGCGAACACCGCGCTGCCGTGGCACATGCTCGACTATCCGATGCACCAGGGCGTGCAGCGCTGGGTGCGCGACCTCAACCGGGTCTACCGCCACCACGGTGCGCTGCACCAGCGCGACGTCAGCCCGGACGGCTTCCAGTGGCTCAGCCACGACGATGCCGAGAACTCGGTGCTGTCCTTCGTGCGCTGGGGCGACGACGGCACGCACGTCGTCGTGGTCTGCAACTTCACGCCGGTGGTGCGCGAGAACTACCGCATCGGCGTGCCGCAGGCCGGCAGCTACCGCGAGCTGATCAACAGCGACGCCCAGGTCTACGGCGGCAGCGGCGTGCAGAACCCCGTGCGCCAGACCGAGGCGACGGCGCTGCACGGCTGCGCCCAGTCGCTGTCGCTGACCATCCCGCCGCTGGCCACCGTGATGTTCGTGGTCGAGGCCCCGGCCGCCTGATCCCGGCTGCGATCCTGCCTTGGCCTGCCGGGCCCGGCGCTTGCATGCACCGGTTCGGCGAACGAACGACTCGCCGCCCCCGCAGGCGAGCGCCTGCTTGCGGTTTCGAAGCCCGCCTGTAACTGAGAGGATGCGAAACTCCCGCAGTGAGGGTTAACCCTTGATCAATGGGAGACATCCATGACGGCAAACACCCAGGCAGCCCGCCGCCCGGCCGGCGCCGAAGCCGACCGCCAGGCCTCCACGCACCCTTCGGTCACCGCGGTCCCGACCGCGACCCCGCCCACGGAGGCCGCCTCGGCCCTTCCCGCGTCCGCCGCCACCTCGGCCTTCGCGCCGCTCGACCTGATCGAGCCCGCACCGGCCGATGCCGCGCCGCCGGCCGACCCGCTCGCGGGCTGGGTCGAGCAGGCCCGCCAGATCATCCTGTCGCGCCAGGACCCGGTCACCGGCCTGCTGCCGGCCAGCACCGCCATCACGGTGCACGGCGACTACACCCATGCCTGGGTGCGCGACAACGTCTACAGCATCCTCGCGATCTGGGCCCTCGAACTGGCCCACCGCGAGCGCGATCCGGCCCTGTCGGCCGAGTTGCGCGAGCGGGTCGAGGCGCTGATGCGCGGCTTGCTCGCCGCGATGATCAAGCAGGCCCACAAGGTCGAGCGCTTCAAGCACAGCCAGCATCCGCTCGATGCCCTGCACGCGAAGTACGCCACCACCACCGGCGATCCGGTGGTCGGCGATGCCGAGTGGGGCCACCTGCAGATCGACGCCACCGCGATCTTCCTGCTGCAGCTCGCGCAGATGAGCGCCAGCGGCCTGTCCATCGTGCGTGAACCGCATGAGGTCGCCTTCGTGCAGAACCTCGTGCACTACCTGGCCCGCGCCCACCGCACGCCCGACTACGGCATCTGGGAGCGCGGCCACAAGCAGAACCAGGGCCGCGCCGAGATCAACGCCAGCTCGGTGGGCATGGCCAAGGCCGCGCTGGAGGCGATCGCCGACGCCGACCTGCTGCCCGGCCTGGCGCCGCGCATCCTCGTCCAGGGCGACGACATCGCGCATGCCCGCAGCACGCTGGCCGCGCTGCTGCCGCGCGAGTCCGAGAGCAAGGAGACCGACGCCGCGCTGCTGTCGGTGATCGGCTACCCGGCCTTCGCGGTCGACGACCCCGAGCTGATCGAGGCGACCCGCTCGCGCATCGTCGCCAAGCTGCAGGGCCGCTATGGCTGCAAGCGCTTCCTGCGCGACGGCCACCAGACCGTCGTCGAGGACCACAGCCGGCTGCACTACGAACAGGGCGAGCTGCAGCGCTTCCGCCGCATCGAGAGCGAGTGGCCGCTGTTCTTCACCTACCTGCTGATCGACGCCCGGCTGCGCGAGGACACGGCCCAGGCGGCCGACTACCGTGAGCGGCTCGACGCGCTGATGGTCGAGCGCGACGGCCAGCGCCTGCTGCCCGAGCTGTACGTCGTGCCGGCCGAACACATCGAGGCCGAACGCGAGTCCCCGCACAGCCAGGACCGCGTGCCCAACGACAACGTGCCGCTGGTCTGGGCCCAGAGCCTCTACCTGGTCGGCGCGCTGCTGCAGGAAGGCTGGGTCCGGCCGGAGCAGCTCGACCCGCTGAACCGGCAACGTGCGCTCGATGCATTGAAAGGATCGACGCCCGTCGCGGCGCTCGACGGCGAGGCGGCGGCCCAGGAGTCCTCCGCCCCGCCCGCCCCGCAGGCCACCGTCCAGCTGGCGCTGCTGGCCACCGATCCGCTGGTGCAGGCCCGGCTGGCCGTGCACGGCATCCAGGCCCAGACGCTGACCGAGGTCCGTCCGCTGGTCGAGGTCCGCTATGCCGACGAACTGGACGGCCTGCTGACCCACCTGGGCCGCTGGAACGACCTGGGCCTGAGCGGCCGGCCGCTGCAGCGCCTGGGCGCGCTGGCCACCAGCAAGGTCTACCGCCAGGGCGGGCGCACCACCGTCTTCCTGCCCTCGCTGTTCAACCGCCAGGGCTTCTACCTGGGCCTGGACAACGGCCTGCTGATCGACGAGATGCAGGCCGAGATCGCCTGGCTGGGCCGCCATGCGCGCCACCTGCCGTGGGCGGTCGATGCGCGGGTCGCCGCCGACGACGCCACGCCGTTGCGCGTGCTGCGCCGCGAGCGCCGGCCGACCCGTCCGCTGATGGTCGTGCTGATCACCCAGCCCATGCTGGACACGCGCGGCGCGGACAGCCTGCTGGCCTGGCTGCGCAACCTGCAGGGCCCGCCAGCGGACAGCGAGGCGGGTCGCGCCGCAGCGGGTGCGCTGAAGGTCGGCCCGCTGGCCGAGCTGCTGCCGCGCACGGCGGTCTGCACCGCCGACCACCTGCCGGCGCTGCCGGCCCAGCCGCGCTCGGCGCCCGACACCGGCGCCGTCGCCGCTGCCGTGCTGCACTGGGAAGAGGCGGCGACCCGGCCGCTCAGCCCTGCCCGCGCGGCCGCACTGGAGCGTGAGCACGACCCGTCCTTCCACCAGCGCCTGCTGGCCCGCAGCCGCAACCCCTACGAGCAGATCGAGGTGCTGTCGCTGCTGTCGCAGCGGTGGGGGCTGGACGCGCGTTCGTCGCTGGGCGGCACCGTGCGCGAGCTGGCCGAGGCGATCTATGCGCGCGCCGGTGCCGAACGCCGCTGGGGCGTGCTGCGCCGCGCGGCGGCGGTGCTCGACATCCAGGACGAGACGCTGGAGGACGCCGTCTCGCAGATCGTCGGCCGCGGCAAGCAGGTCTCGCTGGGTCGTGCCTACGACGTGCAGGCCATCATCGCGTCGCCGCTGGGCAATGCCGAGCTGTTCGAGCGGCTGCGCCGCTTCGGCGGCGACGATGCCCGCGCGCGGTTGCTGATCCAGGAACTCGTGCTGCTGCTGGGCACCATGATCAAGGCCGACCCCGGCCTGTTCAAGGGCACGCTGACGCTGCGGCCCTGGTACCTGCTGCTGCTGATCACCGGCCGGCTGGCGCTGGAACACGCGATCAGCCAGGCCGAGGCCTTCGACCACCTGCTCGACTGCAGCCCGCAGGCCCTGATGGCGCGGCTGCGCGAGGTCATCGCGCGCGAGCAGGAGATGGGCCGCGATCTCGTCCGGCTGCAGTCGCTGCAGGTCCACGAGACCGGCGACGGCGAGACCGCGCTGGTGGCGGTCGACTTCTCGGCCTCGCACGACCCGGCGCTGCCCGAGGACGTGCCCGGCTGGCTGGCCTGGCGCGAGCTGAGCGGCGTGCTCACCCGCGTGCCCGGCGACTTCCACGAGCGCATCTGGGCGCTGCTGCGGCAGGTCCCGGGGCTGGTCATCGGCGACCAGCTCGACGCCCGCAACCGGCTCGACAGCACGCTCGCGCGGGCCGACAGCACGCCGGGCGAACGCGGCTTCGCGCTGCAGGTGGAGGACCTGCTCGAAAAGATCCAGGCACCGGAATACCGCCAGCTCACGATCGAGGCGCTGCTCGCGCTCAGCGACATCTTCCGTGCCAACGCCGACCTGCGGCTGGGCAGCTGGCTGGTGATGGACGTGCTGATCGGCATCGCCGTGCGCCTGGGCTGGCAGGAACGCCGCATCGGTCACGTCGCCGCCGACTACAACGAGCACCGCGCCCAGGCCTGGACCGAGTTCTATGCCAACCCGCCCCACCGCGTCGCCAACCTCGTGATGGCGGCGGTGAGCTACCTGGTGGCGCAGGCGAGGGAGGAGGCGGCGGAGGCGGCGGCTGCTGCGGAGAAGTTGGCGGCGGAGAACACCGCGGCCGAGCCGGCGGCTGGCAGGGACGGGGACGCCATCGCGGCGGCTGACGGGTCCGAGGAGCCGACGGCCGTGTCGCCCCCGATCATGGATGGGCCGGCTGACGAGCCGGGACCGGCGGCGTTGACCGATCGATGAAGCACGCCCGTCGGTTCCACGACGGCGGTGTGCCGCTCAGTGGTAGTCCTGCTCCAGCTGGTGCCTGATCGCCAGGACGACCACCGTCGTCGGGCTGGCGATCTCGTAGAGCACCACATAGCCGCTGGCACCTGCCGGCACGATCAGCTCGCGACGCGTGGGGCTCTGACCGGCCTTGCGGAAGCTGAAGGGCGTCGAGGACAGCTGGTGCCTGTAGGTGGCCCGCACCGAGTCGATCGTGAGCTGCGCCTTCTCCAGGTCCTCCAGGGTCTCGACCCGGTCAAGCAGGAAGTCCAGCAAACGGATGAGGTCTTCTTCGGCAGCGTCGGTGATCCGGACGCTGAAGGTCATCTTTCGAGTTGCCTGCGTCTGGCATCGACCTTGGCCTGCAAGGCATCCAGCACCTCGTCGGCCGACTTGGAGCGGCCCGTGGCCAGGTACTGTTCCCAGGCCGCCTGTCCCCTGGCGTGGAAACGGGTCTGGACTTGCCGGAAGGCCAAGGCAGATCGGACCGCCGCCTCGACGAATTCGGACAGGGTCTCTCCCTCGCGCAAGGACGTGTCGAGTTCGGTTCGCAATTCCGGTTCGACCCGGACCTGAGGGATGACGGCCGTCTTCATGGGTCGCAGTGTATTGCGCATGCGTTACGCCGCCATCATGGAACGTCCAGCGTCCGCCCCTGCTCGGCACTTCTCATCGCCAGGTCCATCACCTGCATCGTCAGCAAGGCCGACTCGGGCGTGACCGGGTTGGGGGCGCCGTCGCGGATGGCGTCGCGGATGCCGGCGTAGTAGGCCGGGTAGTCGCCGCGCAGGCGGGGCAGGGCGACGGGGTCGCGCGGGGCGCGGGTGTTGGCGGGCTGCGGCAGGTGCGGCGCGGCGTCGCGCCAGTCCATCCAGCGCAGCGCGCGCGGGTCCTCGCCCCAGCCGGGTGCGCCGGGCGGCAGGTCGAGCTTGAGCTGGTCTTCCTGCACGTCCAGCCCTTCGGAGACCAGGCTGCCGAGCTGGCCGTGGACCTCGAAGCGCGGCGCGGGCAGGGCGGCCAGGCGGGTGCAGTGCAGCACCACGCGCCGGGCCGGCTGCGCGTAGCCCAGCGTCACCTGGGCCAGGTCGACCGCCTCGCTGCCGTCGCGCAGGATGGCCAGGTCGCCGGTCACCGTGTCGGGCGGGCCGAACAGGCACAGCGCCTGGTCGACCAGGTGCGGGCCGAGGTCATACCAGAGCCCGGAACCGGGCCCCGCCCGCTCGCGCCAACGGTCGCGCGGGATCGGGTCGTAGCGGTCGAAGCGCGAGACGACCTCGCGCACCTCGCCCAGCAGGCCGGCGGCGAGGTGGGCCTGCACGGTCAGGAAGTCGCCGTCCCAGCGCCGGTTGTGGAAGACCGAGAGCAGCTGGCCGCGCTCGCGCGCCAGCGTCACCAGGTCCTCGGCCTCGTCGAGCGTGACCGTGAAGGGCTTGTCGATCACCACGGCCTTGCCCGCCAGCAGCGCGGCGCGCGCCAGCGGGTGGTGGCTGTCGTTGGGCGTGGCGATGACGACCAGGTCGATGCCCTCGGCGGTCGCGGCGGCGACGTAATCGGGCTCGACCCGTACGCCCGGCCAGCGCGCCTGCAGCGCGGCCGGATCACCGGAGGAGGCGATCAGCGCCAGCCGCAGGCCCGGCGTCGCCGCGATCAGCGGCGCATGGAAGGTGCGGCCGACGTAGCCGTGGCCGATCAGCGCGACCTGCAAGGGGGTGTTCATGTCCGGGGCTGCTCCAGGCGAGGGACGCGATGTCGGCGCCACAAAGACCAAGGGCCGGCATAAGCCGGCCCTTGGGGTCTGATGGTGGGCGGTCAGGCCGCCCTCAGCCTGCCTGCATCGCTGCGGGCAGGCCGGTCATCAGAAGGTGTAGTTCACGCGCAGAGCAGCGCCCGACACGGTCTTCAGGCCCGACGAGCGGCTGGACGAAACGGCCGGGGTGATGGTCGCGCCGGTATTGAACAGCGGCAGGCTGTAGGCAGCGTAGACCGTGGTCTGCTTGACGTTGCCGGTCTTGTCGGAGATCAGCGCCACGCCGGCCGGGCCGAACACGCCAACCACGCCATACGACGAGCTCTTGGTGTCGGTGGTCTTGTTCTTGCCCGAAGCGGCGTTCAGGTTGACGGTGCCGCCAGCCAGGGGCAGGCCGACGGTGCCGCCGAAGCCTTCAAACTTTTCCTGTGCAGCAGCAGCGGAAGCAGTGATGGCACCAGTCGTGGGATCCAGCGAGAACACGCCGCCAGCCGTGGCGTTGGTCTGGCCGCTTTCGAAGCCGACCTTCACCGAAGCGGGACCAACGTTGAACGACACGGCCGGACGGATGCCCTTCACGGCGCCGTCAGCTTTCGACTCAACCACGCCCACTTCCAGGCTGGCGACGCCCAGGTTGGCCGTCAGGGCCAGGTGAGCAACGCTGCCAGCGGTACGACCGCGCAGCGAGTTGGCGCGGTAACCGACGGTGGCGGTGGGGTCGGCGAAGGCGACAGCGCTCTCGACGTAGACGTCCTTGCCAACCGGGAACAGGTCAGCAGCTTCGAAGCGGCCGAACTTGACGTCGAATGCGGAGGTGCCGATCTGGCCCCACATGTCGTCGGTGCCGGTCGTGCCGTCCTTCTTGATCAGCAGCGAGCAGCAACGAAGCCTGCATCACCACCGGCCTTGCCGCCGACATTGAATTCGACGCGGCCGCCTTGGCTGACGCCACGGCTTTGGTTGCCGAACTTGGTGTCCAGTTCCAGGTTGGCATCCATCGTGGCAGCAGCGAAAGCCGGGGCAGCGATGACGGCGGCCATGACGGCGCTCAGCTTGATGAAACGTTGCATTCGAGTTTCTCCTCTCGGGTTGCGAAAATTGGCCGCGAGCCGGCCGTGGGTGAACGGGGGTAAATCCAAGTTCGAGGTGAACTGTATCTGCGTGCGGCTTTTAGGCAATCGATTCGTTGCGTGGAAGCCACTTTGCAAACTGGATGTCATTCTGGGGTGCACCAGTTTCTTTCCCGAAACCAGTGCGTGTTGCACCGCAATATTTCAGCGGGTTACTTTGCATGCACATGATTTGTGCGCCGCATCGTCAAGAGGGATCCAGGAGGGCTCCAAGCGGGATTTCCCCAGGCGCTGCGGCGCCAGCGTCACGGACTAGGCCGTGAGCAGAAAAAAGGACGCAAACGGTTGCGTCCCGTCAAGCGTTGCGCTTGGGTGTAAACCCCGGTCCTCTCGATGTCGCGGTTACGCGACGGTACCGGCGATGGCCCGATTCAGGGGGTCTTCAACATCCACTCGTGGGCCGGGTCATTCTTGAAATGCCACAGCCGGCCGGGGCCGGCCATGACGTTCAAGTAATAGAGGTCGTAACCGTGCGGTGCCACGCATGGGTGATAACCCTTGGGAACCATGACCACGTCGTGGTCCTCGACCGCGCAGGACTCGTCGATGCTGCGGTCGTCGGTGTAGACGCGCTGGAAGGCGAAGCCTTGCGGCGGGTTGATCCGGTGGTAATACGTCTCTTCGAGCAGGGTTTCCTCGGGGGGCACGTCGCGGTCGTGCTTGTGCGGCGGGTAGCTGCTGGAATTGCCACCCGGCGTGATGACCTCGACGACCAGCAGGTGGTCGGCCGACGGGTCGTCCTGCGGCAGGATGTCGCAGACGTGGCGCGTGTTGCTGCCCTGGCCGCGCGAACTGAGCCGCATGGCGCGGCCGTCGATGCGCTTGACCGGGTGGCCGGCGCCCTCGCCCTTGTACGGCGCGGTGCACAGCGCGACCTCGGCGGTACGGCTGGCGACGATCTTGACCGACGCGCCGCCCGGCACGTAGATCGCGTCCGGCGGGCCGTCGAACACGCTGTCGCGCTGGCCGAGGCCCGCATGCAGGGTGCCGTCGACGCGCACGTCGACCGTCCCGGTCAGCACGACGACGCACAGCTCGCGCGTGCCGGTGGCCAGCCGCTCGGTGTCGCCGGCGGCCAGCCGCAGCGCCTTGAAGCCGACGTGTTTCCAGCCGGCCGAGGCCGGGGTGACTTCACAGATCTCGCGGCCCGGACGGGCCTTGACGAGCAGGGACATGGCGTTTCCTCCGGGACGGCTGGGGTGGCTCAGGCGGCGAGCCGGTCGACGATGGCCTTGAGCGTGCGGTAGCCCTTCTGGGCGTACGCATAGCTCGGCGCGACGGCCGGGTCCTGTTCGGCCTCGACCACCAGCCAGCCTTCGTAGCCGGCCGCATGCAGCGTCGACAGCACGGCGTCGAAGTCGATCACGCCGTCGCCGGGCACGGTGAAGGTGCCGTTGATGACGCCGGTCAGGAAGCTCCAGCCGTCGTTGCGGGCCTGGCCGATGACGGGCGGGCGCACGTCCTTGCAGTGGACGTGCACGACGCGCGCGAGGTGCTTCTTGAGCAGCGCGACCGGGTCGGCGGCGCCGCCGTACCAGGCATGGCCGGTGTCGAACAGCAGGAAGACCTTGGCCGGATCGGTCAGCGCCATCAGCTGGTCGATGTCGGCCGGCGACTCGACGTAGGCGCCCATGTGGTGGTGGTAGGCCAGGCGGATGCCGTAGGTCTTGAGCAGGTGCTCGCCGAAGGCGTTCAGCCGCTCGGCATAGGCCTGCCACAGCGCGGCGCTGGCGAAGCGCGGGCGCTTGCCCACGGGGGTGTCGATCTGGCCCTGGATGGTGCCGGCGCACTCGCCGTAGACCACCACGTTGCAGCCGTTGTGTTGCAGCTTGGCCATGTGGGCGGCGCAGCGCCCGATCTCGGCGGCGACCGCCTCCTCGTTGCTCTGGCCGGGCGCGACCTCGGCCAGGAAGCCGGAATACCAGCCCGAGACGCAGGCCACGCCGAACTCGTCGAGCTTGGCCTTCAGGGCGGGGCCTTCCTTGGGGAACTTGTTGCCCAGTTCGAAGCCGACGTAGCCGATCTCGGCGCCTTCGCGCAGCGCGGTCTCCAGCGGGGTCTCGCCGCCCAGCGAGGGCAGGTCGTCGTTCATCCAGGAAATGGGGTTGATGCCGATGCGGACGTTCCAGCTCATGTCGGTGCTCAGTCTTGAAGGAGGGGGTGAAGTGTCGGGGAAGGTGAAAACCGTTCAGAGCCGCTGGCCCTGCTTGCCGTCGACGTAGCGGCCATGGGCGGCGTCGACGTCCGGGCGGCTCGAGACCTCGGGGATCGCGACCTCCCACCAGCAGCCGCCGGGCGAGGTGCGGTGGTGGGTGGTGTCGATCACGATGACCTGGGTCTTGCTGGCGGCGCGGGCCCGGACCATGGCCGCCTTCAGCTCGGCGACGCTGCCCACATGGACCGCGTCCGCGCCCATCGAGCGGGCGTGCATCGCGAAGTCCAGCGTGCTGCGCTCGCCGGCCTCGGCGGTGCAGTCGTCGAGCATGTTGTTGAAGCCGGGCACGCCCGAGGCGCGCTGCAGGCGCTCGATGCAGCCGTAGCCGCGGTTGTCGAGCACGACCACGATCAGCTTGCGGCCCAGCAGCACCGAGCTGGCCAGCTCGGAGTTCATCATCATGTAGGAGCCGTCGCCGACCATCACGATGACCTCGCGCTCGGGCGCGCCGATCTTGGCGCCCAGGCCGCCGGCGATCTCGTAGCCCATGCACGAGTAGCCGTATTCCATGTGGTAGCCGCCCGGTGCGCGGGCCCGCCAGAGCTTGTGCAGCTCGGCCGGCAGCGTGCCGGCGGCGCAGACCACGATGTCCTTCGTGCCGCTGTCGCCGCCCGCGTCATCGAGCGAGTCGCGCACCGCGCCGATCACCTCGGCGTCGTAGGGCAGCACGCCGGGCTGCGGCGCGGCGGTGGTGATCTGCTGGATCCAGGCCTGGCCGGCGGCGGCCTGCTCGCGTGCCTGCGCGGTCCAGCCGGCATCGGCCGACCAGCCGGCGCCGTCGGACAGGCCGGCGCTCAGGGCCTGCAGGCCGAGGCGGGCATCGGCGACCAGGCTGGCGCCGCTCCACTTGCCGGCGTCGTAGGGCTGCACGTTCAGGCTCAGCAGCCGGGCCTGCGCGAACAGCGCATGCGAGCCGGTGGTGAAGTCCTGCAGCCGGGTGCCGACCGCCAGCACGACGTCGGCCTGGCGGGCCATCCCGTTGGCGACCTGCACGCCGTCGACGCCGATCGCGCCGAGGTTGAGCGGGTGGTCCCAGGCCAGCGCGCTCTTGCCGCCGTGCGACTCAACCACCGGCACGCCGTGCGTGTCGGCGAAGGCGCGCAGCGCGTCCCAGGCCTGGCTGTAGAGCACGCCGCCGCCGGCCACGATCAGCGGCCGGCGCGAGGTCTTCAGCAGCGCGATGGCGCGCGCCAGCTCACCGGCATCGGCCGGCGGGCGACGCCAGCGGATCACCTCGGGCTGGAGGAAGCTCTCGGGGCAGTCGAAGGCCTCGGCCTGCACGTCCTGCGGCAGGGCCAGGCAGACGGGGCCGCAGTTGGCCGGGTCGGTCATGACCTGGATGGCGCGCGGCAGCGCGGTCAGGATCTGCTCGGGCCGGGTGATGCGGTCGAAGTAGCGCGTGACCGGGCGGAAGCAGTCGTTGGCGCTCAGGTCGCCCTGGCCGAAGGACTCGATCTGCTGCAGCACCGGGTCCGGCGCTCGGGTGGCGAAGGTGTCGCCCGGCAGCAGCAGCATCGAGATGCGGTTGACGTGCGCCACGGCCGCCGCGGTGACCAGGTTGGTCGCGCCCGGGCCGATCGAGGTGCTGACCGCCAGGATGCGCTGGCGGAAGTTGGCCTTGGCATAGGCCACGGCGGCCAGCGCCATGCCCTGCTCGTTGTGGGCCCGCCAGGTCGGCAGCACCGCACGCTGCTCGTACAGGGCCTCGCCCAGGCCGGCGACGTTGCCGTGGCCGAAGATGGCGAAGGCACCACCGCAATAGGGCTGGATCTCGGTGCGGCCGTCGGCCGTCGTGACCTCGACGCGCAGCGCGGCGAGGTGGCGCACCAGCGCCTGCGACATCGTGAGTCGGATCGTCTTCATGGTTCGTGCCTCAAGGGGACAGGGCAGGAGTCGGTCGGATGGGGTCGGGCGAGCGGCTCAGGCCGCTGCGCGCGCTGCGCCGCGCCGGGCCTGCCAGGCCTCGATCAGCACGGCGAAGTTGCGGCCCACCTGCTGCTGGAAGGCGGCGTCGTCGATCTCGCCGCGCAGCCACTTCAGCGACGGCTCGACCCACAGCGTGCGGCCGACCATGAAGCCCTTGACGATCGGGTTGGTGGCCTGCGCGAAGCTGTCGGCCAGGAACTGCAACGGCTGGTTCAGGCCCAGGATCACGGCGCCGCGGCAGTGCGGATCGCGCTCGGCCACCAGGGCTTCCAGGGCGGCCCAGCCAGCCGGCTGCATCGGCGCGAGCTTCCACCACTCGGGCTTGACGCCCAGGTTGTAGAAGCGCTTGACCGCGCGCAGCACGGCCTCGTCCTCGCTGCCGGCCGGCGTCATCGCCCTGGGCGGGATGACCTCCAGCAGCAGCTCGTTGCCGCTCTCGCGGGTGGCTTCCCACAGCTCCAGCACGGTCTGTTCCTGGGCCAGGCGCAGCGCGTAGGCATCGTCCGGGTGGTAGTGGACCAGGCACTTCACGACCTGCTCGGTCGGCCAGTGGATCAGCGCGCTGCCGATCGAGCGGGTGCCGTCGAAGCGCAGCGGGCGCGAGCCCGGCAGCTCGACCGGCCGGCCGACCCACCAGCCGCGGCCGGTGGCGCTGGCCAGCGCGTCGCGGCCGTAGTCGCCGCCGTCGATCAGCACGCCCATGTGGCCTTGCAGCTGGTGGCTGCGCTCGACCTGCTCGGCCGCGCCGACCAGCAGCGCCTTCAGGCGCGGGATGCGCGACTCGTCCGCGCCGGCCTCGCGGGCCAGGTCGAAGAACTGGCTGCGGTGGTCGAAGGCCATCACGCACAGCTCGTCCCAGTGCGGCCGGGCGGCGCTGACGCGGTGCAGGTGGGCGAGGTCCTGGTCGGCGTCGACCTTCGGGTTGCGGCTGCCGCCGAACCAGTGGGTCAGCTCGGCCGGCGTGGGCATCGCGGCCGAGCAGGCATGGCGCGAGACCACGATCGCGCCGCAGGCGTTGGCCATCTGCGTCGCGCCGGTCCAGTCCTTGCCCTGCAGCAGGCCGGTCATCAGGCCGGACAGGAAGGCGTCGCCGGCGCCCAGCACGTTGAGCACCTCGACGCGCTCGCCCTTGTAGGTCGGCGCATCGTCGATCGCGGCCGGGATCGCGCCCTCGATGACGCAGCAGCCCAGCGCGCCACGCTTGACCACCAGCGTGGCGGCGGACACGTCGCGCACCGCGCGCAGCGAGGCCATCAGGTCGTCGCTGACGCCGCCGGCGATCAGGAACTCCTCCTCGGTGCCGACCAGCAGGTCGAAGTGGCCGAGCATCTGCTGCAGCTGCAGCGTCACGTTCGCATCGGCCACGTAGCGGTTCTCGCCGGCGCCGCGCGCGGTCAGGCCCCACAGCACCGGGCGGTAGTCGATGTCGAGCACGCGCACGACGCCGTGGCGGCGCGCGGCGGTCAGCGCGGCGGTGGCGGCGCGGCGCGTCGTCGGCGTCGACAGGTGGGTGCCGGTCAAGGCCAGCGCACGGCACTGGGCGATGAAGGCCTCGTCGATCAGCGCGGCGTCCACCGCCATGTCGGCGCAGTTCTCGCGGACGAACAGCAGCGGGAAGGTGTCGCGGTCCTTCAGGCCCAGCAGCACCAGCGCGGTCAGGCGCTCCGGGTCGGTCTGCAACTGGCTGACGTCGCAGCCTTCCTGTTCCAGCGTCTCGCGCAGGAAGCGGCCCATCTGCTCGTTGCCGACGCGGGAAATCATGGCGCTCTTCAGGCCCAGCCGCGCCACGCCGAAGGCCAGGTTGCCCGACGAGCCGCCCAGGTACATCTGCAGGCTGCGCGCGTCTTCGAGCCGGCTGCCGAACTGCTGGGCGTAGAGGTCGACCGCGACACGGCCCAGGCAGGCGAGGTCGATGCGGCGACCGGAAGGGAAGGTGAAGGCACTCATGGTGTCGCTTTCTGACGCGTGCGCCCCAGGCGGGGCTCCATCGGACGGGGCTGCGGGAGGGGAAACCTCGGGTGGACGAGGCGATGGGCGCCGAGTCTAGAACAAGAGAAATGAACTTCGCTAGGGGTAACTCCTCAGAAATTCATTTCCAAAATTGCAGGGTGCCGGACTACAGTGGCGCCGTGCTGAGACGCTGATCCCCGTCAGTGCAGCAGCCAGAACGCGGTGGCGCCCATGGGGGGCGGCACCGAAATCGCGGCGGTGCCAGCCGGTGCCGCCGTGGTGCTCAACCCGGGTGTCGACCCGTCCACACGTCCGACCCCGCCCGTTCCGAACCGAGGAGACCTGACCATGAAGAAGATCCTGCTTGCTGTCGCCGTTGCCGGCACCCTGGCCACCCCGCTGGCCCACGCCCAGAAGGTCGGCCTGGCCATGGCCCAGCTGGACACGTTCCTGACCATCCTGAAGAACGGCACGCTCGAAGCCGGCAAGAAGGCGGGCGCGACCGTGCAGGTCGAGGACGCCGGCAACGACGTGGGCAAGCAACTCAGCCAGATCCAGAACCTGATCGCGCAGAAGGTCGACGCCATCATCGTCAACCCGGTCGACACCGACGCGACCCCGAAGATCACCAAGATGGTCTCCGACGCCAAGATCCCGCTGGTCTACGTCAACCGCAAGCCGGTCGACTTCGACAAGCTGCCGGCCGGCGTGGCCTTCGTGGCCTCCGACGAGAAGGTCTCGGGCACGCTGCAGACCCAGGAAGTCTGCCGCCTGCTCAAGGGCAAGGGCAACGTGCTGGTGCTGATGGGCGAGCTGTCCAACGAGGCGGCCCGCACCCGCACCAAGGACATCGAGGAAGTCGTCGCGACCAAGGAATGCTCGGGCATCAAGATCGCCGACAAGCGTGAAGGCAAGTGGGACCGCACCCAGGGCCAGGACATCACGACCAACTGGCTGTCCTCGGGCGTGCAGTTCGACGCCATCATCGCCAACAACGACGAGATGGCCCTGGGCGCCATCAACGCGCTGAAGGCCGCCAAGAAGTGGACGCCGAACTCGATCGTCGCCGGCATCGACGCGACGCCCGACGCGCTGGCCTCGATGAAGGCGGGCGACCTGAAGGTCACGGTGTTCCAGAACGCCGCCGGCCAGGGTTCGGGTGCGGTCGACGCCGCCCTGAAGCTGATCAAGAAGCAGAAGGTCGAGCGCTTCGTCAACGTGCCCTTCGAGCTGGTCACCCCGGCCAACCTGAGCAAGTACACCGGCAAGAACTGATCGGGATCGGACCTCCGGTCCGAGCCATCCATCGATCGTCTTTCCGATTGAGGACCGCAGCGCATCCGTCCGGGTGCCTGCGGTCCGGGGCGTTGCCCGATCGCGTGATCGGGTGACGCCGCCATCGTCGTACGCGAGGTCGCAAGCATGTCCCCCAACGCCCCTGCCGCCGCCACCGAGCCGCCGCTGCTCGAGATCGCCGGCGTGCGCAAGGCCTTTCCCGGCGTCGTCGCCCTGGACGACGTGCGCTTCAAGCTGCGTGCCGGCACCGTGCATGCCCTGATGGGCGAGAACGGCGCGGGCAAGTCGACGCTGATGAAGATCATCGCCGGCGTCTATATCCCCGATCAGGGCGAGCTGCGCGTCAAGGGCCGTGCCCTGACGCTGAGTGGCCCGCTCGATGCGCTCAACAACGGCATCGCCATGATCCATCAGGAACTCAACCTGATGCCCTACATGACGGTGGCCGAGAACATCTGGATCCGCCGCGAGCCGAAGAACCGGCTTGGCTTCGTCGACCATGCCGAGCTGCGTCGCCGCACGCAGGCGCTGTTCGACCGGCTGGTGATCGACATCGATCCCGAGGCCGAGGTCCGCTCGCTGTCCATCGCCAGCCGCCAGATGGTGGAGATCGCCAAGGCCGTGTCCTTCGACTCGGACGTGCTGATCATGGACGAGCCCACCTCGGCGCTGACCGACAAGGAAGTCGCCCACCTGTTCCGCATCATCAAGCAGCTGCGGGCACAGGGCAAAGGCATCGTCTACATCACCCACAAGATGAACGAGCTGTTCGAGATCGCCGACGAGGTGTCGGTGTTCCGCGATGGCAAGTACATCGACACCCGCCTGTCCACCGAGGTCACGCGCGACGACATCATCAAGATGATGGTCGGCCGCGAGGTCACGCAGATGTTCCCGAAGGAGACCGTGCCGATCGGCGAGGTCGTCCTGTCGGTGCGCAACCTCGGCGTCAACGGCATCTTCAGCGGCGTCAGCTTCGACCTGCGCGCCGGCGAGATCCTCGGCCTGGCGGGCCTGGTCGGCTCGGGCCGCTCGAACGTGGCCGAGGCGCTGTTCGGCGTCGTGCCGGCCACCGAGGGCGAGATCCGCATCGACGATCAGCCCGTCGTGATCGGCAGTCCGGCCCAGGCCATGCGCCACGGCATGGCCTTCCTGACCGAGGACCGCAAGGACACCGGCTGCTTCCTGCTGCTCGACATCCTGGCCAACATGGACACGGCGGTGCTGAGCCAGCGCTACGTCAAGTTCGGCTTCGTGCAGGAAGGCCAGCTCAAGCGCGACTGCGAGGCCATGAGCGCCAAGCTGCGCGTGAAGACGCCCAACCTGGCCGAGGTGATCCAGAACCTGTCGGGCGGCAACCAGCAGAAGGTGCTGATCGGCCGCTGGCTGCTGACGAACCCGAAGATCCTGATCCTCGACGAGCCGACCCGCGGCATCGACGTCGGGGCCAAGGCCGAGATCCACAGGCTGGTCTCGCAGCTGGCCGGCCAGGGCGTCGCGGTGCTGATGATCTCCTCGGAGATGCCCGAGGTGCTCGGCATGAGCGACCGCGTCATGGTCATGCACGAAGGCCACATGACCGGCATCGTCGACCGGGCCGAGGCCGACCAGGTCCGCATCATGGAACTGGCCTCGTCGTGAACGCGCCGGTCCCGACCCCCCTTACCCAGACCCAGACCCAGCAGGTATCACCATGAGTCTCCTGAATTCGACCGTGGGCGCGCAGTCCATGACCTTCAAGCCGGCGCGCCGCAAGGTGCCGCCCGAACTCGGCATCCTTCTCGTGCTGGTCGGCATCAGCCTGTTCTTCGAGGCGCTGGGCTGGTGGATCAACGGCCAGAGCTTCCTGATGAACCCGGAGCGGCTGCAGATCATCATCCTGCAGATGGCGGTCATCGGCATCATCGCGGTGGGCGTCAACCTGGTGATCATCACCAGCGGCATCGACCTGTCCTCGGGCTCGGTGGTGGCCGCCTCGGCGGTGGTTGCGGCCAGCCTGGCGCAGGTCTCGGACTTCCCCCGCGCGGTCTTCCCGCAGCTGACCGACCTGCCGGCGATCTACCCGATCCTGGCCGGCGTCGCGGCCGGCCTGGTGATCGGCGTGATCAACGGCTCGCTGATCGCCTACACCGCCATCCCGCCGTTCATCGCCACGCTGGGCACGATGGTGGCCGCGCGCGGCTTCGCCAAGTGGTTCACCGGCGGCATGCCGGTGTCGATGCTGACCGACGACTTCGCCTGGATCGGCTCGGGCGTCGTGCCGGTCTTCATCTTCCTGACCCTCGCGGCGATCTTCCACGTCGTGCTGCGCTACACCCGCTTCGGCAAGTTCACCTACGCCATCGGCGCGAACCGCCAGGCCGCGCTGGTCTCGGGCATCAACGTCAACCGCCACCTGATCTGGATCTACGCCATCGCCGGCCTGCTCAGCGGCATCGCCGGCAGCGTGACGGCGGCCCGCGCGATCTCCGGCCAGTCGGGCATGGGCGTGATGTACGAGCTGGACGCCATCGCGGCGGTCGTCATCGGCGGCACCTCGCTGTCGGGCGGCCTGGGCCGCATCACCGGCACCGTGATCGGCGTGCTGATCCTGGGCGTGATGACCTCGGGCTTCACCTTCATCCGCATCGACGCGTACTACCAGGAGATGGTCAAGGGCGCCATCATCGTGGCCGCCGTGGTGGCCGACCAGTACCGCCAGCGCAAGCGCCGCAGCTGATCGGACCTCCGCGGTCGAAGGGCATCCAGCAGTTTTCCCAGGGGAACGGACGAGGTCTGGCCGCGGCAACGCGGCGGGCTCCCACCGTGTCGGGGCAGGTCTCGCGCATCGCGCGCAGCCTGCCCCTTTTTTCATGGCGGGATCACAGGTTCTCCGCCACGTACAGATCGGCCGGCAGGCTCATCTGCACCGCCAGGGGATGGTTCGCGGCGGCGGGCGTGCCGCGCCGGTCGATGGCCGCGTGCATCGCCGCGACGACGGTGCGGGCGATGCGCGGGGTGGGCGTGCCCAGCACCAGGTCGACCAGGCCGTCGACCAGGCCGGCGCGGTGCTCGGGCGTCAGCTCGTTGCAGACCGTGACGATGTGCGGCCGCGGCGCCGTGGCGCCCGGCGGGCGCAGGCTGGCCTCCTCGCGCAGCGCCCGGATCATGCCGGCCACCCCGCCACCGGCCGCATACAGGCCGACCAGGCCGGGCTCGCGCCGCAGCAGGTCCAGCGTGGCCTCGTAGGCCATCTGGTCGTCCTCCAGGTTGACGAGGGTGTCGAGCACGCGGAACTGCGGCGCGTGCTCGCGCAGGTAGGCCCGGAAGCTCATCTCGCAGGCCTCCTGCCCCAGGTAGCGGTAGCTGCCGACGAAGACCGCCACCGGCCCCGGTGCGCGCGCCAGCCGGCTGATGGTCCAGGCGGCAGTGCGCCCGCTCTTGCGGCCGTCCACGCCGACGTAGCCGGCCCGCTCGGGCACGCTCAGGTCCGACAGCAGCGTCCAGCAGGGCCGGCCCTCGGCATGCAGCGTCCGGACCGCCTCGGTCACGTGCGGATGCTCGATCGCCACCAGCGCCAGCGCGTCGACCTCGCGGCCGACCGCCAGGATGCGCCGCGCGATCTCGCCCGGCTCCAGCGCGTCGATGTACTCGATGACCGAGACCGCGCGCGGCTGCCCCGGCGCAGCCACCGCCGCGTTCAGGTCGTCGGCGAAGGCCCGGTAGAAGGCGGCATGGCGCTTCTGCAGGCAGAAGCCCAGCGAACGCAGCTCGGTGTGCTCGCGCAGACGTTCGCGCATCAGCCGCGCGCCGTGGTGGCCGAGCCGCTCGGCCGCCTCGATGACCCGCAGCGCGGTCGCCTCCTTGACCGGCAGTCGGCTGTTGAGCACCCGGTCGACCGTGGCGCTGCTGACGCCCGCGGCGGCGGCGACGTCGTTGAGCGTGGCGCGTCCCGTCATCGGCGTGTTCTCCTGAATGATGGAAATGCAATGATGCGATGCGTCATGGATGATGCCTTCTGATGGGAAATGATGGAATCCACTGGCGGTCCGCCGGCGGTCTCCCTACGATCGCCTCGTCGCCTGGAAATTCATTTCCAACTGACGTGCGACACGAAACAAGGACCCCAAGACATGAGCGCATCCACCGCCACCCTGACGGCCCCGGCCGCCATCCGCAGCCCGCAGCCGACGCTGTCCGACTACGCCCTGATCGGCGGGGCCGGCGAGCGCGCGCAAGCCGCCGGCCTGGTCAACGCCGACTGGTACCGCTGCGAGGTGCCGCGCGCGCTGATGAAGGAGCTGATGAAGCGCAGCGACGGCCCGGCCATCCGCGACACGCTGCTGTGGTTCGGCGTCATCGCCGCAGCCGGCGTGGCCATGGCGCTGAGCTGGGGCACGGCCTGGTTCGCGCTCGCCTTTTTCGTCTACGCGACGCTGTACTGCGGTCCGGCCGACTCGCGCTGGCACGAGTCCAGCCACGGCACGCCCTTCAAGACCCGCTGGATGAGCGATGCGCTCTACCAGGTCGCCAGCTTCATGGTGCTGCGCCGCCCGACCCGCTGGCGCTGGAGTCATGCCCGCCACCACACCGACACCCTGGTGACCGGCCGCGATCCGGAGATCGCGGTGCCGGTGCCGACCGACCTGGCCTCGACCGTCCTCAACCTGTTCCAGCTGCGCAGCGGCCCGCGCGAGCTGGCCCGTGTCGTCGCCAATGCATTCGGCCAGCTCGACGCGGAGGAGAAGACCTTCGTGCCCGAGATGGAATGGCCGAAGATGGTCCGCGAGGCCCGCGCCTGGCTGCTGGTCTACGCCGTGGTGGTCCTCGCGGCCGTGCTGCTGCAAAGCTGGCTGCCGCTGTTCTTCATCGGCCTGCCGTCCTTTGCCGGTGCCTGGCTGTTCAACTTCTTCGGCTTCACCCAGCATGCCGGCCTGCCGGAGAACGTGACCGACCACCGCCGCAACTGCCGCACGGTCCACATGAACCCGGTGTTCCGTTTCCTCTACTGGAACATGAACTACCACGTCGAACACCACATGTTCCCGATGGTCCCGTACCACGCGCTGCCCCGCCTGCATGCGGCGATCCAGGCCGACTGCCCGCCCGCCTACACCGGCACCTGGCAGGCCTACCGCGAGATCATTCCGGCCGTGCTGCGCCAGCGCCGCGAGCCGGGCCACTTCGTGCAGCGCCCGATCCCGGCGCCGGCGGTCCGCGCCTGATCCGGTCCTGAACCTCGCAAGCCCCGAACAAGGAGACACGACATGAGCACCTGGGTGAACGTCTGCGCGCTGGACGACCTCGACGACGAGGACGTCATGCGCTTCGACCACGGCGGCAAGACCTACGCCGTCTACCGCTACGACGGCCAGGTCTACGCCAGCGACGGCCTGTGCACGCACGAGCAGGTCCACCTCTGCGACGGCCTGGTCATGGAGCACGTGATCGAGTGCCCGAAGCACAACGGCCGCTTCGACATCCGCGACGGCCGCGCGCTGGGCGCGCCGGTGTGCGTCAACCTCAAGACCTGGCCGGCGCGCATCGCCGACGGCCGGATCCAGATCGAGGTCTGAGCGCGGGACGTCAGAATCGGTGGGAACTTTCCGCTCGGACGCAGGTTCACACGGCGTCTGACGGAAACGCGGGCCGGTGCTTCAGGGCACCGGCCCTTTGACGTTTGCGTGTCACCACGTCACGACGTTTCCACGCTTCCACGTTCAACCACACCACGCCCCGAGGGATACCCATGTTCGACTGGCTCGCCGACCCCAATGCCTGGATCGCGCTCGCGACGCTGACCGCGCTCGAGATCGTGCTCGGCATCGACAACATCATCTTCATCTCGATCCTGGTCGGCCGGCTGCCCGAGGCCCAGCGCGACCGCGCCCGGCGCCTTGGCCTGGCGCTGGCGATGGGCTCGCGCATCGCGCTGCTGCTGTCGCTGGCCTGGATCATGCGGCTGACCGCGCCGCTGCTGACCGTGATGGGCAACGAGATTTCCGGGCGCGACCTGATCCTGGTGGGCGGCGGCCTGTTCCTGCTGTGGAAGAGCGTGCACGAGATCCACGGCTCGCTCGAAGGCGGTCACGAGGAGAACCAGGGCTCCGGCGCGGTCAAGGCCACCTTCGCCGGCGTGCTGGTGCAGATCGCGATCATCGACATCGTGTTCTCGCTCGACTCGGTCATCACCGCCGTCGGCCTGGCCGACCAGATCATGGTGATGGTGCTGGCCATCCTGATCTCGGTGGGCGTGATGATGTTCGCCGCCAAGCCGATCGGCGAGTTCGTCGACCGCCACCCGACCATCAAGA
Source organism: Leptothrix discophora (assembly GCF_030705305.1). Lineage (GTDB taxonomy): Bacteria > Pseudomonadota > Gammaproteobacteria > Burkholderiales > Burkholderiaceae_C > Sphaerotilus > Sphaerotilus discophorus. The sequence continues at coordinate 352,140 of NZ_JAUZEE010000004.1, read as the reverse complement.
TGCTGGCCCTGTCCTTCCTGGTGCTGGTCGGCGTCACGCTGATCGCCGAAGGCTTCGACACCCACGTGCCCAAGGGCTACATCTACTTCGCGATGGCCTTCTCGGTGATCGTCGAGATGATCAACATCCGACTGCGCAGCCGCATGGCCCCGAAGCCGGTGGTGCTGCACAAGGACGCGCCCTGAACGTCGGGCTCAGTCCGTGAGCCCGCGCTGCGCCCACACCCGCCGCAGCCATGCGGCGCAGGCGAGGTTGTTGTCCCAGATCGGGTAGCGCCCGCCGCCGCCGTAGTCGGCGAAGGGAATGAACTCGCAGCTGATCTGCTGCGGCGCGCGGTCCGGGTGGTCGCGCATCCAGTCGAGCAGCGCGATCACCGCATCCTTCCAGGGTTGCAGCGCTTCCTCACGCCAGTCGGCATGGAACGTGCCGGGCGGCGGCTGGACGAAGGGGTACTGGATCGCGCGGCCGGGCAGGTCGCGCTGGCGATTCATGGCCGCGTTGTGCGCGATGCCCGGCGCGACGCTGCGGGCGTGCGCATGGGCCACCCAGCCTTCGCGCAGCCACATCGCGTAGAGCGCCTGGTCGCTGTCGGGTGACAGCAGCGCACGGGCGCCGTCGGGCTGGTCGGCCAGGCCGCTGGCGGCCAGCTCGGCGGCATGGCCGATCTTGAAGATCAGGTGCGAGTGGTCCAGCGTCAGGCGCAGCGGCACGTTCTGGCGCGCCAGCAGGTCGGCCACGCGCTCGACCCGGCGGAAGTCCTCGTTCCACATGTCGACGTGGACCTCCAGCGTCGGCAGGCAGCCGACCGGGCCGCCGTGATCGAGCGCCTCGCAGTAGAAGTCGACGACCTGCGCATCGGTGATCGGCCGCCCGCCGAAGTGGCGCGCGAACAGCTGCATGTTGAACAGCCTCGCGCCGAGCCGCCCGCCGGTGGCCAGGCCCCAGCGCATGCGGGCCTCGTCGCGGCCGGCACAGAAGATGCCGCCGAACACGCCGATGGGCAGGCCGTGGCGCTCGACCAGGTCGAACCAGGGCGTGAAGTCCTCGCTCGGGTCGATGTTCTTCTCGACATAGTCGAAGGCCCCGCTGTGACGCACCCAGGCGTAGCGCGTGGCCGGCTGTGGCGTGCGGATGCCGTCGTGCAGCAGCACGCCGTCGATGTTGATGCCCACCCGCAGCGGCGCGGCAACGCGGCTGGCCACTGGCTCAGTCGATGAGCCTGTGGCGACGGCGTCGGTCAGGCTCGCCGCGCTCACTTGAAGATGACGGTCTTGTGCCCATTGAGCAGCACGCGGTGTTCGCTGTGCCACTTGACGGCGCGCGCCAGCACCTGGCTTTCGGTGTCGCGGCCGATCGAGGTCAGGTCATCGACCGTCAGGCTGTGGTCCACGCGGGCCACGTCCTGCTCGATGATCGGGCCCTCGTCGAGGTCGGCCGTCACGTAGTGGGCGGTCGCGCCGATCAGCTTCACGCCGCGGTCCAGCGCCTGGTAGTAGGGCCGCGCGCCCTTGAAGCTGGGCAGGAAGCTGTGGTGGATGTTGATGGCCTTGCCGCTCAGCGCACGGCACATCGGGTCGCTCAGGACCTGCATGTAGCGCGCCAGCACGACCAGCTCGGCGCCTTCGTTGCGGATGATGTCGAGCTGGCGGGCCTCCGCATCGGCCTTGCTCGCCGCCGTCACCGCGATGTGGTGGAAGGGGATGTTGTAGCTGGCCGCGAGCTGGTAGAAGTCGCGGTGGTTGGAGACGATCGCGCGGATGTCGATCGGCAGCAGGCCGCTCTTGAAGCGGAACAGCAGGTCGTTGAGGCAGTGACCGTGCTGGCTCACCAGGATGACGGTCGACATCTTCGTGTCGGCCCGCTTCAGCTCGGTGCTCATGCGCCATTGCGCGGCCAGCTCGGCCAGCGCGTTCTCCAGCCCGGCCTGCGTGGTCTGCTCGCAGGCGAACTGCACGCGCATGAAGAACAGGCCCGTCTGCGCGTCGTTGAACTGCGCCGCCTCGGTGATGTTGCCGCCCAGCGTGAACAGCAGACCGGCCACGCCGTGCACGATGCCAGGCTGGTCGGGGCAGGAAAGCGTGAGGATGTAGGTCGGGCTCATGGTCGTGCTGATGGTCGTGCTGATGGTCGTGCTCATGGTCGGGCTGGCGTGGGAAGGACAAGGCTGCGCCCCGCCCGCCGCGTGATGCGGCCGGCCAGGCGGGCGGATGCGAAGGGAAGGTCGCCGCAGGCGCGCGGGATCAGGCCCGGTCGAGCGCGTCGGCGAACTGCGCCAGCACGTCCGGCGCGACGCTGACCTCGTGGCGCTTCTCGGGGTAGGCGCCGCCGGCCACGTCGGCCTGGTATTCCTGGAAGGCGGCGACACGCTCGGCCTGCAGGCGGTCGTATTCCGCCGCGAAGTTGCGGTACTGCCTGGCGTGGCGCGGCACATGGCCGCGGTTGAAGCCCAGCACGTCGCTGGCGAACAGGTATTGCGCGTCGCAGCCGGCGCCCGCGCCCATCGAGATCAGCAGCAGCTTCGTGCGCCGCGAGATCAGCGCGGCGACCTCGGCCGGCACGACCTCGATCTCGGCGGCGAAGGCGCCGGCTTCCTCCAGCGCCTGGACCTGCCGGTAGACGAGCATCGCGCTGTCCAGCGTCTTGCCGACCGCCTTGAAGCCGCCGGTCCAGGTGGCCTGCGACGGGATCAGGCCGCTGTGGCCGCACACGGGGATGCCCTCGTCGCGCAGCCGGCGCACGATGCCCATGCTGGCGGCGCAGTAGACCGCGTCACCGCCGGCTCGCATCGCCGCGAAGGCCGCGCGCAGGTAGTCCTCGGCGGTGATGAAGTCGCCATATTCCAAGCCGGGGATGGCGAAGATCGTCGGCGCGGCTTCGCGGAAGGCCGGGCCCAGCAGGGCCGGCGGGACCGACACCAGGTCGATGCCGGCCTGCTGCGCGGCGGCGGCCTCGTCCAGCGTCTCGACCCGCAGCATGCTCAGCTGGCGCTGGCCCTTGAGGGCCAGCAGGTCGGCGATGGTCGGGCGTTGGGGCTTCTTCATGGGGCGTCCAGTCAGAGGTGGGATCGGCAGGGGCGGTGCTCAGGCCGACAGCAGGCTCTTGAGCTTGACGGCAGGGTCGGCCAGCGTCTGGGCGTTGCTGCGCACGCCGCGTTCGACCAGCGTGCGGGCGAGCTTCAGTTCCTTGGCCACGGCCGAGGTCGGGCCGCAGCCGCTGACGCCGACGATGCGGCCGTCGGCATCGAGGTAGAGGTTCAGTTCCGCATCGGCATCGGCCAGCGGTCGCTGCACCGTGGTGACGCCCAGCGCCGGCTCGCCGCTGACCTGCAGCTGCCAGTCGAACTGGTCGGACCAGAACCAGGCGGTGCTGGCATGGGTCTCGTCGCCGCCGAGCATGTTGAGCGCCGCGACACGGGCCTGGGTCTCGGCGTTGTGCCAGGTTTCCTGGCGGATCGGCAGGCCCGACAGCGGGCTCGGGAACTCGGCCACGTCGCCGGCCGCGTAGACACCGGCGGCGGACGTCGCCAGGCGGCGATCGACCACGATGCCTCGATCGGTGCGCAGCCCGGCCGCACGCGCCAGCTCGGTCGCCGGCTCGATGCCGATGCCGACCACGACGGCATCGGCCTGCAGCGGTTCGCCCGCGGTCAGGTGAACGGTCAGGCCATCGCCCTGGGCCTCGAAGGCCCGCGGCACGACGCCCAGGCGCACGTCCACGCCGTGGCGACGGTGCAGCGCGAGCACGCGCTCGGCCACGCTGGCCGGCACGGCCCGGCCCATCAGGCGCGGCGCGCCTTCGAGCAGGGTGACGCGGCAGCCCATGGCCAGCGCCGAGGCCGCCACCTCCAGGCCGATGAAGCCGCCGCCGACCAGCACGACATGTGCGCCGGGCCGCAGGCGCGGCGCCAGCGCGACCGCGTCGGTCTGGGTCCGCAGCGCCTGCACGGCGGGATGGTCGGCACCGGGGATGGACAGCGCGCGGGCATGGCCGCCGGTGGCCAGCAGCAGGGCGCGGTAGGCGAGGCTGCGGCCGTCGGACAGGCTCACCTGGCGCGCCATCGGATGGATCGCGCTGACCGTGCCGGTCCAGTGCGTGATGCGGGCGGCGTCGCAGGCTTCGGGCGTCAGGATGGCCGTCTGCGCCAGCGTCTGCGCGCCGGTCAGCACGCCCTTGGACAGAGGCGGGCGTTCATAGGGCAGGGCGGGCTCGGCCCCGATCAGCACGATCTCGCCGGTCCAGCCGGCCTCGCGCAGATGCTGGGCGGTCCGGCCACCGACATGGCCGGCGCCGACGATCACCATGGCGGCTTCCTGGGAGTTGTGCATGAGGCGCTCGCGTGCGGATGTGAGGTGGGAACGGAAGGCCCGGACGGCGGTCCGGCTGGCGATCGATTCTAGGAATCGACCCTCTGCATTGCAAACAGATTTCTATTTGCGAGACTAGGGGAAAACTCGGTTCTATGCCGACAGGATCCTGAAAACCCGCTTCGTACAATCGTGTGACAACCGTTCCCGGCCGACCCGGCCGAGCCACCACAGGGCCGCCTTCCATGACGCCTGACATCGCTCCGCAGAAGCTCACCGTCGACCAGCTCCTCAAGCGCATCTCCGAGGAATACGAGAGCCTGAGCAAGCAGCTCAAGCTGATCGCCCGGCATGTCGAGCAGCACCGCGACCACCTCGGGCTCGAGGGCATCCAGGAAGTTGCCGCGCAGTGCGGCGTGCAGCCTTCGGCGGTCGTGCGCTTCGCCAAGCATTTCGGCTTCAGCGGCTACACCGAGCTGCAGCGCATCTTCCGCGACGGCCTGAGCCAGCAGATCGCGCCGAGCCGCAACTACAAGGCCCGCATCCGCGAGGTGATCGACTCCGGCGCGGGCAGCCTGTCGGCGGTCGAGATCGCGCACGAGTTCCTCGGCGGCAGCATCGCCGGCATGCAGGAGCTTCAGCACGACCTGAGCGGCCCGGCCTTCAAGCTCGCGGTCGACCTGCTGGCCGAGACCGACGTGATCTGGATCTGCGGCTCGCGGCGCAGCTTCTCGGTCGCCGTCTACCTCGACTACGCGCTGCAGCACACCGACAAGCGGATCATGCTGGTCAGCGCGATGGGCAGCATGCACGAGGGCCAGACCCGCTCGGTGCGGGCCGGCGACGTGATCATCGCGATCTCCTTCGCGCCCTATGCCGAGGAGACGGTCACGGTGGCCCAGCAGGCGGTGCAGCGTGGCGCCAAGCTGATCGCGATCACCGACAGCCGCATGAGCCCGCTGGCCCGCGAGGCCCAGGTCGCGCTGGTGGTGCAGGACAACTCGACCTTCGGCTTCCGTTCGCTGACCAGCACGATGGGCCTGGCGCAGAGCCTGTTCATCGCCCTGGCCTACCGGCTCGAACTGCCGTACCGGCCGACCACCCTGTCCGGCGCGGTGCGCGACACGGCCACCTGAGCCGCACGCCAGCGCCGGGCGGCGCGGCTCAGCGGACGATCTTCTCGAGCGGTGCATGCAGCGGTCCGTCCAGGTAGGGCGGCAGTTCACGCAGGTTCTCGGCGCAGAACAGCCGGAAGTCGTTCGGCTCGTCGCGCGGCGCGTCATCGACGTAGCCGCTGGCATGCAGCAGGTGGTGCAGGCCGGCGACGATCTGGCCGTCCGGGTCCTGGTCGATGGCGAGGTCCAGCAGGTCCTCGCGCAGCCAGCGGCGGTGGTCGTCGCTCAACTCGTGGCCGATCCAGGTGACGCGGCGCGGCAGCAGGCCACGCGCCTGTTGCAGCGCCCGCGCGATGCCGGAGCTGCCCGCGCCGCTGTGATAGATCGCCACCAGCGGCAGGCCGTCGCGGCGGCTGGCCTGCAGTGCCTGCTGCACCGCCAGCTGGTTGCGGTCGGCATCGTCCAGGCACTCGACCGGCTCGGCCAGCGTCAGGTGCGGGTGGCGCCCGGCCAGCACCTGCCGGCAGCCCTCGATGCGTTCGGCATGCGCGCGGTAACTCAGGCGATGGGTCAGCAGCAGGACATGGCCCGGGCCGGCGCTGGCCGGCGTCATGCGACCGATGAAGTGGCCGGCGGTGCGGCCGGCGCGCAGGTTGTCGATGCCGACGTAGCGCAGGCCGTCGATCTCGCCCGGCGCGCCGATCGCGCTCATGAGCGTCACCACCGGGATGCCGCGCTCGCGCTGGGCCCGCAGGGCCTCGCGCACCGCGGCGCTGTCGTGCAGCGCGACCATCAGGCCGTCGCGTCGGTGGCGAGGCTGGCCGATGGCCTGCAGCAGCGCCGCCTCGTCGGCCGCGTCGACCCGGTGGCGGTGGATCACGATGCGCGTGTCCAGCATCTGCGCGCTGCGCTGCAAGGCCAGTTCCAGGCGGCCGAAGTAGGGCGTCGGGCTGGCCGCGAGGATCACGTCATAGCGGGTCAGGCCATGGCGCGGATCGGGCAGCACGCGCGGCACGCCCAGTTGCTTGGCTGCGGCGACGACACGGGCGCGGGTCTCGGACGAGACGCTGCCGCGCTCGTTGAGCACGCGGTTGACGGTCGAGATGCTGACGCCGGCAGCGGCGGCGATCTCGATGAATCGGGCAGAGCGCTTGCGACGGACCATCGCCGGATGATGCGACGTCGTGGCGCTCATGGTCGTCGCTCCGCTGCGTCCGGCCCTCGCGTCAGGCCGGCTGAGCGGTCGCCACCGAGGCGTCCAGCCAGGCCATGCTGGCGGCCAGTTCCGCCTCGATCGAGGCCGAGGCCGCGACCGATTCCGCGAAGGGCTCGAAGGACACGTAGCCCGCGTAGCCGGCGTCCAGCAGGCGGCGGATCTGTGCCGGGTTGCCCAGCCGGTCGGCCGAGCCGACGAGCACGCGGTGGCCGTCGCGCATGTCGGGCACGGTCACGGCCGAGTCCTCGACGCCGGAGATGTGGATCAGGCCGGTCCACTGCGGGAAGAACAGGCCTTCGCCGGCGAGGTGGTGGTGGAAGGTGTCGTGGACCAGGCGGAAGGTCGCGTCGGCGCCGATCTCCTCGAAGGCGCGCACGGCCTGCGACTTGCGGCGCACGGCGCATTCCTCGAAGCCCAGCGGCTCGACCAGGCCGACGATGCCGTGGTCGGCCAGGATGGGCTTGAGCGACTTCAGCGCATGCACCAGCGCGGCATGGCGCTCGTCGGCCGAGCGCCGGTCGGCGCGGCTGTTGGTGGGGCAGAGCACCAGCGCCTCGGCGCCGCAGTCGCGGGCGTAGCGGGCCAGCTCGATGGCTTCGGCCTCGCGCTCGGCGGTGAACTGCTCGAAGCGCTGCAGCGCGTTGATCGAGCGGATCACCAGGCCGTGGTCACGGGCGATGGCGCCGATCGTGGCGGCCGGCGTGCCGTCGGTGATCTCGACACCGCCCAGGTCGTTGCGGATCTCGATGGCCTGCACGCCCAGCCGGCGGGTCATGGCGGCATAGGCCTCGAAGGCCATGCGCGGGGCGGACATGCGGTTCAGGCAGAAGCGGAGGGCGGACATGCGGTGTCTCCAGGGTCGTGACGACGGGTTGGCAAAAGCGGCCACGCACGGTGGCTGGCATGGCGCCGACTCTAGGGTGCGGCCACGGCCTTGTCCGGCACGGCCTTGACCTTTTTTGCTCAAGCGAAGGCGATGCTTGTCGCCGTCGACGGCACGATCTTCGTGTTTTCCCTAGGTGATGCGCCGTCAGGCTGCGATGAAACTGAGTTCACTGATCTGGAATATCAGAAAAAAAATTCCAAAACGATGGGTCGGCTCGCTATAGTCCGATCCGCGTTCCGGGTGGCCTCCCCACCGCCCGTGAACCCCGCCTTCCGTCCTGCCTGCACACCCGCCCCCGTCGAGGAGACCCCATGAAGAACGTCGCCGTCTTTGGCGCTGGCCGCATCGGCCGCATCCACGCCACCAACCTGGCTTCGCTGCCTGGCGTGAAGCTCCAGTCCATCTGTGACCCGATGGGCGACAGCGCCGCGCAGCTCGCGCAGCAGCTCGGCGCGCAGGTCTCGACCATCGAGGCGGTGCTGGCCGACCCGTCCATCGACGCGGTGGCGATCACCTCGCCGACGTCGACCCATTCGGACCTGATCAACCGCGCGGCCGCCGCCGGCAAGCACATCTTCTGCGAGAAGCCGGTCGACCTGTCGGTGCCGCGCGCCATCGCCTGCGGCGAGGCCGTCAAGGCCGCCGGCGTGGCCTGCATGATCGGCTTCCAGCGCCGCTTCGACCCGACCTTCAACGAGGCCCGCACCCGCATGGACCGCGGCGAGATCGGCAATCCCGAGATGCTGATCATCACCAGCCGCGACCCGGGCGCCCCGCCGGCCGAATACATCAAGGCCTCCGGTGGCATCTTCCGCGACATGCTGATCCACGACCTGGACGTGTTCCGCTGGATCCTCTGCGCCGACGGCGACGAGGCCGACTGGCTGAGTGCCTCCGGCTCGGTGCTGACCGACCCGGCCATCGCCGGCCTGGGCGACTACGACAGCACCGCCGTGACGATCCGCACGAAGAAGGGCCGTCTCTGCCAGATCAACACCAGCCGCCGTGCCGCCTACGGCTACGACCAGCGCTTCGAGGTGCTGGGATCGGCCGGCATGCTCCAGTGCGGCAACCACACGCCCAGCCAGGTCGTGCAGTGGGATGCCCAGGGCGTGCGTGCCGACAAGCCCGAGGCCTTCTTCCTGCAGCGCTATGCCGCCGCCTACAAGGCCGAGATCGCCCACTTCTTCGACTGCCTGCAGACCGGCGCGCCCTTCCGCACCACGGTGGCCGACGGCGTGAAGGCGCAGATCCTGGCCGACGCGGCGACCGAGAGCGCCAACAGCGGCCAGCCGATCCAGCTCTGATTCCAACCACCTGAAGAGACCGCTGACATGACGACATCGAACGCCCCCATCACCGGCCACCTGCGCGTGGGCATCGCCGGCCTCGGCCGGCTCGGCCGCCGCCATGCCGAGGCGCTGGCCTTCACGACCCGTCATGTCCAGCTGGTCTCGGCCTGCAGCCCGGTCGAGGCCGAACGCGAGCACGCGCGGACCTCGCTGGGCGTGCAGCGCGTGCATGCCGACTTCGACGCCTTCCTGGCCGACCCGGACATCGACGCGGTCGTGCTGGTCACGCCGACGTCGCTGCATGCCGACCAGACCATCGCCGCGCTGAAGGCCGGCAAGCACGTCTTCGTCGAGAAGCCGCTGGCGCTGAACGTGCCGGACTGCGAACGCGTGCTGGCCGTGGCCGAGCAGCATCCCGGCCAGGTCGCGATGGTCGGCTTCGTGCGCCGCTTCGACGCCAGCTACCAGAACGCCCAGGCCGCGATCGCCGCCGGCGAGATCGGTCGACCCTTTCTCGTGCGCTCGCAGACCTGCGACCAGAACGACCCGGACGGCTTCTTCGTGCGCTTCGCGCCGACGTCGGGCGGCATCTACATGGACTGCAGCGTTCACGACATCGACCTGGCGCGCTGGATGCTCGGCCGGCCCAAGGCACTGCGCGCCTTCGCCAGCGGCACCATCGCGATGCATCCCGGCCTGGCCGAATGCGGCGACGTCGACAACGGCCTGGCCATCGTCGAGTTCGAGGGCGGCGCCCGCGCGGTCTTCTATGCCTCGCGCACCTTCGCCCATGGCCACGAGACCACCACCGAGATCATCGGCACGGCCGGCAAGCTCATGGTCGGCGAACACGCCGCGCTGGACCGCGTGATCCGCAGCGATGCGCGCGGTGTCGGCCATGCCGTGCTGCCCGATTTCCATGCCCGCTTCGAGGGTGCCTTCACCCGCGAGATCAACGCCTTCGTGGCCGCCTGCCGCGGCGTGGCACCGCTGGACCTGACGCTGTCGGACGCGATGGAAGCCACCCGCATCGGCCTGGCGATCACGCGTTCGCTGCACAGCGGGCAGGTCGAAACGATCGCCTGATCCGGCGGGCGGACGGGTCCGCCAGGCCTGCTTTGGCAGGGCCTACAAAAAGCTGTAGGCGGGTGACACACAACCGTCGCAATAGGTAGTGGGCGGTCCGGGGGGCGCTCAGCACACTGCATTCACTGTCGTTTCATGCCGGTTTCATGCCGGTGGCGACGAGGAGCTGAATGCGATGCGACCCGACGTCCCCTCTCCCTGCACGACCCCGCAACGCCCGAGCGAAAGCCTGGACATTGCGGCCTCCGTACCGTGCGCAGCGCACGCGTTGCCGGTCCTGCCGGCGGCTCCAGCGCAGGGCGAGTTCGATGCGGCGCTGCTGCCTGAACCGGCCACCTTGCCGCCGGCCGCGGGCGTGAACCCCGGTGCGACGGCGGCATCCCCGAACCACTCGCCAGTGGCCATCCAGATGCCGCACGTGTCGGTCCGGACGGTCAAGGTGGTCAACAGCCTGGGCCACGAGGTGGCGCTGCACGTGCTGCCGCTGGCCCGCGAGACCCTCTTGCCGCCGACCCCGGCGGCCTGGATCACGGGGCTGTGCGACCTGGTCTTCTCGGTCGGCCTGCGCAACCTCTGCGAAGGCCATCCCTTCTTCATCGACGTCTCCGAGGAACTGCTGGCCGGACCGCTGGTCGAGCTGCTCGACCCGTCCTGGGCGATCGTCCAGCTTCCGGCCCAGGTGCGGCCCACACCGTCTCTGCTGGACCGTCTCGATGACCTGCGTGCGCGCGGCTTCACCTTCTCGCTGCCCTGCATCGGCCAGCCTTCGGCGCGGGTCCTGGCACTGATCGACCACGTCCAGTGGATCCAGATCGACATCGCCGCCAGCGACCGTTCGGCCCTGCTGGCGCTCTGGCCCGACATCGCCGACCGGCGCGTCTACCTGCGTGGCATCGACCGGCTCGACGCCTTCCGCGAATACCGCGCGCTGGGCGTGCATGCCTATTCCGGCACGCTGCTGTCGCGTCCGGCCAGCACCTCGCGCGAGCAACTGCCGCCGTGCAGCCTGCTTCGTATCGACCAGCTGCGCAACCTGTTGGCGACGGATGCAACGGACGCCGACCTGGCCGAGCTGGCCGCACAGGATCCGGCGCTGGTGCTGCGCCTGATGATCCTGGCCTGCGACGGCCTGAACGGCCGCGCCCACCGCCCCGACTCCATCCTCGACCTGGTCCGCGTTCTGCGTGGACGCTTCCTGTCGAACTGGCTGGACGGGCTGGCGCTCGAAGCGCGCCTGCGCATCGTGAGGTCGCCAGCGGGTTGGGCTGAGGGTGCCATGCACCTGTCGTGCTTCATGCAATTGCTGGCCGAACGGCTGGCACCGGCCTATCCCGACCTGCACCGGCAAGCCGCGCTGCTCGGCCTGGTGGCGCATTTCCGCCTGACCCTGCCCGAGCGCATGGCTGGCGGCACGGCCATGCCGCTGATGAGTCACGCCCTCGAGGACGCCTGGATCCGCCGCCAGTGCCTGCTGGGCGCGGTGCTCGACATCGGCCAGCGGCTGATGTCCGGTGGCGAGCAAGCCGCACCGGCCACCGCCATCGCCGACCTCTTCGAGGAAGTCGGCCAGTGGGTCGTCGACCGCGAGATCACCTTGCCGGCCGCCTCGGCGGGGATCGACCCACGGTCGGCGGCGACGCGTCGCCGAGCCGAACGGCGCTGACGCGCGCATCGCCGCTCCGCTCATCGCCGCTCCGCTCGCCGCGAGCCGCTTGTCCTGACTTCCGGCCCGCTGCTCATCCCGACCAGCGCGGCCGGGTCCTCCACCGCATCTCTCACCGGCTCATCGCAGTCGACCCCCATGGCCCACACCTTGCCGATGCCCACCCGCCCGTTCGACTTCGAGCGCACCGTGCCCCTGCGCATCGTCCAACCGGTCGACACGCCCGCAGCGGCTGCGGACCGCGCGCCGGAACTCGCGCGTCAACCCGAGCCGCGCCAGGTCGGCCTGCAGGTGATCGCGGACCGCGATGGCCTCGCCTTGGGTCATGAGCTGCTGTTTCGTGGCGGTGACCACGACGACGCGCGCGGCATCACCTCCGGTCTGCAGGCGACCTGCGAGGTGCTCGCCACCGCGGTGCTGGACCTGGGTCTGCCCCGGCGTGCGCGCGGCCTGACCTGGTTCGTCAACGTCGACCTGGCCACGCTGATGGGCCCGGTCGTCGAGGCGGTCTCGCCGGACTGGGCGGTCATCGAGCTGCTCGAGACCATCGTCGCCACGCCCGAGGTCATCGCGCGGGTCCGCGATCTGCATCAGCGCGGCTACCGTTTCGCGTTGGACGACATCGATTCGCCGCTGGATACGCGCTGGACGCTGATCGAGTGGGTCGAGTTCATCAAGATCGACTGGCGCCTGACCGCCCCGGCGAACTTGCCGGCCATGCTCACGCTGGCCCGATGGCATGGCGTCAAGCTGATCGCCGAGAAGCTCGAGACCCAGGCCGACATCGACGCCGCCAAGGCGCTGGGCTTCGACCTGATGCAGGGCCATGGCATCGCACGTCCCTCGGTCGTCAAGGCGCCCTGCCTGCCGGCGTGCTCGCGCCAGGTCATCCGGCGACTGCAACTCCTGATTCAGCACGGCGCGTCGAACGAGTCGATCGCGATCGCCCTGGCGGCCGATCCAGCGACCGCATTGCGGGTCTGGCAGTTGGCCGGCATGTCCGACCACCGGCTCTCGCCGATGGACGCGCCCAACTGCCTGGCCGACCTGATCCGCATGCTGCCGCGTCACCAGTTGCAGGCCTGGCTCGCGGTGCTGACGCTGACCGACACCGGCCTGGCCGATCGGCCATGGACCTATGTCGGCCTGGTCAACGCCCGCCTGATGGCCTTGCTGGCGCGACGCGTCGCGCCGACCCAGGTCGCGCTGTCCGACGAGGCCTACATGCTGGGCCTGCTGGACCACATCCGGACCACCCTGGGCATCGCCTACCGCGATCCGGACCACGGCGTGCGCGCCGGTGCCCGCATCGAACAGGCGGCGCGTCAACGCAGCGGCCTGCTGGGTGCCCTGCTGGCGTTCGTCCAGGGCCATGTCAGGCAGCCCTCCGGCTGGCTGCCGGGACCGTTGGCCGCGATGCCGGGGCTGGCCCTGTCGCTGCAGGCGATCTTCGGGGAAGCCCATCGCTGGGCCAGTGAGAGGGTCCGTTCCGACCCCATTCTGGACGCCGACGGGCCCCCTTCGAAGGGTCGGCCGGTGTCACCGACCCCGGGGTCCGGTACCCCCACGACGTTCAACCCGTCGGTCGTCGTGCCGCGTCGCTCACGGGACTTTTGGGTGGTGCTTCCTCGACGGCAGCACCCGCAATGAAAGTCATCGGGCCCGACCCCCAGACCAGGCCGTCACTGCCTCATCTGAGTAGGTCCGACATCAGGAATGGCCGATTGCTGTAGTTGTTGCAGTTCCGGTCGTTTCAGAAACTCGTGCTCATGCCTGTGACCGGATGTCCGTGCGCCACGTGACTTCCGGTCAACACGCCGGGCCCTGCCCGCATCCGCGTCCCATCTGTCCCTGCGGGGGCGCCCAACAAGGAGCATTCATGAGTCTTCCCAGAACGTCGACGTCGATTCCGGCGAGTGGCGGAATCGAGCGTCCCTGGTCGCTCGTGGCCTGCGTTGCCGTCACGGTGGCCTACCTGATCGGCATGGTCTGGTTGTTCGATCGCATCGTTGCCTTGGTCAACGGATCGGCGAACCCGGCCTTTGCCATCTTCATCCTTGTGATGACGTGCCTCGGTCAGGGGCTTGCCATCGTCCATGCGGTGCGACTGGCTGCGGACAGCAAGGCCATGCGTGATCTGCGGGGCGCCATGGTCGACAAGGCGGGGTCACCGTTCGATATCCAGCGCACGGCTCTGGGCCATGCGCTCGCCAGATCGGGCATCGGCCGTGATGTCCTGCAGCTCTTCGGGGTGCTGCGCGCCGAACGCTCCCGTGGGGATGGCCTCGATGCCGAGATCCTGAGCACCAAGGTGCACGAGTTCGAACTGGCCGTCGGACGCCGCACGCTGGTGCCTGGTCACATCGCCAGCACGCTGATCGGCCTGGGCCTGTTCGGAACCTTCCTCGGCCTGATCGTCACGCTCAAGGAAGTGGCCAGCCTGATCGGCCTGTTCTCCGGCGTCGGCAATGCCGATTCGGCCGACACGATGTCGCGCTTCTTCCTGCAGATGAGCGGACCGTTGGGCGGGATGGGTGAGGCGTTCGTCGCTTCGCTGTTCGGTCTCGGTGGCTCCATGGTCAACAGCTTGCAGATGTTGACGTTGCGCAGGCTGCAGGCCGAGACCGTGGCCACGGCAGAGAAGACGTTCCTGCAGGTGGCGGAACTCCTCCACGGGCGTCCCGCTCGCCAGGACGGCGGCGGCAACGGCGTCGTCGACACGCGTCTGGCCCGCTTGCAGCTCGAAGAGATCTCCGGCCTGCGCAGTGACCTCTCCCGCCAGACCGAGGCCATCCTCGTGGCGGCCTCGAAGATGCGTCTGGCCAGTGACGCGATGCAGGCGATGTCGGCGCTGGCCGAGAAGCGCCTTGGCTCCGACGAGACCCGCGCGCACATCGAGAAGGTCGCCTCCGTTGTGGCGCAGCGGCTCGAGACCATGGCCCGCAAGTTCGACGACCTGCAGCTGTCGCAGAACCAGGTCGCCGCCGCGATCCAGTCCGGATCCGGAACGCTTGCGGACATCGCGATGCAGGCCAAGTTCATCGCCGACCACAACAACTCCGCCGTGCGCGAGCTGGTCAGCGTGCGCGATGCCATCGGCGAGTCGGCAGATCAGTCGCGCCAACATCTGACGAAGACCCACGCCGAGCTCCGTGCGGCCATGCACCAGGATCTGGCGGCGCTGCTCGCCGGCGTGGGCGAGACCTCGCGCGAGCTTCGCGAGCAGACCATGCTGATCGGCGGACTCGGCGCCAACACGCTGGAGACCAACTTGACGCTTCATGCACTGGATGGCCGCTTGCGCGAGCTGGCCGAACGCATCCAGCCGCAGCTCGTGGAAATGATCGCCCGGCTCGAGGCCTCCAGCCAGAACGACACCCTCGCCGCGCGCTACGAGCTGTCCGGCTTGAACCGCAAGCTCGATGACCTCAGTGAAGAGCTGCTGCGCCAGCAGCGGGTCGATTGAGTCAGCCCCCGAGTCTCCCCAGGCATTCCTGACGACCTCGTCGTGAATGGAGGCCGCAGGCCTCTTGGACCGGAGCTGCGGCTTCCGACGGTTCGCCTGCGTCCCCACCGAATCCATGCGATGCCACTTGCCATGGTGTCCTCACCCTGATTGCCGTCACCCATGTCATCCAAGAAGCCGAATGCGTTTTCCGTTGCAGCCGATCCGGTCGTCCAGAACGATGGAATGGCTCGCCGTCTGCTGGCGCGGTTGCGGACGCGACGAGAGGGCGATGTGGATCCGGTGGATGTCAGGCAGCCCGCCGAGCATGCGCTTCCGGTGGTCGATGCCGTGGTCGCGGATGAGGTCGCGGATCTGGTCGATCCCAAGGCCGGTCATGGGTCCGACCGTGAGGCTCGCCTCGGCGGCGAGGACGATGGAACCGCAGCGATGCCCGACGGCATCGCCGACGAAACCGCCGGCCCTGCACCGACCCTCGGCGCTGCCACGTCGGCGCTGAAGGTCGAACTGGCGCAGGCACCGGCCGCAGCCGAACTCGGCACGCCAGGCAGCGTCGGGGAGGACCTGCTGCGGCAGGCCTTGCCACCGGCGGCACCGCGCCCTGCGCCGCGACCGCCCGCGACACCGGCTGGCGGCGACGCGGGTGGCAGCGCGGGTGGCGACGATGCGGCCTGGTACGAGAGCACGCCGTTGCTGCTCGGGGCTGCTGCGGTGGGTGTGCTGGCCTTGGCGTCCGGCGCGAAGTCTCCTGCGCCCGCCCCTGCACCCGCGCCGACGTCGCCGGACTACCTCACCTTCCGCGTCCTGCCCATGGCGGGCGAGATGACCGGCTTGCGGGTCGTGGTCGTCGATGCCGACGGGCAGCGGCAGGTCATCGATCCGGCCAACGTGCTCGTGGCCAACCCGCTCACGGGCGAGCTCAAGGTGACGGTCACCCAGTTCGGCAAGCTGGCCGCCGGCGCACGACTCAAGATCGAGCTGCACGACGACAACGGCAGCGCCGCGAACTTCGACGACGAGACCAACCCGGTCTCGGGCTACGACACCGACCTCGGCGCGACGGTGCTGTCAGCCTGGATCAGCAAGGCGCCCGTCGCTTCCAACGAACTGGCCCATGTCAGCGGCTCGACGATGTCGCTCGCGGTCACGCCGCTGACCACCGTGGCGTCACGCCACATCGACGGCTTGTTGGTCTCCCATCCGGAACTGTTCGCCGATGCCGCCAAGGCCGACGAGACCATCGCCGCGATCCATCAGTCGGTTGCCGCGCTGTTCTCCTCGCTGGGCAGCTTCCCCTTGGTCCAGAACGCGCAGCCCAAGCCCGTCAACGCCGACTGGACCGCGTCACCGGATGCCTACGGCAAGGCACTGGCCGTGCTCTCGAAGATGGCGACCTGGCAAGAGACGACCGGTCTCGACGGCGTGATCGACTACCTCGCGCGGCACCTTCAGGATGATGCGACCGTTGGCCGCGGGGTGACGCTCGATGCAGCCGCCAGCCTGTTGCTGCAGACGGTCAGCAACGCGTACTTCGCCGACGCCGACGTGTCAGCCGCCATCCAGGCCAACCTGGCCAGTGTCAGCCTGCGCCGCCGCAACAATGCCAGCTCGACCATCGGCGAGCAGGTCGATGCCGCCGGGGTGATCGCCTACACCAGCCTGACCGACGGCCTGACCGTGGCCATCACCCCGGCGAAGGGTGCGCGTGCCGGCGACAACTACACGCTGCGCTTCCATCCCGATGGCACGTCCGGCAGTGCGCGGGACTACACGGTGAACTACACGTTGCCGTCGGACTACGACGCGGCGTCGACCACCTTGCCCCTGCTCTTCAAGGTGCCCGTCTTCCGGGACAACCTCGCCGGCCAGGAAGAGGCGCCGCTTGTCGAGTTCGCGCCCGACGTCAACGGCCGCACGCTGCTGAGTCCGGACCGGGCGCCCGCCGAGATCAGCCGGTTCAAGCTCACCATCGAACCCGGTCCCGGCATGAAGCCCGACTTCGTGCTGCCTGCGGTGGACCTGGCGATCGACCACGCGCCGGTGGCCATCGTCAGCGCTCCCGAGACGGCCGGCGCGACGCGATACCACGTCGGCGAGACCATCCTCGTGAAGGTCGTGTTGCCGAGCAAGGTGGCGTGGAACGTCACCACCAACGGCGTCGACGACGTGCGCACCTATGCGCCCAAGCTCAGGTTCCAGGTCGGCACCAAGACCGTCGAGGCGATCCTGGTCGATCCGGTCGCCGCCAACGGCGGCAACGAGCTGGTGTTCGGTTACCTGGTCACCAAGGCATCCGAACTGGAGGGCGAGATTTCCGTCGGCCGTTCGGCGTTGGTCACGAGCGGTGGCAGCACCTCCATCCGCGACGTGTCCGGGGGCTTGCTGACCCGGGCCTTCAGCCTGTTGGTCGACACGACGCTGGATGCCACGGGCCAGGGCGTCGACGCCCTGGCGCCGGTCGCGCCGTCGCTGACCCTGCAGGCAGCCTCCAACACCGGTGCCATCGGCGACAACATCACCGGCAAGGATGTGCTGGTCTTCGACGTGGCGGGTGAAGCCCTCTCGCGGGTGGTGCTTGCCGACGCATTGGGTGCGGCGGTTGGCAGCGTCGTGCTCGACGAGAACGGCCGCGGGGTCCTGACCACGCGCGCGCTGGCGAACACCAATGCGCTGGGCACGGTCCACACACTGACGGCGACCGCCTTCGACGATGCCGGCAATGAAAGCGTCCCATCGCCCGGCATCTCCATGCTGGTCGACACCCGTGCGCCGGCCCAGCCATCGGCGCGCGTGCTGGAACTCGACGACACCGGCATCAGCGCCGGCGATGGCATCACGCGCCAGACGGTGCCCACGGTGCGCATCGTCGGCGAGGCGGGCGCGCAGGTGGTCGTCTTCGTCGACACGAACGGCGACGGCCGGCTCGATCCCGGCGAGTTCGTCCAGGGTCGCGGCCAGCTGAAGCGACTGGGCACAGGCGTGACCGTGCCGGGCCTGGTCCTGACGTCCGACCAGGGCTACCTGGATCTGGCCTTGACGACGCCCGACCGCCCGCTGGCCGACGGCACCTACGCGCTGACGGCGGTGACCACCGATGCCGCCGGCAATGACAGCCCGGCCTTCAACATGCAGCCTCTGCAGGTGATCAGCCAGATCGTGGCCGCGCCCGTGCTGACGATCGCCACGACCGCTCCCGAGAGCGGCTACCTGACGGTCGGGAGCAAGGTCCGCATCACCGCGACCTTCGAGCGTGCGGTCCATGTCGAGGCTGCCACCGACCCCCAGGCCGTCGGACCGCACGTGTCGCTGCGGCTGAACGCCACGACCGTCGTGTCGGCTCTCCTGGTCTCAGGTTCGGGCACCCGCGAGCTGACCTTCGAATACACCGTCGGCCGACAGGACAACAGCCCTGGACTGTCCATCGATGCGTCTGCCCTGTCGCTCGGCGCGGCCCGCCTGACCGACGTGGCTGGCAACGACGCCGGCCTCGCCACGCAGGCCGTGGCTGCTTCTGCGGCTGCGCCGCTGCGCATCGACACGCTGGCGCCGGTCTCGGTGGTCTCCGCCGTGCTGGACGCGGGATCCGACACCGGCAAGGTCGGTGATGGCAAGACCGGCGAGAACACGCCGAACTTTGCCGTGGAGGGCGAGGGCGGCGCGACCGTCGTCCTGTTCAACGATGAGCAGGAGTCCGACACCTTGTCAGGCAACGTCGAGCTGGGCCGGGTGGTCCTGGGCGACGTGGGTGCCGCCTCGGCGCGTGGCGTGCTGTCGCTCAATGCCGGCCAGGTGCTTGCCGACGGCACCTACAAGAATCTGAAGGTCGTCCAGATCGACGCGGCCGGCAATGTCAGTCCCACCAAGCGGGTGCGTGGCTCGAGCGAGGTGCCGGAGCTGGTCATCTCCACCGACCGGCCCGGTCAGCTGACCGACCTCGAGTTCGATGAGGCGATGGACCGCCTCAGCGTCGCCGGTGCAGGCCTTGCGCCTCGGGACTACTACACCTACATCGCCACGCCGACCTTCAACTTCAAGGGTGGCGAGAACAACAACACCGCCATCCTGTTCCGGGACGTCAACGGCAACGGCAGGCTGGACCGTGGCGTCGACGTCGAACTGGGTCGCTCGACCATCTCCACCAACTACCGGTCGGTCAGCGTCGCCGCCGTGAATGCGCTGTCCGAAGGTGTCTACGAGAACCTTCGGGTGGTCCAGGAGAGCTCGTCCGGTGTCCTGGCCGACGAGGCCTCGGCGCTGGCCCGGTCTGTGCGCATCAGCCCGAACGAGCCCGGTCCGCTGGGCATTTCCCTCAAGGCCGACCAGACCTACGGCAACGCCAGCCAGATCCACTTCGACTTGACGGCATCCAGCCATGTCCCCGGTGCCCGCGTCGTGGTCTTCGACGATCGCAACCTCAATGGCCAGCTCGACGATGGCGACGTTCGCCTGGGCAGCGCGGCCGGCGACCTGCCCGCGGTCGTCGCGAACCGGCCGGTCTTGAGCCTGGCGGCACCGACCGAGGGCAGCTATGCCCACCTGATGGCCTATCAGGTCTACGCCGGCAAGAGCGGTGCGGCCAGTGCCGTCGGTGGCGTGCCCAACGGCGGCATCACGCTGGATCGCACCGGCCCCGGCCTGACCATTTCCTCGGACGTGTTTGTCCTCAATCCGGGTGCCGAGACCCGCTTGCTGCTGACCTTTGACGAGGAGCCCCGGACGGGCACGTTCACGCTGGACCTCCTCAAGCGAACCGACGACCGCGTCCACGCCAAGCTGGGCGAGCTGTCCGCCATCGTGCCGGTGCAACTGGACAACCGCACCGTCTGGCAGGCCAGCGTGACACTGACCGCCGACGCGACCGGCATCACGAACTTCACCCTCGACGCGCCAGCCGGTGCCTATGTGGACCGTTACGGCAACGCCAGCCAGGCGAGTCACTTTGAACTGTCCGGTGTCTCCGACGTCACCCCGCCGGTGGTGTCTATCACGAGCGATGCCACCAAGGTCGGACTGGCCGGTCGCGAGGCGTCGACCCAGGCGCTGCTGACCTTCAGGATGTCGGAGCCGGTGACCGACTTCACCCTGGCCGACATCGCTGTTTATGGCGGCGCGGCCGTTGGCTCTCTTTCTGACCTGCGTCCGGTGGACGGCGGCGGCCTCGCCTGGACCGCCGTGTTCACGCCGGCCAGCAGCACCTTGGCCGAGGCCCGCATCACGGTGCGCAATGGCGCCGTGTTCGACACGTTGGGAGGCAATGCCAACGCGGCCGCATCGATCCGCCTGAGTGTCGACACGGCGGCTGCGCCGGTGCTCGTCGCGCCCGATGCCTGGGCCGATGCCGGGCCTGTGCTGCGTGTGCTGGAAGACACCCGTCTGCCGCTGCGCGCCACCGCCGCCAACAGCGGCCCGACCGCCCTGTCGGTGCGCGATGCCGACCTTCCTGGCAGCGACAGCGCCTTCGATCGCGTCGAGCTGAGCGTGGGCCGCGGCCTGCTGAAGGCGGACCTTTCCGGCGGTGCCCACGCCATTGGCAACGACAGCGCCACCTTGACCCTGACCGGCACGACCGCACAGGTGAATGCGGCGCTGGCGACCCTCAGCTACATCGGCACGTCCCATGCCAGCGGCGAAGACCGGCTGGTGGTCACGGCCCGGGACCTGACCGGCAAGACCGACCGCAGGGAATGGGTCCTCGCCGTCGACGCCGTCAACGACGCGCCGGTGCTGACCGTGCCCGCCAATGGCGCCAGCACGTATGTCGCCGGACGTTCTGAAATTCTCACCGGCATCCGGGTCGACGACGTCGACAGCGCATCGCTGCGCACCGTCGTCAGCGTTGGCCACGGCACGCTGACGGCAACGAAAGGCAGCGGCCAGGCAGAACTCGCGGGCCTTGACAGCGCCGAGCTGACGATGTCCGGGGCGCTGGTCGACATCCAGGCCGCGCTGGCGACCCTGCACTACACCGCCGACGGGGACTACCACGCGCTCAACCCCGGCGACACCAGCGACACCGTGCGGATCGTCACCACCGACCTCGAGGGCCTGACGATCAGTCGTTCCTACACCGTCGGGGTCACGCCGCGGCCGGTGGTGGCGCCGGAGATCCAGCTCTCGCAGGCCCTGGTCGAGGGCGGCATCTCGACCCTGGAGGATGTCGTCACCAGCCCGCTGGGCACCGGCCAGATCACCCTGTCCGACGCTGATCCGGACGGCAGCGCCAGTGCCCTCGCCAGCCTGAGCCTGTCGGTCGGACGCGGCACCCTGACGGTGCGGCATGCCGGCAGCACGCTCAGCGGTTCCGCGCTGACCTTGACGGGCAATGCCCAGACGCTGCACGAATCGCTCGCGACCCTGACCTATGCCGACCTGGTGCAGGCCCACGGCGACGGTGAGCTGACGCTGGTCGCCCGTGATGCCGATGGCCACGAGTCCAAGGCCACCGTGGCACTTCATGTGGCCAGCGTCGGCGATGCGCCCGTCATCGGCTTGCCCGCCGCGCCGAACGGCCTGGAGACCGGCAAGACCAGCTCGCTGACGGGCAT
Organism: Leptothrix discophora; assembly: GCF_030705305.1. GTDB lineage: Bacteria > Pseudomonadota > Gammaproteobacteria > Burkholderiales > Burkholderiaceae_C > Sphaerotilus > Sphaerotilus discophorus. Next base: position 330,567 of record NZ_JAUZEE010000004.1, on the reverse strand, counting down.
CCGGGTCAGCGACGTCGACGTCGGTGTCGGGGCGCTGCGTGGCGTGACGGTGTCGGTGCAGCACGGCGCACTGAAGGTCACGCTGCCGACCGCCGCCTCGCCGGAGGACGTGCTGCCCGTCGTCACCGGCCAGGGAGGCAGCAGCCTGTCCTTTGCCGGCACGCAGGCACAGATGCAGTCGCTGCTGGACACACTGACGTACACGCCCGACGACGGCGTGCTCCCGCGGCCCGAGGCGCAGATGGGCCGTGACGTGTTGACCGTCACCGCCACCGATGGAGACGACACGACGCCCGATCCGAGTCGTGAGCTGGCGCTGTCGGTGCTGGTGCCGAACAAGCCCGCCACAGGCGACATCGGCGTGCAGGGCATGGCCCGTGTCGGCAACAACCTGACCATCAGCAACACGCTGGCCGACCCGGACGGCATCGCCGGCGGACAGGCCGGCATGGCCTACACCTGGCTGCGCGACGGCGTGCCGATCGGTCCGGCCGCCGTCGGTCGCACCTACGAGGTGACGGATGCCGACCTGCATCACGCCCTCGCCGTGGGTGTGCGGTTCACCGACCTGCGCGGCGAGGTGACCCAGCGCACGTCGGTCGCCACGGCGCCGGTCGAGTCCGATCTGGCGCTGGGGCTGGCCGCAGCGATCGAGTACGCCAACAACACCCGAACGCCGGCCTCGAGCGCCCAGCTGATCCTGTCGCGGCATGGCGACGGGTACGAAGACTACGTACTGGACGTCAACCGGGACGGCGCCATCGGCGCAGAGGACCGCACCGCGTACATCAGCAGCCTGAGCGTCAACAGCATGCTGACGCTGGCCGATGGTCGCAGCGCGCGCCTGCTCTCGTCCGACGACTGGGCCGCTGTCACCGGGGTACCGGCCGACTGGCCTCTTCCCGGTGCCGACGGCGCCGGCTACTGGACCTCGACCCCCGGTGATGAGGGCACGCACCTTGTCCACCTCGGCGCCCACACGCTGACGACCCCGCACCCGGTCGTCGACAGCGGGGGCATGACGTCGCCCGAGTCGTACTTCAACGTCTTCCGCGTGGAGCAGGCGGTCCTCTGACCGGTCCGCCACCGTCCATGCCAACTCCGATCCGATCGAGGCCTGCGCCCGCACGTCGCCAGATCGCCATCCAGTGACCACGATTCCAGGGAAAAAGACATGAGCAACACCACCGCTGTCCAGATCGCCGAAGCCTCCCAGCTCTTCAAGACGCTTTCGATCAAGAACATCCGCGACATCCGGGCCATGGACGTCGATCTGCTGATCGTCATGGCCGACGGTTCACGGATCATCGTCAGCGGCGGTGCCGTACTGGCGCTCACCCAGCCCGACTGGCCGATGGGTTTCGCCGACGGCACGGTGACGCTCGCCCAGCTGTTCCAGAAGATCGAGGACATCAACCTGTCGCCCGAGGCCAACCTGACGGCCTCGTCGCAGGAGATCACCCGCTACAACAACAACAACGCCAAGGTCCGGAAGCCGTCAGGCGCGGCGGAAGAGGATGCGCCTGCCAAGTCCGACCCGATCGACAAGGCTGGCAAGACCGACAAGCACGAGCCTGTGGCCGAACCCCTGCGCGAGGCGCCCAAGGAATCCGCACCGGTCCAGGGCGTGCTCGACAACGGCAGCACGACCCAGCGCCATGTTTCGGACACGGAGGTCAACAGCGACAAGTCGGACAGCTGGAACTGGACCTGGCCCACGCTGGCCGGCGTGTTCGGCGGCCTGCTGGCCCTGCGGAACAAGACCGGCAGCAACGACAACCCGTCCGAGTCAACGGCTTCGACCACGCGCCTGTCGGGCTACGTCGCGCTGGGCAAGATGACCCAGGCCGAGGTGCTGGTCTATGACGAGAACGGCCGACTGCTCAACAAGGACGGCAAGGCCGTCGCCCTCAACGATGCCGATGGCAGCTACGACGTCGAGCTGGGCACGCCCTACAAGGGCCTCGTCACCGTGGTCGTGCGCGATGCCAACGCCGGTGGCAACTACTACGACGAAGCCACGGGCGTGTACACCGACCTCGACGCCGACCTGCGTGCCGTCCTGGTGGTGGGTGGCGGCGCACAGACGACCCACGTCACCGCGCTGACCGAACTTGCCGCGCGCAAGGCCGGGCTGGCGGTCGGCGAGACCTCCGCGCGCGAACTGATCTCCCGACTCGGGCGCGACGGCGCCATCGCCGAGGTCCGCAAGGCCAACACGGCGGTCGCCGACCTGTTCGAGGTGCCAGACCTCCTCACCAGCAAACCGGTCACCGTCAACGAGGGCAGCGAGACCAATGCCCAGTTCGGCGAGCTGTCGCAGCGCGACCAGAACCATGGCATGTCCCTGGCCCTGATCTCGGCCCTGCAGGACGCTTCGGGCAAGGCCAATGCCGGCGACACGCTGACGCTGCTGGACTCGGTGCTGAACTACAGCGACCGTCCCGGCTTCGAGACCACCCTGATCTGGAAGGCATCCGAAGGCGCCGAGATGGACGCCAGCCAGGTCCAGGACCTGATCTACGAAGGTGCGCCGCGCGTGCCCTTCGTGGCGAACCAGGCCTACGCATCGCTGAAGGACTACATCGAGGACAACCAGATCGCCATGCGCAAGCCGACGGTGCTGGCGCGTGGCGTGGACCAGAACGTCACGCTGGACCGTGACGACCTGACCAACGGTGCGCTGACGGTGCAGGGCTCGATCGGCGCCAGGGCCGACCTCAAGCTGACGGCGGGCGACATCACCCTGACCCTGAGCGCCGACGTGGTCGACGTGGGGGGGGCGATCGGTGGTCAGGCGACCTTCAAGCTCAGCGATGAGCAGCTCGTCGAACTGGGCAACCAGCATGCCGCCATCAGCGTGTCGGTCACCACCACCGACCGGGCGGGCAACAAGCGCACCGCCACCGCCTTTGCCCAGCTGGAGGAAGCGGTCGCGGTGATGATCGACACCGTGCCGCCTGCGGCGCGGGTCACCGGCCTGGCCCTGGAGGCCGGCGGCGACAGCCACTATGCCGCGCGGCCCAGCGGCCATGCCGAAGGCCAGGAAGCGGCCTACGGCACCGTCGACGACGGCATCACCAACATCAACGTCCAGAACGTACGGATCACCCTGAACGACCGGGCACTTGGGCAGACCGACCGGATCGAGTTCTCGACCGATGCCGGCCAGACCTGGTTCCGTCCGAACGACCTGAAGGACATCAGCGCCGCCGATGCCCCGCGCACCGTCTGGCAAGCCGTGGGCGTTCGCTTCGCCGAAGGCGAGAACGCCCTGCTGGCTCGCGTGGTGCAGATCAAGAACGATCCGCGCTACGGCAGCGACGGCATCGGCAACTACAGCGCGATCTACACGACCCCGCAGCCGCTCGCGACGATCGACACCCAGACGCCCCGCGAAGCCCACTTCGTCATCGATGGCGATGACGGCATCGACTTCACCGACAACGTCACCGTGATCACGGGTCGCTCGATCCAGCTGGTGGGCAACATGCCGGATGCCCTGGTCCGCTACCGCGTCGACACCGGCACCGGATTCGGCGCGTGGCGTGATGCGCCCACCGACAACCGGCTCGTGCTGCTGGGCGACTCCGTCGACGGCAACGGCAAGCTGGTGGTCGAGACCCACCAGGTCGATTTGGCCGGCAACGTCTCCGAGACCCTGACGCGCACCTTCATCGTCGACACCTCGGGCGTGATCCAGCATGCGCTCGCGCTGGTGCGTGCGGTGGATGGCGCCGCCGAACTGGCCGCCATTGCGGCCGCCCGTGCCAGCCTGTCGGCCAACACCGCCCGCGACAAGGTCGCCTTCTCCAGCCTGGGCATCGTCGGCGTAACCGACGACAACCTGCGCGCGGTCATCCGCGGCATCTCGACCCAGACCGACGAGACCCGGGTCGACACCAAGGCTGGCTTGCAGCAGGTGGTCGACGAGGCCGTCGTTGCCGCCACCCAGGCGCTGACGCGCATCAGCAACTATGCCGGCCAGACCGAACCGGCCGACGCAGTGCCGACGCTGGATGACTTCGTCACGCTGGGCATCGACGGCGTCACGGCCGACAACCTGCCGCTGGTGAAGACCATCTTCGCGAAGCTGCCGGCCGAGGCATCCGACACCATCGGCGAGGTCACGGCGGCCGTGGCCGCCTTGCAGGCCGTGCAGGGACTGGCTGACGGCCGTTCCAACACCGACCTTGCGGCGCTGCCGAAGGCGGCGCAGTACGCGCCGCTCGGCATCACGGTCGACGAGACCGAAGCCCGCCTGCTGGGCTCGGTGCTGGACGCCCGGAATCCGTCCGATGTCGACAACCTGGACAAGATCCAGGCCATGGCGGACGTGGTCCGGCGACTGATCGCCGTGGCCGATGACCGGGGCGCCGAGATCAAGCCCCTCAGCGCTGCCGACTTTGAGCTGCTGGGCATCGCGGGCGTCGATGGCAGCGACGAGAACGACGGAAACGGCAACCTGAGCGCGGTCATCGCCGCGATCGCGGCCAAGTCGCCCGGCGAGGTCGACACCTTGTCCGAGGTCCGTGGGGTGGTCAACGACCTGATCGGTGACCTCAAGGTCATCATCGACTACGCCACCGACAGCACGCTCAACTCGCCGCCGTCGCTGGGCAACTACGCCCAGGGCGGCCTGGCCCCCCTGGTCGCCAACCGCACCGAACTGGATGCGGTGAACTCGGCTGTCGACGCGCTGTCGCCGACCGACGTGGGCACCTGGAACAAGGTGCGAAAGATCGCCGAGGCCTACAACCGGGTGCTCGACCTCGTCGGTGCCGACCTCGGCATCGCGACCGACCCGCCCACCGCTGCGGACTACGCCCGCATCGGCATGACCCTGTTCGAGACCGCCTTCCCCGACAGCGATCCCGAGGGCGATGGCACCTTCGCGCCCAGCCCGCTGAAGGAACATGCTGCGACCCTGCTCAACAGCCGCATCACCCAGCTGACCAGCGGTGCAGTCGACAGCGTGAACGAGCTGCTGGCCCTGGCCGACGTGCCGGCCCGCGTCATGCAGCAGGCAGCCGGCCTGCCGGTGACCCCAGCGCTCTCGGCCGACGATCTGGCCAGTCTTGGCCTGACCGGCGTGAACGCCGACAACCTGGCCGTCGTGCTCAGCGGAATTGCCGGCAGCGCCGACACCGGCGAGGACGCCGACACCCCCGCCGCATTGCAGAAGCTGGCCGACGAGGCCAAGGCCGCACAGATCGTCATCAGCACGTACGCTCAGAGCAACGACCCGAAGGATGCCCCTGGGCTGGAGCACTACCAGGCCCTGGGCATCACCGCCGTCACCGATCGGGTCATGGCCGACGCGGTGAACTCAGCCCTGGCCACGCTGGCGGTCGAAGGCCTCGACGCCGACAGTCCTGCCGAGGTCCAGGCCATCGCCCAGGCTTACCGGGCCGTGCTGGCGCATGCCAATGGCGCGGCGATCGATGCCGACCCGTCTGACGATCCCAGCGCCGACCAGTACGGCCTGCTGGGCGTCGACGTGACGGCCAATGTCGGCGTCGCTGCGCTGCTCAACGACGCTGTTGGTGTCCGCGAGCGAGCCGACGTCAATACCGCGGGCGAACTGGTCAGCCTGGCCGCACACGCCACGGCGGTCACCGAGGCGGCGCTGGGCCGGCTTGACGCGCTGGGCGTCGATGCACCTGCGGGCCTGAAGACGGCTCTGGAAGCCCTCGGTGTCACCAGGCTGGAAGACGACACCCTCGCCGCCGTGCTCTCGGCCCTCGTGGCCAGCCCGGACAGCCTCAGCGTGGCCAGCGACCTCGCGGCGCTGCAGACGCTCGCCGACAACGCCCGGATCGCGCAGCAGGCGATCTGGGACTACGCCGATCTCACCCCGCCGCCGGCGCCCAAGGACGGCCCGTCCGTCGAGGACTACGCGGCCATCGGCATCACCGACCTGACGGCAGAGCTGCGCCTGGCGCTCAACGCGGTGCTGGCCACCGATGCCATCGATCGCGCCGACATCGTCAAGCCTGCGGACCTCCAGGCCATGGCCGATGCCTATGCGGCCGTGCTGGCCGAAGCCAATGGCGCCACGCCGGACGCGGATCCGCTCGACAACCCCGGCGCCGACGACTACGCCGTCCTGGGCATCGACCGCGTCATCCCTGCCGATACCGACCTCGGCAAGTCGGCGCTCAAGCTGATCAACAGCGTCATCGGTTCGCTGACCAGCGATGGGGTCGACACCCCCGATGAACTGCAAGGACATGCGGGTCGGGTGGCGGCCGTCATGAAGCTTGCGGCTGGCACGGTCGATCCGGCCGCCCCGCCGATCAGCGCTGAGGAACTGCGTGCGCTGGGCCTGAGCGACGTCACCGTCGACAACGCCGCAGCCGTGCGCGCGGCCATCGCTGTTTCCGCCGACGACGGCTCGGACATTTCGACCCTCAGCGACCTGAAGAGACTGACCGCCGACGCGATCGCCGCGCGAGCCAAGATCATGGCCTACGCCGCCAACCCGACGCCCACTGGGGCGCCGGATGCCGACACCTATCTGGCCGTGGGCCTGCTCGGTGCGGACGGCAATCGACTGGGCGACGTGGCGGTCGACAGCCTCAACAGCGTGCTGGCACGGCCTGCGGTGGACGAGTTCGACGTGTCGACGCCCGAACAGCTGCAGCAGATCCTCGACGCGCTGGCGGCGGTGCGTGCCGCTGCCGACGGCCTGGTGCCGTCCGACGGCAAGCTCAGCACCGAAGCCGCTGCGCTCGATGCGGCCACCTGGGCCCTGCTGGGCCTGACCGGCCTGGAAGGCACGGGCGCCGGCGCGGCCGCCCGCCTGCAGGCCTTCGATGCGGTCATCGATGCCCTGAACCTGCCGGCCGACCGTGCCATCGATGCCGCCAGCCTGCAAAGGGCCCTGGATGCCCTGGTCAAGATCCAGGCCCTGGCCGACGGCACGCCCACCCCCGGCGGCGTGCCGGTCGCGTCGCAGCTGGCGGCCGCCGACCTGGTCGCGCTGGGCCTCGTCAACGGCAGTGCGGCGATCGCCCGTGCCATGAGCGACTCCATGGACCGGCAGCACTTCGCCGATGTCGACAGCACCGCCGCACTGCAGACCCTGCTGGACGCCTGGCATGCGGTGCTGGCCGAGGCCAACGAGCCCGTCGTCTCGGTCGGCCTGCCGACCGATGCCGACAAGACGCCGGATGCCGACCGTGACGCCAACCCGACGGCGGCCCACTACCGCGCCATCGGCGTGAGCCTGCGAGGCGTCACCGACGTCGACACGCCGGATGCCGACACGCTCGCGCTGATGAACGACGTGCTGCGCCGCAAGAATCCGGATCAGGTCGACAGCGTGTCCGAGCTCGACGCGCTGGCCGCTGCGGTCGACCGCGTCATGGTCCAGGTCGGGCGCGACCTGCCGCCCGGCACCACCGACCTGACGGTCTCGACCGAGGAAGCGCGGGACTGGGCCGTCGCCTTCGCGGCCCTGGGCGTGTCCGGCCTCGACGTCGGCCACACCACCGAGTTCCCGGACGACCCGGGCAACGTCGGCCAGATCCTGGCGGCATTGGCCAATCAGGACGACGACGGTCACACGGTGCAGACGGTCGGCGCGGTCCAGAAGCTGATGGACGACATCCTGCGTGACTTGCGGATCATCAAGAACTACGCCGATGGCAAGCTCGATCCCGACACCGGCGTGCTCATCGTGCCCACCAAGGCCACCTACGACAGCGTGGGCATCAAGGGCCTCACCGTCGACAACGTGCCCGCCATCAATGCCGCACTGGCCACCGATCGCGTGACCGGCAACGAGGCCGCCACCCGCAGCCTGGTGCAGGGCATCGTCAATGCCTATGTCGGCATCCTGGCCGAGGCCAACGGCACCGACGTTGACGCGACACCTCTGGCCGACCCGACGCTGGTCACCTACCTGCGCATCGGCGTGAACCCGGCGCCGCTGCTGCAGGCGGACGGCATCAGTCCCCGCACCGACGTGCTGGCGCTGCTCAACGACAGCCTCGGCGCGCAGACCGCCTCGACCGTGGGCACGCCGGCCCAGATCGACGCCCTGGCGGCCACGGCGGCCGAGATCGTTCGCCTGGCCACGCCCGGTGCGGCCGTCGGCACCAGCCTGACCCTCGCCGCGCTGACGTCGTTCGGTCTGGGCAACTTCAACGAGTCGACGCCGGCCCGCGCGGCCGCCGCGCTCAACGGCCTGGTCGATGCCGTGCGCAAGACCGGGGCGCCCGACAAGGTCAACAGCCTCGGTGAGCTGCAGGACATCGTCGATGGCTTCCGGGTGCTCCAGGACCACGCCGAGGGCGTGGCGGGTGCCCCCACGCCCGTCGCGGCCGACTACGCCAAGGTGGGCGCGCCGCTGACCGACAGCCGGCCGGCCGCCTTGTCGCTGCTCAACGACGCGGTCGCCCGCGTCGATGCCGGCAAGGTCGACAGCGTTCACGAGGTCGCCACGCTGGTCAGCGTGGTCGAGCGACTCATGGCTACCGCACGCGGCGCGGACGTGGTCCCCGAACTGGGGATCGATGACCTGAAGCTCACCCTGGGCCTGAGCGACATCAACTCCGTCAGCCTGCCGGCCCTGCTCAACCGCATCAAGGCCTCGCCAGACAGCGGCAGCGACATCGAGAACCTGGCCGAGCTGCAGGCGCTCGCGACTCAGGCAGCCACCGCCATGCGGCGCATCCGCACCTATGCGGATGACGCGAGTGCGGCCTATCTGCCTTCGCTCTCGGACTACGCCGACATTGGCGTGGCCATCCCTGGCCCCCTGGTCGGTGACGAGAACACCGCTTCGCAGGCCGATTACCTCAACGCGGTGAACAACGCGCTCGCCTCGGCGGTCATCGACAGTGGCGACGCCGGCACGCCGGCCCAGGTCGAGGCCATCGTCCATGCCGCCCAGCGCGTGCTGGACGCCGCCGATGGCGAAGCCAACACCGATCCCGATCTGCTGCCCAGCCGCGCAGACTTCGAGGCCCTCGGTCTGTCGAAGGTCGACCTGGACGCCGCAGGCCCTGGTGGCCTGACGCTTCTGCAGGGTGCCATCGATGCAGCCCTGCCTCAGCAGGTCGACAGTCCGGACGAGATCAAGAGCCTGCTCGACCTGATCAAGCTGGTCGCCCTCGAAGCGGCCGGCAAGCCGCAGACCGACCCGGCCCTGACCGTCGGCGTGCTCGAGACGCTGGGCGTCAACTTCACAGGCCTGGACACGGCCAACAACTGGCCCGCGATGCTGGCGGCCATCCAGGCCAGTCCGGACAGCGGCAGCGGCATCGACACGCTGGACAAGCTGCAGACGCTGGTCAGCGACGCGGACACGGCCATGAACGTGATCCGCACCTACGCCGGCGCGACCGACGTCAACCGCGTGACGCGTCCCGAGATCGCGACCTACCAGGCCATCGGCCTGGTCCGCACCGACACGACGAACCCCGATCCCGCCCAGCACACCGTCACCCCGCTGGTGACGGAGGCCAACGTGGGCGCGATCAACGCCGCGCTCGCCACCGGCACCATCGGCGCCGCCCAGGCGGACACGCCAGCCCAGGTCCGCCTCATCGTCGAGGCCTACCAGAGCATCCTCGACGAGGCCAACGGCACGGCCCCCGATGCCGATCCGCGCGACAACCCGACGCAGGCCGAGTACAGCCGCATCGGCGTGCAGGTCAACAAGCTGACCACCGGTCTGCCCGCAAGCGGTCCCCAGGCCGGCAAGGCCGATCCCAACGTGCTGAGCCTGCTCAACAGCGTCATCGGCAACGTGGACGACCCGGCGGTTGCCCGGCCTTCCGACATCGACCGGCTGGGTGCGCTGGTCAACAAGGTCATGGCGCAGGCCGGCATCCTCAACAACGACACCACCACCGCGCCCTTCGTCACCATCGCCGAACTGGATGGGCTGGGTGTGCGCGACGTCAACGGCAACACCCTGGGCTCGCTGGAAGCCACCAAGCCCGGCGCGGTGCAGGCCGCGCTCTACGCCATCCGGGTCAGCAAGGACGATGGCAGCGAGGTCAACACCCTGCCGCTGCTGAATGCCAAGGTGGCCGACGCCATCGCGGCCTACGAGCGCATCGTCGCCTACGCCGAGACCGGCGCGGGCAACCAGCCGACGCTGGCCGACTACGCGGCGCTGGGCCTGGTCGTGCCTGAGGCCCTCAAATCCGAGCCGGAGGCCGCCAACATGCTCGGTGCGGTCCTGCGCACCGATGTGGTCCAGGGCGAACAGGTCAACTCGCCCAACGAGGTCCAGGCCATCCTCGACGCCTACGGCCGCGTGCTGCAGGCCGCCGACGGCAACCCGGACAACACCGGGCCGACGGTGCTGCCGAGCAAGGACGACCTGCTCGCCCTGGGTGTCCGGCTCGGCACCAGCGCCACCAATGCCAGCGCCTTGCGTCTGTTGCAGTCGGCCATCGACGCCCAGCCTGCCGACCACGTCAACGTGTCGAGCCCGACCAAGCTCGGGGAACTCGACACCATCGGCCAGAACCTGCTCGCCTTGGCCAACAAGCCTGGCCAGCCGCTGCCGGCTGCCGATGCCCTGCCGATCAGCAAGGCCCAGTTGCAGCAGCTGGGCCTGAGCCTCGCGTCGACGGTCACGAATGCCGGTGTCGCCGCCGGTCTCGCGGCCGTGCAGGCCCGGACCCGGCTGGATCAGGTCGACACCGTCTCCGAGCTTCAGACCTTGTTCAATGCCGCCATCACGGCCCAGGACAAGATCTCGGCCTACGCCGCCAACCCGGATCCGGACAAGGCCCCGACGGCAGCCGACTACGCCGCGATCGGCATGGTCAACAGCGCCGGCCAGCCCACCGTCACCGATGCCAACCTGGCCGCGATCAACAGTGCGCTGGTCACGCCGGCCATCGGTGCCGAGCGGGCTGACTCGCCCGCCGAGATCGCCGCCATCGTCGGCGCCTACAACGCCATCCTGGCCGGCACCACCACCTCCGGCACATCGCCGACGCAGGAACAGTACGACGCCATCGGCGTCGAGGGCGTCACCCCCACCAACCTGGGCCTGCTCAATGCTGCGCTGAAGGCCATCGGCCTCGACGCCGCCAAGGACGCCGCGGCGCTGCAGGCCGCCGTTGTCGCGGCCGACAAGGTCATCGCGGCTGCCGACGGACCGAGCGGATCGATCACGCCCGCCGCCCAACTGCCCACAGCCGCCGATTTCGAGGCCCTGGGCGTGGCCCTGGGCGGGTCCAGCGTCGCGAACGACCCGGACGGCAGCGGCGCTGCGCTGCTTGGCGCCGTGATCGACAAGAAGCCGCTGTTGGCCGTGTCGACGCCGGACCAGCTCGACGTCCTGGCCGGCCTGGTCAACAAGGTCATGGACACCGCAGCGGGCAAGCCTGTCTCTCCGCCGCTGAGTGCCGACGACCTGAAGAGCCTGGGCGTGGACATCACGGGCAAGTCGCCGGCCCAGCAGGCCGCGATCCTCGCGGCCATCGCCACCAGTGCCGACGACGGCAGCGACGTCGCGTCGCTGGCGGACCTCGGCGCCCTGGCCGACAAGGCCGTGGCCGCGCTGGCCAAGATCACGCGCTACGCCCAGGACCAGCGCCCGGCCGACGAGCCGAGCGTTGCCGACTACCTCGCCATGGGCGTCGCAGGCGTCACCGATGACCAGCCCGCCAGCGGTGAAACGCCTGCCGTGCCGGGCAGCCGTGCCGCCGTCAACGCGGCGCTCGCCAGCGCCAAGGTGACCGGATCCGAAGCGGACACCCAGCTGGAGGTCCAGGCCATCGCCAGCACCTACGCCAAGGTGCTGGCCCTGGCCGACGGCAGTCGCAGCCACGCGGTCGATCCGCTGGTGGCGCCGACGTCCGCCGACCTGGCGGCTCTGCCCAGTGCGCTGGAGATCGAGCGCCTGGGGAGCACCGCCCCGACCGATGCCCACACGCTGCTGTTGCTGCGCACGGCCATCGACGCGACCAGCCGTGACCGCGTCGACACGCCAGCCGACATCGACCTGATTGCCGACTCCGCCGCCCGGATGCTCGCGCTGGCCACCGGCGGCACGCCCACCATCGTCCTGGATGATTTCATTCGCCTGGGCGTCAGTGCGCTGGACGATGAGAACCTGCTCGCCGCCATCGAGGCCGTGCGGGCCAAGAGCAGCGCCCTGTCCGTCAACACGAGTGCCCGGCTGCAGGCCGTGGTCGACGAGGTGCTCGCCGACCTGAAGGTCATCAAGGACTATGCCAACGACAACCGCCAGGCCCTGCCGACCGACCAGAACTACATCCGTGCCGGTGTCAACGGCATGGGGACCGCTGGCGCGCCCAGCGTTGACATCCTCAATGCCGCCGTCGATGCCCTGACCAGTGTGGACGTCGACAACCGGACCAAGCTGCAGGGCGTCTTCGATGCCTACCGCCATGTGCTGGCCGTCGCCGACGGCACGCCAGGCAATGCAGCCTCACCGGTCAGCGCGGAAGAGCTCAAGCGCATCGGCGTCGACCCGACCAAGGTGCCGGATGCCACCAAGCCCGGTGGCGCCGCCGCGCTGGGCCTGCTGCAAGGCGCGCTCGATGCCCAGCCCGCCAGCCACGTGACGGTCGATACGCCTGCCAAGATTGGCGAACTCGCCACGCTGGCCACCAAGGTCGTTGCGGCCGCCAACGGCAGCAGCACCAGTCTGCCGACCCAAGCCGAACTGGAAAAGCTCGGCCTCACCGGCCTGACGTCCGCCACCCTTGCTGCCGTTCAGGCCGCCATCCGCGCCAATCCGCTGGACGGCGTCAACAGCCTCGCGGACCTGCAGACCATCGCCGACACCGTCGAAGCCATCCACCAGATGACCGACGGCAACCCCGGCACCAACCCCGCCAGCTTGCCCACCGCAGCCGACTACGCAGCACTGGGCGTTGCCGGCATCGTCGATGCCGCCGCCAACAACGACCTGCTGAACGCCGTCGTCGCCGGCAAGCCCTATGCCTCGGTCGACAGCCCGACCGACCTGAAGGGACTCAGCGACATCGTCAACAAGGTCATCGACCTCGCCAACGACGTCCAACCGGCGCCCCAGATCACCGCCACTGAGTTCGACAAGATCGGCGTCACCGGGGTCACGCCTGCCAGCCTGCCCGCGCTGCTGGCCGCCATTGCCGCCGCCACGCCCGAAAAGGTCAGCGACCTCGCGGCATTGCAGGCCATCGCCGTCGCCGCCGAGCGGGCCCAGATCAAGATCGAAACCTACGCGGCCCATGCGGCGCTCACGCCTGTCACCGCGGACGCCCCGACCGTGGCCGACTTCGAGGCCGCGGGCGTGACCGACGTGCGCGACGCCGCTGCGGACGGACGCCCGGCCAACCTGGACGCCATCCGCGCCGCGCTGTCGACCCAGGCGGCCGACGGCACCGACCGCATCCCCAGCGACCTGGCCCGTCTGCCGTCCGACCTGCAGGCCCTGGTCGACAGCTACGGCCGGCTGCTGGCCCTGGCCGATGGCGCACCGAACGCCATGGCCACCGAGGCCCCCTCTGCCGGCAAGCCCGTGGCGCAGGACTACGCCAACGTGGGGGCTCGCATCGGCGCGGCCGCCACCGACGCGGCCAACCTTAGCCTGCTCAATGGCGTCATCGATGCCAAGTCCGTCGCCGACATCGCCACCCCGGCCGCGATCGATGCGCTGGCGATCACCGTCAACCACGTGCTGGCCTATGCCCGTGGCCAGGACGCCACCGCACCGACCGTCGAGGAACTCGCGAGCCTGGGCATCGACCTGGCTGCGCTCGACGCCGCGAAGTCGCAGCTGCCCGCCGTGCTGGCCGCACTGGCGGCCGTGCCGGATGCCGACGCCTCGTCCATCGCCACGCCCGACGGACTGCAGGCCCTGATCGACCGCGCCATCGACGCGCAGGACAAGATCAGCCTCTATGCCGCAACCCAGCCGGCACCGGTCGAGCCTGATGCCATCCCGTCCGCCGACGACTACGCCGCCATCGGTGCCGCACTGCCCGCCATCCCTGGCGTGCAGCCTGCCCAGGTCCTGGCGATGGTCAATGCGGCGCTGGCCACCGAGCGTGTCGACGCGGCCCAGGTCGCGACGCCGGCTCTGGTGGGCGACATCGAGGCCGCCGTCGCCAAGGTCCTGGCCGCAGCCGACGGTCCCGAGGGCAAGACCACCCCAGCCGCCGACCTGCCCACCCAGGCCGACTACGCCGCGCTGGGCCTGCCGGCCGGCACGACCGACCTGCTCGGCAAGGACACGCCCAACCTCGGCCTGCTCAACCAGCTGGTCGACGGGACCACGACCGGACAGGTCAATACGCCCGCGACGCTCGGTGCGCTGGCCGACAAGGTCAACACCCTGATGGGCGTGGCGGCGACGCCGCCTGGCACCGCCCCGACCGACGCGCAATTGCGCGCCCTGTCGGCCGCCGACCTGGCCGCGCTCGGGCTGCCGGCTTCCCTCACCACCGCCCAGGTCGCTGCCGTGCTCAACGCGGTCGCCGCCAAGGACCCGGCCGATATCGCCTCGCTGGACGCCCTCCAGGCGGTGGCGGACGGCGCACTCGCCGCGCTGAACTGGATCGCCCAGTTCGCCGAGACCAATGCCGACGACCCCGCCCACCCGCTGACCGTCGCCGACTTCGAGGCGCTGGGCATCATCGGCGTGCGCGACACCGCCGCTGGCAGTGGCTCGCCGGCCACCCTGGCCGCCGTCAAGGACGCACTGGCGGGCAGCGCCATCCGACGCACCGAGGCCGACAGCCCACAGGAGGCGCAGGCCATCGTCGATGCCTACGCCCGCATCCTCAAGGCCGCCGACGGCCGCGCCGGCAATGCCGACGATGAGGGTGCAGCCGGCCTGCCGACCCAGCAGGACTTCGACCGCATTGGCGCCGACATCGGCACCCTGAGTACGGCCGATGGAATGACCGTGGCCCAATCGGCCAATGCCGTCGACCTGCTTGGCAGCCTGGTCGATGCCGTCCCGACCGGCCGCGTCGACACCCTGGTCGACATCAGGACCCTGGCCGAACTCACGCGCAAGATCGTCGAGAACGCGCTCGGCAACACCCATCCCGACTACGCGCTGACGCCGGCCGACTTCACCGGCCTGGGCATCAACGGCGTCACCGCCGGTCCGGACGGCAACCTGGCCGAGGTCATTGCCGCGATTGCCGAACACGCTGCGAAGGATCCGACCCGGTCGCTGGACAACCTCGACACGCTGGCCGAACTCGCCGATGCGGTGGCCACCGTCACCAACATCCCGACGCTGGAGACGGTCGCCAGCGACGACGTCATCAACCACGATGAGGCCACCGCCCTGGGTGGCGTGGTGCTCAAGGGCACCGTGGCCCGCGACAGCACCGTGCAGCTGACCCTGCCCGGCATCACGCTGCCGATCGACATCCCCTCCGTGCCGGCCGAGATCGGCGCGACCTGGTCCACCAGCCTGAGCGCCGCGCAGCTCGCCGCCATGGGTGCAGGCGTGGTCGGCACCGAGGGTGCCAAGACCCTGACGCTCACCGCCACGCGCAACGGCGTGACGTCCAAGCCGGTCCAGTACACCGTCACGATCGACACCCTGGTCGGCACACCCAGCCTGCGCCTGAACAGCGACACCGGTCGCCTGACCGACGACGAGATCACCCGCGACAAGACCGTTCTGGTCGAGGGCCTGGAGCCCGGTGGCACTTGGCGCTACAGCGTCAACGGTGGCGCCTCCTGGAGCGGCGATCAGGTCACCGGCGAGGGCACGACCGGCAGTTTCAGCATCAGCCCGGATGCGGCGCTTGTGCCCGGCAAGGTCCTGGTCTATCAGGTCGACGCCGCCTTGAACCGGAGCGACTCGGCCGGCAACACCGTCACCTGGACCATCGACACGAAGGCGCCCGAACAGCCCGTGTTCACGCTGGCGAATGCCGTGCTGCAAGGTGCCACGGCGACCGAGGCCGGCACCGATCTCGGCACGCTCGCGGCCGAACGCGACAGCCGGGTCGTCATCACCTTCACCAACAGCGCCAACCCGGCGGACGTGAAGACCGTGGTGCGCGACTTCTACGTGGCCACGGCCAGCGCCGCGACCCTGGCACTCAGCACGCAGGAGCAGAACGACCTGGGCGACGGCACCATCGTCGTCAAGGCCGTTGCCACCGACACGGCCGGCAACGAAAGCGAAGCCGGCCAGACCAGCTTCGTGCTGGATCGCTTGGCACCCCGGCCGGCTCAGGTTGCGGACAACCGCGACGCCGTCATCACCCGAGAGACCGTCACCTACACCGTCACCTTCGACGAGTCCCTCGTCGGCAGCATCGGGCCGTCCAACTTCCAGGCCGTGCACAGCGACAGCGACCTGAGCGTCACCGGCACCGTCGAATCGGCCGAGTACGTGGCGGGCAGCGACCAGAAGAAGGTCACGGTCGTCGTGAAGCCGAACGCCAACCTGGCCGATGACGTCCTGCGCCTGCGCCTGATCGGCACCGGCCTGACCGACGCCGCCGGCAACGCCGTGCTCAACGCCGACCTCGGCGCCGCCGGCCTGAACGCCAGCGCCAGCAGCAACGGCGCCC
This sequence comes from Leptothrix discophora, assembly GCF_030705305.1. Lineage (GTDB taxonomy): Bacteria > Pseudomonadota > Gammaproteobacteria > Burkholderiales > Burkholderiaceae_C > Sphaerotilus > Sphaerotilus discophorus. The sequence continues at coordinate 314,032 of NZ_JAUZEE010000004.1, read as the reverse complement.
AGCGGATCGACACCTTGGCGCCGACGGTCACCGGCGTCACGGACAGCGTCACCACGACGCCCGACGTGACCGCCACGGCCTTCACCTTCCGCGTCACCTTCAGCGAGCCGCTGAACGCCAAGCCCACCCCCGCCAACTTCACCGTCAGCAACGGCGGCACCGTGACGTACGTCGCCGAGGCCGACGCACTTGCACCCAACACCTACATCGTCAGCGTCAACCCGCCCGCCAGCACGGCCAACGCCCTGCTCAACCTGGGCCTCGTGGCGGGCAGCCTGACCGACGCGGTCGGCAACCCCCTGCTCAGCGTCACCGACCTGGGCAGCCTGGGCGGCGTGCAGGCCATCGACACCGTCGCACCAACGATCACGGCCTTCGCACCCACCGATGGCAGCACGAAGGAACTTCCGCCGGTTGGCTCCATCACGCTGACGTTCAGCGAGGCGGTCGTGGCCGGCAGCGGCGACATCGTGCTGACGCCCGACACCCTTGACGCCGCGACGGGCAAGGTTGTGCAGACCATCGCCGTCGGTTCGTCGGCGGTCGTCATCTCCGGCAACACCGTCACCATCACCCCGACCGTCCCGCTGGCCAAGCTGACCCACTACACGCTGACCCTGGCCAGCGGCGTGCTGCGCGACCCGGCTGGCAACGACCACGCGGGCCTGAGCGCCTCGGGTCCGACCGTCTACGACTTCACCACCACCGACTCGAACATGACGCTCGAGAAGCTGGCCGGTGACGATGTCGTCAACGCCAACGAGAACAGTGCGACGGCCGGGCTCACCGTGTCCGGCCACATCGTCGGTTCGACGGCACAGATGGCGGCCTACAGCTCGGCCTCGTTCCAGGCCAAGCTGACCGCCGCAGGCCACCCGGATGTCACGGTCACCGGCATCGAGTACGTTCCCAGCACGGGCTCCTGGACCGGCAACATCGCCCGCAACACGCTCGTCGACGGGGTCACCTACACCCTGGAAGCCGAGGCAAAGGCCACCACCACCAGCGGCGGCATCAACAAGGATGCGCTGAGCACGGCCCAGGCCAGCATCAAGGTCGACACCTCGGTCGCACTGCCGACGATCGGCCTGAAGACCGACAGCGTCGGCCCGCTGCTGCTGACGACCACCGGCGCGATCGATGGCGTCACGAACGATCCGATCGTGCAACTCAGCGGCCTGGAACCCGGCGCGTCCTGGCAGGTCCGCATCAACGGCGGCAGCGCGGGTGCGCCCAACGCCAGCGGCGTCCTGACGTCGGGCCTCTGGGCCACGCTGGATGCAAGCGCCACCACGGCCACCTTCTCCCTGCCGGCGGGGACCTACGGCGTCGGCAAGGTCGAGTTCCGGCAGCGTGACGCCGCCGGCAACAACGGCGGGTTCAACAGCAACACGATCATCTGGACCATCGACCCCGACAGGCCCACGTCGGCCACGCTGGCCCTGCCGCCGGCCATCGTCGGCGGTGCCACGGCCGCAGAAACCGAGGCAACCGCCGGCGTCCTGACCGTGCGCGCCAGCGAGGCCGACCTGGCCGTCAGCGTCCACCTGGTCAACCACGACCATCCGACCCAGACCCTGGACCTCCCGGACTTCCTGTCGACCGGTCGCGACCAGGCCCTGCGACTCACCGCCGAACAACGCACGGCGCTGGGCGAGGGCACCATCGACGTCAGCGTCGTCACGACCGACAAGGCCGGCAACGCCAGCCCGGCCGGTGAGGCGTCCTTCAAGCTGGACACCGTCGCGCCGACGGTCCTGTCGGCAGCCAAGAACATCTCGGACCTGCTGACGCGCAGCGAGGTGGTCTTTGCCGTCACCTTCAGCGAGGCACTGAACGCCGATCCAGTCGCCGCCAACTTCAGCGCCACGCATGGCACGGTCACCGGCGTCACGCGCGACACCGGCACGAACATCTACCGCGTCACCGTCCAACCCGATCCGGGATTGGACGGAACCGACGACCGGTCCGACGTGACACTGACCGTCGTGGCCGGCACCCTGACCGACGTCGCCGGCAACCCGCTGGCGCCGAGCACGCCGCTGACCAGCGTGGTCCAGCGCATCGACAACGTGGCACCGGCCATCCTCTCGGTGACCGACAACGTCACGACCCTGCCGGACATCGCCCGCGGCGACTTCCGGTTCACCGTCGAGCTGTCCGAAGCCGTGGCGGTTGCGCTCACGCCGGCGAACTTCACCGCCACGGACGCGACCGTCACCGACGTGGTGGCCGTCGACGGCACCCATTGGAACGTCTTCGTCCGGCCGAACGCCGGGCTGGACCCCCGCAACGTGGTGCTCGGCTTCGTGGCCAACGGCGCCGCCGATGCGACCGGCAACACGATGCTTGACGTGTCGAGCCTGCAGTCCCTGGGTGGCCTGCAGGTCGTCGACAACGTGGCGCCGACGGTGAACAGCTTCAGCCCGGTGGACAAGAGCGAGAACTCGGGCGTGGCCGACGAGCTGCCGCCGGTGGGCTCGGTGGTCATCACCTTCAACGAGAACGTGGCCAAGGGCACGGGCAGCATCACCTTCACGCCGGCAGCCGGCAGCAAGGTCATCGACGCCGAAGGTGCGATCACCACAGAAGACGTGCCCACCGTGACGGTGGACGTGAGCACCGCGCAGGTGGTGGTGAGCGGCAACAAGGTGACGATCACGCCGACGGCGGGCTTTGCCAAACTCACGAACTACACGGCCAGCATCCCTGCGGGCGCCATCACCGACGTGGCGGGCAACGCCTACACGGGCACCGTCGAGTACGACTTCAAGACCACCAACACCAACGTCCTCATCGACGGGGTGACCAGCGACAACGTCGTCAACGCGGCCGAGAACACGGCGGGCTTTGCCATCAGCGGCTCCATCGCGGGCAACAGCGGTGTCAAGAGCAGCTACAACGCAGGCAGCTTCAAGGTCACGCTCACCAGCGCGGGCTTGCCCGAAGTGACGGCCGCCGTCAGCAGCTACGACAGCACCACCGGCATCTGGACTGGCTCCGTGGCCAGCGGCAAGCTGCAGGACGGCAAGACCTACACGGTCAACGTCGAGGCCACGGCGATTGCGGGCGGCTCCATCACGGTGGGCAACAAGTCCAATGCGACCAAGTCCTTCACCGCCGACTTGTTGGCGGCTGCGCCCAACATCGCGCTGACCACCGACAGCAGCAACGCCAGCTTGGGTGGCACCGGCACGGCCGGCGACGGCCTCACCAACAGCGGTGCCATCAAGGCACCGACCAACGTGGAGCCCGGTGCCACGCTGGAATACCAGGTCACCAAGGACGGCTCGGTCATCCAAAGCTGGGCCACGGGCTACACCGCCCCGGCCGCAGACGCCACCAAAGACGGCGCGTACAAGGTCGAAGCGCGCCAGAAGGACGTGGCGGGCAACACCAGCGGCATCACCACGGTCGACTTCACGCTCGACAGCACCAAGCCGGGCCTGACCAACGCCAGGCTCACGACCGACAGCACCAACGACATGGCGCTGGGCGGCGGTGGCTCGACCTCGGACTTCCTGACCAACGTGTCGGCCATCACGGCCCCCTCGGGCACCGGCCTGGAAGCCGGCGCGGTGGTCGAGTACAGCATCAAGAAGGGCGCCACGGGCACCTTCGGTGCCTGGACCACGACCTACACCCCACCCACGGTGGACGATGTGTACGAAGTCAAAGTGCGCCAGACCGACAAGGCGGGCAACGTGGGCCCCGAGCAGACCATCACCTTCACGCTGGACACGACCGCTCCCGCAGCGCCCGATGCGCGCTTGACCACCGACAGCAGCAACGCGGCGTTCAGCGGTTCGGACACGGACAAGATCACCAAGAACGGCGCGGTCACCGGGCCGACCGCTGCCACGCTCGAATCGGGCGCCCTGGTGGAATACCAGGTCAAGAAGGACGCAGGCACCTACACGGCGTGGAGCAACGCCTACCCGACACCGGCCGCATCGGGTGCCGATGGGGTGTACACGGTCAAGGTGCGCCAGACCGACAAGGCTGGCAACGTGGGCTCTGAGCAGACCGTCACCTACACGCTGGACACCACGGCGGCCATGGTGGAGAGCATCACGCTGTCCGGTGCCACGGGTGCGCAGAACAACTTCCTCAACGCCGGCGATGTGCTCACCGCCACCGTCAAGCTCACGGAGGAGGTGTCCGTCACCGGGTCGCCCACCCTGAACCTGCTCATCGCTCCCGGCACCAGCCCCGTGTCGGCCACCTTCAAGAGCCTGGGTGCCGACCTCAAGACCCTCACCTTCGAGTACACGGTGAAGACCGGCCAGCTGGACACCAGCGGCGTCAGCATCCCCGCCAACGCGCTGGTGCTGGGCACTGCGGACATTCAGGACAAGGCCGGCAACTCGGTGACCGGCATCTCCATGACCTCTGCTGCGGTCACAGACCACGCCACCTACATGGTCGATGCCGTGGCACCCACCGTCGACGCCAGCATCTTGCGGGCGGAAGACAACTTGGCCACGGGCAACCCTTGGCGCGCAGGTGCCAACTCGCTCTCTGTCATCCAGGGTGGGGTCGGGTATGGCAACTTTGCCGGTGCGGTGGTGAACTTCACCACCACCAACACGTTCAGCGCGAGTGGCTGGTTCAAGGACAGCGGCGCCTACAACAGCAACAACGTGTACTTGGCGGTGAGCTCCGGCATCACAGGGCCCAACCCGACCGGCGGCAACACGATGGCCTATGTCACCCTGGCCACGAGCGGTGTTGCTGGCGACACGAATCTCTACCTCAGCCTCCAGTCGCCCGGTGGTGGCACAACGGTGACCACCCGCATCCTGCCCGACACCGACTGGCACAACGTGGCGCTCACAGGGGTGACGGTCGGTACTTCAACGACCTGGAATTTCTACTATGACGGCATCCTGGTCGCCAGCACCATCGGCTACCGAAACTTCGGTACTGCCGCGAGCACCTACGCACTGACGCTCGGAACCGGCGTCAACCCCAACTTGGGCACCGGTTTCGGCGGCAACATTGCCGAAGTAGCGGCCTGGAACAAGGTGCTCACGCCAGCCGAGCTGGTGGCCGACCCGCTGCTCACGCGCAAGGCCGAGCAAGTGGTCTACGCACCGCTCAACGAAGCCGCAGGCTCGACCACCTTCACCAACGTCGCAACCGATGGTGCGGGCGGCACGGGTGGCTACGTGCGCTCTGGTGGCAACTTCTTCGACAAGACCGGCTTCCGCGCCGCAGACGAAACCATCAATGCCGATGGCTTGACCAACGACACCACGCCCACCCTCAAGGGGCAGCTGAACGCGGACTTGGCCACCAACGACGAAGTCGTCGTCTACAAGGACGGCACCCGACTCGGTGTGGCCACGGTCAGCGGCAGGGATTGGAGCTACACACTCACCGCAGGGCAGGCCTTGACGGAGGGCAAAGCCACGTTCAAGGCACGCTTGGAAGACAAGGCGGGCAACGTGGCCAGCAGCTACTCGTCCGACTTCAGCATCACCGTGGACACGACCGCGCCCGCCGTGGCGGGTGCGGCGATCACGGCCACGCCCGTGGTCATCGCCTCGGCAACCGGCATCCAGAGCAACACGCTCAACGCGGGTGACGTGGTCACCATCACCGTCAAGTTCTCGGAAAAGGTCTGGGTCACCGGCACGCCACAACTGGGCCTGACGGTAGGCACCGACACCACGCCCAAGGCCAACTACGCCAGCGGCAGTGGCACCGACACCCTGAGCTTCGCCTACACCATTCTGGCGGGCCAGAACGATGTCACCGGCATCGGCATCGCGGCCAACGGCTTGACGCTCAACGGCGGTCGCATCGTCGACGCGGTGGGGCAGGTGGCCACCTTCAACCTGGCCCATGCCTTGGTGGCCGACAACGCCAGCTACATGGTGGACACCACCGCGCCGGCCGCGCCCAACATCGGCTTGACCCTTGACACCGACAACGCCTCAGCAGGCGGTGGCGGCACCAATGGTGACCGCTACACCAGCGACGCCCGTTTGAGCTTCCCCACCTCAGGCAGCACGATCGAGTCGGGTGCACTGGTCCAGTACAAGGTCAGCCGCAAGTCCAGCAGCACGGCCACCACCTACGACACGCTTGTCAGCGACTGGAGCGACAGCTACAGCGCCCCCGGCAGCGACGGCGACTACCAGGTCGAGGTGCGCCAGTACGATGCGGCAGGCAACCTCAACACGGCCAGCCAACTCGTCACCTTCACGCTGGACGCCACCAAGCCGCTGGCACCCACGATCTCGGTGATCGACGATGCCTTGCCGGTCACGGCGACCTACACCACCAGTGGCGTCACCAGCAACGACACCACCCCCACCGTGCGCATCAGCCTGTCGGGCACCAACGCCGTGGTGGACGACGCCCTGCAGCTGTACAACGGCACCACGGCATTGGGCGCGGCGGTCAAGCTGACGGCGGCCCACTTCACGGACGGTTTTGTGGACATCACACCGTCCGCATTGCCCACCACCGCCGGCACCGACCACGGCTTCAATGCCCGCATCACCGACAAGGCGGGCAACCAGAGCGACGTGGCGACCAGCAACTTCCAGTACCGGTTGGACACCACCGCGCCTGGCGCGACCCTCGTGGCCGAGACGCTCACCAACAACAGCGACAACGCCCAGGTCACCAGCACCGAAGCCGGCACCGCCTACCTGGTGCGCACCGACATGACCGGCTTCACGAGCGCAGCGGCCATCGAGGCCCTGGCAGCAGACGCCACCACTGGCACCGGTGGCCAGGTCTGGGCCAAGACCACCGTGGCGGCGGCCACGGCCACCTCGCTGAGCACCACCGGCCTGGCCGCTGGCACCTACAAGCTCTACACCGTCGATGCGGCGGGCAACCTGAGCACAGGCAGCACCAACAGCGTCACCGTTACCCGTGGCTACACGCTGCACGGCGACTACAACGGCGTGTCCGTAGAGGGCTGGAACCTGATTGCGCCCTACACCACGGTTTCCGGGGTGAAGACCTACTACTACCTGGACATCAGTGGCGATGGCACCAGCGCCGGCACCGACACGACCACCTTTGCGACATCACTCAACAAGCTCTTCAACAGCACCAGCACGGCAACCACAGCGGCGCTCGTCTCGGACAGCAACCGCAGCAACACGGTCATCTTGCCGAACTTCAAGTTGTCGCTGCCGACCGGCCCGCTGAACGGCGCAAGTGCGGTCGCACTGGTCAACAACAGCACGGCCAACACGACCGACACCGCTGCGCTCTGGGATGAGCTCAACGGCACGACGGGTGCGAACGTCGTGCCAACAGGCTGGCGTAGCGGCTCAATCTATTACGCCGCCGCGTCCTTCAGCGGGTCCTACTCGACTTGGTCGAACATCAACTTCATCGGTGGTACGACGTATGGTGCCTATGACACCTGGAATCAGAACGTATTCCTCCAGCTCGAAGTCCTGAAACCGGCCATCAGCATGCCCGCGGCGAACGACAAGGGCCCCAGCAACAGCGACGGCATCACCAACGTCAGCACCGATGTGCTGTCCGTCACCAACCTGGTGTCCGGCGACACCTGGTGGTTCAGCACCGACAACGGCGCCAACTGGACTTCCAAGGGCACCGTGGCAGCGGGCGTCACCACCGGCACCATCAGCCTGTCCGACGCCGCCACCACCGCCAACGGGACCAAGTACGCTTCGGGCTCGGTGCAGGTCGTGCTGACCAAGCCTGAGCCAGCAGGTTCGTCCACCGTGACAACCGCAGGCACCAAGCTGACAGCGGCAGCCTTGGCCGCGTTGAAGCAGGACGGCGAGATTGGCAAGAGCACGATGGACTACACCATCGACGCCAGCGTGCCCACCGTGACCACACGCCTGGCCACGGTGCAAGACAACGTGGACAGCTACACCTGGACGCAGCCGGCCACGGCCCTGCGCATCGGCAGCACGGCCGGTGCGGCCAATGCCAACAAGGCCAGCGTGTCGGCCTCTGTCAGCGGCGACTACACGATCGAGCTGTGGTTCAAGGCCGATGCGCCGGCCGCAGGCGGCGGGGTCACGCAGCAGATCTTCGGCACAGGTCCGGTCGAGATGGTTCTCACCGCCGCTGGCAACCTGCAAGGCCTCTCCAGCACCACCGCCACCTACGGTGTCGTGTCGGCTGGCTGGCATCACCTCGCCGTGTCGCAGTCGGCCGTGAACACCGGCACCGCCCTCAACCCGGTCTACGCCTACACGGTCTTCCTGGACGGCGTGCAGCAGACGGGCAGCCTGTCGCTCAATACGGCCCCGTCCGCTGCGGCCACCATGAACGTGACCTTGGGCAACTCGCCCTATGCCGCTCGCGCCTGGGGCCTCAACGGCTTGATTGGGCCGGTGCAGATCTGGGACAACGCCCGCGCCCGCACCGATGTGCTGGCCGACATGCGCAACCTGGGCCTGAGCGACGGCAACCTCAAGGGCCATTGGCTCATGGACGAGGCCAGCGGCACCACACTGGCCAACCAGGTCAGCGGTGGCAGCGCAGGCAGCATCAACGCCGGGGCCGCCACGGTCTCGCTGGGGGCCGCAGCGGGCCGCAGCTTCAACAGCAACGACCCCACGCCCACGCTCACCGGCAGCGTGAGTGCCGCGCTCGGTGCCAACGAGGTGCTGGCCATCTATGACGGCACCGTCGAAGTCGGCACGGCGACGGTCAACACCGACCTCAGCTGGAACTTCACGCCCACCACGGCTCTGAGTGCTGCCACACACACATTCACGGCCCGCGTGCGTGAAACCGCTGGCAACCTGGCGGCGGCCAGCGGCAGCGTCGCCGTCGTGGTGGACACCACCGCGCCCACCGCAGACGCCACCAAGCCGTCCGACATTGGCTTGGCCGTCAGCGGCAGCAGCGGTGCCTCTACCGACACCTCCGCCACAGGGAATGGCGCCACCAGCCTCGAAGCCACCACGCGCCTGATCGACATCACGACCGAAGCCGGCGCGTTGATGACGGTCACACTCTCGCGCACGGGCGGCGGCACCGTCACCAAGACCGTCGTCGGCAACGGATTGACCGTTGTGGGCATTGCCCTGACCACGGCCGACGTGGCCACGCTGGGCGACGGCGTCATCACTGTCAATGCGGTCGCCACCGATGCGTCTGGCAACACCGTCAGCGCGGCGCCCACCAGCTTCAAGCTCGACACCAAGGCGCCCACGCTGAGCATCACCGACACCACGAGCGCAACCGCCTCGGGTGCTGTGACCTACACCTTCGACTTCGGCGAAAGCGTCACCGGCTTCGATGCCGCCGACATCACGCTGACCAACGGCACCAAGGGCACGTTCGGCGCGGTCGCAGGGTCAAACAACGCCAAGTACACCTTGGTGGTCAACCTGCCCTCGGGCACCGAAGGCACCGACCTTGGCGTGAGCGTGGCAAGCGGCACCGGCATCGGCGTGGCGGATGCTTCTGGCAACAGCTTCATCGCCGGCGCAACCGCAGCGGCGCAGGCCTGGGACACGAAGGCGCCCACCATCAGCAGCTTCACCTCGACCACGGCCGACGGCAGCTACAAGGTGGGCACAACCATCAACATCACGGCCACCGCCAGCGAGGCCCTGGCCTCGGGTGCGAGCATCACCGCCACCCTGAACTCGGGCGGCACGGTGACCTTGACCCGTGATTTGACCGACGCCACCAAGCTGACCGGCACCTACACCGTGCTGGCTGGTCAGAACAGCACCGACCTCGACGTGAGCAGCTTCACGGTCGCCTCAGGCACCAACGATGCTGTGGGTAACGTCATGACGTCCGGCCTGCCCACGGCCACGGCGAACACCCTTGCCGGCGCCAAGGCTCTCGTGGTGGACACCCAGGCGCCCACGGTGGTATCCGTCACCGACAACGTGTCGGACACGTGGACCGGAAGCGACTTTGTCTTCACGGTGACCTTCAGCGAAAAGGTGGAGGGCACCTTGGGGACCGGCCACTTCACGGCCAGCAGCGGCAGCGTCACGGGCGTCACCGCCAAGGGCCTGAACGCTTCGGGCCAGGATGTCTACGAGGTGAGCGTAAGCCCGCCCACCGCGACCGCCACCGGCAGCATGTTCTTGACGCTGAATGGTCTGGCCGGCGGCGTGCAGCTCCAGGACGCACTCGGCAACAACGTGGCCGCCAGCACCAGCCTTGCCACACTCGACACGCAGTCCATTGACACCGTGGGGCCCGTCGCCACGGCCAGCCTGACCCGTGCCAAGGACGATGTGGCGGAGTTCCTCTGGACCGTCGCGGCGACGCAGGCCACACGCATTGCTGCGTCGACGATTGCGAGCACGTCGACCAACCACGTCACGGTGACCGGAACGGTGGGCGGCAGCATGACCTTTGAGGGCTGGTTCAAGGCCGATGCGCCCACGTCGACGAACAACCAAGACTTGTTCATGCTCACCATACCCACCTCGGCAACGCCAGCAGGTGACAAGTACGTGGAGCTGTTCCTGCAAGCCGGCAGCCTTGTCACTTGGAACAGCGTCACGTACGCCAAGACCATGGGGTCCTTCAACTCGAGTGCCTGGACACACTACGCCATGACCACCGATGGCGCGGGCACCTGGCAGCTGTTTGTGAATGGGGTGCTCATGAACACCGTCACGGGTGCGCAAACAGTGCCAGCCGCGGCGAACGTCACGCTCAAGTTGGGCAACCACTTGACTGCAGGACAGAGCTTGAACGGGTTGGTGGGCAACGTCCAGATCTGGGACAGCCAGCGCACCGCGTCCGAGATCGCGCAGGACATGACGACCGTCATCAGCACCGACACGAACCTGAAAGGCTCGTGGTTGATGGATGGCTCGACCACCAACCTGGTGACGGGCGGTGCCGTCGCGACCCGAGGGAGCGGTGTGACCGAAGCGGCCATCAACCGCAGCTATGTCAGCAACGACGGCACGCAGACCGTGGAAGGCAGCATCTCGAGCACGGTTGACGCCACCTACAAGGTGGTGGTGTTCGATGGCGCAGTGCGCCTGGGCGAGGCCGTGGTCTCGGGCACCAGCTGGAGCTTCAACACCCCAACGCTGGCCGAGGGTGACCACACCCTCACCGCCCGCTTGTCCGACAGGGCCGGCAACATGTCAGCGGCAAGCCTCAGCTACGCCGTCAACATCGACACCAAAGCCCCGGCCGTCGACCTGGATGATTCGGTGGACACGGTGCAAGCCAGCTACAGCTTCACCGCCATTGATCCGCTGAACATCACCATCGCACCCAAGATGGCGCTGCCTGCCGAGACCGACATTGCCAAGATCACGCTGGTTGTGGGGGGCAAAGCCAGCACCGACGTGTTGAGCCTGGGTGCCACTGCCCTGACACTCGACACCACCGCACAGTCGGGCAGCAATGCCACCATCGGCACGACCGGTGTGGACTGGGCTTACAACGGCAGCATGCTCACCTTCACCAAGAACGGTGGCGGCAACTTCACGGCTGCCCAGGTGCAGCTGATTGAAAAGGCGCTGACCTTCTCCACATCTGAAACGACGCCCTCAAGTGCGCCCACGTTTGCGTTCACCCATGTGGACGCGACCGGCAACGCCAGTGCGAGCGCCACGATCAATGTGACGGTGTCTCCGCAGCCGTACATCACGTTGTTCAGCGACACCACCGAAGCCTCGGTGGGGCGGATCGGCAGCACCGAGAGCGACGGCGTGACCGCTGCGGGTCTGCTGGCCGTCCGAGGGCTGGGCACCAGCTGGCAATACAGCCTGAACAACGGCATCAACTGGGAGAGCGTCACCGACACCGACGGAACCAAGGCCAGCACCTTGTGGACCGGCGTCAGTGCTGATGCGACGGCCGCGCGCATCTATCTGGCCGAAGGAACCTACACCGCAGCCAATGTGCTGGTGCGCCAAGACGCTGCAAGCACCACCAACTACGGCCTGCGCCGTTTCACGCCCACCAACTTGGAGGTGGACTGGTTCACCAAGGCCACCGAGCAAACCGGAATCCGCGTCAATGGGGTGCGGAGCACCGACGCAGGCCGAACCACAGCCATATCGGGTGACGCAGCAGGCGATGGAACCTTGGTCAACGGCGCCACAGGCACCGGCAAAGGAGAAACGCTGACCTTGGCGCACCTGGGCCTGGAGCAGGGCAAGCAGTCGGGCGTCGAGAGCCCGGCCAGCGTCACCTTGACCTTCAGCAACCTGAGCAACGTCAAAGTCTTCAAGACCAGCGGAGGCGTTTCCAGCGAGACCACGAGCGTCACCATGAAGGACGTGATCGACGGCATCGTCAAGCTCGAATACAGCCAGGCCGACAGCAGCTTCACCACCAGTGGGGCGTTTGCACGGGCCGACTACACCGTCAGCGAGACCGGCTGGAACAGTGCCGTCAACTACAGCCGCAGCCTGGCATTCATCTTCACGAACAGCAACGCGCTGATCTATGGTGATGCGTCCGGTAACGGGGCGCGCGGACACACCGCCTACACCGCAACCGGTGGCGTCGTCGCCGAGGCCGGTGCTGCGGGGCTGGACAGCCTTCTCGGTGGCTCTGGCAATGACGTGGTGATGGGTGACGGCTCCGGCGGGGGCGGGTCGTACGGCTTAGGTGCGGTAGCTCCACGGGCCGGTGGCAGTGCGGGTGGAGCGGCCGACGTGATCTACGGTGGGGCTGGAAATGACCTGCTCTTTGGTGACGGCTATTCAGGGAGTACCGTCGCTGTTTTCGGTTCCGGATCACCCGGGGCAGAAGGTGGTTTGGGTGGCGGCGGTTCCGGTGGCTCCTACAACAACTTGACCGCGGCGACCGCTGCGCCAATCTCTACCCCTGTGGGTGGTGGTGGCGCCGGTGGCGCTGCCCCGGGATCCACAGCGGGTGTGGGCTCGGGCGGTGCAGCCACTGTGGGCAACACCAGTGCGGGTATGGCGGGGGTTTCCTTCACAACCACAGATGCTCAAGTCGGCGGCGGCGGCGGCGGCGTCCGGAACGGTGGACTCAATCAGAACGCCGCTGTGATTGAGGACACCGGAGCGACCGTGAATGGTTGGGTGTTCAACAACACCACCGTGACGGGTTACAACAGCCATTCCCAGATAACCGTGGTGTATGACGGATTGCTGGGCCGCATGAAGTCCAACCTGACCATCACCAGCCAGACCCCCGGTGTGGGCCTTGACACCATTTGCGGTGGTGCGGGCAACGACTGGATCGCCGGTGGCAACGGTTCAGACGCCATTTACGGCGGCACGGGCAACGACGTCATGTGGGGCGTGGGCGGCGCCGTCAGCGGTGCCAACAACGATGTCTTCTATTGGCAGCGCGGTGATGCAGGCACAAGCGCGTCTGACCAGATCCGGGACTTCACGCCATGGACGGGCGCGACCGGCATGACGATTGACCTCAGAGGCCTGCTGGAGAACCACGTCAATGGCAGCACGCTGAACCTGAAGGACTGGATCACCAGCATCACGTTTGGCGCCGCCAGCAGCACGACGGCGGCAACGATCAACACCAGCATGGGCAGCGTGTTCGGTGACTCGACGCTTCCGACGACGACGGCGGCCACCCAGATGGTGATCGACGTGGACGGCGCGGGCGCTGGCACCGTCACGCAGACCCTCTACTTCCGCAACTGGAGTGCGGGCACGGCCAACCCGGACACGTGGGTCGCCAATGCCTGGCTGGTGGTTTGAACATGAGTGCCCGATGCGCCAGGCGCCCTTGGCGCCGTGTTGATCCGCCGGAGTCCCTGATCCTCACCCGCCTCGGGTGAGGCCTTTGGCGGGGTCCTGTCGAACGACGGACCCCGCCTTTTCTTCGACCTGTTTCCCCGCCCCCTGGATCGCCTCGACACCTGTGCCGTGGGCGCGTTCGTGTGTCCCCTTTGGGCGCGCGAGGTGAGGTTGCCGGGTTCCTTATCAGCCATTCATCGATCTCCCACCCATACAGCCATGAAGACCACTTCCCTTTCGCTTTCCGAGATCACCAAGGCCACCGTTCGCGTGACGGCTACTTCGTTCGGTGACGTCCAGGCAGCGACCTGGCGAGGGCAGGAATTGCTGTTGCAGATCAAGGGGGGCGACGTGCTGGTGCTCCAGGGCGCCAACATCAAGCGGCTCGCCGCGCCGGACTTCTTCCTCGTGTTTGACGATGCCAGCGTGCCGCTGGCGAGCTTCGCGCCCGGCTTGCCGCAACCCGTCACGATGACGGCGCCGCATGTGCCGCCGTTTGAAGCGCGCTTGCAGGTGCCGGTCGGCCGCTTGCCCGGTGGCATCGAGGCTGCGGCCGGATCGACCGCCAAGGGCCGCAAGAAGGGCAGGGCGGCGGACGACCAGCCGAACGACGAGGCCTGGGCCGACCAGGCGCTGGTCGCGCTCGCACAGGCCGCCGCAGACATGGCCAGCCGGGCGGCGTCAGCACCGCAGCCGGCCCCGTCGCTTGCCATGTCGCCTGTCACGTCGGATGCAACGTCGGAGGCGTCCGGCAAGCCGGCCGGTGCCGATGTCGCCACCCAGGGCCCGGCCAGCTTGGCCGAGGCCCTGAGCGGCGAGACCGCGAACGCCGCGGTCACCTCGCCGTCCACGACCGGCGTGGTCCAACAGGCCCACCAGGGCACCGTTCCCGCCGCGCCGGAGCCGTCGACCACCGGCTTCCCGTGGGGCTGGCCGGCCGCCGTCCTCGCTGCCGGTGCGGTGGCTGTGTCCCGAGGCCACAACAGCAGCCCTTCCGCCGAGTCCGCCTCGGTCGGGACAGTCGCTGGCGTCATCACCTTCGGCCCGGTGATCGCAGGCAACAACCTTCGGGTCCAGGTTCGTGATGCCCAGGGCCTGCTGCTCGGTGAAGCGGCTGCCCAGCCCGATGGACGGTACGTGGTCCAGCTCACCGAGAAGCCCGTCTCATCGTGGGTCCGGGTGGACGTGGTGGGTGTGGCCGATGCGACGCCCGACTTCATCGGTGAGGACAAGACGCTCACCGAGTTCGTGGGCACCGTCCGTGCGGTGGCGACCTTCGTCGACGGCGGACAGACGACGGTCAACGTCACGCATGCCACCGACCTGCTGGCACGCCAGCTGGCCGCCACGCTCGACGTCGACACCCCAGCGCAGCAACTGCGCGATGCCAGCGCCGCCTTTGCCAGGAAGCTCGGCGTCGGTGACGGCACCACGCCGCTGGAGCACATCGCCCCCGCCGCCACGGTGACGGTCGGCCCGGACGGCAAGGCCGCCGATGCCCCGTCGCCCGATCTCTATGGGCAGTTGCTCAAGGCGATGTTCGAGCTGGTCAAGGCTGCGCAGGCGACCGCCGCGGACAAGGCGCAAGCCGCTGACCTCCTGCTGGACCAGGTGAGCAAGAGCAACAACAACGACCTCGGCCAGGTGGTGCTGGCGGCCAAGGTGGCCAACCATGTCATGCATCCCGCGCCCGAGTTCGCCCCCACCGTGTCGGACTATCAGGCCGCCGGCATTCATGCCGCCAGCCGGGACAACCTGGCTGCGCTCAACGAAGCGGCCACCCAGGCAGTGAAGAACGGCCGGCCCCTGGTTGACGCCGTGACGAGGGATGCGTTGGCCAACGCCAATGCCGCGCCCACGGCGGTGACGCTGACCAGCGCACTCACCGGCAGCCAGATCGCCGAGAACACGCCCGTCACGACGCGTCTGAAAGTGGCCGACATCGCGGTGACCGACGACGGTCTGGGCAGCAACACCTTCACGCTCGATGGCACGGACAAGGACAGCTTCGAGGTGGTGGGCAACGCGCTGTACCTCAAGGCCGGCACGGTGCTGGACTACGAGGCCAAGTCCAGCTACGCCGTGACCGTGAAGGCACAGGACAGCAGCGTGGCCGGCAGCACGCCTGTGAGCGCCAACTACACGTTGGGCGTGACCGACGTGGCCGACACCACGCCCGCCCCCTCAACCAATGCCGCGCCGACGGCTGTGACGCTGACCAGCGCACTCACCGGCAGCCAGATCGCCGAGAACACGCCGATCACGACGCGTCTGAAAGTGGCCAACATCGCGGTGACCGACGACGGCCTGGGCAGCAACACCTTCACGCTCGACGGTGCGGATCAGGCCAGCTTCGAGCTGGACGGCAATTCGCTCTACCTCAAGGCCGGCACGGTGTTGGACTACGAGACCAAGACCAGCTACGCCGTGACCGTGAAGGCGCAAGACAGCACCGTGGCCGGCAGCACGCCTGTGAGTGCCAGCTACACACTGAGCATCACCGATGTGGCCGACACCACACCCGCCCCCTCAACCAATGCCGCGCCGACGGCGGTGACGCTGACCAGCGCAATTGCCGGCAGCAAGATCGCCGAGAACACGCCCGTCACGACGCGTCTGAAAGTGGCCGACATCGCGGTGACCGACGATGGCCTGGGCAGCAACACCTTCACGCTCGACGGTGCGGACAAGGCCAGCTTCGAGCTGGACGGCAATGCGCTCTACCTCAAGTCCGGCACGGTGCTGGACTACGAGACCCAGCGCGCCTACGTCGTGACCGTGAAGGCACAAGACAGCACCGTGGCCGGCAGCACGCATGTGAGCGCCAGCTACACGCTGAGCGTGACCGACGTGGACGACACCACACCCGTCCCCACGCCCAACGCGGCGCCCACTGCTGTCACGCTGACCAGCGCACTCACCGGCAGCCACATCGCCGAGAACACGCCCGTCACCACGCGCCTGAAGGTGGCCGACATCGCCGTGACCGACGATGGCCTGGGCAGCAACACCTTGACGCTCGACGGTGCGGACAAAGCCAGCTTCGAGCTGGACGGTAATGCGCTCTACCTCAAGGCCGGCACGGTGCTCGACTACGAGACCCAGCGCGCCTACGCCGTGACCGTGAAGGCGCAAGACAGCACCGTGGCCGGCAGCACGCCCGTGAGTGCCAGCTACATGCTGAGCGTGACCGACGTGGACGACACCACGCCCGTCCCCACACCCAATGCCGCGCCCACGGCGGTGACGCTGACCGGCGCAATTGCAGAAAGCAAGATCGCCGAGAACACGCCCGTCACGACGCGCCTGAAGGTCGCCGACATCGCCGTGACCGACGACGGCCTGGGCAGCAACACGTTCACGCTCGACGGCACGGACAAAGCCAGCTTCGAGCTGGACGGCAATGCGCTCTACCTCAAGTCCGGCACGGTGTTGGACTACGAGACCAAGACCAGCTACGCCGTGACCGTGAAGGCACAAGACAGCAGCGTGTCGGGCAGCACGCATGTGAGCGCCAGCTACACGCTGAGCGTGACCGACGTGGACGACACCACACCCGTCCCCACACCCAACGCGGCGCCCACTGCTGTCACGCTGACCAGCGCAATTGCAGAAAGCAAGATCGCCGAGAACACGCCCGTCACCGCGCGCCTGAAGGTCGCCGACATCGCGGTCACCGACGACGGTCAAGGCAGCAACACCTTCACGCTCGACGGCACGGACAACGCCAGCTTCGAGCTGGACGGCAACGCGCTGTACCTCAAGGCCGGCACAGTGCTCGACTACGAGACCAAGACCAGCTACGCCGTGACCGTGAAGGCACAAGACAGCAGCGTGTCGGGCAGCACGCATGTGAGCGCCAGCTACACGCTGAGCGTCACCGACATGGACGACACCACGCCCGTCCCCACTCCCAACGCGGCGCCCACGGCAGTGACGCTGACCAGCGCAATTGCAGAAAGCAAGATCGCCGAGAACACGCCGATCACGACGCGCCTGAAAGTGGCCGACATCGCCGTGACCGATGACGGCCAAGGCAGCAACACCTTCACGCTCGACGGCGCGGACAAGACCAACTTCGACCTGGACGGCAACGCGCTCTACCTCAAGGCCGGCACGGTGTTGGACTACGAGACCAAGACCAGCTACGCCGTGACCGTGAAGGCGCAAGACAGCACCGTGGCCGGCAGCACGCCCGTGAGTGCCAGCTACACGCTGAGCGTCACCGATGTGGACGACACCACACCCGCCCCCTCAACCAATGCCGCGCCGACGGCGGTGACACTGACCAGCGCAATTGCAGAAAGCAAGATCGCCGAGAACACGCCCGTCACGACGCGTCTGAAAGTGGCCGACATCGCGGTGACCGACGATGGCCTGGGCAGCAACTCCTTCACGCTCGACGGTGCGGACCAGGCCAGCTTCGAGCTGGACGGCAATTCGCTCTACCTCAAGGCCGGCACGGTGCTCGACTACGAGACCAAGACCAGCTACGCCGTGACCGTGAAGGCACAGGACAGCAGTGTGTCGGGCAGCACGCCTGTGAGCGCCAACTACACGTTGGGCGTGACCGACGTGGCCGACACCACGCCCGCCCCCTCAGCCAACGCAGCGCCCACTGCCGTGACGCTCATCAGCGCACTCACCGGCAGCCAGATCGCCGAGAACACGCCCGTCACGACGCGTCTGAAAGTGGCCGACATCGCGGTGACCGACGACGGCCAAGGCAGCAACACCTTCACGCTCGACGGTGCGGACAAGGCCAGCTTCGAGCTGGACGGCAATTCGCTCTACCTCAAGGCCGGCACGGTGTTGGACTACGAGACCAAGACCAGCTACGCCGTGACCGTGAAGGCGCAAGACAGCACCGTGGCCGGCAGCACGCCTGTGAGTGCCAGCTACACACTGAGCATCACCGATGTGGCCGACACCACACCCGCCCCCTCAACCAATGCCGCGCCGACGGCGGTGACGCTGACCAGCGCAATTGCCGGCAGCAAGATCGCCGAGAACACACCCATCACGACGCGCCTGAAGGTCGCCGACATCGCCGTGACCGACGATGGCCAGGGCAGCAACACCTTCACGCTCGAAGGTGCGGACCAGGCCAGCTTCGAGCTGGACGGCAATTCGCTCTACCTCAAGGCCGGCACGGTGTTGGACTACGAGACCAAGACCGGCTACGCCGTGACCGTGAAGGCACAAGACAGCAGTGTCGCCGGCAGCACGCCTGTGAGCGCCACCTACACGCTGGGCGTGACCGATTTCAACGAGACCCCGCCCACCATCGACAGCGCTTTCTCGACGCCCGCGCTGAGCAGCACGAACCTGGCTCTAAACGCGGATTGGAAAATCGGCACGGCGCTGAGCCTGTCGCAAGTGAACTTCGGCACGCTCAAGGTGGTGGCCAGGGGCATCTCATCGCTTCCAAGCGTGAGTCCGTCGACCGCCGAGATGAGCTTGGTTCAAGAAGGCGATGTGGTCGGCAACGCCGACGGCAGCAAGTCGGTCTGGTTGATTGCACACGGCGGCAAGTCTTTGGGCGTGAAGCTGACCTTCAGCCAGCAAGCCGATGGCCTGCATGCGCGGGTGGAAGAGAGCAAGGTGGTCAATGGCTGGGACCCGGTCATGCAAGCGAACATGTCGCTGTATGACATTGTGGGCAGCCTGTTGTTGCCGGCCGGACAAACGGTCAAAGGCCATCTGGATGCCGCCTTGGTCGCGGGTGCGCAAGTGCAGGTGTTTGACGGTGCCACGCCGCTGGGCTATGCCACCGTGGCCGCTGACGGCGTGAGCTGGCGCTTTGAAGACAGCCGCAGCACCGTCAACACCGCCGCCTATACCGCCAAGGTGGTGTTGGGCAGCGTGTCGGGTGCCAGCAGCAACGTGGTGGAGGTGGTGTACAACCATGCGCCCATGACCAGCGGTGTGGTCGCGCCCATCAGCGCGACCAAGGGGCAGGCCATCACGGCCATCGACGTGGCCAGCAAGTTCACCGACAGCGACCCGGGCGACACCCTGACCTATGCGGTCACGGCGGGCAACTTGCCAGAGGGCCTGGTGCTGGGGGCAGACGGCCAGATCACGGGCACGCCCACGCTGGTCACCAGCACGGCGGAGCACATCACCGTCACGGCCACCGACCATCGGGGCCTGAGCGCGACGCAAAGCTTTGATGTGTCGGTGAGCGACGTCTCAACGACGTCGATCGACACGAGTGTGCCCACTTGGATCACCGCATCGGCTTACCGAGTTGAAGCGCCCCAGGCGGTCACGCTGGACAACCCGGGCAGCTATGCCCAGGGCATGGCTAGCCTGATCAGCAACGATGTGGGCAGTGCGGGGATGCCGGCGCCCGCGTCGATGGCGTCCTGGCTGGGCATGAACAGCGACCGCACGCAGCGCCTGACGGGTGCCAGCATGACCGCGCCACTGCAACTGAGCTACGCCTTCCAGGACCAGGTTGCCTTGTTCAGGGACACGAGCGACGTCGAGCATGTCACCCAGGACGGCATGTCCTACACCGACACCGAGAAGGCTTACGTTCGCCAGGTGTTCAACCACTTTGCCGAGGTGAGCAAGGTGGTGTTCACGGAGAACACATCGCAGGTCTACCTCGGCGCGGATCTGCGGCTGTTCAAGGGCACGGGTGATCACCTGGGCGTGGACCGTTCGGTCATGGGCTTCGCCACGCAGCCGACGGCAGTGGATTCAAAGGTTGACGATGCGTATGGGAACCTCTTCCTGGTCACCGATGCCAGCGCGTACCCATCAGCAGAGACGGCTTTCCGAAGCGAGTACGGCAGTGAAAACACCACCGTCACGCATGAACTGGGACATGCGATGGGCCTGGACCATCCGTTCCAAGAGTCCGACTTGAGTGGCAAGTTCTGGTATGGCGACGGCACGAACACCACGCTCAACCGCGTGGGCAACGAGACCGGAGGCGGCTACGACAACCCGCAGACCGATGCGCCGCAGGAAACGGTGATGACCTACCTGCAGGCCTTCAACAAGGTCACGCTCCGTGGCCAGCCTGCCTTGCTGGAGAGCCAGGGCTACACGCCCTGGAAGCTGGGTGTGTACGACATGGCGGCCTTGCAGCACCTCTACGGCGCCAACATGACCACCCAGACAGGCAACGACACCTACCGCTACGACAGCGACACGCCGGTGTTCGACACCCTCTGGGATGCCCAGGGGGTGGACACCCTGCAGCAGCTGGGCAGCCGCGACGCCATCATCGATCTGCGTGGGGGCGAGCACATGAGCCGCATGGGCCTGATGACGGGGGCGAGCTATACGTTCTCGGAGAGCGCCTGGGAGGCGTCGAAGCTCGAAGGAATGCGCGCGGCGATCGGCAGACTTGGCATCTCGCTCGATCAGGCCAGGGTCTCCAACGTGCGGTTCGTCTACACCGACGCAACGACAGGTGACGAGGTTGATGTGACCTCGCGTGGCCACGTGGTCAGCAAGTCGGAGAGCGGTGACACGCGCTGGACCTGGTACGACGACCCGACGCTTCCGGCGGGTGTGATGCTCCAGATCAAGGGGGACTTCGAGTTCTTCTTCGAGGGAAGCTACGTATTGGGCCAACCAGATTTCGTCTGCGGACAGGTGCCCAGCGGCGGCGTACCCGACGCCAGCATGGCCTACAACGTGGGCATCGCGTTTGGCGTGGTCATCGAGAACGCTGTGGGTGGCGGCGGTGATGACGAGATCTGGGGCAACCTGGCCGCCAACACGATCGCCACGGGCGGCGGCAAGGACGTCGTGAAGTACGACAAGGCGGCCCACATCGACGGTGACACGATCCTCGACTTCTCGACCGACGATCGGCTGGACCTGTCACAGCTCGGGATCGCGCCGGCGGACCTGCACTGGGAGCCGTCGACTCACCTGCTGTCGCGCGTGACGAGTGAGCCCGACCTGGCCTGGTCCCTGACCGTGCGAGGCACGTTTGATCCTGCCGCGCAGGTGACGACGCAGGCGACGATGCAGGTGATGGGCTGAGGGTCTCCCACGCGGTCGATCGGCGGCAGAGGCCCGTGAGCGACCCCGGCTCCGGCCGGTGCTTGAGGCGCGCTCACGGGCTTTGGGGCTCTGGGGCCCTGGGGCCCTGGCCCTCGCGGGTCGACCGATGTGTCGATCACCCGCAGAAGTCTGTAGACACCCTTCGGATTCCTACCCAAATCAGCCATTGAATGGGTGCTTGAAGTCAAAGAGACTTTGACCTGATCGTTCCTTTCGTATCCCGGAGATGCCTTTATCCATCGGCACTTCCGTTGATCGCTGGTTATCGGTCGCACCGAATTCTTCATCGCTTCCTGCGGCCCCAACCCGCTTTCAGGGCTGGGTCGACGCAACGCGCGAGCACCACTGGAGTCGGCCATGCATCACCTGAAAACGTCGGTCCGCAAGGTCAGCCTCTCTCGGGCGCCTGAGTTGATGTCGATCGTTGTCCAGCGACTCCACCACACCGAGCTGGCGATGCTGGCCGAGGATGCCTTCGATGACCTTGAGCGGCGCTACTGCACGCCCGAACACGGGGCGCTGCCAGGTCAGCGGATCTTCGGATGCCGCGCACTGGCCATCCACGGCAAGGACTTCGTGGTTCTGCGACGCGGTGGCCTGCTCTTCAAGTTGCCGCAGGACATGCGCCTGCAGATCAGCGAACGGCAGGATGCCGAACTGTGGGACCCGCTCGATACCGGTCGACCCTTCCGTGAATGGATCTTCCTGTCGGTCAGCCACGTCGGTGACTACCGGCGTTTCGGTGACCTCGCGCTGGCCCATGTGGCCGGCACGCGCTGACGGTTCGGCCATGCAGGACGTGACGCAACGTGGCTCATCGATGGAGCCTGACGTGCAAGCCGAGCGGACGTCGATGCGGGCAGTCGCCACGGCATCGCAGCATGGGGTCATCGACGGCGCTGCAGGCGCGGCGCGCAAGCCACTGAGGGCAGAGTTCGCCTGCTACATGAGCGGGGGGCGCATCCACATCGGGCTCGACAACCGCTGCGCCTTCGTGTTCCCGGTTGATCGCATCGAGCGTTTCGCACAGGCGCACTCGGTCGACCTGCGCTGCATTCGACTGCTCGATGGCGGTGCCCTGCTGCATTGGCCACGCCTGGGCGTCCGCCTGACGCTGGCGTCCTTGATGGGTGGCGAGTTCGGCTCGACCGAGTGGATGCGCCGCCTGCGGGCCTCGTCCACCGAACCCATGCCCGTCGCCGGTCGCAGTGCGCGCAAGGCGAGAGCCAGCCACGGTCGAACCGGTGGATCGGAATCTGCAGATCCAGCGGCGTCCAACGGGTTGGACCTTGCGCCGAGAGGCGCCCCACCACCCCCTACCCGGTACCTGGAAACGCCCGCAGAGGTGAGCCATGACAAGACCGGAGAGGTGCCCGAAGAAGCACCACATCAGACGAACCACCCACAGGAGAGATCCCATGCCTGAAGCCCAGATCGTGCACACCGATCCGCTCCACCTCGACGTCTCGCGGCCGCTGCTCGGTCTCCGCACGGCCTTGCCCGAAGGGGTCCGGGACGCACCACCCGACGTGACGGCGATGCCGCCGGCCAAGGCGCTGCGCAAGAAGGCCGAGAAGCTGGTGCTGCCCGATGTCGAGCCGAGCAGCCGCGAATGGATGGCCGAGATCGGCCGTCGAGGCGGCCTGGTCACGTCGCCCGCCAAGGCTGTGGCGGCGCGCCTGAACGGCATGAAGGGCGGTCGGCCACGCAAGAGCGACGCGCCGGCGGCCCGCGCCACCACGCTCGAGGTGGTCACGATCTCGGCAGGCCACAGCCTGCGTCCCCTGTCTGCGGGCAGCCTGCCGCAGCCGATGCCGCACCAGGGCATCGCCGACTTCATGCCTTCGAAGTGACGCCTGGCCTTCCGGCCGAACGTCTGCCTGGCCAGCGCATCGAAGCTCGCGCTGGCCGCCTGACCCAGAACACGAGAAAGAACCCGTCATGGCAACTGCAACCACCACCGCCGACGGCCAGGAAGAACAGAACTTCTGGCCGGGCTACGTCGACACGCTGGTCAACATGGTCATGTTCCTGATCCTGCTGATCGTGATCCTGTCGATGGCCGTGATCTTCTTCTCGGCCAGGGCCCGCTTCGATGCGATGAAGTCGCAGACGGGCATCGAGACCCCTGAGCCGGTGTTGCCCACGCCTGATCCGCTGCTCTTCCCGCGCGAGAAGGAGTCCCTGCCGGGCACGCAGGACAGGCAGCCAAAGCGACCGACCATCGAGGACCTGCTCAAGCAGGTCGATGAACTCAAGCAGAAGCTCTTCCTGGCCGAACAGAAATACAAGCCGGTGCTCAACCCGCCGCAGGCCAAGGAGGAGCGGGAGGTCAAGGATGCCAAGGGCGTCCAGACCCTGGAAGGCACGCAGGACAAGCCGACCGTTGAAGGGCGGGGCGTGCAGGAGTTCTCCTTGCGTCCAACCTCGGTGCTGGTGCGCTTCCGACCTGGCGCGCTGGACCTGAGCGCGGACGAGGCCGCCCGGCTGTCGGACATCTTCACCAGGCACTTCGATTTCGCGCCTGACAAGGGCCAGCGATTCCTGCTGACCGCCGAGGCAGCCGAGGGCCTGAGCGAATCCGCCCGCATGGCCTACTACCGCGTCGCCGCCGTGCGCAACCGCCTGATGGGCGTGACCGGTGTGCCGCGCGACCGGCTGATGCAGCGCATCCAGTCGGTCCCGACCGCCGACGTCAAGGGCACCGAGGCACTGGAAGTGCGCATCACGCTCGTGCCGGCGACGACCGAGGCTGCGGCCAGTCGCTGAACCCCGCAGCATCGAAGGCAAGGCCCGCTTCGGCGGGCCTTTGTCGTGGTCAGGTGAGATGCGCGCCGGTTCCGTCTGCAGCGCAGGCTCATCGATTGAGCCTGTCGATGCCTCGCTTTCCTGGTCAATGTGGACGATGACTCTGCAAGTTTGAGTCATTGAAGCCTGTCTCTCGAACAGCGAACGTCGCGGCCACCTTCACGGACGTCGACGGAGAACCTTGCACATGAACACATCGATCTGGCATCGAACGCCCATCTGGCGGGCGGTCTGCACGACCGCACTGGCCATCGGCCTGTCGGCCTGTGGTGGCGGCAACGACAGCAAGTCCCCGGACACGACCACCCAGCCCGGCAAGGTCAGCCTGACCGGCGTGGTCTCGAAGGGCGTGATGGTGGGCGCCGACGTGAAGGCCTACGCCGTCAAGGCCGATGGCAGCGTGGACCGCAGCACCGCACTGGCCAGCGTACTGTCCACGGCGGGCGGTGCCTACACACTGCCCGCTTTCGAGCTCGCGTCCGGCACCCCGGTGGTGGTCGAGGTGAGCGTGAACGCGAGCACCACGCACGTCGACGAGCTTCAGGGCAACACGACCTTGCCCACGGGCATGACGCTGCGCGCGGCGGTCGTGCCGAACGTGGTCGGCAACCAGATCACGCCGCGCCGGGTCAGCCTGACGCCCTTCACCGAGATGGCGGTGAAGGCGGCCGAGAAGTCGTCCGCGAAGCTGAGCACCACCAACATCGCCCAGGCCAACTCGACGATGCAGCAGCTGCTGGGCTTCGACCCGGTGGGCACCGAGATCAAGCCATTGGCCACCAACTTGTCGGTCGAGGAGCAGGCCTACCAGGTGGTGCTCACGGCGACCTCGCAGCTGGCCCGGGACGAGGCCCTGGGATGCTCCGACACCCAAGCAGGCGCTCGCATCCAGTGCGTGGTCGAGCGACTGACCGAATCGACCCGGCTCGACACGGTCGAACTGACCGATGTCGGCAACGTCGACGTGACGGCCGCATTCCGGGCGGCCGTGACGACCACGGTCGGCTCGACGCCCTTCAAGGAAGCCGAGGTCACGCTGACCACCGTCGACACCTTGCTCAACAAGCTCGATTGCGCCTTGACCGATACCTGCGCGGCGGTGGCCCCGTCGACGGTGGCGCCGATCGCCGCTGCCAAGGCGATGTTCGCCGGGCTGCGCACCGACATGAGCGGCCTGTTCACGCGGGGTGGCGTGGCCGGCACGGGCGAGCTGAACCTGCAGGCGCAGAAGTTCCAGGCGGCCGCTCGCGCGGTCCAGCAGCCGGTCAATCTGGCCTCGCGTGACCTGCAGGCCCTGCAACTCGGCATCCGGCTCTACCAGGACTACCACGCCGGCACAACGACCTCGAATTCGCGCAACGCGGGGGTTGGCGATGTCATCGGCATCGAGACGCTGGAGGCACCCGGCAGGCCCAGCACCTGGCACGGAACGACGTCCTATCCGGCGGTGGGTTGCACCTTGTATGAGGATGACAAGACCAGCATCCCTGCCACGTCGAAGGCAACCGCGCGGTTCGTGGGCTGTCGCGCGACCTACTGGGTTCACGTCACCCGCACCTTCAACCAGCCTGCCGGACCTGCCGGCACGATGAAGGCCGAGGAAGCACGCCACGGCTTCACGCTGACGCCACCGGCTGCCGACGGCGAACCGTTCACCTACGCGGCCAGCGCATCGCGTCGCACCCGCGTCTGGACCGGCTGCACCGACGTGTTCCTCACCGCGACAAGCTGTCAGTCGTTGGAAGACGTGAAGGCACTCCGGGTGAACTTCCCCACCAACGCCGACAACACGGCGACGGGTTTCCAAGGCTCCGTGCAGGTGGCGACCGTCAACGCCTTGACGCTCGCAGGCGAGCTGCCGGGCGCCTTCACGGAGGATGGCACTTCACTTCTGAACCATCACCACCGCTGGGACATCCAGGCCGTCGCGTCCAGCGTTCAGCCCGTGCTCGACATCGTCGGCCAGGTCGATGTGTTCAATGACGCTTCGCAGGTTGTCGCCGGCACGCTGTTGCTGGAGCCGGGGACGCGCCTGAATGGTCTGGCCGTGTCGGCCACGGGCTCGAAGCCAACGACCGGCCAGGATGCGAAGGTGGGCTTGGGCAGCGGCAACCTCAACGTGTCTTGGGCCACGCCGACCGCGCGGCTGTCAGGCAACCTCACGGGCAGCACGCCGGTGTGGGATCGTTCGGGCACCCGGCATGTGGTGCAGAACACGCTGTTCAGCGGTGTTCTGAGCAGCCGCAGCGATGCCAGTGCCAGCTGGACCGAGGTCATCACCGGCAAGTTCGAGGCCAACGCCAGCGGCTATGCCGACCATGATGCAAGCCAGCCGTTGACGGCGGCCAACACCTACCAGCAGACGATGGCCTTTGGAGGGCTGGTGCAGGCATCGGCGCGGCCGACGCTGCGGCTCGTTCTGACGGGCAGCAAGCCGGCCCACCTGCGCGAGCCCACGGTGATCACCGGATCGGTGCGGACGGAGCAGGCCGGTGTCGCCCGGCAGGTGTTGCAGATCTCGGCGGCACGTGGCAGCGACCAGCGCCTGCGGGTGACCTTGAGCGAGGCGACCTCCGGGCTGTCGATGCGGGTGGTGACCGGCGAAGGCCAGTCGCAGCTGCTGCACGACCAGTCCCTGATCGGCACGCTGGACCATGCGAATGGCCGGATGACCTACGTCAACGGCGACTTCGAGTCGCTCGACATCGGCCTGTGATCCGGTGGGCCTGTGGCCTGTCGCTGGCTTGGACGCCGCTGGTCCTGCTGGCGGCGTCGACCGATGGAGAGCCCGTTCCCATCGGGCTTTCCGTCGTCCTGTCAAGCGATCACCATGCCGACGCGCTGAGCCTGCGGCAACTGGGCGATCGGCATCCGGACCTGTCGGTGCTCGATCCACGGCCCGGCCGGAATCTGGCCTGGATCGACGACGAGGCGCGGTTGTCCTTCACCCGCGCCGCGTGGCAATGGAGCGTGCTGGCGCGGTCGCGTTCGACCTTGAGGGTCGACGCCGGCACGCTGAGACTGGCCGCCGACGTGGCCACCGACGCGCCGGGTGATGCGACAGGACAGCATTGGCGCGTCGATGCGCAGTGGCAGGGATGGATTGGTCGAGGCCTGGCACTCGCCCGGTCGGACGTCTGGTCCGACCCCACGGTTCCTGTCGCGGACCGGCCGGAACTGCGCTGGCGACTTGAAGGTCAGTGGCTGCAGCTGACCCGCTGGCGCGATCGGCGGCTGCTAGGCGATGCGCGCCGATCCGGCGCGGCCGAGGCAGGGGGCGGTGTCCGTGGCTACCGGTTCACGGTCGACAGCGAGCGCCACGACAGCACCCTCGCGCTGCCTTTCCAGCCCCCGGTGACCGCCTTTGGGCAGGCCTTGCTGCTGCAGATGGACGCCAGCTGGCGCCGGCCCACCGGAACCGAGCTGTCGCTGTCGCTGCGTGACCTGGGCTGGTTGAGCTGGCGCGGGCTGGCGCATGAGACGGCCCGGGCATCGACCGACACCCGCAGCGTGGACGTGGACGGCCAGGCCTCGCTGTTGCCGTTGCTGCAGGGGCATCAGGCGCGGGTTGACCGACGGTCGCGCGCGGAGCCTGCCGCGCGCCTCACCGTGCTGTGGGCCTTGCCCGGCGTTCCTGCGCCAGCACCCCGTCCGGGCGTGGACCTGCGCGTCCTGCCGGGCGGCGTCCGGCTGCCCAGCCTGGTGCTGGCCAGCGCACCGGACTTGACCTGGACCTGGCGACTCGAAGGCGGCTGGCACGAACGCCGCCTGGGCGCGGCGATCCAGGCAGGTCCCCTGCTGCAGCTGGCCGGTGCCCGCCTCGGCATCGCCTTCGGCACCGACCGCCCCGGTGCGGGCGCCCGTTCCAGGCGCGTGGGGCTGATGGGGGGCTGGGAGCGTTGAGGCGGCCGGTGCCCGTGGCGTGACCGCCGATGGGTGCGCACCCAGGGGACTCCGGCCAACCGTGCCGAGTGAACCGCCTTCCGCCCGCTATTTCGTGTTTGGGGTGTTGCCGGGTTGCCTAGGATGACATCGCCCCTCCGTGTGTCTTCGGATGGGCAGTGCTGTTCACGAGGCCTGTCATGTCCCCACCGTCCCACGTCGCCGCTGCTGCTGGAACCCCGGCCGTCATCTCCGCTGGATCGCCCACCTCCGGCGGGGTCGGCGCCTCGGGCGCCGCATCCAGCTGGACCCCCTACGCCTGGCCGACGCCGCCGCTGGCGGCCTATCCGCAGCCCACGCCGTCGCTGGAGCCGGAACCTTGCGAGATCGAGTCGCGGGGTGGCCAGCTGATGATGGGCCTGCTGGTCGAGTTCGACGTCGACGAGGGCCAGGCCCGCGTGCTGCTGCCGCCGGACAAGCTGCCGGTGGCGCTGCGCTTCAGCCAGATCCGCCGGATCACGCTCAAGCGCAGCCTGGCGCCCCTGAGCGCGGCGATGGTGGCCGATGCCAGCGGCGACGCGATCGGGCAGGTGCTGGGCCATCGGCGCAGCCTGACCTACACGATGCACCTTCAGGACGGCGGGCGGCTGAGCGGTCGCACCGTCGGCCATCTCGACACGCCGGCCGGCCTGTTCCTGTTCGCGCCGGTCGACGCGCTGGGCTCGGTCCAGCGCATCTTCGTGCCACGCGCGATGCTGACGCAGCACAGCATCGGCGAGCCGCTCGGCCAGATGCTGGTCGAGCAGATGGCCACCACCTCCGACGAGCTGGAGCAGGCGCTGGCCGAACAGCAGGCGCAGCGCAACCGCAAGCTCGGCGAGCAGCTCATCGCCCGTCAGCTGGTGACGCCCGAACAGCTGCTGGCCGCGCTCGACACGCAGGCCCGCATGCCCACGGTGCGGCTGGGCGAGGCGCTGGTCCAGCTCAGCTTCATCACCGAGGCGCAGCTGCAGCAGGCGCTCGACCAGCAGCGGGCTGAACGGGCCCAGCCGCTGGGCGAGCTGCTGGTGCAACGCGGCGTCGTCGACGTGCAGCACCTGCGGGTCGCGCTGGCGCGCAAGCTGGGCTATCCGGTGGTCGACGTCGACCGCTTCCCGGTCGAACCCAGCGTGGCGGCGTTGCTGCCGCTGGCCGATGCCCGCCGGCTGCAGGTCCTGCCGCTGATGCGGCGCGGCGGCCGTCTGGTCGTGGCCATGACCGACACCAGCCGCCACGACCTGGTGACCGAGCTGGAACGCCTGACGCAGGCCCACATCGCGCCGACGCTGGCGGGCAGCGGTTCGTTGCGCAACGCGATCGAGCGGGCCTACGGGGGCGCTGGCGATGGCATCCACTTCGACCTGGACGACCGCGATCGCGCCAACGCGGAGATCGTCAAGCGCAACCTGCCGGCGGCGGTCACACGCGCGACGCGCCAGCGTCCGCCAGCCGATCGCGCGCTGACCGCGCCGATGGGGCTGGGCAGTGCCTCCCCGGTCCAGTCGCCGGGCCGCGCGCCGGCACGGTCGGGCCGGGCCGCCGTGACGGCGGCGGCGCCGGTTGAGGCAGCGCCGGAACGCACGATCGACGCCGGCATCGCGGTGCCGGACCTGGATCTGTCGTTCAACGACCCGGTGTTCAACGACCCGACGGCATCGGCCACCGCTGTGCCGACGGTCCCGCCTGTCGATGCGGTGATCGACCTGGCGGCCAGCCCGGCCGCCGACCCGGCCGCCGATCCGGTCGCCGAAGTGATCTCCGAACCGGTGCTCGCGCCGGGTCCGGATGCGAACGCCAGGAGCGCCGATCCGGTCGAAGCCACCACCCGGCCGACCGATCCGGCCGAGCTGTCGCAGCGGGCCCGTGCC
This sequence comes from Leptothrix discophora, assembly GCF_030705305.1. Taxonomy (GTDB): domain Bacteria; phylum Pseudomonadota; class Gammaproteobacteria; order Burkholderiales; family Burkholderiaceae_C; genus Sphaerotilus; species Sphaerotilus discophorus. Next base: position 283,704 of record NZ_JAUZEE010000004.1, on the reverse strand, counting down.
GCCGCCGCGCGGCATGAGAGCCCCCTGCTGCAGTCCCTGTCCAACATCGTGCTGGACGCGCTGGCGCGCGGGGCCAGCAGTGTCCAGATCGAGGCCATGGGCACCGACGACAAGCTGCAGGTGCGCCTGCGCCGCCACGGTCGCCTGGAGGCCCACAGCGAGCTGCCGGCGACCTGGCGCGGACCGCTGCTGGCGCGCATCAAGGCGCTGGCCGATCTCGACATCAGCGACACCCGCAAGCCGCAGGAGGGCCGGCTGTCCTTCGCGCGGCTGGTGCCACAGCACGCCATCGACCTGCGCGTGCTGACGCTGCCGACACACGACGGGCTGGAGGACGTCGTGCTGGGCCTGCCGGCGCGGCTCAAGCCCTTTGCGCTGGAGGCCATCGGCCTGCCGACCGACGACCTGGCGCGGCTGCGCCAGTTGCTGGACCGGCCGGCCGGGCTGATCCTGTGTGCCGGCCCGGCGCGCTCGGGCCGCACCACCACGCTGCACGCGATGCTGGCGCACCTGAACCGGCCGGAACGCCGCATCTGGACGCTGGAGGAGCGCATCGAGCGCCTGCAGCCCGGCCTGCGCCAGATGGAGGTGCGCGCCGAGGAAGGCCAGAGCATGGAGGTGGCGCTGCGCTCGCTGATGAACACCGATGCCGACGTGATCATGGTCGGCCAGATCGGCGACGCGGCCACCGCCCGGCTGGCGGTCGATGCCGCCTTGCGTGGCCGGCTCGTCATCGCCGGCATGACCGCACGCAGCGCCGGTGACGCGGTGATGCGCCTGATCGACCAGGGCGTGCCGGCCTGGGATCTGGCCGACGCGCTGCTGGGTGTCCACAGCCAGCGCCTGTTGCGCCGCCTGTGCAACGCCTGCCGCATGAGCCGCACGGCCAAGGACAGCGAGGTCGACGACTGGGTCGACGGCTACTTCCACGGCGGTGCGGTCGAGGATGCCCAGGCCGACCGCGAGGCCCTGCTCAAGGGCTGGGTCGAGCGCCACGGCCGCGACGGGCGGCTGCGCCGCTACCAGAGCCAGGGCTGCGAGCGCTGCGGCCACACCGGCGTGCGTGGGCGCATCGCGGTGCACGAGCTGCTCACGCTCAGCCGCGACCTGCGCCGCCTGGTGCGGGCCGGTGCGCCGGGCTGGAACCTGCAGCGACAGGCCGCGCACGAGGGCCTGCACAGCCTGCGCCAGGACGCGCTGGACAAGATGGTCGCGGGCCAGATCTCGCTGGACGAGGTGCGCAGCCTGGTCGAGATCTGAGCCTGCTGGCGCGGCCCCGGCCGCTCCCCTCGACGCGTTCTCCTGCGTCCTCCCGCAACCCGCCGCTGGCGGGTTTCTTTTTGCCGGTTCGGGGGCCGCGGCGTGGTGCGGAAGACGCGCCCGGCTTGATCCGGAATGGCTCAGTCGATGAGCCTGCCCGGCTGGAAAGGATCGTTCGGTGAGCCTGGCCGCACGGCAGCCGTGACTTATTTCCGGCCGACCGGCTGGATCGCGGGAAGGCCGTCGCAATCGGCATTTTTTGGGGTGCGGGCTCACCCCCGTTCAAGGGGTTCGGGGCCTTCCTGCCACGGTTCGCAGGGGGGTGCGTGGCTACCATGATTTCCATTCCAGGACGCGATTGAACAGATCGGTCCGACCCCGCCAGATCCGCCTTTCAGGCCCCGTCCACATCCAGAACGGAACCCCGCATGAGCACCAATCGTCAGCCCGTCCCCGCACCCGCACAAGGTGTGCGTTCCATGCTGTTCGGCGGCAAGCAGAAGAAGGGCGATCCGCTGCAGGAGCGCATCGACTGCCTGATCGGCCCGGGCACCAGCATCGAGGGCGACCTCGTGTTCACCGGCGGCCTGCGCATCGACGGCGCGATCCGCGGTGACGTGACCGTCTCCGACGTCAAGGCCGGCACGCTGGTGATCGGCGACGGCGGTCGCATCGAGGGCGACGTGCGGGTCTCGCACGTGATCGTCTACGGCGAGATCGTCGGCACCATCTACGCGACCGGCCTGGTCGACCTGCGCGCCAACGCCCGCATCGCCGGCGACGTTCACTACGACGCGCTGGAAATGCAGGCCGGCGCCGAGATCACCGGTCACCTGGTGAAGAACAAGCAGGCCGGAGCCGCCGCGTGAGCCTCGACGCCGCACGCCAGGCCGCACCGGCCGCTGCCGTGGCCGCCCTCGACGGGCTGGTCCTGCACCCGGTCTTCTCGCGCCACCGTCCCGGCAGCCTCGATCCGCTGGACCAGGGCGACGCACGCGAGCAGTGGCGTCACCTGGGTGCGGCGATCGGGCGTGACCCGCTCGACCTCGAGTCCCATGTGCAGCGCGTGCGGCTGGCCTGTGCCGCGCCGCTGACGGACTTCGCCTTCGGCGCGCTGGTCGACCTGTTCATGGCGCTCGGCCCGCGTGGCCGCTCGCTGCGGGCCCGCTTGCTGGAGCAGGCCGAGGCCTGGCTGGCGCCGGAGGACGCGCACTTCCTGCATGCCCACCTCGACGCCGGCCTGAGCCGCGCGGTGGCGCTGCCGTCGGCACCGGGGGCGCTGTTCCACCCGGCCGTCGTCGGCGTCGCCCGCATGGTCGATCACCTGCGCGTCGCGGCGGCCCAGCTGTCGGCACGCGAACAGGCCATCTCGCTGCTGGAGCACGGCGACCTCGATGGTGCGCGTGACCTGCTCGAACAGGCCCTGCTCGACGAGCCCGGCGATGCCGACGTGCGCGACGAGCTGCTGGGCATCTACCGGCACAGCCGGGATGACGCGGCGAAGACCGCGATGGCCGAGCGCCTCCAGGCGCGCCACGGCCAGCTGCCGGCGGGTTGGGCCTGAGCGCCGCGGCGCCCGAGCCCTGTCGCCTTCTGATCACCCTTAGCCGAGTCCGGACCCCGTGGATCACCTCAAGCCGCCTTCCCGCCTGAACGTGGTGCTGCTGTCGCTGCCACCGCGGACCCAGGCGGTGCTGGACTACTTCTTCTCCAGCACCGGCCGCAGCAGTTTCGCGGTCACCGACCCCGAGCAGGCCCACGCCGCCATCTTCGACGTGGACACGCTGGCCTCGCGCCAGCACTGGGATGCCTACCACGCCGGCACCGGCCGGCCCGGCATCGCCATGTCGATCCAGCCGCAAGAACTGCCGGGCACGGTCTGGGTGCGCAAGCCGATCACGCCGGCCGCGCTGCTGCATGCGGCGGCCGAGCTGAGCGCGCAGCGCTGGCATCCGGTGCGGCCGCCGGCCGAGGCCGCAGCGCCGATGGTTCCGCCCGCAGCCGCGCCGGTGGCCCCGCCCGTGGCGGTCATCGTCGAAGCGCCCGCGCCGGCGCCGATCCCGGTGGTGGTGCCTGTCGTGCCGGTCTTGCCGGTCGAGCCCATCGTGCCCATCGTGCCCATCGTGCCCATCGTGCAGAGCGCAGCGGCCCTGGCGCCTGCTGCAGGACCCGTGCCGGTGGCCGTTGCGGCGTCCGCTGCGGTGCCGGCTACCGCGCCCGTCCTGATCCCGGTGCCCGCCCCGGCCGCCGTGCCGGAGCGGGTCGCCTTCGACACGCCGGCCGAAACGCTTCTCGAAGCATCAGCCGAATCGTCTGCCGCAGCGCTGGCCGAGGCACCGGCCCCGATGCCGCAGCCGATGCCGCAGCCGCGTGGCGAGTTTCGCGCCCCGCAGCGGGTGCCGCCGGAAACACGTCCGGCCGGCATCGGCGGCTTCCTCAAGCGCCTGTTCGGTGCCGCCCCGGCGCCGGTGGCGCAGCCGGCCCAGGCGGCGGCCCGTCCGGCCGTGGCTCGCACCACCTTCCCCGCCAGCCCGGCGGCTCGCCTCGCGCCGGTGTCGCCGCTGGGCAAGGCCGCGATGGCATCGACCACGGCCGCCGCGGCCGCCGCTGCGCCGGCCGAGGCCGCTTCCGCGCCGACGGCTGCTGTTTCGGCACCCGAGCCGGTCGTGCTGGGCGTGGCGCCGGTTGCAGCGGCCCGCCCGGTGGTCGTGCCGCTGAACAAGACCCACGTGCGCAAGCGCGGCCGCAAGGGCCCAACACGCTGGGTCGACCCGAACGGCGTGGTGGTCCACGGTCCGCGTGACGGCGCGGCACCGTCGGCGCAGGACGGTGGGGGCGCCCATGACGCCCATGACGCCCACGACGCGCAGGACGATGACCAGGACGGTGACGAGGGCGACGACGTCGACGCCAGTGAGGCCCCCGACACCGCCGAGTCCCCGGCCGAGACCACCGCGCGTGCCGCCACGCCGGCCGCCAACGACGCGGATGCGGCCAGCGGCCTGGACGCCGCCGACGTCATCACGCTCGAAGCCGAGCCGGTCGTGCGCATCGAGCCCTATGGCGGCGAGACCGGCACGCCGGCCGCCAATGCCGAGCCCGAGGCCGCAACGGCGTCCGATGGCGACGCCGCCAGCCGCCCGGCGGTGGTCTGGCGCGGCCTGTCCAGCCCGGCCGACCAGGCCGACGAGGCGCTCTACTGCGGCAGCCGCGCCGACGCGACGATCGAGCAGCTGCAGGCCGACCGCACGCTGCGCCACGACCCGTCGCACACGCTGGTCGCCGCGCTGACCGAGGCCTACCTGATCGGCCGCAAGTGGCAGGTGCCGACGCAGTTCGAATGCAGCGCCGGCCGCGTCATCGTGGACAGCCCGCGCAACCGCGTGCTGCTGGCCTTCGACGACCACCAGCTTCCGGAGATCCTGGCCCGCGGGCCGGACAAGCGCATCAAGACGCTGGCGCTGAACCGCCACGAACAGGCCGCGCTGCAACTGCGCGAGGGCGAGGCCTGGCAGCCGCTGGACCGTCTGCTCTGGCGCGCCGGCCTGCTGCAGGCACAGGGCCGGCTGCCGGTGGGCGTGGACCTCCATCGCCCGGTCTACCTCAAGCACTGGCCCAACCTGACGCGCATCCAGCGCACGCCGCATGCGATGCGGGTGGCGGCGCTGTGGACCTCGCGCGGCGCCGGTCTGGTCGAGACGGCCGAGCTGCTGAAGATCCCGCAGCGACACGTCTTCGCCTTCTACAGCGCCGCCGCGGCCGCCGACCTGGTGACCGACGACGGCAGCGCGGTCAAGCGCGCCCAGCGACGCGGTGCCCGCAACCGCGGCCTGCTGACCCGGTTGCTGGGCTGGCTGCAGGCCTGAGGCCGCAGCCGCCCCGACGCATTCATCCCGACATCGCCACGCAGGCGCGCAGGTTCCAGGACACCATGGCTCACAAAGACCACAAGATCATCTTCACCGGCCCGGTGGGCGCGGGCAAGACCACGGCGATCGCATCGATCAGCGACATCGAGCCGATCCGCACCGACGAGCAGGCCTCGGACATGACGACGCGGCGCAAGCCGGCGACGACCGTGGCGATGGACTACGGAATGATCCGGCTCGGCCCGACCGAGAAGGTCCACCTGTACGGCACGCCCGGCCAGGAGCGCTTCGACTTCATGTGGGAGATCCTGACGCAGGGCGGCATCGGCCTGGTCCTGCTGCTGGACAACACCCGCCCGACGCCGTTCGAGGACATGAAGTTCTACGTCAAGGCCTTCCATGACTTCATCTCCAGCACGCGTCTGGTCATCGGCATCACGCAGATGGACACGCGCTCCTCGCCGACGCTGGACGACTACGTCCGGCAGATGAAGGAGCTGGACATCGACGCGCCGATCTTCGAGGTCGACGCGCGCCGCCGCGAGGACGTGTCCTCGCTGATCCAGGCGATGCTGCTGTCGATCGATCCGGTCATCTGAACCGGATCGCCCGACCCAGCGTCCCACCCGCCAACCGCGCGCCGCCAGACGCGCACCCAGCGAGACCACGCGCCACCATGGATCACTACAACCTCACCGGCGAGTACTACCTGCATCCGACGCCAGCCGGCGCGTACTACGCCGCCAGCCGCCCGGACCGCGACCCGGCCCGCACCTTCCTGCAGCGCCTGCTGCGCGAGCCGGCCACGCCGCGCCTGAGCGCCGCGCTGATCGCGCAGTGGACCGGCCTGAACGAGCACGACGCGCTGGAGTTCATCTACCGCATGCAGTCCTCGGGCTTCATCCAGGGCCTGCCGGTGCAGGTCGAGGTGCCGCCCGAGCGCATCGAGGCGCTGCTGCCGCCGGTGCTGGCGCAGCTGTCCGACGAGGGCAAGGCCATCCTGGCCGAGAAGCGCGGCCTCTACCTGGGCACCGCCGGCTTCGCGCATGAACAGTCCGAGGAACTCGCCGCGCTGGGCGCCGACCTGGCCACGGTGCAGGAACGCCATGCCCAGCTGCTGCACGGGAACATGCGGCTGCGCGGCGACGGCTGGGGCTTCATGAATGCCGGCGGCTACAGCGAGCTGGGCTTCTGGCCGCTGTACTTCGGCGACGACTACTTCATCCTGGTGGTGGGCGGGCAGCCCCGCTTCAACCAGGAGGCCTACACCACGCTGATCTGGACCCTCGGCGTGCGCTACGGCGGCGCGGCCTGACCGGCCGGCGACGTCCTGATCCACCCGATCCCACCGATCCACACCACCCGATCCATCCATAGGAACTCCCATGCGCGCTGAACTGCTGAACTCCATCCTGAGCGAACTCAACGGCTCGACCGCCGACATCGAGGCCTCGGCCGTGCTCTCGACCGACGGCCTGATGATGGCCTCCATGCTGCCCGCCGGCATGGACGAGGACCGCGTCGGCGCGATGAGCGCGGCCATGCTGTCGCTCGGTGACCGGACCTCGCGCGAGCTGGCCCGTGGCGAGCTGGAGCAGGTGCTGGTCAAGGGCCATCGCGGCTACGTGCTGATGACCCATGCCGGCAACGACGCCGTGCTGACCGCGCTGTGCAAGCCCAATGCCCGTCTTGGCCTGATCTTCCTGGACGTCAAGCGCGCCGCCGACTCGATCAGCAAGGTCATCTGAGGCGTTTCACATGACCGATTTCCAAGAGGCCTGGCTCGTGCCCGGCGCGTCCGAGCGCCGCGAGCATCGGCTGCGCTACCACGACGGCTTCGAGCGCACGGTCTGTACCGTGGACCACGAGGTGCCCTTTCCGGACGGCAAGCTGATCGTCTCGCGCACCGACACCGCCGGCCACATCACGCATGCGAACCCCGCGTTCATCGAGCTGTCGGGCTACACGCGCGAGGAACTCATCGGCCAGCCGCACTGCATCCTGCGTCATCCCGACATGCCGGCCGCCGCCTACCGTGACCTGTGGGACACGGTGCAGCGCGGCCAGACCTGGCAAGGCCACGTGAAGAACCTCCGCAAGGACGGCGCCCATTACTGGGTGCTGGCCACCGTGATCCCCAACATCCGCGGCGGCGTGGTGGTGGGCTACACCTCCGTGCGACGCAAGCCGTCGCGCAGCCAGGTCGATGCCTGCACCGAGCAGTACGCGCGGATGCGAGCCGAGGAGCTCGCCACATGACCCTGCAGCTGACCGTCAGCCCCGACTTCTCGCCCGATCACATCGCCGGCTGGTACGTCTTCAACACCTGGCTGCAACGCCGGCTGGGCGAGCGCATCCACCTGGAGCTGTTCGAGAACTTCGACGCCCAGCGCGCCGCCATCGAGGCCGATCGCATCGACCTGATCTACGCCAATCCCTACGACGCCGCGATGCTGGTGCGCCAGAAGGGCTTCGTTGCCCTGGCCGCGCCGCGCAACCTGCCCGACGAGGTCGTCATTGCCGTGCCGGTGGACGCCAGCGCGCAGCAGGTCGAGGACCTGAAGCCCGGCACGCGCCTGGCCGTCACCAGCGACCCGGTGGTCAACCTGATCGGCATGATCACGCTGGCCAGCGCCGACCTGAACGCGTCCACCACGCTCACGCAGATGGTCGGCTCCTACGTGCTGGTGGCCAAGCTGCTGCTGCAGGGCAAGGCCGATGCCGGCTTCTTCCTGTCGCGGGCCTGGCACAGCCTCAGCCCGGTGGTGCGCCGCCAGCTGCGCCCGCTGGTCACCAGCGACATCGGCGACGTCCGGCACGTGCTGCTGGCCGGCCCGCGTGCGGCCCACCTGCTGGCGCCGCTGCGCGAGCTGCTGCCGACGATGGACGAGCCCGGCGCGGATGGCCGTGCGGTGCTCGAGGCGCTGGGCCTGGAAGGCTTCATGGCCCAGGACGCCGAGGCCACCGAGTTCATGATCGACCTGATGGACACGCTGAAGGTCTGAGCGACCGGCCCCGGCCGTCGCCCGATGACCCGACCTGTCCCCGATGCCCAACCTGCGAACCTGCGGAAGCCCACCATGACGTCTCCGACCCTCCGACCGCTGGCCGCGCTGCTGCTGGTGGCCTATGCCGGCTGGACCGCGGTGCCGCTGCCGGCGCTGGCGCAAGCCGCGAAGACGGCGAATGCCGCGAATGCCGCGAGTGCCACAACGGCCACGGCGGCCACGGCGGCCCCGGCCGGCACGCCCGTGGCCGATGCCGCTTCCTCCGCCGCCGGCAGCCGCATCACGGTGCAGAACGACACGCTGTGGGCCATCGCCGGCAACGTCGCGCCGGGTGCGGTGCCCAGCCGCCCGCAGGTCATGGTCGCGATCCTGCGCGCCAACCCGGACGCCTTCCAGGGCGGCAACATGCACCGGCTGCGCAAGGGCGTGACGCTGCAGATTCCCGGCCCCGACGCGCTGCGCGCCGAGCCGGCCGGCCGTGCTGCCGCGCTGGTCGACATCCACCTGGACGCGCTGGCCAGCGGCAAGGCGTTGCCGGGCCTGCCGGCGCTCGCTTCCGCCCCGGTTCCGGCACCCGTTCCTGCACCGGTCCCTGCACCGGTCCCTGCTCCGGCTCCAGTGGCCCCGTCGCCAGCGCCCGTTCCGGCACCCGTTCCGGCGCCGGTCCCCGCGTCCAGCCCGGCCCCGGTGGCCGAGCCGGCTTCGGCGGTCGAGCCGGTGGCCTCGGCGGCACCGGCCGTTCCCGCCAGCGCAGCCGCCCCGAAGCCCGCGCCGGTCGTGGCGACCGATGGTTTCTCGCGCTGGCTGCCCTACGGCATGGCCATCGCGCTGGTCGGCCTGGCCGCTGGCCTGTGGTGGGGCATGCGCCCGCGCCGCATCAACGAGGACGCGCTGCCGTCGACCTTTGTCGACGAGCAGGGCGTGACGCGCCGCCGCCGCCCGAAGGTGCTCGACATCTCGAACGCGGCGGCCGACCTGGCGCGCACCGTCGAGACGCTCGAACCCGCCGCCCGGCTGGTGCGCGGCAAGGACGGCGAGATCACCTCGGCCAGCGTGGCCGCCCCGGTCCCCGAAGGCGTGGCCCAGCTGCGTGACCAGGCCGCCCTGAAGCTGGACCTGGCCCGCGCGCTGATGGAGGTCGGCAAGCGTGACGCGGCCCGGCCCTGGCTGGCGGCCGTCGCCCGCGAAGGCAACCTCGAACAGCAGGCTGATGCGGTCGAGCTGGCGGCCCGCCTGGGCTGATCGACCCCAGCTGCGGCCCCCGGCTGCGACCCCCCAGCAACAAGCCCCCGACGGGTGACCGTCGGGGGCTTCTGCGTTTCAGTCCGCCGGCAGGCGCCGGCGGCGATCGTTCAGAGGAACTGGCGCGGCGAGTGGCGGCGCGCGGCGGGGATCTGCTCGGCCTCGCGCACCGCGCGGGTCAGGACCTGGTCGGCATCGACCGGGCCGATCGCCTCGCACAGCGCGACATAGAACAGGTGCACCAGCTCACCCAGCTCGACCGTGCCGAGCGGGAGGCGCCAGGCGCCGGGCTCGGCATGGCGCTGCCAGGCGGCGCGCACCTGGCCACGCGCCTGCGCGGCCAGGCGCGAGCCGTCCAGGCCGGCGACGGCGCTGTCACGCAGGTCGTGCAGATCGCCGGGATGGCGCTGGCGCACGTCCGACAGCGCGGCGGCGATCAGGGCCTCGAAGACCAGCACGGCCGGCGGCGCGTCGGGCAAGGCCGGAGCGGCCGGTGGTTCGGGCGGGGCGACCGGCGCGATCGGCTGGGGTGCCGGCATCGGTTGCGGCATCGCGGTCTGCATCTGGGCGGCCATCGCTGCGGCGGCCGGTGCCCAGGCCGTCGCACCGGCACCCGTCGCAGCCGGCCAGGCCGGTGCAGCGGGGGGCCATGACGGTGCCGGCGCACGCACCGGGGCCGCCGTGGCCGGGCGCAGCGACTGCATCACCGGCCAGGGGTCCAGCGGCAGCTCGTCGTCGGACAGGCTGAGGGCGCGGTAGAACTGTTCGTACAGGCGCTTGCAGGTTGGTGCGTCCAGGCCGTGGCGGGCGGCCACGCGGTCGACCGCCGAGATGATCTCGCGCGCGGTGTGACCGTGCAGGCTGTCCTGCAGCAGCCACAGCGCGGCCATCAGCGCGTCCTCGCCCAGCACGGGCGTGAAGGTGGCCAGCGCGGCGCGGCGGCGGTGGGCGGCGGGATCAAGCGACATCGCGGGCCTCCATGCGTGCGCCCATGCTCAGCTGGCCAGGCGAGTCCTGGAACTCGGGATAGGCGATCTCGTGGTGCTCGGTGTGGTCCAGGCCGCGCTGCTCGTTGAGCGTGGGCGCGCGCAGGCCGGCCAGGCGGTCGATCAGCTTGAAGGCCGCCCAGGCGGTCGGGAAGGCCCACAGGAAGGCCATGGCCGCGCCCAGCAGCTGCACCAGCACGCGTTGCGGGTTGAACAGGTCGCCCTCGAAGAACAGGCCGGCGGCGATCAGGCCCCAGACGCCACCGATGCCGTGCACCGCGATCGCGTCGACCGCGTCGTCGACCCGCCACTGGCGGATCTTCTCGGCGCCCCAGGTGCACAGCACGCCGCCGATGGCGGCCGCCGCGATGGCGGTGGCCGGATTCATCGTGCTGGCGCCGCCGGTGATCGACACCAGTCCGCACAGGCTGCCGTTGATCGAGGCGCTCATCAGCACCGGCTTGCCGCCGAGCTTCATGAAGGCCAGCGCGCCCAGGCCGCCGGCGCAGGCGCCCAGGTAGGTGTTGAGCAGGACCATGCCGAGGTTGGCGCTGTCCAGGCCGCTGATGCTGCCGCCGTTGAAGCCGAACCAGCCCAGCCACAGGATGAAGCCGCCGAGGGCGACCATCGGCAGGTTGTGGCCGGGGATGTCGCGCACCTCGCCCTGCTTGCTGTAGCGGCCCAGGCGCGGACCGACCACCATCAGGCCGGCCAGCGAGCACCAGGCGCCCACCGAATGCACCGCGCCGTCGCCCGCGAAGTCGACGAAGCCGAGCTGCTTGAGCCAGCCATCCGGGTTCCAGGCCCAGTGGGCATAGACCGGGTAGATGACCAGGGCCATCACGACCGCAAAGGCCAGGTAGGAGCCGTAGCGCATGCGCTCGGCGACCGCGCCCGAGACGATGGTCACGGCGGTGGTGCAGAACATCATCTGGTAGAGCAGGCTGACGGCGGGCAGGCTGTCGAGCTGCAGCGGCGCAAAGCCGCTGATGCCGTAGAAGCCGCCGGCGCTGGTGCCGAAGGCAAGGCCGTAGCCCAGCAGCCAGAAGCACAGGCCGATGAAGCAGGTGCCGAGGTAGATCTTCATGATCACGTTGATCGAGTTCTTGGCGCGCGCGAAGCCGCCCTCGACCAGCGCGAAGCCGGCTTGCATGAAGAACACCAAAGCGGTGCACAAGCCCACCCAGGCGAGGTTGATGAGGTCGTTCATGGTGTCGTTGACGTGTGGTGATCGGGTACCGCGCAGACAACCGGGGGGCGTCTGCCGGCGCTGCGACCACGGTAGGCAGCGCGGTCGATCGACGTCAACGCAGCGGCGCGCCGGTCCACCCCTCGATTGCAGGGGAGGGCGGCGCGGAAGTGGCTGCAGTTGCCACTTCCGTCGCGGTGCATCGGTGCGCCTGTCGCCTGCCCGCGTCAGGTGCGGGCTCAGTGCCTGAGCCAGTCCGGCTCTGCTGCGGGGCCGTGCGTGGCTTGTCCATGGTGGTGCATCAATGCGCACCGATGTCGTGCAACGGTGGGCGATGCTGGGCGATACGAGAGCAACAGGTGGCTCATCGACTGAGCCATCTGGCCTATTCCAGCCAGCGCGGCTCGATGCCCTGTCCGCGCAGCCACTGCGCCAGCGCCTGTCCGGTGCCGGCCGGCCAGCACAGCAGGTCGGCCGGTGCGACGAGCCGGTAGTCGACCAGCTCGGGCGACAGCCGCACCTCGCCATGGGCCAGCGCGTGGTAGGTGATCAGCACCTGGTTCATGCGCTGGAAGTCGTGCACGCCGACCAGCGTCAGGGCCTCGACCTGCAGCGAGGTCTCCTCCGCGATCTCGCGGCGGATGCCTTCCTCGGGCGACTCGCCGGCCTCCATGAAGCCGGTGATGAGGCCGTGGAAGGGCCGGGTCCAGGCCGCGTTGCGGGCCAGCAGGATGCGGCCTTCGCGGTCGGTGCACTGGACGATCGCGGCCAGCACGGGCGTCGGGTTGTTCCAGTGCGTGAAGTCGCAGGCGCTGCAACGCAAGCGGTGGGTCGGGCCGCCGTCCTCCAGCTCGGCGCGCCATTCGAGCGCATGGGCGCAGCGCGGGCAGTGGCGCCAGCCTTCGGGCCAGCCGCGTGGGCGCTCGTCGCTGGCGGTCTCGCTCATGGGGGCGTCACCTTGCCGGCGTCACCGTGCGGGCGGCACCGATCAGGCCGGGAACACGCCGGTCGACAGGTAGCGGTCGCCGCGGTCGCAGACGATGAACACGATGGTCGCGTTCTCGAGCCGCTCGGCCAGCTGCAGCGCGACCCAGCAGGCACCGGCCGCGGAGATGCCGCCGAACAGGCCTTCCTCGCGTGCCAGGCGGCGCGCCATGTCCTCGGCATCGGACTGGCCGACCAGCACCAGCTCGTCGACGCCGGCCGGGTCGTAGATGCGCGGCAGGTACTCGGTCGGCCACTTGCGGATGCCGGGGATGCGCGAGCCTTCGGCCGGCTGCGCGCCGACGATGCGCACCGCCGGGTTGCGCGCCTTCAGGTAGCGCGACACGCCGGTGATCGTGCCGGTGGTGCCCATCGCCGAGACGAAGTGGGTGACGCGGCCCTGGGTGTCGTCCCAGATCTCCGGACCGGTGGTCTCGTAGTGGATGCGCGGGTTGTCGGCATTGGCGAACTGGTCGAGCACGCGGCCCTTGCCTTCGCGGGCCATCTGGTCGGCCAGGTCACGGGCGTACTCCATGCCGCCGGACTTGGGCGTCAGCACCAGCTCGGCGCCGAACGCCTTCATGGTCTGGGCCCGTTCGATCGAGAGGTCCTCCGGCATGATCAGCACCATGCGGTAGCCCTTGATCGCCGCGGCCATCGCCAGCGCGATGCCGGTGTTGCCGGAGGTCGCCTCGATCAGCGTGTCGCCGGGCTTGATGTCGCCGCGCTCCTCAGCGCGCCGGATCATGCTGATGGCCGGGCGGTCCTTGACCGAGCCGGCCGGGTTGTTGCCCTCGAGCTTGCCGAGGATCACGTTGCCCCGGGCATCGTTGGCGGCACCGGGCACGCGCTGCAGGCGGACCAGCGGCGTGCGACCGATGACGTCCTCGATGGTCGGGTAGGCAGGAATCGGTCGAATCTGGCTCATGGCATCTCCTGGCGAAATTGTCGCAGCAGGTCGCCAGCGGCGGGCGTGGTCGATGCCATGGTCGGACGCCTTGCAGGCCGGCAGCCCCTGGTACGCAGGGGGGTGCATGCCATAATCCTCGTCGTTTTGACGCATCGATCGACGCAGCCGGAGTGGCGAAATCGGTAGACGCAGGGGACTCAAAATCCCCCGCCGCAAGGTGTGCCGGTTCGAGTCCGGCCTCCGGCACCAGCCTGCGGTCGATGCCGTCCGGGCCCTGCTGCAGGGCTTCGGCAGAACCACCCCCCGTGCCGCCTCGTGCGGCTTTGTTTTTCCAGCCACCCGTCGAGATGCCCCAGCTTCCACCCGTGACCAAGGCGCTGCTGCTCATCTGCACGGCCGTGTTCTGCGTCCAGTTGCTGATGGGGCCCTGGCTGGAAGGCTGGTTCGCGCTGTGGCCGGTGGCCAGCGGGCACTTCATGCCCTGGCAGCTGTTCACCTATGCCTTCCTGCATGGCGAGCCGCTGCACCTGTTCTTCAACATGTTCGGCCTGTACATGTTCGGCGCCGAGATCGAGATGATCTGGGGCCGTCGGCGCTACATGCAGTACCTCGCGGCCAGCTCGATCGCGGGTGGCCTGACGCAGCTGGTGTTCACCGCCGCGATCGGCCAGTTCGGCCCGACGCTGGGCGCCTCGGGTGCGCTGTTCGGCCTGCTGCTGGCCTTCGGGATGATGTTTCCGGAGCGCACCATCATGCCGCTGTTCCCGCCCATCCCGATGAAGGCCAAGATCTTCGTCGCGGTGTTCGGCGGCCTCGAACTGTTGTCGGGCGTCTTCAGTCCCTACGGCGGCGTGGCGCATTTCGCGCACCTCGGCGGCATGCTCGGCGGCTGGCTGCTGATCCGCTTCTGGCGCGGTCAGCCGCCGTTCCCGCCGCGTCGCCGGCGCTGATCACCTGCTGATCCGGCGTTGATCTGGCGGGTCGCGCCGCTCCCCGCGCCCCGTTCCACCCGATGAAAAGTCCCCTGATCAGCAGGGGGCTCGGGTCCGGTTCATGCTTGGGTATCCAGGCATCAGATCCTGGCAGGGGTGCACCATGAGGCTGGTTGTCTGCTCCGATCCGTTGAGCCGCTGGTGGCGTTCGCAGATGTCGCTGCAGGCCATTGCGCCGGTGGCGTGGCGCTGGGTCTGGTGGGCCACCGTCGCGCTGTCGCTCGGTTCCGCCCTGTGGACGCCGGCCGAGGCGGCGACGCCTGCCGGCACCCTTGCGGCGAATCCAGCCGTCGACACGCGCCCGGTCTCCGCCCTGTCCGAGGACGAGCGTCGCGCCATGGGGGCGGCACTCCAGCGCGCCAGCGACGCCTCGATCGGCGTGCTCGTCCGTGTGGTCGAGGGATCGACCTCGGCCGAGACGCTCGGGACGGTGCGCAAGGGCACCGGCGTGGTGATCGGCAACGACGGCGTGGTGCTCACCATCGGCTACCTGATCCTCGAGGCCGAGCAGGTCGACCTGGTGCTGGACGACGGTCGCGTCCTGCCAGCCCGGCCGCTGGCCTATGACGTCGCGACCGGCTTCGGGCTGGTGCAGTCGTTGCTGCCGCTGCCGCTGCAGCCGGTGCCGCTGGGCGACTCGTCGGCCATCGGTCCGGACGAGACCCTGATGTTCGTCAGCGGGGGCGCCGGTGGGGCGGTCAGCCCGGCCCGGTTGATGGCGCGCGGCCAGTTCGCCGGCTACTGGGAATACCTGATCGACGGCGCGCTCTTCACGGCGCCAGCCCGGCCGGACCACAGCGGCGCAGGGCTCTACAACCGGCACGGTGAGCTGGTCGGCATCGGCTCGCTGGTGCTCAGCGACGCCCGCGCCAACCTGCGCCAGCCCGGCGTCTGGATGCGCCGGGACAGCGCCGACGACGGCCCGTCGATCGGGCGCGTGCCGGGCAACCTGTTCGTGCCGATCAACCTGTTCAAGCCCATCGTCGACGAGTTGCGCCAGCGCGGCCGTTCACAGGCGAGCGAACGCGCCTGGCTGGGCCTGAGCTGCGCCGAGTCCGACGGCCGGCTGACGGTGCTGCGGGTCAGCCGCGGCAGCCCGGCCGAGCTGGCCGGCGTGCGCGAAGGGGACCGCATCCTGCGCATCGACGGTGCCGGCGTGGACGACCTGCCGGCCTTCTACCGGCGACTCTGGCAGGGTGGCGAACCGGAGCGCGATGTGCAGATCGAGGTCAACCGCGGCGGCGAGGTGGTGCGTCTGGTGCTGCACACGGTCGATCGGCAGATGACCCTCAAGCGCGCCACGGGCATCTGATCCGGCGCGGATCCCTGCCGTGCGCCTCAGGCGATCAGGCCGGTGCGCACGTGCGGGTGGCGCAGGACGAGCCGCAGTTCCGTCTTGAGCCGTCGGTTGTCGAGCTGGCGGGATTCGGACATGAAGCTCAGCAGCATCGGCGAGAGCTGCTCGCGCGCCTGCTCGCGGCTGATGCGTGGCGGGCGCGGCAGGCCGCACAGGTCGGCGGCGAGGTCGAAGTACGCCCCCATCTTCAGCGCCGAGTCGTCGCAGGCGTGGTAGATGCGCTGCGGTGCGCCACGCCAGAGCGCGGCCAGGCAGGCCCGCGCGAGGTCGTCGGCATGGATGTGGTTGGTGTGCACGTCGTCCTCGTCACGCAACACCGGCGTGCCGCGCAGCAGTCGCTCGCGCGGGTGGCCGCCGGGGCGGTCGAGCGCGTAGATGCCGGGAATGCGCAGCACCGAGGCGACCACGCCCTGGCGCAACGCCCAGGCGCGGATCGATCGTTCGGCCACGACCCGGCGCTGGCCGCGCGCGCTGGCCGGTGCGGTGGCGCGGGTCTCGTCGAAGCGGGCGCCGCCGGCGTCGCCGTAGACGCCGGTCGTGCTGGCGTAGACCAGGCGCTGGACGATCGTGCTGCGTGACAGCGCGCGCAGCAGCGCGAGCGTGCGTGGGTCGCCATCGCCCTGGCCGGGAGGCGGTGCGAGGTGCAGCACGCGCGGGGCCAACGCCGCGAGCCGGCGCAGGCTGGCGGGCTCGTCCAGGTTGCCGATCAGCGGCGTGATCCCAAGACCGCGCAGCTCGTCGCGGCGGGCGGCTTGCGAGGTCAGCGCATAGAGGCGCGGGCCGGCGTCGCCGTGGCGGCCGAGGCGCGCCACGCGCAGGCCGACATCGCCACAGCCGACGATCAGCAGCCGGCTGCGGCGCAGGCGGCGGGGCAGGGCGCCAAGCGGCGCGCGGGCAGGGGAGTTCGGACGGTTCATCGGCTCGGGGTCGTGGGAGGTCGGTCGAGGGGCGCGGGGCACAATTCCGCCTTTGTCGACGACCTGTCAGCCGAGGATAACGAGATGAATCTGACCGTGACCGTGCAGCCCGCCGGCCGCAGTTTCGAGGTGATGCGCGACGAGGCCATCCTGCCCGCCGCGATCCGCCAGGGCATCGGTCTGCCCTACGGCTGCAAGGACGGTGCCTGCGGTTCGTGCAAGAGCCGCCTGCTCGAAGGACGCGTCATCCACGGTGCCCACCAGCTCAAGGCGCTGAGCGTTGCCGAAGAGGAGGCCGGCTACGTCCTGACCTGCTGCGCGACGCCGCAGACCGACTGCGCGATCGAGCAGCGCCAGGTCACGGCGGTCGGCCAGTTCCCGATCATCAAGATGCCCGCGCGGGTGTCGACGCTGCAGCGCGTCGCGCCCGACGTGATGGTGGTGACGTTGCAGCTGCCCGCCAACCAGGTGTTCCGGTATCACGCCGGCCAGTACGTCGAGTTCATCCTGCGCGACGGCTCGCGGCGCAGCTACTCGATGGCCAATGCGCCGGACGACCTGCCCACATCGATGGAACTGCACATCCGCCACATGCCCGGCGGCAAGTTCACCGATCACGTCTTCGGTGCGATGAAGGAGAAGGAGATCCTGCGGCTCGAAGGCCCGTACGGCAGCTTCTTCCTGCGCGAGGACAGCGACCGCCCGATCGTCCTGCTGGCCTCGGGCACCGGCTTCGCACCGATCAAGGCGCTGATCGAGCACATGCGCGCCAAGGGCATCGACCACCGCCCGGCGACGCTCTACTGGGGCGCGCGTCGGCCAGCCGACCTCTACCTGCACGCCTGGGCCGAGCAGGCCGCTGCCGAACTGCCGTGGCTGCGCTACGTGCCCGTGCTGTCGGATGCGGTCAGCGAGGACGACTGGCGCGGCCGGACCGGCTTCGTGCACAGGGCCGTGATGGCCGACCTGCCGGACCTGTCGGGCCACGAGGTCTATGCCTGCGGCGTGCCGATCATGGTCGAGTCTGCCCGGCGCGACTTCGTCGCCCAGGCCGGCCTTCCGGAAGAGGCGTTTTACGCCGACGCCTTCACCAGCGAGGCCGACAAGCACGCGGCCTGATCGGGCCTGAACGCAAGAAGGGCCTGCATCGGCAGGCCCTCCAAACGACAAAAGGCCCGCCGAAGCGGGCCTTCTGAGACGTCCACCCGGAATGGCTTCAGGCCGCGGGGGCCAGGGCCTTGACCTTGGCGGACAGGCGGCTCTTCAGGCGAGCGGCCTTGTTCTTGTGGAAGATGCCCTTGTCGGCGATCGAGTCGATCACGCCCTGGGCCGTCTTGAAGGTGTCGCCAGCCTTGGCCTTGTCGCCGGTGGCAACGGCCTTCAGCACGCTCTTGACTGCGGTGCGGAAACGCGAACGCAGGGCGGTGTTGGCTGCATTGAGCTTGACGTCCTGACGGGCGCGCTTGCGGCCCGACGCGATGCGGACCGTCTTTTTCTTGGCTTTGGAAGCGGTGGCCATGGTGTTTTGGAGTCCGGGTGGAAAGCCTCAAAGTATAGCACTGGCAATCGGGGGCGTCCATGCCCAGCCAGCGATGCCGGCCTGCGGACGGCGGGGCGACGCCGATAATCCGCCGCTTCGCCGCGCCAGCGGCCTCCTGACGAACCCTGACTGCCGCCCATGAGCCTGCTGCGCTCCGCTTCCGTCGTCTCGGCCTTCACGCTGCTGTCGCGCATCACCGGACTGGTCCGCGAGCAGCTCATCGCCGCCGCCTTCGGGGCCAGCAGCTCGACCGACGCCTACCAGGTTGCCTTCCGCATTCCGAACCTGCTGCGCCGCCTGTTCGCCGAAGGCGCGTTCTCGCAGGCCTTCGTGCCGATCCTGGCCGCCAGCCGGACGACCCAGGGCGACGCCGCCACGCATGCGCTGGTCGACGCGGTCGCCACCGTGCTGGCCTGGGTGCTGGTGGCGGTCTGTGCCGCGGGCGTGCTGGGCGCGCAGGTGCTGGTCTGGCTGATGGCCTCCGGGCTGTCCGACGCGGCCCAGGGCGAGGCGGTCGTCATGACGCGCTGGATGTTTCCCTACATCGGCTGCATGTCGATGGTGGCCTTGTCGGCCGGCATCCTCAACACCTGGAAGCGCTTCGCGGTGCCGGCCGCCACGCCGGTGCTGCTCAACCTCAGCGTGATCGGCGCGGCCTGGTGGCTGGCGCCGGTCTTCGAGCGCGCCGGCTGGCCGCCGGTCGAGGCGCTGGCTGTGGGCGTGATGATCGGCGGTGTGCTGCAGCTGGCGGTGCAGGTGCCGGCGCTGCATCGCGTCGGCCTGCTGCCGAAGATCGGCGCGAGCGTGGCGGCCATGCGCGCGGCCTGGCGCCACGACGGCGTGCACCGCATCCTGCGCCAGATGGCGCCGGCGCTGCTGGGCGTGTCGGTGGCGCAGCTGTCGCTGCTGGTCAACACGCAGATCGCCTCCCACCTGCCGGCCGGCTCGGTGTCGTGGCTGACCTACGCCGACCGGCTGATGGAGTTCCCGACCGCGCTGCTGGGCGTCGCGCTGGGCGTGGTGTTGCTGCCGCAGCTGTCGGCGGCCCAGGCTGGCGGCGACACCGAGCGCTATTCGGCGCTGCTCGACTGGGGCCTGCGCCTGGTGCTGATGCTGGCGCTGCCCTGCGCGCTGGCGCTGCTGGTGTTCGCCGAACCGCTGGTGACGGTGCTTTATCACTACGGCCGCTTCCAGGCCATCGACGTGCAGCAGACCGTCACCGCGCTGATGGGCTACGGCGCTGGCTTGCTGGGCCTGATCGCCATCAAGGTGCTGGCCCCCGGCTTCTATGCGCGGCAGGACATCCGCACGCCGGTGCGCATCGCCATCACGGTGCTGGCGCTGACGCAGCTGTTCAACCTCGCGCTGGTGCCGCTGCTGGGTCATGCCGGCCTGGCGCTGTCGATCGGGCTGGCGGCGATGGTCAACGCGACCTGGCTGCTGGTCGGCCTGCGTCGGCGCGGCAGCTATGTGCCGCTGGACGGCTGGCGCGGCTTCCTGCTGCGGGTGCTCGCCGGCTGCACGGCGATGACGGCGCTGCTGGTCTACGCCGCGCGGCACTGGGACTGGGTCGCGCTCGGTTCGACGCCCGGCCTGCGCGTCGCCTTGCTGGCCGGCGTGCTGGCGGCCGCCGCGCTGTGTTATTTCGGTGCGCTGCGACTGGCCGGCGTCGACCTGCGCCAGTTCGCACGGCGCGCCTGAGTCCCTTCCACACGACCTGATCGGGCGATGAGCCCGGTCTCCGTGGGGTGACTCAAAACCCATGCGGAAGTGCGGGCGTCGATACACTTGGCCGATGCTCTGGACCGCGCCCACGCCCCTCGACTACTTCGCCTCGCTGGTGGCGGATGACGACCAGTTCGCGCTGACCGAGGCGGCCGCATCGCTGGCCCAGGACGAGGATCCGACGCTCGACATCCAGGCCGTGCTGGCGACGCTCGATGCCCATGCGCAGGCCGTGCTCAAGCGACTGGCCCGCGACGCCGAGCCGCTGGAGCGGGTCCGTGCGCTGCACCAGTACCTCTACGTCGACATGGGGCTGGGCGGCAACGTCAACGACTTCTACAGCCCGTCCAACAGCTGGCTGCACGAGGTGCTGCGCACGCGCCGCGGCATCCCGATCTCGCTGGCGGTGATCTACCTGGAGCTGGCCGGACAGATCGGCCTGGACGCGCGCGGCGTGTCCTTCCCGGGCCATTTCCTGATCCGGCTGCGGCTGCCGCTGGGCGACGCGCTGATCGACCCGCTCAATGGCCAGTCGATGTCGCGCCAGGAGCTGGAGACGCTGGTCGAGCCCTACGCGCAGCGCAGCCGCGAGCACCGTGATTGGGGCCTCGAAGGTGCGGGCATGCCCTCGGACTGGCTGATGCCCTTCATCGAGCCGGCCGAGCCGCGCGAGATCGTCTCGCGCATGCTGCGCAACCTCGAGTCGCTGCACCGCGCGGCCGAGGACTGGGGTCGGCTGCTCAAGGTCCAGCAGCGCCTGGTCACGCTGCTGCCCGACGACTGGAGCTGGCGCCGCGAGCGCGGCCAGACGCTCGCCCGGCTGGGCCAGAACGCCGCCGCGATCGAGGACCTGGCCTGCTACCTGCGCCACCAGCGCGGCGGACGTGACCGGGCCCATGTGCAGGCGCAGCTGGAGGCGCTGCGCGAATCCGGTCCGCCGCGCTGGCATTGAGCTCGGTCCGATCGTTGCGCACGACGTCGCCACGCCGGCGTCGCGGGGTGGCGGCCACTTTTCCTAGAATCGCTGGCTTTTGCCGCACCGCGGCAAGTCCACCGCGCGTCGACCCGAACCCTCCGACATGACCCTGCATCCCGCTCAACGCATGGCCCTGGCCTGGCTGGCCCTGGCGCTGGGCTGCCTGGGTCTGGTCTGGCTGCTGTCGCCGGTGCTCATGCCCTTCGTGACGGCGGCGGTGCTGGCCTACGTGCTCGCGCCGGCGGTCGACCGGCTGGCGCGGCGGCGCTGGCCGCGTCTGCTGGCGGTGATCGCCGTCGAGCTGGTCGCCCTGCTGCTGGTGCTGGGCGTGCTGCTGCTGATCGTGCCCATCCTGTCGCGCGAACTGCCGCTGCTGCGCGAGCAGATTCCGCTGCTGGCCGCGCGCATCAACGAGAGCGTCGTGCCGCTGCTGCGCGGCTGGGGCATCCAGGTCAGCCTGGACATCGCCAGCGTCAAGGCGTTTGTCTTCAAGTACCTCAACGCCAACGTCGACGACAGCCTGGCCGCGCTGGTCAGTTCGGCCCGCATCGGCGGCAGCTTCGTGCTGGCGCTGCTGGGCAACCTGGTTCTGCTGCCGGTCGTGCTGTTCTACCTGCTGCTGGACTGGCCGCGCCTGGTCGACTGGCTGCGCGAGCTGGTGCCGCCGCGTCAGCTCGATCGCGTCTGGGGCTTCCTGACCGAATGCGACGAGGTGCTGGGCCAGTACCTGCGCGGCCAGCTGCTGGTGATGGGCGCGCTGGCGGCCTACTACACCGTGACGCTGGCGCTGGCCGGCTTCGACCTGGCGCTGCCGATCGGCGTCTTCACCGGCCTGGGCATCTTCGTGCCCTACCTTGGCTTCGGCCTCGGCGCGCTGCTGGCGCTGCTGGCCGCGCTGCTGCAGTTCGCCAACCTCTACGGGCTGCTGGCGGTGCTGCTGGTGTACGGGGTCGGGCAGCTCATCGAGAGCTTCATCCTGACGCCGCGCCTGGTGGGCGAGCGCATCGGCCTGCACCCGATCGCGGTGATCTTCGCGTTGCTGGCCTTCGGTCACCTGTTCGGCTTCGTTGGCGTACTGATCGCGCTGCCGGCGGGCGCGCTGACGCTGGTCGCCCTGCGGCGCGTGCGCAGCGCCTACCTGGCCAGCGCGCTGTACCTTCGTTGATGACCCCGCTGACCCTGCGCTGAGCCTGCCCGTCGCCATGGCCGAAACCCACTCCCCGCCGCCGATGCGCCAGGTCCCGCTGGCCCTGGTGCCCGAGCCCGCCTGGCGGCTCGACACCTTCGTGCCCGGCGCCAACACCCAGTGGCCGCAGGTCCAGGCCGCGCTGCTGGCGCCGCAGCCCGCGACGCCGCTGTACCTGTGGGGGCCGGCCGGTTGTGGCAAGAGCCACCTGCTGCGCGCGGCCGCCTCGCTGGCGCAGGAACGCGGCCTGAGCGTCGCCGCGCACGACCTGCGCTCGCCGCTGCCGTGGGACTTCGACGAGCAGTGCGGCCTTCTGCTGCTCGACGACTGCGACCGCTACGACACCGAACGCCAGCGCGCGGCCTTCGCGCTGTTCGTCCAGGCCAGCACCTTCGGCGTGCCGGTGCTGGCCGCCGGCCGACTGCCGCCGGTCGACCTGACGCTGCGCGAGGACCTGCGCACGCGGCTGGGCTGGGGCCTGGTCTACGAGCTGGTGCCGCCCAGCGAGGACCAGGTCCGCGCACTGCTGCGCCGCGAGGGCGACCGCCGCGGCGTGCTGCTCAACGACGACGTGATCGACTACCTGCTCAAGCGCTGCGCGCGCGACCTGAGCCACCTGATGCACCTGCTCGACCGCATCGACCGCCACGCGCTGTCGACGCAGCGCGCCGTCACGCTGCCGCTGCTGCGCCAGGTGCTCAACGAACCGGAGACCGCGTGAACCCCGCCCCCCCCGCCTTGCCCACGCCGGCCGAGCGACGCCACCTCTGCCTGTTCGACCTCGACGGCACCTTGTTGCCGATCGACTCGGACCATGCCTTCGGCGAGTTCATGGTGGCCATCGGCTGGGCCGACGGCGACGAGTTCCGGCGTCGCAACGACGAGTTCTACGCCCACTACCAGGCTGGCACGCTGGACCTGCCGACCTACATCGACTTCGCCACCTCGGCCTGGCGGCACCGCCCGCTGGCCGAGGCCGAGGCGGCCCATGCGCGCTACATGGCCGAGGTCATCGAGCCGCAGATGCTGCCGGCGGCGCGCGACCTGGTGCGCTACCACCAGCAGCGCGGCGACCTCGTTGCCATCGTCACCGCCACGAACGCCTTCGTGACCACGCCGATCGCCCGCGCCTTCGGCGTCGAGCACCTGCTGGCGGTCGATCTGGAGCGCGGCGCTTCGGGCGATTGGCTCGGCCGCATCCGTGGTACACCCACTTTCCGCGAGGGCAAGGTCGTGCGCGTGCACGACTGGCTCGCCGCGCAGGGCCTGACGCCGGGCGACTTCGCCAGCGTCAGCGTCTACAGCGATTCCCCCAACGACCTCGCGCTGCTCGAGATCGCCACCGACCCGGTGGCCACCAACCCGAGTCCCGCGCTCGAAGCCATCGCCGTCACACGCGGCTGGCGCATCCTGCGGCTCTTTCCATGATCAAGAACCTCATCCAGAAGCTGCTCGGCAAGAGCGAACGCGAGCAGCAGCGCCCCGCTGCGGCCGGCCTGCCGACGGGCCGGCGTGTCGAGGTCGGTCGCGACGAGCACCGGATCGACCCGAGCCTGATCGACCCGCGTGCCACCAAGGTCGTCACGACCCTGCAGGACGCCGGCTACGAGGCCTACATCGTCGGCGGTGCGGTGCGTGACCTGCTGCTGGGCCACCGGCCCAAGGACTTCGACGTCGCCACCAACGCGACGCCCGAGCAGGTCAAGTCGCAGTTCAAGCGCGCCTTCATCATCGGCCGCCGCTTCCGCATCGTTCACGTCGTGCACGGCCGTGGCCGCGAGCACGAGGTGATCGAGGTCTCGACCTTTCGCGCGCTGGTCGACGCCAGCGCGGCCGAGGCGGTCGGCGGCAACGAGAAGACCTCGCGCGCCGAGCTGCAGGGCAAGAGCCACGCGGTCGACGCCAGCGGTCGCGTGCTGCGCGACAACGTCTGGGGCTCGCAGGTCGAGGACGCCGCGCGGCGCGACTTCACCGTCAACGCGCTTTACTACGACCCGCGCCGCGAGGTGGTGGTCGACTACCACGACGGCATCGCCGACGCCCGCCGGCGCGTGCTGCGCATGATCGGCGACCCGGAATCGCGCTACCGCGAGGACCCCGTGCGCATCGTCCGCGTGGTGCGCTTTGCCGCCAAGCTGGGCTTCGAGATCGAGCCCGCGACCCGCACGCCGATCCTGCGCATGGCCGACCTGCTGGCCAACGTGCCGGCCTCACGGCTGTTCGACGAGATGATCAAGCTGCTGCAGACCGGCCACGCGCTGGCCAGCCTGGAAGAGCTGCGCAAGCAGGGCCTGCACCGCGGCGTCTTCCCGATCCTCGACGCGGTGCTGGACGATGCCCACCGCCACGACGGCCACGAGAAGTTCATCCACATGGCGCTTGCCGACACCGACCGCCGCGTCGGCGAGGGCAAGCCGGTGGCACCCAGCTTCATGCTGGCCTGCATGCTCTGGCACGAGGTCGTCAAGCGCGCCGACGCGCTGCGCCACCGCGGCGAATCGCCGCTGCCGGCGCTGCAGCAGGCCACGGATGCGGTCTTCGACGCCCGCATCGGTGACATCTCCGGGCGCGGCAAGCTGGCCGCCGACATGCGCGAGATCTGGCTGATGCAACCGCGCTTCGAGCGACGCACGCCCTCGACCGCCGCCGGCCTGGTCGCCCAGCCGCGCTTCCGCGCCGGCTTCGACTTCCTGCGCCTGCGGGCCGATGCCGGCGAGGTCGATGAGTCCTTGGCCGCCTGGTGGGAGGACTACTCGCTGGCCGACGACACCGAGCGGGGCGATCTGCTCGACCAGGCCCGCCAGGAAGATCTGGCGCGGCGCAACGGCGCCGGCGTGGCCGCCGGTCCGGGCGCGGCTGCCGCCCCCGGCGCGCCGGCCCGCAAGCGCCGTCGCCGCCGCAAGCCCGCCGGTGCCAGCGGTGTGGACGGCGCGGCGGCGGACGCCCCTGCGCCGCCGGCCGGCCCGGACGCCTGAGGCGCGTCCCCCTCGTGGTGGGTGCGCCGCTGCGCTGCCACGTCGCGCTGGGTGCCAACCTGGGCGACCTGTACGCCACGCTCGACGCCGCCTGCGCCGCGCTGCGCGAGCTGCCCGGTGCCCGCTGGGTGGCCGAGTCGGCACGCTACCGCAGCGCGCCGATCGACTCGTCCGGCCCGGAATACCTCAACTCGGTCGTCGCGCTCGAGGTGCTCGATGACGCTCCGCGCGCGCCCTGGGTGCTGCTGGCCGCGCTGCAGGCCATCGAGCAGCGCCACGGTCGCGAGCGGCCCTACCGCAACGCGCCGCGCACGCTCGACCTCGACCTGCTGCTGTGGGGCGATCGCGTCATCGACGACCCGGTCCTGACCTTGCCGCACCCGCGCCTGCACCTGCGCGCCTTCGTGCTGCGGCCGCTGCTGGACCTCGCGCCCGAACTGGTCCTGCCCGGCCTCGGGCTGGCGCGTGACCACCTGGCGGCGGTTTCCGACCAGGCCATCGAGCGGCTGGACTGATCGGCTGGACTGATCGGCTGGACTGATCGGCTGGACTGGCCGGCGATCTGCCGTCGCTGGCGTCCACCCTTGTCACGATCCCTTCATGTCGCCGACACGCCATCGTCACGATGACGTCACGCAACACCGTGTCTCGCCGGTTCCGGTGCTGGAACAGCGCCCGGATACACTCCCGGCCGTCACAAAATTGACTTGTTCGTGAACGTTTCCACCGGCGCTCCGTCGGAACGGGGCGGCGCGGGCCGGAACCACGGAGCGTCCATGCTGTTCGGCAAACTGCTGCCCCGAGAGGGCAACTTCTTCGAGATGTTCAACGAGCACGGTCGGGCCATCGTCTCGGGCGCGCGGTCCTTCCAGGCCATGCTCAACGACTACGGCGACCCGATCCTGCGCGAGAAATACGCCTCCGAGGTCGACGGTGCCGAGCATGCCGCCGACAAGATCACGGCCGAGGTCAACCGCCTGCTGCACAAGACCTTCATCACGCCGATCGACCGCGAGCAGATCCACTCGCTGATCAACGCGATGGACGACATCCTCGACCTGCTGCAGGACACCACCGAGACGCTGTCGCTCTATGACGTGCGCCGCATCACCGACGAGGTGATCCGCCTGGGTGACATCTCCGCCAAGTGCTGCGAGCGTGTGGCGCATGCGGTCAGCCTGCTTCCGCAGCTGTCCAAGAACGGCGTGGCCGAGGCCACGATCAAGACCTGCGAGGAGATCGACCGGCTCGAATCGGACGCCGACCGTGTCATGCGCTCGGCCATGTCCAAGCTGTTCCGCGAGGAGCAGGACATCCGCGAGCTGATCAAGCTCAAGGCGATCTACGAGCAGCTCGAATCGATCTCCGACAAGTGCGAGGACGTCGCCAACCTGATCGAGGGCATCGTCCTCGAGAACTCCTGATCGGCGGGCCTGCCATGGATGCCGTCCAGACCGGTTTCTGGGTTGTCGCGATGCTGGTGCTGCTGGCCATCGCCTTCGACTTCATGAACGGCTTCCACGACGCCGCGAACTCCATCGCGACCGTCGTGTCCACGGGGGTGCTGAAGCCCCAGCAGGCGGTGCTGTTCGCGGCGTTCTTCAACGTCGTCGCCATCATGGTGTTCCAGCTCAAGGTCGCCGCGACCGTCGGCAAGGGCATCGTCGAGCCGGGCATCGTCGACCAGCACGTCGTGTTCGGCGCGCTGGTCGGGGCGATCGCCTGGAACATCGTGACCTGGTGGTACGGCATCCCGTCGAGCTCGTCGCATGCGCTGATCGGCGGCATCGTCGGTGCGGTGGTTGCCAAGGCCGGCGCGACCGCGCTGATCGGTGCGGGCATCTGGAAGACGGTGCTGTTCATCTTCGTGTCGCCCACGCTCGGCTTCCTGCTCGGATCGCTGCTGATGGTGGCGGTGTCGTGGCTGTTCCGGCGCATGTCGCCCAAGCGCATCGACAAGTGGTTCCGCCGCCTGCAGCTGGTTTCGGCCGGCCTGTACAGCCTGGGCCACGGCGGCAACGACGCGCAGAAGACCATCGGCATCATCTGGATGCTGCTGCTGGCGACCGGCTATGCCTCGGCCAGCGACAAGATGCCGCCCTCGTGGGTGATCTGGTCGTGCTACCTGGCGATCGGCGCGGGCACGATGTTCGGCGGCTGGCGCATCGTCAAGACCATGGGCCAGAAGATCACCAAGCTCAAGCCGGTCGGTGGCTTCTGCGCGGAAACCGGCGGCGCGATGACGCTGTTCATCGCCACCGCGATGGGGATCCCGGTGTCGACCACCCACACGATCACCGGCGCGATCGTCGGCGTCGGTTCGACCCAGCGAGCCTCGGCGGTGCGCTGGGGCGTGGCGGGCAACATCGTCTGGGCCTGGATCTTCACGATCCCCGCATCCGCCGCGGTGGCGTCGGCCGCCTACCTGGTCAGTTTCAAGTTCTTCTGAACCCGGCGCGCGCGCCGCGTGTCAACGGCAAAGGCCGGCACCGGTGTGCCGGCCTTGTTCATTTCTGGTTGCCGTCGACCTGCGCGGCGGCGGTTGCCTCGTCGCGCTGCAACTCGAAGTAGCGCTGCAGGCTGAAGCTGATCACCGACAGCATCGCG
The DNA here is from genome assembly GCF_030705305.1 of Leptothrix discophora. Taxonomy (GTDB): domain Bacteria; phylum Pseudomonadota; class Gammaproteobacteria; order Burkholderiales; family Burkholderiaceae_C; genus Sphaerotilus; species Sphaerotilus discophorus. The sequence continues at coordinate 255,981 of NZ_JAUZEE010000004.1, read as the reverse complement.
GTCGCGCCGATCAGCAGCGCCGCGACGACGCCCAGCACCGCCGGCCAGCCGGTCGGACCGCAGGCCGGCGCGTCGGCGTTGTGGGTCGCGTTCCAGGCTTCGTCACCGCGCAGTCCGTGAAAGATCGCCGTGCCCATCGCGGCGGCGATGGACAGGCCGCCCAGCGGCATCAGCACCCAGGCGAATTGATCGTCCTGGCCCAGTTCCAGCACGCGCTGCGCCCCGAGCGCGCCCAGGAAGGTCAGCAAGGCATGCACCCAGCCCCAGGGATCGCTCAGGCCGTGCAGGTAGAAGCGATGCAGGCCGATCGGGCCGCCAACGAGGCTGATCCAGGTGGCGAGGGTCTTCGATTTGGTCGGTGTCATGGGCAGGCCTTGGCGTCAGGCGCCGTGTTCAGGGAAGGGCGGGGCGGCGTCTTGCATGGTGCAAGCAAGTCGGTGTCCCACCGCGAAGCGCAGCAGTTTATAATCTTGGGTTTTCCGGTGACGGCTGATCGGTTCGTGTCGTGCAGACATGGCCCACGCAGCACGTATCTGACGGGGCCGGAAACGAGACGCACGAACGCACGGGTGACGCGCGACGGGTAACCGCCCGCCGAGCCCGATCGATGATCTGCTGGCCCGCGTGTCTCCCGGTCGGGCGGATCACTCCATGTAGACCCTGCAGGCTGCCTGTGCAGCCCTTGTCGCTCCGAAGCCTGCAGCCGGTCACTGACAGTCTGGAATACATCATGGTCGTGATTCGACTCTCTCGCGGCGGCTCCAAGCGTCGCCCGTTCTACAACCTGGTCGCCGCCAACAGCGCCAACCGCCGTGACGGCCGCTTCCTGGAGCGCGTGGGCTTCTACAACCCGGTCGCGCCGGAAGGCACCGAATCGCTGCGCATCGCGCTGGACCGCGTCGACCACTGGGTTGCCCACGGCGCCCAGCTGTCGCCGACGGTCGCCCGCCTGGTCAAGGAAGCCAAGGCCAAGGCCGTTCCGGCTGCCGCCTGATCGCTGGACCCGGTTGTCGTCGCCCCGCCTTGTCCAACGCCGCACGCGCTGAACCCTTGACGCAGGACGACGACACCACCCGCCCGGACGACCTCGTCGAGGTCGCCCGGGTGATCGATGCCTGGGGCATCAAGGGCGCCTTCCGCGTCCAGACCTATGCGGTGGATCCCGAGGCGGTGTTTTCCTCCCGCCGCTGGTTCCTCGAGCCGCCCGAAGGCAAGCCGGCCCGCCGCGACGGCCCGCCGCTGCCCCGCCTGCTGAAGATCACGCAGGCCCGCGAACACGGCGAAGGCGTCGTCGCCAGTGCCCAGGAAGTGCCCGACCGCCATGCGGCCGAAGCCCTCAAGGGTGCCCGGATCTTCGTCTCGCGATCAAGCTTCCCGACCGCCCGCGAGGGCGAGTACTACTGGATCGACCTGATCGGCCTCGACGTCTTCAACCGTCAGGGCGAATCGCTGGGCACGGTCGCCGACCTGCTCGACACCGGTCCGCACAGCGTGCTGCGTCTGCGCTACCCGTCGGTCGATGACCAGGGTGAGCCCACCGACGGCGAGCGCCTGATTCCCTTTGTGGCCGCCTATGTCGACGCCGTGGAGATCGCCAACCGGCGCATCCTGGTCGACTGGGGCCTGGACTACTGAGGCACGACGCCTCCCGGGCGCTGCGCCCATCGCCATGCGCTTCGACGTCCTGACGCTGTTCCCCGAACTCTTCGAGCCTTTCCTGCGCAACGGCGTGACCCGCCGTGCCTACGATAGCCGCCAGGTCGACGTGCGGCTGTGGCAGCTGCGCGACTTCGCCGACGACAACTACCGCCGCGTCGATGACCGTCCCTACGGCGGTGGGCCGGGCATGGTGATGCTGGTCGAGCCGCTCGAGCGTGCGCTCGCCGCCGTCCAGGCCGACCAGCCCGAGCGCTTGCCCGTCATCCACTTCAGCCCGGCGGGCGCGCCGATGACCCAGTCGCGCGTGCGCCAGCTCGCCGCCGGGCCCGGCGCGGTGCTGCTGTGTGGTCGCTACGAGGGCATCGACCACCGCTTCATCTCGCGCCATGTTGACGAGGAGATCAGCCTCGGTGACTTCGTGCTGTCCGGCGGCGAACTGCCGGCGCTGGCGCTGCTGGATGCCGTCACGCGGCTGCAGCCGGGCGTCCTCAACGACGCGGCCTCGCACCAGCAGGACAGCTTCTCCGACGGCCTGCTTGACTGCCCGCACTACAGCCGCCCGGAGAAGCTCGGCGACGAGCCAGCCGACGCCGTGCCCGAGGTGCTGATGTCGGGCCACCACGGTCGCATCGCCCGCTGGCGCCGCGAGCAGCAGCTGCTCGTGACGGCCCGCCGTCGCCCCGATCTGATCGCGGCCGCGCGCGCCGCTGGTCAACTGAGCGCGACCGACGAGCGCTGGCTGCGCGAGAACGCGTTATAATTTTTGGCTTTGATCCTCTGCCGAGCTTTCCGCCCCGATCCCGGGACGTGCCGCTCGAAGGTTGGCGGGTACCGGCTGTCGGTGCCGGCAAGCTGCGGCCCCATGTGTCGGCATGATCGTCTGGAGTGAACCCATGGACCTGATCCGCCAACTCGAGCAAGAAGAGATTGCTCGCCTGAACAAGAGCATCCCCGACTTCGCCCCCGGCGACACGGTGATCGTCAGCGTCAACGTCGTCGAAGGCAACCGCAAGCGCGTGCAGGCCTACGAAGGCGTCGTGATCGCTCGCCGCAACCGCGGCCTGAACAGCAACTTCATCGTCCGCAAGGTGTCGAGCGGCGAAGGTGTCGAGCGGACCTTCCAGCTCTACAGCCCGCTGATCTCCACGATCGAGGTCAAGCGCCGCGGCGACGTCCGCCGTGCCAAGCTGTACTACCTGCGCCAGCGCAGCGGCAAGTCGGCGCGCATCAAGGAAAAGCTGGCCTGAGCCAGCCCCGGTCCACGCGACCGGGCGTGCCGATCGGCGTGGAAAGTGGACGTGCGGACCGCACGTCGCCTCCGCTCCCAGCAAGACCGCCTTCGGGCGGTTTTGTCGTTCTGGGCCTAAGCTGTCGGCATGTCTTCTCCGCCTTCTGGACTGATCCGCGATCCGCGCGGCATTCCCATCATCGGCACCGATGCGCACCTGCCGCCCGTGCCTGCCGACCGCCTGACGATCCCCGCCCTGCGCCAGCGTCTGGCCTCTCCGCCGGCCTGGACGCCTGCCTACGCGGGCGATGCCGCCCGGCTCGGCACGACGCGCGAACCGTCCCATGCTGCCGTGCTGGTGCCGCTGGTTGACCGTCCCGACGGGCTGCACGTGCTGCTGACCCGTCGCACCGATCACCTCAAGGACCACGCGGGCCAGATCAGCTTCCCGGGCGGGCGCACCGAACCCGGTGAACACGACGCGGCCATCACCGCGCTGCGCGAGGCCGAGGAAGAGGTCGGCCTGCGCGCCGAGCATGTCGAACTGATCGGCCGCATGCCGGTCTACCGCACCGTGACGTCCTTCATCGTGACGCCGGTGGTGGCGCTCGTGCATCCGCCATTCGAACTGCGCATCGATCCGCAGGAAGTGGCCGAGGCCTTCGAGGTGCCCCTGGCCTTCCTGATGACGCCGGCCCATCACCGCCGCCATCGCCATGAAGCGGACGGCATCTCGCGCCAGTTCCTGTCGATGCCCTGGCTGCGAACGGACCCGCTCGACCCTCAGGCTCCGCCACGCGAGTACTTCATCTGGGGTGCGACCGCCGCGATGCTGCGCAACTTCTACCACCTGCTGTCGGCCTGACCGCCGCCCCGTCGCTCGCCGCGGGGTCGCGGCTTGAGCCACCAGAGGCCGCCGGTATCATGGCCGGATGAGTTTCCTCGCGGTCCTGCTCGCCCTCGTGATCGAACAACTGCGACCGTTGCCGCAGGGCAATCCGGTCCATGAAGGGCTGGTGGCCTGGTCCCGCTGGACCGGGCGCAACTTCGATGCTGGACGCGAGCACCACGCCTGGGTCGTCTGGGCCGTGACGGTGTTCGCGCCGGCGCTGCTGGTCTTTGCGGTGCACTGGGGGCTGTCCGAGTTCAGCCTGCTCCTGACACTCGCCTGGGACCTGCTGGTGCTCTATGTGACGCTCGGCTTTCGCCAGTTCAGCCACTACTTCACCGACATCCGCGACGCGCTCGAGGCCGGCCAGGAAGACCGCGCCCGCGAGCTGCTTCAGGCCTGGCGCCACCTCGATGCCAGCGAGCTGCCGCGCACCGAGCTGCTGCGCCACGTTATCGAGCATGCGCTGGTGGCGGCCCACCGCCATGTCTTCGGCGTGTTCTTCTGGTTCGTGCTGGGTTCGGCCCTGGGCCTGGGCCCGATGGGTGCGGTCGTCTACCGCATGTCGGCTTTCTGCGCCCGGTACTGGGCCTACAAGAGCCGCGTGCTGGGTGCGCCGACCAACGAGCGGCTGGCGCTGCGTTCGCAGCAGGCCTTTTCCGTCATCGACCACGTGCCGACGCGGCTGACGGCGGCAGGTTTTGCCATCGTCGGCAACTTCGAGGATGCGGTCGACTGCTGGCGTCGCCACGCCGGACTGTGGAAGCAGTCCAACGACGGCGTGCTGCTGGCGGCCGCCGCCGGTGCGGTCGGCCTGTCGCTGGGCGGCGCCCACGCGCCCGGTGCCGGCACCCAGGCTGCCGAGACCGCGCGCACGCTGGAAGCCGGTGCCGAGGACGTGGCGGCGGAGGGCAGCACGCCCGGCGCGACGCCGCAGTTCTCGCACCTGCGTTCGGTCGTCGGCCTGGTCTGGCGCTCGGTCGTGCTGTGGATGCTGCTGCTGGCGCTGATGTCGCTCGCCAACCTGCTCGGCTGAGGCCCTGACCGCCTCAGCGCGACGCTGCGGCTTCCTTGAGCAGCGCGCGGATGTCGGAGTGGAACTCGCGCTGGTAGAGCACCCAGATCACGCCCGCGCTGCCCAGCGCGAACGCCGCTGGTGAGATGAACCACAGGACCGCCGCGAAGCTCATGTAGATCGCGCGCAGGCCGTTGTTGAAGGTGTCGGCCGCCAGCGCGACGATGCGTCCGGCGTGGTGGGCGAAGCTGCGGCGCATCTCGTCGTCAGCCTGGTAGGTCTCGCGCTCGGCCGCCGAGGCGATCACCAGCGCCACGAAGCCGTACTGGCGCATCGCCCAGGTGAAGCGAAAGAAGGCGCTGACGAAGATGCCGGTCAGCAGCAGCAGCTTGAGCTCGAACACCAGCGCGGTCGTGCGTGCCGCGAAGGGCAGGTCGCGCACCAGGTCACTGGCCTTGTCGGAGGTTCCCATCGCCGCGATCAGGCCACCGATGATGAAGATCGTCGTCGAGGCGAAGAAGGCGGGCGAGCTGGAAAGGTTCTGCAACACCACGCCGTCGAAGACGCGGTTCTCGCGCACGGCGGTCTGGTACATCCAGCGATGCCGGAAGGCGTTCGAGGCCGCCAGCAGTGAGCCGTCGATGCCGGCGCGACGCCGGGCGAACAGCACGTAGCCGATCCAGCAACAGAAGAACCAGATCAAGGCCAGCCAGTCGGCCAGCGGCAGGAAGGTCAGGAGATCGGTGAGGCCGCGCATGTGGTCACTTTAGCAAGCGCCGCTCCCGGCCTGGCCGGCGTGACCTCAGGGCGCCAGGTCGAAGACCAGAACCTCGGCATCGCGACCGCCGGACAGCGAGATCGAAGTCTCGCGGTCGATCGCCAGCGCATCCCCGGCCTGGAGCAAGTGCCCGCTCACCTGCAGTTCGCCACGGGCCAGGAAGACGTAGCCCTTGCGCTTCGCGTCGAGGGCCAGCTCGGTCGACTCGTCGCCGTCGAACAGGCCGATCCACAGCCGCGCATCGGCATGCAGGCCGACCACGCCGTCGCCGGACCCATCGGCGCTGCTGGCCGGCGCGGCGGCCAGGCGCAATCGGCCCTGGCGCTCGGCGACCGGGAAATCGCGCTGCTCGTAGCCGGGCTCATGGCCCGTGCGGTCGGGCAGCAGCCAGATCTGCAGGAAGTGCGTGCTCGCCTGCGGTGCGTGGTTGAACTCGCTGTGCCGCACGCCGGCGCCGGCGGTCATGCGCTGGACCTCGCCGGGGCGGATCGACGTGCCGTTGCCCATGCTGTCGCGGTGCGCCAGCTCGCCCGACAGCACGTAACTGACGATCTCCATGTCGCGGTGGCCGTGGGTGCCGAAGCCGGTGCCCGGCGCGATGCGGTCCTCGTTGAGCACGCGCAGGTTGCCCCAACCCATGCGGGCCGGGTCGAAGTAGTCGGCGAACGAGAAACTGTGCTGGCTGCGCAGCCAGCCGTGATCGGCCAGGCCGCGTTGTTCCGATCGATGCAGGGCGAACATGGGACTCTCCGTTGGATGGCTCGATCATGGCCAGTTGCGCCCCGTCCAGGTCTGAGCCGGCGTGATGGCATCATTCAAGCGGCTTGAAGTGAGCCCCGGCTCGCCCGCTCCGACGACCCATCGGTCGTCACCCGTTCCACCTGCCACGACCCCGATCGCAGCCGCAGTGACCGCGCCCCAACGCCGACTCGCCCTCACCCCCGAAGCCCTCGAGATGATGGACACCATCGCCCGCACCGGCAGCTTTGCCGCGGCCGCGCGCGAACTGGGCAAGGTGCCGTCGGCGCTGACCTACAGCGTGCGCCAGCTCGAGGAGGCGCTCGACGCGCTGCTGTTCGACCGCCGCTCGCGCCAGGCCCAGCTGACACCCGCCGGCCACGAGTTGCTGCGCGAGGGCCGCCGCCTGCTGCAGCAGATCGACGCCGTCGCCAACCGGGTCCAGCGCGTGGCCACCGGCTGGGAGGCCGAGCTGGCCATCGCGGTCGACAACATCATCGCGCCGGCCGCGCTGTTCGACCTCATCGACGCCTTCTACGCCCAGACCATCGAGCCGATCCGGGATGCGCTGCCCGAGCGCGCACCGGCCCATGCCGGCGCGGTCCACCTGCCGCTGTCGACCTGTCCGCCGACCCGCCTGAAGCTGCGCAGCGAGGTGCTCGCCGGCACCTGGGAGGCGCTGGTGACCGGCCAGGCCGACCTCGCCATCGGCGTCGCGCCGAAAGCGTCGGCGCTGGACGACATCCAGACCGCACCGCTGGGCGAGCTGCACATGGTGCTGGCCGTCGCGCCGCATCACCCGCTCGCGCGCGAGCAGCAGCCGGTGAGCTGGGAGACCATCGCGCGCCATCGCATCGTCGCCATCGCCGACACCGCGCAGCGCTTCGAGCCGGTCACCGTCGGCGTGCAGGCCGGCCAGGACGTGCTGACCGTGCCATCGCTGGCCGCCAAGGTCGAAGCCCAGCTGCGGGGCCTGGGTTGCGGTCGCCTGCCGGAGAACCTGGTGCGCCGCCATGCCGAGGCCGGTCGTCTGGTCGTGCTGGAGACCGAGGACAGCGCCCGCGAGATCCAGCTCCACTACGCCTGGCGACGCAGCGCGGCGCAGGGCCGTGGCCTGACCTGGTGGCTGGCCCAGCTCGAACGACCGACGACGCGCAAGGCGCTGCTCGAACAGCACGCCGGCCTGGTCCTGTGAACCGCCCGGACCGGCCGGTGCACGGCCGCTTCGCGCCGTCGCCGACCGGTCCGCTGCATGCCGGATCGCTGGTGGCCGCGCTGGCCTCATGGCTGGACGCCCGCAGCCGCGGCGGCAGCTGGCGTGTCCGCATCGAGGACGTCGACCGACCGCGCTGCAGCGAGGCCGCCGCCGAGGACATCCTGCGACAGCTCGACCGCTGCGGCCTGGTCGGCGACGAGCCACCGTGGTGGCAGTCCCGCCGCGGTGCGGCCTATGCAGGCGCGCTGGAACAGCTGGTGGCCGCCGGCCTGGCCTATCCCTGCGCCTGCACTCGCAAGGACATCGAGGCGGCTGCCGCGCAGGCCGGCTGGGTCCATGAACGACATGGCGAACGGCCCTATCCCGGCACCTGCCGACCGGAGCGCGGTGGCCTGGCCGGCCGTCCGGCGCGGGCCTGGCGCCTGCACACCGGTCGGGCCGGCGGCGGCGTCGAGATCGCCTGGGACGACCGCCGGCTCGGCCCGCAGCGGCAGGTGGTGGAAGAGGCGGTCGGCGACTTCGTGCTGCGGCGCGCCGACGGCCTCTGGGCCTACCAGCTGGCGGTGGTCGTGGACGACGCCGAGCAGGGCATCAGCGACGTCGTGCGCGGGGCCGACCTGACCGACAACACCGCCCGCCAGATCCTGCTGCAGCGCGCGCTCGGCCTGCCCACGCCGCGCTACCTGCACACGCCGCTGGTGCTGGCCGCCGATGGTGCCAAGCTGTCCAAGCAGAACGGGGCCGCGCCGCTGGATCTGGCGGACCCGGTGCAGGCCCTCCGGCGGGCGGCATCGGTGCTGGGGCTGGTTCTGCGTGACACGGACGGCGTCGCCGACACCCTGGCTGCCGCTTGCGAGGCCTGGCGCGCGCAACGCTGGCCGGACTGATCGCGTGGGTCCGCGAGCCGGTGTGAGCCCGGTTCGGCCGGACCGGGTGACAGCGAGGCACGGTGGCATCATCGCGCCCTCTTTTGCGAAGAAAGGCGCCTCCATGAACACCACCGCCAGTGGCCTGCAGTACGAAGACACCGTCGTCGGCAGCGGCAGCACCGCGACCGCCGGTCAGCAAGTGACCGTGCATTACACCGGCTGGCTGCACGACCCGACCCAGGCCAACGGCCGGGGCCGCAAGTTCGACTCCAGCAAGGACCGCGGCCAGCCCTTCCGCTTCCACCTCGGCGCCGGCATGGTGATCCGCGGCTGGGACGAGGGCGTTGCCGGCATGCAGGTCGGCGGCACCCGCGTGCTGTTGATCCCCGCCGAACTGGGTTACGGCGCCCGCGGCGCCGGCGGCGTCATCCCGCCGAACGCCACGCTGGTGTTCGAGGTCGAGTACCTGGGCAGCTGATCGGATCGCCCGGCCCCGCCCCTGGACGAGGGCGCGGCCCCACCGATGGCCAGGGCCCGCCGAAGGTGACTTCGGTGGGCCTTCTTCTTTCCTGGGCGGGCATGCGGACAAGAAAAAAGCCCAAGTGAATCAATCACTTGGGCTTTGTCTTGGCGGAGAAGGAGTCCGTGTTTTTGATATTCAAGGCGATCCCAGTACGTCCGGATTGAGCGGTTCTCATAGTGATGATTGGCTATCGATCGTCCCGTTCAATGTCAGGAAATCTGATCCATTCCAATATTTATGTTGGGTAGGATGTGGGGCAGGAGTCGCCTATGCCCAAGATCGCTGCTGCACTCAAGGCCACCCAAGTGGCCACGTTGACCGAGCCGGGACTGCACTCGGTCGGTGGCATGCCAGGACTCGCGTTGCAGGTCGCGCCCTCCGGTGCTCGCAGTTGGATCCTGCGCGTCAAGGTTGCCGGGCGTCGTCGGGACATGGGGTTAGGTGGCTACCCAGAAGTTTCCCTCGCACAAGCGCGGTTGCAGGCTCGACATGCACGAGAGGTCATCCGCGGCGGTGGTGATCCTATCGAGCAGAAGCAGGCCGAACGAAAAGCGCTCGCGTTGAAGCGCAGCAACGCGCTGACCTTCGAGCAATGCGCCTCGCGCTACATCGACGACAACAAGTCCGGCTGGAAGAACGCGAAGCACGTCCAGCAATGGACAAACACGCTGACCCAATACGCCTATCCCGTGATGGGCAAACTGCCGGTCAGCGACATCGATCTGCCCCAGGTGCTGGCGGTGCTCCAGCCCATCTGGCAAACGAGGACCGAGACCGCCACGCGACTGCGCAGCCGGATCGAACTGGTGCTGGCCTGGGCGACGGTGCGCAAGTACCGGTCGGGAGAGAACCCGGCGCGGTGGCGCGGACACCTCGACAAGCTTTTGCCTCGTCCGACCAAGGTCGCACAAGTCGAGCATCACGCTGCGTTGGCGGTCGATGATGTCCCAGCCTTCATGCGCACGCTTCGTACGCAGCCTGGCATCGGTGCCCGAGCGCTTGAGTTCGTGGTGCTGACTGCGGCGCGATCAGGCGAGGTCCGAGGCGCGCGCTGGTCAGAGATCGACCTCGACAAGCAAGTTTGGACGGTGCCTGCCGACCGCATGAAAGCAGGCAAGGAACACCGCGTGCCGCTGTCTGAAGCGGCGATCCTCCTCTTGAAATCGCTGCCAGGCCCTGACCACGACATCCTCGTCTTTCCGGGCCTGCAGCGCTTGCCCAACGGCCAGGCCAAGACGTTGTCCGACATGGCCTTGACGGCGCTGTTGAGACGCATGAAGGTGGCTGCGACGGCACATGGCATGAGATCGACCTTTCGGGACTGGGCTGGCGAGCGCACCACGCATGCACGAGAAGTGATCGAGCACGCCTTGGCGCATCTGCTGAAGGACAAGGCAGAGGCCAGTTATGCGCGGGGCGACCTGTTCGACAAACGCCGCCGATTGATGGAGGACTGGGCGCTGTTTCTGGCTGCGAATTGACCTGCATGTCATGACCGATCCATTCGTCGAATCGACCGAGGAGTCTTTCAGGCATGGGCAGTCACCCGCAAGGGCGATACCTGACGAAATACTGACAAAGAATAATCTTTTACAGTTATCAACCCGCAATCAAACAGTCAAGAAACCGTCATCTGGCTCAGATCGAGCTTGTGGTGATGCTGTACATATCCGTTCAGGGGCCGATTGTCCAGAGTAAAACCACTTCATCAATTTGGGGGAGTGCAGCGCGCCCCTCAAATGAAAGAATCATCCCAAGCAATATTCGTCAGTTCGAATTCAAGCGACTGTGGCCTGAAGGTGGCGCCACTCACATTTTTGATTTTTCGATCTGCTTGTTCGGGTTGGAATGGGTCATCAGACGGCGAGGCGGCTTCGAATGAGGCACAGAATTAAGGCAGAGGGAGGATAAATGGCTGCAAGAATCAGACGATCAATCGTTTCGATCGCGAGTTTGGCTGTTATAAGCCTAACTGCCGGCGCACAGAATGCACCAGCACGGTTCATCAGCGCGACCGCAAGCGGTGCTGACTGGAAGTGTGGTAGTTTTTCTGGAACTTATTCTGGTGTGAGCGAGGCTATTTCTGCCTTGATGGCTTATACGGCGAGTTGCCCATATCTTGCTTCGTTATACGTTGATACCTGCAGCGCTGTTCCCGCCAATGTGTCAGAGTCAGGGCGGTGTGACTACGCCTACAACAAAACCGCCGAAGGTGGTGGCGATCACGTCGGGGGTTCAGCAGCTTGGACATTTTGTGCGGCAAACAGTCTGTGGGTTGCCCAAGCGGGAGCCTGTGTTCAAATTGTTGATCGATACGCCGGCAAGCCGCAATCGTGCGAGCAGCCGCGCGGCGGAAACCCCATTTACCCACTCACGGCCACAAAGCGACAGACTGAAAGCCTGACCGCTGAGATTGGCGGCATTCGCCTTTCTGCGCAATATGACAGTAGGCGGAATTTTCCGGCAGAAGGTGGCGCGGAGTTGCCGGTGTCACGACCGGCACCTTCGTTCGGATCTCAATGGGATAGTAATCTACACAAGAGCTTGATCTTTCAAACAGGCCTGAATGGTGTCAAGCAGGGTATACAGGCGTCACGGGGTGGTGGCGTCTGGGTTGACTTTCTCCTTGATGCAAGCGGTCTTTATCGTGCCAGTACTGACGTGCGAGATCGGTTGGTGGCGACGCCTGATGGATGGCGCTACATTGACGCTGCCGCGCAATCGGTCGAGACGTATCGTGCAGATGGGCGGTTGGTTGACATCAAGTCTGCAGATGGAACAGTCCTAACCTATCTCTACAGTGATGTCGCGACGCCATTGACCGTGGCACCTGTGGCGGGCTTGATCATCGGTATTCAAGACCAGACGGGGCGGGTGCTGCAGTTCGCCTATGAGCAAGACGCGTCCACCGGTGTGCCTCGCATCAAGTCGATCACTGATCCCGATGGTCGAACCATCTTGGTTTCATACTTGGTTGGCGGAATGTTGAGTCAGTTCACCTGGCAAGATTCAACGTCCCGGCAATACGTCTACGAGTTGCCGGGCCTGCCTTGGGCATTGACAGGCATTCTTGATGAGAATGCATCGCGTCACAGCACTTACACGTACGATGTCGCGGGTCGTGCCATAGGAACCGAACTGGCCGGCGGGGTGAACCGCTTCACAGCCTCGTACGTCAGTGTTCCGACGTGGAATGTGTCAGAGACTTTCGATGCAACCGCCGGCGTTGTTTGGCGTGATCATGCTTGGGGACTCCCGGTTGCGCCGTCCATGACCACGCCCAATGGCAGCATCACGAACTACGGGGTAGAAATGGGGTTGGGGATTCCGCGCGTTGCCAGCCAAAGCCAACCCGCTGGGGCTGGGTGTGCAGCAGCGTCGAGCAGCACCTACTACGACACAGCTGGACTCGTTCGCGCGTCGGTGGATTTCAATGCTGTCAAGACATGCTTCGACAATGATTCAGGGCGGCGACTGGAAACTGCAAGAGTGGAGGGCTTGAATCACGCCACTGAGGCGTGTCAATACCCTGTCAGCGGCAATGTGATCCCCGCCGGGAATGTCAAGCGCAAGATCAGCACGCAGTGGCATCCCATCTGGAATCTGAAGACCCGCCTGGCCGAGCCGAAGAAGATCACGACCTGGGTTTACAACGGCCAGCCGGACCCGACCGCAGGCAATGTGGCGCTCAATTGCGCTCCGGCGACGGCTGTGCTGCCCGACGGCAATCCGATTGCCGTGCTGTGCAAACAGGTCGAACAAGCCACGACCGACGTCAATGGCAGTGCGGGCTTTGCCGCAACGCCTTCGGGCGCGGCACGCGTGACCAGCTACACCTACAACGCGTTCGGCCAAGTGCTCACCGCCCGGGACGCACTCGGCAACCTGACCACCTACGCGTACTACGCTGACTCGACGGTCGATCACACCCTGGGTGACTTGCAGAGCATCACCAACGCGGCCGGCCACATCACGCAGTTCACGGTATACGACCGCGCCGGTCGCCTCAAACGCAGCGTCGATCCCAATGGCGTGGTCACGAACATCACCTACACACCACGCGGATGGGTGAACTCGGTCGCGGTCAGTCCTCCGACGGGTGCCGGCGCTGCGCAGACCACGTCCTACTTGTACGACGGGGTGGGGCAGCTCAAGGAAGCCACGCTGCCCGACGCCACCAAGATCACCTACAGCTATGACGCAGCGCATCGCCTCACGGGCATCAAGGACGGCGCAGGCAACACGATCACCTACACGCTGGACAACGCAGGCAATCGCACGGCAGAAGCGCTCAAGGACCCGGCTGGCGTCCTGGCGCGCAATGTGACCCGGGTCTATGACGCCCTGGGCCGTGTTCAGAGCGTGACCGGAGTCCAGCCGTGAAGCGCGTTACCCACACCCTCGCCCTGTTGCTGGGCGCCTCAGGCTCGATGTTGTCCTCGCTCGTCCTGGCGCAGAGCCCGGCACCGGGCGTGATGACCTCCACCTTCGGCTACGACCCGATGGGCAATCGCCACACCGTGGTCGATCCACTGGGGCTGACCACACAGACGCAATACGACGCTCTGGGAAGGCCAGTGCAGGTGACACAGCCTTTGCCCGCCACCGGCGTGGCACGTCCGGTGGTGCGTCCGAGCTGGGACCTGGCGGATCAGCCGGCTGGGCTCACGGACCCTCGCAACCTGGTGACCAGCTACACCGCCAACGGCCTGGGCGATCGCACCAGTCAGGTCAGTCCCGACACAGGGACAACCAGTGCCACCTTTGATGCAGCCGGCAACCTCAAGACCCGCACCGATGCCCGTGGCAAGCAGGTCCTCTATACCTACGACGCACTCAATCGGCTCACCAAGATCGACTACCCGACCGGGGTGGACACCGTCTTCGAGTACGACGGCGGCACCGTCACGCCCAAGCCTGCCAACAGCATCGGCCGTCTGACCAAGATCACCGATGAGAGCGGCAACACGGCCTACACGTACGACGGTCTGGGTCGGGTGGTTCGCAAGCTGCAGACGGTCCTGGTCACCGGACAGGCCACAGCGCGTACTTTCGATGTCCGGTACGGCTGGGGAAGTGCGGGTGCCGACAACGGGCACCTCAAAACCGTCACGCTGCCCAGCGGGGCGCGCGTGAACCTGAGCTACGACCTGACCGGTCGCGTCAGCGGGCTGACGCTCAACCCGGTCAATGCCAACGGGGTCGGCACCAACGCCACCGTCACGACGTCGATCCTGACGACGATCGCGTACGACGCGATGGGCAATGCCAAGGGTTGGACCTGGGGCACGGGGCCGGTGACCTATGCGCGGACCTGGGACAGCTATGGCCGGCCCAAGACCTATCCCTTGGGCAATCCGATCGGGACAGGTACGGCGGCAGGGCTGTTGCGCACCGTCGGTTATGACGATGCCGGTCGGATCACCGCGTACAGCCACACCCGAAGTGGCGTGGCTCAGGCCGCGTTCGACCAGGCCTTCGTGTACGACGGGCTGGGCCGGCTCACGCGCTCGAACCAAGGCACGACCAGCTATTCGTACAGCTACGACGCCAACGGCAATCGCACCGAGTTCTTCGTGTCGGCCACACGTTTCGCCAACCAGGTCAGCGCGACCAGCAACCGGCTGACGAGCGTCCAGCGCGTGAACTCCACGGGCTCGCTGGTAACCGATGTCCCGACCTATGACAACGCTGGCAACATCACCGGGAACGGCTCGGCAGGCGGTGCTGTCTACAGCGATCGTGGCCGCCTCAGCCAGGCCATCATCCCAACCAGCGCGACCACGACCACGCCGGTGAACTACTGGTACAACGGGCTGGAGCAGCGGGTGCGCAAGAGCGGCGTCACGACCCTTGTGACCACCGGGGCGGTGCACTACGCCTACGACGAGGACGGGCACATCCTCGGGGAGTACGACGCCTCAGGCATCCCGATCTACGAGGTGGTCTGGCTGGGTGACCAGCCGGTGGCGGTGGTCAAGCAGACCCGCACCGGCAGCGGCGCGACCTTGAACGTGGCCACCCGCATCGACTACGTCTACGCCGATCACCTGAACACGCCCCGCATCGTGACCCGTAGCAGCGACCACGCCATCGTCTGGCGCTGGGACAGCTTCGAGAGCTTCGGTGTCACGCCGGTCAACGAGAACCCAAATGCGCTGGGTGTCTACACCTTCAACCTCCGGTTCCCTGGGCAGGTGTACGATCGGGAAACCACAGGGTTCTACAACCACCATCGTGACTATGCGGCTTGGTTGGGGCGATATATGCAGTCAGATCCCATCGGGCTCGGTGGTGGCATCAACACATATGCATATGTCGAGGGCAATCCGCTGGGCTACACGGATCCCGACGGGCTGTTTCGAACTCAGAATGGTCACTACACGCCGTTCAGGCCTCGTCCTCGATTCCCGAATCCAAGTCAGCCTCGTCCCGCGCACGATACAGGGAATCCTTGGATGGATGCTGCCGGCTACTTCAACGATGAAGGCGAGTTCGTTTGCTTGCGATGGAAGTGTGAGGGGGCTGAAATGTGCTTCCCGGACGCATATGACCATAGAGGCCGGTCTAGGAGATCGACCGACTTCATCCCGGCACAAACGAATCCGAACAGTGCCCCAGAGGGCTGCGTGTGCGATGACCCACGCTTCATGCCAAAGGGAACACCGAGTCTCTGGGATGAGAAGGACTGGGCAGATCTTTACGGCAAATGGAGAAACAGGCCGAGATGAAGGTTGACAAGTTCGGAGCTGGGCTGATTGGTGCAATTCTGCTTCTCGTCGGCTTGGCAGTCCTCTTTACAGACCTAGATCCCTTGGTGCTTTGCTTCAAGCAATGCGACATCCCGAGGGCATTGGCTGGTCTACTTGGGCCGGGTTTACTCAAAATCCTGACCGGAGGGTTCTTCGTCGTGTTGGCTGCACTGTTTCTTGTACCGCTGATCAGCCGGATCAAGGGTAGCAAACGCCTTGACTGATGCCCCGGTGCTCAACGTGCGACGGCGCCACGTGTCGGCATGATCTCGTTTCGTGATTTGTTCGGTCGAAAGCGAGCTTCGCCAGACGCAAAGGCGGACTCGGCACAGGACTCTGAACCACCTCCCTCAGAGGTAGTTATCGAGGGTGCTTCCAGCTTCGCTGCTGGCGAGCACAGTGAGCGCCACGAGGGCTATCCGGTGATGGCCTGGGAGGATGTTTGCGACTGGTTGTCACGCATCGAGTCGGCAGCGCATCAGAGCGCAGCGTGGCGGGAAGCCAAGCGAGTATGGTTGCTGCATATGCGTTGCGCTCTTGGCCCGAGCTTCCGGCTGAGGGAATCGAAGAACGTTCTGCTGTTGTCCTCACTCGAACCGAAAGTGGCGGGCGCCGCGCTCGACTACATGGAGCGCACGCTCCAACGTGTGGCGAGCATGCTTGATGGCGTTGCGCGCATGCCGGCGGCGGGGCAAGAAGTAATGATCATCTTCGACGATTATGAGAGCTACTACCGATATGTCTCGTACTATTATCCAAACGCCGGGGAGTACGCATTTAGCGGTGGCATGCATATTGATGCCGGTTGCAGCCACTATGTGACCATCAAGGCCGATCTTCGGCTGATCGAGCCGGTCATCGCTCATGAAATGACCCATGGTTGCCTCGGTCACTTACCGCTGCCGGCTTGGTTAAATGAAGGCCTAGCGGTGAACGTTGAGCGCCGCCTCTGTCGTACACCGCCGACCCATACGCCGCAACAACTGCATGCGAGGCACTTGGCCTTCTGGAGGCCGCGAGACATTCAAGATTTCTGGTCAGGTCGTTCGTTCCTGCGGCCTGATGATGGCAACCTACTCTCCTACGATCTTGCGCGCCTGATCGTCGAGCAGTTGAGCCGCCCGTGGGAGCCGTTCAAGCAGTTCGTCTTGGCTGCCGATGGTGCTGATGCAGGTTCTGCCGCGGCGCGGCAATACCTCGGCGTCGATCTCGGTGAGGTGGTGTGTGTGCTTCTTGAACAACCCTCGCCAGCGGTGCCGTGGGGACCCGATCCTGGGCAATGGCAAGGCGAACCGGAACGAGGGCGGTTCGCGGGCAAGTCCTGGCGTGCATGACCACGCCCGTGGCCACGCTGCGGGCGTAAAGCGTTCCCACAACGCTACCCGGCCACTTGCGTGGCCGCTGACGGGCCTGGCGAGATCGCTCTCGCAAAGACATTGCGGCCGGCTCGCCCGGCCACCCGTGAGGTGGGCTTCGTACATGGCCGAGAACAGGGAATCCATCTTGGTCAGGGCCTCGTTGGCCGTGACACGGATCCGACGCAAAGGATGGTTGGCCGGCATGAAGTCGTCGAGCCGACGCATCGTGAACAAGCCTTCGGTGTAGGTGTCGGGCCCGCGCAAATAGGGTTCTTCCGTGATCGTCGCGCAAGGCGCATCGGGACTGTCAGTGGCTGTACTTCAGCTGCCTTCCAGAGCGGCGTGGAAATGACTTCCCGCGACGGGCGGTGTAAGTGATTGAAACCGACGTGGAATGCTCTGAACTCACCTGACCTCTCGTGGAGCGTCCTGGCTCAAACAATGAGCCACATCAGCATGTTGCGGAGTGCTTTCCTGATCGCACAACGATCGGCACGATCCGCCCATGCGCCAGGGAGATGCTCAGGTCGATGCCCAACTTGATCTGCTGGGTAGCGAGCTCACGCCAGGCACTTCACGGACCTCAGGCGTCAACGCAAGAAGGTCCGCTCGGAGATCGCGTCCGAACGCGCCATGCCTTGTTCCGATCGAGCTGATCGACGAGGACCCTGCCAGCCCCCGCTTCGACTTCGTCGAAGCCGACCTTGACGCGCTGGCCGCCGACATCGTCCTGCGCGGGCTCCTCGTGCCCCTGGTCATCCACCCTGCCAATCCCCAAGGCCGCTACCTGCTGCACTTCGGCGCCCGTCGACTGCGTGCTGCGCGGCAGGCCGGTCTGACCGAAGTCCCCGTGGTCGTTCGCCTCGATCGCACCGATCGTTACGCGCAGGTCGCCGAGAACCTCAAGCGTGCCAACCTCACACCGATCGACCTGGCCCGGTTCATCCGTGGGCAGATCGATGCCGGTGACACGCAGGCTGAGGTCTCCCGACGGCTGGGCATGAACCTCACGACGGTAGCTCACCACCTGACCTTGCTCGACCTGCCGCCCGTGCTCGATGCTGCCCTCAAGTCCGGCCGCTGCACCTCACCGCGAACGCTGCATGAACTGAGCAAGCTGCACGCGCACCGACCAGAGCAGGTGCAGTCATTGGTCGATGCCGCTGAGCCCATCACGCGCGAGGCGGTGGCCGCGCTCCGAGAAGCGCCGGAGTCAATCCGATTGACACATCGGGCATCTGGCTCACGGCCCGTCCATCAGGCTCACGCAGCTTGCGATCGCCTCGAGCGCTTGCTGCCTCGCATCAAGCCGTCGGGCGATGCAGACGAGATCGTCGATCTGCGGCGTCGCCTATTGGCGCTGGCAGATTTGCTGCCCATGGGGTCTGACGGTCAGACCCCTGACACCGAACCAGGCCGAGGAATCGAGCCATGAATAGGGTGTTTGGAAGGCTAGGGCAGGATAGGCGTCCCGCCAGCATTTGGATGCCACGCGGCCTGGCCGACGTGGGCGGTGGTCATGGCCAGCGCCTCGCGTGACCGCGTCATGGTTGACCTGCGCGGCATCGGTGATGCCGTTCGGTCAGCGGCTGTGGATCGTGGCGTCACGGTGGCGGCCCTCGCACGGGCTTCGATCGTGGAGGCCATCGGCCCTCGAACTGACGTTGAACGTCCGGGTCATGAGATCGCCATAGGCCCCCGCCGACGCATCACCAAGCTGACCCTGCGACTACCCATCGCCGATGCCGAGCGACTGACGTTCATGGCCGGGCACTTGGGGCTGTCATATGGGGATGTCGTGGCGCGCCTGGTGCGCGAAGCCCCGCTGCCTCAACCCGTGGCCGAACGGGAGGCGGACCGAGCAGCCCTGCTGGCCTCCAACGATGCGATGGCCGCCTTGTCGGTCGACCTCCATGCGTTCCTGCGCCTCGTCCATCTGGCGAAGCGGGAAGAGGCCGAGCCGTTCGCCCAGCGACTTCGAAAGATGGATGTGGCGATGCAGGCCCACCTCGACCGGGCGTCGAAGGTCCTGTCGGGACTTTGAAGGAGAAGGCCATGACCAGCGCGAATCGTGTCGATGGCGTGCTCGTCCTGTGGGGCGACCGCCTCTTCTATGCCGGCAATCGCCGCACATCGGCTGCGCCAGGAGGGCCACGAACGGCCAGCCTGCACGACCGCGCGGCCTGGGTGCGCAAGCGGCTGGCGGCCACCGTCAAGTCACGCGCCCCGCAAGTCATGGTCAAGGTCACCGGTGGAGGTCGCGGCATGGGCCCCATCGCGGCCCACCTGCGCTACATCAGCAAGAGTGGACAGCTGCCGATCGAAGACGATCGGGGTGTCGTGCGCGAGGGCCAGGAAGCCCTGCAGGACGTGGTGAGCCAATGGCGCCTGGGTGGCACGCGCATCCCCGATCGCAGCGAGCGGCGCGAGGCGTTCAACATCATGCTGTCGATGCCCGAGGGCACGAACACGACCTACCTGAAGCAGGCGGTGCGAGAGTTTGCCGCCGACGAGCTGGCCAGACACCGCTACGTCATGGTCCTGCATACCCACCAGGCCAATCCGCATGTGCACCTGAGCGTGCGGGCCGAAGGGCGCGACGGCAAACGCTTGAACCCGCGCAAGGAGGATCTGCGCCGCTGGCGCGAGGTGTTCGCGGAGAAGCTGCGCGGCTGGGGCATCGAGGCCGAGGCCTCGTCTCGGGTCACGCGCGGGAGTCGGCACCACAACGAGCGGCTGTGGCAGATCAAGGCCCGCGAGCGCGGGGAAGGCGGCGCCTCGCCATCGGAAGGCGACAACGTGAAGCTCACGCCCAGCCGTCGACAGGTGGCTCTGGCCTGGGTCGAGATCGCGAACGCGCTGGCGACCTCGGACGACGCGGGGGACCGTGAACTGGCGCGCCTGGTCGTGGGCTATGCGCGGCATTTGCCGGGGGTTCGGTCCAAATCGCCGGAGCAGGCCGCACAGCGCACGTTGCCAGGGGTGTCGAGGGGTGGCGATCGTGCACCAGCGCCCTCGACGGGACGGACACCTCAAGGACCGGACTGGGAGCGCTGACGAGCGTCCGGGTCAAAGAGGTCGCTCAGACGATCCCTCAAGCTCGTCACGACGTCGACCAGGCTCGGCGCTTCCTTCGACAGGTTGCGCGCGAAGGCGCTCCACTGCTGTTGCTTGCTCGGGTCCGCTGAGAACACATCGCTCAGCCCGACGGGCACTTGATCCGGTACCGGTGTGCCGCGTCGCTGGAAGGTGGCCTGGACGGCCTGCTGCAAGCAGAGGGGATCGAACTCGAACGTGGCCAGCAACATCCACAGATCGAAGTAGTCCTTCATGCGGCTGTTGGCGAGGCCGAGCACGACCATGGCATGCAGCTTCTCGGCAACCACGGTCTCTCGGGGATAGGCGCGCAGACGCGGTGCCGGCAGGTCCAGCAGCACCGGCAGGTCGATGAGATCGAGGCCCGGCTCCACCGCATCACCAAAGCCGATGTCGATGACCACGGTGACGCGCGCACCTGCCAGGTTGGCCGTAGTGCGCAACCGCGAGCCGCCGTAGTCGTTGTCTTCGCGGATTGGCCCGATCGACAGGGCGTCGAGATTGAAGCTCAGTCCATCGTCGACCGGGATCGCCATGACCTCACGGAACACCGCCAGCAGCGCGTCGTCGGCCGGGTCGCCGAAGCCGAGCAGGTCCAGGTCGCGGGTGGCGCGATGGGGCTCTTCAAACCAGGTCGTCAGCAGCATCGCGCCCTTGAGCACGAAGCGATCACGGTGGGGCGACAGGCTGAGTCGGTGCAGCAGGCGTTCGAGCGTGTAGCGGGTCAGCAGCAGGTCCAGCGGCTCGCCTCGAGCATTGGCCAGGTTCAGCAGGCGTTGGCGCACCGAGGCGCCGACCTGGCGCGTGCCCTTCGAAGGCATTTCAGGCATCGCTGGTCAGCGCCATCAGATAGGGCTGCATCGCGCGCCAGACACCACCGGTCTGCGCGGCGTTGGCGATCTCGGACGGGGTCACCTTGCGTTGCCGCAGGGCCTGTCGCAGCCCTTCGACGGCGATCAGTTCTCCGACGCTGCGGCGATATCGGAACAGATCTGCCAGCGTCTTCGCCACACCGAAGATGGGCACCACGATGCCGGCGATCTGCGCCGATTCGACGTCGCGCCCCAGTTCCTCGTCCGAGTAACGGGCCACGCGCAGCGGCGGGTAGGTCACCCGTGGGCGCCAGTCCTTGCGGCCGATGGCGATCCAGACCTGGGCTGGCATCTGGTCGGTCAAGCCGTGGAACGCCAGGGCGGAACTCAGGCAGATCACGCCACGCGGCACAAGGCGAGACGCCTCGGCGAGGGACTGATGCACGTCGAGCGAGGCATCGGGCAGTTGATAGAGGCCCCGTGCCAGCCGAACCAGTTCGCCGGCTTGCTCCATGCGACTGACCGTGGTGGCCGTGATGCCCTCGGCCTTCAGTTCCGACAGGCGCGCCAGCCCACGCTGACGCAGCAGGGCATGGACCCGGTCGCGTTGGGTCAGCAGAGTAGAACTTGAGCCTGATGGCACGGTGCGTATCCTCGGTTCATCAATGAAATGATCCGATGATTTATACCATCATTGGAAGTTGTCAGAAAGGATGCCTTCGACGAGATGAACCACGCCGACGGTCTGGATCGGGCCGGCCTCTCCGGTGGCCAGCCCGATCCGACGAGCGTCGATCCACCAACCATCGCATCAAGGGTACGCTGCGCCAGGCGGTGCCTGCCCTTGACTCGCTGGTTGGCGGAAGCTCCGACGGCGGGCGGCGCCCTGGGGGTCGACGCTTCTTCCGGAGCTCGGATTCAGCGATTTCCGGATGATGGGTAGGAAGTTGGGTGATTGGACAAGGCAAGAAAAAAGCCCAAGTGAATCAATCACTTGGGCTTCATCTTGGCGGAGAAGGAGGGATTCGAACCCTCGATACGGGGGTACCGTATACCGGATTTCGAGTCCGGCGCATTCGACCACTCTGCCACCTCTCCTGGTGTCTGCTGACGCGATCGTGGTGCGCGGGGCGCCTTGATCGGCTCCTTGCGAGGGGTCTGTCCCGCAAAGAGGCCGGAGTATAGACGACGAAATCCGAGGCGATCAAGCCTCGCCGATCAGGCGGCGAGCCGTTCCTGGCCGCCGAGGTAGGGGCGCAACGCCGCCGGGATGGTGATGCTGCCGTCGGCGTTCTGGTGGTTCTCCAGCACGGCGACCAGGGCGCGGCCGACAGCCAGGCCCGAGCCGTTGAGCGTGTGCACGAACTCGTTCTTGCCCTGCGCGTTCTTGTAGCGCGTCTGCATGCGGCGGGCCTGGAAGGCCTCGCAGTTGCTGCACGAGCTGATCTCGCGGTACGTGCCCTGGGCCGGCAGCCAGACCTCAAGGTCATAGGTGCGCGCCGCGCCGAAGCCCATGTCGCCGGTCGACAGCAGCATGACGCGGTAGGGCAGTTCCAGTTTCTGCAGGATCGCCTCGGCATGGCCGACCATCTGTTCGAGCGCCGCGTCGCTCTGCTCGGCGGTGGTGATCTGGACCATCTCGACCTTGTCGAACTGGTGCTGGCGGATCATGCCGCGCGTGTCGCGGCCGGCCGAGCCGGCTTCCGAGCGGAAGCAGGGGCTGTGCGCGGTCAGCCTGATCGGCAGTGCGTCGGCCGCCAGGACCTGCTCGCGCACGCTGTTGGTCAGCGAGATCTCCGAGGTCGAGATCAGGTACTGCTCGGGCTGGCTCTCGTCGCCGCCGCGCGAGACCCAGAACATGTCTTCCTTGAACTTGGGCAGCTGGCCGGTGCCTTCGAGGACCTCGCGGTTGACGATGTAGGGCGTGTAGCACTCGGTGTAGCCGTGCTCGCCCGACTGCACGTCCAGCATGAACTGGGCAAGTGCGCGGTGCAGGCGCGCGACCGGGCCCTTGAGGAACGAGAAGCGCGAGCCGGCCAGCCTGGTGCCGGTCTCGAAGTCCAGGCCCAGCGGCGCGCCCAGGTCGACATGGTCCTTGACCGCGAAGTCGTAGGTGCGCGGCGTGCCGACGCGGCGCACTTCCTGGTTCGCGCCCTCGTCGCTGCCGACCGGCACACCGGCCTGCGGCAGGTTGGGCACATGCATCAGCATGTCGGCCAGCTCGGCCTGGATCTGGTCGAGCCGCTCGGCGCCGGCCTTCAGCTCGTCGGCCAGTCCGCCGACCTCGGCCATCAGCGCACTGGCGTCGCCGCCCTTGCCCTTGACGGCGCCGATCTGCTTGCTGAGCGCGTTGCGGCGGGCCTGCAGTTCTTCGGTGCGGGTCTGGATGGTCTTGCGCTCGGTCTCCAGCGCGCGGAAGCGCTCGGCGTCGAGGAAGGGCTGGGGGTTCTTGCGCGTGGCCAGGCGTTCGAGCACGGCGTCGAGGTCGCGGCGCAGCAGGGTGATGTCGAGCATGGGAGGCTTTCTGGATCAGGTCGGCACGGACGCGCCATCGGCGTCGGTCCGTGCCCGCACATCGGGGTCGGCCGGTCGGGCCGAGGGGCGTTCGTTCGGAGGCGTCGGACGGATCGTCAGGATCGGGACGCCGCGGCTGCCGCCATCGACTTGTCGCCCAGGCCCAGCGGCAGCGGGAACTCGATGGTCTCCTCGACACCGGGCATGGTCCGCACGCTGGTCGCGCCGAGTTCGCGCAGGCGCTCGATGACCTGCTGCACCAGCAGCTCGGGCGCCGAGGCACCGGCGGTCAGGCCGACGCGCTGGCGGCCCTCGAACCACTCGGGCTGCAGCTCGCTGGCGTTGTCGACCATGTAGGCCGCCAGCTCGCGGCGCTCGGCGACCTCGCGCAGGCGGTTGCTGTTCGAGCTGGTCGGGCTGCCGACGACGATCAGCACGTCGACCTCGGCCGTCAGCAGCTTGACCGCGTCCTGACGGTTCTGGGTGGCGTAGCAGATGTCCTGCTTCTTGGGCTCGCGCACCAGCGGGAAACGCGCCTTGACCGCCGCGAGGATGGCCGAGGCATCGTCCACGCTCAGGGTGGTCTGCGTGACCACGGCCAGCCGCTCGGGCTGGCGGACCTGAACACGCTCGACGTCCTCGACGTCCTCGACCAGGTAGATGCCGTCGTCGAGCTGGCCCATCGTGCCTTCGACTTCCGGGTGGCCCTTGTGGCCGATCATGATGAATTCGTAGCCCTCGCGGCGCAGCTTGGCGACCTCGACGTGGACCTTGGTGACCAGCGGGCAGGTCGCGTCGAAGATCTGGAAGCCGCGCTCGGCCGCCTCCTGGCGCACCGCCTGGCTCACGCCGTGGGCGCTGAAGACCAGCGTGGCACCGGCCGGGACGTCGGCGAGGTCCTCGATGAAGATCGCGCCCTTGGCCTTCAGGTCGGCGACCACGAAGGTGTTGTGCACGATCTCGTGGCGCACATAGATCGGCGCGCCGTAGCGGACCAGGGCCCGCTCGACGATCTCGATGGCGCGGTCGACACCGGCGCAGAAGCCGCGCGGCTGCGCCAGCACCACCTCCTGCAACGCCACGTTGTGCACGGACTGGCCCATCACAGCACCCCGATCAGCCGGACCTCGAAGGTCACGGCCTGGCCGGCCAGCGGGTGGTTGAAGTCGAACAGCGCCCAATCGTCCTCGGGCGGACTGACCTCGCGCACGACGCCGGCATAGCTGCCCTGGCCATCGGGCGTGGGGAACTGCACGACGTCGCCGACGTGGTACTCGGCATCCGGATCGCCCAGTTCGCGCAGCAGCGCCAGCTTGACCCGCTGCAGCAGCTCGGGGTTGCGCTGGCCGAAGGCGACGCCCGGCGCCAGCGTCAGCGTGGTGTGGGTGCCTTCTTCCAGGCCCAGCAGCTGGGCCTCGATGGCCGGCGCGAGTTCGCCGGTGCCCATCGACAGCGTGGCGGGCTTCTCGTCGAAGGTGTTGACGATGTCGGCCCCGTCGGGACCGGCCAATCGATAGTGCAGGGTGAGGAATGAACCCGGTTGGACCTGAGGCACGCGGTGATCCTGTGTTCGGTAGACTGACCCACGATTTTAGGTGCGCAGCCCGCGCCGACGGACCGGAAGCCCCGATGAAAGACCTGCCCGCCGCGCTGCGACCGCGCGAAAAACTCCTGGCGCTGGGGCCGGCCGCACTGGCCGATGCCGAGCTGCTGGCGCTGCTCCTGCGCACCGGCCTGAAGGGCACCGGCGTGCTCGAATGGGCCGGTGAGCTGCTGAAGCGCTTCGGCGGCCTGTCGGGCCTGCTGGGCACGGACGTGGCGGCGCTGCGCGAGGTCAAGGGGCTCGGTCCGGCCAAGCGAGCCGAGTTGCAGGCGGTGCTCGAACTGGCGCGCCGTGCGGTGCGCGCCGAGCTGGCGGTCCGGCCGGTCTTCGACAGCCCGGACAAGGTGCGCGAGTTCCTCCGCCTGCATCTCTCCGCCCGCCAGAGCGAGGTCTTCGCGGTGATGTTCCTCGACAGCGGCCACCGCCTGCTGTCCTACGAGCCCATGTTCCAGGGCAGCATCGCCCAGACCACGGTCTACCCGCGCGAGGTTGTCAAGCGGGCGCTGGCGCTCAATGCGGCCGCAGCCATCCTGGCTCACAACCACCCCTCCGGACTGGCCGAGCCGTCGCGTGCGGACGAGCTGCTGACGCGCCGACTGAGCGACGCGCTGGCGCTGGTCGACGTGCGCGTGCTCGACCATCTGGTGGTCGGCGGCGCCCAGGTCGTCAGCCTGGCCGAGCGGGGTCTGATGTGAGGGCCGCACCATGAGGTCCAGCCAGCGCGAGGGTCGCGGCTGGCGCGAGCTGGCCGACCTGAAGGGCCTGATGAAGGAGGCCCAGGCGCGCCGCGAGGCCGAGGAGCGTGCGGCCCAGCTGGCGCGCCAGCAGGCCGAGGCCCGCCAGCGCGAGCAGGCGCTGTTCCTGCACACGCTGCGCGAGACGCTCGGCACGGTCACGCCGCTGGCGCCGACCGGGCTGGCACAGATCGAGCGGGCGCGCCCCGCGCCCGAGCCGCTGCAGCGCGAGCTGGACGACCGCCAGGTGATGCGCGCCTCGCTGTCCGACGAGTTCGATCCCGAGTCGCTGATGGAGACCGACGACCAGCTGTCCTTCCGCCGCCTGGAGCTGGGTCCGGACGTGCTGAAGAAGCTGCGCCTGGGCCGCTGGACGGTGCAGGGCCAGATCGACCTGCACGGCCTGACGCGCGACCACGCCCGCGAGGCCCTGGCCGGCTTCCTCGTCGACGCCGGCAAGCGCGGCTGGCGCTGCGTGCGTGTGGTCCACGGCAAGGGCCTGGGCTCGCCCGGCCGCGAGCCGGTGCTCAAGGGCAAGGTGCGCAGCTGGCTGGTGCAGCGCCAGGAGGTGCTGGCCTTCACGCAGGCACGCGGGCCGGACGGCGGCGCGGGCGCGCTGATCGTGCTGCTGGCCGGAACGGTGAACAGGCCTCGCGCACAGCGGCGCCGGGCGGAGGCGGCCGCGCGCGAGGGGGAGTGAGGTGGCTGACCTCAGGACCCCTTGTTCCGCATCCAGTCCGCCGTGTTGAAGAAGCTCTCGTCCAGCCGCGCGATCAGCGCCGGGTCGAGCGCCGTGTCGGTCATCGCCTGGTGCATGCAGGCGAGCCACTGGTCGCGTTCGCGGATGCCGATCGGGAAGGGCAGGTGCCGGGCCCGCAGGCGTGGGTGGCCGTAGCGTTCGACGTAGTGCTGCGGCCCGCCCAGCCAGCCGCACAGGAACATGAAGAGCTTGTCGCGCGCGCTGTCCAGCGTGCTGCCGTGCACGGCGCGCAACTCGCGGTAGCCGGGCTCCAGGTCCATCAGGTCGTAGAAGCGGTCGACCAGCGCGCGGACCTGGGCCTCGCCGCCGACCCAGTCGAAGGCGGTGGCGGGCTTGGCCTCGGGGGGCGTGTGGGCCGGGTCCGTCCGGTCGGCGTGGTCGTTGCGGGGGTCGGTCGTGTCGGTCATCTGAAAGCAGGATCAGCGCGTGGCGAGGGCCGGGAGTTTGCCCGCCAGCTGCGCGATCGCCAGCGCCGCCGCGCAGCCCGGGTAGGTCGTCACCATCAGCTGGCGACGCTGCACCGACTGGCGCACCGAGTTGTCCGACGGGATCTCGCCGACGTAGTTCAGCCGCAGCTGCTGGCCCTCGGGCAGCTGCACGAAGCGGTCGATCACGGTCTGCAGTTGCTGGGCGACGCCGCGGCCTTCGCCCAGGCGCTGGGTCTGGTTGACGACCAGCTGGATCGCCTCGCGGCCCTGCTGCATGGCCAGCACCTTGATGGTCGCGTAGGCATCGGCCATGGCGGTGGGCTCTGGGGTGGCGACGACCAGCACCTCGTCGGCCAGCGAGACCGCGAACAGCACCACGTCCGAGATGCCCGCGCCGGTGTCGAGCAGGACCCGGTCGTAGCGCGGCCGGACCTTGGCCAGCACGAGTTGCAGCTGCTCGCGGACCTCGGGCGTGAGGTGCGAATACTCGACCAGGCCGGAGCCGGCCAGCAGCACGTGGAAGTCGCCCGGTGCCTCGACCAGCGCAGCCTCCAGCGCGACCTTGCCGGTGAAGACGTCGTGCAGCGTGGCGCGAGGCTGCAGGTTGAGCACCACGTCCAGGTTGGCCAGGCCGAGGTCGGCGTCGATGACGAGCACGCGTTCGCCGCGTCGGGCCAGGGCGGCGGCGAGGTTGGCCGACACCATGGTCTTGCCGACGCCGCCCTTGCCGCTGGTGACGGCGGTGATGCGCGCCAGCGGCCGGTTGGCGGCATTGGCCGCAGCCGCGGCGGCAGCCAGCGGCGAGGAGGTCGAGGGTGGGGCGGTCATGGCGCGGAGTTCTCGGATTCGGGCGGGTAGGTTGACGACGACGCGCCCAGCAACATGCCGCGTTCGGCTGCGCTCACATCGGTCTGCGGAGGGGTTTCGAGGCAGGTGCGGTTGCGGCCTTCGTCCTTGGCCCGGTAGAGCTGCTGATCGGCCCGTTCGAGCCAGATCGTGCGGGAGAAGCGCACCCAGCGCGGCGCGTAGGCGCCGCCCACGCTGACGGTGACGCTGACGTGGCGGTCCTGGCCGATGGGGATCTTCATCGCCTCGATGTTGCGGCGCACCCGCTCGGCCACCATGTGGCCGAACGTGGGCGGGCAGTTCGGCAGCACGGCGGCGAATTCCTCGCCGCCCAGCCGGGCGACGCTGTCCATCGGCCGGACGCTGTCCTGCAGGCCGCGCGCGATGGCCTGGATCACCAGGTCACCGACCGCATGGCCCCAGGTGTCGTTGACGCGCTTGAAGTGGTCGATGTCGAACAGCAGCAGCACGGCCGGCTCGCCGGAACGGGCGACGCGGTCGACCTGCTGCTCCAGCGCCGACTCGAACTCGCGCCGGTTCGGCAGGCCGGTGAGCGGGTCGCGGCTGGACAGGTTGCACAGGCCGTCGACCAGGCTCTGCATCCAGGCAGGCGAGCCGACCGGCGCGTCGATCGGGAAACGGTGGCCGCTGCGTTCGAGCAGGCGCAGCGCCAGGTCGAGCTGCAATGAGCCACCCGTGACCGCGATCGGCGGCGTCGACAGCGGGCTGGTGTGGGCGTCGAAGTCGCCGTACCCGGTCGGGTAGTCGAACACGCCGACGCTGCTGTCGGCCCCGTCGAGGACGGACGACCGGGCATCGAGGAATCGGGATGTCGGTGGATCTGCGCTCACGGTGGCGGGGGCTGAAGGGCGACGTGCGCGGAGGCGATCGTTCAAGGATGACTCCGCTTCGGTTCAGTCCAGTCTACGACAGCCGAATTCGCGCCCGAACTGGAAATGGCCGCGATTCACGCCTCAACTCCGGCCGTGGCGCCCCAGGCCGGACCGACACACTGGCTGCGTTTCGATGCGGAAGTTGCGCCCGCGCTTCCGCAGCCCCGGTCGTCGACCGATGCCGTTCACCCGCCGCCCACGCCCATGAACCTCTCCGATCTGCCGGTCGCCCTGGACACGCCTCTCGATGCGCAGGCGCGGGAGTTCTCTTTCGACGCTCGGGACTTCCAGCGCGTGCGCGAGCTGATCCACCAGCGCGCCGGCATCAGCCTGCATGAGCACAAGCAGGCGATGGTCTACAGCCGCCTGTCGCGCCGGCTGCGCGAGACCGGCCACCGCACCTTCTCGTCCTACCTGCAGTGGCTCGAAGGCGCCAGCGGCGACAGCGGCGAGCGCGAGTGGCAGCAGTTCGTCAACTGCCTGACCACCAACCTGACCTCCTTCTTCCGCGAGGAACACCATTTCCCGGTGCTGACCGAGGCGCTGCGCGCGATCGGCCCGCGCGTGCCCATCCGCATCTGGTGCAGCGCCGCGTCGACCGGCGAGGAGCCCTACTCGATCGCGATGTGTGCACTGGAGGCGCTGGGCAACAGCGCGCCGGTGACGATCCTGGCCAGCGACATCGACACCCAGGTGCTGGCGACCGCGCAGCGCGGCGTCTACGCCCACGACGCGCGCGGCCTGAGCCCGGATCGGCTCAAGCGCCACTTCATGCGCGGCACCGGCAACAACGCCGGCTACATCCGGGTGCGGCCCGAGCTGCAGAAGCTGATCGACTTCCGGCCGTTCAACCTGATGAGCCCGAGCTGGGCGCTGGGCGAGCCCTTCGACATCGTCTTCTGCCGCAACGTGATGATCTATTTCGATGCCCCGACCCAGCGCCGCGTGCTTGAACGCATGCATGCGGTGATGAAGCCGCGCGGCCACCTGTTCGTCGGCCATTCCGAGAACTTCACCGACTCGCGCGACCTGTTCCAGCTGCGCGGCAAGACGGTCTACCAGCGGGCTTGAACACCATGGCCTACCTCGCCGGCGCCTCGTCGTCCGTCTCGCCTCCCCCTCCGTTTCCAGCAGGGCTCCCGATGTCCAACCCCACCGCCACGCCGCGCACGTCCCCGCCCCGCAGCAGCCGCGTCGAACAGCTGCGCAGCCAGTCGCGCAAGCCGGGCGAGGCCTCGTTCTTCTTCTACGACGCCTTCTTCAAGGCCGATGCGGTGAAGGTCCTGCCGGGCGAGTACTTCGTGCACGACGAGGACCTGCTGATCATGACCACGCTGGGCTCGTGCATCGCCGCCTGCCTGTGGGACCGCAACGCGCGGGTCGGCGGCATGAACCACTTCATGCTGCCCGACGCCGGCCTGGGCGCGACCGATGGCGGGCGCTACGGCTCCTACGCGATGGAACTGCTGATCAACGAGTTGCTCAAGCGCGGCGCCTCGCGGGCCACGCTGGAGGCCAAGGTCTTCGGCGGCGGCGCGGTCATGAGCGGCATGAGCAGCCTCAACGTCGGCGAGCGCAACACCGCCTTCGTGCTCGACTACCTGTCGACCGAGCGCATCCCGGTGGTCTCCAAGGACGTGCTCGACGTCTACCCGCGCAAGGTCTGTTTCTTCCCGGCCAGCGGCAAGGCCATGGTCAAGCGCCTGGCGCCGACCAGCGTCGAGGCGATCGTCGCGACCGACCGCGACGCGGCCCAGAAGGCCCGCACGACGACCAGCGCCGGCGGCAGCGTCGACCTGTTCTGAGCGCAGGCCAGCGACGACGGCACACGAACAACGAAAGACGCAGGAGTACCCATGGCGAAGACGCGCGTGGTGGTGGTCGACGATTCGGCCCTGGTCCGCAGCATCCTGGCGGAGATCATCAACCGGCAGCCCGACATGAGCTGCGTCGGCGCGGCGGCCGATCCCTACGCGGCCCGCGAGATGATCCGCAACCTCGATCCGGACGTGATCACGCTGGATGTCGAGATGCCCCGCATGGACGGGCTGGACTTCCTGTCCAAGCTGATGCGCCTGCGGCCGATGCCGGTGGTGATGGTCTCGACGCTGACCGAGCGCGGCGCGGAGGTCACGCTGCGGGCGCTGGAACTGGGCGCGGTCGACTTCGTCGCCAAGCCCAAGATCGGCATCACCGACGGCATCCGCCAGCTGGCGCAGGAGATCACCGACAAGATCCGCATCGCCGCCAAGGCCAAGGTGGCACGCCACACCGCGCCACCGCCACAGGCCGCCGGCGCACCGGGCGCCGCAGCCGACGGCAGCGCGCCAGCCGCGCCGCCTGCCGCCCCGCTGGGCCGGCTGTCGACGGAAAAACTGATCTTCATCGGCGCGTCCACAGGCGGCACCGAGGCCACCCGCGAGGTGCTGATGGCCATGCCCGCCGACTCGCCGGCCGTGCTGATCACCCAGCACATGCCGCCGGGCTTCACGAAGAGCTACGCGGCGCGGCTGGACAGCCTGTGCCGCATCGCGGTCAAGGAAGCGGTCGACGGCGAGCGCGTGCTGCCCGGCCATGCCTACCTGGCGCCAGGCGGCTTTCACCTGGCCATCGAGCGATCGGGCGCGAACTACGTCGCCCGCGTCACCAGCGAGGAGCCGGTCAACCGCCACCGGCCCAGCGTCGAGGTGCTGTTCCTGTCGGCCGCCCGCGTGGCCGGCCGCAACGCGGTCGGCGTGATGCTGACCGGCATGGGCGCGGACGGCGCCCGCGCGATGAAGGTCATGCGCGATGCCGGGGCCTACAACGTCGCGCAGGACGAGGCCAGCTGCGTGGTCTTCGGCATGCCGCGCGAGGCCATCGCGGCCGGCGCCTGCCACGAGGTGCTGCCGCTCAAGCGCATCGGCTCGCACCTGATCGAGCACCTGCGCAGCACGGCCGGCGTGGCGCTGTCGCGGGTCTGAACCAGCGGCGGCGGCTGGCGCTCAGGCCAGGAACATCGCCTGCAGGTCGCTGAGGAAGTCGAAGCCGCGGGCGGTTGGCCGCACCTGCGCCCAGTCGCGCTCGATCAGGCCGTGCCGCTCGGCCTCGGACAGGCCGGCCTCGATGGCCGACATCGGCAGGCCGGTGCGTTCGGCCAGCAGCGACAGCGGGAAGCCGTCGCGCAGCCGCAGCACGTTGAGCATGAACTCGAAGGGCAGGTCCGCACGCGCGACCTCGTGCTCGTTGGAGACGGCTGCGCCGCGCAGCGCCTCGTCCATGTAGCGGGCCGGCTCGCGCCATTTCACCTGCCGCAGCACCCGGTGCGGAAAGCTGAGCTTGCCGTGTGCGCCCGCGCCGATGCCCAGGTAGTCGCCGAAGGACCAGTAGTTCAGGTTGTGGGCGCAGCGGTGGCCGGGCCGGGCGTAGGCCGAGACCTCGTAGCGCTGCAGGCCGGCCGCGCCGGTCGTCGCGGCGATCTGGTCGAGCATCTCGGCGGCCTGGTCGTCGTCCGGCACGCTCGGCGGATCGACCGCGAAGCGCGTGTTCGGCTCGATCGTCAGGTGGTAGACCGACAGGTGCGGCGGCTGCAGCGCCAGCGCGGTCGCCAGGTCCTCGGCCTGCTCGGCCAGGGTCTGGCCGGGCAGGGCGTACATCAGGTCGAGGTTGAAGGTCTCGAAGGACGCGGCGGCTTCCTCGGCCGCTGCCAGCGCCTGGGCCCGGTCATGGACCCGGCCGAGCGCCGCGAGGTGGCGGTCGTTGAAGCTCTGCACGCCGATCGACAGGCGCGTCACGCCGGCTGCGCGGTAGGCCCGGAAGCGTTCGCGCTCGAAGGTGCCGGGGTTGGCCTCCATCGTGATCTCGGCATCCGGGATCAGCGGCAGCCGGGCGCGGATGTCGCTGACCAGTCGCCCGATCGCGTCCGGCGAGAACAGGCTGGGCGTGCCCCCGCCGATGAAGACCGACACGACCGGGCGGCCCCAGACCAGCGGCAGCGCGGCCTCCAGGTCGGCTACCAGCGCATCGAGGTAGCGCTGCTGCTGGGCGGCGGGCAGGCCGGTGCCGGTGCCGTGCGAGTCGGTCTCGTGGGAGTTGAAGTCGCAGTAGGGGCACTTGCGCAGGCACCACGGCAGATGCACGTAGAGCGCCAGCGGCGGCTGCGCCGTCAGGTTGAGCGTGCCGGCGCGCAGGAAGCGGTCGGCGACGGCGGCGTTCAGCGGCGTGTTCGGGCCGGCATCAACCGAGGTTTCGGCGACCAGCGGCGGCAGGCTGCCGCGAGGACGAAGGGCATCGACCATGTTCAGGCCCGCGGGTGCAGCAGGTGCGCCCAGGCCGCGTCGAGCTGGCGCAGCATCTCGGCGGCGGCACGTGCGCGATGGCTGTGCGCGTTCTTGACGTCGGTGGCCAGCTCGGCCGCGCTGGCGCCGAGCGCCGGGATCCACATCAGCGGGTCGTAGCCGAAGCCGCCCGCGCCGCGCGCCGCGGGCAGGATCTGGCCCGGCCAGCGTCCGAACGCGACCAGCGGCTCGGGATCGTCGGCGCTGCGCACGGCCACGAGCGTGCAGACGAAGCGGGCACTGCGCGCGGCCGGCTCGATGCGATCGGCCAGCGCCCGGAGCAGCTTGGCGTTGTTGGCGGCGTCCTGGCGCGCGCGCAGGTCCTCGCGGTCCAGGCCGTCGGCGACCGCTTCGGGCAACGTCGCGTAGTGGGCCGAGTACACGCCCGGCGCGCCGCCCAGAGCATCGACGCACAGGCCGGAGTCGTCGGCCAGCGCCGGCAGCCCGCTGGCGCGTGCGGCGTGGCGGGCCTTGGCCAGTGCGTTCTCGATGAAGGTGTGGTGCGGCTCCTCGGCCTCGGCGATGCCCAGCGAGCCCTGCGTGACCAGCTCGACGCCGGCCGGCGCCAGCAGCGCGCCCAGTTCCTTGAGCTTCTTGGCGTTGTTGGACGCCAGCACGACCCGCAACATCGCCGCCTGTGTCATCAAAGCCCCAGCGCGCGCTTCTGCGCCTGCACCAGGTCGACGATGCCCTGGCGCGCCAGCTCGACCAGCGCGTCCATCTGCTCGCGGCTGAAGGGCGCACCTTCGGCGGTGCCCTGCAGCTCGACAAAGCCGCCGGAGCCGGTCATGACGACGTTCATGTCGGTGTCGCAGGCCGAGTCCTCGACGTATTCCAGGTCCAGCAGCGCGAGGCCGTCCAGCAGGCCGACCGAGATCGCGGCGACGTGGTCCCGGATCGGGCTGGCCGCCAGCTGGCCCGACGCCAGCAGGCCGGCGACCGCATCGTGGGCGGCGACGAAGGCGCCAGTGATGGCCGCCGTGCGCGTGCCGCCGTCGGCCTGCAACACGTCGCAGTCCAGCGTGATGGTGCGTTCGCCCAGGGCGGCCAGGTCGAACACCGCGCGCAGCGAGCGGCCGATCAGGCGCTGGATCTCCTGCGTGCGGCCGGTCTGCTTGCCCTTGGCCGCCTCGCGCGAGCTGCGCGTGTGGGTGGCGCGCGGCAGCATGCCGTACTCGGCCGTGACCCAGCCTTCGCCGCTGCCCTTCTTGTGCGGCGGCACGCGTTCCTCGACGCTGGCGGTGCACAGCACGCGGGTGTCGCCGAACTCGATCAGGACCGAGCCCTCGGCGTGTTTCGTGTAGCCACGGGTGATGCGCACCGGGCGCAGCGCGTCGGCCGCGCGGCCGTTCGGACGGGTGGAGGTCATGTCGGGATGCTCGTGGAAAAAAGTGGCCGGGTGGCCGGGCGGCCGCCGTGGGGCACAGGTGGCGGGAGCGTTCAGCCGCGCTTCTGGGCGCTGCGCTTGATCGCCTCGTTGATCTCGCGGATCGAGCGCTCGATCTCGGCCTCGTCGAGCAGGTCGTCCGGGTTGCCGGGGCCGACGCTGGCCTGGATGGTCGAAGCGAAGACGTCGCTGCCGAGGTCATCGGTTTCGATGCCGGTGGTGGCTTCCTCGTCCTCGGCGGATTCCCACTCGACCGCGATCACGGTGACGTTATCGCTCTTGTCGCCGGCCACGCGCAGGGCGAGCTCGACCAGGTCCGGCACGGCGTCGGTGATCGGGCTGCGGGTCAGGTGGTCGGTGATGGTGTCGTCGTCGATGCTGCCCCACAGGCCGTCCGAGCACAGCAGGATCTTGTCGCCCGGTTGCAGCGTCAGCGGACCGATCAGGTCGATCACCGGCTTGCCCGGGCTGCCCAGGCAGGTGAACAGCACGTTGCGGTTGACCCGCTCGCCGATCGGCACGACGCCGGCCAGCGTTTCCTGAAGCTCGGAATAGGAATGGTCGCGGGTGCGGGCCTGCAGCTTGCCGCCGCGCACGAGGTACAGGCGGGAGTCGCCGCAGTGGGCCCAGTAGGCCTCCCGGCCCTGCAGGATGGCCGCGACGATGGTCGTGCGCGGCGTGTCCAGCAGCGCGCGCTCGGTGGCGTAGCGGATCAGCTGGTGGTGGCCGGCCAGGATGCCTTCGGTCAGGAAGCGGCGCGGGTCCTTGAGCGTCGGCTTGGCATCGCGCTGGAACATCACCGCCAGCGTCTGCAGCGACAGCTGCGAGGCGACCTCGCCCTCCGGGTGGCCGCCCATGCCGTCGGCCAGCGCGAACAGGCCGGATTCACGGGTGTAGCAATAGCCC
The DNA here is from genome assembly GCF_030705305.1 of Leptothrix discophora. Classification (GTDB taxonomy): domain Bacteria; phylum Pseudomonadota; class Gammaproteobacteria; order Burkholderiales; family Burkholderiaceae_C; genus Sphaerotilus; species Sphaerotilus discophorus. The sequence continues at coordinate 220,661 of NZ_JAUZEE010000004.1, read as the reverse complement.
ATGCGGTCTTCGTTCTTCTCGCGGCCGCCGCGACGGCTGATCTGGTAAACCGAAAAACGCATGGGGAGGGCGGCGACGTGCGCGGAGAAAGTGGGAAGGCCGTGACGGGACGGGCGGTCAGGCCTTGGCGCCGCTCTTGATGTTCTCGAGCTGGAGCTTCAGGCGCTCGCTGAAGCTGAGCTTGGTGTAGCGCCGCTCGGTCTCGCGCGCCAGCTCCTTCTGCAGCGCGAACACGCTCTGCGGCCGGGCCAGCGGGTCGAGCGACATGCACCACTCGGTCACCTCGATGAGGTTGTCCGAGTAGACATTGCGCAGCCGCGACAGCGACAGGCTGAGGCGGTCCTTCTCGATGCGCTGCGGCGCATCGTTGGGCGGGTAGCCCTGCATGCAGGCGTAGATGCAGGCACCGATCGCATAGATGTCGGTCCAGGGACCCAGGGTGCCGTCGCGCCGGTACATCTCGGGTGCCGCGAAGCCGGGCGTGTACATCGGCCGGATGAAGTTGCCTTCCTTGGACAGCACCTCGCGCGCCGCGCCGAAGTCCAGCATCACCGCCTTGTTGTCGTTGGTGATGAAGATGTTCGCCGGCTTGATGTCCAGGTGCAGCATCTTGTGCTGGTGCACGATGCGCAGCCCGCGCAGGATCTCGTCGAACAGCGAGCGGATCGTGCTCTCCCGGAACACCTTGTCGCGCTTGAGGTCGCGCGCGGTGACGATGAAGTCCTGCAGCGTGTCGCCCTGCAGGTAGTTCATCACCATGTAGACCGTCTCGTTCTCGCGGAAGAAGTTCAACACCGAGACGACGCTCGGGTGCGAGATCTGCGCGAGGGATCGGCCTTCCTCGAAGAAGCTCTTCAGGCCCAGCCGGTAGAGCGGTTGCTTCTCGGCCTTGACCACGGGGATCAGCTCGCCAACGGCCCGTTCGGCCAGCGACGAAGGCAGGTATTCCTTGAGGGCCACCAATCGTCGCTCGGCGTCTTCGGCAAGGTAAACCACGCCGAAACCTCCCGCCGCCAGTTTGCGAACGATTTGATAGCCGCCTACCACTGTGCCAGCGGGCAACGGGGCAGGTTTTGGCTTTGACATAATCGTGTTTTGGTTAGCGGTATCCGCCATGGCAGTTTACAGCATGACCGGCTTTGCAAGCGTCGCGGCCGGCCTGTCGGCACAGGCGCCACAGTCGGCGGGGCAAGGGGCCGGAACGTCCGTGTCGATCGGGGTCGAGCTGCGTTCGGTGAACAGCCGGTTCCTCGATCTGGCGCTGCGTCTGCCGGATGAATGGCGGGGTCTGGAGCCCCAGCTGCGCGAGCGTGTCGGGGCCGCCTTCAAGCGCGGGAAGATCGAGTTGCGCCTGAGCAGCGAGCGCCAGTCCGAGGGCATCGCGCCGATGCCGCGCCGCGAGCAGCTCGAGCAGCTCGCGCAGGTCGACCGGCAAGTCCGTGAACAACTGCCGCAGGCGGCGGCCCTGTCGGTCCAGGAGGTGCTGCACTGGTGTCGCAACCAGGCCGATGCGGCCCCTGACGACGCCGAGGTGCTGGTCGCCGTGCAGCAGTGCATCGAGCGATTGCGCGAGGCCCGCGCCCGAGAAGGCGAGCGGCTGGTGAAGATCATGTCCGAGCGCATCGACACCCTGCGCCGGCTGGCGACCCAGGCCGTGCCGCTGGTGCCGCAGGTCGTCGCGCGCCAGCAGCAGCGCTTCATCGACCGCTGGAACGAGGCCCTGCAGGCCGCCGGCGCAGCCGCCAACCTGCCCACGCAGACGCTGGCAGAACGGGCGCTGGCCGAGGCGACGGCCTACGCGCTGCGCATCGACGTCGCCGAGGAGCTGTCGCGCCTGGGTGCCCACCTCGACGAGATCGAGCGCTTGCTCCAGGCCGGTGGCGAAGTCGGCAAGCGGCTCGACTTCCTGATCCAGGAGCTGCACCGCGAAGCGAACACGCTGGGCTCGAAGTCGGCGGCGCTGGAGCTGACCCAGATCTCGGTGGAAATGAAGGTGGCGATCGAGCAGCTGCGAGAGCAGGTCCAGAACATCGAGTGACGACGGACACGGAGAAGCACACAGAGATGGAATACCCCGGCAACCTCTATGTCGTCGCGGCGCCTTCCGGGGCCGGGAAGTCCAGCCTGGTCAAGGCGCTTCTGGAGCTGGATTCGCGCCTGATGGTGTCGGTCTCGCACACCACCCGCGCGCCGCGCGGCCAGGAGCGCCACGGCCGCGAGTACTGGTTCATCGGCCCGGACGAGTTCCGCGCCATGATCGACCGGGGCGACTTCTTCGAGTGGGCCGAGGTCCACGGCAACCTCTACGGCACCTCGCGCGCCGCGATGGAAGCCCGCCTGAGCCATGGCGAGGACGTGGTGCTGGAGATCGACTACCAGGGCGCCCTGCAGATCAAGCAGATCTTCCCGATGGCGGTGCTCATCTTCATCCTGCCGCCGTCCTGGGACGAGCTGCGACAGCGCCTGCTGCGCCGTGGCGAGGACGCCGGTGAGGTGATCGAGCAGCGCATGGTCAACGCGCGGCACGAGGTGGCGCAGGCCAGGCACTTCGACTACATCGTGGTCAATGCCTTGTTCGAGACCGCCCTGTTCGACCTGAAGGCCATCGTTCACGCGCAGCGGCTAAAATGGGCGGCTCAGCGTCGCAGCCGGTCGGCTGTCTTCGACGCCCTTCAACTGAACTGACGCCGCCACAGGAGGCAGCCCGACGGGCTGGCTCCTCATGCCGCTGGATGGAAATCACATGGCCCGCATCACCGTCGAAGACTGCCTGAACAAGATCCCGAACCGCTTCCAGCTGGTGCTTGCCGCGACCTACCGCGCCCGCATGCTGAGCCAGGGTCACGCGCCGAAGGTCGAGACCAAGAACAAGCCGGGCGTGACCGCTCTGCGCGAGATCGCCGCCGGTGAGGTCGGCCTCGAGATGCTGCGCAAGGTGCCGGGCTGATCGACCTCAGCCCTGGATGATCGACGCCAGCCTCGGCTGACCGACGCCAGCAAGCCTTGAACGACGAGCCGCCCGACGGCGCGTCGGACCCCCCAAAAAGAACCGGCTTCGCGCCGGTTTTTTCGTTTCGAGGCCGACCCTTCGGCCTTCGTCACCCGCGCTGCACGATTTTCGCGCCAGCCCTGGTTCGGGACCGCGCACCCGGGCGGTGCAACCAAACCCGCGAGCGTGCCAGTTTCCGGCCAGGCAAGGTAGAGTGACAGCATGGTGTCTCGTGCTGCCGATGTCCTGCGACGTGTGTTCTTCACCCCCTGGGTTGGACGTGGTGCGGCTCGCCATGCGCCCGACGACGAACAGGGTGACACGGTCCTGGCGGTACCGGTGCGCGGACCGACGCCCGGCGCGCACGGTGTCAGCGCATCTTCGTTCGCCTCGCTGACCGACAAGCTCGACTACCTCGACGCCGCCGACCTCAAGCGCGTGCGCGAGGCCTACCGCTTCGCCGACGAGGCCCACCTCGGCCAGTTCCGCGCCAGTGGCGAGCCCTACATCACCCACCCCATCGCGGTGGCCGGCCTGTGTGCCGACTGGCGGCTCGATGCGCAGGCCATTATGGCCGCGCTGATGCACGACGCGATGGAGGACTGCGGCATCACCAAGACCGAGTTGGTCGAACGCTTCGGCGCCCAGACCGCCGAACTGGTCGATGGTCTGACCAAGCTCGACAAGCTGCAGTTCTCGACCCGGGAAGAGTCCCAGGCCGAGTCGTTCCGCAAGATGCTGCTGGCCATGGCGCGCGACCTGCGCGTCATCCTCATCAAGCTCGCCGACCGCTTGCACAACATGCGGACGATGGACTCGATGGCGGCCACCAAGCGTGGCCGCATCGCCCGCGAGACGCTCGAGATCTACGCGCCGATCGCCCACCGTCTCGGCCTGAACCAGACCTACCGCGAGCTGCAGGAGCTGTCCTTCCAGTACCTGCGGCCGTGGCGCCACGGCGTGCTGTCCAAGGCCGTGGCCAAGGCTCGCGGCAACCGCCGGGACGTGGTCGACCGGGTGCGCCAGGAGGTCGAGGACGCGATGAGCCAGGCGACGGTGCCGGCGCAGGTCTACGGCCGCGAGAAGACCATCCACTCGATCTACTCGAAGATGCAGGAGAAGCACCTGAGCTTTGCCCAGGTCAGCGACATCTTCGGTTTCCGCATCGTCGTGGCGACCTTGCCCGAGTGCTACCTCGCGCTGGGCGTGCTGCACCAGCTCTTCAAGCCGGTGCCGGGGCGCTTCAAGGACTACATCGCGATCCCCAAGGCCAACGGCTACAAGAGCCTGCACACGACCGTGGTCAGCCCGGTCGGCACGGCGGTCGAGTTCCAGATCCGCACCGAGACCATGCACGCGGTGGCCGAGGCCGGCGTCGCGGCGCACTGGATCTATAAGGTCAAGTCGGGCACCGACATGCCCGAGGCGGAGAACCTCGGCACGATGTGGCTGCAGTCGCTGATCGACATCCAGAGCGAGACGCGCGACTCGGCCGAGTTCCTCGAACACGTCAAGATCGACCTCTTCCCCGAGTCGGTCTACGTCTTCACCCCCAAGAGCAAGATCCTGGCGCTGCCGCGCGGTGCCACCGCGATCGACTTCGCCTACGCGATCCACTCACGCGTGGGCGACCACTGCGTCGCGGCCAAGGTCAACGGCGAGGCCGTCGCGCTGCGCACCGAACTGCGTTCGGGCGACGTGGTCGAGATCGTCACCGCCGCCTCCGCCCGGCCGAACCCGGCCTGGCTGAACTTCGTGCGCACCGGCAAGGCGCGTTCCAAGATCCGCCACTTCCTCAAGAACATGGAGGCCGACGAGTCCTACGAGCTCGGCCACAAGCTGCTGGCCCAGGCGCTGCGGGCCGAGGGCCTGCAGATGCCCTCGCAGGGCGACGACGCCTCGGATGCCGATGCGGCGCTGTGGCAGTCGCTGGTGCGCTGGAGCGGCAACCGGCATCGCCGCGAGCTGCTGGTCGACATCGGCCTGGGCCGCAAGATCGCGACCATCGTCGCCAAGCGGCTGGCCAGCCAGATGGCCGAGGCCGGCCGGCGGCCCGATGCGGTCACGCTCAGCCTGGGCCGCTATGCGTCCGACAGCGACGCGCCGTCGCAGGGCACCGTCGTGATCGACGGCAGCGAGAACGCCACCGTCCAGCTCGGCGCCTGCTGCCACCCGATCCCGGGCGACGACATCGTCGGCTACCTCGGCCGCGGCGAGGGCCTGACGGTGCACACCGCCGACTGCGCGGTCGGCCGCAAGCTGTTCGAGCGCGATCCCGAGCGCTGGCTCGCGGTCGAGTGGTCCGAGCAGCCGAAGCGGATGTTCCAGAGCGCCGTGGCCGTGCTGGTCAACAACGGCAAGGGCGTGCTGGCCGAGGTGGCCCAGGCGGTCAGCCGGGCCGAGGCCGACATCGCCCACATCGAGATGGACCCGGCGCAGTCGGGTGAAACCTCCGAGTTGCGCCTGCTGCTCGCGGTGCGAGACCGCCAGCACCTCGCCGACGTGCTGCGCGTGGTGCGCCGCGCGCCGGTGGTCGAGAAGGTCGCCCGGATCAAGAGCTGATCGGTTGGCGCCCAGCCGCCCTGGCTCAGCGGGCGCCGTCCTCGCCGGGTGCCGGGTAGCGCACCTCCACCACCTCCAGCTTCGTCAGCCCGCCCGGGGTCATCAGCGTGACCTCGTCGCCCTCGCGCGACTTGATCAGCGCGCGGGCGATCGGCGAGACCCAGCTGACGTCGCCGGCCAGGTTGTCGGCCTCGTCGATGCCCTTGATCGTGATCGTGCGTTCGCTGCCGTCGGCGGCGGCGTAGGTCACGGTCGCGCCGAAGAAGACCTGGTCGCTGCCGTGGTGCGCCGACGGGTCGACCACCTCGGCGATGTCCAGCCGCTTGGTCAGGAAGCGGATCCGCCGGTCGATCTCGCGCAGGCGCTTCTTGCCGTACAGGTAGTCGCCGTTCTCCGAGCGGTCGCCGTTCTTCGCGGCCCATGACACGACTTCGACGACGCGCGGGCGCTCGACGTCGATCAGGCTCAACAGTTCCTCGCGCAGGCGCCGATATCCGGGCGGTGTCAGGTAGTTGCGCGTCCCCGCCGGCAACGGCGGCAGACCACCGGCCTGCTCGTCGTCATCGGCGTCGTCGGATTCTTTCGTGAAGGCCTTGCTCATCGGATCTTCCGGTCGGCTGGCAGCGGGGGGTCGAACGTTGGAGGATGGGCACGGGCCACCCGCTGAACTGCAGATTTCGTGCTCAGGTTGTGGTGAATGTCACATTTTGTAAACTAGGCACTTCAGTTCAGGGACACGGCAGCCGAAGACACAAGAACTCGCACTTCTGATCAAGCACCGGAGTCACGCGATCTTGAACGTCCTGAGCCTGCCCGCCACCTCCTTGAGGACCCCCGTCATGTCCCGTCCGCATTTTGCTCCCGACCCCCTCGACCCCCTGTTGACGACCCGCGAAGCGGCGATGCGTCTGGGCGTGTCGCTGCGCACGGTCCAGCTCTGGGTCGAAGCCGGCACCCTGCCTGCCGGGCGTACGCCGGGCGGACACCGTCGCATCCGCCTGTCGGCCGTCGAGGCCCTGGCCCAGCGCAGCGGCCTGCGCGCCGCCGCCCAGACCACCCAGATGCTGCAGCCCGCGATGGCGCCCCTGGACGTGCTGCTCGTCGCCGCCAGCGTCGACCAGCTGCAGGTCTGGCAGGAAGCGCTGCAGCCGCTGTACGGCAGCATCACGCTGCGTGGCGCTAACAATGGTTACACCGGGTTACTGCAGCTCGGACGAAAAACGCCAGATCTGCTCATCACCGACCTGTCGATGCCCGACATCGACGGCTACGCGATGCTGCTGACGCTGGCCGGCCTGCACGACTACTCGAACCTGCGCGTGCTGGCGATCACCGCCCAGTCGCCGCAGCAGATCGCCGAACGCGGCGGTCTGCCCGACCGGGTCCGCGTGATGCACCAGCCGGTGCCCGGCATGGCCGTGCGCAGCTGGGCCGAAAGCGAACTGGCCCGACTCGGCCGTTCGCCCCACCGCGACCTCCAGGCCTGACGGCCAGGCAAGCCACCCAGTCAGGTAAGCGGCTGCGCTGATGACCGGCGCAGCGCCTGCCGTTACAGTGGGCTCAGGCGAATCCCAAGCGTGACGATGCGCCGCGCTCCCCAACAGAACAGGTCAGTTCCGTCATGACCCACCGCATCCTTATCGTTGAAGACCAGGCGGACATCCGCAAGCTGATCCGCATGACGCTGGAGTTCAGCGATTTCGACCTGCACGAGGCCGCCGACGGCGAATCCGGCCTTGAACTCGCCCGTTCGGTGCGTCCGCACCTGATGCTGCTCGACGTCATGATGCCGGGCCGCCTCGACGGCTTCCAGGTCTGCCGGGCGATCAAGGCCGACCCGGACCTCCGCGCGACGCTGGTCGTCATGCTGACCGCGCGCGGGCAGAGCAGCGACGTCAGCGCGGGCGAACAGTCCGGCGCAGACGCCTACCTCGTCAAGCCGTTCAGCCCGCTGGAGCTGATCGACCGAGTCGAGGCGATGGTCGCCAAGATCCCGTCCGATTGACCGGTCCGATGCGGCCCTGCCGCGTCGGTGTCGTTCAGGCCGCTGCCGGTCCGTCCGGGGCGGCCTTCGTCTTGCCGGCTTCGACGTTGCCGCCGCGGGCCCGCTCGGCATAGCGGTTGAAGCGCCAGGCCGTGCCGTCGACGGTGATGCGGTGCCAGACCTCGCGCTTGGCCGCCGGGCCAAACTCCGGCCAGTGCCGGACCTCGTCCCAGGTCCGGCCGCAGCCCTTGCAGACGGCGTCGCCCTGGGTGGTCGAACAGATCGCGATGCAGGGCGCATCGGGCGTGGTGGCATACCAGGCCAGCCAGGCGCCCATCGCGGCCGGCGGCATCGCTGCCTCGTCGACGGCACGTTCGCGGTGGTAGACCAGCAGCGCATACAGCTCGGCCAGCGCGGACAGCTCGTCGCACAGTGGCTCGCCGTCGGGCGTGGGCCGACGCTCGCGCCACCAGTTGATGGCGGCTTCCAGGTCGGTCAGGTGGATCGTCGCCATGGTTGCGCGGGAAGGGCGCTCAGCCCTTGGCAGCCTGCTGGCGGGCCAGCTCGGCGGCGATGGCCTCGATCGCCGCCAGCGCCGCCGCACGGTCGTAGCGCTCGCCGCGTTCGATCGGTGCGGTGTCCAGCGCGCCGGCTTCGCCCGACCTGAGCTGCTGCACCCAGCGGCCGGCCTCGCGGCCTTCGGCCAGCCCCACGCTCTGGATCAGCACCTCGCCGTCCGCACCGACCAGCTTGAAATGAAAGCGGCCATCCGCCTCACGGTACTGCTTGAACTGGGCCAGCGCGGCTGCGGTGGCCTTGGCCGCAGCCTTGGCGTCGGGTGCCACCGTCGCGATCGGCTGCATGCGGCGCAGGCCGACGGCATGGCGCAGCTCGTCCAGCAGGGGCCGGGCGATGGCGCGCGCCTTGGCGGCGCCGGCCTGCAGCGTCTCCTCGATGCGCTCGGGGTGGGCGATCAGGGTCTCGTAGCGCTCGCGCATGGGCGCGACACTGCGCTCGATCTGCTCGACCAGGCGCTGCTTGGCGTCACCCCAGGCCAGGCCGGCGCGCAGCGCGTCGCGGAAGGCGGCCCGCTCGGCGGCATCGGCAAAGGCGTCGAAGATCGTCACCAGCGCCGTGTCTTCGGGCTCCTTGGGCTCGCCGGGCAGGCGCGAGTCGGTGACGATGCGTGCGACCGCCTCGCGCAAGGCCTTGGCGCCGCCGTCGAACAGCGGGATCGTGTTGTCGTAGCTCTTGGACATCTTGCGGCCGTCCAGGCCCGGCAGCGTGGCGACGTCTTCCTCGACCTCGGCCTGCGGCAGCACGAACAACTCACGCCCGGCGCCGAACAGGTGGTTGAAGCGCTGGGCAACGTCGCGCGCCATCTCGATGTGCTGGATCTGGTCGCGGCCGACCGGCACGCGGTGGGCGTTGAACATCAGGATGTCGGCGGCCATCAGGATCGGGTAGCTGTACAGGCCCATCGTGATGCCGGCATCCAGGTCCTCGCCGGCGGCGACATTGGCGTCGGCGGCGGCCTTGTAGGCATGGGCCCGGTTCATCTGGCCCTTGGCGGTGACGCAGGTCAGCAGCCAGGTCAGCTCGGGGATTTCGGGGATGTCGCTCTGGCGGTAGAAGGTGACGCGCTGCGGGTCCAGGCCGGCAGCCAGCCAGGCAGCGGCGATTTCCAGCCGCGAGCGCTCGATGCGGGCCGGGTCGTCGCACTTGATCAGCGCGTGGTAGTCGGCCAGGAAGAAGAAGCTCTCGACACCGGCCTCGCGGCTGGCGGCGATGGCCGGGCGGATCGCGCCGACGTAGTTGCCCAGGTGCGGGGTGCCGGTGGTGGTGATGCCGGTGAGGACGCGGGTGGACATGGTGGCGGAGTCGTTTTCTGCTGGATGGGCGGTCGGCATGCGCGGCGCGGGTTCGGCCGGCAGGCCCGTGCTGATCGGGCCTGTCGCGGGGAGGGCGGATTGTAGGCAGCCGACCCGATGGCCCCCGGGGCGCGGGGCGCTGCTCGCTACACTCGCCCCCCTCATGAAACGCATCGTCGTCCTGATTTCCGGCACCGGCTCGAACCTCCAGGCGATCCACCACGCCTGCCTGGCCGAGGCCTGGCCGGCCCGGATCGTCGCGGTGCTGAGCAACCAGCCCGAGGCCGCCGGGCTGGCCTGGGCCCGTGAACAGGGCATCGAGGCGGTCGGGCTGGACCACCGCGCGCATGCCGACCGGGCCGCCTTCGACGCCGCGCTGGCCGCCGAGATCGACCGCCAGCAGCCCGACCTGGTCGTGCTGGCCGGCTTCATGCGCATCCTCACGCCGGCCTTCGTGGCGCGCTACGAGGGCCGCATGATCAACATCCACCCGTCGCTGCTGCCGGCCTTCTCCGGCCTGCACACGCACCGGCGCGCGATCGACGCGGGCTGTCGCGTGGCCGGCGCGACGGTCCATTTCGTCACCGCAGAGCTGGACCACGGCCCGATCGTCGCGCAGGCGGTCGTGCCGGTGCTGGACGGTGACGACGCCGACACGCTGGCCCGGCGCGTGCTGGTCCAGGAACATCGCCTCTACCCGATGGCGGTGCGCTGGTTCGTGAACGACGAGCTGGCGCTGCAAGGCCTGCGCGTGCGCCACACCGGCGCCGCCGCACAACACCTGCTGGCCGACATGGCCGGCGGCAAGGACACGACATGAATCCCAAAGCCCTGTTCGCGCTCTGCGACGAACTGCTCCACGAGGTGCTGCGCTTCAGCCAGCCAGCCGACTCGGTCGTCTCGTCCTTCTTCCGGCGCGAGAAGGCGCTCGGCATGCGCGAGCGCCATGCGCTGGCCGAGACGGTCTATTCGGTGCTGCGCGACAAGATCCGGCTGCAGTACCTGGCCAAGTCGGGCAAGGGCTCGCTCGAACGTCGCCTGAGCCTGCTGGCCTGGCAGGGCACCGAAGCCTTCCTCCGAGCGGCGGCCACGCCCGAGGAACTGAAGTGGCTGACGACGGCCCGCCTGCTGAGCCTCGACAAGCAGCCCGACAACCTGCGCCACAACCTGCCCGAGTGGCTGGCCGAGCCTCTCAAGGCCCAGGTCGGTGACAGCTTCTGGCCGCTGGTCGAGAGCCTGCGCCAGCCGGCCGGCCTGGACCTGCGCGTCAACCTGCTGAAGTCCAAGCGTGAACTGGCCCAGGCCGCGCTGGCCGAGGAAGGCATCCACACCACGCCGACGCCCTGGTCGCCCTGGGGCCTGCGCGCGCTGGGCAAGCCGCCGCTGAACCGCAGCAACGCCTTCCTGCGCGGCGACATGGAGGTGCAGGACGAGGGCAGCCAGCTGCTCGCGCTGCTGACCGAGGCCAAGCGCGGCGAGATGGTGGTGGACTTCTGCGCCGGTGCCGGCGGCAAGACGCTGGCGCTGGGCGCGATGATGCGCAACACCGGCCGCCTCTACGCCTTCGACGTCTCGGCCCACCGGCTCGCGGCGCTCAAGCCGCGGCTGGCGCGCAGCGGCCTGTCCAACGTGTACCCGGCCGGCATCGCCCACGAGCGCGACGAGCGCGTCAAGCGCCTGGCCGGCAAGATCGACCGCGTGCTGGTCGATGCGCCGTGTTCCGGCCTGGGCACGCTGCGCCGCAATCCCGACCTGAAATGGCGCCAGAGCCCCGAGGCCATCGCCGAGATGACCGCCAAGCAGGGCGCCATCCTCGCCAGCGCGGCGCGGCTGGTGAAGTCGGGCGGCCGGCTGGTCTACGCCACCTGCAGCCTGCTGCGGGCCGAGAACGAGGAGATCGCCGACGCGTTCGCGGCTGCCCACCCGGACTTCGTGCCGGTCGATGTGGCCGAGGTGCTGGCCCGTCAGGGCGTGGCCAACGCGACCGAGCTGACCGACGCCGGCCACCTGCGCCTGTGGCCGCATCGCCACGGCACCGACGGCTTCTTCGCGGCCGTCTGGCAACGCCGCTGAAAGTTCCCGGTGCGCGCGGCCGGCTTGACCTCGCTCAAGCCTGACGCGTGATCGCATCAGGGTATCCCTCAAACGGGCTCACCCGATCCCAGGCCATTCGGACCCCCCGAATACAATCACGGGCTGGCCGGAGACCCCGTGCCGACCGCCTGTCGCCGGATCGCGGCAACCCTGCCGCCCCGGCGCCGCTGCGGCCGCGAGTGACCCTGAAGGACCCTGATGCTTGATGTTTCCCTGCTGCCGGGCGCCGTGCTCGACCTGCTCTCCGACGGCCTGCTCGACCTGAGCGGCTGGCAGATCCTGGCCTGCACGCTGATCGCCACGCACATCACGATCGCCGCCGTCACCATCTTCCTGCACCGCAGCCAGGCGCACCGCGCGCTCGACCTGCACGCCATCCCGTCGCACTTCTTCCGCTTCTGGCTCTGGATGACCACCGGCATGGTCACCAAGGAGTGGGTCTCGATCCACCGCAAGCACCACGCCAAGTGCGAGACCGTCGACGACCCGCACAGTCCGGTCACGCGCGGCATCCGCACCGTGCTGCTGACCGGCTCGGAGCTGTACAGGTCCGAGGCCAAGAACCTCGAGACGGTCCGCAAGTACGGCCACAACACGCCGGACGACTGGATCGAGCGCCATGTCTACACCCGCCACAGCGCGCTCGGCGTGAGCCTGATGCTGGTGATCGACCTGCTGCTGTTCGGTGCGATCGGCGCGACGGTCTGGGCGGTCCAGATGCTGTGGATCCCGATCACCGCCGCCGGCATCATCAACGGCCTTGGCCACTGGTGGGGCTACCGCAACTTCGAGGCGGTCGACGCGTCGACCAACATCTCGCCCTGGGGCATCCTGATCGGCGGCGAGGAACTGCACAACAACCACCACACCTACCCGACCTCGGCCAAGCTGTCGGTCAAGCCTTACGAGTTCGACATCGCCTGGGGCTACATCCGCGCCATGGAGCTGGTTGGGCTGGCCAAGGTCCGCAAGACGCCGCCGCAGCTCAAGCTCGGCGCGGTCAAGCCGGTGGCCGACAACCAGACGCTGGAAGCGCTCATCGCCAACCGCTACGAGGTCATGGCCCAGTACGCCGGCGGCCTGCGCAGCGTGGTTGCCGAGGAACTCGAACGCCTGCGCGCGCAGGGCAAGCAAGGCACCGAGGCGTGGAAACGCATGCGGCTCGCGTCGCGCTGGCTGCACCGCGATGCCGACAAGATCCCGGTCGCCCTGCAGGGCGAGGTGGCCGCAGCCTGCGGCGAGAGCGCGACGCTGGCCAAGTTGGTGGCGATGCGCGAGGAACTGCGCGCACTCTGGACCCGCACCAACGTGTCGGCCGACCAGCTGGTCCACGACCTGCAGGCCTGGTGCCACCGGGCCGAGGAAAGCGGCATCGCCGCGCTTCAGGAGTTCGCGCTCACGCTGCGTGCGGCGCGGGCCTGAAACGGATCGGTCACACATCCAGGCCACTTCGCGTGGCCGATGTCACGGACCGCCGCGAGGGCCTGAATCACAGCTGTCGAAGGCCTGTCCAACAGGCCCTGCGCCTCGGGGATGGCGCAACGTTCACGCCCGTTTCGGCGATTGAACGCGTATGTGGATTGGGCTAGCCTGCAGGCCCCGATCTTGCAAAGCCGCCTCGAAACGGGGCAGCAGCTGGCGCAACTTGGCGGCCACACCAGGATTGGCCGCCAGCAGGGTCCAGCCCGAACCATCGGTTTCGGTCGGGCCCGAGGACACGGATACCAACATGCCTGGGGGGAGCAGGGGACGGATGGCCTGCATGCGCGCGTCGGCTTCGGCGAGGCGGCGCTGCAGGTTCAGCAGGGGCTCGCAGTGGGCGAGCGCCTGCCTCATGGCCAGTGCGTCGGGAACGGCGGGCGGGCTGTGTTTCACACCAGGAGTTTAGTGACGATGGACATCTTGATCACCCATGGCGGCCTGGCACGCACGCGATCCTTTCACGTGAGTCCGGCCACGCTGGTGACCACCGTCATCGCCCTGCTGCTCGCCCTGATGATGCTGTCGGGCGTGATCTATCACATGGTCTTGTTGAAGGCGGTGCATGCGGGCTGGCCGATCGTCGCCGACATCGCCGGCCTGGTCGTGCCTGGAGACACCGGGCAGCGTGACCGCTTCCTGCGCGAGAACCTCGACGCGATGGCCCAGAAGGTCGGCGAAATGCAGGCCAAGGTCGTGCGCCTGGAGGCCATGGGCGAGCGCATCGCCGGCCTGGCCGGCATCAAGCCCGAGGAGATCCGCGCCGCCGAGGCCGCCGACGCGACCGCGCGGCCGTCGACCGAGCGCCTGCCGGTGGCCAGGGGCGGCGCCGGCGGTCCCTACCTGCCGGTCGAGCCAGCGCAGGACAAGCCCTCGCTGGCTCACCTCAACGAACTGGTCGACACGCTCGACACGCAGGCCGGCCGCAGTGGCGACGTCTTCACGTTGATCGAGTCGCGCCTGCTCGAACGCCGCCTCGAACTGATGATGGTGCCGAGCGCGCCGCCGGTGCTCGGCCCGGTCGGATCGGGCTTCGGCTTCCGCATCGACCCCTTCACCTCGCGCCCGGCGCTGCACACCGGGCTGGACTTCCCCGGTCCGGTCGGCACGCCGATCCGTTCGGCCGCCGCCGGCGTCGTGCTGAGCGCCGAGCCGGCCGGACCCTATGGCCAGATGATCGAGATCGACCACGGCAACGGCCTGGTCACGCGCTATGCCCACACCTCGCGGATGATGGTCCGCCCCGGCGAGCTGGTGCGGCGCGGCCAGACCGTCGCGCAGGTCGGCAACACCGGCCGTTCGACCGGTGCGCACCTGCACTTCGAGGTGCTGCTCAACGGCGTGCCGCAGAACCCGGCACGCTTCCTGGCGCGCGGCGAGAGCCTGTCGCCGAAGGCCGATCGCAACGAGGCCAAGGCTGGCGCCGTCACCGGAAGCTCACGGGCCCGGTGATAGACTCGCGCGATTTTTCTGCGTCGACCCGCACCGTCGGCGGCACAGGAAACGGGGCCTGAAATCCAGGCCGCCAGCGCAGGCCCCAGGCCCCGCGCGCCACCGTTGTCCTGACCGTCCGGCACGTCGACGACGAAGCCCATCACACCGGCCCTGGCGGGTGCCCTCGCGCCAGGGCCGTCACGTTTGTCCCGTCCATGTTGCCCAAGCTTCTCACGTCCATTTTTGGCAGCCGCAACGAGCGGCTGCTCAAGCAGTACCGGCGCGTGGTCGAGCGCGTCAATGCGCTCGAGCCGCAGTTCGAGAAGCTCAGCGACGACGAGCTGCGCGGCAAGACCGCCGAGTTCCGCCAGCGACTGGCTCAGGGAACGAGCCTCGACGACCTGCTTCCCGAAGCCTTCGCCACCGTGCGCGAAGGCAGCAAGCGCGTCCTGAAGATGCGCCACTTCGACGTCCAGCTGATCGGCGGGATGGTGCTGCACGACGGCAAGATCGCCGAGATGCGCACCGGTGAAGGCAAGACGCTGATGGCCACGCTGCCGGTCTACCTCAATGCGCTGCCCGGCAAGGGCGTGCACGTGGTGACCGTCAACGACTACCTCGCACGCCGCGACGCCGAGTGGATGGGCCGGCTCTATGGCTTCCTGGGCATGCGCACCGGCATCAACCTGCCCAACATGCCGCGCGAGGAGAAGCAGGCCGCCTACGCCGCCGATATCACCTACGGCACCAACAACGAGTACGGCTTCGACTACCTGCGCGACAACATGGTCTACGAGGTCGTCGACCGCGTGCAGCGTCCGCTGCAGTACGCGATCGTCGACGAGGTCGACTCGATCCTGATCGACGAGGCCCGCACGCCGCTGATCATCAGCGGCCAGGCCGAGGACCAGACCTCGATGTACCTGGCGATCAACGCCGTGGTGCCGCACATGAAGAAGCAGATCGGCGAGGCCGATCCGCGCACCGGCGAAGGCGTCATCGAGCCGGGCGACTTCACCGCCGACGAGAAGTCGCACCAGGTCTTCCTGACCGAGGACGGCCACGAGAAGGCCGAGGCGCTGCTGGCCCAGGCCGGCCTGCTGGTCGAGGGCGCCTCGCTCTACGACGCGGCCAACATCACGCTGGTCCATCACCTCTATGCCTCGCTGCGGGCCCACCACCTGTTCCACCGCGACCAGCATTACGTGGTGCAGAACGGCGAGGTCATCATCGTCGACGAGTTCACCGGCCGCCTGATGACCGGCCGGCGCTGGAGCGACGGCCTGCACCAGGCCGTCGAGGCCAAGGAAGGCGTGCAGATCCAGGCCGAGAACCAGACGCTCGCCTCGATCACCTTCCAGAACTACTTCCGCATGTACGGCAAGCTCGGCGGCATGACCGGCACGGCCGACACCGAGGCCTACGAGTTCCAGGAGATCTACGGCCTCGAGACCGTGGTGATCCCGCCGAACCGCCCGACCATCCGCAAGGACGAACTCGATCTGGTCTACAAGACCGACCGCGAGAAGTACGACGCGGTGGTGGCCGACATCCGCGAGTGCCATGAGCGCGGCCAGCCGGTGCTGGTGGGCACGACCTCGATCGAGAACTCCGAGCGCGTCGCCCAGCTGCTGACCGCCGCTGGCCTGCCGCACCAGGTGCTCAACGCCAAGCAGCATGCCCGCGAGGCCGAGATCATTGCCCAGGCCGGTCGGCCGGGCATGGTCACCATCGCCACCAACATGGCCGGTCGCGGCACCGACATCGTGCTGGGCGGCAACGTCGAGAAGCAGGTCCAGTTCGTCGAGGCCGACGCGGCCCTGGCGGACGACGAGAAGGCCCGTCGCATCGAGCAGCTCAAGGGCGAATGGCAGGGCCTGCACGACCAGGTCAAGGCGCTCGGCGGCCTGCGCATCATCGCCACCGAACGCCACGAGAGCCGGCGCATCGACAACCAGCTGCGCGGCCGTGCCGGTCGCCAGGGCGACCCGGGCAGCTCGCGCTTCTACCTGTCGCTGGAAGACTCGCTGATGCGCATCTTCGCGGGCGACCGCGTCAAGGCCATCATGGAGCGCCTGAAGATGCCCGACGGCGAGGCGATCGAGGCCGGCATCGTCTCGCGCAGCATCGAGAGTGCGCAGCGCAAGGTCGAGGCCCGCAACTTCGACATGCGCAAGCAGCTGCTGGAGTACGACGACGTCTCCAACGACCAGCGCAAGGTGATCTACGCGCAGCGCAACGAGCTGCTCGAGCAGACCGACATCCACGAGCAGATCGCCCACCTGCGCCGCGGCGCCATGACCGATGTCGTGCGCCTGCACGTGCCGGCCGAGACGGTCGAGGAACAGTGGGAGCTGGCCGCGCTGGAGAAGGTGCTCAAGGACGAGTGGCACGTCGACGTCGCACTGCGCGCGATGGTCGAGAAGAGCGACGCGGTCACCGACGACGAGATCGTCGATGCGGTGGTCCAGGCCGCCGATGCGGCCTTCGAGACGAAGGTCGAGCTGGTCGGCCGCGAGCAGTTCGCCGGCTTCGAGCGCATGGTGCTGCTGCAGCACATCGACTCGCACTGGCGCGAGCACCTGGCCGCGCTGGACTACCTGCGCCAGGGCATCCACCTGCGCGGCTATGCCCAGAAGAACCCGAAGCAGGAATACAAGCGCGAGGCGTTCGACCTGTTCAGCCAGCTGCTGGACCGCACCAAGCTGGAGGTCACGCGCGTGCTGATGACCGTGCGCATCCAGACCCGCGAGGAGGCCGAGCAGGCCGCCGAGGCGATCGAGGCGCGTGCCGAGCACATCGAGAACGTGACCTACACGCACCCGAACGAGGACGGCAGCGTCTCGCAGGATGCCGCGCCGGCCGACCAGGGCCAGCCGCTCGCGATGGCGATGCGCGCCGGTCGCAACGACCCCTGCCCTTGCGGCAGCGGCAAGAAGTTCAAGGCCTGCCACGGCAAGCTGGCCTGAGCCAGGCCGCGTCTGTCTCCATCGATCGATCTGCCGAAGGAAGTTGCCATGCCCGTGAACCTGCGTGCCCCCCTGCCTGAAGAACTCCACCCGGTGGCCGGCGTCGAACTCGGCGTGGCGATGGCCGGCGTGCGCAAGGCCAACCGCCGTGACCTGACGGTCATCACGCTGGCGCCCGGCAGCAGCGTGGCCGGCGTGTTCACCAGCAACCGCTTCTGCGCCGCACCGGTGCAGATCTGCCGCGAGCACCTGGCCTGCGGCCCGGCGCGCCGCGCCATCGTGATCAACACCGGCAATGCCAATGCAGGCACCGGGGCCGACGGCCTGGTGCGGGCCCGCGCGGTCTGCATCGCGCTGGCCCAGCAGCTGGACCTGGCGCCCGAGGACATCCTGCCGTTCTCGACCGGCGTGATCATGGAGACGCTGCCCCACGACCGCATCCAGGCCGGCCTGCCGGCCGCGCTGGCCGACCGCAAGGCCGACCACTGGGCGGCGGCGGCCGAGGCCATCATGACCACCGACACGCTGCCCAAGGCCGCCTCGCGGCAGGTGCAGATCGGCGGCCGCACGGTCACGGTGACCGGCATCAGCAAGGGCGCCGGCATGATCCGCCCGAACATGGCGACGATGCTGGGCTTCGTGGCGACCGATGCGGTCGTCGCGCCGCACCTGATGCAGGACCTGGTGCGCGAGGCCGCCGACCGCAGCTTCAACCGCATCACCATCGACGGCGACACGTCGACCAACGACAGCTTCCTGCTGATCGCCACGCACCAGGCCGGGCACGCGCCGATCGAGCAGCTGGAGTCGCCCGAAGGTGCGCTGCTGCGCCAGGCGGTGATCGAGGTCTCGCAGCAGCTGGCCCAGGCCATCGTGCGCGACGGCGAGGGCGCGACCAAGTTCATCACCGTGCGCGTCGACGGCGGCCGGACCAAGGAAGAGTGCCGCCAGGTGGCCTACGCGATCGCCCACTCGCCGCTGGTCAAGACCGCCTTCTTCGCCAGCGACCCCAACCTCGGCCGCATCCTCGCGGCGGTCGGCTATGCCGGCATCGCCGACCTCGATCAGTCGCAGATCGACCTCTACCTCGACGCGGTGCACGTCGCCCGCCAGGGTGGCCGCCACCCCGACTACCGCGAGGAAGACGGTGCGCGCGTCATGAAGCAGGCCGAGATCACCGTGCGGGTGGACCTGCATCGCGGCAACAGCCATGCGACGGTCTGGACCTGCGACCTGTCCTACGACTACGTGAAGATCAACGCCGACTACCGGTCCTGATCGACGCACTCCTGACAGCTTCCGGCACGCCCTCGACGCCCCGCCCTGCGGGGCGTCGTCGTTTTCAGTCGGTCAGGAGCTTGCCGGCCTGCATCAGCTGCCGGATCACCGCCGCATCGCCCGACGCCGAGCCGATCAGGTCCACGCCCTCGAAGGTGATGACCTGGTCGACGGCGCTGCCGGCACCCTGGCTGCGGATCTCCAGCCGGGTCGACAGGCCGTCCGCGTCGCGCAGGAAATGGAGGTAGTCCTCCAGGTTGCCCACACCGCCCGCGCCGCATTCGTGGCCGAGCAGGTCACGCAGGTCGAGCACGTCGCCGCCGGCCGAGGGCGCCGAGGGGTCGAAGTCGACGATGCGATCGTCGGGTGCCGCAGCGCCGCCGGTCGCGGCATCGGCCAGATACCAGCGGAACACGTCCGCGCCGAGGCCGCCGATGAGGCGATCCTCGCCGCTGCCGCTGACCAGCAGATCATGGCCGGCGCCGCCGTCCAGCGTGTCGTTGCCGCTGCCACCGCGCAGCAGGTCCTGGCCGTCCCGACCTTGCAGCGTGTCGTCGCCGTCCCGTCCGTACAGGCGGTCGTCGTGGTCGTCCGTGCCGGTCAGCACATGCGCGCCGGCCATCGCGTCGGCCAGCAGGGCGGTGGCCGACGTCGCGGCCAGCACCTCGGCCGTGACGACGCTGCCGACGCGTGCGCTGGCGCTGGCACCGGCCGAGTCGGTCGCCACGATCGTCGTCGCGCCCAGCAGGTTGAGCGTTGCGGCGCCGTCGAGCAGACCGCCGTCGCCGGTCAGGCGCACGCTGGCCAGGAACTCGTTCACCGTCGCATCGTCGACGCTGCCGCCGGACGTGGCGCTGACCGTCAAGGTGCAGGTCTGGCTGCCCAGCAAGCCGCCGAGCAGGCCACCACCGCCGAGGCCACCGGTGGACCCTGTCTGGACCGTCAGCCCGAGCGACTCGGCGATGCGTGCATCCCACGCAAAGCCGATGGTGCTGGTCAGCGCCCCCGTCAGGTTGCCCAGCAGGCCGCTGTCGAAACTCAGCTGCACCGACTGGAGGTTCTGGTCGACGTCGTGGGCGCGGAAGACCTGGGCGGCGCCGAAGTCCAGCAGGTCCAGCACCGCCGCGTCGACCAGGCCCAGCAGCCCGCCGCCACCACTGGCCATGACCGTCGGCGCGTCGTTGCTGCCGAGGATCGTGACGCTGAGGGTCTGCGTGCTGCCGTCGGCCGTCTGCACCGTGTAGTGATCGACCACGGTCGCTCCCGGCGGGAGGGCATCGACGCGGGGGTGGGCGTTGTCCAGCGTGTAGGTCCAGCGCCCATCGACGCCGACGTCCACGCGACCCAGTCCCCAGGCCGACGGTGCCTGGTTGACGGGCACGAAACGATCGGCCCAGGCATCGACGCCATCACCCGGCGTGGCGTCGCGGACCGACAGCTGGCCCTGGGCCCGGTTGTGCGGACCCTGGTCCGGGATGCCGATGCCGGCTTCGGTGACGTGGCCGCTCAGATCGCCGTCGACGAGGCTGTCGGCGGCCGTGCGTCCCGGCGTCAGCGTCAGGCCGAGCGTCCCGCTGGCGCGGTCGCCGTCGCGGTCGACGACCGTGTAGTCGATGACGGTGCGGCCGGCGTCACCGACCGCCGTGAGCTGCCAGTCGCCCGTGGCGACGTCGACGATCAGGGTGCCGCCCTGGGCGAGCGTGAGCGTCAGCTGGCCGGTCATGGCGTCGAACGCAGCGGCGCTGCCCGGCGCAGCCGTGCCACTGCTCGTGACCGAGGCGGGCGGACCGGCTGACAGCGCGTGGCGCAGGCCGTCGGCGACGATCTCGCTCAGCCGGGCGCCATCGGCACCGCCCTGGGCCAGGAAGTTGCCGCTGTGGATCTGCGTGGGCAGGGGCGCCGTGACCTGGCCCAGCGTGGCGGGATCGTTCAGGTCGCTTGCGTTCAGGTCGGAGACGGCCGCGCCGTCGTAGGCCAGGCCGTCCAGCGCCGCGGCCGGTACGCCGCTGCCGACGACCAGCGTGTGGCTGGTCAGCGCGCTGGCCTGTGTCCAGGCGACCCACGCGGCCAGCGTCGCCTCGTCGTTGCCACCGCCGCCCACCAGCGGGTCGGCAGCCGACAGGACGTAGCTCAGGTTGCGTGCATCGACGAGCTTGCCCGGGGCGTCGAAAGCGGCTTGTGCCGCCGCCACGACCTCGTCGAGGGTCACGCCGTGGCCGCCGGTCCATCGGGCCTGCAGGTCGACCAGTTGTTGGCGGGCGGTGGCGACATCGGTCCAGGCCGCGCCCTCGATCTGCGTGCCGCCGCACCAGCTGACCAGGCGGACGGCGACCTCGCCGCGGCGGTCGTGCAGGTCCAGCAGCCGTTGTGCCGCATCGATCGCCTGCGCCAGCCGGGTCATGCCGCCGGGGCCGTCCGCGACGGTCATCGCGTCGGAGACGTCCAGGTTGATGAGCAGGTTGGTGCGGCTCTCGACCGCCTGCACCACGATGTCCGGCGCCCTCGGCAGGTCGTCGGTCAGATGCACCGACAGGTCGGCGGTCTGCACCGTGCCGCCGATCTCGGCCTGCACCTGCAGGTCCAGGCTGCGCAGGTCTGCGCCCGATGCCACGTGGTCCAGCGGCCCGGACAGCAGGGCCTGCCAGCGCCCGTCGGCGGCGATCTCGATGCGCAGGGCCTCGACGCCGCCGGCGGTGCCGACATGTCCCACCAGCACGGCGCTGCCGCTGCCTTGCCAGACGATGGGCAGCCCGCCGGCCGTGCAGGGCTGCGTCGGTGCCAGCAGCGTGTAGGTGGTGGCGCTGCCGTCGCCCCCGGTGGCCAGGATCTGGCCGCTGACGACGACATGGGCGTCGGTCACGAGACCCGACTCGGCCAGGTCGAGCACCAGGTCGCCCGTGATCTCGACCGCCGGTCCGGGTGCCGGTGCCGGTGCCGGTGCGGGCGCAGGCGCAGGCGCAGGCGCAGGCGCAGGTTCCGGGGCAGGTCCGGGTGCCGGTGCCGGTTGCGGCGCAGGTTCCGGCGCGGGCGTCGGCGCTGGGCCAGGTGCGGGAGCAGGGGCCGGACCCGGAACGGGCGCTGGGGCTGGAACGGGCGCGGGTGCAGGTGCTGGTACGGGCGCAGGTTCCGGTGCATGGGCTGAATCGGGGGCTGGACCAGGAGCCGGAACCGGAACCGGAACCGGAACCGGAACCGCTCCCGGCGCGGGCCGCGTGGCGGCATCGACCGTGGCCGGCGTGGTCGGGCTGGTGAACAGGGGTGACAGCGCGGGTGTGGGCAGCAGCCCGGCGTTCGACGTCGGGCCCGTGCTGGTCTCGCCGCTGCCGGGTTCGATGTCGCGTGCGTCGGGTGCGACCATTTCCTGAACACGCGCCACCCGCAAGCCGGGCTGCAAGCCGGCGGTGCTGGCGCGGCGACCGGCGCCGGGGCCGTCGAACGTCCATTCCTCGTCAAAGGCCGGGGCTGGCCGCAGCCGGCCGTCGCCCTGGGTGATCTCGACGATGCCGTCCTGGGTCGTCAGGATGGTGTCGCCGCGGCGCACCTCGTCGCCGACCTGGAGCATGCGCAGCGTGCCGTCGGGCAGGCGTTGCAGGGCATGTCCCTGCAGAGCGGCCACCGTGCCGGCCGGCAGGCGTGCAGGAAGGTAGGCGGTGTCCAGCCGCGCGCCGTCCAGCACCACACGGGTGGCGTCCGGGGCGGGGTGCTGGGGGGCGTGGCTGGTGGGGCGGGAGGCGGGTTCGGCGTGGGTCGAGGTCGGCATCGGGATTCGGGCGCAGGCTTGCCCGTGATGCCGGTGTTATCGGACGGCCCCCGCGCCGACTTGACCGGTTGTTCAGCCCAGTGGCGTGAAGCGCGGCGCGATGGCCGCGTGGATCTGGCCGGTGGCCGGGTCGACGCGCAGCGTGCCGCGCGCGACGTTGTGCGGGTGCGCGGCGGCCTCGGCCAGGCCCAGCACCGGCGCGTAGCAGGCGTCGCTGCCTTCGAGCCGGGCGTCCCAGTGCGCCCGGGTCTGGCTGGCGAACCGCGCGGCCAGGCGCTGCTTGAGTGCCGGCCAGGTGCGCACGTCGTACTGGCTGTCGGGGGCGATGTCGTCCAGCCCGAGCCGCTGCAACGCCAGCGCCCAGAAGGCCGGCTCCAGTGCGCCCAGGCTGATGCAGCCGCCGTCGGCGCAGCGGTAGACGTCGTAGAACGGCGAGTCGTGGAAAGGGCTGTCGGGACGCGGCCCGGCCAGCTGGCCGCCACCGTGGATCCACAGGGCCAGCGTGCCGAGCATGGCGACCACGTCGACGATGGCCGCATCGACCACGCAGCCGCGGCCGCCTGGCTGGCGTGCGGCCAGCACGCCGCTGACGATGCCCAGCGCCAGGCCCATGGCACCGCCGGCATCGCCCAGCACGGTCGGCGGGACGATCGGCGGCTCGCCGCCGCGCCGGCTGCCCAGCGACAGCATGCCGCTGAGCGCGACGTAGTTCAGGTCATGCCCGGCCGCCTGCGCCAGCGGCCCGGTCTGGCCCCAGCCGGTCATGCGGCCGTAGACCAGCCGCGGGTTCAGGGCGGCGGCCTCGGCCGGACCGAGGCCCAGGCGCTCCATCACGCCGGGGCGGTTGCCCTCGATCAGCGCGTCATGGCCGGCGATCAGCGCGCGGGCGGCGGCGCGGCCCTCGGCGCTCTTGAGGTCCAGCGTGACGGGGGTCTTGCCCTCGACCAGGCGCGAGCCGTGCGGGCCGCCGAGCTGGTCGGCCATCGGGTTGCCGCCCGGTCGGCGCACCAGCGTGACCTGCGCGCCCAGCCCGGCCAGCATCCAGCCGGCCAAGGGTCCGGGGCCCAGGCCCTCGAACTCCAGCACCTTCAGCGTCGCCAGCGGGGCGCTGGCCGGCGTCGTGGGGGCATTCATGGCTGCGTCCTGGCGAGCGCCTCGACCTGCTCGCGGATGTCGTCGACCGCGTCGCTGATGACGCCGTCCAGGCCCCAGTCGAACAGCTGGCGCGCGCGCGCCGCGTCGTTGACGGTGTAGACCAGCACGCGCAGGCCGTCGGCCTGGCGCTGCGCGATCAGCCCGTGACCGTCGATCAGCCGGTGGTTGAGCACCACGGCGACGCAGCCGAGTTCATCGGCGCGCTGCCAGCTGTCGGCTTGCAGGGTGTCGAGCAGCAGCGCGCGCGGCAGTTCGGGGGCGGCGATGCGGGCGGCGGCCAGCGCTTCGGGCTGGAAGCTGCTGAGCAGCGGCCAGGGGCTGCGACCGGCCTGCACCGCGTCCTGCCACAGGTCGCGCACGGCCAGCGCGACGGCGCGCCCGGTCGGCGCATCGGTGCCGGTGGTCGGCTTGATCTCGATGTTGAGCGTGTGGCCGCGCGCCAGGCAGTGCCGCGCGATGGCCTCCAGCCGGGGCAGCGGCTCGCCGGCCCAGGCCGGGCCCTGCCAGCTGCCGGCATCGAGCCGCGACAGGGCGGTCCAGTCCAGCAGGCCGGCGATGCCGTGGCCGTCGCTGGTGCGCTGCAGGGTGTCGTCGTGCAGCAGGAACAGCTCGCCGTCGGCGCTGAGCTTGACGTCGCATTCGTAGCTGGTCCAGCCCAGCGCGGCGCCGTGGCGGAAGGCCGCCAGCGTGTTCTCGGGCGCCTGCTTGCCGGCGCCGCGGTGCGCGATCCAGCGCGGGTAGGGCCAGGGGGACAGGCGGGCAGTGGACATGGTGGATCGGGCCTGGCGGCCGCAGTCGGGGAGAGAAGATTTTCACGCCCGGGGCAGGCGTCGCTGACTCGTCGGGTCGTAGCCGTGCAGGTGTTCGGCGGCACAGCGCAGCGTGACGCGGGCGTGCACGACCGGGCAGGGCAGGGTGGCGTCGATGCGGGCGGTCAGCAGCGGTGCGGTGGCTGCATCGGGCGTGGCCAGGCGGGCGTGCACGAGACGTTCCGCGCCGAGCATCTCGACCATCTCGACGACGGCCGGCCAGTGGGTGGCCGCGCTGGAGAGGCCGTTGCCGTCGTCGTTGGCGATGCCCAGGTGCTCCGGCCGCACGCCCAGCAGCAGCGGTTCGCCGGGCATCGGGCAGGCGAAAGGCAGGTCGGCCGGCAGGTCCAGCGCCAGGCCGGCGCAGCGGACCTTCCGGCCGGCCTCGACGCGGGTCTCCACCAGGTTCATCGGCGGCGAGCCGATGAAGGTCGCGACGAAGGGCGTGGCCGGCTCGGCATAGACCGCCTCGGGCGTGCCGATCTGCTCGATCCGGCCGGCGTTCATGACGACCATGCGCTGGGCCAGCGTCATCGCCTCGACCTGGTCGTGGGTGACGAACAGCGAGGTGATGCCCAGCTCCGCATGCAGGCGGCGGATCTCCAGCCGGGTCTGGGCCCGCAGCTTGGCGTCCAGGTTGGACAGCGGCTCGTCGAACAGGAAGACCTGCGGCTGGCGCACGATCGCGCGGCCCATCGCGACGCGCTGGCGCTGGCCGCCGGAGAGCTGGCGCGGCCGGCGCTCCAGCAGCGTGCCGAGTTCGAGGATGGCGGCGGCCTTGTCGACCCGGCGGCGGATCTCGGCCTTGTCCAGGCCGGCGATCTTCAGGCCGTAGGCCATGTTGTCGTACACGCTCATGTGCGGGTAGAGCGCGTAGTTCTGGAACACCATGGCGATGTCGCGCTCGGCCGGCTCGAGGTCGTTGACGACCCGCTCGCCCTTGGCGTTGCGGAACAGGATCTGGCCGGCGCTGATCTCCTCCAGCCCCGCGACCATGCGCAGCAACGTGCTCTTGCCGCAGCCGGAGGGGCCGACGATGACGATGAACTCGCCGTCGTCGAACTCGGCATCGACGCCGTGCACGACCTGTTGCGCGGACTTGCCGAAGCCGTAGCGCTTGACCACGCCACGCAAGGAGAGAGCTGCCACTGGGTGTGTCCTTGACGGGTGGACCCGTCGTCTATTTCTCGGTGTCGACCAGGCCCTTGACGAACCACTTCTGCATCAGCACGACGACCAGCGCCGGCGGCAGCATCGCGAGGATGGCGGTGGCCATCACGATGTTCCATTCGATCTGCGCGTCACCGCCGGCAATCATCCGCTTGATGCCGATCACGACGGGGTACATGCGCTCGTCGGTGGTCACCAGCAGCGGCCAGAGGTACTGGTTCCAGCCGTAGATGAACTGGATCACGAACAGCGCGGCGACGCTGGTCGCCGACAGCGGCAGCAGCACGTCCCTGAAGAAGCACAGCGGTCCGGCACCGTCGATGCGGGCGGCCTCGGCGAGTTCATCCGGCACGGTCAGGAAGAACTGCCGGAACAGGAAGGTCGCGGTGGCCGAGGCGATCAGCGGGATGGTCAGGCCGGCGTAGCTGTTGAGCATGCCGAGGTCGGAGACCACCTTGTAGGTCGGCGCGATGCGGACCTCCACCGGCAGCATCAGCGTCACGAAGATGGCCCAGAAGCACAGCCGGCGCAGCGGGAAGCGGAAGTAGACGATCGCGAAGGCCGACAGCAGCGAGATCGCGATCTTGCCCAGCGCGATGCCCAGCGCCATCACCAGGCTGACCAGCATCATCTGGCCGACGGCGGCCTTGGAGCCGGTGCCCTCGCGCGTGCCGCCCAGGGCGGTCAGGTAGTTGTCGATGAAGTGCCCGCCGGGCAGCAGCGGCATCGGCGCCTGCACGATCTCCTGCGCCGTGTGGGTCGAGGCGACGAAGGTCACGTAGACCGGGAAGGCCACGACCAGCACGCCCAGCAGCAGCACCGCATGGGCGAGCAGGTCCAGCCAGGGGCGGCGTTCGACCATCACGGCGCGGCCCGCATCAGTAGGTCACCTTCTTCTCGACGAAGCGGAACTGCAGCACCGTCAGGCCGACCACGATGACCATCAGCACGACCGACTGGGCCGCCGAGCCGCCCAGGTCCAGCGCCTTGAAGCCGTCGTGGTAGACCTTGTAGACGAGGATGGACGTGTCCTTGCCCGGCCCGCCCTGCGTGGCCGCGTCAACGATCGCGAAGGTGTCGAAGAAGGCGTAGACGATGTTGATGACCAGCAGGAAGAAGGTCGTCGGCGACAGCAGCGGCAACTGGATCGTCCAGAAGCGCCGCCAGGGCCGCGCCCCGTCGATCGCGGCCGCCTCGATCAGCGAGGCCGGGATGGACTGCAGGCCGGCGATGAAGAACAGCACGTTGTAGGAGATCTGCTTCCAGACCGCCGCGATGACGATCAGCGTCATCGCGTGGTCGCCGCGCAGCAGGTGGTTCCAGTGGACGCTGAACAGGCCCAGCGCGTGCGCGACCACGCCCATGCCGGGCGAGAACAGGAACAGCCACAGCACGCCGGCGATGGCCGGTGCGACGGCATAGGGCCAGATCAGCAGCGTGCGGTAGAAGGTCGCGCCACGCACGATGCGGTCGGCGAAGACGGCCAGCATCAGCGACAGGCCGATGCCCAGTCCGGCGACCAGCAGCGAGAACACCGCCGTGGTCTTGAACGAGGCGAGGTAGAGCGGGTCGTTCCAGAGGTGGCGGAAGTTCTCCAGCCCGACCCACTCGACCGAGGTGCCGAAGGCATCGCTCTGCTGCAGCGACTGCAGCAGCGCCTGGCCGGCCGGCCAGAAGAAGAAGGCCCCGATCACCACGAGCTGCGGCGCCAGCAGCAGCCAGGGCAGCCAGCGGGAACGGAAGACGACGCGCTTGTCAGCGCTCATGCACGGGTCCTTCTGGGCAGACCCTCCCCGCCGGGCGGGGAGGGACGGGGAGGGGTGCCGTCATGTCGGCAGCCGGAGGCGAACGGGTCCGTCAGGGCTTGTTCGCCTTCTCGAAGCGCTCCAGCAGTTCGTTGCCACGCGCGACGACGCTGTCCAGCGCGTCCTTGGCGGTCTTCTTGCCGGCCCAGACCTGTTCGAGTTCCTCGTCCTCGATGGTTCGGATCTGCAGGTAGTTGCCCAGGCGGATGCCGCGCGACTTGTCGGTCACCTTGCGGACCATCTGGTTGACCGCCACGTCGGTGCCGGGGTTGTCCTTGTAGTAGCCGGACTGGTCGGTCAGCTTGTAGGCCGCCAGCGTGATCGGCAGGTAGCCGGTGCGCTTGTGGCTGGCCGACTGGACCTCGGCGTTGGACAGGAAGTTGAAGAACTGCGCCACGCCCTTGTACTCGGCCGGCTTCTTGCCCGACAGCACCCACAGGCTGGCCCCGCCGATGACGGTGTTCTGCGGCGCGCCGGTGACGTCCGGGTAGTAGGGCAGCGGCGACAGGCCGTAGGCGAACTTGGCGTTCTTCTTCACGTTGCCGTAGAAGCCGGAGGACGTGGTCATCATGGCGCACTCGCCGGAGATGAAGCTGGCCTCGGGCACGTTGGCACGGCCCTTGTAGACGAACAGGCCCTGCTGGGCCATGTTGGCCAGGTTCTCGATGTGGCGCACATGCAGCGGCGAGTTGATCTTCAGCCGCGCGTCCAGGCCGGCCAGGCCGTTGGACTTCGTCGCGTACTCGGTGTTGTGCCAGGCCGAGAAGCTCTCCAGCTGGGTCCAGCCCTGCCAGGCGATCGACAGCGGGCACTTGTGGCCGCTGGCCTTGAGCTTGGCGGCGGCCAGCGCCACCTCCGGCCAGGTCGCCGGGGCCTTGTCGGGGTTCAGGCCGGCGGCCTTGAAGGCGTCCTTGTTGAAGTAGAAGACCGTCGTCGACGAGTTGAACGGGAAGCTCAGCATCTGCCCGTTCGGCGCGGTGTAGTAGCCGGCCACGGCGGGGATGTAGGCGGCAGGATCGAACTTCAGGCCGGCGTCCTTCATGACCTGGCCGACCGGCACGACGGCGCCCTTGCTGGCCATCATGGTCGCGGTGCCGACCTCGAAGACCTGCAGGATGTGCGGCGCGTTGCCGGCGCGGAAGGCGGCGATGGCCGCGGTCATCGACTCGTCGTAGCTGCCCTTGTAGGTCGGCACGATCTTGTAGTCGGACTGGCTGGCATTGAACTGGGTGGCGAGGTCGTTGACCCATTCGCCGTTGACGGCGGTCATCGAGTGCCACCACTGGATCTCGGTCTGGGCCTGGCTGGCGAAGCTGGCGGCCAGGCCGGCCAGGGCCAGGCTCAGTCGGATGGCGGTCTGTTTCATCGGGACATCTCCGGGTGATCGGTGGGCAGGGCTGCGAACCGGGGCGCGAGCTTCGGTCAGGCCTGTGACCGCTTCATGGCAGCGGCTCGCACGACACGGTTTTGTCATGAAGCCGCGGGCCCGGCAACCGGGCAAGTCAGGATGCGGCGCGAGCCGTCCGGTGAGCACCGCGCGGGCGACCGCCGGCCGGGCGGCGCCCGGGCTCCGGCAAGGGCCTGTCTCCCAGGGAAAATACGCCCCTGCGCTACCATTCGCGATCGCGCTTGAGCCTGCCCGCCAGGACCTTCAGGCCCCGTTTCCAGCGGCGGGAAACACCCCGTCCGCGCCTCTCTCGCGCGCTGTTCGCGCCCGCGGCCTCATGAACGCTCCGCTCCCCCTGATGCCCAACGACCTGCCGGCAGGCGATGCCCTCGGCGCCGATGTCCACGTGGCCGATTCCGCCGCCCCGCGCCTGCGCGAGATCCCCTACAACTACACGTCCCTGTCCGACCGCGAGATCGTCCAGCGCCTGCTGGGCCAGCACGCCTGGAACCTGCTCGAACGCCTGCGCGCCGAGCGCCGCACCGGCCGGTCCGCGCGCATGCTCTACGAGGTCCTGGGCGACATCTGGGTGGTCCAGCGCAACCCGTACCTCGAAGACGACCTGATCGACAACCCGAAGCGTCGCCAGCTGCTGGTCGACGCGCTCAACCACCGCCTGCAGGAGATCGAGAAGCGCCGTCGCCCGGCCGAGGACGGCGAGCGCGACGCCGCGGTCGGCGAGCTGCTGGCGGCCGCGCGCGTCGCGGTCGAGCAGTTCTCGGCCCGCTTCCGCACGGTGTACGACCTGCGCGCCCGGACCCGCAAGGTGCTGGGCCGCCACACGGCGCGCGACAACGTCAAGTTCGACGGCCTGTCGCGCGTGTCGCACGTGACCGACGCGACCGACTGGCGCGTCGAATACCCCTTCGTCGTGCTGACCCCCGACACCGAGGCCGAGATGGCCGCGCTGGTGGCCGGCTGCGTCGAGCTGGGCCTGACCATCATTCCGCGCGGCGGCGGCACCGGCTACACCGGCGGCGCGGTCCCGCTGACCTGGCGCAGCGCGGTCATCAACACCGAGAAGCTCGAACAGATGACCGAGGTCGAGCACGTCTCGCTGCCCGGTCTGGCCCAGCCGGTGCCGACCATCTGGACCGGCGCGGGCGTGGTGACGCAGCGCGTGTCCGATGCGGCCGAGCGCGCCGGCTTCGTCTTCGCGGTCGACCCGACCTCGGCCGAGGCCAGCTGCATCGGCGGCAACATCGCGATGAACGCGGGTGGCAAGAAGGCCGTGCTGTGGGGCACCGCGCTGGACAACCTGGCGAGCTGGCGCATGGTCACGCCCGAGGCCAAGTGGCTGGAGGTGGTTCGCCTGGGCCACAACCTCGGCAAGATCCACGACGTCGAGACCGCCAGCTTCGAGCTGCGCTACTTCGACGCCAGCGGCAAGACGCTGGAGCGCACCGAGCGCCTGGACATCCCCGGCCGCGTGTTTCGCAAGGAAGGGCTGGGCAAGGACGTCACCGACAAGTTCCTCGCCGGCCTGCCCGGCATCCAGAAGGAGGGCTGCGACGGCCTGATCACCAGCGCGCGCTGGGTCGTGCACCGCATGCCGGCGCATGTGCGCACGGTCTGCCTGGAGTTCTTCGGCAACCCGAAGGAATGCGTGCCGTCGATCGTCGACATCAAGGACTTCATGTTCGCCGAGATGAAGCGCCCCGGCGGCGCCATCCTGGCCGGCCTGGAACACCTTGACGACCGCTACCTCAAGGCGGTCGGCTACACGACCAAGAGCAAGCGCGGCGGCCTGCCCAAGATGGTGCTGGTCGGCGACATCGTCGGCGACGACGAGAACGCGGTGGCGCGCGCCACCAGCGAGGTCATCCGGCTGGCCAACGGCCGATCGGGCGAAGGCTTCGTGGCGGTCAGCGCCGACGCGCGCAAGACCTTCTGGCTGGACCGCAAGCGCACGGCGGCGATCAGCCGCCACACCAATGCGTTCAAGGTCAACGAGGACGTGGTGATCCCGCTCGAACGCATGGGCGAGTACACGCTGGGCATCGAGCGCATCAACATCGAGCTGTCGCTGCGCAACAAGCTGGAGCTGGTCGACCGGCTGGAAGCCTTCTTCAGCGCCGGCTCGCTGCCGCTGGGCAAGACCGACGACGCCAGCGAGATCCCGAGCGCCGAGCTGCTGGGCGACCGCGTCCAGCAGGCCCTGGCACTGCTGGCCGAGGTGCGCCAGCGCTGGCAGGGCTGGAAGGACGGCCTGGACGCGGCCCAGCACGACGAGGTCAGCGCCGGCCGCAGCTTCTTCGACCAGCTGCAGGACCACAGCCTGCGGGCCTCGTGGCGCGCGCAGATCCTCAAGCCCTTCCAGCAGCAGATCTTCGCCGGCGCGGCCTTCGAGCCCATCGTCGAGGCCTGCCGCAAGATCCACCAGACGGTGCTGCGCGGGCGCGTCTGGGTGGCCCTGCACATGCATGCCGGCGACGGCAACGTGCACACCAACATCCCCGTCAACAGCGACAACTACGAGATGCTGCAGACGGCGCACGAGGCGGTCGCCCGCATCATGACGCTGGCGCGCAGCCTGGACGGCGTGATCTCCGGCGAACACGGCATCGGCATCACCAAGCTCGAGTTCCTGACCGACGAGGAGATCGGCAACTTCGCCGCCTACAAGGCCCGCATCGACCCGGAAGGCCGCTTCAACAAGGGCAAGCTGCTGCGGGCCAAGGACCGCACCGCCGCGCTGGGCAGCGAGACCCGCTCGGCCGACCTGAGCGAGGCCTACACGCCCAGCTTCGGCCTGATGGGCCATGAGTCGCTGATCATGCAGCGCAGCGACATCGGCGACATCAGCGCCAGCATCAAGGACTGCCTGCGCTGCGGCAAGTGCAAGCCGGTCTGCGCCACCCACGTGCCGCGTGCCAACCTGCTCTATTCGCCGCGCAACAAGATCCTCGCGACCTCGCTGCTGATCGAGGCCTTCCTCTATGAGGAGCAGACCCGGCGCGGCGTGAGCATCAAGCACTGGGAAGAGTTCGAGGACGTGGCCGATCACTGCACGGTCTGCCACAAGTGCCTGAGCCCCTGTCCGGTCAAGATCGACTTCGGCGATGTCTCGATGGCCATGCGCAACCTGCTGCGCAAGATGGGCCAGAAGAGCTTCCGCCCGGCGGGCGCGGCGGCGATGTTCATGCTCAACGCGACCCACCCCGAGACCATCAAGCTGGTGCGCGGGGCAATGGTCGGCGTGGGCATGAAGATGCAGCGCGTCGCCAACGACGTGCTCAAGGTGGTGGCCCGCAAGCAGACCAGCGCGCCGCCGGCCTCGGTCGGTGCCGCGCCGGTCAAGGAACAGGTCATCCACTTCATCAACAAGAAGCTGCCGGGGGGGCTGCCGAAGAAGACGGCCCGGGCGCTGCTGGACATCGAGGACAAGAACTATGTCCCGATCATCCGCAACCCCAAGGCGACGACGGTCGACAGCGAGGCGGTGTTCTATTTCCCGGGCTGCGGCTCCGAGCGACTCTTCAGCCAGGTCGGCCTGGCCACGCAGGCCATGCTGTGGCATGCCGGCGTGCAGACCGTGCTGCCGCCGGGCTACCTGTGCTGCGGCTACCCCCAGCGCGGCAGCGGCCAGTTCGACAAGGCCGAGAAGATGATCACCGACAACCGGGTGCTTTTCCACCGCGTCGCCAACACGCTCAACTACCTCGACATCAAGACCGTCGTGGTCAGCTGCGGCACCTGCTACGACCAGCTGCAGGGCTACCAGTTCGACAAGATCTTCCCGGGCTGCCGGATCATCGACATCCACGAGTACCTGCTGGAGAAGGGCATCACCCTGTCCGGCCAGGGCGGTTTCCTGTACCACGACCCTTGCCACACGCCGATGAAGCTCCAGGACCCGATGAAGACGGTCAAGGCGCTGCTGGGCGACGGCGTGGTCAAGAGCGACCGCTGCTGCGGCGAGGCCGGCACGCTGGCGCTGAACCGGCCGGACATCTCGACCCAGATCCGCTTCCGCAAGGAAGAGGAGATCCGCAAGGGCGAGGCCCAGCTGCGTGCGGCCGGGCACCAGGGCGACATGAAGATCCTGACGTCCTGCCCGGCCTGCCTGCAGGGCCTGAGCCGCTACCAGGATGACCTGAACAACGGCCTGCTCGAGGCCGACTACATCGTCGTCGAGATGGCCCGCCAGATCCTGGGCGAGAACTGGATGCCCGACTACGTCGGCCACGCCAACGCCGGCGGCATCGAGCGCGTGCTGGTCTGATCCGGCGCCGGCTTCGGCCGGAACCGCGCTCAGCCCGTCTGCAGCAGCCAGGCCGGTTCTTCCGCCGACGGCGTGGCCGCCGTGGTGGGCGTGGTCGTCGCGGGTTCCGACGATGCGGTGATCCGGCCGTCACGCCGGCCGAGTTCGGCATGCCAGGCCAAGGCGGCCTGGAAGTCCTGCCAGCTGAAGGGCGTACCGGAGCGGCGATCCAGCAGGGCCTCGGCCAGCCGCTGGCGTGACTCGGCGGGGCTGCGTCCGGCCAGTTCGGGGCGTCGGCGCAGCAGCGCCGAACGGGTGCCTGCGACGTCGACCTCGTCGATCAGGGCGCAATGACCAAGCTCCGGCACCTCAACCGCGTAGAGCCGCCCCAGCTCGTCGGCAATGTGGCCGTGCGCATCGGCCAGGCCGAGCCGACGGTACAGGTCCAGCAGCCGCAGCAGCGCGCCGGGCGGCTGGTCGATCTCACCATGCAGGGCGGTTTCCAGCAGCGCGACGCCGGCATCGAGGTGGCCGGTCGAGCGCAGCGCATCGACCTCCGCGTACAGCGCCACATGCGTCGACTCGTCCAGCGTGGCCCGAGACGCAGGGGCGGCGCGCAGGTGGGGCGCGTCGGTCTCGGGCATGTCGGAGGAATGCGGGTGCGTGGGCGGGTCGAACTGCCCGACGGTTGAACGTGTGCCGCGGTCTCGTGCATCCGTCGCCGCCAACGCAGGCTCTGCGCGCATCCGACGCAAGCTGATGTCGCGCCAGACGCGAGACGCGACCCGCGAAAGTCCCGCACCGATGCCGACCGCGAGCAGCACGCCGAGGGCGTCTCGGCGCAGGTCTTCCTGCCGGCTCAGGCGTTGCTCCTGGACAGCAACCTGTCGCTGCAGCGGCAGCAGGTCCCTCTTCACTTCGGAGAGATCGTGCTGCCAGGCCTGCATGAAGGCATCGGTGAGCGGGCTGGCGGTGGAGGCTGACGGCGCAGGTGGCGGAGGTGGCGCAGGAGGCACAGCGCTTGTCGGCGGCAGGAATGTGGCCAGCGCAGGCGACGTCGAGATGGTTGGCACGGAGGCCGACGCCGCTGCAGCCGCCGTCGGTTCGGCCGACCTCATCGGCGTTGGCGGCGGTGGCTCGCGCCAGGGCGGCGCGGGACTGGCGCGGTCTGGTCGATGGGGAGAGGGTGGTCGGGTCGGCGGTGGCAGCGCCCGTGCTGCCGACCTGGACTCGGAGGGTCTCCCGGGCGCTGCGTTCGAGGCTGGAGGGGCAGGCAGGGTGTAGGTCGCGGGTGCGAGGGGCCTGGCAGGTTCGGTGCCGTCGACCTCGGCCTGCAGCAACTGGAGACGCGTGAACGGCGGGCCGCAATGCAGGGTCGCGCGCAGCAGCATGCGCAGCAGCCTCAGCGGTTCGGGGTGTGTCAGCGTGACCCACGTGCTGCCGTCGTCGGCGCGTTCGGCGCCGTGCCATTCGAGCGGCACGGCTGCACCTTCGCGTGGGTCGACCGGTTGAAGGCTGGCGCTCAGGCAGCGTTGCGGCAGGGTGCCGGCGATCTGTTGGCCCTCTGCCAAGCGAGCTCGGACGGTGAGCAAGGGTGGTTCACCCAGCGTCAGGCGGTGATCGCCCGGTGTCAGCGACTGAGCCAGTGCCGCCCCGGCCACGTACATCAGGATGCAGGCCGTGAAGGTTGCGGGGCAGGGCAGCTTGCTTCGGCAGGTCATCGGGGCCTCCGTCGATCGGCGCGTGGGGATCGGGCCAATCTAGGAGCCGGGCGGCGGCAAGTCGATCATGACGAAGGGTGCCCCCCTTCGGGTGTGTCGGGCGGTGCACCGACCGAAAGGGGGATCGGCCGCCGTCCGCATCGGCGCGTCCGGCCAAAGGGTGGCGTACCCATGACAAAACCCGCCGGGACGAATCCGGGCGGGTCGTGGATCGCCTCGAGGGCGACGGGAGGTGCGGGCTGCGACGCCCGGCTCCGGTGGCAGGGCCCGTCGGTCAGGCCGACAGGCCGAGACTCACTTGAGCTTCACTTCCTTGTACAGCACGTGCTTGCGTGCCTTCGGGTCGAACTTCATGAATTCGAGCTTTTCGGGCGTCGTCTTCTTGTTCTTGGCCGTGGTGTAGAAGTGGCCGGTACCCGCGGTGGATTCCAGCTTGATCTTTTCGCGTCCGCCTTTGGATGCCATGGTGTCTTACCTCGCGGTTCAGAGTTCGCCGCGGGCACGCAGGTCGGCGACGACCTGCTCGATGCCCACCTTGTCGATCAGACGCAGAGCTGCGTTGCTGATGCGCAGGCGCACCCAACGGTTTTCGGTTTCGAGCCAGAAGCGGCGGTACTGCAGATTCGGCAGGAAGCGACGCTTGGTTTTGTTGTTGGCGTGGGACACGTTGTTCCCCACCATCGGGCGCTTGCCCGTGACTTGACAGACGCGTGCCATGACGCTTCTCCAGACTGTGTTTCAACACGGCAAACAGCGCAAGCCAGCCGCTGGGCCGATCGACCGGGTGCGGACACACCGGGCGGCGGCTCTGGAGGCTCGGGCGGGTCGCGGGTCTGATCGACCTGCAACCGCAGCGCCGGGCCCCGGCTTGATGTTTGCCCCTCCGGCCTCGTGTCGCCGACCCCCACGTGCGGCACCCTGAGATGCCTGCCGTGCGGGCCTGCGCCGGAAGACCGGGCTAGGACGGCAAAACGAAGATTATAGACAAAGGCGAGGCCAGCCCGCCAGAGCTGCCGAGCACGCGGCTGGGCGGCCCGTTCCGGCCTCGCCTCGCGCTCAGTGCGCGCCGCCCTGTTCGAGGAAGCGCTGGGCGTCCAGCGCGGCCATGCAGCCGGTACCGGCGCTGGTGATCGCCTGACGATAGACATGGTCCTGCACGTCGCCAGCCGCGAACACGCCCGGCACGCTGGTCATCGTGGCAAAGCCGTTCAGGCCGGTCCGCGTGACGATGTACCCGTCCTTCATCTCCAGCTGGCCCTGGAAGATGTCCGTGTTCGGGTGGTGGCCGATGGCGATGAAGCAGCCGCGCACGGTCAGGTCGCGGGTGCTGTCGTCGGTGGTGCTGCGCAGGCGCACGCCGGTCACGCCGGAGGCATCACCGAGGACCTCGTCCAGGGTCTGGAACAGGTGAAGCTCCATCTTCCCGGCGGCGACCTTCTCGTGCAGCTTGTCAACCATGATCGCCTCGGCGCGGAACTTGTCGCGTCGGTGGATCAGGTGGACCTTGCTGGCGATGTTCGACAGGTAGAGCGCCTCCTCGACCGCCGTGTTGCCGCCGCCGACCACGCAGACCTCGTCGCCACGGTAGAAGAAGCCGTCGCAGGTCGCGCAACCGCTGACCCCGCGGCCCATGAAGGTCTGCTCGGACGGCAGGCCAAGGTATTTGGCGCTGGCGCCGGTGGCGATGATCAGCGAGTCGCAGGTGTAAGTGCCTGCATCACCGGTGAGTTTCAGTGGCCGTTGCGAGAAATCGACCGCGTTGATGTGGTCGAACACCATCTGCGTGTTGAAGCGCTCGGCATGCTGCTGGAAACGCTGCATCAGGTCCGGGCCCAGCACGCCGGCGACGTCGGCCGGCCAGTTGTCGACCTCGGTCGTCGTCATCAGCTGGCCGCCCTGGGCCATGCCGGTGATCAGCACGGGCTTGAGATTGGCCCGCGCTGCATAGATGGCGGCGGTATAGCCGGCGGGGCCCGAACCGAGGATCAGGACTTGGGCATGCAGGTTGTTGGTGCTCATGTTTCTAGCGTGGCGTCGGGTTTGTGAAGTTCAAGGTCCGCAGCTGCAACCGGTTATCAATTCGGGACTGCTGCGCTGTTCAATTCGGCAACGCATGGGTTAGAGTGAGAGAGGCGTTACACATGCGTGAAATAACTGGCCGTCGGCGAGCCCTGCTCTGCCCGACCAAGCTGGTCCCGGACGCCGCAGGAGGATCGAGGGATTGTATGAACGACCTGCTGTGGCGTGCCGGTAGGCCGACCATGAACACGATAGAACCAACTCAAGCAGGAGTGCCTCGATGGCCATGCTCTCGAATCTCGATCTGATCCGGCGCGTCCCTCTTTTCTCGATGCTCACCAACGAACAGGCCCAGACCGTGGCCGACGGGGTGATCAAGCGTCGCTACCGCCGTGGCGAGATCATCGTCGAGCAAGGCCGCAAGTCCGACGCGCTGTTCATCCTGCTGAGCGGCCGGGCCCGCGTCGTGACCTCGGACTCGCGCGGCCGCGAGGTCATCCTTGCCGTGCTGGAGCCGGGCGACTACCTCGGCGAGATGAGCCTGATCGACAACGAGCCGCATTCGGCCACCGTGCGTGCCGAGGTCCAGACCGACGTGCTGGTGCTGGGCCGTGGCGAGTTCGCCGCCTGCCTGCCGGAGAACTCCAGCCTGTCCTACGCGATCCTGCGCGGCCTGGTCGGCCGCCTGCGCAACGCCGACCGCCAGATCGAGTCGCTGGCGCTTCTCGACGTGTACGGCCGCGTCGCCCGTGCGCTGCTGGACATGGCCACCGACGAGGATGGCCAGCGCATGATCCGCAGCAAGGTCTCGCGTCAGGACCTGGCCAAGGTCGTGGGTGCGTCGCGCGAGATGGTCAGCCGGGTCATGAAGGACCTCGAGGAGCGCGGCCTGATCGAGACCCAGGAAAACGGCTGGGTCGTGCTGACCGACCGCCTCACGACGCAGTGAGCCCGACGGGCGCGCGGCTCGCCGCCGTGCCGCCCGACGGGTCCGATCGCCGACAATCCGGCGCATGACGTATCCGCTCGGTTCGCTGCGTGCGTCGTCTTCGGGCGACAGCGCATCCTCCTCCCGTTCCCACGCCGCCGGCGCACCGGACCACGTCCCGCGTGGCGCTGCCTCTTGGCGCCTGCAGGCGGCCATCGCGTTCGGTGCGACCTTGCTGGTGCTGTGGCTGATGGCGCTGCTGAGCCACCACCCGGGCGACCATGCCTTCTCGACCTCCGGCGACGGCGCCGCGACCCGCAACTGGGTCGGCGCGCTGGGTGCCTGGTGGTCCGACCTTTCCTTCGTCCTGTTCGGCCTGTCGGTCTGGTGGTGCCTGCTGTTCCTGGCGCGCGGCTGGCTGGCGCTGCTGGCGCGGGCGCTGCGAACCGACGGCGAGGGCCGCGGCGGCGCCGACCCGACGCCGTGGCGGCCGCACTGGCTGGCCTGGGTCGGCCTGGCCCTGCTGATCGCGGCGAGCTGCTCGCTCGAATGGACCCGCCTTTATCGCCACGAGGACACGCTGGCCGGCGCACAGGCCGGCGGCATGCTGGGTGCGACGCTGGGTTCCCTCAGCATGAAGCTCCTGGGCTTCGCCGGCAGCGGCGTGGCCTGGATCGTGGTGATGCTGGTGGGCCTGTCCTGGGCCTTCCGCTTCTCGTGGAGCGTGCTGGCCGAGCGCATCGGCACGGCGGCCGAAGGCCTGCGTGAACGCCGCGAGGAGCGCCGCGAGCGCGCCGAGGACGAGCGCATCGGCCAGCGTGCCCAGCGCGAGCGCGAGCAGCTCGTCGAGGTCGAGCGCCAGATCGAGGAAGTCCAGCCGCCGCTGGTGATCGAGGTGCCGCCGCCGGCCGTGCCGCCGTCCGAGCGGGTCGTCAAGGAACGCCAGCAGCCGCTCTTCCAGGAACTCGACAACGGCAAGCTGCCGCAGGTCGACCTGCTCGACGCCGCGCCGTCGACCCGCGTCGAGACCGTCACGCCCGAGACGCTGGAGATGACCAGCCGGCTGATCGAGAAGAAGCTCAAGGACTTCGGTGTCGAGGTGCGCGTCGTCGCGGCCCAGCCCGGCCCGGTGATCACCCGCTACGAGATCGAGCCGGCCACCGGCGTGAAGGGCTCGCAGGTCGTCAACCTGGCCAAGGACCTGGCTCGCTCGCTGAGCCTGGTGTCGATCCGCGTGGTCGAGACCATTCCCGGCAAGACCTTCATGGCGCTGGAGCTGCCCAATGCGCGCCGCCTGACGATCCGGCTGGCCGAGATCCTCGGCTCGCAGGTCTACAACGGCGCGGCCTCGCAGCTGACCATCGGCCTGGGCATGGACATCATCGGCACGCCGGTGGTGGCCGACCTGGCCAAGATGCCGCACGTGCTGGTCGCCGGCACGACCGGCTCGGGCAAGTCGGTGGGCATCAACGCGATGATCCTGAGCCTGCTCTACAAGGCCGAGGCACGCGACGTCCGCCTGATCCTGATCGATCCGAAGATGCTCGAGATGAGCGTCTACGAAGGCATCCCGCACCTGCTCGCCCCGGTCGTGACCGACATGAAGCAGGCCGGCAACGCGCTCAACTGGTGCGTGGCCGAGATGGAGCGGCGCTACAAGCTGCTCAGCAAGATGGGCGTGCGCAACCTGGCTGGCTACAACAAGAAGATCGCCGAGGCGACCGATCGCGGCGAGCTGATCCCCAACCCCTTCAGCCTGACGCCCGACGCGCCCGAGCCGCTGTCCCGACTGCCGCACATCGTCGTGGTGATCGATGAACTCGCCGACCTGATGATGGTGGTCGGCAAGAAGATCGAGGAACTGATCGCACGCCTGGCGCAGAAGGCGCGGGCTTCTGGCATCCACCTGATCCTGGCCACGCAGCGGCCCAGCGTCGACGTCATCACCGGCCTGATCAAGGCCAACATCCCGACCCGCATCGCCTTCCAGGTCTCCAGCAAGATCGACAGCCGCACCATCCTCGACCAGATGGGCGCCGAGGCCCTGCTCGGCCAGGGCGACATGCTCTACCTGACGCCCGGCGGCGGCCTGCCGGTGCGGGTGCACGGTGCCTTCGTCAGCGATGACGAGGTCCATCGCGTGGTCAGCTACCTCAAGACCCAGGGCGAGCCCGACTACATCGAGGGCATCCTCGAAGGCGGTGTGCTGGACGGTGAAGGCGGCGAGGGCGGTGACCCGGCCGGCGGTCCGTCCGGAGAGGCCGACCCGATGTACGACCAGGCCGTCGCCATCGTGCTGCAGCACCGCCGGGCCTCGATCTCGCTGGTGCAGCGCCACCTGCGCATCGGCTACAACCGCGCCGCGCGGCTGCTCGAACAGATGGAGCAGTCGGGCGTGGTCTCCAGCATGGCGACCAACGGCAACCGCGACATCCTGGTGCCGCCGCGCCAGGGTGACTGAAGGCTCACGACATGATCCACACGAAACTCACCACCCGCCGCCGCTGGCTGGCCATGCTGGCCCTGTCGCTGCTACCGCTCTGGCCCGTGACCGCCCAGGCCGACGCGGTCGGCGCGCTGCGCGACTTCGTGCGCGAGGTCCAGTCCGGCCGCGCCAGCTTCACCCAGGTCGTCACCGGCAACGACGGCGCGCGCAAGAAGCCGTCGTCCGGCACCTTCGAGTTCCTGCGGCCGAACCGCTTCCGCTTCGACTACCTCAAGCCCTACGAGCAGCTGATCGTGTCCGACGGCAGCAAGGTCTGGCTGCACGACGTCGACCTCAACCAGGTCACGGTGCGGCCCTATGACCAGGCGCTGGGCAGCACGCCGGCGGCGCTGCTGGCGGGTGGCTCGATCGAACGCGACTTCACGCTGTCGAACCAGCCCGACGAGGCCGGCCTGCAATGGGTGCTGGCCGAGCCGAAGAATGCCGAGGGCAGCATCCGCAAGGTGCGCGTCGCCTTCCGCGGCAAGGACCTCACGGCCTTCGAGATCACCGACGCCTTCGGTCAGCGCTCGCGGCTGGACTTCCAGCGCGTCGAGACCAACCCGGCCCTGCCGGCGACCCGCTTCCGCTTCGTGCCGCCGGCGGGTGCGGACGTGCTGCAGCAGTGATGCCGCCACGGCGGACCTCCTGACGTGAGCGACCTGTTCGACGGCGCCGAGCCGCAGCCCTTGCCGGCGTTGCGTGCGGAACGTGGACCGCTGCCTGCGGCGGCGGGCGCCGCCGGTGCGATCCCGCTGGCCGAGCGGCTGCGGCCGCACCACCTCGACGAGGTCATCGGCCAGCATGACCTGCTCGATGCGGGCAAGCCGCTGCGCGTGGCCTTCGAGTCGGGGCAGCCTCACTCGATGATCCTGTGGGGGCCGCCGGGCGTGGGCAAGACCACGCTGGCGCGGCTGATGGCCGATGCCTTCGAGGCCGTCTTCGTGCAGATCTCGGCCGTGCTCGGCGGCGTCAAGGAGATCCGCGAGGCGGTCGAGCAGGCCCGCGTCGCGCAGGCCCAGGGGCGGCGCTGCATCGTCTTCGTCGACGAGGTACACCGCTTCAACAAGTCGCAGCAGGACGCCTTCCTGCCGCATGTCGAATCGGGCCTGTTCACCTTCATCGGCGCGACCACCGAGAACCCGTCCTTCGAGGTCAACTCGGCGCTGCTCTCGCGCGCCACCGTGCATGTCCTGCAGCCCATCGGCGAGGCCGACCAGCAGGCCCTGCTGGCACGTGCCTGCGAGGCGCTCGGCGCGGCCGCGCCCGAGGCGGCGGCGGCCACGCGGCTGATCGCCTATGCCGACGGCGACGCGCGCCGGCTGCTCAACACCTTCGAGAACGTCGTGCGCATGGTCGGGCCGCAGACCATCGTCGACGAGGCCGTGCTGGAGCGCTGCCTCGGCGCGCAGCTGCGCCGCTACGACAAGGGCGGCGACCAGTTCTACGACACGATCTCGGCGCTGCACAAATCCGTGCGCGGCAGCAACCCCGATGCCGCCCTGTATTGGTTCGTCCGCATGCTCGACGGCGGCGTCGACGTGCGCTACGTGGCGCGCCGGCTGATCCGCATGGCCACCGAGGACATCGGCCTGGCCGACCCGCGCGCGCTGCGCCTGTGCCTCGATGCCAGCGAGACCTACGAGCGGCTCGGCTCGCCCGAGGGCGAACTCGCGCTGGCCAACGCGGTGATCTACCTGGCCGTGGCACCCAAGTCCAACGCGGTCTACACCGCCTACAAGGCCGCCCGGGCCTTCGTGCAGCAGGACGGCACGCGGCCGGTGCCGCTGCACCTGCGCAATGCACCGACCGCGCTGATGAAGACGCTCGACTTCGGCCGCGACTACCGCTACGCCCACGACGAGGCCGATGGCTACGCGGCCGGGGAGCACTACTTCCCCGAGGCGCTCGATCCGCCGCCGGCCTTCTACCACCCGGCACCGCGCGGGCTGGAGATCAAGATCGCCGAGAAGCTGGCCCGATTGGGTGAGCTGGACGCGCAGGCGAAGAAAGCTCGTTGAAGCCCGGTCAATACCGCATCGAAGGTGGTGCGGTCTGCGGAAAACACGAATCTTTCGCGGGATAACCGAGCCATACAATCCGCGCCGCTTGACGCCGACCAGGCCGCTTTCGAACCCCTTCGAGGCCGCCAGCCCACGACACATCGGGCACGGTCGTTGCGTGAACGAGCGGCAGGCCATGAACCCGCCGCATCAAGAACGAATAGCGGGCTAAGGGCACCGCATCCTGGAGACCTTTCGATGGACACCTTCGTACAGCAGATCATCAACGGTCTGGTGCTGGGCAGCATGTATGCGCTCGTGGCACTGGGCTACACGATGGTCTACGGCATCATCAGCCTCATCAACTTCGCCCACGGCGAGGTCCTGATGGTGGGCGCCATGGTCAGCTGGACCGTGGCCTCGGCCTTCCAGTCCGCCGGCATCATGTGGCCGGGCTGGGTCATCCTGCTGATCTCGATGGTGGCGGCCATCGTCATCTGCTCGCTGCTGAACTACTCGATCGAGAAGATCGCCTACCGGCCGCTGCGCAACGCGCCGCGCCTGGCCCCGCTGATCACCGCGATGGGCATGAGCCTGCTGCTGCAGACGCTCGCGATGATCATCTGGAAGCCCAATCCGAAACCCTATCCGCAGCTGATCCCGGCGGACGTCTACTTCCTGTGGGAGGACGGCCCGGTGATCACGCTGACCCAGGTGCTGATCCTGGTCGTGACCGGCGTCGTGCTGAGCCTGCTGCTGTGGCTGGTCAACAAGACCAAGCTCGGACGCGCGATGCGCGCCACCGCCGAGAACCCGCGCGTGGCCGGCCTGATGGGCGTGCGTCCCGACCACATCATCAGCGCCACCTTCATCATCGGCGCGGCGCTGGCGGCCATCGCCGGGATCATGTGGGCGGCCAACTACGGCACCCTGCAGCACAGCATGGGCTTCATGCCCGGCCTGAAGGCCTTCACCGCCGCGGTGTTCGGTGGCATCGGCAACCTCACCGGTGCGATGGTCGGCGGCGTGCTGCTGGGCCTGATCGAGGCGATCGGCGCGGGCTACCTCGGTGACCTGACCGGCGGCGTCTTCGGCAGCCACTACGTCGAGATCTTCGCCTTCCTGGTGCTGATCCTGGTCCTCACGCTGCGTCCGAGCGGCCTGATGGG
This sequence comes from Leptothrix discophora, assembly GCF_030705305.1. Lineage (GTDB taxonomy): Bacteria > Pseudomonadota > Gammaproteobacteria > Burkholderiales > Burkholderiaceae_C > Sphaerotilus > Sphaerotilus discophorus. The sequence goes on along the minus strand of NZ_JAUZEE010000004.1, from coordinate 177,326 downwards.
CGAACGCGTGGCCGACCGCGCCTGAACCCGGAGACCTCGCGATGAATCCGAAGAACCGACTCCTCGTCATCCTGATCGCGGCCGTCGCCCTGCTGGCGCTGCCGCTGTTCGCGGCCCAGTTCGGCCAGGGCTGGGTGCGCATCATGGCGCTCGCGCTGCTGTACGTGCTGCTGGCGCTGGGCCTCAACATCGTGGTCGGCTACGCCGGCCTGCTCGACCTCGGCTATGTGGCCTTCTATGCGCTCGGGGCCTACCTGTTCGCGCTGGTCGCCTCGCCGCACCTGTCGATGAACTTCGCGTCCTTCAAGGCCGCCTTCCCGAACGGGCTGCATTTCCCGATCTGGATGGTGGTCCCGGTCGCGGCCGTGGTGGCCGCGGTCGCCGGCATCGTGCTGGGCGCTCCGACGCTCAAGCTGCGCGGCGACTACCTGGCGATCGTCACGCTGGGCTTCGGCGAGATCATCCGGGTGTTCATGAACAACCTGGAGCATCCGCTCAACATCACCAACGGCCCGCGCGGCATCAGCCAGATCGACCCGATGACCTTCTTCGGCTTCAGCTTCGGCAAGCCGCTGGTGATCGGGACCTACTCGATCCCGTCGGTCGCGTTGTATTACTACCTGTTCCTCGCGCTGGTCGTGGGCAGCGTGGTGATCTGCCACCGGCTCGAGAACTCGCGCATCGGCCGCGCCTGGATGGCCATCCGCGAGGACGAGATCGCCGCCAAGGCGATGGGCCTGAACACCCGCAACCTCAAGCTGCTTGCCTTCGGCATGGGCGCCACCTTCGGCGGCGTGTCGGGCGCGATGTTCGCGGCCTTCCAGGGCTTCATCTCGCCCGAGTCCTTCACGCTGATGGAGTCGGTGATGATCGTCGCGATGGTCGTGCTGGGCGGCATCGGCCACATCCCGGGCGTGATCCTGGGCGCGGTGATGCTCTCGGCACTGCCCGAGGTGCTGCGCTATGTCGCCGGCGACGTGCAGTCCATGACTGGCGGCCGCATCGACGCGGCCATCCTGCGCCAGCTGCTGATCGCGCTGGCGATGATCGCGGTGATGCTGTTGCGTCCGCGTGGCCTGTGGCCCGCGCCGGAACATGGCAAGGCGGCCCCGGCCGTCGTGAAGTGAGGAGCACGCACATGAATGACACCGTTCTCGAGGTCAAGGGCGTCTCCAAGCGCTTCGGTGGCCTGCAGGCCCTCAGCGACGTGGGCATCACGATCCGCAAGGGCCAGGTCTATGGCCTGATCGGTCCCAACGGCGCCGGCAAGACCACCTTCTTCAACGTCATCACCGGGCTGTACACGCCCGACGGCGGCACCTTCGAGCTGGGCGGTGCGACCTACACGCCTCAGGCCGTGCACCAGGTGGCGGCCGCGGGCATCGCGCGCACCTTCCAGAACATCCGTCTCTTCCCCGAGATGACGGCGCTGGAGAACGTCATGGTCGGGCGCCACGTGCGCACCGGCTCAGGCCTGGTCGGCGCGATCTTCCGCACCGCCAGCTTCAAGGCCGAGGAGGCTGCCATCGCCCAACGCGCCCAGGAACTGCTCGACTATGTCGGCATCGGCAAGTACGCCGACTTCAAGGCCCGCACGCTGAGCTACGGCGACCAGCGCCGGCTGGAGATCGCCCGCGCACTGGCGACCGAGCCGAAGCTGATCGCGCTGGACGAACCCGCCGCCGGCATGAACGCGACCGAGAAGGTCGTGCTGCGCGAGCTGATCGACCGCATCCGCAACGACGGCCGCACCATCCTGCTGATCGAGCACGACGTGAAGCTGGTGATGGGCCTGTGCGACCGCGTCACCGTGCTCGACTACGGCAAGCAGATCGCCGAAGGCACGCCGCACGACGTGCAGCGCAACGAGAAGGTGATCGAGGCCTACCTCGGTGCCGGTCACAAGGCCCACTGAGCGCAGCGAGCGGAGCACACACACATGACACAAAGCAAACAGCAGGTGCTGCTCGAAGTGCGCGGCCTCAAGGTCGCCTACGGCGGCATCCAGGCCGTCAAGGGCGCCACGATCGAGGTTCGCGAAGGCGAGCTCGTCAGCCTGATCGGTGCCAACGGCGCCGGCAAGACCACCACCCTCAAGGCCGTCACCGGCATCCAGCCGATCGCCGATGGCGACGTGCACTACCTCGGCCGCAGCATCCGCGGCCAGGGTGCCTGGGACCTGGCCAAGCAGGGCCTGGTGATGATCCCGGAAGGGCGCGGCACCTTCACGCGCATGTCCATCACCGAGAACCTCCTGATGGGCGCGTACACGCGCAACGACAAGGAGATCGAGGCCGACATCGAGAAGGTCTTCGGCATCTTCCCGCGCCTGAAGGAGCGCCGCGACCAGCTCGCCGGCACGATGTCCGGTGGCGAGCAGCAGATGCTCGCGATGGGCCGTGCGCTGATGGCCCGTCCGAAGGTGCTGCTGCTTGACGAGCCGTCGATGGGCCTGTCGCCGATCATGGTCGACAAGATCTTCGAGGTCGTCGGCGACATCCACAAGCAGGGCGTCACGATGTTGCTGGTCGAGCAGAACGCCAGCCGTGCGCTGGCCATTGCCGACCGTGGCTACGTGATGGAATCCGGCGAGGTCACGATGAGCGGCCAAGGCCGTGCGCTGCTGGACGACCCGAAGGTGCGGGCGGCCTACCTGGGCGAATGACCGGGGCCTGAAACGGCCCGTGGCGATCGGCCTTCCCGGCCGGTCGCATCAAGAAGAACGCCGGCCTGTGAGCCGGCGTTTCTGTTGGGTGGACGACCATCCCACCCCACGCCCGGCCTTGCAGGGCCGAGGGTGGACTGCCATCGCACCCCACGCCCGGCCTTGCAAGGCCGGGCGCTTCGTCCGGCGCGAGGCCGTCCTCAGGACGGCCTCTGGTCCGGACTCAGCCCGTGTTGCGCAGGCCGGCGGCCACCCCGTTGATCGAGATGTGGATGCCGCGTTGCAGGCGCTCGTTGACGGCGTCACCGTCCTTGCGGTTGCGGTAGCGGCGCATCAGCTCGACCTGCAGGTGGTTGAGCGGATCGAGGTAGGGGAAACGGTGCTCGATCGAGCGCGCCAGCGTCGGGTTGCTGGCCAGGCGCTGCTGCTCGCCGGTGATGGCGGTCAGGGCCTGCTGGGTGCGGGTCCACTCGGCCTCGACGGCCGCGAAGATGCGCTTGCCGAGCTTCTTGTCCTCGACCAGGTCGACGTAGCGCGCCGCGATCGCCAGGTCGGTCTTGGCCAGCACCATGTCCAGGTTGGACATCAGCGTGCGGAAGAACGGCCATTGCTTGAACATGCGCTGCAGCAGCAGCAGCCGGCTCTTGCGCTTGTCCTCGCCCTGTGCGTTCAGGAAGGTCTCGACCGCCGAGCCGAAGCCGCACCAGCCCGGCAGCGCGACGCGGCACTGGCCCCAGCTGAAGCCCCAGGGAATCGCACGCAGGTCCTCGATCGCGCGGGTCGCCTTGCGCGAGGCCGGGCGCGAGCCGATGTTCAGCTCGGCGATCTCGCGGATCGGCGTCGCGCTGAAGAAGTAGTCGGTGAAGCCGTCGGTCTCGTAGACCAGCTTGCGGTAGGCCGCCATGCTGGCGTTGGACAGCTCGGCGGCGGCGTCCAGGAAGCTGCGCGGCGCGCTCTGCGTCGGATGCAGCAGCGTGGCCTCCAGCGTCGCGGCGACCAGGGTCTCGAGGTTGCGCAGGCCGATCTCCGGGTGCGCGTACTTCGAGGCGATCACCTCGCCCTGTTCGGTCAGGCGGATCTGGCCGTTCACGGTGCCCGGGGGCTGCGCCAGGATGGCCTGGTAGCTCGGACCGCCGCCGCGACCGACGGTGCCGCCGCGGCCGTGGAACAGCCGCAGCTTGATGCCGTGCTCGCGGCCGAGCGTCTCGAACAGCTCGACCAGCGCCAGCTCGGCGTCGTAGAGCTCCCAGTTGCTGGTGAAGAAGCCGCCGTCCTTGTTGCTGTCGCTGTAGCCCAGCATGATGTCCTGCTCGCCGGGGCCTTCCAGGCCCGAGCGCACGACCATGCCGGTGATGCCGGGCAATTCGTAGAAGGCCCGCATGATCGGCGCGGCGTTGCGCAGGTCGCCGATGGTCTCGAACAGCGGCACGACGATCAGCGAGTTGGTCGCGTCGTCGTCCAGCGTGCCGCGCAGCAGGCCGGTCTCCTTCTGCAGCAGCAGGACTTCGAGCAGGTCGCTGACGTCCTCGGTGTGCGAAATGATGTAGTGCCGGATGGCGCTGCGGCCGTAGCGGCCGAGCATCTCGCGCGCGGTCTCGAAGATCGCCAGCTCGCTGCCGGCGTGTTCCGAGTAGACATGGCCGGTGACGCGCAGCGGGCGGGTTTCGTTGAGCAGGCGCACCAGCAGCTCGCGCCGCGCGGTCTCGTCCAGCGCGCTGTAGTCGGCCTCGACACGGGCGATCTTCAGCAGCTCGGCGACCACCGCCTCGTGCTTGTCGGAGCTCTGGCGCAGGTCGACCGTGGCGAGGTGGAAGCCGAAGACCTGCACCGCGCGCATCAGCGGGGCCAGGCGCGGCGCGATCAGGGCCTGGGCATGGTGGTGGCGCAGCGAGGCCTCGATCACCCGCAGGTCGGCCATGAACTGGCTGGCGTCGGTGTACGGATTCTGCGGCGGCACGGCATGGCGCAGCGCCTCGGTGCCGGTGAACTCGTGCAGCGTCGCGGCCAGGCGCGCATACATGCCGATCAGCGCGCGGCGGTAGGGCTCGTCCTCGCGGTGCGCGCTCTGGTCGGGCGAACGGGCGGCCAGCGCCTTCATCGCATCGGTCACCGGCGCGAGCAGGTTGGACATCGACAGCTCGCCGCCCAGCGCGTGGACTTCGGTCAGGTAGTGCCGCAGCACGGTCTCGCTCTGGCGCGACAGCGCGCGGCGCAGCGTCTCCGCCGTCACGAAGGGGTTGCCGTCGCGGTCGCCGCCGATCCAGTTGCCCATGCGAAAGAAGCTCGCGATGTCGTGGCCGGGCAGGGCCTGCTCGACCGCCTGGTACATGCGCGGGATCTGGCGCAGGAAGGTGCTGTGGTAGTAGCTGAGCGCGTTCTCGATCTCGTCGGCCACGGTCAGCTTGGTGTAGCGCAGCATGCGCGTCTGCCACAGCTGGGTGACGCGGGCGCGCAGCAGCGCCTCGTTCTCGGCCCGCTGGTGATCGGTGTGCAGGTCGTCGCGGGCACCGATCAGCTCGGCCACGGCGCGCTCGGCGTCGAGGATGCTCTTGCGCTGCACCTCGGTCGGGTGGGCGGTCAGCACCGGCGAGATGTAGGCCTGCTGCAGCGTCTGGGCAATCTGGTCGGCGCGGATGTCGGCATCGGACAGGCGCTCGAAGGTCATCGCCAGCGAGCCTTCCTGCAGGTGCCCGGCACGCTCGTGGACCTCGCGGCGGCGCACGTGGTGGCGGTCCTCGGCGATGTTGGCCAGGTGCGAGAAGTAGCTGAAGGCGCGGATCACGCTGACGGTCTGGTCGATCGTCAGGTTCTTCAGCAGCCGGTCCAGCGCCTTGCCGGCCGTCGCGTCCTGCTTCAGGCGAAAGCCCACCGACAGCTGGCGCACGCGCTCGATCAGGTCGAAGGCTTCCTGCCCTTCCTGCTCGCGGATGGTGTCGCCCAGGATGCGGCCCAGCAGCCGGATGTCCTCGACCAGCGGCCGGTTCTTCTCGGCAGCATCGGCCGCAGTCACGACTTTCGGTCGCGTCGACCTGGCGCCCGCAGCGGGCGGCGTGACCTTCGTGGACTGTCGGGCGGCACGGGCGGGGCGGGAGTTGGCGGCAGCGCGCGGCATTGAAACCTCAGTGTTCAAAAGTTAGTAACAAAGTTACAAGACGATGGTATCACCGGCCATTCGCGGCGAACACGCAAGATCGGGGCCAAAACGATTCAGGGCCAACCCTTGCAGCGTCCGCGCGACGACCCGAGGCAACGGACAAGGCCATCGCTTGGTCGACAATCCAGCCATGACTGCCCCGCTGCCCAACCCCTGCATCATCGCCACGCGCGAAAGCCGGCTCGCCCTGTGGCAGGCCGAACATGTCCGTGACCTGCTTGGCGCCCGCCACGGCCTGGCCGTCGAGTTGCTCGGCATGACGACCCGGGGCGACCAGATCCTTGACCGCGCCCTGTCCAAGGTCGGCGGCAAGGGCCTGTTCGTCAAGGAGCTGGAGGTGGCGCTGGAAGAGGACCGCGCGCACCTCGCGGTCCACTCGCTCAAGGACGTGCCGATGGTGCTGCCCGACGGCTTCGTGCTGGCTGCGGTGCTTGAACGCGAGGACCCGCGCGACGCCTGGGTCTCGCCGCGACATGCCGACATCGCCTCGCTGCCGCAGGGCGCACGCGTCGGCACCTCCAGCCTGCGCCGCGTCGTGCAGCTCAAGGCGCTGCGGCCCGACCTGGACGTGCAGCCGTTGCGCGGCAACCTCGACACCCGGCTGCGCAAGCTTGACGAGGGCCAGTACGACGGGATCGTGCTGGCGGCGGCCGGCCTGAAGCGCCTGGGCCTGGGCGAGCGCATCCGCTGCGTCATCGACCCGGGCGTGATGCTGCCGGCCGCGGGCCAGGGCGCCCTGGGCATCGAGGTGCGTCAGGACGCCACCGCGCTGCGAGCCTTGGTGGCCCAGCACATCGACGTCGGGACCTGGTTGTCGGTGCACGCCGAGCGGGCCGTGTCGCGCGCGCTCGGGGGCAGTTGCAGCATGCCGCTGGCCGCCTTTGCACAGTGGGACGGCGACGAGCTCGTGATCGAGGCCCGGCTCGGCCATCCGCTGGACGCCAGCCGGCCGATCGTGCGTGCGCTGGCCCGCGCGCAGGTGCTGCGCACGCTCGACGCGACCCAGGACGCCGAGGCGCTTGGACTCGAGGTCGTCGCCCAGCTGCGTGCCGGAGGTGGCGACGACCTGCTGGCGGCGCTGCCCGAGGCCTGAAGCTGCCGGCCCTTGCCTTGCCCACGACCTCGGCGCTGCCCACGCTGATCGTCACCCGGCCGCAGCCGCAGGCTGACGAATGGGTCGATCGGCTCGCCGCGCTGGGCTGTCCGGCCGTCGCCCTGCCGCTGCTGGTGATCGAGCCGCAGCCGGCCTTCGCCCCGGCCGTCCGGCAGGCCTGGGCGACGCTGGCCACGCGTCGCCTGGTCATGTTCGTGAGCCCCAATGCGGTGCTGCAGTTCTTCGCCCAGGCGCCGGTCGGTTCGCGCTGGCCGGCCACGACGCAGGCGGCGGCCACCGGTCCCGGCACCGTCGCGGCGCTGCGGGCCCAGGGGCTGGACGCGGCTCAGGTCCTGAGCCCGCGGCCCGATTCGGCGCAGTTCGATGCCGAGACCCTGTGGCAGCAGCAACTCGCCGCGATCGACTGGCCGGGTCGGCAGGCGCTGATCGTGCGCGGCGAGGACGGCCGCGACTGGCTGGCGTCGACGCTGCGCGCGGCCGGCGCCCGTGTCGACCTGCTGGCGGCCTACCGCCGCATCGCGCCGGCCTGGGACGACGCGCAGCTGGCGCTGCTGGCCCGCATCGAGGCCGATCCGGCGCGCCACGCCTGGCAGTTCAGCAGCTCGGAGGCCGTACGTCACCTGGCGGCCTGGATCGCCAGGCAGGCGCGTCCGCAGCCCGGCCTGCTGGCGACAACCGCGCTGGCCACGCACCCACGCATCGCCGAGACCGCGCGCGCGGCCGGCTGGTCGCAGGTCATCGAGGTGACGCCCGACGCGGCGCAGATGCTGGCCCGCCTGAGGCAGATGCCGTTCCCCGATTGACACGGTTCCTGCATCGGTTGGCATAGGTCCCGTCGATACAATGGTTTTGACCTCATCCCGGTGCGCAACGCCTCATCGTGTCCTCTGTATCACCCCCCGAGCGCGGCGCCGATCAGGCTGCCACCCCACCCGCTGAGGCGGCCCTTCCTCCCGAAGCGAGCGCGTCGCCATCCAGCGAACCCTTGCCCGACATCGGCCTGCTCGACGCGCCAGCCGCATCGGCAGCAGCCGCGTCTTCGTCCGTCGCCGCGCCGGGTTCCAGGCTCGGCCTGGTGATCGGTCTGGCGGGCGCGGCCATGGCGCTGATCGCTGTCACGCTGGCCTGGAACACGCGCGGCCAGCTGGCCGATCTCGAACGCGAGCTGGTGCGACGCCAGCAGACCAGCGCCGACCAGTCCGCCGAGGCCCGCGTGCTCGCCACCGAGGCGCGCGACGTCTCGCGCGACACGGCGGCCAAGACCGCGTTGCTCGATGCCAAGCTGGCCGAGGTCGCGTTGCAGCGCGGCCAGCTCGACGACCTGCTGCAGTCGCTGTCGCGCTCGCGGGACGAGAACGCCATCGCCGACATCGATGCAGCGATCCGCGTCGCCCTGCAGCAGAGCACGCTGACCGGCAGCGCCGAGCCCCTGGTGCTGGCGCTGCGCTCGGCCGACGAGCGGCTGGCGCGCATCAACCAGCCGCGTCTTGAACGCCTGCGCCGCGCCATCGCCCGCGACCTGGACCGCGTGCGCGCCGTCAGCGTGCCCGACATCGGCGCGCTGCTGATCAAGCTCGATGAGACCGTGCGGCTGGCCGACGAGATGCCGTTGACGGTCGAAGCGGCCAAGCCATCGAACGCGGCCAACGCGGCCAACGCGGCCGAACTGCCGGCACGGGTTGCCGCCCCGGCCGGGGCGGCCTCGAAAGCGGCCGGCGTGGTCAGCACGGTGTCTTCTTCGGCTTCGGCTGCCGTGGCTGCGTCTGCTGCGGCTTCCGCATCCGGTCCCGGCAGCGTGGGCGCCGTCGTGCTGCCCAAGCTGAAGCTGGCCTGGTCGTCCTCCATCGGCCTGGTGATCGAGGAACTGCGCAGCCTCGTGCGCGTGACCCGCATCGAACAGCCCGAGGCCATGTTGCTGTCACCCGAGCAAGGCGTGCTGCTGCGCGAGAACCTCAAGCTGCGGCTGCTCAACGCGCGGCTGTCGGTGCTGTCGCGCCAGCTCGAGTCGGCCAGTTCGGACCTGCAGGGCGCGGACCTGTCGATCCGGCGCTACTTCGATCTGCAATCGCGCAAGACCCAGCTGGCGCTGGACCTGCTGCGCCAGGTCGGCCAGCAGACCCGACTGGTGGGCGTCCCGCGCCCGGATGAAACCCTCGCCGCCACGGCCGCCGCCGTGGCCGGCCGCTGACGGACGGCACGCGATGCGCTGGGTCATCTGGCTGGTCATCCTCTTCGTCGTCGCGGCGCTGGCCGCCGGTACGCTGGGCAACAACGACGGCATCGTCTCGATCTACTGGGCGCCCTGGCGGGTCGACCTGTCGCTCAACCTGTTCCTGCTGGGCATCGTCGTGACGGGGGCCTTGTCCTACGTCGCGGTGGGCACGCTCAACCGCCTGATCGGACTGCCCGAGCGGGCGCGGGCCTGGCGCCTGCAGCGCCGCGAACGCGCCGCCCAGACCGCCCTGCGCGAGGCCATCGGCCTGCTCTACGCCGGTCGCTACAGCCGGGCCCACAAGGCGGCACAACGGGCGCTGGAGATCCAGGCCCTGACGCCCGAGCTGACCGCCGACGGCGAGTTCGCGACGCTCGCGCACCTCCTCGCCGCGAGCAGCCTGCATCGACTGCAGGACCGTGCGCGGCGTGACGAGCAGCTGGGCAACGCGCTGACGGCATTGGGCCCCAAGGCGGCGCACCTGCCGGTGGCCGAGGGTGCGCGCCTGCTGGCAGCCGAATGGGCGATCGACGACCGCGAGGCCGGCCGCGCGCTGGAACAGCTGGCCCAGCTGCCCGCTGGCGTCGCCCGCCGCACCCAGGCCTTGCGCCTGCGCCTGCAGGCTGCCCGCCTGGCGCGCCAGCCGCTGGAGGCCCTGCGCACCGCGCGCCTGCTGGCCAAGCACCAGGGCATCGCCCCGGTGGCCGCGCACGGCATCCTGCGGTCGCTGGCCATCGAGGTGCTCGACACCGCCCGCGACGCCGATCAGCTGCGCCGCATCTGGGCGCAGCTCGACGCGGCCGACCGGCGCGATCCGGTCGTCACGGCGCGGGCGGCCAGCCGTTCGGCCGAGCTCGACTGCATCCCGGATGGCCGGGGCTGGCTGCGGCCGCACTGGACCGAGCTGTCCAAGCTGGGCGAACGCGAACGCGCGGCGGTGCTCAAGGCCTTCATCGACGTGCTGCCCGGCCTGCCAGTCGACTGGCTGCCGCTGCTCGAGGAATCGGTCTCGGCGCAGCCGGGCGACATGCCGCTCGCGCATGCCGTCGGTCGCGCGATGGCCGAGCGCCAGCTCTGGGGCCGCGCGCGGCGTCTGCTCGAAGGTGTCGCCCAGAGCGCCAGCGCCGAAGCGGCCCAGCGCCAGGACGCCTGGCGCTGGCTTGGCCGCATCGCCGACCGCGAGGGCGATGAGGCCCAGGCCCAGCGCTGCTACCGGGAAGCTGCACAAATCATCTGAGACCGCTTGACGCTTTGATTTCTTCGTTGTTATAGTAGCGGTCTTGATTGCAGTGCGGCTGTAGCTCAGTTGGATAGAGTACTTGGCTACGAACCAAGGGGTCGTGGGTTCGAATCCTGCCAGCCGCACCACCCGTGACGGGGCCTACCGAAAGGTAGGCCCCGTTTCCGTTTGGGCGATCGGAAAGTCATGGCGGGCAGGGTGTCGTGAACCGGCGCCAGGCGCCATGAAAAAAGCCCGGCAATGCCGGGCTTGCTGGGGACGACTGGGGACTGCTGGCAACTGCTGGGTGTCAGCCGATCACAGCACCTTGGCGATCGAGTCGACCACGTAGCCGAGGTTCTTGTCGTTCAGCGCGGCCACGCAGATGCGGCCGGAGTCGACGCCGTAGACGCCGAACTCGTCGCGCAGGCGGACCATCTGGTCCTTCGTCAGGCCGGAGTAGCTGAACATGCCCTTCTGCTGCGCGATGAAGCTGAAGTCGCGCGACACGCCGGCTGCCTTCAGGCGCTCGACCAGCGCGGTGCGCATCTGTCGGATGCGGGTGCGCATGCCGGCCAGCTCGGTCTCCCACATCTGGCGCAGTTCCGGCGTGGTCAGCACGGTGGCGACGACCTGTGCGCCGTGCGTCGGCGGGTTGGAATAGTTGGTGCGGATGACGATCTTGAGTTGCGACAGCACGCGCGCGGCGTCTTCCTTGCTGCCGCAGACCACGCTCAGCGCGCCGACGCGCTCGCCGTAGAGCGAGAAGCTCTTCGAGAACGAGGTCGAGACGAAGAACTCGATGCCGGCAGCCAGGAACTTCTGGACCGCGGCGCCGTCCTCGGTGATGCCGTCGCCGAAGCCCTGGTAGGCCATGTCGAGGAAGGCCACCAGCTCGCGCGACTTGACCGCCTCGACGACCTGGTCCCATTGCGCCGGGGTGATGTCGTAGCCGGTCGGGTTGTGGCAGCAGGCATGCAGCACGACCACGGTGCCGGCGGCGGCCGAGCGCAGCGCGCCGATCATGGCGTCGAAGTTCACGCCCTTGGCGGCGGCGTCGTAGTACGGGTAGCTGCCGACCTGGAAGCCCGCGTTGGTGAAGAGTGCGCGGTGGTTCTCCCAGCTCGGGTCGGAGATCAGCACCGTCGCGCCCGGGTTGACGCGCTTGAGGAAGTCCGCGCCGATCTTCAGGCCGCCGGTGCCGCCGATGGCCTGCACGGTGGCGACGCGGCCGCCCTGGACGACCACGCTGTCGGCGCCGAACACGAGGCCCTGCACCGCCTTGTCGTAGGCGGCGATGCCCTCGATCGGCAGGTAGCCGCGCGCCTTGGGCGCTTCCATCATCTGGCGTTCGGCCGCGATGACGCACTGGAGCAGCGGCAGCTTGCCGTTCTCGTCGAAGTAGACGCCCACGCCCAGGTTGACCTTGGCGGGGTTGGTGTCGGCACCGAATTGCTCGTTCAACCCGAGGATCGGGTCACGCGGCGCCATCTCGACGGAGGTGAAGAGGGACATGATCTGGCCTGTCGGCTGGTGTTGGAGGGGAAGTCCACCCTGAGTTACCCTGGGCGGTTGCGCAAATTTTAGGCGAGGACAAGTTCAGCATGAGCGATCTGGAGCGAGCAGGCTTGCCGGAGGCGGTCCGGGCGGAGCTGTCGGCAAGGTCAGGGGCCGGGCCTGGGTCCGGGGTGGCCGTGCAGGACCAGCCTGCCACCGACGTGCCGCCGGGCGAGGGCACCTTCGTGACCTACGAGGGCTCGCCCTTCCAGCTCTATCAGCCCTATCCGCCGGCGGGTGACCAGCCCACCGCGATCGATGCGCTGTGCGAGGGCATCGGGGACGGCCTGACCTTCCAGACGCTGCTGGGCGTGACCGGCTCGGGCAAGACCTACACGATGGCCAACGTCATCGCGCGCATGGGCCGTCCGGCCATCGTCTTCGCGCCCAACAAGACGCTGGCCGCGCAGCTCTACGCCGAGTTCCGCGAGTTCTTCCCGCGCAACGCGATCGAGTACTTCGTCAGCTACTACGACTACTACCAGCCCGAGGCCTACGTGCCTCAGCGCGACCTGTTCATCGAGAAGGACAGCTCGATCAACGAGCACATCGAGCAGATGCGCCTGTCGGCCACCAAGAGCGTGCTGGAGCGCCGCGACACCGTGATCGTCGCGACCGTCAGCGCGATCTACGGCATCGGCAAGCCCGAGGACTACACCCAGATGCGCTTCATCGTGCGCCTGGGCGACCGCATCGGCCAGCGCGACGCCATCGCGCAGCTGATCCGCATGCAGTACACGCGCAACGACACCGACTTCTCGCGCGGCTCCTTCCGCGTGCGCGGCGACACGATCGACATCTTCCCGGCCGAGCATTCCGAGCTGGCCGTGCGCATCGAGATGTTCGACGACGAGGTCGAGGGCCTGCAGCTGTTCGACCCGCTGACCGGCAAGATCCGCCAGAAGGTGCCGCGCTTCACGATCTACCCGTCCAGCCACTACGTGACGCCGCGCGAGCGCGTGCTTGCGGCGATCGACGGCATCAAGGACGAGCTGCGCGAACGGCTGGCCGAGTTCGTCGCCGCCGGCAAGCTGGTCGAGGCCCAGCGCATCGAGCAGCGCACCCGCTTCGACCTGGAGATGCTCCAGGAGGTCGGCCACTGCAAGGGCATCGAGAACTACAGCCGCCACCTGTCGGGCGCGAAACCGGGCGATCCGCCGCCGACGCTGGTCGATTACCTGCCGCCCGATGCGCTGATGTTCCTCGACGAGAGCCACGTGCTGATCGGCCAGCTGGGCGGCATGTACAACGGCGACCGGGCCCGCAAGACCACGCTGGTCGAATATGGCTTCCGCCTGCCCAGCGCGATGGACAACCGCCCGCTGCGCTTCGAGGAGTTCGAACGCAAGATGCGCCAGGCGGTCTTCGTCTCGGCCACGCCCGCCGACTACGAGAACCGCAACGCCGGCCAGGTGGTCGAGCAGGTGGTGCGGCCGACCGGGCTGGTCGATCCGACCGTGGAGGTCCGTCCGGCCACCCACCAGGTCGATGACGTGCTGCAGGAGATCCACCAGCGCGTGGCGATCAACGAGCGGGTGCTGATCACGACGCTGACCAAGCGCATGGCCGAGCAGCTGACCGACTACCTCGCCGAGAACGGCGTCAAGGTGCGCTACCTGCACTCGGACATCGACACGGTCGAGCGGGTCGAGATCCTGCGCGACCTGCGCCTGGGCACCTTCGATGTGCTGGTGGGCATCAACCTGCTGCGCGAGGGCCTGGACATCCCCGAGGTGTCGCTGGTGGCCATCCTCGATGCCGACAAGGAAGGCTTCCTGCGCGCCGAGCGCAGCCTGATCCAGACCATCGGCCGTGCGGCCCGCAACGTCAACGGCAGGGCGATCCTGTACGCGGACCGCATGACCGAGTCGATGCGCAAGGCCATCGGCGAGACCGAGCGCCGGCGCGCCCGCCAGGTTGCCTTCAATGCCGAGCACGGCATCACGCCGCGCGGCATCCGCAAGCAGATCAAGGAACTGATCGACGGCGTCTACGGCGAAAAATCCGGCCGTGACGCCGTGCAGGTCGAGCGTCAGGCCGCCGAGGTCGAGGCCCTGTCCGAGAAGGACCTCGGCAAGCGCATCAAGCAGCTCGAGAAACAGATGCTCGAACACGCCCGCAACCTCGAATTCGAGCAGGCCGCGCGTCTGCGCGACCAGCTGGCCCACCTGCGCGAGCAGGCCTTCGGCGCGACCGTCTCCGACCACCCGCTGGTGCCGGCCAGCGACAGGGGAGGGCGCGCATGAGTCGCTCGGAAGACGCCCGCGGAGGTGTCGAGGACACCGGCCTGCCCGATCTCGACGATGGCACGCCCCTGCGCGTCCTGATGGTCTGCATGGGCAACATCTGCCGCTCGCCGACCGCCGAGGCGGTGCTGCGCCACCATGCCGACATGAGTGGGCTGTCGGGTCGCCTGGTGGTCGACTCGGCCGGCACGCATGCCCACCAGACCGCCAACATGCCGGCTGACCCGCGCTCGGTCGCCCACGCCGCTCGGCGCGGCTACGACCTGGCGGGACTGCAGGCGCGGCGGGTGAGGGCGTCCGACTTCGAGCGCTTCGACCTGATCCTGGCCATGGACGAGGACAACCTCGACAGCCTGCTCAGCGTCTGTCCGCCCGAACACGCTGGCCGCCTGCGCCTGCTGATGAGCTATGCGCCCGAGGGCGTGCCACGGGTCGTGCCTGACCCGTACTACGGCAGCGCCGCCAACTTCGAGTGGGCGCTGGACCTGATCGAGGCTGCCTGCGAGGGCCTGATCCGGCGTTTCGCGATGCGGGAAACGGGAACCGAAGGCGGGCGCGGCTGATCCCAGGAGCGGGCTGCCGGTGCCGGGGCGGACCGATCCGGAGCGCCAGCGGGGTGGAACAGCCCTCGTCCAGCCAACTCCGTACGGTTCCTGCGGACTTCTCGTGACCGCTCTATAATCGAGTAAAACACTCGGGATAGAGGGCGAGGGTCAACCAGCTTGCAGCCCCGGGTGCGCCAACCCGGCGTTCCCGATGTTCGCGAGTTCCAGGAGTACACCGCTATGCGATTGACAACCAAAGGCCGTTTTGCAGTGACCGCCATGATCGACCTGGCGCTGCGTGAGCACACCGGGCCAGTGGCCCTGGCGGCCATCAGCTCGCGCCAGCAGATCTCGCTGTCCTACCTTGAGCAGCTGTTCGGCAAGCTGCGTCGCCATGAACTCGTCGAGAGCACCCGCGGTCCCGGCGGCGGCTATTCGCTGGGCCGCAAGGCCGAGGACATCACCGTCGCCGACATCATCGTCGCGGTCGACGAGGCGATCGACGCCACCGGTTGCGGTGGTGGCGAGAACTGCATGGGCGACGACACCGGCCGCTGCATGACGCACGACCTGTGGACCAGCCTGAATGCCAAGATGCTCGAGTACCTGCACTCGATCTCGTTGCGCAGCCTCGTCGAGGACCAGCTCGCCAAGGGCATCTCGGTCGAGGAAGCGCCGATCAAGCGCGCGATTTCGAGCCAGCCGGTGGTCAAGCCGATCAAGGTGACGGCCCCCAACTCGGTCTTCGCCCTGGGCAGCGCGCTCTCCAAGTAAGACCGGACGACGGATGGCGGTGCGGGTCGGCCTCACAGGCCGAGCCGCTGCCGTGCGCCCGACGACGAATCCGAACGCCCACCACGCACTCCAAGCCGGATGGCCGGCCCGCATCATGGACATGACCCCGCACTTCCCGATCTACATGGACTACGGCGCGACCACGCCCTGTGACCCGCGCGTGGTCGACGCGATGGTGCCGTGGCTGCGGGAGCACTTCGGCAATCCGGCGTCGCGCAGCCATGCGTGGGGCTGGGAAGCCGAGGAAGCCGTCGAGAAGGCGCGCACGCAGGTGGCCGAATTGATCGGCGCCGATCCGCGCGAGATCGTCTGGACTTCCGGCGCGACCGAGTCCAACAACCTCGCGATCAAGGGCGCGGCGCAGTTCTACAAGACCCGCGGCAAGCACATCGTCACCGTCAAGACCGAGCACAAGGCGGTGCTCGACACCGTGCGCGAACTCGAGCGTCAGGGCTTCGACGCCACCTACCTCGACGTGCAGGAAGACGGCCTGCTCGACCTCGACCGGCTGAAGGACGCGCTGCGTGCCGACACCATCCTCGTGTCGGTCATGGCGGTGAACAACGAGATCGGCGTGATCCAGGACCTCGTCGCGATCGGCAACCTCTGCCGTGAACGCGGGATCGTCTTCCACGTCGACGCGGCCCAGGCCACCGGCAAGATGCCGCTGGACATGGCCACGCTGCCGATCGACCTGCTGAGCCTGGCTTCGCACAAGACCTACGGCCCCAAGGGCATCGGCGCGCTGTACGTGCGCCGCAAGCCGCGCATCCGCCTGGAAGCGCAGATGCACGGCGGCGGCCATGAGCGCGGCATGCGCTCGGGCACGCTGCCCACGCATCAGTGCGTCGGCATGGGCGAAGCCTTTCGTCTGGCCCGCCTTGAGATGGCCGACGAGCTGGTGCGCGTCCGCGGCCTGCACGAGCGCCTGGTCAACGGCCTGAAGGACATCGAGCAGGTCTTCTTCAACGGTGACCTCGTGCGCCGCGTGCCGCACAACATCAACGCGTCCTTCAACTTCGTCGAGGGCGAGTCGCTGATCATGGGCGTCAAGGGCCTGGCGGTCTCGTCCGGCTCGGCCTGCACCTCGGCCAGCCTCGAACCGAGCTACGTGCTGCGCGCCCTCGGCCGCAGCGACGAGCTGGCGCACTCCAGCCTGCGCATGACCATCGGCCGCTTCACCACGGCCGAGGAGATCGACTACGCCGTCAGCACGCTGAAGGACCGGGTGGCCAAGCTGCGCGAGCTGTCGCCGCTCTGGGACATGTACAAGGACGGCATCGACATCAGCACCATCCAGTGGGCAGCACATTGATGGTGCCCCCGGCTGCGGGTTACCGCAGCCACCCCCCGAGGGGGTGCGGGGCCGCTTGGGGCGGCCCGGCGCTGGCCCCGGGAAGAATGAAGCCCCCGGCTGCGGGTTACCGCAGCCACCCCCCGAGGGGGCGCGGGGCCGCTTGGGGCGGCCCGGCGCTCGCCCCGCAGTGAATGGAACCCCAGCTGTGGCGTGCCGCAGCTGGCCCCCGGCCGGTCCACGGGGAAGACGGCAAGAACTCAGGAGATCCTCATGGCATACAGCGACAAGGTCATCGACCACTACGAGAACCCCCGCAACGTCGGCGCCTTCGACAAGGGCGACGAGGACGTCGGCACCGGCATGGTCGGCGCGCCGGCCTGCGGCGACGTCATGAAGCTGCAGATCAAGGTCGACCCGGCCACCGGCAAGATCGAGGACGCGCGCTTCAAGACCTATGGCTGCGGCTCGGCCATCGCTTCCAGCTCGCTCGTGACCGAATGGGTCAAGGGCAAGACGCTGGACGAGGCGCTCACCATCAAGAACACCCACATCGCCGAGGAACTGGCGCTGCCGCCGGTCAAGATCCACTGCTCGATCCTGGCCGAGGACGCCATCAAGGCGGCCGTCGACGACTACAAGGCCCGTCACGGCCAGACCCAGTAAGGGACACGCCAGCCCATGTCCGTCACCCTCAGCGAAGCCGCCGCGCGGCACGTCACCCGCTACCTGGCCCGACGCGGCAAGGGCGTCGGCGTGCGCCTGGGCGTCAAGACCACCGGCTGTTCCGGGCTGGCCTACAAGCTCGAATACGCCGACGAGATCGCGCCCGAGGACCATGTCTTCGAGGACCGCGGCGTCAAGGTCCTGATCGACCCCAAGAGCCTGCCCTACCTCGACGGCACCGAGCTCGACTTCGTGCGTGAAGGCCTCAACGAGGGTTTCAAGTTCCACAACCCGCGCGAGAAGGACCGCTGCGGCTGCGGCGAGTCGTTCCGGGTCTGACACCGGGCGGGCGTCGAACGGACGCTCGTGACCTTCACCAAGCGCGGCCCCGGCCGCGCTTTGTCTTGTCCAGCATGAACCTCCACGACGACGACTTCACGCTGTTCGACCTGCCGCGCCGCCAGGCGCTGGACGTGGCCGGGCTAGACCAGCGCTGGAAGGCGCTGCAAGGCGAAGTCCATCCCGACCGCTTCGCGGCCCAGGGCGCGGCCGCGCAGCGCGTGGCCATGCAGTGGGCCGTGCGCGTCAACGAGGCCTACCGGCGCCTCAAGCAGCCCTTGAGCCGTGCCGCCTACCTGTGCGAGCTGCACGGCGCGCCGATCGAGGCCGAGAACAACACGGCCATGCCGGCCGACTTCCTGATGCGCCAGATGGCCTGGCGCGAGGCACTCGACGAGGCCGTCACGCTGGCCGACGTCCGGGCGCTGGCCGACGAGGTCGCGGCCGAGGAACGCCGCCTGCTCGACCTGCTCGCCGTGCTGATCGACCAGCAGGCCGACTGGCCCGCCGCCGCTGCCCGGGTGCGCGCGCTGATGTTCGTCGCCCGCTTCGCCGCCGACGTCGACCGGCGCCTCGACGCGCTGGGACAATGACGCCCCCTTGATCGGCTCGCCCGACCTCACGAACCCGACCCGACCCAGTCATGGCCCTGCTGCAGATCTCCGAACCCGGTCAGACCCCCGACCCGCACCAGCGCCGCATCGCGGTCGGCATCGACCTGGGCACGACCCACTCGCTCGTCGCCGCGATCCGCCACGGCGTGCCCGAATGCCTGCCCGACAGCGCCGGTCGCGTCATCCTGCCCTCGGCGGTGCGCTACCTCGAAGGTGGCAAGCGCTCGATCGGCGCGTCTGCGCTGGCCGCGCAGGCCGAGGACCCGCACAACACGCTGGTCTCGGTCAAGCGCTTCATCGGCCGCAGCCTGGCCGACATCGCCGGCGCGGCCGAGCTGCCCTACCGCTTCGTCGACCAGCCGGGCATGGTCGCCATCGAGACCCGCGCGGGCATCAAGTCGCCGGTCGAGGTCTCGGCCGAGATCCTCGCCACGCTGCGCCAGCGTGCCGAGGACAGCTTCGACACCGATGAACTGCACGGCGCCGTCATCACCGTGCCAGCATATTTCGACGATGCCCAGCGCCAGGCCACCAAGGACGCGGCCGAACTCGCTGGCCTGAACGTGCTGCGCCTGCTCAACGAGCCGACCGCCGCCGCCATCGCCTACGGCCTGGACAACGGCGTCGAGGGCCTCTACGCGGTCTACGACCTGGGCGGCGGCACCTTCGACATCTCGCTGCTGAGGCTGTCCAAGGGCGTCTTCGAGGTCGTCGCCGTCGGCGGCGATTCGGCCCTGGGCGGTGACGACTACGACGCCCGCCTCGCCAACCTGATGCTCGAACGTGCCGCCGTCGCCGGCGCGACCAGCCTGCAGGCGCTCGATCCCTACACCCAGCGCGCCGTGCGGGTCCAGGCCCGCCGCGTCAAGGAACTGCTGTCCAGCGCCAGCGAGGCCGACGTCTGCCTGCCGCTGCCCGGCGGCGAGGTCACGCTGACCATCGGCCGGACCGATTTCGAGTCCGCCACCGCCGAGCTGACGGCCCGGACCATCACCCTGATGAAGCGCGTGCTGCGCGATGCCAAGGTCAAGGTCGACGAGGTCCAGGGCACCGTGATGGTCGGCGGCTCGACCCGCATGCCGGCCGTGCGTGCGGCGGTCGCCGCGCTGTGCGGCCGCGAGCCGCTGGTCAACCTCAATCCAGACGAGGTCGTCGCGCTCGGCGCGGCCGTGCAGGCCCATGCGCTGGCCGGCAACGCCCGCGACGGCGACATGCTGCTGCTCGACGTCACCCCGCTGTCGCTGGGCATCGAGACCATGGGCGGGCTGGTCGAGCGCGTGATCGAGCGCAACTCGACCCTGCCGGTCGCCAAGGCGCAGGACTTCACCACCTACAAGGACGGCCAGACCGCCATGGCCATCCACGTCGTGCAGGGCGAGCGCGAGCTGGTCGCCGACTGCCGCTCGCTGGCCCGCTTCGAGCTGCGCGGCTTGCCGCCGCTGGTGGCAGGCGCGGCCCGCATCCGCGTCACCTTCCAGGTCGACGCCGACGGCCTGCTGTCGGTCAGCGCACGCGAGCTGACCTCGGGCGTCGAGGCTGCCATCACCGTCAAGCCCAGCTACGGACTGAGCGACGACCAGGTCGCCCGCATGCTCAAGGAAGGCTTCTCCGAAGCCGAGGCCGACATCGCCCGCCGCGCGCTGCACGAGGCCCGCGTCGAAGCCGAGCGACTGGCGCTCGCCACCGACAGCGCGCTGGCCGCCGACGGCGACCTGCTCGACGCAGCCGAGCGTGGCGCGATCGCGTCCCTGATCGACGGCGCCCGCCTGGCCAGCCGGGGCGAGGACGTCGACGCGATCGAGGCCGCGACCCGCGCCCTCACCGAAGGCACCGAAGCCTTCGCCGCCGCCCGCATGAACCGCGGCATCCGCCAGGCGCTGACCGGGCGCCGCATCGAAGACGTCTGAGTAACCCACGATGCCCACCATCCAGATCCTGCCCCACGCCGCGCTCTGTCCCGACGGCAAGACCATCGACGCCGCGCCCGGCACCTCCGTCTGCGAGGCCCTGCTCGAGAACGGCATCGAGATCGAGCATGCCTGCGACATGAGCTGCGCCTGCACCACCTGCCACGTCATCGTGCGCCAGGGCTATGCCTCGCTCAACGAGATGGACGAGACCGAGGAAGACCTGCTCGACCGCGCCTGGGGCCTCGAAGCCGACTCGCGCCTGAGTTGCCAGGCCATCGTCGCCCGCGCCGACCTGGTCGTGGAGATCCCGCGCTACACGATCAACCACGCCCGCGAGAATCACTGACCGACCGCCGGAGCCCCGCGATGCGCCAGATCTTCCTCGACACCGAAACCACCGGCCTGAACCCCGAGACCGGCGACCGCATCGTCGAGATCGGCTGCGTGGAGATGGTCAACCGGCGCCTGACCGGCCACCACTTCCACGAGTACCTCAACCCCGAGCGGCCGGGCAACGAGGAGGCCATCAAGGTCCACGGCCTGACCGATGCCTTCCTGGCCGACAAGCCGGTGTTCAAGGCTGTCTCCCAGGCCTTTGTCGACTACGTGCGCGGGGCCGAGGTGGTGATCCACAACGCGGCCTTCGACATCGGCTTCCTCAATGCCGAACTGAAGCGGCTCGGCCTGCCACCGATGTCCGAGCTGGTCAGCGGCGTGGTCGACACCCTGCTGATGGCGCGTGAGCAGTTCCCCGGCAAGGCCAACTCGCTGGACGCGCTGTGCAAGCGCCTCGAAGTCGACAACTCGCACCGCACGCTGCACGGTGCGCTGATGGACGCCGAACTGCTGGCAGAGGTCTACATCCGACTGACCCGCGGCCAGAACGCGCTGGGCATCGACGGCAGCCACGACGACGCCCAGGACGACGGCAGCGGCGTCGACGAGGCGCTGATGCAGGTCGACCTCTCGACCTTCCGCCTGCCGGTGATCACCGCGTCCGACGCCGAGGCCGCCGCCCATGCCGGCGTGCTGGCCGAACTCGACAAGGCCAGCGGCGGCAAGACCGTCTGGCGCACCCGTCCCGAGCTGAACCCGGCGGCCGAAGCGTCCACCTGAGCCAAAAAAATCACGCCAGGGGCTGGCGCAACCGGATCGGCTCTTGGCATAATTGCGGTCTTCGCGGCGGCAACGCCAAGAAGCCCGAACCCAGTTTCGGGCGGTTAGCTCAGCGGTAGAGCACTGCCTTCACACGGCAGGGGTCGCAGGTTCGAACCCTGCACCGCCCACCAGGACAAGCCCCGTAAGTCTTTGATTTATGGGGCTTTTTCCTTCCCGGGCCTGGACCCAAGGCTCATGTCCCCCGCTGTGCTGCAAGCCCCAGTGGGAAAACGTCCTCTGCGGACGGTGCCCATCCAGGGGGGCCTGCATCCAGGGCATCTCGGCGCGCTCGGTGGACGATCTGGTCAAGGCGATGGGCACGACCGTCGTGTCCAGGGATCAGTTCTCCAGGCTTTGCGTCGCGCGTGATGAACAGGTCCATGCCTTCCCCCGACACACCGTTGAACCTCCGGACCTGGCCCTCGAAGGCCTGCAAGGCCTCGGTCGGCGATGCGCCGATTTGCTGGCGTGCCGTGGCATGCCGAGCGCGTGAACCTCGGCCTGTCCAGGCTGACGACTGGCGCCACTTGACGTCTCGCCTCGCACGCCCGTTCGTCTGGATAGGGCGCCGTTGACGCCCAGGGTAAACACAGAACCCAAAGGTGGCGCTCCTTCAAAGAACCGTTGATTGACAGTGAGTTGCCTCGTGGAGGTTGCCCCGCGCAGGCGCGAATGTGCCCTCTGCCAGTCGATGACCTGCCGTGCTTTTTCCCTTCAGGCGCGGCATTCCTCCGGAGCCGCTGTTCCGGGCGCGGGGCGTTGGCCTTCTGGGTGGTGGTGGGCTTCCTGGCAAGGCCCACGCCCGACCTCGACGGCTGGCAACACACCCGCTGGCCCGTCGCGTCCCGTGCGCCTTCTGGTGAAATGTCCGGACAACCGTCCGCTTCCTCCGGGCTCGTTCCCGGCAGGACTGCACGTCGACCATCCGCAAGGCGCTTCACCATGACCACCAAGTCGGCTGCCAAGACGGCAGCGTCCCGACCTCGCAGCCGATCGACCCTCCATGCCGGCCCTGTCACCCTGGAGATGGTTGCCCAGGCCGCGGGCGTTTCTCCCAGCACGGTCTCGCGCATCCTCAATGGCACCGCCGTGGTCAGTGCCGCCAAGAAGCAGGCCGTCGATGAGGCGATTGCCGCGCTCGGCTTCGTGCCCAACCCGGTGGCACGCGGTCTCGCCGGTGGACGCACGCTGAGCATCGGTGTCGTGGCGCTGTCGATCGACAGCCCGTTCTACGGCGTGGCCATGCGCGGGATCGAGGACGAGCTCGACCGGGCTGGCTACAGCCCCCTGTTCGTCAGCGGCCACTGGAACGTCGAGGAGGAGCTGCGCTGCATCGAACTGCTCAAGGCCAGGCGGGTCGACGGCATCATCGTGCTGACCGGGCGACTGAGCGATACGGCGCTGCGGGCCCAGGCGCGCGCCTTGCCGCTGGTGGTGACCGGGCGCAACCTCAAGGCGCCGGGGCTGTGCTCGCTGGGCAGCGATGACGAGGCCGGTGCGCGACTGGCAACCCAGCATCTGCTGGACCTCGGCCATCGGCGCATCGCCTTCATCGCGGGTGATGCAGAGCATCCCGATGCCGACGCACGCAAGCGTGGCCACCTGGGTGCGCTGCAGGACGCGGGCATCGCGCCCGACCCCGCGCTGATCCAGCAGGGCGACTACCAGGAGGCCGGCGGACAGCTTGCGGTCGACCGGCTGCTGCAGGGGCGCCAGCGCTTCACGGCCATCTTCTCGGCCAATGACCAGATGGCCCTGGGCGCGCTGCTGGCGCTGTATCGCCGAGGCCTGCGGGTGCCCGACGACATCTCGCTGGTCGGCTACGACAACCTGGCCGTGGCGCAGTTCGCAACGCCGCCTCTGACGACCGTGCACCACGCCGGCTACGAGATGGGGCAGACCGCCGCAGCGGCCATGCTGTCGCTGCTTTCGGGCGTCAAGCCGACGCAAAGGCTGGCGCCGCCTCGCCTGATCGTGCGCGAGTCGACACGCCGTCTGACCGGCTGAACACCGCGCGACACGGCATCTGCCCGCCTCGCACGACCCAGGCAATCCCTCGTTGACAGTCGCTTCGGTCGGCCACTACAGTTTGTGAAAGCGCTTTCACGGTGACCGTGAAAGCGTGGTCAAGGCCGCTGGCCTGGCCTTTCTTCGCACCCGCACATCCCTTCATCCAGCGGCGAGCACGCCGCCTCGCAGGAGACAGCCATGTCACGCACCGATCGTTCCAACGCCGCTTCCATGCCGCGTCGCCTTGTCCTGGCTCGTCTGCCGCTGCTGGGCCTGATGAGCCTGTTGGCGACCGGTGCCATGCCGGCCCTGGCACAGACCCAGACGCTCACGGTGGCGGCGTTTCCGGCGCTCGACGAAATCGTCAAGGCCGCGATTCCGGTGTGGAAGCAGAAGCATCCCAACGTCGAGATCAAGGTCGTCAGCCGCCAGTTCAGCGACCACCACACCGCGATGACCACGGCCTTGTCGACCTCGTCGAACCTGCCCGACGTGATGGCGCTCGAGTTCGGCTTCGTCGGTCGCTTCGCCGAGGGCGGCGGTCTCGAGGACCTGTCCAGGGCGCCCTACAACATCGGTGCCAGCAAGGGCCGCTTCGTGTCCTATGCCTACCAGCAGGCCACCGCCGACAACGGCGCGGTGGTCGCCGCACCGGCCGACCTCGGTCCGGGCACGCTGCTCTATCGCAGCGACCTGCTGCAGAAGGCGGGCCTGACCGAGGCCGATCTCACCAGGTCCTGGGACAGCTACATCGCCTCGGGCGTCAAGCTCAAGGCCGCCACCGGCGCCTACCTGCTCGCGCATGCCCGCGATATCAAGGACATCGCGATCCGCGCCAACGTCAAGGCGGGCGAGGGTCTGTACTTCGATGACAAGGGCAACATCCTGGTCGAGTCGCCGCGCTTCGTGCGCGCCTTCGAACTGGCCAAGTCGGTGCGAGACCAGAAGCTCGACGGCAAGATCGGCGCCTGGTCCAACGAATGGTCCGAGGGCTTCAAGCGCGGCACCATCGGCACGCAGATGATGGGCGCGTGGCTGGCCGGCCATCTCAGCAACTGGCTGGCACCGAACACCAAGGGCCAATGGCGCGCCGCCCAGTTGCCCGAGGGCGCCTGGGCGTCCTACGGCGGCAGCTTCTACGCCCTGCCCAAGGGTGCCAGTGCCGCGAACAAGGCGCTGGCCTGGGAGTTCGTGCAGATGATGACGCTGAACCCCGCGATCCAGCAGGCCGCGTTCAAGTCGCAGGATGCCTTCCCGGCCCTGGTCGAGACCCACAAGGATGCCTTCTTCGACCAGCCCATCGAGTTTCTCGGCGGCCAGAAGGCCCGCGTGATCTGGCGCGAGGCCACCACCCGGATCAACGCGCTGGACGTCAACAAGTTCGACCCGATCGCCGAGGAGATCGTCAACACCGAGATGGACAAGGTGCTGGACCAGGGCAAGGACATCAAGGCCGCGCTGGCCGACGCCCGCAAGCTGCTGGAGCGCCGCGCCCGCCGCTGATCCCCCTCGACTCGACGCTCGCCGCCACCTGAGCGGCGAGCCTTGCGCCGAACCATGCACCGGCCCGATCCCGTGCCGCCGGTGCAGGCACCGATACGCCCAGCGAGGCCCGCGATGACCCCCCGACGACGACTGCGACTGCCCCCCGCGTGGGCCCCGTACGTGTTCATCAGCCCCTTCCTGATCCTGTTCGCGGTGTTCGGGGTCTTTCCGCTGTCGTTCTCGCTCTACCTTGCCTTCCAGACCTGGGAGCCCACCGCCGGCCTGGCGTCGATGAAGTTCGTCGGCCTGGAGAACTTCGCCTTCGCGCTCCACGACGAGTGGTTCTGGAAGTCGCTTTCCAACACGGGCTGGCTGGCACTGGCCTCGGGCGTGCCACAGCACCTGGTCGCCATCCCGCTGGCCTACTTCATCCACACGAGCTTCAAGCAGCTTCGCAACGGCGTGGTCGGCGCCTACTTCTTGCCCTACATCACGTCGACGGTCGCGATCTCGATGATGTTCTCGACCCTGTTCTCGACCGACTACGGCCTGATCAACCTGTGCCTGGCCGAACTGGCCAAGGTGCCGGGGCTGGACTGGCTCACCGGTGGCCAGCCGGTGGACTGGCTGAACAAGGCCGAGAACATCAAGCCCGCGATCTCCCTGGTGGTCTTCTGGCGCTACGTGGGCTTCAACGTCGTGCTCTACCTGGCGGCCCTGCAGACCATCCCGAAGGACCTCTACGAGGCCGCGACGATGGACGGTGCCGGACGCTTCCAGCAGTTCTGGTTCATCACGCTGCCCAGCCTGCGGCCGATGATCTATTTCGGCGTGACCCTCAGCGTGATCGGCGGACTCCAGCTGTTCGAGGAACCCTTCATCCTCGTGGGCGCTCGCGGCGGCACCGACCAGAGCGGCATGACCACGGCGATGTACATGTACCGCACCGCCTTCGAGTTCAACGACTTTGGCGCGGCCAGCGCGATGTCCTGGCTGCTGTTCGCCTTCGTCGCGGTGCTGACCTGGCTGACCAACCGCGCCTTCAAGCCGCGCGGTCCTTCCGCCTGACGCGGCGCGCATGGCGCCGCAGCCTGCCCCTGTTCCTGTTCCTTCGCCGGATCTCCCGATGACGATCTCCTCAGGCCGCATGGCACCCTGGGCCGCCTACGTGCTGGTGGGCATCGGCGCGCTGATCATGCTCGCGCCGTTCTACTTCATGTTCGTGTTCGCGAGCCACTCGCGCACCGAGATCTTCAGCCTGCCTCCGCCGCTGTTCTTCGGCGATTGGCTGCAACAGAACATCGACATCCTGACCGGCCGCATCCCGTTCTGGCGCAACCTCGGCCTGAGCCTCTACGTGGCGCTCGCCAGCACCGCGCTGACGCTGCTGTTCTGCTCGATGGGCGGCTATGCCTTCGCGCTGTTCGAGTTCCGCTTCAAGCGGCCGCTGTTCACGCTGGTGATGGCCACCATGCTGCTGCCGTCCTTCCTCGGGATGATCCCGACCTTCATGATCATGGACGTCTTCGGCTGGATCGACCAGCCGCGCGCGCTCTACATCCCGGGTGCGGCCAGCGCCTTCGGCATCTTCCTGATGCGGCAGTTCGTCAGCTCGTCCATTCCCCGCGAACTGGTCGAGGCCGCGCGCATGGACGGCTGCGGCGAGTTCGGCATCTACTGGCGCATCGTGCTGCCGCTGCTGGGGCCTGCGCTGGGCACGCTGGGGCTGATCACCTTCATCGCCAGCTGGAACAACTTCATCGGTCCGCTGATCGTGATGCGCAGCCCCGAGATGTACACGCTGCCGCTGGCGCTGCGCAGCATGCAGAGCCCCGTCAACACCGAGTGGGGCGCGCTGATGGCGGGTTCGGCCATCGCCACGCTGCCGCTGCTGGTGCTGTTCGCGCTGTCCTCGCGGCAGCTGATCTCCGGCCTGACCACCGGCGCCGTCAAGTGACGCAGCCGGCGGCACGGCACCGACGCCGGGCCATGTCCCCAACCTGAACCCTGGCCCGCACGGGCCGACACCCCATGTTCACCACCGAGTTCGCATCGCACGTTCCGCTGCCGACGCATCGCTTTCCAGCCGACTTCCGCTGGGGCGTCGCCACCAGCGCCTTCCAGATCGAGGGCGCGGCCGACGTGGACGGCAAGGGCCCGTCGATCTGGGACACCTTCTGCCGCCGGCCCGGCGTCATCGCCGATGGCAGCGACGGCACGGTGGCCTGCGAGCACTACCACCGCCTCGACGCCGACCTCGACCTCATCGCCAGCCTGGGCGTGGACGCCTACCGCTTCTCGATCGCCTGGCCGCGTGTGCGACCGACCGGCGCGGGCGACTGGAACGAGGCTGGCCTGGCCTTCTACGACCGCCTGATCGACGGCCTGAACGCGCGCGGCATCCAGCCGCACCTGACCCTCAACCACTGGGACCTGCCCGAGGCCTTGCAGGCCACCGGCGGCTGGGCCGACCGGGCCACGGTGCAGCGTTTCGTCGACTACGCGCTGGGCATCGCGGCCCGCTACGGCCGGCGCGTGGCGGCCATCACGACCCACAACGAGCCCTGGGTCATGGCCGTGCTCGGCCACGAGGCCGGCATCTTTGCGCCGGGCATCCGCGACCGCGCGATCGCCGCGCAGGTCGCGCATCACCTGCTGCTCAGCCACGGGCTGGCGGTACGCGCCATGCGGGCGGCCGGCTGCTCCGTGCCGATGGGCATCGTGCTCAACCTGTCGCCCACCGTGCCAGCCACCGACAGCGCCGCCGACCGCGCGCGTGCGTTGCTGGAGGATGGCCGTCTGCTGCGCTGGTACATGGACCCGCTGTTCCATGGCCGCTACCCGGTCGACATCCTCGATGACCTGGGCGAGCAGGCCCCGGTCATCGAGCCGGGTGATCTCGACGCCATCTCCGTGCCGATCGACTTTCTCGGCATCAACTACTACACCCGCAGCGTCGCCAGCGCTGGGGCACCCTGGGTACCGGGCAGCAGCGGCCTGCCGCTGACCGACATGGGCTGGGAGGTCCATGCGCCCAGCCTGACCGAGCTGCTGCTGCGCCTGGCCCGCGACTACCCGGTGCCACCGCTGACGATCACCGAGAACGGCGGCGCCTTCCCGGACGCGTGCATCGACGGTCGCGTCGCCGACCATGACCGGACCGAGTACCTGGCCGGTCACATCGCTGCGGTCGGAGAAGCCATGCGCCAGGGCGTGCCGGTCAACGGCTACTTCGTGTGGAGCCTGATGGACAACTTCGAGTGGGCGTCGGGCTACGCGAAACGTTTCGGCATCGTGCATGTGGACTACACGACGCAGGTCCGCACGCCCAAGGCCAGCGCGCACTGGTATCGCCGCTTCCTGCAACACCAACAGGCCCTGCGCGCGAGCGCCCTGGGCATTCCGACCGGAGACTGACATGGGCCAGGTGACGCTGCGCGGCATCCGCAAGAGCTACGACAAGACCGATGTCATCAAGGGCATCGACCTGGAGGTGCGCGACGGCGAGTTCCTCGTCTTCGTCGGGCCTTCGGGCTGCGGCAAGTCGACCACGCTGCGCATGATCGCGGGGCTGGAAGACATCACCGCCGGCGAGCTGCTGATCGATGGCCAGCGTGCCAACGACCTGCACCCGGCCGACCGGGGTGCGGCGATGGTGTTCCAGAGCTACGCCCTCTATCCGCACATGACCGTGGCCGAGAACATGGGCTTCTCGCTGCGCATGGCCGGTGTGTCCAAGGCCGAACGCGCGGCAGCCGTGGGTCGCGCGGCCGAGATCCTGCGCATGTCCGACCTGCTCGGGCGCTACCCCAAGGAGCTGTCGGGCGGCCAGCGCCAGCGCGTGGCCATCGGCCGTGCGATCGTGCGCAAGCCCAAGGTCTTCCTGTTCGATGAGCCGCTGTCCAACCTGGATGCGGCACTGCGCGTGAACATGCGCATCGAGCTGTCACGGCTGCATGCCGAACTGGGCAGCACCATGATCTACGTGACGCACGACCAGGTCGAGGCCATGACGATGGGCGACCGGATCGCGGTGTTCCATCAGGGCATCGTGGAGCAGCTGGGTGCGCCGCTGGACCTCTACAACCGGCCGGCCAATGCCTTCGTCGCGACCTTCCTCGGCGCGCCGCGCATCAACCTGATCGACCGTCCGGCCAGCGACGCGTCGCCAGCGCATGGGCAGCTCTGGTCTGCACTGACCGGTGCAGCCCAGGCCGGCGTTGCCCAGGCTCAGCGCCTGGGCCTGCGCCCGGAGCATCTGCAGCTCCGCACAGCCGGCGAGGGCGTGCCTGCTGAGGTGGTGCTGGCCGAGCACCTCGGCGATGTGTCCATCGTCCACCTGCGCGTGGCGGGGGTGAACGACCTGCTCAGCGCGAAGGTGGCTGTCCCGCACGTCCCGGTGCATGCCGGACAGACCGTGGGCCTGGTGCCCGACGCTGCGTGGGTGCTGGGATTCGACGCACAAGGTCGTCGCGTCGACTGACGCTCGGGTGCTGCCGGCTGGGCCGCGTGGGCCGCCTGGGCCGCCCAGGGCGGGCGGCGGATGCCAGGACACGGGATCGATTCAACGATCCCTGACCCGATGAAGAAAGGGACCCTCGCGGGTCCCTTTCTGTTGCGGGATGAGGGCTTCGAGGGCGGTGGCTTGCACCGCCCTCGCCATCAGTTGCGCGACCAGTAGACCTCGTCGACGTAGACCTTGACCCGACTGCCGACCGCCGCGCCGCCGGCGTTGCCCGTGTTGCCGTATCGGTCGCCAATCGAGAACGGGTGCGTCACCTTCGTCAGGTCGAAGCGCGAGGTCGGTGCCGAGGTGCCGAAGGCCGGCGCGCCGGCTGCCCTGATGGCGGCGATCGGGATCGACACCGTGTGCCACTGGCCGTCGTTGACGTAGCCATAGCCGTCGGCATTGGTGTTGCTGAGGGTCAGGTAGACGTCGTAGGCGGTGGCGCCGCTGCCGGTCATGAAGCCGACCTCGAGCTTGCCGGGGTAGGTCGACCGCAGCTTGAAGTTCAGCCGGCCGGTGGCCTCGAACAGGCTGAGGTCGACCACCTCGGACGAACCGGCCGCCGAGCTGGACAAGGCGAAGTGCCCCCAGCCGTAGCTGGCCGGTGCCGGCGCGATCTCGCGGTAGGGCGCATCGGCATCCGTGCCGGCCGGAACCTCGCCCGAGAACGAGGTGTCGGCGCCGCCATTGCCGCTGTCGCCACCGAAGCCGATCCATTGCAGCGCACCGGCACGGGCCTCGTCGGCGATGCTGGCGTTGGCATAGACCACGTAGCGCGACTGGCCGATGGTCGACTGCACCACCGACGGTGCGGAGACCGCATCGGCGGCCGCGCAGCTTCCCGGCTCCGGCACCACGCCGGGCACCTGGGCATAGAGGTCCTGAACCTGGCAGCGTGCCTGGCGCGCCACGTTGAACAGGCCCCACTTGTCGTCGCGGCCCTTCCAGGGTTCGTCGAAGGCCTCGAAGTACACGATGGCGCGCGGCCCGGTGCCACTGGCACGCGCGCGGTCGCGCCAGGTATTGAGGCGATCGAAGTACATCTTCTGGTTGACCGGGTGGGCGCGGAAGAACTCGCCGGCCGAGGGCGATGCCTTCCAGCCCGTCTCGCCGATGACGATCGGCAGGTCGGTGCGGCCACGGCTGTCGAGGTGGGCGCGCACCTTGTCATGCTCGTTCTTCGCCGAGGCGATGGCCGCGTCCATCATCGCGATGGCACGCGGCATGCCAGCGGCCGCCGATTGCTGCTCCCAGTCCCATGACGCCACGGCCGGCGGAATCGTGTCGAGCAGCGGGTAGGTGTGCATGGACACGAAGTCGACCGTGTCGAGCACCGCCTTCGGGTCGTTCGGCTCGCCGGCGGCATTGGCGAAGTAGGCCCAGTTGTCATCGGTCGTGACGGGCTGGGTGATGGCGTCCCGCACCGTCTTCAGGTAGGCCGCGATCTGCGCCGACGTGAACTTGTTGAACGACCAGCTCACCATCGTCTCGTTTCCCACGCTCACCGCGAGCACCGTGTTGCGGTGCGTGTTGGCCAGCGCGATGCCGCGTGCGATCTCGGCCGCGTTGTAGGCCGCGTCACCGTTCTGCACATAGATGCCGAGCATCACCTTCATGTCGAGCGCGTGGTCGCGGATCACCTCCAGCGTCAGCCGGGCGACCTTGTCGGAGCTGTCGAACAGGCGGATCAGCTTGAAGCCGCCGGCGATCAGCAGCTCGAGGTCCTGCTTGACCATCGCCGGCGTGATCGTCTCGTTGGCGCGTTCGGCGTCGCTGACGGCGGTGCGGTAGGGCGAGTAGGCGACCGCCTTGCGCGCGGTGAACTCGCTGCTCAGCGGGCGCACCGACACGCCGGTCGAGGGCACCGTGCCGCCGCCGCCGCAGGCCACGACCAGCAAGGCCGCAACCAGGCCCAGGGACAGCGCCCGCGCACGGCGGGCCATCAGGTGGAACGTCATGGAGAGGCTTCCGTTCGGGATCGGTTGGGCGCAGGCGTGCATCGGGTGGGCGTCACTGGGCATAGACCACCCCGAGACCGACCCAGTTGCCGCTGCGCGCGACGCGCGAATCGACGTTGGTGAAGGACGAGTTGCCGGGCATCGACATCGGTGACAGGCCCAGCCGGCCGTAACGCACCCAGCCGGCCAGCCCGTAGACGGCCAGCCCGCCGCCGTACTCGTACTGCAGGCCATAGGCGTTGATCAGTGCGGAGTTGCTCTGACCGCGCTCGCTGGGGTTGTCGGTCCGGGCCTTGCCGAGGTGAACCAGGCCGGTCGAGGCGATCCACGGCCCGCTGCGGTAGCGCAGGCCGGCCATCAGGTCGACCGAGGTGGCCGGGTAGCCTGGGTTGGCCACGCCCTTGAGGCTGCCGTTCCAGTCGACGTTGAACATGTTGTTCCACAGGGCCGGCGGACCGGTCCTGGTGATCACGGCATAGGCGCCGCTCCAGCGGTTGCGGCGCAGGCCGCCGGAGACTTCCCACTGGCTGTCGACCTGGTAGCGGGCCATCGCCATGGCGATGCTCTGGCCCGACCCGCCGAGCTTGGCGTCGTCGTCGGCGTTCGGCGTCAGGCCGGTGAAGGGGCCGTGGCTCCAGGCGGACGGCGTGCCGTTGCGGGTGTCCTGCGCCATCGCGTCAACCACGAGATCGCCGTGCCGGTACTGGCCGTAAAGCTCCAGGAAACGGGGCTTGTTGACCTTGAAGCCGGTGTTGCCGCGGTCCCAGGTGGCCTCCAGGACCAGGTCGCCGTCGAACACGTCAAGGGGCCGCGTGGTGTAGCGCACCGCCTTCGTCAAGAGGCCGTAGCCGGCACCGGCCGAACCCCAGGCATCGGCCACGCCGACGTTGCTGCCGTAGGGGTAGTCGGCCACGCTCCAGGTCCGCGTGGTCATGGCGCCGACGCGCAGGCTGCCGAGGTCCTCATGGCTGATCGCCACGTTCTTCTCGTACCAGAAGCCGGGGATGTCCACCTTGCCGTCGCGCCAGCGCTGGCTCAGCAGGCCGTTGAGCCGGTAGCCGCCGCCGAGGTCGAACTTGCCGCCCAGGTAGGGCTGGATCAGCGTGGTCGTCTGCGTGTGGCGGCCATAGGGCTTGCCGGCCACCAGCTCGTCGGCCCAGAAGCGCTGCTTGTCCTCATCCGGAAAGCGCTGGCAGCTGGGGCACTGGTTGCTGCCGGTCTGGGACTCGATCTTGGCAAAGCCGCTGAGCGTGAACGGGCCGAGGTCGATGGCCTGGGCGATCGATGCACTCAGCAGCAGGCCTGCGCCACAGGTGGCGAAGCGTGCTGCGCGCACCGTCCGGAGCGGGAAGGGGGCGATGACCATGGGATTCCTGAGCCGCCATCGCCCGGAGCGATGGCGAGGTCGTGGGTGGGGAGTCGCCAGACGTCGCATCGAAGGTCACGCAAGCGTGACCTGTCGTGCTCGCTGACTCGAATGAAAGCGCTTTCAAAGAATACCCAAGGCATCCGCGGGACGTCAACGTCGGACCGCCCCGTGTTTTCCCGGGTCGCTGGATGCCCCTGTTCATGGGGATCTCCGGGCCAGTGACCGGATGCGATCGGCGGCCTGTCACCGGCCTCGCGGGTCGCGTTCACGAACTCGGGTAAACCTGCCTATGTTCCTTGAAAGCGCTTTCAATATGATCCGGCCGTCGGTCGATGGGACCGGATTCGAGGACGAGCATGCGTGCAATGAACGGTTGGTTCCTGGCCTTGGGCTGGCTCGGTTTCCTGTCGACCGTGGCCTTGCCAGCGGCCCATGGGCAGGCCGTGAAGGTGGGTGCTGCGACCTACTTCCTGGCGCCCAGGGGTGGCGATGCCCGGCCACCTGCCGCTGCGCATCGCACGCCGGACATGCAGCGCCGTGCGGCGCCAACCAACCAGTGGTACTCGGCGCTGGTGTTCAGTGCCACGCCCGAGGTGCTCTACGCCCAGCCGCTGTCGGTCAAGGCCACGCCGGCCGGTCTGGAAATGGCGCTGCCGCTCAAGCAGGTCGTGCCCACCGAACGCCGCGACGTCGAGATCCACTACCCGCATGCCGACCCGCTGCTGCTGGCCCCGGTCGCCTTCGAGCCTGGCCCGGCGCAGCTGGCGCAGGCCAGCGACTGGGCGATCGACATCGGCATGTCGCGCGGCACCGACGAGCTGCGCTACACCGTGGCGCACGGCAGCCCCTTCGTCTCGATGCAGATCGGTCGCGGCGACGTGCGCGTGCGCCTGCCAGCCGGTGCCGAGCGCATCGAGGTGCCCGACGACCCGCGCATCCTGGCCGTCCAGGCCGGCGCCCGTCGCTATGCGCTGTTCGGCCCGACCGGCGTGCGGTGGGAATCCGTCGGTCCGACCGAATGGATCGCCCGCCTGCCAGCGGGCAAGGGCTACCTCGCCGCCGCCGCGCTGCCCGATCGCGAACCGGCCACGCTGGCGCTCTTCGCGCGGCATGCCTATGCCTTCATCACCGACACCCGGGCGAGCTGGCAGGTCGACCTGGCGCAGGGACGCGTGACGACCACCTTCACGCTGACGAGCCGGACGATGGAAGGCCCCGATGCTGGCCCGCTGGTGTCGCTGTACCCGCACCACTGGCATGACAACGCGACGCTGGACGGCCGGCTTGGCCCCGCCTTCAACACCGTGCGCGGCCCGCTCAAACTGCTGGCCGCATCGACCTTCACGACCCGCGCGTCCTACAACGGCTTCGTGCCGTTCTGGCCGGCGGTGACCGACGCGCAGGGCGCAGCCGACCTGCGCGACGTCATGAAGTCCGACCTGCGCAATGCGCGCCGGATGATGCTGGAGATCGGCAACGGCCCGTACTGGCAGGGCAAGGGCCTGCAACGCATCACCAAGCTGCTCGACGTGGCCGAACAGCAGGGCGACGTGGCGGCAAGCGAGCAACTCCTCAAGCTGCTCAAGGGCCGCGTGGAGGACTGGTTCTCGGGCAGCAGCGCCAAGACCTATTTCCACCACGACCGCGCGCTGGGCACGCTGGTGGCCTATCCGGAGGAGTACTTCAGCGTCGTCCAGATGAACGACCACCACTTCCACTACGGCTACTGGATCCGGGCGATGGCCGACATCGCCCTGCGTGACCCGGCCTGGGCTGCCAAGGACCGCTGGGGCGGGATGGTCGACCTGCTGATGGCCGACATCGCCCATCCCGTGCGTGGTCAGGCCGACTTCCCCTATCTGCGCAACTTCGACGTCTACGAGGGCCACTCCTGGGCCTCGGGCATCGGCCTGGGGGCCAGCGGCAACAACCAGGAGTCGTCCTCCGAGGCCGTCAACGCCTGGGCCGCGCTGATCCAGTGGGCCGAGGTGACGGGCGACACCGCGCTGCGCGACCTCGGCATCTACCTCTACGCCAGCGAGGTGCAGGCGATCGAGCACTACTGGTTCGACCTGCATCGCCTCGTGTTCGCACCCGAATACCCGCACGTCGAAGTCAGCATGCTGTTCGGCGCCAAGTACGCGCACAACACCTGGTGGACCGACGAGCCGAGGCAGATCAAGGGCATCAACCTGCTGCCCCTGACCACCGCATCGACCTACATGGGCCGCGACCCGGCCTTCGTCGCGCGCAGTCTCGCCACGCTGCCAAGCGACACGGCGGTCTTCCGCGCCCGCGGCAAGCGGGCCGATCCGCCCGACATCTGGCAGGACATCTTCGCCAAGTACCTCGCGCTGGCCGACCCTGTTGCCGGCCTGAAGGCCTGGGAGCGCTGGGGTTCGGTCGAACTGGGTGACACCCGCAGCCACGCGCTGCACTGGCTGCTGAGCCTGAAGGCGATGGGCCCGCCGGATCTCTCCGTGCATGCCGACACCGCCCTGTATGCCGTCTTCCGGCGCGCCGACGGTCAGCGCACCCACCTTGCCTACAACGCCGGCGCTGCGCCGATCACCGTGCGCTTCACCGACGGCACGTCGCTGCAGGTGCTGCCACGCACCTTGGCCCGCAGCCGATGAAGACGCCTCGCCCCTTTCCTCCGCCGTTCCACCGACTCAGAAAGCTCGCCATGTCCAACCTCGTGCATCCCCGCGTGTCCGCCCTTTCCACCCTGGCCGCCGCCTGCCTGCTTGCCGCCTGCGGCGGCGGCGATGCATCGCCGCCAGCCGGCGCCACCGACACCACGCCGCCGACCGTGGCGATCACCGACAACGTGGCTGCTGCCAGTGCCAGCGGCGACGTGACCTTCACCTTCACCTTCAGCGAGGGCGTGGGCAGCACGTTCAGCGCGAACGACATCAGCGTCGCGGGTGGCACCAAGGGCACCTTCACCGTGGTCAGCCCGACCAGCGCCACCCTGGTCGTCACCCCGACGGCCAACACCGCCGGCACGATCACCGTTGACGTCGCCGCGGGCGCGTTCGCCGACGCGGCAGGCAATGCCGGCACCGTCGCAGCCACGGCATCCCAGGCCTACAACACCGCCAGCGCGGTCGTGTCGGGCAGCACCGGCACCTGCACGGCGGCACCCTGCAACGACTTCGGCAACGCCGCCATCGTCTACGCCGGCTTCGGCGGGGCCAGCGGCTCGCAGGCCGACGACCCGGCCTTGTCCACGAACAAGGTCTTCAAGTTCGTCAAGGCCGCTGGCGCCGAGATCTGGGGCGGCGTCACCGTGTTCTCGAACGGCCAGAACGTGGCCATTCCCACGGCGGACCTGTCGGCCGGAAAGACGGTCACCCTGCGGGTCTACTCGCCCGCTGCCGGCAAGACCATCAAGCTGAAGTTCGAGACCCTGGGCGATCCGACCCGATCGGTCGAGACCGATGTGGTCACCACCCTGGCCAATGCCTGGGAGACCCTGACGTTCAACTTCAGCAACCCGTCCGCTGGCACGGCCGCGTTCAACGCGGCCTACACCTACAACATGGTCAGCGTGTTCGCCGACTACGGCGTGGTGCCGGGCGCGGACGAGACCTTCTACATCGACGAGCTGACGTACACCGCTGCGTCGGGTGGGGCAGGGGGCGGCGTGGGTGGTGGTGTGGGCGGTGGCGGGGCCACCGTGCTGACCTTCTCCAGCGGCTTCGCTGCAGGCGGTCGGACCGTGCAGGGCGGTGCGTTTGGCGGCTACAGCGGCAGCAACCTGGACAACTTCAACTGCGACGGCCAGCCGCAGAACTGCGGCAGCGGCGGCTCGTTCACCGACACCGTCGCGGCTGCCGCGAGCGGCTTCTACTACTACTACCAGACCTCGACCCCGGCGACGGCGCTGTACGCGGGCATCTTCGTGCAGGCACCCGGGCTCACGACCGGTCTGAGCCCGACAGCCGATACGGCGGGCCTGCAACTGGGCAACCAGACGACGATGTCGTTCAAGTTCGGCCAGAACCCCGAGTGGTTCAACAGCGGGGCGACCAACAAGTTCCTGGTCATGCTGACGCTGGGCAAGTTCTACACGGTGGGCAGTGGCCCCTGCAACATCAAGCTGGCCAAGGTCGTGACGCCCACGGCCTCCGCCTCGACCAGCTACACCTTGAACCTGAGCGAGTTCGCGGTGACGCAGAACTGCGCCGTGCCCAACCTGACCGTCGCCGGCGCGCTGGCGCTGTCGCCGGTCTCGCAGATCGACTTCCAGGGCGATGGCGGCGGCTCGGCCATCACCGTCAATGGTGTCGCCTCGGGCGCCAACCTCAGCGTGTCCACGGGCACGCCGGCGGTCTACCCGACCACGCTGGTGGTCGACGGCGGCATCACCTTCCAGTAAGGCGGCTTCAGGGCGACACAGACGCTGCGCCGTCCGCCACTTCCGGCCCTGCAAGTCATCGGCTTGCAGGGCCTTTTTTCGCCTGTCGCTTTCCGCGGGCGATCGTTTCATGGGAAAGATATTGACACAAAGGTGACGGGCATCGCCTCCCGGTGTCGACCTGGTGTCCGGTCGAGTTTCCCTTTCATATAGGGTTTTCGACAGGAAAACATCCGAAGAATCCGCTTGAGACCCTCCCGCTCCTTGTCCTACATTTGCGTCAATGTATTGACGCAATGAGGGCCGAAGACGCCAGCCGTCGACGGCCAGCAGCACAACCTGGGCAACGGAGAGAACCGATGAAGCAGCGATTCGAGAAGCAGACCGTCGTCGTCACCGGCGGGGGTGGGGGCATCGGCGGGGCGACCTGCCGGCGGTTCGGGCGGGAGGGCGCGCGCGTGGCCGTGTTCGACCTCAACCTCGCGGCGGCGCAGGCCGTGGCCGACCAGATCAACGCCGAGGGCGGCGTGGCGCAGGCGTTCCATTGCGACATCGCCAACCGCGCCAGCGTCGACGCCGCCGTGCGGGCGACCGAGGCCGCGCTGGGGCCCATCGACGTGCTGGTGAACAACGCCGGCTGGGACGTCTTCAAGCCCTTCACCAAGACCGAGCCGGCGCAGTGGGACCGCCTGATCGCGATCAACCTGACCGGCGCGCTGCACATGCACCACGCGGTGCTGCCCGGCATGGCCGAGCGCAAGAAGGGCCGCATCGTCAACATCGCTTCCGATGCCGCGCGGGTCGGCTCGTCCGGCGAGGCGGTCTACGCGGCCTGCAAGGGCGGGCTGGTGTCGTTCTCCAAGACCATCGCCCGCGAGCACGCCCGCCACGGCATCACGGTCAACGTGATCTGCCCCGGCCCGACCGACACCGCGCTGCTGGCTGGCGTCGCCGAGGGCGCACCCAACCCCGAGAAGCTGATCGAGGCCTTCACCCGCGCGATCCCGCTGGGCCGGCTCGGCCAGGCCGACGACCTGGCCGGCGCCATCGCCTTCTTCGCCAGCGAGGACGCGGGCTTCATCACCGGCCAGGTGGTGAGCGTCTCCGGCGGCCTGACGATGAACGGCTGAGGCCGCTCGCCCACCCCATTCACCGAAGGAAGACGACATGGCATACGAAGACATCCTCTACGAGGTCCGCAATGGCGTGGCCTGGATCACCATCAACCGGCCGGAGAAGATGAACTCGTTCCGCGGCCAGACCTGCGACGAGCTGATCAAGGCGCTCAATCAGGCCGGCTACGACCGCAGCGTCGGTGCGATCGTGCTGGCCGGTGCCGGTGACCGCGCCTTCTGCACCGGCGGCGACCAGTCGGCCCACAACGGCAACTACGACGGCCGCGGCACCATCGGCCTGCCGATGGAAGAGCTGCACACCGCCATCCGCGACGTGCCCAAGCCGGTCATCGCCCGCGTGCAGGGCTACGCGATCGGCGGCGGCAACGTGCTGTGCACGATCTGCGACCTGACGATCTGTTCGGACAAGGCCATCTTCGGCCAGGTCGGCCCGAAGATGGGCTCGGTCGATCCGGGCTACGGCACCGCCTTCCTGGCCCGCGTCGTGGGCGAGAAGAAGGCCCGCGAGATCTGGTATCTCAACAAGCGCTACTCCGGCGCCGAGGCCGTCGCCATGGGCCTGGCCAACGTCTGCGTGCCGCACGACGAACTTGACGCCGAGGTCCAGAAGTGGGGCGAGGAGATCTGCGAGCGCAGCCCCACCGCCATCGCCATCGCCAAGCGCAGCTTCAACATGGACACCGCGCACCAGAGCGGCATCGCCGGCATGGGCATGTACGCGCTCAAGCTGTACTACGACACCGAGGAATCGCGCGAAGGCGTCAACGCGCTGAAGGAAAAGCGCAAGCCGGACTTCCGCAAGTTCGCCAAGTAAGCCGCGCCGAACGCACGTCTGCACGTCTGCACGCCTGCCTGCCCGCACGCACGCCCGACCTCGCCCCGCCCGGAGCCCTGACGATGAACCCGTACCTCGACGAAGACCTGATCAGCCTGGGCGACCATGCGCGTCGCTACGCCACCGAGCGCATCGCGCCGGGCTTCCTGGAACGCGACCAGACCCGCGTGCTCGACCGCACGCTGATGCGCGAGATGGGCGAGATGGGCTTCATCGCGCCGGAACTGCCCGAGTCCTTCGGCGGCCAGGGCCTGGGCTGCCTGGCCGCCGGCGTGATCCATGAGGAGATCGCGCGGGCCGACCTGAGCATCTCCTACATCAACCTGCTGGCCTCGCTGAATGGCCAGATCCTGGCCCACCACGGCCAGCCCGAGGTGGTGCGGCCGTGGCTCACGCGGCTGACCCAGGGCGACGCGCTGCTGGCCATCGCGCTGACCGAGCCGCGCGGCGGCTCCGATGCCGGCAACCTGCGCCTGCGCATCGAGCGCGACGGCGACCACTACGTGCTCAACGGCGAGAAGACCTCGATCTCGGCGGCCGACCAGGCCGATGCGGCGGTGGTGTTCGGCCGCACCGGCAGCGTCGAGTCGGCCGCGCATGGCGTCACCGCGCTGCTGGTGCCGATGGACCTGCCCGGCGTGACCCGCAACCGCTTCGACTGCCACGGCCAGCGCGCCATCGGCCGCGGCTCGCTGTTCTTCGAGAACGTGCGCGTGCCGGTCGATCACCGGCTGGGCGCGGAGAACAAGGGCTTCGTGCAGGTCATGCAGGGCTTCGACTTCTCGCGTGCGCTGATCGGCCTGCAGGTGCTGGCCGTGGCCCGCATCTCGCTGGAGGAGACCTGGGCCTACGTGGCCGAGCGCCAGGCCTTCGGCAAGCCGCTGTCGGCCTTCCAGGGCGTCTCGCATCCGCTGGCCGACTTCGACACCCAGGTCGAGGCCGCGCGGCTGCTGTGCCTGCAGGCGCTGTGGCTGAAGGACCAGGGCGCGCCGCACAGCGCCGAGGCGGCGATGTGCAAGTGGTGGGCGCCCAAGCTGGCCTACGACGTGGTGCACCAGTGCCTGCTGAGCTTCGGCCACGGCGGCTACGACCGCGGCCTGCTGGAGCAGCGCCTGCGCGACGTGCTGGGCTTCCAGATCGGCGACGGCACCGCGCAGATCATGAAAACGATCATCGCCCGCACGCGGGCCGGCCGCAGCGCCGTGCCGGCCTGAACCGGCAGGGACCGCACGACGCCCGTCCCGCCCCGTCCCGATCCAGACACCGACAAGCCGGACACCGATGCCGGCACACACCAGGAGACATGCCATGGAATTCGACGCCGTCCTGCTGCCGCCCCGCCGTGCCGAGAGCCTTGCCAAGGGCTGGTGGCATGACCGCACGATCAACGACGACCTCGATGCCTGCGTCCAGACCTGCCCGGACAAGGTCGCGCTGACCGCCGTGCGGGTCGAGTCCGGCGAGGTCCGCCGCCTCACCTACCGCGAGCTGGCGGCGCTGGCCGACCGCGTCGCGGTGGGCCTGTCGCGGCTGGGCGTGGGCCGCGACGACGTGGTCTCGCTGCAGCTGCCCAATGGCTGGCAGTTCACGGTGCTGTACCTGGCGTGCTCGCGCATCGGCGCGGTGGTCAACCCGTTGATGCACATCTTCCGCGAGCGCGAGCTGTCCTTCATGCTGGCGCATGGCCAGGCCAAGCTGCTGATCGTGCCCAAGGTGTTCCGCGGCTTCGACCACGAGGCCATGGCGCGTGGGCTGAAGGGCACGCTGCCGCACC
Organism: Leptothrix discophora; assembly: GCF_030705305.1. Lineage (GTDB taxonomy): Bacteria > Pseudomonadota > Gammaproteobacteria > Burkholderiales > Burkholderiaceae_C > Sphaerotilus > Sphaerotilus discophorus. Next base: position 136,401 of record NZ_JAUZEE010000004.1, on the reverse strand, counting down.
TGCAGCGCATCGTCGTGGTCGGCGGTGGCGGCGAGGACGACTTCGACGCGCTGCTGACCACGCCGGCCTGGGAACGCGAGCCCGATGCGGCGGAGATCCTGAGCCGCCACCGGCCCGGTCCGGACGACATCACCCAGCTGATCTACACCTCCGGCACGACCGGCGAGCCCAAGGGCGTGATGCACTCGGCCAACACGGTGATGGCCAACATCGTGGCCTATGCGCAGCGGCTGGCGCTGGGGCCGGACGACGTCGTGCTGATGGCCTCGCCGATGGCCCACCAGACCGGCTTCATGTACGGCCTGATGATGCCCATCATGCTGCGCGCCAGCGCCGTGCTGCAGGACCTGTGGGAGCCGAAGAAGGCGATCGAGCTGATCCGCGCCGAGGCCGTCAGCTTCACGATGGCGTCGACGCCCTTCCTGACCGACCTGACCCGCCACGTGCAGGACAGCGGCCTGGCGGTGCCGACGCTGCGCACCTTCCTGTGCGCCGGTGCGCCCATCCCCGGTCCGCTGGTCGAGCAGGCCCGCAGCGAGCTCGGCAGCAAGATCGTGTCGGCCTGGGGCATGACCGAGAACGGCGCCGTCACGCTGATCCGGCTCGACGACGACGACCAGCGCGCCTTCACCACCGACGGCTGCCCGCTGCCCGGCGTCGAGCTGAAGGTGGTCGACTTCGACGGCCGCGAGCTGCCCGCCGGCCAGGACGGCCGGCTGCTGGTGCGGGCCTGCTCGAACTTCGGCGGCTACCTGCACCGGCCGCAGTGGAACAACATCGATGCCGACGGCTGGTTCGACACCGGCGACCTCGCGCGCCTCGATGCCCACGGCTATGTGCGCATCAGCGGTCGCAGCAAGGACGTGATCATCCGCGGCGGCGAGAACATCCCCGTCTTCGAGATCGAGGTGCTGCTGTACCGCCACCCGGCGGTCGCGCAGGTGGCCATCGTGGCCTACCCCGACGAGCGGCTCGGCGAGCGAGCCTGCGCCATCGTCGTGCCCAAGGCGGGCCAGAGCCTCGACCTGGCCGGCATGGTCGAGTTCCTCCAGTCCCAGAAGGTGGCGCTGCAGTACATCCCCGAGCGCCTGATCGTGCGCGAGGCGATGCCGGCCACGCCGTCCGGAAAGATCCAGAAATTCAAGCTGCGCGAGATGCTGCGCGACGGCCTGCTCTGACCCATCCCCGCTGCACCCGACACCCCCCTGGAGACACGACCATGAAGCAGATCCATCCCACGTCCCTGGTGCGCCGCACCGTCCTGGCCGCCGCCTGTTGCGGCCTGCTGGCCGCCGGCGGCATCGCGCAGGCCCAGAGCGCTTCTGGCGCTTCCGGCGCATCCGGCGCTTCTGGCCTTTCGGGCGCTACTGGCGCTACTGGCGCTGCCGCCTGGCCGACCAAGTCCATCCGCGTGGTCGTCGGCTTCGCGCCGGGCGGCTCGACCGATGTCATGGCCCGCGTCATCGCGCAGGGCCTGACCGAGGCGCTGGGCCAGACCGTCATCGTCGAGAACAAGCCCGGTGCCAGCGGCAACCTGGCCGCCGGCGAGGTCATCAAGGCCGCGCCGGACGGCTACACCGTGCTGGTCGCGCCAACCTCGGTCGAGACGGCCAACCCGTCGCTGTTCAAGTCGACCCTGCTGCCCTCGCGTGACCTGACGCCGCTGATGAGCATCGGCCGCACGCAGATGTACGTCATCACGCGGCCTGGCCTGGAGGTCAAGGACGTGCGCCAGCTCATCGCGATGGCCAAGGCCAACCCAGGCAAGCTGAACTTCGCCTCGGCCGGCACCGGCACGCCGCCGCACCTGGCCGGCGAGCTGTTCAAGCAGAGCACGGGCACCTTCATCACCCACGTGCCCTACCGCGGTGCCGCGCCGGCCCTGCAGGACGTCATGGCCAGCCAGGCCGACCTGGCCTTCGACCCGGGCATCGCCTTCCCGCACATCAAGTCCGGCAAGGTCAAGCTGCTGGCCGTGGCCAGTGACAAGAAGTCGCCCTTCTTCCCGGACGTGCCGACCTATGCGGACCTGGGCATCCAGGATGCCGGCCTGGACATCTGGTTCGGCGTCTGGCTGCCCAACAACACGCCGGCCGAGGTCAGCACGCGCCTGGGCCGGGAGCTGTCCAAGGTGCTGGCCAGCGCGTCGCTCAAGCAGCGCTTCGCCGACCTTGGTGCCGAGCCGATCGCGCTCGACCAGGCCGAGTTCCGCAAGCTGCTGGTGCAGGAAGGCAAGGTCCTGTCCACGCTGATCCGCGATCGCAAGATCGTCGTCGAATGAGCCGCGCGCCGCAGACGCCCCTGTCGAGCGAGAACGACGGGTCCGCCTCGGCTGCCGGGATGCCCGTGCTGACCGAGGTCATCGGCCGCGTCGGCCTCATCACGCTGAACCGGCCGCAGCAGCTCAACGCGCTCAACGACGCGCTGATGGACGCGCTCGGCGCGGCCCTGCTGGCCTTCGATGCGGACGCGGCGATCGGCGCCATCGTCATCACCGGTGGCGAGCGCGCCTTCGCGGCCGGTGCCGACATCGCGGTCATGGCGACGTGGACCTACATGGACGTCTTCAGCAGCGAGTTCATCACGCGCAACTGGGAGACCATCCGGCGCGTGCGCAAGCCGGTCATCGCCGCCGTCGCCGGCTACGCGATGGGCGGTGGCTGCGAGCTGGCGCTGGCCTGCGACATCGTGGTGGCCGCACGCAGCGCCCGGTTCGCGCTGCCCGAGGTCAAGCTCGCAATGCTGCCGGGCGCCGGTGGCACGCAGCGCCTGCCGCGTGCCATCGGCAAGGCCAAGGCGATGGACATGTGCCTGTCGGCGCGCACGCTCGATGCCGACGAGGCCGATCGCTACGGCCTGGTCTCGCGGGTGGTGCCCGACGAGCGCCTGCGCGAGGACACGCTGGCGCTGGCCACGCAGATCGCCGGCTACTCGCTGCCGGCGCTCATGGCGATCAAGGAATCGGTCAACCGGGCCCACGAGTCCTCGCTCGGCGAGGGCATCTGGTTCGAGCGCCGCCAGCTGCATGCCCGCTTCGCCAGCGAGGACGCGCACGAGGGCATGCAGGCCTTCCTCGACAAGCGCAAGCCGGTGTTCCGGCACCGTTGAATCGCCACGGCTGAAACGCCCCCCACACGAGAACCCTTCATGGCCATCGACCCCGAATCCTTCGAGCTGCTGCTGTCCACCGTCCAGCGTTTCGTGCGCGAGCAGCTGGTGCCGGCCGAGAACCACCTGGAAGAGCACGACGAGGTGCCGCCCGCGCTGGTCGAGGCGATGAAGGCGATGGGCCTGTTCGGCCTGACCGTGCCGGACGACTACGGCGGCATCGGCCTGTCGGTCAGCCAGGAGGTGCAGGTCAACTTCGAGCTGGGCCGCACCGCGCCGGCCTTCCGCTCGGTCTTCGGCACCAACATCGGCATCGGCTCGCAGGGCATCCTGATGGACGGCACGCCCGAGCAGAAGGCCGAGATCCTGCCGCGCGTGGCCAGCGGCGAGCTGGTCATGTCCTTCGCGCTGACCGAGCCGGATGCGGGCTCGGACGCGGCCTCGTTGAAGACCCGCGCCGAGGCCGACGGCGACCACTACATCCTCAACGGCACCAAGCGCTACATCACCAACGCGCCGCGTGCCGGTGCCTTCACGCTGATGGCGCGCACCGGCGGGCCCGGCGCGGCCGGCGTGTCGGCCTTCATCGTGCCGGCCGACTTGCCGGGCATCACGCTGGGCAAGCCCGACCGGAAGATGGGCCAGCGTGGCACCAAGACCTGCGACGTGATCCTGGAGAACGTGCGCGTGCCGGCGGCCAACATCATCGGCGGCGTGCCGGGGCAGGGCTTCAAGACGGCGATGAAGGTGCTCGACCGCGGGCGCCTGAACATCGCGGCGGTGGCCTGCGGCATGGCCCGGCGCGTCATCGACGAATCGACCCGCTATGCCCGCGAACGCCGCCAGTTCGGCAAGGCGCTCGGCGAGTTCCAGCTCATCCAGGCCATGCTGGCCGACAGCCAGGCCGAGCTGATGGCCGGCTGGGCGCTGATCCGCGAGGTGGCCGAACGCTTCGACCGCAAGCCGGCGCACGTGTCCGATCCGGACGTGTCGATGCGGGTCTCCTGCGCCAAGCTGTTCTGCACCGAGATGGCCGGCCGCGTGGCCGATCGCGGCGTGCAGATCCACGGCGGCGCGGGCTACATCAACGACTACCCGGTCGAGCGCATCTACCGCGACGTGCGCCTGCTGCGCCTGTATGAGGGCACCTCGCAGATCCAGCAGATCATCGTCGGCCGGGCGCTGATGAACCGCGACTGAGACCCCGCCGCCCTCGCCGCATCCCCCTCAAGTCCTTTCCAGCCAGGAGTTCCCCATGACCTCGAAACCCGCTCGCGCCAGCTTCCAGTGGGACGACCCGCTGCTGCTCGACCTGCAGCTCGGCGACGACGAGCGCGCCGTGCGTGACGCCGCCCGCGCCTACAGCCAGGAGCGCCTGCTGCCGCGCGTGCTGGAGGCCTTCCGCCACGAGACCACCGACGCGACCATCTTCCGCGAGATGGGCGAGCTGGGCCTGCTCGGATCGACCATCCCCGAAGCCTATGGTGGTGCCGGCCTGAACTACGTCTGCTACGGCCTGGTGGCGCGCGAGGTCGAGCGGGTCGACTCCGGCTACCGATCGATGATGAGCGTGCAGTCCTCGCTGGTGATGGTGCCGATCCACGAGTTCGGCAACGAGGCGACGAAGCAGAAGTACCTGCCCCGGCTCGCGTCCGGCGAGTGGATCGGCTGCTTCGGCCTGACCGAGCCGAACCACGGCTCCGACCCCGGCAGCATGATCACGCGGGCCCGCAAGGTGCCGGGCGGCTACCGCCTGACGGGCGCCAAGATGTGGATCACCAACAGCCCGATCGCCGATGTCTTCGTGGTCTGGGCCAAGGACGACGAGGGTGCGATCCGCGGCTTCGTGCTCGACAAGGGTGCCCAGGGCCTGAGCGCCCCGGCCATCCACGGCAAGGTCGGCCTGCGCGCGAGCATCACCGGCGAGATCGTCATGGACGAGGTCTTCTGCCCGGAGGAAAACGCCTTCCCCGAGGTGCGCGGCCTGAAGGGTCCGTTCACCTGCCTCAACAGCGCCCGCTACGGCATCGCCTGGGGCGCGCTCGGCGCGGCCGAGGACTGCTTCCAGCGCGCCCGCCAGTACGTGCTGGACCGCCGCCAGTTCGGCCGCCCGCTGGCCGCCAACCAGCTGATCCAGAAGAAGCTGGCCGACATGCTGACCGACATCTCGCTGGGCCTGCAGGGCTGCCTGCAGCTCGGCCGCATGAAGGACGCCGGCACGGCGGCGGTCGAGGTCACCTCGATCATGAAGCGCAACAGCTGCGGCAAGGCCCTGGACATCGCCCGCCTGGCGCGCGACATGATGGGCGGCAACGGCATCAGCGACGAGTTCGGCGTCGCCCGCCACCTGGTCAACCTCGAGGTCGTCAACACCTACGAGGGCACGCACGACGTGCACGCGCTGATCCTCGGTCGCGCCATCACCGGCATCGCGGCCTTCTCCTGAACCGCCGTCATCCGCACACCGGCCCCCGGGAGGGCGCCGGGGCCGGGTGAGCCCGGGTTTTGGATGAACGAACGTTCGGCTACGATCGGGTCGTGAAACCCAAGGACGAAGAGAAGCTCAAGGCCATCGCCCAGGCCACGCTCGACCTGGTCGAGCAGGCCGGACTGAGCGGCCTGACCATGCCGGCCATCGCCCGCCGCGCCGGCGTGGCCACCGGCACGCTCTACGTCTACTACGCCAGCAAGGACGAGCTGCTGACGGCCCTCTATGAGCAGGCCAAGACGGCGCTGACCGCGCGCGTGCTGCAGGGCGTCGACCCGGCCGCACCGTTCCGGACCCGCTTCCAGCAGATGTGGCGCAGCCTGCTGGACAACCGCCTGCAGCACGCGGCGGAGATGGTCTTCATGGAGCAGTACAGCAACTCGCCCTGGTTCAGCGAATCGAGCCGGGCGCTGTCGGCCCGTCTGATGACCGACTTCACCGCGCCGATCGAGGCCGCCAAGGCCCAGCAGATCCTCAAGGACCTGCCCACGCCGATGCTGGTCAATGCCATGGCCGGATCGGTGCGCGACACCGCCGCGCTGCTGCGCAGCGGCGCGATCGAGGCCAGCGAGGCCCACCTCGCCATGGCCTTCGGCGTGTTCTGGGACGGCGTGAAGGCCTGAACCCATGCCCCTGCACGCGCCAAGGTCTGTCCGTTGACCGAACATCGATTCGCCCAAAATGACCCGCATCCCTTCCGACGCCCCCAAGGAGACCCACCCATGAGCAGCCTGCACGTCAACGGCACCGAGCGCCAGGTCGACATCGACCCCGGCACGCCCATCCTCTGGGCCCTGCGCGACACGCTCGGCCTGACCGGCACCAAGTTCGGTTGCGGCGCGGCCCAGTGCGGTGCCTGCACCGTCCACCTGGACGGCGAGGCGATCCGCTCCTGCGTCACGCCGATCGCGGCGGCGCAGGGCCGCAAGGTCACCACCATCGAGGCCGTCACGGCCGGCCAGGACAAGGTCGGCGCCGCCGTGCACGCGGCCTGGGTCAAGCACGACGTGGCCCAGTGCGGCTACTGCCAGAGCGGCCAGATCATGAGCGCGACCGCCTTCCTGAAGTCGCTGCCGCGCGGCCGCCAGCCCAGCGCCGCCCAGATCGACGCGGCCATGGCGGGCAACATCTGCCGCTGTGGCACCTACGCCCGCATCCGTGCGGCCATCACCGATGCCGCCCAGTCGCTGGCCTGAAGGAGCGCACACCATGCACGTCGAACACGATTCCCTGCCCATCGACGCCCTGCCGCAGGCGCTGCAGGCGCTGGTCCGTCGCCATGCCCCGGATGACACGCCGGCCGCCACCGGCCTCGCGCGCCGCAGCTTCCTGAAGCTGGGTGTCGCCGGTGGCCTGACGCTCGGTGCCTTCCCGCTGGCCGTGTCGGCCCAGCAGGCAGCCCAGCCGGCCGGCCTCAAGCCGACCCAGCTGCCGTCGGCCTTCCTGCGCATCGAGACCGACGGCCGCGTCATCGTCACGATCAACCGGCTCGACTTCGGCCAGGGCGTGCACACCGCGCTGCCGATGATCCTGGCCGAGGAACTCGACGCCGACTGGTCGCGCGTCAGCGCGGTCCACGGCAGCAACGACCCGGCCTACGTCGACCCGATCTTCGGCATCCACATCACCGGCGGCTCGGGCTCGATGAACCGCTCGTATGCCCAGTACCGCGAACTCGGCGCACGGGCCCGCGCGATGCTGCTGGCCGCCGCCGCGCAGCGCTGGAAGGTGGACGCGGCGACGTTGCGCACCGAGCGCGGCCAGGTCATCGGCCCGGCCGGCCAGCGCGCCGGCTACGGCGAACTGGCCGAGGCCGCCGCCGCGCTGCCGGTGCCGCAGCAGGTCACGCTGAAGGACCCGAAGACCTTCCGCCTGATCGGCCAGCCGACCACCCGCCTGGACGCCCGCGACAAGGCCAGCGGCCAGCAGGACTACGGCATCGACGTGCGTCTGCCCGGCATGCTGACGGCCGTGGTCGCCCACCCGCCGGTGTTCGGCGGCCGGCTCAAGGCGCTGGACGACAAGGCCGCCAAGGCCATCGCCGGCGTCAAGGCCGTGCTGCGCGTGCCGACCGACCGCGGCGGCGAGGGCGTCGTCGTCATCGCCGACGGCTACTGGCCGGCGCGCCAGGGCCGCGACGCGCTGAAGCTGGACTGGGACCTGTCGGGCGTCGAGAAGGTCGACAGCGCCCGCCAGTTGGTGCAGTACCGCGAGCTGGCCAGCCAGCCCGGCCCGCGCAAGTACGACGCCGACGTGTCGGCGCTGGCGAGCGCGCCGCACCAGATCCGCGCCGAGTTCCAGTTCCCCTACCTCGCGCACGCGCCGATGGAGCCGCTGAACTGCACCGTCGCGATCAGCCCGGCCGGTGACGCGGTCGAGCTGTGGCTGGGCTCGCAGATGCCCGGCCTGGACGGCATGGCCGCGGCCAAGGTGCTGGGCGTCGCGCCCGACAAGGTCCGCGTCCACGTGCAGATGGCCGGTGGCGGCTTCGGCCGCCGCGCCGTGCCGAGCAGCGACTACATCGTCGAGGCCTGCGGCGTGGCCAAGGCCGCCCGCGCGGCCGGCCTGAACGTGCCGGTGCGCATGGTCTGGAGCCGCGAGGACGACATCCGCGGCGGCTACTACCGGCCGATGCACCTGCACACCGCCCGGATCGGCTTCGACGAGAAGGGCCGCATCACCGCCTGGGACCACGTCATCGTCGGCCAGTCCATCCTGGCCGGCTCGCCCTTCGAGTCCTTCATGGTCAAGGGCGGCATCGACGAGACCGCCGTCGAGGGCATGAAGGAGCCCTACGCCATCCCGATGCGCCTGACCGTGCACCACCCCAAGGTCAACGTGCCGGTGCTGTGGTGGCGCAGCGTGGGCAGCACCCACACGGCCTTCGTGATGGAAACGCTGGTCGACGAGATCGCCCGCACGACGAAGCAGGACCCGGTCGCCTACCGGCTGGCGCTGATGGGCGACGGACACCCGCGCCACAAGGCCGCCCTGCAGCTGGCGGTCGAGAAGTCGGGCTACGGCCAGCGCCAGCTGCCGGCCGGCCGGGCCTGGGGCGTGGCGGTGCACGAGTCCTTCCAGTCGGTCGTGGCCTATGTGGTCGAGGCTTCGATCGAGCAGGGCCAGCCGGTCCTGCACCGCGTCACGGCCGGCGTGCACTGCAACCTCGTCGTCAACCCGCGTTCGCTGGAGGCGCAGGTGCAGGGCGGGGCGCTGATGGGCCTGGGCATGTGCCTGCCCGGCGCGGCGATCACGCTCAAGGACGGCGTGGTCGAGCAGGGCAACTTCGGCGACTACGTCGTGCCGCGCATGCCGCAGATGCCCGAGTTCGCCGTTCACGTCGTGCCCAGCGCCGAGCCGCCGACCGGCATGGGCGAACCCGGCCTGCCCCCGCTCGCGCCGGCCTGGGCCAACGCGCTCGCCCGCCTGAGCGGCCAGCCGATCCGCAGCCTGCCGTTCCAGCAGGCCTGAGGACGGAACCTGGCGCGGTCCCGACACAGGGTCCGCGCCAGGCCGTGGGCATCGCGCTTGACCACGCGCACACCCACACCCACCGCCCACCGCCCACCGCCCACCGCCCACCGCCCACCGCTCATCACCCACCCTGTGGATGCCCGGTGGGCGAGGTTCATGCAGGCTGGCTAGCATGGTCCGACCCAAGTCAAGCGAAACGCCGGACCATGACGCCTCGTCCTTCCAATCTCCCCACGTCGCGCGGTGCGCGGCGGGCCTGCGGCTTCCGGGGCGTGCGCGCCGAACGGTGGTTGGCGAGCCTCGCGCTGCTGCTGGCTGCCTGCGGTGGTGGAGGGGGAGGAGGGGGCGGAGGGGGCGGGGGCGACACGCCGGCGCCGACGACCTACACCCTGTCCGGGCAGGTCAACCTGGCCCCCAATGCGGTGGTCGATACCGACACCAACGACCCGAACCAGGCGCCCTACATCGTCAACGACACGATCGCGACGGCGCAGAACGTGACCGCGCCGCTGCTGCTGGTCGGCACGGTCAACGTGGTGGGCACGGGGCCGGCGGGCAACAACTTCGGGCCCGGCGATGCGGACGACTGGCTGCGGGTCGACCTGGTGGCCGACCAGGTGATCGAACTCGAATCCGCGGCCGATCCGCTCAGCGCCGACCTGGACCTCTACGTGGTGTCGGCCGACAACACCCTGCGCGGCGGTTCGAACGGCACCACCACACGCCATGAGTGCGTGCGGGTGACGGCGGCGGGCAGCTACGTCGTCAACGTCAACGCGTACTCGGGTGCGGCGATCTACAACCTGCGCATCGGCGCGCCGGACACGGCCTCGACCTGCGCGGAGTCCACCACCACCACCCCGGTGCTGTCCGGCCAGCTGGTGGCCCAGCCCAAGGCGAGCGGCACGCGCCAGGGCCTGGCCGACCGCCCGCTGGCCGACCACCTGCTGGCGACGCTGAAGACGCGGCTGGCCGCGACCGGCATCCAGGGCCTGCCCACGCTGGGTGCGCCGGGCGCCCGCCATCCGCACCTGCTGCGGCTGCCCGCCACGCCCGAAGGCCGCCGCCTGGCCCGCCAGGCGCTGCAGGGCCAGGCCGTCGGCCAGGCTGTCCCGGGGCGACTGGCGGCCCTCGGCACCGCCACCAGCACCACCACGGCCACCACCACCGCCACCGACAGCCCGGCCCAGCGCTGGATCGACACGCTCCAGCTCGCCAAGGCGCTGCAGGCCACGGGCGCCTACGACTACGTGCAGCCCAACCACCTCCATGCGCGCCTGCAGGTGCCTCAGCTGGTCGGGACCTTTCCGCCGAACGACCGCAGCTACGCCTACCAGCGCTGGCACTACGAGCAGATCAACCTGCCGGCGGCCATGGCGCGCATCGCGGGCCTCGCGACCCAGCCGACGGCGCGGCCCATCGTCGCGGTGATCGACGACGGCGTGGTGCTGAACCACCCGGACCTCGCGCCGCAGCTGGTGTCCAGCGGCCGGGCCTTCATCTCGAACGTGACGCCCGGCGACGGCAACCTGCCCAGTGGCGACAACACCGCGACGCAGGCCGACCAGCCGGTCTTCCACGGCACCCACGTCGCCGGCACGGTGGCGGCTGCGACCTTCAACGCCATCGGCGGCGCGGGCGTCGCGCCGATGGCGCAGATCCTGCCGCTGCGGGTGTTTCCTCCCTCTGGCGGCGCCACGACGGTCGACATCGTCAACGCCATGCGCTACGCCGCCGGCCTGGGCAACAACGCCGGCGTGCTGCCGGCGCGCCGGGCCGACGTGATCAACATGAGCCTGGGCAGCGACGGCGCCTGCGAGCCGGCCTTTGGCGATGCCATCGCGGCGGTGCGCGCGGCCGGCGTCGCCGTGGTCGTGGCGGCCGGCAACTCGGCCGGTCCGGTCGGCTCGCCGGCCAACTGCCCCGGCGCGATCGCGGTCAGCGCGCTCGATGCAGCGGCGCAGCGCGCGCCCTATTCCAACTTCGGCGAGACGGTCGCCCTGGCCGCGCCCGGCGGCGACACGCGCCGTTCGACCACCGGCACCGGCGTGGCCGATGCGGTCTACAGCGACGTGGCGACCTTCGATGCCGCTGGCAACCGCCTGGCGACCTTCGGCGGCATGCAGGGCACCTCGATGGCCGCACCGCATGTGGCCGGGGTGCTGGCGCTGATGCGCTACGTCCACCCGGGATTGACGGTCGGGCAGATCGACGCGCTGCTGACCGCCGGCTCGATCAGCGATGACCTGGGCGTCGCCTTCCGCGATCCGATCTATGGCCACGGGCTGATCAATGCCCGCAAGGCGGTCGATGCCGCGCTCGCGCTGGCCGGTGGCGCGGCCGCGCCGGAAGGCATCGTGGTCGCCTCGCCGTCGCAGGTCGACCTGGGTGGGCTGTCCGTGAGCGCGACGATCGACCTCGGCGTGACGTCCGCGACGTCCGAACGGGTCGTCTCCGTCACCAGCGACAACGCCGCCGTCACGGTGCAGGCCCCGGTGTCGTCGGGCACCGGCCTGGGCCGCTACACGGTGCAGGTGAACCGCAGCGTGCAGCTGGGGGTCGGCACCCGGTACGCCAGCCTGACCTTCACGATGTCGACCGCCCGCACGCTGACGGTGCCGGTGACCTGGCGCAAGTTCGCCGCCGGTGACAGCGCAGCCGGGGACCTCGGCCCGATCTACGTCCTGCTGATCAACCCCGACACCGGCACCACCCTCGATGCCGTGCGGGCCGATCGTGGCGCGGACGGCCTGCTGCGCTGGCAGTACCCCGGCTTCAGCGGCGGCCGGGTGTCGATCGTGGCCGGCAGCGACCTCGACAACGACGACTTCATCTGCCAGCGCGGCGAGGCCTGCGGGGCCTACCCGCTGCTGTCGGCCAATGCGGCGCTGGACGTGATCGACGTGCGCGGCAACCGCAGCGACCTGGACCTGCAGGTGGCGCCGCTGTCGGGCATCGCGATCCAGTCGGCCGGTGCGGATGCCACCAACCCCAAGTCCTCCATGCCTTCCACGGGCAACGGCCGTGGCGGCTGGTCGCGGCCCCCGGCGCAGCAGGTCAAGGGCGCCTTCGGACCGCGCTGAGTCAGGCCGGCGGCGGACCCCAGCCGCCGCCGCCGGGTGTCTCCAGCACCAGCCGGTCGCCGGGCCGCACGTCGACCTGGCCGATGTGGCCGAGCACCTCGATGCGGCCATCGGTGCGCACCACGTGGTTGCGGCCAGGCTCACCGGCTGAGCCACCCTGCAGGCCGAAGGCCGGGTGGACACGGCCATTGGCCAGCACCGACAGCGTCATCGGCGCGTCGAAGCGGATCACGCGGGTCGCGCCGTCGCCACCGCGCCAGCGCCCGGCGCCGCCCGAGCCGGCGCGGATCTCGAAGCGTTCAAGCCGCACCGGGTAGCGCCACTCCAGCACCTCCGGATCGGTCAGGCGCGAGTTGGTCATGTGGGTCTGGACCACGTCGCAGCCGTCGAAACCGGCCTCGTCCGGCCAGGGCGGCGTGGCCAGGTCCTGGCCCAGGCGCACCCCGGCGCCGGAGCCGCCGGCCACGGTCTCGTAGTACTGCACCCGGTCGTTGCCGAAGGTGATGTTGTTCATCGTCGGCTGGGCGCTGGCCTGCAGGCCGAGCGCGCCGTAGAGCGCATGCGTGACGGCGGTGGAGGTCTCGACGTTGCCGGCCACGACGGCGGCCGGCGGCTGCGGGTCGAGCAGGCAACCGGGCGGCAGCGCCAGCTGCAGCGGCCGCAGGCAGCCGGCGTTCAGCGGGATGTCGTCGTCGACCAGGGTGCGGAAGACGTAGAGCAGCGCCGACAGCGTGACCGCCCGGGGCGCATTGAAGTTGTTGTCCTGCTGGGCCGAGGTGCCGCTGAAGTCGATCCGCGCCCGGCCTTCGGCGCGGTCCAGCGTGATCGCCACGGCAATGACCGCACCGTTGTCCAGCCGGACCTCGAAGCGTCCGCCCTCGGGTGCCAGCGCCGGATCGAGCCGGCGGATGGCCTGCCGCACGCAGGCCTCGGCATGGTCCTGCACATGGCCCATGTAGGCCTGCACGGTGGCCAGGCCGACCTGCCGGACCAGCGCGTGCAGCTCCTGCACGCCGCGCGCGTTGGCCGCGACCTGGGCGCGCAGGTCGGCCAGGTTCTGCGACGGGTTGCGGGCCGGGTGCGGACCGCTGGCCAGTACCGCGCGCAGGGCGTCCTCCTGCAGCTCGCCGCGCGCGACGAGGCGGAAGTTGTCGATGCGCACGCCCTCGTCGTCGATGCGGCGCGAGAACGGCGGCATCGAACCCGGCGTGATGCCGCCGATGTCGGCATGGTGGCCGCGCGAGGCGACGAAGAAGCGCGCATCGGCGGTGCGCCGCGTGGCCGGGTCGGCGTCCTCGTCGAACACCGGCGTCACCACCGTCACGTCCGGCAGGTGGGTGCCGCCGTGGTACGGGTCGTTGAGCATGACCACGTCGCCGGGTCGCAGGTCGGGGTTGTGCGCGATGACGTGGCGCACCGAATCGCTCATCGCGCCCAGGTGCACGGGGATGTGCGGCGCGTTGGCGATCAGCGCGCCGGTGCCGTCGAACAGCGCGCAGGAGAAGTCCAGCCGCTCCTTGATGTTCACGGACGTGGCGGTGTTCTGCAGCCGCAGCCCCATCTGCTCGGCGATGGCCATGAAGCGCTGGTTGAAGATCTCCAGCCGGACCGGATCGGCCCGCGTGTCGTCGGCCGGCACGGCGGCCTGCAGCGGCACGACGCGGCGCAGCACCAGGTGGTCCTGGCCGGTCAGCTCGGCCTGCCAGCCGGGCTCGACCACGGTGGTCGCGTGGTGCTCGGCGATCACCGCCGGGCCGTCGATGCGGGCACCGCGCGGCAGGGCCTCGCGCCGGTACAGGCCGGCATCGTCGTGCCAGCGGCCGGCGGCATGCAGGCGGATGCGCGCGTGCGGCGCGGGTTGCTGCGGCGTCGCCGGCTGCATCGGCTCGTCCACCGGCTCGGCCCGGGCCCGGGCCTCGACCGAGACCGACTCGATGACGCGCTCGCGGCCCGGCATCAGGAAGGCATAGCGCTGGCGATAGGCGGTCTCGAAGGTGGCCTCGACCGCGGCCAGCGGCCCGACCGGCACGGCCAGCGTCGTGTCGGTGCCCTCGTAGCGCAGGTGCAGCTGCGCGGCCTGGCCGATCGCGGCGGGGTCGACGTGCTGGGCGACCAGCCCGGCGCGGGCCGCATCGGCCAGCCGTGCCGCCAGGTCCCGCGCCGCCGCCAGGCCGGCCTCGTCCAGCCGGGTCTCCAGCGCGGCCTGCCGGTTTGCCGACTGGTCGGCCAGGCCCATGCCGTAGGCCGACAGCACGCCGGCCAGCGGGTGGATCAGCACGGTCGACATGCCCAGCGCGTCGGCGACCGCGCAGGCATGCTGGCCGCCGGCACCGCCGAAGCATTGCAGCGTGTAGCCGCTCACGTCATGGCCGCGCGCGACCGAGATCTTCTTGACCGCATGTGCCATGTGCGCCACCGCGATGGCCAGGCAGCCTTCGGCGAGGGCCTCGGGCGTGACCGGCTGGCCGGTCGAGGCGGCGACCGTTGCGGCCAGCGCGTTGAAACGCGCGTGCACGATGTCGCGGTCCAGCTGCTGGCGGCCGTCCGTGCCGAACACGGCGGGCAGGTGAGCGGGCTGCAGGCGGCCGAGCAGCACGTTGGCATCGGTGATCGCCAGCGGACCGCCGCGGCCGTAGCTGGCCGGGCCCGGATGCGCGCCCGCCGAGGCCGGCCCGACCCGCAGCCGCGCGCCGTCGTAGCCGATCACCGAGCCGCCGCCGGCCGCGACGGTGTGGATGCTGAGCATCGGCGCGCGGATGCGCACGCCGGCCACCTCGGTGTCGAAGACGCGCTCGTGTTCGCCGGCGAAGTGCGACACGTCGGTCGAGGTGCCGCCCATGTCGAAGCCGATCACGCGGGCATGGCCGCCGGCCTGGGCGGTGCGCACCATGCCGACGATGCCGCCGGCCGGGCCGGACAGCACCGCGTCCTTGCCGGCGACGTGGACGGCCTCGGCCAGGCCGCCGGAGGACTGCATCACCAGCAGCGGCACGCCCGGCATCTGCGCCGCGACCCGGTCGACGTAGCGCCGCAGCACCGGCGACAGGTAGGCGTCGACCACGGTGGTGTCGCCGCGCGGCACCAGCTTCATCAGGGGGCTGACCCGGTGCGAGACCGAGACCTGCGTGTAGCCCAGCCCGGTGGCGATCTCCGCCGCCCGGGCCTCGTGCTGCGGATGGCGCCAGCCGTGCAGGAAGACGATGGCGCAGGCCCGCAGCCCGGCGGCGTGGTGGCGGGCCAGGCCCTCGCGCAGGGTGGCCTCGTCCAGCGGCGTGATGACACAGCCGTCCGCGCCCAGCCGTTCGTCGGCTTCCAGCACGGCGGCGGCGAGCGGCTCGGCCCGCACGATCTGGCGTGCGAACAGCTTCGGCCGGTGCTGCGTGCCGATGCGCAGCGCGTCGCGGAAGCCGGCGGTGATCACCAGCAGCGTCGGCTCGCCGCGCCGCTCCAGCAGCGCGTTGGTGGCCACCGTGGTGCCCATCTTCACGACCGCGACGCACTCGGGCGTGATGGCCTCCTGCGGCGCCAGGCCGATCAGCCGCCGGATGCCCTCGACCGCCGCGTCCTCGTACTGGCCGGGCGCTTCCGACAGCAGCTTGACGGTGTGCAGGCTGCCGTCCGGGGCCCGCCCGACGACATCGGTGAAGGTGCCGCCGCGGTCGATCCAGACCTGCCAGCGCGGGCTCACCGCTTCACGTCGACGACGGTCCGGCCGCGCACCTTGCCGTCGATCACGTTGGGCGCGAAGGCGATGGCCTCGCTCAACGCGATCTCCTGGGTCATGCGCTCGAGCTTCTCGCGCGAGACATGGTCGGCCAGCAGCTGCCAGGCGCGGGCGCGCTCGTCGTTGGGCGTCAGCACGCTGTTGATGCCGTAGAGCGTCACGCCGCGCAGGATGAAGGGCATCACGGTCGACGGGAAGTCGCCGCCCTGGGCCAGGCCGCAGGCCGCGACCGCGCCGTGGAAGCGAGTCTGCGCGCAGGCGTTGGCCAGCGTGTGGCTGCCGACCGTGTCGACCACGCCGGCCCAGCGTTCGGTCTGCAGCGGCTTGCCGGCGGCGCTCAGGCTGTGGCGGTCAAGGATGTCGGCCGCGCCCAGCTCGACCAGGTAGTCGCGTTCCTGCGGCCGGCCGGTCGAGGCGATGACGCGGTAGCCCAGGCTGCCCAGCAGCGCGATGGCGATCGAGCCGACGCCGCCGGCCGAGCCGGTCACCAGCACCTCGCCGTCGCCCGGCTTCAGGCCGTGCTTGTCGCGCAGCGCCATCACGCACAGCGCGGCGGTGAAGCCGGCCGTGCCCAGCGACATCGCTTCGCGTGTGCTCATCGAGGCGGGCAGTTCCAGCGCCCAGCCGGCGTCGACGCGGGCCTGTTCGGCCAGGCCGCCCCAGTAGGACTCGCCCAGGCCCCAGCCGGTCACGACGACGCGCTGTCCGGCGCGCCACTGCGGGCTGCGGCTGGCGGTGACGGTGCCGGCCAGGTCGATGCCGGGCACCAGCGGCCACTGGCGCACGACGGCACCGCGCCCGGTCAGCGCCAGGCCGTCCTTGAAGTTGAGGGTGGACCACTCGACGGCAATCGTCACGTCGCGGTCGGGCAGCTGGCTCTCGTCCAGCTCTTGCAGCTGGGCCAGCGTGGACTTGTCTTCGGCTCGTTGCAGCAGGATGGCGCGGAACATCGTGGGTGTCTCCTCGGGTCGTCGGAGCAACGATGCTACGGGCCCCGCCGCCCGGCTGCAGACGCCTGTGTGACGGCGTCGCGCCCGCGAGGGAAAGTCAGTGCGGGGTCAGCTCGGCGGAACAAGCGTCCGGCCGGGTCACAGCTCGCGGGCGTTGCCCTCGATGACGCCGGCATCGGCGCCGTGACCGCTGCGTCGCCAGCCCGGCATCGGGCCGGACGGACCGGACGGGCCGGTGCGGTTGCCCGAAAAACCGCCACCACCGAAGCCACCACCACCGAAGCCACCACCGTGACGACGCATGTGACGCAGCGGCCCCATGAAGATGGTCGGCCACTGCGGGCGACGGCCGCGCACCAGGCACCACAGCGCGTAACCCAGCGCCAGCATCACGCCGGCAAGGGCCAGGCTGGCCATGAAGACCGTGGCCGCCAGGACCAGGACGAGTCGGAACAGGAAGCGCATCAGGGTGGGCATGGTGGGTCCGGGAGTCATTCCAGATTAGCGCAAAACCAGCAGCTTCAAGTCATGCAGGTGACTCATCGCTGTGACAGTGTGAACCTTCGTTCATCGCTTGTGGCCGACCTGGGTCAAGCCGCCGCGCCGCGCATGCGCATGGCCATGATCAGCTGGTTGCGCATCGCCTTGAGCTGGGTCAGTTCGGCATCGCCGACCTGCAGGGTGTGCGGCCGGGCGCGGTCGCCGTAGATCAGGCCCAGCGGCTTGTCGCCCAGCTTGAGCGGCAGCAGCAGGAAGGTCGGTGCCTGCACCTGGCGGGCGAACCAGGCCGGCAGGCGCTGTGCGATCACCGGGTCGCCGGCGTCGGAGATCAGCGTGTCGGCGTTCTTCGCGCAGAGCAGGCCGAACAGGCAGTTCGGCGGGTTCAGCGCGATGCGGAACTGCGGCGCCAGCGCGCTCGCCCGGTCGCCCAGGCCGATGCGCCCGACCAGGTCGCCACTGGCCGGCTCGCGCAGGCAGACCACGATGCGCTGGAGCTGCAGCGCCTGCTGGACCTGCGTCATCAGCGCCTGCAGCACAGCGGCCAGCGGCGCATCCGACATGGCCAGCTCGCTGACCGCCTCCAGTGCCCGGCCGAGGGCCTGGCCGACCGCAGCGGGCACGGCCACCTTGGGCGGTGCCGGTCGTGGCGCCGGGGCACCGGCCGCACCGGCCGCGGCACTGGCCGTGGCCCTGGGCTTGATCAGTTCCGGCCCGTTGCCGGTGCTGCCGGGCTTGGCCGTCGTCTTCATGGCCGGGCCCTTGCCGCCCTTGGCGGGTGCCGCATTCGGCAGCTGCAGGCCCAGCAACGTGGCCATCTCGATCCATTCGCTGCGGGCGCGTTCGACCATGCCGCCGAGCATCGCCTCGTCCAGCCCGAGCGGCACGCCCCAGGCAGGCAGGAAGCCGGCCAGGCAGGCGGCGATCTCGTCGGGGTCGTGCAGCGCTTCCAGCTTCGCGGCCAGCAGGTTGGCGGCGGTGCAGGCCACGCGCAGGCGCTCGTCGCTGCCAGCCGGCAGTTCCGGGTCGCGCGGATGCAGCCGGCGCAGCGCCAGCTGCAGGTCTTCCGGCCAGCCCCACTGGCGGGCGACCTCCACGCCCAGGTCCTCGTAGCCGATGCCCAGCACCTCCCGGGCGGTCTGCTGCACGGTGGCGTGCAGCGGGTCCGGATGGGCGTCCAGCGCAGCGCCGGTCGCGCCGGCCTCGGCTTCCTCGGCGGCGGCGGCCGCGCGCAGCTCGACCAGCTTGGCCTCGATCTCGGTCGCCTCGTCCTTGAAGTGCATCCAGCCCAGCATCGTGCCGAGGTTCTGGAACAGCGCGCTCAGGTAGGCCAGCTCCTGGTGCTTGAAGCCGGGGCACATCTCGCTGGCCAGCATGCCCGCCAGCAGCGCACGCCGGAACTCGGCCTGCACACGCGCGCCATCGGGGCCCTTGGGCAGCTTCTCGAACAGGGCCAGCGAGGCCGCCAGCATGCCGATCGACTGGAAGCCCATCAGCGCGATCGCCCGCTTGATGCTGGTGATGCTGCCGCCGCCGACGGAGCTGTAGAACGCCGTGTTGATCAGCCGCAGCAGCTTGTTGGTCAGGCCGACGTCGCCCAGCACCTCGTCGCTGAGGGCGCGCAGGTGCGCGGTGTCGGAGCGCGAGATCTTCTGGATGCCGCGGATCGAGTCCTTCAGCGCCGGGAAGTCGGCGGTCTTCTGCATGCGCTGCATCAGCCGCGCGAGCTGCGCCTCGCGCTCGGCTGCCTCCAGCGCGGCGGCCTCGGCGGCCGGATCGACCGGCGGCGCAGCCGGCAGCCCGTCGACCGCCACAGGAACGGCATCGGTCGGCTCGACGGGATCAGGCGACGGGGCGGCGAGGGCACTCATGGCGCCCGATTCTGGGAACTGCGCCGCGCGGCAAGGTCCGGAATAGCGGGCCGAAGCCGGCCCAGTCCGCCGGCTTGCCCAGGAAAGCCTGAGCGGGTCTGAGGAGGTCAGCCCTTCATCGCCCGCGCACAGGCCGGCACCAGTGCCGGGCCGCGGTAGATCAGGCCGGTGTAGACCTGCACGAGGTCGGCACCGGCGGCGCGCTTGGCGCGGGCGTCGGCACCGCAGAGCACGCCGCCCACGCCGATGATCGGGTAGGCGCTGCCGAGCGCGGCGCGCAGCTGGGCGATGACGCGGTTGCTGGCCTCGAAGACCGGCGCGCCCGACAGGCCGCCGGCCTCGTCGGCATGCGGCAGGCCGGCGACGGCCTCGCGCGCCAGCGTGGTGTTGGTGGCGATGACGCCGTCGATGCCGTTGGCGCGCAGCGTCGCGGCGATCACGCCGACCTGGGCCTCATCGAGGTCGGGCGCGATCTTCACGAACATCGGCACGTGGCGGCCATGTTCGGTGGCCAGCTGCTGGCGGCGCGCCTGCAGGGCGCCGAGCAGCGCGTCGAGCGCCTCGTCGCTCTGCAGCGCACGCAGGTTCTTGGTGTTCGGGCTGGAGATGTTGACCGTCACGTAGTCGGCATGCGGGTAGACGCCGGCCAGCGCGGCCAGGTAGTCGTCGGCCGCGCGCTCGATCGGCGTGGCGGCGTTCTTGCCGATGTTCAGGCCGACCAGGCCGCCGGCGCGGCGGAAGGAGGTGGCACGCTGCACGTTGGCCAGGAAGCTGGCCAGGCCCTCGTTGTTGAAGCCCAGGCGGTTGATCAGCGCGTTCTTCGCCGGCAGGCGGAACATGCGCGGCTTCGGGTTGCCGGGCTGGCCCAGCGGGGTCACGGTGCCGACCTCGATGAAGCCGAAGCCCATCGCGCCGAGGCCGTCGATGCAGCGGCCGTTCTTGTCCAGGCCGGCGGCCAGGCCGATGCGGTTGGGGAAGCGCAGGCCGGCGATCGTCACCGGATCGGCGACGCGCGGCTGCGCCCAGAGGCATTGCAGCGGCGTGTTCTGGAGCTTCGCCAGCGCGTCCAGCGTGAGTTCGTGGGCCGCTTCCGGATCGAGTCCGAACAGGAAGGGGCGGGTGAGTGCGTAGGGGACCAGGGCCATAATTTCGGATTCTCCCTGAAGCCTTCCCGACCTTCGCCATGACGACTCCCGCCGCCCCGATGACGCAAGACCAACTCAAGGCCCTCGTCGGCCAGGCCGCCCTGGCCTACGTGCCCGAGGGCGCGATCGTCGGCGTGGGCACCGGCTCGACCGTCAACTGCTTCATCGACGCGCTCGGCGCCATCCGCGATCGCATCCGCGGCGCGGTCTCCAGCTCGATGCGCAGCACCGAGCGGCTGCAGGCGCTCGGCATCCGGGTCTTCGAGGCCTCCGAGGTCGACCGCATCCCCGTCTACATCGACGGCGCCGACGAGATCGACCACGCCGGAAACATGATCAAGGGCGGCGGCGCCGCGCTGACGCGCGAGAAGATCGTCGCCGACCTGGCCGAGCGCTTCATCTGCATCGCCGACGCCAGCAAGCGGGTCGAGGTGATGGGCGCCTTCCCGCTGCCGGTCGAGGTCATCCCGATGGCGGCCGCCCAGATTGCCCGCCGCTTCAACGCCATGCCCGGCGTGCAGGCCACGATCCGTGTGGGCGTGACGACCGACAACGGCAACCCGATCCTGGACGTGCGCGGCCTGAAGATCACCGACCCGCTGGCGATGGAGACCGAGGTCAACCAGTGGCCCGGCGTCGTCTGCGTGGGCATCTTCGCGCGCCACAAGGCGGCGGTCTGCCTGCTGGGGACGGCCGAGGGCGTGAAGACGCTGACGTTCTGAGGCGGCCCTGAGAAGGACCGCCGGGTGCGCTGAACGCGGATCGGGGTCGGCGCGCGTGGGCACCACCCCGTCGGACACAGGGTGTCCGACCTACCGGGGGGTCGTGTCGGTGGGGGTCGCCTCGTCGTCGCCGAGATCGATGCACCCATGCACCGAGGCATGCAACGAGGCGTAGAAGCCCGCCGACATGACCATCGCCAGCGGCACCGCGATCAGCAGCACCAGCTGCGGGTTGCCGAGCAGGGCGAGCACGCCGACCATCAGCGCCGAGATGGCCAGCCACGACGCACCGTAGACCGCGAAGGCACCGGCGTTGCGCAGCGTCGCCAGCGCGCTGCCGAAGATCGCCTTGCCCAGGCCCATGCCGTCGCGGTGCACCAGCACCGGCGCGTGCCAGAAGACCAGCGCGATCGGCACCACGATCACCTGACGCCACAGCATGCCCAGCTGCAGCGCTTCCATCGCGCGGCCCTGGGCCTCTTCGGACGAGGCATCGCTGAGGTCCTGCCAGGCCTGGCCGAAGGACGGGTCCAGCAGGTCGACCAGCGCCAGCAGCAGCAGGATGCACAGGCCGTGGGCCAGGCCGACCTTGAGCAGCGTGATGCGGTTCGGGCCGGCCTGCAGCAGCGGCGCGAACAGCAGGCCGGGCGTGGCCTTGGCGTCGTGGCGGCGCATCTGCTCGACGGCATGGACCCAGCCGGCGGTCATGGCCGGCAGCAGGGTCGTGACCAGCACCGCGCCGATCACCGGCAGGCGCGAGATCAGGGCCAGGCTGAACAGCATCACGCCGAACAGGCCCGTCAGGTGCAGCGGCTGGCGCTTGAGCCAGCGCAGGCCGTCCAGGGTCCAGGCCAGCCCGTCGCGGGCGCGGGCATTGCGCAGTTTCATGGGATGGGGTGGCGCGAAGGCCGTCTCAGTCGGGGCGGCCGTCGCTGCGCAGCCAGTGCCACGGGTTGTCGACCCGTTCACGCAGCACGCGCTCGAAGTGGCTCGGGTCGTGCGCCTTCAGCATCGAGGCCTCGCGCGGCAGGTGGAAGTCCCACAGCCGGGAGGTCCAGAAGCGCAGCGCGCCGGCCCGCAGCATCGCGGGCAGCAGGCGGATCTCGTCGTGCGACAGCGCGCGTTCGCGGTCGTAGGCGCTGACGAAGGCGTCGGCGCGGACCTCGTCGAGGCGGCCGGTGTCCAGTGCGATGCACCAGTCGTTGAGGCACACCGCCAGGTCGAACAGCCAGGTGTCGACGCCGGCGAAGTAGAAGTCGAAGAAACCGGTGAGCTTCTCGTGGCCGGGCAGGCCGTCGAACATGACGTTGTCGCGGAACAGGTCGGCATGCACCGGCCCGCGCGGCAGCGCGGCATGGGCGGGGCTGTGCGCCAGGTCGGTCTGGAAGGCCAGTTCCTGCTCGATCAGCGCGCGCTGCGGCGCGGTCATGAAGGGCAGCACCACCGGCACCGTTTCCTGCCACCAGGGCAGGCCGCGCAGGTTGGGCTGGTGCATCGGGAAGTCGCGCCCGGCCAGGTGCATGCGCGCCAGCATCTGCCCGACCTGCTGGCAATGCCAGACCGAGGGCGCGAGCTGGTGGCCGCCGGAAAGCTTGTCGACCACCGCCGCCGGCTTGCCGCACAGCGTGTGCAGGATCTCGCCGGCCGCATCGGCCTGCGGGTCCGGCACGGGGATGCCGTGCTGCGCCAGATGCTTCATCAGGTGCAGGTAGAAGGGCAGCTGATCGGCGGTCAGGCGCTCGAACAGCGTCAGCACCCACTGCTGCGGCCCGCGTCCGTCGCCGCGGTCGGTGGTCAGGAAGTAGTTGGTGTTCTCGATGCCGGAGGTGATCCCGCGAAGTTCGATCACCTCGCCCAGGCCCAGGCGGGCACTCAGCTGGCCGGCGTCGCCGGCCGTCACGTCGGTGAAGACTGCCATCGCCGCCTCAGAAGGACATGACCGACCACATGCGCTGGCCGACCACGCCACGCGTGAGCGTGTCGGAGGGGTCGCGGCCACCGCTGGCGGACATGATCTCGTAGCCCTTGCGGACCAGGCCGCGCGGCTGCACATGGATGCTGCGGACCTCGCCGCGCACGTGCTCTTCCTCGATCCGCGTGGCGTTGCCGCCCTCGTCGATGACGACCCGTTCGACGCGGGGTTCGGGGCGTGCGGCAGGCGCGTCGGCGGCGTCGGAACGCAGTGCGGCGTTCTGGGCCGCGACCGGCTGCAGCACGGCGCAGAGCGCCAGGGCAGCGAGGGCGGAGGCAGGGCGGGATGACATGCGCGGGATTCTAGGCGGGGCCTGTCACCGGGCCTGTCACCGGGCCTGTCCACCGGGCCGACCCCGCGAAGTCCCGAAGCACAATGTCCGGATGAGCCAGACCCCGGACGACAACACCCCCGCCGCCGCCGCGCCGGCGCAGCGCCCGCTGCTGCTGCTGATCGACGGATCCAGCTACCTCTACCGCGCCTACCACGCGATGCCCGACCTGCGCGGCCCCGAGGGCCAGCCGACCGGTGCGGTGCATGGCCTGGTGGCGATGCTGACCCAGCTGCGCGGCCAGTTCCCGGCCGCCCACGCCGCCTGCGTCTTCGATGCCAAGGGCCCGACCTTCCGCGACGACTGGTATCCCGCGTACAAGGCCCAGCGCGCGCCCATGCCGGACGACCTGCGGGCCCAGATCGAGCCCATCCACGAGGTCGTGCGCCTGCTCGGCTGGCCGGTGCTGGAGGTACCCGGCATCGAGGCCGACGACGCCATCGGCACGCTCGCCCGGGTGGCCGAGGCCAGCGGCCACCGGGTGCTGATCTCCACCGGCGACAAGGACCTCGCCCAGCTGGTCACGCCGCACGTCACGCTGATCAACACGATGAGCCGCGAGTCGCTCGACGTCGACGGCGTCATGGCCAAGTTCGGCGTGCCGCCCGATCGCATCGTCGACTACCTGACGCTGATGGGCGACACCGTCGACAACGTGCCCGGCGTGGAGAAGGTCGGCCCCAAGACCGCCGCCAAGTGGATCGCCGAACACGGCTCGCTCGACGGCGTGGTGGCCGCCGCCGCGTCGATCAAGGGCGTTGCCGGCGAGAACCTGCGCAAGGCGCTGGACTGGCTGCCGACCGGGCGCCGGCTGGTCACCGTCAAGTGCGACTGCGACCTCAGCGGCCACGTCGCCGGCTGGCCCGAGGTCGAAGGACTGGCGATGCGCGAGATCGACCGAGAGGGCCTGCTGGCCTTCTACACGCGCCACGGCTTCAAGACCTGGCGGCGCGACCTGGAGTCGCAGCTCGGCCAGCCGGCCGGGGCTGCCATGCCGGCCGCCTTGACGTCCGCCGTGACGTCCGACGATCTGGCCCCCACCGCGGCGCCCGCCGCTGCCGCCGCGCCGGTCGAACGCCGCTACGACTGCCTCACCACGCTGGACGCGCTCGACGCCTGGATCGCCCGCCTGCGCGCCGCGCCGCTGTCGGCGCTGGACACCGAGACCGACTCGCTCGACGCGATGCGCGCCCGCATCGTCGGCATCAGCTTCGCGGTCCAGCCCGACGAGGCGGCCTACGTGCCGATCGGCCACGACTACCCCGGCGCGCCCGAGCAGCTGGCGCTCGACGAGGTGCTGGCGCGGCTGCGGCCCTGGCTGGAGGACCCGGCGGCGCACAAGGTCGGCCAGAACATCAAGTACGACCGCCACGTCTTCGCCAACCACGGCGTCACCGTGCGCGGCCTCGTGCACGACACCCTGCTGCAAAGCTACGTCCTCGAAGCCCACAAGCCGCACGGCCTGGCCAGCCTGGCCGAGCGCCACCTCGGCCGCAGCGGCATCGCCTACGAGGACCTGTGCGGCAAGGGCGCCAGCCAGATCCCCTTCAGCCATGTCGCGGTCGACCAGGCGACCACCTATTCCGGCGAGGACAGCGAGATGACGCTGCAGGTCCACCAGACCCTGTGGCCGCAGCTGCAGGCCGAGCCGAAGCTGCGCGCGCTGTACGAAGGCATCGAGATGCCGGCCTGCGAGGTGCTGGCCCGCATCGAGCGCACCGGCGTGCGCATCGACGCCGGCGTGCTGGCACGCCAGAGCCAGCAGCTGGCCCAGCGCATGCTCACGCTGGAGCAGGAGGCCCACGCCATCGCCGGCCAGCCCTTCAACATGGGCAGCCCGAAGCAGATCGGCGAGATCCTGTTCGTCAAGCTGGGCCTGCCGGTCCGCAAGAAGACCGCCACCGGCGCGCCCAGCACCGACGAGGACGTGCTGCAGGAACTGGCGGCCGACTACCCGCTGCCGGCCCGCATCCTCGAACACCGCAGCCTGGCCAAGCTCAAGGGCACCTACACCGACAAGCTGCCGCAGATGGTCAACCCGTCCACCGGCCGCGTCCACACGAACTACGCGCAGGCGGTGGCGATCACCGGCCGGCTGTCCAGCAATGACCCCAACCTGCAGAACATCCCCATCCGCACGGCCGAGGGCCGGCGCGTGCGCGAGGCCTTCGTGCCGCCGGAGGGCTGGCACATCGTCAGCGCCGACTACTCGCAGATCGAGCTGCGCCTGATGGCCCACATCAGCGGCGATGCCAACCTGCTCAAGGCCTTTGCCGACGGGCTGGACGTGCACCGCGCCACCGCCGCCGAGGTCTTCGGCATCGCGGTCGACCAGGTCACGTCCGAGCAGCGCCGCTATGCCAAGACCATCAACTTCGGCCTGATCTACGGCATGGGCGCCTTCGGCCTGGCGCAGAGCCTGGGCATCGAGCAGAAGGCCGCGCGCGACTACATCGACCGTTACTTCGCCCGCTACCCGGACGTGCGCCGCTACATGGACGACACCAAGGCCTCGGCCAAGGCGCTGGGCTATGTCGAGACCCTCTACGGCCGGCGCATCTACCTGCCCGAGATCAACGGCGGCAACGGCCCGCGCAAGGCCGGGGCCGAGCGCCAGGCGATCAACGCGCCGATGCAGGGCACGGCGGCCGACCTCATCAAGCTGGCGATGGTCGCGGTGCAGGACACGCTGGACCGCGAAGGCCGCAGCAGCCGGATGATCATGCAGGTGCACGACGAACTCGTCCTGGAGGTGCCGGACGCCGAGCTGGCCTGGGCCCGCGAAGCGCTGCCGCGGCTGATGGCCGGCGTGGCCGCGCTGCGCGTGCCGCTGGTCGCCGAGGTCGGCGTCGGCGACAACTGGGACCAGGCGCACTGAGCCCTCGCCCGGTCGTCCAGTCGTCCAGTCGTCCGGTCGTCCGGTCGGCGTCCAGCATGACAAAAGGGCCCCGCAGGGCCCTTTGTCGTGGTTCGCTGACCCGTGTGGGCGTCAGCCGGCGCTCACTGCTTGGCGCCTTCGCCCAGGCGGCGGCCCAGCGAGACCGCATAAGGCGCCGCCCGCGCCGCCAGCATCGGGTCGGCCGAAGGCTCGACGCCCTTGGGCAGCACCATTGGGTTGAAGGTGATGGCCAGGCAGTCGCCGCCCGCGTCGGCGGCCACCGAGGTCACCTTCAGCTGGCCCAGCGTGACCTTGCGGCGGCCCTCCGGCAGCGGCACGGTGGCGCTGTCCAGACGGTCGCCGGGCTGGGCCAGTTCCAGGTTGAACCGGAAGGCGACCTGGCCGGCGGCGACCCGCGCGCGCAGGTCGTCGAACAGGAAGCTCGCGCCCTTGGCCTTGGCCTCGTCGTCGCTCAGGCCCTGCACGCCGCCGACCGGCTCGAAGACCCACTTGCCGAACTGCCGCTCGCCCTTGGCGTTGACGAAGCCGAAGGCATGCACGCCCCAGTAGTTGATGCTCGCGTAGCTGGCCGGCACCGGCTGGCTGGCGAAGTAGCGGCCTTGCAGCAGCACCTCGGGGTTGGCGTCGGCAAAGGCCTTGACCTTGGCCGGATCGGCCGCCTTGGTGGCCGGGTCCGGACGCAGCGACTCGACGCGGCCGAGCATCTGCTCGGGCGACGACGCACCGAAGATCGGCGCGTTGATGTTGCCCATCTGCCAGGTCTCGCCGCCCGGCAGGTTGAACTGCAGCGCCAGGTTGCGCTGGCCCTTGCCGTTGTCGGCCGCCTTCGGGTTAGCCCCGCCGACCGAGAAGCGCACGATCACCGGCACCGGCTGGCCGCTGAAGGCCGAGCTGCTCGACAGCGCGCGGCCGTCGGCGCTGCCGACGAACTCGCCGGTCGCGCAGATGCCCTTGGCGCCCGAGCGGCGGTAGCCCTCGAACTTGCCGTTGGTGGCCTCGAAGGCATCCACCAGCTGCACGGGGCTGACCTGGGCGGCGGCGCCGAGGCTGATCAGGCTGGCGGCAGCGGCCAGGGCGGAAAGGGCGATGTGTCGCATGTCGGAAGTCCTCGGAGGGTCAAGGCCACGGTGGCCAGGGATGGCGGGGGCTGGAGAATCGGCACGCAGCGCCGTGCGCGGATGGCGTCGTCGCGCCGACAAGGCTGTGTCGGGCTCGGGCAGGCGTTCTTACGACCGCACCTCGCCGCCCGCGACGCTACCTACGCAGGCGCGGCCGGATCGGATGCAGCCGTCATGCCCCTGCCGGCGCAGCGTGTTTCACCCAGGGAGTTGCCCATGTCCGAACCCACCCCGCCGTCCCACCTGTCGCGCCTGGACCAGCAGGTGCTGCTGCTGCTGGCCGAGCGTGCGGTCGGCGCGCTCGGCACGCTGGAAGACGACGGCTCACCGGCCGTGTCGATGGTGCCCTTCGCGGTCGATGGCGCGGCCGGCGAGCTGATCCTGCACGTCAGCGCCCTGTCGGCCCACACCCGCCAGATGCAGCAAGACGACCGCGTCAGCCTGCTGGTGACCGCCGCCGACGATGCGGCCGATCTGCCGCAGGCCCTGCCGCGCGTCACCGTGCAGGCCCGGGCCCGCTTCGAGGCAGCCGGCAGCGAAGCGGCCGCGCGTTGCCAGGCGCTCTACCTGGCACGGCACCCGGCCGCCGAGCTGATGACGCAGCTGCCCGATTTCGCCTTCGTCCGCCTGCGCCCGACCGCGGTGCGCCACATCGCCGGCTTCGGGGCCGCGCGGTCGGTGGACCCGGCCGTGTTTGCCGGTCTGCTGGCCGCCGTTGCGGTGCGGCCGGTCGGTGTGCCGGCCGCCGACACGCCCAGGGCCGACTGAGCCACACTGCGCAGCGCCGAAACCGGCCAAGACCCACCATCACCCGCGAGGAGACCGCCATGAAACCCGTCGTCTGGGGCGTGCTCAGCACCGCCAAGATCGGCCTGACCAAGGTCCTGCCCGGCATGCTCAAGAGCAGCCAGCTGGAGATCCGCGCGCTCGCGTCGCGCAACCTGGCCGCGGCACAGGCCGCCGCCGCGCCGCTGGGCATCCCGGTGGCCTACGGCAGCTACGAGGAACTGCTGGCCGATCCGGCCATCGAGGCGGTCTACAACCCGCTGCCCAACCACCTGCACGTGCCGCTGACGCTGGCCGCCGCGCGGGCCGGCAAGCACGTGCTGTGCGAGAAGCCGATCGCGCTGAACGCCGACGAGGCCGCGCAGCTGCGCGAGGTCGCCGGCCAGGTCCACATCATGGAAGCCTTCATGGTGCGCTTCCACCCGCAGTGGATCCGCGCCCGCGAGCTGGTGCGCAGCGGCCGCATCGGCCGGCTGGTCGGCATCCAGGTCTGGTTCTCCTACTTCAACAACGACCCGGCCAACATCCGCAACATGGCCGGCATCGGCGGCGGTGCGCTCTACGACATCGGCTGCTACCCGGTGGTCGCCGGCCGCTGGTTCTTCGAGGGCGAACCGCTGCGCGTGGTCTCGCTGGCCGACCGCGATCCGGCCTTCGGCACCGACCGCCTGTTCAGCGCGCTGCTGGACTTCGGCGCCGGCCGCCAGCTGAACTTCAGCGTCGCGATGCAGACGGTGCCCTACCAGCGCATCCAGCTGATCGGCGAGCACGGCCGCATCGAGATCGTCATCCCGTTCAATGCCCCGCAGGGCGCGACCACGCAGGTCCGGCTGGACGACGGCCGCGCGCTCGACGGCGCCGGCATCAACACCCAGACCGTCGCCGAGAGCGACCAGTACCAGCTGCAGGGCGAGGCCTTCTCGGCGGCGGTGCGCGGCGACATCCCGCTGCCCTACGGCGTCGAGGACGCGGTGCAGAACATGCGCATCATCGACGCGCTCTACGCCAGCGAGCGGCAGGGCGGCTGGATCAGCCTGTGAGCCACCCCGGCATCGCCTGACCGCCTGAACCATGAAGATCCTCGTCACCGGCAGCGCCGGACACCTGGGTGAAGCGCTGATGCGGACCTTGCGGGCCGAAGGCGTCGCGGTCGTCGGCATCGACCGCCTGCCCTCGCCCTGGACCGACCGGGTCGGCGACATCGCCGATCCGGCCTTCGTGCGCGAGGCGATGGCCGGCGTCGGCCAGGTGCTGCACACCGCCACGCTGCACAAGCCGCATGTCGAGACCCATGCGCGCCAGGCCTTCATCGACACCAACGTCACCGGCACGCTGAACCTGCTGGAGGCGGCGGCCGCGTGCGGTGTCACCGGCTTCGTCTTCACCAGCACCACCAGCGCCTTCGGTGCCGCGCTGCGGCCGCCGGCTGGCGCGCCGGCGGTCTGGGTGGACGAGACGCTGACGCCGGTCGTGCGCAACATCTACGGCCTCACCAAGACGGCGGCCGAGGACCTGTGCGAGCTGATGCACCAGCTGACCCGCCTGCCGGTGATCGTGCTGCGCACCAGCCGCTTCTTCCCCGAGGACGACGACGACCCGGCCGCACGCGAACGGCGCTCGCGCGACAACCTGCAGGCCAACGAGCTGCTGTACCGCCGCGTCGACATCGAGGACGTGGTGGAAGCCCACCGCGTCGCGCTGCGCGAGGCCGGCCGCATCGGCTTTGGCCGCTACATCGTCAGTGCGACCACGCCGTTCACGCGCGAGGACTGTGCCGCGCTCGGCCGCGACGCCGCCGCCGTGCTGCGCCAGCGCGTGCCGGGCTGGCAGGCGGTCTATGCCCGCCAGGGCTGGACGCCGCCCGACACGCTGGACCGCGTGTACGACAACCGCGCCGCGCGCGAGGCACTGGGCTGGCAGCCCCGGGTCGACTTCGCCGCCGCGCTGGCCCGGCTCGACGCCACCGGCGACCTGCGCAGCCCGCTGGCCCGCGTCATCGGCCAGAAGGGCTATCACCGCAGGGCTTGATGGCCGCGGGGCCTGATGCCCGCGCGTCGTCCGTGACGGGTCAGCCCTTCAGGCCGTCGTGCAGCGCGACGTATTCCTGCGTGAGCTTGTGGCGCGCGTCGAGGTGGATCATGGGCCGCGACAGCTCGTGCGATTCCTTGATCTTGACGGAGGCCGACAGGTAGGGCTGCAGGACCGGCAGGCCCTCGTCGATCAGCTCCTGCACGACCTTCTGCGGCAGGCTGGCGCGCGGCTGGAACTGGTTGACCACGATGCCCTCGACCTGCAGGCCGGGGTTGTGGTCGGCCTGGATCTCCTTGACGTTGTCCAGCAGCGCATAGAGCGCGCGGCGCGAGAAGTCGTCGCAGTCGAACGGGATCAGGCAGCGCTGCGCGGCGATCAGCGCACTGCGCGTGTAGAAGTTCAGCGCCGGCGGCGTGTCGATGTAGATGCGGTCGTAGTCGGCCGCCAGCGCATCGAGTGCATCGCGCAGCTTGTAGATCTTGTAGCGCGACTCCAGCTTGCCGTGCAGTTCCTCCAGCGCCGGGCTGGACGGCATCAGGTGCAGGTGCTCGAAGGGCGTCTCGTAGATGTACTCGGCCGACTTCTTCGGGTCGAAGGCGAAGCTCAGCGTCTGGGTGAAGAACTCGGCCACCGAGGTCTCCAGCGCATCCGCCCCGTCGCCCAGCAGATAGCGCGTGGTGTTGCCCTGCGCATCGAGATCGAGCACGAGGGTGCGCAGGCCCTGGCTGGCGCTGATGGCGGCCAGGTTGCTGGTGATCGTGGACTTGCCCACGCCACCCTTCTGGTTGAACACGACACGGCGCATCGGAGGTCTTTCGGTCGGGAGGAGATCGGGAGGGCCCTCCGCTCGCGACAGCTCACGAACCGGCGGGGCCGGCTGGGATTGTGCCGTGTCTGCTGCGCTGCAACATCAACACTGGCTTCGCCGTGCCGACGTTTCGGCAGGAACCGCTTTCCCGTGTTCCCTGTGGACGATGCGGGTCGACGTGAACCTCGAGCGTGACCGCCGTGTCGCCGACGCGCCCAACCTCCGCAGGTGAAGGATTGAGCGCCTCACGCGTCAGCGTGATCCCGATGATGCTGAATCAGGCTAGAACTGTTCGTAAACGGTACTGACGGCCAACCCGATCAGTGTCCATCCACACAAAAGGTTGAGCCAGTGGGCCACGGCGGTCGGCAAAGTCCTGTGCATCGCATGGATCAATCCCGCACAAACGAAACACCACAGCAGCGACGACGTCATGAAACCTGCAAAGAATACGCTGTAGTGCGCTGTGGTCGGTTGATTGACACCCAGTGTGCCGAGTACACCACCAAGGGCAGCCCAATAGAAGACGTTTGCGGGATTCGTCAGCGAGAGACTGGCGCCGGCAAAGAGGGCGCCTTGGTTTCCTGCAGGCTCGCCCGTGCCGTCCATCGTCTCAGTGCGGTTCGGGGTGCTCATCAGTGTGGTTGCACCCAGCCACGCCAGATAGGCTGCACCGCAGATCGTGAGCGGCATCCGTATGGTTGGCCACTGAAACAGTACGCCTGCACCCGCCAACCCGAGTACCGCCCAGGTTGCGTCACCCACCAGCGATCCGAATTGGACCTTCAGGGCCGCGTCGTAACCGCCCGAAAGGCCGCGCTTGAGGGACTCGGCAAACACGGCACCCGGCGACGCATTGAAGATCAAGCCAAGAAGGAAGGCAGAGATGAACAAGGTCATCATGAGAACAGTTCCTCCATCGTCGAGTGATCGACCACACGATCGACTTCATCTGCTGCGGCCCAAACCATGTTGACGACGACTCGCTTCGCACCGTCGTTGATTTCGCTGACGCGATGCATGCTTGTATCTGTCCTGATGATGTATGCGTCGCCGGGCTCAAGCCGGAACGAATGTATGACCGAATCGAAAAGCACGTCTTCGACGCTTGGACGTTGGCGGTTCCAGCGGGAATTGGGGACGACTTGCACGTAGCCGCCGTTTTCCTTTTCCGGGACTTCGACTGCGAAAACGATTCCGTACTTGTAGTCATCCCAGTGCCAGCCATGGGTGTTCCCGGATTTGAACAGGGCGTTGATGATGAATTCTTCAGGTTTGTAGGGGCATGGCATGAATTGGCATCCCGCGATCTCCTCGAACAAGTGCTTCATTGCTTCTGACTTGTAGAGTGCGGGAATAATCTTGCCATTGGTTGAGATGTCTTGTTGTCTGACATTCACCATGCGTCTCGGCGTGTTTGCCGTTTGCTTCATCAGGAAGTCTCGTTCAATCCCATGTGATCCCAAAAGCCTGTGGCATTCTTCGCGTAGGGCCTGCAGCAGTTCTTTTTCGATTAATCCGGGTAGGTGCGCAAATCCACGCTCCTTGAGTGAATACTTGAGCTTTTCAGTATTGCTGGGAGGTTTATATTGATTGGCGGCATGATTGATTTGATTGTCGATGCTGCTGATTGTGTTCATTTGCTTATCCCTGGTTTGAATGCGCTCGATTGATAGTTCCCTCATTGCCTCATGAGGCACGAGAGTTGTTCAAGCTTAGTCAAACATCAAACATAGGGTAATTACTTATACAGGTAGAACTTCGACTTGAAAGCGTTGCATCTGCGGGACTGTCCGCGCGTGCAGGGGTGCCAAGGGTGAACCTCGGGCCGAAGTCGATCCAGAGCTACCCGCCCCGCCGCTCCAGCGCCCCGCGCCGCCACAGTTCCGGGAACAGCCGCGTCCACAGCCCCGCCACCGCCAGCACGCCGAAGCCGCCCAGCAGCACCGAGCCGACCGGGCCGAGGGCGGCGGCGGTGGCGCCGGACTCGAACTCGCCGAGCTGGTTGCTTGCGCCGATGAAGACCGAGTTGACCGCGCTGACCCGGCCGCGCATCGCGTCGGGGGTCTCCAGCTGCACCAGCGTCTGGCGCACCACGACGCTGATCATGTCGGCCGCGCCGGACAAGGCCAGCACCGCCAGCGACAGCCAGAACACCGTCGACAGCGCGAAGCCGACCATGCACAGGCCATAGAAGGCCACCGCGCCGAACAGCACCGGGCCGGCATGCTGCAGGCTGGGGCGGCGGGCCAGCCAGATCGACATCGACAGCGCGCCGACCGCCGGGGCGGCGCGCAGCAGGCCCAGGCCCCAGGGGCCGACGTGCAGGATGTCCTTGGCGTAGATCGGCAGCAGCGCGGTCGCGCCGCCCAGCAGCACCGCGAACAGGTCCAGCGAGATGGCGCCCAGCAGCACCGGCTGGCCGCGCAGGTAGTGCACACCGGCCCAGACGGCCGACCAGCCCTTGTTGTCGGGATCGGGCCGTGGCCGGGCATGCACGACGCCCAGCGCGCAGCCGAAGGCGATCACCAGCAGGCCCGCGCAGACGCCGTGCACGACGGCCGGCCCGAAGGCATAGAGCAGCCCGCCGAGTGCCGGACCGCCGATCACCGCGATCTGCATGCCGCTGGAACTCAGCGCCACCGCGCGGGCCAGCATGTCGCCTGGCACCAGCAGGGCCGGCAGCGCCTGCGTGGCGGGGGTCTGGAAGGCGCGGGCGACGCCCAGCAGCACCGACAGGGCCAGCACCGCATCGCGCCCCAGCCAGCCGCCGAAGGCACCGAGCTGGCCGCCGGCCAGGCTGCCCATCACCAGCGCCAGCGCGATCAGCGCCTGCATCACCGTGGTCGCCTGCAGGATGCGCGAGCGCCGGTGCCGGTCGGCCATGGCGCCGGCCGGCAGCGTGAAGACCAGTGCCGGCGCGAACTGGGCCAGGCCGACCAGGCCGAGGTCCCAGGCGCTGCCGGTCAGCTCGTACATCTGCCAGCCCAGCGCAACCATGGCCATCTGGCTGGCGGTCTGGGTCGTGACGCGCGTCAGCCAGAAGCGGCGGTAGGGCCGGATCGCCCACAGCGCGGCGAGGCCGCCAGGTGCCGCGTCGTTCACGAGCGGAACAGGCGCGAGTACTGTGCCTCGTGCCGCGCCGACAGGATGGCCAGCATCGGTGTGTGCGCCTGGCGGGTCGTGTCGTCCAGCGTCATCGCCTGTTCGACGGCGGCGGGCAGGGCCTCGACCAGCGCGGCCAGGATGCGCTGGCCGGCGCTCTGGCCCAGCGGCACCGCCTTCAGTGCGGCCTGCACCATGTTCTCGGCCCAGCCGAAGCCGTGCGCCAGCAGCGCCTGCTGCAAGGGCGCGCCGCTGCGGGCCAGCGCCAGCGCGTGGGCGACCGGCCAGGTCGGTGCCGGCTTGAGCGCACCGAGCTGCGCGATGCGCGCGTCGGCATCCACGACCGCCCCGTGTTCATCGGCCTTGCCGGCCTGCTGGATGCGCAGCCACTCGTGCAGCGAGCGGCCCATCTGCTCGGTCTGCTGGCGCAGTTCCAGGGTCTCGCGGGTGGTCCGCACCCAGGTGTTCAGGGCCTCGATGCGGGCGAGGTCAGCGCGGCGATCGTTGCCGGGCTCGACATCGTCGACGCCACCGCGCCAGGCCCGGATCGCCTCGGCCACGACCGGCAGGTCCGAGCGGGCCAGCGCGAGCCGCAGCTGGTCGACCAGCCAGCGCCGCGCGCCGGCCTCGTCACGCACCTGGCCGCCGTCGACGGCCGCCTCCAGACCCTCCGAGTAGCTGAAGCCGCCGACCGGCAGCACCGGCGAGGCCAGCCAGATCAGCTTGAGCAGCGCATCGGGCGTCGGGCTCATGCGTGCTTGTGTCCGTGGTCATGACCGTGGTCGTGCCCGTGGTCATGACCGCAACCGGGACCGTGCACGTGCGGCGTGGCAGCAGCCTGCACCGGGATGCCCAGCGGCTTGCCACGGGCCGGCGCGGCAGCCGGGGCGTGGTCATGGCCGTGATCGTGGTCGTGTGCATCACTGTGTGAATGGCCGTGTGCCTGACCGTGTGCATGACCGTGCCCCCCCGCCGCATAGGCACCGCCCTCGGGCTCGAAGGCGCTGGCCTCGCTCGTGACGATCAGGTGCATCTGCCGCAGCATGTCGGCCAGCACGTGGTCGGGTTCGAGCTTGAGGTGATCGGGCTGCAGCGCCAGCTGCACGTGCCGGTTGCCCAGGTGGTAGGCCGCGCGCAGCAGGTCGAAGGGGCTGCCGTGCTGGGCGCAGGCACGCACGACCAGCACGTCCTGCGGTGCGGCGATCACGCGCACCAGGCTGCCGTCCTCGACCACCAGCACGTCGCCACCGCGCACCACCTGGCCGCGCGGCAGGAAGACGCCGATGTGGCGGCCGCCGCTGTCATGGGCGTCGAAACGGCTCTTCTGGCGCGTGTCCCAGTCCAGCTCGACGCTGGCGGCGCGCTTGAGCAGCACGTTGGCAAGGCCGCGGCCCTGGGGAATCAGCTTGTTGACGGTGAGCATGACGGCAGGCGGCGGGGCAAGGCGCCGCAGTTCGGGGAAACCGAAATTCTCCCGCAGGATGCATGCCTGCGCCCGGCCGGTGCCGGCGGTCGCGGGCTTGCGCTGTCGCTCAGCGCAGGTCCGGCCGGTCGCTCAGCTCGTTGCGATCGGTCTGGCCGGCCACCCGTGGACAGTGCTTGCGCAGCAGGGCGTCGACCGCGTCGATGGCGGCGCCCAGGCCGTCCTCGAACCGACCGGCCGCGAGCGCCGGCCGCATCGCGTCGACGATGGCCTGCCACTGCGCTGGCGTGACGTGCGGGTTCAGGCCGCGGTCGGCCACGACCTCGATCGCGTGGTCGGCCAGCAGCAGGTAGATCAGCACGCCGGTGTTGGCCTCGGTGTCCCAGACCCGCAGCTTGCTGAACATCATCAGCGCGCGTTCGCGGGCGCTGGCGCCGCGCCGCAGGTAGGACAGCGGCAGGCCGGCCTCGATGCACAGGCGCAGCTCGCCGGCATGGTCGGCCTCGCTGGCCTGGACGCGGGCGGTCAGCCGGTCCAGCACGCCGGGGCCGAGCGTGCGTTCGATGCGGCGCGGGTCGGCCAGCAGGTGTCGCAGCAGGCGCAGGGCGCTCTTCACGGTGCGGTTCAGGACGTTCGCGCTCATCTCACCAGCCTCCCGACGCGCCACCGCCGCCGAAGTCGCCACCACCGCCGGAACTGAAGCCGCCGCCCCCTCCGCCCAGGCCTCCACCCCCGCCGAAGCCGCCCCCGCCGAAGCCGCCGTCCGAGCCCCAGCCGTGGCGGTTGCGCCCCCGGCTGGCCGACACCGCCTGGTCCAGCAGGCCGGCCGCGCTGAGCGCACCGATCACCAGCGCCACCACCAGGCCGAGGCCGGCGGCGATGCCGGCCAGCACGAGGCTGGCGCTGAAGTCCCAGACGATCCAGCCGGCCGCCGCAGCCGTCGCCAGCGTGCCCAGGCCACGTCCGGCGATCTGCGTCAGCACGCGGGCGATGATGGGCACGCCGACCAGCGCGATCATGCCCAGCGCGGTCCAGTCGGTGTCGGTGCCGGTGCCGGTGTCGCCAGCGCCACCGGGGTCTGCGGCGGGCGCCGGCAGGCCTTCGCCCTTGACCAGCGTCTCGACCCGCGTGATGGCGTCGACCAGGCCGGCGGCTGGGTCGCCGCGCCGGAAGGCGGGCGTCAGGGCTTCGTCGATGATCCGCTTGGCGGCCAGGTCGGGGATGGCGCCTTCGAGCGTCTTGGCCACCTCGATGCGCAGCTTGCGGTCCTGCGTGGCGACCACCAGCAGCAGGCCGTCGCCGACGTCGCGGCGGCCGATCTTCCACTGCTCGCCGACCCGCTGCGCATAGGCGGCGATGTCCTCGGGTGCGGTGCTCGGCACGATCAGGATGACCATCTGCGTGCCCAGCCGCTGCTCCAGCCCGGCCAGCTGCGCCACCAGCGCGTCGTGCCGGTCCGGCGGCAGCCAGCCGGCGGCGTCGATGACGCGGTCGCTCAGCACCGGCACGGCCTGCTGGGCCTGTGCCGGTGCGACGGCGCACAGCAGCGGCAGAACGGCCACCAGCGCCACCAGCGTGGCGCGCAGCCAGACGCGCAGCCAGGTGCGCAGCCGGCCGAGGCTCACTTCGACGCGGCCTTGCCGCCGAAGTCGACCACCGGCGCGGTCGAGATCGCGGCCTCGTTGGCGACGGTGAAGCTCGGCTTGACCGCGTAGCCCATGACCATCGCGGTCAGGTTGCTCGGGAAGCTGCGGGCCAGCACGTTGTAGTCGGTCACGGCCTTGATGTAGCGGTTGCGCGCCACCGTGATGCGGTTCTCGGTGCCTTCGAGCTGCACGCGCAGGTCCTGGAAGCCCTGGTTGGCCTTGAGGTTGGGGTAGTTCTCGGTCACGACCAGCAGCCGGCTCAGCGCGCCCGACAGCTCGCCCTGGGCGGCCTGGAACTTCTGCAGCGCCTCGGGGTTGTTGAGCAGCTCGGGCGTGACCTGGATGGCGGTGGCGCGCGAACGGGCCTCGATCACCCTGGTCAGCGTCTCCTGCTCGAAGTTGGCCTCGCCCTTGACCGTGTTGACGATGTTGGGGATCAGGTCGGCGCGGCGCTGGTACTGGCTCAGCACCTCGGCCCAGGAGGCCTTGACCTGTTCGTCCAGGCGCTGGAAGTCGTTGTAGCCGCAGCCGGTCAGGGCCAGCAGGGCGAAGGTGGCGATCAGGGCGGAGAGCAGTCGGCGCAGCATCGGGGGGTCCTCTCTGGGCGATGTCGAACGGCGGGGTGTACCACGGTGGCGTGGCAGGACCTCGGACAGGTCCCGGGCCGCCCTCAGCCGACCGGTTGTGCTCCGGCTTCCTGGATCGGGTGCTTGTTGAACAGCTGCTGGAAGTGGCGGCGGTGGGCCGACATCAGGCCGAAGGTGTCGCGCTGCGCCAGCATCTCGACGATCAGCAGGTGGCTGCGGGCGATGTCCTCGAGCGCCAGCGGGTCGGCCGGGCGCGGCCGGTCGTTGCGGATCATCTGGTGGAAGGTCTTCCAGAACAGGTCGATCATCGAATTCAGGAAGTCGTTGCCGAGGCAGCTGTACATCTCGACGTGGAAGGCGCGATCGGCTTCCAGGAAGTCCTCGCCCAGCCGAGCGTGCGCCAGCATGGCGTCGGTCAGCTCGCGCAGGCGCGCCAGGTTCGCGGGCTGGATGAAGCGCACCACGTCCGGGATCGCCCCGAGCTCCAGGTAGGCGCGGGTGTAAAGCAGGTTGCGCACCTGCATGTCCGTCATCGCCATCGCGTAGGGCAGGTTCTCCAGGATGGCGTCGAAGGTGAAGGCCTTGACGTAGACCCCGTCGCCATGCCTCGACTCGACGATGCCCAGCGAGTCCATCGCCTTGATCGCCTCGCGCAGCGACAGCCGGCTGACCCCGATCAGCTCGGCCAGCCGGTCCTCGGTCGGCAGCGCGTCGCCCGGCCTCAGGCCGTTCTTCTCGATGTACTGCTTGATGTCCAGCTGGGCTTGGCGGTAGGTGGGAATGCGCGTGGCCATGGCAGATCAGGGTCCTGTCCGGGAGAGGGGGGCATGTTCCGTTTGGATTGTCGCTACCCCAGCACCTGCACGACCTGCTCGTCGACCGACCAGCGCAGTTCGGTCAGCGCGGCGGTGGCGTGGCCGTCCTGGGTCTCGCCGCCGATCAGCAGCAGGCTGTCGTCGAGCTGGACCTCTGCGCCGTAGCCGCGTCCTTCGGGCAGCGTGCCGGCGACCCGCCAGCGGCCGTCGACGCGTGCGTAGATGTCCGCATGCCAGACCTTGCGCAGGCCCCGATGCGCCCACAACATGCCCTGCGCGAACTGCTGTCGTGACCCCGGGAAGCTGGCCCCGCCCGCCACCATCCACACGCCCAGGCTGTGGCCGGCATGGGCGCCCGCCAGGCCGTCCTGTACCTCGGCCCACGGCGGTGGCGGAAGAGGTTCGGCGGACCACTCGATCTGCCAGCCGGAAGACGCGCCGCCGTGGATCGTCGCCGTCGTGACCAGCGGCGTGCGCAGCCCCGGCTTGATCTCGCCGCCCGCCAGGGCCAGCTCGCGCCCGCATGCCGCCACACCTGCGCCGATGAAGGGTGTGCCGGGGAGGCTGCCGACACGCTGCCAGGAGCCGGTCGGGACATCGCAGGCGACCACCTCGCGCGAGAAGAAGTAGTCCTGCGGGCGCCGGTTGAAGTAGGCCGCCTGCAACTGCGGCAGCGCCTCGGTGTCGCCCCGGCTCGTCGCCTCGTGGCAGGCCCGGTTGTGGCCGTCGAACACGGCCGGGTTGACGCCGCCGAAGAACAGCACCGTGCGCTCGTCGGGCACATGGACGGCACTCGCCAGCAAGCCCATCGGTGGCTGGATCGTCAGCCGCGACCAGGTGTCGGTCGCCGGTTCGTATCGGAACACGCTGTCGTCGACGCGGTGGAAGGCGTCCTCCGGCCGGGTCCGTCCCTGGCCGCCGAACACCAGCACCTGGCCCCCGACCGCGACGGCGCTGGCCGACTCGCGCCAGCCGCCGGGGTAGTCGGCCAGCCGGGTCCAGCCGGCGTCAGGCCGGCGCAGGTCCAGGCGCCACCAGCGTGCGCCGGCCGTGCCCAGGCCCGCCAGCACGGCGTCGCCGAGGCGTGCGGCGCAGATGAACTTCGCAGCTTCAGGGAAGGCTGGCCAGACCGGGTCGTTGGGGGTGGAAGGGGACATGGGGCTCCTCGGATCGTCTCGTGTAGACCGTCGTTGCCTGCATCATGACATCAGATGAATTATTGATCCATCAACTGATGACAACCTGGCGTGTCAGCGAATAATCGCTTGGGAAATGTTCAAATTGCTTGGGTTTAAGGCGATAAATGTCGACACTTACCCTTGTTTAGTTGTAAGTATGACGCAAACACCGGGTAAACCGTAGCCTTGTCATCTGATGAGTTTTTATAGACTACGTCATGCGCTTCACAAGTCATCAGATGACTTGCGGTACATAAGTGACTTTCAACCCACAGACCCAGGACCTGAGGAGTAGCCCGACATGAAGAAATCCCTGATCGCGCTGGCCGTGCTTGGCACGTTTGCCGGCGGTGTGGCCGCCCAGAGCAGCATGACGATCTCCGGCCTGCTGGACGTGTCGCTGATCCACACGTCGACGACGCCAGCCCCCGCCCAGGCCTGGAAGGTGGCGGCCGGCAACAACAACCGCCTGATCTTCTCGGGCGTCGAAGATCTCGGTGGCGGCAACACCGCCACCTTCGGCCTGCAGCACCGCTTCGAGCCCAACAGCGGCATGCTGGAAAAGGCGGGTGCCCGACCGTTCTGGCAGGGCGAATCGCGCGTCGGCCTGCGCAGCAACGATTGGGGCTGGCTGCGGATCGGCCGCGGTCTGACCCCGGTACAGGAACC
Organism: Leptothrix discophora; assembly: GCF_030705305.1. Taxonomy (GTDB): domain Bacteria; phylum Pseudomonadota; class Gammaproteobacteria; order Burkholderiales; family Burkholderiaceae_C; genus Sphaerotilus; species Sphaerotilus discophorus. The sequence continues at coordinate 95,970 of NZ_JAUZEE010000004.1, read as the reverse complement.
GAATGGCAAGTTCGAGCCTTTCGGCGTGGCCACCGTGGCCCACACGCAGGATTACCTGACGGCGTACTACAAGGCGGTGGATGACACGACGAAGGCACTCAATGCAGCCGGGGTATCTGATGCCTTTGTCGGCGGTGAAGGCCGCTGGGATGGCGCCGTGTTCTACGAAACGCCGAACTGGAGTGGTCTTGCCGTGCGTGGCGCCATCCAGAAGTCCGACCGCGACGAGCCTTCCCAGCCCGTCAGCGCGTCGCTGACCTACGACCAGGGCCCGACCTCGGCCATGGTCGGCGTCGAGCGCAACAACCGCGGCACCCGCAACATCCAGATCGCCGGCCTGCACAACTTCGGGCCGGTCAAGGTGATGGGCTCCTGGGCGGTCAACGACCCGGTCGGTGCTCTCAAGATCACCGGCATGGGCGCCGGCCTGCACGTGCCCGTTGGCGACTTCCTGATCCGTGCTGGCCTGGCTCAGGCCAAGTCCAACGGTGCGGGCACGGTCTCGGCCAAGAAGATGGGCCTGGGCGGTCTCTACAACTTGAGCCCCCGCACCTCCGTCTATTCCGACATCGCGCGCAGCAACGGGCTGCTCAGCCGCACCAACACGACCGCGATGGATCTGGGCATCGCCTCCAAGTTCTGACGCTGGTCAGTCGTCCCACCGGACGGCCCGTGGTGCCAGCCTGCTGCGCACGGGCCGTCCGCCGTCCGCCTCTTGAATCCGGGATCTGACGTGCCCTTGCTGCTCGACGTGCGCGACCTCGTGACGCGCTTCCGGACCGACGGTGCGACCGTGCACGCGGTCAACGGCATTTCCTTCACGCTCGACGAGGGCGAATCGATGGGCATCGTCGGCGAGAGCGGCTCCGGCAAGTCGGTCTCGATGATGTCGCTGATGGGCCTGATCGGCGATCCGCCCGGGCGCATCGAATCCGGCCAGGCGCTGTACCGTGGCCGCGACCTCCTGCGGCTGTCGGCCGCCGAACTGCGCCAGGTCCGCGGCAAGGAGATCGCGATGATCTTCCAGGACCCGATGACCTCGCTCAACCCGGTGCTGCCGGTGGGCCTGCAGATGACCGAGATGATCGGCCTGCACCTGCGCCTCGGCCCGAAGGCCGCGAAGGCCCATGCCATCGAGATGTTCGAGCGGGTCGGCCTGCCGCGTGCCCGCGAGCGCCTGGGCGACTTCCCGTTCCAGTTCTCGGGTGGCCAGCGCCAGCGCATCATGATCGCGATGGCGCTGTCGTGCGGCCCCAACCTGCTGATCGCCGACGAGCCGACCACCGCGCTGGACGTGACCATCCAGGCCCAGATCGTCGACCTGATCCAGGGCCTGCAGCGCGAGCTGGGCATGGCCGTCATCTGGATCAGCCACAACCTCGGCCTCGTCGCCGGTGTGGTCGACAAGGTCGCCGTGATGTACGGCGGGCACATCGTCGAACAGGCGCCGGTCGATGCGCTGTTCGAGCGCCCCCGTCACCCCTATACGCGCGGCCTGCTGCAGGCGATGCCGAGGCTCGAAGGGCGCGACGCTGCCCGCCTGGTCCCGATCGACGGTTCGCCGCCCGACCTGCGCGAGCACCCGGTGACTTGCGCGTTCGCGCCACGTTGCGTCCATGCGGTCGAGCGCTGCCGCGAGGCGCTCCCGCCACTGTCCGGCCCGACGGCCTCCCAGGTCGCGCGCTGCTGGCGTGCCGACGAGATGGATGCCGTCCGCACACAGGAGCTGGCATGAACGACGTGACCCAGGCTCGCCCGCTTGTCCAGGTCGATGACCTGCAGGTCCATTTCCCGATCCGCGAAGGCCTGCTGCGCCGGCAGGTCGGCGCCGTGCGTGCGGTCGATGGCGTGTCCTTCGACATCCATCCTGGCGAGACGCTCGGCCTGGTCGGCGAAAGCGGCTGCGGCAAGTCGACCACCGGACTGGCCGTGCTGCGCCTGCTGGCGCTCAGCGGCGGTTCGGTGCAGGTCGAGGGAGTCGACCTCGCCGGCCTGAACGAGCGAGAGATGCGCGCGATGCGCCGCCGCATGCAGATGGTCTTCCAGGACCCGCATGCCTCGCTCAACCCGCGCATGACGGTCGGCAGCATCGTCGGCGAGCCGCTGGACGTCCACGCGATCGGCAGCCGGGCCGAGCGTCGCGAGCGCACCGAAGACCTGCTGGCGCTGGTCGGTCTGGCGCCGTCCTTCATCAACCGCTATCCGCACGAGTTCTCGGGCGGCCAGCGCCAGCGCATCGGCCTGGCGCGCGCCCTGGCGCTGAACCCCTCTCTGATCATTGCCGACGAGCCGATCGCCGCGCTCGACGTGTCCATCCAGGCGCAGGTCGTGAACCTGATGGCGGACCTGCGAGCGCGTCTGGGCCTGAGCTACCTGATGGTCTCGCACGACCTGTCGATGGTCCGCTACCTCAGCGATCGCGTCGCGGTGATGTACCTCGGCCGCATCGTCGAGATCGGCGGTCGGGATGCGGTGTTCGACATGCCGCGACATCCCTACACCCGGGCGCTGCTGTCGGCGGTGCCCGTGCCCGACCCGAAGCGCGAGCGGGCGCGCCAGCGCATCACCTTGCAGGGCGATGTGCCCAGCCCGGCCAAGCCGCCCGCCGGTTGCCATTTCCATCCGCGCTGCCCGATGGCCAGTGCGCGCTGCCGCGACGAGTCGCCGCAGCTGAACGGCCCGACGGGCGCGACCCCGTCGCCGGCCTTGCATCGCGTGGCGTGTCACCACGCCTGATCTCCCACCCTGTCGTTCAACCCGCCCGGCGCAGACCCGCCAGCCTTACCCCAGGAGCATCCCCATGCGACTTCGAACCTCCACCCTCGCTGCCGCGGGCAGCCTGCTGCTGGCCTTCGCGCTCGGCACGCCGACGGCGGTGTCGGCCCAGGCCGCCGCCGCACCGGCAGGCACGATCCGACAGGCCTTCCGCACCGGCTGCATGGGAGGCCCGCTGTGGACCACCTGCGGGCGCCGGCTCGACGAGACCGTGCTGCAGGGCCTGGCCCACGTGAAGTGGACCGGCAACGGCGTGGCCGCGATGCTGGCCGAGTCCTGGAGCACGCCCGACAACGGCAAGTCCTGGGTCTTCAAGCTGCGCAAGGGCGTGAAGTGGCACGACGGCAAGCCCTTCACCGCCGATGACGTGGTGTTCTCGTTCAACACCTATGCCGATCCGGCCGTGGCCTCGATCTACGCGCCCAAGCTGGTCGACGTGGCCGGCTACCAGGACTTCCGCGACGGCAAGGCCAGCAGCCTGCGTGGCGTCAGCAAGGTCGACAGCCACACCGTGCACATCGAGCTGGTCGGCACCCGGCCGCTGTGGGTGGACCTGCAGCAGATCTCGATCACGATGCTGCCGCGTCACCTGCTTGGCGGCATCAAGGCGTCCGAGCTGCAACAGGCACCGTACTGGACCGAGAACCGCGTCGGCACCGGACCTTTCAAGTGGGTGCGCCATGTGCCGGACCAGTACATCGAGCTGGCCCGCAACGACGACTACTTCCTGGGCAAGCCCAGGGCGTCGCGCATGATCTACCGCATCTTCGCGGACATCCCGTCGATCCTGAACGCGCTGTCGGCCGGCGAGATCGACGTCATGTCCTACGAGGGTGGCGGCGTGCCCATCAGCGATGTCGAGCGCATGCAGAAGCAGCCCGGCCTGACCGTGCTGCCCAACCTCGATGCCGGGCTGCCGTCCTATCTTCAGTTCAACCTGTCGCAGCCTTACCTGAAGGACGTGCGGGTACGCCAGGCCATGGTCCACGCGATCGACCGCGACAAGATCATCGCGTCGATCAAGAAGGGCACCGGCAAGATCTCGAACACCATGTTCCCGGCCGCATGGGCCCAGGCCGCCGACCTCAATCCCTACAAGTACGACCCGGCCAAGGCGCGCGCGCTGCTGGCCGATGCGGGCTGGGACACCAGCCGCAAGATCGACTTCATCTATTACTACGCCGACCAGGTCAACAAGGACACCGTCACCGCGATCCAGTCCTACCTGTCGGCGGTCGGCGTGAACATCGTGCCGCGCCTGCTGAACCCGGCCGAGATCCAGACCGTCTACAAGGACGGCACCTTCGAGATGGGCTACTTCGCCAACGGCCAGGGCCTGGATCCTTCGCTGGGCGCGTTGACGAGCCGTTGCGGTGCGCAGCTGGCCTTCGGCTGGTGCAACAAGCGTGTCGACGAGCTGTACGACCAGGCCCTGAGCGAATCAGCCCGTGCGAAGCGGGCACCGGCCTACCAGGAGATCTCGAAGATCCTCAACACCGAGATGTTCCGCGGCTGGCTCTGGTACGAGGTCCGTCCGATGGCGTTCAGCAAGCGCGTCAGCGGTCCGGCCGAGCACTACGCCGAGATGCCCAACCTGATCTTCGACCTGCCCGTCTACAACGAGGTCGAGAAGTGGGACGTGAAGAACTGAGCCCAGCCACCTGCCGCGGCGGCGCGGGCCGCGCCGCCGCACGGGTTCTTCCCTTCTGCCTGGGTACTCCATGTTCCATTACCTCGTCCGTCGCCTGCTGGTCAGCATCCCGATCCTGCTGGGCATCACGCTGATCGTCTTCCTCATCGCCTCGAAGATGCCGGGCGATGCGGTGCTGGCGATGATCTCCAACGAGACCCCGCAGGCCGAAGACCTCATCAAGCTTCGCCGTGGCCAGCTGGGCCTCGACCTGCCGGTCTGGCAGCAGTACGGACGCTGGCTGTGGCAGCTGCTGCACGGTCATCTCGGCTATTCCTTCCAGAGCGGCGAGCCGGTCAGCGCAGTGATCGCCGCCCGCCTGCCGGCCACCGTGCAGCTCATGGGCGTGGCGCTGCTGTTCGCCATCGTCGTCGGCGTGACGCTGGGCGTGGTGTCGGCGCTGCGGCAATACAGCTGGGTCGACTACAGCTTCACGCTGTTCGGCTTCGCCGGGGTGTCGATCCCCGACTTTTTCCTCGGCATGGTGCTGGTCTACGTCTTCGCCATCGAGCTGCACCTGCTGCCAACCTCGGGCTTCGGCACGGCCGGCGAAGCCTATTCGTTGACCGACAACCTGCGCCACCTGCTCCTGCCGGCGCTGGCGCTGGGCCTGGCGCGCACGGCGGTGTTCATGCGCTACACACGGGCCAGCGTGCTGGAGGTGATGAACAACGACCACGTGCGCACCGCCCGTGCCAAGGGTCTTCGGGAATGGCGTGTGATTGCCCGACACGTGCTGCGCAACGCGCTGGTACCGGTGGTCACGGTGATCGGCCTGTCGCTGCCGGTGCTGTTCGGCGGGGCCGTGATCATCGAGACGATCTTCCAGTGGGCCGGCATTGGCCTGATGTTCATCAACGCGGTTACCGGTCGAGATTCGCCCGTGATCATGGGCTACGTCCTGCTGTCAGCCGTGATGGTCCTGGTCAGCAACCTGCTGACTGACGTGGCCTATGCCAGCCTGGATCCGCGCATCCGATTCGACTGAAGCCATGACGAGTCCCATCCCTTCCATCGTCCCGACCACGTCCGCCCGCGTGCGTGGCATCAGTCCCTGGGCCAAGGCCAGTCGGCGCTTCATCCGCCATCGGCTCGCCATGGGTGGTCTGGTGATCCTGTGCCTGATGATCCTTCTGGCGCTGCTGGCGCCATGGATCGAACGCCATTCGCCGATCGAGATCAACCTCGACGCGATGGGCCAGCCGCCCAGCCTGGCGCATTGGCTGGGCACCGACACGACCGGACGCGACGTCTGGTCGCGCGTGCTGCATGCCGGTCGCGTGTCGCTGTCGGTCGGCCTGGTCGCAGTCTCGATCTCGACCGTGATCGGCATCGTCATCGGCGGCATCGCCGGCTACGCCAGCGGCAAGGTGGACATGCTGCTGATGCGGCTGACCGACATGTTCATGGCCTTCCCGTCGCTGGTGCTCATCATCACGGTGGCGGCGGTGCTCGGCCCCAGCATCTACAACACCATGCTGGTGATCGGCATCCTCACCTGGCCGGGCATTGCCCGGCTGGTGCGCGGCCAGTTTCTGTCGCTGCGCGAACAGCCCTTCGTGCTGGCGGCCCGCTCGGTCGGCGTGCCGCCGCACCGGATCATGCTGTTCCACCTCTTTCCCAACGTCGTGGGCACGGTGACCGTTGCCGCCACGTTCGGCGTGGCCAGCGCGATCCTTCAGGAGGCGGCGCTGTCCTTCCTCGGCCTGGGCGTGCAGGCGCCCATTCCGAGCTGGGGGAACATGCTGCGCGACGCGCAGACGTTGACCATCCTCGAGACCATGCCTTGGCTCTGGCTGGTGCCCGGTCTGATGATCGCCATGGCCGTGCTGGCCATCAACTTCGTCGGCGACGGACTGCGCGACGCGCTCGATCCGCGCTCGATCCTCTGAGTGGCCGACCAGCCCTCGTTTCCTCGCCATCCACGGAGCATCCATGCCCAACGGCTTTCGACTCAAGGGGCTCGTGCCCGCGACCTTCACGCCGATGAAGGAGGACGGCCAGATCGACCTGACGAAGATCCCCGCCATCGTCGACCGCCTGCAGGGTCACGGCGCTGGCGGCCTGTTCGTCTGCGGCACCACCGGCGAGGGCGCTTCGCTGAGCATGGCCGAACGCATGCTGACGCTGGAAGCCCACGTCGGTGCGGCCGATCGGCGCCTGCCGGTCATCGCGCACGTCGCGCACACCTCGCTGGTCGAGGCGCGCGAGCTGGCCGCGCATGCGCAGCGTGCCGGCGCGGCGGCGATCTCGGCCTTGCCGCCGTTCTACTTCAAGCCCGCAACGCTGGAGCAACTCGTTGCCAGCATGGCCGAGATCGCTTCGGCGGCGCCGGAGTTGCCCTTCTACTACTACCACATCCCCGGTTTCACCGGCGTGAGCCTTGACCTGGTCGAGTTCCTGCGGCAGGCCGCCGACCGCATCCCCAACCTGGCTGGCGTGAAGTACACGGCCCCGACGCTGTACGAGTTCCAGAGCTGCGCGGCCGTGCTGGATGGTCGTTTCGACCTGGTCTTCGGCGTCGACGAGATGCTGCTGGCCGGCCTCGCCACCGGCGCGCAAGGTGCCGTGGGCAGCACCTACAACCTGGCGCCGCGCCTGTACCAGGCGGTCATGACCCATGCGTTGGCCGGCAACCTGGCCGAGGCCCGCCGCCTGCAATTGCTCTCGGCCCACATGGTCGAGGCGGTCAAGCGCTACCGGCCCCTGCCGGCCCTGAAGGCCATGATGGCCTTCATCGGCCACGACTGCGGCCCGACCCGCCTGCCGCTGCAGGCCATGTCCGCGACTGAGAAACTGGCCCTGCACCGCGAACTGGACGACATCGGCTTCCTCGAATGGATGGCCTGATTGGCGCGTCAGCAATAGCGAGTTTCGAACAACGCCAGGAGACGACATGAATCCGAAGTACTGGGCCTTGGCCCTGACAACCGCATCCGGCATGTGCGCCGCCGCCAACGGAATCGGTGCCGCGCAGGCCACAGAGGAATGGGTCTTTCGCAACGGCATGGCCACGACCACCGGCGTGCCACGCTATGCGTGCTACCGGATCCCCGCCGTCGTGACCTTGTCCGATGGCACGTTGCTCGCCTTCGCCGAAGGTCGGCAATACGGCTGCGGCGACCACGACGCCAACATCGACGTGGTGATGCGTCGCCGCACCCCCGATGGCGTCTGGGGCCCCGTGCAGATCGTGGCCGATCACGGCGGCCGTGTCACCCGAAATCCCGCGCCCGTGGTGGACCGCCATGGCAAGGTCCACCTGGTCTACAACGTCAACTACAACGCCAATGACACCAGCAGCGAGGCAGCGGTCTCCGAAAGCAGCATCCTTGCGGACCGCAAGGGTCCGCTCAGTGCGGGCCAGAGTGACTACCGTGCGGCTGTGTACTACCGCCGCAGCGCGGATGGCGGTCTCACGTGGACCGACGCAGGCGCGCAGGCTCTGAACATCGATGCTCAGGTGCATCCCTATGCTGGCAACAAGAACTACTCGTCTGGCCTGTGGGGCTGGTATGCCATGACGCCCGGGCATGCGATCGAGCTGGCCGACGGCAAGCTGCTGTTTCCCGCCAATCACTCGGAAAGCAGCCTGGGCATGGGTGGCAGCGCCTATCGAATGTTCACGCACGCGGTGATCCTGGACCCTGCGAGCCAGACCTTCACGCTGGGAGGGACCGTCGGTGCCGACACCAACGAGTCGAGCGCGGCCCAACTCGACGGCGGTCAGATCTACATGACCATGCGCAACTATCACCGATCGGTCGGCAAGGTCAACGCGGTGTCCTTCAGCGAGGACGGGGGTGTCTCATGGATGGGGGGAGTCCACGACTACCGGCCCAACGACGGCAGCAACTACTGGAAGAACCTCGGCTATGACCCTCAGTTGATCTCCCCACTGGTCGAATCGAGCGTGCTGTCCTTCTCGCGTTCAACCGAGGCCAGCATGGTGTCCCGGCTGGTCTTCTCGAACCCCGCCAATGACTCGAGCCGCATCAAGGGGACCTTGAGGGTCAGCTACGACGAAGGCGTGACCTGGTCGACCGAGTACGTCTATCAAGCCGGCAGCGCTGCGTACAGCGACCTCGTGGCCACGACCGATCACCAGGTCGGCATCCTGCATGAAGCGGTCAAGTCCGGTGCCTACACCGGCGGGAACATGGAATCGGGCCTGCTGTTCACCAAGGTAAACCTGGAGGCGATGACCGCCGGCAAGGACAGCTGGCGTGTTCCCGCCTTCGGAAGGCAGTTCGCCACCGGGGTGCTGAACGCGTCGATGGGGAAGATCGCCAGCGAATCGACGATGGATCCCGACCAGGGTGACTTCAGCGTTTCGGTGAGCTTCGCCCTGCGCTCGACCGCCACTCTTGCCGGCCCTTCCTTCCTGGCCCGCAAGGGCAACCGGATTTCGACCGTGCCCGGCTGGGGGCTGTTCATCGAGGACGGCTACATCAAGTTCCGCGCCCTGGGCTCCGAAGCCGGCGCGGCCCGTCTCGGCATCAAGGCTGCCATCGGCGATCGACTGAGTGACCGCTCGGTCAAGCACACGGTAACAGCCCAGATCGATCGCGTTTCCGGCGTGATGTCCATCCACCTGGACGGTGTACGCCTCGATTCATCAGCCTTGTACACGTCGACCGTACCGCCCGGCTATCGCATCCAAACGAGTGATCCGCTGGTGCTCGCCGGCTCGGACGGTGTGGCGTCGCTGTCAGGCTTGGTGTTTGACGTCCGTGTGCACGCGCTGGCGCTGAGTACGGACACCATCGCGCTGCATGCCCGATCCGCGACCCGCGTTTTCAATCACCAGTCCAAGTTCAAGCAGGACCACAGCGGCTTCTGGAAGGCGCCGTACTGAGGACCGATCAGACGCGAGCCGTCGCCCCTCAAAACAGGAAATACCTCTGCGCCATCGGCAGCACCTTGGCCGGTTCGCAGGTCAGCAGCTGGCCGTCGGCGCGCACGGTGTAGGTTTGGGCGTCGATCTCCATCACCGGCGTGTAGCTGTTGTGGACCATGCCAGCCTTCCTGATCGTGCGGCAGCCGCGCACCGCCGACAGGTGCTTGTGCAGGCCGTAGCGGGTCGCCACGTCGTCGGCCAGGGCCGACTGCGACAGGAAGGTCAGCGAGGTCTTCGCGATCGCGCCGCCGAAGCTGCCGAACATCGGCCGGTAGTGGACCGGCTGCGGCGTCGGGATGCTGGCGTTCGGGTCGCCCATGGCGGCCAGCGCGATGAAGCCGCCCTTGAGCACCAGGCTGGGCTTGACGCCGAAGAAGGCCGGCTTCCAGAACACCAGGTCGGCCCACTTGCCGACCTCGATCGAGCCGACCTCATGGCTCACGCCGTGAGCCAGCGCCGGGTTGATGGTCATCTTGGCCAGGTAGCGCTTGATGCGTTCGTTGTCGTGGCGCTCGCTGTCGCCCGGCAGCTTGCCGCGCTGCACCTTCATCTTGTGCGCCGTCTGCCAGCAGCGGATCACCACCTCGCCGACCCGGCCCATGGCCTGTGAGTCCGACGAGAACATGCTGATCGCGCCGAGGTCGTGCAGGATGTCCTCGGCCGCAATGGTCTCGCGCCGGATCCGGCTCTCGGCAAAGGCCAGGTCCTCGGCGATGCCCGCGTCCAGGTGATGGCAGACCATCAGCATGTCCAGGTGCTCGTCGAGCGTGTTGACCGTGTAGGGCCGCGTCGGGTTGGTCGAGCTGGGCAGCACGTTGGCCTCGCCGACCACCTTCATGATGTCGGGCGCATGGCCGCCACCCGCACCTTCGGTGTGGAAGCTGTGGATGGTGCGGCCCTTGAAGGCGGCGACGGTGTCCTCGACGAAGCCCGATTCGTTGAGCGTGTCGGTGTGGATGGCGACCTGGACGTCGCTTTCCTCGGCCACGCTCAGGCAGTTGTCGATCGCCGCCGGCGTGGTGCCCCAGTCCTCGTGCAGCTTCAGGCCGATCGCGCCGGCCTCGACCTGCTGGCGCAGCGCTTCCGGACGGCTGGCGTTGCCCTTGCCCAGGAAGCCGATGTTCATCGGGAAGGCGTCGGCCGCCTGCAGCATGCGCTGGATGTTCTCCGGGCCGGGCGTGCAGGTGGTGGCGAAGGTGCCGGTGGCCGGACCGGTGCCGCCGCCGAGCATGGTGGTGACGCCCGAGGCCAGCGCCTCGTCGATCTGCTGCGGGCAGATCCAGTGGATGTGGCTGTCGATCGCACCGGCGGTGACGATCAGCCCTTCGGCCGCGATGACCTCGGTGCCCGGGCCGATGACGATGTCCACGCCCGGCTGCACGTCCGGGTTGCCGGCCTTGCCGATCGCCGCGATGCGGTTGCCCTTCAGGCCGATGTCGGCCTTGACGATGCCCCAGTGGTCCAGGATCACCGCGTTGGTGATGACGCAATCGACCGCGTCGCCGGGGCCGGGGCCGTTGCACCGCTGGCTCTGGCCCATGCCGTCGCGGATGGTCTTGCCGCCGCCGAACTTCACTTCCTCGCCGTAGTGACCGGCGCGCAGCGTCAGGTCCTGCTCGACCTCCAGGATCAGATCGGTGTCGGCCAGGCGCAGGCGATCGCCGACGGTGGGGCCGAACATCTCGGCATAGGCGCGTCGCGGGACAAATGCCATCACAGGGCTCCTTGTACGAGGCCGCGAAAGCCCCAGACCTGCCGGTCGCCGGCGTAGTCGACCAGTTCGACGGTGCGCTGCTGGCCGGGCTCGAAGCGCACGGCGGTGCCGCTGGCGATGTTCAGCCGCATGCCGTGCGCGGCGGCGCGGTCGAAGCGCAGGCCGGCATTGGTCTCGGCGAAGTGGTAGTGCGAGCCGACCTGGATCGGTCGGTCGCTCGCGTTCTCGACCACCAGCGTGACCGTGCGCCGGCCGGTGTTGATCGGGTGGTCGGGACCGTCGGTGAAGAGTTCGCCGGGGATCATGGCTGCGCTCGTCGGCTGATGGCTTCAGCGGCCACGGCGGGCCAGCCACAGGCCGGCGGCCAGGGCGGCGCCAACCAGCCACAGGGCGCTGTCGCCCGCATGCCAGTGGCTCAGGCCGGGCATGCCGTGGCCTTCGTGGGCCTGGGCGTTGAAGGCGGTCAGGCCGATGAGGGCAGGGATGAGCAGGTTCATGCGCGGCTCCGGTGATGTGGGGGTGCGATCGATGGGTCAGAGATCAGGCAGACGCCGGTGCGTGACGCACCGGGATGGGTTGCCCGACGTCGTTCATGCAATGGGTTGGTGCACGGTCACCAGCTTGGTGCCGTCCGGGAAGGTGGCCTCGACCTGGATCTCCGGGATCATCTCGGCGACGCCGTCCATGACCTCGTGGCGCGACAGCACCAGCTTGCCGTCGCTCATCAGCTCGGCGACGCTCTTGCCGTCGCGGGCCCCTTCCATGATGGCCGCGCTGATCAGCGCGACCGACTCGGGGTAGTTGAGCTTCAGGCCACGCGCCTTGCGCCGTTCGGCCAGCAGGGCGGCGGTGAAGATCAGGAGCTTGTCCTTCTCGCGCGGGGTCAGTTCCATGTCGTGCTCGGGTCGGGTGGGCCGGCTGGATGGCCAGGGCCACGCTGGCGCAAGGCGCGTGCCACCTTCGATGCACCGGGAGCCGGGGCCCGCCAGCGCGCCGCCAACGATGCGCTGACCCGCCCGCCGCATCCATCCGCCGAACCCGGTTCGATGGTGTGGAACTTGCACTCCCGTGCGGTCCGTTCACGCCGATCCCTGCCGCCGATCCCTGTCGCCAAGATGTCCGCCCTGCCGCCCGTCGATGTCCCTGCCTCTGCGGCCTCCGCCTGGGCGGAGGAGGCGCCGCCGCAGCGGGTCATCAAGGTCCGGCGCGACTACAACAGCTGGGTCGCGCACGAGACGATCGAGGACTACGCGCTGCGCTTCACGCCGCGCGCGGCGCGCCGCTGGGGCATCGGCCGGGTGGCCAACACCGCCTTCGGCGGCGCCTCGTCCTTCCTGGTGCTGGAGGCGGTCGGCGCGACGCTGCTGGTCCAGCACGGCTTCGTCAACGCGGCGCTGGCCATCCTGGCAACCGCGCTGGTGATCGCGCTGGCGGGCATCCCGATCAGCGTCTACGCCGCCCGCCATGGCCTGGACATGGACCTGCTGACGCGCGGCGCCGGCTTTGGCTACATCGGCTCGACGCTGACCTCGCTGATCTACGCGAGCTTCACCTTCATCTTCTTCGCGCTGGAGGCGGCGGTCATGGCCTACGCCCTCGAGCTTGCCTTCGACATCCCGCCGGCCTGGGGCTACCTGGTCTGCGCGCTGGTGGTGATCCCGCTGGTCACGCATGGCGTGACGCTGATCAGCAGGCTGCAGGTCTGGAGCCAGCCACTGTGGCTGGCGATGCTGCTGCTGCCCTATGCCTACGTGTTCGCGCGTAACCCCGGCCTGCTCGACGAGCTGCGGGCCTACGGTGGCGAACGCGACCTGCACGGCTTCGACGGCCTGGCCTTCGGCGCGGCGATGACGGTGGGCATCGCGCTGATCACGCAGATGGGCGAGCAGGCCGACTACCTGCGCTTCATGCCCGAGCGCACGCCGCGCAACCGGCTGCGCTGGTGGGCCGGCACGCTGGTCGGCGGCATCGGCTGGATCGTGCCGGGCGTGCTCAAGATGCTCGGCGGCGCGCTGCTGGCCAGCCTGGCGATCGGCCATTCGGTGCCGACCGAACGGGCGGTCGACCCGAACCAGATGTACCTGGCGGCCTACGAGTACGTGTTCCCGAACTACGGCTGGGCGGTGGCCGCCACCGCGCTGTTCGTGGTCGTCTCGCAGCTCAAGATCAACGTCACCAACGCCTATGCCGGCTCGCTGGCCTGGAGCAACTTCTTCTCGCGCGTGGCCCACAGCCACCCCGGCCGGGTGGTCTGGATGCTGTTCAACATCCTCATCGCGCTGGTGCTGATGGAGCTGGACGTGTTCCAGGCGCTGGGCGGCGTGCTGGGCCTCTACAGCAACCTCGCGATCAGCTGGCTGATGGCGGTGGTGGCCGACCTCGTCATCAACAAGCCGCTGGGCCTGTCGCCGCCGGGCATCGAGTTCCGCCGCGCCTACCTGTGGGACATCAACCCGGTCGGGGTCGGCGCGATGGTGCTGGCCTCGCTGCTGTCGGTGGCCGCCTACCTGGGCCTGTTCGGGCCCTGGACGCAGGCCTGGTCGGCGGCCATCGCGCTGGTGACGGCCTGCATCGCCTCGCCGCTGATCGCCTGGGCGACCGGCGGGCGCTACTACCTGGCGCGGACGCAGCCCGCTGGCTGCGACGGCGCCCCGGGCGGTGCCTGCGCCGCCTGCCCGTCCTCGGGCACCTACCGCCGGCTGGGCCGGCCGACCGAGGGCGCGCCGCTGTCGCTGGCCCGCTGCAGCATCTGCGAGCGCGACTACGAGTCCGACGACATGGCCGCCTGCCCGGCCTACGGCGGTCCGATCTGCTCGCTGTGCTGCACGCTGGACGCCCGCTGCAACGACCTGTGCAAGCCGCAGGCGCGCCTGTCGGTGCAGTGGAGCGCGGCCTTGCGGCGGCTGCTGCCGCGCCGCGTCTGGCCCTATCTGGACAAGGGCCTGGGCCATTTCGTGCTGCTGATGCTGGTGGTCGTTCCGCTGCTGGGGCTGATGTTCGGCGTGCTCTATCACCAGGAACTGCGCACGCTGGAGGCTCAGGGACTGAGCCTGTCGCCCGACCTCTGGTCCGGCCTGACCGAGGGCCTGCGGGCGGGCTACGTCAAGGCCTACGCGGCCTTGCTGCTGGCCGCCGGCGTGGTGGCGTGGTGGCTGGTGCTGGCGCATCAGAGCCGGGTCGTGGCGCAGGAGGAGTCGAACCGCCAGACCGAGGCGCTGCACCAGCAGACCGTGGCACTGCAGCGCGAGATCGCCTCGCACCGCCAGACCGACCTGGCGCTGCAGGACGCCAAGGCGGTGGCCGATGCCGCGCGGGCCCAGGCCGAGGCGGCCAACGGCGCCAAGACGCGCTACATCACCGCCATCAGCCATGAGCTGCGCACGCCGCTGAACTCCATCCTCGGCTATGCCCAGCTGCTGGAGGAGGACGAGGCCATGCCGGCGCACCGGCGCCAGGCCGTCGGCGTGATCCGGCGCGGTGGCGACCACCTGCTGTCGCTGATCGAGGGCACGCTGGACCTGGCCCGCATCGAGGGCGGCAAGCTCGCACTGCAGACCCGGCCGATGCGCTTTGCCGACACGCTCGCCGAGATCGCCCGGCTGTTCGAGCTGCAGGCCGCCTCCAAGGGCATCGCCTTCCGCAGCGAGCTGGATGCGCACCTGCCGGCGGTCGTGCGGGCCGACGAGCGGCGGCTGCGCCAGATCCTGATCAACCTGGTCGGCAACGCCGTCAAGTTCACCCAGCAGGGCCAGGTCGTGCTGCGGGTCCAGCATGCCCGCGAGATCGCCCGCTTCGAGATCGTCGACTCCGGCCCCGGCATGGACGCGGCCGAGCTGGAGCGGGTCTTCGAGCCCTTCGAGCGCGGCTCGGCGGCCGGTGCGGCCTCGGGCAGCGGCACCGGCCTCGGCCTGACCATCAGCCGCATGCTGACCGCGCTGATGGGCGGCGAGATGACGGTCGACAGCACGCCCGGCGTGGGCACCACCTTCCGGCTCAAGCTCTTCCTGCCGGCGCTGGCCGACGATGCCGCGCTGCCGCGCGAGCAGGTGCCCGTGCGCATCGGCCAGCGTGGCCGGCCGCGCCGCATCCTGGTGGTCGACAACGAGGAGGCCGACCGCGGCCTGCTGCTGTCCATGCTGGCGCCGCTGGGCTTCGACCTGCGCCAGGCCGCCAGCGGCGAGGAGGCGCTGGCGCTGCTGGCCACCCTGGCGCCGTCGCAGCGCCCGGAGGCCGTCTTCATGGACCTCGCCATGCCCGGCATCGACGGCTGGGAGACGCTGCGACGGTTGCAGCGCGACTGGCCGGCCGATGCGCCGCCACCGGTCCGCGCCATCGTCTCGGCCAATGCCTTCGACCAGGCGCTGGACAACGACGTCGGCATCACGCCGGCCGACTTCTTCGTCAAGCCGGTGCGCCTGCACGAGTTGCTCGACTGGCTCGGCCGCCAGCTGTCGATCGACTGGATCGACGCGCCCCGTATCGGCGTTCCGACAGGCTCAGGCCATGAGCCAGCCGGGCGGGTCGATGCGACATCCCTGCCGCCCGATGCCGACCTGTCCGCGCTGCGCGAGGCCTTGTCGCTGGGTTATCTGCGCGGCGTGATGCGCGCGCTCGACGGCCTGCAACAACGGCATGCCCGGTCGGCCGCGTCGATCGAGCGCTGGCGCGGCCTGGCCCGCGGCTTCCAGCTCGACGCGCTGCTGCGCGAGCTGCCACCCGCACCCCTCACCCAGGAAGACGACCGCCGTGCTTGACCGCAACGCCAGCGACATCGTGCTGATCGTCGACGACGTGCCCGACAACCTCGCCGTGCTGCACGACGCGCTCGACGAGTCCGGCTACACCGTGCTGGTGGCCACCAACGGCGTCGACGCCATCGCCCGGGCGTTGCAGGCGCGGCCGCATGTCGTGCTGCTGGATGCGGTCATGCCCGGCATGGACGGCTTCGAGGTCGCGCGCCGGCTCAAGGCCGATGCGCAGACCGCCCACATCCCGATCGTCTTCATGACCGGCCTGACCGAGACCGAGCATGTCGTCGCCGCCTTCGCCGCCGGTGGCTGCGACTACGTCACCAAGCCGATCCGCGCCCGCGAGGTGCTGGCCCGCATCGCCGCCCACCTGCACACCGCGCGCGAGCAGCGCCTGGCGCGCAACGCGCTCGATGCCTTCGGCCATGCCAGCCTGGTGGTGCGCCTGGTCGACGGCCGCGTGTTGTGGCAGACCGCGCTGGCCCGCCAGATGCTCGCCGATCCGGCCGAACCCGACAGCACCGACCTGCGCCGTGCCCCGGTCGAGCTGTTGGCCTGGTTGCAGCGGGAGGCTCGACGCGTGAGCCAGCCCGATGCCGCCGGCCTGGAACGGCAGGCTCTGCCGCTGGACCTGGAGGTCGGCACGCGCCGGCTGCGCTGCAGCCTGCAGGAGGCCACCGGCGACGGCGAGTGGCTGGTCGTCCTGCGCGAGTCCGACGACGCCGCCACGCTGGAGGCGCTGGTGCTGGCCTTGCGCGTCACCCGGCGCGAGGCCGAGGTGCTGCTGTGGCTGTGCCGGGGCAAGACCAACCGCGACATTGCCGACATCCTCGGCGCCAGCGCGGCGACGGTGAAGAAGCACCTCGAACACGTCTACGAGAAGCTGGGCGTCGAGACCCGCAATGCGGCCGCGGCCGTGGCCATCGGCAAGGTGCCGCAGCTCGGGCGCTGAGCGGCACCGGCTCAGGCGGCAGGCTGCTCGTCGCGCGCGGCGGGCGTGCGCGGTGCAGCCGGCAGCGGCGCGACGAAGCCCATCACCAGCATCAGGACGCCCACGCCGATGAAGGACACGATGCGGGTGACCGTGCCGCTGCCCGACAGGTCCACCAGCAGCAGCTTGAGCATCACGCCGCCCAGCAGCGCCGCGCCGACCAGCCAGGGCGTGCGCGCCGCGCGCCGCGAGGCCCACCAGGTCAGCGCCAGTGCGGTGCTGGTCCACAGCAGCGTCAGGCCGGTCTGTACGGCGGCGGTCTCCATCCAGGCCTGCGGCCGGTAGGCCACGCCGGCATGGTGGTGGAAGGCGCGCAGCAGCATGGCGTTGAGCCAGAGGAACACGCTGGCGCCCAGCCAGACCTCGCGCTGGCGGCTCCAGGCCGGCCAGGCGGTCGCATCCAGCGTCGGGAGGGTCCGCCAGACGGTCCACAGTGCCAGGGCGACCAGGCCATCCAGCGGGTTCAGCAGCGGCAGGGCCGAGGCGGTCGGGGGCAGGGTGGGCGACAGGCCGCCATCGGACAGCGCCTGGGCTCCCAGCGCCCAGGCCAGCAGCGCGAAGGCCAGCGCGCCGGCCGCGTCGCGGTAGGTCGGCGGGTCCAGGCGCTGCGGCCAGGCGGCCACGCCTGCGGCGGCGGGCCGTGCATCGAGGCGGACCTGCCAGGCCAGCAGCAGCGCCGGAAACAGTCCCCAGCCCAGCCACGGCCAGGCGCCGTCGGCGGTGCCCAGGGGCGCGGCCAGCGCATGGCCGAGCGCCGAGCCCAGCAGCACGACGGTGGCGACGCCCGCGAGGCGCGTGACGCGGCTCAGCCAGGCCCAGGGTGAGCCGGCGGCCCGGTCCGGGTCGAGCTGTCGCAGGCCGGCCTGCAGCACCAGGCCGTGGACCCCCAGCGCGACCGGCCAGCCCCAGCCGCCACCGCTGCGGCGCGGGTCATGGCCGTCCAGCCAGCTCGCCAGCGCCAGCAGGGCCAGCAGCGGTGCCAGGCCCAACGCGACCCGCGCCGCGCCCGGCCAATCCCAGCGCCGGCCGGCCAGCACCGACAGCGTGGCGATCAGGCCGGCGCCCACCAGCAACCCGCCCATCGTCGCGGCGCGTGGCACCTGCCAGACCAGCTGCCAGCCGGCTGCCCCGGCCAGCCACAGCGTCGACCAGCCGATCAGCGCCGGCTCGATCCAGCGGCCGACCGGCGCGGCGGCCAGCGCATCCGGACCGGCCCGGAAGGCCAGCCAGGCCGCCAGGCCGGCGCCGGCCGCGACCAGCAGCGCGTTCAGGAACCAGGCGTCCAGCACGGGGGGCGGTGCCGTGGCGTCGAGGCCGGCATGGACCAGCGCCGCGCCCGCCAGCGTGACCAGCAGCAGGCCGAAGGCCCGGCTCAGCCGGCCCTGCTGGCGCAGGCCCAGCCAGAAGGCGCCGGCCCCTTCGAGCGCCCAGATGCCGGCGGTCTGGCTGGCGTCGAAGGCCAGCGGGATGGCCAGCGTCAGCGCCAGCACGCCGACCGCCGCATCGGCCTGCACCAGCAGCCGGCTGGCCGGGCTGGCCGCCAGGCGACGCATCGCGGCCGACTGCGCGAGGTGGAACAGGCCCAGCACCAGCGCGCCCCAGGCCGCGCCGTGCGCCAGGTCGCTCACCAGCCCGGCCTGCAGCACGAAGGTGATGGCCGGCAGGCCGAAGACCAGCGGCGCATCGAGGCGGTGGTGGCCGGCCGCCGTGGCCGCGCCTTCCAAGTCGGCAGGTCGGGCCGTCCGAGCCAGCGCAGTCACGCGCACGACCGCGTCGAACAGCAGGAAGTAGGCGATCAGGAAGGCCTGCGCCCAGGGTCGGTCGGCGGGCGTGTAGGACAGCAGGCCCCAGGCCGTCGCGATCACGAAGGTGGCCAGGAACCCGATCAGGTTCAGCGCCCGTGACCGCAGCCGCCAGGCCACCGCCGCGATGCCCAGGTCCAGCACCAGGAAGTAGCCGAACAGCAGCCGCGCATCGCCCGAGCCGGTCTGCAGCAGCAGCGGCGTGGCGAAGCCGCCCAGTGCGCCGACGATGGCCAGCGCCGACGCCCGCTGCCGCAGCGCCAGACCGGCGGCCAGCGCGGCGACGCCGACCATCGCGGCAAACGCCGTGCCCGCCGGCATCAGGCCAAAGTAGCGCGTGGCCGCGTAGAGCGTCAGGTAGAGCGTGGCGACCGCGCCGCCCTGCAGCACCTGCGCATGCACCGGCCGGCTCGTGCGCAACCGCCAGCCGAAGGCCAGCAGCGCCAGCGCCGCCGCCGCGATGCCGCCGAGCCTCAGCTCGATCGGCAGGCTGACGTGCTCGCTGGCGTACTTGGCGAGGAAGGCCAGGCCCAGGAAAAGCACGCCGATGCCGAGCTTGAGGATGGGGTTGCCGCCGACCAGCCAGGCACGCAGCGGCGCGGGCAGCAGGTCCAGCGGTTCGCGTGGCGGCCGTGCGGGGCTTGGAGCAGGTGGGCGCGCGCTGGAGGGCGTGATGGAGGGCGAGATGGTGGGCGTGTAGGCGGGCGCAGGAAGCGCGTCGCCATCGGCCTTCGCGACGACCGGCTGCGCCAGCGCTGCGGGCTGCGGCATGTCCGCGGGCTGCGCGGGAGCCGGGGCCCGTGGCGCGTCCTGCACCTCGCGCAAGGCCGCACGCAAGGTCTGGATCTCGCGGCCTTGAGCCAGCTGCCGCGCCAGCAGCCAGGCGATGGCCGCGCCGAATGCTGCCCCGCCGGCCGGCGTGCCGTCGCCCGCCACGATCGCGCCGAGCAGGCCGCCCAGCAGCACCATCCAGATCGGTTTCATCACGCGCTCCCTGTCCTGATCGGCCCAATCTAGCAAAGGGCCGCGGCGTCGTCGGGCCAGACCCGGCCGGTGGCGTGCCGTGCGCCTGCCGGCATCACGGCGCGATGCCGGCATACGCCATCCGGCGTATGGGCCGCCAGCGTGACGCCCGACACACTTCATCCCAGTCGCCGATGACCTCGGTGCGCGGATTGAACCTCAGCCCCACGTTTCCCAACGCCACTCAACGACCCGGAGCCTCTCCCATGCAAACCACCCGTCGCACGTTCGCCAAGACGCTCAGCGCTGTGTCGCTCGGCGTCGCTGCCCTGAGCCTGCCGCTGTTCGCGCAGGCTGCCGACACCATCAAGGTCGGCATCCTGCATTCGCTGTCGGGCACCATGGCCATTTCCGAGACGGTCCTGAAGGACGTCGCGCTGATGACCATCGACGAGATCAACGCCAAGGGCGGCGTGCTCGGCAAGAAGCTCGAGCCCGTGATCGTCGACCCGGCCTCCAACTGGCCGCTGTTCGCCGAGAAGGCCAAGCAGCTGATCGACCAGGACAAGGTCGCCGCCGTGTTCGGCTGCTGGACCTCGGTCTCGCGCAAGTCGGTGCTGCCGGTGTTCGAGGAAAAGAACTCGCTGCTGTTCTACCCCGTCCAGTACGAGGGCGAGGAGCTGTCCAAGAACGTGTTCTACACCGGTGCCGCGCCCAACCAGCAGGCCATCCCGGCGGTCGAGTACCTGATGAGCAAGGACGGCGGCTCGGCCAAGCGCTTCGTGCTGCTGGGCACCGACTACGTCTACCCGCGCACCACCAACAAGATCCTGCGCGCCTTCCTGAAGGCCAAGGGCATCCCCGAGTCGGACATCATCGAGGAGTACACCCCCTTCGGTCATGCCGACTACCAGTCGATCATCGCCAAGATCAAGAAGTTCGCGTCCGAGGGCAAGAAGACCGCCGTCGTCTCGACCATCAACGGCGACTCGAACGTGCCCTTCTACAAGGAACTGGGCAACCAGGGCCTGAAGGCGACCGACGTGCCGGTGGTGGCCTTCTCGGTCGGCGAGGAAGAGCTGCGCGGCGTCGACACCAAGCCGCTGGTCGGCCACCTGGCCGCCTGGAACTACTTCATGAGCATCAAGAGCCCGGCCAACACCGAGTTCGTCAAGAAGTGGAGCGAGTACGCCAAGGCCAAGGGCATCGCCGGCCACAAGGACAAGCCGCTGACCAATGACCCGATGGAGGCCACCTACATCGGCCTGCACATGTGGGCCCAGGCCGTCACCAAGGCCAAGACCACCGACACCGACAAGGTCATCGCCGCGATGGCCGGCCAGACCTTCCAGGCACCGGGCGGCTTCATGTCCACGATGGACAAGGAGAACCACCACCTCCACAAGCCGGTGTTCATCGGCGAAGTGAAGGCGGACGGCCAGTTCAACGTGGTGTGGAAGACCAAGGGCCCGGTCCAGGCCGACCCGTGGAGCGACTACATCGCCGAGAACAAGGGCAAGAAGAACATGCCGGAAAAGAAGTAACCCCCTACCGCAGCACAGCTGCGGCCCCCCAAGGGGGGCGAGACGGGTGGACCGGCCAAGCCGGATCCACCGTCTCTGCTGGTGTTGCGCCAGGGCCTTTGGGCCCGGCGCCCCTTTCTGGATGTTCGTTCGCGTCGGGTGTTGACGCTCAGGGTTGATTCATGGTGCTGCGCACGCTGTTGTCGGTGGCTCAGGTGGTGAGCTTGTGGCTGGTCCTCGCGGGGGCGTCGCATGCGTTGACGGCGCAGCAGGCGCTGGCGATGGCGGCGGGGGAGACCGATGAGCGGATCGCGGCGCTGAATGCGGCGGCCGCCGAGGGGGATCCGGCGCTGGCGGCGTTCGTGCAGGCCATGCTCGACGATGGCGTCAAGTTCGACGAGAAGCAGGCCTATGTGACGCGGGACGGCAAGTCCTACGTCGCGGGCACCGACAGCGAGGCGACGCCGCCGGCCGAGGCCGAGGATGTCGTCAACAACAACCGCATGCGTGGCGCGCTGGAAGCGGCCATGGGCGTGCTCAAGCTGGTCTCGCCGGACCGTGCGGTGCGCGCCGCCGCGCTGACCGAGCTGGCCCGCAACCCGCTGGACGAGGCCCAGCTGCCGATGATCGAGAAGGCCTATGCGGCCGAGACCGATGCGGCGCTGAAGGCCCGCCTGGAGAACCTCCGTGCGACGTTGCTGGTCAGCGTGTCCGACCCGGCCCGCCGGCTGGAGGCCGCGACCGCGCTGGGCGCGAGCGCCGAGGCCGGCGTCAAGAGCCTGCTGCAGGAACGCCTGGCCGCTGGGGTCGAGACCGATCCGGCCGTGCGCGCCGCGCTGCTGAAGTCGCTCGCGGCGGTCGAGTCGCGGCTGGCCTGGGGCGAGCGCCTGGGCGTGGTCTTCACCGGCATCAGCCTGGGCTCGATCCTGCTGCTGGTGGCCCTCGGCCTGGCCATCACCTACGGCCTGATGGGCGTCATCAACATGGCCCACGGCGAGCTGATGATGATCGGCGCCTATGCGACCTATGTGGTCCAGAACGCCTTCCGCGCCTGGCTGCCCGGGATGTTCGATGCCTACGTGCTGGTGGCCATCCCGGTGTCCTTCCTCAGCGCGGCGCTGGTCGGCGCGGTGCTGGAGCGCAGCGTCATCCGCTGGCTCTACGGCCGGCCGCTGGAGACGCTGCTGGCGACCTGGGGCATCAGCCTGATGCTGATGCAGGCGGTGCGCTCGCTGTTCGGCGCACAGAACGTCGCGGTCGAGAACCCGTCCTGGCTGTCGGGTGGCGTGCAGGTGGCGTCCAACCTGATCCTGCCCTTCAACCGGCTGGCCATCGTGGCCTTCGCCTTCCTGGTGCTGGGCGGCGTCGCGCTGATGATCTCGCGCACCCGGCTGGGCCTGTTCGTGCGCGGCGTGACGCAGAACCGCCGCATGGCCGCCTGCATGGGCGTGAACACCGCCCGCATCGACACCTACGCGTTCTCGCTCGGCGCGGGCATTGCCGGGCTGGCCGGCTGCGCACTGAGCCAGGTCGGCAACGTCGGCCCGGACCTCGGCCAGGGCTACATCGTCGACGCCTTCATGGTGGTCGTCACCGGTGGCGTCGGCCAGCTGGCCGGCACGGTCTACGCAGCGCTCGGACTGGGCGTGCTCAACAAGTTCCTGGAGGGATTCTCCGGTGCCGTGCTGGCCAAGATCATGGTGCTGGTGTGCATCGTGGTGTTCATCCAGAAACGACCGCAGGGCCTGTTCGCCATGAAGGGCCGATCGGCTGAAGCCTGACCGGCTGATCCTCGACGACACCGATGAACACGCGCAAATCCTGAACCCGAGACCTTGACGATGTCCGCCCTGATGACCCCTTCCGATGCCGCTCCGGCGCTGGGCCTGCCCAGCCCGCGCCGCGGCCTGCTGCTCGGCACGCGCGGCTGGATCGCGGTGGCCGCCGCGCTGATCACCGTGGTCGTGCTGGTGCCGCTGCTGAACCTGGTGGTGCCCGAGGGCAGCCTGTTCCACCTCAGCGAGTTCCATGTCCAGCTGGTCGGCAAGATCATGTGCTACGCGATCTGCGCGCTGGCGATGGACCTGATCTGGGGCTACACCGGCATCCTGTCGCTCGGCCACGGCCTGTTCTTCGCGCTGGGTGGCTATGGCATGGGCATGTACCTGATGCGCCAGATCGGCCGCGACGGCAACTACCAGAGCGACCTGCCGGACTTCATGGTCTTCCTCGACTGGAAGTCGCTGCCCTGGCACTGGACCTTCAGCGACAGCTTCCTGGCCCAGCTGATCCTGCTGCTGCTGGTGCCGGGCCTGCTGGCCTTCGTGTTCGGCTTCTTCGCCTTCCGCTCGCGCATCAAGGGCGTGTACTTCTCGATCATCACGCAGGCGATGACCTTCGCCGCGATGCTGCTGTTCTTCCGCAACGAGACCGGCTTCGGCGGCAACAACGGCTTCACCGACTTCAAGCGCATCCTGGGCGTGCCGATCGCGCAGCCGGGCACGCGGGTCTTCCTGTTCGTGCTGACGGGATTGACGCTGATCGGCTTCTTCCTGATGGCGCGCGCCATCGTCAACAGCAAGTACGGCCGCGTGCTGCAGGCCATCCGGGATGCCGAGTCGCGGGTGATGTTCACCGGCTATGACCCGCTGGCCTACAAGCTCGGCATCTGGACGCTGAGCGCGGTGATGTGCGCGGTGGCCGGGGCGCTGTACGTGCCGCAGGTCGGCATCATCAACCCCGGCGAGATGAGCCCGGCCGCATCGATCGAGATCGCGATCTGGGCGGCGGTCGGCGGTCGCGCGACGCTGATCGGCCCGATCGTCGGAGCCTTCTTCGTCAACGGCGCGAAGAGCTGGTTCACGCAGGTCTTCCCCGAGTTCTGGCTCTACTTCCTGGGTGCGCTGTTCATCGCGGTGACGCTGTTCCTGCCGCAGGGCATCGTCGGCCTGTTCAACAAGATCAAGGAGCGCCGCGCATGACGCCGGACCTGATGGAGGACCGCGCCCTGGCGCGCGTCGAGCACGACGCCAGGCTCGCGTCGGGCGTCGGCAAGACCGAGTCGGGCGGCCGCAGCGCCTCCTACGGCCGCTTGCACCGCGCCGGCTCGGTGGACTTCACGCACGGCGTGGCGCTCTACCTGGACGACATCACGGTCAGCTTCGACGGCTTCAAGGCGCTCAACAGCCTGAGCCTGAGCATCAACGTCGGCGAACTGCGCTGCATCATCGGCCCGAACGGTGCGGGCAAGACGACCATGATGGACGTCATCACCGGCAAGACCCGGCCCGATGCCGGCCGCGCATCGTTCGGCTCGACCATCGACCTGCTGCGCCTGCGCGAGAACGAGATCGCCCAGATCGGCATCGGCCGCAAGTTCCAGAAGCCCACCGTCTACGAGGAACTCAGCGTGTTCGAGAACCTCGAGCTGGCGCTGGCGGCCGACCGGCGCGCACGCGCCAGCCTGTTCCACCGCCTGAGCGGCGAGCAGCTCGACCGCATCGGCGAGGTCATCACGCTGATCCACCTGAAGACCGAGGCCCAGCGCACCGCCGGCCTGCTCAGCCACGGCCAGAAGCAGTGGCTGGAGATCGGCATGCTGCTGATGCAGGACCCGAAACTGCTGCTGCTCGACGAGCCGGTCGCCGGCATGACCGACGAGGAGACCGAGCGCACCGCCGAGCTGTTCCTCTCGCTCGAAGGACAGCACTCGCTGGTGGTGGTCGAACACGACATGAAGTTCGTCGACCAGCTGACCGAAGGCCGCAAGACGGTCACCGTGCTGCATGAGGGCAGCGTGCTGGCCGAGGGCAAGCTGGCCGACGTGCAGGCCAACGAGAAAGTGGTCGAGGTGTACCTGGGGCGTTAGCCCCAGGTACACCTTCGGTGGCACGCACCGCTCCCCCGAGCCCCCTCCAAGCGGGGGCTCCAGCATGTTTGGACAGGTAAAACGGCGATGCTCAAGGTTGAAGGTCTGAACCAGTATTACGGCGGCTCGCACATCCTGCGCGGGCTGGACTTTGAGGCGAAGCTCGGCGAGGTCACCGTCGTGCTCGGCCGCAACGGCGTGGGCAAGACCACGCTGCTCAAGAGCCTGATGGGCGTGGTGCCGATCAAGGCCGGCTCGATCGCGCTCGACGGCGGCGACATCTCGCGCGACACGCCCTATGAACGCGTGCGCAAGGGCGTCGGCTACGTGCCGCAGGGCCGCGAGATCTTCGGCCGGCTGACGGTCGAGGACAACCTGCGCATGGGCCTGGCCTACAAGAGCGGCAGCACGCCGATCCCGGACGAGCTGTTCGAGCTGTTCCCGGTGCTGCGCCAGATGATCCAGCGCCGGGGCGGCGACCTGTCCGGTGGCCAGCAGCAGCAGCTGGCGATCGCGCGGGCGCTGGCGGCCGGGCCGAAGCTGCTGATCCTGGACGAGCCGACCGAGGGCATCCAGCCCAGCATCATCAAGGACATCGGCCGCGTCATCCGCATGCTGGCCGACCGCAAGACCATGGCCATCGTGCTGGTCGAGCAGTTCTACGACTTCGCCGCCGAGCTGGCCGACCAGTACCTGGTGATGGAGCGCGGCGAGATCATCGCGCGTGGCCGTGGCCACGAGATGGAAGCACACGGCGTGCGACAGCTGATGTCGATCTGAGGCCGATCCCATCGACCCTTCCGGCCGACCGCCCTCCGGGCGATGGCGGCGCGTAGACTCCCGCGCCACATGTCCAGTCCCTCCGAACAAGCCCCTGTCGCCGCAGCGAACGCTGCGCCCCTCACGCCCTTCCTGGCCACCGCGCCCTCCACGACGGCCGCGCGTGTCTGCATCGTCGGTGCCGGCCCGGCCGGCCTGATGGCCGCCGAGGTGCTCGCCGCCGCCGGCCTGCAGGTCGATGTCTTCGATGCCATGCCCTCGGTCGGCCGCAAGTTCCTGCTGGCCGGCAAGGGCGGGCTGAACCTCACGCACGCCGAACCGGCCGCGCACTTCGTCGCCCGCTACGGCGACCATGCCGACCAGGTCGAGCCCTGGCTGCGGGCCTTCGACGCCGATGCGATCCGCGCCTGGGCCGCCGGCCTGGGCATCAAGACCTTCGTCGGCAGCTCCGGCAAGGTCTTCCCCGCCGAAATGAAGGCCGCGCCGCTGCTGCGCGCCTGGCTGCACCGCCTGCGCGTGGCGGGCGTGCGCTTTCACATGCGCCGACGCTGGAACGGCACGCTGCTCGCGCGGGACGGTCAGGCCGGCGGCGGCTGGCAACTGGCCTTCGACACGCCGTCCGGCCTCGTCACGGCCGAGGCCGATGCGGTCGTGCTGGCGCTCGGTGGCGCGAGCTGGGCCCGGCTGGGCAGCGACGGCGCCTGGCTGCCGTGGCTGGCCGCCGCGGGCGTCGCTTGCGCGCCGCTGCGGCCGTCCAACTGCGGCTTCGACATCGGCTGGAGCGCCCACCTGACCGAACGCCATGCCGGCACGCCGCTGAAGAACGTGCTGCTGCGCGTGCCCGGTCCGGACGACGCGACGCCGGCCTTCGAGCGCCTGGGCGAGGCCGTCATCTCGGCCACCGGCCTGGAAGGCTCGCTGGTCTATGCCGCCAGCAGCCTGCTGCGCGAGCGCATCGCCGCCGACGGGCAGGCCGACTTCACGCTCGACCTGCTGCCGCACCGCCGCGAGGCCGATCTGGCGCAGGCGCTGGCCAAGGGCCGAGGCAGCCGCTCCTGGCCCAACCACCTGAAGGAACAGACGGGCCTGAGCGGTGCGCCCGCCGCGCTGCTGCGCGAGGGGCTGGACGCGGCCGGCTGGTCCGCGTTGACGGCCGATCCGGCGGCGGTCGCGCAGCGCATCAAGCGCCTGCCGCTGCGGGCGCGCGCGACACGGCCGATCGACGAGGCCATCAGCACCGCCGGCGGCGTGCGCCTGGGCGCGGACGGTGCCGACGAGGCGCTG
Source organism: Leptothrix discophora (assembly GCF_030705305.1). Lineage (GTDB taxonomy): Bacteria > Pseudomonadota > Gammaproteobacteria > Burkholderiales > Burkholderiaceae_C > Sphaerotilus > Sphaerotilus discophorus. The sequence continues at coordinate 68,932 of NZ_JAUZEE010000004.1, read as the reverse complement.
ATGCTGCGGGCGCGGCCCGGCGTCTTCGTGGCCGGCGAGATGCTGGACTGGGAGGCCCCGACCGGCGGCTACCTGCTCAGCGCCTGCCTGGCCAGTGGCCGCTGGGCTGCCACGCACCTGGCCCGTCGGCTGAGGGGCGGCTGAGGGGCCGCTGTGGGGCCGCTGTGGGGCGGCCGACCGACGCTTGCACGGCCGCAAGAAAAAAGCCTCCCGCAGGAGGCTCGCGATCGGGGCGGGCGGGCAGCCCGGTGATCAGGCGGTGCGGGCCTTGCGGCGACGCGACATGAAGCCGATCGCGCCCAGGCCGGCCAGCATCATCGCGTAGGTCTCGGGTTCCGGGACCGCGGTGACGGTGTTGGACACCACGCTCACGTTGTCGACCCAGGGATTGAAGCCCTTGGCCTCGATGCCGCCCATGCCCTCGAAGGCGACCCGCACGCGGGCGCCGTTCGGGTTAAAGCCGAAGATGGCCTGGCCGCCGGTGCCGCTCAGCAGCCCGGTGGGCGAGTTCGACCACAGCGTGTCTTCCTGGGCCCAGGACCAGCCCGTGCCTTGGGTGAAGGTCTGGAAGCCGAAGCGCAGCAGCTGGTCGTTGCCGGCCACGCCGGTGCGCAGCGTCCGGTCGATGCCGTAGACGAAGTCCAGGTCCAGCAGCGTGCCCAGCGCGAAGGTGCCGAGGGTCTGGGACAGGAAGCTGACCCCGCCGCCGGTGCCGACGTCGAAACGGGCGGCGATGTTGACGCCCGCGCCGGGGCGGTCGTAGGCGGCCACGTTGATGTCGTTCCAGACCCGCAGCGGATCGGTATTCGTCGGGGTTTCCGTGAAGCCGCGGTTGGCGAGTTCTTCCCGCTGGACCAGCGTCTGAGCGGAAGCGCTCGAGGCCAGGCCGATCAGGGCGACCGCCAGCGCCAGGGCGCGGTGCGTGAAAAGTGATGCCATGTGGATGATCCTTGAAGTGTTCGTGGAACCGGACCGCCGAGGACGGTGTGTCTCGTCTTCGGCAGGTTCCTGAAGAAACTGAAGGTCATCGTATGGAGCGGTGCTGCGATGCACCACCACCCGAATCGGGTGCATCGGGGCGGGCGTTCAGGCTCAGCCGGTACTTGTGCACACGCCAGGGGGCGTGGCGTGCGGGCCTGGAAGCGCGAACGGCGCCTGAGGCGCCGTTCGGTTCGGGGGCTGCGGTGCGCGCCGGGTTCGTCCCGGGTGCGCGGCGGCCGGCTCAGTCCTGCTGCTTGCGGCGGCGCCGGGTCATGAAGCCGATCGCGCCGATGCCGGCCAGCATCATGGCGTAGGTGCTGGGCTCGGGGACCGGCGGCGGGCTGACGGCCACCAGGCCGAGGTTGCTGTTCGGGTTCTTGGCCTGCAGCGTGAAGGACGCGATGCCGGCGTAGTTCGTCGGGTGCCCGGCATTGGCATAGGCGAACGTGACGCGGTCGTAGTACAGGTCCGTCGCCAGCTGCGGCGCGAGCGTCACGCTGCGGGTGATGACGCCCGGTCCCGTCACGCCGACCTTGAAGGACAGCGAGGGGTTCTCCAGTGCGCGGAGCCTGCTGTCCAGCTTGTCGCTGCCGGACGCCACCAGCTGGTTCCCGTTGTAGAACTCGATCCACCCGTCGACCGTGTCGTTGCCGCCGATGAAGGACACGGTGATGTTCGTCAGGCGGAAAGCCTCGGTACTCGTCAGGAAGCCGTAGTTCGCGCTGGCGGTTTCGGTGGTGCTGAGCTGGAAGGTCCGGAAGCCGGTGCTGGGGCTGGACGCCCACCAGCCCTGCGCAAAGCTCAGGCCGTTGCCAAGGTCGCTGACCGGCGCATCGGCCGCGAAACGCGGGCTGGCGATGTCGATGGTGACCGCCGCCTGGGCCAGGCCGGCGAACAGGCCGGTGAGTGCACCGATCGTCGCGAACGTCCAGGCCCGGGCGGCCCGCGTCAGGCGGTTCGGTGATGAGCGGGGGGTGGCGCTGAAGGTCTTGTTCATGGTGTTCTCGTGCTTCTGAAGCGCCGTTCCCGCAGACCTGTCCGGTCGCTGGAACCACGTTCGTGGGGATGGGGCGGGTGGCTGGTCGGGCTGTCGGAACACTTCCTGAACCCCGAGATTGCCTGCCACCGTGAAGCAACGATACACCTGAATGCGGGGGGTATTTCCCATTTTTAAGGGGTGTTCAACCTGCTTAATGAATGCTGAGTGAATCCAGAAATCACTATGGGGCTGCTGACCCGTGGAGATCGGGGGGGTGGGGAAATCGCCCCGGTGACGTGGGTGAGGTCACCCACACGTGATGAGCGACGCGGATTCAGGTGGACCACACGCGTGGTGGGCAGGCGACGCGGTCCCAGGCGATCTCGCGCCACCGTGACCACACGGCGGTCATCAACTTCATGGCCGGTTCGACCCGTGGGGCCAGCACCCGCAGCACCAGGCAGGACGGCTGGGCCGCGCTGACGCCCGCCTGCAGCCCCGTGCCGGCCATGCACGTCGCGTCCGCCACCAGCAGCGCCCGGGCGGCGTCCAGCGCCTGTTCGACCACCGGGCGCGGCAGGGCCGATCCGGCCGCCAGCCAGAAGGTGCCCAGCACGCGCTGGCCGGCCCAGCCCAGCGGGCTGTCCAGCAGCGCGTGGTCGTCGGCCGACAGCCGGGCCTGTTCCAGCCAGCAGCCGGGCAACTCGATGCGCTGCTCGTAGCTGCCGCGCCGCCAGGCGAGGTCGGCGGCCGGCAGGCCCAGCGCCAGCAGGTCCCAGCCCATCATCTGCGCGCCGGGTGCCAGCTCGAAGCGCAGCTGGTTGCGGGCGATGCAGCCGTCGTAGGCGATGGTCTCCAGCGGCAGCCATTCCAGCCGCGCGCCGTCGTCCAGGCGGGCCTGCACGCGCTGGGTCGCGGGCTGGCCCTCGCTGCGGTAGTAGCGCGTCGCGCCGGGCGTGGTGACGAGCGCATGGCTGCCCTCGGCCAGGTGGACGGTCACGTCCAGCGTGTCGCCGCCGACCAGGCCGCCGGGCGGATGCACCAGCACGTGGTGGCAGACCGCGTCGCCTTCCGGATAGAGGCGCTGCAGCACCCGCAGCGGGCCGTCGTGGCGGTCGTGGGCGATGGTGCGCGGGGCGTTCGTGTGGGGATCGAGGTGGTAGTCGAGGCTCAGGTGGCCGTGCCAGCTCATCGGGGGGCTTTCTCGGGATCGCAGGAGGTGCGTCGGCCGGATGGCCGCGCGGGCCGGCAGTTTAGGGAGCGACGGCGCAGCGGCGGTCCTGTAACCGGGTTACAGCCTGCCCGGCGATCCGGTGACGGCGGCCTGTGGACAAGCCCCGTTCCCGGCCTGTGGACGGAACTTGTCCACAGCCGGCAGGTATCCCCATCGGACAGGGACAAGCATGTGGATAGCGCCCGGGACAGCATGCGGGAAGGCCGATCGCCACGGGGCATCCAACGGATTGCCTCCGTTTTGAGCAGGCTGCCGGAAGCGGCCGCGAAAAACGGTATGCGTCCATTTGTCAATGACTTGCAGCGGTCATCTGGCGCGATTGAAACCCCTGCGCCTGTGGACAGTGCCGGCCGTCCGGACGCCGCCGCTGGCCCTCCACACCGGGCAGGGACAAGCCTGGGGACAAGCGCAGGGCGGCGCTCGCAAGTGGCTGTCGGGGCTGGGTTTTCCCTGGGTTGCCCGGGAATGAGGCAGTCGCGGCGGCCAGACGTCCAGATGTGGAAAACCGGCAAAAGTCAAGGACGCCGGGCCGCGCCGTCAAAAGGTTGGCAAGGTCGCCAGCGCAGGCGACCGGGTGTCGGGCAGACCGGCGGTGAGCAGGCGCTCACGTTCATCCCAGCCGCGCAGCTTGCCGGGGTTGAGCAGGCCCTGTGGATCGAAGCGGGCCTTGGTCGCGACGATCTCGGCGTTGATCGCGCCCTGCTTGCCGTCCTCGACCCGCCAGACGTGCGGGTTGGCGATGCCCACGCCGTGCGCGCGGTGGGTCTGCATGACGTCGTCGAGGTGGGCGTCGTCGCGGAAGCGCAGCATCTGCAGGCCCGAGCAGGTCGGCAGGCCGTCCCGGTTGCGGATGAATTCCAGGTGCACCAGCAGCGCGTCGCCGAAGTGGCGGCGCAAGGCGCGGACCTGTTCCAGGTGCGGGCCGGCCGGGAAGCCGCTCTGGATGTAGGTGATGGACTTGTCCACCTTCAGCGCATGCAGCGTGGTGTGGTTCCAGGTCGTCTCGACCAGGGTGCGCTTGCTGGCGCTCACCTCGGCGGCGGTCTGGCGCCAGGTGATCTGCCCGTCGTGGGCGGCGGCGAGTTCGCGCAGGGCCTGTTCACCCCATTCGGCGACCAGCACCGGCACCGCGTGGTGGCCGGCCGGCAGGCCATCGGCCAGGTAGGGCAGGGCCTGGGCCAGCAGGGCGCAGACGGCGCTGTCGAACAGCGTCACGCTCTTCTTCACGATGCCCGGCTGGGCCGCGAAGGTGTCGGCGAAGACCAGTGCGGCGTCGAAGTCGTCGAAGGCGACGATGGCCTCCAGCCACGGGTGGGCCGGCGCCAGCGCGACCTCCAGCTCCAGCACGATGCCGTTGGTGCCGTAGACGTGGTGCAGCAGCAGGGCCTCGGGCGCACGCAGCTCGACCAGGCGCGGCTCGGGCTCGATGGTGAGCGTGCGCACACCCAGCACGTTGCCGGTGGCCGCCAGCGGGCCGTGGTTGATCGAGCCGACGCCGCCGAAGCCGCCGCCGTAGAGCCCGCCCAGCGTGGCCGAGCGGAAGGTGCTGGGCACGCAGCGCAGCTCCCAGCCGGACGGCCGCAGCTGATCGTCCATCGCGCCCATGCGGATGCCGGCCTGGGCCCGCGCGACGCCGCCGCGCTGCCACAGAAGGGCGTTGTAGCCCGACAGGTCCAGCAGCACACCGCCCTGGACCGGCGTGCACTGGCCGTAGTTGCCGGTGGCGCTGCCGCGCGGCGTCAGCGCCACGCCGTGGCGGGCGCAGGCGGCGACGACCGCGACCACGCCGGCCTCGTCGGTCGGCCGCGCGACCGCCTCGGCGGACTTGCCGGCCAGCTCGCGCGCCAGCACTGGGCTGAACCAGGCGAAGTCGCGCGACAGGCGCTCGCGCCGGCCGGGGTCGGTGACCCAGTCGATGCCAGGGGTCTCGGCGATGACCTGGGCCAGCGCGGCCGGCAGCGGGGAGGAAAGCTCGTTCATCGGGGGATGCCTCAGGAGGTGGCTCGGGTGTGGGGCAGGGTGTGCTGCAGCGGCTGGACGTCAGGCCAGCCGGGCCTTCAGCGCCGCGACCTCGGCGGCCGCGTCCGCGCGCAGCTCGGCCAGGTCCAGGCCGGGGATGGCGCCGTCCTCGACCACCCGCCGGCCGCCGACCAGCACCGCGCGGGCCCGGCCGCGGCCGCTGACGACCGGCGCGACCGCCGGGTCGTGCAGGCCGAAGTGGGCCGGCTCGTCGAGGTCGTAGATGACCAGGTCGGCGGCCTGTCCGGGCTGCAGCGTGCCGACCGCGTCCAGCCCCAGCACGCGCGCGCCGCCGGCCGTCCCGACGTGGATGACGTCGGCCACCGGCATCGCCGCCGCGCCGTGCAGCGCGCGGTGGATCAGCCAGCAGGCATGGGCCTCGCTGAGCATGTCGGCCGCCTCGTTGGAGGCCGCGCCGTCGACCGCCAGCGAGACCGGCACGCCAGCGGCCAGCGCGGCCACCAGCGGCGCGACGCCGGAGCCGAGCCGGCCGTTGCTCTGCGGGCAATGGGCGATGCCGGTGCCGGTCTCGGCGCAGCGCCGCACCTCGGCCGGGCTGAGGTGGACCATGTGCGCGTACCAGACGTCCGGCCCGACCCAGCCGTGGCGCTCGACGAATTCGAGCGGCGTGCAGCCGTGCACCTCGCGGCAGTAGCGCACGTAGTCGACCGTCTCCGAGAGGTGGCTGTGCAGCCGCACGCCCAGCTCGCGGGCCGCGCGGGCGATGACGTCCAGCTCGTCGGGCAGCACCGACCAGGTCGGCGTGGTCGGCGCGCAGACCACGCGCCGCATCGCGTCCGGCGCCGGGTCATGGAAGCGTTGCACGTCGCGCGCCAGGCCGTCCAGCAGCTGGTCCAGCGTCTCGGGCTGCACCTGCGGCGACGGCGTGGTGTCGACCAGGCGGCTGACGGTCTGGCCACCACGCGCCAGCACCAGGCGCATGCCCAGCCGCTCGGCTTCGTCGAACACCGCCGCGCTCGGGTCCCAGGGCATGCCGGGCCACAGGTGGTACTGGTGGTCCGACACGGTGGTGCAGCCCGACAGCAGCAGCTCGACCAGGCCGATGCGGGCCGCCAGTCGCAGCGTGCGCTCCTGATCGAAGCCGCGCCGCCAGCGCACCGGCACCGCGCTGAGCCAGCCCATCAGGTCCAGGTCCAGGCCGGCGGGGATGCCCTTGAGCAGGCTCTGGAACAGGTGGTGATGCGTGTTGACCCAGCCCGGCATGACGACGCCGCCGCGTGCATCCAGCACCGTCTCGCCGGGCTCGGGCGCGAGCTGCCCGGTGGCGGCGATGCGGCCGTCGCGGATCCGGATGTCCAGCCCGCCTTCGAGCCGGGCGCCCGCCCCGCGCAGGCCGGTCCAGACCGCCGCCGCGCCGGTGATCAACAGGTCGTTGGCCGCATTCATGCCTGCCCCTGCTCGCTCTCGTGCCAGCCGCCCAGCACCGCGCGCGTCAGCAGCGCCAGCGCGACGAACAGCAGCACGCCGGTCACGCTGATCAGGAACAGCGCCGCGAACATGCGCGGGATGGCGAGCTGGTAGCCCGATTGCAGGATCTGGTAGGCCAGGCCGGTGCCGGTGCCGCCGGTGCCGGCGACGAACTCGGCCACCACCGCGCCGATCAGCGCCAGCCCGGCGCTGATGCGCAGGCCGGCGAAGAAATACGGCAGTGCGCTCGGGATGCGCAGCCGCACCAGCGTCTGCCAGCGGGTCGCGCGGTTGAGCTGGAAATAGGCCGCCAGGCCGGGGTTGACGCTGCGCAGGCCCAGCGTGGTGTTGGCAATGACCGGGAACAGCGCCACCAGCGTCGCGCAGATCACCAGCGAGGCGGTCGGGTCCTTGACCCAGATGATGATCAGCGGCGCGATCGCGACGATGGGCGTGACCTGCAGCAGCACCGCGTAGGGGAACAGCGCCGTCTCGATCCAGCGGCTCTGCACGAACAGGAAGGCCACCGCGACCCCGACCACGGTCGAGGCCAGGAAGGCCAGCAGCGTGATCTTCAGCGTCGTCCACAGCGCGCCGGTCAGCAACGCGAAGTCCTCGACCAGCGTGGCGGCGATGCGGGTCGGCGCGGGCACCAGGTAAGCCGGCACGTCGGCCATCACGACCCAGGCCTGCCAGAGGCCCAGCAGCACCGCCGCGACCAGCAGCGGCAGCACCGCACGCTGCACCGCCGGCAGGGCCAGCCAGGGCGTGCGGCGGGCCGGCCGCTGGCGCCGCTTCGGCGCGGCGACGAAGCCGGTGGTGCGGATCGGCGCGGCCGGCGGCTCGGCCGTGCCGAGTCCCTTCATGTCGACATGGGCGGTGGCGGTGTTCATGTGCGGGCTCCGATGGCGACAAGGCCGTCCTCGTCCTGGCTGGCCTTGAGCAGGCTGTCCTGCAGGTGGGCCGCGATCTGCGCGTAGCGCTGGCTGACGCGCCATTCGGGGCCGCGCGGGTAGGGCTGGTCGATCTCGACCTGCTCGACCACCCGGCCCGGCCGGGCCGCCATCACCACCACGCGGCTGGACAGGAAGACCGCCTCGTGGATCGAGTGGGTCACGAACACGACCGTGAGCTTCTGGCGCTGCCAGAGTTCGAGCAGGTCGCCGTCCAGCCGGTTGCGGGTGATCTCGTCGAGCGCGCCGAAGGGCTCGTCCATCAGCAGCAGCTGCGGCTCGGTGACCAGGCCGCGGGCGATCGAGACCCGCATCTGCATGCCGCCGGACAGCTCGCGTGGGCGCTGGCCGGCGAACTTCTCCAGCCCGACCAGGCTCAGCGCCTGAGCCACCTTCGGATCGGCCTCGGCCGGCTTCATGCCTTGCAGGTCCAGCGGCAGGCGGACGTTGCGTGCCACGGTGGTCCAGGGCATCAGCGTGGCCTCCTGGAACACGAAGGCCAGGCGCTTGCCCACGCTGGCGAGCTGCTCGACCGGCCGGTGCCACAGCTGGATGCGGCCATCGGTGGGCTGCAGCAGGCCGGCGATCATCTTCAGCAGCGTGCTCTTGCCGCAGCCCGACGGGCCCAGCAGCGTGACGAACTCGCCGTCACGGATCGACAGGTCCACCGGCAGCAGCGCGCGCGTGCCGTTGGGGTAGACCTGCTCGGCGGACAGGATGTCGATGGCGGGCGCGCGGTCCGCCGCAAGGTCGGTCATGTCGTGCTCTCCGTGAGCGTGGTGCGGCGATACATCTCGACGATGTGCTCGCCGGCGGTGATCGGGGCGTGGCGGGCCGGGTTGTCGGCGCTGCAGCAGGTCGGCAGCACCTCGACGCGGGCGTGGTAGTCGATGTCGAAGAAGTAGGCGATCGAGTGCCGGTCGCGGCCGCTTTGCGCGTTCACCACGCGGTGCAGCGTGGAGCGGTAGCGGTCGTTGGTCCAGCGCTGCATCAGGTCGCCGAGGTTGACGACGAAGCTGCCCTCGATCGGCCGGGCGTCCAGCCAGCGGCCCAGCTCGTCGCGCACCTGCAGCCCGCCGGCATCGTCCTGCGCGAGCAGCGTGATGCCGCCCCAGTCGGTGTGCGCGCCCGAGCCGATCTGGTCGTCCAGCGTGCTGGCCTGCTGCGGCGGGTAGTGCAGCAGCCGCAGGATGGGCATGGGGTCCTGCAGGAAGGGCTCGAAGTGGCCACGCGGCAGGCCCAGGCCCAGCGCGATCAGGCCCATCAGGTGGCGGCCCAGGCGCTCCAGCGCGGCGGCATAGGTCTCGCAGGCCAGGCGGAAGCCCGGTGCATGGGCCTCGTCGGGCCACTGGTTGGGGCCGTGGTTGGGCGTGCCGGCGCGCACCAGCGCATCGTCCGGTCCGCGCTCGGCGCCGAGGTAGAAGCTCTCCTTCAGGTCGGCCGGCCGGCCGGACTCCAGCGCCTGCCAGCCGATCGGGTCGTAGCCGCGCTGGAGGCCGCCGGAGCGTTCGATGTGGCACCGGTTCTTGATGTCCTCAGGCAGCTCGAAGTAACGCCGGTTGACCATGAACAGGTGGCTGATCAGCGCCAGCGGCACGCCATGGCCGACGACGTAGAAGAAGCCGTGGCGGCGGCAGGCCGCGTCGATCTGGCGGGCCACGTCGCGCGCGCCCGCCGGGTCGGTGCCGAAGCTGGGTGCGAGGTCGATGACGGGCAGGTTCGCTTGCATGCGGTTCTCCGGATGGCCTGGGCGAGCGGGGTCGCGTGGAGGTCGCAGGCGCCCAGGCTGGTAGGGCATGACGACCTCAGGGCATGATCTTCAGGTCCTTGACGAACTCGGTCGTGTAGACCGTGCGGAGGTCGACCTTGGCGGCGTCGAGCAGCTTGTTGGCAACCATCATGTCGAAGGTCTTCTTCATGCGCTCGTCGGTCATGATGCCGATGCCCAGCTTGGCCGCATCGCCGCCGGTGACCATGCCGGTCTCCTTCATCTTGGCGATGCCGTTGGCGATGACGTCGTCGGTCATGTTCGGGTTGTCCTTCTTGATCAGCGCATTGGCCGGCGACGGGTCACCGGTGAGGTAGCTCTTCCAGCCTTCCATCGTCGCCTTGACGAAGGCGGCCACGGCGGCCTTGCGCTCCTTGACCGTCTTCTCCATGCAGACCACCGAGGTCGAGTACGGGGGCCAGCCGAAGTCCGACAGCAGGAAGACGCTGGGCTTGAACTTGCCTTCCTTCTCGATCTTGAAGGGCTCGCTGGAGAGGTAGCCCTGCTGCGCGATCTCCTTGTCGGCCATGAAGGGCTGGACGTTGAAGGTGTAGGGCTTGGCCATGTCGTCGGTGTAGCCGTAGGTCGACTTCAGCCAGGGCCAGAAGGTCGAGTAGGAGGCCGAGGCGATCAGCACGGTCTTGCCCTTGAGGTCCTCCAGCTTCTTGACGTGCGGATGGGCCAGCAGCACCTGCGGGTCCTTCTGGAACGAGGCCGCCACGGTGACCGCCGGGATGCCCTGCTCGCGGGCCTTCATGGTCTGCGTGTCGTAGCCCATGTAGCACTCGGCCGCACCGGCCGCGATCAGCTGCAGGCCGTTGACCTGCGGGCCGCCCATCTTGATGGTCACGTCCAGGCCGGCCTTCTTGTAGAGGCCGGTCGCCAGTGCCTGGTAGAAGCCGCCGTGCTCGGCCTGGGCATACCAGTTGGTCAGGTAGGTGAACTTCTCCTGCGCCTGCGCGTGCGTGGCGAAGGTGGCGGCGAGGGCCGCCGCGCCGATCAGCGCGAGTCGGCCGAGGGTGCGCTGCGAACGGGTCTGCGTGGGCATGGACATGGGCATGGGCATGGCGAGGCTCCGGGGTTGAGGTTGGGGTGAGAAGACGTCTGGCGCGGTGGACGCGGCGGATGCACGCAGGCCGGCGCGCGGCATCACGCGGGCTCGCGCGCCGGCCAGTCCAGCCGGTGCAGGTCGGTGATGGCGGCGGCCCAGCTCTCGGCCAGCGAATCGAGGATGGCCAGGCCCTGTTCGCGCGTGGCCGGGTGCGGATCGCCGATGACGCCGCTGGGACCGAAGTCGCGCGCGACCCAGGCGGCGGCGGGCCGGCCATCCGGCGACAGCGAGCGCGGGAACTCCGGCGGGTAGTGCGCCACCGCGCGGTCCATGTGCACGGTCTCGGGCGCCAGCGCCATGACCAGGGCGGTCTCGGCATGGCCGGCATGCATGGCCAGGCGGCGTTCGCGCTCGGACAGGAACTGGCCGGCCACGTGCGGCACCCGCCAGGTGAAGTGCGGCACGACCACGAAGTCGCCGTGGCGCAGCCGCAGCGCGCGGGCGGCCATCTCCATCACCTGAGGCTGGCCGCCGTGGCCGTTGACGATCAGCAGCTTGCGGAAGCCCGCCCGCCAGACCGACTCGCCGATGTCCTCGACCAGCGCCTGCAGCGTCGCGCCGCTGGTCGTCAGCGTGCCGGGGAAATGCGTGTGTTCATCGGACTTGCCATAGGTCAGCGGCGGCAGCGCGTAGGCCGGCACCGCGTCGTCCAGCCGTGCCAGCGCGGCGCCGACCACGCCGGTGGCGATCAGCGCATCGACCGCGCAGGGCAGGTGCGGGCCATGCTGCTCGATGGTGCCGGTGGCCAGCACGATCACCGTGTTGGCGCGGTCGGGCAGGGCCTCGATGACCGTCCAGCTCAGGTAGGGCAGGAAGCGACGGGCGGGGATGGGGCCGTGCAGCATCGGGTCACTCCTGACGGGGTTCATGCATCGGGCGTGCCGAGCCACACGGTGGCCTCGACCTCGACGAGGATGTCCGGCGAGGGCAGCATGCCGCTGACCTCGACCACGGTGGACGCCGGCGGCAGGCCGGGAAAGAACAGCCGGCGCACCCGGCTGTAGTGCGGGAAATGGTCCAGGTCGCGGAAGTACTGCACCAGCTTGACGACCTGGTCCATGCGCGCACCGGCGCTCTCGACCGTCGCGCGGATGCGGTCCAGCACGTACCAGCTCTGCGCCAGGATCGGGCCCTCGCGCCAGTCGGTCGAGAACTCGTGGCTGCGCCCCAGCAGGGCCTGGGCCTCGGGTGGGATGTCGTCGTAGCCGCGCACGATGCGGCTGGCGGCCGGATCGACCGCGATCACGCCCGACAGCAGCAGCCAGTCGCCGCAGCGCCGGAACGCGCTGTAGCGGGCCAGCGGCTGCGCGATGTCGTTCGAGGATGAGCCCGTGTTCATCGGCATTCCCTTCAGGCTGCCCGGCTGGACAAGGTGCGCCGCACGCGACCCAGGAAGCGCGTGCGGTCGCGCTCGGTGGCGTAGTTCATCGCGTGCAGCTGCAGCCAGTCGGTGCGGCAGCCGCGTGCGTACAGCGGCTTGAGGCCGCGCAGGAACAGCCGACGGCCGGGGTCGCCGATCCAGCGCAGCCACCACCAGGGCGAGCCCGAGGTGGTGATGCCGCAGAACCAGCGGATGTTCTTCAGCGCGCCGACGATGGGCCGGTGCCGCGAGCCGCCCAGGCCGAAGCTCACGCCGGGCAGGAAGACCCGGTCCAGCCAGCCCTTGAGCAAGGCCGGCGGGCCGTACATCCAGGTCGGGTAGACGACCACCCAGCCCTCGGCCCACCGCAGCGCGTCGACATGCGGCTGCACCGCGGCGATGTTGCGGTCGGTGTCGGCCAGGTAGCTGCGCTTCTCGTCCGGGCTCAGCACCGGATCGAAGCCGCCCTGGGCATGCAGCGCGTAGAGATCGATCTCGCGCAGCTCATGACCGGCTTCGCGCAGCGCGTCCGCAGCAGCCTGGCGCAGCGCGGCGCTGTAGCTTTGCGGGTCGGGGTGGCACCAGAGCAGCAGGATCTTCACGGCAGGCGTGCGACGTTTCTTGATCAGGCCGATGCGGCACCGACGGTCCTGCGCGGCCACGGCCGCGACGAGGTCGCCAGGTGCTGCACCACGACGAGGTGTGGCTCATTCGATGAGCCACACCGGCTGGTCAAGAGCAATTTCCTGCCACCGGTACCGGTGGCTGAACGCTTCTACTCTTGCGGTGGATCAATGCACGGGCCGTGCCAGCCGTGCCGCGTGGCAGCCGGACGCCGGATGCACCGCCGGCAGGCACGATGCACCGCGACGTGTCCCGGCGGCCCGCCTCAGCGGTGCACCTCGGCTTCGCCGTGGCGCGCCAGCAGTTCCATCAGGTGCTTGCGGATCAGCATGCCGGGCCGGTCGCTGTCCATCGAGAACTCGACGCCGCGCCGGCGCGTGTCGACCAGCGCGTCCGGGTCGGTCGACTCCAGGATGGCCTTGTCCTCGCGCGTGATCTCGGCATCGAAGTCGATCAGCAGCTGCGCCGGGCAGTCTTGCTCGGTGTCGTTGCGGAACAGCCATTGGCACAGCTGGATGTGGCCGTCGTCGATGGGCGTGAAGCAGTTGATGATCACGTGGCGCACGCCGCCGGGGTACTCGATGTCCAGCCGGCGCGAGAAGGGCAGGTAGTAGGCGTTGCGCATGTGGCGCGTCGTGACCGGCTCGGCGACGCCGCTGATGCGCTGGAAGGCCGGCGGGTTGACGGCCTGGATCACCGTCTCGGCCTGGAAGCCGTGCGCGGTCGGCACCAGCTCGTAGCGGCTGGGCGCGGGCTGCGCGGCCACGCCGAAGGTGGCGCGGTGCACGAAGCTGAAGTGCGAGTTGTCGAAGCTGTTCTCGAGCGCCCGCAGCGGGCTGCAGGCCCAGGTCTCGTGGAACTGGAAGATGGTGCGCCAGCCCGGCGCGCCGAACTCGGGGATCTCGGGGATCGGGGCGAGCGGCTCCTCGTCCGGCCCGACCAGCGCGACCCAGGCATAGCCATGCCGTGCCACGCAGCGCCAGGCCGGCGTGCAGTAGTCGGCCGGGATGGCCCGATCGGCCGGGTACTGCGGGATCTCGATCACGCGGCCGGTCCGGTCGTAGCGCCAGCCGTGGTAGCCGCACTGGATCGAGCCGTCCTTGCACCAGCCCAGCGACAGCTTCGCGGTGCGGTGGCAGCAGCGGTCCTTCAGCGCGGCCGGCTGGCCGTGCGCATCGAGGAACAGCACGATCTGCTCGCCCATCAGCGTGAAGGGCCGGGGGCCGTCGGCCAGGTCGGCGAGCGGCATCACGGCGTGCCAGTAGCGGCGGAAGACGGCTTGTTGCGCGGTCAGCATGGGATCTCCTTCTGGTGCGGCGCACCAGGTCGTGAAGGGGAACCGAGCAATTTCCGGCCGCGCGCACGGGGCTGGTGCGGCGGTGAACGCTTCTACTCGACGTGTGGGTCGGCCTCGCAGGTCGCGTGCCAGCGGACCTCGCGGGAGGCATGCCCGCACGCCCCTGTTGTTGTCGCCGCGAGACCGTTCCCCAGGCTCGCAGGGGCGTTGACCTGCACGAACTCCCGTCCAGCGAGACAAAGTGGCCGACCCGGCCGGGGCCGGGCGATCGGGAACGGTTCCGATGGACGCACACTGACGCCCGTGCGTGCCGGACTGGCGCGCAAGACGTCGAAACGCCCGATCCCACACGCATGAAATCCCTGCTCCGCACCATCGCCGGCTTCTCGGCGGCGATCAACCTGATGTGGCTGTTCCCGGCCATCTTCAGCCTGCAGGTCTTCGACCGGGTGCTCAGCAGCGGCAGCCGCGAGACCCTGCTGATGCTGGTGATCGGCGTGAGCATCGCGCTGGCGCTGGCCGGCGTGCTGGACTACCTGCGTGGCCGCCTGCAGGGCGTGCTGGGCAACATCATCAACGACGCCATGGCGCCGGAGATCGCCCGGCTGTCGCTGGCCGTGGCCGCCAGGCGCCAGGGCGCCTTCACCAACGAGGCGCTGCGCGACGTCGGCCGGCTGCGCGCGCTGTTCTCCTCGCAGGGCCTGGTGGCGATCATGGACGCGCCCTGGGCGGTGGTCTTCATCGGCGTCATCGCGGTGGCCAACGTCTGGCTGGGCGTGGCGGCCTTTTTCAGCGCCGCGCTGATGCTGGGCCTGGCCTGGCTCAACGACCGCATGACGCAGTCGGCGATCGAGAAGCTGCAGAAGGAAGCCGGCGCGAGCCAGCGCTTCCTGGATCAAGCCATGGTCAACGCCGAGGTCGCCCAGGCCATGGGCATGGCCGACGCGCTGGTCGGGCGCTGGAACGGCCTGAGTGCCGAACTGGCCGCCACGCAGGACCCGGTGGCACGCCGCTCGGTCTCGATGGCGGCGATCACCCGCATCTCGCGCCAGGTCACGCAGATCCTGATGACCGCGCTGGGCGCCTGGCTGGTGCTCGACGGCCAGGCCACGCCCGGCGTGATGATCGCCTCGTCGATGCTGCTGGGCCGCGCGCTGCAGCCGGTCGAGCAGATCGTCGGCAGCTGGAAGATCCTGGCCGAAGGCCGGCTCGCCTGGCGTCGCCTCGACCCGCTGATGACCGAGGCGCTGAACCGCCGGCCGCAGATGCCGCTGCCCGCGCCGACCGGCCTGCTGACCGTGGCCGGCCTGGTCTACCGCCCGCCCCACAGCGACCGCGTGCTGATCGGCGGCGTGCAGCTGCGCCTGGAGGCCGGCGAGTCGATGGCCGTCATCGGCCCCAGCGGCGCCGGCAAGAGCACGCTGGTGCGCCTGCTGATCGGCCTGTGGGCGCCGACCCAGGGCCAGGTCCGGCTCGACGGCGTTGACCTGTCGCGCTGGACCCGCGAGCAGATTGGCCCGCACATCGGCTACATGCCGCAGGACGTCGAACTGTTTGCCGGCACCGTCGCCGACAACATCGCCCGCATGGGCCCGGTCGATTCGGCCCAGGTCGTCGCGGCGGCCCAGCGGGCCGGCGTGCACGAGCTGATCCTCGCGCTGCCCGACGGCTACGACACCCGCGTCGACCCGAACGCCGCGCTGCTGTCGCCCGGCCAGCGCCAGCGCATCGCGCTGGCCCGCGCGCTCTACGGCAACCCCAAGCTGATCGTGCTGGACGAGCCCAACGCCAACCTCGACGGCGCCGGCGAACTCGCGCTGGCCGAGACCCTCAAGCGCCTGCAGGGCCAGGCCACCGTGATCGTCGTGACGCACCGCCAGACGCTGACCCAGCACGTCAACAAGATGCTGGTGATCGACGGCGGCCGCCAGCTGCACTTCGGCACCGCCGAGGAGGTCCTCCACGCCATGCGCGGCGGCGCACCCGGCCAGGTCGTGCCGCTGAACCGGCCGATGGCCGCTGCTGCGGCTGGCAGCGCCGCCCATGCGGCGCAACACGCTGCACAGCAGGCGGCACAGCAAGCGGCACAACAGGCGGCACAACAGGCGGCACAGCACGCGGCCGCGCAAGCCAGCCATCCGAACCCCGGCGCGAAGCCGACCCCGAACCTGACGTCGACCGTCTCCATCAAGGCCTGATCCCGCCATGCAACTGCCCGCCATGCAACGGCCCGCCCTGATGCCCGCTCAGATGCCCTCCCCACTGCCGGCCGAGGCCGACCTCGTCACCCGCCACCTCGGCAAGGCCAGGGACCTCGTGCGCATCGGCCGTATCGTCGTGCTGGTCGGCCTGGTGCCGGCGATGGGCTGGCTGGCCTTCGCGCCGCTGTCCTCGGCGGTCGTGGCGAGCGGCTACGTCAAGGTCGACCTCAACCGCAGCGTGATCCAGCACGTCGAGGGCGGCACCGTGCGCGCGGTCTACGTGCGCGACGGCCAGCGGGTCAAGGCCGGCGAGCCGCTGATCGAGCTGGGCGATGTCTCGGTCCATGCCGACCGCACCCGGCTGGCCCAGCGCCTGATGTCCGAGCGGGCCGGCGTGGCCCGGCTGGAGGCCGAGCAGGCCCGCAGCCCGCAGCTGGTCTTCCCGCCTGATCTGGTCGAGGCCGGCCGCGGCGACCCGGTGGTGCGCAACCAGATGGACAAGGAACAGGCCCTGTTCGATGCCCGCCTGACGGCGCTGTCCAGCCAGTCCGCGCTGCTGGCCAGGCAGCGCATCAAGATCCGCCAGGAGATCGACTCGCTGCATGCGCAGATCGCCAGCACCCGCGAGTCGATCGCGGCGCAGGGCCGCGACCATGCGCTCAGCCGCAGCCTGGCCAAGGAAGGCCTGGTGTCGGAGTCGCAGGTCATGCAGCAGGAGGCCTCGATGGCCGACTACAACAGCAAGATCGCCGAGCGCACCGCCGAGCTGGCGCGGGCCGACCAGCGCACCGGCGACATCGAGCTGCGCCTGAGCCAGATCGAGAACGACTACCGCCAGCAGGCCAGCGACCAGCTCAAGGTGGCGCTGGTGCGGGTGCAGGAAATCGAGCAGGAGCTGCGCAAGGCGATCGACGCCTCGCGCCGCCAGGTCATCACCGCGCCGGTCGACGGCGAGGTCATCGGCCTGCGCGTGACCTCGCCCGGCGGCGTGATCGCCCCGCGCGAGCCGATCGCCGAGATCGTGCCGGCCAACCCGCGCCTGGTGGTCGAGGCGCAGATCCGCACCGAGGACATCAGCCGTGTCCAGCGCGGCCAGGAAGCCGACCTGCGCTTCACCGCCTTCAGCTACCGCACCACCGACCTGGTCAAGGGCACCGTAAACTACGTCGGCGGCGACCGCCAGGTCCAGCGCGAGACCGGCATGCCCTTCTACATCGTCAACATCGACGTCACGCCCGAGTCGGTCAGGCGTGCCGCCAAGGGCGAACACGACGCCAAGCTCCAGGCCGGCATGCCCGCCGAGGTCTTCCTGCACGGCGAGACCCGCACGCCGCTGCAGTACCTGATGGACCCGATCACGCATGCGGTGAGCCGCGCCGGGCGCGAGCGCTGAGGACGGCGGTCAGCAGGCCCTGCGTGTCGACATCCGTCGCGCGCAGGGCGGCCGCCAATCGCCCACAAAAAAGCCGCCCCAGAGGGCGGCTTTTCCAGCAGGTCGTGCATCAGGCTCATCGACCGAGCCACCCGCAGGGCGGGCGGCACGGTCGCGGGCTGATTACAGCGGCTTGATGTTCGCGGCTTGCAGACCCTTCGGGCCTTGCTTGACTTCGAACTCGACCTTCTGGTTTTCCTGCAGGCTGCGGAAGCCGCCGCCGTTGCGGATTTCGCTGTGGTGGGCGAACAGGTCCTTGGAACCGTCAGCCGGCGTGATGAAGCCGAAGCCCTTGCCGTCGTCGAACCACTTGACCGTGCCTTGTTGAGTCGTGCTCATGGGAGTTTCCTTCGTGTGTGTCGGATCAAAACAAAAACACCCGCCGGCGAAAACCTGCGGGGACAGCAACACTCAAGAAACGTCAAACCGGGAGTTGGAAGACTTGGCCGGCGGTGATCGGTGCAACCTGCGAGAGGTCGTCAACCACTGCGGAAGAGGAGCAAGACCTTGAAGAAACGGCCTTGGTGCATGTCTGTGGGCGCAGCATAGCCGGTTTATGCCCGTCGGCCCTCATTTATTTCAGGTCCGCAACGAACGGGCCGGTCTGCGGTTCAGCGAAGTCGCCAGAAGTCACGGTGCAGCGCGGCGATCTCCTCCTCGACCTCGGCCACCGGCCCGTGGACCTCGATGTCCTTCTGGCCGCGCGCGAACACCTCGCGGCAGGGCAGGTCCAGCGTCGGGTTCTCGGCATGGTTGCCGGTCAGCGCGAGCAGGCGGGCTTCGCTCATGCCGTAGACGACGCGGCCGATGTGGGCCCAGTACTGCGTGCCGGCGCACATGCAGCAGGGCTCGACGGTGGTCACCAGGGTGCTGTGCCACAGCGTGTGGGCATCGAAGCGGCGGGCCGCCTCGCGGGCCAGCACCGCCTCGGCATGGTTGACGGCATCGACGTTGCCCTGCGTCATCAGCACGGTCTGGCCGTCCGGTCCGACCAGCAGGGCCCCGAACGGGTGATGGCCCTGGGCCAGCGCCTCGGCGGCGATGCGGTTGGCGGCTCGCAGCCATGTGACGAGTTCAACGGGGGTGGGCGCGTTCATCGGCATCTCCGGTGGGGGCTTGCGTCGGGACCTGTGGCGATGGGGACAATCCCCGCATGCGGATTCTCTTCGTGCACCAGAACTTCCCCGGCCAGTACCGCCATCTCGCGCCGGCGCTGGCCGCGCGAGGCCATGAGGTCCGCTCGCTCGGCATGAGCCCGCTGGCCGCGCCGCTGGCGGGCGTGCAGGCGATGCGCTACGGGCTTGCGCGCGGCAACACGCCGGGTATCCACCCGTGGGTGCAGGACATCGAGACCAAGGTGCTGCGTGGCGAGGCATGCGTGGCCGCAGCCGCGAGGCTGGATGCGGCCGACTTCCGGCCCGACCTGATCTGCGTGCATCCCGGCTGGGGCGAGGCGCTGTTCCTGCGCGAGCTGTGGCCGCAGGCGCGCCAGCTGCACTTTGTCGAGTTCTTCTATGCGGCCGAAGGTCAGGACGTCGGCTTTGACCCCGAGTTCGGCACCGTCGACCTGGCCATGCGCTGCCGACTGGCCACCAAGAACCTGGCCCTGATGCAGGCGCTGGTCGGCATGGATGCCGGCATCAGCCCGACCCGCTGGCAGGCCGGCACGGTGCCGCAGCCCTGGCGTGACCGCATCGAGGTGATCCACGACGGCATCGACACGGCCTACGCCAGCCCCGACAACACCGCGCGCTTCAGGACCACCAGCCAGGCCGGCACCGTGCTGGACCTGGGCGCGGACGACGAGGTGCTGAGCTTCGTCAACCGCAACCTCGAGCCCAGCCGCGGCTACCACCGCTTCATGCGCGCGCTGCCCGAACTGCTGCGGCGCCGGCCGCGGGCGCAGGCCGTGATCGTCGGTGGCAACGACGTCAGCTATGGCGCCCGGCCGGCCGCCGGCAGCCACCAGCAGATCTACCTCGACGAGGTGCGCGAGGCGCTCGGCGCGGACGGGCTGGCCCGCGTCCACTTCGTCGGCAAGGTGCCGCACCGCTCGCTGATCGACCTGTTCCGCATCGCCCGTGCCCACGTCTACCTGAGCTACCCCTTCGTGCTGAGCTGGTCGCTGCTGGAGGCCATGGCCTGCGGCATGCGCGTGATCGGCAGCGACACCGCGCCGGTGCGCGAGGTGATCGACCACGGCGAGACCGGCTGGCTGGTCGACTTCTTCGACACCGCCGCGCTGGTCGAGGCCAGCGCCGATGCGCTGGCCAGGCCGCGCGATGCCGATGGCATCGGCGTCCGGGCCCGTGCGCGCGTGCTCGAACGCTACGACCTGCAGCGTGTCTGCCTGCCGCGCCAGATCGCACTGGCCGAGCGGGTCGGGGCGGGCTGAGCGGCTCGCCACGCCGGGCCTCAGTGCCCCTGCGAACCCCGGTGCGCCCAGCCGGTCGTGCGCCGCTCGACCACCGAGAACAGCTCGTACATCGCCATCGCCATCGCCCCGACCACCACCAGGCCGGCGAAGGCCAGGCCCATCTGCATCGAGCTGCCGGCGCTGATGAGCAGGTAGCCGATGCCCTCGTTGGCAGCGGTCATCTCCGAAACCGTGGTGCCGACGAAGGCCAGCGTGATCGCGACCTTGAGCGAGCCGTAGAAGTAGGGCATCGAACGCGGCAGGCCGACCTTGACCAGCACGTCCCAGCGCCGCGCGCCGAGCACGCGCAGCACGTCCTCCAGCTCGGGCTCCAGCGTCGCCAGGCCGGTGGCGATGTTGACCATGATGGGGAAGAAGCTGATCAGGAAGGCGGTCAGCACCGCCGGGCCGACGCCGATGCCGAACCACACCACCAGGATGGGCACGAAGGCCGCCTTGGGCAGGGCGTTGAAGGCCGTCATCAGCGGGTAGACGGCGGTGTAGGCGACCCGCGAGCTGCCGATCAGGAAGCCCAGCAGCACGCCCACGACGATGGACAGGCCGAAGCCCGCCATCGTCACCCAGAAGGTGCGCCAGGCATGGCCGGCGATGGTCCTGCCGTGCTCGCCCAGCGCCTGCGCGATCGACCAGGGGCTGGGGAAGATGAACTCGGAGACGCCCAGCCCGCTGCACAGCAGCTGCCAGATCAGCACGGTGGCCACGAGCAGGATCCAGGGCGAGGCCTGTTCGAGCCGGCGGGCGCGCGACGTGGACATCGTCATGACGCCAGCTCCACGCCGGTCTTGCGGATCGCGCCGATGTGGCCGCGCAACTCGTGGACGATGGCGGTGAACGCGCTCGTGTAGGTCACCTCCAGGTCACGCGGGCGCGGCAGGTCGATCTCGCGCCGGACCACGAAGCGGCCGGGGCTGCGGCTCATCACGTAGACGGTGTCGGCCAGGAAGACGCTCTCGCGCAGGTCGTGCGTGACCAGGATGACGTTGAACTTCTGCGCCGCCTGCAGGTCGCGCAGCGTGCACCAGAGTTCCTCGCGGGTGAAGGCGTCGAGCGCGCCGAAGGGCTCGTCGAGCAGCAGCATCTTGGGCTCGTGGATCAGCGCGCGGCAGATCGATGCCCGTTGCTGCATGCCGCCGGAGAGCTGCCACGGGTACTTGTCCTCGTAGCCGCCCAGGCCGACGCTGCGCAACAGCTGGCGCGCCTTCTGCTCGTATTCATCGCGCTTCTGGCGAAACGAGCTGCGGTAGGGCTCGACGATCTCCAGCGGCAGCATGACGTTGGCCACCGTCGTGCGCCAGGGCAGCAGGCTGGGTGCCTGGAAGGCCATGCCGGTGATCTTCAGCGGGCCGGTGACCTCGCGGCCATCGATGACGACGGTGCCTCGGCTGGGCCGTTTCAGCCCGGTCGCCAGCTTCATGAAGGTGGACTTGCCGCAGCCCGAGGGACCGACGATGGCAATGAACTCGCCCTCGCCGATCTTGAGGTTGATGTCCTCGACCGCATAGCGGCCCTCGGCGAGCAGCTCGTCGTCATACGCGAGCCAGACCTGATCGAAATCCACAAAGGAGGTCACTTCTTCTTCGCCCCGAAGATGTCCCGCTCCGCCGCGCTGGGCAGGAAGCCGCCGTTCCAGATCGCGGCGACGTTGACGCGTTCCTTGGTCGCGAAGGCGTCGGAGACCTGGCTGGCCATCAGCGCCAGGCGCGGGGCCTTGACCTCGCCGAAGCCTTCGGCCTTCGCATCGGGCGTCAGCACGGTGGCGTCGAGCGCGAGCTTGAGGCGGCGCGTCTCCAGCTCGGCATTGACGATGCCGTCGCGTTCCTTGACCGTGGCGACCGCGGCGGCCGGGTCGGCGATGACGTCCTTCAGGCCCTTGGTGAAGGCACGCAGGAAGGCTTTCACCGCTTCCGGGTTCTTCTTGAGGAAGTCCTCGCCGACGATGATGGCGTTGCCGTAGAGCTTCACGCCGAACTGCGGGTAGGGCAGCACGACGATGTCCTCGGTCTTGACGCCGCGTGCCTCCAGGTTGAGCAGCGAGGTGAAGGAGAAGCCGGTGATCGCGTCGATGTCGCCGCGCACCAGCATGGTCTCGCGCAGCGGCGGGTCCATCGCGGTCCAGGTCACGTTGCTGACCTTGTTCTCCTTGGCGAAGATCGGCCAGGCCTTGCGGCCGGCGTCGAAGACCGGCGCGCCGAGCTTCTTGCCGCTGAGGTCCGAGGGCTTGCCGATGCCGCTCTTTTTCAGGGCCAGCACCGCCGCCGGCGTGTTGTTGTAGACCATCATGACGGCCACCGGCTTGTTGGGCACCGTCGGGTTGTTGGCGTGGAACTCCATCAACGCGGCCAGGTCCGCGAAGCCCATGTCGTAGGCGCCCGAGGCCACCCGCGTGACGGTGCCGCCCGAGCCGTTGCCGGCATCGACGCTGACGGCGAGCTTCTCGGCCTTGTAGTAGCCCTTGCTCGCGGGCACGAGGAAGAGCGCGGCCGGACCTTCAAAGCGCCAGTCGAGCTGGAACTTCACGGCGGTCTCCTGCGCCAGCGCCGGCAAGGCGGTCAGGGCCATGCTCGCGCCGGTCGCCAGGCAGCAGATCAGGCGGATCGACAGGTCCAGTGCGCGGCGGCGGGACGCTCGGGGCGAATGCGGCGTCGGCGGCAGGAGGTCAGGGCGGTCGTTCGGGGCCGTGGGCATCGTGGGGTCCTTGCAGGAGGGTCGGAGCGATCCGACCGACGGCTGCAAGAACCATGCACACGGCGCAAGCGCCAGCCTGGTGCATCTGCGGGCGCACCGGGCGGTGCGCCGTGCGCCGGATCAGCGCAGCAGGTCCAGCAAGGTGCGCGCGACGACCTTCGTGGCGCGCCGCAGGTCGTCCAGCACGATGTGCTCGTCGGCCCTCTTGGCGTTGGACTCGCGCACGGTGCGCGGTCCGGCGCCGTAGATCACCGCCGGGATGCCGCGTTCGCAGTACAGCCGCACATCGGTGTAGAGCGGCGTGCCGGATTCGGGGATGGGCTCGTCGAAGACGTCCTCGCCATGGCGCTGCAGGGCCTCGACCAGCGGCCGGTTGCCCGCCAGGGGCTGGAGCGCGTGGGCCATCAGCATGCGCTTGATGTCCACCGTCACGCCCGGCACGGTGGCGGCGGCCGCACGGATGACCTCGTGCAGCGTGGCCTCGACCTCGTGCGGGTTCTCCTCGGGAATCATGCGGCGATCAAGCTTGAGCACGACCTTGCCGGGGATCACGTTGGTGTTGGTGCCGCCCTGGATCAGGCCGACGTTGAGGTAGGGATGCGTGATGCCGGTGACCGACGAACGGACCTGCTTGTAGAGCACGTTCTGCGCGTAGAGCGCGTTCAGCACGGCGGTTGCGCCCTGCAGCGCGTCGACGCCGCTGTCGGGTATTGCGGCATGGGCCATCACGCCGTTGACCGTCACCTCCATCTGCAGGCAGCCGTTGTGGGCGGTCACGACCTGGTAGCTGAAGCCGGCGGCGATCTCGAAGTCGGGCTTCGTCAGTCCCTGGTCCAGCAGCCAGCCGGGGCCCAGCTCGCCGCCGAATTCCTCGTCGTAGGTGAAGTGCAGCTCGACGCCGCCCTTCAGCGTCGGTGCCCCCGGCTGGCTCAGCGACTGAGCCAGCGCCTCGACCGCGCGCACCGCGTAGGTGTAGGTCGAGAAGTCGCACTTGCTGACCGCCGCCGCGCGGCCGTAGAGCTTGCCGTCGACGACCTCGCCGCTGTAGGGGCCGTGGGTCCAGCCCTCGCCGGGCGGGACCACGTCGCCGTGGGCGTTCAACGCGATCACCGGGCCGCCGTCGGCATAGCGACGGCGCACGATCAGGTTGGTGATGGATTCGAGCCCGGCGGCCCGCACCGCGTCGGCCGGCACGGCATGCCGCTCGGCCTGCAGGCCCATCGTGGCCAGCAGCTCGGCGGTGCGCTCGGCATGCGGCGCGTTGTTGCCGGGCGGCGTGTCGGTCGGCACGCGCACGAGTTCCTGCAGGAAGCGCACCTGCTCGTCGAAGTGATCGTCGATCCAGCGGTCGAGGGCGGCGTAGGTGTCGGCTGCGTGGATGTCGGCTGCTTGGCGGTCGCTCATGTCGGGCTTTCCGGGCGGAGGGAGGTTGGGGTTCAGGCGAGCTGGTCCAGCAGGTGCTGGAAGGCGCGCACGCTCAGCTCGATGTCGTCGTTGGTGCTCGATTCGAGCGGGTTGTGGCTGATGCCGGCGTTCAGGCCGCGCACGAACAGCATGGCCTGGGGCATCACCTCGTGCAGCTTCATCGCGTCATGGCCGGCCCCGCTGGGCATGCGGTGCAGCGGCAGGCCGAGCGGGGCGACGGCGGCCTCCCAGCGGGCCTGCCATTCGGGTGCGCTCGGGGCGGCCGCCGCACGCAGGGTCTCCTCGAGCGTGAACTGCAGGCCGCGCCGTTCGCAGATGCGGGCCAGCTCGGCGCGCACATCGTCGGCCAGCGCGTCGCGGGCGGCGTTGGTGGTGGCGCGCAGGTCCAGGCTGAAGGCGCAGCGGCCGGGCACGACGTTGATCGAGCCGGACGGCACGTTGAGCATGCCGATGGTGCCGACCACGTCGGGCACCGCCGCCGCGCGTCGCTCGACGTGCAGCGCCAGTTCGGCGACCGCGACGGCGGCGTCGCGGCGGCGGTCCATCGGCGTCGTGCCGGCATGGCTGGCCATGCCGATGACCTCGCCGGTGTAGCGCACGCTGCCGTTGATCGAGCGCACGATGCCCAGCGGCAGGTCCAGCTCGTTGAGCACCGGGCCCTGCTCGATGTGGACCTCGACGAAGCCGAGGTAGCGCGACGGGTCGCGCGCCAGCCTCGGGATGTCGTCGATGCACAGGCCGGCATGCTGCATGGCCGCGCGCATCGGGATGCCGTCGGCGTCGGCCTGGTCCAGCCAGCCCGGGTCGAAGTGGCCGGTGACGGCGCTGGAGCCCAGGAAGGTGGCCTTGTAGCGCTGGCCTTCCTCCTCGGCGAAGCCGATCACCTCGACGCCGAAGGGCAGGCGGCGACCGGCGCGGTGCAGCTCGCGCACGCAGGCCATCGGCACGAGGATGCCGAGCCGGCCGTCGTACTTGCCGCCGTTGCGCACGGTGTCGTAGTGGCTACCGGTCAGCAGGCGCTTCGCGGCCGGATCGCTGCCGGGATCGCTGCCGTGATTGCTGCCGTGATTGCTGCCGTGATAGACCCCGACGACGTTGCCGACCGCATCGATCGAGACCTCGTCGAAGCCGCAGTCCTCGCGCATCCAGTGCGACAGGCGCTGGGCGCAGGCCCGGTGCGCGTCGGTCAGGTAGGTGACGGTCAGCGCGCCCTCGACGTCGCTGTGCTGCGCCAGCTTCTCGGCCCAGTCCCACACGAGGTTGCCCAGCACCGGCTCGACGCCGAACTTGTCGTTCAGGCGGATCTCGGCGATGCGGTGGATGTTGCGCAGCGCCTCGGCCCGCTCCACGTCGACCGGGTGGCGCAGCCGGCGCTCGAAGGTCGCGATGATCTCGTGCCGGTTCAGGCCCAGCCCGCGCGGGCCGCGCACCGCCAGGATGAAGGGGAAGCCGAACGTCGCGTTGTAGTCGGCGTTGAGCTGCTGGATGTGCGCGAACTCGGCCGGCGTGCAGTCGGTCAGGCCGGCCTTGCCCTGTTCGTTCGTGGACTCGGCCGTCAGGCTCTGGCTGACCATGGCCTTGCCGGCCAGCTCCGGGTGGGCCCGGATCAGCCGCAGCTGGGCGTCGACGCCGGCCTGCGCCAGCACCGTCACCATCGCATGCTTGAGCGCGGCCAGCGTCGCGAACGGGCGCTGCGCCCAGGCCGCCTCGGCGATCCAGGGCGAGTGCTCGTAGGTGCCGTCCAGCGCCTGCGTGAAGTCGGCCTGCGACAGGCCGTTGAGGTGGTCGAGGGTCAGCATGACGGGTCGGGTCTCATTCCCAGGTGAAGGCGGTGGCCGCGTCGAAGGGATGGGCCTGGCGCCAGTGGTTCGCGATGTCGATGCGGCGCGTGACCCAGACGCAGTCGTGCGACTGCACGTGGTCCAGGAAGCGCTGCAGCGCCTTCATGCGGCCGGGCCGGCCGAGCAGGCGGCAGTGCATGCCGATGGACATCATCGACGGCCGTTCGTCGCCCTCGGCGTAGTGGACGTCGAAGGCGTCCTTGAGGTACTCGAAGAACTCGTCGCCATGCGAATAGCCCTGCGGCAGCGCGAAGCGCATGTCGTTGCAGTCGAGCGTGTAGGGCACGACCAGGTGGGGTGCGAGCGTGCCGTCGGTCTTGCGCACCTGCAGCCAGAACGGCAGGTCGTCGCCGTAGTAGTCGCTGTCGTAGGCGATGCCGCCGTGGTCGGCCACCAGCCGGCGCGTGTTGGGGCTGTCGCGGCCGGTGTACCAGCCTTGCGGCTTCTGGCCGGTCAGGCGCTCGATGATGTCCATGCCGATGCGCAGGTGCTCGCGCTCGGTCGCCTCGTCGATGTTCTGGTAGTGGATCCAGCGCCAGCCGTGGCAGGCGATCTCGTGGCCCAGCTCGACGAAGGCCTGGGTGACCTCGGGGCAGCGTTCCAGCGCCATCGACACGCCGAAGACGGTCAGCGGCAGGCCGCGCTTCTCGAACTCCCGCAGGATGCGCCAGACACCCACGCGCGAGCCGTATTCGTAGATGCCCTCCATCGACAGGTGGCGGGCCGGGAAGGCCGGCGGGCTGAACATCTCCGACAGGAACTGCTCGCTGCCCGCATCGCCGTGCAGCACGCTGTTCTCGCCGCCTTCCTCGTAGTTCAGGACGAACTGGACGGCCACGCGGGCCTGTCCCGGCCATTGCGCATGGGGCGGGTTGCGGCCGTGGCCGCGCAGGTCGCGCGGGTAGCGTGCGGGGATGAGGTCGGTCATGGTGGCGTGGGGTCGCGGGGATGAGGGGGTGCCGTGGCGATCAGGCGCGGCGACGGGCGCGCACGGTGGGCGCTTCGATGGGCGTGTCGACGGGCCTGTCGGCGGGCGGGGACAGGTCCTCGCCGAGTCCGGCCGGCCGCAGCGCGCTGGCCAGGTCGGGCACGCGCGGGTTCAGGCGCAGGTTACGCTCGACGTTGCCCAGGTGCTGCTGCATCAGGCGCACGGCGGCGCGGACGTCGCGCTGCTCCAGCGCATCGACGATCTCGACATGCTCGGCCTGCGAGTGCTCGGCCGAATGGGCGCTCTGGTACATCAGCGAGATCAGCGACGAGCGCGACAGCAGGTCGGCCAGCAGCTGGGCCAGCACCTCGTTGCCGAGCAGGCGGGCGAGCTTGACGTGGAAGTCGGCCAGCAAGCGGGTGCGGCCGGAGACATCGGTGCGCACGACCGCGTTCGATTCGTCACGCAGGTGCTGGCGCAGCTCGGCGATCTGGGCGTCGGTGATGACCGCGCACAGCTCGCGCACCATCGCCGCTTCCAGCATGCCGCGCACCGCGAAGACCTGCTGCGCCTCCTCGACGCTGGGCTGAGCGACATGCGCGCCGCGGGCCGGTTCGAGCGTCACCAGGTGGTCCCGGCTGAGCTGGTTCAGGGCCTGCCGCACGAGGGTGCGCGAGACCTGGAAGATGTCGGCGATCTGCTGCTCGGCGAGCTTGGTGCCGGGCATCAGCCGGCGCTCGATGATGGCGGTGGTGATGGCCTCGACGATGCGGTCGGTGATGCTGGCCGGCGCCGGCCCGTCGGCGTTCGCGGCGCCGTCGACCAGCCCCTCGTCGACCTGGGCGGCGCGGCTGTTGCGGGGCTTGCGGACGGCGGGCATCGGGCGGCTTCCGGGGTCTCGTGGTTGACGTGTGTGCTCAAGTGTATACACTTTTGTTCACCGCGCAAGCGTGCCGACCCGGCCCTCCAACCGACCGTCCAACCGACCGTCCAACCGACAGGAACCTCGATGGGAAAGCTCACCACCCACGTGCTCGACACCGCCCACGGCTGCCCGGCCGCCGGCATGGCCGTGACGCTCTATGCGCTGGCCGATGACGGCGTCGCGCAGCGCCTGAAGTCGATCACCCTGAACCACGACGGCCGTGCCGACGGCCCGCTGCTGGAGGGCGAGGCGCTCCAGGCCGGCCGCTACCGCCTGGTCTTTGCCGTCTCGGCCTACTTCGCCGCACGCGGCACGCTGCAGGCCGATCCGCCCTTCCTGGGCGAGGTGCCGCTGGACTTCGGCATCGCCGACACCGCCGCCCATTACCACGTGCCGCTGCTGGCGAGCCCGTGGAGCTACAGCACGTACCGGGGCAGCTGACCGGCGCAGGCCGGCTCAGGCTGGCTGGGTCAGCCGCGCGGCGCTGTCGCGATGCTGCCGCAGCCAGTCCATGAAGTCCGCCGCCGGCAGCGGCCGGCTGTAGAGGTAGCCCTGGGCCTGGTCGCAGCCGAAGGCACGCAGGCGCTGGCCGACGGCTTCGGTCTCGATGCCTTCGGCGACCACGCTCAGGCCCATGTGGTGGGCCATGTCGATGGTCGAGCGCACGATGGTCACGTCGGCCTCGTCGCGGTCCAGGCCGCTGATGAAGGAGCGGTCGATCTTCAGCTCCTGCACCGGCAGCCTCTTCAGGTAGGCCAGCGACGAGTAGCCGGTGCCGAAGTCGTCGATCGCCAGCCGCACGCCCATGCGGTTCAGGGCCTGCAGGCAGTCCATCGCCAGCAGCGGGTCGTCCATGATGGCGCTCTCGGTCACCTCCAGGCAGAGGTGGCGGGCGCTCACGCCGGCCTGGCGCAGCGCGCGTTCGACCTGGGCCGGAAAGTCCGGCTGCATCAGGTCGCGGGTCGACACGTTGACGTTCAGCGACAGCTCGGGCTGGCCTTCGCGCTGCCAGCGCGCCAGCTGCCGCAGCGACTGCTGCAGCACCCAGCGGGTGATGGCCTTGATCGCGCCGGTCTGCTCGGCGAACGGGATGAAGCGATCCGGCGGCACCACGCCGCGCTGCGGGTGACGCCAGCGCACCAGCACCTCGGCGGCGTCGCAGTGGCCGTCGCGCAGCCGCAGCTTGGGCTGGAACAGCAGGAAGAACTCGTCGGCCTCGGCGGCGCGGCGCAGGTCGCTCAGCAGCGTCAGGCCGTGCTCGACGTGGCGCTCCATGCCGGGCTCGAACACGCGCACGCCGTGGTTGGCGGACTTGGCCTCGTTCATGGCCAGGTCGGCTCGCGCCATCAGCTGGGCCGGATCCAGGCCCTCGGCGCTGGCATCGGCACAGGCGATGCCGATGCTGGCGCTGACGTCCACGCGCTGGTCCTGCACCGGCACCGGCGACTCCAGCGCGGCCAGCAGCCGGCGGCCCAGCGCCAGCGCGGCCTGCGGGTCGCGGGTCGGCAGCAGCACGCCGAACTCGTCGCCGCCGAGGCGGGCGACCGCGTCGGTGGTGCGCGCCAGCGTGTCGCGCAGCCGGGCGGCCACTTCCTTGAGCACCTCGTCGCCCAGGCGGTGGCCCAGCACCTCGTTGACCTGCTTGAAGCGGTCCAGGTTGAGCACCAGCACCGACAGCGCATTGCCCTGCTGCGCGGCCTGCGCCAGCGCGGTTTCCAGCCGGTTGCCGAACAGCGTGCGGTTGGCCAGGCCGGTCAGCTCGTCGCGGAAGGCCAGCTCGGCGATGCGGGCCTCGCGGCGCGCCAGGCTGTGGCGCATCTGGTCCATCGCGGTGGTCAGGCGGCCGACCTCGTCGTCGGCGGCCGGTGGCAGGGCGGTGTCGAGGCGGCCGGCCGAGATCGCGTCGGCCAGCCGGACGACGTCGCGCAGCGGCCGCGCGATCGAACGCGTGATCAGCACCGCCGACAGCAGCGCCAGCAGCACGGCGGCCGCGCCGATGGCCAGCAGGCGCAGCCGGACCTGCTCGTGCAGCGCATGCAGCCGGGCGATGTCGTCGCCGGCCTGGCGGGCGCGCTGCTCGACCAGCGCCTCCAGCGCGCGCTGCAGCTCATGCAGGGCCGGCATGGTGCGCTCGACCATCACCGGACGCGCCTGGGCGGTGCCGAGCGCGACCTGCGCCAGCGCCTCGTCGAAGGTCTCCAGGTAGTGGCTGCGCGCCTGCGTGACCCGCGCCAGCGCGGCGTCCTGCCGGGCGGTGCCCAGGCTGCTGTCGACCAGCGCGTCGTGGGCGACCTGCTGGTCGCGCGCGGTGGCATCGATCTGGGCCTGCAGGGCCGCGCGGGCGCCCGGTTGCTCGACCACGAACAGCGCGAACAGCTGCTCCGCGCCGGCCTGCGCGGTGTTCTGGGTGCGCTGGGCCAGCATGACCTGGTGCAGCGTGTCCTGGGTGATGGTGTCGACCGCGCGCTGCGTCGCGGTGGTCTGCTGCAGCGCCTGCGCCAGCACGAGACCCAGCACCAGCAGCACGAGCGCGAAGGCCGCGCCCAGGCGCGCCGCGATGGGGATGCGCCGGATCAGGCGGGTGGGGGCGGATTCGGCGAACGACACGGTGGCAGGCGCTGCAGGGACGGTGGTTGACGCCCGGTTATCGACCCGCTGTCCGGTGGCCTGAACCTTGACGCAGGTCCAGCCACCCCCGCATTCGCGGGGTCCGCGAGATCGGTCACGCACCGCGTCGGCCGGCCCGTGCGGCGGCATCGACCTGCCCGCGCGTGGCCGAACTCCAGGTCCGAAAACGGCGAGCCTTCGGCGGGGTGCTGCGTATGATCGACCGGCATGGAACCCGTGCCTGCCACCGCCCCTGCCGCTACCGCTCCCGGAAAGAGTCCGGGCGTGGCCGGACCGCGCCTCGACCCGCAGGCCTGCTATGCCGCCCTGCTGGCCCGCGATGCCCGCTTCGACGGCCAGTTCTTCGTCGCGGTGCGCTCGACCGGCATCTACTGCCGGCCGGTCTGCCGGGTCCGCACGCCACGGGCCGACAACTGCCGCTACTACCCGCATGCGGCGGCGGCCGAGGCGGCCGGCTTCCGGCCCTGCCTGCGCTGCCGGCCCGAGCTGGCGCCCGGCCTGGCGGCGCTGGACATGCCCTCGCAGCTGGCCTGGGCGGCGGCCCGGCGCATCGAGGCCGGCGAACTCGACGACGACGGCGGCCTGCCGCAACTGGCCGCCCGGCTGGGCATCACCGACCGCCACCTGCGCCGCGTCTTCCAGGCCACCTGGGGCGTCAGCCCGATCGACTACGCCCAGACCCAGCGCCTGCTGCATGCCAAGCGCCTGCTGGCCGACACCGACCTGCCGATCGGCGAGGTCGCGCTGGCCGCCGGCTTCGGCAGCCTGCGGCGCTTCAACGACCTGTTCCAGCGCCGCTACCGGCTCGCGCCGCAGGCGCTGCGCAAATCTCGTACCGATCGCCCCCGGGGCGATGTCGGTGCGTGGCGCTTCGAGCTGGCCTGGCGACCGCCGTGCGACTGGTCCGGCTGGCTGGACGACCAGGCGCTGCGTGCGGTGCCGGGCGTCGAGGTGCTGGACGGCGCGGGCGAGGCGCGGGTCTACGCCCGCACGCTGCGGCTGGCCTCACGCGGGCGCGAGCACCTCGGCTGGGTCAGCCTCAGCCGGGCCGCGCCGGATCGTGAGGCGGTGCGCCTGACGCTCGCGCCCAGCCTGGCCGGCGCGCTGCCGCAGGCGCTGGCGGCGGCGCGTCGGCTGGCCGACCTGGGCTGCGATCCGCGCGCGGTGGCCGCCACGCTCGGTCCGCTGGCCGATGCCGCGCCCGGCCTGCGCCTGCCCGGTGCGGCCGATCCCTTCGAGATGGCGGTGCGCGCGGTGCTGGGCCAGCAGGTCAGCGTGGCGGCGGCGCGCACCGTGGCGGCGCGGCTGGCGCGCGTCTTCGGTGATGCGATCGAGACGCCCTGGCCGGGGCTGGACCGGGTCTTTCCGTCGGCCGAGCGGCTCGCGGCCTGCACGGTCGACGACATCGCGGGGCAGGGCATCGTGGCGCAGCGCGCGCGGGCGGTGATCGCGCTGGCGCAGGCGGTGGCCGAGGGCAGGATCAGCCTCGCGCCGAGCGCCGACATCGCGGCGACACTCGCCGCCCTGCAGGCGCTGCCCGGCATCGGCGCCTGGACCGCGCAGACCATCGCGCTGCAGGCGCTGGGCTGGCCCGATGCCTGGCCCAGCGGCGACCGCGTGCTGCTGGAGGCGATGTCGCCGGCGGGCGCGACCGGCCCCGGCCGGCTCGATGCCCGCGCCGCCGATGCGCTGGCCGAGGCCTGGCGACCCTGGCGCGGCTATGCCGTGCTGCACCTCTGGCGGCAGGCGCTGGCCGCCCGTTCGCGCCTGCCTCGCGCTGAACCCGGATCGACCCGGACCGACTGGAACCCCGATGAACACGCTTGAATTCGCACGCGACCTGCCCCAGGGCAAGGCCACCGGCGTGTGGCGCTGGACCCGCCACGCGATCGCGCTCGGTCCGCTGGTGCTGGCCGTGCGCGACGCCGGCCTGGCCGGCATCTGGTTCGACGGCCAGCGCCATTTCGACGGCCCCGAGCCGGGCTGGACGCGCGACGACGACGACCCGCTGCTGCGCGAGACCGTCCAGCAGCTCGACGACTGGTGCGCCGGCCGGCGGCGCGACTTCGCGCTGCGCCTGGCCCCCGTCGGCACGCCCTTCCAGCTCACGGTCTGGCGCGGCCTGTGCGACATCGGCCATGGCGAGCGCCTGAGCTACGGTGCGCTGGCCGGCCGGCTGGGCAAGCCGCTGGCCTCGCGGGCGGTCGGCGCGGCGACCGGGCGCAACCCGATCTCGCTGGTGATCCCCTGCCATCGCCTGGTCGGCGACAAGGGCGCGCTGACCGGCTATGCCGGCGGGCTGGCGCGCAAGGCCGCGTTGCTGGATTTCGAGTCCGGCCAGCGCGCGCTGACCTGGGACGACGCGGCGGTGGAGGCGCTGGCGTGAGCGGCGTCGACCCGAATGCCCGCATGACTGGCCGCGACATCGCCGAGATGGTCGCGCTGGGCGCCTTGTGGGGCGCGTCCTACCTGTTCATGCGCCATGCCGCGCCCGCCTTCGGCGCGGTGCCGCTGATCTGGCTGCGGGTCACGCTGGCCTCGCTGGTGCTGGTGCCGCTGCTGCTGTGGCATGGCGAGGGGCCCGAGCTGCGGCGCGAGATCCGGCCGCTGGCGCTGGTCGGCGTGCTGAACTCCGGCGTGCCCTTCGTGCTGATCGCCTGGGCGACGCTGTCGGTGACGGCGGGCTTCGCGGCCATCGTCAACGCGTCGACGCCGATCTTCACCGCGCTGGTCGGGGCGCTGTGGCTGGGCGATCGCCTGGACCGCAGCCGCAGCGTCGGGCTGGCGATCGGCTTCGCCGGCGTGCTGCTGCTGTCGATCGACAAGGCCGACTTCCGCCCCGGCGGCAGTGGCTGGGCGGTGCTGGCGCTGCTGGGCGCGGCGCTGTGCTACGGCTTCGCGGCCAACACCGCCAAGCGCCACCTGGCCGGCGTCGGCGCGCGGGTCGGTGCCGGCGGCACGCAGGCCGTCTCCAGCCTGCTGCTGGCGCCGCTGGCCTGGTGGCTCTGGCCGGAGCAGATGCCCGGCCCCAGCCAGTGGGGCGCGGCCGCGCTGCTGGCGCTGGTCAGCACGGCGCTGGCCAACCTGCTGTTCTTCCGCCTGCTGGGCCGGCTGGGTGCCTCGCGCACGGTCACGGTCACGTTCCTGATCCCGGTCTTCGGCAGCCTGTGGGGCGCGCTGTTCCTGGGTGAGGCGGTGACCGGCGCGATGTGGCGCGGCGGCGCGGTGATCCTGCTGGGCACCGCGCTGGCGACCGGGGTGCTGCGGCCGGCCTGGCTGACCCGCCGGGGCTGAGGCCCGGTCAGCGCATCAGAGCGGACGCATCAGAGCGGGCGCATCCGGACGTTGTCCATCGCCAGCTGGTCCCAGTCGCCGCCGCGTCCGGGCTTGTCGAAGGCGATCGCGACGTAGTCGACCGGGCCGGTGTAGCTCGGGCGCAGCAGCGTGGCCGTGCTGGTGAAACGCATCTTGCCGCGCTTGTCGCTGCGGCCGTCGTAGACCACCTTGCCCTTGTGCTGTAGCACGAAGTAGAAGTTGCCGGTGGCGTCCAGGCCGCGTCGGCTCCAGAAGTCGGCACCGTCGAAGTAGAAGCCGCTGCCATCGGCCTTGCGCAGGAAGGACGCGTTGCCCGACAGCGCCAGGAAGACCTGGGTCGGCGCGCTGGCCAGCGTCATCGAATGCCAGTTCGTGTTGGCGAAGGCCAGGCCCTGGTAGGGCGACGGCATCGGCGAGCCGGGGACCGAGGCACCGAGGTCGTTGAAGCTCATCACCGTCTGCGCCGAGGCGAGGCCGCTCCAGCCCGTCAGCGCCAGGCCCATCGCGAGCGCCACTTGCGCGGTGCGGGCCCGGAAGGTGCCGGCCATCGGCGCGGCAGTCGGCGCGGCAGTCGGCTCGACGGTCGTGGACCGGGATGGGGTGTGACGGGTCATGTGCGGGTTCCTGGCTCGGTTCGTTGTCATGGTTGAGCGGTTCGGACGGCGCCCGAATCGTGAAACGAGTCTAAGGATCGACCTGCTCTTGACACCGTGCAGACGGCACACATCAGGATCGGCAAAGGTGACAAATGGGTAATTTCCCCCATGTTTGAGGGGTAGAAGGAAAAAGGCCCGGCCAGACGGTGACCTTCCCGCAGGAAGTCACCGCCCGGCCGGGCCGGTCAGGCGTGGGCTGGATCAGCCGCGCTGGACGTCGTCGGCGCCACGGCTGCGGTTGCGGCGCAGCAGGTCGTCGTCGGTGCCCGACGGCTTGTCGTCGCTGGCGCCCGGCGCGCGCAGGCCGCCCTTGTCGTCGCCTGCGGCGTCGTCGGTGCCGCGGCCCTGGCGGACGTGACCCGGTGCGTCGTCGGTGCCACGGCCCTGGCGGACGTGGCCCGGTGCGTCGTCGGTGCCACGGCCCTGACGGACGTGGCCGGCTGCGTCGTCGGAGCCACGGCCCTGGCGGACGTGGCCGGCTGCGTCGTCAGAGCCACGGCCTTTGCTGGTGCGGCCGCTGCTGTCGTCGCTCGACGAGGACGAGCTGCCCGACGAGGAGCCGCTGCCCGACGACGAGGACGAGCTGCCCGACGACGAGCTGCCGCCCGAGGCGGAGCTGCTGCCGGACGACGAGCTGCTGCCGGACGAGCTCTTCGACGAACCGCTGTTCGACGAGCCGCTGTTCGAGGAGGAACCGCTGTTGGACGAACCCTTCGAGGAGCCACCCGACGATGAGGTGCCGCTCTTGCTGGCCAGCAGCATCACCGGCGCGTCGGCGGCGGCCGAGATGGCCTGCGGCGCCGCGCTGAAGGTGATCGCGGCGGCCGGCAGCTGGGCGGCCTGGCTGGTGAAGCTCGCGAAGCCGAGGGCGGCCAGGGCGAGGGCAAGGGGCAGGCGGCGGGTCGTGGTGGTCATGGTGTCTCTCCGGTAAAGATGGGAACGTTTCCCATGTGTTGAAGTATAGGGAGGTCCTCTGGTTTGTGAAGGGAGCTGAAGGAATCTTTTTTCTGACCCTGAACTTGGCTTGAATGGCGCATGAGGCGTTTCTTCAGGCTTCCAGGTGCGACCTGAAAAGGGAAACGTGAGCACCGACCCGCCCCGTTCGCCCCGTCGGGCCGGTGGCGTGGGCATGAAAAAAGGCCGCATCGGCGGCCTGTCGGGGGTGGGGGAGGCGATCAGCCGGTCTGACCGGCCTCAGGTCACCGGCGCCGGGTTGAACAGCACCAGCGCGTTGTGCAGCTTCCAGCGCTCGGCCCAGGTCGGGCGGCCGCTGGCGGTGGCGAGGATCTGCTCGAACAGCGCCTCGCCGGTCGACTCGACGGTGGCCTCGCCGCTGGCGACGAGGCCGGCGTCCAGGTCCATCAGGTCATGCCAGCGCCGCGCCAGCTCGGTGCGGGTGGCCACCTTGATGACCGGGCAGGCGGCCAGGCCGTAGGGCGTGCCGCGGCCGGTGGTGAAGACGTGCACGTTCATGCCGGCGGCCAGCTGCAGCGTGCCGCAGATGAAGTCGCTGGCTGGCGTGGCGGCGTAGACCAGGCCGCGCTGGCCGGGCGCGAGCTTGTCGCCCGGCGCCAGCACCGACGAGATCGGTGCGCGGCCGCTCTTGATGACCGAGCCCATCGCCTTCTCGACGATGTTGGACAGCCCGCCGGCCTTGTTGCCCGGCGTGGTGTTGGCGCTGCGGTCGACCCGGCCGCGGTCCAGGTAGCGGTCATACCAGGACAGCTCGCGCACGATGGCCTCGGCCACCTCGGGCGTGGCGGCGCGGGCGGTGAGCTGCTCGACGGCGTCGCGCACCTCGGTGTTCTCGCTGAACATCACCGTCGCGCCGGCCCGCACCAGCAGGTCCGCGGCGTGGCCGACGGCCGGGTTGGCGGTGACGCCGGAGAAGGCATCGCTGCCGCCGCATTGCACGCCGACCACCAGTGCGCTGGCCGGCACGGTCTGGCGGCGTCGCTGGTCCAGCCGCGCCAGGTGCGGCCGGGCGCGCGCCACGATGGCGTCGACCATGCTCATGAAGCCGACGTGTGCGGCGTCCTGCAGGCAGACGGTGTCGGGGCCGCTGGCCGGGCCGGCGGCCCCGTCCTCGGGCTGGATGCCGAAGGAGCCCGGCGGCAGCAGGCGTTCGGGTTGCAGCTTCTCGCAGCCCAGGCTGACGACCAGCACCTCGCCACCGAAGTTCGGGTTCAGGCTGATGTGGCGCAGCGTGCGGATCGGGATGACCGCATCGGGCGCGTCGATCGCGACGCCGCAGCCGTAGCTGTGTTCGAGCCCGACCACGCCGTCGACGTTCGGGTAGAGCGGCAGCAGCTCGGCCTCGATGCGCCGCACCGCCTGCGCGACCACGCCGGCGACGCACTGCACCGTCGTCGTCACCGCCAGCAGGTTGCGGGTGCCGACGCTGCCGTCGGCGTTGACATAGCCCTCGAAGGTGCGGCCGGCCAGTGGCGGCAGCTCGGGACGGGGCGCGCTGGCCATCGGCAGGCCGTCGAAGCCGCGCGCCTCGGGCATGCGCAGCAACCGCTCATGCACCCAGCTGCCGGCGGCGATCGGGCGCAGCGCGTAGCCGATCGCCACGCCGTAGCGCCGCACCGGTGCGCCTTCGGCCAGGTCGACCAGCGCGACCTTGTGGCCTTGCGGCACGGCGTCGCGCAGCGTCAGCCCGGCACCGGGCACGCCCTCGGGCAGCACGGTGCCGGCACGCAGCCCGCCGTCGTTGGCGACGATGGCGACGTCGTCGTCCGGGTGGATGCGCAGGGTCAGCGGGGCGCGCGGTGCGGTCATGTCGGGACTTCCAGGAACGGCGTCAGACCGCGCCGGACGTGTTGACGTGCAGCGCGTACAGCGAGTGGCTGGCGGCCATGAACAGCCGGTTGTGGCGCGCGCCGCCGAAGCAGACGTTGGCGCAACGTTCGGGCAGGTGGATGTGGCCGATGGCGGTGCCGTCCGGCGCGTGGACGCGCACGCCGTCCAGCTTGGCGGCATCCGAATCCGGCGCGCCGGTGCTGCCGTAGCCGCACCAGAGGTTGCCGTCGCGGTCGACCGCCATGCCGTCGAGCGCGCCGTGGTCGACGGCCTCGACCAGCAGGCGGCGCTCGCCGAGCGTGCCGTCGGCATGGTGCGGATAGGACCAGATGCGGCGCGGCGTCGCGCGGCTCTCGATCACGTGCAGCAGCGAGCCGTCCGGCGAGAAGGCCAGGCCGTTGGGCGCGGCCAGGTCGTCGATCACGCAGCGCAGCGCGCCGGTCTGCGCATCGATGCGGTAGACCGCATGCGGGCGTTCGGGCTCGGCCCGTTCGCCTTCCCAGTCGCTCTCGATGCCGAAGCTCGGATCGGTGAACCAGATGCTGCCGTCGCGGGCGACGGTGATGTCATTGGGCGAGTTCAGCCGTGCGCCCTCGAACCGGTCGGCCAGCACGGTGATGCGGCCATCGTGTTCGGTGCGGGTGATGCGCCGGCCGTGGTGCTCGCAGCTGACCAGCCGGCCGAGCCGGTCGCGGGCATGGCCGTTGGCATGGCCGGCCGGCTGGCGGAACACGCTGGTCGCGCCGCTGGTGTCGTCCCAGCGCAGGATGCGGTCGTTGGGGATGTCGCTGAGCAGCAGGTAGCGGCCGTCGCCGAACCACACCGGGCCTTCGGCCCAGCGCAGGCCGCTGGCGAGCTGCTCGACGCCGGCATTGAACAGCCGCAGCGCACGCATGCGCGGATCGAGGATCTCGATGGCCGGATCCGGGTAGCGCGCGCTCGGCTGGAAGGGCATCAGGGGGCCGGTGGTCGAAGGCATGTCAGGTCACTTCAGCAGCAGGTTGGGCAGCCACATCGCGAAGCCGGGCACGTAGGTGACCAGCATCAGCGCGGCGATCAGCGCGCCGTAGAAGGGCCAGATGGTCTTCATGACCTCGCCGACCGAGATCTCGCCGATGGTGCAGCCGACGAACTGGGTCGTGCCCACCGGCGGCGTGTTCAGGCCCAGCGCGCAGTTGATCAGCATGACGATGCCGAACTGCTCGGTGGTCATGCCGTACTGCTGGCAGATCGGCAGGAAGATCGGCGTGCAGATCAGGATGGTCGCGGCCATGTCCAGGAAGGTGCCCAGCACGAACAGGATGATGTTGACCCACAGGAAGATCACCCACGGCTGGCTGCTCAGGCCCGACAGCATCTTGCCGGTCAGCTCGGCCACGCCGTACAGGCCGATCAGGTAGCCGAACATCGAGCTGATGCCGATCAGCAGCAGCACCGTGCCGGTCGTCTTGACCGCCTTGGCCGCGGCCTTGAGGAACTGCTCGCGGGTCAGCCGGCGGTAGACCACGGCCGACAGGAACAGCGCCCAGAGCACCGCCACCGAGGCCGATTCGGTCGCCGTGAACGCGCCCGACAGGATGCCCACGATGATGATCGCCACGATCGCCAGCCCCGGCAGCGACTGCACGAAGCTCTGGCCGACGATGGCCCAGCCCGGGAAGGTGCCGGCCGGGTAGCCGCGCTTGACGGCCACGCCGTAGGCGGCGGCCAGGTTGCACACGGTCAGGATCGCGGCGGGCACCAGGCCGGCCAGGATCAGCGCGGCGATGCTGACCTTGCCGCTGGCCGCCAGCGTGAAGATGATCAGGTTGTGCGAGGTCGGCATCAGCGCACCGACCAGCGAGGCATGGGTCGTCACGTTGACCGCGTAGTCGGCGTGATAGCCCTCCTTCTTCATCTGCGGGATCAGCACCGCGCCCATCGCCGAGACGTCGGCCACCGGCGAGCCGGAGACACCGCCGAACAGCGTGCAGGCCAGCACGTTGCTCATGCCCAGGCCGCCGCGCACGTGGCCGGCCAGGGCCTTGGCGAAGGCGACGATGCGGTCGGCGATGCCGCCGTACATCATGATCTCGCCGGCGAAGATGAAGAACGGGATCGCCAGGAACGAGAACGGGTTCATGCCGGAGATCATCTGCTGGAAGCCGACCGCCAGCGGCAGGCCCTCGTACAGCAGCGTGGCCAGCGAGGACAGGCCGATCGAGAAGGCCACCGGGACGCCCAGCAGCAGGAGGAGCGTGAAGCTCACGCAGAGGATGGTCAATGCCATGGGAGGTCCGGTTCTTCTTCGTGTTCTTCGCGTTCTTTGGGGTCCCGCCTGGACTCAGTGCCAGGCCGGCTCGACCTCGGTGCCGTTCAGCAGGGCCAGGATGTGCTCGAACGAGAACAGCGCGACCAGCACGCCGGCCACCGCGGGCGGCATGTACTTGAAGGCCTCGGACAGGCCCAGCGTGGGGATCTTGTAGTCCCACACGCTCTGCGCCAGCAGCGCGCAGTTCCAGGCCATCACCAGGCCGAACAGCAGCACCAGCGCATGGATCAGCAGTTCCATGCGCAGGCGCACCCGTTCGGGCACCAGCACCAGCATCGATTCCAGCCCGATGTGGCCGGCATCGCGCACGCCCACGGCCATGCCCAGCATGGTCACGTAGAGCACCAGCAGCACCGCGCCGCTCTCGGCCCAGGTCGGCGTGTCGTTGAAGACGTAGCGGCCGATCACCTGGTAGAGCACGGCGGCGATCAGCAGCACCAGCCCGGCGACGCCGAAGCCCATGCACAGCCGCGCAATGGCGGCACAGAAGCGCGTGTACATCGTGGGCATGGTGCGGGCCGCTCGCTTACTTGACCTCGCCGATGCGGCGGACCATGTCCTGCAGCTTCGGGTCCTTCAGGAACTTGTCGTAGACCGGCCGGGCGGCAGTCTGGAAGCTGGACTTGTCGACGTCGACGACCTGCGCGCCGCCGGCCTTGACGGTCGCCAGCGACTTCTCCTCGCGCTCGTCCCACAGCTTGCGCATGTAGACCACGCTTTCCTTGGCGGCGGCGCGGATCTGCTTGTGCTCGTCGGCCGACAGCGTGTCCCAGACGCGCTTGGAGAACAGCAGGATCTCCGGTGCCATCGAGTGGTCCGTCTTGTTGTAGTACTTGGCGACCTCGAAGTGGCGTGAGCTCTCATAGCTCGGGTAGTTGTTCTCGGCGGCATCGACCAGGCCGGTCTTCAGCGCGGTGTAGACCTCGCCGAAAGGCATGGGCGTGGCATTCGCGCCCATCGCCTCCATCAGCGCGACCCACAGGTCCGACTGCTGCACGCGGATCTTCATGCCCTTGGTGTCGGCCACGGTCCTGACCGGCTTCTTGACCGAGTAGATCGAGCGTGCGCCCGAGTCGTAGAAGGCCAGGCCGATGAAGCCCTGGGCCTCGCAGTCCTTGAGGATCTCGTCGCCGATCGCGCCGTCCAGCACCTTGCGCATGTGCTCGGTCGAGCGGAACAGGAAGGGCATGGTCGGCACCATGGTGGCCGGGCAGATGTTGTTCATCGGCGCGACGTTCACGCGGGTCATCGCCAGCGCGCCGAGCTTGGTCTGCTCGATGGTGTCCTTCTCGCCGCCCAGCGCCGACTTCGAGAACACCTTGATGCTGTGCTTGCCGCCGCTGCTCTTGGCCAGCAGCTCGCCCATGTGGCGCACGGCCAGCACGGTCGGGTAGTCGTCGGGGTGGATGTCCGAGGAACGGAACTCGGTCGCCTGGACGGACAGGCCGGTGACGGCGAGCACGGTGGCGGCGGCCAGCCGGGAAAGGCTGAGGACGGGTGTCTGGAAGCGGCTCATGTCGATGTCTCCTGCGGCGCCTGGACGCCTGTTGTCTGCGGTGGAACGGAACGTGGGTGGTGAACGGTGTTCAGTCGAACGGGCCGGTGCGCACGAAGGGCCCGCCCTGGTAGATCACGGCCGGGTCGTTGCGGTCGAGCACCGGTTCGGCCGCCTCGACGGCGGGGCGGAAGGGCTCGGAGCTTTCCTGCGGCCGCCAACCGAGGTGGCGCGCGCTGGTGTTGTCCCACCAGGTCGTGGCGTTGTCGCCCATGCCGTAGACGATGGTGTGGCCGACCACCGGCGCGGTCAGGCTGGCCATGACCAGGCGTTCGAGGTCGTCGAAGCTCATCCAGGTGGCCAGCATGCGGCGGTTCTTCGGTGCCGGGAAGGACGAGCCGATGCGCACGCTGACCGTCTCGATGCCGTGGCGATCGAAGTACAGCTGGGCCAGGTTCTCGCCGAAGGCCTTGGACAGGCCATAGAGGCCGTCCGGGCGGACCGGGTCCTGCGGCGAGATCACCTCGTCCTGGCGATAGAAGCCGGTGACGTGGTTGGAACTGGCGAAGACGATGCGGCGCACGCCGTGGCGGCGCGCGGCCTCGTAGAGGTGGTAGGTGCCGATGATGTTGGCCTGCAGGATCGGCTGCCAGGCTTGCTCGGTGGAGACGCCGCCGAGGTGGACCACCGCGTCGACGCCGGCCAGCAGCGCCTGCACGGCGGCGGCGTCCTCCAGCGGCGCGCGGACCAGTTCCTCGCCGTCGGCCGGCGTGCCGAGATCGGCCACGTCCGACAGCCGCAACGTGTCGCAGTAGGCCTTCAGGCGCGGTCTCAAGGCCTGCCCGAGTCCGCCGGCGGCACCGGTCAGCAGCAGTCGGCCAAAACGCAGGGGGGTCGGGTGAGCGGGCATGGGCAGGTCCGGTACGGCTGGGCCGGGATGGCCGGGGTGGGCTCTGGAGGCGGCGGGAAAGACTTGCTACAGTCCGCCACATCCTGTTGTTCGTCATCAGTTGTCGTACAACGTGGAGCGGAATGTAGCCCCCGCATCGCCGCACCGATCTAGGGAAAGTACCAAGAACATGTCCACCGAACCCACCCCGACCGGCAGCGATCCGGTGCGGCGCCGCAAGCCCCGCACGCTGGCGCTGGAACTGGTCGAGTCGCTCGGCGACCGCATCCGCGAAGGCCGCCTCGCGACCGGCGACAAGCTGCCCACCGAGGCGGCCATCATGGCCGAGTTTCAGGTCAGCCGGACCGTCGTGCGCGAGGCCATCTCCAAGCTGCAGGCGGCCGGACTGGTCGAGACCCGCCACGGCATCGGCACCTTCGTGACCGGCGTCGGCGAGGCGCCGGGCTTTCGCATCGCGCCCGAGCAGTTCAACACCCTGCGCGACGTGATCGCCGTGCTGGAACTGCGCATCGGCGTCGAGACCGAGGCCGCCGCGCTCGCCGCGATGCGCCGCAGCGACGCGAACCTGGTCCAGATGCGCGCGGCGCTGGATGCGGTGGCGCAGGCGGTCGAGCAGGGGCGTGACGCGGTCGCCGCCGACTTCCAGTTCCACGTCGAGATCGCCCGCGCGACCCAGAACAGCCACTACGTCGAGCTGATGGGCACGCTGGGCAGCGGCATCATCCCGCGCGCCCGGCTGGAGCCGGTCGACGGCCTGGACGAGGAGCGCCGGCAGTACCTGCGGCGCGTCAACGGCGAGCACGAGAGCATCTACGACGCGATCGCCAACCAGGACGCCGACGGCGCCCGCGCGGCGATGCGCACGCACCTGGCCAACAGCCGTGAACGTCGCCGGCGCTCCCAGGTCGAGGCTGGCTGAGGCGGCCGGCGGGACGCGTTCGGAGGCATTCGGACGCATTCGGACGGGACGGGCTCCGGCGGTCGGGTGCCGGTCATTGCACGACCGGCATGTTTAGTTGTACGATGACCTACAACATGCCGGACCGTTCTTCCGCCTTCGGCACCGCCCTGACCGCTCCCCACCCACCCGACAGGAGACCGCCACCATGTCCCCCCAAGAGCTCAAGCATGTCCTGCAATCCGGCCTGCTGTCCTTCCCGCTGACCGACTTCGACGCCCAGCTGCGCTTTGCGCCACGGTCCTATGCCGAGCGGCTGGAATGGCTGCAGCCGTATGGCGCGTCGGTGCTGTTCGCGGCGGGTGGGACGGGCGAGTTCTTCTCGCTGGAACCGGGCGAATACCGCGAGGTGATGAAGGTCGCGCTCGACACCTGCCGCGGCCGCACGCCCATCGTGGCCGGCGCGGGCGGAGGCACGACGCTGGCGATCCAGTACGCGCAGGAGGCCGAGCGGCTGGGTGCGCAGGGCGTGCTGCTGCTGCCGCACTACCTGACCGAGGCCAGCCAGGAGGGCCTGGTCGAGCACGTCGCGGCGGTCTGCGCGAGCGTGAGGATCGGCGTGATCGTCTACAACCGCGGCGCCTGCCGCCTGACGCCCGACAGCCTGCTGCAACTGGCCGAGCGCTGCCCCAACCTGATCGGTTTCAAGGACGGCCTGGGCGACATCGAGCGCTTCGTGGCGATCCGCCAGACGCTGGGCGATCGGTTCGCCTACCTGGGCGGCCTGCCGACCGCCGAGGTCTACGCCGGGGCCTACAAGGCGATG
The DNA here is from genome assembly GCF_030705305.1 of Leptothrix discophora. Classification (GTDB taxonomy): domain Bacteria; phylum Pseudomonadota; class Gammaproteobacteria; order Burkholderiales; family Burkholderiaceae_C; genus Sphaerotilus; species Sphaerotilus discophorus. The sequence goes on along the minus strand of NZ_JAUZEE010000004.1, from coordinate 25,460 downwards.
GGCTGCCCGGTCTATTCGTCGGCGGTCTTCAACTTCATCCCGCGCACGGCGATGGACTTCTACCGCGCCCATGCGGCCGGGGACGAGGCAAGCTGCAACGCGCTGATCCGCGACTTCTTCCTGCCCTACATCGCGCTGCGCAACCAGGGCGAGGGCTACGCGGTGTCGATCGTGAAGGCCGGTGCGACGCTGGCCGGCCACGGCGCCGGGCCGGTGCGCCCGCCGCTGTCGGACCTCAAGCCGGCCCAGGTCGACCAGCTCGCTGCGCTGATGACGCGGCTCGGCCCGCAGTGACACCGCACGACACGAACAGGACGGTCCCGATGATCAAGAACCTCATTGCCGGCGAGTGGGTCGAAGGCCTGCGCGCCAGCCGCAACATCAACCCGTCGGACACGCGCGACCTGATCGGCGAATACGCCCAGGCCGACGCAGCCCAGGCCCGCGACGCGGTGGCCGCCGCCCGTGCCGCCTTTCCGGCCTGGTCGCAGAGCACGCCGCAGCAGCGTTTCGACCTGCTCGATGCGGCCGGCAGCGAGATCCTGGCGCGACGCGCCGAGCTGGGCGACCTGCTGGCGCGCGAGGAAGGCAAGACGCTGCCCGAGGCGATCGGCGAGGTGGCCCGTGCCGGCAACATCTTCAAGTTCTTTGCGGGCGAGGCGCTGCGCGTCGGCGGCGAGTCCATCGCCTCGGTCCGTCCGGGCATCGGCGTGGAGGTCACGCGCGAGCCGCTGGGCGTGGTCGGCCTGATCACGCCGTGGAACTTCCCCATCGCGATCCCGGCCTGGAAGCTCGCGCCGGCGCTGGCCTTCGGCAACACGGTGGTGATGAAGCCGGCCGACCTGGTGCCGGCCTCGGCCTGGGCACTGGCCGACATCCTGCATCGCCACGGTTGCCCGAAGGGCGTGTTCAACCTGGTGATGGGGCGCGGTTCGGAGGTTGGCACCGTGCTGCTGGAAGACCGGCGTGTCGATGCCATCAGCTTCACCGGCAGCGTCGCGACCGGGCAGAAGATCGCCCAGGCCTGCGTCGCCCGCATGGCGAAGTTCCAGCTCGAGATGGGTGGCAAGAACCCGATGGTGGTGCTCGACGATGCCGACCTGGACGTGGCCGTCGCGGCCGCGATCAACTCGGGCTGGTTCAGCACCGGCCAGCGCTGCACCGCCTCGAGCCGGCTGATCGTCACGCGCGGCATCCACGATCGCTTCGTCGCGGCCCTGACCGAGCGGCTGCGCACGATCAAGGTCGACGATGCCCGCAAGGCTGGCACGGAGATCGGCCCGGTGGTCGACGCCAGCCAGCTCGAACAGGACCTTGCCTACATCGCCATCGGCGAGGCCGAGGGTGCGCGGCGGGTCTTCGGCGGCGAGGCCCTCGGCCGCAGCAGCGACGGCGCGCCCGGCCACTACCTGCGCCCGGCGCTGTTCGTGGACACGACGCCGGACATGCGCATCAACCGCGAGGAGATCTTCGGCCCGGTCGTCAGCGTGATCGCCGCACGCGACTACGACGAGGCCCTGGCGCTGGCCAACGACACGCCCTTCGGCCTGGCCGCCGGCATCGCCACGACCAGCCTGAAGCACGCCACCCACTTCAAGCGCCACGCCCAGGCCGGCATGGTGATGGTCAACCTGCCGACCGCCGGCGTGGACTACCACGTGCCCTTCGGCGGCCGCAAGGGCAGCAGCCACGGTCCGCGTGAGCAGGGCCGCTACGCGGCGGAGTTCTACACGACGGTCAAGACGGCGTACACGCAGGCCTGAAGGCCGACCGGCGCGCAGGCCCGAAGGCCCGAAGGCGGCGCTCAGCGTTCGACCAGCGATTCCGACAAGGTCTTGAACACCGGCTTGACGATGTAGCCGAGCACGGTGTTCGAGCCGGTGATCACCTCGACGGTGGTGGTCATGCCGGGCTGCACCTCGACCTTCTTGGCCTGGTCGCCCTTGAAGCGCCGGGACGTGATCTGGATGTGGGCACGGTAGTAGGCCTGCTCGCCCTGCGGGGTCTTCTCGATCAGGGCGTCCGGGCTGATGTAGGTGACCTTGCCCTCCATCGAGCCGTAGATGCTGTAGTCGTAGGCATCGAGCTTGATCGACGCATGCAGGCCGGTGCGCACGAAGCCGATGTCGGCGCTGCGGACCTTGGCCTCGACGATCAGGTCGTCGCCGGTCGGCAGCACCTGCATGATCTCGTCGCCTGGACGCAGCACCGCGCCGATGGTGGTCTGGTTGATGAGGTTGACGACGCCGTCGGTCGGCGCACGCAGCTCGGCATGTTCGAACTGCGCGCTGCGGTCGGCCAGCACCTGCTCGACCGAGGTCAGGTCTTCCTCGGCCTTGGCCATGTCGGCCTGGGCATCCTGGAAGAACTTGTTGCGCAGCTTGGTCACCATGGCCTCGGCCTCGTTGACGGTGCGGCGCAGGCGCAGCACCTCGGAGGCGCTGATGTCGCCGGTCTGCTCCAGCGGCAGGATCAGGCGCAGTTCCTCGCTGGCCAGGCGCTGGCTCTCGGTCAGTGCGCGGATCTCGGTCTCCAGCGCCTCGCGGCGGCGGTTGTAGAGCTGCTGCTGGTTGGTCGTGAAGGCGGTGTAGCTGCGCAGCTCGGGCGGGAAGCTCAGGGGCGTGCCGTAGACCTCTGCCCGCAGCCGCGCCAGCGCGGCCTTCAGCGCCGCGGCGCGGCCCTGGGTCTCGGCCAGCGCGGCGCGGGACTTGGTGTCGTCCAGTCGCACCAGCAGCTGGTCGCGCCTCACGGTCTCGCCCTCGCGCACGAGGATCTCGCGCACCACGCCGCCGTCGGGCGACTGCACGCTCTGGGTGCGCGACAGCGCGATCACCTTGCCGGGCGCGCGGGTCACCTGGTCGAGGTGCGCCACGGAGGCCCAGCCGATGAACAGCGCGCCGAACAGCGCGGTGCCGAGGAGGGCATAGCGCGAGCGCAGCACGCCCTCGCCGAGTCGTTTGCTCTTGGCCATGTGGAAGGCTCGATCCTGGAAAGGGGTGGGCGTCGATCAGGCTGGCACGGGGCCGGACTGCGAGGCGGGATGGGACGGTTGGGCGGCGGCTGCCGTGGCGGCCACGGAGGCTGGCTGGGGCTGGCCCGCCGCAGGCGTCGCCTGGCGGGCCCGGCTGAGCTGCTGCAGCACCTGGTCGCGCGGGCCGTCCAGCACGACACCGCCGGCGGCGTCGATCACGACCACGCGTTCGACCAGGGCCAGCAGCGCCGGGCGGTGCGTCACGAGCAGCAGCGTGCGGCCGCCGTCGACGCTCCTGAGCGCCTCGCCCAGCACCGCGACGCAGTGCTGCTCCATGCCTTCGTCCATGCCCGAGGTCGGCTCGTCGAGCAGCCAGATGCGCTTGTCGGCCACCAGGTGACGCGTCAGCGCGACCAGCTGGCGCTGGCCACCCGACAGGCCGCGGCCGCCTTCGGAGATCGGCATGTCCAGGCCCTTGGCGTTCTGGCCGATCAGGCGCCACAGCCCGGTCTTGCGGCAGGCCTCGATGACGGCCTCGTCACCCAGGTCGGGCTGGCCCAGCAGCAGGTTGTCGCGCAGGGTGCCCGAGCCGAGCCACGAGGTCTGCGGCATGTAGGCGATGTTGGCGGTGACCCAGCCGGCGTGGATCTGCGCGATGTCCATGCCGTCGAGGAAGACCGTGCCCTTCTGCGGCTTGAACTGGCCGCAGGCCAGGCCCAGCATCGTGCTCTTGCCCGCGCCGATGGCGCCGATCAACGCGACCCGTTCACCGGGCTGGATCTGCAGGTGCTTGACCGACAGGGCCGCGCCACGGCCGGGGTAGCCGAACTCGACCGCATCGAAGCGCAGTTCGCCGCGCACCACGCCGGGCACGATCGGGCGCTCGACGCCCTCGTTGTCGCGCTTGAGCGAGAAGACATGCTCCAGGCCCTTGAGCGCTGCTGCCGCGTGGGCCAGCTGCACGATCAGGCCGGGGATCATGGCCGAGGGCCCCATCACGCGGCCCGACAGGATCGAGCAGGCGATCAGCGCGCCCTGCGTGATCTGGCCCTGGATGGTCAGCGTGGCGCCCAGCGCGACCATCAGCACATAGCCGATCTGCTGGAAGGCGGCGGCCATGTAGCCGGTGGCATCGGTCAGGTGCTTGATCTGCAGCGTCTGGCTGGCGTTGGTCTCGACCAGGCCGGCCCAGCGGCCCTCGAAGCGCCAGCCCGCGCCCAGGCCCTTGATGGTCTCGGCGCCCTCGATCGACTCGACCAGCAGGCCGGTCTTGCGGTTGCCCGTGTCGACGCTGGCGGCGACCAGGCGCTGCATGCGCTGGCGCTGCACCAGGCCGGCAAAGGTCGCGATCGGGAACAGCACCAGCGGCACCGTCGCCATCCAGGGACCGCCGACCAGCGCGATCACCAGCACGAACACCAGCGCCATCGGCAGGTCGAACGCCAGGAACAGCGTCGAGGCTGACAGCACGCCGCGGATCATCTCGTAGCCTTGCAGCTGCGAGGCCAGCGTGCCAACCATCGGCGGGCGCTGGTCCATGCGCACGGCGGTCATGCGCGCGAAGATGGCCTTGGACAGGTTGAGGTCCATCTCCTTCAGGCGCGGCTCGATCAGGTGGGCACGGGCGACCTTGACGAACCACTCCAGCACGATGCTGAAGACCACGCCGATGCTCAGCACCCAGAGCGTCTGGTAGCCCTGCGACGGGATCACGCGGTCGTAGACCTGCATGCTGTAGAACGACACCAGCAGGCCGACGACGGTCAGCAGCAGCGAGGTCAGGCCGGCCTCGACGAACACGCCGCGGTTGACCTTGAACTGATCCTTGATCAGTTGGCGCGCGGTCAGCGGGCCATCGCGGTTCTCGTCGATGGCGATGCGGTGCAGGCAGGGCTGGCTGTCCAGCGGCAGGCTGCGGCGCAGGCCGTTGGCGTCCTCGGCCAGCCAGAGGCCCTGGGCGTCGCGTGACTGCACCACCAGCCAGCCGTGCTCGTCGTGGCGGCACAGCAGCGGCAGCGCGGCGATGTCGGGGCTGTCCAGGCGCACGAAGCGGGCGCCGGGGTCCAGTTCGGCCGCCGCCTCGGCGACCACCTCGGTCCAGTCGTCGGCATCCGGCCCGGGCAGCGGAATGGCCAGCTTGCCCAGCACGGTGCGGATCTGGCCGCGAGGCAGGGCCTGGCCCCTGAGCTGGAGCCAGCGGCCCAGCGTGGCGCCGAGCGCCGCGTGTTCTGTCGTCATGGCTGGGATTCCTGGCCGAAAGCGAAGTCGTTGTTGAGATCCGGGGCCTGCACCAGCAGCAGCAGGCGGAAGGCGGCGATGCGCTGGTCGATCAGTGCATTGGCGGCGTCGAGCTCGGCCTGATGGACCTCGCGAACCATGTTCAGCAGCTCCAGCCAGCCACGCTTGCCGGCGTCGAACTGGCGCTGGTAGGAGGCCAGCACCGAGGCGCTGGTCTGCGCATAGGCACGCGTCAGGCGCACCCGCTGGTCGTAGGACCGGTAGCGGGTGTGCTCCTGCGTGTACTGGTCGCGCAGCTCGGTGCGCAGCGACTGCACCGCCAGCCGGGCCGACTCGATGCGGGCCTCCTGCGCGTCCAGTGCGGCGATGCCGCCCAGACCGGCGCCTGTCGAGCCCTGCACGGCCACGGAGAGGCGTTCGTCCTTGACCGCGCCCCACTGCTTGTCGAGTCGGAGGTGGACCTGCGGGTGCAGGCCGGCGCGGCGCGAGACCAGCTCCAGCCGGGCGATGTCGATGTCGACGGCGGCGCGGTTGAGGGCCGGCGCGGACTCGATCGCGTCCAGCACCTCGTCCAGGCCGGGCACGACGGGCGGCGTGCCGTCCAGGTCGGCCAGCAGCGCCGGGTCGACCTCGCCGACGCTGTTGCGTTCGAGCTGGCTGCGGGCATGGGCCTGATCGAGGCGGGCCTGCGCCAGCTCGCCGAGCGCGCTTTCGAGGCGGGCCCGCGCCAGCGACTGGTCCGACACCGTGGCCGAGCCCTGCGCATAGCGCCGGCCGATCATTTCCAGCAGCGCGGTCTGCTGGTCGACCAGCTCGCCCAGTCGGCGAACCCGCAGGTCGGCATGGGCCCAGTCGGACCAGTTCGCGGTGATCTTCAGGGCCAGGCTGCGCTGCGCCTCGCGCACCGCGTGCTGGGCCTTGAGGGTCTGGGCCTGGGCGATGTCGATGCCGGCGGTCAGCTGGCCTCCGGTCCACAGGGGTTGCTGGATGCGCAGCAGGTTCGAGTAGGTCTGGGTCGCGTTCGGCCCGGCATATTCACGCGAGTAGGTGGCCGACGGCGCGAGCTGCCAGCGCGCCGCCACCTTGCTGGCGCGGGCGCCGGTCAGCGCGCTGCGGGCTTCCAGGATGGTGGCGTGCTGGGTGGCGGCCCGACCGATGTGCCGGCCCAGCGCCTCGCCCCAGGGGCCACCGGTGCGGACCGCGTCGTCAACGGACTGGGGCAGGGCGCCGATCACGTCCGACAGGCGCAGCACCGTGCGCTCGCCGGCGGCGGGCACGTCGCCGCCGTCACCCGGCCGGGCAGCGGCGGTCGCTGCCCATGCGGCGGGCGCGGCAGGTGCGATCAGGCCGATGCAGCACGCCAGCAGGCACAGCGGGAACAGCGCGCCGGTGGGCCGCAGGGGAGACGACCCCGAAATGACGGATGGACATGGCATGTACACGTGGCCTTGTTGGATGGAACGGTGGGAGGCCACGCAGTCTTCCCGTCCACCCAACAACCGGCAATTACATGAATATGTTGGTTTCCCACCTTGATATGTCGGATTGGCCCCGTAGGTCAGCATATCTGGGTTGTTTTCAGTCGTTTTTAGTCCTTGAATAGTCGATATAGGTTGGTTGACCACTTCTTTAGGTAGTGGTTGAAATGGTCCTGATTCCTATACTTTCCAGGGTCGCCTCAAACTCTGCTGACTTTCAAACGAGATTCATGCGGGATGTTTGACATGAAATCCGCGTCGTCCACCCACCTACGTGATGACGCACGGCCCCACCCACAGGAGTCAGGCTCGATGAGCACCCAGGCATACATGATTCGAGTCATCAAGGCCGGCATGACCGTCGCCCGCCAGGCGGTGCCAGCACAGGCTGGCCTGCGCGGCGAGGCCGTGGTGGTCCAGGCCCAGGAAGGGGTGGTGTTGCAGCTCTCCCAGGCCGCCAGCAACCAGGGACCGGCGCGCATCCGCACCCGCCGCGCAGGTCCTGATCTCTGGGTCAACGTCAACGGCGACTCGCCCGACCAGCCCGACGTGATCATCAAGGGCTATTTCGACCTGACCCAGCCGCCGGTGCTGCAGGGGCTGGACGCGGCCGGCGAGGTCCAGTCCTACCGCGCCGCCGACGTTTCGCCGCTGGCCTCCCTGCACCAGCCGGCCGGCGCGCCGGTCGTGCGCGACGAGGGCCTCTACCTTGGCGGCAAGGCCGCCACCTCGCTGATCGGTGGTGTCTCCGACGACGTGCTGTTGTGGGGGGCGGGTGCGCTCGGCGCGTATGGCGTCTACCGGGCGGTCAGCGGTGGCAGCGATCCGGTGTCGACGCTCGACCCGATCAAGGCCTATGCCGACAACTCGCAGGCCACCGTGCCGACCGTGGCCACCTATGAGAAGGCCGGCGTCAAGGGCGTCAGCCGCGCCAACCTGGAGGCCGTGAACAGCGCCGTCGCGGCGCTCGAGGGCAGCGACGTCGACAGCGTTGCGAAGGTGCAGAAGATGGTCGACGCCTACGTCCGCATCCTGGCCAAGGCCAATGGCCACATGGTGGCCGACGCGAGCCCCGAACAGCCGCTGACCCAGGCCGAATTCCAGGCCCTCGGCGTGAACCTGAAGTCGCTCGAGACCGCCGATCCGACGCTCAAGCTGTTCGACGACGTCATCGGCGATCGGCCGGCCAGTGCCGTCGACAGCGTGGCCAAGCTCAACGCGCTGGTGGTGGTGGTCGAGAAACTGCTCGACACCGTGGGCGGCTCCACGCTGTCGACCCCGCTGACCAGCGCCGACTTCGTGACGATCGGGGTCGACAAGGTGACGACCGCCAACCTGGATGCGGTCAAGAGTGCGCTGGTCGAGGCCGGCAAGACGGGCGTCAAGGTCGATCGGCTCCAGCAGGTCAGCGACCTGGTGGCCGGCTACGACAAGGTCATCACCTACGCCAACGGCACGGCGGCCAACGACCCGGCCAGCGCACCGGGTGCTGCGACCTATGCCGCCGTGAACGCCGTCATCGGGCTGGCCGCCGACGCGACCGACGGCGGCCAGGCGCTCGCCGATCGGGCGCTGCGGCTGCTCAACGAGGTGGTCGGCAGCAAGGCGGCGGCGGGCGTCGACACGGTCAGGGAACTCAACGACATCGCGGCTGCCGTTGACCACGTGATGAAGCTTGCGGCCGGCGACACCACCGCCAAGGTGACCAGCGCCGACCTGGGGCAGCTGGGCATCAGCGCCGTCACCAACGAGCTCACGTCCGAGGCGCGTTTCCAGGACCTGTGGACCGCCATCGCGGCCACCGACGACCAGGGCAGCGGTGTGGACACGCTCGACGAGATCCGCGCCCTGGTCACCACCCGGCTCGGCACGATCGGCCCTTCCGAGGCCCTGGCCACGCTGCGCAGCTATGCCGACGGCTCGGGCTCGGCGCCGCTGCCTGCGGTCTACGACGCGGCCGGCGTGAAGAACGTCGGCACCGTCAACGTCGACGCGGTGAACTCGGCGGTTGCCGCGCGGACCGCCAGTGACCTGTCCACCGTCGCGGCGGTCCAGCACCTGGTCGATGTCTACGAGCAGATCCGCGTGGCGGCCAACGGGCCGGGCGGCGCCGACGCCGCCGACCTGACGGCCCCGGACTTCCGCGACATCGGCGTCAACCTCGGCGTGCTGGAACAGGGCACGGCCGAGCATGTGGCACGCGCGATCGGCCTGTACAACGAGGTGATCGAGCAGCAGGTGTTCGACGGCGTGAACGCGGTCTCTGACCTGAACGGGCTGGCGGTCCAGGTTGGCAAGGTGTTCAACACCATCTCCGGCACCGCAGCCGCGAACCCGCTGACGTACCCGGACCTGGTGGCGATGGGCGTGCTGGACGCGAACTACGCCGTCAAGTCCAACTTCTCGCAGGCCAACCTGGTCGACGCGATGAAGTCCGCGCTGGCGGCCACGCCGGTGGGCGCGAACGACGCGCCGAACCTCCAGCTGGCCGATCTGCAGGCCATGGCGACCAGCTACGACCGCATCCTCAGCTATGCCAACGGCGCCGCTGCGAGCTACCCGATCGCTTCGCCCGCAGCGGCCGAATACGCCAACGTCCATGCCCACATCGGCCTGGCGGCTGGCGGCACGCTCGAGAGCCTCTCGGCCGGCGGTTCGCTCGACGGCCTCACGGCGCTGGCCGACAACGCGCTGGCGCTGTTCAACGACGTGATCGGCGCGAAGTCGGCCAGCAGCGATGCACTGACGGTCGACAAGCTCGATGCGATCGGGCGTGCCGTCGATCACGTGATGCAGCTGGCGGTGCTCCCGGACCTGGGTTCGGCGGTGCCATTGCTGACCGACAGCGACCTGGGCCTGCTGCTGGGAACCGATGTGGTGATCAGCGAACAGGCCGATCCGGCCAAGTTCCAGCATGTTCTGGCCTCGATCGCCGGCTCGGCGAACACCGGTGTCGGCCTGAATTCCTACACCGAACTGAAGTCCCTCTACCAGAACCCGCTGCTGTAGGTCCTTGCGGCCGCTCAAGAAGATCTCAAGTCATGTCCGACCGCTCCGATAACGGACGAATCGCCCTGCAAGACGGTGGAGGTCCCGTACGCAGAGTTCCCCATCGGATCGACCTTCAACACTGATCGAGCCCCGCGATGTCCATCTCTGTCGCCATCATCGAAGACGATCCGATGGTCAGCCAGCATGTGGCAGACCTGATCATCCGTTCGAACCATTGCGTGCTGGCCGGCACGGCCCGCAACAAGTCCGAGGCCATGGCCCTGATCGCCGACGACCAGGCCGATGTCTACCTCGTCGACCTCGGCCTGCCCGATGTCGACGGCGTCGACGTCATCGCCAACATCAAGGCCAACTGCCCGCAAGCCCAGAGCATGGTGCTGAGCACCTTCGGCGATGCCAAGCACATCAGCCGCAGCCTCAAGGCCGGCGCCACCGGCTACCTGCTCAAGGACGAACGCGGGCCGGCGCTGATCGACAAGATCGTGGCCCTGCACAACGGCTATTCGCCGGTCAGTCCGCAGGTCGCCAAGGTGCTCGTGATGGGCATGGCGGGCCAGACCATCGACCCGCGCCAGGAGGTCGATCGGGCCGAGGTGGTCGCGCGCTACCGCCTGGTGCCGCGCGAGATGGAGGTGCTGGGCCTGCTGGCCGAGGGCCTGCCCATCGTGACCATCGCCGATCGGCTGTCGATCTCGACCCACACGGTGAACCAGCACCTGCGCGGCGTCTACCGCAAGCTGTCGGTGCGCTCGCGCTCGATGGCCGTTCACGTCGCGCGCACCAACGGCCTGCTCGATGACTAGGCACCTGCGCGCGGCCCTGCCAGCATGGCTCGTGGCGGTGTCACTGGTCGCGATGCTGGCGTGGCTGTGGACCGCGCTCGGTCCGGACATGGTGACGCTGAAGTCGGCCCAGCTGACGACCGATGTGGCCGGCGCGGCCGCCTACGGTCGGCCGGGCGAGCGGGTCGACCTGCCGCATTTCACCGTGCGCGCCGAGCGCCGCAAGGCCGCCACCATCGCCTATCGCGTGGTGCTCGACGGCGCGGTGGCCACACGCCTGCAGGCTGGCCGCAGGCCGGTCCGGCGGGAGGCCGCCGATGCGCCGCCGCAGCACGCGCTGCTGTTTCCGCAGGTCATCAACGGCGGCGACTTCTACCTCAATGGCCATTGGGTCGCCGGCCTGCCGCGCTCGGATGCGAACGACCGTTATGTCTGGTATCGACCGCTGCTGATCCCCTTGCCAACGCGGCTGCTGCGCCAGGATGGCCAGCCCGACGAGCTGTGGGTCGAGCAGTCGACGCATGAGCCTTATGTGCTGATCTCGCCGCCGCTGTTCGGCCGCATCGACGACCTCAGCCACGTCGAGGGCGTGGTGGCCTTCCTGAGCGGCACGCTGGCGCACGCGTCCAACCTGTTCTGCCTGGTGGCCGGCCTGTTCATGATCGGCGCCTGGATGGCCTCGCCGCGCCAGCGCATCTTCGCGCTGGCCGGCGCGGCGATGGTGCTGTGGGGGCTGCTCTTCACGCTGGCGCTGTGGTCGCACGTGTCGATGCCCTGGTACCGGCTGTGGCGCGGCATGCTGTATGCCGCCGAGGCCGGCCTGATCACGCTGATGTCGATGTTCGTGCTGTCCTTCGCCGGCCAGCCGATGGGACGGCGCGCCACGCGGGCCTTCATCGGGTTCGCCTCGATCGCCCCACTGGTCTACGCGGTTGGTGGCAGCGCGGTCGAGAACGCGGTCGACCGGCTGTGGACCGGGCCCATGCTGATGGTCTACGTCTACGCCAGCTTCCGGCTCGCACGCGTCGCGCTGCGGCCGGGGCAAGGGGCTGCCCGTGCGCTGCTGCTGCAGTCGATCTTCTGCATCGTTCTGGCCTTCCATGACTATGGCGTGCTGACGGGCCTTCTGGTCAGCCTGGTGCCGCCCTTGCCGGCCTGGCACTGGTATTCGCTTGCCTTCGAGCCCTTCTACCTTTGCCACCTGGGCCTGCCGCTGCTGCTGCTGGTGGTCGGATACATCCTGCTGGTCCAGCACCAGGGCAGTGTCGAAGGCGTGATGAATGCCAACGAGCACCTGACCCGCACGCTGCGCGAGCGCGAGGCCGAGCTGGCCCGCAGCTACGATGAACAACGTCGACTGGCGCAGATCGATGCGGCCAGGCTCGAGCGAGACCGCATCTACCAGGACGTGCACGACGGCATCGGCTCGCGCCTGATCACGACGCTGTTCAGCGTGCGCGAAGCCCGCCAGGGTCCCGAGGAGGTCGAGCAGCAGCTGCAGGCCTGCATCGACGACATGCGGCTGGTGCTCTATTCGCACCAGGACGAGGACAGCGACATCCAGTCCTGCGTGTTCGACTACTGCCTCAAGCTCGAAAGCCAGCTCGACGGCAGCGGCCTGCAGATCAGCTACGACATCGCCGATGGCGAGCCGCTGCACCTGCCGCCCGAGGTGCGCGTCAACGTGCTGCGCATCCTGCAGGAGGCGGTCACCAACTGCATCAAGCATGCGGGTGCGAGCGAGCTCAACGTGACGTTGAGCTGCGATGCGGACGAACTGGTGCTGGAGGTGGTCGACAACGGCCGCGGGCTGATCGAACGGCCGGAAGGCGGCCGTCGCCGCACTGACGCGCGAGGCAACGGCAAGGGTCTTCCGGGCCTGAGCCAACGTGCCGCGGCGATCGGCGGCCGCTGCAGCGTCAGCGATGCGTCGCCTGGTGCGTGCGTGCAGCTGCGGTTGCCGGTGGCGAGCTGGGTGGCGACGAGCACGCCATGAAGCCGGTGCATCGAGCTCCGAACCGGCGAGGTCTTGCGCGACTGCGCCGCAGCTGGCGGGCGCTGGCGCTTACCTTGTCGGCAGCGGCGATGGCATGGCTCGCCGGCGCCTTGCTCGGCAACGAGGCGAGCGCCCAGGACATCGACCGCTTGCGCGCCTTGTCGACGCGGCTGGCGCCGGATCCGCTCGAAGGCCAGTGGCTGGCCGTTGACCCGGATGCCGAGACGCCGACCCGATCGATCATCCAGATCTACCGCCGCAATGGCCGCCTGTTCGGTCGCATCGTGAAGACGATGGATGCACAGGGCCATGAACTGGAGCCGGTGTGCGAGCGCTGCGTCGGAGACCTGAGGGGCAAGCGCTACACGGAGATCGAATTCATCCGCGATCTCAAGCCGTCTGGCAGCGGCTGGGTCGGAGGTGCCGTCGTGGACCTGCGTCCCGGTCCCTTGCAGGGCGCGCTGGCCAGCTGTGACCTGACGCTGCAAGGCGAGCGTGCCGTGCTGCACGGCTACATGGGTCTGCGCTGGCTCGGCAAGTCGAGCATCTGGGTTCGCCACATCGGACCCTGAATGCGGAAGGGCCGTCGGAAGAACGATGCGGAATGACGATTCAGATGCGCGCGAGAAACACGTCGCGCAAAAGAGAAGAGCCGCAACATGTGCGGCTCTTGTTTGTCTCTCGGGATACCAGATCCCTGAATCCTGGTCGGGGTGAGAGGATTCGAACCTCCGGCCTCTACGTCCCGAAAATTGTGTCCCTGCCTAAATCGCTGTTCCATGGGTAGGGGTGTCTATTGTAAATCAACGACTTACGCTTTCCTTCGCGTAGCTGCGCGCAGCTAAACGCAGTGGCAAACCAGCCCAATTGCCACTGATTTGCCACTGGAAATCGGCCACTTGGCGCGCGTTGTGTGTAGCGTCGTGCGGTCGGCTGCGCGCCATGCCTGTGTGTTCTGCCTATACATAAGACCTCAACTACAAGGTCTTGTGATGACCACTTCTTTCGCCTTCACCCCGCTGACCAAGCAGGCCGTCGCCGACTCGCTGGGCATCTCTATCCGCTCGGTCGAGAACTGGATAAATGATGGCATCCTTCCCGCACCTGCCAAGCTGGGCAACCGGATTTACTGGCATCCGGACGTCTACTTCGGGTGGCTGTCGCAGCGGCTCAAGGCTGATTCCTCCGCCGAGCCTCAGTCGGCCCCCGCCCAAGTTCCCGAGCCCATCCGCCGCGCACCGGCAAGCGCTGACAAGACCGTAGTCAGTCTGCGTGCCAGCACTGAACGGAAGCTCGCCCGGCTGCAAGGCTTGAACTGACCGGCTCTTCACCATGGGTCCCCACCGCCAGCAGGGGGCCAGTAGGGGTCACAGGCCGGCTGCGGTACGTAGGCTGGCTGGTGGATATCTGTCCCAAACGGGCTACCGCCAACATCGAGCCAGGTGTCATCCAACATTGGCAGGCCAGTCGCCGGGTTGATGTCCGGGCCGAAATCTTCGGGTTCGTTGTGCATTTGTTTTTCCTCGATGGGTGGTGTCAGCCCGCCCGGATCGGGCGGGCGTGTGGCGCTCAGTCTTCGTTGGGGTTCATGAGGGTGATAACCGGCTCGCCTTCGTCACCGGGGCCGATGACCATGTGCAACGTAGTCAAGCGTGGGCGCCTCCCTGCTCCGCCCCTCGGTACGACATAGAGCTGAACCGGCACGCGGCATCCGCCACTCGCGCGCCGTGCCGCGACGTAGCTCATCCACACCACATCCCACAACCGGCCCGATTCGTCTTGGAGCGTCTGACGGGCCGAGTCCTCATCGGTCCACGCGACAGTCTTGGCCCATGCCGCTGAGGTAATGGCAACCGGCAACCGGAACCCCGCCTCGCGCGCTGTTTCCGTGATGTCTACCAACACACCATCGGTGATGGCCTGTGCGCGCGTGTACCCATGAATGAAGGCCAGTGCCTCGCCAAAGATGGCGTCCAAGTCCGCAGTCTCGTCTTGCATTTCGTATTCCCACTGATGCCGGGGTCTAGATTTAGAGCCTGATTCCATGCATTTCCCGGGGTGTTGCATGGGGCCCGCTGGCATTGCTGCCGCCGTTGTCTGAGTTCGTCGCCTGCGTTGATGCGCCGCAAGGCAGACGGACGGAATAGGCGCAGTCAAAGCCGCAGCCCCGCAGGGGAACGGGTGCAGAGGCGCGCGAAGTGCCCGCAGGGCCTGTGAAGGCGGGATGAATTGAGGTCACATCGCAGATTGCGCGACGGACCTCGACAGCGGTAGCGATGCCCGGGGGCCTGGTAACAACCCGGAGGCGGCTCAAGCCGCCTTGCGCTTCCAAGGTGGAAGCGCTGTCAGGTCAATGACGTTCGAGCTGACTGGCTTGCTCTCGTCTTGCAAGTCTGCGAGGCGAGCTTTCTTGCGAGCGCGATAGCGCCGGGCGCGCTCTGCGTCGCTGAGTGCATCTGGTTTCCTCGGGCGACCAAGCGTAGGCTTGGTGGCGCAGGAGGGCTGGGGTGCTGGTACGTCAAGCAGCAGGTCAAGGGTGACGTGGTCGTGTTTATCTCGCATCCTTGGTATAGCGCGCGTGACGGGGCATGACAGTGTTGACGTGACGAAATGTCACGAAAACGCGCCGTGGCGGTGTGACACCGTCACGTAAACGACCCTGTCACCGGCATCCCTGTGGTTCTCGTGACGCCATCACGGAAAAGGTCCGCGCTCGCTGCCATCGGCTGTCAGCGCGGGCGGCTCTTAGAGCGAGCCTCTGGCGCGCAGTCACGCTGCCATGGGCTGGGTGACGAGGCATACCAGTGTTGACGTCACGAGAACATGGCGTGGCGGTGTGACGCCGTCACGGGAACGGCCACGCCACCGGCATTCCTACGGTTCTCGTGGCGATCGCCACGAGAACCTCTCTGTGTTTCTGTGACGGCGTCACGGAAACGAGCCTGCACTGTCTGCCGCAGGCTGTCTGTGCAGGTCGGCTTTTGAGGCAAGCCAACGGGCGCGCAGCCCTGGTGCCGAAGGCACGGGGGCGGAGTCAGGGGCCGCTCGGCAGCGGAGCGAAGCGCAGTGGCACAGCGGGGCCAGGCGTCCAGCCGCAGCCCGACAGCCCGCACCCTGCCCACAGGGTCGGCACGTCGCCGGGGGGGCCGCCTCGGAAGGCGCAGGCAGGGCGCAGCCCGTCGCCGTCGCGGCAGCCGCGCCCCAGCGCGGCGGTTCCGTGGTGGGGGCACAGCCCCGCCCCGCCGTACGCGCGGGCTAGAGATTTAAGTCAGGCGAAGCACTGACCGCAGCCCAACCGCGTCCAGCGGGCCGGGTTGAAGCTCTAGCCCGCGCGTGGAGTGGCCCGCTGAAGGCGGGGCACGGAAGGCGTGGGGGCGCCGGTATTCATGAGCGCATGGCCGGGCGTCCAGCCTGGACAAGCCCCCGCCCGGCGTCCAGCCGGGAAGAAGGGGGCGGTGTGCTCCAGCCGCAGCGCGGCTGTTCGTTCCCCCTGTTCGGCCCCCGTCGCACGGGGGCATGAACGGGTCGCCGCGCTATACGAATCATGACAACGACGACTCCAGGAGGGTCATGATGAGTAAAAAGGACGGGCGGCTGATTGCCCGCGAAAACGAAGCGCGGGTCTTGCGGGCGTTGCACCGCTTTGGCTGGTTGCGAACGCGCGACTTGGCCGCACTGTGCTGGACACGCTGGGCGTTCAGGCCAAGCGGCCCGCCTGGCATGGAGCCAGCGCAGCCGACCGGCTCGGCGGTGCGGATGGCACAGCGCACGATGCGCCGCCTCCGTGAAGACCGCTTGGTCATCGCTGGACAGGGGCCTGACGGCAGCGTCATCTATGCGCTGTCCGAAGGGGGAGTGCGGGCGCTCAAAGTTGCGGGCGTGGCAGCTATCAGCGGCAAGGACTTGGTGCGCGGCTTCAGCTCGGCTTACTACCGCCATAGGCTGATAAGCAGTCAGGTTGCCATTGCTGGCATCGTCCGGGGGTTTCGGGTGTCCACCGAGCGCGAAATCTCGCAGGGCCTTTGGCTCGGTAGTGAAGCAGGAATCGCAGGCAAGCGGCCTGATGTCTTGCTACGGAGCGGCACTCAAGTGTGGTGGGTTGAGGTGGAGCGCTCGCGCAAGAACGCCAAGGACTACAAGGCGTTTTTGGCCTGGATGGGCAAGGTCTTGCAGGACAAGGGGCGGCGTGACGGCTCGCGGCTGCTCGGGCCGGGGCAAGTGTGGGGACGCTTGATCTTCATCTGCACCCCGGCATTTGAAGCCAAGCTGCGTCGTGACCTGGAAGGCCTGGGGTGGACACAGCAGCAGGTCGATGCGCTGTCATCCTTCCAATCCGCGCTATACAGATTCGAGGACACACTGTTTTCCTAAAAAAGGAGGCAATGGGGCGCGGCTCAGGCTGGTACCGCGCCGCACGAAACCTTCTCGTTGAAGCCCCAAATCCAGGCTTTGACCTTGCGGCTCGCGAACCGGCCGTCGCTCGTACTGGTTGCTGTCCCCGGCTGCGTCACTGCGGCCGGGGGCAGTTTTCATGGTGGTCATCGCTGACAATGGCGGGCAGAGGAAAAACGCCCGAATGTCAACAGAATACGAACACCTGAGCCGAGAAGCGCTCATCGAGCTGCTGAAGCGACGAGACAGCCAGACCCCTTACGGCCTGGTGTGGGAGAGGCGCGACATCGCGCCAGACAAGGCCCTGAACCGCGACTTCGTCGGCCTGGAACTGGACCCCGACCTGTCCTGCGGACCCGCGCCCTGGCGCAATCTCATCATTGAAGGTGACAACTACGACGCGCTGCGGCATCTGGTTAGCACGCACGCCGAACAAGTGCAGGTCATCTACATCGACCCTCCGTACAACACCGGACGCAAGGACTTCGTCTACAACGACAGCTACTTCGAGGCCACCGACCGCTACCGGCACTCGACGTGGTTGGAGTTCATGCACCAGCGGTTGAGTTTGGCGAAAGACCTGTTGGCCGAAGACGGAGTCATCCTCGTTTCGATTGACGACAACGAGTTGTTCAATCTTGGCCTACTGATGAACAGGGTCTTTGGCGCGCATAACTTCATCGGCAATGTCATCTGGAAGAACGTCACCGACAACAACCCGACGCGAGTTGCCATTGAGCACGAGTACATCTTGGTCTACGCCAAGAGGAAAGAGCTGAACCCACCGGTATGGAAGTCACCGGAGTCGGCCATCAAGGACGAACTGTTGCGCATTGGGTCGCGTCTGACTGAGGAACATGCTGACCCAGCGGCGTTGCAGGCCGCGTACACCGAATGGTATCGAGAGAACAAGCCGTTCCTGGGGCCGCTCGCCGACTACAAGTTCATCGACCACAACGGTGTGTACGCCGGAAGTCGAAGCGTGCACAACCCGGGCAAAGAGGGGTACCGATACGACGTACCCCACCCCGTCACCAGAAGGGCCTGCAAACAGCCCCTCATGGGCTACCGGTTTCCGTGGAAGACCATGCAGGCGCTCATTGCTGACGACGCGATTTTGTACGGCGAAGACGAGAACAAGATTGTTGAACTGAAGGTCTACGCCCGTGACTTCATGGTCAAGTTGCCGAGCGTTATTGAACTTGACGGGCGCAAGGGGCCGAACGAGTTGAAGCGCATCTTCGGGGGGGCAGCGCCGTTCAACAACCCGAAGCCTGTAGAACTCATCACGCACCTGCTTTCGTTCGTTGCTGCGCGTGATGCAATCGTGCTCGACTTCTTTGCCGGCTCGGGGACGCTCGCTGATGCAGTCATGCAACTGAACGAAGAGGACGGGGGCGAACGCCGTTTCATCCTTGTGTCCAGCACCGAAGCAACGAACGATGAGCCGAACAAGAACCTTTGTCGTGACGTTTGCGCAACTCGCGTACGCCGTATCGCAGAGGGCTATACGTTAGCCAAGGGTGAACAGGTCGAAGGCCTGGGCGGCAGCTTTGCTTACGCGCGGGCCAAGCACGTCCCCACCCACCGTTTGGAAGAGCGCTTGGATGACGGCATGGTCTGGTCCTACATCCAGATGAAGCACCATCATCCGCTCACACCGACCGGCAAGCTGGCATCGGTGTCGGTCTGGAACGGGCAGGCACTCGTCTACCTACCCTCGACCAAGCCCAAGATGAAGGCCGCTTTGCGTGAGGCGCTGGAACAGCACCCGCAGGCGATCATTTACACATGGACCCCCGCCGCTTTGGTGGGCTTGGTCAACGAGAACAATCTGCGAGAGGTGCCCGCAGACCTGACGCGCGGCTTCAGGTTCGGCAAGCTGGGAGGGAACCAAGCATGAGCCGCATCGACCCACTGCTATTCCAAGAGCGTCACATCGGCGCGCTCGTGACGCGCTTTCAGAACGTGCGTGACGACTACAACCGCCTGACCAATCCGAAAGAGTTGGGCAAGCTGCGCAAGCAGTCGGCGGCGGTCATGCTGCAAGCGCCGACCGGCATCGGCAAGACGCTGATTGCGACTGAGGTCGTGGCCCGGTTCTCGGCGCTGGACGACGTGGTGTGGTTTTGGTTTGCGCCCTACGCCACGCTGATTGACCAAGCGGCGGCCAGCCTGCAACGACAGGCCCCGCAACTGAAAATTCTGAACATCGAGCACCAGCGCACCCCGGATGAGCTGGCCTCCGGTGCGATGTTCGTCATCACCTGGCAGACGGTGGCGGCCAAGTCCAAGGAATCGCGCCTGGCACGCACCACAGGCGACGCTGGCCTGTCGGTCGATGACCTCATTGCACAAGCCCGCGCCCTGGGTCTGCGTGTGGGTGTGGTCGTGGACGAGGCCCATCACGGCTTCGTCAAGGCGAAGGAGGCTTACCGCTTCTTCGCTGAGGTACTGGAGCCCGACTACGCCTTGATGATGACCGCCACGCCTCGGGATACCGACGTTGCCAGCTTCGCTGAGAAAACGGGCTACCAGGTGGGCGACTCGGCAGACTGGGCCAGCATCACGCGCCACGAGGGCTATCAGGCCGGGCTGCTCAAGCTGGGCGTCAAGACAGCTCAATTCCTGACTGGCAACAACGACGATGCCGCCTTGGTCGACTTCGAGGAAGTTGCCATGTCCGAGTGCGCGGCGATGCATCGTCACATCAAAGGCGTGCTCGCCAGTGACGGCGTCACGCTAACTCCGCTGATGCTCGTGCAGGTGCCCAACGGTGGCGCGGCGCTGGAGAAGGCCCGCGACTACCTGACCGGGCCGCTCAAGTTCCCTGCGTCGGCCGTGAAGGTCCACGTCTCCGACGAACCGGACCCGAACTTGCAAGCCCTCGCGAATGACCCGGCCGTCGAGGTGTTGGTGTTCAAGATGGCGATTGCCATGGGCTTCGATGCCCCGCGCGCGTTCACCCTGGCAGCCCTGCGCGGCACTCGTGACGCGAACTTTGGCATCCAGGTGGTCGGCCGCATCATGCGCGTGCATTCCCTCCTGCAGCGCCGACCTGGCACCCCGCAGGTCTTGAACTACGGCTATGTTTTCCTCGCCAACCGTGAGGCCCAAGAGGGTCTGACGGGTGCGGCGGCGGTCATCAACAAGCTGCAAGAGCACACCGCCAACACCATGCCCGAAACGGTCGTGACGTTCACGGTGGACTCATCGTTTGTGCAGGTTGTGAAAACAGGCCAGACGGCGGCGATATTTCCGCCTTCCGATCAAACTCCATCAGCCGCCTTCGTCACGCCCGACAGCACCGATTCCGTGACGCCGACCGAAAATTCAGGTCATGGCGTGGTGCCGATGCCGCAGCACACTTCCGCCCTGTTCCCTGAGCTGGCGAAGACCGAACTGACCCACGGCGCGCACGATGGGCCGACAGCGTTGGTCAACGCGTTCAAGCTGGACGCGGAGGAACAGTACGACTACCCGCTGAAGGTTCAAGGCCTGCCGCCGTTCGTCACGGAAATGCTGCCCAGCAACCCCGACGACTTCGAGGCGCAGTTGGTGTCCTTCGTGGACTTCTCGGCTGTGCTGGCTGACCGTGAGCGCAGCCGGACCAAGCTGGTCAAGCGGACCGTGGATATCTTCGAGACGGCCGACACCCCCGACGACGCGGATGTCTGGGCCAAGATGTCGGCGGCCAGCATCGCGCAGCGTGCGCGGCAGGTTGCTTTCGAGTATCCCGACGTGGACAACCGCCAGTTCCTCCAGGCGCTGCGCAAGCGGTTCCGCGATGCGATAGAGGCCGGGGGCTTCGACTTACCGGGGTCCGATGAGGAACTGACCCAGCAACTGGAGCTGGTGTTGGTCCGCAACCCGACGCTGATTCGGCAGGCGCACAAGCGCTGCCGCGCGATCCAGATTCAAGCCGTATCCGTGACGCTGCCCCTGGTTCAACGGTCCAAGTTCCGGCTTGAGCCGTCGAAGCGCAACGTCTACGGCATCTTCCCGGCCGACCTGTCGCCGGAAGAGCTTCGCTTTGCCGAGATGCTGGACATCGCGCCTGAGGTGGAGTGGTGGCATCGCAACCCTGTGCGGCAACCCGAGTCGGTGGCGCTGTACCGCTGGTCCAGCGGCGTCGGCTTCTTCCCGGACTTCCTGGTGGCGGTGAAGGACCGCAAGACGGGCGGCGGCGTGGCGCTGGTCGAGTTCAAGGGGCCACAGCTCCAGCAGTACGACAAAGAGAAGGCGGGGGCCGTGCATGTGCAGTACGGCCGGGCGTTCATGGTCGGTGTCGGTGCCAAAGACAAGAAGGAGCTACGCCTGTTCCGCCTGGTCGATGGCGACTTGGTCGATGACGGGCTGTTCGAGGTCGGTCGGCTAAGGTACGAATAGCTTTCCCCTGGCGACGCGCTACAGCGCGCCTGGGAAGCGTTTCCTGTCCCGTGCCTCCAGATATGCTTCGTAGTCGAATGGGGGGAATGCTCGCAAGTAGGCGGCTATCTCCAGCGCGTCGTGGCTGGAAGACGGGTCGAGGAGTGTGCGCCAGTGATTGAGCCGCCAGACTGCTTCAACGCAGTAGTCGTGCCGCCAGGCGCTTGGGTCTGCAGCCTTGGCATAGCAGCGGTCGATGTAGTCGCAGGCAACGTCGACGGGCAACGCAATGCAGTTCTCGACGAAGTCACGCGGGTGACAGTTGGTCATCGCCGTGAAGCTCTTGGGTTTGGGTGGACGCATCTGTTTTGTGTTCTATTGATTGAGGCTGCGACGATGCCGTTGGCATCGGCCCTGGTTGCCCTTGATTCTTACTGGGAGGGTGTGCAGCTTGGTCACGAAAAAGCGCCGCGATCGGGCGGATTTTTCGAGTGACCGAGCTTGACCGGGGTTCCGGCAAAACTTTTCCTGAGTGTCCTATCTTGTTCGCGGGCGAAAGAAGAAGGACGTCTAGGGTGAGCGGCGCAGCGGACGAGGTTTTCAGAAAAGGCCGGTCAGTCTGGTCATGATGGAGAACAGCCGTGTTCAGCGGCTGTTCTTGTGACCGAAGCCTACGCCCAGATGGTCAGGGCAAGCGGACGTTGCAGGTGCGAATGCGCCCGGCCTTCGTGACTGCGCGGTCTTCCAGCACTTCGCCAAGGGAGTCGGGCAAGCGCTTCCAGAACTTCGGGGATGCAACCACTCCCATGTTGTTCTCCCGGCACCACGCGGCATAGGCCGTGTAGACCTCTGCCTTGGATGTGTCCGTGGTCAGGGTGCGTTCGACGCCGACTGTGTTCACCCACGCGTGAACCGAGTTCGTCTCGGTTCGTGCGGTCTGGGCGGCCGCCCTCATGGCTGCAGGGGCGGTGTCGAACCGACCCCGCGCCAGCAAGCGTTGCAGCCCTTCCAGCGCCCAATTGAGCACCCCGGTCAGTTCATGTTTGACGATGTGGTCAGCCAACAAGGGGTCGCGCTCGCTGGCCGGAATTTCAACGCTGAAGGGGACGATATCGAACCGTCGCCAGAAGCCGTTGGACTGGTCCTTCACGGCCGGGATATGGTTGGCAAGAATGAGCCACTTGCCACAGACGCGGGTCGTAATCGGCGACAGGTACTTTCGGTCAATGAGTACCGATTCACCCGCAATCATGGACTTGATGGTCTGCTCGCACCATTCGTTCGCCGGGGCTTCGTCGCAGAAGAGGAGCGAGGCCCCCAGCACGACGGCGGCCTGGAAGCCGTTCAGCGTGCTTGGAGAGACAGCCGCCTTTCGCTCGTGAAGGGCCTGCACGATGTTCGCCAGCGTTCCTTTGCCGTTCGCTCCGGAGCCTAGCCAGATTTGTGCGAGCTGAAAGCGGGCGTCAGGCAGCAGCGTGTAGCCGATGTACTCTTGCACGCGGCCCCTTACCGCAGGGTCGGGAAGAATCCGGCC
This sequence comes from Leptothrix discophora, assembly GCF_030705305.1. Taxonomy (GTDB): domain Bacteria; phylum Pseudomonadota; class Gammaproteobacteria; order Burkholderiales; family Burkholderiaceae_C; genus Sphaerotilus; species Sphaerotilus discophorus. The sequence continues at coordinate 2,689 of NZ_JAUZEE010000004.1, read as the reverse complement.
CAACAGCTTCTCGAAAGCCACAGGGGCCGATGCGCCGGGGTCGTAGTCGCAGCGAAGCACGTGACGTAGCCCGAGCGCCTTGTCTGCGGGGAGCAGGCTTGGCGAGCCGTCAAGGTGCAGGTAGCCGTTCTGCACTGGAATCACGGCGGCAGGCGTGGGCTCCGGCAAGGCAGGAAGCCAGAGCAGTGCCGTTTGGTGGGTGGCTTTGGCGTTGGCTGCGTTGACGATGCCGTGATGGCCGTCAGCAATCCACCGGAGCGCCATGCGCATGCCTGCTTCGTCGTCAATCATGCCCCAGTGGGTTCCGGTCCACTGGTGAAGGAGCTGGTCTGCGGCAGCGTAGTTGCCGGACTTCTCAAGCTTGTGCGCGTAGCCGATGGGCTCGAAAGGAGGGCGGCGGCTCATGCCCGGTCTCCTTCATCGGGACCATTGCCAGTGTGCTCGCCCCGGTTTTCTCGGTGGCGCTCCATCCATTGATGGACATCGGCAGCCTTGAACCGAACGCGTCGTCCAAGGACGATGGCGGGCGGTAGGTCACCGCCGGTCGCGCGGCGGTTGTAGATGGTTCGTTGTGCGAGCGCGATGATGGCGCTCAGTTCGCGGGGCGTCAGAAGACGGTCCATGTGCAGTTCCCAAAGGTAAGCAGTCACATGACTGCCTCCCGTATAGCGCGAACATCACTGCATGAACCGTTCGTTACCTCGCTTCGTCGAGTGACTATTGCGTCACGTCTTGAACCCAGTCGGCATCAAGCCAGTCATCCCCGCGCAGGAAGGCAATGAAGCCGCCCCGGTCCGTGTGAGTCATGCCGTCATTGTGGTCAATGTCCGCTCCGAACATCGTCTCCCCATTGATTCGCACGGTGTGGACACTGAATCTTGAAGTCCCGCTGTCTTCCCAATCAACGAGCGCGCTCAGGGCTGCCGCCTCAGGACTTGCGTAAAGGTCGATGTACAGCGAGTCGTCTTGGTAGCCGGTGTTCTTTGTTGCGCCAACACGTTGCGATTGAACCCAATCGGCGCCTTCGTCACTGTTGGCGAAGGAGAGGCTTTCTTCAAAGCTGGTGTAGGTGAAAGTTGTCATGGATGGGTGTGAATGATGGAAAACGGCTGACGGAGCCAGCGCATTGATGTTGGTGAGACAGGTATCGCGCCCGGTGCGCGTTCAGGCTGCCTTGTAGGAGATTGTTCCCCAGGTCAGGCATGCTGATGGCAGCTTGAAAGTGAGCGGGGTCGTAGACGGCTTTGGCGCGGGTGGGGTCGGCGGCACCGATCCACACAGGTCGGCAATGCTCACCGCCGCCCCCTTCTTCAATCGGCGTACGCCGTGGTGCATCGTGACTTGGTTCGAGTCCGCGAAGGCTTCGTCCAACCGCTTCGCCAGACTTTGGGCGCATAGGTGCGAGTACCGCAGGAGCATGCGTGTGTCGCGGTGGCCGCTGAAGGCTTGCAGGTCAACCAGCGTGAACCCGCCTGGGGTGTTGCTGCCTGCCTCGGCGACACGGGAAATCGCTTCGTGGCGCAGGTCGTGAACCCGCAACTCGTCGCCGCAGGTCAACTTCGCTGCCTGGCAAATGCGCGCCCACGCCTTGCGAAGTCCGTCAACGGAGATGGGGAACACATGTTCGGAGGTGCGCGGGAGGACGCGGAGCATGCCGACCAGGTCCATGCGGATAGACAGCTTGCGCGCTCGCCCGTTCTTCGTTTCGGGGAGTAGCGCGGTCTGGGTATCCAAGTCCAAACGCGACCACGTCAAGTTCAGGGCTTCGCTACGACGTGCCCCGGTCATCAACAGGAACTGGATGAGCGTTTCTACAAGTGCGACGTGGGTGTAGGTCTGCGCCGCATCGTCCTGGTACTGCTCGCGGGCAGCCTTGACAATCTTCTTGCGTCGGTAGGTGGTGGCAGCTTCGTCGGCTTCCGACCGCTCCTCTTGCATCAACTGTTCTAGTCTCCGCTCGATGGACTTCGTGCGGTCTTCCATGCGCGCAGCTTCCAGCAATCGCGCTTCTTCGTCGCTTTTCAGGCGGCGGTCACGCTCGTTGAAGTACTGCTGGCGTCGAACCCCGTCCATAGGGCTCTTGATGCACGGAATCCGCCACCTGTCGATTGCCACGTTGCAGATGGCGACGAACATGTCAAGTTCCCTGTCAACGGTGCCAGCCTCCACGACTTGGGCTCGCTCGTCGGCGTAGTCCTCGAAGTCCTCGGGCCCGACATCGGCAAAGGACTTGCGCACGAACCTGCTGGCTTCCGAGGGTTCACTCATCCGCGCGCCGGTCGGCTTGCGCATCTCCTTGCCTTTCCACACCGGGTGAGGATTGGGGTGTGCGGCCAAAATGGCGGCCATGTCTTCACGCGGCAACCCGGCGTCCTGCAGGACGGCATTGATTTTGTAGCCCTGGACTTCGAAGCTCTTGTGGCGAGGGGCTTCTTCGCGCAGGTATCGAATCATCAGGTCAGCGAACGTCGTCCGCCGTGCAAGGCCGTAGTCGATGACGATGCCACGACGGCGCTCGCTCTCTATACGCTGCTGGACTTCAATGGCCTCGTCTTCGCTCGACGCGTACAAGGTCAGGGTAGGGTAGCCGACCTGACGGGCGCGGATGATGTAGTGATTGTTGAGGCTTGCCAGCCGTAAGCGTCCAGCCAACTCATCTTGAACCGCATCGAAGCGAAAGCAAGGATCG
>NZ_JAUZEE010000003.1 GCF_030705305.1 Leptothrix discophora | reverse complement strand
CGTGGACACGATCCTTGCTTTCGCTTCGATGCGGTTCAAGATGAGTTGGCTGGACGCTTACGGAAGTTCTACCGTGGTTGCGGAAGCGAGCTGCGCGGGTGGTCACCGAGGTCGCGCTGCGCTCTGGCTTCGCAATCTCGACGACATACGGGCCGAGACTGGGGCGTACGTTCGGTTCGTGCTTGGAAGGATACTGGGAGGCTCGCCGCAAGCCAGGGGCGGTCCGGAAGGGAGCCGCCGAAGGTTCAACCCGCTCGCTGGCGTGCTGCATCGACCGAGCGGCGCCGCGAATATCCGACCAGACCTCCAATGACTGAAGACCCTCGTCCAGCGCTACAGCGCGACGTTCAGCGACTGTTGGGCAGGTGCATGTTGCGCATCCAGCAGTATGAACGCCTGATGAAAGCCATGCTCGCGCATCACGAGTTGGCTGGCTCACTAGAAGCCCTGGAAGAGCAGCGTTCGATGCGCATCGAGAAGCTCTCGGACAAGAGCCTTGGTACGCTGGTCAAGGCCTTGTTTGAGACTTATGTTGTACCCGATGGTTTCGAGCGAGACCTCCTGCCCGAAGGCAAGGTGGCCACCGACCGCATCTCAATTGGCATCAGCTTCCGCATGTCGATGCCGCCCGACCGGTGGGCTCAGACCAAAGAGGAAGTCGAGGACTTGGTCGCGATGCGCAACGACCTGGTCCACCACCTCATCGACCGCTTCGATGTGTGGAGCGAGGAGGGGTGCGTAGCGGCCATCCGCCATCTTGAGGACAGCTACGGTCGCATTGACGGACACTACCTTGAACTAGTTGAGTGGGCGAAAAGCATGGAGGCGGCCAGGGACGCCGCAGAATCATTTTCCAGGTCACCAGCCTTCTACGAACTGACAGTCAATGGAATCGCCCCAGACGGCAGCTTCGCCTGGTCTAACTCCGGCATGGTCCGAGCGCTAAGTGAAGCGATAGTGGCGACAGGGACCGAGGGATGGGCCCGGCTCAGCGACGCACGCGATTGGATGGCTACCCATGACGCTGAGCAAACGCCCGAGAAGTACGGGTGCCGGTCATGGCAGCAAGCTGTCAGCGAGTCGCGGTTGTTCGACCTTCAGTACCGAACGTCCGTCGATGGCCGCAGGGAAGCCTGGATTCGGAAGAGGCGGTCGTCGTAACTCTCCTATACGAGGGCCGCCATTACCTCTGGCCGACCTCCTTCGTGCCGACTTTTGCCACTCGTGCCGCAAGTCCATTCATCGCAGCTCCGCGGTTGCCTGATAGGAAAGGTCCACCCAGTCGTAGAGTTGAACGACCCCAACCCCGTTCAAACGGTGCCCGAGCGCCATCGCAAAGGCCGACGGCGCCTTGATGAATAGATGCACCCGTGACAACTGGTGCCGAGAACGGAACGCCACCAATGCCGCTTTGGCCTCGTGCACGGCAGCGTTCAGCACGGCGACGCTCGTGAGCGCAGAGACGCTAGCCAGGAACACCTTGGGCGCGCCTGTCAGCCCGAGGCCTCGCGCTGTGGCAAGTACATCATCGTGGCCAGGGTACGGGAAGCTGATTGCAGCAACCCCTTCGTCACCCGCACGGTCGGGCGCCTCCTCGCTCATCCCGAAGAACTTATCGCTGGACCGCTCGTGACTCGCTGTGTCCAGTGTCTGGCCGTTGTGGGTCATCTGGAGCGTGAAGCCGCTGGTTGCCGACAAGCAATAGCCCACAGTGCAGGCGAGTGACATGCGTTGCTTGGCCGAGAGCCTCACCCCTCGCCGCTCACGGCTGGCCAGGATGAACTGCCCCATAGCGGTCAGTTGGTCGTGGAATTCCGTCCAAGCGCCTACGCCCAGGGTCCCACGTAGCGGGCCGTTGAACCGGCCAACTTCCAGCGAAAGGTCTTCGAACCTCGCCGGCGGGTCTCCCAAGAGCTGTACCTTCGTCGCGGTGCCGAGCCACTCCGATGCCAAATCGGGCGCAGACTCGACCAGCGCGGATTCCAGTGCCCGCCGTGAGACGAGACCCTTCGTGGAGCCGTCGACCAACTCCTTGCAGCGCCCGCGAAAGGTGCTGACATCGACGCCACGCATGTTGGCCATAGTGGGCAAGTGCGTTGCCATCATGCTGGCAAAGGCTCCGGCCACGTTGGCGTCGCTGTACTTGACGAACGACACTCGCTCAAGAACGAAGCGCGCCACGTCTACGGTCTGACCGAGCCCAACAATGGTTGCTTCGATGTCCGCCTCAGCCGACGCGCGAATACTCGAATCGCTGTTCAGGGAGTCGGCGGGCCCGCGGTATCGCTCCAGCTTTCGAAACAGAGGGTCGAAGTCTCCGTTGAAGTCGCCGCATACGAGAACGAAGCGAACGTACTCGTCCGGTGCCGCATCGTGAAGCTCGCTGAAGCGCGCGACCTCGGCCCAGAAGGCGTTCGTGGTGAGCTGGTTTCTCTTTGCCTCATGAAGCACGCAGAACGTCCCACCTCCGGGCCTGTGGTAGCGCACCTCGACGTCACCCAGCAGCTCGCTCACGGCGTGGCTGAACGCGCCCTGTGAGAGGTAGAGCGGAATGTGCTCGAGCAGAAACGCGTCCTGGTAGTCGAACCCATCTCTGGCGACGACGCCGCCGGTTGACTGTCGTTGAAACAGCGGTGCTGTCACGTGAGGTCCTCCAGCACCAAGGTTGACGGCGAAATTGTCCCGTCCGGCAGGTACGTGTGGGCGCTGCCCTCCAGCGTCTCGCGGTCGACGAGCTTGAAGATGAGCAGCACCACAAAGTTCGCGCCAACCTTCGCGTTCGTCACTATGTCGAGCATGGAACGGTGGTCGGTTTCGCTCGGCTGCACAGAAAAGCTCGGATGGGAGTGCCACTCACCCAGGTAGTTGAAGCGGGTGTAGTCGTGACCCGACTGGCGGAAGTACGCACTCAGAGCCCGGAAGGCCGAGCGCGTGCCGCGAACAAAGCTGGCAAACCTGCCGCCTCCTTGGACGGTCAATTGCCGGACCATGAAGTGGTCCTGACCGATGTGCTCAGCCATCAGGATGCCGCCACATTCGTTGGACCCGGCTGCACGCAGCGCGCGCCGCAAGGTCTCCTGCACGTCCGGCGGAACGCTTACGGTCATCATTTGCTCGGACTGAAGACCGAAATCAGCTCGCCGAAGGCTGTCGCGTTGGCTTCGGCGTCCTCGGGGTCGGCTGGCCCAGGCGTCGCCGTAGGACACTCAATCGCACGAGTGTCGAACGGCGCTTCAAAGACCCAAGCCTTCTGGTATCCGAGCAGGTAGGCAGCAACCGGAAATCGCCGAGCTTCCGTGGTGACGAGCGCGTCAATCGCGAACTGGGCCAACGAGGCCGCGAGTTGACTCACCTCTGCATCACCAGCGACGTAGACCATGCCGGCCTCTTCCGCGTCGTACCCCTCCGCGTGCTTGAACGGTGCCTCTGGCAGCGTCGCCAAATAGGCGTTGATGGCTGCACGCACGGTAAGTGGGTCAGCATCCTGCCCCGGAATGCTGCGGGCCATCAGCGCGCCGATGCCGCCGGCGAAGACCTCGCCCCATACAAGGGGCACACCCCGTCGGGCGCAAATCGCGGCCACGGAGGAGAAGACCTTTGGGCTGGCCGTTGCGTCGATGACCAAGTCGCAGGCAGCCACCTGTTCAAGCACCGTGGTGTTGTAGGCGGAGCTCTCCTGGCCGGCGAACCGAAACGTACGTGTTTGGACCTCGGCATCCGGTCGGACAAGGCGTATCGCGCCACGCGTGCCATCGACCTTGTCGTAGCCCACCGACTGCCAATCGAGTTGATTGCGAGAGAGGTTTCCAGGTGCCAGGATGTCGTCGTCGATGAGCAGAAAGCGCGTGACACCCGAGCGGGCCAATGTCACTGCAAGCTTGCTACCCACCGAGCCCAATCCAATCACGGCTACGCGCTTGCCGGCCAGGCACTGATTTGTCTCCGGCTGGCGAGAGGTGCCCGCGACGCTGAAGTCGACCATTCGATACTCGTAGGCCGTGTCACCAGTTCCCTTGGCCAAGGCTATCGGCCGTAGGGCCCTTTGGTCGTCCACCAGCAGCAGGAAGGCGCTACGGTCCTCGTCATCTGGCCAGGGCCAGCGCCCTTTGACCTTGAGGTAGTCGCGAATGTCGGCCTGGCTCTTGGCTGGTGCCGCAAGACCGCTCCACTCATCGCAACGCACCAGCCACCCCGACCGTAGGAACACGCTGCCAATAGCAGCATCGGTCACCTCGGGCGGAAGCGCTGGCAAGAGGTTGCCGTCCTCTGGCCCAAGCTTCACGGCGATGCTCACCAACTCGCGAAAGCGGGTCGAAGTCGACACCGTCAGCGGCGTAAACGGGGCTGAATGCGAGCCTGGCATCGCCAGGGCCAGTTCGGGTGTGACAAGAAAGCGTCTGGTCTCCGAGCGCAGGCGCTGCCCTAGCGTCGGTTCATGCCGAGAAGGTGCTTCCAAGCCAAGCGCCGGCCCGAGCTTCTCGAATGCCAGCAGCTTGTGTGTGCTGCGGATGAGGTCTGCGCCGGTGACGCCCGGGTGCCAGGTGTCTGGCCCCCATTCCAGGCATAGCGTGCCTGTGCCCGGAAATTGGTGGCTGCTCCACGCCTCGTCGACCTTCCTCGGGCGCACGTACGCAGGCGCCTGCGGGAAAAGGTCGGGGTAGACAAGCACGGCTTCGTGGACCTTCCCCGCCACCGTGATGTCGAAATCAACGCACACCTCCTTGTTGGCGGTGAAGCCCCATGACAGCTTCGTCAGCCAACTCGCGTCGGCCGCGAGCATATCCATCTCGCGGGTCTCCGCGAGCATGCGCTTGGTCTGCTCGAGCAGCAGCCGCATCAAGCGAAGCCGGGCGGCTTGTTCGGGGGAACGACCGCCTTCGCCGGGAATGTCAGGCCAAGGCCGCCACCGGTCGCTGCGGCGGTACGAAGCAGCCCACCAGGCTTGGGCGTCGACTTGCGGAAGCGGTCGCCGAAGACTCGCTGCCACAGCAACAGCGCCTTCTCCGGGTCGGTCTCACGTTGCGCCCGGCGAACGCGCTGGGCGTGGTCGGCGGCCATGTCGTAGAAGCGCTTGAACTCCTCGGGCTTCACCCGGGAGAACACGTTGTTGCCCTCAACGCTGGGGTCCGCCAGGTGCGGCACCTGGCCGGTCGCGGCCAGCCAGTGATACTCCGTCGTGATGCGCTCAAGGAGTTTCGCGAATAGTTCCTCGTAGCTGTTCTCGCGGTAGTCCATGAGCTCGGCCACCATCGCTTCGATGATGAAGCCCTTCGGCCGCCTAAGGTGGGGCAGGTTCTCGCGGCGCCACCACTTCAACAGCTTGACCAACGGCTTGAAGTTGCCGTTCGCGCGCTTGTTGACCGCACGCGCCCATTCGTTATGGCCCATCGGGTTGGTTTCGAGCCAGCGCTCCTCGCTCTTGTCGGCGATGAGCCATGCTCCCGGGTGCCACGGGTTGGCGATGACCGGCACGACATCCATCTCGACGGAACCCAGCGAGACGCAAATGGAGCGCCTGTTTGACTCGATTTCTGCATACCCCAGCTGCTTCACCGCACGGCGCAAGGTCGTGATGACGTTGCTCGGCTGGTCGTACTGGGTGTAGTTGGTGACCACGATGATGTCCACATCCGGCCGTCGGAGCGTGCCGTCGGAAACGCGCGGGCGGAGTGCCGTTTCGCGGGCGTAGGACCCGGACAGGTACGTCTCCTTGTGGATTGTCCTGTAGGTCGGGTGCTCGGCGAGCTTGGTGCGCAGGGTACGGTGGGCCGAACTGCAGACCGCCTTTGTGCTGCCGCTGGGCTCAATCTCGGACAGGAAGTCGATGAACTGCTGCTGGGTCGCCATCGTGCGGCACCTTTCCAACTGGCACTCGCCGGTCGCGAGTGCTAAACACTATATCCGGGGTCCGCAATCGGAACAACCACTACCGGTAGTGTGTCCCGGGGTCCCGCCGCGTTATGGCGGTCCGTAGATTCCATCGAAAGAACTAGCGATGAATTGGACATGGCGGACGACAGCACCTATCCACCCTGGGCGAGTACGACAAGCGGGTCGGCGCCTTCCCTCCGACGCCCAAACTGTGCGAGGTGCTGGGCCTGTCCTCGACCTCGAGCGTCTTCGCCCTCATCGGGCATTTGAACGCCGCCGGCTACGTCGAGCGGGTCGATGGTCGGGTGGTGCCGCCCAGGAAGTTTTTCGGCTGGCCGCTGCTGGGCTCGGTGCGCCCTGGCCAGCCGCAGTCAGCGGAACAGTCCGAGCCGGTAGTGCTGACGCTGGACGACTACCTCATCGACCAGCCCAACCGCAACTCGCTGCATTAGGTGCGCGGCGACAGCATGCGCGACGGCGGCATCCTCGAGGGCGAACTCGTCGCGGTGGAGCAGAACGCGCCGACCGGCCCGGTCGACATCGTCGTGGCGTTGGTGGACGGCGAAATCACAGTCAAGACGCTGCGTCGCGATGACGACGGCAAGTTCTACTTGGAGGCCACCAACCCCGCCTATCCGCCAATCCGACGCAAGACCAGCCTGGAAGTCCTGGGCGCGGTCGTGAGCGTCTGCCGGCGCGTACGGAGGTGGCCGCCTGTACACCTCCGGCAGAACCGCGGCCTAGCGACCGCCCAGCCAACAAGGACCAACTGCCATGCGAGGCGCACGTGCGGCCTGCAGGGCGGAGCTCCGCCACCAGGACTGCACGGACAGCCGCATGCCGCGACAGAGAACTTCGCATGTGACAGCCACCTTGCGTGGCCGTTGTCCTTCTGGCTCAACGGCGATGGTCGCGCAGCGGCTTGTCGGCGAGGCAGCCAGTCGGAAGGGCACACGCTTCTTATGCTGAGCGCGCCTTGCCGGCCATCAACTGAAAGCAAGTCGGCTGTCCGTGTCATCAACCGAGCACAAATCTGCCGCTGGTGTCACTGAACGAGCGCAGCCGATTGCAGACGGCGTCCCCGGCCGGCAGATTGTTGGTGCGGTCACTCCGTAGCGTCGAACGCTTTGTGATACGACACCGTGCCCTGGGGGCGACTGTCGGCAAGACTGAGTGCTTGGAAGTACGCTGCCGGCACGCCGGGCAGGACAAGCTCTGGGCAGCCAAGGAAGCTGAAGCGCTGGTAGTAGGTCGGGTCGCCAAGCAGCACGCACCCTGATGCCTTGGCAGCTCGTAGCGCCGAGATTGCACCGTTCATCAGGAGGGTTCCGATGCCTTGGCGCTGATATGCCGGCGAGACCGATATCGGCCCGAGGCCGTACCAGCCCGATGACCCGTCTGAAATCGTCACAGGAGACACCGCCACGTGCCCGACCAGCTTCCCGTGGACTTCCACGACCAGTGACACCGAGAGCGCACCGGCGATGCGGAGCTGGTCAACGATGAAGTGCTCGGTGTGAACCGAGTGCGGTACATCTTCGAAGGTGAGCATTGTCAGCTCATGGATGGCTTGGGCGTCCCCGGGCACTTCCCGGCGGAGTAGCGGGGTTGCGTAGATAGAGAGCTCTTCGGTCGGTCGGCTGGGTTTCGGGTCTGACTGCGTCGCCCGGCGTTGGATTGCAACTATGTACTCGGCCGGGAGCCCAAACTCGCGGGCCCCAACCAGGACGTGCTGGATGTACCAGGGGTACGGCAGCAGGTCGGGTTGCTTGTTGGTCGCAACGTAGGTGACCGCCTTCGCCGGACCGCTGTCCGTGTCGACCACAACCTCGGTGCGGCGATAGCCCGCCTTGGTGCCAGAGGCTCCCTCCGCCTTGTCCAGGGCCGCGATGTCCGCGACCGGCACCCTGAACAAGCCACCGAATACCCGGTCTGTGAGGTCACCTGTGTGCTCGCAGTCGGCCTTGCCAGAGCCATCGATGCTGGCCTTGTGGAAGGCGAGGCGGTAACCCGAAACGGACGCCGGTCCTACAGGCATCGCGGACGGGGCGCGAGTCGCGTGCTGGAGGCGGAGGCTGCTCATATTGGAGCCGTAGGCGAAGTACAGGAGCGTCTCTGCGGGGGCTTCGGTGACGGACATCGGTGTGTGCTCGGTCGTGCTCAATGACAGGCCCACGAGGTGTACGCAGGCAGGGCGAGGCAGTGTGCTCTGGCTCACCCGTTGTCCCGTCAGTCCTTGCAATGAGGGGGCGGCTAGCGGCCTTGGTAGACTGGCGCAAGTCGCGAAAGCTGGCGCGCCAAACTTGGTACCGTAACTCTTGAACTGCTACCCCGTTTACGGTAGGCTATTGCAACACTGTCGTCCGAAAAACGGTAGTAGAAACATGAGCTTAGCGGCGTAGGGCTGGACTCCCGTCCACTCCGCCACTTCATCCGTCGACGCAAGTTGCACATGTTCAGCCGCTTCAGGGTTTCCTGCAGCGGCTATGTCGTTTCTGGGGCCATGGATGCCGGCGGTTTCCAGGCGGACCGACGCGCATGTCGTCGGGCATGAAAAAACCGCCGGCGGTGCGGCGGTTTCCGGGGTGCGCGCGGGACCGGCTCAGTCTTCGCCAAGTGCGCGTGCCGCGCCTGCCAGGGCCGGGGACACGCTGGCGTCGATGACATAGACGGGGATTGCCGCGAGGTAGCTCTCGAAACGTCCCTTGGATTCGAAGCGCTGGCGGAATTTCGATCGGTCGAAGAAGGCGCCCAGGCGCGGCACGATGCCGCCGCCCAGGTAGACGCCACCCAGCGAGCCCAGCGACAGGGCCAGGTTGCCGGCGACATTGCCCAGGAAGGCACAGAAGTGTTCGACCGCCTCGACGCAGGCTGCGTCGCTGCCGTCGAGTGCCCGTTGCGTGACGTCTGCCGGCGACAGCGGCTGGGCCGCCGAGGCGTGCAGGTGACAGGCCGCGTTGTAGAGGTTGACCAGGCCGCTGCCCGACAGCGCCCGTTCGGCCGAGACATGCCCGAAGGCGCGACGCATCTGTTCGAGCACCGCCGCCTCGCGGTCGTCGGTCGCGGCCAGCGTGACGTGGCCGCCTTCGCCGGCCAGCGCTGTCCAGCCGGCGGCGCTGTGGATCAGACCCGACACGCCCAGCCCGGTGCCTGCGCCCAGCAGCGCGATGGGCGCGTTCGCACGGGCCGTGCCGCCACCCAGCTGCCGGATCTCGTGCGACTTCAGCGACGGCAGCGCCAACGCCAGCGCGGTGAAGTCGTTGATGACGACCAGGCGCTGCAGCCCCAGCTCGGCCTGCAGGCCCGACAGCGAGAAGCTCCAGTGGTGATTGGTCATGCGGACCTCGTCACCGGTGATCGGATTGGCGATGCCGAAGGCCATCGAGCCCGGCCGGCCACGCCCGATGCGGGCCAGGTAGGCACGCACCGCGTCGGCGAGCTGGGCATGGTCGGCGGTCGGCAGCGTGTGGACGTCGGTGATGACCGGCTCGGTGCCGTCGGTGCTGGCCTGCGCGATCCAGCCGAAACGGGCATTGGTGCCACCGATGTCGCCGACAAGTCGGGGATACGGGGCGTGCGGTGCGGAGGGCTTCATCGGCTTCTTCTGGCTGGATGCGGTGGGGGCTGCGCCATGACACGGCGGTGTCATGACGCAGGCGCCGCGCATCGTAGCGCGGCACCGGTCCACGCAAGACCTGGCCGGGTTACAAGCTGGGAACCAGCCTGAATGACGCGTGTGGAACCGGTTCGCCGCACGCCTGATGGCTCATTCCGGCAGCCGGACCTCGGTGCTGGCATCGAACAGGTGGGCCTGTGCGGCATCCCATTGCAGGTGCACGTTGTCGCCGACCTGCTCGCCGATCTTGCCGGGCAGGCGCGCGACCAGCGTGCCTGCGCCGGTCTCGACGCTGACGTAGGTCTCGGGCCCGGTCGGCTCGATCATCCTGATGCAGCCGGGCAGGCCGTTCGCGCCGAAGCCGATCGCCTCCGGGCGCAGGCCGTAGATCCACTCGCTGCCGACCTGGGCGCGCAGGCGCTCGGCCCGGCCCGCCGTCAGGGCCAGCTCGATGCCGTGGGCACTGAGGCCCTCATGCGTGCTGCGGGCCTGCAGCATGTTCATCGCCGGCGAGCCGATGAACTCGGCGACGAAGCGTGTGGCCGGCCGGTCGTAGATGTCATCGGGCGTGCCGAACTGCTGAACCACGCCTTCCTTCATGACCGCGATGCGGTCGCCGAGTGTCATCGCCTCGACCTGGTCGTGCGTGACGTAGACCGTGGTCGTGCGGGTGCGCTGGTGCAGCAGCTTGATCTCGGCGCGCATCTCGACGCGCAGCTTGGCGTCCAGGTTGGACAACGGCTCGTCGAACAGGAACAGCAGCGGATCGCGCGCCAGCGCACGGCCCATCGCGACCCGCTGGCGCTGGCCACCCGAGAGCGCGCCGGGCTTGCGTTCGAGCAGGTGCTCGATCTGCAGCATCTTGGCGACCCGGGCCACCGCGGCGTCGCGCCCGGGCTTGGGCACCTTGCGCATCTCCAGGCCGAAGGCGATGTTCTGCGCCACGTTCATGTTCGGGTAGAGCGCGTAGCTCTGGAACACCATCGCGATGTCGCGGTTCTTCGGCAGCGCATGCGTGACGTCGCGTTCGCCGATGTGGATCGAGCCACTGGTCGGCGCGTCGAGGCCGGCAATCATGCTCAGCAGCGTCGACTTGCCGCAGCCGGACGGGCCCACCAGGATCAGGAACTCGCCCTTGTCGATCTCGAGGTCGATGCCCTTGAGGATGTGCGTCTCGCCGTAGCTCTTGCGGACGTTGCGGATGGAAAGTGCGCCCATGACGTGTTCCTTTATCCCTTGACGGCGCCGGCGGTCAGGCCGCGCACGAAGTACTTGCCGGCCAGCACGTAGACGGCCAGGGTCGGCAGTGCGGCAATCAGCGCTGCGGCCATGTCCACGTTGTATTCCTTGACGGAACTGGACGTGTTGGCCAGGTTGTTGAGACCCACCGTGATGGGCTTGGAGTCGGCGCCGGAGAACACCACGCCGAACAGGAAATCGTTCCAGATGTTGGTGAACTGCCAGATCACCGTGACGACCAGGATGGGCGTCGACAGCGGCAGGACGATGCGCCAGAAGATCCGGAAGAAGCCGGCGCCGTCGAGCATCGCGGCCTTGATCAGCTCGTCGGGCAGGCTCAGGTAGTAGTTGCGGAAGAACAGCGTGGTGGATGCCAGGCCCATCAGCACATGCACGCAGACCAGGCCCCAGATCGAGTCGGACAGGCCGACCCAGCCCAGCACCTGCGACATCGGCAGCAGCACGACCTGCAGCGGCATGAACACGCCGAACAGCATCAGCGCGAACAGCAGCTCGCTGCCGCGGAACTTCCACTTGGTGAAGATGTAGCCGTTGAGCGCGCCGAGCACGGTGGACACCGCGACGGCCGGCACGATCATCATCAACGAGTTGACGAAGTAGGGCTGCAGGCCGCCGCAGGACATGCCGGTGCAGGCGCTGCCCCAGGCCTTGGCCCAGGAGTCCAGGCGCAGCATGCCGGGCAGCGACAGCAGGCTGCCATTGCGGATCTCTTCCATGTCCTTCAGCGAGGTGACCAGCATCACGTAGAAGGGCAGCAGGAAGAAGGCCGCGAACAGGCCCAGCAGGCCGAAGAGGATGACGCGGTGGAGTCGTTGCATGGGACTCGCCTCACTTGCGCGACGACGCGCGCAGTTCGCTGTAGAGGTAGGGCACCACGATGGCCGCGATGGTCGCCAGCATGATGGTGGCCGAGGCCGCACCCAGGCCGATCTGGCCGCGGTTGAAGGCCATCGTGTACATGAAGGTCGCGGGCACGTCGGTCGCGTAGCCGGGGCCGCCGGCGGTCAGCGCCATCACCAGGTCGAAGCTCTTGATGGCGATGTGCGCCAGCACCATCAGCGTGCTGAAGAAGACCGGCCGCAGGCTCGGGATGATGATGCGCAGGTAGATGCGCGGCAGGCTGGCGCCGTCGATCTGGGCCGCCTTGATGATGGATTCGTCGATCCCGCGCAGGCCGGCCAGGAACAGCGCCATGACGAAGCCGGCGCTCTGCCAGACACCCGCGATCACGACGGTGTAGATCGCCATGTCGGGGTCGACCAGCCAGTCGAAGCTGAAGGACTCGTAGCCCCACTGGTGCATCAGGTGCTCGATGCCCAGGCCGGGGTTCATGATCCATTTCCATGAGGTGCCGGTGACGATGAAGCTCAGCGCCATCGGGTACAGGTAGATGGTGCGCAGCACGCCTTCGGCGCGGATCTTCTGGTCCAGCAGCACGGCCAGCAGCAGGCCCACGGCCATCGCGAAGCCGATGAACAGGGTCGAGAAGATGCCAAGGTTCTTCAGTGCGACCAGCCAGCGCTCGCTCTCCCAGAGCAGGCTGTATTGCGCCAGGCCGACGAACTCGTAGTTGGGCAGCAGCCGCGAGGCCGACACCGACAGGTAGCCGTTCCAGGCGATCAGGCCGTAGATGAAGAGGAAGGACAGCACGAAGCTGGGCGCCAGGACGAGGCGTGGCAGCCAGTGGTCGAGCCGCGCGGTCGCGCTCGAAGTGGCCATGGGGACTCCCGGGGAAGGGACGCGGCGGCGCTCGGGCCGACCACGTCGTGCATGCAGCCATCAGGACGACGAAGCGGACGAAGCGCAGGGCCGCCTGCGTGAGGCGGCCCTGCGCGGGTCCGGGAGGTCGGACCGATCGTGCGGCTTACTTGGTCTTCGCGGCGGCGGCGATCTTGGTGGCCGCTTCGTCGGCGGTCATCTTGTCGCTGTTCCAGAACTGGCTGACCACGTCCTGGATCGCGCCTTGCGCGGCCGGCGCGACGGCCATGCCGTGGGCGATCGACGGCACCAGCGAGCCGCCCTTGGCGGTCGAGACGAAGTCGGTGCTGGAGAGCTTGGCGCAGTCGTCGAACTTCGCCATGTTCATGTTCAGGCGCACCGGGATCGAGCCCTTGTTGAGGTTGAACACCTCCTGGAACTCGGGCGACAGGATCGCCGCGGCCAGATCCTTCTGGGCCTTGATCTTGTCGTCGCCCTTGACCTGGAACATCGCGAACGAATCGACGTTGAAGGTGAAGGACTTGGCCGTGCCCGGCGCGGCGGCGCACAGGAAGTCCTTGCCCGGGACCTTGCCGGCGGCGACGAACTCGCCCTTGGCCCAGTCGCCCATCAGCTGCATGCCGGCCTCGCCCTTGATCACCATCGCGGTGGCCAGGTTCCAGTCACGGCCGGGTGCGTTCTTGTCGGTGTAGCCCTTGATCTTCTTGAAGGTGGCGAGCACCTTCTTCATCGTGTCGCCCGACAGCGTGGCCGGGTCGAGCTGCACCAGGGCCTTCTTGTAGAAGTCGGCACCGCCAACGCCCAGCGCGACGCTCTCGAAGGTGGTGAAGTCCTGCCAGGACTGGCCGCCGTGGGCGACCGGGACGATGCCGGCGGCCTTGAGCTTGTCGGCGGCGACGAAGAACTCGTCCCAGTTTGTCGGCAGCTTGGCGCCGGCCTTCTTCAGGGCCTCGGGGTTGGCCCACAGCCAGTTCACGCGGTGCACGTTGACCGGCACGGCGACGTACTTGCCCTTGTACTTCATGACGTCGGAGACCACCGGCGGCAGCAGGCTGTCCCACTTCTCCTTGGTGGCGACCTCGTCGAGGTTGCTCAACACGCCTTCGCGCGCCCATTCCTGGATGGTCGGACCCTTGATCTGGGCGGCGGCCGGCGCGTTGCCCGAGACCACGCGCGACTTCAGCACCGTCATGGCCGACTCGCCGCCGCCGCCGGCGACCGCGAAGTCCTTCCAGGTGTGGCCCTGCTTCTCCAGCTGCGCCTTCAGCGCGGCGGCCGACTTGGCCTCGCCGCCGGACGTCCAGTAGTGCAGCACCTCGACCTCGCCGGCCTGGGCGACGGCGTGCAGCGCCAGCGTGGCGGCGGCGGCCAGCGCGGTGCGGGCCAGCTTGCGATTGATCTTGTTCATGGGGTCTCCGTAGGGGGTTGAACGGACACCGGGCCGGTGGGGAGTCGGACCCGGACATCCTGCGGGGCATGGCGTGGTGCCGCCCTCAGCGGAGCGAACTTTAAATGTTCTTTAAAAAATTAAAGATCAGTGAAAACCCGATTCATGAATTCCTTCAACGACGGCCTCAAGCGACGCTCGGCAGCGTCACCCGGACCCGCAGGCCGCGTGGCCGGAGCGCCTGCGTCGCGACCCGTCCGTGGTGGCGCTCGACGATCTCCTTGACGATCGCCAGCCCGAGCCCGCAGCCGCTGCCCTCGGTCGTGGCCCGGAAGAAGCGGTCAAACACCTGGGCCTGCAGCGGCTGCGGGATGCCCGGGCCGTTGTCGTCGACCTCGACCGCGACGTTGTCCGGGCCCTGAGCCTGACAGCGCACGCTCACTTCCGCGCCTTCGCCGGCGTAGCGGATCGCGTTGTCGATCACGTTGCTGAGCGCCTCGCGGATGAGCAGCGCGTTGCCCTCCACCCAGAGCGGCTCGGCCGGGCCGCTGTCGTCCACGCCCAGGTCGATGCCGACCTTCAGCGCACGCGGCACCAGTTCAGCGGTCAGCTCATGGGTCAGGCGGCGCAGGTCGAAGCGGCTGCGGGCCTGCGCGGCGGCCGATTCGGGCTCGGCGCGCGCCAGCGTCAGCAGCTGGGTGACGAGGTGGGCGCTGCGGGTGGCGCTCTCGTGGACGCGGCTCAGGCGGGCTTGCAGCGCCGGATCGCTGGCCTCCCGCAGCGCCAGCTCGGTCTGGCTCTTCAGGCCAGCCAGGGGGGTGCGCAGCTGGTGGGCTGCATCGCTGATGAAGCGGCGCTGGTGAACGACGTTGTCGTGCACGGCATTGAGCAGCGTGTTCAGCGCGGCGGCGAGGTCACGCACCTCTTCGGGGGCGGACTCCAGCTCGATGGGCGCGAGGTCGTCCGGACCGCGTCCGCTGACCGCGTCGCGCAAGCGGGCCAGCGGCGCCAGGCCGGTGCGGATGCCGGCCCAGACGAGGCCCCACATCGCCGCCATCAGCAGCGACAGCGGCAGCGCGGTGTCGGCCAGGATGTTGCGTGTCAGCGCCTCGCGGCTGACGCGGCTCTTGGCAACCTGCACCAGCATGCGCTGCGGCTCGCGGGCCTCGCCCCAGTTCAGCGTGATCGCGGCGACCCGCACGGCGGTCTGGCTGGTCTTGCCCGGCGGACCGGTCTCGATCACGGCGTCGTAGAAGACCGGCTGGTCGATCACCACCGGCGCATCCGGCGGCGGCAGCGGCAGCTTCAGGTTGCCGAGGATGAACTGGCCTGGCGGCGTGCTGACCATGTAGTAGACCTGGTCGTCCGGGTCCGACTCGATGATGTCCTTGGCCGCGCGCGGGAAGTCGACGAACAGGCCGCCGCCGATCGGTTTGACCTGGCGGGCCAGCGCCCGCGACGACAGGTAGAGCCCGCGGTCGTTGGCCTGGTTGGCATGCCGCAGCGCGACGTTGTAGCTGACGCCTGCGGCCGCCAGCCACAGCACCAGCTGCGGCAGCACCAGCCAGACCATCAGGTGACGGCGCAGCGAGCTGCGGCCCGGCGACAGCACCGGCAGGCGGTGGAACAGCCGGCTCGCGGACGGGCTGCGGGCGGCCATGCCGCGTCAGTCCTGCGATTCGAGCAGGTAGCCCAGCCCGCGCACGGTGCGGATGCCCACGCCCGAGCCCTCGAGCTTGCGGCGCAGGCGGTGGATGTAGACCTCCAGCGAGCTCGGACCGCCGCTTTCGGAAACGTCGGCCGACCACGCCTGCGCGATCTGTTCCTTGGTGATGACCTTGCGGCGCTGGCTCAGCAGCAGGTCCAGCAGCAGCCATTCGCGCGGCGTCAGCTCCATCGACTGGCCGGCGATGGTCGCGCGGCGCAGGTCGCGGTCGAACACCAGCTGGCCGACGGCCGTCGCGGACGAGCCGGCCTCGACACCGTTGACGCCGCTGTCACCCGGCGCGGCCCGGCGCAGCACGGCACGGATGCGCGCTTCCAGCTCGGGAAAGTCGAAGGGCTTGGTGAGGTAGTCGTCGGCACCGGCATTGAGCCCGGCGACCCGGTGCTCGAGGCCGTCCAGCGCCGTGAGGATCAGCAGCGGCAGTTGCGGCTTCAGCTTGCGCACCCGCTGCACAACGGTCAGGCCGTCAACCAGCGGCAGCCCGAGGTCGATGATGCCGACCTCGAAGGCCTGGCGCGTCAGCAGGTACTCGGCCACCGCGCCGTTGTCGGCCACCTCGACCTGGAAGCCGGACTGGCGCAGGTTGGCCGACAGCGCGTCGGCCAGGATGGCGTCGTCTTCGGCAAGCAGGGCGCGCATGGGGGCGGTCACGGGCGGGAGGGGGAGGCGGCGTGGACGGCGCAGGCCGCCACGCCGTCCGGGCGCAAGGTCCTCAGGCGACGCCCTCGGCGATGCCGCCCATCACCTGGCTGAAGCCGCAGTCGACGTAGGTGATCTCGGCGGTCACGCCCGAGGCCAGGTCCGACATCATGAAGGCGGCGACGTTGCCGACGTCGTCGATCGTCACGTTGCGACGCAGCGGGGCATGGTTCTCCACCACGTCAAGGATCTTGCCGAAGCCCTTGATGCCCGAGGCCGCCAGCGTCTTGATCGGACCGGCCGAGATGCCGTTGACGCGGATGCCCTTGGGGCCGAGGCTGGACGCGGTGTAGCGCACGCTGGCTTCGAGAGACGCCTTGGCCAGTCCCATCGTGTTGTAGGACGGCACGTAGCGCACCGCGCCGAGGTAGCTCAGCGTCAGCAGCGCGGCGTTCGGGCGCAGGCGCGACGCGGCGGCCTTGGCCATCGCAGGGAAGCTGTAGGCCGAGATGTCGTGCGCGATGCGGAAGGACTCGCGGCTCAGGCCGTCGAGGAAATCGCCCGCAATGGCCTCACGCGGCGCGAAGCCGATCGAGTGCACGAAGCCGTCGAAGCCTTCCGGCCAGGCGGTGCCGATGTCGGCGAACATCTGCTCGATCTGCGCGTCGTTGCCGACGTCGCAGTCAAAGATCAGCTTGGAGTCGAATTCGGCGGCGAATTCGGTGATGCGGTCCTTGAAGCGTTCGCCCACATAGCTGAAGGCCAGTTCGGCCCCTTCGCGGTGACAGGCGCGCGCGATGCCGTAGGCGATCGAGCGGTTGGACAACAGGCCGGTGATCAGGAGGCGCTTGCCAGCGAGAAAACCCATGGAGTCTCCGTTCGAATAAAGCCCAGGATTGTGGCACGCAACGGCGGCAAAGTTCACGATTGGTTGCCGCTTCAGGCACTCTCGGCTATCATCGGCGTTTCGCGTGAAGGCTTTGCAAGGCCCACGAAGCAGCGGCAGCCCTGAGTTTGGGTGGCGGCAGTTTCCAGGTGCCAGAAGGGATGGGCGGAGCTTCCGGCCCATTTTTTTTGCGCGTGTGGTTTGCGATCGTGCGGTTTCGGCTTTGCCGGGGCCGTCCGGGGTGCGGACCTGCAGGCGTGCAATGCAGGTGAAGCCTTGATGCGACATCCGGCGCGAGCCGGGCAGGGGATCGGTTGATGCGGCCTTCGCGGCTGCGGCATCCGAGGGCTGTCCGGCTTGTTGCGGCAGACACCGCGGTGGTCTCGACTGGAGGCCAGGGTCTGGCAGCCGGCTGCATGGCGGGAGGGCCTGATCAGGCTTTCCGACGCGGTGCGGCCTGGGCTGCCTTTGGTCGTGTGGTGCTGGCGGCAAGCCGGGTGCGTCGCGAAGGCGATGTGGATGATGTTTGACTGACGTGTGACACGGGGTTTGGGACGACGTTGATGAATTGGCTGCAGGCCGTCGAGAAGACAGTGACCGGGTTGGGCTATGAGCTCGTGGATTGCGAGCGGGGAGCCCGCGGCCTGCTGCAGGTCAGCATCGACCGTGTCCCCGGCACCGTGTATCCGACCGGGCCGAGCGAGTTCGTGCTGGTCGAGGACTGCGAGTTCGTGACGCGTCAGCTGCTCAATGTGCTCGAGGTCGAGAACGTCGACTACGCCCGGCTCGAGGTTGCCTCGCCGGGTCTGGATCGGCCGCTGCGCAAGCCGGTGGACTACGCCCGCTTCGAGGGCCAGGAAGTCGAGATCACGTTGAAGGCGCCCTTCCAGGGTCGCAAGAACTACAAGGGCGTGCTGCGCTTGGTGGCGTCGACGCCGGAGGCTGCGATGGATGCGGCCACGGCGGAGGCTGCGTCCGCGCCGGCGCCGGTCGCCGATGCGACGACGAGTTACGAGCTGATCTTCAAGGTCGGCAAGGAAGACACGGTGCTGGGCTTTGTGCTCGACGAGGTCCGCGAGGCACGCCTGGTGCCTGTCGTGGACTTCAAGGGTCGCAAGCGTCGCACCGAGGCAGCGCCTGAAGGCGCGGCCGAGCAGACCGGAGGTCACGAAGAATGAACCGCGAACTGTTGATGCTGGTGGACGCGATCTCGCGCGAGAAGAACGTCGACCGTGATGTGGTGTTCGGCGCCGTCGAGGCGGCGCTGGCATCTGCCACCAAGAAGCTGTACGAGGGCGAGGTCGACATCCGCGTGTCGATCGACCGCGAAACCGGTGTCTACGAGACCTTCCGGCGCTGGCATGTGGTGCCCGACGAGGCCGGCCTGCAATTGCCCGAGGCCGAGATCCTGCATTTCGAGGCCAAGGAGCAGATCGGCGAGATCGATGTCGACGACTACATCGAGGAGCCGGTCGAGTCCGTGCCGATCGGTCGCATCGGTGCGCAGGCCGCCAAGCAGGTCATCCTGCAGAAGATCCGCGACGCGGAGCGCGAACAGCTGCTCAACGACTTCCTCTCGCGCGGCGAGAAGATCTTCGTCGGCACGGTCAAGCGCCTGGACAAGGGCGACATGATCATCGAGAGCGGTCGCGTCGAAGGCAGGCTGCGTCGCAACGAACTGATCCCGAAGGAAAACCTCCGTACCGGCGACCGCGTGCGCGCCATGATCATCGAGGTCGACCCGACCCTGCGTGGCCCGCAGATCGTGCTGTCGCGCTCGGCGCCGTCGTTCATGGTCGAGCTGTTCCGCCAGGAAGTGCCCGAGATCGAGCAGGGCCTGCTGGAGATCAAGAGCTGCGCGCGTGACTCCGGTTCGCGCGCCAAGATCGCCGTGCTGTCGCGTGACAAGCGCGTCGACCCGATCGGCACCTGCGTCGGCGTGCGCGGCTCGCGTGTCAACGCGGTCACCAACGAGCTGGCTGGCGAGCGTGTCGACATCGTGCTGTGGTCGGAAGACCCGGCCCAGTTCGTCATCGGCGCCCTCGCACCCGCGAACGTGCAGTCCATCGTCGTCGACGAGGAAAAGCACGCGATGGACGTCGTGGTCGACGAGGAAAACCTCGCCATCGCGATCGGCCGCGGCGGCCAGAACGTGCGGCTCGCCTCCGAGCTGACCGGCTGGCGCATCAACATCATGACCGCCGAGGAATCGGCGGCCAAGCAGGCCCAGGAGAGCGATGGCATCCGCGAACTCTTCGTCGACAAGCTCGACGTGGACGAGGAAGTCGCTGACATCCTGATCGCCGAAGGCTTCACCAGCCTCGAAGAGGTCGCTTACGTCCCGATGCAGGAAATGCTCGAGATCGAGGCCTTCGACGAGGAGACGGTGCAGGAGCTGCGCACCCGTGCCAAGGATGCGCTGCTGACCATGGAAATCGTCCGCGAGGAAAAGGTCGAAGAGGTGTCGCAGGATCTGCGCGACCTGGAAGGCCTGAACGCCGACCTGATCGCCCGCCTGTCCGACGGCGGCATCCACACCCGTGACGATCTGGCCGACCTGGCCGTCGACGAACTGACCGACATGATCGGCATCGACGACGCAGCCGCCAAGGCCCTGATCCTCAAGGCGCGCGAACACTGGTTCACCACCTGAACCACGACACCGCTCCGACCCCCACACCGCCGCACACGCACGTTCCCCGAGGAAAGCACCACATGGCAGTGACCACCGTTGCCCAGTTCGCGACCGAGCTCAATCGCCCGGAGTCGACACTGCTCGAGCAACTCCAACACGCTGGCGTGAGCAAGGCCTCGGCGAGCGATCCGCTGACCGAGTCCGACAAGGAAAAGCTGCTGGCTTACCTTCGCAACTCGCACGGCACCAACAGCGCCGACCGCAAGAAGATCACGCTGACCAAGAAGTCGACCAGCGAGATCAAGCAGGCCGACGCGTCCGGCAAGGCCCGCACCATCCAGGTCGAGGTCCGCAAGAAGCGCGTGTTCGTCAAGCGTGACGATGCGGGCGCGACCGGTGGCGACGCCGTCCCCGAAGCCGAGGACCTCGAGGTCGTGCGTGCCGAGGAAGAGGCCGCCCGCCAGGCCGAGCAGCAGCGCGAGCAGGAGGCCCAGGAGGCCGCTGCCCGCGAACGCGAGGCCGAGGAACACGCTCGCCGCGAACGCGAAGCCCGCGAGCAGGCCGAACGCGAAGCCGCCGAACGCGCCGCTGCCGAAGCGGCGGCCCGTGCCGCTGCTGAAGCTGCGGCGCTCGCCGCTGCCGCTGTCGCCGCACAGGCTGCCGTGCCTGCTGCCCAGGCCAAGCCGGCCGATGCCGCGCCTGCCCCGGCCGCTGCACCCGTCGTCGCGTCTCCGGTCGCAGCCGCACCTGTCGCAGCAGCACCGGCTGTCGCTGCCCCGGTGGCTGCCGCTCCGGCTGCGCCCGCAGCACCGGCATCGGGACTGCGCGTCGTCAAGGCCGCCGACATCGCCGCCGGCGAGGCCCAGAAGGCCGCCGAGCTGGACCGCCGCCGCAAGGCCGCCGAGGCCGAGGCCGCTGCGATCCGCGCCATGATGTCCGCGCCCAAGAAGGTGCTGATGGCCAAGAAGCCCGAGGAGCCGAAGCCGGCAGTCCCGGCTCCTGGCACGGCCGCCACGAAGGACGGCATCAAGGGCACCATCCACCGTCCGAAGACCGGCGCTGCGCCGGGCGCTCCGGGCGCGGCCACGACGGCTGCCAAGCCGGGCGAGAAGAAGTCGGTCAAGTCCGAGAAGCTCTCGTCGAGCTGGGCCGACGACAAGAAGCGTGGCGCGCCTGCCGCGCCGGCCAAGGGTCGCGGCCCGGACACCAGCCGTGGCGGCTGGCGTTCGCCGGCCGGTGCCCGTGGCGGTCGTCGCGGTGACCGCAACGACAGCGGCTCGAACTTCCAGCCGCCGGCCGAGGCGCAGATCTACGAGGTCCACGTCCCCGAGACCATCTCGGTGGCCGACCTGGCCCACAAGATGAGCGTGAAGGCCTCCGAGGTCATCAAGAAGCTGATGGTCCTGGGCCAGATGGTCACGATCAACCAGCAGCTGGACCAGGAGACCGCGATGATCGTGGTCGAGGAAATGGGCCACAAGGCCTTCCCGGCCAAGCTGGACGATCCGGATGCCTTCCTCGAAGAAGAGCACGCTGCAGCCTCCGGCGAGGCGATGTCGCGTCCGCCGGTGGTCACCGTCATGGGTCACGTCGACCACGGCAAGACCTCGCTGCTGGACTATGTCCGCACCACCCGCGTCGCCGCAGGCGAGGCTGGCGGCATCACGCAGCACATCGGCGCCTATCACGTCGAGACGCCGCGTGGCGTCATCACCTTCCTGGATACCCCCGGTCACGAGGCCTTCACGGCCATGCGTGCCCGCGGTGCCAAGGCGACCGACATCGTCATCCTGGTCGTGGCCGCCGATGACGGCGTGATGCCGCAGACCAAGGAAGCGATTGCCCACGCCAAGGCCGCCGGCGTGCCGGTGGTGGTGGCGATCAACAAGATCGACAAGCCCGACTCCAACCTCGAGCGCGTGCGCAGCGAGCTGGTGGCCGAAGGTGTCGTGCCCGAGGAGTTCGGCGGCGACTCGCCGTTCTGCCCGGTGTCGGCCAAGACCGGCCAGGGCATGGATGCCCTGCTCGAACAGGTGCTGCTGCAGGCCGAGGTGCTGGAACTCACCGCCCCGGTCGAGGCACTGGCCAAGGGCCTGGTCATCGAGGCCAAGCTCGACAAGGGCCGCGGTCCGGTGGCGACCGTGCTGGTGCAGTCGGGCACGCTCAAGCGTGGCGACGTGGTGCTGGCTGGCAAGAGCTATGGCCGCGTGCGCGCCATGCTCGACGAGGACGGCAAGGACGCGCAGGAAGCCGGTCCGTCGATCCCGGTGGAGATCCAGGGCCTCACCGAGGTTCCGGCAGCCGGCGACGAGTTCATGGTCCTGTCCGACGAGCGCCGTGCCCGCGAGATCGCGACCTTCCGCCAGGGCAAGTACCGCGAGGTCACGCTCAACAAGCGCCAGGCCGCCAACCTCGAGAACATGTTCGACAGCATGGGCGCGGGTGCCGCGCAGATGCTGCCGCTGATCATCAAGGCCGACGTGCAGGGCTCGCAGGAAGCGCTCGGCGCCTCGCTGCTCAAGCTGTCGACCGACGAGGTCAAGGTGCAGATCGTGCACGCGGCGGTCGGTGGCATCAGCGAGTCGGACGTCAACCTGGCGATCGCCTCGAAGGCCGTCATCATCGGCTTCAACGTGCGGGCCGATGCCGGCGCGCGCAAGCTCGCCGAAGGCAATGGCGTCGACCTGCGCTACTACAACATCATCTACGACGCCGTGGACGAGGTGAAGGCAGCGATGGCCGGCATGCTGGCTCCCGAGCAGCGCGAAGAGGCGCTCGGCACCGCCGAGATCCGCCAGGTCTTCGTGGCCTCGAAGATCGGCACGGTCGCTGGTTCGATGGTCACCTCGGGCCTGGTGCGCCGCAACGCGCGCTTCCGCCTGCTGCGCGAGAACATCGTCATCTACACCGGCGAGATCGAGTCGGTGCGGCGCCTCAAGGACGATGTCAAGGAAGTCAAGGAAGGCTTCGAGTGCGGCATCAAGCTCAAGAACTACAACGACTTCGCCGAGGGTGACATCCTCGAGATCTTCGAGATCAAGGAAGTTGCTCGAACGCTCTGAGTTCGCTCGCTGCTTGGCAGTCGTCGGGAGCCCCGCCTTGGCGGGGTTCCTTGCTTGAAGGACCTGAACCATGCGACACAAGAAGGCCGCACCGAACCGGAGCTTCCGGGTCTCGGACCAGATCCAGCGTGATCTGTCCGAACTGGTGCGCACGTTGAAGGACCCGCGCATCGGGCTGCTGACGATCAACTCCGTCGACATCACGCCGGACTACGCGCATGCGCAGGTCTATTTCTCGCTTCTGGTCGGTGATGCGGCCGAGTGCGAGGCGGCTCTGAACGAGGCTGCGGGCTTCCTGCGCAACGGCTTGTTCAAGCGCCTGCAGATCCACACCGTGCCGACGCTGCACTTCCACTTCGACCGCACCACCGAACGGGCGGCGGAGATCAACACGCTGATCCGCCAGGCGAACTCGATGCGCGCACTGGACTCTGACGACAAGCCGATCTGAGCGCACGGACCTGAACCTGCCGAACCGACCTCACCGATGTCCGACCTGCTGACCGCCCCCGACACCGAACGCGCCCCCTCCGGCGCGGGCGCGGGCGTGGGTGCGACCTTGGCCGCGCCGCGCGTGCGCCTGCCGCGTCGCCCGGTGCATGGCGTGCTGCTGCTGGACAAGCCGGTGGGCTGGACCAGCAACGATGCGCTGCAGAAGGTCAAGAACCTGCTGAGGGCCGAGAAGGCCGGCCACACCGGCACGCTCGACCCGCTGGCCACCGGCCTGCTGCCGATCTGTCTGGGCGCGGCGACGAAGTTCTCTCAGGTCAGCCTGGAGTCCGACAAGGCCTACCGCGCGACGCTGCACCTGGGCCAGACGACGGTCGGCGGCGACCGCGAAGGCGCGGTGCTGCTGGAGCGACCGGTTCGATGTGACCGCGTCGCCATCGAGGCCGCCTGCGCCGCGCTGAGCGGCGAGCAGATGCAGCTGCCGCCGATGCACTCGGCGCTGAAGGTCCAGGGCAAAGCGCTGTACGAATACGCCCGCGAGGGCATCGTGCTGGAACGCACGCCGCGCGCGGTGACGATTCATCGCATCGACATCGTGTCGTGGCAGCCTGACATGCCGCACGAGCTGGTGATCGACGTGCGCTGCAGCAAGGGCACCTACATCCGCACGCTGGCCGAGGACCTCGGCGAGCGGCTCGGCTGCGGGGCCCACCTGTCGGCGTTGCGACGCACCGCCAGCGGTCCCCTGCAACTGGCCCGGGCGATCTCGCTGGAGGCCTTCCTGCAACTCGACGAGGCCGGCCGCGAGGCCTGCCTGCTGCCGCCGGACGCGCTGCTGCGCGACTGGCCGGCGCTCACGCTGGCGGCCGATGACGCCGCCCGTTTCCTGGCCGGCATGCGCCGCCGCGGCCAGGGTCCCGATCAGCCGGCGGTGCGTGTCTACGGCCCCGACGGCCGCACGCTGCTGGGCAGCGCACACATCACCGCGGGCGAGCTGATCGCCGACCGCCTTCTCAGTCCTCTTGAAATCCAGGCCATGCGGCCCGTTGCCGCAGCCTCAACGCCATGACCAAGCAAATCCGCAACATCGCCATCATCGCCCACGTTGACCATGGCAAGACCACCATGGTCGACCAGCTCCTGCGCCAGAGCGGCACCTTCGCCGAACACGAGAAGGTCGTCGACACCGTGATGGACAGCAATGCCATCGAACGCGAGCGCGGCATCACCATCCTGGCCAAGAACTGCGCCGTCAGCTGGGAAGGCACGCACATCAACATCGTCGACACGCCCGGACACGCCGACTTCGGCGGTGAGGTCGAGCGCGCGCTGTCGATGGTCGACGGCGTGGTGCTGCTGATCGACGCCCAGGAAGGCCCGATGCCGCAGACGCGCTTCGTGACCAAGAAGGCGCTGGCGCTGGGCCTCAAGCCCATCGTCGTGGTCAACAAGGTCGACAAGCCGGGCGCCAAGCCCGATGCCGTCATCAACGCCGCCTTCGACCTGTTCGACAAGCTCGGCGCCACCGACGAGCAGCTCGACTTCCCGGTCGTCTATGCCTCCGGCATCAACGGCTGGACCTCGCTGGAAGAGGGTGCGCCCGGCGAGCAGTGGGGTCCCGACATGTCGGCCCTGTTCAACACCGTGCTCAAGCACGTGCCGTCCCACCAGGGTGACCCGAGCGCGCCGCTGCAGCTGCAGATCTCCGCGCTGGACTACTCCACCTTCGTCGGCCGCATCGGCGTGGGCCGCGTCAGCGCCGGCACCATCAAGCCGGGCATGAACGTGGCCGTGATGGAAGGTCCCGGCGGCAAGACCGTCAACGGCCGGGTCAACCAGGTGCTGACCTTCCAGGGCCTGGACCGCGTGCAGGTCACCGAAGCCGGCCCGGGCGACATCGTGCTGATCAACGGCATCGACGAGATCGGCATCGGCGTGACCGTGACCGATCCGACCAACCCGAGCCCGCTGCCGATGCTCAAGGTCGACGAGCCGACGCTGACGATGAACTTCTGCGTCAACACCAGCCCGCTGGCCGGTCGCGAAGGCAAGTACGTCACCAGCCGCCAGATCTGGGACCGCCTGCAGAAGGAGCTCCAGAGCAACGTCGCGCTGCGCGTGTCGGAAACCAGCGAGGACGGCATCTTCGAGGTCATGGGCCGGGGTGAACTCCACCTGACCATCCTGATCGAGAACATGCGCCGCGAAGGCTACGAGCTGGCGGTGAGCAAGCCGCGCGTGGTGTTCCACGACATCGACGGCGTGCGCCACGAGCCGATCGAGCTGGTCACGGCCGACGTCGAGGAAGCCCACCAGGGCGGCGTGATGCAGGCCCTGGGCGAGCGCAAGGGCGAGCTGGTCAACATGGAGCCGGACGGCCGTGGCCGCGTGCGTCTGGAGTACCGCATCCCGGCGCGTGGCCTGATCGGTTTCGCCAACGAGTTCATGAACCTGACCCGTGGCTCGGGCCTGATCGCCAACATCTTCGACGGCTACGAGCCGCACAAGGGCGAGATCGCCGGTCGCAAGAATGGCGTTCTGATCAGCATGGACGCGGGCGAGATCTTCACCTACGCGCTGGGCAAGCTCGACGACCGTGGCCGCATGTTCGTCAAGCCGAACGATCCGGTCTACGAGGGCATGATCGTGGGCATCCACAGCCGCGACAACGACCTCGTCGTCAACGCCACGCGCACCAAGCAGCTGACCAACTTCCGCGTCAGCGGCAAGGAAGACGCGATCAAGATCACGCCGCCGATCGAGCTGACGCTGGAGTACGGCGTCGAGTTCATCGAGGACGACGAGCTGGTCGAGATCACGCCCAAGAGCGTGCGCCTGCGCAAGCGTCACTTGTCCGAGCACGAGCGCAAGCGCGCCTCGCGCGAATCGGCCATCGCCTGAGCGGACGGCCCGACGCGCCGGCATGATCGCGCTGACCCATCGACGCGCCGTCGCCACCATGCTGGTGGTGACGCTGCTGTGGAGCATCGCCGGCGTGGTCTCGCGCCACCTCGATGCGGCCCGCTCCTTCGAGGTGACGTTCTGGCGCAGCGCCGCCAACGGCGTCGCGCTGGCGCTGCTGCTGGCGGCCTGGCGCGGACCGTCGGCCCTGTGGCGCAGCGTCCGCGACGGGGGCCGCACGATGGTCTTCTCGGCGCTGTGCTGGTGCGTGCTGTTCACCGCCTTCATGCTGGCGCTGACGATGACCACGGTCGCCAACGTGCTGATCACGATGGCGCTGGCGCCGGTCTTCACCGCGCTGATCTCGCGCTTCGTGATGCACCAGCACCTGCCGCTGCGGACCTGGATCGCGGTGCTGCTGGCCGGCATCGGCATCGCCTGGATGTACGGCTCGCAGGTCGGTGGCGGCAGCCTCGCCGACCTCTACGGCACCCTGGTGGCGCTGACCGTGCCGATCGGTGGCGCGACCATGTGGACGCTGGCCCAGCACAACGCGCGCGCCCATCCCGACGATCGCCGCGACATGACGCCGGCCGTGCTGATGGGCACGACCCTGTCGGCGCTGCTGATGCTGCCGCTGGCCTGGCCGCTGCAGGCCAGCGCCCATGACATCGGCCTGCTGACGATGCTGGGCGTCGTGCAGCTGGCCATTCCCTGCGTGCTGGCCGTCGCGGTCGGTGCGGTGCTCAAGGCGCCGGAGGCCTCGCTCCTGGGCCTGCTGGAGATCCTCTTCGGCGTGGCCTGGACCTGGCTGGGCTCGGACGAGTCGCCCACGCCGGCCGTGATCGGCGGCGGCTCGCTGGTGCTGCTGGCGCTGGCCGGCAACGAGGCGCTGGCGCTGTGGGGCTCACGCGATGAGCCTGCCGAGCCGACGCAGCCTGCCGCGCCGCTGCAGGCCTGATTCCCTTCCTCGCCCTGCGGAGCATGCCATGGCCACCCCGAACGACACCCGTCCCGTCGAACCCCGCCTGACCTCGCTCTCGCACGGCGGCGGCTGCGGCTGCAAGATCGCCCCGGGCGTGCTGTCCGAGATCCTGCGCGGCACCGCCGCGATGCCCTTGCCGCCGGAACTGCTGGTGGGCATCGAGACCTCCGACGATGCGGCCGTCTACCGCCTCAACGACGAGCAGGCGCTGGTCGCGACGACCGACTTCTTCATGCCCATCGTCGACGACCCGCATGACTTCGGTCGCATCGCCGCGACCAACGCGATCAGCGACGTCTACGCCATGGGCGGTCGGCCGATCTTCGCGCTGGCCCTGGTGGGCATGCCGATCAACGTGCTGAGCACGGCGACCATCGGCCGGATCCTCGAGGGCGGCGCGAGCGCCTGCCGCGCGGCCGGCATCCCGATCGCGGGCGGCCACACCATCGATTCCGTCGAGGCCATCTACGGCCTGGTCGCGCTGGGCCTGGTCCATCCGGACCGCATCAAGCGCAATGCCGATGCGCAACCCGGCGACGTGCTGGTGCTGGGCAAGCCGCTGGGCGTGGGCGTGCAGTCGGCCGCGCTGAAGAAGAACCTGCTCGATGCCGCCGGCTATGCCCGCATGCTCGACACCACCACGCGGCTGAACACGCCGGGCCCGGACCTGGCCGCGATCGACGGCGTGCATGCGCTGACCGACGTCACCGGCTTCGGCCTGGCTGGCCATGCGCTGGAACTGGCGCGCGGCTCGCGCTGCCAGGTCCGCATCGACTGGGCAGCCGTGCCGCTGCTGGACGGCGTGCGCGAACTGGCTGGGCAAGGCTGCGTGACCGGCGCGTCCGGCCGGAACTGGGCCGGCTACGGCACCGGGGTGGTGCTGCCGTCCGACTTCGACCCGCTCGACCGCGCGCTGCTGACCGATCCGCAGACCAGCGGTGGCCTGCTGGTGGCCTGCGCGCCCGCCGCGCTGGACGCCGTGCTGGCGACCTTCCGCCGCCACGGCTTCGAGGCCGCCGCCCGCATCGGCGAGGTCCTCTTGGCCGGCACCGACCGCCCGGTCGGCCTGACGATCGGCTGAACCGGCGACCCGTCGGGCGGCCGGGCCCGACGACAGGATGCCGATCTGATACCCGCCGGGGTCTGAATCCCTGGTCCGGCCTGCCGAAAAGACCGGGGAGGGCGCCGCAGGGGCGTCCGTCTGGTCCGAAGGCATCCTGTTGATCTCGATAGACCCAGCCGATGGTTTCCCGGCGGTGGCCGGTCCCGCCCGGCCGTGCGCGCGTCCCGCGCCACAGCCGCTTCCGGCGCCGTGTCTGGCGACCCCTCGGGCGCGTCCATCGGGCACGGCTGAAACGGGTCAGGCTTCCCTGATTGATCCCAGGTACGGGGTGTGAACCAATGCTCACCACCACGTATTCATGTCCTGGATCAAGCACCGGCAGGGACGCCCGCGAGCGGACCGCCACGGCCGACCGGAATCGTTTCCGGCGTGCCGACGCTCCCTTTGCGATGTCCGACTATCCCGACCACGACGAACTGGCCTGCCTGCCCCTGATCGACCGCATCGGTCGCCAGATCGACCACCTCCGCGGCGTCCGCAGCCACACGCGCAGCATCCGCCGCCGGGCCGACGACAGCAGCTCGCCGTTGCTGGAGGAACTGCTGCATGCCTCGCGCGCCACGCTGCATGCCCAGGGCCTGGAGATCACCAGCCTGCGCGCCGCGCTCGCGCGCTGCCAGCAGCGGCGCCAGCATGAGCACGGTGCCGTCACCGAGCCGGTCGACGACCGCGAGGCCGAGGACCTGCTGTTCCTCGCCCATCCGCAGGCGCTGCTGGTGGTCGACGTCGAGACCCGCCGGATCCTCGACGCCAACCCGGCCGCCTGCGAGCAGTACGGCTGGCGCGGCGAGGACTGGCGCGGCCTGGGACTGGCCGACCTGCACACCGGCCCGGAACATGCCCGCATGGATGCCTACCTCGATCGGCTCGGGCGCGGCATGCCGGCCAGCGGCGGCCTGTGGCAGCACCGCCGGGCCGACGGTTCGCCCTTCTACGTCCACCTGCGTTCGCGGCCCCTGCGCCGGCAGGGCCGCGAGGCCCGGCTGATGCTGGTGCGCGACGTCTCCGAATGGCTGGCGACGGTGTCGGCACGCGAGCAGGCCCTGCAGGCGCTCGGCCGCTCGGAGTCCAAGCTCCAGGCCGCGCAGGTGCTGGCACGCATCGGCAGCTTCGAGCACGACGTGCGCAGCGGCGACTTCCAGTGCTCGCCGCAGCTCTTGCGCATGCTGGGCGGCCGTCCGCTGGACGGCCGGCTGACGATGGTCGACATGCTCACCGCGCTCGACCCGCGCGACCGGCCGCAGCTGATCGCGCTGCGCGATGGCGTGCTGGACGGCCGGGCCGGCCAGATCGTGGTGCGCTGTCCCTGCCGGGCCGGCACGCGCCAGGCGCAGTGGCATGCCATCCGGGTCGAGCCCGAGACCGACCGCAACGGCCAGGTCATCCGGGTGCATGGCACGGTCCAGGACGTGACCGAGTCGCAGCTCGCGGCGCAGGAGCTGGCCGACCTGAGCGCGCAGCTGCGCGAGCTGTCGGCCCAGAGCGAGCAGCGGCTGGACCAGCTGCGCAAGCGCATGGCCGCCGACCTGCACGACGGCCTGGGCCAGGTGCTCAGCACGATCAAGTTGCGCGCCCAGATGCTGGGCCAGGCCGGCGCGGCCAGCGAGCCGCAGCGGCTGGCCGAGCGCGTGGAGGCGGTCGGTGCGCTGGTCGACGAGGCCCTGTGCATGGTGCGCGACTTCAGCACGCTGATGCGGCCACCGGCGCTGGCGCTGGGCCTGGTCAGCGCGATCGGCTGGCTGGCCGACGAGTTCCGGCTGCGCGCCGAGCTGCCCTGCGAGGTCGTGGTCGACGACCCGGACGGGCGCTGCGGCGGGCTCGACGAGGACGCCACGCAGGACCTGTTCCGCATCGTCCAGGAATCGCTCGGCAACGTCACCCGCCACGCGGCGGCCCACCAGGTCGGCCTGAGCCTGGCGGCCGATGCGGCCGGCCTGTGCATCGAGGTGGTCGACGACGGCATCGGCTTCGACCCGGCGCAGCGCCGTCGCCATGGCCATTTCGGCCTGTTCGGGATGCAGGAGCGGGCCTTGCGGCTGGGCGCCCGGCTGCAGGTGTCGAGCCAGCCCGGGCGCGGCTGCCGGGTGCGGCTGGAGATGGCGTGGCCGGTGCGGGCCGCCCCGGCCGAGCGCCTGCCGGGAGCGTCGTCATGATCCGCCTCGTGCTGGCCGACGACCACGCGATCCTTCGGGCCGGGCTGGTCGAACTCTTCGCCGGCCAGCCGGACATGGTCGTGACCGGCCAGGCCGGCAGCGCCGACGGCCTGCTTGACCTGCTGCGCCGCGGCCTGCCCGACGTGCTGCTGCTGGACCTCAACATGCCCGGCGAGAGCGGCCCGGTGCTGCTCGACCGGATCCGCCAGGGCTGGCCCGGACTGCCCATCCTGGTGCTGACGATGCACGCCTCGCCGTCGATCGTGCAGCGCGCGCTGGAGCTGGGCGCGCGCGGCTTCCTCAGCAAGGGCTGCGACATCCAGACGCTGATGGGCGCGATCCGCAAGCTCGCGGCCGGCGAGCGGTTCGTCGAGTCGGCGCTGGCCCAGCGCATGGTGCTGGACGGCCCGGGCGACGGCGAGGTCAGGCTGACGCGGCGCGAGCAGGAGGTGCTCGCGCTGATCGTGGCCGGGCTGCGGCTGGGCGACATCGCCGACCGTCTGTTCCTGAGCGCCAAGACGGTCAGCACCCACAAGATGAACCTGATGCGCAAGATGGGCGTGGACAACAACGCCGACCTGATCCGGCATGCGCTGCGCAACGGGATGGAGCTTTAGACGCGTGACATCGGCGTGGTTCGGGCGCCGAGGGCCGAGGCCTGAAGCCCGGGCAGGGAACAAAAAAGGAATGACAGGGATGGATCGAGGATCACGCAGGCCGTCAACGGCCGCATGGGCGCGAGGGCTGCTGGCCTGCCTCGCGATGGCTTGCCTGCCGACCGCGGCGATGCAGGCGGTGTCGGTGCAGCTGAGCTGGACGCACCAGTTCCAGTTCGCCGGCTACTACGTCGCGCTGGCCAGGGGCTACTACCGCGAGGAAGGCTTCGACGTCGAACTGCGGCCGGGCGGCCACGGTGCGGCGGCGCCGGTCGATGCGGTCACGCTCGGCCGCTCCGAGTTCGGCGTCGGCAATGCCGGGCTGGCGGTCCGGCGCATGAAGGGCGCGGACGTGGTGGCGCTGGCCGCGGTGCTGCAGGAAACGCCGCTGGTCTGGATCGCCGCACGCCCGCCGACCGACGAGCGCGCCGGCGCGCCGGCCCTGACACACGAACGGCTGGCCGAGTTGGCGCGTGCCCGGGTGATGTGGCGGGGCAAGGTCGACGACCAGGTCGAGCTGGCCTTGCCGCTGGCGGCGGCGGGGATCGACCTGGCGCGGGTGCCGCAGGCCATGCCACCCGATCCGATCGAGCAGTTCGAGGCCGGCGAGATCGAGCTGATGTCGGGCTACCGCAGCACCGAGGTCCAGGAACTGCGACGACGCGGTGTGCCCCATGCGCTGATCGAGCTGGACCGGCGCCTGCCGGGCTTCTACAGCGAGATCCTGTTCACCTCCGGTGCGCTGGCCGCGCAGGATCCGCAGCGGGTCGAGCGCTTCCGGCGTGCGACGCTCAAGGGCTGGCGCGCCGCCTTCGACGACATCGAGGGCACGGCCCGGCTGATCCATCGCCTGCATGCGCCGCACCTGGGCGTCGAGCAGCTGATGGCCGAAGGCCGCGAGCTGGAAAGCCTCAGCCACCGGGACGACATCGAGCTGGGCCACATGAGCCAGCTGCACTGGCGGCGCGTCGCCGACGAGCAGGTCCGCCTGGGCCTCGCCAGCGAGGCCGACCTGGCGCGGCTCGACGGCCTGCTCTGGCGGGTCGACCGCGAGCCGGTGGCGCTGATGCCCGACCCGATGCGGGTCGCGCTCACCGGCGTCGTCGCCGCGCTCTGGCTGACGGTCTGGGGGCTCTGGCGCATCGCCGCGCGCAGCCGGGCCGAGGCCGACCAGCTGAAGGCGGCCCAGCAGCAGCAGGGCGACGACGACCTGCGCTTCCAGTTCCTGATGGACGTCGCGCCCTTCCCGGTGCTGATGTTCGGCATCCGTGACGGCCATGTCGCCTATGCGAACGAACGGGCCATCGGCGCGCTCGGACTGGCCGGCGACTCGGCCGAACTGCGCATCCACGACAGCCTGCCGTCGCTGCGTCCGGGCGGCGAACTGATGCAGCGCTTGCAGAGCAGCCGCATCCTGCGCGACGTCGAGCTGGAGCGTCCTGGCGTGGGTGCCGAGGCCGCGCACTGGTCGTTGCTGACGATGCGGGCGGTCGAGTACGAGGGCAAGCCCTGCGCCTTCGCCGCAGCCGTCGACATCACGTTGCGCAAGCGCGCGGAGATCGAGCTGTCGCTGCTGTCGGCCCAGCGCGGCCGGATCATCGAGGAGGTCGAGCAGCTGCAGGCCAAGCTGCGCGATGCCAGCGTGCGCGACCCGCTGACCGGCCTGTTCAACCGCCGCTACCTCGATGCGACGCTGCGCCGCGAACTGCACCGGTCCCAGCGGGAGAGCCGTCCGCTCGCGCTGATGGTGGTCGACGCCGACCATTTCAAGCGCATCAACGACCACTACGGACATGCCGGCGGCGACGAGGTGCTGCGCCAGATCGCCCGCGTGCTGCAGGACCGCCACCGCAGCGAGGACGTGGTCTGCCGCTACGGCGGCGAGGAGTTCGTGGTCGTGCTGCCCGGCTCTGACCTGGGCTTCGCGGCCGAACGGGCAGAGCAGCTGCGCCAGCTCATCGCCGCACTGGAGATTCCGACCGACGGTGGCTTCGCGCACATCACCGTGTCGATCGGCGTGGCGGCGACGCTGCCCGGCGACGATGCCGACCGGCTCTTCAAGCGCGCCGATGCGGCCGTCTACCAGGCCAAGCACGAGGGGCGCAACCGCGTCGTCCTCGCGTCGGTGGCGACCGGGCCCAGCCTGCCGGCCCAGGTCACCTTGCCCGGCGAGCCGGACCGCCCGGCGCCCGCCGAGGCCGATCCATCATGAAGGCACGCGATTCAGGTCAGGTCGAAGGCGCAAGCCCTGGCGGCGATCCGGGCCGTGCGGCCCTCCCGATGCAGGCGCTGGCCTGGCTGTTGCTGCCGGTGCTGGCGATCGGTGCCGGACAGCTGCGTGCATCGCCCGGCGACATGCCGCCGGTGGCGCTCGCCGTCGGCCCGGCGGTGGTCGTGGCGATGCAGGCAGCGCATGCCTCGCGCGGGCGCTGCGTCCTGCTGCTGGCCATCGTGCTGGCCGCTTGCGAACTCGTCGCGCAGCGGATCAGCCAGCCCTTCGGTCTGGACCTCGCGCAGCGCTTGCTGGACGGGTTGGGCAGTGGCGCGCTGGTGGCCTGGCAGGCCTGCTTCACGTCGCGGCAGGTGCAGCGCATCCTGGCCGAACTGGCCCGCGACCGGCGGCCGCCCCCGCTGCGGCGGCTCTCGGCCACCGCCCGGCTGGTGGTGATGAGTCTGCTGCCTCTGGCGCTCGTTGCCGGCCTGGCGATCGTCGGGCTGCACCTCGTCATGCAGGCCCTGAGCGATGCGCACGACGCGATGCAGGATCTCGAGCACCTGCGGCTGCTGTTCTACAGCCACGTGCTGGCCAGCACGCTGTCGGTGCTGCTGGCCGTGCCGCTGCTCGGGCGAGTCCCGGCGCCGCGGCCGGGTGGGCGGCTGCTGCTGGGCATCGTCGCGGGCGCGCTGGTCCTGGGCCTCGCGCTGGGCCAGTCGATGGGCGCGATGTATGCCTTGCCGCTCTACACCTTCCTGGGCGGCTGGCTGGGCGGGATGTTCGGTGCGGCGCTGTCGGTCCTGCTGTCGCTCTCCTTGCTGCTGCACGTGGACGGCCTGCTGGTCGGGGCCTCGCCCTTCAACGGCCCGGACGGCTATGTCGTGCTGCTGGCGACAACCTTCCGGCTGATGGTCGTCGGGATGCTCGGCATGGTCTGGAACGAGCCGCGTGCGCGCCACGCCAGGCGGCGGACCGAGCGCGACGCCCGCTCCGGCGCGGCCACCTTCCGCAACGTGATGGCGCTCGAATGGCATCTCGCGCGGGCTGGCTACGGTCGCGGCGCGCGGTCGCGTCGACCGGTGCTGTGGCTGCACATCGACCTGCCCGTGAACCGGCCCGAGGGCAGCCACAGCACGCTGGCGCCCCTGTCGGCGGCGCAGGCGCCCGACGATCCGGCGTCCGGCCCGGAGATCCAGATGATGACGATCGGCCCGATCGGCAGCCTCACCCCGGCCGGTGCCCAGCCGTCCGACAACGTCGATGCGCCGCTTCGGCGGCCGCACGGCGACGGCCTCGACAGCTCGCTGCCATCACCCCGTCTGCCGGCGCTGATGCAGGCGCTGGCGCGCGGCCTGCGTGGCCACGACGCGGTCGTGCCGATCGCCGGCGAGGCGCTGATCGTGCTGGTCGACGACCTGGAGCGTGCGGCCGTGGCCAACGTCGTCCAGCGCCTCGACGTGCTGCTGCTGCGCGAGGGCCGTCGTCACCTCGCCCCGGCCGAGATCCGCCAGGCCGTGCAGGTCCACGCCGGCGCGGCGGCCTTCCTGCTGACCTCGGCGCGCTACCTCAGCATCGACCTGTGATGCCCGGGCACGGCGCGCGAGGCCCGGGACGACAATCGAGGCCTGCTTCTTCCTCGCGCCGCGCCCCGTCCGTCGATGTCCCTGCCTGCCACCCCCCCTGCCACGTCACCTGTCACCTTGCCTGCCGTCGTTCCCGTTGATGTCGCCAGCCCCTGGCGCCTCAGCGTCGCCCCGATGCTGGACTGGACCGACCGGCACTGCCGCCACTTCCACCGCCTGCTCACGCGTCAGACGCGGCTTTACACCGAGATGGTCACGACCGGCGCGCTGCTGCACGGCGACGTGCATCGGCACCTGGACTTCGACGGCGTCGAGCATCCGGTCGCGCTGCAGCTCGGCGGCAGCGAACCGGCCGACCTGGCGGCCTGCGCCAGGCTGGCGCAGCGCTGGGGCTATGACGAGGTCAACCTCAACTGCGGCTGCCCGAGCGAACGGGTCCAGCGCGGTGCCTTCGGGGCCTGCCTGATGGCCGAGCCGGCGCTGGTGGCCGACGGTGTCAAGGCGATGCGCGATGCGGTCGACATCCCGGTGACGGTCAAGCACCGCATCGGCATCGACCGCATCGAGCGCTACGACTTCGTGCGCGACTTCGTCGGCACCGTCGCCGAGGCCGGCTGCGAGGTCTTCATCGTGCATGCCCGCAACGCCTGGCTGCAGGGCCTGAGCCCGAAGGAGAACCGCGACATCCCACCGCTGCGGCATGAACTCGTGCACCAGCTCAAGCGCGACTTCCCGCAGCTCACCCTCGTCATCAACGGCGGCATCCGTAGCGACGACGAGATCGCCCATCACCTGCATCACGTCGACGGCGTGATGGTCGGCCGGCAGGCCTACCACGAGCCCTGGCAGATGGCTGGCTGGGACGCCCGCTTCTTCGGTGCGGCCACGCCGTTCGAGGACCGCCGCGCGGTCGAGGACGCGTGGATCGCCTACCTGCAGCGCGGCCACGAGGCCGGCCGGCCCTGGACCCAGGCGATGCGCCATGCGCTGGGCCTGTGGAACGGCGTGGCCGGAGCCCGCGCCTGGCGGCAGTTCTGGTCCGATGCCCGCCAGCGCGAGCAGGCGCCGGACCTGCTGCACGCGCGAGCCCCTCGTCCGGGCGTCGCCGGGGCGCCGCAGACGAATACACTTTCCCAAGCGGCGTCGGACGCGCGGGGCTGACCTGCGGGGCCCGGGCCCGGCGGCAGACGGTGGACCGGATCAACGGGTGGGAGCAGCGGTGTCTGGAGCGGGCATGAAGTGGCGCAGTGTGTGGGCTCGCAATGAGCGCATTGCGGTCCAGGCGCTCCTGGAGAACCTGCGTCGTCTGGCGTGGCTGACCGCCTTGCTGGTCCCGCTGAGCCTGCTGCACGTGGCCAGTTCATGGAACGACCATGCCGTCGCCGCACCGGCCACCGGCAGCGGCCTGATGCGGCATTTCGGCCTGGGCGTGCCCGGCCAGGTGGTCGCCGCAGCCGTGTCGGCCAATGCGGCCACCGAACTGGCGCTGGCCAGTGCGCGCTGGCGCGAGGCGGTCGTGCTGGTGCACCTGGCGATGGCCGCCAACCTCGTGCTGGTGGGCCTGCTGATCGGCTGGACCCGCCGCCAGCCCCGGCTGCGCCGGGGCTTCCAGGAGGTGCTGGAGATCTGGGGCCTGGGCAGCGCGCTGCTGTTCACCATCGTCATGGCCAGCATCGACCAGTGGATCGGCGCGAGCATCACGTCCTTCCTGATCGGCTGCGTGCTGGTCGGCGCGCTGTTCCTGCTGCGCCCGCCGCGTGCGGCCGTGATGTACGGGCTGGCCTTTGCGGTCTATGCCTGGGCGCTCGGCCTGACCCAGGGTGACAGCGGCCACCTGGCGGCCAACCGGATCGACGGCCTGATCGCCTGCGGGCTGGGCTTCATGGTCAGCCTGATGATCTGGCGCAAGCACGTGCTCAAGGAGACCCTGGTGGCCGAACTGCAGAGCTGCCGCCTGCAGTTGCAGGAGCAGGCCGCCGAGATGCAGTCGCAGGCCGTGCGCGACCCGCTCACCCAGGTCTGGAACCGGGCCGAGATGCTGCGGCTGATGCAGCGTGAGCTGATGCGTGCGCAGCGCCACGGCGGCGAGACCTGCCTGGTGCTGGTCGAGCTCGATGGGCAGCGCCACGTGACCGAGCGCTGGGGCGCGGCAACCGGCGAACGGCTGCTGCTGGCGGTCTCGCGGCTGCTGATCGAGGGCTTGCGCGCCACCGACGAGGTGGGCCGCATGGCCGGCGAGTCCTTTGCCATCCTGCTGCCGCAGACCACCCAGGAAGAGGCCCGCGTGCTGGCCGAGCGGCTGCAGCTGTCGATCCAGCGGCTGCGCCTGACGATGCCCGACGGCGTCGTGTCGACCGGCGCGAGCCTGGCGGTGTCGTCCCAGCCCGGTCGGGCGCTGGTGCCGGTCCCGCAGCAGTGCGACCGGCTTTTCAGCGCGGCCGAGCATGCGCTGGCGCCGATCCGTGCGCAGGGCCGTGGCGGCGTCGCGATGGCGCCGCCCAACGCGGTTCAGGGCTGAGCCATGGCCTGGAGTCGCGCGCGCCGCCGGATCGATGCGCCGTCGACCCTGCCTTCTACCCTGCCATCCGGCAGCCTCGGCGGGACCACCACCACCCGTTTCGGCGGCGCGCACCGGCGCAACTGGCCGGGTCGTCCGACGCGCCGCTCCGCCACCCCGCGCTGGCCCTACCTGCTGGCCGTCGCGCTGGTGGTCGTGCTGGTGCTGGGCCTGGCCGCGCTGGCGCTGGTGCTCGAACACGACCGCCAGCGCGAGCGGGCCGCGCTGGCGACCCAGAACATCGCCCGGCTGCTCGATGCCAACCTGCGCAGCCTGTTCGAGCAGGCCGATGCGAGCCTGACCGTGGTGGCGGCGCGCGAGTCCCGCCGCCCGGTCGGCGAGGCGGCCCTGTCGCTGCCGATGCAGCGCCAGGTCGAGCAGTCCAGTGGCCTGCGTGACCTGCGCATCGCCGATGCCGACGGCCGCTGGATCGCCGGCGGCGAGCGCGACGCGGCGCTGAACCAGGGCGGCGCGCTGGCCCGGCTGGCGCAGCTCAAGCCGGCGCGCATGCTGGTCGAGGGCCCGCGCCGCGATGCGCCGACCGGCGAGTGGGTGTTGACCGTCATGCGGCCGGTGGTCGACGCGAATGGCCGCTTCATGGGCGCGGTGGCGGCCGACCTGACGGTGCACCGGCTGGATCGGCTGTTCGAGGGCCTCGAACTCGGCGAGAGCGGTGCCGCCTCGCTGCGCACCCAGCGCATGGCGCTGGTCTACCGCAAGCCCTGGCCGGCCGACGAGGACAAGGTGCTGGGGGGCACCGAGGTCTCGCGCCAGCTGCGCGACGAGTTGGCCAAGCCTGCGGTGGAGGGCATCTACACGGCCAGCACCGCGATCGACGGCATCGAGCGCGTCAACGCCTGGCGTCGCGTGCAGGGCCTGCCGCTGGTGGTGCTGGTCGGGATGGCGGTGGACGACTTCACCGCCGACTGGCGCCGGCAGCTGACGATGGTCGGCCTGCTGGCCGGCGTCGCGGTGCTCACGGTCGGCGTGCTGGTGTGGATGCTCTACCGCGCCTCGCTGCGCCGCATCGGCGTGGCCGAGCAGCGCTTCGAGGCCATCGTGCGCTATTCGCGCGACGCCATCATCAGCAAGTCGCTCGACAGCCACGTCACCAGCTGGAACGCCGGTGCCGAGGCCGCGCTGGGCTGGCACGAGGACGAGATGCTGGGCGAGTCCATCGGCCGCGTGCTGCCGCCCGAACGCCAGCACGAGGAGGCCGAGATCATGGCCCGCGTGTTGCGCGGCGAGGTCATCGAACCCTTCGACACCGTGCGCCTGCACCGCGATGGCCGGCGCGTGGACATGTCGATCTCGGTGGCGCCGCTGTACGACGAGCAGGGCCGCGTGGTCGGCGCCTCCAGCATCGGCCGCGACGTGACGCGCCAGAAGGCGATGGAGGAGGAGATCCGCAGCCTGGCCTTCCTCGACGCGCTCACGCGCCTGCCCAATCGCCGCCTGCTGATGGACCGGCTCGGCCAGGCCCTGACCCGGGCGCGCCGCGAGCGCCGCCACGGGGCGCTGATCTTCATCGACCTGGACCGCTTCAAGGAACTCAACGACACGCTCGGCCATGAGGCGGGCGACCGCGTGCTGGTCGAGACCGCCCAGCGCCTGGCAGGCGCGGTGCGCAACAGCGACACCGTCGGCCGGCTCGGCGGCGACGAGTTCGTCGTGATCTGCCCCGACCTGGGCGCCGATCCGGAAACCGCCTTGCACGACGTGCAGCAGCTGGTGGTCAAGCTCGACCACGCACTGTCGCAGCCGCTGGCACTGGGCGAGCTGTCCGCCGGCATCCCCGCCAGCCTGGGCTGGCGCGTCTTCGGTCCGCAGGACCATGATGCCGACCAGGTCCTCAAGGACGCCGACCAGGCCATGTATGCCCAGAAGGCCGGCCACCGGCTGCGCGACAACGCGGTCAACGAGTCCTTGTTCGACCGGTCGATCTGAGCGGCGCGTTCAGCGCCGGGCCGGCCAGGTTGCCAGCAG
Source organism: Leptothrix discophora (assembly GCF_030705305.1). Lineage (GTDB taxonomy): Bacteria > Pseudomonadota > Gammaproteobacteria > Burkholderiales > Burkholderiaceae_C > Sphaerotilus > Sphaerotilus discophorus. Next base: position 544,966 of record NZ_JAUZEE010000003.1, on the reverse strand, counting down.
CAGGCCGGTCAGCGCCAGCGCGTAGGCGGCGACCTGCGGGCTGCTGATGCGTTCGCCGAGCAGGCCGACGCCAACGGCGGCGGCGGCCAGCGGCAGCATCACGGTGAAGACGCCGGCACGGGCCGCGCTGACGCGCTTCAGGCCGGTCATCCAGAGCCAGACCGTGATCGTGCTGGCCGCCAGCGAATAGAAGCCCAGCAGGCCCCAGGTGGCCGCGCCGACCGAGCCGAAGTCGAAGCTGAGGGCCTGCCAGAGCGCCAGCGGACTGACCAGCAGCAGGCCCCACAGGTTGACGATCGCGCTGATGCGGCGCGCGCCGACATGGCCGGTCAGCTGCTTGCCGATGATCACGTAGCTGGCCTCGCAGAACACCGCGCCGATCAGCAGCAGGTGTCCCCAGGTCGGGTCACCCGCCGCGCTGGCCGACGATGCCGGTCCGGCCTTCATGAAGGCCACGACCGCGATGCCCCCCACCGCGCAGACGATGCCGGCCAGCACGCGGGCATCCAGCCGCTCGCGCAGCACGACGCGCGACAGCAGGGCGACCGCGGCCGGCAGCGCGGCCATGATCACGCCGGCCGCCAGCGCCGTGCTCATGGCCACGCCGTAGAGCATGCAGATCGAGAACAGGAAGTTGCCCAGCAGGCTTTCCAGGAACAGCAGCCGCCACTGCCGTGGGCCGAGCGGTGGCTCGTCGGCCGGCTTGCGCACCCAGCCGGCCATCGCCACCGCGGCGATCGCGAAGCGCAGGCCGGCCAGCAGGAAGATCGGAAAGACCGTGACCAGGCTCTTGGACAGACCGACGTAGCTGCCCACCAGCGCCATGCTGGCGGCCAGGCAGAGGTAGGACAGCCAGGGCGTGGCGTGGCGATCAGCGTGCGGCATAACGCGCCAGCTCCCAGGCGCTGACATGGCGGGCGTACTGCAGCCACTCATCGCGTTGCAGGGCCAGCAACTGCGTGTGCAGCGTGCTGCCCAGGGCCTCGGCCAGCACGGCGTCGACGGCCAGCGCATCGGCGGCCTCGGCCAGGCTCTGCGGCAGCACGGCGATGCCGCGCGCGTGGATCGTCGCGAGGTCGAGCGCGAACAGGTCGTCGTCGATCGCCGGGCCGGGTTCGAGCCGGCGCGCGATGCCGTCGAGCCCGGCGGCGATCAGGCCAGCCGCCGCGAGGTAGGGGTTGGCGCTTGCGTCCGGCAGGCGCCACTCGAAGCGGCCGGGCAGCGTGCGGACCAGCGCCGTGCGGTTGTTGGCGCCGTGCGCGACATAGGCCGGCGCCCAGCTGGTGCCCGACAGGCTCTCGCCGACCACCAGCCGCTTGTAGGAATTGACCGTCGGCGCGGCCATCGCGCACAGCGCCGCGCTGTGCGCCAGCACGCCGGCGATGAAGTGGCGCGCCAGCGGCAGCTCGCCAGCGCGTCCGGCCCGGTCGACGAGATGCCCGTGTTCATCGAGGTCGTCGAAGGCCGGCCGGTCGCCGTCCCACAGCGAGACGTGGAAGTGCAGGCCGCTGCCGGGCTGGTTGGCCCAGGGCTTGGGCATGAAGGAACAGACGCAGCCGTGCTGCTCGGCCAGGCGCTGCGCGGCCAGCTTGAACAGCATCAGGCGGTCACAGCTGGCCAGCACCTGGTCGTGGCGGAAGTTCAGCTCGTACTGGCCGTGCGCGTCCTCGTGGTCGATCTGCTGGACCTCGGCGCCGTCGGCCTCCAGCGCGGCGCGCAGGGCCTGCAGCAGCGCGGCCTGGCGCGGCAGGCTCTGCAGGTCGTAGCTGGGCTTGTCCAGGCGGTCCAGCGCATCGGCCGGCCGCCAGCTCCCATCGGCCTCGCGGCGCAGCAGGAAGAACTCGGGTTCGATGCCGAGCTGCAACTGCCAGCCTTCCGCGGCCAGGCGAGCCACCTGACGGCGCAGCACCTGGCGCGGGCAGGCGTCGAAGGGCTCGCCGGCCACATGGCCATCGCCGACGATGCGCGCCACGCCCAGCCACCAGGGCAGCGGCTGCAGCGTGGCCAGGTCACCGCGGGCCATGTACTCGGCGCGTGGACCGGTGCGCGGCAGGCCGGTGCCGGCGATCGACGGGCCGGCGAATCCCGCGCCGTGGGCGAGCACGCTGGCCAGCTGGTCCAGCGGCACCAGCTTGCCCTTGGCCACGCCGTGCACGTCGGTGAACTGCACCAGCAGCGTGTGCACGCCCAGGCGCTTCAGTTCGAGGACCCGGGCGTCGTGCATGGCGAGGCCTGGCCCGGTCAACTCTTCAGCGCGGCCTGCTGTTCCTTGTAGAGCCGCCGTTCGCGGGCCGCGATCATGTAGCTGGAGACGACCACGAAGACCGCGACGACCGCGATCACGACGGTGGCCAGCGCGTTGACCGTCGGGTCCAGGCCCAGCCGGGCGCGCGAGAAGATCACCAACGGCAGCGTGGTCGAGCCGGGGCCGGACAGGAAGGCCGACATCACCACGTCGTCCAGCGACAGCGTGAACGTCAGCAGCCAGGCGGCCAGCATGCTCTGGGCAATCATCGGCAGCGTGACCAGGAAGAAGACCTGCGCCGGGCGCGCGCCGAGGTCCTGCGCGGCTTCCTCGAACTGCGGGTTCAGGTCGCGCAGGCGGGCCGAGATCACCACCGTGGCGTAGGCCATGCCGACCAGCAGGTGGCCCAGCCAGATCGTCATCAGGCCGCGTTCGGGGAAGCCGAAGACGCGCTGCACCGACACCAGCATCAGCAGCAGCGACAGGCCGACGATGACCTCGGGCATCACCAGCGGCGCGTTGACCATGCCGGCGAACAGCGTGCGGCCGCGGAACTGGCCGAAGCGCACCAGCGAGAAGGCCGCCAGCGTGCCCAGCACGACCGAGCCGGTGGCCGATCCGGCGGCCACCTGCAGGCTCAGCCACAGCGCGGCGCGGATGTCCTCGTCGCCGACCAGCTTCTCGTACCAGCGCAGCGAGAAGCCACCCCAGACGTTGGGCACCGGCGACTCGGTGAAGCTGAAGACCACCAGCGAGACGATCGGCAGGTAGAGGAAGGTAAAGCCGGCGAACAGCCAGAGCCGGCTGACCCAGCGGGCGGTGGGCGTCGTGATCATCGCTTCTCAGCCTCGGTTTGGGCCCGGTTGAAGATCGCCAGCGGCACCAGGATCAGCATGATCATGATCACCGCGACGCTGGAGGCCATCGGCCAGTCGTTGTTGCTGAAGAACTCGTCCCACAGCACGCGGCCGATCATCAGCGTCTCCGGTCCGCCCAGCAGCTCGGGAATGACGTACTCGCCCACGCAGGGGATGAAGACCAGCATCGCGCCGGCGACGATGCCACCGCGCGACAGCGGCACCGTCACGCGCCAGAAGGTCTGCCAGGGCGTCGCGCCCAGGTCCTGGGCGGCTTCCAGCAGGCGGATGTCGAGCTTGGACAGCGTGCCGAACAGCGGCAGCACCATGAAGGGCAGGTAGGTGTAGACCATGCCGATCACCAGCGAGAAGGGGCTGTACATGAACTGCCCTTCGGCCGGGATCGCGCCGATGGCGAACAGCAGCTGGTCCACATGCAGGGCCTTGAGCGCCGTGCCGACCCAGCCGGTGTCGGCATCGAGCAGGGCCTTCCAGGCATAGACGCGCAGCAGGAAGCTGGTCCAGAAGGGCAGCATCACGCCCATCAGCAGCAAGGGTTGCAGCGATGCCGACGAGCGCGCCATGAAGTAGGCGAAGGGGTAGCCGATCAGCAGGCACACGGCGGTCGTCACGCCCGCATAGAGCAGCGACAGGCCGTAGGTCGACCAGTACAGGTCGTCGGTGAAGAGCAGCTGGTAGTTGCCCAGGCGGACCGTCAGCGTCAACTCGGTGTCGGTCCAGTGGAACAGGTCGCTGACCAGCGCGCCGTCCATCTGCGCCAGGCTGATTCGCAGCACGATCAGGAAGGGCAGCAGGAAGAAGACCAGCAGCCACAGGTAGGGAACGCCGAGCACGCTGCCACGTCCGCCGAGCGAACGCAGCAGGGCCAGCAGGCGCTGCGGCAGGGGAGGGCGGGCGGCGGGCATCAGGCGATCCCGCTCATTGGGTCAGCACGACCTGGGAGGTCGGCGACCAGTTGGCCCAGACCACGTCGCCCATCACCGGGTTGCCGCTGTGCAGGCGTTCCTCGTTCTCGACATTGACCTTCAGCGTCGCGCCGCTGGCGAGCTGCAGGTGGTAGAGGGTGTGACTGCCGAAGTAGGACACCGCATGCACGCTGCCGCGCACCTGGTTGAAGGACTGGTCCAGCGGCTCGCGGGTCAGGTGGATCTTCTCGGGACGCACGGCCACCGTCACGGGCATGCCGAGGTAGCCGGTGATGCCGTGGCCGATGTGGTGGACCACGTCCGGGCAGCCGATCTCGGCCCGGTCGGGCTCGTCCAGCGTGATGGTGCCGTCCATCAGGTTGACGTTGCCGATGAAGTCGGCAACGAAGCGGGTGGTCGGCGTCTCGTAGATGTCGGCCGGACCGCCGACCTGCAGGAAGCGGCCCTCGCTCATGACCGCCAGGCGCGAGGCCATGGTCATCGCCTCTTCCTGGTCGTGCGTGACCATCACGCAGGTCACGCCGACGCTGCGGATGATGTTGACCAGCTCGACCTGGGTCTGCTCGCGCAGCTTCTTGTCGAGCGCGCCCAGCGGCTCGTCGAGCAGCAGCAGCTGCGGCTTCTTGGCCAGGCTGCGCGCCAGCGCGACGCGCTGCTGCTGGCCGCCCGAGAGCTGGTGCGGCTTGCGCTTGCCGAACTTGCCGAGCTGGGTCAGCCGCAGCATCTCGTCGACGCGCTGCTCGATCTCGGCCTTGGGCAGGCCGTCGCGGCGCAGGCCGAAGGCGATGTTGTCCCACACCGTCAGGTGCGGGAACAGCGCATAGGACTGGAACATCATGTTGACCGGCCGCCGGTAGGGCGGCAGGCCGGCCAGGTCCTGGCCCTTGAGCACGATGCGACCGGAGGTCGGCGTCTCGAAGCCCGCGAGCATGCGCAGCAGCGTGCTCTTGCCGCAGCCCGACGAGCCGAGCAGGGCGAAGATCTCGCCGCGCGCGACGTCCAGGCTGACCTGGTCGACGGCACGGAACTCACCGAAATCCTTCACCACGGATTCGATCCGCAGGAAGGCGCTGTCGTCCCCCGGGGCAGTGCTCATGAGGCTCCCTCAAGTCGATGGGGGCCGGTCGCGCGAGGCGGCGCGCCGGCCCGTCCAGGCTCGGTTCAGCGACCGGCCTTGAAGTTGGTGAAGGTGCGGGTGATCAGCTTGCGCGTCGCGTTGTCCGGCGCGCCGGGCGGGATCATCGTGGCCATGGCCGCTTCGCTCGGGAACACCGCCGGATCGTTGGCGATCGCCGGCTCGACGAACTTCAGCGAGGCCTTGTTCGGGTTCGCGTAGAAGACCGAGTTCGTCAGCGACGCATGCACCTCGGCGCGCAGGATGTAGTCGATGAACTTGTGCGCGTTGTCCGGATGCTTGGCGTCCTTGGGGATGGCCATCGTGTCGAAGAACAGCAGGCCGCCGGTCTTGGGCAGCAGCACCTCCAGCTTCTGCGGCTTCTTGGCCTTGGCCGACTTGTCCTTGGCGATCAGGATGTCGCCCGACCAGCCCACCACGGCGCACAGCTTGCCGGTGGCCATCTGGTCGATGTAGTCGGAGCCCGAACCGGCAAAGCGCGTCACGTAGGGGCGCACGGCCTTGAGCATCTCGGCGGCGGCCTTGTAGTCGTCCGCGTTCTTGCTGTGCGGCTCCTTGCCGACGTACTTCAGCGCCAGCGGGAGGATCTCGGAGGCGGTGTCGAGGAAGGACACGCCGCAGCCCTTGAGCTTCTTGGCGTAGTCGGGATTGAAGACCAGGTCCCAGGCGTTCTCGGGCATCGGCATGTCGCCCAGCGCCTTCTTCACGCGCTCGGCGTTGATGCCCACGGTGGTGTAGCCCCACAGCCAGTCGACGATGTGCTCGTTGCCCGGGTCCATCTTGGCCAGCTGGGCCTGGATGGCGGGGTCGAGATTCTTGTAGTTCGTCAGCTTGCTCTTGTCGAGCTTCATCAGCAGGCCGGCCTCGATCTGCTGCTTGGCGAAGTGCGAACCGGGCACCACGATGTCATAGCCCGACTTGCCCGCGACCAGCTTGGCGTGCAGCGCCTCGTTGCTGTCGAAGTTGTCGTAGCGGACCTTGATGCCGGTTTCCTTCTCGAAGTTCTTGATCGTGTCTTCGGCGATGTAGTCGGCCCAGTTGTAGATGTTCAGGACCTTCTCTTCCTGCGCCTGGGCGCCGAAGGAAGCGGCGACCGCGAGGGTGGCCACGAGGGTCTTGAGCAACGACGTGGGGCGAGTGGTCTTCGTGTTCATCAGGGCTCCTGCACGGGTGAGGGGTAAAGGGTCAGGTCTTCCAGGCGCTGCGTCGTCGGCCGGTTCCACCCCACGGAGCGGTGTGACCGGCGCGCGTTGCGGCGCGGATTATGGTGCAAGGTTTTCACGTCTCCGACGGGGTGGCGCTCAGCGGTCGATGCGCAGCCAGGTGGTCTTCAGCTCGGTGTATTTCTCCAGCGCATGCAGCGACTTGTCACGGCCGTTGCCGCTCTGCCGGTAGCCGCCGAAGGGCACCGTGATGTCGTCCTCGTCGTACTGGTTGACGTGCACGGTGCCGGCTCGCAAGGCACGTGCCACGCGGTGCGCCCGGTTGATGTCGTGGCTCCAAACGCTGGCCTGCAGGCCGTAGTCGGTGCCGTTGGCCAGCGCGACCGCCTCGGCCTCGTCCTGGAAACGCAGCACCGACAGCACCGGGCCGAAGATCTCCTCGCGGGCGATCTTCATCTGTGGCGTGACGCCGTCGAACAGCGTCGGCTCGACGTAGGGGCCGCCGCTGCCGGTGCGGGCCTGCTCGCCGCCGACGATGCAGCGCGCGCCTTCGGCCCGGCCGGACTCGATGTAGCCCATCACGGTGCGCAGCTGGGCCTCGTCGACCAGCGCGCCCATCACGGTCGAGGCATCGAGCGGGTCGCCCGGACGGTACTTCGGCGCTTCCTCGCGCAGCACGGCGACGAAGTCGTCGGCGATGGACGCGTGCACCAGCACCCGCGAGGGCGCGTTGCAGGACTCGCCCTGGTTGAAGTACATCGCGCCGGCAACGGTGCGCGCGGCCAGCGCCGGGTCCTGGTGGTCGGGGAAGACGAGGAAGGCCGACTTGCCGCCCAGCTCGTTCCAGACCCGCTTGAGGTTGGAGCGCGAGGCGTAGTCCAGCATGCGCCGGCCGGTGCGGGTCGAGCCGGTGAAGCCGATCGCGTCGACGTCCATGTGCAGCGCCAGCGCCTCGCCGGCCTCGTGGCCATAGCCCGGCACGACGTTGAAGACGCCCGGCGGGATGCCGGCCTGCACCGCCAGCTCGGCCAGCTTCAGCGCGGTCAGCGGCGAGCGTTCGCTGGGCTTCATGACCACCGAGTTGCCGGTGGCCAGGGCCGGCCCGAGCTTCCAGGCGGCCATGATCATCGGGTAGTTCCAGGGCACGATGCAGCCGATCACGCCCATCGCCTCGCGGGTGATCAGGGCCAGCGCGTTCGAGCCGGTCGGCGCGATCTCGTCGTAGACCTTGTCGATCGCCTCGCCGTACCAGGCGATGGTGCGGGCGGTGGCGGCCACGTCCACGCCCAGCGCGTACTGGATCGGCTTGCCCATGTCGAGCGTCTCGAGCAGCGCCAGCTCGTCGCGTGCGGCGGTGATGAGCTCGGACCAGCGCAGCAGGATGCGCTTGCGCGCCGCCGGGGCCTTGCGCGACCAGCGGCCGTCCTCGAACGCGGACCGCGCGGAGCGGACCGCGCGGTCGACGTCCTCCGCCTCGCCACGCGCCACCGCCGCGAGCCGGCGACCGTCGACCGGCGAGTGCTTGTCGAAGGTCGCGCCCGAGGCGGCATCGACCCGCTGGCCGTCGATCCAGGCCCGCCCGTCGATCGTGAGCGCGCGGGCGCGGGCATGCCAGTCCGGCTTGGCGCTGTGGGGGGTGGCGCTGCTCATGCTCAGAAGCTCACGACCAGCGAGGTCGCGAAGAGCTGGTTGTTCTTCACCAGCGTGCCGGTCCGGACGTCCTCGAACACGGCCCGGCTGGCCGCGTCGTGGCGCAGCTCGGTCTTGAACACGACGGTCGGATCGATCGCGTAGTTCAGGCCGACCGTCAGCGCGTAGCGGTTGGCGCCGGTCTCGGTGTCGACGCCGTCGTTGCCGATGCCGTTGCGGCCGTCGTTGGTCGCGTAGCCCAGCAGGCCGCCGCCGTTCTTCTTGTTGTTGATGTAGTCGGCCCGGACGATGCCTTCGATGCGCTGCGTGAACTTGTAGGACGCCAGACCCGACAGGCCCCACCACTGCGCCGCGCGCAGGCTGCCGTCCGCTGCGGCCGTCACCGAGGCGGCGGCCTGGCGGCCGACCGAGAACTGGCCGTTGAAGTTCCAGTCGCCGCGGGTGAAGTAGGCGTCGATCTCGAACAGGTCGACGCGCGAGTCGGGCTGCGACACGACCACGCTGTTGGGCTCGGACAGGCCGGTCGTCGGGTTGAGCTGGAAGCCGTCGCTGGTGGTCACGTTCTCGCTGAAGTTCGCCGCCTTGCCATGCACGCCCGCGAAGCCGAAGCCGAAGTACTCGGTCGCCGCGTAGTCGGCGCGGTAGGCGATCACCGGCATCTTGTTGCCGGCCGAACGCTTGGAGGTGTTCATGTTGGCCAGCATGGCCTTGGTGATCCACTTGCCGCTGGTGACCTGGGTGCCCACGCCGGTGTAGGCGGTCGGCAGCGTCAGGTCGAACAGCAGGTTGTGCGTGATCAGCTTGTTCAGCGTCGGCTGGGTGTACTCATAGCCCGACCAGTCCGGCACATGGCCGGCGATCAGCAGCGTGGCCGGATCGCCCAGTGGCACCTGCACCGAGGCTTCCTGGACGATGCGGTTCGCGCCGTTCATGATCGACTCGGTGCCGCGGTTGGGGACCAGCGTCAGGTGGTACTTCGTGCCGCTGTCGGTCTCCTTGAGGAGGTCCAGCGCGACGCTGCCGAAGGTGGAGTTGTCGTAGGCGTAGCCGTCGTCGCCGACGCCGTTGAGGAACTGGAAGCCGGCCGTGTTCTGGCGGCGGCTGGCGACGAAGGCCGGGTCCATGTAGCCGGAGATCTTCAGGCCCTTGAAGCCCATCGCGTCGCGGCTGTCCTCCAGGGCCTCTGCCTTGGTGGTGACGCGATTGAGCTCCTGGGTCTGCTCGGGCGTCATGCCCCACTGGCCCGGTGCGGCGGCGGCGGGCTTGCCAGCCTGCAGCTGCTGTTCGAGCTGGTTGACGCGGTCCTTGAGCGCGCGCAGCTCGCGCAGCAGCTCGTCGTTGGACTGGGCGCTGGCGGGCAGCGACAGGGCCAGCAGCGCGGCCCCGGCCAGGGCGGTCAGCGCAGCGGGGGCGAGGGTGTGTCGTGCTTGTCGGGTCATCTCGGTCTCCCGTGGTCAGAGTCCGGTCTTGAAGCCGGTGTAGGTGCGGGTCATCAGGCGGCGCAGGTCGTTGTTCAGCGCACCGGGCGGCTTCATCTTCGCCATGTCGGCAGGGGCCAGGAAGACGGTCGGGTTGGTCGCGACCTCGGGCTTGACGAACCTGATCGATTCCTTGTTCGGGTTGGCGTAGAAGACCTTGTTGGTGATCGCCGCATGCACCTCGGGGCGCAGCACGTAGTTGATGAACTTGTGCGCGTTGCCGGGATGGGTCGCGTCGTTGGGAATGATCATCGAGTCAAAGAACAGCAGCCCGCCGGTCGACGGGATCAGGGCCTGCAGGTTCTGGCCGGTCTTGCCGTCGATGGCGCGCTGGCGCGCGATGTTGATGTCGCCCGACCAGCCCAGCGCGACGCAGATGCCGCCGGCGGCCATGTCGTTGATGTAGCCCGACGAGCTGAACAGCGTCACGTAGGGGCGCACGCTCTTGAGCAGCGTGGCAGCCTGCGCGTAGTCGCCCGGCGTCTTGCTGAAGGACGGCTTGCCCAGGTAGTGCAGGGCCGCCGGCACGACCTCGGTGGCCGAGTCGAGGAAGGACACGCCGCAGCTCTTGAGCTTGCTGATGTACTCGGGCTTGAAGACCAGGTCCCAGGCGTTCTCGGGCATGGGCAGGCCACCCAGCGCGGCCTTGACCTTGTCGACGTTGATGCCGACGGTGGTGTAGCCCCAGAGCCAGTTGACCATGTGCTCGTTGCCCGGGTCCATGGTCGCGAGCTGGGCCTGCACCGCCGGGTCGAGGTTCTTCAGGTTGGGGAGCTGCGCCTTGTCGAGCTTGCGGATCAGGCCTGCGTCGATCTGCAGCTTGGCCCAGTTCGAGGACGGCACGACGATGTCGTAGCCCGTCTTGCCGGCCACCAGCTTGGCGTGAAGGATCTCGTTGTTGTCGAAGTTGTCGTAGCGCACACGGATGCCGGTCTCCTTCTCGAAGTTCCGGATCGTGTCCTCGGCGATGTAGTCCGACCAGTTGTAGATGTTGAGGACCTTCTCCTCTTCCTGGGCCTGGACGATGGCCGGGCCGAGGGTGCAGGCCGTCAGCGCGGCGAGCGCCCAGCGGCGGGTCCGTGTAGGGACGTGGCGTGGCAAGTTCATGGGAGCGGCTCCTGGTTCTTGTGGATCGACGACAGGCAACGATGGGTGCCGCTGCGGCCCTGGCCGGCTGCGGCACGTCACACGGGATGCAAGTTCGGCACCAGCCGGGTGAGGCGCGGGGCGCGCACCCGGGACACGTTCAGCTCAAGGGGGTATCAGGTCAACAGGTCACCAGGACATCAGGACATCAGGCCGCGACCCCGCAGGTCGGCCAGGGTCAGGTCCAGGCAACGGTGGATCAGGCCCATCAGTTCGTCGACCTGGGCCCGCGTGATCACCAGCGGCGGCGCGATGATCATGCGGTCGCCGACCGCGCGCATCACCAGCCCGTTCGCAAAGCAGTGGCCGCGGCAGAGCATGCCGACCTCGAGCGCCGGATCGAACAGCTCGGGGCCGCCGGCCGCGCTGGTCCTGGCGCGCGCCAGCAGCATCGCGCCCATCAGGCCGCAGGTCTGGGTGTCGCCGATCAGCGGGTGCTCGCGCAGGGCCTCGAACTTCGAGGCCAGGTAGGGCCCGACGTCGTCGCGCACATGCTCGACCAGGCGCAGTTCCCGGATCAGCCGGATGTTGGCCAGCGCCACCGCGCAGGCCACCGGATGGCCCGAGTAGGTGTAGCCGTGCTCGAACTCGCCGCCTTGCTCGATCAGGGCCTTGGCCACGCGCGAGCCGACCAGCACGCCGCCGAGCGGCACATAGCCGCTGGTGACGCCCTTGGCGAAGGTGATCAGGTCCGGCCGGCTGCCGACCGTCTCGCAGCCGAACCAGTTGCCGGTGCGGCCGAAGCCGCAGATGACCTCGTCGCTGACCAGCAGGATGCCGTAGCGGTCGCAGATGCGCTGGATCTCGGGCCAGTAGGTCTCGGGCGGCACGATCACGCCACCGGCGCCCTGGATGGGCTCGCCGATGAAGGCGGCGACGCGATCCGGTCCGACCGCCAGGATCTTCTGTTCCAGCCAGCTCGCCGCGAGCTTGCCGAACTCGGCCCGGTCCATGCCCCGGCCATGCTCGATCCAGTAGGGCTGGTCGATGTGCGTGATGCCGGGGATCGGCAGGCCGCCCTGCGCGTGCATGTACTTCATGCCGCCCAGCGAGGCGCCGGCCATGGTCGAGCCGTGATAGGCGTTCCAGCGGCTGATGATGACGTCGCGGCCGGGCTGGCCCTGCAGCTCCCAGTAGCGCCGCACCATGCGCACGACGGTGTCGTTGCCCTCCGAGCCGGAGCCCGAGAAGAAGACATGCTGGAAGCCCGGCGGCGCCACCTCGGCCAGCAGCTCGGCCAGCTCGACCGCCGGCGGCGTGGTGGTCTGGAAGAAGGCGTTGTAGAAGGGCAGTTCCTTCATCTGCCGGGCCGCCGCGTCGACCAGGGCCTGCTGGCCGTAGCCGACGTTGACGCACCACAGGCCGCTCATGGCGTCGAACAGCTTGTGGCCCTCGCTGTCCCACAGGTAGAGGTTGTCGGCCTTCGTGATGACGCGCGAGCCCTTGCGGGCCAGCGCCTGGAAGTCGGTGAAGGGATGCAGGAAGTGCGCCGCGTCGGCGGCCTGCCATTCGGCGGTGCTGCGCCGGATGGCTGCCGCCGCGCTCGTGTCGTTCGTGTTGCTCGTGTTCATCGGGGTTCTCCGGGTTCGTGCGATGCGGTCAGGCTCAGACGTGGAGCAGCAGGTGCTCGCGCTCCCACGGCGAGATGACCTTCATGAACTCGGCGAACTCGATCTCCTTGACCTCGGTGTAGACGGTGACGAACTCGGCGCCCAGCACGTCGGCCAGGTCCTTCTCGTGGCGCAGCAGTTCCAGCGCCTCGCCCAGGCTGCGCGGCAGCTGGAAGTCGCCCAGGTAGGCGTCGCCCTTGCATTCGGGCGTCGGCTCGATGCGGTTCTTGATGCCCAGGTAGCCGCAGGCCAGCGTGGCGGCCAGCGCGACGTAGGGGTTGGCATCCGCGCCGATGACGCGGTTCTCGATCCGCCGTGCCGCCGGGCCGGCCACCGGCGAGCGGATGCCCACGGTGCGGTTGTCGGTGCCCCACTGGATGTTGATCGGCGCGGCCGTGAAGCGCGACAGCCGGCGGTAGCTGTTGACGTAGGGCGCGAACAGCGCCATCGCCGACGGGATGTACTTCTGCAGGCCGCCGATGTACCAGTAGAACTCGCGGCTCGGGCTGCCGTCCTCGTTGCTGAAGAGGTTGCGGCCGGTGGCGCGGTCGACGATGGACTGGTGCACGTGCATCGCGCTGCCCGGCTCGCCGGCGATCGGCTTGGCCATGAAGGTCGCGAACATGTCGTGCCGCATCGCGGCCTCGCGCACGGTGCGCTTGAAGAAGAACACCTCGTCCGCAAGCCCGAGTGGGTGGTCGTGGAAGAAGTTGATCTCCATCTGGCCGGCGCCGACCTCGTGGATCAGCGTGTCGACATTGAGCTCCATCTGCTCGCAGTAGGAGTAGACGTCCTCGAACAGCGGATCGAACTCGTTGACCGCGTCGATCGAGTAGGCCTGGCGCGAGGTCTCGGCCCGGCCGCTGCGGCCCTTGGGCGGCTTGAGCGGGATGTCCGGATCGGTGTTGCGCGCGACCAGGTAGAACTCCAGCTCCGGCGCGACCACCGGGTTCCAGCCCTCGGCATCGAACAGCTCGCAGACCCGCCGCAGCACCGAGCGTGGCGCGAAGGGCACGATGCGGCCTTCCTTGTCGTAGCAGTCGTGGATGACCTGCGCGGTCGGGTCGGTCGCCCACGGCACGATGCGCACGGTGCGCGGATCGGGCCGCAGGTGCATGTCGCGGTCGGTGGGGTTGATGACGTCGTAGTACGGCCCCTCCTCGGGGAACTCGCCGGTGACGCCCATCGCGACGACCGCCTCGGGCAGCCGCATGCCGCGGTCCTCGGTGAATTTCTCGCGCGGCAGGATCTTGCCGCGCGCCACGCCGGTGAGGTCCGGCACCAGGCATTCGATCTCGGTGACGCGACGCTCGTTGAGCCAGTTCTCGAGTTCGCTGAAGGTGAAGTTGTCTCTCGTGACCATGAAGTTTCCCGTTGCGCGTCGCATTTGCTGCACGGCCCGCGAAGGCCGATGCGCCGAGGCTGCGACGCCGACACCCGTCCAGGCGGACAGGTCAACGGTTCGGTGGGCGATGCAGGTCGCGGTAGTCCTGGCAGGCTGCACCGAAGGCCTGCAGCAAGGGGATCGAGACGGGGTTGTCGGCGGCCTGCCATTCGGGGTGCCACTGCACGCCGAGCAGGAAGCCCGTGCCCGCGCCCGCGTCGCGGGTGAAGGCTTCGACCAGGCCGTCCGGTGCGCGGGCCTCGACGCGCAGGCCATCGGCCAGGCGCTTGACGCCCTGACCGTGCACGCTGTTGACGGTGATGTCGCCCCCCACGGCGACATCGGCGAGCAGGCGTTCGAGCAGCCCGCCTGCGGTCACGCGCACGCGGTGCGACGGGCCGTACTGCACGTCGACCGGCGCGTCCGGCGGCGCGCGGTGGTCATGCTGCCCGGGAACCTCCTGCACGGCCTGGTGCAGGCTGCCACCCAGGGCCACGTTGACCTCCTGGAAGCCACGGCAGATGGCGAACAACGGCATGCCGCGCGCCAGCACCTTGGGGATCAGCGGCAGGGTCCAGTCGTCGCGCAGCGGGTCCAGGGGCAGGCGGGTGTCGTGCACCGCCTCGCCGAAGTGGCTGGGGTGGACGTTGGACGGCGAGCCGGTCAGCAGCACGCCGTCGGCCAGGTCGAGCAGCGCATCGAGCTGGTCCGGCGTGGCGCTGGGCACGACCAGCGGCAGGGCGCCGGCCAGCCTGACCGCATCGACGTACTTCTGCCCGGCGACATGGAAGGGATGCGCACCGATCATGCGGTTGCAGGCCGGGACCAGCACGATGGGCTGGCGGGATGCAGGTTGCGCGCGAGGCGCTGGAATGGGGCTCATTGGGCTTGCTGCGACCGGCTTGTTGAGCCGATGGCAATGGGCTTGCTGACGATGGATCGGACGGCTCGTGCAGACCGTTGCATCGAGTGTGCCAGAGGCCTTGCGGGCCAGCCTGCGGGCTTGTCCCGAGGCGCCTTGCGGCGATCGATGGGTGCGATCGGCGCGCGCGTCGTGCCGATCACAGCAGGTCCATCAGCCGGTACCACGCCATCGCCAGCACCAGCGAGGGCATGCGCAGCAGCGCGCCGCCCGGGAAGGGTCGGTGCTTCAGGCGCGCGAACAGGTCGAAGCGCGAGGCGTCGCCGCTGATCGCCTGCGCCACCATCTGGCCGGCCAGGCCGGTCAGCGCGAGGCCGTGGCCCGAGAAGCCTTGCAGGTAGTAGACGTTGGCGCCGGCCTGGCCGGCCACCGGCGCGAGCCGGCCGAAGTCGGGCGCGCGGTTCATCGTGATGTCGACGAAGCCGCCCCATGCATGGGCGATGCGCACCGGTGCGAGCGCCGGAAAGGTGCGCACCATGCGCGCATGCATGGCCTCGGCCAGCCGCGGCGGCGTGACCATGCTGTAGCTGACCCGGCCGCCGTAGAGGATGCGGCGGTCGGCGGTCGGCCGGAAGTAGTCAAGCACGAAGTTGCTGTCGCAGACCGCCGTGCCGCGCGGCAGCAGCGCGTCGAGCTGCGCCTGCGGCAGCGGCGCGGTGCAGACGATGTAGGTGCCCACCGGCATGATCCGCGGCTCCAGTTCGGGCGCCAGGCCCTGCTGGTAGACGTTGCCGGCCAGCAGCACCTGGTCGGCGACGACGCGGCCGTGCGCGCTGTGCAGCGTCGCCGGGCTGCCGCGTTCGAGTCGCGTCACCGGCGTGTGCTCGAAGATGCGCACGCCCGCCAGTGCGGCGGCACGGGCGATGCCCAGCGCGTACTTCAGGGGATGCAGATGGCCGGATGCCGGATCGTGCAGGCCACTGTGGAAGCGCGGGCTGCGGATGAAGTCGCCGAGCCGGTCCGGGCCCAGCCAGTCGAAGCGATGTCCGTAGGCATCGGCCATGCGCTCGGCCCAGGCCTTCAGCGCGTCGGCCTTGCGCGCGCTGGTGGCCACGCCCAGGTAGCCGTCGCGCCAGTCGCAATCGATGGCGTGGCGGCGGCTCGTCTCGCGGATGCGCGCGACCGCTTCGAGCGACAGCGCCCAGACCTGGCGGGCCGCGTCGAGGCCCAGCTGGCGCTCGATCACGCCCTGGTCGCAGGCCAGCCCGTGGATGGCCTGGCCGCCGTTGCGGCCCGAGGCGCCCCAGCCGACCTGGCGGGCTTCCAGCAACGCGACCTGGTGGCCGCGTTCGGCCAGTTCGAGTGCGGCCGACAGGCCGGCCAGCCCGCCGCCGACCACCGCCACGTCGCAGCGCAGTTCGCCGTCCAGCGCCGGCCAATGGTGGTCGCGCACGGCGGTGGCCGCGTAGTACGAGTCGCGGGCGAGGTGGCGGTCGATGCTGAGGAGTCGGCCCATGCGGATCCTGTTTGCAGGCTCCGTTTGCAAGCCCCGTGCGCGCCGTCTCGCGGCCCCGGCCTCAGGCCACCCGACGCAGCGCCGCGCCGAGCGTCTCGACGATCTGGCCGATGTGCGCCGGCTCGATGATCAGCGGCGGCGACAGCGCGATCGTGTCGCCGGTGGTGCGGATCAGCAGGCCGCGTTCGTAGCAGTCCAGGAAGACCTCGAAGGCGCGCTTGCCGGGCTCGCCCGGACGCGGCGCCAGCTCGATGCCGCCGACCAGGCCGATGTTGCGGATGTCGATCACGTGGGGCGCCTCGCGCAGCGTGTGCAGCGCGTCGGCGAAGGTCTCCTGCAGCGTGGCGGCGCGCGACAGCAGGCCTTCCTCGGCATAGGTGTCCAGGGTTGCCAGGCCGGCCGCGCAGGCCAGCGGGTGGGCCGAATAGGTGTAGCCGTGGAACAGCTCGATCAGGTGTTCCGGGCCACCCATGAAGGTGTCGTGGATCTTCTGGCTGGCGAGCACCGCGCCCATCGGCACGCAGCCGTTGGTGATGCCCTTGGCCAGCGTCATCAGGTCCGGCGTGACGCCGAAGGTCTGGGCCGCGAAGGGCGAGCCGGTGCGGCCGAAGCCGGTGATGACCTCGTCGAAGATCAGCAGGATGCCGTGCTTGTCGCACAGCTCGCGCAGGCGCTGAAGGTAGCCGATCGGCGGGATCAGCACGCCGGTGGAGCCGGCGACCGGCTCGACGATCACCGCCGCGATGGTCGACGCGTCATGCAGCGCGACCAGGCGCTCGATGTCGTCGGCCAGCTCGACGCCGTGCGGCGGCTGGCCGCGGCTGTAGGCGTTGCGGGCCGGGTCGTGGGTGTGGCGGATGTGGTCGACGCCGGACAGCAGGCTGCCGAACATCTTGCGGTTGGCGACCATGCCGCCGACCGAGATGCCGCCGAAGTTGACGCCGTGGTAGCCGCGCTCGCGGCCGATCAGCCGGGTCCGCGAGGCTTCGCCGCGCGAGCGGTGGTAGGCCAGCGCGATCTTCAGCGCGGTCTCGACCGCCTCGGAGCCGGAGTTGGTGAAGAAGACCCGGTTCAGCCCGGCCGGGGCCAGCGCCGCGACCCGCTCGGCCAGCTCGAAGGCCTTCGGGTGGCCCATCTGGAAGGGCGGCGCGTAGTCCATCTCGGCGGCCTGTTCCTGGATCGCCCGGACGATGCGCGGCCGGCCGTGGCCGGCGTTGACGCACCACAGGCCGGCCACGCCGTCGAGGATCTGACGGCCGTCCGCCGTCCAGTAGTGCATGCCTTCGGCGCGCGCCAGCAGCCGGGGGTTCTTCTTGAACTGCCGGTTGGCGGTGAAGGGCATCCAGTAGGCGTCCATCGCCGGGACGTCGGTGTGCGGGTGCTGGGTCATCGGTGGCTCCGTGCGCCGGCCCGGTCCACCCCTTGCGGACCGGCCTGGTGCGGCTTGGGCCAGTCTAGGCAAGAGCCGCCGCAAGCGGGTTGCGTTGTGCGACCGGGGTGTCCCGCGCCGAGCGCACGAACGTGCGTTCGAGGCTGCGTTGACGCAATAAGATGCCGCTGATGAGCTCCAGCGTGCAACTCGACCCCACCGATCGCGCCATTCTTCGTCAATTGCAGCGCGACGCCCGGCTGACCAATGTGGAGCTGGCCGAGCGGGTCCACCTGTCGCCGTCGGCCTGCCTGCGGCGGGTCCGGCGGCTGGAGGACAGCGGCGTGATCGCGCAGGTGGTGGCGCTGCTCGACCCGCGCGCGGTGGGCCAGTCGGGCACCTCGTTCACGATCGTCAACGTCGAGCGCACCTCGATGGAGACGCTCAAGCGCTTCGAGGAGGCGGTGCGGCAGGAGCCGGCCATCCTCGACTGCTACTACGTCGCCGGCAGCAACGACTACCTGATCCGCTACACCTACCAGGACGCGGCGGACCTCGAGCGCATCCACGCCGAGGTGCTGGCGCAGCTGCCTGGCGTGGTGCGGTCCAACTCGATGCTGGTGCTGCGCACGGTCAAGAAGACGACCGCTCTGGAGGTCTGAGGTCGGACCGCCTCAGCCGGCCTGCAGGCGTGCCGCCGCGGCGGCGGCCAGCTCGGCCTCGCGCCGGCGTGCCTCGGGGTAGGCCAGCGTCTCCTCGACCCGGATGTGGTCGTGGTAGAGCGCGTTGAACAGCGTGACCGCCTCGCGCAGCAGGTCCATGTCGGCGCCGACCATGCCCTCGGCGATGGCCGACACGTTCGGCGCCAGCTCCAGCCAGTTCTGCTCCAGCCAGCCGTGGTCCTGCACCAAGCGCTCGATCTGGCTGCGCAGGCGCTCGTCGGCACTGTTGAGCAGGCCGGGGAAGACGTGCAGTTCCTCCAGCGCGTGGTGCTGGCGGGCGTGCTCGCTGAAGAAGGTGTGGACCTCGTGCGCCAGCGCGCGGATCTCGGGTTCGGGCAGGCCCAGCGCCGGGTCGACCAGGCGGTCCAGCCGGGCCAGCATCACGACCATCTGGCGGTGCTCGTCGTCGAGCACCTCCAGCGGGCTCAGCGGCACGGCATCGACCACGCGGCCTCGGATCGTCTGCAGGGTCGGGCGGGTCATGGCGGCATCCTCGGTGCGTTGATGCAGCCATTGTTCGGGCCCGGCCGCGGGCCGGCTTGCGCCGCATCAACCCGGCGTGGATCCCGCAGCGCCCGGCACCACCGTGTCGTGGTGCATGCGCCCGCACAGGTAGGTCCAGACGAAGGTCGCGGCGGCCAGGCTGGTCAGCTCGGCATGGTCGTAGGCAGGGGCGACCTCGACGCAGTCCATGCCGACCCAGTTCTGGTCGGCCAGGGCCTCCAGCAGCGTCAGCACCTGGTTGCTGGTCAGGCCGCCGGGCTCGGGCGTGCCGGTGCCGGGCGCGAAGGCGGGGTCCAGGCAGTCGATGTCCAGGCTCAGGTAGAGCGGCGGCAGGCCGCGCTCATGCCAGCGCTGGCGGATGGCGGCCAGCACCGGCGACAGGCCGGCGCCGTCCAGGCCGCGCAGCTCGCGGGCGGTGAAGATCTCGCCACCGCAGCTGCGCACGTAGTCGCGGGCCTCGCGCGAGCCCGCCGAGCGGATGCCGACCTGCACCGTCGCGGCCGGGTCGACCAGGCCCTCGCGGATCGCCTCGTAGACCCAGGTGCCGTGGCCGCTGGGCTCGCCGAAGTGGTCGGTCCAGGTGTCGCAGTGGGCGTCGAAATGCAGCAGGCCGAGCGGGCGGCCCAGCCAGGCCCGGTAGGCCCGCAGCAGCGACAGCGTGACCGAGTGGTCGCCGCCCAGCCAGGCCATGTGGCGCTGGCGGATCAGCAGCGCGGCCTGCAGCTCCAGCGCGTCGCGCATGGCCTGCAGCGAGGTGTTGGGCAGCGCCAGGTCGCCGTGGTCGACGAGGGCCGGCCGGCTGCGGCCCGGCTCGCCCAGCGG
Source organism: Leptothrix discophora (assembly GCF_030705305.1). Classification (GTDB taxonomy): domain Bacteria; phylum Pseudomonadota; class Gammaproteobacteria; order Burkholderiales; family Burkholderiaceae_C; genus Sphaerotilus; species Sphaerotilus discophorus. The sequence continues at coordinate 525,556 of NZ_JAUZEE010000003.1, read as the reverse complement.
GCTGTTGTCGAACAGCGGATGGATGCCGTCGCACAGCATGTGGCTGGCCTGCCGGATCGCGCGCGGCCCGAAGCGCGCGCCGGGGCGGTTCGTGACCGCGCCGTCCCAGGTGATGCCGGCGACGCCGTAGGGCGACCCGGGGGCGCTGTCGGCCGCCCCGGCAGGAGCGGCGCCGGGCGCCTTCAGGAAGGTGTCGTTGCTGAGGTAGGCGAAGGCGGTCATGGCGGACGGGCAAGGTCAGAAGGCGGGGACGGCGGCGGGCCGGAACGAGGCGGCGGCAGGATCGCACAGCGCTCGGGCCGGCGTCCTGGGGCCGGATTTCACCGTGATGAATTGCTGTTCCGCATCGTGAAAAACGGCCATGCTGCGCCGCCGCAAAATCTTCCGCTCTGAGAAAACCCGTTCCGCATCATAAAAAATCTTTGCTAAGCTGTTGATTTCATTGAATTGCGTTTTATATCTTATATAAGACATAAGTGTTGCCGGATCGGGGACGACGTCGCTAAGCTGAGAGCCATCGAGTCACCCCTTTTCCTGTCACCTGAACCGGAGCATCCGATGAGCCAACCGACCCGCCAGCAACAGATTGACGCGCTGATCACCGACTGGGAGCAGAACCCCCGTTGGAAGACCGTCAAGCGCGGCTACAGCGCCGCCGACGTGGTGCGCCTGCGTGGCAGCCTCCAGCCCGAGTACACGCTGGCCAAGCGTGGCGCCGAGAAGCTGTGGGACCTCGTCAACGGTGGCGCCAAGAAGGGCTACGTGAATGCCTTCGGCGCGATCACCGCTGGCCAGGCGATGCAGCAGGCCAAGGCCGGCCTGGAAGCGGTCTACCTGTCGGGCTGGCAGGTCGCCGCCGACGGCAACACCTCCGAGACCATGTACCCCGATCAGTCGCTGTACGCGTACGACTCGGTGCCGACGATGGTCCGCCGCATCAACAACACCTTCAAGCGTGCCGACGAGATCCAGTGGTCGCGTGGCATCGAGCCGGGCAGCGAGGCGTTCATCGACTACTTCCTGCCGATCGTGGCGGACGCGGAAGCCGGCTTCGGCGGCGTGCTCAACGCCTTCGAGCTGATGAAGAACATGATTGCCTCCGGCGCCGCCGGCGTGCACTTCGAGGACCAGCTCGCCGCGGTCAAGAAGTGCGGTCACATGGGTGGCAAGGTGCTCGTGCCGACGCAGGAAGCGGTCGAGAAGCTGATCGCCGCGCGCTTTGCCGCCGACGTCATGGGCGTGCCCACCATCGTGCTGGCCCGCACCGACGCGGAAGCCGCCAACCTGATCACCAGCAACCACGACGCCAACGACCAGCCCTTCCTGACCGGTGAGCGCACCCAGGAAGGCTTCTACCGCGTCAAGAACGGCCTGGAGCAGGCCATCAGCCGCGGCGTCGCCTACGCGCCCTACGCCGACCTGGTCTGGTGCGAGACCGGCGTGCCCGACATCGGCTTCGCCCGCGAGTTCGCGCAGGCCGTGCATGCCGCCTGCCCGGGCAAGCTGCTGAGCTACAACTGCTCGCCGTCCTTCAACTGGAAGAAGAACCTGGACGACAAGCAGATCGCCGCCTTCCAGGAAGACCTCTCGGCGCTGGGCTACAAGTACCAGTTCATCACCCTCGCGGGCATCCACATCAACTGGTACAACACCTTCCAGTTCGCCCACGCCTATGCCCGCGGCGAAGGCATGAAGCACTACGTCGAGCAGGTCCAGGAACAGGAATTCGCCGCCCGCGAGAAGGGCTACACCTTCGTGTCGCACCAGCAGGAAGTCGGCGCGGGCTATTTCGACGACGTCACCACGGTGATCCAGGGCGGCTCGTCCAGCGTCAAGGCGCTGACCGGCTCGACCGAGGAAGAGCAGTTCCACTGATCGCGTGACCGAAGGCCGCCCTCGCGGGCGGCCGGTCGCCGCAGGCCCAGGGTGAACCCCTGGGCTTTCTGCTTAGAATCTCAACTTTTCGGACACGACAAGGAACGGGGAAAGGCACCATGGTTATGACACCGCGAACGTCGAACGCCGCCCCCAGCCGGGCCTGATCGCCGGTCGTCCGCATATCCCCTCTCCCCCTCGAGAAAGCGCGGCGACCCCGCGCTTTTTTCATGTCTTCCACGGAGTTCCGCAGATGGTCTCGATTCAATTGCCCGACGGCTCGCGCCGCGAATTCGACGCCCCGGTGACGGTGGCCGAGGTGGCTGCCTCGATCGGCGCCGGCCTGGCCAAGGCCGCGCTCGGCGGCCGCGTCGGCAGCGGCGAGTCCGCCCGGCTGGTCGACCTGAGCCACCGCATCGAGTCCGACACGGCACTGGCGATCGTCACGCCCAAGGATGCCGACGGCCTGGACATGATCCGCCACTCGACCGCCCACCTGCTGGCCTATGCCGTCAAGGAGCTGTTCCCGGACGCCCAGATCACGATCGGCCCGACCATCGAGCACGGCTTCTATTACGACTTCTCGTACAAGCGTCCCTTCACGACCGAGGACCTGGCCGTCATCGAGAAGAAGATGACCGAGCTGGCCAACAAGGACGAGCCGGTCACGCGCCGCGTGCTGCCGCGCGACGAGGCGGTCGCCTACTTCAAGTCCATCGGCGAGGCCTACAAGGCCGAGATCATCGCCAGCATCCCGGCCGGCGAGGACGTGTCCCTGTACAGCGAGGGCGCCTTCACCGACCTGTGCCGCGGCCCGCACGTGCCCAGCACCGGCAAGCTGAAGTTCTTCAAGCTGATGAAGGTGGCTGGCGCCTACTGGCGCGGCGACCATCGCAACGAGATGCTGCAGCGCGTCTACGGCACCGCCTGGGCGAGCAAGGACGACCTGCAGAAGTACCTGACGATGCTGGAGGAGGCCGAGAAGCGCGACCACCGCAAGCTCGGCCGCGAGCTCGACCTGTTCCACATCGACGAGCACTCGCCCGGCACCGTGTTCTGGCACCCCAAGGGCTGGACGCTGTGGCAGGAGGTCGAGCAGTACATGCGCCGGGTCTACCGCGACAACGGCTACCAGGAAGTCAAGGGCCCGCAGATCCTTGACCAGGGCCTGTGGGAGAAGACCGGCCACTGGGACAAGTACCGCGAGAACATGTTCGTGACCGAGTCGGAGAAGCGCGACTACGCGCTCAAGCCGATGAACTGCCCCGGCCATATCCTGATCTTCAAGCAGGGCATCAAGAGCTACCGCGACCTGCCGCTGCGCTTCGGCGAGTTCGGCCAGTGCCACCGCAACGAGCCGACCGGCGGCCTGCACGGCATCATGCGGGTGCGCGCCTTCACGCAGGACGACGGCCACATCTTCTGCACCGAGGACCAGATCCAGGCCGAGGTGATCGCCTTCACGACGCTGCTGCAGAAGGTCTACCGCCACTTCGGCTTCAACGACATCATCTACAAGCTGTCGACCCGGCCCGAGAAGCGCATCGGCACGGAGGAGAGCTGGGACCGCGCCGAGAACGCGCTGGCCGCGGGCCTGAAGGCGTCCGGCTGCGACTTCGAATACCTGCCGGGCGAGGGCGCCTTCTACGGTCCGAAGATCGAGTACACGCTCAAGGACGCGCTGGGCCGGCCCTGGCAGTGCGGCACCATCCAGGTCGATCCGAACCTGCCGGAGCGCCTCGACGCCGAGTACGTCGGCGAGGACGGCGCCCGCCATCGGCCGATCGTCCTGCACCGCGCGATCGTCGGCAGCCTCGAGCGCTTCATCGGCATCCTGATCGAGCAACACGCCGGCGCGCTGCCGACGTGGCTGTCGCCGGTTCAGGTCAGCGTCATGAACATCACCGACGGACAGGCCGACTACGCACGGGAAGTGGCCCAAACGCTGCAGAAACAAGGGCTTAGGGTCACGTTGGACCTGCGCAACGAAAAGATCACGTATAAAATCCGCGAGCATTCCTTGCAAAAGGTGCCGTACCTGATCGTTGTCGGAGACAAGGAGCGGGACGCAGGCACCGTTGCAGTGCGCGCCAGAGGCAACCAGGACCTCGGTGTGATGGCCCTGGCGGCCTTCTCCCAGAAGATCTCGGCCGAACTCAACCCGGAGCAGTGACAACCGGGTCGGGCCATCGGCTTGGTTGACGGCGCATTCATCAATTTGGGCGCAAGCCCCGAAGGAAACGAACCATCGCTACTTTTCTTGACCGCCGGATGCCCAACGTCGAGCGCAAGCATCGGCTGAACCGCGAGATCACTGCCCTGGAGGTCCGTCTGAACGGACCCGAGAACGAGCCCCTGGGCATCGTCAGCATCCAGGAAGCCTTGCGACTGTCGGCTGAGGCCGATGTTGATCTGGTCGAGATTGCTGCCACGGCGAACCCGCCGGTCTGTCGTCTGATGGACTACGGCAAGTTCAAGTACCAGGAGCAGAAGAAGGCGGCCGAGGCCAAGGCCAAGCAGCACGTCATCGACATCAAGGAAGTCAAGTTCCGTCCGGGCACGGACGAAGGCGACTACCAGATCAAGATGCGCAACCTGCGCCGCTTCCTCGAAGAAGGCGACAAGGGCAAGGTCACCCTGCGCTTCCGCGGTCGGGAAATCACGCACCAGGACATCGGCATGCGCCTGCTCGAGCGGATCCGCGACGAGCTGACCGATGTGAGCCTGGTCGAGAACATGCCCAAGCTCGAAGGCCGCCAGATGATCATGGTCCTGGCGCCCAAGAAGAAGAAGTGAACGATTGAAGGATGAGGTCGCTGCGGTTTGGTCGCTGCAGCGTCCCGGTGCCCGTAGGCCACCAAGACCGCGAAGCTCTTTCGCGGCGCCTCACGGGAACAACTCAGAAGGAGCAGTCATGCCCAAGATGAAGACCAAGAGCAGCGCGAAGAAGCGTTTTCGCGTTCGTCCGGGTGGCACCGTCAAGCGCGGTCAGGCGTTCAAGCGCCACATCCTGACCAAGAAGACCACCAAGAACAAGCGCCACCTGCGCGGAGCCGTCAACGTGCATGAGACCAACATGGGTCACATCGCGCAGATGCTGCCGTTCGCCGGTCTGTAATCCACCACGCACTGAAGGAGTCAACACATGCCTCGCGTCAAACGTGGTGTTACCGCCCGCGCTCGTCACAAGAAAGTCCTCGCCCTGGCCAAGGGCTATCGCGGTCGTCGCAAGAACGTCTATCGCATCGCCAAGCAGGCGGTGATGAAGGCGGGCCAGTACGCCTACCGTGACCGCCGCGCCAAGAAGCGCGAGTTCCGCCGCCTCTGGATCGCCCGCATCAACGCCGCCAGCCGTTCGCTCGGCCTGACCTACAGCCGTTTCATGGCCGGTCTGAAGAAGGCGCAGATCGCGATCGACCGCAAGGTCCTGTCGGACATGGCGATCAACGATCCGGCCGCCTTCGGCAGCATCGTCGACAAGGTGAAGGCCCAGCTCGCCTGAGCCCGACAGCGTGGTGCCGGCCCCGGCCGGTGCCATGCGCCTCGCACCCCAAGGCCGACCCCGTGTTCGGCCTTTTTTGTGTCCGTCGCCGACCGGTGGCGGACCCATCCAGCTGACCTGTCCGTGATGAACGATCTCGATACCCTGGTCCAGGCCGCCGAGGCGGATTTCGCCGCTGCCGGCACGCCGGCCCAACTCGAGGACGCCAAGGCGCGCTTCCTCGGCAAGACCGGTCGCGTGACCGAACTGCTCAAGGGCATGGCCGCGCTGTCGCCCGACGAGAAGAAGACCCGCGGCGCCGCCATCAACGAGACCAAGCAGCGCATCGAGGCCGCGCTGACCGCGCGCCGCCAGGCGCTCGCCGAGGCCGAGATGCAGGCCCAGCTCAAGGCCGAGTCGCTCGACGTCAGCCTGCCCGGCCGCCAGCGCGGCAGTGGCGGCCTGCACCCGGTCTCGCGCACGATGGAGCGCATCGAGCAGATCTTCGCGTCGATGGGTTTCGACGTCGCCGACGGTCCGGAGATCGAGACCGACTGGCACAGCTTCACCGCGCTGAACAACCCGGAGAACCATCCGGCCCGTTCGATGCAGGACACCTTCTACGTCGACATGAACGACGAGGCCGGCCGCCCCCTGTGCCTGCGCCCGCACACCTCGCCGATGCAGGTGCGCTACTCGCGCCAGCATGCCGCCCGCCACGCCGGTGCCGACCCGATGCCCGAGATCCGCGTGATCGCGCCGGGCCGTACCTACCGGGTCGACAGCGACGCGACCCACTCGCCCATGTTCCACCAGTGCGAAGGCCTGTGGATCGGCGAGAACGTCTCGTTCAAGGACCTCAAGTCGGTCTTCACCGACTTCTTCCGCACCTTCTTCGAGACCGACGACCTCGAACTGCGCTTCCGGCCGTCCTTCTTCCCCTTCACCGAGCCGTCCGCCGAGGTCGACATCGCCTTCTCGAGCGGTCCGCTCAAGGGCCGCTGGCTCGAGGTCGCCGGTTCCGGCCAGGTCCATCCGAACGTGGTGCGCAACTTCGGCCTCGACCCGGAGCGCTACATCGGCTTCGCCTTTGGCATGGGCCCGGACCGCCTGACCATGCTGCGCTACGGCGTCAACGACCTGCGCCTGTTCTTCGAAGGCGACATGCGCTTCCTGGCCCAGTTCCAGTGATGCCCGTGAGCCCCCGCACGCCCGCCGACCCGATCACCGACGCCTCCTGAAGCCATGCAATTCCCAGAATCCTGGTTGCGCGAGTTCTGCAACCCCGCCCTCGACAGCGACGGCCTGGCCCGCCTGCTGACCATGTCCGGCATGGAGGTCGAGGAGCAGCAGCGCGCCGCCCCGCCGTTCAGCCGCATCGTCGTGGCCGAGATCGTGACCGCCGAGCAGCATCCCAACGCCGACCGGCTGCGCGTGTGCACCGTCGACGCGGGCCCGCACAGCAAGGACGGCCCGCTGCAGATCGTCTGCGGCGCGCCCAATGCACGCGTCGGCATCCGCGTCCCGCTGGCGCTGGTCGGTGCCGAACTGCCGCCCGGAGAGGACGGCAAGCCCTTCGTGATCAAGCTCGGCAAGCTGCGCGGCGTCGAGAGCCAGGGCATGCTGTGCTCGGCCCGCGAACTCAAGCTGTCCGACGACCACGGCGGCCTGCTCGAACTGCCGGCCGACACGCCGGTCGGCGCGGACATCCGCCAGGTCCTGAACCTCGACGACACGCTGTTCACGCTCAAGCTCACGCCCAACCTCGGCCACGGCCTGAGCGTCTACGGCGTCGCCCGCGAGGTCGCCGCCCTGACCGGCACTGCGCTGGCCCAACCGGCGTTCGCGCCGGTGCCGGTCACGGCCGATGACCGCCTGCCGGTGCGCATCGAGGCCGACGACCTGTGCGGCCGCTTCTCCGGCCGGGTGATCCGCGGCATCGATCCGCAGGCGAAGACGCCGGCCTGGATGGTCGAACGACTCGCGCGCTGCGGCCAGCGCTCGGTCAGCGCGCTGGTCGACATCTCGAACTACGTCATGTTCGAGTTCGGCCGGCCCAGCCACATCTTCGACCGCGACAAGATCCAGGGCGGCCTGGTGGTGCGCTGGGGCCGCGCGGGCGAGACGCTCAAGCTGCTCAACGGCAACACCGTCGAGCTCGACGGGCAGGTCGGCGTCATCGCCGATGACCACGGCGGTGCGCAGACCGTCGAGTCGCTGGCCGGCATCATGGGTGGCGACGCCACCGCCGTTGGCGACGCGACCCGCAACGTCTACGTCGAGGCCGCCTTCTGGTGGCCCGAGGCGGTCGCCGGCCGCTCGCGCCGCTACAACTTCTCGACCGATGCCGGCCACCGCTTCGAGCGGGGCGTGGACCCGGCGCTGACGGTCGAGCACATCGAGCGCATCACCGCGCTGATCGTGCAGATCTGCGGCACGGCCGACACCCGCATCGGCCCGATCGACGACCAGATCACCCGCCTGCCCGAGCGTCGCCCGGTGGCGCTGCGCGTGGACCGTGCCGCCAAGGTCATCGGCATGCCGGTCAGCCAGGCGCAGTGCGTGCAGGTGTTCGAGCGGCTCGGCCTGGGCTGCACCGAGTCCTCGCCCGGCGTGCTGACCGTGACGCCGCCGAGCTGGCGCTTTGACCTGCAGATCGAGGAAGACCTGATCGAGGAGGTCATCCGCGTGATCGGCTTCGACCAGCTTCCGCTGACGCCGCCGAACGCGCCGGTGACCGCCCGCGTGCGCACCGAGGACCGCCGCAGCCCGCACGCGGTGCGCCGTGCCGTGGCGGCGCAGGGCTACCAGGAGACGATCAACTTCAGCTTCGTGGAAGCCCGCTGGGAACACGAGCTGGCGGGCAACGCCGACCCGATCCGCCTGCTCAACCCGATCGCCGCGCCGCTGTCGGTGATGCGCTCCAGCCTGCTCGGCAGCCTGGTGCAGGTGCTGCGCCACAACCTGTCGCGGCGCGCTTCGCGGGTGCGCGTGTTCGAGTTCGGCCGCGTCTTCCGCCGTGATGCGTCGGTGCAGGGCAGCGAGCAGGACGTCGCCGGCGTCGACCAGCCGCTGCGCGTGGCCGGCCTCGCCTGGGGTCCGGTCGACGCGCTGCAATGGGGCGCCAAGGAGCGTGCGGTCGACTTCTACGACGTCAAGGGCGATGTCGAGGCGCTGCTTGCGCCGCTGCAGCCGCGATTCGAGGCGGCCGAACATCCGGCGATGCACCCGGGCCGCTGCGCCCGCGTGGTGCTCGACGGCGCGGAGATCGGCCATGTCGGCGAGCTGCACCCGCGCTGGCGCCAGGCCTATGAACTGCCCAGCGCGCCGGTGCTGTTCGAGCTGGACGCGGCGGCGCTGCTGCGCCGTCCCGTGCCGGCTTACCAGCCGGTCGCCCGGCAACAGGCCGTGACGCGCGACCTGGCCTTGATCGTTGGCGAGAGCGTCGGCCACGATGCGCTGGTCGACACCATCCTGGCGGCTCCGACCGACGGCCTGGTGCGTGGTGCGCAGCTGTTCGACGTCTACCGCCCGGCCGCCGGCGTGGCCGGTTTCGCGGCCGGCGAGCGCAGCCTGGCGGTGCGCATCGAGCTGCTGGACGATGCCGCGCCGCTGACCGACGCCCGCAGCGACGCGGCCATCCAGGCCGTCGTCGAGGCGGTCGGCCAGCGTCTCGGCGCGCGACTGCGCGGCGCCTGAGCCGGTTCCTTCGACCCCCAAGAACGCACACCAAGATGGCCGACACCCCAGAACAGGCGCTGCCGATGGACCGCGTGATCTCGCTCGAGACGCCGACGCTGACCAAGGCCGAACTGGCTGACCTGCTGTTCGAGCGCCTGGGCCTGAACAAGCGCGAGTCCAAGGACATGGTCGAGGCCTACTTCAAGTTCATCCACGACGCGCTGGTCAGCGGCGAGGACGTGAAGCTCTCGGGCTTCGGGAACTTCCAGGTCCGCCGCAAGGCGCCGCGGCCGGGTCGCAACCCGCGCACCGGCGAGGCCATCCCGATCCGCGCCCGCAAGGTCGTCACGTTTCACGCCAGCCACAAACTCAAGGCCATCGTGCAAGGCGAGGCACCGCCGCCCGGAGAGTTCGAGTAAAGTGTTGCGAGACTCCTGAATCCCATTGATTTCAATGGAAAATTCGCTCCCGGACATCCCGCCCAAACGCTACTTCACCATCGGTGAAGTGAGCGAGCTTTGCGGCGTCAAGCCTTATGTGCTGCGCTACTGGGAACAGGAGTTCACCCAGTTGCGTCCGATGAAGCGACGCGGCAACCGGCGCTACTACCAGCACCACGAGGTGCTGCTGATCCGCCGGATCCGCGACCTGCTCTACGAGCAGGGCTTCACCATCAGCGGCGCCCGCAACCGCCTGATCGAACTCGGCGCCGTGGCCGCGCCCGGCGCGTCGCTGCCGATGGGCGCTTCCGGCCCGGCCGACGATCCTTCCCACGACGACCTCGACCTTCACGCGTCGGTCAGCGGCATGCCGATCCCGTTGTCGACCTTGCCGCGCGCCCCGCAGTACGCCAGCGCCGCCCTGGCGATGCCGCCGGCCGAAGCGGCCACGACGGTCGTCCTGCCCGACGCACCGCGCCTGTCGCTGCGAGACGAGCTGCTGTCGATCCGCAGCCTGCTGGACCTCGACGACTGAGGTCGGGTTGGCGGGCTGGTGGGCTGAATCTCTCTCAAATGTCTGGACAGACTGATTTCTCCTGGCATATACTTTTTGGCTCAGTCGGGGTGTAGCGCAGCCTGGTAGCGCACTTGCATGGGGTGCAAGGGGTCGCGAGTTCGAATCCCGCCACCCCGACCAAAGAAAGCACGAGCCCGGTGTCCACAAGACACCGGGCTTTTTGCTTTTTCCTGCTTGCTTACTGGCTTCTGCGTAGTCGTGTGCGTGTGCGTCTCTCTTGTCCGGTTCTTGTCTGGTGGAACGGCGGATACACATCCGGGCACTCGAGGCCGCGCCGCGCGGCTGAACCCGACCGGTCCGTGCAGGCGCTCAGGCGCCTGGGCCCGCCAAGACCGCCACCAGGTATCTTCCCCGCCCTTCGGCCTTGGCCTGGTAGAGCATCTGGTCGGCCTTCTCCAGCAGGGCCGGCCAGTCGCCGATGACGGCGTGGCCGAAGGCGCCGCCGACGCTGGCACCGATGTGGGCGATGCGATCGGGGCCGAGGTCGAACGGCTCCTTCAGCGCCTCGACGATCTTGGCGGCCACGCGCTCGGCCTGCGCCACCTGCGTGACGCCATGCAGCAGCACCGCGAACTCGTCACCGCCGAGCCGGGCGACCGCGTCGGTGGGGCGCATCAGGCGCGTCAGGCGACGGGCCACGTCCTTGAGCACCGCATCGCCGGCGGCATGGCCGTGGGTGTCGTTGACCGGCTTGAAGCGGTCGAGGTCCACGTAGAGCAGACCGATCGATTCACCGACATGCTCGTCGAGCATGTTCTCCAGCCGCATCCGGAAGCCGGTGCGGTTGAGCAGGCCGGTCAGCGCATCGGTCTGCGTGAGCGTCAGCAGGCGCAGTTCCTCGCGCTTGCGCTGGGTGATGTCCTGGGTCACGACGACGAAGCTGTCGACCTCGCCGGATGGCCGCAGCAGTGGCAGGTATTCGACCTGGGTGTAGGTCTTGCCGTGCTCGCCGACCTGTTCCAGCTCGAAGGTGACGGGCACGCCCTGCAGCGCCATCTCGATCCAGGGCCGGCGGCGCTCGAACTCCTCTTCGCCGAGGATCTCCCGCGCGCCGTGGCCGAGGATGCCCGCCGTGTCGCGCCCGACGGCGCGCTCGAAGGCGCGGTTGACGAAACGGTACTGGCCGTCCTGGCCCATCACCGCCACGGTCGAGGGGATCGCATCCGCGACCGACTTCAGGATCGCGCTCTGGCGGCGGATCTCGGCCTGCGCCGCCATCGACGCCGTCTCGTCGCGCATAAGCGCCGAATACCGCTCGACCGACCGGCCGTGGCGCGTGTCGACGCTGCGGTGCGCGATCACCATGAGGCTGACCGGCAACTCGCGCCGACCGTCCAGCCGGATCGTGGTCGAGCCCAGCCAGACATCGTCCTGCAGTAGCGCCGGCAGGATGGTCGATCGGAAAAGGTCGCGGGCCTCGTCACTCAGCAACTGCTCGAAGGTCTGGCTGCCTGAGGCCGCATCGGCGGACCATCCGCCAACCTCGCGCATGGCCGGGTTGAGGTAGAGGATCTGGCCGGCCAGGTCGAACTGCACGACGTAGTCGGTGGTGTGCTCGAAGATCGCCGCGATCTCGCGGTGGGCCTTCTCGGCCGCGCTGCGCTCGGTGATGTCGGTGGCCGAGACGAAGAAGCCGCGCACCTGCCCGTGTTCATCGACGTCCGGCTTCAGCCGGTGCTCGAAGCGGCGGACCTGGCCGGCCACGGTGTCGTCGGTCTCGAACTGCACCGATTGCCCGGACAGTGCCAGCGCGGCGTGGTGGCGCAGTTCCTCGCGGTCCTGCCCCGGCAGGACGCGGGCGCGGGTCTTGCCGATGACCTCCTCGCGGGACAGACCAGTGCCCTGGCACCAGGCCTCGTTGACGAAGCGGTAGCGCCGCTCGCGGTCCAGATAGGCCAGCCGCACCGGCACGCCGTCGGTGAGCTGGCGCAGGAACTGTTCGCTGGTGGCGAGCTGCTCGCGCAGGCGACGTTGCTCGGTGATGTCCTGGAAGGCCCCGATCAGCCGCACCGCCTGGCCGTCCTCGAACTCGACCGCGCCGACTGCGCGGGCCCAGATCGTGCGGCCCTTGGCCGTGACCACCTGCAGTTCGAGGTCCCAGGGCGTGCCATGGGCCATGCCCTCGGCGACCGCCTGCTCGATCCGCACGCGCGAGGCGGGCGTGTAGAAGCTGATCGCGGCCTCCAGCGTCGGCTTGAAGCCGGGCGACAGTTCGTGGATCCGGTAGGTCTCGTCCGACCAGGTGATCTCGCTGGTGCGCAGATCCAGCGCCCAGCCGCCGACGCCGGCGACCTCGCCGGTGCGCGCCAGGAAGGCCTGGCTGGTCCTCAGCTTGCGCTCGGCCAGCACGCGGGCGGTGACGTCGCGACCGGTCGAATGCAGCAGGGGCCGTCCTTCCAGGTCGAACTGCCGGGTGTTGGTCCAGGCGATCCAGCATTCGGAGCCATCGGGCAGCGACATGCGGTTCTCGCTGGTCACCGGCTTGCCCTGGCTCAGCACCTGCGCGATGCGCTCGCGCACCAGGCCGCGCACGGCGGGATCGACGTGCTCGTACAGGTTGGTGCCGGTGATCTCCTCGACCGAGCGGCTGAAGTACGCCGCGTAGGCCGGGTTGACGTACAGCAGCCTGCCGTCCGGCGTGGCCTGCGAGACCAGTTCGCTCTGCGTGTCCAGGATGGCGCGCAGGCGAGCCTCGCTCTCCGCCACGGCCAGATCGTCCGCATGCCGCACGGCCAGGGTGCGCAACACCAGGCTTTGCCGCAACTCCAGGGCCTGGACCACGGCCTGCGCCAGCTGGGTGAGCATGGCGGCCTGTTGCGGTGCGAGCTGGCGCGGCTGCCGGTCGATCACGCAGAGCGTGCCGATGCGGTCGCCCGAGGGCAGCACCAGCGGTGCGCCGGCATAGAAGCGGACGCCGGGCTGCCCGGTGACCAGCGGGTTGGCCTCGAAGCGCCGGTCACGCGTCGCGTCGCCGACCTCGAACAGCCCGTCCTGACGGATCGCGTGGTCGCAGAAGGCGACGTCGCGCGGGGTCTGGCCGACGCCGGGCAGGCCGACGTTGGCCTTGAACCACTGGCGGTCGGTGTCGATCAGGCTGACCAGGGCGATCGGTGTGCCGCAGACCTCGGAGGCCAGCTGGGCGAGGGTGTCGAACAGGGGTTCGGGTTCGCTGTCCAGGACCTTCAGGGCCTGCAACTGCGCCAGGCGGCGCTGCTCTGCGGGGTCGGAGGTAGACGGCATGTCTCGCAACAACAGTGATGGTCCAGTTTAAGGGGGCGCGCTCGCCATGGCTCGACGTGCGAACCGGTTCAGTCGCTGGACCGGCCAGCCCAGCGGTGGGCCCGGTCGACGATGAAGTCGATCAAGGTGCGCGTGGCCAGCGTCTGGTAGCGGCCGGGCATGCGCAGCAGGTGCAGGCGCGAGCCGAACACGCTCAGCCGCCAATCGTCCAGGGCGGTCACGAGCCGGCCTTCGGACACGTCCTGCGCCACCACGTAGTCCGGCACCAGGCCCACGCCCAGGCCGGCCAGGATGGCCTCGCGCAGGAACTGGAAATTCTCGGACGCCAGCGTCGGATGCGGCTTGATCTCCAGCGGCGGCTCGGCCGGGAGGCTCGGGTCTTCCGCGCTGACGCGGTAGGCCGTCACCTTCAGGTCGCGTCCGGACACCGCCGAGGTGATCAGCGGCACGCGCGCCAGGTCGGCCGGCGATGCGGGCAGGGCCTGGGCGGCCAGATGGGCCAGCGAGGCGCAGAGCACGTAGCGGACCCGGCCCAGCTCGATCGCGATCAGGTTCTGCGGCGGCTCGGACATCACGCGCACCGCCAGGTCGACCTCGTCGCGCAGCAGGTCGTCGACCTGGTTGTCGAACAGCAGCTCCAGCGCGATGTCCGGGTAGCGGCGCTTGAAGTCGATCAGCCAGGGCGACATCACCAGGTGGCCGAAGCCGGTCGGCACGCTCAGGCGTACCGAGCCGTGCAGGGCCTTGCCGAACATCGCCACCGTCTCGCGCGCGGCCTGCCATTCGTTGCGGATGACGCGGCCGTGCTCGTAGAGCCGCTGGCCGACCTCGGTCGGCTCGACCCGCCGGGTGGTGCGCCGCATCAGCTGCTGGCCGACCGACTTCTCCAGCTGGGTCAGGTGGTAGCTGACGTTGGCCCGGCTCATCTTGAGGTTGCGGGCGGCCAGGCTGAGGTTGCCCGCGTCCACGATGTCCACGAAGAGCACCAGCGCGTTGAGGTCCATGTCGGCTCGATTCGTCGAAATTCCTTGACAGTGTGTTCACTGGCTTTGTGATTGTCAAACCGCACTGCGGATTCAACAATCTGCCCTGTCACGTGGAGTCCCGCATGTCCCTCGATCCGGAAACCTTCCTGCTGCTCAAGGACGCCGTCCGGCGCTTCGTGCGCGAACGTCTGGTCCCGGCCGAAGACCACGTCGAGGAACACGACGAGGTGCCCGCCGACATCGTGGCCGACATGAAGGCGCTGGGCCTGTTCGGCATCTCCATCCCCGAGGCCTACGGCGGCATCGGCCTGTCGATGGCGCAGGAATGCGAGGTGGCTCACGAGCTGGGCCAGACCGCGCTGGCCTTCCGTTCGGTCTTCGGCACCAACATCGGCATCGGCTCGCAGGGCATCCTGATGGACGGCACGCCCGAGCAGAAGGCCCAGTGGCTGCCGCGCATCGCCAGCGGCGAGCTGATCGTGTCCTTCGCGCTGACCGAGCCGGATGCGGGTTCGGACGCGGCCTCGCTGAAGACCCGCGCCGAACGCGACGGCGACCACTACGTCCTGCACGGCAGCAAGCGCTACATCACCAACGCGCCGCGGGCCGGCGCCTTCACGCTGATGGCCCGCACCGACGGCCCGGGTGCCGGGGGCATCACCGCCTTCATCGCGAGCGCCGACAGCCCCGGCCTGAGCCTGGGCCCACCCGACCGGAAGATGGGCCAGCGTGGCACCAAGACCTGCGACGTCCACCTCGACGGCGTGCGCGTGCCGGCCGCGAACATCATCGGCGGCGTGCCGGGCCGGGGCTTCAAGACGGCGATGAAGGTGCTCGACCGCGGCCGCCTGCATGTGTCGGCGCTGGCCTGCGGCATGGCGCAGCGCATCCTGCAGGAGAGCGTGGCCTATGCCCGCGACCGGCGCCAGTTCGGCCAGCGCATCGGCGATTTCCAGCTCATCCAGGCCATGCTGGCCGACAGCCAGGCCGAGCTGCTGGCCGGCTGGGCGATGGTGCGCGAGACGGCCCAGCGCTACGACGAGCGCGCGGCAGGACGGGCCGATCCGGACGTCGCCATGCAGGCGTCCTGCTGCAAGCTGTTCTGCACCGAGATGGTCGGCCGCGTCGCCGATCGCGGCGTGCAGATCCACGGTGGCGCGGGCTACATCAACGACTACCCGGTGGAACGCTTCTACCGCGATGTGCGCCTGCTGCGGCTCTACGAGGGCACGACGCAGATCCAGCAGCTCATCATCGGCAAGCACCTGATGCGCGAGGCCTGAGACCATGACCGCCGACGATGCGACCGTGTCATCCGGCATCCCGGCATCCCCGCATCCCGGCATCACCCATATCACCGACATCACCCTCGCCCTCCGGCTCGACCCGATGGACATGATCGAACGGAACGAGGCCCACGCCGCGCATCGCCTGGCGGTGCTGCGCGACCTGGCCGGCCCATCACGTCACACGCAAGGAAAACCATGAAAGCACTCGTCGCTGTGAAGCGAGTCGTCGACTACAACGTCAAGGTGCGCGTCAAGAGCGACGGCACGGGCGTGGACATCGCCAACGTCAAGATGAGCATGAACCCCTTCGACGAGATCGCGATCGAGGAGGCTGTCCGGCTCAAGGAGAAGGGCGTCGTGACCGAGGTCATCGCCGTCTCCTGCGGTGTCACCCAGTGCCAGGAAACGCTGCGCACGGCCATGGCGATCGGCGCGGACCGCGCCATCCACGTCGAGACCGATGCCGAACTGCAGCCGCTGGCCGTGGCCAAGCTGCTCAAGGCGCTGGTCGACAAGGAACAGCCCGGCCTCGTGATCCTTGGCAAGCAGGCCATCGACGACGACTGCAACCAGACCGGCCAGATGCTCGCGGCGCTGGCGAACCTGCCGCAAGCCACCTTCGCCTCGAAGGTCGAGATCGCCGACGGCAAGGCCGTCGTGACGCGCGAGATCGACGGCGGCCTGGAGACGCTGAGCCTGTCGCTGCCGGCGGTCATCACGACCGACCTGCGCCTGAACGAGCCGCGTTACGTGACGCTGCCCAACATCATGAAGGCCAAGAAGAAGCCGCTGGACAAGGTGACGCCGGCCGATCTGGGCGTTGATGTCACGCCGCGCCTGAAGACCTTGAAGGTCGCCGAGCCGGCCGGTCGCAAGGCGGGCATCAAGGTCGCCGATGTCGCGGCCCTCGTCGACAAGCTGAAGAACGAAGCGAAGGTCATTTGACCCACCCCCTACGCGCTGCGCGCGCCCCCTCAAGGGGGCCAGCCCGGTGGCCCGGCGGAGCCGGCTCCACGGCCTGTGCTGGATAAATCCCGGTGCGTGCGGCTCGCTCGAAATCAACTGACTTTCGGAGAATCGATATGACCGTTCTCGTCATTGCCGAACACGACAACCACACCCTCAAGCCCGCGACGCTGAACCTCGTCACGGCCGCGTCGAAGCTGGGTGAGGTCCACATCCTGGTCGCCGGGCACAACGCCGCCGGGGTGGCTCAACAGGCGAGCCAGGTCGCCGGCGTCAGCGAGGTGATCCATGCCGACGGCGCGAGCCTCGCGCATGGCCTGGCCGAGTCGCTCGCGCCGCAGGTGGTCGCGCTGGCCGGTGGCTACAGCCACCTCCTGTTCCCCGCGACGGCGGGCGGCAAGAACACCGCGCCGCGCGTGGCCGCGCTGCTGGATGTGGCGCAGATCAGCGACATCACGGCGGTGGTCAGCGCCGACACCTTCGAGCGCCCGATCTACGCCGGCAACGCGATCGCGACGGTGCAGAGCGCCGATGCGGTGAAGGTGATCACGGTGCGTGGCACCGCCTTCGACGCCGCTGCATCGACCGGTGGCAGCGCCGCCATCGAGACCGTCGCCGCAGCGGCCGACTCGACCAGCAGCAGCTACCTCGGCAGCGAGATCGCGAAGAACGATCGCCCCGAGCTCACCGCCGCCAAGATCATCGTCAGCGGTGGCCGCGCGCTGGGCAGCAGCGACCAGTTCAACGAGGTGCTGACGCCGCTGGCGGACAAGCTCGGCGCCGCGCTCGGTGCCAGCCGTGCCGCCGTCGATGCGGGCTATGCGCCCAACGACTGGCAGGTCGGCCAGACCGGCAAGATCGTCGCGCCGCAGCTCTACATCGCGGCCGGCATCTCGGGCGCGATCCAGCACCTGGCGGGCATGAAGGATTCCAAGGTGATCGTCGCGATCAACAAGGATCCGGAGGCGCCGATCTTCTCGGTGGCCGACTACGGCCTTGAAGCGGACCTGTTCGCGGCGGTGCCGGCGCTGACCGGCTCGGTCTGACCGGGCGTCACTTGAAGCGCAGCACGTCGACCTCGCTGACCGGCGCGGCGCGGTTGCCCCAGGACTGGCGCATCAGGTTGACCAGCGCGGCGACCTCGCGGTCGTCCAGGTCCTGCGGCGGCATGCCGTAGGGGCGCGGGTTGGCGGCGGTGACGGGCGCGAAACCGCCGTGTCGCAGCACCTGCACCAGGTTGCGGGCGACCGGTTGCAGCACCGTCGGGTTGCCGGCCAGCGGCGGGTAGACGCCCGGCAGGCCGGCGCCGTCGCTGCCGTGGCAGTCGGCGCAGCGGTCGTCGTAGAGCTGGCGGCCCAGCGCCAGGCTGTCGGCCGGCGCGTCGGCCACGGCGGCTTGGGCCGCCGACAGGCGCGGCCGTTGGGCGAGGTAGACGGCGGCGGCCTTCAGGTCGGCCTCGGTCCAATGCTGCGTGCTGCGGTGGACCACGCCGGCCATCGGGCCGGATGCCGTGCCCAGCCGGTTCTGGCCGCTGCGCAGCAGGGCCACGAGATCTTCGACGCTGGCCTGCGGCTGGCCGTCGACCGGGTGCAGCGACGGCGCATGCCAGGGCTCGCCGGGCATGTCGCCGCCGCGCGCGAGGTCGGCCGCAGCGCCCAGCAGGTTGCGCGGCGCGTGGCATTCGGCGCAGTGTCCGAGGCCTTCGACCAGGTAGGCGCCGCGCTGCAGCGGGTCGTCGCTGGTGGCACGCATCGCCGCCTGGGCCGCATCGCCGCTGCGGAAGAACAGCACCTGCCAAAGCGCGATGGCGATGTCCGTGTCGTAGGGAAAACGCAGCGCGTGCGGGCGATTGGCCTGGCGCACGGGGGCGAGGCTGCGCAGCCAGGCGTGCAGCGCGTCGCTGTCGGCCCGGCTGACCTGCGTGTAGGACGGGTAGGGGAAGACCGGCAGCAGGCGCCGGCCGTCGCGCGAGCGGCCGTGGTGCAGCGCCTGCCAGAAGTCGTCGGCGCTCCAGCGGCCCAGGCCGGTGTCCGGGTCGGGCGTCAGGTTGCCGGCATGGACGGTGCCGTAGGGCGTGTTCAGCGCGCGCCCTCCGGCCAGCGGCGCACCGCCACGCGCGGTGTGGCAGCCGGCGCAGTTGCCGACCTGGGCGAGGTAGGCGCCACGGGCGATCTGGGCCGCATCGGATGGCGCGGCCTGGGTGGCGTCCCGGGTTGTCGGGTTGCCCGGCGGCGCAGGTTTGCCGCCGCCCAGCAGGCCGGCATACCCGGCCAGCAGCAGCAGGAGCACGGTCAGCACGGCCATCACGGCCAGCCCGATCCGCCAGCCCGTCGCGGATCTCTGGAAGGGCCGGCTCATCGGATCGACTCCCCGCAGGCCATCGGCCAGGGTGTGCGGCGGGCACTGCCGGCCGGCAGGGGCGAGGCGGGCTGCGGCACGGGCTGGCGCTCCAGCCAGCGCGACAGCGCGGTGATGTCGCCGGGGGCGAGCCGCCGGGCGATCTCGGCCATGCAGTCGGGCGCATCCGCGCGCCGCGTGCCGACCCGCCAGCTGCCCAGCTGGGCCGACAGGTAGCCGCCGGGCAGGCCCAGCAGGCCAGGCACCTGCGGCGCGATGCCGGTCAGCGCCGCGCCGTGGCAGCCCGCGCAGGCCGGCAGGCGGCGGCCGGGGTCGCCCTCGCGCACCAGCTGCTCGGCGCGGCGCGTGTCGTCCGCCGTCAGCGTCAGCCCGGCCGTCGGGACCGGCGCGGCATAGGGCACGTCCAGAGCGGCGAAATGGCCGGCCAGCTCGCGCAGGAAGGCATCGTCGAGGTTCTCCAGCAGGCGCGCCATGCCGTCATGGCGACGACGGCCGTCGCGGAAGGCGCGCAGCTGCGCGGCCAGGTAGCCGGCCGGTTTGCCGGCGATGCGCGGCACATAGCCTTCGGGCGAGGACTTGCCTTGGGGCCCGTGGCAGCCGGTGCAGGCCAGCGCGCGCTGTGCGGTGCTGTCGGGAACCCGGGGCATCGCCTGTGCGGCAGGCACGACCGCCGTGGCGGACAGCAGCCCGGCGGCCAGGCAGGCGCGCAGCGGCTTCGTGTTGGGGAGGTGCGGCGTGTGAGGTGGCATCAGGCGGACGATTTTCCATGCAGCCCCATGACGGGCCGTGCGCCTGGGGCCGTGGGCATGGGGCCGGGCCGGCCGTGCCGCAGGGGCCGGATATATTCGTCGGCCGCTGCCGCCGTGCCGCCGTGCCGCCCCATCCGGAACCCGACATGCCCCGTTTCCTGCACACCGCCGACTGGCAGATCGGCCGTCTCTACGCCAGCCTGCCGCCCGAGAACGCGATGCCGCTGGCCGAAGCCCGCATCGCCTGCGTCGAACGCCTGGCCGCGCTGGCCGCCCGCGAGGCCGTCGACGCGGTGCTGGTCGCCGGTGACGTCTTCGATGCCCAGACCGTCTCCGAGCGCACCGTGCGGCGGCTCTTCAACGCGATGGCCGGCTGGTCCGGGCCGTGGGTGCTGATCCCCGGCAACCACGACGCGGCGCTGGCCGAGAGCGTCTGGACCCGCGCGCAGCGCCTGGGCGCCGTGCCGGCCCATGTCCACCTGGCGCTGGCGCCCGAGCCGCTGCTGCTGCCCGACATCGGCCTGGCCCTGCTGCCCGCGCCGCTGACCCAGCGCCACACCCACACCGACCTGAGCGCCTGGTTCGACAGCGCCGAGACCCCCGCCGGCCTGCTGCGCATCGGCCTGGCCCACGGCAGCGTGCAGGGCCTGCTGGCCGAGGAGATCGACTCGGCCAACCCGATCGCGCCAGACCGCGCGGTGCGGGCCCGGCTGGACTACCTCGCGCTGGGCGACTGGCATGGCTGCAAGCGCATCGACGAGCGGACCTGGTATGCCGGCACCCCCGAGCCCGATCGGCACAAGGACAACGACGCCGGCCATGCGCTGGTGGTCGACATCGCCGCGCCGGGCGCGCTGCCGCAGGTCAGCCGCCATGCGGTGGGCCGCTACCGCTGGCGCACGCTCGACGTCCGGCTGGCGGTGCCCAGCGACCTCGACGCCCTGCTGGCGCAGCTCGACGCGCTGGGCGCCGACGAGGTCATCGCGCTGCGGGTCGAGGGCATCGTCGACCTGGCCGCGCATGCCCGGCTGCGCGAGGCCGTCGCCCGCGGCGAGGCGCGCTGCCGTCACCTGGGCGTCGACCTGGCCGGGCTGCGGCTGGAGCCGACCGATGCCGACATCGCCGCGCTGAAGGCCGACGGCTAC
Organism: Leptothrix discophora; assembly: GCF_030705305.1. GTDB lineage: Bacteria > Pseudomonadota > Gammaproteobacteria > Burkholderiales > Burkholderiaceae_C > Sphaerotilus > Sphaerotilus discophorus. The sequence goes on along the minus strand of NZ_JAUZEE010000003.1, from coordinate 504,769 downwards.
CTCGGCGAGCTGATCGCCGCGCTGCGCGAGCGCCAGTCGCACGGCGACAGCCCCGAGCAGGCCCGCACCGCCGCCGACGCGCTGGCGCTGCTGAGCACCGAGCTGCAGGACCTGGGAGCCGGCGCATGAGCCTGCAGATCACCCGCCTGGCCGTCGAGCAGGTGCGCAAGTTCCGCCGGCCCTTCGAGCTGACCGCCATCCAGCCCGGCCTGAACCTGTTCTGCGGCGACAACGAGGCCGGCAAGAGCACGCTGGTGCGCGCCATCCGCGCGGCCTTCTTCGAGCGCCACGGCACCACCGCCGTCGACGACCTGCGGCCCTGGGACGACCCGGGCGCGGCCCCGCAGATCGAGATCGACTTCCGGCTCGACGGCGAGGAGGGCCAGCTGTTCAAGCGCTTCCTGGCCAAGAAGCGCTGCCGGCTGCAGCTCGGCGGCCGCAGCCTGGAAGGCAGCGAGGCCGAGGACCTGCTGGCCGAACGGCTGGGCTACGGCTTCCCGGCCCGGGGCGCGAGCAAGAGCGAGCACTGGGGCATCCCCGGCCTGCTGTGGATCGAACAGGGCGCCGGCCAGCACATCGACGAAGCGGCCGGCCATGCGCGCAACCACCTGCAAGGTGCGCTGCACGGGCGGCAGGACGTCGACCCGGCCCGCGCCACCGACCCGTCCGGCAGCCTGGCCGCCAGCGTCGGCGATGCCTTGCTGGAACGGCTGCAGGCCCGTCGTGGCGAGCTGCTGACCGGCACCGGCAAGGCGCGCGGTGCGTTGGCCGAGGCGCAGGCCCGGGTCGACGAGCTGGCCGCCCAGTGCGAGGCGCTCGATGCGCTCATCGGGACCTACCGCCAGCAGGTCGACCGGCTCGACGCGCTGCGCCGCGCCCATGCGGCCGACGCGCGCGACCAGCCCTGGCAGGCGCTCGAACGCGAGCTGGCGCTGGCGCGCGAGCGGCAGGTCGCCCTGCAGGACAGCCAGCGCCAGCTGGTGCAGGACCAGCAGCGCCATGCCCAGCTGCAGGCCCAGGTCGGCCTGCTGCAGCGCCAGGTCCAGGCCGGCCAGCAGCAGGCCGAGGACCTGGCCCGGCGCGACGCCGAATGGGCCCGCGCCCAGGCCGCGTTGCAGGCCGCCACGTCCGCCGCCGCGCAGGCCCGTGACCGGCTCGACGCCGCCCAGGCCCAGGCCCGCCAGGCCGCCGCCGACTGCGCCCGCTGGCGCGCGGCGGCCAGCCTCGCCGAGCGTCGCCTGCAGCATCGCCAGCTGGGCGAGGCGCTGGCCCGCCAGCGCGCGGCGCTGACCCAGGCCGAGGCGGCCGCGGCGGCGCTGGCGGCGCTGCGTGTGCAGGCGGCCGAGGCCGCGATCACGCCCGAGTCGCTGCAGCAGCTGCGCGCGCTCGATGCCCGTCTGCGCGAGCTGCGCACCCGCCGCGACGCGATCGCCACCGGCCTGTCGCTGGACCTGCTGCCCGGCGTCACGCTGACCCTGCACGACGAGACCGGGCAGGCGCGCACGCTGAGCGGTGCAGGCCGCGAGGTGCTGGTCCGGCCGGCGACGCTGGACATCCCCGGCGTCGGCCGCCTGACCATCCATCCCGGTGGGCAGGACCTCGATGTGCTGGCGCGCCAGCTGGCCGATGCCGAGGCGCGCTGGCCGCTGGCCTGCCAGGCCGCCAGCGTGGCCGACCTCGCGGCGGCCGAACAGCGGCTGGCCCTGCAGGCCGAGCTGAAGCGCCAGATCGGGCTGGCCGAGCAGGCCCTGGCGCTGCACGCGCCGCAGGGCCTGGAGGCGCTGCGGCGCGCGCAGGCCGAGGACGAGGTGCGGCTGCGCCAGCTGGAGGCGGCAATGGCCGAGGGCCTGAACGCACCCGAGGCCGTGCCCGACGCCGCACCCGACGCCACACCCGACGCCGCGCAGGACCCCAAGGCCGGGCTGGCCCGTGCCGAAGCCCGCCAGCAGCAGGCCGATGCCGCCGTCCAGGTGGCCCAGCAGGCGGCCGGCACGGCCGGCCAGCAGCTCGCGGCGGCGACCACCGCCGAGGTCCAGGCCCGCCATGAACGCGATGCGCTGGCCGCGCTGCGGGCCGATCCGGCCCGCCAGGAACAGGCCCGGCAGGCGGCCGAGCAGCTGCTGGCGGCCGGTGCCGAGCTGGCCGCGCTGGCCTTGCGCATCGAGCAGACCGGGCAGGCGCTGGCGCAGGCCCATCCGGCCATCGTCGAGCAGGACGTGCAGCGGCTGACGGCCAGCGTGGCCCAGCAGCGCCGCGCCCACCAGCAGCGCCACGAGGACATCCTGGTGCTGGAGACGCAGCTGGCCCAGGCCGGTGCGCAGGGGCTGGACGAGGAGCGCGAGCGGGTCGACGGCGAGCGAACCCGCACCCGCGACCGGCGCGACGAGCTGCAGCGCCGCGCCGACGCGCTGGACCTGCTGTGCCGCGAGCTGCTCGAACGCCGCGCCGCCACGCTGTCGCGGCTGCAAGGCCCGCTGACGCGTCATCTGCAGCACCACCTCGGCCTGCTGTTTCCGCAGGCCACGATGAGCGTCGACGCCCGCCTGGCGCCCGGTGCGCTGACCCGCCCGGACGCGCGCGGCCGGCCCGAGACCGGCGCGATCGACGCGTTGAGCTTCGGCGCGCGCGAGCAGCTCGGCCTGATCGCCCGCTTCGCCTACGCCGACCTGCTGCGCGAGGCCGGCCGGCCGACGCTGCTGATCCTCGACGACGCGCTGGTGCACAGCGATGCCCTCCGGCTGGCGCAGATGAAGCGGGTCATCTACGACGCCGCCCAGCGCCACCAGGTGCTGCTGTTCACCTGCCATCCACAGGATTGGCGTGACCTCGGCGTGACCGCCCGACCGATTTCAGCGGGTTGACGCCGGGAAGGTTTCATCGGGCTTACAACGGGTCGCCGCTGAAAATGCAAACGGTTGCGTTCAAGATTATTAAAAATCAATCTCCAGCTGAAGGTTTTTCATCTTCGGGCCGGTGAAATTCAATTTCGCACCGATTCACTCGAGTATCAGGATTTTCTGATTTTCCTGAGGCAAGCTCCTGATTTTTGCGTGGTGCGGCCGCGCGGGTCAGGGAGCCAGTCTTGTCAACCGTGGAGCGATTCCTCTTCGGCGATGTCCACTTCGGCGAAAGCGAAGAGTATTCAGCCTTCCAGTACCGTTTCCTGATCGTGCTGATGCTGGGCAGCATCGTGTTCGCGATGCTGTTCGTCGGCGCGGCGCTGCTCGATGCGCATCCGTTGCCGGCCGGCCACCTGGCCGCGCTGCTGGCCTACCTGCCGGTCACGATCGGGCTGCTGCTGTTGCTGCGCGGGGCTTGCCAGCGCCGTCTGGCGGTCACGCTGTGCCACTACGCCGCCACCCTGGCGCTGTTTCTGTCGGCCCTGCTGCAGGTGCCCTGGAACGAGCTGCGGGTGCTCTGGTTCTATACCGCGATACCCAGCGCCTATATCTTGCTGGGTTGTCGAGCCGGCCTGCTGGTGACCAGCAGCCTGGTGCTCGGTTTCGCGCTGGTGAATCCTCGGCTGGCCCAACCCTATTCTCGGCACGCGCTCGTCACGGGTATCGTCGTGCTGGTATTCCTGGGCTTCTTCTTCCACGTCTACGTGGACCGCTCGATCGCCTATTTCCAGCGCATGCGCGAGGCCATCGAACGGCTGCGCCAGTTGAGCCAGCACGACACCCTGACCGGCGCCCTGAACGCGCGGGCCTACTACGAGCAGGGCGACCGGCTGATCCTGGCCTCGCGCCGGGTCGGCCAGCCGTGTTCGCTGCTGTTCGTCGACCTGGACCATTTCAAGGCCGTCAACGACACCCTCGGCCATGCCGCCGGCGATGCGGTCCTGAGGGCGGTGGCCGAACGCATCACCGCGACGGTGCGGCGCAGCGACCTCGTCGGCCGGATCGGCGGCGAGGAGTTCTCGGTGCTGCTGCCGCACACCGACGCGGGCCAGGCGCTGGTGCTGGCCGAGAAGCTGCGCGCCGCCGTCGAGGCCATGCCGACGCCCATCGCCGGCCGCGCGCTGCGCGTCACCGCCAGCATCGGCGTGTCGATCGGGCGCGAGGCCGACGAGTCCATCCTCGAGATCCAGCAACGCGCCGACCGCGCGATGTACCAGGCCAAGGCGATGGGCCGCAACCGCGTCACGCTGTTCGACGCCATGCAGGTCTGGGCGCATGGGCCGCCCACCCCGGCCGGAATGGCCGGGCCGAACGGATGACACCGGCCGGAATGGCCGGGCCCAACGGATGACCCCGGCCGTGCCGCGTCAGTCCAGCCGCTCCACCGTCGCGCCACCGTCCCGCAACGCCTGGAGCGTTCGATCCGGCGTGGCGGCCGGCACCACCACCCGCGACACCTCGGCCAGGCCGGTGACGACGTAGGGCGAGGCCGCCATCAGCTTCTCGCGGGAGGCCAGCACGACCGTCTCGGCCGCCCGGCCATGCAGCAGGCGCTTGACGGCCGCTTCCTCGGCGTCGCCGGTGCTCAGGCCGGCGTCGGGGTGGACGCCGGTGACGCCCATCAGGTAGAGGTCGGCGCGGATCTTCGAGGCGGCGTCGGCCAGCATCGCGCCGACCGCCACCATCGAATGGCGGAACAGCCGCCCGCCCAGCATCAGGATCTCGACGCCCGGGTGGGCGGCGGCCGCCACCGCCACCGTCGGGCTGTGCGTCACCAGCGTCGCGCGCAGGCCCGGCGGCAGATGGCGGGCCACCTGCAGCGCGGTGGTGCCACCGTCCAGGATCACGCACTGGCCCGGCAGGATCAGCCCGGCGCCGTGGCGGCCCAGCGCGACCTTGTCGTCGGTCGACAGCGACTCGCGCACCCGCAGGTCGCCGACGGCGGCCGAGGCCGGCAGCGCGCCGCCATGCACCCGCTGCAGCTGGCCGGCCTGGGCCAGCTCGCGCAGGTCGCGCCGGATCGTGTCCTCGGAGGTGCCGAGTTCGGCGGCCAGCGCCTTGGCCACGACCTGACCGTCGCGGGCCAGGCGTTCCAGGATGAGCTTCTTGCGTTGCGTGGTCAGCATGGTGTGTCGATGGCAAGGCCGGCCGGCTCCGGCATGGGTTGACGGTGGTGCAGGGTTGGGCGACATTGCACGACGCTGCACGGAATCGCACGAAATGATACGAAGCCGCACGAATAGTCGTGTGCGTGCGCCCGGTCTGTCCACCCGTCCAACCCCGGAGCCTTGCCCCATGAACGACCCCGTCCCGAACCGTCCGCTGCTGGTCCTGATCGCCGGCCCCTACCTGTCGGGCACCGACGGCGATCCGGCGCGCATCGCCGCCAACCTCGCGCGGCTGGAGGCCCTGGCGCTGCCGGTCTGGGAGCGCGGCCACCTCGCGCTGATCGGCGAATGGCTGGCGCTGCCCATCATCCACGCCGCCGGCGGTCGCAGCCACGGCGATGCGGTGTTCAAGGCCTACCAGTACCCGGTCGCGCAGCGCCTGCTGCAACGCTGCGACGCGGTGCTGCGCCTGCCCGGTGCCTCGACCGGCGCGGACCAGGACGTGGCGACGGCGCGGGCGCTGGGACTGCCGGTCTACTTCGATGTGGACGAGTTGCCGCGCCTGGCGGCCTGAGCGACCGGGCAGCGGGGTTCAGTACCGTCCGTCCTCGTCCGCCCGGTCCGCATGCGCCAGCAGCGTCGCGACGCTGCCCAGACCGGCGGTGGTGCGGCTCCACCACTGCGAGAAGGAGTCGCAGCGGGTGCACCCGCACATGTGGGGGTGCATGCGCTTGTGCGTTCCCATACATTGAAATTGTCGCGTGCTAGCCGCGGGACGCGTCTACGGGCAAGGCGCAGCATCATTCGAGGTGGATAGGACAACCATTGCCACGTCGTTCAAGCGGGAGAGTCATGATCATGAGCGTTCGTTCCAAGGTGAAGTCCTGGGCAATCTCCCGGCTCATGGCAGCCTTGCCATGGTTGTTCATGGCCTGCGTGATGTTCGGTGCTTCGATCGCGGGTGCCCAATCCATGGGCGAAGCATGGGGGGCGTATCGAAACAAGGACTTCGCTGGGGCCTTGAAGTCATTCAGGGTCTTGGCAGATCAGGGCGATGCCAAGGCTCAAGAGCAACTGGGCTGGATGTTTAAGAACGGGGAAGGTGTGGCCGGTGATGCGGCCCAGTCCTCCCATTGGTTCGAGAAATCTGCGAAGCAAGGCAATGCTAGTGCCCAGACAGAGCTTGGCTGGATGCTGTTCGATGGGCGAGGTGTCGCGAGGAATGAGGCTGCCGCGGTCGAGTATTTCAAGGCGGCTGCGGCACAAGGCAATCGCTCTGCTCAATATGGCTGGGGACTTGCTTTACTGTCTGGGCGAGGAGTAGCCAGCGACCGTGCCTTGGCGGTTTCTTCCCTGAAGCAGGCTGCCGCGCTGGGACATGCCAAGGCGCAGGAAAAACTTAATGAGTTGACTGAGTCGGCCGGCCGGTCGACATCGAGCGATGAGACCATCCGTGATCTTGAGGTGACCTTGTCGGTACTTCGGGACGACAAGAAGTCGCTCGCCACCACCTACAAGCCCGGGCCATCGCTGGATACAGAATTGGCAGGCATCCTGAATCCGGACGGCGAGACTTACCAGACCGATGCGGAAGACGCCGAAAAGGTCCGTGCGTTGTTCGAACGGAAAAAGGACTTGCCGGCCGCACTCAGGCGTTCCGCGGCAGCCGGCGATGCGGAGGCACAAGTCCAACTGGCGCGGATGCTCATCAAGGGCTGGGGAATGCCTGCGAGGCCGTTGGAAGGCCTCGCCTGGGCCAACAAGGCTGCCCAGCAAGGTCACCCTTACGCGATGTTCAACATCGGGGTAGCCTATGAATTCGGATTGGCCTTGTCCAAAAATCCTGCGGTCGCCGTGAGTTGGTATCGATTGGCTGCGGATCGGGGACTTGCGCGTTCACGCGTGCGACTGGCGCAGATTTATCTTGCTGGAGACCTTGCGCCGCAGAACCTGGGGGAGGCATTGGCTCAAGCTTCAAGGGCGGCGGAAGCTGGCTTGCCGTCGGCAGACTACCTGCTGGGCACCATGCACTTCAACGGGTTTGGTGTGGCCAAGGATCGGACGCAGGCTGCGAGGCATTTCGAGCGGGCCGCTCGTGCCGGACATTCCCTCGCGAAACTGCAACTCGGTGCGATGTACCACGATGGCGTCGGGGTCGAGAAGAATCCGGGTGCTGCATATCGGCTGACTCTAGAAGCCGCCAACGCGGGCGCTCCGGTCGCGCAGTTACAAGTGGGCCTGATGTCCTTGAACGGCGTCGGCACGGGTCGAGACCATACGGCAGCATTCAGTTGGGTGAAGAGGGCGGCAGATGCCGGGCTCTCTGTCGCTCAAGACGTGCTGGGAAACTTCTATGCGAACGGGATTGGTGTGAATCGCTCAGCGGAATCTGCGATCGGTTGGTACAAGGCGGCGGCCGCACAGAATTATCCTGAGGGTCAATACCACCTGGGACTTGCCCTGCTCACGGGCAGTGGCGTGGATAAGGATCAGGCGGAGGGATTGGCATGGATGCGCAAGGCCGCCAACCACGGGCATGACGGCGCGAAGGAATACCTTGCCAGCTCGCGCAAATGATCGAGTCGGCAAACAGGACGGAACCCGCACCGCTCATTCAGTACCGCCCGTCCTCGTCCGCCCGGTCCGCATGCGCCAGCAGCGTCGCGACGCTGCCCAGGCCGGCGGTGGTGCGGCTCCACCACTGCGAGAAGGAGTCGCAGCGGGTCGGGACTTCCGGGAACAGCGCCGGCGCCGGGCGGCACTGCGCCCAGCGTGACAGCCAGGGTTCGAGGTGCGGCTCGGCGATGCTGCGCACCCGCTTCGCGCCGGCCAGGGCCTTGCCGACCGCCTCGGCGTCGCCGTGCCAGCGCAGCGGCGTCAGCGCGGCCAGGCGGGTGGCGACGAAGTCCCAGCGACGTGCGTTCCAGGGCCGGGCGCGGTGGAAGTCGGCCAGCCAGAGGCCCACCACCAGGGTCTGCGGCGGCAGGTCGTCGGGCAGTTCGCCCAGGCTCCACGGGTGGACCAGCCAGACCTCCTTGCCGCGCACGTCGGCGGCGGCCGGGGCCTTGACGGCATGGCCGGCCGGCGGGGCATCGAACAGCGCCGGCTCGATCACGCCAGGGCGATCGGCCTCGGGCGGATCGACCGGCCCCGGCGACTTCGCCAGCGCCTCCAGGGCGTCGTAGCCGGCGTCGATCACGCTGCCGGGGCTGTGCCAGTCGCGCGGCGCGTGGCGCTCGACGTTCTCGGCGTTGAACAGGTAGGGCTTCTGGCTGCCGGTGCCGGCGACCCATTGCCAGCTCAGGTGGTTGCTGGCCAGGTCACCGTCCAGCAGGTGGCCGTAGAGCCAGTCGGCGGCGACCCGCCAGTGCGTCTTGCGCACGTGGACCGCGTAACTCGCCAGCCACATGCGGGCATGGTTGTGCAGCGTGCCGCTGGCATAGAGCGTGTGCACCGCCTGGTCGATCGCCGGGATGCCGGTGCGGCCCTCGCGCAGGTCGGCCGGCAACCCGGTGCGGTAGGCGGCGTCCGGCAGCGGGCCGTCGTGCAGCGAGCGCAGGATGGCGTCGCCCCGGTGGGCCCAGACGTGGCGGAAATAGGCCCGCCAGCCCAGCTCGAAGACGAACTTGTCGCCGACCTTCATCGGGTGGCGGGCGGCGGCGCCGCGCAGCACCTCCGCCAGGCTGACGAGGCCATGGGTCAGGTAGGGCGACAGGCCGGTCACGGCGCCGTCGAGGTGGTTGCGGCTGCGGGCGTATTCGGACGGCCGGATGGCGACGATGCGGTGGTGCGCCGCATCGCGGGTGGGCACCAGCGGCGGCAGGGACAGGGGCGTGCGGTTGGTCATGGCCGTCAGGATAAGCGGGTGCCGGGGGCGGCCTCGCGGCCGGTGACGGTGCCGTGGCGGGCCAGGAAGGCGCGGTCGATGCGGTCCTTCCAGCGCCAGACCCAGTCGCCCTGCCAGGCCAGCGGCCCCCAGGTGGCGATGGCATGGCGTCCGCCGGTGGCCAGCAGGTAGAGCGCGTGGCGCTGCGGCGTCCAGGCCGCGGGCCTGCGGCCTTCGACGATCGCGCGCAGGCTGGCGGCCAGCACCGGCCCGGCCCGCACCGCGTAGACGCCGGCATGCGGCCGCGCATCGGCCAGCGCGGCCAGGTCGCCGGCGGCCAGCACCTGCGGGTGCGACAGGCTGCGAAGCGCCCGGTCGACCCGCACATGGCCGAGCGCGTCGCAGGCCAGCCCGGCGGCGGCCGGCCAGTCGGGCGCGGCCGCGCCGGTGGCCAGCAGCACGGCATCGGCGGCCAGCCCGCTGCCGTCGCCAAACAGCAGGCCGCGCGCGGCCACGCCGGCCACGCCGCGCCCGCCCTGCCAGTCGATGCCGTGGCGCGCCAGCGCGTCCTCGACCAGCCGGCGAGCCCGCGACGGTGCGCCCGGCAGCGGCCGGGCGTCGCGGCCGACCAGGCGGATGCGCAGTCCCGGCCAGCCGTCGCGGCGGGCCCGGTGGGCGATCGCGCAGGCCAGCTCGATGCCGCCGGCACCCGCGCCCAGCACGGCGAGCGTGAAGCCGGGCGTCGAGCGGATGCGGTCGACCAGGCGGGGCCAGGCGGCCACGAAGGCCTCGATCGGCCGCAGCGACAGCGCATGTTCGGCCGCGCCGGGCAGGCCGGCCAGCGCGGCGACCGGGCCGGTGTCCAGGCTCAGCAGGTCGAAGGGCAGGCGCCGGCCGTCGCTGGTCAGCACGGCCTGGTGGGCCGCGTTGACCTGGCCGGGTGGTGGCAGCGCCAGCGCCCGGCCGCGGGTCAGGTGCAGGGCCACGCCGGCCTGTTCGGCCAGCCGGTCGAGCCGGATCGCGCAGGCATCCAGCGGGTAGTGGCCAGCCAGCCAGCCGGGCAGCATGCCGCTGTAGAACTGGCGCGGCGACGGGCTGACGAGGTGGACCTCCCAGCCGCGCGGAAGCGGCTGGCGGGCCAGCTCGGCCAGCACGCCGACGTGGGCATGGCCGCCACCGAGCAGCACCACGCGGCGCTGGCCGTGGGTCTGGCGCGGCGGGGCGGGTGAGCGGGCGCTCGCCGACGTGTCCGGATCCGTCATGCGCGCCAGCCTTCGCGCCGCCAGGCATGGAAACGCCCGACCCAGGCCAGCAGCGCCTGCGGTGCATGGGCCCGCTTCCACGCGCCGGCCGCGTGCCGGGCCGATTCGGCCAGCGTCGGGTAGACGTGGATCGTGCCGAGCACGCCGTTCAGGCCGATGCCGTGCTTCATCGCCAGCACCCACTCGGCCAGCAGCTCGCCGGCATGGGCGCCGACGATGGTGACGCCCAGGATGCGGTCCTTGCCGGGCACGGTCAGGACCTCGACCCAGCCGGGGTTCGTGCCGTCGCCGGCCTCGCCATCGCCCGCCTCGCCATCGATCAGGGCCCGGTCCAGCTCGGCCAGCTCGAAGCGGGTGCGCTCGACCGCGATGCCCTGGGCGCTCGCCTCGGCCGCGTTGAGGCCGACCCGCGCGATCTCCGGGTCGGTGTAGGTCACCGCCGGCATCAGCCGGGTGTCGACCGCAAAGCGCTTGAACGGTGCGAACAGGGCGTTCACCGCCGCATACCAGGCCTGGTGCGCGGCGGCGTGCGTGAACTGCCAGGGCCCGGCCACGTCGCCGGCGGCGTGGATGGTCGGGATGGCGGTGCGCAGGTAGCCGTCGACCTCGACGGTGCGGCCGGTGGCGATGCCCAGTTCCTCCAGGCCGTAGCCGCTCAGGCGGGCGCTGCGGCCGACGGCCACCAGCACCGTGTCGAAGCCGATCTCGACCGGCTCGGCACCGGCCGCCTCGGCTTGCACGCGCAGGTGGTGGCCGCCGTCGGCATCGCGTCCGAAGGCCAGGGCGCGCGTGCCGGTGCGGACCTCGATGCCGTCGCGGGCGAAGGCGGCGGCGAGGAAGGCGCCGACCTCGGCGTCCTCGCGCAGCAGCAGGCGCGGGGCCTGCTCGACCAGCGTGACGCGGCTGCCCAGCCGGGCGTAGGCCTGTGCCAGCTCGCAGCCGATCGGCCCGCCGCCGAGCACCAGCAGCCGGGCCGGGCGCTGGCGCAGCGACCAGACCGTGTCGGACGTGACCCAGGGCGCATCGGCCAGGCCGGGGATGTCCGGCAGCGTCGGCCGCGCCCCGGCGGCGATGACGATGGCCCGGCTGGTCAGCGTGCGCACGCTGCCGTCGTGGCCGGTGATCTCGACCGCCCAGGGCGAGACGATGCGGGCATGGCCGAGCGCGATGTCCACGCCCAGGCCGGTGTAGCGCTCGACCGAGTCGTGCGGTTCGATCGCGGCGATGACACGCCGCACGCGCGCTATCACGGCAGCGAAGTCGACCTCCGGCACGCTGGCCTGCACGCCGTAGGCCGCCGCGCGGCGCACCTCGTGGGCCGCGCGGGCTGCCCGGATCAGCGCCTTGGACGGCACACAGCCGGTGTTCAGGCAGTCGCCGCCGAGCCGGTCACGCTCGACCAGGGTCACGCGGGCCTTGACGGCTGCGGCGATGTAGGCCGTCACCAGCCCGGCCGATCCGCCGCCGATGACGATCAGGTTGCGGTCGAAACGGCGTGGCCGGGGCCAGCGCCGCAACGCCAGGTGGTCGCGCCAGCCCTGGCGCAGGCGGGCGAGCATCGCCCGTGCCAGCAGCGGGAACAGGCCCAGCAGCACGAAGGCGCCGAGCAGGCCGGGCGAGACCACGTCGGCCAGCGAGCGCAGCCGTGCCAGCTCGGTGCCGGCGTTCACGTAGGCGGCGGTGGCCGGCAGCATGCCCAGCTGGCTGACCCAGGCGTAGGTCCATGTCCGCATCGGCGTCAGGCCCATCAGCAGGTTGACGACGAAGAAGGGCAGGGCGGGCACCAGCCGCAGCGTGAACAGGTAGAAGGCGCCGTCGCGGGCGACCCCGGCGTTGACGGTGGCCAGCCGGTCGCCCCAGCGCGACTGGACCCGGTCGCGCAGCAGCCAGCGCGAGGCGAGGAAGGCCAGCGTCGCACCGATCGTCGACGCGAAGGAGACCAGTAGCAGCCCCCAGCCGAGGCCGAACAGCGCACCGCCCGCCAGCGTCAGCAGGGCCGCACCCGGCAGGGACAGGGCCGCCACGCCGACGTAGACCAGCAGGTAGAGCCCGGCCGTCGCCAGCGGCCGGCTGGCCTGCCAGGCCTGCAGCTGTGCCTGCGCGGCCTGCAGCGTGGCCAGCGTCGGCAGCTGCTCACCGGGCAGCAGCGGCAAGGTGAGCAGGGCCAGCATGGCCAGAAGCAGCAGAAGCACCACCACGCCGACCAGACCTGTGCGCGCGCAGCCCCGGCTGGAACGCCCGCTGCCCCCTCGCCCGACCTGCCGGTTCGCCCTCAGGCGCTGTCCGTCCATCCTGTCCATCGATTGCATCCTGTCGTCCGATCGGGGCCGATCATCGACCGGTTCATGTCACCTGGAACCGCGCCAGCACCTCGGCCCGGCCGGCGGCGCTGCGCAGCAGCAGCCCCTCGCCGGATGCGGTGGACGTGCCCACCCAGGCCGACAGCACGAACTGGTGCGTGACCCAGACCTCGAAGCCGCCCGGTCGGTCGGCCACGGTGGCCAGCTGACGGTCGAGTTCGGCCAGCGCGGCGGCATTGGACGTCTCGGCCCGGCCGTACGGCGAGCCCAGGGCCGGCCAGACCTCGGCGCGGCCGAAGGCCAGCGTGGCGGTGTCCACGCAGCGGCACCACGGGCTGCTGCGCACCGCCTGCGGCGCCAGCGCACGTTCGGTGAACCAGCCGCCAATGCGGCGCGACTGCTCGCGGCCGGCCTCGTCGAGGTTGCGCTGGGTCCGGCAGTCACCCAGCCGGAACTCGGGCGGGTCGAAGGTGCCGGGCGCGATCGCGTGGCGGATCGCCAGCACCACGCCGCCGCTGCGCAGCAGGGCGGCGGCATCGGCGCTGGCGCGGCCGGGCCGGGGCCAGCCGGTGGCGGCAACCAGCGCCAGGCCGGCGACGGTGCCCGCACCCCTGCGCAGGGCGAGGCGACGGTCCGGAGAGGGTGATTTGCTCATCATCTGTCCTGGGCAAGAGTGGGTCATGGTGGTCAAGGCCGGATCTTCGCGGAGACGGCCGTAAAACCCAAGCTTCCGGGGGTTCCAGGCTCCCAGTCTCCCGACCCACCCAGCCTCGGCGGGACACGTTTGCCGATTTGAGCGGGCCGGCCGATCCTCCGTGCCGGGGGGTCTGGCTCGGCCCGCGAGCCAGGCCGTGGAGTTTTGACGCACTGGCCAAGCCAGCGTCTCCACCTCCGATTCAGGGAGGGGTTATCCCGCCTGTACCCCGCTAATATCCGCCCGCCTTGGGTTTTCCCTTCACGCATCCGCCGCGATGAAGCGCCCGGGCAACGACGCTGCGGCAGGCCTGAACGCCTGCACGGCCCATTCATGAACAAACCCCTGTGCCGGCCCCGAGATGGTCGACGCGAGGGGCGGGGAGCCTGCTTGAACATGACCCATCGCATCCGTCCTGCCGCCCGTGGCGCCACCGTCGTGACCCTGATCGCCGCCGCCGTGCTGCTGGCAGCCTGCGGAGGCGGTGACAAGAAGGGCGCCACCCAGGTGGCGGCCAAGGTCAACAAGGAAGAGATCTCGGTCCACCAGATCAACTTCGTGCTGCAGCGCCAGCCGGGCTTGCCGGCCGACCAGGCGCAGGCCGCCGGCAAGCGCGTGCTCGAAGGCCTGATCGACCAGGAACTGGCGATCCAGGAAGCCGGCGAGCAGAAGCTCGACCGCGATCCGAACGTGGTCATGGCCATCGAGGCCGCCAAGCGCGAGATCGTGGCCCGCGCCTATGCCGACAAGGTTGCCAACAGCGTGTCCAAGCCCGGTGACGACGACATCGCCGCCTACTACAAGAGCAAGCCGGCCCTGTTCGCCGAACGCCGCGTCTACACGCTGGAAGAGTTCAGCATCGAGGCCCCGGGCGACGCCGCCAAGGTGGTCGAACCTGTCGCCAAGGCCGCCCGCACGGCCGATGAGCTGGCCAAGCAGCTGAAGGCGGCCGGCATCAAGTTCGCCTCGCGTTCGGTCAACCAGCCGGCCGAGAACCTGCCGCTCAACCTGATCGACCAGATCGGCACGATGGCCGAAGGCCAGCACCTGACGCTGCCCTCGCCGGCGGGCGTCAGCGTGATGTTCCTGACTGCGGCCAAGCCGCAGCCTGTGTCGCTGGACCAGGCCAAGCCCGCGATCGAGCAGTTCCTGATGAACGAGCGCAAGCGCAAGGTCCTCGGCGACGAGATGAAGCGCCTGCGCGACAAGTCCAAGATCAGCTACCAGGGCCAGTTCGCGGCCGGCGCGGCTTCCGCCCCGCAGTGAACGGACTTCCGACCCAACCCGACCGCAGCCACCCCCTCCGCATGATCGACACCCCCGCTGCCGCACGCCTTTCGATCGACCGGGCCCGCGCCTTGACCTGGCCGGACCTCCGGCGGGTGCTGCGGGCGTTCTCGCTGTTGTCCTGGCTGCCGCTGCTGCTGGCCGCGTGGCTGCTGCCGGCCCTCGCGCAAGCGCAGGCCCCGGCCCAGGCCGGCTCGGTCCGCCAGGACTACGTGATCGGTGCCGGCGATGTCCTGCGCATCAACGTCTACCAGAGCGCGGACCTGTCGCTGGAAGCGCGCGTGTCCGAGAGCGGCACCATCAGCTATCCGCTGCTGGGCACGCTGACGCTGGGCGGCCTGAGCGTCGCGCAGGCCGAGACGACCCTCGCCGACGGCCTGCGCCGGGGCAACTTCCTGCGCCAGCCGCAGGTCAGCATCCTGCTGTTGCAGGTGCGCGGCAACCAGGCGTCGGTGCTGGGCATGGTCAACCGGCCGGGTCGCTACCCGATCGAGGTCGCCGGCCTGCGGCTGTCCGAGCTGCTGGCCACGGCCGGCGGCATCGCCGTCGGTGGCAGCGACATCGTCGTGCACACCGGCGTGCGCGAGGGCAAGGTGGTGCGCAGCGTCGTCGACATCGGTCGCCTGATGACCAGCGGCGGCACCGAGCAGGACATCGTCGTGCGCCATGGCGACACGCTCTACGTCGAGCGCATGCCGATGGTCTTCATCTACGGCGAGGTGCAGCGCCCCGGCAGCTTCCGGCTCGAGCGCGGCATGACCGTGATGCAGGCCCTGGCCAGCGGCGGCGGCGTGACGCAGCGCGGCACCGTCAAGGGTCTCAAGGTCCATCGCCGCAGCGCCGAAGGCAAGGTCCAGGAGCTTGAACCGGCCCTGACCGACGCGCTGCGCGAAGGCGACGTGATCTTCGTCCGCGAAAGCCTGTTCTGAACCACGTCCGACCGGGGGCCGGACACGGTCCTTTCGGCGACCATGGCCACTCCCGCGCCAACCTGGCGCACCAGCGCCGCCCTGCCTGGGTCTGCGGCCCGCGAGGCCCCGAGGATTCCGCCCCATGACCTTCTCCCAGTTCCTGTCCATCCTGAAGGCCCGCTGGCTGTCCGCCATGCTGGTGCTGGTGCTGACCGTGGGTACCACCGTCGGCGTCAGCCTGGTGCTGCCGAAGAACTACACCGCCAGTGCCGCGGTCGTGCTGGACGTGCGCTCGCCCGACCCGATCGCCGGCATGGTGCTCGGCGCGATGGCGATGCCGGCCTACATGGCCACGCAGGTCGACATCATCCAGAGCGACCGGGTGGCCCAGCGCGTGGTGCAGGGCCTGCGCCTGACCGAGAACGCCCAGACCCGCGCCGAGTGGCTGGAGGCCACCGAAGGCCAGGGCAACTTCGAGGCCTGGGTGGCCGAGCTGCTCAAGAAGAAGCTCGACGTGAAGCCCTCGCGCGAGAGCAACGTCGTCAACGTCAGCTACACCAGCCCGGACCCGCGCTTCGCCGCCGCGCTGGCGAACGCCTTCGTCAAGGCCTACATGGACGTCAGCATCGGCCTGCGCGTTTCGCCGGCCAAGCAGTACAACGAGTTCTTCGATGCCCGCGCCAAGGAACTGCGCGAGACGCTGGAACAGGCCCAGGCCAAGCTGACCGCCTACCAGAAGACCAGCGGCATCCTGGCCACCGACGAGCGCTTCGACATCGAGACCCAGCGCCTCAATGAGCTGAGCTCGCAGCTGGTCGCCCTGCAGGCCCTGTCGGCCGAGTCGGGCAGCCGCAACGCGCAGGCGCGCGGCAGCCAGTCGGACCAGCTGCAGGACGTGCTCAGCAACCCGGTCGTGGCGGGCCTTCGCGCCGACCTGTCGCGCCAGGAAGCGCGGCTGCAGGAACTCAACGCGCGGCTGGGTGACGCGCACCCGCAGGTGGTCGAGCTGCGCGCCAACATCGCCGAGCTGAGCGCCAAGCTGCAGACCGAGAGCAACCGCGTCAGCGGCAGCGTCGGCGTCACCAACACCATCAACAAGGCGCGCGAGGGCGAGATCCGCGCCGCGCTCGAAGCCCAGCGCGGCAAGGTGCTGGCGCTCAAGCAGCAGCGCGACGAGGCCTCGGTGCTGATGAAGGAAGTCGAGACCGCCCAGCGTGCCTACGACCAGGTCGTCGCCCGGGCCAGCCAGACCAGCCTGGAAAGCCAGAACACCCAGACCAACATCTCGGTGCTGACGCCGGCCACCGAGCCGGCGACCCATTCGTCGCCCAAGCTGTTGCTCAACACGCTGCTGAGCATCTTCCTGGGCACGCTGCTGGCCGTGGGCTACGCGCTGGTGCGCGAGCTGCTGGACCGGCGCGTGCGCGGCCCGCAGGACCTGGTCGAGAGCCTGGGCCTGCCGGTGCTCGGCTCGCTGCCCAGGCCGATGCGCGGCGCGCCGGCCGGCAAGGCCGGCAACACGCTGATGCTGCCCACCGGCGTGATGGCCCGCCTGCCGCGGCCCGGCCGATGAGGCCGAGCACCATGTCGAACCGACTGTCCGCCCCCACGTCAGCGCCCGCGCGACACCCCGACCGGAGCCGCACCCGATGAGCAACGCCGTCCGCCAGAACAGCACCTACCCACGTGGCCCGCAACTGGTCCACAACGCCGCCGCACCCGAGGACCTGCATTCGCGCTTCGACGACGACCGCAGCATCGGCGACATCATTCGCCAGACCAAGAACCTCAGCGAGGAGCAGGTCAACGCGATCGTCGAACACCAGCGTGCCAACGGCCTGCGCTTCGGCGAGTCGGCGGTGGCGCTGGGCCTGGCGAGCGATTCGGACGTCGTGTTCGCGCTCAGCCAGCAGTTCCACTACCCCTTCACGCCCGAGGAACGCCGCGCCACGCATGCCGAGCTGGTCACCGCGGCGCAGCCCTTCAGCCAGCAGTCCGAGGCCTTCCGAGCCATCCGCAGCCAGCTGATGATGCGGGTCTTCAACCCGGCCGAGCCCAAGCGCGCGCTGGCCGTCATCAGCCCGGATGCGGGCGACGGCAAGACCTTCTTCGTCGCCAACCTGGGCGTCACGCTGGCGCAGCTCGGCGGCCGCACGCTGGTGGTCGATGCCGACCTGCGCGGCCCGCGGCTGCACGAGGTCTTCGGCGTGCCCAACAACCACGGCCTGAGCGGCATCCTCAGCGGTCGCCAGGAAGAGAACGTGATCTACCAGGCGCCGGACATCCCGAGCCTCTACGTGATGCCGGTGGGCGTGACCCCGCCCAACCCGCTCGAACTGCTGGAGCGCCCGGCCTTCCGCCTGCTGATGAACGAGCTGCTGCGCAAGTTCGACCACGTCGTGGTCGACACACCGGCGGCCGTCTACGGCAGCGACGCCCCCGTCATCGCCAGCAAGTGCGGCGCCGCCCTGGTGCTCGCGCGCAAGGACCGCACCCGCATCCAGCACCTGCAGGACTTGACCGGCACGGTCGGCGCCAGCACCGCCAAGCTCGCCGGCGTGATCGTCAACGAGTTCTGAGCGCCGGGCCGCCCCAGGCGGCCGAGGGGCTCGTGCAGGCCAGCGCCGGGCCGCCCCAAGCGGCCTGCGCATCCCCACGGGGGATCGGCTGCCGTACCCGGCGGCCGAGGGGCTCCATGTGTCAGCCGTACTTGATCTTCTGGATCCACTGATCCAGGAGCTTCCGGGCCGGTGGCGTCAGGTCGGCCCAGGTGCCGCCGAGCCGCCATTCGCCGTGGCTCATGACCAAGAAGGCCACCGACATGGTGCCGGGCACGGCCTGCAGCCGGCGCGGGTCGAGCAGGTCCGGGACGCCCAGCACCAGCTCGAAGCGGTCACGCTGCGGGATCGGGTGATCGCTGCGCAGGCCGATGCCGTTGTCCGACAGGTCACGCACCTTGACGTCGATCTCCTGCCCCGTCGCGATCCTGAGCCGGGCCGGCCAGGCGACCGGGTAGCGAGGCTCGCGGCGGTTGTCGATGCTGTCGGGTGTCAGCAGGCTGCGGCTCATGGCATGGGTCTCCGGGGCGGTCGCGGGCAGATCATCCCGTGCTCTTCGGCGCGCGGGTGCGCCGCTTGAACATCATGCGACCGGGGCTTGAGCCGGATCAAGCGCGGCCTCAAGCCCCAACCGTCGCCAGGCTCTCGTCCGGCGCATCGGCATCGGCCAGCTCGGCATGGAACTGCTGCGCCGCCAGGCGGGCATAGACGCCGCCTTGCGCGACCAGGTCGGCGTGCCGGCCGGTCTCGACGATGCGGCCCTCATCGAGCACCACGATGCGGTCGGCCTTCTGCACCGTCGCCAGGCGGTGGGCGATGACCAGCGTCGTGCGGTGCGCCATGGCCGCTTCCAGCGCGGCCTGGACCAGCCGTTCGCTTTCGCTGTCGAGCGCGCTGGTGGCCTCGTCCAGCAGCAGCAGCGGCGTGTTGCGCAGGATCGCGCGGGCGATGCTGATGCGCTGGCGCTGACCGCCCGACAGGCGCACGCCGCGCTCGCCGAGGAAGCTCGCATAGCCCTCGGGCAGCGCGCGGATGAAGCCGTCGGCATGGGCCGCGCGGGCGGCCTCGATGACCTCGGCCTCGCTCGCGTCGGGCCGGCCGTAGCGGATGTTCTCCAGCGCGCTGGCCGAGAAGATCACGCTGTCCTGCGGCACCAGGCCGATGCGGCTGCGCAGGTCCTGCAGCGAGACCGCGTCGACGCGCCGGCCATCGATCATCACGTCGCCCTGCTGGGCGTCGTAGAAGCGCAGCAGCAGCTGGAACAGGGTGGTCTTGCCCGCGCCGCTGCTGCCCACCAGCGCGACGGTCTCGCCGGGCGCGATGTGCAGGTCGATGCCCTGCAGCGCCGCGGTGCGGGGCCGCGACGGGTAGTGGAAGGTCACGCCGCGCAGGTCGACCGAGGAGCCGCCCTGGACCGGCGGCAGGGCCAGCGGGCGCACCGGGTCCGACACCGGCGACTCGGCCGCCAGCAGCTCCATGAGCCGCTCGGTCGCGCCGGCCGCCCGCAGCAGGTCGCCCCAGACCTCCGACAGCACCGCGATGCTGCCCACCAGCAGCACCACGTAGACGACGGTCTCGCCCAGGTGACCGGCGCTGATGTCGCCACGCAGCACCGCCTGGGTGCCCTGGTAGAGGCCCCACAGCAGCGCGCCGAAGGTGGCGCTGATGATGAAGGCGACCAGCATCGCGCGGGTCCGGGTGCGTCGGCGGGCGACGTCGAAGGCGGCCTCGGTGGCGTCGTGGTAGCGGGCCTGTTCGCGCGCTTCCTGGGTGTAGCCCTGCACCACCGGGATGGCGTTGAGCACCTCGGCGGCGATCGCGCTGGTGTCGGCGACGCGGTCCTGGCTGGCCCGGCTGAGGCGGCGCACGCGGCGGCCGAAGTACATCGACGGCGCGACCACGATCACCAGGATGCCCAGCACCTGCACCATCACCATCGGGTTGGTCAGCACCAGCATGACCAGCGCGCCCAGGCCCATCACCGTGTTGCGCAGGCCCAGGCTGAGGCTCGACCCGACGACGGTCTGCACCAGCGTCGTGTCGGCGGTCAGGCGGCTCAGCACCTCGCCGGTCTGGGTGGTCTCGAAGAAGGCCGGGCTCTGGCGCAGCACGCGGGCGTAGACGGCATCGCGCAGGTCGGCGGTGATGCGCTCGCCCAGCCAGCTGACGGTGTAGAAGCGTGCCGCCGAGAACAGCCCCAGCGCCACGCCGACGCCGAACAGCGCCATGAAGTGCTCGCGCAGCGCCATCACGCGGGCGCCGGGATCGCCGCTCATGACCTCGCGGCTGACGAGACCCTGGTCGATCAGCTGGCGCATCGCCACCGGCACCATCAGCGTCGTGCCGGCCGCCAGCACCAGGAACAGCAGCGCGGCGCCGACCTGGCGGCGATAGGGCCGGATGAACGGCGCGAGGCCGCGCAGCGATCGGGGCGTGGGTGCGCGAGGGCGCTCGGTGACAGTGCTCGGTTTGGCCATGGCGCGGCAGTTTACGCAGTGCCCGCAGCGGGCAGAATCTGGCGCCGTGCCGCACCTTCTCCCGTTGACCGTGTCCTGTCCACCGCCGTCGTCTGCCGCCATGGCCCCAGGGGCCTGACCATGCTGCACTGGCGCCCCCAGCTGTCGATCCGCCTGACGCTGCTGCTGGCCGTGCTGGTGGCCGTGCTGGCGCCGCTGGTGATCTGGCTGAGCCTGCAGCAGCGCATGTTCCGCACCACCTTCGAGCCGCTGGTCGTCGAGAGCCGCAAGGCCCAGCTCTACCTCGCGGTGGCCGCGCTGGCCGATCCGCTGTGGTCCCTGGACGCGGCGGAGATCTCTCGCGTGCTGGACCGGACCGCCGAGGCCTCGTCGGTGCAGAGCCTGCGCCTGGTCGAGACCCGGCCGACCGATGACTCGCGCGCGCTGACCCACCAGCGCGAGCGCACCTTCGGGCCGGACGAGGCCGCGTTCAGCGGTGCACCGGTCTGCCTGCAGGCGCCGGTGCTGCGCGAGGGCCAGACGCTGGGCGAGCTGCAGGTCTGCTTCGTGCGCGACCAGCTCGAGCGCGCCTTCACCAGCCGGCGCATCGAGCTGTTCAAGCTCGCCGCGCTGCAGGCGGCGATTGCGGCGCTGCTGCTGATGGCCGTGCTCTACCACCGCCTGATCCGGCCGCTGGACCGGCTCAAGGAGCAGGCCACCCGCATCGCGATGCGCGGCGACGAGGGCACGGTCGACTGGCGTCGCCAGGACGAGATCGGCGAGCTGGGTGAGCACCTCAACGATGTCCACCGCCAGCTGCACACGCTGTTCGGCCAGATCGAGCGGCAGCAGAAGGCGCTGGAGAAGCTGGCCCTGCATGACCACCTGACCGGCCTGCCGAACCGTCTGCTGTTCCGCGAGCTGGCCCAGAGCGCCTGTGCCCAGGCGCTGCGCGAGGGCTACCTGATGGCGATGCTCTTCATCGACCTGGACCGCTTCAAGGTCGTCAACGACACGCTGGGCCATTCGGCCGGCGATGCGCTACTCAAGATCGTCGCGCGGCGACTGACCGGCGCGGTCCGGGCGTCCGACATCGTCTGCCGGCACAGCGGCGACGAGTTCATCGTGCTGCTGCAGGACGCCGGCACGGTCGAGCAGCTGGTGCAGGCGGTCGAGCGCATCCAGTACGAGGTGGCGCGACCGATCGAGCTGGACGGCCGCGAGGCGCGCGTGTACGCCAGCATCGGCATCGCGCTGCTGCCCGACGACGCACGCGAGCCCGACGAGCTGATCCGCCATGCCGACCTGGCCATGTACGAGGCCAAGAAGGCCGGCCGCGACCGCCACGGCTTCTACCGCGCCGAGCTGAACCAGCGCGTGCAGGCGCAGATGGCGGTCGAGCGCGAGCTGCGCGAGGCCCTCGCGCGCGACGAGTTCGAGCTGCACTACCAGCCGCAGATCGGCGCCACGCGTGGCGAGCTGCTGGGCTGCGAGGCGCTGATCCGCTGGCGCCACCCGGTGCGTGGCCTGGTCGGGCCGCTGCACTTCATCCCGGCCGCCGAGCAGGCCGGCCTGATCGGCGAGATCGGCGCCTGGGTCGTGCGTGCCGCCTGCGCCCAGATCGCGCAGTGGAAGGCCGACGGGCTCGCCTTCGGTTGCGTCGCGGTCAACCTCTCGGCGCACGAGTTCCGCGACCGGGGCCTGGTCGACATCGTGCGCGAGGCCATGCGCGAGCACGGCGTGCGGCCCGACGAGTTCGAGATCGAGATCACCGAGACCGTGCTGATGACCGAGCAGGCCTCGCTGAGCATCGTCGCCGACCTGCAGGGCTTGGGCATCCACATCGCGGTCGACGACTTCGGCACCGGCTACTCGTCGCTGGCCTACCTCAAGCGGCTGCGCCCGCGCACCATCAAGATCGACCGCTCCTTCCTGAAGGACCTGCCCGACGACGAGGACGATCGCGTCGTGGTCGAGGCCATCGTCGGCATCGCCCATGCGCTGCACATCGATGTCGTGGCCGAGGGCGTCGAGACCGAGGCCCAGCGCGACTACCTGCGCGAAGCCGGCTGCCACATCCTGCAGGGCTACCTGATCGCGCGGCCGGCCGATGCGCAGCAATACGCGCGCTGGCTGGCCGACCGTCCCCCCGACATCGTCTCGGCCTGAGGCGGTTGCCTATACTTTCGAGGTGATGTCCATCTGCCTCCGCCCCGCCTGGCGACGCCTGATCGCCGTGCTGCTGCTGCTGGCCCTGCCGCTGCAGGCGGCCGAGCTGGCGCGGATGGTGGCGTGCATGCCAGCGACGATGGCGGCAACGATGGCGGCAACGATGGTGGCGGTGAAGGTGGCCGCGTCGCCCGCCGAGGCCGATCACGACGGCCAACATGCCCAGGCGCGGTCCCATGCCCAGTCCCACGACGACGGCCACCATGACGACCGCCAGCACGACGACGGCCAGCACGACGACGGCCAGCACGACGCGCAGGGCGACGATGCTTCGCATGACCCGTCGCATGATCCGTCGCATGACCACGACGGTGGCCACGCCGGCAGTTGCTGCAAGACCTGCCTGGCTGGTTGCTGCAACTGGGTGCTGACCGTGGCGACCGACTGGCCGATGCCGGACTGGACGCCGTCCAGCTACCCGCGGCTGGCCCTGGCAGCGACGCCCGAGCCGCTGCCGCGCGGGCTCGAACGACCTCCCCGGAACGCGCGCGCCTGACGCGCCGCGTGCGCCTGGCCGAGCCCTGGCCGGGCGGGTCACGCACGCTTCCCGATCGCCCGATGAGATCGCCCGACGTGATCGCCCAACGCGATCGACCTGGTGGACCGCCCACGCGGCCGCCGTCGTGTTCCGAGGCTCCCATGTTCCTGAACCCTTCCGTCGCGCGCCGGCTGGTGGCCGTCGCGCTCTGTGGTGCGTGCTGGCCCGCGCTGGCCGCTGAACCCGCCCGCCCGCCGTCGACCCGGCCGGATCCGCTCGACGCCGCGGCGCCGACGCTGGCCTTGCCGCATCGCAGCGTCTGGGCCGAGCGCCGTCCCCAGGCGGCCGATGCCGAGCCGCTGGACTGGCGCCGTGCCAACGAGGCCGTGCGCCGCGCCGGTGGCTGGCGTGCCTATGCGCGGGAGGCGGCGCCATGAGTCGCCGCCGTCTCGCACCAGGACCGCTGCCGGTCCGCCTGTCGCTGGCCGCCGCGACGCTGGCCCTGGCCGGCTGCGCCACGCTGGACGACGCGCCCGGCGGCCGCCGCGCCGAGTCCCCGGTGGCGCAGGCCGTGGCCCGCCAGACCGGCCTGCCGGCCGACGCGCTGCGGCTGTCGCGCGACGAGGCCGATCTCGACGCCGTGCGGCGCGAGGTCGACACCCTGCTGCGCGAGCCGCTGGCCGCCGACGCCGCGCTGCGCATCGCGCTGATCAACCACCGCGGCCTGCAGGCCAGGCTGGCCGACCTGGGCGTGGCGCAGGCCGACTGGCTCGCGGCCGGCCGCCTGCCCAATCCGCGCTTGAGCTTCGGCAAGTTCCGGCGCGGCGACGAGCGCGAGATCGAGCGCGGCCTGTCCTTCGAGCTGGGCCACTGGCTGATGCTGCCCTGGGCCCGCGAGATCGAGGCCGGCCGGCTGGGCGCGATGCAGCGTGGCGTCACCGCCGAGGCGCTGGCGCTGGCCGCGCAGGTCCGCAAGGCCTGGGTGCAGGCCGTCGCCGCCCGCCAGCTCGAAGACGCAGCCTTCCAGCTGCGCGAGAACGCCGCGACCGGTGCCGAGCTGGCCGACCGGCTGCGCGCGGCCGGCAACTGGAGCCGCCTGCAGCAGGCCCGCGAACAGGGTTATCGGGCCCAGGCCGAGCTGCAACATGCCCGCGCCCGGCAGGCTGCCGTGGCCGCGCGCGAGCGCCTCAACCGCCTGCTGGGCCTGTGGGGCACGCAGACCGCCTACACGCTGCCCGACCGCCTGCCTGATCTGCCGGCCACGCTGCCCGAGCGGCCCGACCTGGAGCGCCAGGCGCTGGCGCAGCGCTTCGACGTCCAGGCCGCCCGCCTGCAGCTCGACGCCACCGCGCGCAGCCTGGGACTGACCCGCGTCACCGGCTGGGTCAACGGCCTTGAACTGGGCGTCGTGCGCAACACGTCCAACGAGGCCCCGCCGCAGACCGGTGTCGAGCTGAGCGTGGAGCTGCCCTTGTTCGGCGGCGGCCAGGCCCGCACCGCCCGCGCCGAGGCGCTCTACCTGCGCAGCCTGCACCAGGCCGCGCAGGTCGCCGTCGAGGCCCGTGCCGAGGTCCGCGAGGCCGACGCCGCCGCGCGCTCGGCCTGGGAGATCGCCCGCCACCATGCCGAGGTGCTGGTGCCGCTGGCCCGCCAGGTCTCCGACGAGAACCTGCTGCGCTACAACGGCATGTTCATCGGCACGCCGGAGTTGCTGGCCGATGCGCGCGCGCAGGCCGCCGCCGTGGCCGCGTCCATCGAGGCGCAGCGCGATGCCTGGCTGGCGCAGGCCGACCTCGAACTGGCGCTGGTCGGCAAGCCCGAGCTCATGAGCGCCGGCGGTGCCGCCTTCGGTGGCGCCAAGGACAACGCGGGCGCGGCGCATTGAGCGCGCCCCGCATCGACCCGACAGGACAACTGAACATGGTCTCCCGACGAGATTTCATCCGCGGCTCCGGTGCCACGGCCGCCGCAGTCACCGCCGCGATCACCGCCGCGGTGAGCGGTGCCGCCGTCAGCCGCGTGGCGATGGCGGCCTTGCCCGAGCCGGTCAGCCAGGCCAGCGCTGCCACCCAGGCGCCGCTGCTGCCGCCCGACGGCCGGCCCTATGACCCGGTGGTCACGCTCAACGGCTGGACCTTGCCGTGGCGCATGGTCGACGGCGTCAAGGAATTCCACCTGGTCGCCGAGCCGGTCGTGCGCGAGCTGGCACCTGGCATGAAGGCCCACCTGTGGGGCTACAACGGCCAGAGTCCCGGCCCGACCATCGAGGTGGTCGAGGGCGACCGCGTGCGCGTGTACGTCACCAACCGCCTGCCCGAGCACACCAGCGTGCACTGGCACGGCCAGCGCCTGCCCAATGGCATGGACGGCGTGTCCGGCCTGACGCAGCCGGCGATCCCGGTGGGCAAGACCTTCGTCTACGAGTTCGTCGCGCGCCGGCCCGGCACCTTCATGTACCACCCGCATGCCGACGAGATGACGCAGATGGCGATGGGCATGATGGGCTTCTGGGTCACGCACCCGAAGGCGGCGCACCCGCTGATCGCCCGGGTCGAGCGCGACTTCTGCTTCCTGCTCAGCGCCTACGACATCGAGCCTGGCAGCGCGACGCCGAAGATCATGACGATGACCGACTTCAACCTGTGGACCTGGAACAGCCGCGTCTTCCCGGGCATCGACAGCCTGAACGTGCGGCTGGGCGACCGGGTCCGCATCCGCGTCGGCAACCTCACGATGACCAACCACCCGATCCACCTGCACGGGCACGAGTTCAGCGTCACCGGCACCGACGGCGGTCCGACGCCGGTCGGCAGCCGCTGGCCGGAGGTCACCACCGACATCGCGGTCGGCCAGATGCGCCAGGTCGAGTTCATCGCCGACGAGGAGGGCGACTGGGCCTTCCACTGCCACAAGAGCCACCACACGATGAACGCGATGGGCCATGCGGTGCCGACGCTGATCGGCGTCGACCACACCGGCCTGGCGGCTCGCCTGGCGCGCGCCGTGCCCGACCACATGGTCATGGGCGAACGCGGCATGGCCGACATGGCCGAGATGCAGATGCCGCTGCCCGACAACACGCTGCCGATGATGACCGGCACGGGGCCGTTCGGCTCGCTGGAGATGGGCGGCATGTTCAGCACCCTCAAGGTCCGGCGCGACCAGAAGCCCGGCGACTTCCGCGACCCGGGCTGGTTCAGCCACCCGCCCGGCACCGTCGCCCGCGAGTGGACCGGCCCGGTCGGCACGCCGGCCCGCGCACCCAGTGCCTCACCCGCTGCCTCACCCGCTGCCTCACCCGCTGCCTCACCCGCTGCCGCAGTCGAACTCCAAGCCCGCAAGCCCGCCGGGCATGCGGGCCATTGAACAGCTGGAACCTTCCGGCCTGTTCCCTGACAAACCCCATACGAGCTCCACATGAGCCCCACACGAGCCCCACACCCGATGAACACGAAGAACCTGTCGATCGACCGATCCTGCGCGATGCTGCTGCTCGCGCTGACCGCCCTGTGTGCCGCACCGGCTGCACAGGCCCACGGCGAGAAGGCCCATGCCGACGCGCCCAAGGAGCTGCGCCTGGAGCAGAAGCCCTGGGGCATCGCCGCGCCGGCCAAGGCCGCGACCCGCACGATCGAGATTCGCATGAGCGACCGGATGCGCTACACCCCCGATCGCATCGAGGTCCGCGAGGGCGAGACCCTGCGCCTGGTGCACCGCAACCGCGGCAAGCTGATGCACGAGTTCGTGCTCGGCACGGCCGAGGAACTGGCCGCGCATGCCGAACTGATGAAGAAGTTCCCGAACATGGAACACGACGAACCCTACATGGCCCACGTGCCCGGCGGCCAGCGCGCCGAGATCGTCTGGACCTTCAACCGCCCCGGCGAGTTCCAGTTCGCCTGCCTGCTGCCCGGCCATTTCGAGGCCGGCATGGTGGGTCAGGTGATCGTCAAGCCGCGCTGATCCCGAGCCCGTCCTTTCAGGAGAACCCCGATGAACACGATGATCCCGACGACTTCCCGCTGCGGCACGCGCCGCCGCGAACTCGTCGCGCTGGCGCTCGGCGGCCTGCTGGCCCCGGCCGCGATGGCGGCTCCCGACAAGACCGCGCAGGACAAGGCCGCCAGGCCGCTGGTCGATGTCTGGAAGAGCCCGGACTGCGGCTGCTGCAAGGACTGGGTGCGCCACCTGGAGGCCCATGGCTTCCAGGTCCGCGTCCACGACGAGGGCAACCAGGAGGCCCGCGTGCGCCTGGGCATGCCGCAGCGCTACGGCTCCTGCCACACCGCCAAGGTTGGCGACTACACGCTCGAAGGCCACGTGCCGGCGCGCGAGGTGCTGCGCCTGCTCAAGGAAAAGCCGGCCGGCATGGTCGGCCTGGCCGTGCCGGCGATGCCGGTCGGCTCGCCCGGCATGGACGGCCCCGAGTACAAGGGCCGCAAGGACCCCTACGACGTGCTGCTGGTGCAGCGCGACGGCGGCGCCACGGTCTTCCAGTCCTATCGATGAAACCGGTCCCAGCGGAGAAGATGCCCATGAACACGACGAACTCCCGCCGCCTCGCCCTGCTGGGCATGCTGGCGGCGCTGTCCCTGTCCACCCTGTCGACCGCCGGCGCGGCGGAACCTGCCGATGGCCTGAGCGAGGCCGAGATCCGCCGCGTCGACAAGGCCGGCGGCAAGCTCACGCTCAAGCACGGCGAACTGCGCAACCTCGACATGCCGCCGATGACCATGGTCTTCGTCGTGCGCGACCCCAAGGGCATCGAAGGCCTGAAGGTCGGCGACCGCATCCGCTTCGTGGCGGGGCAGGACGGGCCGAACTACACGGTGCAGTCGTGGGAGCTGGTGAAGTGAGTTGAGAGGGTCGGCCCCGTGCCGACCGCTGTTCAGCGCGCTGGCTCCGCCGCCAGCGCCGCCGCCAGCAGCGTCTGCGTGTACGGGTGCTTCGGTGCGTCGAAGACCTGGGCCGTCGGGCCGCGCTCGACCACCTCGCCGTCCTTCATCACCAGCACCTGGTGGGCGACCGCGCGGATCACCGCCAGGTCGTGGCTGATGAAGACATAGCTCAGGCCCTGTTCGCGCTGCAGCTTGAGCAGCAGCGCCAGCACCTGCTGCTGCACCGAGGCGTCGAGCGCGGAGGTCGGCTCGTCGAGCAGCAGCAGTTCGGGCTTGAGGATCAGCGCCCGGGCGATCGCGATGCGCTGGCGCTGGCCGCCGGAGAACTCGTGCGGGTAGCGTTGCAGCAGGTCGGCGCCGCCGCGCGTGTCCGTCACGCGGCCTTGCGTGTCCAGGCCGACCTCGGCCAGCACCGCGCGGATGCGGGCCTCGCGCGCCGCAGCGTCCAGTTCGGGGTGGTGCAGCGCCAGGCCCTCGCCGACGATCTGGCCGATGGTCATGCGCGGCGACAGCGCGGCGAACGGGTCCTGGAAGACCACCTGCATGCGCCGGCGCAGGCCGCGCAGGTCGGCGCCTTCGGCCAGGTCGACGCGCTGCGTCGAACGCTGCTGGCTGGTGTTCATGACGTCGCCGGCGACCTGGTTGTGCAGCGTCACCTCGCCAGCGGCCAGCGGCTGCAGCGCCAGCAGCGCCATGCCCAGCGTGGTCTTGCCCGAGCCGGACTCGCCGACGATGCCGACGGTCTGGCCGCGCGGCACGTTCAGCGAGGCCTCGCGCACGGCGACGAAGTCGCGGCGTCGCCACCAGCCTGCCGGCTGGCTGAAGGTGACGCGCACGCCTTGCGCCTGCAGCAGCGGGGTCTGGCGGCTGTCGCGTTCGCTGCTGGTTAGCGGCTGCGGCCGGGCGGCCAGCAGCTGGCGGGTGTAGGGATGCTGCGGGCGGGCGAAGACGCGGGCGGTGATGCCGTCCTCGACGATCTTGCCGCGCGACATCACCGCGACCCGGTCGGCATAGCGGCCGACCAGGTTGAGGTCGTGCGTGATGAACAGCAGCGCCATGCCCATCTCGCGCTGCAGCTCGTCGAGCAGGGCCAGGATCTGGGCCTGGATGGTCACGTCCAGCGCGGTGGTCGGCTCGTCGGCGATCAGCAGGCGCGGCTTGCAGGCCAGCGCCATGGCGATCATGGCGCGCTGGCGCTGGCCGCCCGACAGCTCGTGCGGGTAGGCGTCGATGCGCCGCGCGGGCTCGGGGATGCCGGTGCGGTCCAGCAGCGCGATGGCGCGCTCGCGGGCCTCGCGGGCGTTCAGGCCCTCGTGCAGTTCGAGCACCTCGCCGATCTGGTTGCCCACCGTGTAGAGCGGGTTCAGGGCCGTCATCGGCTCCTGGAAGATCATCGCGATGTCCTTGCCGCGCAGGCCGCGCATCTGGCGTTCGCTGGCCTGCATCAGGTCGGTGCCGTCGTAGCGGATCGCGCCGCCGACGTGGCTGGTGCCGTCGACCAGGCGCAGGATGGACAGCGCGCTGATCGACTTGCCCGAGCCCGATTCGCCGACCAGCGCGAACTTCTCGCCGATGCCGATCTCGAAGCTGACCTGGTCGACCACGGTCTGGCCGTTGAAGGCCACGCTGAGGTTCTCGACCTGCAGCAGCGGCATGCCGGCGACCTGCGGCAGCTGGCTGTTGGGCAGGCTCTGGGGTGCGGTGCTGCTCATGACTTGCGGGTGTCGAAGGCGTCGCGCAGCGCGTCGCCGATGAAGGTCAGCAGCAGCATCGTCACGGTCAGCAGCACGAAGGTCGGCACGATGATCCACCAGGCGTCGAGGTTGGCCTTGCCCTGGCGCAGCAGCTCGCCCAGCGAGGGCACCGAGGCCGGCACGCCCAGGCCGAGGAAGTCCAGCGAGGTCAGCGCCAGGATGGCCGCGCTCATGCGGAAGGGCAGGAAGGTGATGACCGGCGTCAGCGAGTTGGGCAGCACGTGGCGCCAGATGATCTGGCCATTGCTCAGGCCCAGTGCCCGCGCGGCCTTCACGAACTCGAGGTTGCGGTTGCGCAGGAACTCGGCGCGCACGTAGTCGCCCAGGCCCATCCAGCCCCACAGGCTCAGCAGGACCAGCAGCAGCAGCAGCGAGGGCTCGAAGATCGACGCGAAGATGATCAGCAGGTAGAGCTCGGGCACGGCGCCCCAGATCTCGATCAAGCGCTGCGCGACCAGGTCGGTGCGGCCGCCGAAGTAGCCCTGCAGCGCACCGGCGGCCACGCCCAGCACGGTGCCGGTCAGGGTCAGCGCGAGCGCGAACCAGATGCTGACGCGGAAGCCGTAGATCAGCCGCGCCAGCATGTCGCGGCCCTGCGCGTCGGTGCCGAGCACGTTGAGCGCGTTCGGCGCCATCGGGCTGGGCAGCGGGTCGAAGTAGTTCAGCGAGGTGGCCGAATGCGGGTTGAGCGTGAAGACGGCCCAGTTGCCGTCCTCGCGCAGCTTGCCGGTGATGTAGGCGTCCTTCCAGTCGGTCGGCGTGCGGAAGTCGCCACCGAAGGCGGTCTCGGGCGGGTTGTCGACGATCGGCAGGCTGACGCGGCCCTGGTAGGACACCAGCAGCGGCCGGTCGTTGCTGACGACCTCCGCGAACGTGCTGAGCACCAGCAGCACGACGAAGAGCCACAGCGACACATGGCCCAGCCGGTTGCGCCGGAAGCGCGCCCAGGCGCGGGCATTGGGTGAGGAGGAGCGGGTCATCACGGGGCGGGGCGGATGTGCCGGTCGGTCATTTCGCGGCCTTGCCGAACTGCACGCGCGGGTCGACCACCACGTACAGGAGGTCCGAGACCAGCTTGACGACCAGGCCGATGAGCGTGAAGAGGTAGAGCGAGCCCAGCACGACCGGGTAGTCGCGCCGCACGACGGCCTCGTAGCCGAGCTGGCCCAGGCCGTCGAGCGAGAACAGGTTCTCGATCAGCACCGAGCCGGCGAAGAAGGCGCCGATGAAGGCGGCCGGAAAGCCGGTGATCAGCGGGATCAGCGCGTTGCGGAAGATGTGCTTGTAGAGCACGCGGCCCGGCGACAGGCCCTTGGCCCGCGCGACCTTGACGTACTGCTTGCGCATCTCCTCGACGAAGGTGTTCTTGGTCAGCAGCGTCATCACCGCTAAGCTGCCGATGGTCATGCAGGTCAGCGGCAGCGCGAGGTGGTGGAAGTAGTCGGCGATGCGGGCCGGCCAGTCCAGGCTGGCCCAGTTGTCGGAGGTCAGCCCACGCAGCGGGAACCAGTCCCAGTAGGTGCCGCCGGCGAACAGCACGATGAGCAGCACGCCCAGCACGAAGCCCGGGATGGCATAGCCCACCAGCACCAGCAGGGTGGTCAGCACGTCGAAGCGCGAGCCCTCGTGCACCGCCTTGGCCACGCCCAGCGGGATGGAGACGAGGTAGGCGATCAGGAAGCTCCAGACGCCCAGGCTGATGGACACCGGCAGCTTCTCCAGGATCAGCGTGGTCACGTCCTTGTTGAACATGAAGCTCTTGCCGAGGTCGAAGCGCACGAAGCGGCCGAGCATCTCGACATAGCGCACATGCGCGGGCTGGTCGAAGCCGTAGAGCTTCTTCAGCGCCTCGATCTGCTGCTTGTCGACGTCCCGGCTGGCCTTGTAGCCGCTGCTGTCACCGCCCTTGTCGGCCGCGCGCGCCTCGGCCATGACCTGCTCGACCGGCCCGCCGGGCACGAACTGGATCACCACGAAGGTCAGCGTCAGCGCCCCCAGCAGCGTGGGCACCATCAGCAGGATGCGCTTGAGGATGTAGGCGAGCATGGGTCTCGTGAGGTGTCAGTGACGCGTGCAGGGGTGGCGATGCGCAGGGTTCACGGCCGTTGCTCCCGCTCCACCCACCAGGTCCACAGCGGCCAGGGTTCACCGCCGTCGATCGAGATGTAGCCGGGTTGCACGGCCGGCTTGCCGAAGCGGTTCCAGTAGGAGACGCGCTCCTTGCTCAGGTACAGCTCGGGGATCTGCCAGTGGTTCCACATCACGATGCGGTCCAGCGCACGGGCGGCCGTGCGCAGCTGGGCGATGTCCCTGGCATCGGCGACGGCCTGGATCAGCGCGTCCACCGCCGGGCTCTTCACGCCGCGGAAGTTGTTGCCGCCCGGCTCGTCGACCGTGGCGCTGCCGAAGCCGGCCTTGAGGTCGGTCGCGCTGGGCAGGGTGAAGTCGCCCTCGACGATGGTGATCAGGTCGTAGTCGTAGGTCTCGAGGCGGCGACGGTAGAGCGCGAAGTCGACGACGCGTTCCTTGAACTCGATGCCGAGCTTGGACAGGTTGTGCTGGAAGTCGGTGTTGCGGCCGGGCTGGCTCGGTTCGAGGTACTCGACCACGAAGGGCTCGCCCTTGGCGTTGCGCAGCTTGCCGTCGTCGGCGACCTTCCAGCCGGCCTGTGCCAGCAGGTCGCGGGCGCGCAGCAGGTTGGCGCGCAGGCGCTGCGCGTCGCCCTGCACCGGCGCGACATAGGCCGGGCCGAAGACCTGCGGCGGCAGCTGGTCGCGGAAGGGTTCGAGCAGCGCCAGTTCCTCGGCCGACGGCCTGCCTTGCGCGGCGAAGTCGGAGTTGTTGAACAGGCTGTTGGCGCGCTGGTACTGGCCGTAGCGGTTCAGGCGCTCGAAGTCCCAGGCCAGCGTCAGGGCCTCGCGCACGCGGGCATCCTGGAAGATCGGCCGGCGCAGGTTGAAGTGGGTCGACTGCAGGCCTTGGCCCCAGGCGGTCGGCAGCTCGGCCTTGACGATGCGGCCCTCGCGCCACTTCACGCCCTGGTGCTGGCGCACCCAGGCGCGTGCGCTGTATTCCTTGAAGAAGTCGAACTCGCCGGCCTTGAAGGCCTCGGCCGCCACCGCCGGATCGGCGTACATGCGGTAGACGATGCGCTCGAAGTTGAAGTGGCCGCGGCGCACGCCCAGCCCGCGGGCCCAGTAGCGCGGGTTGAGCCTGAACTCGATGCGGCGCGGCATCTCGACCTGGTCGATCAGGTAGGGACCGCTGGCGATCGGGTGCTCCGAGACGATCTGGTCGAAGGGCTTGACCTTGCCGTCGACGGCACCCCAGCGCTGTGAGAACACCGCCATGCCGCCGGCCGCGAAGACCGCGTCGATCTTGCGTTCCTTGAGCGTGAAGCGCACGGTGGCCGGGTCGAGCGCGGTGACCTCGCCGATGTCCGACAGCGCGATGCGCACGCCCGGCGCGGCCTGGGCGCTGGTCAGCAGGCGGTGGCTGTGAACGACGTCGGCGGCGGTCACCGGCGTGCCGTCGGAGAAGCGCGCCAGCGGGTGGATGCGGAAGGTGACGCTGGCGAGGTCCGGCGCGACCGACATCTGCTCGGCCAGCAGGCCGTACATCGTCTGCGGCTCATCCATCGAGCGCGTGGCCAGGCTCTCGAACATGAACAGCGAGACACCGGCCGGCGCGTTGCCCTTGATCGTGAACGGGTTGAACTTGTCGAAGCTCGATCGCCGGTCCGGGTTGCGCAGCCACAGCGTGCCGCGCTTGGGCGCGTCCGGGTTGACGTAGTCGAAGTGGGCGAAGCCGGCCGGGTACTTGGGCGTCGTGTAGGCCGCGTAGGCATGGCTCCAGGCTTCCAGCGGCTGGGCCGGCGCGACCGCGCTGGTCGGGGCGGCGACCGCACGTGGCGTGGCGCGGGTGTCGGCCGACGTGGCCTGTGCCGAGGCCGCGATCGCGACGGTCGACAGCAGCAGCGCCAGCCATCGTCCGGCGTGGCTCGGCAGGGTGCGGATCGACGGGCGGGCGGGGCGCTGGAGGGGCATGGACCGGAGGCGTGGACAGGAAGGAAATGAACCCAACCGATTCTAGGCAGCAGGCCCCCGCCGGCAGGGTGCGCGAGGTCCCTGCAAGTCGGGTGTGAGCCCGTTGAGAGCCAGGTGTCAGTCTCGCGCCACGGCCTCGACCTGGATGCGCAGCACGGTGGCCATCGAGAAGCCCCAGTCGCGGCCGACGTCGAAGCCCCACGCGTCGCGCGAGAAGGTGGCCTGCGCATCGGCGCCGCACCAGTCGCGCTTGCTGAGCGGGTGCGGCTGGCACTTCCAGCGTGCCACCTCCAGCGTCAGCGGGCGGGTCACGCCGCGGAAGTCCAGCGTGCCGACGACGCGCGGCGTGTCGCCGGGCGCGAAGCCTTCGAGACGGCCCTTGTAGAAGGCATAGGGGAACTCGGCGACGTTGAACATCGCGGTGTCCTTGGCCACGCTGTTCATCTGCGCCAGGCCGAAGTCGATGCTGCCGACGTCGATCTTCAGGTCGACCGTGCCGCTGCCGGCCGCCTTGTCCAGCCACAGCGTGCCGGTGGTGGTGTTGAACTTGCCGCGCCAGGTCGACATGCCCATGTGGTCGGCCTCGAAGCTGGGGTAGGTGTGGGTCGGGTCGACGACGTATTCGACCGGTGCGGCGCGGGCGCTGCCCAGGGCGGTGGCGAGCAGGGCGGTGGCCAGCGCGGGCGAGAAGCGGAAGGTCATGGTGATCCCCAGGTTGGACGGCGGGCAGGCGATCGACGCGGATCGACGCGGATCGACGGCCTGGATGGCCCGGATTGTGTGGGCGCCTCCGCGCCGCCGGTGCGACAAGGGCGTTTCAGGCCACGCTTCAAGCCACGTTCAACGCAGCTGCAGGCGCTCGGCGTAGCCGGTCATCTCCAGGTAGCCCAGGCCCAGGCGCTGGCGGCCGTCGGCATCGAGCAGCTCGCTCAGGCCTTCCCAGTAGACCGTGCCGGTGCTGGCGCGGCTGTCGAGTTCCTGGGCATCGAACAGGGCCCGCACGCGGTAGCGGCCGGCGGGGCTGTCGAGCTGCCATTCGACCGGGTAGCGCGCCTTCGTCGCCGGGCTGGTCCAGTGGCGCAGCGGCGTCCAGCGCAGCGCCTCGCCGCCGGCGTGCTCGAAGCTGCGGCTGCGACCGTCGGGCTCGCGCGATGAGCCACCGGTCCAGAGCGTCGCCCCGTCGTCGTCGCCCGAGGCGGCCTGGCGGTTGTGGCGGCGCAGCCGGAAGGCGGTCAGCGCGCGGCCGTCGAACAGGTTGAAGCCGATCCAGTCCCAGCCGATCGCCTCGGGGTCGAGCAGGCTGTCGCTCCACTCGTGGTCCAGCCAGGCCCGGCCGACCAGGCCGCGGGTGCGGCCGTCGCGGGTCAGGCTGGCCTGCACTTCCAGCTGCGGCTGGCTGTAGTAGTGGCTGAACTGCGCCGGCCCCGGCCCCTTGCGCGACCAGCCCTGGCGGCCCTGCAGCAGCACCGGGCCGGTGCTGCGGGCGCTCAGGTCGAGCCGGTCGGCCAGTGCGCTGCGGCCCAGGCTGACACGGTAGACGCTGGCCTGCGCGGCGGGCTGGCCGGCCACCGGCTCGCGCCACAGCCGCCAGTCGCGCAGCCGTGCGTCGCTGTCGCCCACGGTCGCAACGGCGATGCCGAAGCCGGCGCGGGCGATGCGCTGGTCGTGCAGCAGCCGGCCGTCGCGCACGTCGCCCAGCGCGGCATGGGCCATGAGCAGCTGGCGGGCGGCGAAGGCGCTCGGGTGGTCGGCGCGCACGTCGGTGCGCGAGCGGAAGAAGGTGATCTGCAGGCCCAGCAGCGGCTGCTCCGGCGCGGCCGGATCGGCCAGCCAGCCGGTCAGGTACCACCACTCGATGCGGCGCTCCGGGTGCGCGCCGAAGTCCTGCGGGAAGGCCAGCGGCTGCGGCCGGGTGCGCTCGTCGGCAAGGCCGGCGAGCGGCCAGGGCCCTGGCAGGGCGAGCGCGGCCAGCCGCGCCAGCGTCGCTCGTCGCGCGAGATGGGGCATCACCAGTCCTCCTTGACGGCGCGGACCATGTCGCCGAGGTCGCGCCCTGCGGCGATGCGGGCCGACAGCCAGGCGGTCGCGCTGCCGGCCGCGACCACGGCGCCGGCCAGCGCGGCCAGGCGCGCGACCGGCAGGCTCAGGTCCATGGTCCAGTGGAAGCTCTGCGGGTTGACGACCCAGACCAGCACGCCGCTGACCGCCAGGCCCAGCAGCAGCCCGAGCGTCGCGCCGACGGCGCTCCAGAGCGCGCCCTCGGCGGTCACCAGCGTCAACACGTCGCGGCGCGACAGGCCCAGGTGCAGCAGCGTGCCGAACTCCTTGCGCCGGGCCAGCACCTGGGCCGAGAAGCTGGCCGCGATGCCGGCCAGGCCGATCGCGATGGCGACCGCCTGCAGCCAGGTCGTGACCGCGAAGCTGCGGTCGAAGATGGCCAGCGAGGTGGCCCGGATCGCCGCCGGCGTGGCGAACTCCAGCAGGTCGCCGGCCTCGCCAGCGACGCTGCGGATGCGCTGCTGCAGGGCCGCCGCGTCGGCATCGGGCTGCAGCCACAGCGCCAGGTCGTTGACGCGCCGGTCGCCGCTGAGCGCGATCCAGTCGGCCCGTTCGATGGCCAGCGAGCCGTGCTGGCGGGCGTAGTCGCGCCAGGTGCCGCGGATCCAGACCGTCGCGCGCCGGCCATCGGGCAGCGGCAGCACCAGCCGGTCGCCGGGGCGGGCGCCGTGTTGCGCGAGGTAGCCCTCGCTGGCGTAGACCGCCGGCAGGCCGGGCTGCGTCCGGGCGTCCAGCAAGGTGCCGACCAGCGGCAGCGAACGCGCCGGATCGCCGATCTCGCGGGCGATTAGCGGCACGGCGGCACGTCCGGGCGCGATCTGCAGCGGCACCACCCGCATGGCCTGCAGCTGGCGCACGCCGGGCAGGGCGGCGATGGCATCGGCCAGCGCCGGCTCCAGGTAGACCGCCTCGGCCTGCGACGTGCTGGTGGCGGTGCGGGCATACAGGTCGGCCGGCAGGACCTGGGTCAGCCAGTCGCTGACCGAGTCGCGGAAGCTCGCCACCATCACCGTCAGCGCCACGCTCAGGGCCAGGCTGGCGATCACGCCGGCGACGGCGATGGTGGCGTGCTGGCGCTGGTCGCGGGTGCGCTCGACCGCCAGCAGCGCCAGCGGCCGGCGCGGCGGACGCAGCCGCGCCAGCACCGCGTCGACGCCGGCCGGGACGCAGGCGATGCCGCCCAGCAGCAGCAGCGCGACCGCGACGTAGGCCGCCAGCGGCAGGTCCAGCACCGGCGGGACGAAGCACAGTGCCAGCGCGAGCGCCAGCAACAGCGGGCCGAACCCGCGCCGCGCCGGGCCTTCGCCGTCGTCGCCCAGGCCCTTGAGCGCCAGCGCCGGCGCGATGCGCTCGGCCTGCCGCGCCGGCTGCCAGCCGCCGATCAGCGCGGCGACCACGCCCAGTCCGGCATAGAGCAGCGCCGCGCCGCTCGACCACTGCAGCGGCGGGGCCGCGCCAGCGCCGAACACGCCGCTGCCCAGGTCGCCGCCCAGGCGTTGCAGTGCCAGCCAGGCCAGGCCGGCACCGAGCGCCACGCCCAGGCCAGCGCCGAGCGTGCCGATCAGCGCCGACTCGACCAGCACGCCGCGCCGGCGCATGCCCGCGTCCAGTCCCAGCACGCCCAGCAGCGCCAGCTGCGGCACCTGCTTGGCAACCGCCAGGGCCTGCACCGACCAGACCAGGAAGGCGCCGGTGAACAGCGCCACCAGGGCCAGCACCGTCAGGTTGACCCGGTAGGCGCGCGACAGGTTGGAGATGTGCAGCGTCGCCTCCTCCGGCTGGGCCAGGCGCAGCGGCTGTGACGGGTCCGCGTTCAGGGCCGCGAGCAGCGCCTCGCGGTCGGTGCCGGGGGCGAAGCGCAGGTCGATGCGGCTGATCTGGCCGAGCCGGTCCAGATGGGCCTGCGCACCGGCGATGTCCATCACGAGCAGCGGCGGGCCCTCGGCGCTGACCGTGCCGGCCCATGCCAGCGTGACCCGGCCGCTGCCCGACAGCAGCGCGAGCGTGCGCTCGCCGGGCCCGAGCAGTGCCTGTGCGGCGGGGTTCAGGAAGACCCGGTCCGGGTCCAGCAGCGCCAGCCGGGGCGCGTCGTCGGCCGGCCGGGGCAGCAGGGCCGGCGCCAGCGCGGGCGCGACCAGCGCGTCGATGCCGAGCACCTTGACCGGCACGCGCTGGCCGCTGCCGAGCTGCATCAGCGTGTCGACCTCCAGCACCGGGCTGGCCAGCAGCACCTCGGGCCGCGCGGCAAGCTGTGCGTAGACCGACTCCGGCAGGCGCGCACCGGAGGCCGGGCGCAGCTCGGCATCGGGCTGGCCGTTGACGCTGCGCACCGCCGCGCCGAACTCGGCCAGCGCCGAGCGGTTGATCAGCTGCACCGCCAGC
The DNA here is from genome assembly GCF_030705305.1 of Leptothrix discophora. GTDB lineage: Bacteria > Pseudomonadota > Gammaproteobacteria > Burkholderiales > Burkholderiaceae_C > Sphaerotilus > Sphaerotilus discophorus. Next base: position 466,622 of record NZ_JAUZEE010000003.1, on the reverse strand, counting down.
GCCAGTGCCACGCCGAGCGCGATCGCCAGCACCGCGATCAGCAGCCGGCCGGGGTGATGGCGCCACTGCTGGCCGATCAGGCGCAGCTGGCCGCGCCAGCCCAGCGACGCGGCCCCGTCCACGGGGCTCGTCAACGCGGCACGGTGTAGTGGCCCTGCTGCATCAGGTCGATGCCGCAGGGCAGGTTCTGCACCCAGTCGATGAACTCGCCGACCGCCTGGCCCGCGATCGGCGCGCCGTGCTGCGGCACGAGCATGCGGATCGGCAGGGTGCGGACCATCTCGGCCCACAGCCGCAGCACCTTGTTGCTGACCATGTAGCGGCGGTGGAAGGGCTCCATGCGCGGGATGTGTTCGGTCAGCGAGTGGATCGGCACGCGCGGGTCGACGCCGATCGAGGTGCCCAGGTCGCCGCTGAAGAGGATGCCGCTGGGCGGGTCCCAGAACTGGAAATTGCCCTCGGCATGCAGGAAGTGCGCCGGCAGCGCGATCAGCTCCTGCTTGCCGATGAGGATGCGTGAGCCGCGGTCGGGGATACCGATCACCCGGCCGCCGGTCTTGCCGGGCTTGCAGAAATGCGGGATGAAGCGCTCCCACACGGTCGAGATGTAGACCGGCGCCGAGGTCGAGGTCATCCAGCGGTCCAGCGACGCGATGATGTCCGGATCGGCATGCGAGGCCACGATCGCGCTCAGCTGCTGCGGCGGGAAGTGCTGGGTCATGCCCAGGTACAGCTCGTTGTAGGCCAGGTTGCCGCCCGGATCGATGATCGCGCCGGTGTCGTCGTTGACGATCAGGAACTGGTTGGCCTGCACCGCCTCGCCGTGGTGCTGGTTCAGGTCGCAGAACATCAGGCGCTGCAGACCACCTTGACGAAACAGTTCAACGGGCATGGGGGACCTGTCCAGGGCCGGCGAGGTGCCGGCAGAAGTTTCAGTTTCGGTCAGGACGACGTCGCGTGTCCTGACCGGTCTCGATGCGGCGGGATCGTAGCGTCGAGCCTGTCACGCGGCCGGCGCCTCGGCCCGCACGCCGTCGCCGAGCAGGCGCAGCACGCGGTCGGCGCGTCGCGCGGCCTCGTCGGAGTGGGTCACGATCAGGCAGCCGGCACCGTTCTGGCGGACCTGCGCGAACAGCAGGTCCAGCACCTGCGCGGCGCTGTGCGGATCGAGGTTGCCGGTCGGCTCGTCGGCCAGGATCAGCGCCGGCCGGTGCACCAGCGCCCGCGCGATGGCGACCCGCTGCAGCTGTCCGCCCGACAGCTCGCGCGGCCGGCGGGCCTGGTAGCCGGCCAGGCCGACGCCGGCCAGCACCTCGGCCACCCGCGCATCGACGGCCGCTGGCTCGCGCTGGCCCAGCAGCAGCAGCGGCAGCGCGACGTTGTCGGCCACGCTCAGGTGCGGCAGCAGGTGGAAGGCCTGGAAGACGAAGCCCAGCGAGGTTCGCCGCAGCGCCGCGGCCTGCGGCTCGGCCAGCTGGCCGACCACCTGCCCGAGCAGCCGGATCTCGCCGGCATCGGCCACATCCAGCCCGGCGATGCAGTTCAGCAGGCTGGACTTGCCGACCCCGGAGGCGCCCAGCAGCGCCACCACCTCGCCGCGCGCCAGCGTCAGGTCGATGCCGCTGAAGACGGGCGTGGCGCCGTAGCGCTTGGCGAGGCCGCGGACGGCGAGGAGGGCGGTATCGGACATCGTGTTCATCGCTCAGGCACCAGGAATCCCGCCTGCTCAGCCAGGCTCAGCACCTGAGCCAGCGCATCGGGCGCGTCGCAGGCGATGACGCGGCGCGCGGGCATGCCGCGCAGCCAGGTCAGCTGGCGCTTGGCGAGCTGGCGGGTGGCGGCGATGCCGCGTTCGGCCAGCTCGGTGGCCGGGAAGGCGCGCTCGAGCATCTCCCAGGTCTGGCGGTAGCCGACGCAGCGCATCGACGGCAGGCCGGGATCGAGGTCGCCGCGCTCGCGCAGCCGCCGCACCTCGTCGACCAGGCCGGCGTCCAGCATCTGGCCGAAGCGCTCGGCGATGCGCTGGTGCAGCCAGGCGCGCGAGGCCGGCTCCAGCGCGACCAGCGAGCCGGGGCCGGCCGGCGAGGGTGAGCCGTCCTGCCGGTCACGCTGGTGCAGCGCCGACAGCGGCTGGCCGGTCAGGGCGTGGACCTCCAGCGCGCGCTGGATGCGCTGCGCGTCGGCTGGCGCCAGCCGGGCGGCGGTGACCGGGTCGACGCGGGCGAGTTCCGCATGCATCGCCGGCCAGCCGATCGCCTGGGCGCGGGCATCGAGCGCGGCCCGCACCGCCGGGTCGGCGGCGGGCAGCGGGTCGATGCCTTCGAGCCAGGCCTTGAAGTACAGCATCGTGCCGCCGACCAGCAGGGCCCGCGCGCCGCGCGCATGGATCTCGTCGACCAGCCGGCGGGCGGCCTGTGCGAACTCGGCCGCCGAGTAGGCGCCGGTCGGCTCGATCAGGTCGATCAGGTGATGCGGCACCTCGGCCCGCTCGGCCGCGCTCGGCTTGGCCGTGCCGATGTCCATGCCTCGGTAGACCAGCGCCGAGTCGACGCTGATGACCTCGACCGGCGGCCCGCCGCGCGCGCGCTGCGCCCGCACGATGGCCAGCGCGGCAGCGGTCTTGCCGCTGGCGGTCGGGCCGGCCAGGGCGAGCCAGGGGGGACGGGTGTTGGTGGTTGTGCTTGTCATCGGTCGTCGCGTGGTCCCACCTCAGCCCGGCGCATGCCCATGCCGGCGCACCAGCGTCCACGCCACCGCGGTCGTCAGCACGGCGGCCAGGGCGATGCCGTAGGCGAGCGGGCGGGTGCTCTGGTCCAGCGTCAGGCCCAGCAGGTTGCCGACACCGAAGGCGACCAGGGCGAGCAGGAAACCGGCCAGGGCCGACGCGCCGCCGGCCTCGCGCGGGAAGTGGCTGACCGCGCCCGCCTGGCCGCAGCTCTGGTGGGTGCCGTGGGCGAAGGCGTAGGCCAGCTGCGGCAGCAGCACCGCCCAGACCGTCTGCACGCCGGCCCAGGCCAGGGCGGCCAGGCTGAGACCGCCGGCCAGCGTCCACCAGGCGGCGCGCTGGACCGCACCGGCCGCGCCGTGTGCCAGCAGCCAGCGGCGGCACATGAAGGTGCCAGCCAGGTAGGCCACCGAGCTGCTGCACAGTGCCACGCCGTATTGGGCCGGGCTCAGGCCCAGCACGTTGATGTAGACGAAGGGTGAGCCGGCCAGGAACAGGAACAGGCCGGCATAGGTGCCGCTGGTCAGCGCCGCCCAGGCCTGGAAGTTCCGGTTGCCGAGGATGCGCCGCCAGCTCGCCAGCAGCGGGCCGGGCCGCAACGCGTCGGGGTTGGCCTGGGGGACGGTCTCGGGCACGCGGGCCCAGACCCAGGCCGCCAGCGTCAGGGCCAGCAGCGCCACCACGGCGAAGGGCGCGCGCCAGCCCCAGGCCGAGGTGACCCAGCCGCCCAGCAGCGGGCTGGCGATGGCGATCAGGCCCAGGCCGGACATCGCCCAGGACATCACCCGCGTGCCCTCGGCCGGCGCGTACAGGTCGCGCACCATCGCGCGCGCCACGACCACCAGCGCGGCCAGTGCCGCACCCTGCGCGCCACGCGCGGCGATCAGCAAGCCGATGTTCGGCGCCAGCATGCCGGCCAGCACCGCCAGCGTGTACAGAACGATGCCGGTCAGCAGCACCGGGCGGCGGCCAACCCGGTCGGCCACCGGACCCCAGATCAGCTGCGCCAGGCCGAAGGCCAGGATCAGCGTGGACATGGTGAGCTGCGCGGTCGCGACGCTTGTGCCCAGTTCGCGCGTCAGCAGCGGCAGGGCGGGCAGGTAGAGGTCGGTGGTGGCCGGCTGCAGACCCAGGCACAGCGCCAGGGTGATGGCGGCCTGGGTGGCGGTGAAGCGGGCGCGCGAGAGGGTCGGGCGGGCCGCCGCCAGGTCGGTCGTGGGGGGCGAAGACTGCATCGGCGGGAGCGTATCAGGGGTGTCTCACCGGAGCGGCACCGCCGGGCACCGCGGGGCGCACGGCGCACGGAGCGTGGCGGTCGCTGCACCGTGCATTTCGTCACGCACCGCCCTGCCGCTGCGGTAGATTCGTCGCCGTCGCCCGCCTGGGTTTCTTGCCGGCGGGCGCGCCCCATCGAACCAGAACCTTCACTCGCCCGGAGTCTCGCCATGACCGCTGCCCGCCGCTCGCCCGTCTCGTCCCGTGCAACCCCCGCAGCCATCGCCCGCCGCAGGCTGGCCGGCCTGCTGGCCGTGAGCCTGTCCTTCGGCGGCATCGTCGGCAACGCCCAGGCCGGCATGGTCGATGCCGAGTCGCTGGCCCGTGCCGAGGCCCAGGCCGGCCTGAGCCCGGCGCAGCGCCAGCTGCTGGCGGCGGTCGACCGGGCCGAGGTCGCGCAGGCGCTGGTCGCGCGCGGCGTCGACCCGGCCCAGGCCCGGCTGCGCATCGCCGCGCTAAGCGACGAGCAGGCCCAGGCGCTGGCCGCCGAGATGGACCGTGCGCCGGCCGGTGCCGATGGCGTGCTCGACACGCTGGTCTTCATCTTCCTGGTGCTGCTGGTCACCGACATCCTCGGCTTCACCAAGGTGTTCCCGTTCACGCGCTCGATCCGCTGAGGTCGATGAGGACCCGTCCGGCCCGCCGGGCTGCGGCGCTCGCGTTCGTGCTCTCGCTCTCGCTGTCGACCGGCCTGCTGACGGGCTGCGCCAGCCTCTACCCGCCGCCGCAGACCGAGGCGCTGGTCGCGGCCCAGCGCAGCGACGGACATCCGGCCGACCGACCGCTGCGCACCGAGCTGTCGGCCGTGCCCTTCTTCCCGCCGACCGATGCGGCGCAGGCGCGCCACTGCGGGCCGCTGGCGCTGGCCAGCCTGCTGGCGGTGATCGACCGTCCGGCCGATCCGGCCGCGCTGGCCTCGGCCACCTACCTGCCGGCCCGCGCCGGCAGCCTGCAGACCGAGATGCTGGCGACCGCGCGCCGCCACGGCGCCTACACCGTGGTCGGCCCGGCGACGCTTCCTGGGCTGTTCGACGAGCTGGACGCCGGCCGTCCGGTGCTGGTCCTGCTGAACCTCGGGCTGGGCGGGCCGACGTCGTGGTTTGCCCGCTGGCACTACGCGGTGCTGATCGGCCATGACCGGCAGCGCCGCGAGGTGATCCTGCGCAGCGGCGACGAGCCGGCCCAGCGCCTGCCCTGGGAGACCTTCGAATACACCTGGGCGCGCGCCGGCCACTGGTCGGCGCTGCTGCTGCGGCCCGGCGAGTTGCCGCTGGCGGCCAGCGATGAGGCGCTGGAGTCCGCCGCGCTGGATCTCGACCGCGTCGCCGCCGCGCCCGACGCGCTGGCGGTCTGGCTGCGTCTGGCGCAGCGCGAGCCGCTGCGGCCGGTGGTGGCGCTGGGCGCGGCCAACCGGCTGGTCGCGGCGGCCCGCCTGGACGAGGCGGCTGCGCTGCTGGTCCGCGCGGCCGGGCAGCGTCCGCAGGCCGCGCTGTACAACAACCTGGCGCATGTCCAGGCCCTGCGCGGCCAGCCGGCCGAGGCCCGGGCCGCGCTGGCTCAGGCGCTGAGCCTGGCCCGCCAGGATGCCGAGGCCGGCGAGCCTCGCTGGCTGGCCGTGGTGCGCGAGAGCGCGCTCGAACTCGGCCAGGCCGACCTGCTCGGTCCGCCCTGAACCGGTTTCGTGCTCAGCGCGTCGCGCGCCGCCGCACCGCATCCAGGTAGGCATGCGGATCGGGCGGCTGGCCGCTGCGCTGCGACTGCCACAGCATCTCGCCCAGGCAGTCCATCACCTCGTGATGGGCCGGGTGCAGGTCGGCGCGTTTCGCCGCCAGCAGCTCGACCGCTTGGCGGATGCCGCGCGGCTGGTCGATCGAGCACTGCTCGCTGATCGACAGGTGCATGGACAGGTGCAGGAAGGGGTTGGTGCGGCCGTCGTCGACGGTGTAGACGGCGGCCAGCGCGGCCGCCTCGTCGGCCAGGTCGGCGTGGTACTCCGGGTGGTGGGCGATCCATTCGGCGGCCAGCGTCTCCATCGGCGACAGGGGCTCGCCTTGCTGGTGCTTGCGCCAGGTGGTGCAGAAGAATCGGCGGACGTCGTGCTGGCTGGGGGCGAACATCCGAGAATTGTGCAGTGCACCGGCCGCGCATCCCGCGCGGTGGGCCGAGCCACCCCTCTTCCCCGCCCTGACACCCATGTCCCTCGACACCCCGCTCGACGACGCCACGCTGGCCCGCCTCTACACCGATGCCCGCACCCACGGCACCTGGCAGGACCATCCGGTCAGCGAGGCCCAGCTGCGCCAGCTCTACGAACTGACCCGGTGGGGCCCGACGGCGATGAACTTCTCGCCGCTGCGCGTGCGCTACATCCAGAGCCCCGAAGCCCGCGCGCGCCTGCTGCCGCTGATGGCCGAGGGCAACCGCGCCAAGACCGGCCTGGCACCGGCCGTGGCCATCCTGGCCCGCGACGTCGACTTCCACCAGCACCTGCCGACGCTGGCGCCGCACCGCGAAGGCCTGCGCGAGCAGCTCGCCGACAAGCTGGCGATGCGCGAGGGCGCCTCGTCGCTGAATGCCGCGCTGCAGATCGGCTACTTCATCCTGGCGGTGCGTTCGCTGGGCCTGGACGCCGGCCCGATGGGCGGCTTCGACGCGGCCGGCGTGGACGCCGAGTTCTTCGCCGGCACCGGCCTGAAGTCGATGGTGGTCTGCAACATTGGCCACGGCGACCCGGCCGCGCTGCGCCCGCGTGCGCCGCGCCTGGACTTCGACACCGCGTGCGCGATCCTGTGAACGCCGTCCGTTCGGGCGCAGGGACGGGCCGGGAAGCCCAGGCATGACCGGCGTCATCTCCGACCCGTTCTTCTGGTGGGTGGCGCTGCCGGCGGTGCTGCTGCTGGGGCTGTCGAAGTCTGGCTTCGCCTCGGGCCTGGGCTCGCTGGCGACGCCCCTGCTGGCGCTGGCGATGCCGGTGCCGCAGGCCGCGGCGGTGATGCTGCCGCTGCTGGCGGTGGCCGACGCGATGGCGCTGTGGAGCCTGCGCCGCACGCCCGACTGGTCGGTCCTGAAGCAGCTGCTGCCGGCTGGCCTGGCCGGCATCCTGATCGGCTGGCTGAGCTTCGGGCTGCTGCCGGGCCATGTGGTGGCGGGCATCGTCGGGGTCATCACGCTGCTGTTCCTGGCCCAGCAGCTGTTGTGGCCGCCACGGGCCGACGGGCCGCTGCCGGGCACCGCGCAGACCGGGACCCTGGCGCTGCTGTCGGGCTACACCAGCTTCGTGGCCCACGGCGGCGGTCCGCCGATGGCGATGGCGCTGCTGCCGCGTCGCATGGAGCCGCTGGCCTACGCCGGCACGTCCGCCGTGTTCTTCGCCACCGTCAACCTGGCCAAGTGGGTGCCCTACGGCCTCCTGGGCCTGTTCGACGCCCGCAACCTCGCCACCTCGGCGGTGCTGGTACCGGTCGCGGCGGGTGGCGTGGTGCTGGGCGTGTGGGCCGCCCGGCGGGTGTCGACGCGCTGGTTCTACCGGCTGGTGCAGGTCGGCATGCTGCTGACCGGCCTGAAGCTGCTGATGGACGGGCTCTGGCCGCACGGCTGATCGCTTCGGCTGATCGCTTCGGCCGGTCCCGGCGGGCACCGCGTCGACAGACAGAGTGACGCGCGCGGTGGCGGGTGAGCCCGGATGGGCAGGCGCCGGCTGGCTTCCTACATTGCGCGGACCGTTTCAGGAGCCGCCATGCACGAATCCCGCCCCCGCCTGACCCCCATCCCCACGCGCCGCGCCGACTGGCATCGGCTGCTGGTCACGGCCGGCCTGGGACTTTTCGCGGCGCTCGCGTCCAGCGGCGCCCACGCCCAGGCCTGGCCGGCCCGTCCGGTCACCTGGGTCGTGCCTTTCCCGGCTGGCGGCGGCACCGATGCCTTCGCCCGGCCGCTGACCGCGCAGCTCACGAAACAGCTGGGCATGCAGGTCATCATCGACAACAAGGGCGGGGCCGGCGGCAACGTCGGTGCGACGCTCGCCGCCAAGGCCGCACCGGACGGCTACACCTGGTTCATGGGCGCGGTGCACCACGCCATCGCCCCGGCCATGTACCCGAAGCTGGACTACAGGCTGCAGGACGACTTCGTGCCCGTGGCGCTGCTGGCCAGCGTGCCGCAGGTCATCGTCGTCAACCCGCAGAAGGTGGCGGCGACCAACCTGGCCGACTTCCTCAAGGAAGCGCGCAGCAAGCCCGGCAAGCTCAACTACGGCTCGGCCGGCAACGGCACCTCGCACCACCTCGCCGGCGAGCTGTTCAAGCTGCAGACGCGCACCTTCATCACCCACATTCCCTACCGCGGCGCCGGCCCGGCCCTGCAGGACCTGATGGCCGGCCAGGTCGACGTCATGTTCGACGGCCTGGGCTCGTCGGCGGCGCACATCAAGGGCGGCCGCATCAAGGCGCTGGCGGTTGCCGGCAGCCAGCGCGCACCCGGCTTCCCGGACGTGCCGACCGCCGCCGAGGCCGGCGTGCCGACCTACCAGGTCGCCACCTGGTACGGCCTGTGGGCGCCCAAGGGCACGCCGCCCGAGGCGATCGCCCGCATGACCGAGGAGCTGCGCAAGGCCTACGCCACGCCGGAGATCAAGGCGGTCTGGAACGGCCTGGGCGCCGAACTGCCCAACCAGTACGGCAAGGCCTACGGCGACTTCGTGGCCAGCGAGATCAAGCGCTGGGCCGACGTCGCGCGTGCCTCGGGCGCCAAGCTGGACTGACGTTGCCGGGCGCTGGCCGGCCGCGATACTGGTGAGCCGTCGATGCGCCAGGAGATCGCCCGCATGTCCGTCCCGCCCGCTCGCCCTTCCACTCCGGCTTCCACGCCTGGTGCCACCCCGGCTGCCACGCCGGCCGCCACCGTTGCCCCCACCGCCGAGGTCCGCCTCGAAGCGCATGCCAGCCTGCCCGACGTGGCTGTGCTGACCCTGTCCCACCCCGGCAAGCTCAACGCGATGAGCGTGGCGATGTGGCAGCAGCTGCGCCGGCACGTCGACGGCCTGGCCGAGCGCGAGCCCGGCCTGCGCTGCCTGATCGTGCGCGGCGAGGGCGGCACCTTCGTCTCCGGCGGCGACATCGAGGAGTTCCCGGCCTTCCGCTTCGACCCGGCGCGCCTGCGCCACTTCCACGAGGAGATCGTCGGCCCGGCGCTCGATGCGCTCTACCGCTGCGACATCCCGCTGGTGGCGCAGATCGAGCGCGCCTGCGTCGGCGGCGGGCTGGAGATCGCCTGCCAGTGCGACCTGCGCATCGCCGGCGCCAGTGCCCGTTTCGGCGCGCCGATTGCCCGGCTCGGCTTCCCGATGGCGCCCGACGAGATGGCGGGCGTGGTGCGCGTGGCCGGCCTGGCGACCGCCGCCGAGATCCTGCTGGAGGCCCGATTGCTCGACGCCAGCACGGCCCGCCAGCGCGGCCTGGTGCACCGCGTCGTCGCCGACGAGCAGGTGGCCGACGAGGCCGCCGCGACGGCGCAGCGCATCGCCGCCGGTGCCCCGCTGGCCGCTCGCCTGAACAAGCGCACGCTGCGCCTGGTCGCCGCCCAGTTCACCTTCACCGAGGCGCAGCGCGCTGCGCTGGCCGAATACGCCAGCGGCCCCGACCACCGCGAGGGCATCCACGCCTTCATCGAGAAGCGCACGCCGCGCTTCCAGGGCGCCTGAGCCCGCCGCATCCTCCGACCGTCCCTGCACCGTCCCCACACCGACCCGACACCGACCCGACATGACCGCCAACGCCAACCTGTTCGCCGCCCTGCGTGCCGCCTTCCCGGACGACCTCGACGCCGCCGCGATCGAGACCGACACCGGCCTGGTCTACAGCTGGCGCGACCTCGAGCGCGCCAGCGCGATGCTGGCCAACCTGCTCGCCTCGCTGGACATCCCCGCTGGCAGCCGCGTCGCCGCGCACACCGAGAAGTCGGTCGAGGCGCTGTTGCTCTACCTCGCCACGCTGCGCGCCGGCCTCGTCTACCTGCCGCTGAACACGGCCTACCAGCAGGCCGAACTGGCCTATTTCATCGGCAATGCCGAGCCGGCGGTGGTGGTCTGCGCATCAAGGAACTTCCCCTGGCTCAGCAAGCTGGCCTTCCAGAGCGGCGTGGCCCACGTCTTCACGCTCGACGATGACCGCACCGGCACGCTGCTCGAACGCGCCAGCCACTTCAGCGACCGCCACGAGATCGCCGTGCGCGGGGCGGACGACCTCGCCGCCATCCTCTACACCAGCGGAACGACCGGGCGCAGCAAGGGCGCGATGCTCAGCCACGGCAACCTGCTGTCGAACGCGCAGGTGCTCAAGGACTTCTGGGACTGGCAGCCGGGCGACGTGCTGATCCACGCGCTGCCGATCTTCCACGTCCACGGCCTGTTCGTGGCCAGCCACGGCGCGCTGCTCAACGGCAGCAAGATGCTGTGGCTGGGCAAGTTCGACCCGCGCGCGGTGATCGAGCGCCTGCCGCGCGCCACCGTGTTCATGGGCGTGCCCACGCTCTACGTCCGCTTGCTGCAGGAAGGCGGCCTGACGCGCGCAGCCTGTGCCCGCATGCGGCTGTTCATCTCGGGATCGGCGCCCCTGCTGATCGAGACCTTCCGCGACTGGCAGGACCGCACCGGCCACGTCATCCTGGAACGCTACGGCATGAGCGAGACCGTCATGCTGACGTCCAACCCCTGCCGCGCCGGCGATGGCCAGCGGGTCGGCGGCACCGTCGGTCCGGCCCTGCCGGGCGTGGGCGTGCGGGTGGTCGACGATGGCGGGGCCCGGCTGCCGGCCGGCGAGATCGGGCATGTGCAGGTGCGCGGCCCGAACGTGTTCGGCGGCTACTGGCGCATGCCGGAGAAGACCGCCGAGGAGTTCACCGCCGACGGCTGGTTCCGCACCGGCGACGTCGGCCGCCTCGATGCGCAGGGCTACCTGACCATCGTCGGCCGCAGCAAGGACCTGATCATCAGCGGCGGCTACAACGTCTACCCGGCCGAGATCGAGGGCTACCTCAACGACATGGCCGGCGTGGCCGAGTCGGCCGTGATCGGCGTGCCGCACCCGGACTTCGGCGAGGGCGTCGTCGCGGTCATCGTCCCCAAGCCCGGCGTGGCGCTGGATGCCGAGGCGCTGGTGGCGACGCTGAAGTCGCAGATCGCCAACTACAAGGTCCCCAAGCGGGCCTTCGTCGTCGCGGACCTGCCGCGCAACGCCATGGGCAAGGTGCAGAAGAACCTGCTGCGCGAGCAGCACCAGGGGCTGTTCACGCGCTGAGGCGGGGCCAGGCGCGGGCGGTTCAGGCCTGGTGGACGGTGCCCGTGCCGGAGCCGGTGCCGCCCTGCCTGAACAGCGCCATGGCGGTGCCGATCAGCCCGGCGACCTCGCCCATGTGGCCCGGCACGATCATGGTGTTGTTGGTCTTCGCCAGCTGGCCGTAGGCGTCGACCGCCTTCTCGGCGACCTTGAGCTGCACCGCCTGCGTGCCGCCGGGTTGCTCGATGGCTGCGGCGATCTTGCGGATCGCGTCGGCCGTGGCATCGGCCACGGCGGTGATCGCGGCGGCCTCGCCGAGCGCCTTGTTGATCTCGGCCTGCTTGGCGCCTTCGGAGCGCGCGATGTAGGCCTCGCGCTCGCCGGTGGCGATGTTGATCTGCTCCTGGCGGCGGCCTTCGGAGGCCGCGATCAGCGCGCGCTTCTCGCGTTCGGCGGTGATCTGGGCCTGCATCGAGCGCAGGATCTCGGCCGGCGGCGTCAGGTCCTTGATCTCGTAGCGCAGCACCTTGACGCCCCAGTTCAGCGCCGCCTCGTCCAGCGCCGAGACGACCGCCGCGTTGATCAGCTCGCGCTCCTCGAAGGTCTTGTCCAGCTCCATCTTGCCGATCACGCTGCGCAGCGTGGTCTGCGCCAGCTGGGTGATCGCCATGACGTAGTTGCTGCTGCCGTAGCTGGCGAGCTTGGCGTCGGTGACCTGGAAATAGATGATCCCGTCGACCTGAAGCTGGGTGTTGTCGCGCGTGATGCAGACCTGGCTGGGAACGTCCAGCGGGATCTCCTTGAGCGAGTGTGCATAGGCCACCCGGTCGACGAAGGGGATGACGAAGTTCAGGCCCGGCGTGAGCGTGGCGTGGTAGCGGCCGAGCCGCTCGACCACGATGGCGTGCTGCTGCGGCACGACCTTGATCGTGCGCACCACGAAGATGGCCGCGATGACCAGCAGGACGAGGGCGATGGTTTCCATGAGCGTTCCTGGTTCGGTGAGCCTGTCCGTCGGGCCGCCTCAGCGGCCGACGACGAAGCGGTTGCCGCGCAGCGCGCGGATGGTGTAGGTGCCTGGGCCGGGCGGTGGCTCATGTGGTGAGCCTGCCCAGACGGCGGTCCAGTCGGCCCCGCGGTGGTGGATGCGGGCGCAGCCCTCGGCGTCCCAGGCGCTGACGTGGACGGTCTCGCCGATGTCGAGGTTCAGGCCCGGATCGGCGGTGGCCGCCGGCCCGGCCGGCTCGCGGCTGCGTCGCCAGGTCCACAGCGCGACCGCGCCGGCGCCGACCACGGCGGCGGCCACGACCTGTCCGGACGTCGCCAGCCCGGCATGGGCCGCGATGGCACCCGCGGCCAGGCCGATCGCGATCATCAGCAGGTAGAAGGTGCCGCTGGCGAGTTCGGCCGCGATGGCCAGCGCGGCAGCGATCCACCAGAGGTGAGCGTCTTGCATGTCAGGTTCTCCCGTGGGCCCGGTCGGGTCAGTGTAGGTTTCGTCCCGGTTGCCCCGTGCGAGCGCTGGCCGCCGTCATTCTTCCCAGGTGCCGCGCCTGGGCCGCTCACGCGCGGCGCGCTCCTGGGCGAACAGTTCTTCAAGCTGCGCGCTGCCCTGCTTGGCCAGCGCGACCAGCTCGTCTCGGTCGGCACGGTGCGGCCAGCTGCGTTCGACCATGGCCTTGTTGAAGCGCCGGAAGCGGGTCGCCAGCTGCCAGGCATGGTGCGGCTGGTGGCCCATCAGTTCGAGCACGCTGCGGCCGCTGGCCAGGGCCGACTCGAAGGTCTCGCGCTCGATGCGCTCGACGCCCAGCTCGCGCAGGCGGAAATGGTGTTGCACGTTGCGGGCCCGCACGACCAGCTGGGCCTGCTTGAAATGGGTCTGCACCAGCTCGACGATCTTCAGGCTCTGCTCGACGTCGTCGACCGCAACGACGATCGCGCGGGCCTCGGCCGCACCGGCCTTGCGCAGCAGGTCCAGGCGGGTGGCGTCGCCGTAGTAGGTGCGAAAGCCGAAGCGCCGCATCACCTCGACCTGTTCCGGGTCGTGGTCCAGCAGCGTGGCCTTCAGGCCGCTGGCGTAGAGCAGGCGGCCGACGATCTGGCCGTAGCGGCCGTAGCCGCAGACGATCACCGGCGCCTCGGCCGGCTCGTCGTCCAGCTGGTGCGCATGCCCGTTGATCGCGCTGGCCTTGGGCGCCGGCAGCCAGCGGTCCAGCGCCACCAGCACCAGCGGCGAGACCAGCATCGACAGCGCCACCGCGCCGACCAGCAGCGAGGCCGTCGCCGCATCGAACACGCCCGCGCCGGCGGCCTGCTGGAAGACCACGAAGGCGAACTCGCCGCCTTGCGCCAGCAGCAGCACCCAGACCGGCCGCTCGCCGCGCGCGATGCCCATGGCGCGGGCCAGCACGACCAGCGCGACGGTCTTGACCAGCAGGAAGCCCAGCAGCAGCCCGGCGACGACCCACGGGTGGGCCCGCAGCACCGCGAAGTCGATGCTCATGCCCACGGCCATGAAGAACAGGCCCAGCAGCAGGCCCTTGAACGGCTCGACGTCGGTCTCCAGCGCGCGCTTGTATTCGCTTTCGGCGAGCAGCACGCCGCCGAGGAAGGCGCCCAGCGCCATCGACAGGTCGACCGCCTGCATCAGCGCGGCGATGCCGACGACCAGGCCGAGCGAGGCGGCCGTGAAGATCTCCGGCGTGCGGCTGCTGGCGACCCAGCGCAGGCCATGGCGCAGCAGCAGCCGGCCGCCCAGCACGATGGCAGCGACCACACCGAGCGCCTTGCCGGCCTCGAGCCACGGGTTGCCGGCCGCCGCCTGGCCACTGCCCAGCAGCGGCAGCAGGGCCAGGATGGGAATGGCCGCGACGTCCTGGAACAGCAGGATCGCGAAGGCCGACTGGCCGGCTGGCGCGGCGAGCAGGTTGCGCTCCTGCAGCACCTGCAGGGCCACCGCCGTCGACGACAGCGCCAGGCCCAGCGCGCCGACCAGCGCCCAGCGCCACGGCACGCCCAGCAGCAGCGCGACACCGGTGAGCGCCGCCGCGCAGCCGATCACCTGCGCGCCGCCCCAGCCGAAGATCGGCCGGCGCAGCGACCAGAGCCGGCGCGGCTCCAGTTCGAGTCCGACCAGGAAGAGCATCAGCACGACGCCGAACTCGGCCACGTGCAGGACGGTCTGCGGATCGCCGATCAGGCCCAGGCCGGACGGCCCGATCGCGATGCCCGCGATCAGGTAGCCGATGATGGCGCCCAGGCCCAGCGCTCGGGCCAGCGGCACGCCCACGACGGCGGCGGCGAAGAAGACCAGGCTGGTCAGCAGCCAGTTGCCGTGGCCGTTCATGACAGGGCTCCGATGTCTGCCTCGCGCGGGCGGTCCTGGTCGGGTGGGACGCAGGCCTCGCAGGCCGGCAGTTCGTCCAGCTCGGGCCAGGCGGGGTAGCTGGCCAGGCGCTGCGCGAACAGCGCGGCATGGGCGTCGATCGCGGCATCGCTCGCGCCGTGTGCGCCGTGCAGCACCAGTGGCGGCAGGAAGCGCAGCCCGCACAGCGCCGCGGTCTGTTCGTAGGGCGGCAGGAAGGCGTCGAAGAAGTGGCGGTTGTAGCCGCTCGGGTGGTAGGCCTCCTCGCGCCCGCCGGTCGAGCAGGCCAGCCACAGGTCCTTGCCGCGCAGCGCGTCGCCGCCGCGGCCGTAGGCCCAGCCCAGCGTGAGCACCTCGTCGATCCACAGCTTCATCAGCGCGGGCGGTGCGTACCACTGGATCGGGTGCAGCCAGACGACCAGGTCGGCGCGGGCCAGCGCGGCCTGCTCGGCGCCAACGTCCATCGCGTAGTCGGGGTAGAGCGCGTAGAGATCGCGCAGCTCGACGGCGTCCGGGCCGAGCAACCCGGCCGCGTCGGCCAGGCGCCGGCTGACGCGCGAGCGGTGCAGGTCCGGATGGGCCAGCAGCACCAGGCGGCGCAGCGGTTGGCTGGGGGCCGGCGCGGGCGTGGCGGCGGCGCGGATCGGGGTCGGGTCGGTTGGCTTCACGTCGGTAACATAGCCCAAGATCCGGCGGCCATGCGGCGCTGCCGTCACGAGGAGGAGCGCGGCGATGAGCGTGTACGTGGTGGCGAACCCGAAGGGCGGGGTCGGCAAGTCGACCCTGGCGACCAACCTGGCGGGCTACCTGGCCCGCCGCGAGGCCGATCGGGCGGCGGCCTCCGGGCTGATCGATGAACGGCAGCCGGTCGTGCTGGCCGATGTCGATCGGCAGGAGTCCGGCGCGCTGTGGCTGTCGCTGCGTCCGCCCGAGCTGCCGGCCATCGGCCTGTGGACCACCGATGCGGACGATCTCGGCAAGCTCCCCAAGGGTGCCCGCCATGCGGTCATCGACACGCCCGCCGGGCTGCAGGGCAAGCGGCTGGATGCGGTGATGAAGGCCGCCGACGCGATCGTCGTGCCGCTGCAGGCCAGCGTCTTCGACATCTACGCCACGCGCGAATTCATCGACGAGCTGCGCCAGCGCCGCAAGCATGCCGAGGTGCCGATCGCGGTCATCGGCAACCGCGTGCGCGAGCACACCCATGCGGCCGAACAGCTCGAACAGTTCCTGGCCCACCTGAACGAGCAGATCCGCGTGCCGGTGCTGGGCCTGCTGCGCGACACCCACAACTACGTCCACCTGGCCGCACAGGGCTCCAGCCTGTGGGACGTCGCACCCGGCCGGGTCGCCCGTGACCTGGCGCAATGGGCCGCGCTGACCGACTGGGTCGACCGGCACTGATTCAGCCGGGCTGGCGCTTCGGCAGGGGTCTCGCAATCCCCTCGAAGGGGGAAGCCCCCTTCCGGTGGATCCCTAAACTGGCGGCCCCGCTGCTGCGCCACCGATGCCCGCCATGAAGGTCTTGATGATCGACGACCACCCGCTGATCCTGGCGGCGATGCAGAACGTCGTGCGCGGCCTGGGCGAGCAGGTGAGGGTGGTCGGTGCCGAGACGGTCGACGAGGCCCGCAACCTGCTGCATGGGCGCCATGAGTTCGACCTCGTGCTGCTGGACCTGTTTCTCGGCGCGCACGACGGCTACGACTTCCTGGTCGAGCTGCGCGCGGCCCATCCGACGCTGCCGGTGGTGGTGGTGTCGGCATCCGAGGATCCGGCCGACCTGGACCGCTGCATCGACGGCGGCGCGATGGGTTTCGTGCCGAAGCGGGCCACCAACGAGATGCTGTTCGAGGCCCTGCTGCTGGTCATGTCCGGCGGCGTCTTCGTGCCGGAGATGTTCAGCGGCGCCGGTGGCCTCGGGCCCTCGCTGGCCGCCTTCCCGGTCGCGCCTGTCGCCCCGGAGGTCGAGGCGGACCCGGCGACAGCGGTCGACGGCCGCTCGCCACAGGACGGTGTGCTCGGCGCCAGGCTGGGGCCTGTCGCACCGAGCGCCGGACCGGATGAGCCGTCCGTCGTGACGTCGGCCAGCCTGCTGCGCGCCAGCCCGGCGCTGGCCGGTGGCGCATCGCCAGGGGTTTCGACGGGTGTGTCGCCGGGTGTGTCGCCGGGTGTCTCGCCAGGCGTGCCGGTGCTGGTCAGCCTGGGTGCGATGTCCGGCCGGGTCGCCGCGCGTGAGGCGCTGATCAGCCCGACCACGCTGGAGTCGCTGGGGCTGACGCCACGCCAGTCCGAGGTGCTGGCGCTGCTGCTCGAAGGCAAGCCCAACAAGACGATTGCCCGCGAGATGGGCCTGTCGGTCGAGACGATCAAGGACCATGTCGCGGCGGTGCTGCGCTGCCTGGGCGTCAGCTCGCGGACCCAGGCGGTGATCGCGGTGCGGCATCAGCTCGGCCCCGACGTGGCGTCGACGCGCGGTTGACCCCCCGATGACCCCACCGATGACCCCCCGGATGCCACGCCCGACCCTGACCGCAGCGGCTGCGGCCGACGCCATCACGCCGGCCCGCGCCCAGGAACTGGTGCGGGCGGTCGCCGCTGCCAGCCACGACCTGCGCCAGCCCATGCACGCGATCGGCCTGCTGGTGCATGCGCTGCGGGCCCGGCCGCTGGACGGGACCAGCGCCGGCATCGTCGGCCAGCTGGGCGCGACGCTGGCGGCGCTGGAACACCAGATCGACGACCTGCTCGACTACAGCCGCGGCGCGACCGGCGCGCTGCAGGCGCAAAGCGTGCCGCTGCGACTGGGCGAGCTCTACCAGCGCCTGCAGCCGGTCCTGCAGCCGATGGCCTTCGACCGCGGACTCGACCTGCGCTGGCGCGGCGGCCACCTGCGCGTCGAGGCCGACCCGCGCCTGCTCGAACGGGTGCTGCGCAACCTGATCGGCAACGCAGTGCGCTACACCGACGACGGCGGCGTGCTGATCAGCGCCCGGCGGCGCGGCAGCGACGTCCTGCTGCAGGTCTGGGACAGCGGCATCGGCCTGGGCGAGGACGAGATGCAGCGACTGTTCGAGCCCGGCTACCGCGGGGCGGCGGTCGTGCGCCGGCCGGGCGAGGCGCGCCGCGGCGTCGGCCTCGGCCTGAGCATCGTGCGGCAGATGGTCGAGGCCATGGGCCTGGGCCTGGCACTGCGCTCGACGCCCGGCCGAGGCAGCGTCTTCACCGTGGTGCTGCCGCTGGCCCTGGAGCCTTGAGCCGGCCTGGACGCCCGATTGCCCGCCTTACAATCGCGGCCCCGAAAGAGGATGCAACCCATGTCGATGCACGACCGAGACGGAAAGATCTGGATGGACGGCGAGATGGTGGACTGGCGCGACGCCAAGATCCACGTGCTCAGCCACACGCTGCACTACGGCTGCGGCGCCTTCGAGGGCGTGCGCGCCTACAAGACGGCCCAAGGCACGGCGATCTTCCGCCTGCACGAGCACACCGAGCGGCTGTTCAACAGCGCCAAGATCCTGCGCATGAAGATCCCGTTCTCGCAGGAGCAGGTCAGCGAGGCCCAGCGCGCCGTCGTGCGCGAGAACGGCCTGGAGAGCGGCTACATCCGCCCGCTGACGTGGATCGGCTCCGAGAAGCTCGGCGTCAGCCCGCGCGGCAACACCATCCACCTGATGGTCGCGGCCTGGACCTGGGGCGCCTACCTGGGCGAGGAAGGCCTCAAGCGCGGCATCCGCGTCAAGACCTCCAGCTACACCCGCCACCACGTCAACATCACGATGACGCAGGCCAAGGCGGTCAGCAACTACACGAACTCGATCCTGGCCAACATGGAAGCGGTCGACGAGGGCTACGACGAGGCGCTGCTGCTGGACTCGGCCGGCTTCGTCAGCGAAGGCGCGGGCGAGAACCTGTTCATCGTCAAGAACGGCGTGATCTACACGCCCGACCTGTCGGCCGGCGCGCTCAACGGCATCACCCGCAACACGATCTTCCACATCGCCCGCGACCTGGGCCTGGAGATCGTGCAGAAGCGCATCACGCGCGACGAGGTCTACATCTGCGACGAGGCCTTCTTCACCGGCACGGCTGCCGAGGTGACGCCGATCCGCGAACTCGATCGCATCGAGATCGGCATCGGCTCGCGCGGTCCGATCACCGAGAAGATCCAGTCGGCCTTCTTCGACATCGTCAACGGCCGCAACCCGAAGTACGCCGAGTGGCTGACCCTGGTCTGATCGCCTGAGCCCGTCCCTTCCCATTCTTCCGCCCCGAGCCCACGCACCCATGAGCACCCCGAATGCCGTCGTCGAAGTGGTCGCCGCCGACCTGCAAGGTCCCGGCGTCGTCGCCTGCCCGAACCCGAAGCAGGAACTCTGGAGCAACCACCCGAAGGTCTACATCGACGTGGCCAAGAACGGCGATGGCAAGTGCCCGTACTGCGGCACCGTCTACCGGCTGAAGGCCGGCGAGAAGGTTCATGGCCACCACTGAGGCGCGCCTGGCCTGACGGACACACCTTGCGGGACGGCTGAGCCGTCCCGCAGTCCTTTCGGGCCCTGTATCCATCCGCAACCTGGACGACGACACCTCCGTGACGATCTGGCAGACCACCCGGCATGACATCGACCTGAGCCGCCCGCGCGTGATGGGCATCGTCAATGTCACGCCCGATTCCTTTTCCGATGGCGGCCGTGGCGCAGCCGAGGCGCTGGCGCATGCCGAACGGCTGCTGCGCGAGGGCGCCGAGATCCTCGACATCGGCGGCGAATCGAGCCGGCCCGGCGCGCCGGCGGTCAGCGTCGAGGACGAACTCGCGCGCGTGCTGCCGGTGCTGCGCGGTGCGCTGGCGCTGGGCGTGCCGCTGTCGGTCGACACCTGCAAGCCCGAGGTGATGCGCGCGGCGCTGGACCTGGGCGCCGACATCGTCAACGACATCCGCGCGCTGCAGGAACCGGGCGCCCTGGCGCTGGTGGCCGCGCATCCGCGCTGCGGCGTCTGCCTGATGCACATGCAGGGCGAGCCACGCTCGATGCAGGCTGCGCCGCACTACCAGGACGTGGTCACCGAGGTGGCCGACTTCCTGCGCGAGCGGGCCGATGCCTGCCGCGCGGCCGGCATCGCGGCGGCGCGCCTGACGCTGGATCCGGGCATCGGCTTCGGCAAGACGGTCGAGCAGAACTTCGCGCTGCTGCCGGGCCAGCACGCGCTCCTGGCGCTGGGCTATCCGGTGCTGGCAGGCTGGTCGCGCAAGTCCTCGATCGGCGCCGTGACCGGCCGTCCGGTCGGCGAGCGGGTCCACGGCAGCGTTGCCGCCGCCTTGGCTGCGGTGCAACATGGTGCGCGGGTGATTCGTGTGCACGATGTGGCGGCAACCGTCGATGCACTGGCCGTCTGGCGGGCGGCCGGCTTGTCGCCCACCGAGGCTTGACCTAGGCTGATGAACTGACGGACAGACAGTCCGATCCCCGGGTGGCCCGCCACCCCACTTGGCGGTCCCGCCGATGGCGGCGGATGCACCGCAACGACCCAGCGAGCAGACATGAGCAGAAAGTATTTCGGCACCGACGGCATCCGCGGCGAGGTGGGTGTCTCGCCCATCACCCCCGACTTCGTCCTGCGCCTGGGCCATGCGGTCGGCCGCGTGCTGTCGGGCACGCACGAGCGCCCGGTGGTGCTCATCGGCAAGGACACGCGCATCTCCGGCTACATGCTGGAGTCGGCGCTCGAAGCCGGCCTGAACTCTGCCGGCGTCGACGTGATGCTGACCGGTCCGCTGCCGACGCCGGCCGTGGCCTACCTGACCCGTGCGCTGCGCCTGAGCCTGGGCGTGGTCATCAGCGCCTCGCACAACCCCTACATGGACAACGGCATCAAGTTCTTCTCGGCCCGTGGCGAGAAGCTGTCCGACGCCTGGGAGCTGGAGGTCGAGGCCGCCATCGACATGCCGCCGTCCTGGGCCGACTCGGCCCGCATCGGCAAGGCCCGCCGGCTGTCGGACGCGCCGGGCCGCTACATCGAGTTCTGCAAGTCGACCTTCTCGAACGAGCTCTCGCTCAAGGGCCTGAAGATCGTCGTCGACGCGGCCCACGGCGCGGCCTACCACGTCGCGCCGGACGTCTTCCACGAGCTGGGCGCCGACGTCATCCGGATCGGCTGTGAGCCCGATGGCATCAACATCAACGACGGCGTCGGCGCAACCTCGCCGCAGGCGCTGGTCGAGGCGGTGGCGCAGCACGGCGCGGACTACGGCATCGCGCTGGACGGCGACGCCGACCGGCTGCAGCTGGTCGATCGCTCCGGGCGCCTCTACAACGGCGACGAACTGCTCTACGTGATGGTGGCCGACCGCTTGGCCCAGGGCGAGCCGGTGCGCGGCGCGGTCGGCACGCTGATGACCAACATGGCCGTCGAATTGGCGCTGGGCCGTCGTGGCGTCGACTTCGTGCGCGCCAAGGTCGGCGACCGCTACGTCCTGGAAGAACTGGTGCGTCACGGCTGGCAGCTGGGCGGCGAGGGCTCCGGCCACCTCCTGGCGCTCGACAAGCACACCACCGGCGACGGCATCGTCAGCGCGTTGCAGGTGCTGCAGGCCCAGCAGCGCAACGGCCGCTCCATCGCCGAGCTGCTCGAGGGTGTCGAGCTGTTCCCGCAGACCCTCATCAACGTCCGGCTGGCCGCCGGCAGCGACTGGAAGACCAACCCGTTGCTGGCAGAGGAGCAGGCCGCGATCGGCCGCGAGCTGGGCCAGACCGGCCGGGTGCTGATCCGCGCCTCTGGCACCGAGCCGGTGCTGCGCGTCATGGTCGAGGCCCAGGACGCCGGCGTGGCCAAGGCTTGCGCCGACCGCCTGGCCGCCGCCGCCGTGGCGGCCTGAACAGCAGGCATGGCCTGAACAGCCCAGGGCAGGGCGGTCGAATGTCGATTCCGTGACATCTCGCCCTGTCCATGTGACAGCCGCGCCCCCGCACAGCCCCTGAAGCGCGACGTTTTTCCGGGCGTGAGGCGGTCTTTGTGACACCACTTGTCACATGACCGTCACGGAGCCTTTCTACATTCCCGACAGCGGTGCAGCCTGCGCCGGGATTTGAAAGGTCGATCTCCCATGAAGAACTCCGTTTGGCTCTCCAGTCTGGCTTCGGGCCTGACCGCCCTGGCCCTGTTCGGCGCTGCTGGCTCTGCCGCCGCCCAGGACGTGACCGGCGCCGGCGCGTCCTTCCCCGCCCCCGTCTACGCCAAGTGGGCCGACGCCTACAACAAGGCGACCGGTGCGCGCATCAACTACCAGTCGGTCGGTTCGGGCGCTGGCATCCGCCAGATCAAGGGCAAGACGGTCGACTTCGGCGCCTCCGATGCGCCGCTGACCGACGAGGAACTCGCCAAGGACGGCCTCGTCCAGTTCCCGACCGTGATCGGCGGCGTCGTGCCGGTGGTCAACATCAAGGGCATCCAGCCTGGCCAGATCAAGCTGACCGGCGCCGTGCTCGGCGACATCTACCTGGGCAAGATCACCCACTGGAACGACAAGGCCATCACCGACCTGAACGCCGGTGTCCCCCTGCCGGACAGCGCGATCTCGGTGGTCCGCCGCGCGGACGGCTCGGGCACCAGCTTCATCTTCACGAACTACCTGTCGAAGGTGAATGCCGAGTGGAAGGCCAAGGTCGGTGAAGGCACCGCCGTGAACTGGCCGACCGGCGCGGGCGGCAAGGGCAACGAGGGCGTGTCGGCCTTCGTGCAGCGTCTGCCGAACTCGATCGGCTACGTCGAGTACGCCTACGCCAAGCAGAACAAGATGTCCTTCGTGCTGCTGAAGAACTCGGCCGGCAACTTCGTGGCGCCTGACGACCTGAACTTCAAGGCCGCCGCCGCTGGCGCCGACTGGGCCAAGTCGTTCTACCAGGTCCTGACCGAACAGCCGGGCAAGGACAGCTGGCCGATCACGGGTGCGACCTTCATCCTGATGCACGCCAAGCAGGACAAGCCGGCCCAGGCCAGCGCCTCGCTGAAGTTCTTCGAGTGGGCCTACACCCAGGGTGACAAGATGGCCAGCGACCTCGAGTACGTTGCGCTGCCCGACGCTGTCAAGGCGCTGGTGCGCAAGCAATGGGGCGTGATCAAGGGCGCGGACGGCAGCGTCGTCGCCTACAAGTGATCCTCGGCGCGCTGCGCCGAGAACAACCCTCTACATGGCCCGGTGGGCGCAAGGCAAGATGCCGCGCCGCCGGGCCTTTCAACGTGATGTGATCCTGGAGGTCCCGTGGCAGCCACCTTGCCCGCCGAGCCCTTGCCGAACATGACCACTGACAAGACCACGACCGGTGCGCCCGCACCGCGCCCCGTCAACCGCATGCGCTGGGCCGACGGCGTGTTTGCCCTCCTGGCGCAGGGGTCCGCCTGGCTGACGCTCGCGTTGCTGGCCGGCATCCTGGGTTCGCTGGTCTTTGGCGCCATGCCGGCGATCCGTGAGTACGGCCTGTCCTTCCTGTGGACCGCTGAATGGGATCCCGTCCAGAACCGCTACGGCGGCCTGGTGATGATCTACGGCACGCTGATGACGTCGATCATCGCGCTGCTGATCGCCGTGCCGGTGAGCTTCGGCATCGCGCTGTTCCTGACCGAACTCTCGCCCGGCTGGCTCAAGCGCCCGCTGGGCATCGCCGTCGAGTTGCTTGCGGCCGTGCCGTCGATCGTCTACGGCATGTGGGGCCTGCTGATCTTCGGCCCGGTGCTGGCGACCTACGTCCAGCAGCCGCTGCAGGCGCTGACCCAGGGCGTGCCCTACCTCGGCGCGCTGTTCAGCGGTCCGCCGGTCGGCATCGGCATCTTCTCGGCCGGCGTGATCCTGGCCATCATGATCATTCCCTTCATCGCCTCGGTGATGCGCGACGTCTTCGAGGTCACGCCGCCGATGCTCAAGGAATCGGCCTACGGACTGGGCTCGACCACCTGGGAGGTCGTTTCCCGCGTCGTGCTGCCCTACACCAAGACCGGCGTGGTCGGCGGGATCATGCTGGGTCTGGGCCGCGCGCTCGGCGAGACCATGGCCGTCACCTTCGTGATCGGCAACATGAACCAGCTGAACTCGCTGTCGGTCTTCGAGGCCGCCAACAGCATCACCTCGGCGCTCGCCAACGAGTTCGCCGAGGCCGCCGAAGGCCTGCACCAGGCCTCGCTGATCTACCTGGGACTGGTCCTGTTCTTCATCACCTTCGTGGTGCTGAGCCTGTCCAAGATCCTGCTCGCGCAACTCAAGAAGGGTGAGGGCCGCTGATCATGGACGCAGCACTGCAAGCCTCCCGGCTGGCCAAGCACCGCAGCCGCAAGCTGGTCAACCAGATCGCCCTGACGCTGTCGATGTCGGCCATGGCCTTCGGCATCTTCTGGCTGATGTGGATCCTGTTCGAGACCATCGCGCTGGGCATCGGCGGTCTGAGCCTGTCGCTGTTCACCGAGATGACGCCGCCGCCGCAGGCCGAGATCGGCGGTCTCGCCAACGCGATCTTCGGCAGCCTGCTGATGGTCACGCTGGCCACGCTGATCGGCACGCCGGTGGGCATCCTCGCGGGCATCTACCTGGCCGAATACGGCGTGGACACCTGGCTGGGCCGCACGACGCGCTTCATCAACGACATCCTGCTGTCGGCGCCGTCGATCGTGATCGGCCTGTTCATCTACGCCGTCTGGGTCGCGCGCTTCAAGAGCTTCTCGGGCTTTGCCGGCGTGCTGGCGCTGGCCCTGATCGTGGTGCCGGTCGTCATCCGCACGACCGAGAACATGCTCAGCCTGATCCCCAACGCGCTGCGCGAGGCGGCCTACGCCCTGGGCACGCCGAAGTGGAAGGTGATCCTGTCGATCACGCTGAAGTCGGCCCGCGCCGGCGTCATCACCGGCGTGCTGCTGGCGATTGCCCGCATCTCCGGCGAGACCGCACCGCTGCTGTTCACCGCGCTGTCCAACCAGTTCTGGACCAGCAGCCTCGGCGAGCCGATGGCCAGCCTGCCGGTGACCATCTTCAAGTTCGCGATGAGCCCCTACGAGAACTGGCAGAAGCTCGCCTGGGCAGGCGTCTTCCTCATCACCGTGGGCGTGCTCGCGCTCAACATCGTTGCGCGCGTCTTCCTGCGCAACAAGCACTGACCGTATCCAGGACGGAGATCCATCACATGGACGCCAAGGTTGAAAACAGCGTGACCGGCCAGACCAAGTTGTCGGTGCGCAACCTGAACTTCTACTACGGGCACTTCCATGCCCTGAAGAACATCAACATGGAGATTCCCGAGAAGAAGGTCACCGCCTTCATCGGGCCCTCCGGCTGCGGCAAGTCGACGCTGCTGCGGACCTTCAACCGCATGTTCGAGCTCTACCCTGAACAGCGCGCCGAAGGCGAGATCCTGCTCGACGGCGAGAACATCCTGACCTCCAAGGACGATGTCTCGCTGATCCGCGCCCGCGTCGGCATGGTGTTCCAGAAGCCCACGCCCTTCCCGATGTCGATCTACGACAACATCGCCTTCGGCGTGAAACTCTTCGAGAACCTGCCGCGCGTCGAGATGGACGAGCGGGTCGAGTGGGCGCTCAAGAAGGCCGCGCTCTGGAACGAGGTCAAGGACAAGCTCGACAAGAGCGGCTCGGGCCTGTCGGGCGGCCAGCAGCAACGCCTGTGCATCGCACGCGGCATCGCCATCAAGCCCGAAGTCCTGCTGCTCGACGAGCCCTGCTCGGCGCTCGACCCGATCAGCACCGGCAAGATCGAGGAGCTGATCGACGAGCTCAAGAGCGACTACACGGTGGTGATCGTCACGCACAACATGCAGCAGGCCGCGCGCAGCTCGGACTACACCGCCTACATGTACCTGGGTGACCTGGTCGAGTTCGGCGCCACCAAGGAAATCTTCATGCAGCCCAAGCGTCGCGAGACCGAGGACTACATCACCGGCCGCTTCGGCTGATCAGGGCCAGGAGTCCGATCCATGGAAAAACATCTCTCCAGCCAGTTCGACGCCGAACTCAGCTCGATCTCGACCCGTGTGCTCGAAATGGGCGGCCTGGTCGAATCGCAGGTGGTGCAGGCCGTCTGGGCGCTGTCGAACTTCAGCACCGATGTGGCCGAGCAGGTCGTCGCGACCGAGGAGCGTGTCAACCAGCTCGAGGTCGAGATCGACCGCGACCTGTCGACCATCATCGCGCGGCGCCAGCCGACCGCCCGTGACCTGCGCCTGCTGATCGCCGTTTCCAAGACCATCGGCAACCTCGAGCGCGTCGGCGACGAGGCCGCGCGGATCGCCCGCACGGTCCAGCGCCTGGTCAGCACCGGCGTCTCCAGCCGGCTGCGCCTGCCGGTCAGCGACGTGTCGTTCGAGTCCAAGTTGGCCACCGCCTCGCTGCGCAAGGCGCTCGACGCGTTCGCCCGCCTGGACACCCAGAAGGCGCTCGAGGTCATCAAGGAAGACAACGAGATCGATGCCGAGTTCGACGGCCTGATGCGCAAGCTCATCACCTACATGATGGAAGACCCGCGCACCATCTCCGCCTCGATCGATCTCGTGTTCGTCGCCAAGGCGATCGAGCGCGTGGGCGACCACGCCAAGAACCTGGCCGAGCAGATCATCTACATCGTCAAGGGCACGGATGTGCGGCACAACCCGCTCGACGTGGTCGAGTCGGTGGTGCGTTGAGCGGCCCCCGGAGTCGAGCGACATGAGCCGAGTTCTGGTTGTCGAAGACGAGGCCGCGATCGCCGAGCTGGTGGCGATCAACCTCCGTCACGCGGGCTACGAGGTGACGCTGGCGTCCAGCGCCGAGCAGGCGCAGGCGGCGGTCGATGCCGTGCTGCCCGACCTCGCCCTGCTGGACTGGATGCTGCCCGGGCAGTCGGGCGTCTCGCTGGCCAAGAGCTGGCGTGCCAGCGCCCGCACCCGCGAGCTGCCCATCATCCTGCTGACCGCGCGGGCCGAGGAATCCGACAAGGTCCTCGGGCTGGATGCGGGCGCGGACGACTACCTCACCAAGCCCTTCTCGACCGGCGAGCTGCTGGCGCGCATCCGTGCGGTGTTGCGCCGTCGCCTGCCCGAGGCGCTGGACAGCGCGGTCGAGGTCGGCGCGTTGCGTCTCGATCCGTCGACCCGCCGTGTCACCGGCATGGCCGGCCAGGAGATCAAGGTCGGTCCGACCGAGTTCCGCCTGCTGCACTTCCTCATGACGCATCCCGAGCGCGTGCACAGCCGCGCCCAGTTGCTGGACCGCGTCTGGGGCGACCATGTCTTCATCGAGGAACGGACCGTCGACGTGCACGTCAAGCGCTTGCGCGAGGCGCTGGCGCCCGCGCAGTGCGCCCAGATGGTCGAGACCGTCCGTGGCGCGGGCTACCGGTTGACGCGAGCGGTCGCGACGACGAGCTGATGGCGGCGCTGTTGCGCCCGAAGGGCCCGTCCACCGCTGCGGGCAGGAGTTCCCCATGAGCGCGCTGTTCGGTCGCTGGCTCTGGCTGGTCACCTGGATGAGTGCCGGGGCGGCCATCGGTGGCTGGCTGGGCGGCACCTTCGTCCACCATCCGGAACTGGGCGCCTGGATCGGCGCGGCGCTGGGCATCGCGCTGGGCAGCGCGCGCGACGTGCTGCGCGCCTACCGCGTGCTGCGCTGGCTGCGCGACCCGAGCACCGGCTCGGCGCCCCGGGGCGGCGAGTTGTGGGGCGAGCTGGCCTACTACATCGAGCGTGCGCTGCATGCGCGCGAACGCACGCTGGCGCAAGAGAAGCGTCAGCTGACGCAGTTCCTGTCGGCCATCGAGGCTTCGCCCAACGGCGTGCTGCTGCTCGATGCGGACGAACAGATCACCTGGATGAACTCGGCCTCGGCCGATCACTTCGGCCTGGATCCGCAACGCGACCTGGGCCAGCGCATCACCAACCTCGTGCGCTCGCCGAGCTTCGTCGGCTACCTGCAAGCCGGTCACTACGAGGATGCCGTCACCGTCATCAACCACGGCCGCGACCTGACGCTGTCGGTGCTGCTGCGTTTCTATGGCGAAGGCCTCAAGCTGGTCATCTCCAGCGACGTGACCGAGCGCCTGCGCGCCGAAGGCATGCGACGCGACTTCGTCGCCAACGTCTCGCACGAGATCCGCACGCCGCTGACGGTGCTGTCGGGCTTCGTCGAGACCCTGGCCAACCTGCCGCTGGCCGAGCCGGAGCGCCGCCACGTCCTGGGCCTGATGACGCAGCAGACCCAGCGCATGCAACTGCTGGTCGGCGATCTGCTGACGCTGGCCCAGCTCGAGGGCAGCCCGCGGCCGGCGGTCGACCGCTGGATCGGCCTGGCCGAACTGCTCGAACGGGTGGAGGTCGAGACGCGCGGCCTGTCGGTCGGACGCCATTCGCTGGTCGTGCGCTTCGATGTCGCCCAGGTCCGTGACCTGGAGCTGGCCGGCAACCACAGCGAACTGATGTCGGCCTTCACCAACCTGTGCAGCAATGCGGTCCGCTACACCCCGGAGGGCGGCCGCATCGAGCTGAGCTGGAAGCGGCGCGAAGGCGGTGATGGCGTGTTCGAGGTGCGGGATTCGGGCATTGGCATCTCACGCGAGCACATCCCGCGTCTGACGGAGCGCTTCTACCGCGTCGACGGGAGTCGTTCGCGCGAGAGCGGTGGCACCGGCCTGGGACTGTCCATCGTCAAGCACGTGATGCAGCGCCACGGTGGCCAGATCGAGGTCGAGAGCGAGCCTGGCGCCGGTTCCTGCTTCCGCCTCGTGCTGCCGGCGGCACGCATCCGCGACCCACACGCGCAGGCGACATCCGGCCAGACCGCCTGATACCGCACGGGCGGGGCGGACGCTTGGTTCAGCGCCCGCGGCGCCGATAGACCAGGATGGCCTCGTTGCGGTCGGTCGGTCGACGCACCTTGTCGATGAAGCGCCAGCCGGGCAGCTTCGGCTGCGCGATGCCGTTGCGGGTTCGCCGGTCATCCCAGGAAACCAGCAGCCAGTTGCACTCGGTCGTGTCGCGGCTGGTGTCGATCGCGGTGTCGTCGTCCGGCGTGTCGGTCAGGTCCGGGGCCCGATCGATCTCGGGCGCGGCCTGATCCAGCCGGTTGTCGGCCGGCAGGACCTCGACGCGGTGCTGGGTATGGACCAGGATCGCGGCGATCTGCGGCGTGGTCAGGCCACGGTGCAGCAGGCAGGCGTTCGACGGCATGACCGTGGCCAGGCGCTGCATCATCGGCCGGTAGCTGCGCGCGTAGTCCAGCAGCGGAAGCCACAGCGTCATCAGCAGCAGCCAGCACAGCGCCACGCCTCCTGCTGGCAGCACGAGGCTTTTCCACAAGGCATGGCGGTGTCGCCCGGTGCGCCAGCGGACCAGCCAGAGCCAGGCCAGCGTGCCGAGCATCGCCAGCGCCATCTGCACCGGATGGCTGTCAGGCTCGAAGCCCGGCGCCAGCCGTACCACGTTGGCGGCAATCTTGGGCGGCACGCCCGTCTGCATGGCTGCGTAGATGACCCAGATGGCGATGGCGCATGCGCTGAAGAAGAAGACCGAGAACCAGTCGATCGCCGCACTGACGCCGCGCTTCAGCGTCGGCAGCGCAAAGGCGGCCAGCACGGCCAGTCCGGGCAGCGCCAGCATCAGCGCCCGATCGGACCCGCCCATCGCCAGGCTGATGCCGAGCGCCACGCCGCCGACCGACAGCGGCACCGCGACATGCCGCCGCAGCATCTGCCGCCGCCATTGCCAGAGCGTCCACAGCGCCATGGGCCAGACCGGCCAGGTGAACCAGGCCAGCACGCGCAGGATGCCGAAGACGTCGAAGCTCGGTGCGATGCGCCACAGCCAGGCGTCGAGCGCCCAGGCGGTCAGGCCGGCCAGGGCACCGGCGGCGAGGATCCAGCCCCGCAGACGCCGCATCGCCACGTCGCTCGACCCCGTGCAGACCCAGAACCCCGCGCCCGCCAGCAGCACCGCCGTCGTGGCGGCGCCACTGGCCGCCAGGGCCGGCAGCGCCAGCAGCAGCGCCAGGCGGCTGCGCCCGGGCTTGTAGGGGCCGCTGGCCATGCCGTAGAGGTAGAGCGCGGTGGCCAGCAGCTGGGTCAGCTCGGGCGTGGTCTCGTGACCCAGCTGCAACAGGCCCAGCACCGAGATCAGCGCCAGCACCGACGCATCGGCGATCGCGCGGGCGTAGTCGATCGGATCGGCCTCGCCACCGAAGGCAAAGGCCAGCGGCTGAGCGGCCTCGGTGCGCGCAAGGTTCAGCGTCGCGTACCAGACCAGCGCCAGCGTCCCGGCGAGCATCAGCGCGAAGGGCAGGCGGGCGGCGATGCCGACGTCCAGCCAGCCGCCGAACAGCTGCATCGCGGCCGCCCCGATCCAGTAGGGCAACACGCTGCCGCCGCTGCCCACGCCGGCGAGCATCGGATGCAGCCAGCTGCTGTCGCCCTGGTGCAGCGAGAGCATGTAGCCGACCGCCATCACGTCGGCGTTCTTCCACGGGTCACGGCCGAAGATGCCGGGCAGCACGTAGGCCGCGCAGAGCAGCCACAGCGCCAGCCGGGGCAGCGCCTGGACGGCGCGTTGGGTCACGAGAGCGGGATTGGGCGTGTTCACGGTGCGGGTGTTCAGCCTCTGGGCGGCGGGGGATTCTTGCAGCAAGCGCGCCACGCGGCGATCGGCAATGTGCCGGGGCATGACGCCGGTGAGCGGACCGGCTGCGCGCGGGCAAGAAAAAAGGCAGCCGAGGCTGCCTTCGATCGTTCCGGAGAGGTCTCCGTGTCAGCGCTTGATGCCGACCTTGAACTTGTTGCGGAACTTCTCGACGCGACCACCAAGGTTGTCCACGCTCTTCTGCTGGCCCGTGTAGAACGGGTGCGTCTCGCTGGTGGTTTCCAGCTTGAACAGCGGCAGCTCGCGGCCGTCTTCCATCTTGGTCATCTCGCGCGTCGGGGCGCACGAGCGGGTCACGAACTTGAAGCCGTTGGACAGGTCGACGAAGCAGACGTCGCGGTAGTTCGGGTGGATGCCGTCTTTCATGGGAGGAACCTCGCTGTGTGCCGGCAGCCACGTCGCACCATGCGAGCGCACTTTCCGACAGCGGAAAAACAAAAATTATAGCGTGAGGGAGGGGGCTGGACGCCGACCGCTCCCCACGGAAGGGCCTGCAGGCCTTTCCGCTTCACCCGGCTGGAGGTGCGGACTGCTGCCGCACCCACGATCCGGCTTGCAAGCCGGATCGCTGCGCCAGGCATCGGACAGGACGCAGGTCCTGTCCGATGTCCGGGCTTAGCCACCTCGTCGCATGAGGTCGAAGAAATCGACGTTGCTCTTGGTGGCCTTCATCTTCTCGAGGATGAACTCCATCGCCTCGATCTCGTCCATCGGATAGAGCAGCTTGCGCAGGATCCAGGTCTTCTGGAGGATCTCCGGCTTGAGCAGCAGTTCCTCGCGCCGCGTGCCGCTCTTGTTGAGCAGGATCGACGGGTAGACGCGTTTCTCGGCCATGCGGCGATCGAGGTGGATCTCGCAGTTGCCGGTGCCCTTGAACTCTTCGTAGATGACCTCGTCCATCCGGCTGCCGGTGTCGACCAGCGCGGTGCCGATGATGGTCAGCGAGCCGCCTTCCTCGACGTTGCGGGCCGCGCCGAAGAAGCGCTTCGGCCGCTGCAGCGCGTTGGCGTCGACACCGCCGGTCAGCACCTTGCCCGACGACGGAAGCACGTTGTTGTAGGCCCGCGCCAGACGTGTGATCGAGTCCAGCAGAATGACCACGTCCTTGCGCAGCTCGACCAGGCGCTTGGCCCGCTCGATCACCATCTCGGCGACCTGCACGTGGCGGGCGGCGGGCTCGTCGAAGGTCGAACTGATGACCTCGCCCCGCACGGTGCGCTGCATCTCGGTCACTTCCTCCGGGCGCTCATCGACCAGCAGGACGATCAGGTGCACGTCCGGATGGTTGGCCACCAGCGAGTGCGCCAGGTGCTGCATCATGACCGTCTTGCCGCTCTTGGGCGGGGCGACGAGCAGGGCGCGCTGGCCTTTGCCGAGGGGGGCGATCAGGTCGATGATCCGGCTGGTGATGTTTTCCTCACCGCGGACGTCACGCTCCAGCCTGAACTGTTCCTTGGGGAACAGCGGCGTGAGGTTCTCGAACATGATCTTGTTCTTGTTCTCCTCGGGCGTCAGGTCGTTGACCCGATCGACCTTGACCAGCGCGAAGTAGCGTTCGCCGTCCTTGGGGACGCGGACCTCGCCTTCGATCATGTCGCCGGTGTGGAGATTGAAGCGCCGGATCTGGCTCGGCGACAGGTAGATGTCGTCGGTGCTGGCCAGGAAACTCGTGTCCGGCGAGCGCAGGAAGCCGAAGCCGTCGGGCAGAACCTCCAGCACGCCGTCCCCGAAGATCTGCTCGCCCTGGCGGGCGCGCTTTTTCATGATCGCGAACATCAGTTCCTGCTTGCGCAGGCGACTGGCGTTCTCGATCTCCAATGTCTCGGCCATCTGGACCAGCGCCGAGATGTGCAGAGCCTTGAGTTCGGAAAGATGCATGGGCTTGAACCCGGAAGTCAGCGTGTGGAGAGAGCCCGCGCCTGAGCGGTGCGGACCATGTCACCGATCCGGCCGGAAGGCGGAACGGGATCGGGAGATCCGCAGAGGGATCTGGATGGAAGCAAAGGGAAAAGTTTCGATCGACCACCGGATGACCCGGCTCCGGGTCGCCCCGCGTCATGTGCGGGCGGGTGGACGATCGGGCGTCGGATGACTCCGACGCCCGATAGCGGAGATTATAGGTGTGCGTCGATGAAGGCCGTCAACTGCGCCTTGGACACCGCGCCGACCTTCGTGGCGGCGAGCTGGCCGTCCTTGAAGATCATCAGCGTCGGGATGCCGCGGATGCCGAAACGGGCCGGAACTTCGCGGTTTTCGTCGACGTTCATCTTGGCAACCTGCAGGCGACCGTCATAGTCCTTGGCGACCTCGTCTAGGACCGGCGCGATCATCTTGCAGGGGCCGCACCATTCAGCCCAGTAATCCACCAGGACGGGCTTGTCATTCTTGACGACATCGCCGTCGAAGGTCGCATCGGAAACGTGTTTGATGAGATCGCTGCTCATGGGGAATCCGCAGAAGATGTCCGCGCGGGATTGCAGACGGAAGTCTGGATTTTTGCACGATCGCGGAAACACCGCCGCCCGCCGCCGGCCCTGAAGGTGTCATCGGGGTGACAGGGCGACCTGGAGCGCGGGCCATGCGACAGCGTGGAACCGGCGGCTGGCGAGATTTGTCGCGTTGTTCGGTCCCTGTTCGGTGCTTGGCGCGGGGCCGGTCGACGGTTCAATCTGCACATCTGCACCGACTGGCTCCACGCGCATGCCGCCCTCGAACGCCTCAACCCGCGCACCCTCCGTCGCCTCGCCTCGCGCGGCGGCGGCGGTGGCGCGCACCTTCGGGCGCTTCGAGCTGCGCGAGCTGATGGGCCGCAGCTCGCAGAGTATGGCCTGGCTGGCCCACGACCCCCAGGTTCGCCAGGACGTCTGGCTGCTGATCGCGCGACAGCCGATGGACGATCGCCACGAGCTTGCCGCCGCCGTCGACAACCTCAGGCGTGCCGCCCGCCTGGAGCATCCGCGCCTGCTGCAGGCGGTCGAGAGCGGTGCCCACGGCGGGCGTGTCTACGTGGTCTGCGACCGTCCGCAAGGTGCCGTGACGCTGGCCCAGCACCTCAGCCAGCGCAAGCCGGGTGCGCCGGTCGAGGTGGTTGGCTGGGCGATCGACGCGCTCGAGGGCCTGGCCTACCTGCACGACGCCGGCTATGCCCACGGCGATGTCGGCCTGCACACCCTGTTCGTGGCCCGCAACGGTCGCATCCAGGCCTGGGGCAGCGGGATGCCGGGATCGCGCACGGCGCCGTCGCCCGACACGACCACCGACGATCCGGAGGACCCGATCGCCGCGCGCCGCCACCTGGCATCCGACCGTGACGTGCTCGCCATCGGCCTGTTGCTGTACGCCTGGATCGCGCATGCACCGGCGCTCGACGAGCCCGACGTGCCGAGCGCCGTCGACCGGCTCGGCCAGGACATCGTGCGCCTGCCCTGGTCACTGCCGGCGCCGGTCTCCGACGCGCTGCGCGCCATCCTCAACCGGGCGACCGACCGCCACGAGCGCCGTCGCTACCTCGGCGCGCGCAGCCTCGAACGGGCGCTGTCGGGCTGGCGCCAGGTTGAATCCGCGGACCGCGGCGGACCACTGGCCCTGTTGCTCGATCGCCTGCGTGTCAACGGCCACCTGCCGGCGCTGCCGGGGCTGGCGCAACGTGTGGTCCAGCTGTCGCGCATGGAAACCCGCCGGCTCGACGAGCTGACCGACGTCGTTCTGGAAGATCCGGCGCTGTCCTTCGAGCTGTTGCGCAGCGTCAACTCGGCCAGCATCGGGCTGATGGCCGATGACGGCGTGACCACCGTGCGTCGCGCCATCCAGCTGATCGGCCTGACCGGCGTGCGCCGCGCCGCATCGACGCTGCGGGCCTGGCCCGGACCCTTGCGCGACGGCGCCGCCGAGCGGCTCGACAAGGCCATGCGCCGTGCCTGCCTGGCCGGCCACCTCGCTGAGGTCCTCGTGCCCGCTGGCCTGGATGCCGAAGGCGCGCTGATCGCCGCCCAGCTCCAGCACCTCGGCCGCCTGGTGACGTACTACCACTTTCCCGACGAGGCGGTGCAGATCCGCCAGCTGATGCAGCCCGGGCCGCCGCTGCGCGAAGGCGATCCGGTCACGCCGGGCCTGTCCGAGGACGCCGCCGCGATGGCCGTGCTGGGCGTCGACCTGCAATCCATGGCCAACGCGCTGGCGCGCCACTGGGGCCTGGACGATTCGGTTCAGGAAACCATGCTGCCGCTGCCGCTCAACCAGACGGTGGTCGCGCCGCACACCGTCGACGGCTGGCTGCGGCTGGTGTCGAGCTGCGCCAACGAGACCCTCCAGGCCTTCGACGCGCCGACCGGCGCGCAGCCGCGCGCGCTGGCCCAGGTCGCCAACCGCTATGCCCGCGCGCTCGGCACCAGTGTCGACATCCTCAAGCAGGCCTACCTCGACGCCCGCGAGAAGCTCTCGCGTCACCTGCAGATCAAGGCGGCCTGAGGCTGCTCGCCGCAGGCCCTCAAGACGGTTGCTCAGGCCGCCTCGAACGCGAGCGACGTCGACAGCGCACGATGGGCGTCGGCCTGCGCGAGCAGGGCCTTGGCCTTCGCTTCCAGGACGCCGACCGCGTCGACCCCGGCGGCCAGACGAAGCGGCGGCTCGTCCAGGCCGGCCACCTGCACGATGGCCGCCGCCAGCTTGGCCGGGTCTCCGCCCTGCTTGCCGCTCATGCCGCGCCAGGCGTCGGTGGTGGCCTGGCTGCGGTCGGCATAGTCCGCGATGCTGGCCGACGCGAAAGTGGTCGATTCGGCGGTGAGCAATTCGGTGCGGAAGAATCCCGGCTCCACCAGCAGGGTCCGGATGCCGAACGGCGCCAACTCGACGGCCAGCGACTCGGTCCAGCCCTCCAGCCCGAACTTGGCGGCGGCGTAGGCCGTGCAGTACAGGCCGCCGGCGATGCCCGCGGTCGACGAGATGTTGACCAGCAGGCCGGCACGCTGGCGGCGCAGCGTTGGCAGCACGGCGCGTGTCACGTTCATCGGGCCGAACAGCAGGGTCTCGATCTGGCTGCGGACCTGATCGAGGCTGAGTTCCTCGAAGAAGCCAGCGTAGAAGTTGCCCGCGTTGTTCACCAGCACGTCGACGTGGCCGAATCGGGCCACGGCCGCATCCATCGCGGCCCGGGCCTGGTCGAGGTTCGTGACATCCAGGGCCAGGCAAAGCAGGTCCTGATGTGCGCCGACGGCGGCGGCGACCTTCGAGGGGTCGCGGCCGGTTGCGACGACGGCATGACCGGCCGCCAAGGCCGCCTTCGCGAGGTCAACGCCCAGGCCTCGTCCAGCGCCGGTGATGAACCAGATCTTCTGCTTGCTCATGTCTAGTCCATGGGTTCGTTTCGATGCCCGATTGTCGAGAGGGCACGCCGCCGTCGACTGCCCGATCCGTTCTTGTTCTTGCCTGATTCGACCGAAGCTGGGATTGCCTCGATGTCTGGAATCCGGCCAGTGATAGAGTCTTGTCAGACTGCTGATTGAACGGAAGGCCGATGAGGAAAACAAGAACCGACGGTGATCGCACCGGAGGTTGGGCTGATGGACTTGCGGCTGCGATAGGCCGGATTGCTCAATCCGACGGCGATTTCCCGACGGCCATTCCCGCGCTGTCGCTGCACCGGCGACATCGGCCCACCCAGCCGCTGCACTGCATCTTCAACCTCGGCCTGGGCGTGGTGGCCCAGGGCCACAAGCAGGCGCTGCTCGACGGCGAGGTCCTCACGTATGGCCCCGGTGAGTCGATGTTGACGACCATCGACCTGCCGGTGGTCTCTCGGGTGACGCAGGCGTCGCTGCAGCGACCGCTGCTCGGGCTGATGCTTCAACTCGACCCGAGGCGGGTCCAGGAGATTGCGGCCGACATGACGTTGCCTGCACCGGACCGCGCGCATGCCTGTCGAACGCTGGCGGTCGAGCCGCTGGATGCGTCGTTGATGGACGCCTTGACCCGCCTGGTTTCCTTGCTTGGCGAGTCGCCCGTGCTGATCGAGAAGCTCGCGCCGCTGACACGGGATGAGGTCATCGTTCGGCTGCTCGTGGGGCCGCACAGGCCCCAGTTGCTGCACCTCGTGGCCGACGGCGCGCCCAGCCAGCAGATCGCGACGGCGGTCCGTTGGCTGAAACAGAACTTCGCCAGGCCGCTGCAGGTCGATGAACTGGCCGGCCGCGTCCACATGAGTCCGACCACGTTCCGGCATCACTTCCGCAAGATGACCGGCACCAGCCCGCTCCAGTACCAGAAGTCGCTGCGTCTCCAGGAGGCCAGGCAGCTGATGCTGACGCAGCATCTCGATGCGGGTCGCGCAGGTGAACGCGTTGGCTACGAAAGCCCGTCCCAGTTCAGCCGCGAGTACAGCCGCCTGTTCGGCGCGCCGCCGCAAGCCGACGTGCGTCGACTGCGCGTTGCGTGTGGGCTGGAGGGGGGAAGCTTGCCGTCTGCGTGAGCACCTGCCTGCAGCGATCCGGCGAGGTGGCGCCGGGTGTGCACAGCGGGTGTACACAGCAGGATGACCATCAACGTCGCCAGCCGGACCGCGAAGGTCCGAGGCGTTGATGACGCCGTGTCCATTTGAATGAGGGTGACGAGCCTGAACCCCGGCACTGAACAGAATCGGTTAGGGCTGCTTCGTTCCCGACCTGACCCGTTTGGCCGCCTGCCCATGCGGGGAGGCCCGTCACCGCGCATTGTAGGCGAGCCGTCGCAGGCCCTTCGGTTCCAGGGGGCGGGCGATGTGGCGTGTGCCATGATTCAAGCCCGCTACGGCGTGTGTGGGGCCTGGTGCCAGGCCCGTCCCTGTGGACTTCAGCAGATGCAAGACGACGACGCAGATCTCGAGAAGCAGGCGGCCATCCGCAAGATCCGCCGGCTCATGGAATTCTGGAAGATCGAGCCCGACGAGCTCGACGGCGACATCGTTCCGATCGCACCGGTCGTGCGCCGCCGCAGCGCACCCGAGGTGCGCTACCGCCACCCGATCAGCGGCGAGTCCTGGGACGGCGTCGGCAGCCAGCCCGACTGGCTGCGCCGCGCCCTCATCCGCGAGGGCTACACGGTCGACGAACTGCGCTGCGCGCCGGCTCCGGGCCAGCCCGCCGACACGCTCAGCGACAGCGGTCCGGCATCCAGCTGAAGGGCGTCAAGACCGTCGGTCCGACGCCCGCCGCGCCATCTCCCGGCGCACCGCCAGCAACATGTCCACCTGCATGAGGATGGGCGCCGGCACCGCAGCGTCACCGGTCAGCATGCGGCCGATCAGCGTGGCGGTGCTGGCCGCGTCGATCGCGGCTGGCAACTCGGGCAGTTCGACCAGCACGCCGTCCTGCGGCGCCAGGTCCAGCTCGGGCCGGCGTGTGCCGCCCAGGTGGACCTGCAGGCGAGGCTGGCGACGCGCATCGACCACCGGCTCGCCTTCGGTGCCGCGCATCAGCACGGCATCCGCGCCGCTGCCGTCCAGGAACTGCGTCAGGCTGATCGCGTACTCGGGATGGGTGTGGTTGACCACCCGCAGGCCGCCCGGCACGGCCGGCAGCAGCTTGGCCAGCGTGTGGCCACTGTTGCGCAGGCCCAGCACGCGCCGGATCGCCAGCAGGCCGGCCAGCGGGCGGTTCAGGGCCTCCAGCGCCATGAAGGCCGGCTCGCCGGCCGCCCAGCGGTGCGCGACGGCGTCGGCATCGGCCACGCTCGGCTGACCCATCGCGCTGAAGATGGCCGCGCTGGTCACGCGGCCCGGATCGTCCAGCACGCCGTGCACCAGCACCGGCACGCCCTGGCGCGCCAGCAACAGGGCCAGCAGTGGCGTGAAGTTGGGCAGCTTGCGCGCGCCGTTGTAGCTCGGCAGCAGGACGGCCGGACCCGCCTCGCGCTCAGGCTCCGGCAGGCTCAGGGTGTGAGCCATCGTCGCGTCGATGAAGCCGGCCAGCTCGTCGGCGCTCTCGCCCTTGATGCGCATGGCCAGCGCAAAGCCGCCCAGCTCCAGGTCGCTGACGTGGCCGTCCAGGATCAGCGCCATCAGCGTGCGGGCCTGTTCGCGGCTCAGCGGCCGGGCGCCGTCCTTGCCTCGGCCGATGGTGCGCAGGTAGGGGGCGATGCTCATGGCGAGGGGTCCGGTCACGGGGTTCGGGAAGCGCCGGATTCTCGCCGTCGCCGGCTGGCGGCACGCCCGGCGAGGGTGTTCCCGTAGGCGGCCCTGGCCATTGCCTTTGACCAGAGGCAGGCATAGAGAAATCCTAATCTGCCCTGCTTTTTGCCTGGGCTATCGTCATGGACACGACCACGACAGCGGTCGTGAAGGCGCCGGTCCGGCGT
Source organism: Leptothrix discophora (assembly GCF_030705305.1). Classification (GTDB taxonomy): domain Bacteria; phylum Pseudomonadota; class Gammaproteobacteria; order Burkholderiales; family Burkholderiaceae_C; genus Sphaerotilus; species Sphaerotilus discophorus. The sequence continues at coordinate 428,003 of NZ_JAUZEE010000003.1, read as the reverse complement.
GTGCCAGCCCGGTGTCACCTTCCCCCCACGCAGGTCCCAACGGAGAGACAGATGAGCACACTCAAGGGTTCCAAGACCGAGCAGAACCTGAAGGACGCCTTCGCGGGCGAATCGCAGGCCAACCGCCGCTACCTGTACTTTGCGAACAAGGCCGACATCGAGGGCCAGAACGACGTCGCCGCCCTGTTCCGCTCGACCGCCGAAGGCGAGACCGGCCATGCGCACGGCCACCTCGAATTCCTCGAGGCCGTGGGCGATCCGGCCACCGGCCTGCCGATCGGGTCGAGCCGCCAGAACCTCATGGCCGCCGTGGCCGGCGAGACCCACGAGTACACCGACATGTACCCGGGCATGGCCAAGACCGCCCGCGACGAGGGCTTCGACGAGATCGCCGACTGGTTCGAGACCCTGGCCAAGGCCGAGCGCTCGCACGCGAACCGCTACCAGAAGGCCCTGGACGCCCTGGTCGACTGACGCGGCCTGCCACCCCAGGCCCTGACCCCTCGCGATGGCCGGCGGACCCGCGTCCCCGGCCATCCGCACGATCCGGCAACCGACCGCGTGCAGGAGCGCCCCCGATGAGCACCCGCGAAGGCAATCTCGAAGCCCCGACCCGGCATCCGCTGGACTGGCTCAGTGCCGACTTCCACGACGAGGACAAGTGCAACGCCGAGCTGGAGCGGGTGTTCGACATCTGTCACGGCTGCCGTCGCTGCGTCAGCCTGTGCCAGAGCTTCCCGACGCTGTTCGACCTGGTCGACGAGACCGACGACGGCGAGGTCCACGGCATCCCCAAGGCCGACTACGGCAAGGTCGTCGAGCAGTGCTACCTGTGCGACCTCTGCTACATGACCAAGTGCCCCTACGTGCCGCCGCATGCGTGGAACCTGGATTTCCCGCACCTGATGCTGCGCGCCAAGGCGATCCGCTTCCGCAAGGGCGAGGTCTCGAAGGCCGACCAGTTCCTGGCCTCGACCGACAAGCACGGCCAGTTCGCCGGCATCCCGGTGGTCGTGCAGGTGGCCAACGCGATCAACGCGACGCCGCTGGCGCGCCGGGCGATGGATCGCTACCTCGGCGTGCATCCCGATGCGTGGATGCCCAGCCTCGCCACCCAGCGCTTCCGCTGGGGTGCTGCCGACAGCCCCGCCCGCACCGTGACGAACGGTGAGCGCACGCCCGGCAAGGTCGCGATCTTCTCGACCTGCTACGTCAACTACAACGAACCGGGCATCGGCCACGACCTGCTGGCCGTGCTCGCGCACAACGGCATTCCCTACGTGCTGGTCGAGAAGGAACGCTGCTGCGGCATGCCCAAGCTCGAACTGGGCGACCTCGATTCGGTCGCCCGCAGCAAGGACGCCAACATCCCCGTGCTGGACCGCTACGCCCGCGACGGCTACGCCATCCTGTCGGCGGTGCCGTCCTGCACGCTCATGTTCAAGCAGGAGCTGCCGCTGATGTTCCCCGGCGACGCGGCGGTGCAGCGGGTCCGCGATGCCATGTGGGACCCGTTCGAATACCTCGCCGCGCGCCACCGCGACGGCCTGCTCAAGACCGACTTCAAGCGCGACCTCGGCAACGTCAGCTACCAGATTCCCTGCCACGGCCGGGTCCAGAACATCGGCCGCAAGACCGAGGAGGTGCTCAAGCTGATCGGCCAGACGGTGCGCGTCAAGCTCAACACCGTGGAGCGCTGCTCCGGCCATGCCGGCACCTACGGCATCAAGAAGCCGTACCACGCGCTGGCGATGAAGATCGGCAAGCCGGTCTTCAAGGCCATGGGCAAGCTCGATGCCGACGGCAAGGGCCCCGACTGGATCAGCTCGGATTGCCCGCTGGGCGGCCACCACATCGCCCAGGGCCTGGCCGACAACCAGCTGCCGACGGCGCCACTGGCTCATCCGCTGAGCCTGGTGGCGACGGCCTACGGCCTCAAGTGAACCCACCCCATCGAGGACCCACGCCATGACTCGCACGCCCCAGGCCCGCGCCAGCGCCATCACCCGAGAGAGCCTGCTCACGCTCGAGGCCTATGCCCGTGTCCGCAAGGAACTGCGCGCCGAGGTGATCGCCCACCGCAAGCTGCGTTCGGTCCACCTCGGCGAGCACCTGACGCTGCAGTTCGAGGACGAGAAGACCATCCGCTACCAGATCCAGGAGATGCTGCGCATCGAGAAGATCTTCGAGGAAGAGGGCATCCAGGGCGAGCTGGAAGCCTACGCGCCCCTGGTGCCCGACGGTGGCAACTGGAAGGCGACGATGCTGCTGGAGTACCCCGACGTCAACGAGCGCCGCCGCGAGCTGGCGCGGCTGATCGGCGTCGAGGACCGGGTCTACGTGGAGGTCGAGGGCCACGCCCGCGTCTACGCCATCGCCGACGAGGACCTGGACCGCGAGAACGCCGAGAAGACCTCGGCGGTCCACTTCGTGCGCTTCGAGTTCAACGACGCGACCCGTGCCGCGATCCGGGCCGGTGCGGGCGTGAAGGTGGGCTGCGACCACGTCAATTACCCGAGCCACCTCAGCCTGACGCCCGAGACGCTGGCCTGCCTGGCCGGCGACCTGCGCTGAAGGCCCGGCGAGCAACCGTCTGCTCAGTGACCCAATTCACGCCGGCCGACGCGTGGCGTTGAGCCCGGCCCGGTGAGACCGGGCGCAAACGATGCCGCTGCCTATCATCGACGGCTCGCCCCGCTGACAGGCCCGTCCCATGACCGAACTGCCGCCAGAACTCGATGTCTCGATGCTGTCCGATCGCCTGCTGGCGATGCTGGACGTGGCCGGCGTGATGGTCTCGCTGAAGGTGGTCGACGGCGACACGTTGCGCTACCGCTGGGCCAACGCGGCCTGGCTGGGCTACCTGGGCGTCGACGCCGGTCAGCTCATCGGCCGCGACGACCATGCGGTGCTTCCGCCGGCCGATGCGGCGGCGGTCCAGGCGGCCGACCGGCGCGCGCTCGGTGTCCACGCGGTGGCGGTCGAACAGCACCGTTTCGAAAGACCGGGGCAGCGCCACGACATCCAGACCTGGCGCAGCGAGTGGGTCGGTGTGGTCGGTGAACGCCTGCTGCTGACGGTCTGGCGGCTGGACGCGAAGGCCGCGCTCGAGCTGCAGCTCGACCAGGCGCTGCAGCAGATCGAGCGCCAGCAGGGCCAGATGGACCGTCTGCGGGAGGATGGTGCCGGCGATCGGCCTGATGCCGTGTTCCGGCGCGATCACTTCGAGGCCACGCTCCAGCGCGAGGCGGCGCTGTCGCAGCGCGAGGGCCGTGAGTTCGCGCTGGTGCTGCTCGCCGTCGACCGGCTGGAGGACATCCTCCAGGATCACGGTGACGCGGCAGCGCAGCGGGTCGGGTCGACCCTGCTCGGCCTGATGCGCGCGAACACGCGGGCGATGGACGTGCTGTCGCAGCTCGGCCCGGAGCGCTACGCCATCCTGTTCTCGGGCATCGGCCTGTCGACCGCCCATGCGCGGGTTGAACAACTGCGGCGGGCCTGCGCCGCCGAGCTGCTGGTGCAGGACGGTCGCAGCTACCGCTTCGAGATCTCGGCCGGCGTGGCCAGCTTCCCGCACAGCGCGACCAGCCTCGACGGGTTGAGCCAGGCGTCGATCCGGGCCCTCAACGAGGCCCGCCAGCGCGGCGGCAACCGGGTCGTGCCGGCCAGCATCTCGCTGGCGGCCAGCCGCGCCGCACCGGCGTCGCCAAGCCGGGCCTGAAGCCGTTCAGAGCATGGCCCTGCTGGCCATGTAGGCGGCCAGCAGGTAGAGCACCGCCGCGAAGGCCTTCTTCAGCTGCGCCACGTCCATCGCGTGCGCGGCCCTGGCGCCCAGCGGCGCGGTCAGCACGCTGGCGCAGGCGATCACCGCCAGGCCCGGCAGCCACAGGTAGCCCATCGCGCCGGGCAGGGCGGTCGGCAGGTTCCAGCCGCCGACGACATAGCCGATGGTGTTGGCCAGCGCGATCGGGAAGCCCAGCGCCGCCGACGTCGCCACCGCGTTGTGCATGGCCACGTTGCACCAGGCCATGAAGGGCACCGAGATGAAGCCGCCGCCCGCGCCGACCAGGCCGGAGAGGAAGCCGATCACGCCGCCGGACCCGAGGCTGCCGGCGATGCCCGGAATCTGGCGCGACGGCGCGGGCTTCTTGTTGCGCAGCATCTGCGTGGCCGAGAACGCGACGAAGACCGCGAAGAACAATGCCAGCGCCTGGCCCTTCAGCGCCGCAAAGGCGCCGGCCCCGGCGATCAGGCCACCGCCGACGATGCCCGGCGCGAGCTTGCGCACGATGTCCCAGCGCACCGCGCCGCGGCGGTGGTGGGCCCGCACGCTGGACACCGAGGTGAACAGGATGGTGGCCATCGACGTCGCGATCGCCATCTTGACCGCCAGGCCAGCGTCAACGCCGCGGTGCGACAGGATCAGCGTCATGAAGGGCACCATCAGCATGCCACCGCCGATGCCCAGCAGGCCGGCGAGGAAGCCGGTGCCGACGCCCAGGGTCAGCAGTTCGGCAATGAGCAGGGGATCGAGGTCCATGGCGCAGGTCGGGCAGGTCACCCAGGGCGACATGCCCTGGCAGGGCCGCGATTCTGGCGGACGCGGCCCGTGCCGGAATGGCCTTCAGCCGGCGTCCAGCACCGCCAGCACCGCCTGCCACTGCGCCGGCGTCACCGGCGTGATCGACAGCCGGTTGCCCCGCTGCAGCACCTGCAGGTCGGACAGGCTGTGCGTGGCGCGCATCTCGGCCAGGCCGAGCAGGCGGGTCTTGCGCACGAAGCGCACGTCGACATGCAGCCAGCGCGGCGCGGCCGGGTCGGACCTGGGATCGAAGTAGGGGCTGGCGGGGTCGAACTGCGTCGTGTCCGGGTAGGCCGTGCTGGCCACCTCGGCCAGGCCGGCGATGCCGGGCTGCGGGCAGGACGAGTGATAGAACAGTACGCCATCCCCGATGCGCATCGCGTCGCGCATGAAGTTGCGGGCCTGGTAGTTGCGCACCCCGGTCCAGGGCAGGCGCTGGCTCACGGACTGAGCCAGCGTGTCGATCGAGGCCTCGTCGGGCTCGCTCTTCATCAGCCAGTAGGCGCGTTCCATCGGGGCAGGAAAGAGGGGGTGTCCACCGCGAACCAAAGGTCGCATTCCTGAACCCAGGGGGATTCAGGTGGGCAAGGTCAACCAGGCTTCGGGTTCATCTGACGCGAGACGATCACACCAGCCTGGCGATTTTCCAAGCCCTGGCTCGCGAGAGCATCGGTTCAAGGAAATATAAAACCTTCGCGAACGCAGTGGACCGGTCCATTCTAGAACCCAGCCGGCCCGCTGCGCAGGCCAAGTCCCTCAAAGCAGCTGGCCGTCGTGACCCAATGCAGCATCGACGCGGCGAACCAGCGCATCGACGTCGACCGAGCCGGTGTCCATGCCCGCCGCATGGCCGTTGGAGGCTGCCGGCGCGCTGGCGGCGGGGGCTGGCGCACGGCCCTGTTCGGCCAGCGCATAGGCCAGGTTCAGGGCGGCCAGCACGGCGATGCGCTCACGGGCCTTGACCCGTCCGGCATCGCGGATGCCGCACATCTCGCGGTCGACGCTGCCGACGGCTTCCAGCAGCTCGGTCTCGTGTCCTTCGGGGCAGGCCAGGATGTAGGTCTGGCCCATGATGCTCACCTCGATCTGCTTCATGCGTCGCTCCCGGAGGCCTGTGCCGCGTCGGTCTCGTTGGCTGGCAGGCGTTCGATCAGGGCGTCGATGCGGTGGCGGGCCGCCGCCAGGCGCGAACGCAGGTTGTCGCGTTCGGCCAGCACCGTGGCGAGCTGCTGCTCGAGCAGGGTGTTGGTGCGCTTGAGCTCGTCGTGTCTCAGCAGCAGGCGGTCGACTCGGTCGGCCAGGTCTTCGATGGTGGACATGCGCGATGGGGTTGCAGCGCTCACGCAACAGCTGCGTGGACTGAGCCCATCGATTGTAGGGGTGGCATCCCGGCGAGGCACCCCGCGCACGGCTGTCAGCGGCGCGTCGGACACCGGCGGATACACTCGCGCCCGTTGGTGCTCGGGCCCATGTCCCATGGGCCCGGTTAAACGGGAAGCAGGAAGGCGACGCCCCTCGGGAAGAGCCCAACCTGCGCTGCCCCCGCAACGGTAAGCGGACGGTCCATGCCACCCGGCAAGACCCGCTTCTGCGTTCAGCCACTGGTGATCCCTCAGGTCGCCGGGAAGGTCGCAGAGGTCGTTCCGCCAGCCCGGATACCGGCCAACGGGGGGCGGATGCGCGTGCGCGTCCGCCATGTGGTGCAGGCCTGCGGGGACGCTGGCGTGCACGTCCGTTCCGTGGTCTTCCCGATGTCCTCTCCTTCCCGTTTCTGCCGCCTCACGGCGGTTTCCCCGCGCCTTGTCCAGCTCGCGCCGATCGCGCTCGCGTCCTTCTGCGCCCTGGGCGTTCCACGCGCCGTGATGGCCCAGGCGGACGTCGCCAACCGGCTGGCGCTGGCCAGCACGCTGCCGCAGGTCGTGATCAGCGGCACCCGCTTCGCCGACGCGGCCGACTCGCAGCCGATCGGCATCAGCGTCATCACCGCCGAGCAGATCAGCCGCGGCGGCTACACCACCCTCAACGAGGCCGTGATGCGCCAGCTCGGCGTGCCCGGCCGGCTCGACCTCAACGGCGGTGGCGAATACGCGCTCGACCTGCGCGGCTTCGGCGGCACGTCCGACAGCAACATGGTCATCGTCGTCGATGGCATCCGGGTGAGCGAAGGCGACACCGGCGGCACGCGGCTGGCCGGCATCCCGATCGAGACCGTCGAGCGCATCGAGGTCCTGCGTGGCACGAACGCCGTGCTGTACGGCGAAGGCGCAACCGCCGGCGTCATCGTCATCACGACCAAGGCCGGCAAGGGCGTGTCGCGCCGGGACGCGGGCCAGGTCTACCTGGCTGGCGGCACGCAAGGCCGCCGCGAACTGCGCGGGACGGCCACGCTCAATGCGGGCGACTTCAGCTTCGACCTCGCGGCCCAGCGCCGCCTGAGCGACGGCCACCGCGACAACTTCGCCTCGGGCGTCGGCGCGGCCGCGTTCGCGGCCCAGTGGCAGGACGGCGAGGGACTGCGCCTGGTGGCGCGTCATGCCGAGGACACGCTCTCCACCGGCCTGCCGAATGCCTTGTCGGCGGCCCAGTTCGCCGCCGACCCGAGCCAGGCCACCAGCCTGACCGACCACGGACGCATCGATGGGCGTCGAAGCACCTTGACCGGCGAGCTGCGCGTCGGCGCATGGGAGTTCGCGGCCGACGTCGGCCACCGGACCAAGGCGCTGCGCAGCATCAACTTCGACGCCCCGTTCGACTACGACATCCGCGCCGACACCGCCAACGTGCGGGCACGCCACATCGGCCGCATCGCCGGCCTGAGCAACCAGGTCCGCTTCGGCGTTGACCACGCGCGCTGGGAACGCACCGTGCCGCAGGCGGCACCGGACGTCCAGCGCAGCCGGGCCTTCTACATCAAGGATGACCTGACGCTGGCTGGCGGCACCGCGTGGTCGGCTGGCTTGCGACGCGAGAAGCTGGACAAGGAGGCGCACGGCTTCGGGCCCGGCCTCGGCAAGGATCGTGTCACGGCCTGGGACCTGGGCGTGGTGCAGCCGATCGGCCGGCACGCGCAGGTCTACGGTCGTCTGGGCAAGAGCTTCCGGTTGGCCAGCGTCGACGAACTCAGCAACACCAACCTGCGCACGCAGACCTCGCGCGACCTGGAGGTCGGCACGCGCTGGCGCGACGAAACGACACGTCTCGAGGCCCGTGTCTACCGCAGTCGGCTCCACAACGAGATCGGCTTCGATCCGGCCGCGGGCCTGTTCGGCAGCAACGTCAACTACGACCCGACCCGCCGCAGCGGCATCGAGGCCGAGGGCCGTCACGAGCTGTCGTCCGCGGTCGAGTTGCGCGCTGCGGCGGCCCTGCTTCGCTCGCGCTTCGACAGCGGCGCGAACGCTGGCAAGGATGTCCCGCTCGCGCCCCGCGTCAATGGCCTGGTCGGCGTGAACTGGCAGTTCCTGCCGCAGCATCACCTGGGTGCCGACGTGGTGTACATCGGCAGGCAGTACCCGACGCTGGACAACAGTTGCCGCATGGCCTCGGCCGCGACGCTGGACACGCGTTACGCCTGGCGCCAGCCGAGCTGGGAACTGAGTCTGGCGGTCACCAACGTCGCCGACCGGACGTACACGACGCAGGCTTTCCGCTGTGATGCGGGGCAGGTGACAGGCCTCTACCCGGAACCGGGTCGCGCCATCGTCGCCGCCGCCCGCTTCAACTTCTGACCTGAAGCGGGTCGCCCCCATGCACACCCTCATCCTCGGCGGCCAGAAAAGCGGCAAGTCCCGCGCGGCCGAAGCGCGTGCGGCCGCCTGGCTGGGCGCGGATCGGAGCCCAGCAGGGCAACGGGCCACCCTGCTGGCCACGGCCTGGCCGGGCGATGACGAGATGCGCCTGCGCATCGCGCGCCACCAGGCCGACCGGGCCGAACGGGTGCCGGGGCTGGCCACGCAGGAACTGGCGGGTGATCTGGCGCAGGCGTTGCAGGCACTCAGCACGCCCGATCACCTGCTGGTGGTCGACTGCCTGACGCTCTGGCTGACCCAGCTGACGATGCCGCCGCCCGGCCTGCCGGTGCAGGACGCCGAGGCGGCCATCGACCGCCTGTGCGCGGCCTTGCCCGCCTTGCCCGGTCCGGTCGTGCTGGTCTCCAACGAGATCGGCCTGGGCGTGATGCCGCTGGGGGCCGAGACGCGGCGCTTCCTCGATGCGCTGGGCCTGCTGGACCAGCGCGTCGCGGCGCTGTGCAGCCAGGTCACGCTGAGGGTGGCCGGCCTGCCGCTGCACCTCAAGGGCGGACCGGCATGAAGCGGCTGCTGATCGGCTGGTTGCTGCTGGCCGCCTTCATCGCGGGACCGGCCGGTGCGGCCGAACCGCGCCGCATCGTCTCCCTGCTGCCCTCCATCACCGAGGCCGTCTGCGCGCTCGATGCCTGCGACCGGCTGGTCGGTGTCGATCGCTATTCCAACTGGCCGGCCTCGATCGCCGGCCTGCCGAGGCTGGGCGGGATGGACGATGCGCAGCTGGAGCGCATCGTCGCGCTGCGGCCGGACCTGGTGCTGGCCGCGCCGTCGACGCGGGTGGTCGAGCGGCTGTCCGCGCTGGGCCTTCGCGTGGTCACGCTGCAGGCCGAAAGCCAGGAAGACGTGCGGGTGGCGCTGCGCCGGATCGCCACGCTGCTGGGCCGGCCGGAACGGGCCGAGACGCTGTGGGCGGCCATCGAGGCCGACCTCGAGACCGCCGCCCGGCGCGTGCCGGCGCACTGGCGCGGTCGCAGCGTGTACTTCGAGATTGCGAGCACACCGCATGCGGCCGGGGCCGCGTCCTTCATCGGCGCGACGCTGGCGCGGCTGGGGCTGCGCAACATCGTCGATCCCGGCATGGGCCCCTTCCCGCAGCTCAACCCCGAATTCATCCTGCGTGCCGGGCCGGACCTGGTCATGGCCGCCGCGCAGCCGCTGGCCGAGATGCCGCGCCGGCCTGGCTGGAACCGGCTCGCGGCGCTGGCGTCGCGCCAGACCTGCGCCTTCGCGCCGGTGCCCTACGACATGCTGGTGCGTCCCGGCCCACGGCTGGGCGAGGGCGCCCGGCTGATCGCCGACTGCCTGGCCGCCTTGCCGGCGCCCGCGCGCTGAAACCCGCACCGCGCCGCGCCGCCATCGCCGCCATGCCCGCCGCCGAACGCCTGCGTCGCCTGCGCCTTGCGCTGGCCCTGCTGCTGCTGATCGCGGTCGGGCTGGCCGCCGGCCTGCTGGCGGGCAGCGAGGGCTGGCACCTGTCGGCCATGGCGGACCCGGCGGGTGGCGAGCTGATCCTGTGGGAGATCCGCGCTCCGCGCAGCCTGGGCGCGCTGCTGGTCGGCGCGCTGTTCGGGCTGTCGGGCGCGCTGGCGCAGGGGCTGTTCCGCAACCCGCTGGCCGATCCCTACCTGCTGGGCTCGGCGGCCGGCGCGTCGCTGGGCGTGGTGATCGTGCTGGCGGCCGGCGGCCTGCTGGGCGCGTCGCTGCCGCTGGCGGGTGCGGACCTGATCCAGCGCCTGGGTCTCGTCGGCGCGGCCTTCGTCGGCGCGCTGGGCGGCGTCACCGCCACCCTGCTGCTGGCGCGCGGGGCCGAGCACACGACCCGGCTGCTGCTGGCCGGCGTGGTCGTCGGCGTGCTGCTGGGCGCACTGAACGACCTGGTGACGCTGTTCTCGCCGGACGCGCTGCGGGGCCGGCAGGCCTTCCTGATGGGCCAGACTGGCCTGCTCGGCTGGCCCAGCGTGACCCTGCTGGGCGCGGCGCTGGCCGCGACGCTGCCGCTGGCCTGGCGGCTTTCGCGCGTGCTGGACGCGCTGGCGCTCGGCGAGGACAGTGCCCGCAGCCTCGGCCTGGCCTTGCCGCGGCTGCGCGCGGCGCTGGTCGTCCTGATGGCGCTGGCCACCGGCACGGCGGTGGCCCAGGCCGGGCTGGTCGCCTTCGTCGGGCTGGTCGCGCCGCACCTGGTCGCCCGATTCGTTCGCGCCCCGGCCGGCTACCGCCTGGTCGCCAGCGCGGCGATGGGCGGTGCGCTGCTGCTGTGGGCCGACATCGTCGCGCGCAGCGTGATCTCGCCCCAGGAACTGCCGGTCGGTGTCTTCACCGCCGTGCTGGGCGGTTGCTACTTGCTGGTGCTGCTGTCGCGCAGGGGCTTGCGGTGACGAAGGTGCTGCGCTGCATCGACCTGGCGCTGGCACCCGAGGGTGTCGCCGAGCCGGTGCTGGAGCACGTCGGTCTGGAGATCGGCACCGGCTGGACCGCCATCGTCGGCCCGAATGGTGCCGGCAAGTCGACGCTGCTGCGCGGCCTGGCCGGGTTGCTGTCGCCGCGCGCCGGCCGCATCGAGCTGGACGGGCGTGACATCCACCGGCTGGCCGCGCGCGAGCGGTCCCGCCACATCGCCTGGCTGGCGCAACAGGCCGAGGCCGGTGGCGAGCTGACGGTGCGCGACATCGTCATGCTGGGCCGCCTGCCGCATCAGGGCCTGTTCGGCGCGACCCGCGTGCAGGACCAGGCGGTGGTCGCGCAGGCCATGCAGGACACCGAATGTGCCGACTGGGCCGACCGCCGCCTGTCGGACCTGTCCGGTGGCGAGCGCCAGCGCGCGCTGCTGGCCCGCGCGCTGGCGGTGCAGGCGCCGGTGCTGCTGCTGGATGAGCCAACCACCCACCTCGACGCGCCGCACCAGGTCGCGCTGGTGCGGCTGATGCGCCGGCTCGGGCGCTCGCAGACGGTGGTCAGCGTGCTTCATGACCTCGGCCTGGCGCTGGCGGCCGACCGGCTGGTCGTGCTGGAGAAGGCCACGGCAGGTCCGGGCGGCGGCCACATCCGCGCCGTCGGCGCGCCTGACGATCCGGCGGTGCATGCGGCCCTGCGCGACGTCTTCGGCGGCGCGATCCGCATCGAGCGCCTGGGCGACGAATGGCTGGCCTTGCCCGACCTGGGGCTCACGCGATGAGCCCGTCGCGTCGGGCGGCCCGCGCCGTCATGGTGCTGGGCACCACCAGCGGCGCCGGCAAGAGCTGGCTGGCCACGGCGCTGTGCCGCTGGTATGCGCGGCAGGGCCTGAGCGTGGCGCCGTTCAAGGCCCAGAACATGAGCAACAACGCGCGGGTCGTGCCCGGCCTGCCCGGGCCGGATGGACGGCGCACGCCCGGCGAGATTGGCAGCGCGCAGTATTTCCAGGCCCTGGCTGCGCGGGTGCAGCCCGAGGTCTGCCACAACCCGGTGCTGCTCAAGCCCGAGGTCGACATGCGCAGCCAGGTCGTCGTGCTGGGCCAGGTCCGGCGTGATCTCGCCGAGGTGCCATGGCGCGCGCGCAGCGAGGCGCTCTGGCCGCATGCGCGCGACGCGCTGGCGGCGCTGCGGGCCGAGCATGACGTGGTCGTGATCGAGGGCGCGGGCTCGCCGGCCGAGATCAACCTGCATGCCAGCGACTACGTGAACATGCGCACCGCCCGGGCCGCCGACGCGGCCTGCCTGCTGGTCACCGACATCGACCGGGGCGGTGCCTTCGCGCACCTCTACGGCACCCATGCGCTGCTGCCGCCGGACGAGCGGGCGCTGATCCGCGGCTTCGTGCTCAACCGCTTCCGGGGCGACGCGGCCTTGCTGTCGCCCGGGCCCGAGCAGTTGCAGGCGCTGACCGGCGTGCCCACGCTGGGCGTGCTGCCGATGTGGCGCGGCCATGGACTGCCGGAGGAGGACGGGTTGCATGACGGTCCGGGCGATGGCGGCCCGACCTCCGGCGGCGACGTCAGCCACCGCATCGCGGTGATCGTGCCTCCGCGCATCAGCAACCTCGACGAGTTCCAGCCGCTGCGCAACCTGCCGGGCGTGCGCCTGAGCTGGGCCCGCACGCCGGCCGAGCTCGACGGCGTCGACTGGATCGTGCTGCCCGGCTCCAAGCACAGCCGGGCCGACCTGGCCTGGCTGCGCGCGCAGCGGCTCGATGCGGCCATCGCCCGCCATGCGGCGGCCGGCGGCGCGGTGCTGGGCCTGTGCGGCGGCCTGCAGATGCTGGGCGAGGCGCTGATCGACCTCGACGGCATCGAAGGCGGCGACGCCGGCCTCGACGCTGTCGACGCCTGCATGCCCGGCCTGGGCCTGCTGCCGCTGGTCACGCGCTTCGAGCCGGTCAAGCTGCTGCGCCCGACCACCGCCGCCTTCGCCGCGATGGACCCGGCCGGACCCTGGGCGGCGCTGTCGGGCATCGCCTGGCAGGGCTACGAGATCCACCACGGCCGCAGCGTGCCGCACCCGGCCATGGCCGCCCCGCAGGTCGCGCTGCGCAGCGCCGATGGTGAGCCGATCGGCTGGCAGGCCGGCCCGCGTGGCAACGTGCTGGGCCTGTACGCGCACGGCCTGTTCGAATCGCCGGCCGTGCTGCAGGCGCTGTTCGGTGCCCGGGTGCGCACGCTCGACCATGTCTTCGACGGCCTGGCCGACTTCATCGACACCCACCTCGGGCCGGCGGCGCTGCGGGGCCTGCTGCAAGACCCTTGAACACGAGCTTTCCGACATGAACGATGCTGACCTGAACGACGCCGACCTGACCCTTGCGCCCGACCGCGTCGACCTGCCAGAGGTCGCGCCGATGCACGACCCGGCGCTGGCTGTGCGGGTGCAGCACGCCATCGACCACAAGACCAAGCCGCTCGGTGCGCTGGGTCAGCTGGAGGCCCTGGCCCTGCAGCTGGCGCTGATCCAGGGCCGCGACCTGCCGCAGCTGGTGCAGCCGCAGATGGTGGTGTTCGCGGCCGACCACGGCCTGACCGCGCGCGGCATCTCGGCCTATCCGGCCGACGTGACCGCGCAGATGGTGCTGAACTTCCTGGCCGGCGGCGCGGCCGTCAGCGTGCTGGCGCGCCAGCATGGCCTGGCGCTGACGGTGGTCGACGCGGGCGTGCGGCAGGACTTCGAGCCCCACCCGCAGCTGCGCCGCTGCAAGGTCGCGCCCGGTACCGCCGATGCCTCGCAGGCTCGCGCGATGAGCCTGTCGCAGGTCGCCCAGGCGATCGCGGTCGGCCGGGACGTGATCGCCAGCCTGCCGGGCAACGCGGTGCTGCTGGGCGAGATGGGCATCGGCAACACCTCGGCCTCGGCGATGCTGGTGGCGCGCCTGACCGGCCTCCCGATCGAGACCTGCACCGGCCGCGGCACCGGCCTGGACGACGCCGCGCTGGTGCGCAAGACGGCCGTGCTGGCCGAGGTCCTGGCCCGCCATGCCGACGCGGTCGAGCCGCTGGCCGCGCTGGCCGCCTTCGGTGGCCTGGAGATCGCCGCGCTGGTCGGCGCGGTGCTGGAAGCGGCCGCGCAGCGCCGCGTCATCGTCGTCGACGGCTACATCGTCGGCGCGGCCGTGCTGGTCGCCCAGCGGCTGCGCCCGGCGGTGCTGCCACGCTGCGTGTTCGCGCACCGCTCGCAGGAGCCCGGCCACCGGCTGCTGCTGGAGCACCTCGGCGTGCGCCCGCTGATCGACCTGGACCTGCGCCTGGGCGAAGGCTCCGGCGCCGCGCTGGCCTGGCCGCTGCTGGAATCGGCCTGCCGGTTCCTGGCCGAGATGGCCAGCTTCGAGTCGGCCGGCGTGAGCGGTCCGGCGCCATGAACCGGTGGGTCCACGAGCTGCGGCTGTACCTCATCGCCCTGCAGTTCTTCACCCGCGTGCCGGTGCCGGCCTGGGTCGGCTACACGCCGGCATGGATGCATGCCAGCGCGCGCCACTATCCCGGCGTCGGCCTGCTGGTCGGGCTGTGGGGTGCGGCGGTCCTGGCGGCGGCGTCGCTGGTCTGGCCTGCCACGGTCGCGGTCGGCCTGTCGATGGCGGCGACGGTCTGGCTCACCGGCGGTTTCCACGAGGACGGCCTGGCCGACACCTGCGACGGCCTGGGCGGGGCGGTCACGCGCGAGCGGGCGCTGCTGATCATGAAGGACTCGCGCCTGGGCAGCTACGGTGCGCTGGGCCTGCTGCTGGTGCTGGGGCTGAAGGCGGCGACGCTGCACGCGCTGGTCGTCGCCGGCCTGGCGCAGGCGCTGCTGGCCGGCGTCTGGGCCCATGCGGCCTCGCGTGCCGTGCCGGTGCTGTTGCTGGCGCTGCTGCCGTATGCCGGCGATGCCGAACATGCCAAGGCCAAGCCGATGGCGCAGCAGGTCTCGCGCGGCGGGCTGGTTGCGGCGCTGGCCTGGGTGGCCGTGCTGACGGCGCTGGCCGCGACCCTCGGTGCCGGCGGGCTCGCGCTGGCGGCGGCGCTGGGGGCGCTGGCGTGCGTCACCTGGACCTGCCGGGGCTGGTATCGGCGGCGGCTGGGCGGCTACACCGGCGACACGCTGGGGGCCGCGCAGCAGGTCGGGGAACTGGCCGCCTTGCTGGGCTGGCTGGCGGCGGCGGGATGGACCTGAACGCATGACGCGCGGACTGGAGCTCACCGGGCCGATGGCGCTGGCCGAACTGCGCGTCTGGCGACATCCCCGCGCGCAGGGCGCGGCCGGACGCTGCATCGGCCGCACCGACCTGCCGGTCGACCGGCGTCGCGCGCGGCGGCTGGCGCACCGCATCCGCACGGCCCAGCGGCGCGAGGGCGGCGAGCGCGTGATCGTGACCTCGACGCGGCGCCGCGCCGCCGATGTCGGCCGCTGGCTGCGCCGCTGGGGCTGGCACCACCACATCGACCCGCGCCTGGACGAGGCCGACTTCGGCCGCTGGGACGGCCTGCGCTGGCGCGAGATCGAACCGGCCGACTGGGCCGGCTGGACCGATGCTTTCGTGACCCACCGGCCCGGCGGCGGGGAGAGCGTCGCGATGCTGCGCGCGCGCGTGCGCTCGCTCATCGACGACCCGGTGCTGGCCGGCGCGAGGGTCTGGGCGGTCGGCCATGCCGGCTGGCTCAACGCGCTGCGCACCCTGCACCTGGACCCGCTCCGCGCGGTCGACTGGCCCGCGCCGATCGGCCATGGCGTCGACCTGCGGCTGCGGCCGATGGCTCCCGGAGGAGCCTTCCGATGACCCCCGATGGAGCTGCCCGATGACCCCAGACCGCCACCCGCGCCGCATCGTCTGCCTGACCGAGGAAACCACCGAGACGCTCTACCTGCTGGGCGAGCAGCACCGCATCGTCGGCATCTCCGGCTACACCGTGCGGCCGCCGCAGGCACGCCAGGAGAAGCCGCGGGTCAGCGCCTTCCTGAGCGCCAGGATCGACCAGATCCTGGCGCTGGAGCCCGACCTGGTGCTCGGCTTCTCGGACCTGCAGGCCGACATCGCCAGCACGCTGGTCCGCGCCGGCGTGCCGGTGCACGTCTTCAACCACCGCACGATCGACGGCATCCTGGCCTCGATCCAGATGGTCGGCGCGATGGTCGGCGCCCAGGCGCGCACCGCCATGCTGCTGGCCGAGCTGCAGGCCGGGCTGGACGCGGCAGCCGCCCGCGCGGCGCTGCTGCCGCGTCGGCCGCGGGTCTATTTCGAGGAATGGATGGACCCGCTGATCTCGGGCATCGGCTGGGTCAGCGAGCTGATCGTGCTGGCCGGCGGCGAGGAATGCTTCCCCGAGCTGGCCGGGCGTTCGCTCGGGCGCGACCGCATCATCGCGGACCCGTCCGAGGTGCTGCGCCGCTCGCCCGAGCTGATCCTCGGCTCCTGGTGCGGGCGCAAGTTCCAGCCGGCGACGGTCGCGGCGCGGCCCGGCTGGGACGCCTTGCCGGCGGTGCGCGACGGCCAGGTCTTCGAGATCAAGTCCAGCGAGATCCTGCAACCCGGCCCGGCCGCCCTGACCGACGGCCTGCGCCGCATCGAGGCCCGCATCCAGGCCTGGGCAGCGAGAAGCTGAGGGCCCCCACGCTCACTGCGTTCGCTGCCCCCCGAGGGGGCGCAGGCCACCCTTGGGGCGGCCCGGCGGGTGACCTGGAGCCCCCACGCTCACGGCGTTCGCTGCCCCCCGAGGGGTCGCAGGCCTGCCTTGGGGCGGCCCGGCGGGTGGCCTGGAGCCCCACGCTCACGGCGTTCGCTGCCCCCCTAGGGGGCGCAGGCCTGCCTTGGGCAGACGCGAGCGGCCTCAGGTTGCGGTGGTCTTGGGGCTGAAGTCGCAGCAGTCCGCCACCGAACAGGCCGCGCAGCGCGGCTTGCGGGCCTGGCAGACGTAGCGGCCATGCAGGATCAGCCAGTGGTGGGCGTCGACCCGGAAGCGTTCCGGGATGCGTTCGAGCAGCTTCAGCTCGACCGCCAGCGGCGTCTTGCCCGGTGCGAGCCCGGTGCGGTTGCCGACCCGGAAGATGTGCGTGTCGACCGCGCAGGTCGGCTCGCCGAAGGCGACGTTGAGCACCACGTTGGCGGTCTTGCGGCCAACGCCGGGCAGCGCCTCCAGCGCCTCGCGGCTGCGCGGCACCTGGCCGCCATGGCGCTGGATCAGGATCTCGCAGGTCTGGATCAGGTGCCGCGCCTTGCTCCGGTACAGGCCGATGGTCCGGATGTGCGCCATCAGCCCGTCAAGTCCGAGCGCCAGGATGCGCGCCGGCGTGTTGGCCACCGGGAACAGCCGCCGGGTCGCCTTGTTGACGCCGACATCGGTCGCCTGGGCCGACAGCAGCACGGCGGCCAGCAGCTCGAACACCGAGCTGTATTCAAGTTCCGAGGCCGGCATCGGGTTGGCGACCTGCAAGGTCGTGAAGAAACGCTGGATCTGGTCTTCTTGCATCCGGTCAAGTCTAGAAGGGTCGCTGCGCCGGCCGATATCAGAGGGACAACCCGTCGAGGGCGACGGGAACGATTGCAGCCTTGTCCGGGACAATACCTGCAACAACTTGTAGTCATTGAGTCAGACTACAACTCAAGTCAATTGAAACCATGTTGAGTTGTCACTCTGACCCTTGCGTGGTGTTCCCCCCAACGGATGAATCATGATGGCGCGCATGTCCGCACACGATCTGCCCGAACCGGCCCGCGACATCAGCGCGCTGGGCTGGTCCATGACGCTGTTCGGCCTGGCCGTGCTCTGCGGTTCACTGGTGCTGCCGGAGCGGCCGCTGCTGCTGGCGCCGATGGCGGCGTTGCTGGCGCTGGTCGGCCTCGGCCTGCTGCGGCGCGCCACCTGGTCGCGCGGTGCGGCGATGGCGCTGTTCGCCGGGATGATCCTGGCGCAGCTGGGCATGCGCTGGCTCGAATCTGACCTGTTCCTGCCGATCGCCGAGGCGCTCAGGGGCGTGCATGTCCTGGGCATGGGGATGGCCCCGTCGCTCCAGGCCGCGGTGGTGCCGACGCTGAGCCTGTCGAGCGCCGTCGTCGGTGCGCTGATCTGCCTGCTGATGGCGCACTTCTTCGTCCGGCTGGACTCGGCTGCCGTGCGCCTGGAGTTCCTGGCGGCGGGGCTGACCCCGCCTCAGGCGACCGGACCGGGCTCGCCGACGTCGCCGTCGATGTAGAGCCAGCGCCCGTCGCGGCGCTCGAAGCGGCTGGTCTCGACCAGCCGGTGGGCCTTGCCACCGGACTTGCTGCGGGCCACGAAGCTGACGCGCGCGTGGTCGGCATCGATCACCTCGTGGCGACGGATGCTCAGGCCGAGCCAGCGCAGGCCGGGCTCGTTGGGAGCCAGGTCGGCGGGGCAACGGGCCGGGTCCCAGGTCTCGCGCAGGTAGTCCAGCCGATCGAGCACATAGGCGCTGTAGCGCGAGCGCATGAGCGCCAGCGCATCCGGCGCCTGCAGGTGCAGCGCGCCGCCGTGCCAGCGGCCGCAGCAGTCGGCCAGGCGCAGGCGGCGGGACTCGCCGAGGTCGCAGGGGCAGGGCGCCTGATCGGCATCGGGCGGCGTCGTGGCGGGGCGGTGGGAAGCGGGGCGGTTCAAGGCGGGGACCGGGTCGTGGCAAGGAGTCGTGGCGAGGGGGCGGCCGGGGCAGGCCGGGGGCTGCACGCGGATTGTGGTGCGCGCCGATAATCCGCGCCGCTTTCGCTCTGCCACCGCTGCGCCTCCCCCATGCTGTTCGTCCTTTCGCCAGCCAAGTCGCTCGACTACGAGACGCCCACCCGCGTCAACGCCACCGAGCCGCGCTACATGGCCGAAGCCGCCGAGCTGATCGGCCTGCTGCGCGAGCGCAGCCCCGCCCAGATCGCCGAGCTGATGGACCTGTCGGACCCGCTGGCCACGCTCAACGCGGCCCGCTACGCCGCCTGGCAGCCCGAGTCCGACCGCCGCAACAGCAAGCCCGCCGTGCTGGCCTTCAACGGCGACGTCTACGACGGCCTGGACGCCCGCACGCTCAAGCCCGCCGACCTGCGCTGGGCCCAGTCGCACCTGCTGATCCTGTCGGGCCTGTACGGCCTGCTGCGTCCGCTCGATGCCCTGCAGCCGTATCGCCTGGAAATGGGCACGCGGCTGGCCAATGCGCGCGGCAAGGACCTCTACGACTGGTGGGGCGACACGATCTCGCTGGACCTGGCCGAACGCCTGGCCGGCCAGCGCCAGCCTGTGCTGGTCAACCTGGCCTCGCAGGAATACTTCAAGGCCGTGCGCCGTTCGGTGCTGCAAGCCGCCGGACCGGTCCGGGTCATCGACTGCGTGTTCGAGGACTGGAAGGACGACGGCTACAAGATCATCAGCTTCCACGCCAAGCGCGCCCGCGGACTGATGGCACGCCACGCGATCACGAACCGTATCCAGCGCGTCAGCCAGCTGGGCGATTTCAACCTGGGTGGCTATGCCTACGCACCCGAGGTCTCCGAGCCCGACCGGCTGGTCTTCCGGCGGCGTCAGGCGTGACATCTCGAATCAATCCTGGGCGCGGCTCAAGGCAGCGCCGCGACGCCCGGGGCGACAATCCCGCGATGACGACGACGAGCATGAACCGCCAGACCGCCACCCCCGAACTGCGCCTGTGGATCATCGAGCAGGCCCGCGCCGGACACGGTCCGGAGGCGGTGCTGACGTCGATGCGGGAAGCCGGCTGGCAGGAGGACGTCGCGGTTGCCGCGCTCGAGGAGACCCTCAGCGCCCACCTGGCCGAGCAGGGCCTCAGCGCCGACCTGCCGCCGGGCTCGGTGGTGCCGGAGCCCTCGCTCGACGGTGCGCCGGTTCATGTCGAGGCCGCCGGGCGGCGCGTCACCGTGCTGACCCAGATGCGACTGCCCCGGGTGGTGGTCTTCGGCGGCCTCCTGTCGGACGAGGAATGCGATGCACTGGTGGCGCTGGCCAGTCCGCGGCTGGCCCGCTCCGAGACGGTCGACAACGACACCGGCGGCAGCGAGGTCAACGAGGCCCGCACCAGCCAGGGCATGTTCTTCGGTCGCGGCGAGAGCGAGCTGATCAGCCGGGTCGAGGCGCGCATCGCCGCGCTGCTGAACTGGCCGGTCGAGAACGGCGAGGGCGTGCAGGTGCTGCACTACCGCCCGGGTGCCGAATACAAGCCGCACTACGACTATTTCGACCCGGCCCAGCCCGGTACGTCGACCATCCTCAAGCGTGGCGGCCAGCGCGTCGGCACGCTGGTGATGTACCTGAACACGCCCACCCGCGGTGGCGCGACGACCTTCCCGGACGTGGCCCTGGAAGTGGCGCCGATCAAGGGCAACGCCGTCTTCTTCAGCTACGACCGGGCCCATCCGGTGACGCGCACGCTGCACGGCGGTGCGCCGGTGCTCGAGGGCGAGAAGTGGGTCGCGACCAAGTGGTTGCGCCAGGGCCGCTTCGACTGATCTCCCATCCCGTCCCCGGACGGCCACACCCAGACTGCACAGGAAGACAAGATGACCCGTACGACCGCCGCGCTCGCCCTGCTGGCCCTGCTCCTGAACGCTGCCACCGCCGGTGCGCAGACTTCCACCGCCGGCGGCAACGCGGCCCGCACGGGCACGACGACCATCGTGCTGCCGACGCCGGTGCCGCCGCAGCCGGTCCAGCCGCCGGTGGCCACGGCCCCGACGGCACCGGCCGCCGCGCTCGGCGAGATGCCGGCGGCGACGCCGGCGCCGGGTGCCGCGTCGACGGCGCGCGAGCGCAAGACGCGTCGCGAGCTGGCGGCGGAGAAGGCTGCCAGCCGCCAGGCCACGGCTGCAACTGCGGCGGCGAAGAAGTCGTCCAGCCGGCAGAACCTGGCCGGCAAGGGCGAAGGCCGCAAGACGGCCGCAGAGAAGGCAAGCCTGAAGAAGGCGAGCCTGCAGAAGTCCGGTGCGCAGAAATCCGGCATGCAGAAATCCGGCGTCCAGAAGGCCGCCCTCAAGTCCCGCGCCGCCGCGTCGACCGCGAATCTGAAGGCCTCGAACAAGGCGGCGAGGGCCGACAAGGTCGCCAGGCCGGCCAAGGCCGAGAAGCCGCCGCGCAAGCCGGCCATCGACGACGGTTCGCGCCCCTGAGCCTGTTGCGGGCCGACGCCGCCCGATGAGGCTGGCTGCGTCGTCCGCCTCAGTCGCCGGTGGTGTCCGCCACTGCCAGCGCGACCGATTCGCCCGGTCGCGGCACCCGCGCCGGCCAGCCCAGCTCGCGCTCGATGCGCAGCCGCAGCGCGTCGCTGGACGAAGGCTCGCCATGCACCACCAGCACCTGCCGGGGCGGTGCGGGCAGCTGGCGCATCCAGGCCACCAGGCCGTTCGCATCGGCATGGCCGGACAGGCCGCGCAGGTGGTGCACCTCGGCGCGCACCGGCACGATCTGGCCCATCACCTTGATCTCGCGCGCACCGTCGACCAGCCGTCCACCGCGGCTGCCGGCCACCTGGTAACCGGGGAAGACGATGCTGTGGCGCGGCTCCGGCGCCATCGCCGCCAGGTACGTCAGCACGCGCCCGCCGGTGGCCATGCCGCTGGATGACAGGATCACCGCCGCGCCCTTGCGGCGCGCCAGGCGGCGTGAGTCCGCCGCGTCCTCGACCGCCGTGACGCCGTCGCACAGCGTGCGCAACTCGGCCTGCGACAGCCGCATCAGGCGCGGATGGGCCAGGTGGATGCGCGTGGCGGCCTGCGCCATCGGGCTGTCGAGGTAGATCGGCAGGCCGGCCGGCAACTCGCCGCTGCGCTTCAGGCGCTGCAGCACCAGCATCAGCATCTGTGCACGACCGACCGCGAAGGTGGGCATCAGCACGCTGCCGCCGCGATCGATCGTGCGGCGCACGATCTCGCCCAGCCGCGCCGGCTCGTCGGGCGCGTCGTGCAGGCGGTCGCCGTAGGTGCTCTCGACCAGCAGCAGGTCCGGCGCGTCCGCAACGGTCTGCGGCGGGCGCATCAGCAGGTCGTCGGAGCGGCCGATGTCGCCCGAATACACGAGGGTGTGCAGGCGGTCGCGCAGCGTCACCGAGCAGGCGCCCAGCAGGTGGCCGGCCGGCGTCAGGCGCGCGGTCAGGCCGGCGGCCGGGCTGAACGCCTTCAGCGGCGTGATCGGCCGCATCAGCTCGATCGCGCGGATCGCGTCGCGCCGGGTGTAGAGCGGCCGCGCCGGCAGGTGGCGGGTCCAGCCGCCGCGGTTGGCGCGCCGCGCGTCCTCTTCCTGCAGATGCGCCGAATCGAGCAGCAGCACCTCGGCCAGGTCGCGGGTGGCCGGGCTGCACCAGATCCGCCCTCGGTAGCCTTCGCGCACCAGCGCCGGCAGCCAGCCACTGTGGTCGAGGTGCGCGTGGCTCAGGATGACCGCATCGAGGCTGTGCGGTGCGATGCCCAGTGGCAGCCAGTTGCGTTCACGCAGCGGTTTCCATCCTTGGAACAGGCCGCAGTCGAGCAACACGGTGGCCCCGTCGGCACCCCGCACGAAGTGGCGCGAGCCGGTCACGCAATCGGCCGCTCCAAGGATCTGCACCAGCATGTCGCACTCCGCCTGGGTTGTGTGCCATCAGCTTCGCCGACGGGCGCGGTGTGCTGCAAGCTGGGGCGCACTGGAGCCTGTCCGGCGTCAAGACCGGGCTAAATCACGCCGATTGATTTGCTTGCCACAACTCCGGTGAGATTGGACAAGCGGTTGACAAAGATGAATGAAAGCCAAAATCATGGGAAAAGTACCCACTACGCCCGCTGGTGTGACGACACGTTGCCTGACATGATGGAGTCATTGCAGTTGTGAACAATCGCACAAAGTTCATGAAGGCAATCCCCCTTTTGGAGGTATCCATGTCTGCGCTTCCCGCCTTCTCCGACACCGGCATGTTCGCCTCTGGCGCCGCCGTGCGGGTGCGTGCGGCCCGGATCCGCGACTGGCCACGTCTTCAGGGCCTGATCGCCGAGGTGTTTCCGGACGTCGACCAGTCGACGATTGGACACTGGCTGTGTGACGAGCGTCACAAGTTTGCTGTTGCATTCACCGAATCGGGCCTCGCAGGCCTGGTTCGTCTGCAGGTTCATCCCGGCGAGCGGATCACCGAAGTCTCGGCGCTGGGCGTGTTGCCGACCGCCCGCGGCCAGGGCGTGGCACGCGCGTTGATGAACTATTGCGAAGAGGTCGCCTGTGCTTGCGGGGCGCCGAGCTTGGAGCTGGAGTTACCGGCAGAAGCTCGCGACACGCAAGCCTTTTTTCAGCATCTGGGTTTTGTGACCCAGAAGCAAGCCGGTCGGCAGGCCCAACCGGGGTCGGCGCGCTGGGTGCGCCGCGCGCCGGTGCCGGTCTGGCCGGACTGGGAACTGCGGCGCGAACATGCGCCGCGCGTGCCGCCGGCGACGCTGCATCGCCTGGCGATGCGGGCGCTCTATGGCGCCTGGATGAGCGCCGCACGACCGAACTGAGTCCGCCCGGTTTTCCTCGCCGCCATGAAAAAGACGCCTCGTGAGGCGTTTTTTTTTCGACCTGCGCAACGGCCTTGCGGCCGCGCGCGGGTTGGCGTCAGCGGCTCGGCTTGGCGCGGTTGAGTGCTGCCGGCGCGTGGCCACGCGGGGCGTTCGAGCCGCCGCCCGGGCCGCGACCCTGGGCCGGGCGGTTGCCGCCGCCGTTGCCGGCGTTGCCACCACCGCCGCCGCCACCACCACCGGCCGGACGACCACCGCCCGATCCCTGCGGCCGGCCGCCGGCCTGCGCCGGGCGACCCTGGCCCTGACCGCCGCCCGAGCCCTGCGGACGCGCGGCCGGACGGCCACCGCCGCCACCGCCGCCACCACCGCCACCGCCACCACCGGCCGGCCCCCCGCGACGCGGACCCCCGTTGAGCGTGCGGCGACCGATCTGGATCGGCTCCGGACGCTCGCCCGGATCGGGCTCGTAGCCGGCGACCACCTCGGCCGGGATGCTGCGCTTGATCAGCTTCTCGATGTCGGCCAGGAAGCCTTCCTCGTCGACGCAGACCAGCGAGAGCGCCTCGCCCTGCGCGCCGGCACGGCCGGTGCGACCGATGCGGTGCACGTAGTCCTCGGGGACGTTGGGCAGCTCGTAGTTGATGACGTGCGGCAGCTGGTCGATGTCGATGCCGCGCGCGGCGATGTCGGTCGCCACCAGCACCGTCAGGTCACCGGTCTTGAACTCGGCCAGTGCCTTGGTGCGGGCACCCTGGCTCTTGTTGCCGTGGATGGCCATGGCGCTGATGCCGGACTTGTTCAGGAACTCGCACAGGCGGTTGGCGCCGTGCTTCATCCGCGTGAACACCAGCACCTGGTGCCAGTTCTGGCTCTGGATCAGGTGGGCCAGCAGGTCCTTCTTGCGTTCGCGGCCGACGCGGATGACGCGCTGCGCGATCGTCTCGGCGGTGGTGTTGCGGCGCGCCACCTCGATCACCTGCGGCTTGTTCAGCAGCCGGTCGGCGAGGGTCTTGATCTCGTCGCTGAAGGTGGCCGAGAACAGCAGGCTCTGCTTCTTGGCCGGCACGATGGCCAGCACCTTCTTGATGTCGTGGATGAAGCCCATGTCGAGCATGCGGTCGGCTTCATCGAGCACGAAGAACTGGACCTGGCTCAGGTCCAGCGTGCCTTGCTGGTGGTGGTCCAGCAGGCGGCCCGGTGTCGCCACCAGGATGTCGACGCCACGGCGCAGGCGGTCGACCTGCGGGCCCATGCCGACGCCGCCGAACATGACCATGCTGGTCAGCTGCAGGTACTTGCCGTAGGTGCGCACGCTTTCCTCGACCTGGGCCGCGAGTTCGCGCGTCGGGGTGAGGATCAGTGCGCGGATGGCCGGGCGGCCGTTGCGGTTCTTGACCGGCTCGCCAGCGGCGAGCTGGTGCAGCAGGGGCAGGGTGAAGCCGGCTGTCTTGCCGGTGCCGGTCTGCGCGCCGGCCAGCAGGTCACCGCCGGCCAGCACGGCGGGAATCGCCTGGCGCTGGATGGGGGTGGGCGTCTCGTAGCCTTCCTCGCGCACGGCGCGCAGGATGGGCTGGGCCAGGCCCAGGTCGTCAAAACTCATGGAGGGATGGTTTCCCGCTCGGTGGCGGGGCGACGGGCTGCAGGCTTCCAAGGCGGAAGCGCCAGTCGTGGAGCCCATCGGTGCAGGAAGGTCGGAGGTGACCGACGCGGCCAGACTGGAGTGGCTGCGTCTGGCGCGATTGTACGGGCTTGATGCGGCGCAGCATCGACGCCGTCGATCGGGACTTCAGGGTCTATTCGACGTTTGCGATCGCCGCCGCCCGTCCGGGCCGCTCGTCAGGCCTGTCCGATGAGCTGATTTGGTGCACACGTCCATCCGTGGTGCGTTCTTGAGATGTCGTTGCCGTGAGTTGGTGCGTCGGACGCGGCGACGCGCTGGATGGGGTGTCGGCCGCACCCCGGCAAGGCGTCGCTTCGCCAGCAGGCACCGACATGGGTACGGTGCTTGCTAAGTTGGTGCGCCTGGCGCGCGATCGGCGTGCACGGTGCGCTGCCGGCGTGCGGTCCCGGGCCCGGCGTTTCCCCTGTCATCCCACGGTTTTTCCATGAATTCGATCCAACAAGGCGCCGACGCGCTGTTCATCCTGCTGGGCGCCATCATGGTGCTGGCCATGCACGCGGGCTTCGCGTTCCTGGAACTCGGCACCGTGCGCAAGAAGAACCAGGTGAATGCGCTGGTCAAGATCCTGGTCGACTTCGCGGTCTCGACCATCGCCTATTTCTTCGTCGGCTACACGGTGGCCTACGGCATCGACTTCTTCACCGGCGCGGACACGCTGGCGCAGAAGAACGGCTACGAGCTGGTCAAGTTCTTCTTCCTGCTGACCTTCGCGGCGGCGATCCCCGCGATCGTCTCCGGCGGCATCGCCGAGCGCGCCAAGTTCGGCCCGCAGCTCATGGCGACGGCGCTGATCGTGGCCTTCATCTACCCGCTGTCCGAGGGCGTGGCCTGGAACCGCCACTTCGGCCTGCAGGACTGGCTCAACGCCACCTTCGGCGCCGACTTCCATGACTTCGCCGGCAGCGTGGTCGTGCATGCGGTCGGTGGCTGGATCGGCCTGGCCGCCGTGCTGCTGCTCGGCGCGCGTGCCAACCGCTACCGCAAGGACGGCGCGATGAGCGCCCACCCGCCGTCGAGCATCCCTTTCCTGGCGCTCGGTGCCTGGATCCTGGCGGTGGGCTGGTTCGGCTTCAACGTGATGAGCGCACAGACGCTCGACAAGCTCTCCGGCCTCGTCGCCGTCAACTCGCTGATGGCGATGGTCGGCGGCACGCTGGTGGCGGTGCTGATGGGCCGCAACGACCCCGGCTTCGCCTACAACGGCCCGCTCGCCGGCCTGGTGGCGGTCTGCGCCGGCTCGGACCTGATGCACCCGATCGGCGCGCTGATCGTCGGCGGCGTGGCCGGTGCGATCTTCGTGCAGCTGTTCACCCTGACGCAGAACCGCTGGAAGATCGACGACGTGCTGGGCGTCTGGCCGCTGCACGGCCTGTGCGGCGCCTGGGGCGGCATCGCCTGCGGCATCTTCGGCCAGCCTGCCTTCGGTGGCCTGGGCGGCGTCAGCTTCATGAGCCAGCTGATCGGCACGGTCCTGGCGATCGCCTGGGCGTTGCTCGGCGGCCTGGCGGTCTATGCGCTGCTGCGCCAGGTCTTCGGCCTGCGCCTGAGCCAGGAAGAGGAATACGAAGGCGCCGACCTGTCCATCCACCGCATCGGCGCGACGCCCGACCGCGACACCAACTGGTGACACAGGCCGGCCGCAGGCGCCGTCGGTCGAGCGCCGGGCCGCCCCAAGCCGACCGACACCCCCACGGGGGGTGGCTGCGGTATGCCGCAGCCGGGGGGCTGACGTTCACAGCTTCAATTCAAGCCGGATGCTCCAGCTGGTCTGGCTGGGCTCGAAGGCCGTGGTGGTCGACTGGATCGCGTTCGTCGCGTCGGCCGATGCGACCGAGGTGGTCGAGGTCTCGTCGCGTGGCACCAGGTTGCTGGCCGACAGCCGCAGTTGGGCCACCGGGCTGAAGCGCCACAGCGCGTAGGCGTCGAGCACCCGCCGCGCGTCGGTCGTGCTGCGCTGGCTGGTCGACTGCTGGACGGCGTAGGACGGCGTCAGCGCCATGTTGCCGCCGACCGTCAACGGCAGCTCGCGCAGCTTGTAGTCGGCGCCGACGTTGGCGGTCCAGCCCGGCTGCTGGTCAAGCCGGTTGTCCGGCCCGGCGATGCCATCCACGCGTGAGCGGAACACCGATCCGGCCGTGCGCAGGTCCACCGGCCAGGCGTTGGCAACGGCTTCGTCGAGCCGGAACTTGGCCTCCAGCTCGACGCCCTCGGTGGTGGCGTTGCCGATGTTCTGAGGCCGCGACACGAAGCGCGGCACGCTCGACCAGCTGACCGTCTCCAGCGCCGTCTGGTTGCGGATCAGGTCGTGGATGCGGCGGTGGAAGACGCTCGCGCTGAGCACGCCGCCGCCGTCGAGGTAGCGCTCGAAGGCCAGGTCCAGGCCGGTCGCCAGCTCGGGCCGGATGTCCGGGTTGCCGGCGCGGTCCGGGCTGCTGGCGGTGTTCGCGCCGTTGGCCGGGAAGCGGCTGTTGATGCTCGGCCGCGCGGCGATGTTCTGCAGCGTCGGGGCGCGGTAGCTGCGCGTCAGGCTGGCGCGGATCTGGTCGCGGCCGCCTTCCTCCAGCCGGTAGATGGCATGCAGCAGCGGGCTCAGCACGGTGCTGCGGTTGTGCACCAGGCCGTCGGCCAGGTCGCTGCGGGTGGTGATGGATTCCCAGCGCAGGCCGCCCTGCAGCGCCCACTGGCCGGTGACGGCCCATTCGTCCTGGGCCCAGAAGGCGCTGCGCAGGGTACGCGCGCTCAGGTTGTCGCCGAAGTCGGCCAGCAGCGAGCGGGTCGTGCCGGACGGCAGCAGGGTCTGGACGCTGCTGCGGCCATCGTCGCGCTGGCCGCGCTCGAACTCCCAGCCAGTGGCCAGCTGGTGGTCGCCGCCGAGGCTGCGCGTGAGCTTGCCGCCGGTGCTCCACCACTGCTCGTCCAGCGAGGTGATGTCGTGCTGGCTGCGGTTGTCGATGCCGCCGAGCGACTCGGTGCGGCGCGTGTCGGCGTCAAAGTTCGAGCGGCTGTAGCCGCCGCGCGCCTCCAGTCGGGTGCCGCCCTCGAAGCGGCTGGTCCACTGGCCATTGAGGCGCAGCAGGCGGAAATCGCGCTCGGTCTGCTGCGTCGCGGTGTCGAAGTCTGCCGTGCCGGTGTCGGTGCGGCGGCTGGCGCGGCTGTCGCCACCGCCGTGCGACAGGATCGCGAAGGGCGACAGCGACAGCGTGTCGGCCGGCCCGAGCTTCCATTGCAGCCGTCCGCCGAGGTGGGCGGCGTTGCGCCAGTCGCGGCTCTCGCTCGTGTCGGTCTGGTCCAGCGTGACGGCCTCGGCGCCGCCGGCCAGCGGGGTGCTGGTCTCGCGTGTGCTGCTGCGGCTGTCGGTCAGCCGGTCGCTGCGCATCAGGTGGGCGTTGAGGTTGTAGCTGAAGTCGCCGAGCTGGTCGGCGCGGCTCCAGTTCGCGCTCGGCTGCAGGTGGTCGTCCTCGTCGGTGATGCCGAGGTTGACGCTGTTCAGGCGCTTGCGCACGTCCTCGCGCAGCACGATGTTGATCGTGCCGGCGATGGCCTGCGCGCCGGTCTCGGCGGTCGGCGCGCGCAGCACCTCGATGCGGTCGAGCTGTTCGGGCGTCAGGTCGTCGAGCGACAGGCCCGCGCCCATGCGCTCGCCGTTGATCAGGATCTGCGTGTAGCCGCTGCCCATGCCGCGCATGCGCACGGCGCCGCCACGGCCGGGTCGCCCGCCCAGCGTCACGCCGGGCAGGCGCTTGAGGACCTCGGCGACGCTCTGGTCGGCGTAGCGGTCCAGTTCGTCGCGGCCGATGATGGTCTTGGCGGCGGTCGATTCACGGCGGATCGCGGTCTCGACGGCTGCGCCGGTGATCTCGACCCGTTCGAGCCGCGCCGCGCCGTCCTCGCCCGGCTGGGCGGCGTCAGCGGGTGCCGGGGTGACGGTGGCCGGACGGGCCGGAGCGGTCTGGGCCAGCGCGGCGGCGGGCATCAGGAGCGTGGCCAGCACCGGGGCCAGCATGGGCTTGAGCGGACGGATGGTTTGCGACGGTGCGGTCATGTCTCGGGGCAGGGGCGTTCGATCGATGGGCGCCGATTGTCTGTGCGTCGCGTCTGCGTTGCTGCCTTGGGTTCATGACAGATGGAACCGGGCCGGCCAGGCTGCGCCAGCCCCCCGTTTAGACTCGCGCCCCATGACCCGGACCCCCGAAAACGATCCTCGCCCGTCCGCGCGGCGTGACCTGGACGGCCTGCGCATCGTGCTGGGCCTGAGCGGCGGCATCGCCTGCTACAAGTCGGCCGAGCTGCTGCGGTTGTTGGTCAAGGCCGGCGCCGATGTGCACGTCGTCATGACCGAGGGCGCCCGCCGCTTCATCACGCCCGACACGATGCAGGCGCTCTCCGGCCACCCGGTGGCGAGCGACATCTGGGATGCGCGCGAGCCCAACGGCATGCCGCACATCAACCTGACGCGCGGGGCCGACGCCATCCTGGTCGCGCCGGCCACGGCCGACTGCATCGCCCGGCTGGCCCAGGGCCGCGCCGACGACCTGCTCGGCCTGACCTGCCTGGCGCGCCCCTGGGGCAGCGGCGCCGAGCGCGTCCCGCTGGTGATCGCGCCGGCCATGAACCGCGAGATGTGGGCCCACCCCGCCACCCAGCGCAACCTGCGCCAGGTCGTCGCCGACGGCGCGGTCGCGCTCGGTGTCGACGCCGGCGAGCAGGCCTGCGGCGAGGTCGGCGACGGCCGCATGCTCGAAGCCGCGCAGATCGTCGAGGAACTGATCGCCGTGCTGTCGCCCAAGCCGCTGGCCGGCGTGCGCATGCTGATCACCGCCGGGCCGACCTTCGAGGCGATCGACCCGGTGCGCGGCATCACCAACCTGTCGAGCGGCAAGATGGGCTTCTCGATCGCCCGCGCAGCCCGGGAGGCCGGCGCCGAGGTCACCCTGGTCGCCGGGCCGGTCCACCTCGACACGCCGCGCGGCGTGCAGCGCATCGACGTGCGATCGGCCGCGCAGATGCACGACGTGGTGCTGCCGGCGGCAGCCCGCCACGACGTCTTCGTCGCCACCGCCGCGGTGGCCGACTGGCGGCCCGCCGCGCTGAGCCAGCACAAGATCAAGAAGGACGGCAAGAAGGTCGCGCCGACCTTCGAGCTGACCGAGAACGCCGACATCCTCGCGGCCGTCGCGGCCCTGCCGCAGCCGCCGTACTGCGTCGGCTTCGCGGCCGAGAGCGAGAAGCTGGCCCAGCACGCGCGCGAGAAGCGGGTCCGCAAGAAGGTGCCGCTGATCGTCGGCAACCTCGGTCCGGCCACCTTCGGCCGCGACGACAACACCTTGCTGCTGGTCGACGCACACGGCGAACAGCCGCTGCCCGCCGACGGCCGCCCGCTCGACAAGCTGGCGCTCGCCCGCGAGCTGGTGCGCGAGATCGCCGCCCGGCTGGCGCCACCTCGCTGAACCCGTCCCACCGTTGGCGCATCCATGACCCACCGCATCGACTTCAAGATTCTTGACGCGCGCCTGCGCGAGACCCTGCCGGCCTACGCCACGCCCGGCGCCGCCGGCCTGGACCTGCGCGCCTGCGTGGACGCGCCGCTGGAACTGGCGCCTGGCGCCAGCGTGCTGATCCCCACCGGCATGGCGATCCACATCGGCGACCCAGGGCTGGCTGCGGTGATCCTTCCGCGCTCCGGCCTGGGCCACAAGCACGGCCTGGTGCTGGGCAACCTGGTCGGTCTGATCGACAGCGACTACCAGGGCCCGCTGATGGTCAGCGCCTGGAACCGCAGCAGCCTCGCCTACACGATCGCGCCCATGGAGCGCATCGCGCAGCTGGTCATCGTGCCGGTGGTGCAGGCGGCCTTCCGCGAGGTCGACGACTTCAGCGCCTCGTCACGCGGCGCAGGTGGCTTCGGCTCGACCGGGCGGGGCTGACGACCGCAGCGCGGCGCGGGAGGCCGCTGGGCGCCGCGCTTCAGTGCAGGTGCGGACTGGGCGGCGCCAGGCTCAGAAGGCTGACGCCCTCCTTGTCGACGCTGCGGTTGGCGGTCTCTTCCTCGTCGGCCTCGCGCACGCCGCAGACCTTGAGCTGCAGCACCAGCGCGATGCCAGCCAGCGGGTGGTTGCCGTCGAGCACGACGTGGCTGTCGTAGACCTCGGTGACGGTGTAGATCTTGTCGGCGGGCATGTCGGGCGTGAGGCTGCCTTCGGGCGGACCTTCGAACTGCATGCCGGTGGCGATGGCCTCGGGAAAGAGGTCACGGGCCTCGAAGAAGACCAGGCCGGCCTCGTACTCGCCGAAGGCGTGTTCGGGTTCCAGGTGCAGCGTGGCCTCGTAGCTGGTGCCCTGGCCGGCGATGACCTCTTCGACCTTGGCCAGCAGGTCGTCGCCGCCATAGAAAAACTCGACCGGTTCGTCGAGGTGGTCGATCAGGTTGCCGTGGGCGTCTTCAAGTCGCCAGCTCAGGCTGACGACGCAGGGTGCGGAGATGAGCATGACGGGAATCATCGCATGCGTGATGGCGCCCGGCAGAATCCGTGCCATGCCCAAGAAGCCCCCAACGACCTCCGCTGCGGCCCCCGCCGCCCCCCGATCCACCCCGCGTCGCCGCGCGGCGACGGTCTCCCGTCGGCCCCATCCCGACGCCGCCGTTGCGCCGCTGGACCTGCCCAGCGAACTGCTCGGGGGCCTCAGTCCCGAAGCCTTCATGCGACGCCACTGGCAGCGCAAGCCGCTGCTGGTGCGCCAGGCGCTGCCGGGCGTTCAGCCGCCGCTGTCGCGCGCGGAGCTGTTCGCGCTGGTCGAGCGTGACGACGTCGAATCCCGCTTGATCCGCCGCGAGGGCGAGCCCGGCCAGGACGCCTGGCAGCTGCGCCGAGGCCCGATGCCGCGCCGGGCGCTGCCGGCTGCCACCAAGCCGGGCTGGACCGTGCTGGTGCAGGGCTTGAACCTGCACGTGCCGGCGGCCGAGGCCATGCTCGACCGCTTCCGCTTCGTGCCACAGGCGCGGCTGGATGACCTGATGGTCTCCTGGGCCAGCGATGGCGGCGGCGTCGGGCCGCACTTCGATTCCTACGACGTCTTCCTGATCCAGGTCCACGGCCAGCGCCGCTGGCGCATCGGTCGCATGCCCGACGCGCCGCTGCGACCGGGCCTGCCGCTGAAGATCATCGACGGCTTCGTCGCCGAACAGGAATGGGTGCTCGACGCCGGCGACATGCTCTACCTGCCACCCGGCTGGGCCCATGACGGCGACGCGGTCGGCGGCGACTGCATGACCTGCTCGGTCGGCTTCCGCTCGCCGGGACGCAGCGAGCTGGCGCGCGAGACGCTGTTGCGGCTGGCCGATGCGGTCGACGACGAAGCCGACGCCGTGGCCCGTCCGCCGGTCTACCGC
This sequence comes from Leptothrix discophora, assembly GCF_030705305.1. Lineage (GTDB taxonomy): Bacteria > Pseudomonadota > Gammaproteobacteria > Burkholderiales > Burkholderiaceae_C > Sphaerotilus > Sphaerotilus discophorus. Next base: position 395,648 of record NZ_JAUZEE010000003.1, on the reverse strand, counting down.
GACCCGGGCCAGGACGCCACCGCGACGCCTGGCCGCATCCCGGCCGCCCTGCACGACTACGCCCAGGCGGCGCTGTCGCGGGCGCTGGCGCAACCTGGCGCGCTGGCGCAGGCGCTGGGCGAGTACCTCAGCGAGCCCAAGGCGCAGATCAGCTTCGACCCGGGACGCACCCTGCCCGAGGGCTGCGGCGTGCGCCTCGACCCGCGCAGCTGCCTGCTCTACGACGATCGGCGTGTCTACTGCAACGGCGAGTCCTGGCGTGCCGCCGGCCGCGACGCCCGCACGCTGCAGGCCCTGGCCGATGCGCGCGTGCTGGACGCCCGCACGGTCGCCCAGGCCAGCCCGGAACTGCGCGAATTGCTGACGCAATGGGTCGAGGACGGCTGGCTTCTTCCGGACTGAGCCGGACTGAGCCGGGCGGTGCACCGATGCACCCAGGGCGTGCGACGCCTGTCCGGATCTGCACCAAATGCGGAATTCGGATCAGCCACGACCCTTGCTGTCAACCGAGATCTTTTTGGCCCGTTATGCCCCACAGGTCAGCTTGTCAACCGGGTTGACCATGTATCATCGCGGGCTGGACGCGAATTCATTTTGATATTTCGCTTCCGAACGGGTCCGAAGCTGTTGGCGCGTGCTGTACGCCCTCAAGCCAGGATCGATCCCGCATTGTCACCACTGCAATCTACTGTCTGAGGACACAAGCATGAACAAGTCGCTCCTGATGGCCGCCCTGATCGCTGCCGCTGCCCTGGCCGCGTGCGGCAAGAAGGAAGAAGCCGCCCCGGCCGCGCCGGCCGCTGCCCCCGCCGCTGAAGCTTCGGCTCCGGCTGCTGCGCCCGCCGCTTCTGAAGCCGCTGCCCCGGCTGCTTCCGCTGCTTCGAACTGATCCTCGTCAGTCAAGCAAGTCAAAGCCGCCTTCGGGCGGCTTTTTTTCGCCTGCACAGGACAAAAAGAAAGCCACCCTGGGGGTGGCTTTGGTGATTCCGCCGGGCGCCAGGGGCGCCGCTGCGTGTCAACGCAGTTCGTTGAGCAGCAACTGGGCGATGTTGCGGGCCGACTCGTCGCCCGGCTTGGACGCGACGCCTTCGGCTTCAAGCACGGCGACCGTGCTGGCGCTGTTGCCCTGGGCCGCGACCTTGACGCGGAAGCGACGACCGGTGACATCGGGCTTTTCGGCACCGAACAGGCGGGAGATGAAGTTCGGCTGCTCCGCACCGGCCAGCTTCGGGTCGATGTAGCGGACGAAGTAGGTGCCCTGGCTGCGGTCACGGTCCTCGACCGTGAAGCCGCCGCGGTCCAGCGCCAGGCCGACACGCCGCCAGGCCCGGTCGAAGCCGTCGTCGACCTGCAGCGTGCTGGCGCCGGCGGCGCTGTCCAGTCTGGCGCGCGGCGGGGTCGCCGGAGCGGCGGCGAGGGTCTTGGAGGCTTCCGCCACGGCGGCAGCCGTGGGCGCGGCAGCGGTGGCCGGGGTCAGCTGGACCATCAGGCGCGCCAGCATCTCGGCCTCAAGGCTCGGATCACTTGGGCGTGACTGCCAGCGGACCTGGTCGGATGCGGTCCTCTTGTCGGCTAGCACGACCTGCGAGGCGCCCTGGTGCGAGATCGAGATCTCGGTGCCTTGCGTGCCCCGCTCGACCAGCATGCGGTAGCGATCGCGCTCGCCGCTGTCGGACAGGTTGTCGAAGACCTTGTTGAGCAGCCGGTTCAAGCCGTCCTGCGGGAGCTTGGAGCGGTTGTTCAGCCAGTCGGTCTCGATCAGGCCGAGCTCAGGCTTGTCGGTCGTCAGCGTGAAGCCGTTCTGGCGCCAGTAATCCTGCAGTTGCGGCCAGAGCTGTTCCGGCGTCTGGTTGCTGACCAGCCAACGCTGGTTGCCGACCCGCTCGATGCGCAGCGCCTGGCTGACGGCCGTGGCGGCCGCAGGAGCCGTCGCACGCGCGGCGGCGGTCGAGGCCTGCGCAGCGCCTTGCAGCGCGTTGGCGCTGACCGGCGCGCCGGTGGGCGGCTGGTAGCGCGGGTCGCTCGACAGCTGGGTGAGGTCCGGCGGCACGTCGAGCTTCGAGGCCGGCTGGGCCTGGGCGCGGTAGTCGACCTTGCTGCCGCCGAAGGTGTTGGAGACCGCCTGGCAGCCCGCCAGACCCTGGGCCAGCAGCAGGGCGGCCAGCGGGGTGACGAGGCGCAGCGTCGGGCGCGAAGAAGGGGGGAGGGTGAGCGGCATCGTCATCGGATCAGATCAGCCCGGCTTCGCGCATGGCCTGCTCCAGGCCCGCCTCGAGGTGCGCGCTCATCGGCACCATCGGCAGGCGCAGCGCACCGCCGCACAGGCCCATGCGGGCCATCGCCCACTTGACCGGCGTCGGATTGGGCTCGGCGAACAGCAGCTTGTGCAGGCCCAGCAGCTTGAAGTGGATCTCGGTCGCGGTGCGGGCATCGCCGGCCACCGCGGCACGGCAGAGGTCGGCCATCGCACGCGGGGCGACGTTGGCCGTCACGCTGACGTTGCCGTGGCCGCCGAGCAGCATCAGCGCGATCGCGGTGCCGTCGTCGCCGGAATAGACCGAGAAGCCCTTCGGGGCCTGCTTGATCAGCCAGCACGCTCGCTCGATGTTGCCGGTCGCTTCCTTGACGCCGATGACGCCGGGCAGCTGGGCGACCCGCAGCGTGGTCTCGGGCAGCATGTCCGCGACGGTCCGACCGGGCACGTTGTAGAGCACCGTCGGGATGTCGACCGCCTCGGCGATTGCGCGGAAGTGCTGGTAGATGCCTTCCTGCGACGGCTTGTTGTAGTAGGGCACGACGCTGAGGGTGCAGTCGGCGCCGACCGACCTGGCGAACTTCGCCAGCTCGATCGCCTCGCGGGTGGAGTTGCCACCGGCACCGGCCATCACCGGCACGCGGCCGGCGGTCTGTTCGACGGCCACGCGAATGATCTCGCAGTGCTCGTCGACCGACACCGTCGGCGATTCGCCGGTGGTGCCGACCACGCCGATGCAGGCGGTGCCTTCGGCGATGTGCCAGTCGATCAGGCGGCGCAGAGCGGGATAGTCGACGCTGCCGTCTTCTTGCATCGGCGTCACGAGCGCGACGATGCTGCCAACAATCGGATTCATGGGCTGGGTTCCTTGCGAGCCGGCGATTCTAGCGGCGGGGGTCACGCGAGCCTGACGGCGCGCGAGGGTGTGACGGGTGTCGTGTCAGAGCCGCAGAACGGGCGGGACGCCGTCGGCGCCGACACGGTCCAGCACGATGCGCTGGACCCGGCGGGTCGCGCCGGCTTCCGGGTGCTCGGGCGAGCCGACGACCAGGCCGTCCTCGTAGGCGCCGACGCGCAGCTCCGGGCCGGCCAGCGTGAGCAACTCGCCGGGGCGCAGCAGGAAGTCCGGCCGGCTCGGGCGGCCGTGCTGCTCCTGACCCAGCGCGAAGGTTTCCCAGATCAGCCGCCCGCCCGGCGCGACGCTGGCGACGACGGCCGGGAACAGCGGCCGCCACAGGTAGTTCGTGACGACGACCAGGTCGAAGCTGCGGCCGGCCAGCGGCCACGGACCGGCCTCGATGTCGGCCTCGATGCATTCGGTGGCGATGCCTTGCAGCGAGGCCAGCGCCTCGGCGTCGCGGTCCAGCGCCGTCACCGCATGGCCTTGCGCGGCCAGCCAGCGGGCATGACGTCCACCGCCGCAGGCCAGGTCCAGCACCCGCCGCGCGGCTGCCAGGTCGCGGCTGTGGCGCATCAGCCAGTCGGACGGCGCCAGCCCGGCGCCGTGGCCGGTCGCGGGGGTCAGGGTCGTCATCAGAAGCAGGCCCAGAAGCGGTTGGCCAGGTCGACCACCATCTCGGGGCGCAGGTAGCTCAGGCCGACGGCGGCGAGCACGCCGGTCACTGCCAGCACGGTCATCGTGCGCTTGAGCCAGCGCGGCAGGCCGGGCGTCGGGTCCGGTTGTTCCGGCAGGTGCAGCGGGTTCATGCGGCCGCCACGGCCGGGCGTGCGATCGCGGTCTCGCGCACCGGCAGGTTGATCAGCGCGGCGAACACGCCCAGCGCCACCGCGATCCACCAGACCACGTCGTAGCTGCCGGTGCGGTCGTAGAGACGGCCGCCCAGCCACACGCCCATGAAGGAGCCGATCTGGTGGCTGAAGAACACGAAGCCGCCCAGCATCGACAGGTAGCGCACGCCGAAGATCTGCGCCACGACCGCGTTGGTCGGCGGCACGGTCGACAGCCACAGCAGGCCCATCACGGTCGAGAACAGGTAGACGCTGGTCGGCGACAGCGGCACGTTCAGGAACACGACGATGGCCACTGAGCGCAGCCCGTAGATCGTCGCCAGGATGTGGCGCTTGGCCAGCTTCTGGCCGAGCGCACCGGCCGTGTAGGTGCCCACCACGTTGAACAGGCCGATCAGCGCCAGCGCGCCGGTCGCCACCTCGGGCGCGAGGCCATGGTCCTTCAGGTAGCTGGGCATGTGCACGCCGATGAAGACGACCTGGAAGCCGCAGACGAAGTAGCCCGCCATCAGGAGCTGGAAGCTGCGGTAGCCGAAGGCCTCGCGCAGCGCCGCGCCGATGCTCTGCTGGGCGCCGCTGCCGCCGCTCGCGGCTGGCGGCTCCTTCAGGCCGATCGACAGCGGCACGATCACCAGCGCCATCAGCGCCAGCACGTACAGCGCCTGCTGCCAGCCGAGGTGCGAGATCAGGAAGTTCTCGACCGGCACCATCAGGAACTGGCCGAAGGAGCCGGCCGCTGCGGCCACGCCCATCGCCCAGGAGCGCCTGGCCGGGTCGATCTGGCGGCCGATCACGCCGTAGACGATCGCGTAGGTGCAGCCCGACTGGGCGATGCCGACCATCAGGCCGGCGCTGCCGGTGAAGGCCAGGCCGGACTCGGAGACCGCCATCAGCGCCAGGCCGGCGGCGTAGAACAGGCTGCCGGCCACCAGCACGCGCATCGCGCCGTAGCGGTCGGCCAGCATGCCGGCGAACGGGCCGGCGATGCCCCAGGACAGGTTCTGGATCGCCAGCGCGAAGGCGAAGGTCTCGCGGGTCCAGCCGCGCTCGGTGGTGATGGGCCCGAGCCACAGCCCGAAGCCGTGGCGGATGCCCATGGACAGCGTGACGATCAGCGCGCCGCAGAGCAGCACCTGCTGCATGGACAGGCGGGTCGCCGGGGCGGCGGAGGAGGTGGAGGACGACGACATCCGCGCACTGTAGCCAAACGAAAAACGGGGCGCTCCGTGGCGCCCCTTCGTGCTGGACGGCGCTCAGGCCGGTTCAGGCCGGTTCAGGCCGGCTGACGCGCCCTCGCGTGGCCCGTGCTCAGAAGCGCAGGCCGACCTTGGCGCCGTAGCTGGTCGCCTCGCCGGTCTTGTCGGTCTCGAGCGCCAGGTTCACCAGGCCGAGGTTGATGTTCACGCCGCCGAAGATCTTCTTCTGGTTGAACTTCTCGCCCGCCAGCGTGGTGCCCGGCGCCGACGTCTTGACCTTCACGGTGCCCACGCCGGCGTAGGGGGTGAACATCACGAAGCCCTTGGAGATCGAGACGTCCAGGCTGGTGGTGTCGACCTTCAGGTTGTCGACGCCCGACAGGTTGTTGATCGCCGCGCGCACGGCGATCGCCGGGGTCAGCATGCCGCCGCCGACGAAGGCCCAGCGCAGTTCGCCGCCGGTGGTGCGCACGTTGCTGCCGGGCACGGCGCCCAGCGCCACGCCGACGTCGACGCCGAAGGGCAGGCCCTTGACCGCGCGCACGCTGACCAGCGGCAGCGTCGAGGGCACGTCCGAGCCGCCGGCCGCGGCCGTCAGTGCGGCGACGTTCTCCAGCTTGGTGCCGGTCATGCCGATGCCGATGTCGAAGCCGATCAGGCCCAGGCCCTCGGCCGGCGTCATGGCCTTGTAGGAGACAGCGGCGCCGAGGTCCTCGCTGAGCTGCCGGAACTGGGTCTGGTTGAGCTGGTTGATGGCGTTGATGTCGGCAGCGTGGGCTGCGCCGCAGGCGATCAGGGCGGCGCCGGCGAGGAGCTTCAGACGTGCTTGCATGGTTCTTCCTTTCAGGTTTGCTGCGGTGTGCGCAGGAGCGCCGCATTTTGCTGCGCTTGCACAAAACGGCGCGAGGCTAGCACCGGGTGGACAGCCGCCCGCTGCTGGCCGGCGCGGGAATGTGACCTGGCGTGACAAGTCGGCTCCCTAGAATCTGCCGCCATGGCAAGCAACCCGAAGTCCAACGCCGCGACCCAGCCGGTCTATGGCGAAGCCTCCATCCGTGTCCTCAAGGGCCTGGAGCCGGTCAAGCAGCGCCCCGGCATGTACACCCGCACCGACAACCCGCTGCACATCGTGCAGGAGGTGATCGACAACGCCGCCGACGAGGCCCTGGCCGGCCACGGCCGGCGCATCGCGCTGACGCTGCATGCGGACGGCTCGGTCAGCGTCGACGACGACGGCCGCGGCATCCCCGTCGGCCTGCACCCGGAAGAGCAGGTGCCGGTGGTCGAGATCGTCTTCACCCGCCTGCATGCCGGCGGCAAGTTCGACAAGGGCTCGGGCGGCGCCTACAGCTTCTCCGGCGGCCTGCACGGTGTCGGCGTGAGTGTGACCAACGCGCTGTCGACCCGGCTGCAGGTGCAGGTCCACCGCGACCGGCAGGTCGCCACGCTGGTGTTCTCCGGCGGCGACGTGATCGAGCCGCTGCAGATCCGGCCGATGGCCGGCGGCGAGCGCCGCAGTGGCACCTCGGTGCGGGTCTGGCCGGACCCGAAGTACTTCGAGAGCGCCGAGCTGCCGCGCCACGAGCTGGTCCACCTGCTGCGCAGCAAGGCCGTGCTGATGCCGGGCGTGACCGTCACGCTCACGCACGAGAAGACCGGCGAAACGCAGACCTGGCTCTACCAGGGCGGGCTGGGCGACTACCTGCGCCAGAACCTCGCCAGTGACGCGCTGATCCCGCCCTTCGAGGGCGAGCAGTACGCCGGCGCCGGCGAGACCGAGAACTTCGCCGAAGGCGAGGGCGCGGCCTGGAGCGTGGCCTTCTGCGAGGACGGCGCCAACCTGCGCGAGAGCTACGTCAACCTGATCCCGACGGTGGCCGGCGGCACCCACGAGGCCGGCCTGAAGGACGGCCTGTTCCAGGCGGTCAAGGGCTTTGTCGAGCTGCATGCGCTGTGTCCCAAGGGCGTCAAGCTGATGCCCGACGACGTCTTCAGCCGCGCCAGCTTCGTGCTGTCGGCCAAGGTGCTGGACCCGCAGTTCCAGGGCCAGACCAAGGAGCGCCTGAACAGCCGCGACGCGCTGCGCCTGGTCACCGCCTTCGTGCGGCCGGCCTTCGAGCTGTGGCTGAACCAGCATGTCGAGCACGGCAGGAAGCTCGCCGAACTGGTGATCCGCCAGGCCCAGGCCCGCCAGCGCGCCGGCCAGAAGGTCGAGAAGCGCAAGGGCTCCGGCGTGGCCGTGCTGCCCGGCAAGCTGACCGACTGCGAAAGCCGTGACCTGGGCTTGAACGAGGTCTTCCTGGTCGAGGGCGACTCGGCCGGCGGCAGCGCCAAGATGGGTCGCGACAAGGAGACCCAGGCCATCCTGCCGCTGCGCGGCAAGGTGCTCAATTCCTGGGAGGTCGAGCGCGACCGCCTGTTCGCCAACACCGAGATCCACGACATCGCGGTGGCCGTCGGCGTCGACCCGCACGGCCCGGACGACCAGCCCGACCTGAGCGGCCTGCGCTACGGGAAGATCTGCATCCTGAGCGATGCCGACGTCGACGGCTCGCACATCCAGGTGCTGCTGCTGACGCTGTTCTTCCGCCACTTCCCCAAGCTGATCGAGACCGGCCACATCTTCGTGGCCAAGCCGCCGCTGTTCCGCATCGACGCACCGGCCCGTGGGCGCAAGCCGGCGGTCAAGCTCTACGCGCTCGACGAGGGCGAGCTGCAGGCCACGCTGGACAAGCTGCGCAAGGAAGGCGCGCGCGAGGGCAGCTGGTCGATCAGCCGCTTCAAGGGCCTGGGCGAGATGAACGCCGAGCAACTCTGGGAGACCACGCTCAACCCCGACACGCGCCGCCTGCTGCGGGTCGACTGGGGCAGCGTCGACTTCGGCGACACGGTCGAGGCGATGGACAAGCTCATGGGCAAGGGCGAGGCCGCCGCCCGCCGCGCGTTGATGGAACTGCACGGCGACAGCGTCGAGATCGATATCTGACAGACCGCGATGCCACTGTTGTCCGGAAGCTGCGGCCCGGGTGAATTCGGGCCGAGCGCCGGGCCGACCCAAGCCGGCCCCATCCCCACGGGGGATCGCCCGGCGTACTCGCCGGGCGAGGGGCCTCTGAATCCAGCAAAGCGGTGCTCCGTCACGTCGCGGGGCCCCCATGCCTGTGGGGCGCAAGCGTTTGCAAGGTCAAAAAACGTGACGGAACTCGCTACATTTTGTTGCCGGGTCGCGCTTGGGTAGAAAAGCGGTCCCGAGACTGAAAAAAGCGGGGGTGATCGATCGTGGGAAAAGCCCGAACGGGGCAGTCGGTGGGCTGGGACGTCTGGCTGTGCGCGCTGGGCGTGCTGGTGCTGGGCTGGGCCGTCTTCACGCATGGCCAGGCCCGGCCCGACGCGCTGCGCCAGCTGGCCGAGAGCCGCATCAACCAGAGCCTGGCCGAGGCCGGTTATGGCTGGGCCAAGCTGTCGGTCGACGGCAGCGTGGCCGTCCTGACCGGCGTTGCGCCCGATCCGATCAGCAAGACCGCGCTGGCCAGCATCGCCAAGGAAGTCGCCGAACCCTATGGCGGCGTGCCGGGCGTGTTCTGGCGCCTGGATGACCGCACGCGGCTCAACGACGTCCTGCCGTCCCGACCGCTGCTGCCGGAATCCGAGGTCGACCTGCTGGCCGACCTGCCCGCGCCAGGTGCCGGCCGGGCGTCGAACAAGGGGCCGTCGCTGACGGCCTGCACCAAGGCTTTCCAGACGGTCCAGGAGACCCGTCCGCTGCGCTTCCGGCCGGGTGCGGCGACGCTGGACCGCAGCGCCAGTCCGGTGCTGCAGCAGCTCGCCGCGCTCACCCTGCAATGCAAGGGCTGGCGGCTGGTGATCCAGGCACCGCTGGACAGCACGGGACCGCGCCGTGGCGAGGTCGCGCTGGGCGAGCGCCGCGCCGCGGCCATCGCTGCGGCGCTGATGGTGGAGGGCGTGCCGGCGCGCCAGATCGAGGCGGTGGCCCAGGCCCCCGAGGCGATCGAGCGGGCGCTGGCGCCGGCGGTGGCCGCCTCGGCCGCTGCGGCAGCGGCTTCCGAGGCGCTGGCGGCCGCGTCCGCCGTCCCGCCCGATGCGACGGCTGCGCGCGCCGTGCCGCGTCCGGCCTCGCGCAACCATGTCGAATACCGGCTCGCGGCCCTCACGGCCCGCTGAGCCCGCTGCAAACAACCGAGCTCACACCATGTTCCTGCTGGCCCAACTCTGGATCTTCCTGCTGCTCGCCGCTGTCCTGGGCATCGTCATCGGTGTGTCGGTGGCGCGGCGCTTCTGGTCCGCGCGCACCGAGGCGACGCGCATGGAACTCGAGTTCCGCCACACCGAGCAGCTCTACAGCGTCAGCGCCGAGAACGACGCCGCACTGGCCGCCCTGGAGGCCGCCCGCTGGGAGGCCAATGTCGCGCTGGAACAGACCACCGCCGACGCCGCCGGCATGCAGGCACGCATCAACGAGCGCGACCGCCAGATCCGCGAGCTCAGCCAGATGCTGATGCGCGTCAACGGCGACCTGGCCAAGGCCGAAGGCGTGCGCCGCGCGCTGATGACCGAGCGCCAGAAGTCCCGCGAGGAGCTCGACGCGCTGCGCAAGCAGGTCGCTGCCGGCCGGGCCGAGCTGGCCCAGGCGCTGGGCAACCATGAGCGCGAGCGCCAGAGCCTGCAGGAGCAGCTGGCCGCCGAGCGCTCCTTCCGCCTGCAGGGCTCGATGCCGGGCTGAGCCTCGCCGCGCGGGCACCGCAGCCCGCCGCCAGCGCGTTCGGACATGGCGTGAGGCTAAGATCCCGCGCCTTTCCAGCCGGGCCCGGCCGCAAGGCAGACGGGCCGACCTCGCGGGACGATGCAACAGACTCCGATGGACTTCGCGCCGCCGCCTCCGCCCGATTCGGGCGAGGCTGCCGACGCCCTCACGCTGGCCCGCTATGCCGAGCGGGCCTACCTCGAATACGCCCTCAGCGTCGTCAAGGGCCGGGCCCTGCCCGACGTCTGCGACGGCCAGAAGCCGGTGCAGCGCCGCATCCTCTACGCGATGCAGCGCATGGGCCTGTCCTTTGCGGGCAACGCCGGTGCCAAGCCGGTCAAGAGCGCCCGCGTCGTCGGCGACGTGCTCGGCCGCTACCACCCGCACGGCGACACCGCCGCCTATGACGCGCTGGTGCGCATGGCGCAGGACTTCAGCCTGCGCTATCCGCTGATCGACGGCCAGGGCAACTTCGGCTCGCGCGACGGCGACGGCGCGGCGGCGATGCGCTACACCGAGGCCCGCCTCGCGCCGATCGCCCGCCTGCTGCTCGACGAGATCGACGAGGGCACGATCGACTACGTGCCCAACTACGACGGCTCGACCGAGGAGCCGCGGCAGCTGCCGGCGCGCCTGCCCTTCGTGCTGCTCAACGGTGCTTCCGGCATCGCGGTGGGCATGGCCACCGAGGTGCCCAGCCACAACCTGCGCGAGGTGGCGGCGGCGGCGATCGCGCTGATCCGCGACGAGGCCCTGTCCGACGACGCGCTGGCCGAGCTCCTGCCCGGCCCGGACTACCCCGGCGGTGGCCAGATCATCAGCAGCGCGACGGACATCCGCGAGGCCTACCGGACCGGGCGCGGCTCGCTCAAGGTGCGGGCGCGCTGGAAGATCGAGGACCTCGCGCGCGGCCAGTGGCAGCTCATCGTCACCGAGTTGCCACCCGGCACCAGCAGCCAGAAGGTGCTCGAGGAAATCGAGGAACTCAGCAACCCCAAGGTCAAGGCCGGCAAGAAGGCGCTGAGCGCCGAGCAGCTGCAGCTCAAGACGACCTTGCTGGCGGTGCTCGACGTCGTGCGCGACGAGTCCAGCAAGGACGCGCCGGTGCGCCTGGTGTTCGAGCCGCGCAGCCGCACGGTCGGCCAGCAGGAGCTGATCACCACGCTGCTGGCCCACACCAGCCTGGAAAGCTCCGCGCCGGTCAACCTGACGATGGTCGGCGCCGACGGCCGGCCGACCCAGAAGAGCCTGCGCCAGATCCTGACGGAGTGGGTCGGCTTCCGCCAGACGACGGTGCGGCGCCGGACCGAGCACCGCCTCGGCCGCGTGCGCGACCGCATCCACGTGCTCGAAGGCCGCCAGCTGGTGCTGCTCAACATCGACGAGGTGATCCGCATCATCCGCGAGAGCGACGAGCCCAAGCCCGCGCTGATCGGCCGCTTCAGCCTGAGCGACCGCCAGGCCGAGGACATCCTCGAGATCCGGCTGCGCCAGCTGGCCCGGCTCGAGGCGATCAAGATCGAGCAGGAACTCGCCGAGCTGCGCGGCGAGGAGACGAAGCTCTCGGACATCCTCGCCAACCCCGGCTCGCTCAAGCGCGTGCTGATCCGCGAGATCGAGGCCGACGTGAAGGTCCACGGCGACGATCGCCGGACGCTGATCCAGGCCGAGAAGAAGGCCGTCGCCGAGGTCAAGGTGGTCGACGAGCCGGTCACGGTCGTGGTCAGCCAGAAAGGCTGGGTGCGGGCCCGCACCGGCCATGGCCATGAGGCCGGCGGCTTCGCCTTCAAGGCTGGCGATGCGCTCTACGGCACCTTCGAATGCCGCACCGTCGACCCGCTGATCGTCATGGGCAGCAACGGCCGCGTCTATTCGGTGCCGGTCAGCCAGCTGCCCGGCGCGCGCGGCGACGGTGTGCCCATCACCAGCCTGATCGAGCTGGAGAGCGGCACCCAGGTGCTGCACTACCTGGCCGCGCCGGTCGACACGACCCTGCTGATCGCGCACAGCGGCGCGACCGGCCTGCTGGCCAAGGTCGGGGACCTGCTCAGCCGCAACAAGAGCGGCAAGGCCTTCCTGACCCTCGAAACCGGCGAGACCTGGCTGCCGCCCGTGCGGGTGGCGGCCGAGCACCGCCAGGTCGCCTGCCTGAGCCAGAAGGGCGCGCTGCTGACCTTCGCGCTGGAGGACCTCAAGCACCAGCCCGGCGGTGGCCGCGGCCTGATGCTGATGTCGCTGGAGGACGGCGACACGCTCGCTGGAGCGGTCAGCTACGCGGCGGGCGTGCAGATCACCGTCATCGGCCGCAACGGCCAGCCGCGTGACGAGGACCTGCGCACCGTCGCGCTCCAGCCCTATGCGAACAAGCGTGCCCGCAAGGGCAAGGACTGGTCCGGCCGGCTCAAGGTGCAGGCGATCCGGGCGCTGGGTTGAGCGCGGGGCGGCATTCGCCGCCCGTCTGCCACCGACCCGGCGTGTTCAGCGTTCAGCGTTCAGTGATGGCGCTGGGCCGCCGCGCGCGGCTTGCGGCTGGGGGCAGCCTTGGGTGCGCGGATGACCGGCTCGGGTGCCGCGTCCGGTCCGGTCGACGGCGCCGGGCTGGTGCGTCCACCCTCGGGCGGCAGCACCATGCCGGCGGGCGGCCAGTTCACCGGCGGGAGGGTCGACACCCACCACGACAGCCAGAGTTGTCCGGCCTCCATCCACTCGTGCCAGTAGCGTTGCTGCTGGTGCATCCATGCATCCCAGCCTTCATGCAGGGCCTGGGTCGAGTCGGGCGTGTGGCGCTGGTCCATGGTGACGTCTCCTGCGCGGGGCGGCGCGCGTGATCGCGGGATTGCCTGCTTGGGATGTTCGCACCGACGCGCGGTTCCTGCGAGGGGCATGGCAACTGGCGCGCGTGGCGGCGCACGCCGGTTTGCGTTGACGCAAAAAAAAGGACGCGTCCCGTGGGACGCGTCCTGAGGTCGAGCTGGCCACCCGGAGGTGGCCGCTCGCACGGGTCAAGCGAAGACGGTCGATCCCGGCCGGTCAGCGGGTGATCGAGCGCACGTTGGCCGACATCACCCAGGCCGAGTTCGCACCGACCACATCCGGCGTGGCGCTGCGCACGCGGAAGCGGTAGGTGTTGGTCCCGGCGGGCAGGCCGACGTAGTTCACCGAGGCGGCCGCGCCGGTGCGGGGCACGGTCTTGAAGTCCCGCCAGGTGCCGGCGGTGCCCGAGCAGGTCGTCAGCGAGCCGACGCAGTACTGCACGTCGTACTCGGCGACGCCAGCGTTGGCGGCACCCGTCGCGTTGCCGAAGGTCAGGTCGTTGACGCGCGCGTTCACGTTGCCGGGCACCGGGACGGTGCCGTTGTAGTGGAAGCCGGTTTCGGCCGTCGGGCTTGCGGCGGTGCCGTTCACGGCCGACAGCACGAACTTGAAGATGCCCGGATTCGGCAGGCTGCCGGCCAGGTTGGTGCCGATGTGCAGCGTGTTGCTGTTGTAGACCTGCAGGTTCGCACCGGTGACCGTGCGCGTGGCCGTGTTGCTCACCGCCAGCCCTGTGGTCAGGTCATGGGCGTAGCGGTTGCGGGTCACGCGGTAGCCGGTCTCGCCGTTGGCCGTGTCGGTCCAGCGCACGACCACCGCGTTCGTGGCGGCCGTGTCGGCGGCGATGCTCAGGCCGGTGGGCGCCGTCAGGCTCAGCGCCGCGCCGGTGGTGCGACCCGACAGGGTGGCCGAGCTGACGAAGGCGCCGCTGCTGCTGACCACCTCGACCCGGTAGGTGTAGCTGGTGTCCGCCGTCAGGCCGGTGTCGGTGAACTGCATCGCCGCACCGGCTGCCACCGTACCGATCACGGTGTCGCCGCTGCCGGAGACGCGGATGACGCGGTAGCTGCGCAGGCTGGGCGAGGTGCGCGACCAGCGCACGACCAGGCTGGTGGTGCTGCCGACAGGGGCGGTCACCGAGGTCATGGTCGGCGCGACGATCGGCACCAGGACGGCGTTGGACAGGGTCGATTCGGCCCGTTCGTTGCCCCGGATCGCCACGACCTTGTAGGCGTAGCTGTTGTCGTCGGCGACGCCGGTGTCGGCGAACTGGGTCACGTCCGCACCGATCGCGGCCGGCAGGGTGGTCGCGGTGGTCGAACCGTTCACGAAGCGGTCGATCTGGTAGCCGAACTCGTTGGCGCTGTCGTTCCACGAGACCAGGATGGCGCCGCTTTGCAGCGCAGCGGTTGCGCCGGTCGGGGCCTGAAGCGCGGTCTGGTCGACCACGCGGACCTGGGCGGTGTCGCTGCCACCGGCCGGCGAGTTCACGGTGACGGAGCCGGGCGGCACCGCCATGGCCAGCGGCGCGCCGGTGGCGGCGGTGGCGGTCTCGTCGATGATGAGGCGGCTCGCGGCCACGGCGGCGTCGCTGGACGTCGCGCGCACGGTCAGCGTGCCGGAGACGGGGTCGTAGTCGGCCTGCTGGATGACGACCGAGTCCTTCAGGCCGCGCACCAGCCGGGTGGCCTGGCCGGCGCTGCCGGTGCCGGACACGCCATGGGCGACCAGTTCCATGCCGATCGGCAGCGCGGTGGTCGGATTGCGTGCGCCGATGCCTTGGGCGGTCGAGAACACGCCGGCGTCGCGGTCCAGCGTCACCGGGCTGGTGATGGCCGTGCCGGTGGCCGCCGTGGTCGTCACGTCCTTGACGGTGACGGTGCTGCCGGCGTCGGAGGTCGCGAAGGCGTCGATGCGGGTGTCGTTGCTGCCGGCGGTGCGGCGGTAGGTGATGCGATCCGAGGCCAGGATGGCCTGCGTGTCGCCGTCCCATTGCTGGCCCTGGACCACGAACAGCGGGTTGACGATGCGGTTGCTCGGGACGCCGTTGACGGACACGAAATTCACCGGTGCGTCGGTGAACAGTGCGCGGGCCTCGATCGCCACCACGTTCTGTCCGTTCACGCCACCGGTGACGGTGTGCGGCGTCGCGCCATCGCCGATGAAGCCGGGCGGCAGGGAACTCGCCGGGGCCTCGCCGGGCAGCAGGCGGGGATCGCCCACGTCGGTCCAGCGCAGCCAGGGGCCGACCTTGCCGCAGGCGTCGGTCTGGCCGGGCACGAAGGCGATGTCGAAGGTCTCGTTGATTTCCCAGCCGGCGGCATCGATGGTCTCGACGGTCACCTCATGCTTGCCCCAGGGGTGGCTGATCGTGTAGCGGCCGAGCTGGTCGGTGTTCATCCGCACGCGAAAGCGGGTGAAGGAGAGCTGCTCGCCGGCGGTCGGCTCTTCGGTGGTGTAGGTGGCCTCGGCCGCCATCACGAAGCGCAGCTCGAAGCCGGTGACGGCGTCGGTCGTGACGCTGTCGGCCAGCCAGAAGAAGGACTCGCCGCCGGTGCCGGTCTGCTCGGAGACCAGGTTGCCGGGGACCTGCGGGTCGAAGAAGCAGAGGTTGGGGTCCTTGCAGATCTGCAGGGCCAGGTTGTTGCTGTCCTTGACGTATTCGCCGTAGCCCGTGACCGGGTTGCGCTGGCCGACGGTGAAGTACTGCGGACCGTCCTGGGTACCGCAAGCGACGGCTTGAGCCGCGACCGAACCGGCGTAGATCTCGAGCGCGCCTGCGACCAGGGCGGCAATCAGTTTGCGTTGCATGTCAGAGTCTCGCGATGTTTAGTTGATCGTCAGCGGCTTGCTGGCGGAACCCTTCTTGTCCGAGCTGACCTTGACGCTGGCGGGCAGCGCGGTCAGGTCGGTGACGGAGAAGGTCGTGCCGGTGCCGGACAGGCGGGTCGACGTGCGGTTGCCGCCCAGGTCCAGCGTCAGTTGGGCATCCGGGTCGCTCGACAGCGCCGACACGGTGACGGTGCAGTTGCTGGTGCCGCTGGCGCAGCTCGCGTTGGCGGCGGTCACGGTGACGAGGTCGGTCAGCGCCAGGCGCTGCGACCGCGACGGGCTGACCGGCGAGTTGTCCGCCTGGACCACCAGCGCCTCGGGCACGTTGCCGGAGGAAGAGGCCGGCAACGTGGCGTAGAAGCGGCCGGTGCGGTCGCTGGCGAGCGGGCCGGCGGCGACTTCGGTGGAGAGGGCGTCCGTCACGTCCAGGACCTGCGCGTTGACGCGGGCGGTCGTGGGTGCGGTCGCGAAGACATGCACCTTCACCTCGTTGCCGTTCTTCGCGTAGTAGGCACTGTCGACCACCAGCGGGGTGATGCGCTCGGTGTCCGGCGCCTGCATGCCCTGCACGGTGAACAGGTTCGAGCGGAAGCGCGTGATCTCGGCACCGGTGGTCGGGTGCTTGACCACCAGTTCGGCGTAGTTGGTGCCGCAGGGGCTGCCGACCACCGTGTGCGGGGTGGCGCCGTCGCCCAGGAACCCGGCGGGCGCGGCCCGCTCGCCGGGCAGCATCCCGTCGGCCGCCGAGGTGGTCCAGCGCAGCCACGGGCCGACCACGCCCTGGTTGGTGCGGGCCGGCACGTCACCGTCGTTGAGCACGACGTCGGGCGCGGCGAACAACTGGATGTCGCTGGTGTCGTTGATGGCGCGGCGACCCGGTGCGGTCACCGTCCAGGTCTTGCTGCCGTAGGGGTGGGTCAGCGTGTAGATGCCGGCCACCGGCGCATCGATGCGCACGCGCAGCCGGGTGAACGGGAACTGCTCGCCATTGACCGGTGTTTCGGTCATGAAGGCCGCCTCGGCGCCCATCACCAGCAGCACGTTGTAGCCCGCGCCCTGGGGATCGGAGAACGATGCCTCCGACAGGAACCAGAAGCCCTCGGCGCCGAAGCCGATGTCGGCGGAGAACGCGTTGCCCGGGATCACCGGGTCGAAGAAGCAGCCGCCGATGTTGGCGGGGTCGGACAGGCCGTTGCAGAGCACGAGGCTCACGCCTTCGGAGTCGGCCAGCACCCGCGGGAAACCGTTCACCGGGTCCGGTGCGGACGCGGAAAACGGCGTGGCCGCGTTGGGCTTGCAGACGGCCGCCATCAGCGGCGAGGTCGTCACGCCGAGGATCAGTGAGATCGCTGCGGCAAGTTTTCTGGAATTCATCGGAGTTCCCTTCTGGATGCGAGCAGGCGTCGCGTCGGTCTCGGCGGGGTGGGTCGGTTTTGGGTGACCCAATTTGGCTTCAGTGAAGCTTCAGATTCAGTGCATGCAGTGTCGGGTGTTGGCCCACTTGGGTTCAAGATCCTTAACCTGAACCGGGGGGTCTAGATTGTTCAGTTATTGTTCAGTTTTGCCCCAGGGAACATCACCAAACCTCGAACCGGACGATCTCGACACGCAGGGTTATCGGCGATTCGTCTTGAAAATCAAGGACTTGATCGACCGTGTTGCGTTGCTTGAAAGGCGTCGGATGGAAAGTCCACGGTGCGCGCCCCTGAAGGTTGACTTCAGACAAATGAAGTGTCGGCCCGAATCCCTCAGGCCGATCGCCCTTAGCAACGCTTAAAGGTTTGCATTCCGAGCTTGGCGTGACGCAGTTCCCAGTTGGGGCTGGGGGGGTGATGCCCCGATGCGACTTTTCTGAAGTCGCTGCGTCAGATACTGAACCGTAGATGAATCTATTGGCTCAGGGGCGTGCGCCATTCCCGCACGGTTTCCAGCCGCTGGCCGTCCGCCGAGATCCGCACGACGGCACTGCCCATGCTGCCGACGTGGTTCTGGCGGGCGTAGTTCAGCGGCCCGATGACGCCGGTGCGGAAGTCCCGCACCTCTTCAAGTGCCTGGCGCAGTCGGGCGCGGCTGGGCTCGCGGCCGGCACGCCGCAGCCCTTCGACCGTCAGGCAGGCGGCCGCGTGGGCGAGGCTCTGCACGGCGGGATGGGTCAGGTCGGCACCGACCCCGGCCAGCGCCTGGCGCAACGGTCCGGGATCGGGCGGGGCATCCTCGGGCACCGTGTGGCTCAGGCGCAGCGCCAGCCGCAGGGCGGCCGGCCAGTCCATCACCGCCTGGCCCTGTTCGGCGAAGGCACCCAGGACAAACGGTGTCCGGGCCGTGGCTGTCAAGCCTCGGACGGCAGCCCCATTCGGTCCTCCCGCAAGGCCCGATTGGGTGATGGTGCGCAGCCAGGCCGGCGCGGCCAGCACCAGCACGGCGTCCTGCGGCGGCAGGCTGGCCAGCCAGCGTTGCGCGTCGGCCAGCTGGGCGGCATCGGACTGGCCCAGCTTGGGCTGCCAGACCGACAGGCTCAGGTTCGGATGGTTCTGGGCCTGGCGCTGGCTGCTCAGCAGCGCGGCGCGGTGGTGGCGGGCGGGGCTGGCGATGACGGCCAGACGGGCCTGTTCCGGTCGCTTGACCGAGGGCTGATCGGCCAGTTCGCCCAGGGCGACCGCGTCGACCAGGTTGCGCACCTGATGGCTCAGCTGCGGGGCGACGGCGAACAGCGTCGGCTGGGGTTGTTCGAGTTCGGTGGCCGCGCCCAGCGGACCGATCAGCGGCAGGCCGGCGAGCCGTTCGGCCAGCGCCTGGCTGCCCAGGTCGGCCCACCAGGGCGCGACCGCGGCGAAGGTTTGCTCGCGCAGGACCCGGGCGATCTCGGTCGGCGCGACGGCCTGCGCATCCAGCGGCTGCCAGTCGATCTGTCGGCCGAAGATGCCGCCGTCGCGGTTGGCCTGCGCGAAGCAGGACCGGATGGCCGCGTCGGCTGCCCGCCCGGCGGCCGCCAGCGGGCCACTGAGCGGCAGCACGCCGCCGATCGTGATGCGCTGCGGCGACAGGCCGGGATCGAGGTCGGTCAACCGGCCCAGTCCACGCAGGTAAGTCAGCAGGTCGGCCTCGTCGCGCGGGCCGAGCGTGAAGCGCGGCATGGCCGAGGACAGCGGCCGGCCGTCCGCGTCGACGCCCTGGCGCAGCGCGCGCAGCAGCGCGACGTCGTCGTAGCGGCTGCGCGGCAGCAGGCCGGGGCTGGCGCTGCGGGCCTGGCTGAGCGAGTTCCAGTCGAGCGCCGGCGCGGTCAGGCCGCCTTCGCGGTTGCCTGCGCCTTCCGGGCCATGGCAGCGGGCGCAGGCCACCGCCTCACCCTGCAGCGCAACCCCCGAGCCGACGCTGGCCTGGACCGCCTCGCCGTGGCGGTTGCGGCCTTCGAGGAAGAGGCTGCGACCGGCCCGGCGAGCCTGCTCGCTGGGATCGGCAGGGGCTGCCACATCCTGGGCCTGCGTCGCGCCGGTCGATGCCAGCATCACGGGCAGCACCGCAGCTGCGAGCAGGCCGCCGCGCCAGGCGTGCCGCGCCATCACAGCACCTTGCGCACGGCCGCGACGATGGTCTCCGGCGGCGCCAGCGCGTGCAGCTTGAGCCAGGCGCCGGTGCGGTCGTTGCCGACCCACAGGATGGCGGTGTGCTGCTCCGGCTTCTCGTTGTAGAGGCCCAGCTTGTGCAGCACCCAGTCGACGTTCTCCTTCTTGCCGGTGACGAAGGACCAGCCCGGCCGGGCGTTGTGGCGCTGGGCGTACTCGCGCAGCACCTCCGGCGTGTCGAAGCCGGTGTCGGTGGTGATCGACACCAGCCTGACCGGTGTCTTGATGTCCTCGGCCAGCAGCTCCTGCACCTTGGCGAGGTTGTGGGTGACGGGCGAGCAGACGTCCTTGCAGCTGGCATAGAACGAGGTGATCAGCACCACCCGGTCGCGGATCAGGTCGTCGTAGAAGCGCACCTTCGGGCGGTCCTGGGTGACCAGCGGCAGGTTGGTGAAGTACTCGGCGCCGCGCGTGCCGGGCGCGGCCTGCTGCACGCCGGCGCGGCCGGCGGCCTGGCTGGCCATCTGGCGCATCTGGGCCAGCGCGGCGGCATCGGGCTCGGGTGCGCCGCCGGCGGCCGCCTTCGGTGCGGGCTTGTCCAGGCTGGCCAGCCGGTCGACCAGCAGCTTCGGCGAGGCCAGGCCATAGGTGCGGACCCAGCGCTGGCTCGGCTCATGGCCCAGCCAGACCATCGGCGAGTGGTCCTCGGGGCTGCCGCTGCCGACGTCGAAGGCCTTCAGGATGGCGTCGATCGAGGTGCGCGTGCCGGTCACGAAGGTCCAGTTGGCGCCGGCCTCGAACTTGCGGCCGAACTTGCGCAGTTCCTCGGGCGTGTCGGTCAGCGGGTCGACGCTGACCGAGATGAAGTGGACATCCGGTCCGGCGCGGCGGCGCAGTTCCTCGTCCATCGCCTTGAAGGTCGCGCTCAGGGGCGAGCAGATCGTCGTGCAGGACGTGAAGATGAAGTTGATCGCGACGCGCTTGCCGGCCACCAGGTCGCGCGCGAAGCGGCGCTTGCGGCCGTCCTGGTCCAGCACCTCGACGTCGGGCAGCCGCACGCGCAGACCGTCGCTGTCGGCGATGCCGGCCTGCAGCGCGGTGGCGGGCTTCGGGGCAGGCGTCGTGGCGGGTGTCGTGGCGGGCGTCGGTGAGGAAGGGGGAGCGGCCAGCGCGGCCACGCCACCGAGCAGCAGGGCGCTGCCCAGGGCGAGGCGCAGCGCGCGGGTCAGGTGTCGGAATCGGGTCATGCGGGGGGCCAGGCGGTCGATGGGAGCGGTCGGAGTCGGGCGCAGGCCCGGGGTTCCGCAGGAAAACGCAAGGACGAGGATCTTCGCTTCGGGGCTGACCTGCATCAGTTCGATGCGGCACCGGTTTTCGGTGGCATATCGGGTCGGGTGTCTGGCCGTGCGTCGGGCGCGGCATCCGGTGCGGCCCGGGTCACCTCGGGCCCGCGCACGCCGATGTCCAGCAGCGGCGAGCGGTCGAAGGTCAGGCCCAGGCTGCGCGACTGCACCATCACGCGCCAGACGCCGGCGCGCGGGAACTTCTGCCGCACGACATAGACGCCGCTGCCGGGCTCGCGCTCCTGCGCGAACAGGCGCTGCTGCGACAGGCCGGGACGCTCCAGCGCCATCGCCTGCAGGTCGGTGATGCCGGTCAGCGGCTGGCCGGTCTGGCCGTCCTTCAGGCGGATCAGCAGTTCGCCCGCTTCGCCGGCGCGCATCTCGGCGCGCGGGGCCTGGCCGGGCCGGGCCGTGTCGCGGCTGCTGCCTGGCAGGGTCTGGCTGGCCACGCGGGCCGAGCTGCCGGTGTAGGTCTGTTCGCCGAGCTGCCAGGTGACGTCGATGCGGCGGCCGTCGGCGGTCGCGCCGGTGTCGTCGACGTTGAGGGCCCAGCACTGGGTCAGGCGCGGCTGTTCGAGCAGCGTGGGCAGGCTGTAGAGGCCACCCCGATCGAGCCGGACCACGCCGGAGTAGACGCCCGGCTCGGTCTCCTTGAGGCTGCGGTCGACCACCTTGAGCGCGCGTGCGGCGCGGCTGTAGGTGGCGTAGGTGCCTTGCGGCGCCATCATCCCCTCGGTGTAGTAGTACAGCGCGGTATCGGGCGCGCTGCCGAGCAGCATCGAGCCGGGCTCGGGCGAGGGCGCCATCAGGTCGGCCGGTCCGATGTGCTCGGGCAGGCTGGCGGGCGTCTTCTGGAACACCGGCAGTTCGTTGAGGGCCAGCCGGCCCTCGTCGAGCGCGCGCAGCTCGACCATCTGCACGCTGCTGCTGCCCAGGCCGCGGATGAAGGCGAAGCGCTGGGAATAGACGATCTGGTCGGGCTGGGCCACGACCTGGCCCTGGGCGACCAGCCGGCTGTTCGCGGCATCGACCGCCATCAGCGTGCTGCTGGCGGTGTGAACGGCCAGCACGTGGCGGCCGGACGGGTCGGCGCGCACGGCGCTGACGGGCTGGGGCAGGGCGATGCGGGCGAGCGGCTTGCCGTCCTCCAGGTCGATGACGGTCAGCAGCGGCGCATTGAGGCTGCCGATGTAGGCCCGCCGCGCCAGCGCGCTGTGCGTGACCGCCAGCGGCGTGCCGCTCACCGGCACCCGGGCGATCACCCGGGCGGCCTGCGCATCGACCAGCGTGACCTGGTTGGATGCGCTGCTGGTGGCGACCAGCCGCCGGCCGTCCTCGCTGATGGCCAGCGCATGCGCGCCGTCGCCGATGGTCAGCTCCTGGCGCTTTTCCAGCGCGGCCACATCCACGCCGACCAGCTTGTCGCTGTCGTCCAGCGCGACCCAGACGGTGCGCTCGTCCGGGCTGATCACCAGCCGGCGCGGCTTGCCCTCGCCCAGGGAGATGGTCTTGATCAGCTTGTTGTTGGCCAGGTCGACGACGGCCAGCTCGGCGCGGTCGGCCAGCGTCACGAACAGGCGGTCGAGGCCGCGCGCATGGACCCAGTCGGTGCCGACGCCGGGCAGGCGGATCAGCGCCTCCAGCTTGGTGTTGTTGAGTTGCAGCAGCGGGTTGATGACCGAGATCGACGCATCGGCATTGAGCGTCAGCAGCTGGAAGCTGTTGAGGTCGCGGTCGGCCCGCTGGGCCAGCCGGCCGCTGGCGAAGCGGCGGATCTGCGTGTTGCAGGGCTCGGCCTGGTCGCCGCCTTGCCGGCTCATCCACATGCGGGGACGCAGGCCACGCAGCGGCGTGCCGCTCAGCTCGTCGGTCAGGCGCAGCGTCAGCGACAGCGGCTGGCCCAGCGGGACCGCGGTGGCACCGGGCGCGCTCAGCGTCAGCTCGGCCTTCACGCCGGCCTGGGTGTGCTGCTGCACCAGCGGCAGCCGGTCGCCGGCCTGCGCGGCCGACAGCGCGCCGATCCCGGCCAGTGCGAGTGCCCAGCCGCGGCGCGACATGCCTGCTTGCGCCCGGTCACCTTCGGTTGCAAGGGCCACGGGACCCGTTTGGGGGTTTGTTGAAGCGTGACTGAAGTCACGGAACCAGCTGACGACGCGATTCATGGATGAGTCTGAAGGCCGAAATAAGTCCGGCGGGGGTTCTGCGGAAAGTGACGGGTGCCGATGTTGCCCATCAGCACCGTCGGATGTCCATCCGGCAAGGCGGTGCCTGTGTCACGGATTGGTCCTTCTTGGGGAGTCAAGTCCTTGATTTGTCGAATCGTTCACCGTTTGTCTGCCAGGCCGCCGGGCGTTCGGCGGTGTACGGGTCGGGGCATCTGCGCGACGACCGTTCTGAAGGTGTGAAGTGTTGCAGGACTTGTCCACTCATCCTCGGGGAGGGCTGTTCGCAAGCTACCAGCCTTAAGTGATACTGAATCCAGACCAGGGAGATGGGTATCCCTCCTGGGCGATTTCGCCCGATCCATCGACCCGACAAGCAAACAGCTGTATCCAACAGGGGTGACTCCGTGAATCAATTTCGCATCGTTCGCAAGGTCGGGCCCGGCGCGCTGGGCGCTCTCGCGGCGGCCTTGAGCCTGGCCTGGCCCGCCGTCGCGTCGGCCCGCCCGGCCGGCACGGTGGTGGCGGACGTGGTCGCACTCGACCAGTCCATCGTCTACAACCGCTTCGGTTCCTTCAATCCCTACGGGATGATCTACGCGCTCAAGCGCGACGTGGTCGACCTCGACACCGGCCTGACGCTGGACCAGCCGGGCGCCAGCGCCAAGCCCTGCCGGGTCGCGCTGCGCGAGGGCAAGCGGCCCCGTCCGCTGGTGCTGCGCGGCAACATCGGCGACAAGCTCGAGGTCAACTTCACCAACCTGCTGTGCGTGGACGCGCCGGGCACGCCGGGCAATGACCCGTTCGCGGAAGTCGAGCCGCTGGTGCCCGAGATCCCCGAGCCGGGCGTGGTCGAAGCGCCGGTGCCGCCGAACGGCTTCAGCCGCCCGGCCACTCGCTCCGCGTCGATGATGTTCAACGGCCTGACGCACGACACGACCTTCCCTGGCTACAACACCTGGGACCCGCGCGTCACCGGCATCTCCGGCATCAACCCCGGCGAGTCCATCACCTACCGGCTGGTGCTGGAGCGTGAAGGCGGCCACCTGTTCCACGACAACGCCATGCCCGCTGGTGGCGAGGGCGACGGCGGCTCGACCGTGCTGGGCCTGTTCGGTTCGGTCAACGTCGAGCCGGCTGGCTCGAACGTCTACCGCAGCCAGGTCGGCCGCGACGTGATGCAGGCCACCCGCGTCAACGGTGTCTTCAACTACGACGCGCTGGACGCCCAGGGCGTGCCGCTCCTGAACGTCCACCGGGACCTCGGCGGCAACCGCTGGGAGGTCGTGCATCCGGACATCAACGCGATCGTCCAGGACTACGCCGTCGTCGACGACGGTGTGGTCTCGTCCAACGAGAACTGGTTCCGCGAGTTCACGACCATCTTCCACGACGAGCTGAAGACCGTTCAGGCGTACGGCGACGCCTTCGACCACACCGGCGCCGGCGTCGGCCTGCGCGACGGTTTCGGCATCAACTACGGCTCGTCCGGCCTGGGCGCGATCGTCGCGGCCAACCGGCTGGGCGTCGGCCCGGCCGCCGGCTGCGCCGAATGCGCGCTGGAAGACTTCTTCCTGACCTCCTGGGCCAACGGCGACCCGGCCATGGTCGTCAAGTACGACGCCGACGGCCGCCCGGTCCAGCAGTACGAGGACGATGCCGGCAATGTCCACCACAGCTATGTGGGCGACCCGGTGCGCTTCCGCGCGATGCAGGCTGGCGTCAAGGAAACGCACGTCTTCCACCTGCACGCCAACCAGTGGTTCGCCAAGAGCGGTGCCGGCAGCGACAAGTCGAACTACCTCGACAGCCAGACGCTGGGCCCGCGCCAGTCCTACACCTACGAGATCGCCTACACCGGCGCCAACCGCAACCTGTCGGTCGGCGACGCGATCTACCACTGCCACATGTACCCGCACTTCGGCCAGGGCATGTGGTACCTGTGGCGCAACCATGACGTGTTCGAGGACGGCAGCCGCCGCCTGCCGGACGGCGAACTGGGCCTGGGCACCAACCCGCTCACCGGCGAAACCAGCGGCGGCGCGTTCACGCCGGCCGTGGTGCCGATCCGCAACCAGGCGCTGGCCCCGCAGCCGAGCTATGGCGTCACGGCCACGCCGGGTTTCCCGTTCTTCGTCGCTGGCGAGGCCGGCCACCGCCCGCCGCAGCCGCCGCTGGACCTGACCGCCGACAGCCAGCTCGGCCCGACCGGCGTCGGCCGTCACGTGATGACCGGTGGCGAGCGCGTGCTCGGCGCCGGCGTCGCGGCCGGTGACCTGTCCTCGGTGCTGACCTCCGCGCAGATGAAGCTGCTGCCGCACGGCGGCACGGCGCTTGAGCGTGCGGCCATCGATTTCCATGCCAAGGCCGCCGGCCACGCCACGGTCAAGCCCGACGGCTCGGCCGCCGTCTTCAAGGTCAACGGCAAGCCGGCCGCCCCCGGCGCACCGTTTGCCGATCCCTGCCCGTCGACCGCACCGGTGCGCCGCTACGACGTGTCGGTGATCCAACTCGACCTGGTGGTCAACAAGGCCGGCTGGCATGACCCGCAGGCCCGCATCAACGTGCTGTCCAGCGAGGTGGGTGACTACGAGGGCAAGACCCGCACGGCCGATCCGTTCTTCTTCCGTGCCCATTCCGGCGACTGCATCGTCTTCCGCCACACCAACCGCCTGCCGGCCGAGCTGAACAAGGACGACTTCCAGGCCCGCACGCCGACCGACACGATCGGCCAGCACATCCACCTGGTGAAGTTCGACGTGCTGGCCTCCGACGGCGGCGGCAACGGCTGGAACTACGAGGACGGCACCTTCGCCCGCGATGCCCTGAAGGAGCGCGTGCACGCGGCCCTGCATCACGGCACCGTCACGGTGGTCCGACCCAACGGCAACGAGGTCGTCAAGCCGGCCGCCGAGGTGCTGCCGCCGGCCGAGAACGTCGGCTTCCAGACCACCATCCAGCGCTGGTGGGCCGACGAGGTCTTCGACAAGCAGGGCAAGGACCAGACCCTGCGCACCGTGTTCACGCACGACCACTTCGGCGCGTCGTCGATCCAGCAGCACGGCTTCTACAACGCGCTGGTGGTCGAGCCCAAGGGCACCCAGTGGCTCAAGCCGGACGGCACGCCGCTGTCCACGGGCGTCGGCCCGGTGGCCATCATCCGCGGCGCGGACGACCGCAAGACCCACCCGAACTTCCGCGAGTTCATGCTCGCCAGCGCGGACTTCTCGCTGCTCTACACGCAGGACGGCAAGCCGGTCGACCCGCCGGCCAAGCCCGAGGCGATCTCGGCCGGTCACCACAACCCCTACCTCGTCAACTACAAGAACGAGCCGATCCCGCTGCGCCTGGCCGAATCCGGCGATCCGGCGAAGATCTACGCCGACAAGCGTGGCGACACCGCCTTCGCCTTCAGCTCGACCGTGCACGGCGACCCGTTCACGCCGGTGCTCAAGGCCTACGAAGGCGAGCGCGTGCAGCTGCGCATGATCCACGGCGCCCAGGAAGTCCAGCAGGTCTTCACGCTGCACGGCCTGCGCTGGCGCCGTGAGGTCGGCGATAGCACGTCGACCTGGGTTGGGGCACAGGAGATCGGCATCTCCGAGCACATGGAGGTCAACACCGGCAAGCTCGCGCCGATCACGACCGCCGAAGGCACGCGCGACTACATGTACCACTACGGCACGACCGACGCGCTGTGGAACGGTGCCTGGGGCATCCTGCGGGCCTACGACAAGCCCGGTTCGGTCGATCCGGTCAGCAAGCAGTCGATCCAGAACGCCCTGCTGCCGCTGGACGAGACGGTCACGGCCGAGTCCACCGGCCTGAACAAGCTGGTCCAGTCGCTGATGGCGGCCGACAGCTGCCCGACCAACTCGATCCGCCGCACCTACAACGTCCAGGCCTGGGCCGCCCGCGACCTGCTGCCCGGCGGCACGCTGGTCTACAACCAGCGCGCCGGCATCACCGACCCGACCGCCCTGATGTACGTGCATGCCGGTGACGTGGCCAAGCTGCGCACCGGCCTGGCCAAGCCCGAGCCGCTGGTCATGCGTGCGAACGCCGGTGACTGCATCGTCGTCAACCTGACCAACAAGCTGCCGGCCAACCTGCCGGTGCCGGACCTGCCGGGCGACGCCGACCTGCCGCGCACGGTGGCGCTCAACGCCGATCACCTCAAGCCGTCGAAGTTCGTCGGCATGCACGCTGGCGTGCTGAGCTTTGACCCGCGCAAGAGCGACGGCGTCAACGTTGGCTACAACCCCGAGCAGCTGGCCGGCCCGGGCGAGACCCGCCAGTACGTCTGGTATGCCGGTCGCATCAAGTCCTTCGACGCGGTCTTGGGCATGACCGAGGTCGGCGTGCCGATCGAGTTCGGCACCGTGCCGCTGCGCGCCATGGGCGACGTGGTCAAGCACGGCTCGCAGGGCATGGTTGGCAGCCTGATCGTCGAGCCCCGTGGCTCGACCTGGTGGAACGAGGCCAACACCTCGACCTCCGGCGCGGCGACCTCGACCGTGGCCACGATCCGTGACGGCAAGAAGGTCTTCAAGGAGTTCGTCGTCCACTACCAGGACGGCCTGAACCTGCGCAAGGACGGCGCCCAGGCCAACGAGATCAAGCAGCATTGGGTCGGCGACGATTCCTACGACTTCGGCGAGCGGGCGATCAACTACCGCACCGAGCCGCTCTGGTCGCGCATCGACTACAGCGCGCAGCCTTACGCGGCCTGCCAGATGTCGCTGGTCGTCTCGGGTGACATCAACCCGTGCGTGCTGGGTCCGAACCTGATGGTCGACAACGACGCCCGCCTGCCGACCGACGTGCGCGGTCTGCCGGTCGAGACGCCGGTGTTCTCGGCCAAGGCCGGCCAGTCGGTGCGCTTCCGCGTGCTGCAGGCCGACGGCCGTGCCCGCCAGCACAGCTTCCGCGTCATCGGCCACAACTACGCCGACCTGGGCATGGAAGGCTTCCTGGCCACCGGCGCCAGCCTGATCGCTCCGGGCAAGGCGGTCACCGCCGACCTCTACGGCGGCGCCAAGCGCGGCTACTGGCACTACCGTGACGGCCCGACCATGTTCGTGAACACCGGCATGTGGGGCTTGTTCAAGGTGGATTGATGTCTGCCCCTCGCCCGGGAGGCCACGAACGGCCGCTGGCGGCCTGCGGAGCGGTCCGACATTCGGCCCGCCTAAGTCGACGCTCCAGGCTGCAAGATGGAAGGGCTTTCAGTTGTCGTCGCCCGCAGCCTGCGGCGGTCCATCGATGAGACACAAATGAATGCGCGCGCCCTCGAGGTGTGAATGGGCGATTCGATGCCGTCAGATCACGGCCAGATGCTGGCCTGACAGAGCCGAGGGCTTGTTCGAGAGGATGGCGAACGGCAACAAGGCGGCAGTCCCATTGCCGGAAATGTCGTAACTGAGCGTCCCGGTCGACTTGTCGCAAACGATCCAATCGTTCCCTCCGATGGCTGAAGAGCCTGCAAATTGGAAGTTGTCCGTCAGGTCCAGGTCTCCTGCGAGACGCGCAAACACCACATCGTCCAGCGCAAGTCGGTCGCCTTGATCGATGTTGAAGTCGGTCAGGGTGTCGAGGTTGCCGCTGGATGCAGGTGCTGAACTGAAGACGAATCGATCTGCGCCAATCCCTCCGGTCAACGTGTCGTTGCCGGCACCGCCGGATAGTGTGTCGTTGCCCGCACCGGCGGACAGCGAGTTCATGGCGGCATTGCCGGTCAAGACGTTGCCACAGGCGTTACCGGTGCCATTGATGGCGTAGCTACCGGTCAGTGTCAGATTTTCCAGATTGACGCCCAAGGAGTAGGTCACGCTGGATTTGACGGTGTCGGTGCCTTCGCCAGACAGTTCGGTGAGTGTGTCAGTGGTGCTGTCGACGAAGTATGTGTCATCGCCAGATCCGCCGCTGAGGGTATCGGTACCAGCGCCACCATCAAGCGTGTCGTTGCCAGATCCGCCGGACAGAGAATTGTTGGCGGCATTGCCGGTGAGGACGTTGGCCAAGGCGTTACCGGTGCCAATGATGGCAAAGCTACCGGTCAGTGTCAGATTCTCCAGATTGACGCCCAGGGTGTAGGTCACACTGGAGTTGACGGTGTCGGTGCCTTCACCAGCCAGTTCGGTGAGCGTGTCGGTGGTGCTGTCGACTAGGAAAGTGTCATCGCCAGATCCACCGCTGAGGATATCGGTACCGGTGCCACCGTCGAGTGTGTCGTTGCCAGATCCGCCGGACAGAGAATTGTTGGCGGCATTGCCGGTCATTCGGTTGGCCAATGCATTGCCGGTGCCGTCAATGGCAGCCGCGCCGGTCAACTCAAGGTTCTCCAGGTTGCTGCCCAGAGCGTCTGTGACGCTTGAGCGGACAGTGTCGGTGCCTTCGCCGGTCAGTTCTGTGATGGTATCGGTGGTGCTGTCGATGATGTAGGTGTCATCGCCTGTACCGCCGTTCAGCGAGTCAATGCCCGATCCACCATCGAGTGTGTCGTTGCCTGCTTCTCCCCTCAATATATTGTTGCCATAGTTGCCTGAGATCAGGTTTGACAGACTGTTTCCAGTTCCCTGAAGTGCCGAGACTCCAAGGAGGGTAAGGTTGTCAAGATTATCGCCCAGCGTGTAGTTGATCGACGAATTTACGGTGTCAACGCCGGAATCCACGACTTCGACGATCGAGTCGCCAGGGACGTAGGTTGAAAACAACTTCCCAAGCCACCCGCCGAATGGGTATTTTCTGTAAGGTGCGCAGTCGACGAAATAAGTATCGTTTCCAGCGCCGCCGATCATGGTGTCGGCGCCAGCACCACCATCAAGAATATTGGCTGCCGCATTGCCGGTGAGGACGTTGGCCAAGGCGTTGCCGGTGCCATTGATGGCGGTGTTACCGGTCAGTGTCAGATTCTCCAGATTGACGCCCAAGGCGTAGGTCACGCTGGATTTGACGGTGTCGTTGCCTTCACCAGCCAGTTCGGTGAGTGTGTCGCTGGCGTTGTCGATGACATAGGTGTCGTCGCCCAGGCCACCGATCAGGGAGTCGGCGCCGGCGCGGCCGTCGAGGTTGTTTGCGGCGGCATTGCCGATAATGACATTCACCGCGCTGTTCCCCGTACCGTCGACCGATGAACTGCCCGTCAGGGTAAGGTTCTCGAAGTTGATTGCCAAGGTGTAGGAGGCACTGGATTTGACAGTATCTGTGCCTTCGCCAGCCAGTTCGGTGAGCGTGTCGGTGGTGCTGTCGACGAGGAATATGTCATCGCCAGATCCACCGCTGAGGGTATCGGTACCAGCGCCACCATCGAGTGTGTCGTTGCCAGATCCGCCGGACAGAGAATTGTTGGCGGCGTTGCCGGTGAGGACGTTGGCCAAGGCGTTCCCGGTGCCATTGATGGTGGTGCTACCGGTCGGTGTCAGATTCTCCACAGTGACGCCCAAGGAGTAGGTCACGCTGGATTTGACGGTGTCGGTGCCTTCGCCAGCCAGTTCGGTGAGCGTGTCGGTGGTGCTGTCGATGAAGAAGGTGTCATCGCCAGATCCACCGCTGAGGGTATCGGTACCAGCACCTCCATCGAGTGTGTCATTGCCAGATCCGCCAGACAGAGAGTTGTTGGCGGCATTGCCGGTGAGAACGTTGGCCAGGGCGTTGCCGGTGCCATTGATGGCGGTGCTACCGGTCAGTGTCAGGTTCTCCAGATTGACGCCCAGGGAGTAGGTCACACTGGATCTGACGGTGTCGGTGCCTTCGTCAGCCAGTTCGGTGAGCGTGTCGGTGGTGCTGTCGAAGAAGAAGGTGTCATCGCCAGATCCACCGCTGAGGGTATCGGTACCAGCGCCTCCATCGAGCGTGTCGTTCCCAGATCCGCCGGACAGGGAATTGCTGGCGGCATTGCCGGTGAGGACGTTGGCCAAGGCGTTGCCGGTGCCATTGATGGCGGTGCTACCGGTCAGTGTCAGATTCTCCAGATTGACGCCCAGGGCGTAGGTCACACTGGATTTGACGGTGTCGGTGCCTTCACCAGCCAGTTCGGTGAGTGTGTCGCTGGCGTTGTCGACGACATAGGTATCGTCGCCCAGGCCACCGACCAGGGAGTCGGCACCGGCGCGGCCGTCGAGGATGTTTGCGGCGACGTTGCCGGTGATCACATTCACCGCGCTGTTCCCCGTGCCGTCGACCGATGAACTGCCCGTCAGCGTAAGTTTCTCGAAGTTGGTGGCCAAGGTGTAGGAGACACTGCATTTGACGGCATCTGTGCCTTCGCCAGCCAGTTCGGTGAGTGTGTCGGTGGTGCTGTCGACGAAGAATGTGTCATCGCCAGACCCACCGCTGAGGGTATCGGTACCAGCGCCACCATCGAGTGTGTCGTTGCCAGATCCGCCGTACAGAGAATTGTTGGCGGCATTGCCGGTCATTCGGTTGGCCAGTGCGTTGCCGGTGCCGACGATGGCACCTGTACCGTTCAGCTCAATGTTGTCCAAGTTGCTGCCCAACGTGTACGTGACGCTGGATCTGACGGTGTCGGAACCTTCGCCGATCAACTCCGTGATGGTGTCGGTGGTGCTATCCACGATGTAGAGGTCGTCGCCCGTGCCACCAATGAGGGTGTCGACGCCTGCGCCACCGTTGAGCGTGTCGTTGCCTGCGCCAGCATTCAGCGAATTGTTCGCCGAATTTCCGGTCAACGAATTGTCGAGTGAATTTCCGGTGCCAGTGACCGAGGCTGTACTCGTGAGTACAAGATTTTCCAGATTGTCGCCAAGAGAGTAGCTGATTGGCGACTGGACTGTGTCATTGCCTGAGTTCTCGTCCTCTACAAATAAATCTCCTGGAATGGTGCTGGTTCTGACACTCGTTATCGTCGCCATCCCCGGGCGATAGACTGGCTTTAAAACGGTGACTTGCGTGATACAGTCGACGATGTATGTGTCGTCGCCCGCGCCTCCAATCATCGTGTCGGCACCTGTCTTTCCGTCTAGAAGGTTGTTGGAGTCGTTGCCAATCAGCTTGTTCGGTAAGGTGTTTCCACTTCCATCGATCGAATCGTATCCGAGCAAAGTAAGGTTTTCGACATTTTCACTCAGCGTGAATGTCGCCGTCGATCGAACCTCGTCAGTTCCTTCGGAATTCATTTCGATGATGGAGTCGGTTGATTCGTCTACATAATAGATATCATCGCCACTTCCACCCGCCATCTGGTCCGTGCCTGCTCCACCAAGTAGGGTGTCCTCGCCAGTTCCCCCATACAGGCGATCATTTCCTGCATCGCCGCTGCATCGGTCATTTCCGGCGCCGCCATCGATCGAATCGTTGCCATCACCCCCGTCGAGGACGTCCGCGTTTGCGCCACCTGTCAACGTGTCGTTTCCACCCCGCCCGGCCATGATGACGCTTCCAGATCC
This sequence comes from Leptothrix discophora, assembly GCF_030705305.1. Classification (GTDB taxonomy): domain Bacteria; phylum Pseudomonadota; class Gammaproteobacteria; order Burkholderiales; family Burkholderiaceae_C; genus Sphaerotilus; species Sphaerotilus discophorus. The sequence goes on along the minus strand of NZ_JAUZEE010000003.1, from coordinate 363,566 downwards.
CGAGGTCTTGAAGACGTCTTGACCTGCGCCGCCTAAGGCAGCTTCGACCTCGGAAACGCCGAGATCGAGCGTGACCCCCTTCGTATCGTCAACGATGGCCACGTCAAAACCGGAGCCGCCGCGCAGATGAGAAAGGTCGTCGCTGCTGTCGATCACCAGCGTGTCATCGCCTGGACCGGCGCTCAAGACATCGCGGCCAGCTCCCCCGCGCAGCCAATCATTGCCTTTGCCGCCCGTGAGCCTGTCATTTCCGCCCCGACCGTCGACCACCTAGTTGGTGTTGTTGGTGCTGATCTGGTCCGCTGATTCGCTGCCGATGGCTCCGTTCGTGAGTGTGTCCAGCGTTACCTTTAAGGGATTCGTGCCGGCACTGATGATGTCGCGACCATCTTGCAGATGTATGTGACTCGCGTCCGCAACCGATGAACTAACAGTCTTGAGTCCCACGCTCTCGACCGTGTAAGTGACGTCGGCGACTCGATGCTCCGAGATGACACCTGAGATCTTCATCTTCATCGTGCCCATCGCGTTGATGGTGGCGCCGTCGGTCGAATAGGGTGTCGAGCGCGTCGGCCCGGAAATCGACGTGATTCCCCAAGCGGTCAGGGTCTTGAGTTCGCTGGGAGCGCTGATGCCGTCGCTGTTGAGGTCTTTCCACACCAACAGCTTGGAGAAATCTCGATCGGCGGAGGTGACGTTGCCATCGTGATTGGTGTCGTACAGCGTGATCAAGGCCGTCAGATCGGTATCCTGGGCTGCGGTCCGCGCGGCAAACGAGATTTCCTTGCCTTCACTGACCTGTCCATCGCCGTTGAGGTCAGCGACCAAGAGCGCATCGTCCGGTGCGACCCATCCTGTGTGGTGCAGATAACCATCCGCCAGACTGTCGAAGAAGACCCTTGATTTGCTCAGGCCTATCAGTTCGACGCCATCACCGTCCAGGTCCAATACGACAGGCGTGCTGTCGCCGTCGCTGCCGTCGGACGACGGCGAGGGAGGCGGCGCAGAAACCCCGGGCGTAGAAGAATCATCAGCGTCGTCCGACGGGTCTGTGGTCGGATCAGGAGATGGAGATGGAGATGGAGATGGAGATGGAGATGGAGATGGGGCTGGGGCTGGGGCTGGGGCTGGGGCTGGGGCTGGGGCTGGGCTTGGCGAGTCAGTGAACGACAAATTAGGTGAGGAGGTGGTTTTGCCGCCGCCGGCTGACGCATCTGAACCATCGGTTGCGCCTGTACTGGACACGCTGCCGTCACCGTGAACGGTGAGCGTGCTTCCATCGTCAAAGGTGATGGTCGTTTCCGGTTTGGGTGCAGGTGCCGGTGTTCCTGATGAACTGCCACCACCGCCATCACTCCCCCCCGTGCCGCCTGGCCCTCCAGTTCCAACTGGAGTGGGTACCGCTTCGGGCGGCTGCGGCGCGGGTGTCGGCCCCTTTAGCGTCGTCTCGGTTTCCTTGACGTGATTCAGCGTTTCAGCCACCTTCTTCGTGGCATCGTGCGCACCGCTGCTGTCATCCCCAGTGGCGGAGGCCGTGTTGTCCGGATTGGATGCCACGGTCACGTCTGGCGCTTTGCCGTCTTCGGTCAGGTCGTGAAAGTCCTTCTTGATGGTTCCATTGGATTCTTGGCGATCCGTTCTTTCTGCCGCTGTGATGGGCGTGATGTCCCCGTCTTTCGTGGCTTGTGTGCCTACGAACTTGTAGGTCTCTTCGCCATTCTTGTCGGTTCGTGTTTCAGTCACGGTGTAGCCGAAGTCATCCGCCTTTCTGGAGTAGACCGTCTGGCTGCCGTCCGGGTTCGTCACCACCATGTGGTACTCGCCTGTGATGGCATTGCTGTTGATCGACGTTCCATTCTCGTAGTGATAGGAGATGGAGCCATCGGCCAGCTGTTCAGGTACCTTGAGTTCCGTGCCGGGCGGAATCTTGTTGAGGTCAGGCACGTTCGGATTCGTGGCTGCGACGGCCGCCTTGAACTTGTCCCAATCCTTCACCCCGTCGGGCTTGTTTTTCTGTGCCGCATAGGCATCCCACACGGTGCCACCTGCCTTGATGGTGACGGAGTGATCATTGCCTCCCTCGTCACCAATGTACTTCGATGGATCGCGGGTTGCAGCATCAGGGGGTGGTTTTGTGTTTTCCGAGTCATTTTCTTTTCTGCTGAATAGTGATCCAGTTGTTTGAAGCTTGCTGCCGTCCGGGAAGCCCAGGTCGCGCAAATTGGCGGCGTCGTTGAGCAACGGGAGCGTTTGCTGAATGTGGGCATCAACTTGTGCTTGTTGGGCAGCAGTCAGAGGGGTCTCGACGACATTTCCATTGGCTGGGTCAATCGTGAGTCCCTTGGCCTGTGCATAAAGTTGATACGCGCCTGCTGCTACTCCAGTTGCCAGCGCTGCGGCTCCAACTGCGACCACGATCGGTCCACTTGCGCCAGTGAGAACAATCGCAGCACCAACTGCGCCGGCTATGCTTCCAACGACGGATGCGATATCGGATTTCTTGATGGGTTCGTTGTTGTCTCTGGATGTCATTATGCTGTCAATCGCAATCCCAAGAGACGCCAAAGAAAGTACGCCGCCGGCTAATGGTATTGATTTGCTTGTTGCTGGGCCTAGCGTGGCGATTTCCACGACTGCGTGCGCAGTTTGCACAGTACCCAGGACAACTCCTGTCGTATTGACGGTTCGATCTGGATTGATGGCGCCAGCTCCAGTGTTTGCAGCATTTTGCCCTGCGTTCATTGTGGTTGTCACAACCGTGAAAATCGTAGGATTCGTACTCATTTCATATCTCCCTTGTTGATTCTATGAAATCTTATCCATTCGGCGAACATGAAGATCGCGGCGACAAAAAAGGTGCACGAAAACCAAATGGTTGGATTCCTGTGGTTTCTGTGTGAATTCGTATAGTTTGAAAGTGCCGCTTCGTATGTTAGTATTATTTTATTGTTGCAAGCCAGGCTGAAAACTTGATGGCGATTACCTGAGTTTCCGATCAGTGCGCGTCCCTGTGCGATGCATTTTTTTCCAACCAGATCTCTTTGCGCCTTCATGGGGATGCCGCCGTAGCTTGCAGGTTTCAGACTTAGAGTTGGGAACTCCATCGTCATCATGACTTCGTTTTCTAGTCGCACTTTGAGTTGTGGATTGAGGTCTCGCTGTGAGACGACTTCAAACTTGTAGACATCAAGTTCAGCCAGATTCGGCGGAGGGTTGAGCGTCGCAAACCAATAGTCATGTGCATAGAGAAGTGCGCCACTAATGATGATGAGGATGGTGACCCGAAAGTCCCTCAGGCGTGGTTTGGCGCGTTTGTCGTACTGGGACATGATGTGATTTGGAGTTGGCTTGTCGCGATTGAATAGCTTCTAGCGAATGAATTCTGGCGAATCATCCAGTGTGCTGCTTTGCTGCTTGATGCGTGTGACTTCGATCTGGAGCGTTTCAGGCTGTCGGATGGCAGACCTCAAGTGTTGGTTCTGTCGATAGACTGCCATAACGTCTGCCGCGTGTGGATGGAATTTGGGTGAAATCATTGAAAGCCCTCTCCCCAAGCGAGTTCTGTGGCTGCTTGAGTTTTGCTTGGGTTTATTGAGCCCGATGGGTGAAATTGGATTCGTTGTCACGACAGACTGCCTGCTTCATTCAGGTTCTGAGTCGATCGAACTTGCTGGGCAGATCGGGCGCCAAGTCGTCCCATCTGTCGCCCGGCGCGCGCTCCATGTGACCCTTGGCGGCCTTGCCCCACTGCTGCCCCCGGGCCGCATCAACGATGTCGCCCTGCGCGTCGTCATTGCCGACCTCCACGCCGCCCTTGGCGTTGGTTTGTTCATTTCCGGCATGGGCGACCGTCCGTGACTTGATCCAGGTCGACGCTTTAAGGCATTCTTCAGTTTCAAGGCGCTTCTGACGCGGCATCTGCACACGTCATTTCTTAAGGCTTGGATATCCTGAGCACTTCTGAAGGAAGACCTGAACATGCGCCTGCTGCTTGCTGAAGACGATGCCCTGCTGGGCGATGGGTTGCGCGCCGGATTGCGTGCGATCGGTTTCCAGGTCGACTGGGTCCGGGACGGGCTGGCCGCCGAGCGCGAGCTGTCCAGCCAGGCCTACACCGCTGCGGTGCTGGATCTGGGCCTGCCGCGCATCGACGGGCTGGACGTGCTGCAGTCCATCCGCAAGGCCGGCGTGAAGACCCCCGTGCTGGTGCTCACGGCCCGCGACGCGGTGCCCCAGCGCATCGAGACGCTGGACGCCGGGGCCGACGACTACGTCGTCAAGCCGATCGACCTGCACGAGCTGGCGGCCCGGCTGCGCGCGCTGGTGCGGCGCTCGCACGGGCAGGTCCAGGACCTCATCCAGGTCAATGGCGTCGAGCTGGACCCGGGTGCCCGCGAGGTCCGGCTCGAAGGCCAGCCGGTCAAGCTGTCGACCCGCGAGTTCGACCTGCTGCACGCGCTGATCCTGCGGCCCGGCCGGGTGCTGACCCGCGAGCAGCTGGAGAGCCACCTCTACGGCTGGGGCGAGGAGGTCGGCAGCAACACCGTCGAGGTCCACGTCCACCACCTGCGCCGCAAGCTCGGCAGCCAGCGCATCCGCACGGTGCGGGGCGTGGGCTATGCCTTCGCGCCGTCGGCTGCGGCGCCGCCGGCCGGCACGCCCTCCAGCGACGGCCCACCGGCCGAAGGCGGCCTGACCCAGCCGGCCTCGCTTTGAACATGACCGCCCGCCGCTTCAACCAGTCGCTGCAGCAAGGCCTGCAGTGGCGCGTGCTCGGTGCCGTCGTGGCGCTGTGGGCAGCGGTCGCTGCCACCACCTGGTACCGCATGAGCGAACAGGTCGATGACCTGCTCGACGGTCACTTGGCCCAGGGCATGGCGCTGCTGATGGCGCTGCAGGTCCAGGACCACGAGTTCGACGAGATGCTCACGGCCGACCACATCGCCGTCGACGAGGGCACGCCGGACGGCCGACCGCCGCAATGGTCCGGCACCGATGCCGCCGAGCTGGCGCTGCACAAGTACGCCACCAAGGCGGTGTTCCAGGTCTGGTACCAGGGCCAGTTGCTGCTGAAGTCGACCGACGCACCGACCGCACCGCTGGCCGAACTCAAGCCCGGCTTCTCCGACACGAACGTCAAGGGCGTCGCCTGGCGCGTCTACACCGCACCGGCAGTGCGGCCCGATTCCTACGTGATCATGGCCGAGTCGATCGAGGCCCGGCACGACATCGTCAACGCCGTGCTGCGCGACTCCTGGCTGCCGCTGATCGCCGGGCTGCCGCTGCTGGCGTTCGCGATCTGGCTGGCGGTGCGCCAGGGCCTCGTGCCGCTGAACCGGCTGGGTGCGCAGGTCAGCGCCCGCAAGCCCGAGGCGCTGGACCCGATCGACGCCGACGAGTCGCCGCGCGAGCTGGCACCGTTGATCCAGGCGCTCAACCAGCTGTTCGTGCGCATGCGCAACTCGCTCGAATCCGAGCGACGCTTCACGTCCGATGCCGCGCACGAGCTGCGCACGCCGATCGCCGGCATCCGCGCCCAGGCCCAGGCCGCCCTGACCGTCAACGACCGCCACGAGCGTCACCAGGCGCTGATCGGCACGCTCGAAGGCTGCGACCACGCCGCCCGGCTGGTCGACCAGCTGCTGCAGCTGGCGCGGCTGGAAGGCGCGCGTGCCAACGGCGAGGTTCATCGCCAGGTGGTCGACGTGCTGGCTGTCGCGCGCGAGGAGGTTGTCGAGGCCGCTGCGGCGACCTTCGAGTCCGGCCACGAGCTGGTGCTCGAGACCGATCCGGACCATGCCGGCGCCTGGGCGCTGGCGGCCGATCCGGTGCTGCTGGGCATCCTGTTGCGCAACCTGATCGACAACGCGCTGCGCTACAGCCCGGCCGGCTCGACCGTGCAGGTCACGCTGGCCGGACCGGATGCGCAGGGCCGGCTGTCGGTCTCGGTCGACGACAGCGGTCCGGGCCTGCCGCCGGCGCTGATGCAGCGGCTGGGCGAACGCTTCTTCCGTGCCCGCCAGAACGATGCGCCGGGCAGCGGCCTGGGCTGGTCGATCGTGCGGCGCATTGCCCGTGCGTTCGAGCTGGAGGTGCAGGTCGGCCGCTCATCGACCTGGGGCGGCCTGCGCGTGACGTTGAGCTGGCCGCATGTCCCGGCGCGCGTGCTGCCGGGGTCGGTGCCGGCCGAAGCGGAGGCCGTCGCCTCGACGCCGCCGTCGAGGGCCGTGATGCCGTCGGAGCCGCTGGTCGGCCTGACGATCGACGAGCGCGACTGGGTGATCTGAGACAGGGGCGCGGGCGCCGGGACGGCGGCCTCAGCGCCCCAGTCCGGGCGTGCTCGGCCGCAGTGGCGTCAGCGGACTCGACGGGTTGTTCGTGCCCTGGCCGATGCCGAAGTTGCCCTGCGCGGCGGCGCCGCCGCTGGGGTTCGAGAAACCCTGAAGCGGCGATGAGCCCGGGCTGCCGAAGCCGTTCGATCCGGCGGCGCCCGATGCCGCATCGGCCGGTGCGCCGGGCAGGTTGTTGATGCCGCGGATGTTCACCACGAACTGCCAGTCGGCATAGCTCTCCGCCTCGGCGAACTTCTCCAGCCCGGCCGGGAATCCGGTGCGACGGAAGGGCAGGCCGGTGGCGGCACTGCGCACGCCGACGATCTGCTCGGCGCGCAGGATCAGCTTGATCGGCTCGCCGGGCTTGAGCGGGTCGCCATAGGCCTGGCGCAGGTGCCGGCGCGAGGTCGGGAAGCGCTTGTCCTCCAGCAGTTCCTCGACCTTGACCGGCAGCTTCTTCACGCCGCCGGGCGTGGCGTTGTAGTAGGACTCGATGGCCGCCCGGTACTGCTGGCCGACCCACAGCAGCTCGGCCTCGGCATCGCGCTGGCGCTCGTCGGCCGCTGCCTGGCCCCAGTTCGCGACCGTCCAGCCGGACGCCGCCAGCAGCACCAGGAAACCCAGCAGCACCGCGCCGCGACGGCTGTGCGGCGCGGCTGTGCCCGGTGGAGGCCGGCGCGGCATGTTCAGCGCTCGAAGTCGGGTTGCTGCGTCACCGTCACGGTGATGCGCGCGCCGTTGGCCACCGGACGGGTCGACGGACCGTCGCTGCCATTCCCGCCAGCGTTCTTGCGCGGCCGGCCGTCCTGATCGTTGCCGGTGCTGTCGACGTCGATGACGTTGCCCAGCGTGATGTCGCTGGGCGCGATGACGACCCAGGTCGGCGCCTCGACGAACGGATCCGGCGGGATGGCGCGCAGGTAGCGCTTGGCCACCAGGTCCTCCAGCCGGTCCGGATACTTGCCGGTGTCGCCGTAGTGGCGGTCGATGGCCTCGCGCATCAGCGTCAGGTTGCGTTCGAGCACCTTCTCCTTGCCGCGGTCGAGCGCGTCCAGGTAGCGCGGCAGCGCCACCGTCAGCAGCAGGCCGATCAGCGTCATCACGACCACCAGCTCCATCAGCGTGAAGCCGAGCAGGCTGCGTCGGCGGGGCCGGGCCGGGCGGGCGGGGCTCGAAGGGGATGACGGGGAAGGTTTCATCGCATCGATCGGGTGGAGGGTGAGCGCGGGCTCACCACTGGCGGTAGGGCACGCCGTTCAGGCCCTTGCCCTCTGCCTTGGAATGCACGTCGAAGACGTCGTCGCCCGAACGCGGATCGTCCGGCGGGCTCTGGTAGCTGCGCAGCGCCCAGCTGCGGGCGGCCGGCAAGGTCGGGTCGGCAAAGGGATCGCGTGGCACCCGGCGCAGCAGGTAGAGCTTGCGGGTGGTGGTGTCGCCGACGCCCTTGGTGACCAGGTCGATGCCCTGTTCGAGCACCTCCAGGTTGGGCGGATAGCCCGAGTCGCCCGGCTTGCGGGCGATCTGGCCCTGATCGGCCGCCTGCTTGTGGCGATCGAGCGCGCCTCGGATCTCGCGCAGCGCCACGCGCAGTTCCTGTTCCTTGCTGCGCTGCACGGCCAGCTCGGCCATCGGCGCGGCGACCATGGCCAGCACGCCCAGCAGCGCGAGCGTGACCACCAGCTCGATCAGCGTGAAGCCGCGAGAGCGCATCTGGCCTCCGGTGCGCACGGTCGTCACTGCGCGACCGGTGCGGTCTCTTCCTCGGTCGCCGGCGGTGCCTCGGCCGGTGCCTCGTCGACGGGGGCAGGGCTGGGCGCGACGGCCGCGGGTGCGCCACCGGCCGGGCCAGGCACGCGCCGGGTCGGCAGGCTGGCGCGCGCCGGGCCGGTGATGCGTCCGGCACCCGCAGCGCCTGTCGAGCCGGCACCTGCGGCGTTGCCGCCGACCGTGCCACCGGTGGCCGCACCGGCGCGGACCGAGCCGATCGGGTCGATGCGCAGCGGCCGGTCACGCACGGTCGATTCGGTGCCCGACCAGACCTCGCCCAGGCGTGCCTCGGGCGTGGCCGTCGCCCGCACGATGCGCGGGGTGATCGACAGCACGATCTCGGTCTTGCCGCCCGACGAGTTGGTCGAGCTGAACAGGCGGCCCAGGACGGGCAGCTGGCCCAGGCCCGGCAGCTTGCTGGCGGTGCTGCGGTCCTGGTCGTTGATCAGGCCGGCGAGGACCTGGGTCTCGCCGTCACGCAGGCGCAGCGCGGTGGTCGCGTTGCGGGTGCCGATCTGGTAGGCCACGCCCGAGGCGGTCGTGATCGTCTTGGCGATGTTGCTGACCTCGAGGTTGATCTTGATGCCGACGTCCGCATCGCTGTAGACCTGGGGCTCGACCTCCAGCTTGATGCCCACGTCCACGTACTGCACCGAGCCGGTGATGACCGAGTTGGTGCCGTTCTGCTGCGGCGAGATCAGGTTGGTGATCACCGGCACCTTGTCGCCGACCAGGATGCGCGCCTTTTCCTTGTTGCGGGCGCGGATGCGCGGGCTGGCCAGGATGTTGGTGTCGGTGTCCTGCAGCAGCAGGTTCAGGCCCAGGCTGAGGCCGCTGGCGCTGAGGTCGTTGCTGGTCAGGCCGCGCAGGTCGCCCAGCGTGGTGGCGGTCGTCGGGGTCGACAGCGTGAAGCTGTCGGGGAACTTCAGGCCGAGGTTGGAGGTGCGGTCGGCCGAGACCTCCAGCACCTGCACTTCCAGCATCACCTCGGGATCGGGCACGTCGTTGGCCGCGATCAGCTTCTCGGCCACCGCGATGGCCGCCGGCGTGTCGCGCATGACCAGCGAGTTGGTCTTGGCGTCGGTGACGACGTCGCGCGTCTTGAGCATGGTCTTGATGATCGTGGCCATCTGGGCGGCCTCGATGTTGCTCAGCTGGAAGCTGCGCACCTTCAGCTCGTTGTACTCGCGCTGCTTGGCCGCCGTGGCCGGGTAGATGAACAGCGTGTTGCCGTTGAGCACGCGCTTGTCGAGCTGGTTCTGCAGCAGGATCAGGTCCAGCGTGTCCTCGACCGAGGCGTTCTGGACGTAGATCGTGGTGCGCAGGTCGGCGCGCACGTCGCGGTCCAGGATGATGTTGATGTTCGCGGTGCGCGACAGCGCCTCGAACACCATCTTCACGTTGGCATCGCGGAACTGCAGCGTCACCGGACGCTTGAAGGCGGCCTCCAGGCCAGCGGTGCGTTCGCGCTCGACCCGGTCGGCCTCCATGCGCTCGTCGACCTGGCGCGCCAGCGCGGTCAGCTCGAGGCGGTTGGGCAGCTCGCGCTGGGCCCGCCGCACGGCTTCGAGCGCCTGCTCGTTCTGCTTGCTCTTGAGGAAGCCGTCGACCTGGTTGCGCACGCCGTCGATGCGGCGCTGGTCCTGCACCGACTGCAGGCCGCGCAGCGCGCGTTCGTTGACCGGATCGAGTGCCAGCGCCTCGCGGTAGAGGCGGGCGGCATCGTCGAGCTGGCCGGCGCTGCGGGCATCGTCGGCGCGGCTGCTGAGCTGGTGCGTGACCAGCGCGCGCTGCGACAGGTAGTCGATGCGGTAGCGGGCATTGCCCGGCTCCAGCTCGCTGGCCTTGCGCAGCTGCTGCAGGCCCTGTTCGGTGCGGCCGCTGGACAGGGCGTTCAGGCCGTCGTCGTGCACGCGCTGGGCGGCGCAGCCCGACAGCACCACGGCGCAGGCCAGGGTCAGCCGGGTCAGGGGGCGGCGAAAGTTACTCTTCACGAGGGAGCTCCGGATAGGGGCATGCGCACGGTCACACCCTGCTGCACGTGGATGAAGACGAGTTCGGTGGGCTTGATGGATTCGAGGCGGAAGCCGCCCTCGAGCGCATCGCCCGGGCCGGCGACCAGCAGCTTGTCGCCCACCGACAGGAAGACCTGCGGCTTGGCGCTGGGCAGCGTCTCGAGCATGCCGACGAACTTGTAGGGCAGGGCCGGCGGCGGTGGCGCTGCGGGCGCGGCCGGCAGTGGCGGGGGCGGTGCGGGCTGCGCGGCCAGCGCCGGCGCGGCCTTGGGCTGCGGCGGGGGCGGCGGCTCGAAGCTGCGGGCGCCGAAGGCATCGGCCTGGGCACGCGGATCGAGCCGGGCGGCCGTCGCCGTCGGGCTGGCCGATGACGCGGCGGCGGCCGGCACGCTGGCCGACGCGGCGGCCATGACGCCGCCCGTGCCCGGTCCGGTCGCGCTCAGGCGTTCGGCTGGCGCGGCGGGACGGCGGTTGGCGCGATCGGCCTTGGCGACCGGCTCGACCGTGTCGTCACCCTGGAGGACGATCCAGCCCGACCAGGCCAGCACCGCGGCGGCGGCGGCCCACAGCCAGGTCTTCTTCTGCGGTTGCGCCGTGGTCATGCACGCCCCCGATAGAAGAAGGTGATGCGCAGCGTCGTTTCCAGGTCGGCCTGCTGGGTGTCCGGGCGGTCGATCTGCAGGCCGTCGAGCGCGACGTGCGGCATGGTGTTGAGCATCTCGGCGGCGAAGCGGCGCAGCTGCGCGTAGCTGCCGCGCACCGGCAGCTGCAGGCGCCACTGCGAGATCGCCTCGTCGCCCAGCACGGCGGCGTCGGCCGTACCGTCCAGGCGCTCGACGGCGTAATCGCCGCGCGCCAGCTCGACCTTCTGCTGGACGGCCAGTTCGACCAGGCGGGTCAGGTCGGCACCGCGCTGGCTCGGCGGCGGCAGGCTTTCCAGCAGCGCGATCGCGTTGCTGACAGCGGCCAGCCGGGCCGGACGGCTGCGGGTGGCCGGCGTGCGGGCGGCTTCTTCCTGCTGCAGCGCCAGGCGCTGGGCCAGCTCGGCCTGGCGCTGCTTGAGCGACGGGGCCTCGATGCCGACCAGGTAGAGCGCCACCAGCAGACCGGCGAGACCGACCAGGCCGGGTCGGCCGACGTGCAGGCGCCAGGCCACGGCCAGGCGGCGCAGGGCGGCCGGTACGGAGCGGGTGGACGCCGGCAGCGGATGCAGGGGTTCGCTCATCGCGTGGCTCCCGGGTTGGTGAGCGGCGCCGCCGGATCGGTCGCGGCGGCGGTGCGCAGCGGGCCGGCGTCCGGCCTGGCGGCGTCGGCTTCGGCCGACTGGCGCGGCGTCGCGCCACCGCCGGCCGCACCGCGCCAGCGGGCCACGAGGTTGAAACGCACCGGCCGGCCAGGCAGCTGGTCCTCGACCTGGTGCTGCAGGATCTGCACGTCGGCCAGGCGCGGGTCCTGTTCGAGCCGGCGCAGCCAGCCGGCCATCGCGCCCAGGCTGCGCGCCATCGCCATCACGCGGATCTGGCCGCTGGCGGCGTCGGGCTCCAGGCGCAGCAGGCCGACCTGGCTGTCGGCGTTCTGCTCCAGCAGGTTGAACAGTTCGTTCCAGGGCGCGTCCAGCTGCACCAGCAGCCGGCGCGCCTGGGTCTGGCGGCGCCGGTCGGCGGGGCTCAGCTCGATCGGCGCATCGGCGGCCGCACTGGCGCGACGTTCGGCACCGAGCGCCTGGTTGCGCGCCTCGATGTCGGCCCGCAGCGGCCACAGCGGCAGCGCGGCTGCGCCCGCCACCAGCAGGCCGACGGCGGCCAGCGCCCAGCCGCCCCAGGGGGTGCGCCGTTCGTTCAGGAGGTCCAGGCTGTGGATGCGCTTCATGCCGCACCTCCTGCGCTGGACGATGCCGCGGAGCCCGTGCCGCCCGAGCCGGCCAGCGACGCGGCCGCGCCGCGCGCGCCCAGCGGCATCGCGCTCGGGCGTGGCATGCCGTCCAGCGGCGCGGGCACCAGGCCGGTCGCCTGGCCCTGCATCGCGCCGGCCTGGCTGCCGCCCCAGACATAGCGGCACAGCGCCTGGCTCTCGGGCAGTAGGTAGACGACGCATTCATCGGCCTTGGGCACGCTGCGCACGAAGGCGCGCAGGCGCTGCTCCATGGTCACCGCATCGGCGGCCTCGAAACGTTCCCAGGCCAGCTGCGCCGGCACGCCGTCGCGGATGTGGACCAGCGACATGCCTTCCTCGCGCAGCAGCGCCAGCACGGCGTCGTTCTCGGGAATCTGCGGCGCGAGCCGGCGCAGGTCCTCGACCAGCGCGGCATGCAGGCTCTGCAGCTGCACGCCCGACAGGGCCAGCGCTTCGCTCCAGGCTTGCACATCGGGTTCGGGGGCGGCCACCGCCAGCCAGCGCTCGCCCTGCTGCAGCGGCACGACCTGCACGCGCAGGTCGTCGCGGCCGAGGTCGGCGCTGAAGCGCATCGTCGCCTCCTGCAGCGCCTGTCCCCAGCCGAGATCGGCGTCCAGCAGCTGGTAGTAGAGGTACTCGTCGCCGACCGTCAGCGCGGCCTGGCGTGGCAGTTCCTGGATGTCGGCCAGGCGCAGCGCCGACAGCGCCGCCGACAGCGCGGTCGCGCCCTCGCCGGAGCCGCTGGCAACGGCCGACGGGACGCTGTTCCACCCGGGCGGCAGCAGCTCGGCCTGGCAGCTGCGCATGCGCAGGTTCAGGCGCAGCTCACTCTTGAACCGCAGTGACACGATTGGCTTCCTCCAGGGTGGTGACGCCGGCCTTCACGAAGGCGAGGGCGGCTTGTCTGAGCGTGATCAGGCCGCGCTTCTCGGCGGCCGCGCGCAGCAGCGAGGGGCTGGCGCGTTCGGCGATCAGGCTCTTGAGCTCGATGTCCAGGGCCAGCGTCTGCGCGATCGCGCGGCGGCCCTTGTAGCCGGTGCCGCGGCAGTGGCTGCAGCCGCGGCCGCGCTGGAAACGCCAGGGCTGGTCGAACACCGTCTCGTCCAGGCCGCTGGCGGTCAGCAGCTCCAGGTCGGGCTTGACCGGCTCGGTGCAGTGCGGGCAGATCACCCGCACCAGGCGCTGCGCGACCACGCCGTTGAGCGCGGCCACGAGGTTGTACGGGTCCACGCCCATGCTGGCGAGGCGGCCGATGACGTCGAAGACGTTGTTGGCGTGCACCGTCGCATAGACCTGGTGGCCGGTCAGGGCGGCCTGCACGGCGATCTGCGCGGTCTCGGCATCGCGCATCTCGCCGACCATGATGCGGTCCGGGTCGTGGCGCAGGATCGAGCGCAGGCCGCGCGCAAAGGTCAGTCCCTTGGCCTCGTTGACGGGGATCTGCAGCACGTCGGGGAGCTGGTACTCGACCGGGTCCTCGATCGTGATCATCTTGTCCTGGCCGGTGTGGATCTCCGAGAGCACGCCGTACAGCGTGGTCGTCTTGCCCGAGCCGGTCGGGCCGGTCACCAGCAGCAGGCCGTAGGGCATCTGCGCCAGCCGGCGGATGAAGCTGGCCGCGTGGTCATCGAAGCCCAGGTGGTCGACCGACAGGGCCTGGTCGGCCGCCAGCTGGTAGCGGTCCAGGATCCGCAGCACCGCGTCCTCGCCGTAGCTGCTGGGCATGATCGAGACGCGCACGTCGATCTCGCGGCCGGCGCGGCTGAGCTTCAGGCGACCGTCCTGCGGCACCCGGCGCTCGGAGATGTCGAGGTCGGCCAGCACCTTCAGGCGCGAGATCACGCGGTCGGCGAACTCGCGGCCCTCGGGCCGGCTGACGCTTTGCAGCACGCCGTCGAGGCGGTACTTCACCACCAGCCCGCGTGGGCCGCATTCGAGGTGGATGTCGCTGGCCTGGGCCTGCAGCGCGTCGTAGAGCGTGCCGTTGAGGAAGCGCACGACGGGGCTCTCGTCGGCGCTGATCTGCGCCAGCGACAGCTCCAGCGTGCCGCTGTCGCCGCGTTCACCGTCGCCGCCCAGGCCGCCGGAGTCGGATGCCAGCGCGCGGGTCTCGCGCTCCAGCCGGCCGTAGAAGGCCTGCACGTCGCCGGTGGTGGCGACGTACCAGCGCGTGCGCGGGTGGCCGCTCTCGCGCACCCGCGACTCGATCCACTGCCGCGTGCCGCGGTCGAAGGGATCGGCCAGCACCAGGTCGATCGCGTGATCGGCCCGGCGCAGCGCCACGCACAGGCGCCGCTGGCCCTGCGCGAACGGGATCAGCGTGAAGTCGGCCAGCTCGGTGCGGGCCTGGCGCAGGTCGCCCAGCAGCATGCCGCTGGCCTCGCCGAGCCAGCGCCGGAAGGCGGCCTCGCGCACGGGGGCATGGGCCTGGCTGCTGATCTGCGATTCGGCCTCGAAGCGTTCGAGCAGGCGCTGCTGGACGACGTTGACCTGGTCCTGCATCAGGTCGGTGCCGCCGTCCTCCAGCGTGTAGCCGGAGTCGCCGCGTTCGTTCTCTTGGGGGGTGTCCATGGGGCTCAGCGGATGCTTGCGGCGAGTTGGAAGATGGGCAGGTACATCAGCACGACGATGCCGCCGACGACACCGCCGATGAACAGCATCAGCACCGGTTCGATGACCCGGCCGAGGCGTTCGAGGGCGCGTTCGACGACCGCGTCGTGCACGTCGGCCAGGCGGTCCAGCGCGACATCGAGCGCGCCGGTCTGCTCGGCCACGCGCAGCACGCGCAGGCCGAGGTTGTCGACCAGGCCGCTGTCGTGCAGCGACGGCGCCAGCGGCGCCCCGCCGGTGGCGGCGGCCAGCGCGCGGTCCAGCCGGGGCTGGTCGGCCGCCGACAGCAGGCCGCGGCACATGCCCAGCGCCTTCAGCGCCGGCACGCCCGAGCGCACCAGCATCGCGCCGGTGCGCGACAGCTGGGCCTGGCCATAGGTCCGCACCAGGCCGCGCAGCCAGGGCAGGCGCGAGGCGGCGTTCATCATCATCGAGCCCAGCCGGCCGGCACGGGCCGCCCGCAGCAGCACCCAGACCAGCAGGCCGACGCTGGCCACCATGGCGGCCAGCAGCGGGCCCTGCACGGCCGACAGCGCCATGCCGACGTCGATCAGCAGGCGCGACAGCGGCGACATGTCGCGCGCCGCGCCTTCGAGCACCAGCGCGAAGCGCGGCACCACGTACATCAGCAGGAACAGCACGACCAGCGAGGCCACCGTCACCAGCAGCGCCGGGTAGACGCAGGCCGAGATCAGCTTGCCGCGCAGCTGTCGCAGGCGGGTCGCGTTGGCGGCATAGCGGGTCAGCGCATCGCCCAGGTCGCCGGTCAGCTCGCTCGCCTTCACGCAGGCCAGCATCGCGGTGCTGAACTGGCCGCTGGCCTGCAGCGCGGTCGACAGCGTCTCGCCCTGGCGCAGGGCTTCCAGCAGCCGGTTCATGGCCTGGGCCGCACCGCCGCTCTGGCGTTCGGCGACGGTGCGCAGCGATTCGATCAGGCTCAGGCCCGAGCGCAGCATCAGCGCCAGGTCGTGGGCGAACTGTTCCTCGTCGAGCCGGCTCTCTTTCAAGCCGGCACCGATCAGGCTGCCACGCGGGTTGGCCACGCGTGGGGCGGGCAGCGGCGCGCCGGCCGGCCTGGCCGCCGGCTTCGCCGCCGTCGGGGCGCGCGGGTTCGACGTGGGGAGCGGAGCGTTCATCGCGTGCGTCGGGCTCGGGGTCGCATCACCAGCTGTTGACGTCGGCGGCATCGCCTTCGCCGCCGGGCTGGCCGTCGCTGCCCAGGCTCACCAGGTCGTAGTCGCCATGCTGGCCGGGTGCGGTGTAGACATAGGGGCGGCCCCAGGGGTCGGCCGGGATGTCGCGCTTGAGGTAGGGGCCCTGCCAGCGCGGCAGGTCGGCCGGCGCGGCGCGCAGCGCGGCCAGGCCCTGTTCGGTGCTGGGGTAGCCGCCGACGTCCAGCCGGTACTGGTCCAGCGCCTGGCCGAAGGACTCGATCTGGGCCCGCGCCACCTTGGCGTTGGACTTGCCGAGCTGGGTGAAGTACTGCGGCGCGACGATGCCCGCGAGCAGGCCGATGATGACCATCACCACCAGCAGTTCGAGCAGGGTGAAGCCGCGGGCGAGGCGGCGTGCGGCCGGGCGGGAGAGGGGGCGGTGAGGCATCGGGGCTTGCGGCATGGTCGGTCGGCGGGCGTGGCGAAGGTCGGCATTCAGGCGCGGCGGCGCCCGGGCGGAACGTTAGTGGCGGCCAGGGGGCCGGGCGCGCAGCATGGCGTCCGGTCGTGACGAAATGCTGTCACCCCGGTCACGGAGAGTGTTTCCCTTTGGCATCGGCCAGCAGCGCGGCGCTTCGGGGGGCCGGCGCATCGTGGCGGGCGGCGTAGTGGCGCTGCCAGGCCATCACCTTCGGGACATAGAGGCGCGTTTCCTCGAAATCAGGGATGCGGTTGCCGGCGCGCTGGACCGCGCCTTCGCCGGCGTTGTAGGCGGCCAGCGCGAGCGGCAGGTCACCGGAAAAGCGTTGCAGCAGCGCGCGCAGGTAGCTCGCGCCGCCGCGCAGGTTGTCGCCGACGGACCAGACCTGCCGCACGCCAAGCTGGCGGGCGGTGTCGGGCATCAGCTGCATCAGGCCCTGGGCGCCCTTGGGCGAACGGGCGCGCGGGTTGAAGCCCGATTCGACCGCCGCGACCGCCAGCAGCAGGCTCACCGGCAGCGCGTGTTCGCGGCCGACATGCTGGAACCAGGGCAACAGGCCGGCCGGCACGCCGGGTGCGCCGGCGATGCGCGGGGCGGCCGGGGCCGTGGTGTCGAGGGGCGCGGTGGCCGGCAGCGTCGCATCGGCTGGCGGGGTGGCCTTCGGTGCCGCCGGCGGGGCGTCGATCAGCAGCCGGGGCGTGTCCTCGCTGGCGAAGTTCGACAGCACCAGCGGTGCGGCCGCGTCATCGGCTGGCGCACTGGCGTAGACCTGCGCATGCGCGGGCGCTGCCGTCCAGCCGGCGACGCACGCCAGCAGCGCCGGCCCGAGGGCGCGGCGGCGTTGCAGTCGTGAAGAAACCGGGAAAGGACGAAGGGACAGCACGAGACGAAGCGACCTGCAACGATGAGTGAGAAACACTCAAAGAAGTAGACCATAGCTCCGCCGGCTGGCCGGTCCCTGCGGCCCACGCGCCTCCGTTCCGTGTGGAAGGTGCCCCGATTCGTGGGATGCGTGTGGGCCGTACAGGATCTGTTCAGCGACCCGGTGCGGTCAGCGCGTCGAGAGGCTGTTCCAGCGTTGCAGCGTCACCCCGGCCAGGGCGACGAACAGCGCCAGGCTCCACAGCTCGAAGGGCACGCCGAACAGGTCGACCGCCGCATCGGCGCAGGAGGCGCGGACCTCGAACAACTCGGGGAAGGCGGCGTCCAGGCCGAGGCCGCTGATGACGCGATCGGCCAGCGTCAGGTCGCAGCTCGGCGACTTCGAGGCGACCCGGTTCTGGTAGAGCGCCGCAGCCATGCCGGCCAGCGCGAAGGCGGTCGTCAGCACGACCAGCACGCGCCGGCCGAGCGCCGGGATGCCGTCGCGCAGGTCCGGCAGCAGCGCCAGGCCGAGCAGGCCGGCACCGACCAGCAGGAACAGGATGCGCTGCAGGATGCACCAGGGGCAGGGCAGCATCTGCAGCACGTGCTGGGCGTAGTAGGCCGCGCCGACGCTGCCCCAGGCGGCGAGGCCGGCCAGCAGGCAGAGTCGACGGGCGCGGACGGGGGGCAGGGCCATGTGCGGTTCCTGCCTCAGGCGACTTCGGCGATCAGCTCGATCTCGACGCAGGCACCCAGCGGGATCTGCGCCACGCCGAAGGCGCTGCGGGCGTGTGCACCCCGCTCGGCGCCGAAGACCTCGACCAGCAGCTGCGAGGCGCCGTTGGTGACCAGGTGCTGCTCGGTGTAGGTCGGCACGCTGTTGACCAGGCTCATCACCTTGACGATGCGGCGCACCTTTTCCAGGTCGCCCAGGGCCGCCTGCAGCGTGCCCAGCAGGTCGAAGGCGACGGCCCGGGCGGCCTGCGCACCGGTGGCGGTGTCGATCTCGCGGCCGAGCTGGCCGGCCCAGACCTGGCCGTCGCGCCTGGCGATGTGGCCCGACAGGAACAGCAGGTTGCCGCTGCGCACGAAGGGCACGTAGGCGGCGGCCGGCACGGCGACCGGGGGCAGGACGATGCCGAGTTCCTGCAGGCGTTGGGCGATGGACATGGCTGGGGTCTCTCTGATCGAGGGGGGGGTGGCTGGCGAAAAGAAGCGGGATGGGCCTGTGCTGGGGCCGGCCGTTCGGGGCGGTCTCCCCCCGATGGGGGTGCCGTCCGGCGGGCGAGGAGCGGGATGCTAACGCGGCACTTCCGCCAGCCTTGCGCCCCCAGGCGAGCCGTCATGCCATCCGTTCCTGCTCCCGTACGCGGTCCTGTCGCCGTCCCCGGACCCGCCCACGGCCTGCCCCTGCACCTGCTGGCCGCGCTGGCCGGCCTGGGCTGGCAGCTCCAGCAGGCTCGCCTGCTGAGCCTGGCCGAGCGTGCGCTGCTGCTGGTCGCCATCGTGTTGATCGGGTGGGGGCTGCGCTCGGCCGGCGCCTGGCGGCGGCGACACCCTCGTCGCGCGAGGGCCCTGGCGCTGCTGGCGGCGGCGCTGGCCGGCTGGCTGGCCTGCGACCTGCGCGCCGGCTGGCGGCTGGACGACCGGCTCGATCCGGCGCTGGACGGCCGCGTCGTGATGCTCACCGGCGTGGTGCGCGGCCTGCCGGTGCAGCGCCCGGATGGTGCGCGTGCCGAGGTCGAGATCGAGGCCGCCAGCGTGGACGGCCGGCTGCTGCGGCCCGGCGCCGGGTTGCCGCAGCGGCTCTGGCTGGCCTGGCATGCGCCGCTCGATGGCTCGGCGTCGGCCTGGGGCGCCATGGCCAGCGGGCAGCGCTGGCGCTGGCCGGTGAGGCTGAGGGCACCGCGCGCCCGCATGAACCCGCACCTGCCCGACGGCGAACTGTGGCTGTTTGAACGCGGCCTGCGCGCCACCGCCACGGTGCGCGAACGCGCTGGCCGGGCGGGCGGCGAGGCCAGCGAGGCCAGCGAGCCCGACGATGCGCCCGTGCTGCGCCGGCCGCACCGGCTGTCCGACGAGGGCACGTCGTTCGACCCGCTCGGTCCGATCGACCGCTGGCGCGACCGGGTCCGGCGCGCCATCCGCGCCGAGGTGGGTGACCGCCGCCAGGCCGGCCTGCTGGCCGGGCTGGTGATCGGCGACCAGGCGTCGGTGGTCGCGCGCGACTGGGTGGCCGTGCGCGCCACCGGCACGGCCCACCTGCTCGCGGTGAGCGGCCTGCACCTGACGATGTGGGCGCTGATCGCCCGGGCGCTGGCCGACCGGCTCTGGCGCCGCAGCCGTCGCGCGATGCGGGCCTGGCCGGCGCCCCGTGCGGCGCGCTGGATCGGCCTGTTCGCCGCGCTGCTCTATGCGCTGGCCTGCGGCTGGGGCGTGCCGGCCCAGCGCACGCTGCTGATGCTCGCGACCTGGACCTGGCTGCGCGACCGCGCCCACCGCTGGCCGGCCGCGCGCGTGCTGATCTGCGGCGCGGCGGTCGTGCTGGCGCTCGACCCGTGGGCGGCGCTGCAGGCCGGCTTCTGGTTGTCCTTCGTCGCGGTCGGCCTGCTGATGGCGGGCGGCGAGGCGCGCGGGCCGTCGTCGCTGTCGGCCGGCCCAGATGCCGGTGAATCTGCCGGTGAACACGCCGGCGCGCTGCCGCCGGCGCATCCACGCCCGCCGCCCGGCCCGCTGCGGCGGTCCTGGGACTGGCTGCGCGCCGATGCCCGCAGCCAGTGGATCGCCAGCATCGGCCTGGCGCCGTGGACGCTGATCTTCTTCAACCAGGTCGCGCCGGCCGGGCTGCTGGCCAATGCGGTGGCGATTCCGGTCGTGACGCTGCTGCTGACGCCGCTGGCGCTGGCCGGGCTGGTCTGGCCGGCCTGCTGGTCGCTGGCCGGCACGCTGGCGGCCGCCGGTGTCGACGGCCTGGCGCTGCTGGCCGCCACGCCACTGGGCGAGTGGCACCCCGGCGCCGCCCCGCCGGGGTTGCAGGCGATGGCCGCGCTGGGCGCGGCGGCGGTGGTCGCGCCGCTGCCTGCCGCCGTGCGCCTGACCGGCGCGCTGATGGCGCTGACGCTGCTGATGCCGCCGCTGGCGCGGCCGCCCGAGGGCGAGTTCGAGCTGATCGCGCTGGACGTCGGCCAGGGCCAGGCGCTGCTGGTGCGCACCGCGCGGCATGTGCTGCTCTACGACACCGGTCCGGCCGGCAGCGCGGTTGCGGGTCATGCCGGCGAAGGGCCGGGTGCGTCGACAGCGGCAGCCCCGGCTGGCGAGGCGCCGCTCGATGCCGAACCCGGCGAGCGCCTGCTGCTGCCCTTGCTGGATGCGCTGGGCCATGACCGCATCGACCGGCTGGTGCTGTCGCACCGCGACACCGACCACACGGGCGGCGCGCTGGCGCTGCTGCGCACCCGGCGGGTGCAGCATCTGCTGAGTTCGCTCGAAGCGGGTCATCCCCTGCGCCGCCTGGCCCCGCACCAGCCCTGCACGGCGGGGCTGCGCTGGCGCTGGGATGGCGTCGACTTCGAGCTGCTGCACCCGACCGGCGCCGACCTCGTGGCGCGCGAGGCCGGCCGGATCGGCTCCAACGCGGTCAGCTGCGTGCTGCGCGTGCGCAGCGGCACGGCAACGCCCGAGGGCCGTCGCACGCTGTTGCTGACCGGCGACATCGAGCGGCGGCAGGAGCTGGCGCTGATCGACCGCGCCACCGCCAGCCCCGACGCTGCAGATCCCGCCTCCCTGCGGGCCGACCTGATGCTGGTGCCGCACCACGGCAGCCGCACCTCGTCGACCGACGCCTGGCTGGATGCGGTGCGGCCGCGCCTTGCGCTGGTTCAAGCCGGCCACCTGAATCGGTATGGTCACCCGGCGGCGGACGTGATGGCGCGCTATCGTGTGCACGGCATCGGGGTGATCCGCACCGATCGGTGCGGGGCCTGGCACTGGCGCAGTGCGCACGACGACCGGCCTGCGCCAGAAGGGTGCGAGCGCCTGCGCCGACACCGCTACTGGCATGCGCCGATCGAACCCGATGCGCCTGCCGTCGATGGCCTTGAATTTGCTAATCCCCTGCCGTCCAACAGAGCCAGACCATGAAAACGATGTTTGACGAGATGCATGCCCAGGGCGCCGCGGTGCGCGAGCACTACCAGGCCTACGACCGCTGGTTGCGCAGCCAGCCGCGCGACATGATGAAGGACCGCCGGGAGGAGGCGGAGATGATCTTCCGCCGCGTCGGCATCACCTTCGCCGTCTACGGCGACAAGGATGCCGGCGAGGGCACCGAGCGGCTCATCCCGTTCGACCTGATCCCGCGGGTCATCCCGGCGCACGAGTGGCGCGAGATGGAGAAGGGCCTGCGCCAGCGCGTCAACGCGCTGAACCGCTTCATCCACGACGTCTACCACGGCCAGGAGATCATCAAGGCCGGCCTCGTGCCGGCCGAGCAGATCACCCGCAACGCGCAGTTCCGGCCCGAGATGATCGGCGTGGACGTGCCTGGCGGCGTGTACTCGCACATCAGCGGCATCGACATCGTGCGGGCCGGCAACGCCGATGGCAGCGGCACCTACTACGTGCTGGAGGACAACCTGCGCGTGCCCAGCGGCGTGAGCTACATGCTCGAGAACCGCAAGATGATGATGCGGCTCTTCCCCGAGCTGTTCGCGCAGCACCGCATCGCGCCGGTCGCGCACTACCCCGACCTGCTGCTGGAGACGCTGCGCAGCGTCGCGCCGGGCGGCGTCAACGAGCCGACGGTGGTCGTGCTCACGCCCGGCATGTACAACTCGGCCTACTTCGAGCACGCCTTCCTGGCGCAGCAGATGGGCGTCGAGCTGGTCGAGGGCCAGGACCTGTTCGTCAAGGACGGCTTCGTCTTCATGCGCACCACCCGCGGCCCGCGCCGGGTCGACGTGATCTACCGCCGGCTGGACGACGACTTCCTCGATCCGCTGGTCTTCCGGCCCGACACCACGCTGGGCTGCCCCGGCCTGCTGTCGGCCTACCGCAGCGGCAACGTGACGCTGTCCAACGCCATCGGCACCGGTGTGGCCGACGACAAGTCGATCTACCCCTACGTGCCGAAGATGATCGAGTTCTACCTCGGCGAGAAGCCCATCCTCAACAACGTGCCGACCTACCTGTGTCGTGTCGAGGAGGACCTCAAGTACGTGCTGGCCCACCTGTCCGAGCTGGTCGTCAAGGAGGTCCACGGTGCCGGCGGCTACGGCATGCTGGTCGGCCCGGCGGCCACCAAGGCCGAGGTCGAGGACTTCCGCAAGCACCTGCTGGCCAACCCGTCGAACTACATCGCGCAGCCGACGCTGAGCCTGTCGACCTGCCCGACCTTCGTGGATTCGGGCATCGCGCCGCGCCACATCGACCTGCGGCCCTTCGTGCTGTCGGGCAAGACGGTCCAGATGGTGCCGGGCGGACTGACGCGGGTCGCGCTCAAGGAAGGTTCATTGGTCGTCAACTCGTCGCAGGGCGGTGGCACGAAGGACACCTGGGTTCTGGAGGACTGAGACCGGCACGCCGGTCCGCACCCACCCGCCCACACGAGAACAAAGCACACGTCCCAAGGATCATCCCCATGCTGTCGAGAACCGCCGATCACCTCTTCTGGATGTCGCGCTACATGGAGCGCGCCGAGAACACCGCCCGCATGCTGGACGTCAACTACCAGACCTCGCTGCTGCCGCAATCGGCTGCCGTCAGCGAACTGGGCTGGCGCGGCCTGCTGAGCATCTCCGAACTCAGCGGCGACTACGGTGCGCGCTACGGCGCCGTCGACGGCCGCAAGGTCATGGACTTCATGCTGCGCGACGAGCGCAACCCGTCGTCGATCTTCTGCTGCCTGCGCGCGGCCCGCGAGAACGCGCGCGCGGTGCGCGGCGCGCTGACCACCGAGGTCTGGGAGACCACCAACCAGACCTGGCTGGAGTTCAACCGCCTGCTGCGCGAGAAGTCCTTCGACCGCGACCCGTCGGCCGTGTTCGAGTGGGTCAAGTTCCGCTCGCACCTGTCGCGCGGCGTGCAGGTCGGCACCATGCTGCAGGACGAGGCGCTGCACTTCGTGCGCATCGGCACTTTCCTGGAGCGGGCCGACAACACCGCGCGGCTGCTGGACGTCAAGTTCCACGCCGTCGAGAGCGACTTCTACGGCGCGGCCGATGCCCGCGACCTCGAATACGACTTCTATCACTGGACCGCGATCCTGCGGTCGGTCTCCGGCTTCGAGGTCTACCGCAAGGTCTACCGCAACGTGATCCAGCCGGAGAAGGTCGCCGAGCTGCTGATCCTGCGGCCTGACATGCCGCGCTCGCTGGCGGCCTGCACGCACGAGGTGACGATCAACCTCGCGCTGGTGGCCAACGAGCAGTCCGCCGAGACCCTGCGCCGCGCCGGCCGCCTGCAGGCCGACCTGCAGTTCGGCCGCATCGACGAGATCCTGGCCACCGGCCTGCATGCCTACCTGACCCAGTTCCTCGACCGCGTCGGCGACCTGGGTGCGGGCATCAGCCGCGATTTCCTGGTGTCGGCGCACTGAGCGTCGTCAGTCTTTCCCTCTTCCGTTTTTCTTTCCTAGTCAGGGCCAGCCAGTGTCCATTCATGTCGCGCTGAATCACGTCACCCACTACAAGTACGACCGCCGCGTCAGCCTCTCGCCGCAGGTCGTGCGGCTGCGTCCGGCACCGCATTGCCGCACGCCGATCCTGAGCTATTCGCTGCGGGTCGAGCCGGTCGGCCACTTCGTGAACTGGCAGCAGGACCCGTTCTCGAACTACCAGGCCCGGCTGGTCTTCCCGGACCAGACCACCGAGTTCAAGGTCACCGTCGACCTGGTGGCCGAGATGTCGGTCTTCAACCCGTTCGACTTCTTCCTCGAACCCGGTGCCGAGACCTTTCCCTTCAGCTATGACGAGGCCCTGGCCGACGAGCTGGCGCCCTACCGCGTCCCGGCCCCGGCCACGCCGCTGCTGCAGGCCTTCCTCGACGGCGTGCCGCGCGAGGAGATGCGCACCATCGACTTCCTCGTCTGGATCAACCAGAAGCTCCAGCAGGACATCGCCTACACGATCCGGCTGGAGCCGGGCGTGCAGACGCCCGAGGAGACGCTGAGCAAGCGCAGCGGCTCCTGCCGTGACACCGGCTGGCTGCTGGTCGAATCGCTGCGCCACCTGGGCCTGGCCGCGCGCTTCGTCTCGGGCTACCTGATCCAGCTCAAGCCGGACGTCGAGGCGCTCGACGGGCCGAGCGGCTCGGAGGTCGACTTCACCGACCTGCACGCCTGGTGCGAGGTCTACCTGCCGGGCGCGGGCTGGATCGGCCTGGACCCGACCTCCGGCCTGCTGGCCGGCGAGGGCCACATCCCGGTCGCCTGCACGCCGCAGCCGTCCAGCGCCGCGCCGATCAGCGGCGCGGTCGACGAGTGCGAGGTCGAGTTCGGCCACCTGATGCAGGTCACCCGCATCCACGAGTCGCCGCGCGTCACCAAGCCCTACACCGAGGACCAGTGGCAGAAGGTGCTGGCGCTGGGCGAGCGGGTCGATGCCGACCTCGTCGCCGGCGACGTGCGCCTGACCATGGGCGGCGAGCCGACCTTCGTGTCGGTCGAGGACCGCGACGGTGCCGAATGGAACACCGATGCGCTCGGCCCGACCAAGCGCATCTATGCCCAGGAGCTGGTGCAGCGCCTGCGCGACCACTACGGCCACGGCGGCTTCCTGCACTTCGGCCAGGGCAAGTGGTATCCGGGCGAACAGCTGCCGCGCTGGGCCCTGTCGATCTACTGGCGCGAGGACGGCCAGCCCTGCTGGCACGACCCCAGCCTGTTCGCCGATGAGCGCGATGCCCACGCCTACACCGCCGAGGACGCGAAGCGCTTCATCACGCACCTGACGGGCAAGCTGTCCCTGCCCGACGACTACATCCAGACCGGCTACGAGGACACCTGGTACTACCTGTGGCGCGAACGTCGCCTGCCGGTCAATGTCGACCCCTTCGACAGCCGGCTGGAGGACGAGCTGGAGCGCTCGCGCCTGCGCCGCATCTTCACGCAGGGCCTGGAGGCGCCGATCGGCTACGTGCTGCCGCTCAAGCGCGAGGGCGCACCCGGCCTGGCCGGCTCGCACTGGGTGACCGGTCCGTGGTTCTTCCGCGACGAGCGCATGTACCTGTTCCCCGGCGACTCGCCGATGGGCTACCGGCTGCCGCTGGACTCGCTGCCCTGGGTCGCCTCGCATGAGTTCCCCTACCTGATCGAGCAGGATCCGTTCGCCGACCGCAGCGCGCTGCCGGCGGCCGCGCGGCTGCGCAGCCAGTACGCCTCGCACGTCATCGGCGGCGGCTTCGCCGAAGGTGGCGTGGTGGCGCGGCAGGGCCAGGTGGCGCCGGGCGAATACGGCGACGGCGAGCCGGGCTGGCCGGCCGAGGGCGACGCTGCCTTCCCCGGCAGCGCGACCACCGGCCCCGGTCGGTCCGCCGCCCGCGCGCCGCTGCGCAGCCTGACCAGCGAGGAACTGGCCAAGGCGCCCGAGCGCTTCCAGTCGGCCTACTGGATCACCCGCACCGCGCTGTGCGTGGAAGCGCGTGACCCGCGCCGCGCCAACGGCCCGAAGGCCGAGAAGGTCGGCGAGGCCAGCGGCGTGCTCTACGTCTTCATGCCGCCGTTCCAGCATCTGGAGGACTACCTCGACCTGCTCGCGGCGGTCGAATCCACCGCGTCCGACCTGGGCGTGAAGATCGTGCTGGAGGGCTACCCGCCGCCGCGCGACCCGCGCCTGAAGATGCTGCAGGTCACGCCGGACCCCGGCGTCATCGAGGTCAACATCCATCCGGCCCACAACTGGGGCGAGCTGGTCGAGCACACCGAGTTCCTCTACGACGCGGCCTGGAAGACCCGGCTGTCGACCGAGAAGTTCATGCTCGATGGCCGCCACACCGGCACCGGCGGCGGCAACCACTTCGTGCTCGGCGGCGCCACGCCGGCGGATTCGCCCTTCCTGCGCCGGCCCGACCTGCTGGCCTCGCTGCTGACCTACTGGCACAACCACCCGAGCCTGAGCTACCTGTTCAGCGGCATGTTCATCGGCCCGACCAGCCAGGCCCCACGCGTCGACGAGGCCCGCAACGACCAGGTCTACGAGCTGGAGATCGCGCTGGCCGAGATCGAGCGCAACAAGCACGTCTACGGTGGCGAGATGCCGCCCTGGCTGGTCGACCGCACGCTGCGCAACGTGCTGATCGACGTCACCGGCAACACGCACCGCAGCGAGTTCTGCATCGACAAGCTCTATTCGCCCGACAGCTCGACCGGCCGGCTGGGCCTGCTGGAGCTGCGCGCCTTCGAGATGCCGCCGCATGCGCGCATGAGCATCGTCCAGCAGCTGCTGCTGCGCGCGCTGGTGGCGCGCTTCTGGGCCGAGCCCTACCGCGCGCCGCTGGTGCGCTGGGGCACCGAACTGCACGACCGCTACCTGCTGCCGACCTTCGTGCAGATGGACTTCGAGGACGTCATCGACGAGATGGCGCTGGCCGGCTTCGGCTTCGAGGCCGACTGGTTCGCGCCGCACTTCGAGTTCCGCTTCCCCAAGGTCGGCGAGCTGAGCGCGCGCGGCGTCCACCTGAGCCTGCGCAACGCGCTGGAGCCGTGGCACGTGATGGGCGAGGAAGGCTCGCCGGGCGGCACGGTGCGCTATGTCGACTCGTCGCTGGAGCGCATCGAGGTCAAGGTGACCGGCCTGGTCGACCCGCGCCACGTCGTGACGGTCAACGGCGAGCCGCTGGCGCTGCAGCCGACCGGCCGGGTCGGCGAGTTCGTCGGCGGGGTGCGCTACCGCGCCTGGCAGCCGAGTTCGGCGCTGCACCCGACCATCGGCGTGCATGCGCCGCTGACCTTCGACCTGGTCGACAGCTGGATGAAGCGCTCGCTGGGCGGTTGCCAGTACCACGTCGCCCACCCGGGCGGCCGCAGCTACGAGACCTTCCCGGTCAACTCCTACGAGGCCGAGAGCCGCCGTCTCGCGCGCTTCTTCACGATGGGCCACACGCCCGGACGGCTGGAGGTCGCGCCGGCCGAGCGCAGCCTGGAGTTCCCGTTCACGCGCGACCTGCGGCGGCATTGAACCCGCGTCGATCCAGCCCTGAACCAGATCCACACGCGCGTTCGTCGCGCGTGTCGAGCCCAGGCCTGCCCGCATGACCGGGGCGGCGGCCGCGAGGCATCATGCCGCCCATGCAACCGAGCCTCCTGTCCGACGACGATCTGCCCGACCCCGCCGCGCTCGCCGCGGCGGCGGCCGGCCGTGGCACGCCGGGCCACTATGACGAACTGCGTGGTGCGCTGAGCACCGCGGAGCACAGGGCCGAGCGGCTCGGCGAGAGGGCCGGCGCGGCGGCGCCCGAGTCCGCACCGACCTCTGTCGAGTCGGAGCCAGCCGGGCCCGACGACGAACCCGGCGACACAGCCGACGACCCATCCGTCGACACAGCCGACGACACAGCTGCCGACCCATCCGACGCGGAAGACGACCCGCCCGTCGCGCGTCGTCCGCATGGTCTCGCGCCGGTCTGGCAGAACTTCTTCACCAGCACCGGCCTGGACGGCTGGCAGGACCTGCCGGCCCGCCATGCCCGCGTGCAGCGCCGCGTGCGCGACGACGGCGCGACCTACAACGTCTACGCCAACGGCGGCCACAGCGAGCGCACCTGGCCGCTGGAGATGCTGCCGCTGGTGATCTCCGCGCCGGAGTGGGCCCGCATCGAGCGCGGCGTGCGCCAGCGCGCGCGCATGCTGGAAGCGGCGCTGGCCGACATCTACGGCCCGCAGAACCTGCTGCACGAGGGCGTGCTGCCGGCCTCGCTGGTGCTGGCCCATCCGCAGTACCTGCGGCCCATGCACGGCGTCAAGCCGGCCGGCGGCGCCTGGCTGCACCTGCTGGCGATCGACCTGGCGCGCGGCCCGGACGGCCACTGGTGGGTGGTGGACCGGCGCACCCAGGCCCCGTCCGGCCTGGGCTACCTGCTGGAGAACCGGCTGATCATCGCCCAGCAGTTCCCGGAGGCCTTCCGCGACCTGAAGGTGCAGCGCGTCGCATCGGCCTTCCGGGCCCTGATGGACGGCCTGATGCGCTCCAGCCCGGCCGGCGAGCGTTCGCGCATCGCGCTGCTGACGCCAGGGCCGCGCAACGAGACCTACTTCGAGCATGTCTTCCTGGCCCGCTACCTCGGCGTGAGCCTGGTGGAGGGATCGGACCTGACGGTGCGCGACCAGCGCCTCTACCTCAAGACCCTGCACGGCCTGGAGCGCGTTCACGTGCTGCTGCGCCGGGTCGACGACGAGTGGCTGGACCCGCTGGAGCTGCGCCCCGAATCGGCGCTGGGCGTGCCCGGCCTGCTGCAGGCGGTGCGCGCTGGCGAGGTCGTGCTGGCCAACGCGCCCGGCGCCGGCGTGCTGGAGACGCCCGGCCTGACCGCCTTCTGGCCCGGCGTGGCGCGACGCCTGCTGGGCGAGGAGCTGAAGCTGCCCGCGACCACCAGCTGGTGGTGCGGCGAGGCCAGCGTCTGGGCCGCCAGCCGCGACCGGCTGGCCGACTACGTGATCGTGCCGACCTTCCCGGCCGGGCCGGTGACGCAGGGCTTCGAGCCGGTGCTCGGCAGCGAGCTGGACGCCGCCAGCCTGCGCGCCTGGCAGGCCCGCATCGATGCCAACCCGTCGGCCTACACCCTGATGGGCCGGGTACGGCCGTCGGAGATGCCGGTCTGGCGCGACGGCCGGCTCGAACCGCGCCCGGTCGTGCTGCGGGTCTACGCGATGAGCGACGGCGAGGGTGGCTGGTGCGTGTTGCCGGGCGGCCTGAGCCGGGTCGGCTCGCGGACCGGCCACGTGGCGGCGGCGACGAACAAACTGGCATCGCCGTCGGCCTCGGTGTCGTCGGCGTCATCCTCCAAGGGCGGTGCCGACGTCTACCTGTCGATCCAGCTGGGCAGCGCCAGCACCGACACCTGGGTGCTGACCGATGGCGAGGTCGATCCGACCAGCCTGCTGCCGCGCCCGCTCGCGCCGATCGAGCTGGCGCACTGGCACCGCGTCATCACCAGCCGCTCGGCCGAGAACCTGTTCTGGCTCGGCCGCTACACCGAGCGGGCCGAGAACACCGTGCGGCTGGCCCGGCTCGCCCTCGAAGGCCTGCCGGGTTCGAGCACGCCGGTGCTGCGCGTGCTGCATGCGCTGCTGCTGCGCCACGGCCTGATCGGCCCGGGCGTGCCGTCGCCGGCACTGCCGTCGGCCCAGGCCGGCCGGATGTTCGAGCGCGCGCTGGTGCGCGGCCTGGGCGATCCGGCCGCCGGCCCCAGCGTGGCCTGGAACCTGCGCGCGCTGCGCGGCTGCGCCGAGGCCCTGCGCGAGCGGCTGTCGACCGAGCACTGGGCCATGATCCAGGAGCTCGAACAGCGCTTCAGCGCCGACATGGCCGAGGTCCTGGCCGCCGAGCGCCACGAGCCGCTGTCGGACGTGCTGGCCGTGCTGGCCGGCGCGATGACCCGCCTGAGCGCCGTCACCGGCGCGCAGACCGACCGCATGACGCGCGACGACGGCTGGCGCCTGCTGAGCGTCGGCCGCCAGATCGAGCGCCTGGACATGCTGGCTCATGCCTTGAGCCTGTGCTTTGAGCACGGCCTGGCCGACCTGGACGATGGTTTCGCGCTGATGCTGGGCCTGTTCGAGAGCACGATCACCTACCGCGCGAACTTCCAGGCCCGCCGCGAGGTGCTGCCGCTGGTCCACCTGCTGGTGCTGGACACCGACAACCCGCGCTCGCTGGCCTGGGTCGCCCGGACCATGCGCGACCGCCTGCGCAAGCTGGCCCGCCACGATCCGGTCTGGGCCGAGGCAACCGCCGAGGGCCTGCCGCAACCGGGCCAGTGGTCCCTGGAGGTCCTGGCCCGGGCCGACGAGGCCGGCCGGCATGCCGCGCTGATCGAGGCCCTGCGGACCTGCAGCGCCGCCGCGCTGGCGCTGTCCAGCGAGATCAGCCAGCACCTGTTCTCGCACGTCGGCTCGGCCGACCGGGCGGTGTGGCAATGAACCGCCCCTTGTCCATCACCCCCCAGCCGGCGGTGGCCCGCACGCTGCGTGTCCACCACGAGACCCGCTACGACCACGACCTGCCGGTCGAGCTGGCCCACCACGTCGCCTACCTGCGCCCGCGTGACACCGATGTCCAGCGCGTGCGCGACTGGTCGCTGCACATCAGCCCCTGGCCCGACGGCGTCGATGCCCAGGCTGCCGCGCGGCTGGATCAGGAACTCGACGAGGCCGGCCAAGGCGTGCCGATGCAGGCCGACAGTGGCCTGGGCGAGGCGCTCGATCCGGCGCCGGGCGTGCAGCTCAGCGTCGATCCGTGGGGCAACTGGCGCGCGGTGTTCTCGCACGCGCGGGTGCATCGCCGGCTGGTCGTCGGCGCCCGCTTCATGGCCGACCTGTCGGCCCCGCCGGGGCTGCGCCCGCATGCCAGCCCGGCCTGGGAACGGGTCGCGCAACGCCTGCGCTACCAGCCTGGCCAGGCCTTCGACGAGGCGGTCGAGTTCATGCTGCCGTCCTGGTTCGCGCCGCGTGATCCGGCGCTGGCCCGGCTGGCTGGCGAGGTCTTCCTGCCGGGCACGCCCCTGCTGTCGGGCGCGCTGGCGCTGATGCACCTGGTCCATCGCCGCTTCGAGTACCGCCCGGCGGCGACCTCGGTGGCGACCCGCGCGACCGATGCGCTGGCCCAACGGCGCGGCGTCTGCCAGGACTTCGCCCACGTGATGATCGGTGCGATGCGCTCGATCGGCCTGGCCGCGCGCTACGTCAGCGGCTACCTGCTGACCCAGCCGCCGCCTGGCCAGCCCCGGCTGGTCGGCGCCGATGCCTCGCATGCCTGGGTGTCGGTCTGGTGCCCCGTGCATGGCTGGGTGGCACTGGACCCGACCAACGCGGTCACCGTCGGGCTGGACCACGTCACGCTGGCCTGGGGCCGTGACTACGGTGACGTCGCACCGCTGCGCGGCGTGATCCGCGGCGGCGGTGGCGCCGAGCCGCGGGTGTCGGTGACGGTGGAGCCGATCGAGGCCGCTGTGGTCGATCCCGATGCGGATGCCGATGACGACGACGACGGCGACGATGCGCCGCCGCCGGCCGGTCGCCTCAGCGCGTCGGCCTGACCGACTGCTGCACCTGCGAGGCACCGAACAGGATCTCGCGGGCGCGGTCGTCGGTGATCGGCTTGCGCTGGTCGGCCAGGACCTCGACCGCCCGCTGCACCGCCGGGCGCTTGCCGATCTCGTCGTACCAGCCCTTCAGGTGCGGGAAGTCGGACCAATCGATGCCCTGGTTCTTCCAGGACCGCAGCCAGGGCCAGATCGCCATGTCGGCGATCGAATACCCGGGCCCGCCGATGTAGGTCGACTTCGCCAGCCGCTTGTTCATCACGCCGTACAGGCGCTTCGCCTCGTTGGTGTAGCGCTCGATGGCGTAGGGCACCTTCTCGGGTGCGTAGATGCGGAAATGGTGCGCCTGCCCCAGCATCGGCCCGACGCCGCCCATCTGGAACATCAGCCACTGCAGCACCTCGTACTTGCCGGCCGTGCTGGCCGGCAGGAAGCGGCCGGTCTTGCCGGCGAGGTAGAGCAGGATGGCACCGGACTCGAACAGCGAGATCGCTTCGCCCTCGGGGCCGTCAGGGTCCGTGATCGCGGGGATCTTGTTGTTCGGGCTGATGGCGAGAAAATCCGCCGCGAACTGCTCGCCCTTGCCGATGTCCACCGCATGCACCCGGTAGGGCAGCCCGCACTCCTCCAGCATGATGTGCACCTTGTGACCGTTGGGCGTTGCCCACGAATACAGTTCAATCATGGTGTTCTCTGGTCGATAAGGAAGTGGGGAACCCACTTTATTCGATATCGCCATGTTCGAAGCCTTCTCACGCCTGCTGCGGGAATCCCGCCTGCGACCCTGGATCTCGCGCGACACGCGCCTGTTGCGCGACTGGGCGCGCGAGCGTGGCGCCCTCTACAAGGTGCCGCGCCAGGGCCATGGCTGCGTGATCGAGAACTGCAGCCGCCACTTCCCGGCCCGGCTCGAATGGGGCGACAGCCAGCGCGACTACATCCGTGGCGCCGAGTTGCGCCTGCGCCTGGAGCCCGGCCTGCCCGAATCCTTCGAGGTCCTGGTGATGACGCGCACTCTGGCCGAACGGCTGGAGCAGCAGGCCTTCAAGCAGCTCACGCGTGGCACCCAGACCGGCATCGACGCGACCATGCCCGAGGAGGCGCGCTGGCTGGCGATGTTCGAGCCGATCACGCTCGACGATGCCGAGTTTGGCCACCATTTCGTGCTGCTGGCCGCCTCCCGATCGGCCGCCCGTGCCTGGGTCGAGGGTGATCTGGCGGCGCGGCTGCTGCGGGCCCGCGACAAGTGGCTGGGTGCCGACACGGCCTTCGTGATGATGGCCCTGCGCGGCCGTCTGCTGCTGCGCTGCGAGGCCCGCAACCTCGACGAGTCGGTGCTCGACGGCCTGTGCCTGGTGGCCGAGAACGCCGCCAGCCATGCCCAGCAGGCGGCCCGCCGGGGCGGCCGGGTCGATCCGGCGACGCCCCGCCGCGGCGTGGTCGGCAACGCGCTGGGCGTGACCCACCTCCGCTCGCTGGACGAGCCGCTGCCGACCGGCGAGGTCACCGCGATGGTCCCGGACCCCGGTCCGCTGTCCAACCTGATGACGCCTACCGAACTGGGCGACGCCACCGGCATGGTCACCGGCGACACGCCCGGGCGCGAGCCGGACCGGCCGGGGCAGAAGACGCGGCGTTGACGGGTCGCCGATCAGCCGCCGAACGGCCGCCAATCGGTCGCCGACCGGCCGCCCCGCTCAGCGGTCCATGATGGCCGAGAGCTTCTCGCGCGACAGCACCACCAGCCGGGTCGGTTCGACCCGCAGCGCGCCCTCGCGCTCGAAGCCCTTGAGCTCCTGGTTGACGCGCTGGCGCGAGGCGCCGACCAGGTGCGCAAGGTCTTCCTGGGCCAGTTGCAGCCCGATGCGGATCTCGTCGCCCTCGACCTGGCCGTAGCTGCGCGCGAGCATCAGCACCTGTCGGGCCAGCCGGGCCGCCAGCGGGCGCGAGTTGATGTCCTCGAGGTTCGCGAACATCAGCCGCAGGCGTCGGCAGTTCAGCCGCAGCAGGGCCTCGTAGAGCTCGATGTGGCGCGACAGCAGGCCCTGGAACTCGGGCTTGCGCACCACCAGCAGCGTGGTCTCGCCATGCGTCACGGCATCGTGGGTGCGCGGCAGGCCGTCGAACAGCGCGATGTCGCCGAACCAGCTGCCCGGTTCGACATAGGTCAGGGTGATCTGCTTGCCGCCCAGCGAGACCATGCCGATGCGCACCGCGCCGCTGGCCACGCCCATCCACTCGTTGGGCTCGCCACCGCGGGTGGTGATCTGCATGCCGTCGCGGTAGCGGCGGATCGAGGCGTGGGCCAGGATGTCGTCGCGCAGCGGCGCGGACAGGCTGGCGAACCAGCGGCCCTCGTCGATCTGGCGGCGTTCTTCCGGGGTCAGGATCTGGCTGGTCATGGTGGAACTCCGGACCGCGCTCAGGTCAGCCGCTCGGCCAGCCGTGCCAGCGCGCGGTCCAGCGTCTCGTCGCGCTTGGCGAAGCAGAGCCGGGCGATCTGCTGGTTGAAGCCGTCCTGGTAGAAGGCGCTGAGCGGGATGGCGGCGACGCCGACCTCGGTGGTCAGCCAGCGGCAGAACGCGTTCTCGTCCAGCGCGGCGATCGGGCCGGGCAGGCCGCTGTAGTCGACGCTCTGGAAGTAGGTGCCCTCGCAGGGCAGCAGGCGCAGCGCGGTGCCGGCCAGGCCGGCGCGGAAGCGGTCGCGCTTGCGCTGGTAGAAGCCGGCCAGGTCGAGGTAGGGCCGCGGGTCGGCCATGTAGCGCGCCAGCGCGTGCTGCATCGGCGTGTTGACGGTGAAGACGTTGAACTGGTGGACCTTGCGGAACTCGGCCATCAGCGCGGCCGGCGCCGCCGCATAGGCGACCTTCCAGCCGGTCACGTGGTAGGTCTTGCCGAAGCTGGAGATCAGCACGCTGCGCGCGGCCAGCTCGGGGTGGCGCGCAACGCTCTGGTGCGCCACGCCGTCGTAGGCCATGTGCTCGTAGACCTCGTCGGCGATCAGCACGATCGGGGTGTCGCGCAGCAGCGCGGCGAGCTGGGCCATCTCGGCCTCGGTCCAGACCGTGCCGCTGGGGTTGTGCGGCGTGTTGACGATCAGGGCCCGGGTGCGCGGCGTGATCGCGGCGGCGATGCGCTCGAAGTCGGGCCGGAAGGTACCCGGCGTGAGCGGCACGCGCACGGTGCGTGCGCCGGCCATCTCGATGCTGGGTCCGTAGCTGTCGTAGGCCGGCTCCAGCACGATGACCTCGTCGCCCGGCTGCGTCAGGGCCAGCACGGCGGTCAGGATGGCCTGGGTCGCGCCGGCGGTGATGGTGATCTCGCTGCCCGGGTCGTAGGCGGTGCCGTAGAGCGTGGCGATCTTGGCGGCGACGGCCTCGCGCAGGGCCGGCAGGCCGGCCATCGGCGGGTACTGGTTGTGGCCGGCGTCGAGCGCGTCCTTGACCGCCTGCATCAGCGCCGGGTCGCCGTCGAAGTCGGGGAAGCCCTGGCCCAGGTTGACCGCGCCGGTCTCGCTGGCCAGCGCCGACATGACGGTGAAGATGGTGGTGCCGACGGCCGGCAGGCGGCTGGCGGGCTGGGCGAGGGCGGCGGGCAGGGCGAGGGTCATGGTCAGTCGTTGGGAAGGATCGATGCGGGGATCACATGGCGTCCGACGCGGCGTCGCCGCCGGTCGGGCCGTGCATCGCGCGCTCGATCAGCGCGCGGTTCAGGCGCTCGGACAGCAGCTCGGCGAAGGCGAAGACGAAATGGCGCAGGTAGGCGCCGCGCTTGAAGGCGATGCGCGCGACGTTGGCGCCGAACAGGTGGCCCAGCGGCATCGCGACCAGCTCGCCACCGGGGGCGCACATCGGGTCGTCGCGCACGGCCATCTCGGCGACGATGCCCACGCCCAGGCCGAGCCGGACGTAGGTCTTGATGACGTCCGAGTCGATCGCCTCGAGCGCGATCTGCGGCTTCAGGCCGCGCTGCTCGAAGGCCGCGTCGATGCGGCCACGGCCGGTGAAGGACGGGTGATAGGAGATCAGCGGGTGGCGCACCAGATGCTCCAGCCCGATGCGCTCAAGCTGGGTCAGCGGGTGGTCGGCCGGCATCACCGCGACGTGGCGCCATTCGTAGCAGGGCAGGGTGACGAGGTCGTCGTACTGCGTCAGGCGCTCGGTGGCCATGCCGATCTCGGCGGCGTCGTCCAGCACCATGCGCGCCACGTCGTCGGGCGTGCCCTGGTGCAGGCTGACGGCCACCTTGGGCCAGGCCGTGCGCAGCGCCGCGACCGGCGCGGGCAGCACGTAGCGGGCCTGCGTGTGGGTCGCCGCGATCGACAGCGTGCCGGCATCCTGGCGCGAGAAGTCCTCGCCGATGCGGCGCAGGTTGGCCAGCTCGCGCATGATGGCCTCGATCGATTGCAGCACCAGCTGGCCCGGCTCGGTCACCCGCTTCAGGCGCTTGCCGTGGCGCGCGAAGATGTCCACGCCGAGTTCTTCCTCCAGTTCGAGGATGGCCTTGGAGATGCCCGGCTGCGAGGTGTGCAACGCCTTGGCCGTTTCGGTCAGGTTGAGGTTGCGGCGCACCGCCTCCTGGACGAAACGGAACTGGTGCAGGTTCATGGCGCGGGCCTGTCCTGCGTGGCCAGTTCGAGCGCGGCCAGCGCGATCGCGCGGGTCACGACCTCGGTCTCGCCGATCGCCGGCGTGGTGCGCAGCGCCAGCCCGGGATGGGCCGCGCGCAGTTCCTCGATCAGCGCCGGCAGGTCACGCCGGACATGGCCGCCGGCGCCGAGGAACAGCGGCACCACGGTGATGTCGTCGCAGCCCTGCGCGCGCATCGTCGCGACCGCGTCCTTCAGGCCGGGCTGCATGAGTTCGAGGAAGGCCAGCGCGACGGCCTGTTGCGGCGCGGCCGCGCGCATCTGCGCGGCGATCGCCTCGAAGGGGCGGGCCCACGCGGGATCGCGGGCGCCGTGGGCAAACAGCAGGATGCCTTGCATCGTCGGGTCTCGAAGGAGCGGTGGGGCCGGCGGCCCGGAAGGCCGACGACCGGGGTTCATCGGTAGCGGACCAGCCAGCTGAAGGCGGCCATGGACAGCAGCAGGTAGATCGCGCTGGGTGCGCTGGCCGCGATCCACGGGGTCCAGTTGTTGAGCAGGCCCAGGTGGCCGCTGACGTTGTTGAGCAGCACGAAGCTGATGCCCAGCATGATGCCGCCGAAGACCATCAGGCCGATGCCGCCGCTGCGGCCATGCAGGTAGGCGAACGGCAGCGCCAGGCCCATCATCACCAGGCAGGCGAAGGGGTAGAGCGCCTTCTTCCAGAACTGGATCTCGTAGCGCTGCGCCGCCTGGTCATGGTCTTCCAGGTGGCTCATGTAGGTGTACAGCGCCATCGTCGTCATCGTGCGCAGCGGCAGCACGGCGGCGGCCACGACCGCGCGGGTCAGGCCGGAGTGCCAGATGAGCTCGTCGCGCACCTCGTCGTCGGCCAGCTTCGGCATGCGGTCGGCGGACCAGTGCGAGACCCGCACCTCGGACAAGGTCCAGTTGCCGTCCTCGTCGATGCGGGCCTCTTCGGCCTGGGTGCGCTGGCGCAGTTCGCCACGCGGTCCGAACTCGAAGATGCGGACCTGCTCGAGCGTGCCGTCGTCGCGGGCGGACAGGAAGTTGACGGTGTAGCGGTGCTCGCCGTCGGCGGTCATCGCGCTGTCCTTCAGCCAGGCACCGCCCTGGCCGACCGACAGCCGCCCCGACACGCTGGCCTGCAGCAGCGTCGCGCGTGTGTCGCACCAGGGCGCGACGAAGTCGCCGACCACGAAGGTCAGCGCCGCGAAGCACAGGCCCAGTCCGGCCAGGAGCTTGAGCGCCAGCCCGGGGCCGAGGCCGCCGGTGCGCAGGATGGTGAACTCCGACGAGTGCGCCAGTCGCGACAGCGCGTAGATCGCGCCGATCAGCACGGCGATCGGCGCCAGCTCGTAGACATGTCCCGGCACCTGCAGCAGGCAGCTCAGGCCCGCGTGCCACAGCGTGTAGCCATTGCGGCCGACCTGTTCGAGCTCGCCCATCAGGTCGATGAAGAAGAACAGGCCGAGGAAGGCCGCCATCACGAAGAGCGTGGCGCCGAGGATCTCGCGGTAGAGCAGGCGGCGGACGGTGCGCATGTCGGGACCTCCGTCTTCAGCGGCCACGCGTGGCGCGACCGCGCACGCGCCACCAGAACAGCGTCGCGGTGATCGTGGCCATGCCGCCATGCACCAGCAGCAGCGCGCCGGCCAGCGACAGCTTCCCGCTGCCGACCCAGGACTGGCTCAGGTTGACGACGTTGAAGTACACGATGAAGCCGAGCAGCGCCGACATCAGCGTCCAGGCGCTGCCGGTGCGCGCGCTGCCATTGGCCAGCGCGACCCCGAGGAAGACCAGGTTGACCCCGGCCAGCGCCATGCCGAAGCGCCAGGCCAGCTCGCCGAACGCACGCGGCTCGGCATCGCCGATCAGGTCGAGCGTGCTGCGGGCGGGCGGGCGCAGGCTGGCGTCCTGCTGGATCACGCGTTCCTCGATGCGGATGCTGTAGCTGTCGAAGCGGGAAATGGTGCGCGTGCTGCCCTGCAGGTCCAGGTCGGTGCGGGCACCGTCGCGCAGCACCAGCTCGCGCGCGCCGTCGCCGGTCAGCTCGATGCGACCGGCCAGTGCGCTGGTGACGGACTCGTGGTCCTTGCGCTGGTCGACGATGAAGATGTTGCGGCCGGTCGAGGCATCGGGCGACTGCTTGTCGATGAAGAAGACGCGCTGGCCGTTGCCGGAGATCTGGAACTGGCCCGGCGCCACGCGCGACAGGTCCGAGCGCTGCTCGTAGCGGGCGCGCAGTTCGAGGGCCTGGCGGTTCGCCCACGGCCAGGTCACCAGCAGCATCACCGCCACCATCGCCAGCACCGGCAGCGCGAAGCGCAGCACCGGTCGAAGGAAGCGCAACAGCGACACGCCGCTGGAGAACCAGACCGCCATCTCGCTGTCGCGGTAGAGCCGCGTCAGCGTCGAGACGATGGCCACGAACAGCGACAGGCAGAGGATGGTGGGCACGTGGCCCAGCCCGGTGTAGCCGAGCAGCAGCACGACGTCCTGCGGCGAGACCCGGCCGAGTGCGGCCTGGCCGAGCGTGCGGATCAGCATCATCGTCAGCACGATGGTCAGGATGACCGCGAGGGTGCCGCCGAAGCTGCGCGACAGCTCCTTGCGTAGGGTGGAATCGAATAACATCATTGCGTCTTGTGACTGCATGGAATTATGGACGTTCGAGCCCTGCCCCTCTCGCCCGAAGACTGGGCCGGACATGCCACCCCGGCGTGGCTGGTCGTCCTGCCTGCGGACCCCAAGACCTGGCGCGTGACCGGTGCCATCGCCGACCTCGCGCACGACGCCGTGCGCCACGGTGACCTCGAACTCAAGAACGCCAAGCTGCTCTACGTCCACCGGCCCGCCGGCCTCAAGGCGCAGCGGCTGGTGCTCGTGGTGGCCGATCTCGGCGCCAAGGCCTGGCGCGGCGCGGTGGCTGCGGGCCTCGCGGCGCTGAAGTCCAGCGGCGCGTCGGCCGTCGTGATCGGCTGGGCCGGGCCGGAAGCACTCGACGCCCAGCATGCCGAACTTGCGACGACGGCCTTCGCCGATGCGCTCTACACCTATCGCCACACCAAGCCCAGCGCACCGGCGGCGGCCGCGCTCGGTAAGCTCGCCCTCGCGCTGGACAAGACCGACAAGGCCCAGCTGGCCGAGGTCCGCGCGGGACTGGCCCGTGGCAAGGCCATCGCCGCGGGCGTGACGCTGGCGCGCGAGGTCGCCAACCGCCCTGGCAACCACTGCACGCCGACGCAGCTGGCCGCGCAGGCCCGCGCGCTGGCCGAGGAACACGGCCTGGGCATCGAGGTGCTCGACCGCAAGGCCATGGCACGGCTCGGCATGGGCGCGCTGCTGGCGGTGGCGCAGGGCTCCGACGAGCCGCCACAGTTCATCGTGCTGCGCTACGACGGTGCCGCCCGCAAGGCCGCGCCGATCGTGCTGGTCGGCAAGGGCATCACCTTCGACACCGGCGGCATCTCCATCAAGCCGGCGGCCGAGATGGACGAGATGAAGTTCGACATGGGCGGCGCCGCCAGCGTGCTCGGCACGATGCGTGCGGTGGCCGAGCTCAAGCCCAAGGTCAACCTGATCGGCGTCATCCCGACCTGCGAGAACATGCCCGACGGCCGCGCCGTCAAGCCGGGCGACGTGGTCACCAGCCTGTCGGGCCAGACCATCGAGATCCTCAACACCGACGCCGAAGGCCGCCTGATCCTGTGTGACGCGCTGACCTACGTCGAGCGCTTCAAGCCGGCCGCCGTGGTCGACATCGCGACGCTGACCGGCGCCTGCGTGATCGCGCTGGGCCATCAGCACAGCGGCCTGTTCAGTGCGGACGACGCGCTGGCCGAGAGCCTGCTCGGCGCGGGTCGTCGCAGCCTCGACAGCGCCTGGCGCATGCCGCTGGACGACGAGTACGCCGAAGGCCTCAAGAGCCACTTCGCCGACGTCGGCAACGTCGGCGGCCGGGCCGGCGGCGCGATCACGGCGGCGCTGTTCCTCAAGCGCTTCACCGCAGCCTACCGCTGGGCCCACCTGGACATCGCCGGCACGGCCTGGAAGAGCGGCGCGGCCAAGGGATCGACCGGTCGTCCGGTGCCGCTGCTGACCCACTTCGTGCTGGACCAGGCGGCGGGTTCGTCGCCGACCTCGGCCACCTGAGCGCCGGCCTGCACTTTCACCTCGCACCGCACCTTGACCTCATGGCCCTCGCAGCGGTTGCCTTCCACTTCAACGTGCCCGATCGGCGCGAGTACACCTGCCGTCTGCTGCGCAAGGCCTGGCGACAGGGCGCGCGGGTCGCGGTCACCGGTTCGTCCCACACGCTCGATGACCTCGACCGCTCGCTGTGGATCTTCGATGCGCTCGAGTTCGTGCCGCACTGGCGCGCTGCCAGCCCGGACCGTCTGCCCGCGCGCCTGCGCGAGCGCACGCCCATCGTGCTGCTGGATCAGCCCGGCCCGGAAGCCGGCCACGGCGTGCTGGTCAACCTGGGTCATGAGGTGCCCGAGCCGGCACCGCGCTTTGACCGTGTCATCGAGATCGTCGGCCTGGGCGACGAGGACCGTGCCCAGGCGCGTCTGCGCTGGCGCCACTACGCGCAGCTGGGCGTGACCATCGAGCGCCACGACGTGAAGTCGTCCTGACATGACCGCAGCCCTGCCGCCGCCGCCCAAACTGGTGCCCACGCTCACCGATGTGGTGGGCTTCTCGCTCGACGCCGAGACCGCGTCGGGCCAGGCGGTCGCCGTCGACGCGCCGGAGTCGTCGCCCCAGGCGCCACCGCGCAGCGCCGACGTGATGCAGCTGAGGCCGCTCCAGAATGCCGCGATGCCCGATGGCATCGATGAAAACGAGCTTGCGCAGCGCGTGCTCGCCGACGTCCAGCGCCAGATCGACCGCATGTTCGAGTACCGCATGCGCGAAAGCGTTGGCCCGGTCTTTGCGAGGTTGCTCGATGCCTTCCTGATCGAGACGCGCGAGGAACTCAACAAGACCTTGCACGACGTCGTGCGTCGCGCCGTCGCACAGGAACTGGCCCGTCACCGACCGCGCTGACACGCCATCCCGGCGGCGCGGCCGCAGCACCTCGATGGCCTTGTCATCTCAGTGTCTGCGCGTATTTCCCGGGCGCAACTGGTCCATTATCCTTACCGCTTCTATCAACGAGGGTTCACATGAATCGTTCCATTTTTGCTCTCTCCCTGGTCAGCGTTGCCATGCTCGCCGCCTGCGGCAAGAAGGAAGAAGCCGCTCCGGCAGCCGCCGCCGCTTCAGCAGCCCCGGCCGCCCCGGCCGCTGCCGTCGTCAAGATCGGCCACGTCGGCCCGACCAGTGGCGCGATCGCTCACCTCGGCAAGGACA
The DNA here is from genome assembly GCF_030705305.1 of Leptothrix discophora. Taxonomy (GTDB): domain Bacteria; phylum Pseudomonadota; class Gammaproteobacteria; order Burkholderiales; family Burkholderiaceae_C; genus Sphaerotilus; species Sphaerotilus discophorus. Next base: position 322,233 of record NZ_JAUZEE010000003.1, on the reverse strand, counting down.
ACGAGAACGGCGCGCGCATGGCGATCGACGAACTCAATGCCAAGGGCGTGACGATTGGCGGCGCCAAGGTCACCTTCGAGCTGCTGGCCGAAGACGACGGCGCTGACCCGAAGCAAGGCACGGCAGCGGCCCAGAAGCTGGTCGACTCCAAGGTCGTCGGCGTGGTCGGCCACCTGAACTCGGGCACCTCGATCCCGGCCTCGAAGATCTACAGCGACGCCGGCATCCCGCAGGTCTCGCCCTCGGCCACCAACCCCAACTACACCCGTCAAGGCTTCAAGACCACCTTCCGCGTGGTCGCTGACGACGTGCACCTGGGTGGCACGCTCGGCAAGTACGCCATCGCCGAACTGAAGGGCAAGTCGATCGCCGTCATCGACGACCGCACGGCCTACGGGCAGGGCGTGGCCGACGGGTTCGAGAAGGGCGTTGCAGGCGCTGGCGGCAAGACCGTTGCCCGCGAGTTCACCAACGACAAGGCCACGGACTTCACCTCCATCCTGACCAAGATCAAGGCGTCCAAGCCGGACGTCGTCTTCTTCGGTGGCATGGACGCGGTGGCCGGTCCGATGATTCGCCAGATGAAGCAGCTGGGCATCAAGGCCAAGTTCATGGGCGGTGACGGCATCTGCACCGGCGAGCTGCCCAAGCTGTCCGGTGGCGCGATGGCCGACGGCCAGGTCGTGTGCGCGGAAGCCGGTGGCGTCGAAGGCGAGCAGAAGGTCGCTATGGACGACTTCAAGACCCGCTTCAAGGCCAAGTTCAACGCCGACGTGCAGATCTACGCCCCTTACGTCTACGACGCGACCAACGTGCTCGTGGCCGCGATGGTCAAGGCCGACTCGTCCGATCCGGCCAAGTACCTGCCGGTGCTGGCCCAGACGGCCGACTACAAGGGCGTGACCGGCGTCATCTCCTTCGACGAGAAGGGCGACATCAAGAACGGCGCGCTGACCCTGTACACCTACAAGGGCGGCGCCCGCGAACAGATCGCCGTCGTGCGCTGATCCAGCCCACCCGGTGTGACGCCGGCGCCGCAAGCCGCCGGCTCACCCGACCAGACGCCCGCCTCGCGCGGGCGTTTTCATGTTCTCTTCCGCTATACTTGCGGGCTTCGCGGAGAGGTGGATGAGCGGTTTAAGTCGCACGCCTGGAAAGCGTGTGTGGGTTAATCCCCACCGCGGGTTCGAATCCCGCCCTCTCCGCCAGCGATGACACGAAAAGCCCAAGTGATTGATCACTTGGGCATTTTTCATGGTCGGTCGCCCTGTTGTCCGAGCCGTGTGCGCCGGGCATGTGTGGTCGGTACCCGCCCCGAGTCATGTTTCATTAACTTGATGGATGTCAAAATTGACAAATGTCATTCATCACCTACCCCGTCGTCATCGACCTGCCCACCGACCAACATGGATGGGGCGTGGTCGTGCCCGATCTACCGGGCTGTTTTGCGGGGGGGGACTCGCTCGCCGAGGCCCTGGCTGCGGCGCGCAAGGCGGCGCGGCACTGGATCGAGACGGCGCGCGCCGATGGCCTGACGGTGCCGTCGCCCTCGTCGATCGAGGCGTTGCAGACGATGCCGGACTACCTCGGCTGGGTGGTGCGCACGATCGAGGTGGACACCTCGGCCTGAGCGGCGAACCGCTCGGCATTCGATCCGCCGGCGCGGGGTTCAGGACAGGCCGCGGTAGCGCCCCGGCTTGTGGTTCATCGCCAGCACCAGGTTGACCGCCACGGCGCCCAGCACCGACCAGGCGACCCGGGCGACATCGGTCGCGGCCAGCGCGCCTAGCACGATGCAGACGTCCACGCCCATCTGGAACTTGCCGGCGCGGACACCATGGCGCTCCTGCAGCCAGAGTGCCAGCACGCCGATGCCGCCGAGGCTGGCGCGGTGTCGGAACAGCACCAGCAGGGCGGTGCCCATCAGCACGCCGCCAGCGAGCGCCGCGTAGCCGGGTGCGACGCGGTCCAGTGCGATCCACTGCGGCGTGGCCTCGCTGAGCGCTGAGATCAGCGCGACCGCTGCCAGCGTGCGCAGCGCGAAGGCGCGGCCCAGGTGGCGCCAAGCCAGCCAGCCGAAGGGCAGGTTGATGATGAAGAACACCGCGCCGAGCGGCCAGCCGGTCCGGTAGTGCACCAGAAAGGCCAGGCCGGCCGTGCCGCCGGTGTAGAGGCCGACCTTCTGGAACAGGACCAGGCCCAGCGACATGAACAACGTGGCCGACAGCAGGGCCATGCCGTCTTCCAGCGGGCCGTGGCGCTGGTCCTCGTCGGCCAGTGCGGAGGGGTGGCTCATGCGTTGAGCCCCTGATCGCCCGCTTGCACCTCGACCCGCACCATCATCAGCCCGCGTAGGCTGTTGCAGACCGCGACGCACTCGGCCCGCAGCAGGTCGGCGCGCGTGATGTCGCGCTCGATCGGCGTGGGCGACAGCACGCAGCCGGGCTCGCCGGCCAGCACCGCCGCGCGCATCACGCCGGGCAGCAGCTGGCCGCGTGCCGGCGGGGTCAGCCACTGGCCGTTCAGGCGAATGAAGACGCTGCTGCGCGAGCCTTCGCTCAACCGACCGTCGGCGTCGAAGAACAGCAGGTCGAAGGCCCCGGCCAGCTCGGCCGTGTGCATGGCCGCGTCGTAGGCGCTGCGCCGTGAGGTCTTGTGGCCCAACAGCAGCGCTTCGGCGGGCGGGACCGGCTGATCGGTCAGCAGGACCCGCCGCGCGTTCGGCTTCAACGGCGCCAGCGCGCCGTGGCGAACGCTCAGGCTGCCGTCGGCCGACAGGTCGATGCGGACCCGATGCGGCGTGCGCGGCAGGGCCTGCAGCGTGGCGTGAAGCCGGGCGCGGACCGCCGTGTCGTCGAAGGTGTGGCCGAGTTGCGCGGCGCTGCGAGCCAGGCGCTCAAGGTGTGCGTCCAGCCGCAGCAGGCGACCGTCCTCGGCGCGCAGGGTCTCGAACAGCGTGAAGCCGGGGTCGTAGGCGGTCACGAAACGGGCCTTGAGCTGGACCTCCTCGGCCTCTGCGGTGGCGATGGAGTCCAGCACGATGCCCGCGCCGACGCCGAGCGTGGCCGGGCGGCGGCCGCCGTCGTCGGCCGACACCGGCGTGTCCAGCGTCAGCGTGCGGATGGCGACGTTCAGGCAGAAGGGACCGACCGCCAGGCCGCTGCCAGCCGGCGGCGCATCGACCCAGCCGATCGCGCCGCAGTAGAGGCCGCGCGGCTGCGGCTCGATGCGGGCGATCAGTTCCATCGTGTGGCGCTTGGGCGCACCGGTGATCGAGCCGCAGGGGAAGAGCGCGCGCAGCACGTCGGCCAGGCCGGTGGCGGGCGGCAGCTCGGCCTCGATGGTCGAGGTCATCTGCCAGACGGTGCGGTAGGGCTCGATCTCGAACAGCCGCGGCACCTTGACCGTGCCGGTGCGTGCGATGCGGCCGAGGTCGTTGCGCAGCAGGTCCACGATCATCAGGTTCTCGGCCCGGTTCTTCGGGTCGGACTGCAGCCGTTCGGGGCTCCAGGCATCGGCCAGCGGGTCGTCCTGCCGGGCGGCCGTGCCCTTCATCGGCTTGGTGGTCAGGATGCCGACAGGCCCGTGTTCATCGGCCTTCCCGCGCAGGTCATGGCGCACGAACAGCTCCGGCGAGCAGCTCAGCACCCAGCGGCCATCGGGCCGGTGGACCAGCGCGCCATAGGGCACCGGCTGGCGCTGGCGCAGGCGGCGGTAGAGCGCGCGCGGGTCGCCCCAGGCCTGGCCATGCAGGCGCACGGTGTGGTTGACCTGGTAGGTCTCGCCGGCGCGGATCCAGTCGTGGATGTGGCCGATCGCCGCGCTGTACGGCGCGCCGAAGGTGTGCTCGCCGTTCTCGCCCTGCCAGCGGCTGAAACCGGCCGGCAGGTCGGCCGCCTGTGTCGCCAGCCAGCGCGCGACGCCGTCGGCATCGAGCCGTTCGCAGCGATCGAACAGCAGCACGTTGAAGCTGCCGCCACGGGCCGGCGCCGCATGGGCCGAGTCGGCGAACTGCAGCCGCACGCCCCATTCGTAGTCGGCCAGCACGACCGCATGGGCGCCGGCGGCCAGTTCGCGCGCCAGCTCGGCGCAGACGGCGTCCAGCTCGGCCGGCTCGTGGCAGGCCAGCTCGCGGCGCAGCTGGGTGTACAGCCGGCTGGTCGGCGCGTCGGCCGTGGCATGGGCGTCGTCGAGCAGGACGAAGACGGGCAGGGCGACGACGGGCAAGGTCCTGGCGACGTCGGTGTTCATGCGATGCCCACCGCAATCGCGGCCTCGACCACCATCTGCACGCGCTGGCGGCCCTGGTATTCGTCGATGTTGAGGCGGTAGGCCAGCCGCACGCGGTTGGGCAGCGCGTCGGTGTGGCCGAACCAGATCGCGTCGCGCAGCGTGCCGGCGTGGCGAACGCTGAGCTTGAGGTGCTTCTCGCCGACCAGGCGCTGCTGGACCACGTCGACCTCGTCGGTGAACAGCGGCGCCTCGAAGGCCTGGCCCCAGACCTCGGCATCGAGCAGCCGCACCAGCGCCGGCTCGAAGGCGGCGGCATCCAGCGGGCCGTCGGTGGCCAGGCGGCGCTGCAGCGCGGCGGCGTCCAGCCATTCGGCGGCGACCTGCTGCAGCGCGGCCGCGAAGCGCTCGATGCCGTCGGCCGACAGCGTGCAGCCGGCGGCCATGGCATGGCCGCCGAACTTGCGCAGCAGCTCGGGCTCTCGCTTGGCGACCAGGTCCAGCGCATCGCGCAGGTGGAAGCCAGGGATGGAGCGGCCCGAGCCCTTGAGCAGCCCGTCGCCGCCGCGCGCGAAGACGAAGGTCGGGCGGTGCAGGCGTTCCTTGAGCCGGCCGGCGACGATGCCGACCACGCCCTCGTGGAAGTCCTCGTCGAACAGCACGAGCGCGGGCGGTGCCTCGCCGCGCGGCATCAGGCGTTCGAGCAGCCGTTCGGCCTGGTCCTTCATGCCCGACTCGACCTCGCGGCGCTCGCGGTTGATCGCGTCCAGCGCCTGCGCCAGCTCGGCCGCACGGCGCGGCTCATCGCACAGCAGGCAGGCGATGCCCAGGCTCATGTCGGCCAGCCGACCGGCCGCGTTCAGGCGCGGGCCGAGCGCGAAGCCGAAGTCTGCCGCGCTGGCCCGCGACGGGTCACGCCCGGCCGCCGCGAACAGCGCCGCGACGCCGGCCTGCATGCGCCCGGCGCGGATGCGCTTGAGGCCTTGCGCGACCAGCCGGCGGTTGTTCGCATCGAGCCGGACCACGTCGGCGACGGTGCCCAGCGCGACCAGGTCCAGCAGCGCGTCCAGGCGCGGCTGGCTGGCGGCGTCGAAGGCGCCGCGGTGGCGCAGCTCGGCGCGGGTCGCCAGCAGCACGTAGAACATCACGCCGACACCGGCGATGGCCTTGCTCGCGAAGCCGCAGCCGGGCTGGTTCGGGTTGACGATCACGTCGGCCTCGGGCAACACGACCCCGCCGCTGGCATCGCAGGCCGGCAGGTGGTGGTCGGTCACCAGCACGCGCAGGCCGCGCGAGCGTGCATGGGCCACGCCGGCCTGGCTGGCGATGCCGTTGTCGACGGTGATCAGCAGCTGCGGCCGGTCGGCCTCGGGGCGGTCCAGCGCCAGGTCGACGATGGTCGGCGTCAGGCCGTAGCCGTGCACCGCGCGGTCCGGGACGATCTGCTGCAGCGTGCCCGGTCGCGCGCCCAGCATGGCCAGGCCGCGCAGCGCGACCGCGCAGGCGGTGGCGCCGTCGCAGTCGTAGTCGGCCACGACGACCAGGCGCTGGCCGGCCTGCAGCGTGTCGGCCAGCAGCACGGCGGCCTCGCGCGCGCCGAGCAGCGCGTCGGGCGGCAGCAGGCGGGCCAGGCCGTCGTCCAGCTCGTCGGCGCTGCGGATGCCGCGGGCGGCGAACAGCCGCGCCAGCAGCGGGTGCACGCCAGCCTGTTCGAGCGCCCAGACGGCCCGCGGTGGCACGTCGCGGATGGCGATCTGCGGGTTGCTCATCACAGGTCCTTCAAGGTCTGGATGACCGCCAGCCCATCGGGCTTGGCGAGCCGTTCACGCAGCCCATGCCCCAGCCGCTGCCAGGCCCCGGCGCCGTCGAGCCGCCAGGTGCGCGCGCGGCGTTCGCCGCACAGGCTGACCGCGACGGGCTGGCCGTCCCGGGCCCGCGCCAGCAGCGCGGCCAGCGGGCCGGCGTCGAGCGCCTGCCAGGCGGCGACCCAGCCGGGCCAGTCGCCCGCCAGCAGGGTGGCGCGCAGGCGCTCGTCCAGCGTCACGCCGGGCAGGACGGCGCTGGCTTGCGCCGGGCCGCAGCCACTCAGCCAGAAGGAGTTGACGGTCCATTGCCGGGCCGCCTCGCGGGCCTCGTTGACCGGGTGTTCGTGCCACAGCATCTGGGCCTCGACCTGCAAGCGTCGGGCCCGACGGGCTTCGGGCGTCTTGCCCAGCCAGAGGTCCAGGCTGCGGCCGATGGCGCGGTCCGGCGAGGCCAGCGCCAGCGTCGCCAGGCTCGGGTGGCGCGCATACCAGCGCAGCGGCGCACCCCACAGCAGCTGCCAGCCCTCGGCCTCGAAGGACGGCCGCAGCCGCTCGAACAGCGTGCGTGACTCGGCCTCGGTCAAGGCCAGCTGGGCCGGGTCGATCAGGTTGACCGAGTCGCTGCCGACCTGCCAATGGACCGGCGTCACCAGGCCCCAGGGCAGCGGGTCACCGGGCACCACGTCCAGCCCGTCGGCGGCAGCGGCCTGCGCGGCCAGCGGCCACAGGCCGTCGCCGCCCTGCCAGCCGTGCAGGCGCGCGAGCAGGGTCTCGTGCGGTGCGCTGAGGGTGTATTCCTCGTCGCCGCGCTGGGCCTCGCCAAGGTGGCGGTCGGTGTCGTCGACCAGGCTCAGCCGGGCCAGCAGGCTTTGCAGCGTCGGCAGCCGCAGGGTGCCCAGGGCCGCCAGCGCGGCATCGGACAGGGCGCTCGCGTGGGGCAGGATCAGGTGAGGGGTCGGGTCGGCGTTCAAGGCGGGCAGGGGCGGCGGTCAGGGTTCGGGGAGCGGCGGGCGCTCGGGGATCGGGGCCGGGACAGGCAGGGTCCGGGCGGGCCGGATTATCGGCGTCGACCCGGTCGCGCCGTGCCCCTCGGGTAGCATCGCCGCCCCATGAACTGGCCCTATGAAATGCGCATCGGCTGGCGCTACACGCGCGCTGGCCGGGGCGGTCGCCGCAACGGCTTCATCTCCTTCATCTCGGGCGTGTCGATGCTGGGCATCGCGCTCGGCGTGGCCGCGCTGATCATCGTGCTGAGCGTGATGAACGGCTTCCAGAAGGAGGTCCGCGACCGCATGCTCAGCGTGGTCGCGCACGTCGAGGTCTACGGTGCCAGCGGCGCGGCGCTGGACGACTGGGCCGCGCTCGGCGAGCGTCTCAAGCAGAACCCGCAAGTCCAGGGCGTCGCGCCCTTCGTCGCCGCCCAGGCGCTCGTCGCGCGCGGCGAGGACATGCGCGGCGTGATGGTGCGCGGCATCGATCCCGCCTACGAGGCCGACGTGACGCCGCTGGGCGCGCAGCTCAAGGACGGCGTGCTCGCGCGACTCCAGGCCGGCGAATGGGGCGTCGTGCTGGGCAGCCAGCTGGCCCGCAGCCTGGGCGTGCAGGCGGGCGACTCGATCACGCTGGTGACCCCCAGCGGCCAGACCACGCCGGCCGGCGTCGTGCCGCGCCTCAAGCAGGTCCGCGTGGTCGGCGTGTTCAACGCCGGCCACTATGAATACGACAGCGGCCTGGCGTTGATGCACATCGACGACGCGGCCCGGCTGTTCCGCACCGGCGGCCCGCAGGGTGTGCAGCTGCGGCTGGCCGACCTGCACCAGGCCCGCGCGCTGGCCGCGCAGATCGGCACCGAGCTGGGCCTGGACTACATCGTCCGCGACTGGACCCACACCAACGCGACCTGGTTCGATGCGGTGCAGATCGAGAAACGCATGATGGGCATCATCCTGACGCTGATCGTCGCGGTGGCGGCCTTCAACCTCGTCTCGACGCTGGTGATGACGGTGACCGACAAGCGCGCCGACATCGCCATCCTGCGCACGCTGGGCGCGAGCCCGCGTTCGGTGATGGGGATCTTCATGGTGCAGGGTGCGACCTCGGGGGTGATCGGCACCTTCGGTGGCCTGGCACTGGGCCTGCTGGTGGCCTTCAACGTCGACGTGATCGTGCCGGCCATCGAGCACGCGCTGGGCGTGAGCTTCCTGCCCGGCAACATCTACCTGATCAGCCGCATGCCCAGCGACCCGCAGGGCGCGGACATCCTGCCCATCGTCGTGACCTCGCTGCTGCTGGCCTTCGTGGCCACGCTCTACCCGAGCTGGCGCGCCAGCCGCGTCAACCCGGCCGAGGCGCTGCGTTATGAATGACGTCGTCCACGAGACCCGCACGGAAGGCCCGGTGATCCGCGCCACCGGCCTGACCCGGCGCTACCACGAGGGCGGTGCCGACGGCCTGGACGTGACCGTGTTGCGCGGCATCGACCTGACCATCTCGCGCGGCGAGCTGGTGGCCATCGTCGGCGCGTCCGGCTCGGGCAAGAGCACGCTGCTGCACCTGATGGGCGGACTGGACGCGCCGACCAGCGGCAGCGTCGAGCTGCTGGGCCAGCGGCTGGACCGGCTGGATGCGGCCGAGCAGGGCCGCTGGCGCAACCGCCACCTCGGCTTCATCTACCAGTTCCACCACCTGCTGCCCGAGTTCAGCGCGATCGACAACGTCGCGATGCCGCTGCTGATCCGGCGCGCGCGCCCCGAAGCTGCGCGCGAGGCCGCCGCCCAGGTGCTGTCGGCCGTCGGCCTGGGCCCGCGCATGCAGCACCGGCCGGGCGAGCTGTCCGGCGGCGAACGCCAGCGTGTGGCCATCGCCCGCGCGCTGGTCACGCGCCCGGCCTGCGTGCTGGCCGACGAGCCCACAGGCAACCTCGACCGCGAGACCGCCGGCCATGTCTTCGACCTGATGCTGAACCTGGCCCGCAGCCAGGGCATCGCTTTCGTGCTCGTCACCCACGACCAGACCCTGGCCGCGCGCTGCGACCGCGTGCTGCGGCTGGACAAGGGCGCGATCGTCGCTTGATGCGCCGCGCGTCCGGCCTGCCGTGGACGCGCCTCACGCCGCGCAGCGCGCCGCCACCAGCGTTTCCAGGCACTGCTCGCGGATGCCGTAGAAGGCCTTGATCTCGGCGATCTGGGCGCGGATGCGGTCGGCGTGCGACGGGTCGATCCGTTCGCGCCGGACGGCCAGGATCATCTTGTTCTTGTTGGTGTGCTCCAGCGACACGAACTCGAAGACCTGGGTGTCGTAGCCGGCCGCGTCCAGCAGCAGCGCGCGCAGGCTGTCGGTGACCATCTCGGCTTCCAGGCCCAGGTGGACGCCGTGGCGCAGCAGCGCGCGCAGCGGGCCGGGCGGCTGGAGTTGGCCGCGCAGTTCCTTGTGGCAGCAGGGCGAGCACATGATGATCGACGCGCCGGCGCGCAGGCCCAGGTCGATGGCGTGGTCCGTGGCGATGTCGCAGGCGTGCAGCGCCACCATCACGTCGAGCTGCGGCGGGGTGTAGTGGCGCACGTCGCCGGCATCGAAGCGCAGGCCGTCGTGACCGTGGCGGCGCGCGCTGGCCTCGCACAGCGTCACCAGCTCCTGGCGCAGCTCGACGCCGGTGACCTCGGCGCGGCGGCCCTGGGCGGTCAGCCACTGGTGCATCGCGAAGGTCAGGTAGCCCTTGCCGCAGCCGAAGTCGATCACCCGCACCGGCTCGCCCGCCGCCACGCGCGCGGGCGTGGCCAGCGGCGAGCGGCCCAGCGCGTCCGCAAAGATCTCGGTGAACCGGTTGATCTGCTTCCACTTGCGCGCCATCGACGGCACCAGCCGGGCGTCGGCGCTGGCCAGGCCGAGGTCGAGCCAGGCCGGCTGGGCCAGGTCGAGCAGGCGGTGCTTGGTGCGGTTGTGGTCGTCGTCTGCGGCGGCCGCGGCCGCGTCCGGTGCCGCGTTTGGTGCCGCGTGTGGTGCCACGTCTGGTGCGGCATCGGACGCCGCATCGTTGGCCAGCTTGCGCTTGCCGACCTGCAGCCGGAACTTCCAGCCGCCGCCCTTGCGGCGTGCGCCGAACTGGATCTCGTGGCGGCGGGTGTCGAGGTGGGCATGCGCGAAGCCCGCGCCGTCCTGCGGGTCGAGCAGGCTGTCGATCAGCGCCAGGCCCTCGGCCGGCGCGAGGTTCTTGGTGATGTCGCGGGTCGCGTGTCGCCAGACGAGCTGCAGCGCCGGCTCGCCTCGCAGGCGCAGCGGGCGGACGATCAGGCGGTCCAGGTCGGACGGTTCGCCGTGGTGCTGGCTCAGGATCAGCCGCTGCAGCGGGTCGGCCGAGGCCTCGCCGTCCAGCGTGGCGGTGCGCAGCAGGCGCAGGAAACGGGCGCGGTCGTCCGGGGTCGGGGCGGTGGGCGACGCGGCGGGGATCAGGTTCGTGAACATGGCGCGATTGTCGGCGCAGCCCTTGTCCGGAACACGCCGGCCGCGCTATCTTGATGGGCTGCCCGGCCCGGCCAGAACGACAACAGGAGACCCGCCATGAATGCCCAACGCATCGAGCGCCTGCAGGCCATGCCCGTGTTCGGGGCGGTCAGCGCCCGTGCCCTCGACGACCTGCTGACGCCGCTGCGGGTGCGCCAGGTCCGTGCCGGTGGCGACTTCTTCCGCCAGGGCGATGACGCCTGCTCGATGTACGTGCTGGAGTCCGGCACGGTCGAGGTCCGCAAGCGCTGGCAGGGCCGTGACTACCGGCTGCGCACGCTGGGACCGGGCGACGTGTTCGGCGAGATGGCGCTGATGGACCCGTCGCCGCGCAACGCCTCGGTGCGGGCCGAGACCGACTGTTCGGCCATCGAGGTCTCGCCCGACGACCTGCTGCGGCTGTTCGAGCACGACCCCGAGCAGTTCGCGCTGATCCAGATGAACCTCGGCCGCGAGGTCTGCCGCCGCCTGCGGGCCACCGATGAGCTGCTGTTCCGCGCCACGGTGGGCGAGGGGCCGGCGACGGTCGACAGTGTCTTCCATGCGCTGTGAAGCGCAGGCTGGATCGGGCGTGGGGCCGCGCTGCCTGGCCGCGACAATCCGGCCGATGAACCTGCCCGATCCCCGGCACGCGCTGGCCGCCGCTGCCGTCTCGCTGTCCCTCCTGGCCGCTGGCCCGGCCGGGTCCGCGCCGCTGGCCACCTGCCACGTCACCTACGGCGGCGAGACCGTCGCGCATGCCGTGCCGGCGGTCGACGACCCGCATGCGGTGCCGGCGGTGGCGGTCGGCTCCTACTTCCTGATCCGCTTCGTGCTGCAGACCCGGCCGCGCGAGCTGGCGGCGTTCAAGGCCTATGTCTACGCCGACCGCAGCGACGCGCCGGTGCTGGTCCACCAGCTCGACGTGGCCTGGCCGCCGGCAGCGGTGCGCGCCGTGGCGGGTGGTACGGGGGGCGGCGCGGGGTGGGGCTTCACCGGCCTGAACCGCGTCTACGAGCCGACGCGCGATGGTGAGCTGCAGTACTGGTGCGGGAGGGAAGGCCGATGAACACGCGCATCCCGAGCGGCGTCCTGGCCCTGATCCTGGCCTGGGCGATGTCCTTCCCGGCGTTCGCGCAGTCCCCCGCGCCGGTCCGCTTGCTGTTCGTCGGCGACCTCATGCTCGACGACGGACCCGGCCGCACCATCGCCGCCGGCGGCGATCCGCTGGCGGCCTTCGATCCGTGGTTCGCCGCGGCGGACGCGCGCATCGGCAACCTCGAGCTGCCGGTGGCGACGACCGGCCAGCCGCTCGAGAACAAGATCTACACCTTCCGCGCCGACCCGGCCGCGATGCGGGTCCTGAAGGGCCGATTCGATGCGCTGGCGGTGTCGAACAACCATTCGGGCGACTACGGCCCCGCCGCCTTCCTGGAGACGCTCGAACACGTGCGGGCGGCCGGCATCACGCCCTTCGGTGGGGGTCGTGACCTGCACGAGGCGCACCGGCCGCTGTGGCTTGAACGCGGCGGCCTGCGCATCGCCGTGCTGGGCTACAACGAGTTCAAGCCGCGCCGCTTCGAGGCCGGCCCGAACTGGCCCGGCATCGCCTGGAGCGAGGACAGCCAGGTGGTGGCCGACATCCGGGCCGCCCGCCGTGCCGGCGCCGACCTGGTCATCCCCTTCATGCACTGGGGCTGGGAGCGCGAGCCGCAGCCCGATGAACGCCAGCGCGCGCTGGCCCGGCGGATGATCGATGCAGGCGCCGATGCCGTCGTCGGCGGCCATCCGCACGTCACCCAGGGCGCGGACATCTACCGCGGCAAGCCCATCGTCTGGAGCCTCGGCAACTTCGTGTTCGACGGCTTCGAGCTGCCGGCCGCCCGCGAGGGCTGGCTGCTCGAACTGCGGCTGGACCGGCGTGGCGTGCAGGCCTGGCACACCGTGCTGGCGCGCATGGACGAGGCCGGCACGCCGACGCCGGACCTGACGGTGGCGACGCCCTGCGGCCGGCGCGGCTGGCCCGGCGTGCGGCGCTGCATCGCCGGAAAACCACAGCGCTGACCGCGTGACAAGCCGCCGATCCCCCGCATCCGGGTGGGTCGCGGCCGGTGACATCGGTAAGGGCATGGAAGGAGTGTGTCGGACGTGGAAGATGCACGCTTTCTGACCCGGGACGGCCCGCAAGATCGGCGCCTCCGCAGACCTGGAAGCCGCCGATGCGTCCCGTCCCCTCCTGTTCACGTCCGACCGCGCGCCGCCTGGCGGCCGGTCTCGCGCTGGTCGGCGTCCTGCTGGGCAGCCTGACGGGCTGCGGCGGCGGATCGTCCGGCAGCACCGAGGCGCCGATCACGTCCGATGCCGAGGCCGTCCGGTTCCTGGACCAGGCGACCTTCGGCGCGACCGAGGCCGACATCGCCCATGTGCGCCGCATCGGCGCCGGGGCCTGGATCGACGAGCAGCTGGCGATGCCGGCCACCTCCGCCCGGGCCTTCTGGCAGGGCCTGCACGCGGCCAACCTGGCGCTGGACCCGACGGCGGTCAGCCGCAGCGAGGTCCAGTTCACCTTCTGGCGCAACGCCGTCACCGCGCCGGACCAGCTGCGCCAGCGGGTGGCCTGGGCCTTGTCGCAGATCTTTGTGGTCTCGGCGGCCGATTCCAACGTGGGCGAGCAGCCGCGCGGCGTCATGGCCTATCACGACCTGCTGGCCACGGCCGGCCTGGGGTCCTACCGCGAGCTGCTCAGGCAGGTCACGCTGAGCCCGGTGATGGGTGCCTACCTCTCGCACCTGCGCAACCAGAAGGACGATCCGGCGACCGGCCGGGTGCCCGACGAGAACTACGCCCGCGAGGTGATGCAGCTGTTCTCGATCGGCCTGGTCGAGCTCAACCCCGATGGCAGCCCGCGCCGCAACGGCAGCGCCGCGATCGAGACCTACGGCGCGGCCGACGTCAGCGGCCTGGCGCGCGTCTTCACCGGCTGGAGCCTGGCCTGTGGCGACCAGGCCAATGCCTGCTTCTTCGGCTGGAGCACGGCCAACGCGCCCGACCCGGACCGCTGGATCCAGCCGATGACGCCGTATGCACGGTTCCATTCGAGCGCGGAGAAGACCTTTCTCGGACTGAGCGTGGCCGACCAGGGCAGCAACCCCGATCCATCGGCCAGCCTGAACCGCGCGCTCGACCGGCTGGCCGGGCATCCCAACGTCGCGCCCTTCATCGGCCGCCAGCTGATCCAGCGGCTGGTGACCAGCCACCCCAGCCCCGCCTACGTGGCCCGCGTGTCGGGCGCCTTCCACGCCAGCGGCGGCCACCTCGGCGCGGTCGTGAAGGCCGTCCTGCTGGACCCGGAAGCGCGCCGCGCACCGGCCGCCGACGAGGTCGAACGCGGCCGCCTGCGCGAGCCGGTGCTGCGGTTGGCCCGGCTGCTGCGGACCTTCGGCGCACGCTCGGTCAGCGGCGCCTGGCGCATCGGCAACACGGACGATCCGGCGACCTCGCTGGGCCAGTCGCCCTGGCGCTCGCCGTCGGTCTTCAACTTCTACCGGCCGGGCTACGTGCCGCCCAACAGCCGCGCCGGCGCGCGCGGCCTGACCGTGCCGGAGATGCAGATCAGCCACGAGACCAGCGTCGCCGGCTATGCCAACCACCTGCGCAGCGTGCTGCAGAACAACGGCGTCGGTGACGTGCCGGCCGGCCAGACGCTGCGCGACGTGCAGCTCGGCCTGGAGACCGAGGTTGGCCGCGCCGAACAGCCGTCCGCCCTGGTCGGCTGGGTCGATACCCGGCTGTTCGGCGGCGCGATGCCGGCCGAGCTGCGCGAGGAGATCGTCGCGGCGGTGGCCAGCGTCAACGTCCCGGCCCTGACCGCCACCAACGCCGATGCACGCCAGAACGCGCTGCGCAACCGCCTGCGGCTGGCCATCTACCTGGCGATGGTCTCGCCCGAGTGGCTGGTGCAGGCCTGAGCCGGAGAACGACATGAACCGACACGACGATCCGCTGCGCGGCCTGGGCCCGCAAGCCCGCCGCACCTTCCTGCGACAGCTCGCCGCCCTGGGCGCGGGCGTGGCGCCCTCGGCGCTGCCGCTGGCGACGTTGCTGGCCGCCAGCTCGCAGGTCGCGGCCCAGACCGCCGGTGGCTACAAGGCGCTGGTGTGCGTCTTCCTGGCCGGGGGCAATGACAGCTTCAACACCGTGCTGGACACCCAGGCCGGCCCCTGGGCGGCCTACCAGCAGGTGCGCAACCAGGCGCCCGATAGCCTCGCGTTGATGCCGGTCGGCACGACCGCCGATAGGTCCGCGACGGCCAGCGTGCCGGCCCGCCTGGGCGGGGTGCGGCCGCTGGCGATCAGCGGGGCCAGCCTGGCGCTGCACCCCAGCCTCGTGAAGCTCGCGCAGATCCACGACACGCGGCGTCGGCTGGCCATCGTCGCCAACGTCGGACCGCTGGTGCGGCCGACCACCAAGGCGCAGTACGCCATGCCGACCCATGCGCGGCCGGCCAAGCTGTTCAGCCACAACGACCAGCAGAACTGGTGGCAGGCGCTGTCGCCCGAGGGCGCGCGCAGCGGCTGGGGCGGGCGCATCGCCGACGCCTTGATGGCCGGCAGCCCGCAGGCAACCTTCACGTCCGTGTCGATCAGCGGCGCGAGTGTCTGGCTGGCCGGTGAACAGGTCCGCCAGTACCAGCTCAGCAGCAATGGCGCGATCCGCATCGGTGGCAGCGGCAGCACGCTGTTCGGCTCGGCGGCGGCCCTGGGCACGATGAAGCGCGTCATGACCGGGACCCGCAGCGACGGCAGCCGGCGCGTGTCCGGCCTGCTGGCGCTGGACCATGCCGACGTGGTCGAGCGCTCGATCAACGCCGAGGCGACGCTCAGCGGCGCGCTGGCCCCGGCCGGCACGGCGCCCTGGGGCACGCCCGTCAGCGGCACCGCGACCTATGCGGCCGATGCCGACCCGCTGCTGCGCTGGACCCATCCACTGACCGGCGCGAGCGCGGCCAACGGCCTCGCGCGACAGCTTCAGATGGTCGCGCGCTGCGTGCAGGCCGCGCCGGCACTGGGCATCACGCGGCAGGTCTTCTTCGTCAACCTGGGCGGCTTCGACACCCACGACGGCCAGAACCGCCGACATGCCGAGTTGATGGCCCAGCTCGACCATGGCCTGGACTACTTCGACACCGTGCTGGCCGCGATGGGCCAGTCGGCCAACGTGACCACCTTCACCGCGTCCGACTTCGGTCGTGCCTGCACCAGCAACGGCGACGGCACCGACCACGGCTGGGGTGCGCACCATCTCGTCATGGGCGGGGCGGTGCGGGCCGGCCTGCATGGCCGCTGGCCGACGCTGGGGGTCAAGAACGTCGCCAACAACGACTTCGACAGCAGCCCCGACCAGCTGCGCAACGGCGCGCTCCTGCCGACCAGTTCGGTCGACCAGCTGGGCGCGACGCTGGCCACCTGGATGGGCGTCGGCGCGGGTGATCTTGCCGGCCTCTTCCCCAACCTCGGCAACTTCGACGCGACGGTGCGCAACCTCGGCTTCATGGCCTGAGCGGCCTGAATGGCCTGAATGGCCTGAATGGCGCCCAAGAAAAAAGGGCCTGCATCGCAGGCCCTTCGTGCCCATCGGCCTTCCCGGCCGACGGCGATGCCGTCGGGTTGGCTCAGGTCTTGGCGACCTTGCGCGACTCCAGCCGCTGCGCCAGCGCCTGCACCTGGCCCATCGCGACCAGGTGGGTGTGGATCAGCGCCATCATGCCGGTGCGGTGCAGGGCCAGCACCTCGGCGTCGGGCAGCTTGTTGAGCTTGTCCTCGTCGACCATGAAGAAGCCGGTCGCGTTGACCTTGTCGCCATCGGGCAGGTCGCCCTTGATCTCGGCGCCGCGCAGCAGTTCGAGCTCGACCAGGCGGGCACAGAACACCTCGGTGCGCTGCTGTTCCAGCTCGTAGCGATCGAGGAAACGCATGATCTGCTGCAGGTAGTCGGTGGGTTCGCCCTCGGCGGTGATCAGCAGCTCGCCTTCGCTGTCGTTGAGGCCCTCGCAGGCCTCGTCGATCACCAGCGACAGCTGGTCGCCGCCGGACGGGGTGCGCACGTAGGCGAACGGGTAGCGGCGCAGCGTGGCCGGCACGAAGCGGCCATTCCAGCTGCCATCGGCCGACACCAGCAGGTTCTCGCGCTCGCGCAGGCCCATCAGCGCCATCGGCACGATCTTGGGCCGGTCGTTCTCGTCCTTGCCGACGTGCACGAAGCCGATCGGCATCTCGCGCGCGGCCTCGCCGAACTCGACGCCGGTCAGCGGCACCGCGTTGGCCTCGCGGGCGAAGGCCCAGTCGGTGATCGGGCGCACGCGCTTGCCGGCGTGACGCTTGCGGTCGACCAGCGCGATGCGCTGGGTGGCTTGGGCGGCCACCGGCGCGGCAGCGGCGGCGGCGGCGCCGTTCAATGAGTCAGTCAATCGTTCTCTCCATCGTCGTGTCGTCGACTGGCCAGCACCTTGTCCACCCGCTTGCCATCAAGGTCGACCACCTCGAACCGCCACTCGTCCCATTCGACGACATCGGTGGTCTGAGGCAGGCGACCCAGCAGCAGCATGATCATGCCGGCCAGGGTGTTGTAGCGCCCGCGGTCCTCGTCGGGCAGCTGCTTGAGTCCGAGGCGGTCCTTCAGCTCGGGCACCGGGATCAGGCCATCGACCAGCCAGGAGCCGTCCTCGCGTTGGACCGCCCAGGCGTCTTCAGCCTGAGCCGGGGTGAATTCTCCGGTGATCGCCTCCAGCACGTCGCGCAAAGTAATCACGCCTTGCACGACGCCGTACTCGTCGACCACGAAAACCATCTGCACTTCAGAACCCCTGAAGTGTTCGAGCAGCTCCATGCCCGAGAGCGTCTCGGGCACGAACACCGCCGGCTGCAGCGCGTCCAGCAGCGCCAGCTCCGCGCTCTGCGCCAGTTGCATCAGCAGCTGCTGCGACTTGACGACGCCCAGCACGTCGTCCAGGCCCCCCCGGCACACGGGGTAGCGCGAGTGGCCGTGTTCGGTCAGCACCGCGAGGATGGCCTCGCGCGGCGAGCCAACGTCGAGCCAGGCGATGTCGCCACGCGGGATCATCATGCTGCCGATCTGGCGATCGTCGAGCCGGAAGACGTTGCGCACCATCTGGTGCTCGTGGGCCTCGATGACACCGGCGTCCAGGCCTTCCTCCAGGCTGGCGGCGATCTCTTCCTCGGTCACGCCGCGGCTGCCGGTCTCGCGCACGCCGATCAGCTTCAGGATGGTCTGCGTGCAGGTCGACAGCAGCCGCACGAAGGGCCGTGCGCCGATCGACAGCCAGTTCATCGGCTGGGCGGTCAGGCGGGCGACGGTCTCGGGGTAGAGCTGGCCGACACGCTTGGGCACCAGCTCGCCGAAGATGATGGTCAGGAAGGTGATGATGACCACCACCAGGGCGGTGGCGCCGACATCGGCCACGCCGTGCGGAACGGTCTCGAAGGTCGTCGTGAGCCACTCGGCCAGCGGCGCCGAGAATGCGGCGTCGCCGACGATGCCGTTCAAGACGCCGATCGAGGTGATGCCGATCTGCACGGTCGACAGGAACTGCGTCGGGTTGTCGTGCAGCGCCAGGGCGGCTGCGGCACCCTTGTCCCCACCTTCGACCAGCACCTGCAGTCGCGCCTTGCGGCTGGTGGACAGGGCCATCTCCGACATGGCGAAGACGCCGTTCAGGAGGATCAGGAAGACCAGGAGTGCGAGATCCATGACGGGCACGAAGCAGCATTCGCGCCAGAGTTTCGAGAGCGTGGGAGCGTAGCAGAATCACCCCATGATCCACCTCGTCGGCGACCTCCAGGGCTGCTGCGACGCCTTCGAACGGCTGCTCGCGGACATCGGCTTTTCACCCTCCCGCGACCAGCTCTACGTGCTGGGCGACCTGGTCAATCGCGGACCCGAATCGCTGCGCACGCTCGAACGCCTGGCGAGCTTCGGCGCATCGGCCGTCTGCCTGCTCGGCAACCACGACCTGAACCTGCTGGCGGTCGACCAGGGCGTGCGCCGCGTGCACCGCAGCGACACGCTCGACGACATCCTCAGCAGCCCGCGCCGGCGCCACTGGATCGACTGGCTGCGCCACCAGCGCCTGGCGGTGCAGGCGCATGGCTGGCTGATGGTCCATGCCGGCGTCGTGCCGCAGTGGGATGCGGCGCAGACGCTGGCGCTGGCTGCCGAGGTCGAGCAGCTGCTGCAAGGCCCGTCGCTGGCCGGCTTCCTGCCCGTCATGCACGGCAACGCGCCCGATCGCTGGAGCGCGTCGCTCGAAGGGCCCGAACGCTGGCGCACGATCATCAACACGCTGACGCGGCTGCGCTTCTGCCGCGCCGACGGCACGATGGACTTCAAGCTCAAGGAAGGCGCTGACACCGCGCCCCCGGGTTTGATGCCTTGGTTCGACGTGCCGGGGCGCCGCAGTGCCGGCACGCCGATCGCCTTCGGCCACTGGTCGACGCTGGGCGAACTGGACCGCCCGGACCTGCTGGCGCTGGACACCGGCTGCGTCTGGGGCGGCCGCCTGAGCGCCGCCCGCATCGACGGCGGCCGCCGTGAACTCGTCAGCGTCGGCTGCGCCCAGGCCCAGGCACCGCTCTGAGTGGCGCGGTGTCCGCCAAGGGCCATGCCACAATCCGCGCTCTCAGGAAGCTTGGCAGAGTGGTCGATTGCACCGGTCTTGAAAACCGGCAACCCGCAAGGGTTCCAGGGTTCGAATCCCTGAGCTTCCGCCAGCGGTCGTGGTCGCCGATGCGCCTGACGAATCAGACCGCAGTCACCGTGGACTGCCACTGCTGGTGCGCCGCGCGCATGAGCCGGAGTTCGGCCTCGGCCAGGTGCAGGTCGGCTTGCGCGGCGGCGATCGCGAGCTTCAGCACCTTGTCCTGCAGGTCCGGCGAGTCGATCTCGGACAGCACCGACGCCAGCGTCGCCTCGTCCACGCTGCACATCAGCGAGCCGCTGCCGTAGGCGCTGGCGAGCAGGTCCTCGCAGAGCGTGTGCACGACCTGGTCGAAGCTGCCGTGAGCCAGTCCGAGCAGAGGCTCGATCCGATGGGTTCGCAGCGCGTCGATCTCGGCGCGGCCGACGTGGCCGTCCGAGATCAGCATCAGCGCGACGATGCGGGCGGCGGCTTCAGGGCTGTTGCGGGGATAGCTGCGCATGACGGATCTCCTGTGGTCTCGACGTGGACTGGAGGGCGAACCGTCCTCCAGGCACCGGAATGTGCCGTCGTCACGACTTCGGAAGAAGCGCATTCAAGATGAGTTCGACGCTGGAAAAACCTGCTGGTCGATGGCGCGGGCGACCCCATGTGCCGCGCTCGTTGTTGGGGCGCGCGAACCATGCCGCGCGGACCGTTTTCGGGGTTGGGTGTGCCCAGGCGGACGCGACGGAAGCGGTTCCTCGTGGGATGCTCAATGCATCACCCGCCCGAGCGGCGGGGTGTCCGCCGGGCCGATGACGCCGATGTCCGGCGCGGCCTGGAGGTTCCACCGTGCCATGGCCTGCAGCTTGTCCAGCAACTCGACCCAGCCGCGCAGGATGGTGTCGTTGATGCGCACGCTGACCTGGTGGCCCGAGGCGGTCTTGAACTCGACCTCGACGTGGTCGAGCGACTGGTGGAGGGTGAAGCCCGTGACCAGCACGGTCTCCTCACCCAGCGGCAGGTGGTCGCCGGGCATGAAGGCCTGGCTGAAGTCGGACTGCTGCGCGCTGGCCTGCTGCCGAAACTCGTGCATCGCCTGCGCCACTTCCTGCGGATGTTGCCGCGCCAGCAGCTCGATGCCCAGGCTCTGCGCCCCCGACAGAAAGCCCGCGACGATGTGCCGCGTCAGCCAGAAGCGGAACTCCTGGCCGTCGCGGGTGCTGATGCGCAGGCGGATGCGGTCCTCGGCGGTGTTCCATTCGGCGCTGAACTGGTGGAGGGACATGGGGAGCGCGGGGTCAGGGGGGGCAGGGGGTCAGGGGGTCAGGGGGTATTGCGGGTGAAGCGGATGTGGCCGTCGCAACCGGTCCGATGCACCTGGGTCAGCGGCAAGTTGCCGGTGTCGTCCATCGACAGGGTTGCCGTGAAGGTGTCCAGTCGAACATCTGAACTGTTCGAGAAGGCCCAATCGATCTGTGCATGCAGCACCTTCGTCTCGGGGTCGAACGTCCCATGAAGGTGGTAGGCCAGGGGCGTGCCGCTGTAGTCCATGGCCTGGTCCGTGACATTCACCAGGCTGTCCGAGTCCGCGTCCAGATCGACGTGGTTGCTGATGTTGTAGCTCTGACCGACGCAGGCCAGCTGCAGAGTCCACGCCGCCCGCTCCGGCGGCAGCGTCGAGACACAGACCGGGGCGCTCGGCGGCGACACGTTGCCCGCCGCATCGAAGGCGGTGATGACGTAGCAGTGGCTCGTGGACGGCTGCAGCTTGCCGATGTCCAGCGCCGTGTCGGTCAAGGTGCGAAGGCTGCGGCCCTCGGTGGACACGACGTAGCCGGCCACGCCGCTGTCGTCCGTGCTGGCTTGCCAGCTCAGGTGGATGGCGGTGGTGGAAATCGCCGACGCATGGATGTCGGACGGCGTGCTCGGCGCCATCCTGTCGTTGGCCGGCGTTGTCGCACAGACCCGGTCGCCGGGGACGGAACGGTTGCCGCTCAGGTCGATCGCGACGATGCGGTAGCAGTGTTCGCGGCCCGGCTCCAGCCTTGTGTCCTGGTAGCTCTTGTGGCCCGTCGTCGCCAGATCGAGGTCATCGCGCAGCACCTGATAGCCGCGCATGCCACCTTCGTCGGTCGACGCTTCCCACTTCAGCGAGATCGACCGGAGGCCCGACGCGACCACTGTCGTCGAACCGGGCTTGGTCGGCGGCTGGGTGTCGTGGCAAGCCGCGCCCTGCACGTCCGTGAGGTTCTTGATGAGCTGGTCAATCAGCGTCAGCTCGAACTTCGATTCGTACCAGTTCAGCACCTTGAAGTTGCCGCCGACCTTGGCCGCGATGCCCAGGTCGGCCCGGAACTTCGTGCACAGACCGGCCGTGCTGTCGGTGTTGATCTCGCCGGTGGCCCGCACGTAGGGGCCGACCTGGATGAAGGGACCGATGACGTCATAGACCGCGACGCCCATGTAGACGCTGATGCCCAGTTCGCCTTCGAACTTCAGCGCACCGACCGGCGCGAAGTGGCCGTCCAGCGATGTGGTCGAGACGCCATCCCAGCCGCTGCCCTTGCGGTAGTGCGCGCCGTAGCTGCCTTGCAGCGAGTAGCCGCTGGTGAAGTTGACCTGGACGCCACCCTTCGCATGGGCCGTCACGTAGGCCCTGACCGTGGGCACGAACACCACGGGAACCGGTCCGACCTGCAGGTAGATCGGGGTCAGCGTGAAGATGCCCAGGTCCACAGGCCATTCCCCGGCGGTGTCCTCAGGGTCAGGTCCCCTGATGAACGTGACGTCCGGGCGAACGGTCGGATTGATGATGAGCTTGGCTTCCTTCAGGCCGCCGAGCATGCGGAAGTCGAGGGCGACTTCCGGGTTCCACTCGATGCTGATTTTTCCTGTCAGGCGGGACGTGTTCGCCGCGTTGAGCGGCACATCGAGGTTGAACTCGCTGGTCGCCCCCAGCGGCCGGGCCCGGTTAGCGAGCGTCACGCCCGGGCCCAGGCTCTGCACCCTCGCGATGCCCGATCCGCCTGAGCCGGTGGTGGCTGCGCCGCCGACCAGCGTGCCGTCCAGCACGATGTCGCTGAGGCTGGCCTGCAGCGTGTCGAGCAGGTAGTTGCCGCCGGGCAGCACGATCTTCTTGAGCACACGGCGGGCGAATCCGTTGCCCCGGCCCGAGACGATCACCGCGCCGACATCGACGCTCGCCAGCTGCGTGGCCGCAGCGGTGAAGGTGAGCACGAGACGGGTGTCGCTGACCAAGGCATCGAGCGTGGCATCGGACAGCACGACCACGTCGGCGTGGACCTGTGGCGCCGTGGTGCGCACGAAGAACGGCTGTGCGGTGCGGCCTGTCGTCACGGTGACGGTGCAGCGGTCGTCCACCGTGCTGTCGCAGCCGGTCCAGTGATCCAGCACCCAGTCGGCGGCGGCCTGTGCCTTCAGCGTGACCTGCGAGCCGGCCGCGACCGAGGCGCTGCATCGGCCATCGGTGCAGACCAGGCGGGCCGAATCGGCGCTCACCGTTCCTTCGCCGAAAGGGCTGACCTGCAGGATGACCTGGGGGACCTGCGGGCTGGGGATGTCCGGGCCGCCCGTCGCGGGTGGCGTGGCCGTCGGGCTGTCGCCGGAGCCACATCCCGCCAGGGCCAGGACGATGCCGATCAGAAGGGTGGGGATGATGCGCAAGACGCGGGCTCCTCGTGGTGCGGGCCATCGACGTGCGGCGACGTCGGCCGCCGCACGCCGGTCAGCGTCAGAACCGGTACTGCGCCCCGAACGTCGTCGTGCTGCCGTAGCCCAGCAGGCCCAGGCGGGCTTCGAGCTTGAGGCGCGGGATCACCTCGTACTGCACGCCGACGCCGCCGATCAGCTCGGTGGTCGATGCCGATACGCTGGCCGTGTAGCCTGCGTAGGACGCGGTCGCGTCGGCCTTCAGGCTGCCGATGCCGGCATAGGCCGACACGGAGAACTGCGGCGTGAATGGGTGGCTGGCCACGGCCACGCCTTCGAAGGACGTCGCCTTGCTGGTCACGCCGTAGCTCGACGTGCTGGCCGACGCATAGCGGCCCTCGACGTTCAGGTCGCCAGGAAGATTCAGCTTGAACAGGCTGTTGAGGCTGCCCAGCTTGAGGCCGCCACCGACATAGAGGCCACCGCTGTAGCCCTCGAAGCTGGCGTAGCCCGCCGTGACGTAGGGGTCGCTCACCTGCTGTGCATGGACATCGGTGCCGAACAGGGCGCAGGCGGCGGACACGACCGCCACCGTGGTGGCAAGGTGGGCGAGCTGGCGCGTGATGGGCGTGGTGCGTGTGAAGCGCGAGATGCGCGAGATGGATGCGGACTGTCGGGTCATGCGGGATTTCCTCCTGACGGTGTGACGGATGGGATCGAAATCAGGCACGCGCCTGCACGTGCCGGAACGCTGTCCGATGCGCAGTGCGTGACCGTGATCGCGCACAGCACGATGACGAAGACTTCAGCGACGAGCACGAGGAACTGTCGGGGTGGCATGGGTCGTGGTCATCGTTCGAGGGCTGTCGAGATCGCGCGGTGCGCTGCGGCGATTGGAGAGGTCCGGCCGGGCCCCGCTTTTTTCAGTTCTTACAGATCGGACAGGTGCGCGCCATAGCCCTCGCGCAGCAGCTTCTCGTGCAGGCCGGGCTCGCGGGCGATCACCTCGCGCAGCCGTCGCGCGATCGCGTCCTGGCGGTGGCGGGGCAGGTGGGCCCGGGCATGGCGCCAGTGGCACAGCCAGGCCAGCGCGAGCTGGCGGGCGTCGCCGGTGTGGGCGATGCGCGCGACGGTGGTGACGTAGTAGGCCTCGTCGCGCGGGTGCAGATCGTCGATCACGGGCACACAGGGCGCATGCGGCGCGCGGGCTTCGAGCGCGCGCAGCTCGGTCTCGTTGTCGAGCCAGAACTCGGCGAGGTAGATGTATTCCCAGGCGTTGTCGCTGCCCACGCCGAGCTTGTCCATGGTGGCCAGCAGCAGCTGGTACCAGCCGATCACCTGGGTGGCCGTCGACCAGCCGGCCGCGCGCACGGTCTGCAGGTGCAGGCCGAGGTTGGCAGCGTAGGCATGCAGGCCGGCGTGGTCGCGCTGGTGCAGCGCATGGGCGATGGCGCCCTCCAGGTGCCGCAGCGCCAGGCGGTGCCAGCGCGGGTCGGCATGGCCCTCGGCCTCGCTGCGACGCCGGCACAGCAGCGCGCGCAGGTTGTGCCATTGGGCGAGCAGGTGGCGGTCGGCCTGGCGCACCAACGGCGGGGCCATGCAGCTGTGCCAGAGCCGTGCATGGTTGCCGCCTGGGTCGGCGTCGTAGTCGGTGCGGGCCAGCAGGAAGTGCATGTGCGCGGTGGCCGCGTCGTCCTGCCGACCGGGCAGGCGCAGCGCGGCGCGCAGGCATGCTCGGGCATCGTCGAAGCGGCCCAGGCGCTTGAGCGACTGGCTCGCGCGCATCGCGACGAGGGCGCGGCCGTCGTCGTTCAGCGGCAGCGCCTCGCAACCGGCGAGCATGTCCAGCGCGTCCTGGTTCTGGCCCCAGAGCTGGAAGGCGTCGAAGGAGATCAGGCAGCGCAGCAGCGCGAGCAGCGCGTCGGGATCGGGGTCGTCGCCGGCGATCAGGCGTTGCATCAACGCGGCCTCGGGACCGTCCGCGCCGTCACCGGCCAGGGCGGCGTCGGGCCAGGCCGCGCTGGTGTCGACGACGCGCAAGGCGCAGGGCCGCCGCCAGCGCAGTCGCCACGGCCCGACCGAGGCCTGACGCGGCGGATGCTCCAGCACCACCGGCTCGCCCGGCAGGCTCGCCAGGAAGCCCTGCACATCGCCCAGCAGCCGCAGCACGGCCACGGCGGCCAAGGGCTGGCGCTGGCCGCGCAGCGCCAGCCCGGCCTGCAGCGCCGACAGGCTCACCGACTGATCCACCTCGGCCTGTTGCCAGAGCATGGCCAGCATCGCCGCAACCCAGCGGCGACGCCAGGCGATCACCTGGCCGTCCGGCAGCACCGCACGGTTGCGCACCGGGTCCAGCGTCAGCACGTCGCCCGGCGTGGCGGGTTCTGGCGGCATCACGACGACATCACCACCACGTCACCCCGACATCACCACGGCGACGCCAGCACCAGCCGCAGCTGGCGCGGCGTGCCCTGGTAGACCTCGTCGACGCTCGCAGCGTGGGCGACGTGGTCGAGGTCGAACAGGTTGCGGATGGCCAGTGACCAGCGCCAGCGCTCGACCCGGCCGGACAGCCCCGCGTCGGTGATGACCGAGCCGGGCAGGCGCACGGTGTTGGCGGCATCGACGTAGGCGCTCGAACGGGCCACCCCTTGCACCCAGGCTTGCAACGGCGTTGCCGGCTCGGCTTGCAGACGGCCGAGGTCGCCCTGCAGCCGCAGCGCGGCGCTGCGTCGCGAGGTGTTGCCCGGCCAGTCGCGTTGCGTCGGGCTGACCGGCGTCAGGGTGCGGGCGCGCAGCAGGCCGAGCTGGCCCTGCAGCTGCCATGCGCCGCCCTGCCATGCGCCGCCCTGCCAGTCGGTGACGGCCTCGAAGCCGTCGACCCGACGCGCGCCGTCGGCGATGAACGCAGTGCGGTCGGCCGGATCGGGACGTGGCAGGCCGGACAGGTCGATGCGGAACAGCGCCAGCCGCAGCCATGGCGTGCCGGGCCGCATCGGGTCGATGGCGCCCGGGTGCAGCGCCAGCGCCAGTTCATGCTGGAGGCTGCGCTGCGGCGGCAGGAAGTCGCCCGATCGTGTCAGGCCGGCATTGAGTTCCAGCCCCTGGGAGCGGCTCGCCGACCACAGCCAGCCCGGCTGCGGCTGCGTGGCCACCGCCCATTCCTGCACCGTGTCGCGTCCCCGGCTGGTGGTGGCGAGGCCGATGCCGGCACGGCTGTCGTGGCGGACCTCGCGCAGGCCGGCCTGGAGCATCACGGCGTTCGACCAGCCCACCGACTGCCGCAACCAGCGGCTGCGCTCGTGGTCGTCCTGGCGCTTCAGGCGCGGGCCGAGCGTCAGGCGGGCCGGGTCGACCTGGCTGAAGTCCGGCTGCTGCGGGTCGATCTGGTAGCCGCCGATGTTCTGCACGCCGCTGAAGCGGGTCAGGCGGTGCGCGGTCTCGGTGCCGATGCGGCTGTCGAGCTGCCAGGCATCGCCTGTGCGTGTCAGTCGGCCTTCCAGCCGGCCGGCGCGCTGCAGGTGGTCGTCGTGCAGGCGGGTGTAGTAGCCGTCGAGCAGGCCGTCGCTGCGCTGGGCCCAGGCGCCGATCAGGGTCTCGTCGCGCAGGACGCGGGCGCGGCCCAGGTCCAGCCGCAGGCCGGCCTGCCACATGCTGTCCTGCGAGGTGCTGTCGTGCGAGGTGCTGTCCTGCCCGTCGCGGCCGAGCCAGCGGTCGACCTGCCAGTGCAAGGCCTGCCGCGTCGTGCGGCGGTCCGATCGCTGGTCGGGCGAGGCGTAGAGCTGGCCGTAGCGCACCGCGCCGGTCTGCGACATGACCGTGCCGAACAGGTAGGGCTGGTGGTTGTGCTGGACCTCGCTGTCGACGCGCAGCATGCCCAGGCCGTCGGCATCGGGGTCGTGCCAGGCCAGGCTGGCCAGCAGGTTGTCGCGCGCCAGCACCTGCCGGCCCGGATCGCTGCGGCCGTCCTGCGCCGCGACGATCAGGCGGGCCCGCCAGGACTCGGTCAGCGGCTGGTTGAGGTCCAGCACGCCGCGTCGCCAGGCCGATGAACCGCCTTGCAGCGACACCGTCCGGCGCGCCAGCGGCCCAGGCGTCGGCGCGGCCAGCGTGACGCTGCCGCCGGGGCTGCCCAGGCCACTGTCGACGCCCGAAGGTCCGCCCTGCACGCGCACGGCGGCGAGGGTCGACGGGTCGCGCGTGAACAGCCGCGTGACCTCCGGCAGGCCGTCGTATTGCAAGCGTGTGACGATGAAGCCGCGCAGGTTGAACTGGGTCGACAGGCCACCGTCGCTGACCACCGGCTGCAAGCCGGGCGCGCCGCGCAGCAGATCGGCCAGCCGGTCGGCCGTGGGCGATTCGGCCGGATCCAGCACGGTCGTTGCGCGGGCCGCCGTCGCGGGCGAGGCCCAGCCGGGCGGATCGATCGCCGCAGACGCGGCGCGCGACGCCGGGATCTCGACCCTGGGCAGTGTGGCGGTCGGCGCGGCGGGCAGCTCGTCGGCCGCGCATGCGGCCATCGACGCCCCGCCGACCAGACCGACCGCCACCTGCCAACGGCGGCGGTGCGTGCCGGGCCCCATCAGCCCATCACCGACGGGACCGTGACCGGCTGCGACACCAGCACCTGGTAGGCCTGGTTGTTGAGGTCCTTGCCGTTGAAGACCTGCAGGTCGCCGTAGGCGGTGCCGGACAGCGTGCCCGCTGCCGACCAGCCGCTGCCCGTGCCCTCCAGCAGGCTCAGCACGTCGCCGCTGTTGCCCAGCACGAGGAACTGGAGACGGGGGGTGGTGCTGGCGTCCGCGTCGCCGGTCAGGGCGAGCCAGACGTGGTCCGGGCCGGTGTCGTCGTGCGGGTCGATGGTGCGCGGCGTCGCGGTGTCGGGCATGGGATCTCCGGTTTCGGTGGGGCGTGCTGCCGCACCGGAATCGAGGGTCTGCCTGGCTGGCGGCATTCAATCGTGCGGGTCGACAACGACAAGCGGCCCGAAGGCCGGCGCGAAGGCTAGTGCGACCGCTGCAGCGAAGGAATCACCTAAATTTGTCAAACAGGCCGTGGCCTCAAAGCCAGCCGGCCTTCTTGAAGCGCCGGTAGAGCAAGCCGCAAACCGTCACGATCAGGCCGATCGCGGCCGGGTAGCCGTACTGCCATTTCAGCTCGGGCATGTGCTCGAAGTTCATGCCCCACACGCCGACAAAGGCGGTGGCGACCGCGAAGATGCCGGCCCATGCGGCCAGGCGCTTGCTGACGTCGGTGTCCTCGATGGTGACCATCGACAGGTTGACCTGGATGGCCGTGCCGATCGTCTCGCGCAGCGCATCCAGCGTCGAGTTGATGCGGGTGAGGTGGTCGTAGACGTCGCGGAAGTAGTCCTCGCTGGGCACGCAGACGCCCGGCACGCGTCCGCCATGCAGCTTGGCGGTGGCGTCCATCAGCGGCGCGACGGCGTGGCGCACGACCGTGAGGCGGCGCTTGAGGGCATACAGCAGCTGGATGTTCTCGCGTGCGGCACCGCGCTCGAAGATCTGGTCCTCGATGTGTTCCAGCTCGCTCTCCAGCGCATCGACGATCGGGAAGTAGCGGTCGACCACCGCGTCCATCAGCGCGTACAGCACGAAGCCGGAACCCTGCTTGAGGTGCTGCGGTTCGCGTTCGCAACGGGCCCGCACGCCCAGGAAGCCCTGCGTGCTGCGGTTGCGCACCGAGACGATGAAGTCCTGTCCGACGAAGACGGCGACCTCGCCCAGGTGCAGCTCGTCGGTCGGGGACATCTCGACCAGGTGCATCACCGTGAACAGCGTGTCGTCGTATTCCTCGATCTTGGGCCGCTGGTGACCGTGGCGGGCGTCCTCGACGGCCAGGTCATGCAGCTTGAAGATGCGCTGCAGGTCGTGCAGTTCGTCGTCGCTGGCGTCGCGCAGGGCCACCCAGACGAAGGTGCCGGGTTGACCCAGGTGGCCGCCGATGCGGTCCAGCGGGATGTCGGCCAGCTTGTGGCCGTCGCGGTAGGCGACGCAGTTGATGAGCATGGTGCGGGCTGGGTCCGGGGATGTCCCGACGATCTTCCCACGGCCCGCGCAGCGGCCGGTTTCAGCGGATCGACAAGGCGCGCGCGGCCTCGGCCAGGCGCAGCCGCGTCTGCACGATGTCCGGGCCGGGATGGCGGTCGATGCGGCGGATGAAGGGGCAGGTCAGCACCGCGATCGCGTGGCCGTCCGGGCCCAGCACCGGCATCGACAGGTCGGTGATGCCGAAGGTCTGCTGGCTCTCGCCCTGCCAGCCGCCGTCGACGCGGACCTGCGCCAGCGCGGCGGCCAGGTCGGCCTCGGACATCGGCACCTCGCCTTCGAGTGCCTCGTGCGAGGCCAGCATCTCGGCCCGCCGCCGGTCGTCCTGGTAGGCCAGCAGCACGTGTCCCGAGCCGGTGTCGAGCAGGCTGACGCGCGCGCCCAGCCGCAGCGAGAAGCCGAGCTTGTGCGGGCTGCTGACCTGCGCCACGACGGTCAGGTTGCCGCGGTCGTAGACGCCCAGGTGGCAGCTCTGCTCGACCGCCTGTGCGAACGCTTCCATCACCGGCACCGCCCGCGCGGCCAGCCGGTTGACCGGCGGGTGGCGGTGCGCCAGCACGAACAGCTTCAGGCTCAGCGCATAGCGGTCGCCCTCGGACGAGCGGCTGACATAGTCGCGTGCCACCAGGCGTTCGAGCATGCGGTAGATCTCGCTCGGGCTGCGGCCCATCGCCTTGACGATCTCGCCGCGCGTCAGGCCGGTGGGCTGCTCGCTCAGCAGTTCGAGGATGTCCAGGCCCTTGTCCAGCGCCGGGGCGCGATAGCGGTCCTGCTCCCGGTCCCGGTCCGGATCCGTCCGGGCAGGGTCCGCGCTTCGGGTAAGTCCTGGGCTGGTTTCGGGGTTCATCGCATGGCGAACGAGTTCATTGATGGATATTCTGTTCGCAGATGAATTAACTTCGCCACGGTTTCCGGCTCCTGACTTACCCCGACATGACCGCTCCCGCCGCCCCAGCCCAGCCTGTCGATCCGGTCCGACCGCCGCGCGTCGATGCCCACCAGCATCTCTGGCGGCTGGCGCGTGGCGACTACCGCTGGCTGCGTGCCGACGTGCCGGCGCTGGCGCCGATCCACCGCGACTTCGAGCCCGATGACCTGCTGCCGCTGCTGCAGGCTCACGGCGTGAGCCAGACCGTGCTGGTCCAGGCAGCCGACAGCGAGGCCGAAACCGAATACATGCTGCAGCTTGCCACGCTGCACGGCTGGATCGGTGGCGTCGTCGGCTGGGTCGACCTGAGCCGGCGCGAGTCGGTCCCGGCCCTGCGGCGCTGGGCCGGCCATCCGAAGTTCAAGGGCGTGCGGCCGATGCTGCAGGACCTGCCCGAGGCCGACTGGATCGCGCGCCTGCCGCACCCGGAGGTCATGGCCTGCATCGCCGACCTCGGCCTGCGTGTCGACGCGCTGGTGCAGCCCTGGCACCTGAGCCACCTGCTGCGCTTCCTGGACCGTCACCCGGACCTGCCCGTGGTGATCGACCATGCCGCCAAGCCCCAGCTGGCCTCGCGCGACGAGGCCGGCGGCTGGCACGCCGACTGGGCGCAGCCCTGGCGTGCCGGCATGACCGAGCTGGCGTCCCGGCCGGGCCTGCACTGCAAGGTCTCCGGCCTGCTGACCGAGGCGGACGGCGCAGCCCGTGCCGGTGGTGCCGCAGGTCGCCAGGCGCTGCAACCGGTCTGGCACCTGCTGCGGTCGACCTTCGGCCCGCAACGGCTGATCTGGGGCAGCGACTGGCCGGTGCTCAACCTGGCGGCCGACTACGCCGCATGGATCGCGCTGAGCGACGAACTGATGCAGGACCTGTCGCCCGAGGAGCAGCGCGCCATCCGGCACGACAACGCGGTGGCCTTCTACGGGCTGACCCTCTAGCCGACTAAATCAAGGCATTCGATCATTTCCCGGACATGAGCACAGCCGCACCTTCCACGCCCGCCCTGCGCGGCACGCCGATCGTCCAGATCACCGACTTGTGCAAGGCGTTTTCCGGCGTCAAGGCGCTGGACCGTGGGCGGTTCGAACTGCTCGGCGGCGAGGTCCACGCGCTGATGGGCGAGAACGGCGCGGGCAAGTCCACGCTGATGAAGGTGCTGGCCGGCGTCTACCAGAAGGATTCCGGCGAGGTGAGGATCGACGGCCAGCCGGTCGAGATCGCCGACCCGCGTGCCGCGCAGGCGCTGGGCATCGGCATCGTCCATCAGGAACTCAACCTGATGAACCACCTGAGCGCGGCTCACAACATCTTCGTCGGGCGCGAGCCGATGAAGCTTTTCGGCCTGGTGCTGGACGAGGATGCGATCAACGCGCAGGCGGCGGCGATCTTCGCGCGCATGCACCTGCACCTGGATCCGCGCACCGTCGTCGGCGAGCTGACCGTGGCCAAGCACCAGATGGTGGAGATCGCCAAGGCGCTGAGCTTCGACTCGCGCGTGCTGATCATGGACGAGCCGACCGCGGCGCTGAACGATGCCGAGATCGCCGAGCTGTTCCGCATCATCCGCGGCCTGAAGGCGCAGGGCGTGGGCATCGTCTACATCTCGCACAAGATGGACGAGCTCAAGCAGATCTCCGACCGCGTCACCGTCATGCGCGACGGCCAGTACATCGGCACGGTGCCCACCGCCGGCACGCCGATGGAGACGATCATCTCGATGATGGTGGGCCGCACGCTCGACACCGCCCACCGGGTCGTGCCCGACACCTCGGCCAACGAGGTGCTGCTCGACGTGCGGGGCATCAGCCGCGGCCACGCGATCAGGAACGCCAGCTTCACGCTGCGCCGTGGCGAGATCCTCGGCCTGGCCGGCCTCATGGGCGCGGGCCGCACCGAGCTGGCGCGCGCGGTCTTCGGCGCCGACCCGATCGACGCTGGCGAGGTCCATGTGCGTGGCCGCAAGGTGCAGATCCGCTCGCCACAGGACGCGGTGGCGCACGGCATCGGCTACCTGTCCGAGGACCGCAAGCGCTACGGCCTGGCCACCGGCCTGGACGTCGAGACCAATGTCGTGCTGGCCACGCTGGACCGCTTCAGCAGCGGCGGCTTCTGGCTCGACCAGAACGCCATCCACGCCACCGCTCGCGACTACGTGCAGCGCCTGGCGATCAAGACGCCCTCGGTCGAGCAGCAGGTGCGCCTGCTCTCGGGCGGCAACCAGCAGAAGATCGTGATCGCCAAATGGCTGCTGCGCGACTGCGACATCCTGTTCTTCGACGAGCCGACACGCGGCATCGACGTGGGCGCCAAGAGCGAGATCTACAAGCTGCTCGACGCGCTGGCCGCGCAGGGCAAGGCGATCGTGATGATCAGCAGCGAGCTGCCCGAGGTGCTGCGCATGAGCCACCGCGTGCTGGTGATGTGCGAAGGCCGCATCACCGGTGAGCTCGCCGCGGCCGAGGCCACACAGGAATCGATCATGCACCTGGCCACGCTGCGGCCCTCGTCGGTGGACCCGGCGGACAGCGTCGACGACCTGGCCGGCCAGCCCGCCTGACCGACACGGTCCGAACGACGCGCCGCCTTCTTCCCCCCGCCTCACCTTTCGACCCGCCCGCCATGACCACTCAAGCACAGCCAACGCCACCGATCGACGCCACCGGTCCGCGCCGAGGCCTGTTCCATCCGGCTGCGCGCCAGAAGCTGCTGGCCTTCGCCAGCCTCGTCGCGCTGATCGCGGTGTTCTGCGTGCTCAAGCCCGACGCCTTCATGACGATGGACAACTTCATCGGCATCCTGCAGGCGACCAACGTGATCGGCGTGCTGGCGGTGGCCTGCACCTTCGTCATCATCACCTCCGGCATCGACCTGTCGGTGGGCGTGCTGATGACCTTCACCGCCGTCATGGCCGGCGTGTTCATGACCAACTGGGGCTGGCCGATGATCATCGGCGTGCCCGCCACCATCGTGATGGGCGCGCTGGTGGGCGCCACCTCGGGCCTGGTCATCACCAAGCTCAAGGTCACGCC
The DNA here is from genome assembly GCF_030705305.1 of Leptothrix discophora. Taxonomy (GTDB): domain Bacteria; phylum Pseudomonadota; class Gammaproteobacteria; order Burkholderiales; family Burkholderiaceae_C; genus Sphaerotilus; species Sphaerotilus discophorus. Next base: position 289,327 of record NZ_JAUZEE010000003.1, on the reverse strand, counting down.
CTTCATTGCCACGCTGGGCATGATGATGCTGCTCAAGGGCGCCTCGTTGCTGATCACCGAGGCCCGGCCGATCTACTTCAGCGACGTCGAGGGCTTCGACGCGATCTCGCTGGGTTCGGTGGTCGAGAAGGTGCTGCCCTTCCTGCCCATCCCCAACGGGGCGCTGATCTTCCTGAGCGTGTGCGTGGTCAGCGTCATCATCCTCAACAAGACCAAGCTCGGCCGCTACACCTTCGCGCTCGGCAGCAACGAGGAAGCGGTGCGCCTGTCGGGCGTCAACGCCGACCGCTGGAAGGTCATCGTCTACACGCTCAGCGGCGCGATCTGCAGCATCTCCGGCCTGCTGGTGGCCTCGCGGCTGAACTCGGCCCAGCCGGCGCTCGGACAGGGCTACGAGCTCGATGCCATCGCGGCGGTCGTGATCGGCGGCACCTCGCTGGCCGGCGGAACCGGCACCATCCTCGGCACGGTGATCGGCGCCTTCATCATGAGCGTGCTCATCAACGGGCTGCGCATCATGTCGGTGGCGCAGGAATGGCAGATGGTGCTGACCGGCCTGATCATCATCCTGGCCGTCTACACCGACAACCTGCGCAACAAGCGCAAGTGATCCGGCAGGCCGCACCGTGCCGGCGGATGTGCGCCGGACGGTGGCCTGCGACGTTGAAGTGAACGGGGTTCTACACGCGGCTCGCCCCTCCATCCAAGCAGCCCGACAACAGGAGACATCCATGATCTGCAAGCGCAAACTTCTGGCCCTGACCGCCGCGATGACCTTGGCCGGCTTCGGCTCGGCCGCCCAGGCCCAGGAGGTCTACATCCCCCTGATCTCCAAGGGCTTCCAGCACCAGTTCTGGCAGGCCGTGCGCGCCGGCGCCGAGCAGGCGGCCAAGGACTTCAAGGTGAAGATCACCTACGAAGGCCCCGAGACCGAGCAGATGGTCGACAAGCAGATGGACATGCTCTCGGCCGCCCTGGCCAAGAAGCCCGCTGCCATCGGCTTCGCCGCCACCGACTCCAAGGCCGCCATCCCGCTGATGAAGAAGGCCCGCGAGATGAAGATCCCCGTGGTCGCCTTCGACTCGGGCGTGGACAGCGACGTGCCGGTGACCACCGCCGCGACGGACTCCAAGGCCTCGGCCGCGCTGGCTGCCGACAAGGTCGCCGCGATGATCGGCAGCGACGGCGAAGTCGCCGTGATCGCGCATGACCAGGTCTCCAGCACCGGCAAGGACCGCCGCGACGGCTTCGTCAACCAGATCAAGGCCAAGTACCCGAAGATCAAGATCGTCGACATCCAGTACGGCGGCGACCAGCTCAAGGCCAACGACATCTTCAAGACCATGGTCAAGGCCCACCCGAAGGTCAAGGCCATCTTCGCGACCAACGAAGGTGCCGCCATCGGTGCCGGTACGGCCAAGAAGGAGATCAAGTCGGCCGTGATCCTGGTGGGCTACGACTCGGGCAAGGGCCAGAAGGACATGATCATGGACGGCACCATCGCCGGCTCGATCACCCAGAACCCCGTGGGCATCGGCTACAAGGTCGTCGAGTACGGCCTGAAGGCGGCCAAGGGCGAGAAGGTGCCGAACCGCATCGACACCGGCTTCTACTGGTACGACAAGTCCAACATCGCCGACCCGAAGATCGCGGCCGTCCTGTACGACTGATCGATCCTGACCCAGGTGGGGTCCTGTCCTGCACGTCGTGCCGCCGGCTGACCACCGCGCGGGTGCAGGGTCGGGGACCGGGTGGGGGGCGGCGGGCTGAAGGGGCCTGCCGCCCAGCCTCCTGCGGTGGGTCGCCGCAGCCTCAGCCTCAGCCTTAGCCTCATCTCCGACCGACATGGACCTCCACCTCGCCGGCAAGCCGGTCATCGTGACCGGCGGCGGTTCCGGCATCGGCGCCGCGATCTCGCGTGCGCTGGCCCAGGAAGGCGCCATTCCCGTCATCTTCGGGCGCGCCCCGCTGTCGCCCGATTTCTCGGCCGAGCTGCAGGCCCTGCAGCCGGCCTGCAGCTTCCACCGCGTCGAACTCACCGACGAGGCCGCCTGCACGCAGGCCGTGGCCGATGCGGTGGCCCGCCACGGCGGCATCGCCGGGCTGGTCAACAACGCCGGCGTCAACGACCACGTCGACCTGGCGGCTGGCCGCGAGCCCTTCATGCGCTCGATCGAGCGCAACCTGACCCACGTCTACCTGATGGCCCACCTCTGCCTGCCGCACCTGCGCGCGGCGCGCGGGTCCATCGTCAACATCGGCTCCAAGACCTCGCTGACCGGCCAGGGCGACACCAGCGGCTACACCGCCGCCAAGGGCGCCATGCTCGGCCTGACGCGCGAATGGGCCGTGGCCCTGCGCGGCGACGGCATCCGTGCCAACGCGGTGGTGGTCGCCGAGGTGCTCACGCCGATGTACGAACGCGAGCTGGCCAAGATGCCCGACCCCGAGGCGGTGCGGCGGGCCATCGAGCGCCGCATCCCGCTGGGCCAGCGCTTCACGACCGCGCAGGAGATCGCCGACACGGTGGTCTTCCTGCTGTCGGACCGCTCGTCGCACACCACCGGTCAGTGGGTGGTCGTCGACGGCGGCTACACCCACCTGGACCGTGCGCTGGACGGTCCGGCCCAGCGCACCTGATCGTCCGCGCGGGCCGCTCGCGCACCGCCACGGACGGCACCTTCGAACGCATTCCTGCAGGAGTTTCGACATGACTGGACGACTGGCCGGCAAGACCGCGCTGCTCACCGCCGCAGGCCAGGGCATCGGCCACGCCACCGCTCGGGCCTTTGCCCGCGAGGGTGCCCAGGTGATCGCCACCGACATCAATGCCGAGCTGCTCGAACGCCTGGCGGTCGACGGCGGCGGCGCCATCCGCACCCAGGTGCTGGACGTGCGCGATGCCGAGGCCATCACCGCGCTGGCCTCCCGGGTCGGCCCCATCGACGTGCTGTTCAACGCCGCCGGCTACGTGCATGCCGGCAGCATCCTCGATTGCGACGAGGCCGCCTTCGACTTCTCCATCGACCTCAACGTGCGGGCCATGTACCGGATGATGCGAGCCCATGTGCCGGGGATGCTGGCGCAGGGCAGGGGCTCGATCATCAACGTGGCCTCGGTCGCGTCGAGCATCAAGGGCGCGCCGGGCCGCTTCGTCTACGGCGCGACCAAGGCGGCGGTGATCGGGATGACCAAGTCCGTCGCGGCCGACTACGTGGCCCGCGGCGTGCGGTGCAACGCGATCTGCCCCGGCACCGTCGAGTCGCCGTCCTTGCGCGAGCGCATCCGGTCCCAGGCCGCGGCCAGCGGCAAGTCCGAAGCCGAGGTCGAGGCGATGTTCGTCTCGCGCCAGCCCATGGGCCGGCTTGGCAGCGCCGAGGAAATCGCGATGCTGGCGGTCTACCTGGCCAGCGACGAGGCCGCCTTCACCACCGGCACCGTGCACGTCATCGACGGCGGCTGGTCCAATTGACGTCCGACCCATCCCGATCCAAGAGAACCGCGCCATGAAGCTGTTGCGACTGGGCCCCAAGGGCCATGAGAAACCCGCCATCCTCGACGCCGCCGGACGGCCGCGTGACCTGTCCGGCCTGCTGCACGACATCAGCGCCCGCACGCTGACGCCCGAAGGCCAGGCCGCCCTGCGTGCCGTCGACGTCGAGCGCCTGCCGCTGCTGGCGGCGAACCAGCGCATCGGCCTGCCGTGGACCGGCTGCGGCAAGTTCCTGTGCGTTGGCCTGAACTACGCCGACCATGCGGCCGAGTCCGGTGCGCAGGTGCCGGCCGAGCCGGTGCTGTTCACCAAGCACACCTGCACGATGGTCGGTGCCAACGACCCGGTCGTGCTGCCGCAGGGTTCGGTCAAGACCGACTGGGAGGTCGAGCTTGGCGTGGTGATCGGCAAGACCGCCCGCTACGTCGGTCAGGACGAGGCGCTGGCGCACGTGGCCGGCTACTGCGTCGTCAACGACGTGTCCGAGCGTGAGTACCAGCTTGAACGCAGCGGCACCTGGGACAAGGGCAAGGGCTGCGACACCTTCGGTCCGGTCGGCCCCTGGCTGGTCACGGCCGACGAGATCGCCGACCCGCAGCAGCTCGACATGTGGCTGGACGTCAGCGGCGTGCGCCGCCAGACCGGCAACACCCGCACGATGGTCTTCGGCGTGGCTCATCTGGTGAGCTACATCAGCCGCTTCATGACGCTCTACCCGGGCGACCTGATCACCACCGGCACGCCGCCGGGCGTGGGCATGGGCATCAAGCCGACCGCCGTCTACCTGAAGCCCGGCGACCGCATGCGCCTGGGCATCGCCGGCCTGGGCGAGCAGCACCAGTCGGTGCATGCCTGGGACCCGGCGCTGATCGACGGCTGAGCAGGAGCGCGCACATGAGTCACGACCCGAGCCGGACCGATCCGGCCATCCGCATCCATCCCGCCGATGACGTCGCCATCGCGCGCCGCCAGCTGCTGTCCGGCACCCGGCTGGAGAGCCTGGGCGTGACCGTGGCGGGCCTGGTCCCGCCGGGCCACAAGATCGCGCTGCGCGACCTGCCCGAAGGCACGCCGGTGCGGCGCTACAACCAGGTCATCGGCCACACCAGCGCGGCCGTGGCGGCCGGCCAGCATGTGCACAGCCACAACCTGCGCTATGCCGAGTTCGCCCGCAGCCACGAGGTCGGCGTCGATGCGCGCCATCCGGCCGCACCGGCCGAGCCGGCCACCTTCGAGGGCATCGTGCGGGCCGACGGCCGTGTCGCGACGCGCAACTACATCGGCATCCTGACCTCGGTGAACTGCTCGGCCACCGCCGCACGGGCGATTGCCGACCACTTCCGCCGCGACATCCACCCGCAGGCGCTGGCACCCTATCCGAACGTCGACGGCGTGGTCGCGCTGACCCACGGCGCGGGCTGCGCCACCGCCAGCGAGGGCGAGCCGATCACGGTGCTGCGGCGCACGCTGGGCGGCTACGCGCGGCATGCCAACTTCGCGGCGGTGCTGATCGTCGGCCTGGGCTGCGAGACCAACCAGATCCAGGGCCTCGTGGCCCAGGAGGCCCTGGAGGAGGGCACCCGGCTGGTGACCTTCACGATCCAGGACAGCGGCGGCACCGCCAGGACGGTGGCGCGCGGCATCGAGGCGGTCCAGCGCCTGCTGGCGGACGCCAACCGGGTGCAGCGCCAGACCGTGTCGGCCCGTCACCTGGTGGTCGGCCTGCAATGCGGCGGCTCGGACGGCTACTCCGGCATCAGCGCCAACCCGGCGCTGGGCGCGGCGGTCGATCGGCTGGTCGCGCACGGCGGCAGCGCCATCCTGTCGGAGACGCCCGAGATCTACGGCGGCGAGCACCTGCTCTTGCGCCGCGCGGTCTCGCAGGGCGTGGCCGACAAGCTGCTGGCGCGCATCCGCTGGTGGGAGGACTACACCGCGCGCAACCACATGCAGATGGACAACAACCCCTCGTCGGGCAACAAGGCGGGCGGGCTGACCACCATCCTCGAGAAATCGCTCGGTGCCATCGCCAAGAGCGGCACGACCGCGCTGGTCGACGTGCTCGAGTACGCCGAGCCGGTGCCGGCCGGCACGCACGGCCTGCTCTACATGGACACGCCGGGCTACGACCCGGTCTCCGCGACCGGCCAGGTCGCCGGCGGGGCCAACCTCATCTGCTTCACCACCGGCCGCGGCTCGGCCTACGGCTGCGCGCCGTCGCCGTCGCTGAAGCTGTCGACCAACACGGCCCTCTGGCAGCGTCAACAGGAAGACATCGACCTGGACTGCGGCCCCATCGTGGACGGCCTGGCCAGCATCGACGAGATCGGCGAACAGATCTTCCGGCAGATGCTGCGCACGGCCTCCGGCGAACGCACCGCCAGCGAACGGCATGGCTACGGGCAGAACGAGTTCGTGCCGTGGCAGCTCGGTGCGGTGATGTGACGGCCCCCGAGGGCAGGGCGGTCGGCGGGGCTCCCTAGAATCCCGCCCGTCCCGACCCCACTCGGCGCCTGCCCGCGCCAGCCCCCACCATGCAACTCACGCCCTCGGCCTTCAAGGCCTATGACATCCGCGGCATCGTCGGCCAGGCCCTCGACGAGACCTTTGCCGAGCACCTCGGTCGCGCCTTCGGCAGCGAGGCGCTCGCGGCCGGCGAGAAGGCGGTCGCGGTCGGGCGTGACGGGCGCCTGTCGGGGCCGGGGCTGGCCGCCGCGCTGATGCGCGGGCTGGCGTCGACCGGGCTGGACGTGGTCGACCTGGGCGCGGTCACCACACCGATGCTGTACTACGTCGCCGCGACCCGTGGCGCGCAGGGCTGCCGCAGCGGCATCCAGGTCACGGGCAGCCACAACCCGAAGGACTGGAACGGCTTCAAGATGGTGCTGGCCGGCGTGGCCATCCACGGCGAGACCATCCAGGGCCTGCGCCGGCGCATGGAAACCGAGGACTACGTGCAGGCGCCGGGCGGGCGCATCGCGGCCATGGACATCGTGCCGGAGTACGGCCACCGCATCACCAGCGACTGCCGCCTGGCACGGCCGATGAAGGTCGTCGTCGATTCGGGCAACGGCATTCCCGGCGCCTCGGCTCCCGGCATCCTGCGTGCGCTGGGCTGCGAGGTCATCGACCTGTACAGCCGCGTCGACGGCCATTTCCCCAACCACCATCCGGACCCGTCCAAGCTCGAGAACCTGGCCGACCTGGTCAAGGTCGTGCACGCGACCGAGGCCGAGCTGGGCCTGGCCTTCGACGGCGACGGCGACCGGCTCGGGCTGGTCACGCGCGACGGCGAGATCATCTTCCCGGACCGCCAGATGCTGCTGTTCGCCCGCGACATCCTGGCCCGCCAGCCGGGGGCGACCATCATCTTCGACGTCAAGTGCTCGCAGCGCCTGCCCGCCGGCATCCTCGACGCCGGTGGCGTGCCGATGATGTGGAAGACCGGCCACTCGCTGGTCAAGGCCCGCCTGCGCGAGACCGGCGCGCCACTGGCCGGCGAGATGAGCGGCCACATCTTCTTCGGCGAGCGCTGGTACGGCTTCGACGACGCGACCTACACCGCCGCGCGGCTGCTGGAGATCCTGTCTCGCTTCGACGATCCGAGCGCCGTCCTCAAGGTCCTGCCGACCAGCTACAGCACGCCCGAACTGAACGTCGCGGTGCCGGCCGGAAACCAGCACGAGATCGTCGAGCGCCTGATCGCCCAGGCCGACTTCCCCGGCGCCACGATCGGCACCATCGACGGCCTGCGCGGCGACTACCCGGACGGCTTCGGCCTGATCCGCGCATCCAACACGACGCCGGTGCTGGTGCTGCGCTTCGAGGGCCACACCGAGGCGGCGCTGCACCGCATCGAGGCCGACTTCATGGCCGCGCTGCGCCGCGTCATGCCCGAGGCGCAGGTCCAGCAGGCGGCGCATTGAGCCCTTCGTCGCCGGGGACGGCACCCGCCGTGACGCCGCTGCGCGCCGCGCTGGCCCGCAATGCCTACGCCACGCTGCTGCGGCTGCTGACGCCGCTGCTGGTCGCCCGCCTGTGCTGGCGTGCGCGGCGCGAACCGGCCTACGGCCTGGCGGTCGGCGAGCGCTTGGGCCTGGGCGACCGGACGCCGCCTGGCGCGCTCTGGCTGCATGCCGTCTCGCTGGGCGAGACGCGCGCGGCCGAGCCGCTGATCCAGGCCCTGCGTGCGGCCCGGCCGGGCCTGCGCCTGCTGCTGACCAGCGGCACGGCGACCGGCCGCGAGACCGCCGCGACGCTGCTGTGCGACGGCGACGCGCAGCGCTGGCTGCCCTTCGACACGCCCGGCGCGGTGCGGCGTTTCCTGCGCCGTCACCGGCCGGCCGTCGGTGTGCTGATGGAGACCGAGGTCTGGCCCGGCCTTCAGCATGCGGCCGCCCGGGCCGGCGTGCCGATGGTGATCGCCAACGCGCGGCTGTCGGACAAGAGCCTGCGCAAGGCCCTGCGACTGGATGCGCTGATGCGCCCGGCGGTTGGCACCGTGGCGCTGGCCTTGGCGCAGACCGAGGCCGATGCGCAGCGCCTGCGCGCGGCCGGCGCACCACAGGTGCGGGTCAGCGGCAACCTGAAGTTCGACCTGCGCCCGGACCCGGCCCTGCTGGCCCGTGGCGAGCGGTGGCGGCAGACCTCGGCCGGCCGGCCGGTCGTGCTGGCCGCGAGCTGGCGCGAGGGCGAGGACGCGCCCCTGCTGTCGGCCTGGATCGCGGCGATGGCGCGCTGGCCGGGTCGGCCCGGACAGCGCCCGCGCCTCTTGCTGGTGCCGCGCCACCCGCAGCGCTTCGACGAGGTCGCGGCGCTGGTGGTGGCTCAGGGACTGAGCCTGTCACGCCGCAGCGGCTGGGCCGACGGGCCGGGCGGCGAGGCGGTCGATGCCGACGTCTGGCTGGGTGACTCGATGCGCGAGATGGCGGCCTACTACGCGCTGGCCGACGTCGCGCTGCTGGGCGGCAGCTACGCGCCGCTGGGTGGCCAGAACCTGATCGAGGCGGCCGCCTGCGGCTGTCCGGTCGTGATGGGGCCGCACACCTTCAACTTCGCCGACGCGGCGCAGTGGGCGCAAGCGCAGGGCGCGGCCGTGCGGGTGGACGATCTGCCCTCGGGCGTGCAGGCCGCGCTGGACCTGTGCGCCCAGGCCGATCGTCATGCCGCGATGGTGGCCGCTGCGCGGGCCTACGCGGGCGCCCACCAGGGCGCCGCACAGCGCATGGCCGAGGCGATCCTGGCGGTCATGGATGGACGCTGACGGACGCTGACGGACAGGCACCCGGCAGCGCCCGAGCGCCTCACTTCGCCAGCAGCCCGTTGACCGTGTCGAGGTCCTGCGGGGCCAGCACGCCGGCCGCCTGGCGCAGGCGCAGGCCGTTGACCAGCACGTCGTAGCGGGCCTTGGCCAGGTCGCGCTGGGTCGAGAACAGCTGGGTCTGCGCGTTCAGCACGTCGAGGTTGACGCGCACGCCGACGCGGTAGCCGGTCTGGGTCGCCTCCAGTGCCAGCTTGGACGAGGACTCGGCCGCCTCCAGCGCGCTCACCTGGGCCTGGCCGGACTGCACGCCGAAGTAGACCTGGCGGGTCGCCTGGGCGACCGCGCGGCGGGCGTTGTCGAGGTCGTTGCGCGACTTCTCCTCCAGCGCCACGGCTTCCCTGACCTGGTTCTGCAGCGCGCCGCCGGTGTACAGCGGCAGCTTGAAGGTCAGGCCGACCTTGGCGTTCTTGGCGAAGCCGGTGCCGCCGGCCGAGTTGGCCGCCGCGCCGGAGTTGTGGGCGACGCCGGCCGTGCCTTCCAGGTCCAGCGTGGGACGTTCGCCGGCGTCGGTGCGGCGGGTCTCCAGCTGCGCGATCTCGTAGGCGGTGCGGGCCTTGCGCACGCTGGGCGCCTCGCCGGCCTTGCTGACCCAGGACTCGACCTCGTCACCCGCCAGCGTGGGCAGGGCAACCGGCTGCAGCAGCGGTGCGGGCTCGATGCCGGTCTTGCCGACCAGCTGGTCCAGCGCGATCTTCTTGCTGCGCAGGTCGTTGTCGGCCGCGATCTCCTGGGCGGTGGCCAGGTCGAAGCGGGCCTGGGCCTCTCGCGTGTCGGTGATGGTCGCGGTGCCGACCTCGAAGTTGCGCCGGGCCGAGGCCAGCTGCTCGCTGATGGCCTTCTTGTTGGCCTGCGCCGTGGCCAGCGTGTCGCGTGCGCCGAGCACGTCGAAATAGGCCTGGGTGACGCGCACGATCAGATCCTGCTCGGCGGTGGACAGGTCTGCCTCGATGAGGTCGAGCGACTTGCGCGCCTTGTCCACCGAGGCCGAGTTGGCCTGGTTCCACAGCGGCTGGACCGCGCTGATGCCGACGTTGGCGGTGTTCAGGCCGCGCATGCCGCTGACCGGGGTGTCGGTCTGGGTGCGCGAGACGCCGCTGCTCAGGCCGACCGTGGGACGCAGCAGCGACTCGGCCTGTTCGGCCCGGGCCCGGCTGGCCTGTGCCTGCGACAGCGCGGCCAGGTAGGACGCGTCGTAGCCACGCGCGATGTCGTAGAGCTCGCGCAGGTTCTCGGCCTGGGCCGGTGCGGCGAGCAGCCCGAGTCCCAGGCCATGCACGGCCGCCAGGATCAGCAGGGACAGGGGCTTGCGACGGAACGTGACGGTCATCGGGGGTCCTCGGGTGGGCCTCAGGGGAGTGGCGGGAGCGCCCGCGCCGGCGCTTCAGTAGCGCGGCACGGATGGGTCGATCAGGTGGGACCAGGCGTCGATCCCGCCCATGATGTTGAACACATGGGGGTAGCCCTGCCGGTCCAGGAACAGGGCCACCTGAAGGCTGCGCATGCCGTGGTGGCAGAGCACCAGCACCGGCTCGTCGGCCGGCAGTTCGGACAGGCGCTCGGGGATCTGCTGCATCGGGATGGCCCGCAAGTCCAGGTCGGGCTCGCGGATGCTGGCGGTCTCGCACTCCCAGGGCTCGCGCACGTCCAGCAACACCGGACGTCGGCCCTCGGCGCGCCATTGCGCGAGCTGGGAGCCGATCTGGGCGACGGTCAGTTGCTGCATGGCGTGCGCGGCTGGCCCCGGATCAGAAGCTGAAGCGGGTCGGCTCGCCGAAGCCATCCAGGCGCGGCGCGACGACGTCGAAGAGCGTCTCGGTGCGCCAGGTGGCGTCACCGCTGCGCACGATGCGCAGCGCCCGCATCATCGGCAGCTGGCCGACGATGCCGACCAGGCGGCCACCGACCTTGAGCTGCTGCAGCAGCGACGGCGGCACGTCGGCCACCGAGCCCGACAGCAGGATCGCGTCCCAGGGGCCCTGCACGGCGGCGGCATCGCTGCCATCGGCCTGGCGCACCTCGACGTTCATGATCTTGGCGCTGCGCAGGTTCTCGCGCGCCATCGCGACCAGCTCGGGCCGGTTCTCCAGCGCGACGACCTGCTGGGCCTTGTGCGACAGCAGCGCGGCCATGAAGCCACTGCCGGCGCCGATCTCGAGCACCTTCTCGTGGCGGTGCGGGGCCAGTTCCTGCAGCAGGCGGGCCTCGACGCGCGGGGCCAGCATCGCCTGGCCGGCGGGCAGCGGGACCTCGAGGTCCATGAAGGCCACCGTGCGATGGGCGGCGGGCACGAAGTCCTCGCGCTTGACCACGGCCAGCAGCGACAGCACCGAGCTGTCCAGCACGTCCCACGGACGGATCTGCTGCTCGATCATGTTGAAGCGGGCTTGTTCGACGTTCATGGTGTTCTGGCCTTCCGGTGTCGCGCGATTCGAGGGTGGCGCGCGGGGGTTGCGAGTAAACCCGCGATTTTAGGAGGCGGCCGTTGGCACGGCAGCGACGTCCGGTTGCATCTGTCGCAGACCCCGCAACAGCAGCTCGAAATGGGCCTTGATGAAGGTCAGCGGCTCGCCGATCGAGGCGGCAGCCTCGCAGGCGCCCAGCGAATGCCGGTGCACGCACAGCATGATCATCGGCAGCAGCAGCGAATGCACCGCCGCAGCCACGTCGACCTCGCGGAACTCGCCCCGGCCGATGCCGCGCCGGATCACCTGTTCCATCACGCGATGGCCGGGCTCGACCACCTCGCGGTTGTAGAACTCGGCGATCTCCGGGAAGTTGCGCACCTCCGTGATGATGAGCTTGAAGACGCCCGAGGCGTCGCTGCCGATCACGCCGGCCCACCAGGGCGCGACCACCTCGGTCAGCAGCTCGGCGGTGCTGCCGGTGTGCGCGGCGACGGTCTCGATCGCCTCGGCGATGGGCGTCGACAGCCGGCTGCGGATGACCTCCTTGAGCAGCTCTTCCTTGCTGGCGTAGTACAGGTAGAGCGTGCCCTTGGAGACACCGGCGCGGCGCGCGACCTCGTCGATGCGGGTGGCGGCGTAGCCCTTCTCGACGAAGAGCGACAGCGCGGCGTCGAGCAGCTCGTCCGGACGCTCGGCCTTGCGGCGCTGGTGCGACGGGGCGCTGGCGTCGGTGGATTCGACGTGTTCGACGGGTTCGAGGAGGGGCTGGATCACGGTCAGGCGGTCGGGCGGTCAGGCAAGCGCGTCAGCCGGTCATCGTTCCGGGGTGGGAAAGGACGTTAATGACTGACTGGTCAGTAATATAGGCATCGGAACCGAAGCGGTCAAGCCGGCTGGCCCTGGCGCGTGAACGGGGACCGCTTCAGCGCACGCCGCGCCGGCGGGCCATCTCGTCGCCCATGGCCTGCAGCGCGGCGGCATCCAGGCCGGGGCGGGTCAGCGGATAGGCCTCGTCTTCCTCGACCGCGATGTGGACCCGGTAGAGCGCCGCGAAGCCGGCGACGTCGTGCAGGCCCTGGGCCGGCGCATGGCCTTCGGTCAGCGTGACCAGCAGCGGGCGCAGCGCGCGCCATTGCTGGTCCATGCGGCGGTGCTCGCCGCGCAGGCGCTCGGCCAGCGCGGCATGGCCATGGGCTTCGAGGCGGGGCAGCACGTGGCGTTCCTCGTCCTCGTGGTGGTGTGGCGCGGCCAGGTCGAAGTAGCGCAACAGGTCCGCAGCGGCGGAGCGGGCGTTGGTGTCGGCGCCGTGGCGCGTGACGTGCTCGCTCAGGCGTTCGAGCAGGCCGAGCATGCGTTCGACCCGTTCGTGGCAGCTCGTGAGCATCTCGTAGGGGCTGTCGTAGCCGGCGGCGGGGCTGGGGTGCAGGCTGGCGGGCACGGTGCTCATCGGCGTTCTCCTGGCGGTCGAGCGTCCCTGGCGCGAGAGTCGCCGGGCGCTGCGTGCGTGACGGGGTCCGGATCGGACGGTACGCCCGTTTTCAGCCGGCGGACCGCCGCTTCATCAACGGCCGGACCCCAGGCAGGGTGGACGACTGCGCGAGGGTCGTGGCGACCGCCGTGTGACCGATGACATCGCGCAGCCAGCCGGCCGGGTCGTGCCGTCGCGCGACGGTGTACATCGTCACCAGCAGCGCCAGCGCCGCGATGCCGCACAGCGCCCGGGCCATCCAGCCGCGTCCCCGCTTGAGCGCGACGGTGCCCAGCACGATGTAGGCGACCAGCAGCAGCAGCTTGGCGCCCAGCCAGTGCTGCGCCAGCGGGTTCAGGCCCAGGCCGGTCCAGAGCGTGGCGCCGGCCAGCAGCAGCAGGCTGTCGATGACCATGCTGGTGTGCCGCCAGGTGGCCGCCATGGGCCAGCGGGCGCCGGCCAGGGTGGCCAGCCAGCGCAGCGCGAACAGGCTGCCGCTGGTCATGACCAGGCCGATGTGGGCGTGCCGGAGGCCGGGATAGGCCACGCCGAAGAGGTCGTGCAGGTTGGCCATCGCGTTCACTCGATCGGGGTCAGCTTGGCCACGCTCAGGGCCAGCCACTTGGCGCCGTGGCGGCCGAAGTTGACCTGCGCGCGGGCGTCCGCGCCGGTGCCTTCGAGGGTCAGGATGACGCCTTCGCCGAACTTGTTGTGGAACACGCTCTGGCCCTGGCGCAGGCCGTGGCCGTTGTCCTTGGCGGCCGACTGGCGCATCGCGGCGGGCACCGGCGCAGCCCAGGACGGCGGTGGCGCCGGCGGCGGGCTCCAGCCCGGGTTGCGGCCGGCGCCGACCATCGACCCCAGGCCGCTGCCGCGCTGCCAGGCCTGCTGGTAGCTGGTCTCGAAGCCGGAGCCGAAGCCCTGGTTCTTCGGGCTGATCCACTTCAGCGCGGCCTCGGGCAGCTCGTCGAGGAAGCGGCTCTTGATGTGGTATCGCGTCTGGCCGTGCAGCATGCGGGTCTGGCTGAAGCTCAGGTAGAGCCGCTGGCGCGCCCGCGTGATCGCCACGTACATCAGCCGGCGTTCCTCCTCCAGCCCGTCGGCCCCGTGGGCGCTGACGCTGGTCAGCGAGTTCTCGTGCGGGAACAGGCCTTCTTCCAGGCCGGTGATGAAGACGGCGTCGAACTCCAGGCCCTTGGCCGCATGCACCGTCATCAGCTGGACGGCGTCCTGGCCGGCCTGGGCCTGGTTGTCGCCAGCCTCCAGCGCGGCATGGGTCAGGAAGGCGGCCAGCGGCGACAGGATCTCGCCGGTCTCGGCATCGGGCAGCAGGTCGACCCGGGCGATCGCCTCGGGCTCGCCCGGCTGCGGCGCGGCGATGGTGCCGGGCGCGGTCTCGTCGACCGGCAGCGCGATGACGTCCTTGCCGAAGCCTTCCTGGGTCACGAAGGCCTCGGCGGCGGTCACCAGTTCTTCCAGGTTCTCGATCCGGTCCTGGCCTTCCTTCTCGGTCCGGTAGAAGGTGACCAGCCCGCTGGCGTCGAGCATGCGCTCGATGATCTCGCGCAGCGTCGCGCCGCGGGTGCGCTCGCGCAGATCGTCGATCAGGCGCTGGAAGCCGGCCAGCTTGGTGCCGGCTGCGCCGCCGACCGCGCCGACGCTCTGGTAGAGGCTGCGGCCGCTGCTGCGCGCGGCGTCCTGCAGCTGCTCGACGCTGCGCGCGCCGATGCCTCGGGCCGGGAAGTTGACGACGCGCAGGAAGCTGGTGTCGTCGTTGGCGTTCTCGATCAGCCGCAGGTAGGCCAGCGCGTGCTTGATCTCGGCCCGCTCGAAGAAGCGCAGGCCGCCGTAGACGCGGTAGGGCACGCCGGCGTTGAACAGCGCCGACTCAATCACCCGCGACTGCGCGTTGCTGCGGTAGAGCACCGCGATCTCGCTGCGCGCGGTGCCGCCGCGGTGCAGCTGCTGGGCCTCGTCGAGCAGCCACTGCGCTTCCGCATAGTCGCTGGTGGCCTCGTAGACGCGGATCGGCTCGCCCGGTCCGGCCTCGGTGTGCAGGTTCTTGCCCAGGCGGCGGCTGTTGTGGGCGATCAGCGCGTTGGCCGAATCGAGGATGTTGCCGAAGCTGCGGTAGTTGCGCTCCAGCTTGATCAGGTGGCGCACGCGGTACTCGCGCTCGAAGTCGCTCATGTTGCCGACCTGCGCGCCGCGGAAGGCGTAGATGCTCTGGTCATCGTCACCCACCGCGAACAGCGCCGCGCTGTGGGCGCCGTCGGGCGGTCCGGCCAGCATCTTCAGCCACAGGTACTGCAGCCGGTTGGTGTCCTGGAACTCGTCGACCAGGATGTGGCGGAAGCGGCGCTGGTAGTGCTCGCGGATCTCCGGGTGGTCGCGCAGCAGCTCGTAGCTGCGCAGCATCAGCTCGGCGAAGTCGACCACGCCCTCGCGCTGGCACTGGTCCTCGTAGGCCTGGTAGATCTCGACCAGCGTGCGGGCCTGGCCGTCGTGCTGCGGCAGGTCGTGCGGTCGCTTGCCTTCTTCCTTCGCGCCGGCGATGGCCCAGGTCATCTGCTTGGGCACGAAGCGCTCCTCGTCCAGGTTGAGCGCCTTGATGACGCGCTTGACCGCCGACAGCGTGTCGCCGCTGTCGAGGATCTGGAAGGTCTGCGGCAGGTTGGCGATCTTCCAGTGGGCCCGCAGGAAGCGGTTGCACAGGCCGTGGAAGGTGCCGATCCACATGCCGCGCACGTTGTAGGGCAGCAGGGTCGACAGCCGCGTGACCATCTCCTTGGCCGCCTTGTTGGTGAAGGTCACCGCCATCAGCCCGCCCGGACCGACCTGGCCGGTCTGCAGCAGCCAGGCGATGCGGGTGGTCAGCACGCGGGTCTTGCCGGAGCCGGCGCCGGCCAGGATCAGCGCCGGTTCGGCGGGCAGCGTGACCGCCGCGAGCTGCTCCGGGTTGAGGTTGGCGAGCAGGCTCGGGGGGACGCTGGGGTAGGACGGCTGACCATTCATCCGGGCATTCTATTTTTGTGGCCATACTGCACTGCAGCATCGCGCCCATCCTGGGTGCAGGAAGGTGCCGATGAACGTGTTCCGCAGCCCTGTCCGCCTCAGCCTCGCCCTGCAGGGCGGGGGCGCCCACGGCGCCTACACCTGGGGCGTGCTGGACGCCCTGCTGGCCGAACGGCGCTGGGCGATCGACGCCGTCAGCGGCACCAGCGCCGGGGCGCTCAACGCGATCGTGCTGGCCGACGGGCTGACCCGCAGCGGCGGCGATCCGGATGCCGCGCGCGAGGCGCTGGCGGCCTTCTGGCTCGAGGTCGGCACCGCCTTGCCCTTCGAGTGGTTCGCCGGCGGCGATCCGGACCAGCCCGGCCTCGCGCCGGTCGCCCGCGTCGCGTTGCAGTGGACCCAGCTGCTGTCGCCCTACCAGCTCAACCCGCTGGGCCTGAACCCGCTGCGCGAGCTGCTGCTGCGCTGCGTCGACTTCGAGCGCCTGCGCGCGGCCAGCCCGGTGCGGCTGCACATCGCCGCGACCTCCGCCCGCACCGGCGCGCTGCGGCTGTTCCGCGAGCATGAGCTGACGGTCGACATGGCGATGGCCTCGGCCTGCCTGCCGACGCTGCACCACGCGGTCGAGATCGACGGCGAAGCCTGGTGGGACGGCGGCTACAGCGCCAACCCGGCGCTGGCCCCGCTGGTCGAGCCGGCTGGCGACGGTGCGCAGGCCGACGACCTGCTGATCGTCATGCTCAGCCCGCTGGCCTATGCCGCGCCGGGCGCACACCCGCCGACCAGCGTGGCCGAGATCCGCGTGCGCGCCGCCGAGATCGCCTTCAACGCGACCTTCCGCTGCGAGGCCGCCCAGATCGGCCTGGCCTGCGATGCCGCCCGGCGCGAGAACTGGTTCGCCGCGCGCCTGTCCGGCGTCCGCCAGCAGCGCCTGCGCCGGCTGCGCTGGCACCTGATCGACGCCCAGGACGCGCTGGGCCACCTCGCCAGCGAGACCAAGCTGCTGGCGCATCGGCCGTTTCTGGAAAAACTGCGCGACCTGGGGCAGGCGAGGGCGCAGGTGTGGCTAGAGGGAGACGCGCCCCGAGTCGGCAAAACATCCACGGTTCAGCTGGCTAGCCTGTTCGCCTGAATCGGGGATGGGGGACATCCGGTCGCGTGGGTATTCTGGATTTCGTGTCCTTCCGATCGAATGCCGTGCCCTGCGGCACGGAGACTGGGGGACGCCAGCGCCCGCTGTCCGGCGCGTCCGACCTGCCCATCCGCCATGACGTCCTCGACCCTTGCCGCCGCCGCCAAGGCAGCCCCGAACGCCGCGCCCGACATCACCGCCACGGTGATCCAGGCCGATCAGGCGCTGCTGCTCAAGGCCTGGCAGACCCTGCGCGCACCGGGCCAGCCGGTCGATCCGTCCGCCTTCGAGGGCCACCGCTGGTCGGCCATGGCTGGCCACTGGCTGCTGCTGCGGCGGGAGGGCCCCGGCGACCTGCGCGTGCGTCGCCAGGGCCTCGTCCACCTGGCCCAGACGGAGCAGGACCTGGCCGGCAAGCTGCTGTCGAGCTGGCAGGGCGCCGAAGCCCTGCTGGCCGCGGCGATCGAGGTGCTCGACAGCCGCAGGCCGCGATGCCGCATCGACTGGGGCCAGTCCGGTCAGCCGGTGCTGAGCTGGCGCGAGCTGCTGCTGCCGCTCAAGGATGCACAAGGCCGTGACTGGCTGCTGATCGACCGCCGCGTCCACGAGTGGCGCCACCAGCACGTCGACCACGTGCTGCAGGCCAGCCCGACCGCGATGCTGGGCCTGCGGGCCCTGCTGGACGAGCGCCAGGTCGTGCGCGACTGGCGCATCACGCTGGCCAACCCGGCGCTGGGGCGCCTGCTGGGCGTCGACACCTCCGAGCTGGTCGGCCGCACCGTGGCCGGTGCGCTGGTGCTGTGGCCGCAGCTGGACCTGGCCGCCGATTGCGTCGCCGCGATGCACGGCGGCAGCGCCCGCGAGCTGCAGCGCGTGCTCAACGACGACAAGGCGGCACCGCGGCCGATCGCGGTCCATGTCGCGCCGCTGTCCGATGGCGTCGTGCTGAGCCTGACCGACCCGTCGGCCCAGCGTCCGCGCAGCGCCGGCGAACACCGTCTGGGCGGCACCGACGTCGGCACCGGCCTGACCGACCGGCAGGGCTTCGACGAGCGCCTGCGTGCCGAGGCACTGTGCGCGCGGCGGGCCGGCGACAACCTCAGCCTGGTGCTGGCCGAGATCGACCATTTCCCGGCCTACATGCAGGCCAAGGGCAGCCGGGCCGGCGAGACAGCGGTGCGCCGCATCGCCCGCCTGCTGGCCGGTGCCTGCGAACGCGAGAACGACCTGGTCGCGCGCATCGGCATCCAGTCCTACGCCATGCTGCTGCCGGCCACCGACCTGCGCGGCGCCAGCGAGGTGCTGGGTCGCCTGCGCCGGGCCCTGCAGCGTGCGGCGGCGACGTCCGGCGACGAGGCCGGCGGCCTGACGCTGAGCCTGGGCCTGGCCGGCTTCCGGCGCGACTTCGACGAGGTCGATCTGGTGGAGCGCGCCGAACAGGCGCTGATCGAGGCCCGCCTGTCGGGCGGCGATCGCCTCGTGGTCGACGTCAGCTCGCAGCCGGGCGCCTCGCTCGATGGCGACGATGACCCGGCCGGTGACGGCGGCACGCCCTCGTCGCTGGCCGGCATGGAAACACGGGACATGCTGGAGTGGACCGACTCGGCGCTCAGTGACCTGGGCGCGCTGGGCAACGAGGTGATGTCTCGCTTCACCATGACCGCCATGCTCGACGACCATGCGCCGACCATTCCCGACGACCTGCGCAGCGTGCGCCACCCGGACCCGATGCCGGGCGCGCGACGTGACCTGCCGCTGGACCTGTCGATGGACCTGCCGCGCAGCGGTGGCTGGGCCGGCGCGTCGCGTCATGGCCCGCGCCACCGCTGAAGGATCGTCCCGCACCCTCGCCGGGGCCTTGCCCGCCAGGCTCGCCGAGCGTGGGGGCGATGCGTAAAATCAGACACCGGGCCCAAATTCTGAGCCCGGTTGTCCGTGCCCTCCACCGCCCACGCTGGCGGCCTTCGGAGGGCCCGGCCCGGTCCCAGGTCAAGCGCTCGCAGCCTTGTGACGGCACTGCGACAACGCCGTTGCGATACCACGCCGCGCCCGATGCGCGATGACGACGCTCATCGCGAGCCCGAGGGTTCGGCGTGACCTGACGAGAGCCTTCTGCGATGGAAATCTTCGACTACGACAACGTCCTGCTGCTGCCGCGCCAATGCCGCGTGGAAAGCCGCAGCGAGTGCGATCCCTCGATCGAGTTCGGCGGCCGCCGCTTCAAGCTGCCGGTGGTGCCGGCCAACATGAAGACCGTGCTGGACGAGCGCATCGCGCGCTGGCTGGCCGACAACGGCTACTTCTACGTGATGCACCGCTTCGACCTCGACGCCGTCGCCTTCGCCCGCGACATGCGCGAGGCCGGCCTGTTCGTCTCGATCAGCTCGGGCGTCAAGGAGGCCGACTACGCGGTGATCGACCAGCTGGCCACCACCGGCGTCGGCGCCGACTACATCACCATCGACATCGCCCATGGCCATGCCGAGAGCGTGCGCCGCATGATCGGCCACATCAAGACCCGCCTGCCCGACACCTTCGTGATCGCCGGCAACGTCGGCACGCCCGAGGCGGTGATCGACCTGGAGGCCTGGGGAGCCGACGCGACCAAGGTCGGCATCGGGCCGGGCAAGGTCTGCATCACACGCCTGAAGACCGGCTTCGGCACCGGCGGCTGGCAGCTCAGTGCGCTGAAGTGGTGTGCCCGCGTGGCGACCAGGCCCATCATTGCCGACGGCGGCATCCGCCACCACGGCGACATCGCAAAGAGCGTGCGCTTCGGCGCGGCGATGGTGATGGTCGGCTCGCTGTTCGCCGGCCACGAGGAATCGCCCGGCTCGACCGTCGAGGTCGACGGCAAGCTCTACAAGGAGTACTACGGCTCGGCCAGCGACTTCAACAAGGGCGAATACAAGCACGTCGAGGGCAAGCGCATCCTCGAACCGGTCAAGGGCAAGCTGTCCGACACGCTGCGCGAGATGCAGGAGGACCTGCAAAGCTCGATCAGCTACGCCGGCGGCAAGGTCCTCGGTGACCTGCGACGCGTCAACTACGTCATCCTCGGCGGCGAGAACGCCGGCGAGCACCTTTTAATGTGACAGGTCGACCCCACCGGCCGCCGCAGGGCCGCCCCAAGGCGGCCGGTACCCCCGCGGGGGGTGGTTCCGGTAACCCGGAACCGGGGGCCCAAAATTAATAGGCGTTGCGGTCGAAGAAGGCGAGGAAGGCGGTTCTCACGATGATCCGCAGGTCCAGCGCCAGGCTCCAGTTGCGCAGGTATTCGAGGTCCAGGCGGACCCGCTCGGCCATCTTGTCGGTGGTGTCGGTCTCGCCGCGGCTGCCGTTGACCTGGGCCCAGCCGGTGATGCCCGGGCGGACCTTGTGGCGGACCATGTAGGCCTTGATCAGCTCGCGGTACTGCTGGTTGTGGGCCAGTGCGTGCGGGCGCGGTCCGACGATGCTCATGCGGCCCTGGAGCACGTTGATGAACTGCGGCAGCTCATCCAGAGAGGTGCGGCGCAGGAAACGGCCGAAGGGCGTGACGCGCACGTCGTCGCGGGTGGCCTGGCGCACCACCGCGCCGTTGTCCATCGTCGTCATCGAGCGGAACTTGTAGACCACGATCTCGCGGCCGTCCAGGCCGTGGCGGCGCTGCCGGAAGATCACCGGCCCCGGCGAACTCAGCTTGATGCCCAGCGCGATGGCCAGCATCAGCGGCGCGATCAGCGCCAGGATCAGCGTCGACAGCACCATGTCGCTGCCGCGCTTGAGCAGTGCGTTGGTGCCGATGAAGGGACTCTCAAGCAGGCCCACCACCGGCATGCCGTCGATGTTGCGCACGCGGCCCTGGATGACCTGCACGCGCATCACATCCGGCACGAAGTAGACCGTGCAGGCGGCGTCCTGCAGGGCGCTGACGAGCTGGGTGATGCGCGGCTGCGCGCCCAGCGGCAGGGTGATGTAGGCGTCCCGCACGCCGTGGCGGGCGATCACCTCGCGGATCTCGGCCAGCGTGCCCTTGATGTCCGCAGCGCGGGCACCGGGAACGCGGTCGAGCTCGCGGTCCTCCACGAACCCGACGAAGTCGTAGCCCACCGAGGCACGTTGCCGCAGCACCTCGGCCATGCGCTGACCGACCTCGCCCGCGCCGATCACCAGGGCGGCGCGCCGCAGCTGCGGGTTGCGGGCCATGTGGCGCAGCAGCGCGTGGCCGCTCAAGGCCAGGCCGAAATGCATCAGCGGCGCGGCCACCAGCCACGCGACCAGCACCTCGGGCGTGTAGAACTTGACCGAGTCGGTCGCGAAGCCGACCAGCCCCAGCACGCTGCAGACCACCAGCCAGGACGACACGATGCCGCCGAGCGCCACCTTGGGCGAGGCATGGAAGCGGTTGGTTCCGGGGAAGGTCAGCACCAGCACGCCCAGGCTGAGCAGCTGCGTGGCCCGGTCGATCGGTTCGTCGGCCAGCGTGGTGATCAGCAGCAGCGCCAGCACCGACAGCAGCGGTTCGGCGATGCCGGCGACGAAGCTGGTGATCGACTGCGGCGGAATCGGCGCGAAGCCATAGGGGCTGCTCGCGACCGCAGCGGGCTGGCGCGCGGGCGTCGTCGACTTCGGCTTCTGCCACTGGGAGACCTGGGCATTGCCCGGTTCCCTGTGGGCGTCACCGGCCGGCGCGTCGACCGAGGGGGCGGGATCGGCGCGGTGGTCCAGGTGCGCGGCGTCGCGCAGGGGCAGCGTGGCGGAGGGAGAGGGATTGCCTTGGGGCATGTGCCGCATTCTGTCGGGGCAGGCCCGGGTTTCTGTCGAGTCCAGCCGAGTTTGCCGGGCGATCGGAGAAAACTGCACGAAGCCCGCCACCACACGCACGCCAACTTGAGGGGTGGTCAAGCGTGTTTTCGTGGCTCGCCGACGAATCCTGAACCAGTCCTTGACATCCGCGGCGATCCGCGGCGGTCAGGTCAGCCCGCGCGGGGCGGACTCAGAGCACCCGGCCGAACCAGGCCACGCTCAAGCCGCAGGCCAGCAGCACCAGCAGGCCGGCCGCACCGGCCACCAGGGCGGTGACCTCGGTCTCCTTGCGCTCGAACACCAGCCGGCTGCTGAGGGTGTCGTAGACCTTCTTCAGGTCGGTCGCGCTGCCGGCGTAGAAGTATTCGGCCTGGGTCAGGTTGGCGACGTTCTTGAGCGTGGCCTCGTCCAGCCGCACCCGCATGCTCCAGCCCTCGAAGCCGATGATCTCGCCGCTGGTGGTGCCGAAGCCGACGGTGTAGACCTTCACGCCGCGGTCGGCCGCCATCTTGGCCGCGTCCATCGGGTCCATGCCGGTGGTGCGCTGGCCGTCGGTCAGCAGGATGATCGCCGCCGAGCCGTAGCTGCCCGGCGCGACCGGCTTGAAATCGTCCTGCGCCTGCCGTTCACTGCCCAGCGCCTTGGGCATGCGGCGCTCGCCGGTGACGTCGGCCAGATCGATGCCGGCCTCCGGGAACAGCGTGGCCAGGCCCAGGACGATGCCACTGCCGATGGCGGTGCCGCGCTGCAGCTGGAAGCGGTCGATCGCGGCGATGACGTCCTCGCGGCTGTGCGTGGGCGCTTGCACGACGGCGGCGGTGCCGGCAAAGCTGACGATGCCCACCCGGACATGGCGCGGCAGCTCCTGGACGAAGGCCTTCGCGGCGTTCTGCGAAGCGACCAGTCGGTTGGGCTCGACATCGGTCGCGCGCATGCTGCCGGACACGTCCATCGCCAGCAGCAGGGTCTGGTCACGCAGCGGCAGCGTCATCACCGCCACCGGACGGGCCAGGCCGAGCAGCAGCAGCAGCAGCGCCAGGCCGATGAGGATCGGCGGCACATGGCGTCGCCAGGCACCGCCAGAGCCGACCGCCTGCCGGATCAGGCCCAGGCTGGCGACCCGCACGACCTGGCGCTTGCGCCGGTGCAGCAACCACCAGTAGGCCAGCGCGATGAGCGGCCAGAGCAGCAGCAGCCACAGCATGTCCTGCCACAGGAAGCTCAGAGGCAGTTGCTGCAGCAGGGATTCGACGGACGGGTTCATCGCGACCTCGGGGCGTCAGGGTTGGGTACGGCGCGTGCGGCACCGCCAGCGAGCGAGGAACCGGCGGCGCCCTGGCGCTGGCGGACGCGGCGCAGGTCGAGGAAGCGGCGCAGGGCGTCGAGCAGCGGCTCGGCCGTGTCCAGCTCCAGCGTGTCGACGCCGGCGGCGGCCAGGCCCTGCCGCAGCGCAGCCTCGCGCTCGGCAGCCAGCGCGGCGTGGCGTGCGCGCAGGGCCGGGTCGTCGGTGTCGATCAGCAGTTCCTCGCCGCTCTCCGCATCGCGCAGCAGCACCAGGCCCATCGCCGGCAAGGCGTGCTCGGACGGATCGCCCAGCCGCACCGCGACCACGTCGTGGCGCAGCGCGAGCCGGCCCAGCGGGGCCTGCCAGCCGGGCTGGCTGATGAAGTCGGAGACGACCACCACGGTGGTGCGGCGGCGCAGGCGGTGTTCGGCGGCACCGAGCAGGTCGGCCAGCCGGGTCGACTCGGCCGCATCGACCGAGGCAGCCGGGGCCGCCTTGCCACGCCGGAACCAGCCGGCGGCGCGCGGGGCCGGCGCGACGGCCGCGGCCGGTTCGACCGAACGGGCCATGCGGGCGATCAGTTGCAGCACCTGGGTTCGACCGCCGCGGGCGGGCAGTTCCTCGGCGCGCTGGTCGGCCTGGCGGTAGATCTGCGCGCCGACCCGGTGGCCGGCGCGGGTGTAGAGCCGGGCCAGCAGCGCGACCAGTTCGGTGGCGACCTGCTGCTTGGTGCGCACGCCGCCGTCTTCCCCCGCCACGCCCGTGCGCAGCACCGAGCCCCAGTCGACCGAGGCGCTGAGGTCGAGCAGGAAGACCGCTGTCATGTCGCGGTCCTCCTGGAACTGGCGCACGTGCGGGATGTCGACCCGCGCGGTGACGTTCCAGTCGATGTGGCGCACGTCGTCGTGCGGCTGGTATTCGCGCAGGTCGGCCAGGTCCAGGCCGGCCCCGCGCATGAGCGTGCGGCAGTCGCCCTGCAGCAGGCCGTCGAGCCGGCGCAGCACGGTCCATTCGAGCCGCCGCAGCAGCGCATCGGCGGGGCCCAGGGCAAAGGCCCGGGCGCCGCCGGCGGCGGGCAGGGCGGCCGCCTCGTCGGCGGCGGCAGGCGCCGCTTCGAGCCGTCGACGCGGCCAGACCAGGCCGATCAGCCGTTCGCGCAGCCGCTGCCGGACCGGGTGCCGGCCGCTCATGGTCAGGCGCCCTCGGCGTGGGCCAGCGGCTTGGCCGGCGCCGGCAGGTGGTCAAGCATGCGGTGGATCAGGCCGTCGGCCGTCAGCCCTTCGGCCAGCGCCTCGTAGCTCAGGACCAGGCGATGCCGCAGCACGTCGGGCACCAGGTCGATCAGGTCCTCGGGCAGCGCGTAGCGGCGACCGCGCAGCATCGCCATCGCGCGGGCGCCCTCGACCAGGCCGATGGTGGCGCGCGGGCTGGCACCGAAGGCCAGCAGCGGCGCCAGGCTGGGCAGGCCGCCGCGCACCGGATCGCGCCCCAGCGAGACCAGCTTGACGGCGTACTGCACCAGCGACGGGTCGACGTAGACCGCCCGGCAGGCCTTCTGCAGCGCCGCCAGCTGGCCGGTGTCGGCGACGGCCGCCACCGCGATCGACGCGCCGGTGACGCGCTGGACGATCACGAACTCCTCTTCCTCGCTCGGGTAGCCGACCAGCACCTTCATCATGAAGCGGTCGACCTGGGCCTCGGGCAGCGGGTAGGTGCCCTCGGTCTCGATCGGGTTCTGGGTGGCCATCACCAGGAAGGGCTCGGGCACCTTGTGGCTGACGCCGGCGATGGTGACCTGGCGCTCCTGCATCACCTCCAGCAGCGCGCTCTGCACCTTGGCCGGCGCGCGGTTGATCTCGTCGGCCAGCAGCAGGTTGGTGAAGACGGGGCCCAGCGCGGTGCTGAACTCGCCGCTCTTCTGGCTGTAGATGCGCGTGCCGACCAGGTCAGCTGGCACCAGGTCGGGCGTGAACTGGATGCGCTTGAACTGGCCGTGCACCGCCTGCGCCAGCGTCTTGACCGTCAGCGTCTTGGCCAGGCCGGGCACGCCCTCGACCAGCAGGTGGCCCTGCGCCAGCATGGCCACCATCACGCGTTCGAGGAAGTTGTCCTGGCCGACGACCACCTTCTTGACCTCGTAGAGGATGCCCTCCATCAGCCCGGCGGGATCGTCCGGCGGGGCGACGGGCAAGGCGACTGCGGGGTCCTGCGGGTGATCGGTCATGGGCGTCCTCGTGTCGGGGTGGAGGTCAGGCGGATCAGAACGGCGGGAAGCCGACCGCGCCGGCCGCGCTCTCGATCGGCACGGCAAAGCCGATGCCGATGAAGGTGCGCGCCGAGGTCGGGTTGAGGATGGCGGTGACGATGCCCACCACCTCGCCCTGGGCATTGACCAGCGGCCCGCCCGAGTTGCCGGGATTGGCCGCGGCGTCGAACTGGATCAGTCGCCGCAGCGTCTGCTGGCCTTCCGGCGCGCGGAACTCGCGGTCCAGCCCGGAGACCACGCCGGACGACACGCTCGGGCCGATGCCAAAGGGATAGCCGACCGCCACGACCGTGTCGCCCAGGCCGAGGTCGGACGTGCCGCGCAGCGTGGCTGGCTGGAGGTCATCGGGCAGCTTCAGCGCCTTGAGCACGGCCAGGTCCTGGTGTGGCTGGGTGCTGACGATGCGGGCCTCCGCCTCCATGCCGTTCCAGAAGGTCACGGTCACGCGACTCGCGCCCTCGATGACGTGGTAGTTGGTCAGGATCAGGCCGCTCTCGACGATCACCACGCCGGTGCCGATGCCCCGGCGCGGGTGGCTGTCTTCCTCGTGCTCGTCGTCCCCGGTGGGCTTGGCGGCCTTGCCGGCCGGACGGTTCTTGCCGGCCGCGCCAGCCTTCTGGCGCGGAGCGCCGGCCGCCTTGGAGGACGGCAGCGATTCGTCGCGCTCGTCGGCCTGCGCGACCACCCGCACGACCGACGGCAGGATCTTGTCGGCCGCCTTGCGCGTGGCGGCCGGCAGCGGCTGGGTGTCGAGCGTCTGCAGCACCGCCCGGTCGATGTCTTCCTGGGTGATGACTGGCGGCGCATGGTGCAACTGCCATTGCCAGGCGCCGAGCAGCGCCAGCGCGAGCAGGCCCCAGGCCGTCCAGATCGCCGCTGGCGTGACCAGCCAGGTGCGCAGCCGCTGGCGCCGGGTCGGGCCGGACGACGGCGCGGGCGGTGCCGAGGCCGTCCCGGCCGGCTGCGGCCCGGCCCCTTGCGCGTGGGCCTCCTGGGCGGCGACCGATCCGGCCGCGCGGCTGTACCTGGGTCTGCGAGTCATCGACGCCCCTGCGCCAGCCGCCCCGGCCAGCATGGCTGCAAGTTAGCACGGCCCGCTTGGGCTTGCCAGCCTGGGTCCAACGGGGGCTTCGGCGGCATGATGTCGCGATGCCTGTCCCTGTCTCCGTCCCTCTCTCCGTCCCTGTCTCCGTCCTTGGATCCGAACCCCAATCCGAACCCGAACCCGCTCCGGCCTGGATCGACACGCATTGCCACCTCGACGCCGACGAGTTCGCGCCCGACCGCGACGCGGTCCGCGCGCGAGCCCGCGCCGCCGGCCTGGCCTGCCTGGTCATCCCGGCCGTCGCGACCCGCCACCTGGACGCCGTGCGCGAGCTGGCCCATCGGCACGGCGACGTCTATGCGCTGGGCCTGCACCCGCTCTACGTGGCCGACGAGCCGGCCGACGCGCTCGACCGGCTGGCGGCGGCGCTGCAGGCCTCGGCCGACGACCCGCAGCTGGTGGCCGTCGGCGAGATCGGCATCGACGGCTTCGTGCCCGGCCTGGACCTGGCGCTGCAGGAGCGCTTCTACGCCGCCCAGCTCGACCTGGCCGAGGCGGCTGGCCTGCCGGTCATCCTGCATGTGCGCCGCTCGGCGGATCTGCTGCTCAAGCACCTGCGCCGCCGGCCCGGCCTGCGCGGCGGCATCGCCCATGCGTTCAACGGCAGCGAACAGCAGGCGCAGGCCTTCGTCGACCTCGGCTTCCGGCTCGGCTTCGGCGGTGCGCTGACCTTCGAGCGGGCCTTGCAGATCCGCCGCCTGGCCACGTCCCTGCCGGCCGGCTCGCTGGTGCTGGAGACCGACGCGCCCGACATCCCGCCGCACTGGCTCTACCGCACGGCGGCCGAGCGCGCGACCGGCGCGAGCTCGCGCAACGAGCCGGCCGAACTGCCGCGCATCGCCGCCGAACTGGCGGGCCTGCGTGGGTTGTCGACGGCGGAACTGGCGGCCCTGTCGACCGCCAACGCGCGCGCGGCCCTGCCGCGCCTGGCGGCCTGGCTGGATCGCGATGGTTGAGCCGCGAAGGTTGAGCCGCGATGGTTAAGCCGCGAACCTCGCCGCCCACCCGCCTGCTGGGCCTGCCGCCGGTGGTCGACGCCGACACCCGCGTGCTGGTGCTGGGCAGCTTCCCAGGCGCGGCCTCGCTGGCCGCGCAGCAGTACTACGCCCATCCACGCAACCAGTTCTGGCCCATCCTCGGCGCCGTCTGGGGCGTCGACATGAAGGCGCTGGCCTACCCGCAGCGGCTGGCGCTGGCGCGTTCGCGCGGGCTGGGCATCTGGGATGTCCATGCCGCCTGCCGCCGCGAGGGCAGCCTGGACAGCGCGATCGAGGCGGCCGAGCCCAACGACCTGATCGGCCTGGCGCGCGGGCTGCCGCGGCTGGTGGCGCTGCTCCACAACGGCACGGAATCGGCCCGCTCGATGAGGGTCACGCGCACGCTGGGCCTGCCGGTGCACCGCCTGCCGTCGACCAGCCCGGCACACGCGAGCTGGTCTTTCGAGCGCAAGCTCGCCGCCTGGGCCGAGGTGCTGGCCCTTTACGATCCGGCCTGAACCGGCCCCGGCGCACAGCCCGTGGCCTTGCCGCACAAGGACACCGTGACCTCTTCCACCCGACGAGCCGCCCGAGCGGCCAGCGCAGCCCCCGAGACGTTCGACGAGCTCGATGCCACCGAGCCCACCGATGCCGACCGCGAGGCGGCCTACCTCGACGTCAGCGCCTCGGCACGGGTCGGCCGACGCCCGAAGCGCGAGCACAAGCCGCCCGAGGCCTCGGTCTCCGAGTTCGACGGCGTGCGCTACCTGCACCTGGGCCACACGCCCTGGGTCCAGGGCGCCATGCGGGTGCGCAAGCCGCGCGTGATCGAGCTGGAATACGTGCGCCGCATGATGGCCTGGCTGCTGCTGCACGACACCGAACGCTGGGGCAGCGGCCCGTCCGAGCTGCATGCCGCCCAGCTGGGTCTGGGCGCGGCCACGCTGACCCGCTACTGCCACGCCGAACTGGCGCTGCGCACCACGGCGGTCGAGCTGAACCCGCAGGTCATCGCGGCCTGTCGCCAGTGGTTCCGCCTGCCGGCCAACGACGATCGCCTGACGGTGGTCTACGGCGACGCCGGCGACTGGGTCCGCGACGCCGCCCATGCCGGCACGGTCGACGCGCTCTGCGTCGACCTCTACGACCACCAGGCCGCCGCGCCGGTGCTGGACGACGTCGACTTCTACGCCGCCTGCCATGCCTGCCTGGCACCGGGCGGCGTGCTGAGCGTGAACCTGTTCGGCCGCAGCTCGAAGTTCGCCCGCAGCGCCCGCCGCATCGAGGCCGTCTTCGCCGAAGGCGGTGGCAGCGTGCGCGTGGTCGCCGCGACCGACGAGGGCAACACCGTCGTGCTGGCGCTCAAGGGTGCCGATTGGCCCGATGCGGCCGTGCTGGCCGAGCGCGCCCGCGTCATCGAGGCCCGCACCGGCCTGGATGCGCCGCTGTGGACCCGGCTGCTGCGGCGCGTGCCGGCCGAGCGCGTCGCGAAGCCGTCCGCGCCTTCGGCAGGCAAGGCCGCAGCCCTGCCCACCGCGGCCACCGCCGCAGCCGCAGCCGCAGCGGACAAGAACTGATCACCGATCCCACCGACAGGAACGCGACGATGCCCAACTCCCGAGATGGCGGTTCCGGTTCTGGTTCCGGCTCCAGCCCCGAGGCCCGTGCGGCGGGCCGTCGCGTGCACCTGGCCTCGTCGAGCGACCCGGCGCGTCCAGCCGCGACGACGGCCACGACGACGGCCGCGACGACGGCCGCGAAGGCAGCCACGACGGCAGCCACGACGGCCGCCACGAGCCTGGCCGGCCCTGGCGGTGCGCTGACCTGGCGCCAGCTGGTGGGCTGGTTGCTGGAAGACGGCGTGATCGGCAGCGCCGATGCCGCCACGCTGGTCCAGCGCCTGGCCGGTGGCAGCAGCCTGCACCCGCTGGTCCGACTGGCCGGCGCGGGCCTGCGCCATCCCCGCAGCGACGAGTCGCTGGACGTCGAGGCGCTGACCCGCTGGCTGGCTCAGCGCGTGAGCCTGCCCTACCTGCGCATCGACCCGCTCAAGGTCGACGTCGCCCGCGTTACCGAGGTCATGTCGGCCGGCTATGCCGAGAAGCGCCGCATCCTGCCGGTCCAGGTCGGGCCGCTGGAGGTGACGGTGGCCACCTGCGAGCCGCTGCAACTGGACTGGGTGCCCGAGATCGCCGCCCACACCCGCAAGACCGTGCGGCTGGTGCTGGCCAATCCCGGCGACATCACCCGCTACACCAGCGACTTCTACAGCGTCGCGCGCTCGGTGCGCAATGCGCAGAAGAGTGGCGAGGCCAGCGCCATCGCCAACTTCGAGCAGCTGGTCGACATGGGCGCGGCCAAGCAGCTCGATGCCAACGACCAGGGCGTCGTGCAACTGGTCGACTGGCTCTGGAACTACGCCTTCGAGCAGCGCGCCTCGGACATCCACGTCGAGCCGCGCCGCGAGCAGGGCGTGATCCGGCTGCGCATCGACGGCGTGCTGCACACCGTCTATCACCTGCCGCAGACCGTGATGGCGGCGGTGACCGCGCGCATCAAGCTGCTCGGCCGCATGGACGTGGTCGAGCGCCGCCGCGCCCAGGACGGCCGCATCAAGACCCGCAGCCCGCGCGGCGAGGAGATCGAGATGCGCCTGTCGACCCTGCCGACCGCCTTCGGCGAGAAGCTGGTCATGCGCATCTTCGACCCCGAGACGGCGGTGCAGCCGGTCGAGGCGCTGGGCTTCAGTGCGCAGGACGCCGTGCGCTGGCAGCAACTGATCGGCCAACCGCACGGGATCATCCTGGTGACCGGCCCGACCGGCAGCGGCAAGACGACCACGCTCTACGCCACGCTCAAGGGCCTGGCGACCGACGAGGTCAATGTCTGCACGGTCGAGGACCCGATCGAGATGATCGAGTCGTCCTTCAACCAGACCCAGGTCCAGCCGGCGCTGGACCTCGATTTCGCGGCCTGCGTGCGCACGCTGATGCGGCAGGACCCGGACATCATCATGGTCGGCGAGATCCGCGACCTCGAGACCGCCGAGATGGCCGTGCAGGCCGCCCTCACCGGTCACCTGGTCTTCAGCACCCTGCACACCAACGACGCGGCCAGCGCCATCACCCGGCTGCTGGACCTGGGCGTGCCGGCCTACCTGCTCAACGCCACCGTGATCGGCGTGCTGGCGCAGCGGCTGGTGCGCCAGCTCTGCATCGCCTGCCGGCAGAGCGACACCGCCGTCACGCCCGCGCTGCTGCAGGCCGCCATGCCGGGGCTGACGGTGGGCGAGGAGGGCGCGCCGTTCCGGCCGCAGAAGCCGGTCGGCTGCGAGGCCTGCCGCCAGACCGGCTTCCGCGGCCGGCGCGGCCTGTTCGAGCTGATGCTGCTGTCGCCCGCGCTGCGCGCGGTCGTCCAGGACCAGCCCGACCTGACCCGCATCCGCCGCCAGTCCCTGCGCGAAGGCCTGATGCCGCTGCGCCTGGCCGGCCTGCGACAGGTGGCCGCCGGCCACACCACGGTCGAGGAAGTCCTGCGGGCGACGCCGGGCTGGGAGATTTGAAGCCCCTCGGCCGGCGGGTACGCCGGCCGATCCCCCGGGGGGATCCGGGCCGGCTTGGGGCGGCCCGGCGCTCGGCCCGAGAAGGCGTTCGCCCGTCGGCAAGCGGGTACGCCGGTCGATTCCCTGACTTTTTGCCCTGTTCCGGACTGCGGCGGGGAACGGTCTGCTAAGTGGAATCCACACCGGACGTTGCGGGGGCGCTTCCTAGAATCGCGCCGCAACAGGATTCCACCATCTAGAGGAGACTCGTTCATGCAGATCAAGAGCCAGAAGGACTTCTGGTCGGGGTTGATGTTCATCGTCGTGGGCATTGCGTTTGCCTGGGGCTCGCTGAACTACAGCTTCGGCAGTTCGGCCCGCCCCGGCCCCTGGGCCTGGCGACCGCTGATCATCATGGTCGTGGCCCTGGTGCTGTTCGGCCTGGCGCTGCCGCGCCTGGGTCTCCTGATCACGCTGCCGCTGCTGGTCTTCATCGTCTCGCTCGCCGGTGACGAGTTCCACTGGAAGGACGCGCTGCTGAACGCGACCATCCTGACCGGCATGTCGTGGGTCATCTTCGTCAAGGGCCTGAGCCTGACCATCCCGGTCTGGCCGACGGTCTTCGCCGCTGCGGCTGGCGCCTGAACACCAAGGAACCAGCCACCATGGAACTGCTCAACAACCTGGCGCTCGGCTTCGGCGTCGCCTTCACCTGGATCAACCTCGCCTACGCCTTCGGCGGTGCCCTGCTTGGCACCCTGATCGGCGTGCTGCCGGGCCTGGGGCCGGTCGCGACGATCGCGATGCTGCTGCCGTCGATCTATTCGCTCGACGCGACGCCCGCGCTGATCATGCTCGCCGGCATCTACTACGGCGCGCAGTACGGTGGCTCCACCACCGCCATCCTGATCAACGTGCCGGGCGAGGCTTCCTCGGTCGTCACCGCGCTGGACGGCTACCAGATGGCGCGCAAGGGCCGCGCCGGTGCCGCGCTGGCGGCTGCCGGCCTGGGCTCCTTCTTCGCCGGCTGCGTCGGCACGGTCATCATCGCGGCCTTCGCGCCGCCGCTGACCGAGCTGGCCTTCAAGTTCGGCCCGGCCGAGTACTTCAGCCTGATGGTGCTGGGCCTGATCGGCGCGGTCGTGCTGGCCTCGGGCTCGCTGCTCAAGGCCATCTCGATGATCATCCTGGGCCTGTTGCTGGGACAGATCAACACCGACGTGATCTCCGGCGTGCCGCGCTTCAGCTTCGACATCCCCGAGCTGACCGACGGCATCGGCTTCGTGACGATCGCGATGGGCGTGTTCGGCTTCGGCGAGATCATCGCCAACCTCGGCCGGCCGGCCGAACACCGCGAGGTCTTCACCAAGCACGTCACCGGCCTGTGGCCGACCAAGCAGGATTTCAGGGACGCGGCACCCGCCGTGCTCCGTGGCACCGCGCTGGGTTCGGTGCTGGGCGTGCTGCCCGGTGGCGGTGCGCTGCTGGCCGCGTTCGCGGCCTACACGCTGGAGAAGAAGTCGAAGGGTCGTCCCGGCGAGGTGCCGTTCGGCCAGGGCAACATCCGCGGCGTGGCGGGCCCCGAATCGGCCAACAACGCCGGTGCCCAGACCAGCTTCATCCCGATGCTGACGCTGGGCATCCCGCCCAATGCCGTGATGGCGTTGATGGTCGGCGCGATGACCATCAAGGGCATCCAGCCCGGTCCGCAGGTGATGACCAGCAACCCCGAGCTGTTCTGGGGCCTGATCGCCTCGATGTGGGTCGGCAACGCGATGCTGGTGATCCTCAACCTGCCGCTGATCGGCATCTGGATCAAGCTGCTGACGGTGCCCTACCGCTTCCTGTTCCCGGCCATCGTGGTGTTCTGCTCGATCGGTCTCTACACGCTCAACAACAACAACTTCGACGTCTTCATGGGCGCCATGTTCGCGCTGGTCGGCTACGTCTTCTTCAAGCTGGGATGCGAGCCGGCGCCGTTGCTGCTGGGCTTCATCCTCGGTCCGATGATGGAAGAGAACCTGCGCCGCGCGCTGCTGCTGTCGCGTGGCGACTGGGGAACCTTCCTGACCCGGCCGCTGTCGTCGGGCCTGCTGATCGCCGCCGCGCTGATGATCGTGGTGGTGATGCTGCCGTCGATCCGCGCCAAGCGCGAGGAAGCATTCCAGGACGAGGAGTGACGCGCCGCCGGGCACCAGCCGGTCTCCCCGGTCCCGCGCTCGGCAGAATCGCAGCCTGACCTTGGAGGGCCTCACCGGCGGTGAGGCCCTTCTTCGCTTTCTGGAGCCTGGCCCGATGACCGAAACGACCGCCGCACCGAGCTGGCTGGACCGCATGCCGCCGACGCTGCAGGCCCTGCGCATCCCCGTCTTCCGCATGCTGTGGCTGGCCTGGCTGGCGGCCAACGTGACGATGTGGATGAACGACGTCGCCGCCGCCTGGCTGATGACCCAGCTGACCGACAGCGCGGTGATGGTGGCGATGGTCTCGGCCGCGTCGACGCTGCCGGTCTTCCTGCTCGGGCTGCCCAGCGGTGCGCTGGCCGACATCGTCGATCGCCGGCGCTGGTTCGCGGCGACCCAGCTGTGGGTCGCCTGCGTGGCGGTGCTGCTGGCGATCCTGAGCCTGGCCGATGCGCTCGATGCGCAGCTGCTGCTGGCGCTGACCTTCGCCAACGGCATCGGCCTGGCCATGCGCTGGCCGGTGTTCGCCGCGATCGTGCCGGAGATCGTCCCGCGCGATCGGCTCTCGCCGGCCCTGGCGCTGCAGGCGCTGGCGATGAACATCTCGCGCGTGGTCGGGCCGGTCTTCGCCGGTGCCTTGCTGGCGGCGGCGGGCAGCGCCGCGGTCTTCGTGCTGAATGCGCTGCTGTCGCTGGTGGCCTTCGTGCAGGTGCTGCGCTGGCGCAGCCCGCCGCGCATCAGCGCCTTGCCGGGCGAACGCTTCGTCGGCGCGATGCGGGTCGGCCTCCAGCACGTCCGGCAGAGCCCGCGCATGAAGGCGGTGCTGGTGCGCGTCTTCCTGTTCTTCCTCCAGAGCACCGCGCTGACCGCGCTGCTGCCGCTGGTGGCGCGCCAGCTCGGTGGTGGGGCCGGGGCCTTCACGCTGCTGGTGTCGTCGATGGGCGTGGGCGCGGTGGCTGCCGCGCTGACCGTGCCGCAGCTGCGCGAGCGGGTCAGCCGCGACACGATCGCCAGCGTCGGCACGGTGATCGTCGCCGGCGTCACGGTGGTGGTGGCCTGGGCGCCGGCGCTGTGGGTGGCCTCGCTGGCGCTGGTCGTCGCCGGCGTGGCCTGGATCAGCACCGCCAACACCATGACCATGTCGGCCCAGATGGCGCTGCCGAACTGGGTCCGCGCCCGCGGCATGTCGGTCTACCAGATGGCGCTGATGGGCGGCTCGGCGGCCGGTGCGGCGCTGTGGGGCCAGGTGGCCGGCCGCTTCGACATCCGCACCGCGCTGATGACGGCGGCGGCCGCCGGCCTGATCGGCCTGCTGGCGACCCGTCGGCTGCGCCTGGGCGGCGCGCATGACGAGGACCTCAGCCCTGCGCCGGCCCAGCCCGTGCCGGTACCGGCGATCGACTTCGAGCCCGAGCAGGGGCCGGTCATGGTGACGGTCGAGTACCTGGTCGATCCGGCCCGAGCCGAGGACTTCCATGCCGTCATGCAGCTGACGCGGCTGGCCCGCCTGCGCCAGGGCGCGCTGTCCTGGGGCCTGTTCCGCGACACCGCGCAGCCGGGCCGCTACATCGAATACTTCCTCGACGAGACCTGGACCGAGCACCTGCGCCGCATGGAGCGCTTCACGGCCGCCGACATCGGCCTGCGCGAGCGGCGTCTGGCCTTCCACGTCGGTCCGGCGCAGCCTCGGGTGGCGCGCTATCTGGCCGAGGACCTGGGTCGCGTGAAGCTGGCCGGCGACGAGACCCGAAGCTGATGCAGGGATGGAACGGCCGGCAAAGATAATCCGCGCCGAGGAGGGTTCCCATGCACACGATGCACCCGTGGCGCGAGGCGCTGCACAACGAGGTTCACGCCCGGCCGCAGGAGCGCCTGCATGCGCCACTTGCGCTGACCCACATCGGCTGGGTCGGCCAGGAGATCAGCCAGGCCAGGGAACACCTCAACGAGCTGCTGCGCCGCCGCCACCTGCCGCAGGTCGGCGCCGATGCCAGCCACCTCAGCGCCGAGCTGGGTCCGCTGCGGCTGCGCTGGGAGCGCCACACCGAGTTCCACACCGCCACCTTCATCAAGCCGCTGAGCGAGATGCCCGGCGGCTTCGACCGCATCGCGCTGGCCGACGTGCCACACGACTGGCTGCATGCGCTGCCTGGCCAGTGGTTGATCGGCATGCACGTGCTGGTGCTGCCGCGTGCCGGCCTGGTGATCAACGACGACGGCGTGCCCGCGCTGGTGCGGGCCAGCCTGGCCGACGACACCCTGGTGGCCAGCCGCGTGATGGACGGCCAGGCCGAGATCTACACCGACTTCCACCTGCATGCCGACGGCTTCGCACGCTGGCTGGTGGTGGTCGACGGCATGAACCCGCGCCGACTGGGCCGGGCGGTGCAGCGCGCCATCGAGATCGAGACCTACCGGATGATGGCCCTGCTGGGCCTGCCGGCCGCACGCGAGGTCGGTGCCACGCTGACCAGCGCCGAGCGTGAGCTGGCCGAGATCGCCGAGGCGATCCGCACGGCCGATCGCACCTCGGAGCCCGAACTGCTGCGCCGCCTGAGCGAGCAGGCCGCCAAGGTCGAGGGCCTGTACGCCCGCACCCATTCGCGCTTCGCGGCGACGACGGCCTACTGGGACCTGGTCCAGCGCCGCATCGCCGAGTTGCGCGAGCAGCGCCTGTCGGGCCTGCAGACGCTGGGCGAGTTCATGGACCGGCGCCTGCTGCCGGCGATGCAGACCTGCGCGGCGGCGGCGCGCCGGCTGCAGGCGCTGTCCGAGCGCATCTCGCGCGCCAGCAACCTGCTGCGCACCCGCGTCGAGGTCGAGCAGCAGCGCAGCAGCCAGGCGCTGCTGGACGCGATGAACCGGCGCCAGGAAGCGCAGCTGCTGCTGCAGAGCGCGGTCGAGGGCCTGTCGGTGGCGGCGATCACGTACTACGGTGCCGGGCTGGTCGGCTATCTCGCCAAAGGGGCCAAGGTTGCCGGCTTGCCGGTCTCGCCGGACGTGGCGAGCGCGGCGGCCGTGCCCGTCATCGCGCTGGCGGTGTGGTGGGGCGTGCGTCGCCTGCACCACAAGATCATGTCGTCGGTGCAGGTCCGTTGAGTTCCCTTGAGGCCGGCAGGCCACAGCGAACGTCGGTGCGCGCGTCCGGAGCGTCGAGAATGGCGGGTTTGAGTCCACGACACCTCGCCCGCGAAGCGTCCAACGCCCACGCATGACCGCTGAATCCGACCGATTGACCTCCCAGCCTGAGCGGCTCTATGCCGTCGTGCCCTGCGCCGGCGTGGGCAGCCGGGCCGGTGTCGAAGGCCCCAAGCAATACCACCCGGTAGCCGGCCGGCCCGTGGTCGCCCACACGCTGGCGGCGCTGGCGGCGGTCCGACGGCTGCACGGCGTGATGGTCGTGCTCTCGCCGGAC
The DNA here is from genome assembly GCF_030705305.1 of Leptothrix discophora. Lineage (GTDB taxonomy): Bacteria > Pseudomonadota > Gammaproteobacteria > Burkholderiales > Burkholderiaceae_C > Sphaerotilus > Sphaerotilus discophorus. The sequence continues at coordinate 252,931 of NZ_JAUZEE010000003.1, read as the reverse complement.
GATGACCGCTTCGAGGCGGTTGCCCCGGCGCACCCGCCCGGCTGGGCGGTCCGCACCGGCGGCGCCAGCCGCGCCGACAGCGTGGCAGCGGGCATCCGGGCCCTGCGCGAACGCGGTGCGGCGCCGAGCGACTGGGTGCTGGTCCACGACGCCGCGCGTTGCCTGATCCAGCCGGCCTGGGTCGACGCGCTGATCGACGCCTGCCTGCTCGATCCGGTCGGCGGCCTGCTGGCGCTGCCGGTGGCCGACACGCTCAAGCAGTCCGACGGCGGGCGGGCGGTCTCCACCGTCGACCGACAGGGCAAGTGGGCCGCGCAGACGCCGCAGATGTTCCGGCTCGGCGTGCTGGCCGACGCGCTCGATCACGTCGGCTCGGCGGTGACCGACGAGGCCAGCGCGATCGAGGCGGTCGGCCTCTCGCCGCGGCTGGTGCCGGGTCATTTCTGCAACTTCAAGGTGACCTGGCCCGGCGACTTTGCGCTGGCCGACCAGCTGCTGCCCAGCCTGGCGGGCCAGCACGGCGACATGTCGCGCTGAGATCGGAACGACGTTCGCGGCGCACCGGGACGGTGCGTTTGCGGCGTGCACGTGAAGGGCGCATGCGCATCGGGTGATAAGCCACCTTCGACCCCCCCTGTTTGAGGGTGGCATCACCAAGGGATGGCCCTAAAGTCTGGCCCGTCGGCTGCCAGATTTGTCACGTCTGGCGGTCGGATCGCTCGATCGGGCCCACGATGGGGGATCGGTCCTTTCCCTGCTTCACGGTTGTTTCGTCTTGAGAGATCGGTCGATTTCACCCATTCGGACGATTCGATTTGACATTTTTTGCAGCGTGAGCCGAGAAAGTCGTGTTCAATCTCACGACCGGTGGCGAAAGGTGCCGTTCAGTGGCGCAAGAAATGGGAACCGTTGCCATTCTCTGTTCAGGCCCGTGTGTTCATAATGCGGCGCAGGTCGAGTGAACGCCCGGTCCAGGTGCAGCGTTGTTGTCTCACCTGCCGCTTCCTGCTTCTGCCGCCGCTCGGCGGAGGCGATCGACACGTCAAGGGGTATTCGTGAAGGTCTTGATCACCGGTGTGGCCGGCTTCATCGGCATGCATGTCGCCAGTGCCTTGCTGGCGCATGGCGACGAGGTGGTCGGCGTTGACGCACTGGACGATCCCTTCGACGTCGCCTTGACCTATGCGCGGCTGGCCCGCATCCAGGCCCACCCCCGCTTCCGCTTCTCGCGGCTCGACATCTCCGACCGCCCTGCGGTCGACAACTGTTTCCACGCTGGCGGCTTCGATGCGGTCGTGCACCTGGCAACTCAGCAGGGCGGTGCCGAGCGTGACGGTGGCGGCCCGGCCCGGGTCCATCTTGCGGGCTTCGTGAACGTGCTTGAAGGCTGCCGCCAGCACGGCGTGCCGCACCTGGTCTACGCCAGCACGTCCGACATCAACTGCGAGCGCCGTGCGCGCGGCTCGACGCGTGTCGGCCGCCAAGACGACCTGCGCCATGACAAGCGCGCGGGCGAGACCCTGGCGCGTTCGTACAGCCGACTGCACGGCGTGGCGACCACCGGCCTGCGTTTCTTCACCGTCTACGGCCCCTGGGGCCGCCCGGACATCGGCTACCAGGGCCTGACCCGCGGCCTGCTGACCGGCGAGCCGCTGCCTGTCTACCCTCGCGAGGGCGAGATCGGTCATGGCCTGACCTACGTCGACGACATCGTCGAAGGCATCGAGCGTGCACTGCACAAGCCCAGCCCACCCGAGGCCGGCCTCCTGCCTGGCGAAGCGCCTTCGCGCGTGCTCAACATCGGCAGCCACGATCCCGTGCGCCTGCTGGACTTCATTGCCGCGCTCGAACTGGCGCTCGGTCGCGCCAGCGACATGAAGGTGATGCCGGTCACCGGCACCGAAGGCGGCGAAGCACGTTCGTCGACGGAGGAGAGGGTCGTGCATGCCGGTGACTTCCTCGGCGAACAGCGCGTCACGATGCCGTTGGCAGAAGGCGTGCAGCGCTTCGTGCACTGGTATCTCGCCTACCACGGCATGGACCCGGCACGCAGCACCTCCGCGCTGCGCCGCGCCGCCGTCTTCGAGGACCCGCTGGCGGTGCAGTGGTTGCCGCCGCGACAGCAGACGATGTCGTTGTCCCGCAGGGTCGAGGCGCAGGGCCTGCGCGTCCTCTGAGCCAAGCGCCGGCCTGACCGGACGGCCTCATCGGCCCCTGGCGTCCTTGCGTCCCTGCCTTTGACCTTGGTCGACAATTCCGACCATGACGAATCTACCAATGATCCGAGTGGGCGAAGGCTGGGACACCCACGCCCTGGTGCCCGGCCGCGAACTGTGGCTTGGCGGTGTGCGCATCCCGCATGACCGCGGCCTGCTGGGCCATTCCGATGCCGATGCGCTGCTGCATGCCATCACCGATGCCGTGCTCGGCGCGGCCGGGCTGGGCGACATCGGCAAGCATTTCCCCGACACCGATCCGCGCCTGGCGGGCGCCGCTTCACACCGCCTGCTCGGCGAGGCCATGGCCGCCGTGCGGGCGGCCGGCTGGCAGGTCGTCAACGTCGACAGCACCGTGATCGCGCAGGCGCCGCGCATGGCGCCGCACATCGGCGCGATGCGCGAGAGGATCGCGCAGGCACTGGGCGTCGAGCCGCAGCGGGTCAACGTCAAGGCCAAGACGGCCGAGCGCATGGGACCGGTCGGGCGCGGTGAGTCGATCGAGGCCCGCGCGGTCTGCCTGCTGGCGCAGGCTTGACGCCGGCGTTCAGCCGCCGATGTAGCTCATCTCGACGCGCTTGCGCGGGGCCTGGCCCGGTTCGGTCGGCAGGCGGGCTCGCAGTTCGGAGTAGCGGTCGCGACGAACCTGCCACAGTGCGCCGACCGAGTCGGCGATCGCCGCATCGTCCAGCCCGGCCGGATCGCGCAGCAGGCTGCGCAGGTCATGGCCCTGGCCGGCGAACAGGCACAGGTAGAGCTGGCCTTCGGTCGACAGCCGCAGCCGGTTGCAGTCGCCGCAGAAGGCCTGGGTGACGCTGGAGATGAAGCCGACCTCGCCGTGGCCGTCGTCGTAGCCCCAGCGCTCGGCGGTCTCGCCGACCTGGGCCGGCGACAGCGCGTGCAGCGGGTAGATCGCCGCGATGCGGTCGCGCAGCTCGGCCGAGGGCACGACCTCGGCCATGCGCCAGCCGTTGGTCGCGCCGACGTCCATGAACTCGATGAAGCGCAGCACGACCCGGCCACCGTGGTGTTCACGGAAATGCCGCGCCATCGGCAGCGCCTCCTGGTCGTTGGTGCCACGCTTGACGACCATGTTGACCTTGATCGGCCCGAGCCCGGCGGCCTCGGCGGCGGCGATGCCCTCCAGCACGTCGGCGACGGGGAAGTCGACGTCGTTCATGCGCCGGAAGATGGTGTCGTCCATCGCGTCCAGGCTGACCGTCACGCGCTGCAGTCCGGCGTCGCGCAGGCTGCGGGCCTTGCGCGCCAGCAGCGAGCCGTTGGTGGTCAGGGTCAGGTCGACCGGGCGGCCCTCGGGCGTGCGCAGCGCGGCGAGCATCTCGACCAGGCGTTCAAGGTTCTTGCGCAGCAGCGGCTCGCCGCCGGTCAGGCGGATCTTCTGAACGCCGTGGGCAACCAGGATGCGCGCCACGCGGGCCATTTCCTCGAAGCTGAGCAGCTGGCCTTGCGGCAGGAAGCGGTAGTCCTTGTCGAACACTTCCTTGGGCATGCAGTAACTGCAGCGGAAGTTGCAGCGGTCGGTGACCGAGATGCGCAGGTCACGCAGGGGCCGGCCGAGGCCGTCCAGCCAGGCCCCGCCGACCTGGGCTGGTGCGGCGCTCGGACGTGCCATGCGCAAGCCCGTGGTGGGCGTGGCGGCGACGGGCGTGATGGCGATGATGTTGCGCTCGGACATGCACGGATTGTGGCCGGCGAGGGGCTGCACCCGGCAGTCGGGGCTACCCCGGAGCCGGCGGCTTGCCGACGCCCAGCGGCCGCCTGCCGCTGATCCTTATTGGAGCTTCTCGCCGGCGATCTCGGCGCGCAGCGTGCTTGGGCCGGTGGCGTCGCCGCCCGAGGCCAGTGCGGCAGCCGCTGCGGCGTTGTTCTGCGCGGCGGCCGGGGCACGTCGTGCGCCGTTGAAGCGCTTGGTCCAGTACGCCTCGCGCATGTCCTCGACCCGCACCTTGCTGCCGGTCCGCGGCGCGTGGATGAACTTGCCGTCGCCGACATAGATGCCCACATGTGAGAAAGCGCTGCGCATGGTGTTGAAGAACACCAGGTCGCCGGGCCGCAGCTCTTCCTTGCGGATGGGCAGCAGACCCGGGCTCTGGGCCTGGTCACGCGAGCGACGGGGCAGGATCAGGCCGAGGCTGTTCTCGAACACATGGCGGGTGAATCCGCTGCAGTCGAAGCCGTTCTCGGTCGTGCCGCCGCGCTTGTAGGGCACGCCGAGAAATTGCATCGCCGAGACGACCAGGTCGGTGGCCACGCCGCGCATCTGCTGCATCAGCTGGCCGCTGCCTTCGCTGTTGGTCAGCACGCCGGAGTCCTGCAGGAAGCGGGCGACCGAGTCGGCGCCGCTGGTGGCCATCTGGGCGATCGGACCGTTCAGCGCAGCGGCCGTCGAGGCGCTGGCGTTGCTGCCACCCGGCAGGTCGGACGGTGCCGACCACGCGCCCACGGCAGCACCGACCAGAAGGCCAGCCACCAGGATGCGTCGGATGTTGCGGAAGTGAAACACTGTGTCGGACGTGAAAAAGCCTAGCGGAGCATAGGTACCGCCTGGTTCACTGTCAACCTTTTGGGGGGTGGAACGGCTGAGGGTCTTGACGAATTTGATGTGCGCGTGTTAGCAACTTTTTCGTGTGTCCGTTGCGGTGGTCATTCCACGGGCGGGAGCAGGCAGCCGGGTGGGCTGGTGCTGGCCTGAAACGACGACGGCGGACCCGTTGGGGCCCGCCGTCGTGGCGGTCGTGGGGCCTGCCAGGTGGCAGGGCAGGGTGCGCGTCAGACCGCGAAGTCTTCCAGCTTGCGACCGGCGTCCAGCGCGGCGGTCAGCCATCTCGGCTTCAGTCCGCGGCCCGACCAGGTGTCGCCCGTCGATGGGTCGCGGAACTTGGGTGCGACCTTGCGAACCGATGCATCGGCACTGCTGGCCCGGGGATTCCGGCCGACGGCGCGCGTCAGGTCGGCCACGGTAATCCCGTGTTCGGCCATCAGTCCCTTGATCTGGCCGATGACGCCATCGCGCTCGCCTTTCAAGGTATCTGCAATCTGCTGTTCGAGTTCCGCCTGCTGGCGCTCGATCGCCTCGCGCTGGGCGAGCAGTTCCTGATAGGTGGCCACGCCAGTCTCCCCGGTTGATGAATTCGCCGGGGATTCTAGGAATGGCCCTTCGGCGCTGTCCAGCGCGGCAGATGGCAATCGCGCTGTCGATTACTTGAAGCCGACCCGGTCAAGAATCTGCTGGACTTTCGCGCTGTTCTGGCCGACCACCGAGATCGGAATCAGTTCCTGATTGAAGGCTCCCAGCGTGGTCAGTGCCGGGTTGGCGGTCTTCACGCCGGCGACCGCCGGGTATTCGTTGTTGCCGTCGGCGAAGTAACGCTGGGCGTCGTCGCTCGACAGATATTCGAGGAACCTGATCGCCGCGTCGCGGTTGCGTGCATGGCGGGCCACGGCACCACCGGCGACGTTGACGTGGGCGCCCCAGGTCTTCTGGTTCGGGAAGATCACCCCGACCTGTTCCATCGTCTTGCGGTCGTCCGGATTGCTCGAACGCATCAGGCGGGCGACGTAGTACGTGTTGCTCAGCGTCACGCCGCATTCGCCGGTGGCAACGGCCTTGATCTGGTCGGTGTCACCGCCCTTGGGGTCGCGCGCCTGGTTGGCGACGATGCCCTTGAGCCAGGCTTCGGTCTTGGCCTCGCCGAGGTGTTCCAGATAGGCACCAAACAGCGACAGGTTATAGGGGTGCGAACCCGAGCGCGAGCAGAAACGGCCCTTGTTGACCGGGTCGGCCAGCTTTTCGTAGGTATCGACGTTTTCCGCCTTCACGTCGGCCTTGTTGTAGACGATGACGCGGGCACGGGTCGAGAAGCCGAACCATTGCGAACCCTCGCCGTTGTCCTTGCCGCGCAGTTGCGCCGGGATGCGCTGTTCCAGCACCGCCGACTTGACCGGCGAGAACAGGCCGTCGGTTTCTGCGCGCCACAGCCGTGCGGCGTCGACCAGCAGGACGACGTCGGCGGGACTGGCCGAACCTTCGGTCTTCAGGCGCTGCAGCAGTGCGGCGTCGTCCGTGTCGACCCGGTTGATGCGGATGCCGGTGGCCTTGGTGAAATTCGTGTAGAGCGCCTCATCGGTCTGGTAATGGCGCGCCGAATACAGGTTCAGGACCTTTTCCTGCGCCGTCGCGGCTGGCGCGGCAAGGCCGAGGCCCAGCGCGGCGGTGATCGAGGCCAGCAACAGTTTCGGAAAGGATGAGGCGGTCATGGTGAGGAGGCCTGGACGGCGCTTGCAGGTGGTTCGAAACCGGCGGCGCCGGTTGCCTGAGCTGCATCCTAGCAGCGAACGAGAACGATTCGCAATTGCAAGCAAAGCCTTCTGCAAGGACTCTTGGCCGACCGCGCGACGCGCTGCTCCGGTGCTGGACCCGATGAAGGGTCGATCAGAAAGCGGAAAGCGCCGCAGTTGCGGCGCTCTCGGGCGGTGCTGGTACAGCCGGCGTTCAGCCGGCCGGGGCGATCTCGGGCCCGATCAGGCCCGAGCGGACTCGTTCAGGCCGACGGCGGCACGTAGCCGGCCGGCTGGTCGGCGCCTTCGCCGAAGAAGTAGCGCTCCATCTGGCGCGCCAGGTACTGGCGGGCGCGGGCATCGGCCAGGTTCAGGCGGTTCTCGTTGACCAGCATGGTCTGGTGCTTGAGCCACTGCTGCCAGGCTTCCTTGCTGACGCCGTCATAGATGCGCTTGCCCAGCTCGCCGGGGTAGGGCGCGAAGTCGAGGCCGTCGCCTTCCTTCTTCAGCAGGACACATTGAACGGTACGGGCCATGGTGTTTCCTTTCGGGATGCGGGGGGCTTGATCGGTTGTTCGGTGGTTCGGGTCCAGGCGCGGCACCGCGCCTCAGACCAGCTTCTTGACCAGGACCTGCGAGCGCCGGTCCCAGTTGTACTTGCGCTTGCGGGCCTCGGGCAGCCAGTCGGGGTCGACTTGCACGAAGCCGCGCTTGATGAACCAGTGCATCGTGCGGGTGGTCAGCACGAAGATGCTGTCCAGGCCCTGCAGGCGGGCCCGCTGCTCGACGCGCTTGAGGATGCGTTCGCCGTCGCCCTGGCCCTGGACCTGGGGCGAGATGGTCAGCGCGGCCATCTCGGCGGTGCGCGACTCGGGGTAGGGGTAGAGCGCGGCGCAGCCGAAGATGATGCCGTCGTGCTCGATGACCGTGTAGAGCTGGATGTCGCGCTCGATCTCGGTGCGGCTGCGCTTGACCAGCGTGCCGTCGCGCTCGAAGGGCTCGATCAGCTGCAGCACGCCGCCGACGTCGTCGGACGTGGCCTCGCGCAGGCTCTCCAGCTTCTCGTCGACCACCATGGTGCCGATGCCGTCGTGCGTGAAGACCTCGCGCAGCAGCGCGCCGTCGACCGCGAAGGGCAGGATGTGCGAACGCTCGACGCCGCCCTCGCAGGCGCGGATGCAGTGCTGCAGGTAGAAGGCGGTGTCGGTTGGCTGGGTCGGGGCGGGCAGGGCCGCCAGCATGCGCTTGGCGTCGGCCAGCGCGAGTTCCGTGTCGATCGGGCTTTCCGGGTCGTCGCGGTCCTCGTGGATGCCGGGCACTTCGGTGATGAACAGCAGCTTGTCGGCCTGCAGTGCGATCGCGGTCTGCGTGGCGACGTCTTCCATCGTCAGGTTGAAGGCCTCGCCGGTGGGCGAGAAGCCGAACGGCGACAGCAGCACCAGCGCGCCGATGTCGATGGCGCGGCGGATGGAGGCGCCGTCGACCTTGCGGACCACGCCGCTGTGCATGAAGTCGACGCCGTCGACGATGCCGACCGGCCGCGCGGTCAGGAAGTTGCCCGAGACCACACGCACGGTCGCGTTGGCCATCGGCGTGTTGGGCAGGCCCTGCGAGAAGGCCGCCTCGATCTCGAAACGCAGCTGGCCGGCGGCTTCCTGGGCGCAGTCCAGCGCGACCGGATCGGTGATGCGCTTGCCATGGCTGAAGCGCGACGGATGGCCCTTGGCGTTGAGCTGCTCGGTGACCTGCGGACGGAAGCCGTGCACCAGCACGAGCTTGATGCCCATCGCGTGCAGGATGGACAGGTCCTGCGCGAAGGCGCTGAGCTTGCCCGCCGCGATCAGCTCGCCGGCCATGCCGATCACGAAGGTCTTGCCGTGGTACGCGTGGATGTACGGCGCGACCGAGCGGAACCACGGGACGAAGGTGTGCGGGAAGACGAGGCTCATGGGCTGCGGCGTGGGGTCGGTGGGTGTCGTCCGTCGAGACGGACGATTGTGCCGCAGGGGTGTCGCCCGGCCTGCCGTCGCCAGGCTCCCGGGGCCCTCACCCGGCTTGACGCTGACCGGTGTGCCGCGCAGCATCGGCGACATCCTGAGGAGAACACGATGGACCCGATGAAGACCCACGGCGCGTTCAGCTGGTGCGAGCTGATGACACCGAATCCGAAGGCTGCCGCCGACTTCTATCACCAGCTCTTCGGCTGGAGCCTCCAGACGCTGGACATGCCCGGCGGCCCGTACCACGTGGTCAAGGTCGGCGACACCTCGGTCGCCGGGATCATGGCGATGCCGGCCGATGCCTCGCCGATGATGCCGCCGCACTGGGGCTGCTACATCACCGTCGACAACGCCGACGAGAGCGCCGCCGAGGCCCAGGCGCTGGGTGCCAAGGTGATCGTCGCGCCGACCGACGTGCCCGGCGTCGGCCGCTTCGCGGTGCTGCAGGACCCGCAGGGTGCGGTCTTCAGCATCATCGACTACATCGACGACTGATCGGGCCCGCGCAGGGCGCACGTGGATAATCCGCGCCCCGTGAACCGACCCAATCCAGACGTCCCCGAAGTCCCCGCCGAGGCCGCCTCGCCGGCCGCAGACCGGCCCAGCGAACATGCGCCCGAACGTGCGCCCGGACGCGAGCCCGAACGCGCGCCCGGCCGTCGCGGTGGCCGCGGCGATGCGCGGGGTGGCGAACGCCGCCCCGCGACCCCCGTCCCGCCGATCACCTTCCCCGAGGCGCTGCCGGTCTCGGCCCGTCGCGAGGCCATCGAGGCCGCGCTGCGCGAGCACCAGGTCGTCATCGTCTGCGGCGAGACCGGCTCGGGCAAGACCACCCAGCTGCCCAAGATCGCGCTGGCGATGGGCCGCGGCCTGGGGGCCGGCGGCAACGGCCTGATCGGCCACACGCAGCCGCGCCGCATCGCCGCCAGCTCGGTGGCCAAGCGCATCGCCGACGAGCTGAAGTCGCCGCTGGGCGAGGTGGTCGGCTACAAGGTCCGCTTCCAGGACCGCCTGCAGCCCGGCGCCAGCGTCAAGCTGATGACCGACGGCATCCTGCTGGCCGAGACCCAGACCGATCCGCTGCTGCGGGCCTACGACACGCTGATCATCGACGAGGCCCACGAGCGCAGCCTCAACATCGACTTCCTGCTCGGCTACCTGCGCCAGATCCTGCCGCGCCGGCCCGACCTGAAGGTCATCGTGACCTCGGCGACGATCGACGCCGACCGCTTCGCCAACCACTTCGCCAGCAGCCACGCGGCCGCCGACGGCTCGGTCGAGAGCCGCCCCGCGCCGGTGCTGATGGTCAGCGGCCGGACCTTCCCGGTCGAGCAGCGCTGGCGGCCCTTCGAGGACGGCAAGGACTTCGACATCAACGACGCGATCGCCGATGGCGTCGATGAACTCTGGCGCGAGGGCTCGGGCGACATCCTCGTCTTCCTGCCCGGCGAACGCGAGATCCGCGAGGCGGCCGACCACCTGCGCAAGCACCTGAGCCACCAGCCGCTGCACCGCAACGCCGACATCCTGCCGCTGTTCGCGCGGCTGTCGCAGGCCGAGCAGGACCGTGTCTTCGAGACCGGCGGCGGACGCCGCATCGTGCTGGCGACCAACGTGGCCGAGACCTCGCTGACGGTGCCGGGCATCCGCTACGTGATCGACACCGGCCATGCCCGCGTCAAGCGCTACAGCTACCGCAACAAGGTCGAGCAGCTGCAGGTCGAGCCGATCAGCCAGGCGGCGGCCAACCAGCGCGCCGGCCGCTGCGGCCGCGTTGCCAACGGCATCTGCATCCGGCTCTACGACGAGAAGGACTTCAGCGGCCGGCCACGCTTCACCGACCCGGAGATCCTGCGCAGCTCGCTGGCCGGGGTGATCCTGCGCATGAAGGCGCTGAACCTCGGCCTGGTCGAGGACTTCCCCTTCCTGGAGGCGCCGCCGCGCAAGGCGATTGCCGACGGCTATGCGCTGCTCGGCGAACTCGGTGCGGTCGACGATGCCAACGAGCTGACCCGCATCGGCCGCGAACTTTCGCGCCTGCCGCTGGACCCGCGCGTGGGCCGCATGATCCTGGAGGCGCGCGACCGCCAGGCCCTGCACGAGGTGCTGATCATCGCCAGCGCGCTCAGCGTGCAGGACGTGCGCGACCGGCCGATGGAGGCGCAGCAGGCGGCCGACGAGAAGCACAGGAAGTTCGACGACGAGAAATCCGAGTTCATGGGCTACCTCAAGCTCTGGCACTGGATCGAGGAAGGGCGCGGGCAGCACGGCCATCCCGGCTCGGCGGGCCAGGCGCCGGCCCAGGTCGACACCCACAAGCTCAGCAACCGGCAGCAGGAACAGCGCCTGCGCGAGAGCTTCGTCAGCCCGCGTCGGGTGCGCGAATGGCGCGACATCCACAGCCAGCTGCACACCGTGGTGGCCGAGCACGGCTGGCGCGTGAACGGCGTGGCCGCGACCTACGAGCAGGTCCACCTGTCGATGCTGGCCGGCCTGCTCGGCAACATCGGCCTCAAGGCGGACGACGACGAGTGGTACCTCGGCGCGCGCGGCATCAAGTTCTGGCGCCACCCCGGCGCGCACCTGAGCAAGAAGCCCGGCCGCTGGCTGGTCGCGGCCGAGCTGGTCGACACGACGCGGCTGTTCGGCCGCGGGCTGGCGGCGATCGAGCCGCAGTGGATCCCCGGCATCGCCGGCCACCTGCTCAAGACCCAGCTGCTGGAGCCGCACTGGGAGAAGAAGGCCGCCGAGGTGATCGCGCTGGAGCGCGCGACGCTCTACGGCATCGTGGTCTACAGCAACCGGCGGGTGAACTACGGCAACGTCGACGCACCGGCCGCGCGCCAGATCTTCATCCGCGAGGCGCTGGCCAACGGCGAGTGGGACTGCAAGCTGCCCTTCCTGGCCCACAACCAGAAGATGATCCGCCAGGTCGAGGAGCTGGAGCACAAGTCGCGCCGCCAGGACGTGCTGGTCGACGATGAGCTGATCCACGCCTACTACGACGAGCACCTGCCGGCCGAGGTCTGCAGCGGCGCGAGCTTCGAGCGCTGGTACCGCGTGGCCAGCAAGGCCGAGCCGAAGCTGCTGCACCTCAGCCGCGACGAGCTGATGCGCCATGAGGCCGCCGGCATCACGACCGAGTCCTTCCCGCGCACCGTGCGGCTGGGCGGCATCGACTGCGCCGCGACCTACCTGCACCAGCCCGGCGACCCGAAGGACGGCATCACCGTGGCGGTGCCGATCTACGCGCTCAACCAGGTCAGCGAGGACCGTTGCGACTGGCTGGTGCCCGGCATGCTGGAGGCCAAGGTGCTGGCGCTGGTCAAGAGCCTGCACCAGCGGCCGCGTTCGCGCCTCATGCCGTTACAGGAATTCGTCGCCGAGTTCTGCGCCAGCCAACCCTTCGGCGACGGCCGGTTGCTCGACCTGCTGCTGGCCGCCGTGCGCGAGCGCAGCCAGATCGCCGTGCAGCGCAACGACTTCAAGCTGGACATGGTGGCCCCCCACCTGTTCATGAACTTCCGCATCGTCGACGAGCACGGGCGACAACTCGGCGCCGGCCGCAACCTGGCCACGCTCAAGGCCGAGCTGGGCACGCAGGCGCGTTCGGCCTTCCAGGCGCTGGCGACGCTCAAGCTGGCCTCGCAGGCCGAGCCGGCCCCGGCGGGCCAGGCTTCCAGGTCGACGCCGGCATCGACCGGACCTGGCGGAGCCCGGCGCGTGGCGGCCGCCGACGCCGCGCCGCCGACTTCCGCCTCACCGGCCGTCCCGGCCGTCCAGGCCAGCGCCAGCTACACCGCCTGGACCTTCGGCGAGCTGCCCGAGCTGATGGAGATCCGCAAGGCCGGCCAGACGCTGGTCGGCTTCCCGGCCCTGATCGACCGCGACACGCACGTCGAGATCGAGGTCTTCGACGAGCCCGATGCGGCCGCCGCGAAGCACCGCGCCGGCCTGCGCCGGCTGGTCGCGCTGGCGATCAAGGAACCGCTCAGGTACCTCGAGAAGAACATCCCCGACCTGCAGAAGATGGCCGTGGCCTACATGCCGCTGGGCACGCAGGAGGAGCTGCGCGCCCAGATCATCGACGTCGCGCTGGACCGGGCCTTCCTGTCCGACCCGCTGCCCACCGATGCGCAGGCCTTCGCCCGCCGCATCGAGGAAGGCCGATCGCGCCTGAACCTGATCGCCCAGGAGGTGGCCCGCAACGCCGGCGTCGTGCTGGTCGATTACGCCGCCGCGCAGCGCAAGCTCAAGGATGCGCGTGCGCCCAAGGAGGTCGGCGACGACATCACCGCGCAGCTGCAGCGCCTGATGCCCAAGCGCTTCGTGGTCACCACGCCCTGGGTCCAGCTGCAGCACCTGCCGCGCTACCTCAAGGCCATCACGCTGCGGCTGGACAAGCAGCGCGCCGACGCCGTGCGCGACGCCCAGCGCCTCGCCGAGCTGCGCCCGCTGGAACAGCGCTACGTGCGCCGGCTGGCCGACCTCAAGGGCAGCGCCGACGCGCGCATGGACGAGTACCGCTGGTTGCTCGAAGAGCTGCGCGTGAGCTTCTTTGCCCAGGAGCTGCGCACGCCGCAGCCGGTCAGCGTCAAGCGGCTGGACAAGGTCTGGAGCCAGATCGCCGGTTGATTGCCGGTTGATCGCCTGTTGTTCGCCTGTTGTTCGCTGGCCTGTCGCCGGCCGTCCCTCGACCCTGACGGGCTCGCAGGGCGCTCAACGGTCGGATGGCTGGACCGGCGCGCGGTCTGGGTCCAGGGGCAGGAACAGGCTGAAGGTGGTCCCCACGCCCACCTGGCTGTCGACCTCGATGACGCCCGCGTGGCTGCTGACGATGCCGTGTACCGCCGCCAGGCCCAGGCCGGTGCCTTCGCCGACCGGCTTGGTGGTGAAGAAGGGCTCGAAGATCTTGTCCAGCAGGTCGGGCGGGATGCCGCTGCCGGTGTCGCTGATGCGCAGCCGCAGGTGCGTGTCGGTCGACCCGGCTTGCGGGCGTCCGGCGCCACCGGGCTCGGCGTGGTCGGCGCTGATGCGCACCTGTCCCGCGCTGTCACCCATGGCCTGTGCGGCGTTGCGCACCAGGTTCAGCAGCACCTGTTCCATTTGCACCGGATCGATCTGGATCCTGCCGCCGTCCCGCACCTCGACCGTGAGGCCCTGCTGGCGTGGCATGGCCGCACGCAGCAGCGGCTCGGCCTGGCCGAGCCAGTCGGCCAGGTCGATCGGCTGCAGCGCGGGGGGCGTCTGGCGCGAGAAGTCGAGCATCTGCCGCACCAGTGCCGCGGCCTTGGCGCCGGCCTGCTGGATGCGCCCGAGGTTGCGGGCCTGGCGTGAGCCGGCGACGGCCTCGAGCTCGCACAGCTCGGTCAGGCCGATGATCGAGCCGAGCAGGTTGTTGAAGTCGTGCGCGATGCCGCCGGCCAGCGTGGCGACGGCGCGCAGCTTGTCGTTCTCGCGCAGGCTGTCCTCGATCTTCTGCTGGCGGTCGACGTCGCGGCCGATGCAGACGTGGCTCAGCAGCTCGCCGCGCCGGCCCAGGATCGGCGAGATCGACCAGTCCACCAGCAGGCTGCTGCCATCGCGCCGACGTTGCTGGGTGCGCCGGCGCTGCGTCTGCACGCCCTGTGGCGGCTCGGCCCAGGCGCCGGCGCCCTCGACCGCCTCGCGCCGGGTCCAGCCGGTCGAGCGGCAGAAGGCCGGGTTGACGTCGTCGCACTGGCCGTCGACGTCGAGCACCGCGATCAGGTCGTCGGTCTGCTCGAACATCGCCACCAGCGTCTCGTGCTCACGGCGCCAGCGCTGCTCGTGGTGGGCCTTGGTCGCCAGTTCATGCGGCAGCTGCAAGGCCAGCATGAGCGGCAGCGCCTCGCCACGCACCAGGGCCTCGCGGCCCCGCTGCGGCGCGCTGCCTTCGGGCGAGTCGCGCCAGCGCTGTGCCAGGTCGGCCTGGGCGCGCGCGTGCACCTCATGCATCTGGTCGACCGCGGGGCCATCGTCCAGCACGGACTTGCCCAGCTCGGTGGCCTCGATCAGCACGCCCTCCCGCACAAACGGATCGGGCGACAGCGCATAGCGGCTCAGCAGCGTGGTGTAGGGCACCAGCAGGCGTTCGACCCGGTCCATCAGGCGGCCACTCCGATCTGCACCACCATCACGCCGGCGTCGTCGCGCCCGGCGCGTGCGTGCTTCATCAGGTGCTGACACAGGATGGCAGGGTCGCGCTGCCACTCGGGCAGGCGCAGCGGCAGTCGCACGCGTTCGTCCAGGCCATCGGTGAACAGCAGCAGCCAGTCGCCGGCCTGCAGGGGATGTTCGGTCTCGACCACCTGCGTCGGCAAGCCGCCTCCGACGATGCCGTTCTGCGAGTTCAGCCGCACCAGGCCGCTGGCGCGCCAGTGCAGCAGCCGCGTGTTGCCCACGCCGGCATGGTGCAGGCGCTGGCCGTCGATGCGCAGCAGGCCGATTGCCGCGCCACGGGTGGCGAACAGCGCGCGGTCGAGCCGGACGAACAGCTCGGGCATCGGCAGCTCAGGCGCGGCGCCGATCGTCTGCAGCGCGACCTGTGCCGCCTGCGCGGCTTCGCGGCCGTGGCCCAGGCCGTCGATCACGGCAAGCAGGCCGTCGGCGCTGCCGCTGGCATCGAGGCCCGCTGTGCCGTCGGCCAGCCAGCAGCCCACGGCGTCGCCGCAGGGCTCGTCCGCCTTGAGGGCCTCCAGCAGATGGGCGCGCCGGGTGCTCAGACGGGGCGCGCTGCCGGTCAGCGACGGCGCAGCCATTTGTGCGTCACCACCTGCGTGCCGCTGCCCGGCTGGGAGCGGATGTCGAAGTCGTCCATCAGCCGCTCGACGCCGGGCAGGCCGCAACCCATGCCGCCGCCGGTGCTGTAGCCCTCGGTCATCGCCAGCGAGAGGTCGGGGATGCCGGGTCCGCGATCGTCGGCGCGCAGCTCGACACCACGGCGCAGGCCCGTCTCGAGCCAGCGCAGCCGGATCTGGCCGCCGTCCGGCGTGTGCATCCACAGGTTGTTGGCGAGCTCGGAGCTGGCCGTGGCGACGTGCGCGGCAAACACGCTGTCGTGGTTGTGCTCGCTGCAGAAGCGCATCACGCTGGCGATGACGTGCGCCACGTCGCCTTCATGGCCGACCGTCAGCGTCAGCTCGTCGCGCGTCGCCTGCTCGGCCGTCATGCCACACGGCCCGTGTTGCGCCGCGGCCGCACGATCTGCACGGTCACCACGGTGCCGGCCGGGGTGGACTCGATCTCGAAGACATCGACCAGGCGCTGCGTGCCGGGCAGCCCGGCGCCCATGCTGCCGGCGGTGGAGTAGCCGTCCTGCAGCGCCAGCGTCAGGTCGGAGATGCCTGGGCCGCTGTCGCGCACGCAGGCCTGCAGCCGCACCGTGCGGGCGTCGGACTGGTCGCTCAGTTCGCAGCGCCCCTGCACCGCGTAGCGCACCGCGTTGCGACCGAGTTCGGACACCGCCGTGGCGAAGCGGGTCTGGTCCATCACGCCCAGGCCGGCGGCCCGGGCCAGGTCGCGCGCGGCCAGGCGCGCACGCACGATGTCGTCGCTCGCCAGCAGCTCAAGCATCGCGGGCCGCCTGGTCCATCCGCTGCGCCAGGCGTCGCAACGCGCCTTCGAGCGTGAACGAGGTGGCCACGTCGACCAGCTTGCTGCCCATCTCGACCAGCGTCATGGCCACCGCCGGCTGCACGCCGCAGACGACCACCTCGGCACCGAGCAGGCGCAGCATGCGCGCGCTGTCGTTGAGGACACGGGCCATGAAGGAGTCGATCACGTCGAGCGCCGACACGTCGATGACCAGGCCACGTGCCTGCATCGCTGCGGCGCGCTCGGCAAGGTCGGACTGGAAGTCCATCACGTCCTCGTCGCTGATGTCGGCGGACAGCGCCACGATCAGCACGTCGGCGTTGAGCCGCAGGATGGGTACGCGCATGTCAGCTCGATGCGGCGTCGGTGATGCGCCGGCCGGTCATCGTCAGCGCCAGCGCCATGCCGGCTTTGAGCGAACCGCGGGTGGGCACGCTCGACAGGTCGATCGCGAGCTTGACCATGGTCTGCGCCGTGCTCGGGCTGATGCCGGTCAGGATCACGCGGGTGCCGAGCATCTCGGCCGCGGCGACGGTCTTGAGGATGTGCCGCGCGACGCTGGTGTCCATCACCGGCACGCCGGTCACGTCGATCAGCGTGACCTCGGCCTCGCTGCGGCCGATCGCCTCGAGCAGGCGCTCGGAGATCTGCTGCGCCCGCACCGAATCGACCACGCCCACCAGCGGCAGCAGCAGGATCGAGTCCCACAGCGTGATCACCGGCGTCGAGACCTCGCGCAGCGACTCGGTCTGGCGCTGGATGACGTCCTCGCGCGCGGCCATGAAGGCGCTCGCCAGCACCAGCACGCAGCGGTCCATCAGGCGTTCGATGCGCAGCGTGGCGGGCAGCAGCGACTCGCGCAGCGGCGCGTGGCCGTGCAGCGTGTCGATCAGCGCTTCCTTGCAGGTCTGCACGAACAGCAGCGATTCCTCGGGCGTGAAGCCGCGCGCGGCGCGCACCTGGCTGGCCATGCGCAGGGCGATGGCCAGCGGATGGCCGGTGTCGGTGCCGAAGCGGTCGTCGGGGTTGTCGAGCGCGGCGTCCAGGCCACCGAGCAGCCCGGCCATCTCGGCATCGAGCTCGGTCTCGGGCGTCAGGCCATGCAGGTGGTTGCCGCCGGTCTGGCGCAGGCGCTCGCGCCAGTTGCGGCTGATGTCGGCGGCACGGCTGCGCAGCATCTCGGCGAGCCGTGCGTCGATCGAGGACATGTTCATGTGGACGGGGACTCCAGGGCCGCCGCCACGGCCGCTTGCAGCGCCTGGCGGGTGAAGGGCTTGGCGAGCTGGCAGACAGCGCCCGCCAGCGCGGCGGTCTCGAGGTTGAACTGCGGCGACAGCACGCGTCGTCCACCCGAGATCGCGATGATAGGCAGCCTCGGGTGGTTGCGGCGCAGTTCGACGATCACGCGTGTGCCGTCCATGCCGGGCATCAACACATCGGTGATGACCAGGTCGAAGCCACGCCCGCCGCGGCCGGCGGACAGTCGCAGCGCGGTCTGGCCATCGGGTGCCTCGGTGACGTCGTGACGGTCCAGTTGCAGCATCTGCAGCACGGTGTCGCGCAGCAGGTCGTCGTCATCGATCAGCAGGATGTGGGCCATGGCCAGGGTGTCTTTCGGCTCGGTCAGAAAAGCTCGATGCGCGGACCGCTCGCGGCCGCTCCGGCGTGAGCGGGGTCATCGGGGTCGCGGTGGTCGGCTTCACCCGCCAGATAGTTGGGTGCCAGCTCGCGTGCCCGGGCGTCGACCTCGGCGGTGTCGCGTGCGCCGCTGCGCAGCCGGGTGATCAGGTCGGAGAGCACCTGGTGGCGGCTTTCCAGGGCCGGCTCGACGCGGTCGATGATCTGCTTGAACACGTCCTGGTACTGGCCGGCGTTCAGCATCTGGCCGATACCCTGGTCGAGCTCGTGGTTGTGCTGCGTGACCGCCGTCACCAGCATCTCGTAGAACTGGCGCATGTCGACGTAGCTCTCGTCGAGCTGGCGCGTCAGGTTGCCCAGACGTTCGGCCTCGGCCTCGTTGTGACGGGTGCGGGCGTTGAAGTCGCCACTGAAGCCGACCTCGACCGTCTTCACCAGCCGCGTGATGTCGTTGTTGATGCGGGCCGCCGACTCGTTGGACTGGGTGGCCAGCCGGCGCACCTCGCCGGCCAGCACCGCGAAGCCCCGGCCGGCCTCGCCGGCGCGGGCCGCCTCGATCGCGGCGTTGATCGCCAGGATCTCGGTCTGGCGCGCGATGGCGCGGATCGCGTCGGTCATGTCCGACAGGCCCTTGACCTCGGTGACCAGCTGGTGGAAATGCACCCGTTCCTGCGCGATCTGCGCCGGCAGCGTCTGCACGAAGGAGGCCAGCTCCTGGATGATGTGGCTGTTGCCTTCCATGCTGGCCTGCATCGCCTGGCTTTGCACGTGGGCGGTGTCGAGGTACTGCACCAGCTTGTGCGACAGGTCGTGCAGGTCCGACAGGCGGCCGACGAAGTCGACCGTGGCGGTCTCCGACAGCCCGACGGCACGGCCGAGCTGCGTCATCACCTGGCGGTCAAGCTCGCGCATGCCGGCCACCGCCTCGCACTCGGCCGACACACGTGGCTGCGGCGAGATCCAGTCGGCCAGCCGCTGGCGGGCATGCCAGATCCGGCCCCGCAGGGACGCCATCGCGGTCGGGCGCGTGGCCATCTCAGGCTCCCGGCAGCACTTGCTTGATCACCTTCAGCAGGTCGGCCCCGCCGATCGGCTTGACCAGCCAGCCCGAGGCGCCGAGCTTCTTGGCTTCGTCGCGCTTGGCCTGCTGGCTCTCGGTGGTCAGCGTCAGGATGGGCGTGAAGCGCAGGATCTTGCGGGCGTTGCGGATGAACTCGATCCCGTCCATCTTCGGCATGTTGATGTCGGTGATGATCAGGTCGGGCTTGAGGCCCTTGTTGATCTTGCCCATCGCCTGCTCGCCGTCGGCGGCGGTCTCGACCTTGAACCCCGAGATCTCGAGGGTGGTCTTGACGCTCATCACCATCGTGGCCGAGTCGTCAATCAGAAAGATGGTCTTCATGCGGGTTCCAGTCGGCCAGCGTCGGGCCGGGTTGAGACAGGATCGGTGCCGGCACGGCTGCGCCCTTGCACCTGACCTCCGTACGGTTCATCGGTCGGATGCCGACAAACCTGAGTCCGACCGGTGCCCGACCTTGAGCTGGGTCGTGCGGTCGTTCGATCGGTCATCTGCCTGCACGCCAGCCTGCACGCCGGCCAGCACGCCAGCCAGCAGCGCATCCGTCGGCGGCTTCACCAGACGCGGCCGCAGCGCCAGTAGCACCTGCAGCACGGCGGCGTGCAGGTGCTCGCACTTGCCCAGGTGTACCGCAGGGCTCGGCTGCTTCAGCAGCCATTGCGCCAGTGCCTCGGCGTCGTCGACCGCGACGTGGCCCTCGAGCGCGGCATGCTTCTTCAGGTAGCGGATCGTCATGGCAGCAATTCCTTCGGGTTCAGCACCATCAGCACGCCACCGTCGCCCATCAGCGCGGTGCCGGCAAAGCCGGTCAGCCCGGCCAGCACGCCCTCGAGCGGCTTGAGGATGATGTCGCTGGCGCCGTGGAACTGGTCGACCAGCAGGCCGACCGTCTCGGTGCCCAGGCGCAGCACCAGCACGGTGAACTCGCCGTCGTCGTTGAGGCGGGCCGGGGCGTCGAGCGCCAGCAGCTCGTTGAGCGCGCGCAGCGGCACGATGCGTCCGCGCAGCACCGTGGTGCGGGCCTGCTTGAACTGGTGGATGTCGTCGCCGTGCACCCGCACGGTCTCGACGATCAGGTCCATCGGTACGCCGAAGTGGCGCCCGGCGCTCTCGATCACCATCACGTTGGAGACGGCCATCGAGAGCGGCAGCGCCAGCCGGATCGTCGTGCCCTGGCCGAGCACGCTGTGCAGCTCGACCGAGCCGTTGATGCGTTCGACCGCGTTGCGCACCACGTCCATGCCGACGCCGCGGCCCGACAGGTCGGAGATCGCGTCGGCGGTCGAGAAGCCGGGCAGGAAGATCAGCTGGACCGAGTCGGCGTCGGACAGCGAGCCGGCCCGGTCGGCCGGGATCAGGCCGCGCTCGACCGCCTTGGCGCGCACGCGGGCCGGGTCCACGCCGGCGCCGTCGTCGCTGATCTCGATCAGCACGCGGTCGCTCTCCTGGTGGGCACGGATGCGTATCGTGCCCACCACCGGCTTGCCGGCGGCGCGGCGCACCTCGGGGCGCTCGATGCCGTGGTCCAGGCTGTTGCGCAGGATGTGGATCAGCGGGTCGGCCAGCGGCTCGATGACGTTCTTGTCGGCCTCGGTGTCCTCGCCCTCGATCACCAGGTTGACGTCCTTGCCGAGCTTCCTGGAGATGTCGCGGATCAGCCGGCCGAAGCGCTGGAACACCACGCCCACCGGCAGCATGCGCACCTGCATGATGGCGTGTTGCATGTCCTCGGCGATGCGGTTGATGACCGCGTACTGGGCCTTGATCTCGCGCGCCAGCTCCCGCTGGCCGAAGGCCTGCTCGGCGCGCTGGGCCAGGTAGGGCAGGCTGTTCTTGGCCACCACCATCTCGCCGATCAGGTCCATCAGCCGGTCGACCTTTTCCTGCGTGACCTTGAGCACACGCTGGGCGGGCGCGCCGTTCGCATCGTCGACGCGGCGCGGTGCGTCGGCGGTCGGCGCATCGGTGGTCGGCACTTCTTCCAGGCCGATCTCGGCCAGGCCGCCGTCGTGGCCGTTCCAGGCAGCCGCGGCGGCCGGCTCCATCGGCTCGACCGCTGCGGCGTCCGCTGCCCGTCCCAGTGGCTGCTGGCGGGCCCAGGCCAGCAGGCCGGCGGCCGAGACCGTGCCCGGCAGCGTGGCCAGGTCGGCCGCAGCGCGTCGCGCGTCGTCGTCGTCGACGCACGCCAGCAGGTGGCCGAGCGCCCGCCGCGCCGAGGCGATGCTGCCGGCGCCCAGGCCGCTGCGCCCCAGCAGCGCGAGCTGGTCGGCCCAGATCGCCTGGGCGCGCCGGCGCAGGGTCTGCCCGGCGCGCGATCCCGGCGCCGGTGCGGCCGTGTCGGGCTCGCCGGTGGTCGCCGTGTCGGGCTCGCCGGTCGTCACCGCGTCTGCCGCCGCGTCTGCCGCAGCGACGCTGGCATAGGCCACCTGCTCGGGCACGCAGCGGAAGTGTTCTTCCAGGTCGGCCTGCGGCGCGCTGCTGATCAGCACGATGTCGAGGTTGCACTGGTAGCAGTCCCAGCGCACCTGCTCGTCGCCGACCGGCCAGGGCTGCTGGCCCGCCACGTCGACGGCCAGCAGGCCGGGCGTGGTGCTGGCCAGGCGCCAGGGGTCCTCGCCCTTGAAGAAGCACTCGGGCTCGGGCACGTAGCGCAGCGCGGTTGCGCCGGCATGGGCCTGCCGCAGCGCAGGGTCCAGGCGCGCCAGCCAGTCGGGTGCGGCATGGGTGTTGGCCGGGGCAATGGCGACCGCGACGGCGGGTGCCAGATCCGGGGCGGGCATCGGCAGGGCAGCCGGCAAGGCACCCGGCAAGGCACCCGTCAAGGCAGACGGCAAGGCGGCCGGTTCCAGCAGCGCACGCAGCGCGGCGGCGTGGTGCTGCGAGCGGGCGTCGGCCGCGTCGGCGATGCGGCCGGTGCGCTCGATCTCGTCGATCAGCTCGGCGCTGTAGTCCATCGCGTCCAGCAGCGCATCGGCGATCCTGGCGCTGTGGGCCAGGCTGCGGTTGCGGATGCGGTCGAGCAGGTCCTCGCCCGCATGCACCACGCGTTCGAGCGGCTTGAACTCGAACAGCCCGCAGTTGCCCTTGAGCGTGTGGACGGAGCGGAACAGGTCGTTGAGCAGGTCGGTGTTGCCGGGATCGCGTTCGACCTCGAGCAGGCGCTTGCCGATCGATTCGAGGCAGTCGCGCGCCTCGAGGACGAACTGTTCCAGCAGGTCGGTCTGGTTCATGCGCTCGCTCCTTCGGCGGCGATCCGCGCGGCCGGGCGGTCGCCCAGCAGCAGCGCGGCCGACAGCACCAGTTCGGCCGGGCGGGCGGGCTTGACGAGGTAGCAGTTGGCGCCGGCGTCGAAGGCGCTGCTGGCGTCCTGGCGGCGCGCCTCGGTCGAGACCATCAACACTGGCGCCTGGTGGCGGGGATCGAGCTTGCGCAGCTCGCGCACGAAGCTGTAGCCGTCCATGCGCGGCATGTTGATGTCGACGACGTAGAGGTCGAAGGGCTGGGTGACGTCCTGCAGGTGCACCCGTTCGAGCGCCTCGACGCCATTGATCGCCTCGTCGGTGTGCCAGCCGGCATCGCCGAGGATCTTGCGGTGGTACATGCGGACCGTTGCGGCGTCGTCGACCACGAGGATGCGGCGCGGTTTCGGGGTCAGGCTCATGGTCAGGCCTCCAGCGGTTTTTGGTAGACCATCGCGTCGGCGAAGCGGCGCACGGTGTAGAGGGATGACATGCGGCTCATCGACTCGGAATGGCCCAGGCAGATGAAGCCGCCCGGGCTCATCGCGTCGTACAGCGCCTCGGCCGCGACGCGCCGCGACAGGTCGTCGAAATAGATCAGCAGGTTGCGGCAGAAGACGACGTCGATGTCGCGGAAGCGCCGCGTGTCGGCCGGCTCGGACAGGTTGACGCGGCTGAACTCGACCGAGTCGACCAGGTCGCGCGAGATGCGCCACTCGTGCGGGCCGTGCGGGGTGAAGTACTTGCGCAGGTAGGCCTGCGGCAGCTGCGCCACCGAACGGGCCGAGTAGCAGCCGCGCTGGGCCGAGGCGAGCACCTCGGTGTCGATGTCCGAGGACAGGATCTCGACCTCGTAGTCGTTGATCAGGGCCCAGCGCTCAAGCAGGTAGATCGCGATCGAGTAGGGCTCCTCGCCGGTCGACGAGGGGATGGACCAGATGCGGATGCGCGAGCCCGGCCGCTTGCGCCGCGCGACCTCGTTGAGGATGTCGTTGACCAGGCAGTCGAACTGGTAGGCCTCGCGGAAGAAGTAGGTCTCGTTGACCGTCATCGAGTTGATCAGGTGCTGCATCTCGGCACCGTCTGCCTCGAAGCGCAGCGCGACGAAGTAGGCGCGGAAGTTCTCCGCCCCGGTGGCCTCCATGCGCTCGATCAGGCGCTTGTCGACGAAGTAGCGCTTGCCGTCGTCGAAGTGGATGCCGGTCTTGCGGTAGAAGAACTCGGCGAACTTCTGGAAGTCGGCGTCGGTGATGGTGTGCCGTGCGGCCAGGCCGGGGGCTCTCATGTCGACTCGATCCGCTCGATCGCGAGGTCGACCGAAAAGCTGATGTAGGCGTCGGCGGCGAAGCGCTCGCGGGCCGCGCGCAGCGCCGGCAGGGTCCCGGCCGTGCCGACCTCGGCCGCGACCTCCAGGGCCGCGCCGACGACGTTGACCGCCTCGTCGTGCAGCAGCACCTGGGCCAGCCACTGCGGCACGTTCGGGTGGCGCAGGTCGCCCAGCAGGTTGACGCTGAAGATGCGCACGTCGCTGTCGGGGTCGCGCAGCAGCGCATCGACCTGCGGCGCGACGGCGTCGGGCAGGCCGGCCAGCACCTCGATCGCACCGTTGCGCAGTCCCGCGTCCTCGCTGCGCAGCAGCCTGACCATGCCCTGCACGATGGCCGCGCCGCCGATCTGGGTGGCGCTGTTGAACAGCGCGACCCGCACGCTGGCGTCCCCTTCCTCGGCCAGCCGGGCGCACACGGCGACGGCGGCGCGCGGCTCGCTGGCCAGGTCGCGCGCGGCCCAGCGGCGCACGCCGGGCTCGGGGTCACGCAGCTGGGCGACCAGGCCGTCGAAGTCGCGCCCGTAGTCGCGGGTCTCGACCTGGTGCAGTTCGGTCGCGGCGCCGGATTTTTTCAAGGGCATCGGTCGGTCCTCGGGGAGGGCGGTTGCAGGGGGCGGTGCAAGGTGTGGTGCAAGGTGTGGTACCGGGGACAGACGTGCGTCACGGCAGCCACAGGCGCAGCTGGGAGGCGATGCTGGTGCAGGGCAGCACCAGCGTCGCGGCACGGCGTTCGATCAGTTCTTGCGGCATGCCGAAGACCACCGCGGTGTCGGCCGATTCGGCGATCGTGCGGCCGCCCTGGGCGTGCAGGCGGGCCATCGCGATGGCGCCGTCGTTGCCCATGCCGGTCAGCATCACGCCGACCAGCTTGTGCGCCGGCAGGTGCTGCATCGCGCTGTCGACCAGGATCTCGACCGAGGGATGCCACAGCACGCCGGGCGTCTCGGGTCGTGGCGCGGCGTGCAGCACACCGACGCGGTCGGTGACGGTCAGGTCGGTGCCGCCGCGGCCGATGTAGACATGGCCGGGCGACAGCGCCATCGGGGCGTTGACCTCGACCACGTTCAGCGCGCAGAGGCTGTCCATGCGCCGGGCAAAGGTGTCGGTGAAGTTGGCCGGCATGTGCTGGGCGACCAGCACCGGCCACGGGAAGTTCGCGGGCAGCCTGGGCAGGATGTCTTCGAGCGTGCGCGGCCCGCCGGTGGACACGCCCACCAGCACCAGGCCGGGCACCTGTCCGGCCCGTGGCGACGCCGCCGGCATGGCACTGCCACGCGGCAGCGGGCCGGCGGGACCGGCCTTCGCGGGCTGCGGGGCCGGCGTGGTCGATCCCGGCCGGGTCGGTGCCACCGGCTTGGCTGCGGCGCGTGCGGCCGGTCGCGGGCCGAGCCGCGCGCGGGCGGCCGAGGCCAACTTGTCGAGCAGCAGGGCGCGGATGTCGTTGACGTGCAGCGAGATCGTGCCGCCGGGCTTGGGGATGAAGTCGACCGCGCCGAGTGCCAGCGCCTCGAAGGTGGCGAGCGCGCCGCGCTCGGTCAGCGAGGACACCATCACCACCGGCGTGGGCCGGGCGGCCATGATCAGCGACAGCGCGGTCAGGCCGTCCATCTCGGGCATGTTGATGTCGAGGGTGACGACGTCGGGCGTCCAGCGCACCACCTCCTCGACCGCCTCGGTGCCGTTGCGGGCGGTGCGCACGTCGTAGCCGCCCTCGGTGAGCACGCCACCCAGCAGCTTGCGCATCAGCGCCGAGTCGTCGACGACCAGGACGCGCTTCATGTCAGTTCGAGCCGATCATGGGGTTGCGATGGCGCATGGCTCAGGCGGCGCGTGCGACGGTGCGGTCGTCGTGGCTGCGGGCGGCGGCCGGCGTTGTCACTGACGGGGTGGCGAGCTGCTGCGCCATCGCCTGCATCTCGCTGCCGTGCAGCAGGTGCGCGGGCTCGATCAGCATGACCATGCGCTTGCTGCCCGCGAGGTTGGCGACCCGGCCGATCAGCTGGCTCTGCTCGGTCGACAGGGTCGGTGCCGGCACGATCTGGCCGCGCGGGATGCGCAGCACCTCGGCCACTGAGTCGACGATGAAGCCGGTGCGCATGCCGCCGATCAGGTAGACCATGATGCGCTGCTGGTCGTTGCGCTCGATGGTCGGCAGGCCCAGGCGGCTGCGCTGGTCGATCACCGGCAGCACGGTGCCGCGCAGGTTGATCACGCCCTCGACGAAGGCCGGCGTGCGCGGCACGCGGGTCAGGGCCTCGGGCACGCGCACGATCTCCTGCACGCTCATGATCGGCACGCCGAACTCCTCGGCACCGAGGCGGAAGATCACCACCTGGGTGTCGTCGTCGGCGCTGTCGGCGCGGTCGTCGGCATCGCTGTGCAGGCCGTTCTGCAGGCTGTTCTGGCGGGTGCGGTCTTGGCGCATGGCGCTGTTGTCCTCGGTCGGAAGTTGGCTGCTGGCATCGAGCGCCCGCTCGATCGCGGGCATGCGCAGCAGGCGGTCGGTGGCGATGATCGACACCAGGCGCTTGCCACCGTCGAGGCGGCAGATGGACGAGAACTCGTCCAGGTCCTGCTGGGCCGACAGCAGGCCCGGCATCGGCTCGGCCTGGGCGCGCGGCACGCTCAGCACCTCCTTGACCGAGTCGGTCACCAGGCCGACGCTGAGGCCGCCGGGCAGCGAGGTCACGACGATGCGGTGCTGCTCGGCAGCGTCCAGCGTCGGCAGGCCGAACAGCGCGCGCAGGCTGACCAGCGGCAGCAGCCGCTCGCGCAGCGAGATCACGCCCAGCACGTGGTGGGGCGTGTTCGGCAAGGCGTTGATGCGTTCGGGCAGCTGCACGATCTCCTGCACCTCGGCGATGTCGAGCGCGTACTCCTGGTGGGCGACCGAGAACGACACCAGGCGCAGCTCGTCGCTGGCGACGTCGTCGTCCTGCGCGTCAGCCTCGGCCAGGCCGGCCGGGTTGCCGATGCTGCTGGCGGCGCGCTCGGCGCCGCGCAGCGCGCCGATGCCGCTGAACTGGCCTTCGATCAGGCGCTCGAAGTCGATCGACAGCAGCATGTCGTGGCCGCCATCGGACCGGGCGCGCTTGATCACGCCGGTCAGGTAGTCGGCGCTGACGATGCTCTGGATCGCGTCGGCCGGCTCCATCTCGCCGGCCTCGATCGTGACGACGCTGGCGACGCGGTCGACCACGAAGCCCAGCGCCTGGCCGAGGTTGATGACCAGCGCGCGCGTCGCGTCGTCGTGCTCGCGCTCGTCGCAGCCGAACAGGCGCCTCAGGTTGATGATGGGCAGCACCCGGCCACGCAGGTTGGCCAGGCCGTCGAGCGTGCGCGGCGCCAGCGGCAGGTGGGCGACGGCCGGCACGCGGATGATTTCCTGCACCGGCGCCATCGGCACCGCGAACATCTCGCCGGCGACCGAGAAGGTCACGAACTGCCGGTTCTGGCTGGCGGCATCGCTGCCGTCGTCACTGCCGTCATCGAGCGCGTCCAGATCGTCGCGGGCATCGCGAGGGGCGGCATCAAGGTCACCGGGCGCGGGATGGCCGCGCAGGGCGGCCTCTGCGTGATCGTCACGCAGGGCAAGGGCTGTGCGCATCGCACACCTCCTGGGTAGGCTGACTTCGGGGGTGGGGAAGGGCGGCGCTCAGGCGCTCTGCAGCTCGTCGGCGAGCGAGGCGATTTCCTCGATCGCGGCCGACAGTTCCTCGGCCCCCTGCGACTGCTGCCTGGCAGCGGCCGCGGCCTGTTCGGCGGCCTTCTCGGCCTGGGCGGCGGCGGCCGAGACCTGCTCGACACCGACCTTCACCTGGGTCACCGCGGTGGCGATTTCCTGGGCGGCGGCCACCG
The DNA here is from genome assembly GCF_030705305.1 of Leptothrix discophora. Lineage (GTDB taxonomy): Bacteria > Pseudomonadota > Gammaproteobacteria > Burkholderiales > Burkholderiaceae_C > Sphaerotilus > Sphaerotilus discophorus. Next base: position 225,662 of record NZ_JAUZEE010000003.1, on the reverse strand, counting down.
CTTCCTGGTTGCCCTTCTGGATCTCGGCCACGTCGCCCTCGATCCGGTTCAGGCTCATCGTGATGACCTTGGCTTTCTCGACCTCGGTCAGTGCCGAGGTGACGATGCCATTCAGGTCCCGACCGACCAGGCCGATCTGGTCCTGGATGGACTTGACCATGTCCTTGATGCGGTCGGCGTTCTCGGCCGAGTCATGCGCCAGGTTGCGGATGTCGGTGGCCACCACGACGAAGCCCTTGCCGTATTCGCCGGCGCGGGCTGCCTCGATGCTGCCGTTGACCGCCAGCATGTTGGTCTGGATCGAGACCTGGGTGATGGCGTCCACGATCTTGTCGATCTTGCGCGAGACCAGTTCCAGGTCCTTGACCTGGGCGATGCTGCTCTCGGTCGTGCCGACGTTGTTCGAGATGCCGCTGATCAGGCTGTCGATGTTCTTCTTGTTGTCGCCCAGCAGCGTGCGGATCGCGCCGGCACGGTCGTTGGCGACGCTGGCACGGGTCTCGGCGATCTGCGCACCCTTCTCGATCTGGGTCACCGCAGCGGCCGACTCGGCGCTGGCGACGGCCTGGGTCTGCGCACCCTTGCGGATCTGGTCGAGCGCCACCATGATCTGCGCGGCCGAGCGGTTGATCTCCTGCACCGCGCTGGAGAGCTCCTCGGCGGCGCTGGCGACCTCTTCGGCGCTCTTGGCGATGTCGGTCGAGTTCTTCAGCTCGTCGGCGATCTCTGACAGGCCGGCGGCCGTCTGTTCGCACTGCGACAGGGCGGTGGTCTGCTCGGTGACGGTCTTGTTGGCCTCCTCGCAGGCCGAGGACTGCTCGTTGGCGGCCGAGGCGATCTGCTCGGCGCCCTTGAGGGCCTGCTGCGCGGCGACGTTGCTCTGGCTGGCGGCGGTGGCGATCTCGCCCGAACCGGCGGCGATCTCGGCGGCGTCCTGGCGGATCTGCTCCAGCTGCTTGAGGATGACCGAGCTCTTCTCGACCTCGCCGCGGACCGTCTCGGCACTCAGGTTGATGCCCTCGGCGATGGTCTTGACCTCGCCCTGGATCTGGCCGACGAGTTCCTGGATCTGCCTGGCGCTCTTCTCGCTGGTCTCGGCCAGCGTGCGAACCTCGTCGGCGACCACCGCGAAGCCCTTGCCGTGCTTGCCGGCGCGGGCGGCCTCGATGGCGGCGTTCAGCGCGAGCAGGTTGGTCTGGTCGGCGATGCGCGCGACCGCCTTGACGATCTCGCCGATGTTGGCGGCCTGGCGCTCCAGCTCGGCCACCATCTTGACCGACTCGGCCTGGCGCTGGGCGGCGGTGGCGACGTTGTTGACGGTCGACTCGACCTGGCCGTTGATCTCCGCGGCCAGCGTCTGCATGCCTTCGGCGGTGCGCTGGGCCTGGGTCACGGCGGCCATCTGGCGCGTGATCGAGGCCGACACCTGGGTGATGGCCGCCAGCGACTCCTGTGCCGCGCCGGAGGCCTCTTCGGCGCCGGTGGCGATCTGGGTGGCGGCGCGCTTGAGCTCCTCGGCGGCCGAAGCGGCCTCGTTGATGCCTGCTGCCAGCTGGCTCGACGCCGAGGCCACGCGCTCGGAGGCCTGCTGCTGCTTGGCCAGCGTGCGGGCGCGCCTGCGCTGGGCGTCTGCGTCACGGGCCACCGCCTTCGGAATGCCCGCTGCCATGGCATGAAGGGCGGTATCGGATTCCTTGGACGCGAAGCTGGTTTTGCGGACGAGGGACATGGGCAGGCTCCAAAAGGGCAGTGTGTGAGGGCTTCGGCCGGTCGCCACGCTGGCAACCGGTCCACCTCCGCGACCGAACCAGGCCTGACCACCACCGAGGTGCCCTGTTGCCCGCCCGTGCATGCACAGCCGCCTGCCTGTCGTCAGGGCTTGCGGTTCGTGTCAGGGAGTGCATGCATTCGACACCCCCATACCGGCAGGGGATTGCCGGAAAAGGCTGTGTCGAATTCCCCAATTCATTTGCCCGACACGTGTCGGGCCGTTGCCGGCCCGTGCCGCCCGGCCCGCTCTGGCATGTCTCTCGCTCAGTTGATCCGTATCAAGCGGCGCATCGGGCTCAGGCGGTATCGCCGCTGGCCCGGTTCTTCAGGAAGACTTCCGGGTCGGGCGCAAAGGCCGCGTACAGCGGCAACAGCGCGCCGCCCATCGCGCGGGCATCCGAGCCGATGGTGCCGGCGCGCACGCTGGGGCGGCTGATGCCTTCCCAGTTGTGCATGTCCAGCGCTTCTTCCAGGTGGGCAATCAGGCGCGACAGCAGCTCGCGGCCGAACACGCCGTCGACCACCACGTCGTCGAGGTCGAGCAGGCAGGTCGCGTTGACCGTGGCCAGCGCCATGGCCTGGGCCGCGTTGCGCAGCCAGACCCGCGTGTAGCTGGCCCAGGGCGGTTCCAGTGCGCGGCCGTCGACGGCGGCCTGCGGGTCCAGGCCGGCCGCTGCGTAGAGCTGCTGCAGGTTGAACAGCGAGGCCGCGCTCAGCACCTGCGGCGGCACCCCGGCCGGTCCGCCAGCCGCATGCAGCGGCATCGAGCCGACCGCACCGGCGTTGCCGCGTGCGCCGTTGTAGAGCTGGCTGTCGATCACCAGCCCGCCGCCGACGAAGGTGTCGACGAACAGGTAGAGGAAGCTGTGCATCGAGCGGCCGCGGCCGGAGACCAGCTCGGCCACGCAGGCGGCCGAGGTGTCCTTGATGACGTGGACCGGCAGGTCGGTCATCTCGCCGACGCGCTGGGCCAGGTCGATCTCGTTCCAGCGGCTGGCCTGGTCATCGCCGACACCCAGCAGCGCCTGCCAGCTGCCCAGCGACAGCGGCGTCGCGATGCCGATGCCCGCGAGCCGCTCGGCACCGGTGCCGAGGCTGGCCACCGACTGTTCGAGCAGCCGTCGCAGGTCGCCGAACAGGGTCAGCGGATCGGGGAAGTCATAGGCGACGCTGGAGCGTTCGCGCACCGAACCGGTGAAGTCGATCACCAGCACGTCCATGCTGCGCCGGCCGATCTTCACGCCGATGGCATAGGCCCCGTCGGGGTTCAGCGCGATCGGCACCGAAGGCTGGCCGATGCGCCCGCGCAGCGGCTGGCGCTTGACCAGCAGGCCGTCCTCCAGCAGCGCGTTGACGATCAGCGAGACGGTCTGCGTGCTCAGGTGCGTCAGCCGCGCCAGGTCGGCCTTGGGCAGGTCGCCATGCAGGCGGATGGCCTGCAGCACGACGCGCTCGTTGTATTGCCGCATGCCGGCATGGTTGGAGCCGCGCGGGCGCAGCTGCGATGCGGCTTCGGCGGGACGCGATGCGGCCTCGGCCGGACGGCCGTCACCCCCCCGCGGTGCCGCTGGCGAGCCGGCGGGCGCCGGGCTGGGACTGGGATCGATGGTGTCGTAGGCCACGGCGGCAGGGCAGCGTTGTCCCGCAGGACAGTTGGGGAGGGTCAGGTGATCACGCGGTCACGGTTCCAGTGCCTCGCCGATCACGCCCTTCTTGAGGATCACGTTGCCGTAGGGCTGCAGGTCACTGGTCAGCACGATCGCGTAGGCGGTGCGGACGCGATCGTAGAAGGCGAACCGTTCGATCGCCTGACACTGCCCCGGCCGGGCATGGCCGTTCTCGTCCAGCCACTGCACCACGTCACGCTGCAGGCGGCTGCGGTAGCCCTCGGGCTGGCCGCTGACGTGCATGTAGGCGACCGGTTGCTCGACCGCCACGTCCAGCGGCAGCAGGCCCATGACGGCCTGCACGGTGCGCAGGATGCCCGCGCCCGGCAGGTGCACCAGCGGCTTGCGCACGCCGTCCGGGCCGATCGCCAGGCTGGCGGCGGTGAAGTTGGCGTCGGCAATGACGATCTCGTCGCCATGGCCCATGTCGGCCAGGACCTTGAGCAGGTCGGGGCTGATGAGCGGATCGATGCCCTTGAGCATGGGGGACTCCTTGTGGCGGACAAGCCCCTGCCGTTGCGGGTCAGGGGCTTGCGATGGGTGGGCGGGCCGTGGGCCTCGTGGTGTCGACGCTCAGTGCGCCAGGCACTCCGCCGGGATCTGCTCCGGCGGCATCGCCCCGGTCATGACCGCGACGGTGTCGCTCATGCTGATCTTCTTCGGGTTCAGCACGGCGGCACGCTTGCCCAGGCGGGCGACATGGATGCGGTCGGCGATCTCGAAGACGTGCGGCATGTTGTGCGAGATCAGGATCACCGGCAGGCCCTTGTCGCGCACCCGGCGGATCAGTTCCAGCACCATGTTGCCTTCCTTGACGCCGAGCGCCGCGGTCGGCTCGTCGAGGATCACGACATGCTCGGCGAAGGCTGCCGCGCGGGCCACTGCGACACACTGCCGCTGGCCGCCCGACAGCGTTTCCACCGCCTGCGTCATCGAGCGGATGCCGACCTTCAGGTCGTTCATCCGGGCGATGCTCTGTTCGAGCATCTTCTTCTTGTCGATCATCCGCAGCACGCTGCCGGCGAAGCCGGGCCGGCGCAGCTCGCGACCGAGGAAGAGGTTCTCGGCGATCGTCATCGCCGGGGCCACCGCGAGGTCCTGGTAGACCGTCTCGATGCCGACGCGGCGGGCGTCGATCGGGCTCTTGAAGTGGATGGTCTTGCCGTCCAGCTCGATCGAGCCTTCGTCGGGGATCGTCGCGCCCGACAGGCACTTGATCAGCGAGGACTTGCCCGCGCCGTTGTCGCCGATGACCGCGAGGATCTCGCCGGCCCGCAGCTCGAAGTCCGCGCCGTCCAGGGCCGTGACCTGGCCATAGCGCTTGATCAGGCCGGTGGCCTTCATCACGATGTTGGCTTGTGCGCTCATGTCAGCGGCCTCCCTTGCGAGACATCTGATCCGTGGCCACGGCCAGGATCACCAGAACACCGGTCACCAGGATCTGGTAGACCGAGGAGACGCCCATCAGCGTCAGGCCGTTTCGGAACACGCCGACGATCAGTGCGCCGACCAGCGTGCCCAGCAGGATGCCGCGACCGCCGAACAGGCTGGTGCCGCCCAGCACCACGGCGGTGATGGCGTCGAGGTTCTCGGTCTGACCGGCGTTCGGGTCACCGGCACCGGTGCGGGCCACCGCCAGCATCGAGGCGATGCCGTAGAACACGCCGGCCAGGGCGTAGACGGTCAGCAGCACGCGCTCGGTCGGAATGCCGGTCAGGCGCGTCGCCTCGGGGTTGTTGCCCACTGCGTAGACGTGGCGGCCGGGCGCGGTCTCGCGCAGCCACAGCCAGGTCGCGACATAGAGCGCCAGCATCAGCACCGCACCGAAGGCCACGCGCGCGCCGCCCAGGTTGAAGGTCTCGCCGAGCAGGTTCATGCCGTCGGGGATGTTGGTGATGGTCTGCGCACGGGAGTAGAGCTGCGTGATCGCGAAGGCGATGTTCAGCGTGCCGAGCGTGACGATGAAGGGCGGCAGCTTGATGCGGGTGACCAGCAGGCCGTTGATCAGGCCGAACAGCGTGGTCACGGCGATGCCGCAGAGGATGGCCACCGGTGCGCTCAGGCCGTAGTCGGCGGCGACCTTGGTCATCACGATCGAGCCCAGCGCCATGACCATGCCGCAGGACAGGTCGATGCCGGCGGTCAGGATGATCAGCGTCTGGCCGATGGCGATGGTGCCCACCACCATCACCTGCTGGAGGATCAGCGAGAAGTTCTGCAGCGTGAGGAAGCGCTCATGCTGGAAGGAGAAGAAGGCACAGGCCAGGATCAGCGCGATGGCTGGGCCCAGTGTCCCGATCGGGGGGAGCTTGGCTTTGAGCGAATTCATGGAATGGGCTCGCTGGTGGTGTGCCTCGAACGAACGGTCGATGCGGCCGTCGTCATGCACGATCAGAAAAGAAAGCCCCGTGTCCACGGGGCTTTCAGGTCAGGAGGGCGTCGCCGGGACGCGCCCCTGGATGCTTCAGGTCCCGAGGGCTCGGGACCCGCGCCGCATCAGTCGCCCCAGCACTGGCCGCGGGCGGTCTTGGTGTCGATGCTCTTGACGCCGGCAACCGCCTTGGCAGCGACCAGGTCCACGCCGGTGTCGGTGTAGCCAGCCTGACGCTTGCCGTCCTTGGCGTACTTGACGCCGGCGGCCACGCCCATCGCGGCCATCTTCAGCGGGTACTGCATCGACGTCGCGGCGATCACGCCCTTCTCGACGTTGCCCACGCCGTTCGAGCACATGCCGTCCACGCCCAGGATGACGACGTCCTTTTCCTTGCCGGCGGCCTTCAGCGCCTTGTAGGCACCGGCGGCAGCGGGTTCGTTGATCGCGTAGACGACGTTGATCTTGTCGTTCTTCTGCAGGCAGTTCTCCATGCCGGTCTGGCCCTTGGCGGCGTCGCCGAAGGAGTCGGCCATGCAGACCACTTCAGCCGGCTGGGCCAGCTCGTTGCTCTCGGCGGGCAGGGTCTTCAGGCCGTAGCCGGCCAGGAAACCGTTGTGGCGCTGCGCGCCGACCGGGTGGCCGGGGAACAGGTCCAGCGTGGCGATGACGGGCTTCTTGCCGCCCAGCACGGTCTTGGCGTAGGCGCCGATCAGCTCGCCGGCCTTGTAGTTGTTGGTGGCGAACAGCGCGTCGGCTTCCGGCACGGGGCTGTCGAGGGCGATGACCTGCACGCCCTGGGCCTTGATCTTCTTGATGGTCGGGACGATCGCGTCACCCGACGAGGTGATCAGGATGGTCTTGGCGCCGGCGGCGACCATGTTTTCCATCGCGGTGATCTGGCCGGCGGTGTCGCCGTCCTGCTTGCCGGCGGCCGACAGCAGCTTGGCGCCCAGCTTCTTGGCTTCGGCTTCCGCGCCTTCCTTCATCTTCACGAAGAACGGGTTGGTCTCGGTCTTGGTGATCAGGCCGATGACCGGCTGGTTCTGGGCCGAAGCGGTGCCGGCGACGAGGACGGCGGCGGCGAGGATGGAAAGACGCTTCATGTTGTCTCCTGGGACGGGTTCGAAGGGGGTTGGACCGGGTGGGCATCTGGAGCGACCGTGCTCCAGAACGCAGAACGAATCTTAGTCGCCACGCTTCTTAAATCAAGGTGTTTGATTTAGTGGTTTCCCTGAGTACGGCAGCGCCGACACAGTGCGACGATCCACGCCACCCAGGGTTCTCCCAGGGTCTGGCGGGCGTGAATCTTGTTTAGCAGCGCCCTAAATCCATTGTGTTGATCATTTCCCAGAGGTTGCCCACCATGTCTGATCGTCTGCCCATCGTCGTCGTCGGCGAGTCGCTGCTGGATGTCTTCGACGACGGTGCGACGCCGACCGGCCTGCACCTGGATGCGGTCGTCGGCGGCTCGCCGCTGAACGTCGCGATGGGCCTGGCGCGCATGGCGCAGCCGGTCTCTTTCTTCGGCGCGATCTCCAGCGACTTCCTCGGCGCGCGCATCGAACGCACGATCCGCGAGGAGCAGATCGGCATGGACACGCTGGTCCAATGCGACGCCCCGACCACGTTGAGCCTGGTCGGCGTCGACAGCGAGGGCGTGCCGAGCTACCGCTTCTACGGCCACGGCGGCGCGGACCGGCAGCTGCTGCCCGAGCACTTCGACCGCCTGCCGGCGCAGGCTGCGGCCTATCACACCGGCTCGTATGGCTGCGCGGTCGAGCCGATCGGCAGCACCATCCGCGCGCTCTATGAGCAGCGCCGTCATGCCAGCGTGATGTCCTATGACCCGAACGTGCGCCTGAACGTGCAGCCGGACCTGGGCGCGTGGAAGGAACTGGTCGAGTGGATGTCGCACCGCGTCCACCTGCTCAAGCTCAGCGACGAGGACTTCGAGCGCCTCTACCCGCACCAGAGCCCGGCCGAGCTGGCACGCGGCTGGCTCGCCAACGGCGTGCACCTGGTCATGATGACCCGCGGCGGCGAGGGCGCACTGGCCTGGACCCGCGACGGCGAGGTCTCGGTTCCGGCGCCGAAGGTCAAGGTCCAGGACACCGTCGGCGCCGGCGACACCTTCCAGGCCGCCACGCTGGTCGCGCTGGCCGAGATCGGCCGCCTGACGCCCGAAGGCCTGGCCGGCATCACGCTGGACGAGGTCCGCCGCGTCGCCGATTTCGCCGCCCAGGCCGCCGCCATCACCTGCACCCGCCGCGGTCCGGACCTGCCCCGCCGCAGCGAATTGCGCGCCACCGTCTGACGTCAGCGCCGGGGCACGTCGCCACCCGGCTACACTCGCGGGCTTCGGGGCGTGGCGCAGCTTGGTAGCGCGGCTGGTTTGGGACCAGTAGGTCGCACGTTCGAATCGTGTCGCCCCGACCAATCAAATCAACGGGTTACGTCTTTTTGACGTAGCCCGTTGTGCTTTCTGCCTTCTCAGAAGTCTGCAACGACGACCTCTTTTCGCTGGTGTCGTGTGCTGGCAGGACTGGAGGAGGTCGGCAGTCGGAAGGCGCCTCGCCAGGTTCTGCAGGCGTGGTGGGTGCAGTGGGTGGAGGCCGGACGGTTCGTCGGCCACGACGCCGGAGTGGTGACATGGCGCGGCGCTCGAAGACCCAGACGCTGGTCCTGTGGGCCAACGGCATCCGTGTCGGACGCTGGACCGTGACGGCCCGCGGCGACATGGCGCTCCAGTACGACGCCGCCTGGCGCGCCTCGGCCTTGGGGCGGCCCTTGTCGCTGTCCTTGCCTTCGGGCTGGGCAACGACGTCCTCAAGGGGCCAGCGGTCGAGCATGACTTCGACAACCTGCTGCCGGACCGCCCGGCCATGCGCCGGCGGGTCCAGGAGGACTTCTGCCAGGCCACCGGCACGTCGCCGCTGGTGAAGCACGAGGCCGAAGGAGGACCGGGTCTGGCGGACCTGTTCACGCTGCTGCAGCAGTCGGTCGACGCGCCGCAGGACCTGCGCACGCTGATGGCCTCGCAGCTGCTCTTCTGGATGCTGCGTGCCCCGGACGGTCACGCCAAGAACTTCAGCATCCACCTGCTGCCCGGCGGCCGCTACCGGCGCACGCCGCTGTACGACGTCATGTCGGCCTACGCGGTGATGGGACATGGCCCAAACCAGTGGTCGCTCCGCGACCTCAAGATGGCGATGGCCCTGGTGGGCAAGAACCGCCACGTCGAGGCGGCGTTCATCCAGCGACGCCACTTCAACCGCACCGCCAGGCGTTTCGGCTATGGCGAGAGTGCCGAGCCCTTGATCCAGTAACTCATCGCGCGAACGCCGGCCGTCATCGACCAGGTGCAGCAGGCGCTGCCCACGGGCTTCTCGCAGGAGGTGGCCGACCAGGTGCCGGGAGGGCTGTCGAGGTCGGCTCAGGCGCTCGACAGCATGCCTTCATGCTGAGGACTGGGGGCCAACAGTCGACGTCTGACGCAAGGTTCCAGCACTCAGCGGATGGAACAGGAAGGACGACGGGTCGACTCACGTGTGCTCCCGACCTCGACCCCTTAGACTCGATCGCGGATCAGTTCAGCTGCACTGATCGCTGTCGGCATCGTTTTGCAGCCGGAACGAATCATGGCGGCCCACATCGACGAAGAGATCACCTTCCGCAAACTGGAGACGCTGCTGGTCTTCATGGAGGTCGGCAGCCTCGGGCGAGCAGCCGAGAGGCTGGGCACCAGCCCGGTGAGCGTGCACCGGGCGCTCCATTCGCTCGAAGCGGGCGTGCGGTGCACGCTGTTTCGCCAAGAGGGCCGCAACCTGCTGCCCAACGACGCCGCACAGGCCCTGGCGGACGTGGCACGCGAGGTGCTGCGCCAGATGGCCGAAGGCATCCGCTCGACGCGGGAGGTGGCAGGCTATGCCGCCGACCGCATCCGCATCGGCTCGCTGTATTCCTTGACCAGCGGCACGGTGCCCGCCCTGATCATGGGCTTGAAGCTGCGCAAGCCCGACGTCCAGACCGAGCTCGTGCTCGGCTCGAATGCCGACCTGCTGCTCAAGCTGCGCGACGGTGCGGTCGACGCCGCGCTGATGGGCGCACCGGAAGCCGCAACCGACATCGAGTCACAGGCGCTGTTCGAGGACGAGATCTTCTTCGCCACGCGGGCCGGCTCCAGTTTCGATGGGCAGGCCGAAGTCGATCTGGCCCAGTGCAGCGACGAACGCTTCGTCCGGCTGACCGAGGGCTTCGTCACCACGGGGCGCTTCGTCGACGCGTTTCGTGCCGCCGGCTTCGCGCCGAACGTGGTGATGACGACGGGCGACATCTTCTCGCTGATGAACCTGGTCGGCGGCGGCATCGGGTGCACCTTGCTGCCGGGTCGCATCCGCCCCGTGTTGCCGGGCGAGGTCCGCCTGATTCCGCTGCAGCCGCGCTTTCGCATGCCGCACAAGATCGTCGTGGCGTTCCTGCGCACCCGCGAGCGCGATCCGAACCTGCTGTCCTTGCTGGCAGCGTGTCGCGGCTACGCCTCACAACTCCCGTCGACCCCTGGCAGCGACCCTCGGCGCGGTTGATCCTGGGGGCACGATCGTTCCGCTGTACGTAACGATCGGCGATCCAGGTTGATTGATGGTGCAGGGGACGGGCCGATAAGGTGTGGCCTGACCTCAGCACGACAACAACCCGGAGACATCGATGAGCCTGCACCCCTTCCACGCGCGCCGCAACGCGATGCTGACCCTGGCCGCAGCCAGCCTTCTGGCGCCCGCCGTCGTGTGGGGGCAGGCCGACTGGCCCAGCAAGCCGATCACGGTGGTCGTGCCCTTTCCGGCCGGCGGCGGCACCGATGCGTTTGCCAGGCCCTTGTCGGCGCAGCTGGCACGACAGCTCGGGCACCAGGTGATCATCGACAACAAGGGTGGTGCAGGGGGCAATCTTGGCGCCGGCGTGGCTGCACGTGCCGCGCCTGACGGCTACACCTGGTTCATGGGCGCGGTGCATCACGCGATCGCGCCGTCGGTGTACCCGAAGCTCGACTACAACCTGGCCAACGACTTCGTCCCGGTGGCCATGATCGCGAGCGTGCCGCAGGTGATCGTGGTCAATCCGCAGCGCATCGCCGCGAACGATCTCAAGGGCCTGATCGCCTATCTGAAGGCCAACCCGGGCAAGGTGAGCTATGGGTCGGCCGGCAATGGCTCATCCCACCACCTCGCGGGCGAGCTGTTCAAGCTGCAGACGCAGACCTTCATCACCCACATCCCGTACCGTGGCGCCGGGCCCGCCCTGCAGGACCTGATGGGCGGCCAGGTCGACGTGATGTTCGACGGCCTTGGCTCCTCGGCCAACCACATCAAGGGCGGGCGCCTGAAGGCGATCGCGGTCGCAGGGGACAAGCGGGCACCGGGCTTCGCCGATCTTCCGACCGCTGCCGAAGCTGGTCTGCCGGCCTACAAGGTCGCGACCTGGTACGGGCTGTGGGCGCCCAAGGGCACGCCGGCGCCGGTGGTCGAGCGCATGGGCATCGAGCTGCGCAACGCGCTGGCGTCCAAGGAGATCGTGGCCGCCTGGGCCGCGATCGGCGCGGAACCCCCGACGCTTGCCGGCAAGGCCTTCGGCGACTTCGTCACCGCCGAGACCCGACGCTGGGCCGACGTGGTCAAGACCGGCAACATCAAGGCTGACTGAGCGCTTCCATGCACAAAGACCGCTGGAACCGGCTCGCGCGCAACCGCGACGATCGCCTGGCACGCGCAGCCGGCCGGCTCGGCGCGCGCGCGGGGCAACGACACGTCGCGCATGCCGACGCGGTGGCGCTGCTTGAGGCCGTGCTCGAGCCGGGTGACCGCGTCTGCCTGGAGGGCAACAACCAGAAGCAGGCCGACTTCCTCGCCAAGGCGCTGCTGCAGGTCGACCCGGCGCGGGTGCACGACCTGCACATGGTCCAGTCGGTGCTGGCATTGCCCGAGCACCTGGACATCTTCGAACGAGGCATCGCGTCGAAGCTCGACTTCTCGTTCTCCGGCCCGCAGGGCGCCCGACTGGCGCAACTGGTGTCCCAGGGACACATCGCGATCGGCGCGATCCACACCTACCTCGAACTCTTCGCACGCTACTTCGTCGACCTGACGCCGCGGGTGGCGCTGGTGGTGGCCGCCAGTGCCGATGCCGCCGGCAACCTCTACACCGGCCCCAACACCGAGGACACGCCCGCGATCGTCGAGGCCACGGCCTTTCGTCGCGGCATCGTGATCGCGCAGGTGAACGAGGTGGTCGACGTGCTGCCTCGCGTCGACATCCCGGCCGACTGGGTCGATTTCGTGATCGCCTCGCCGCGACCGCACTTCATCGAGCCGCTGTTCACGCGCGACCCGGCGCAGATCAGCGAGATTCAGGTGCTGATGGCCATGATGGCCATCAAGGGCATCTACGCCGAATACGGCGTGCAGCGGCTGAACCACGGCATCGGTTTCGACACCGCAGCCATCGAACTGCTGCTGCCCACCTACGCGGACTCGCTCGGCCTGAAGGGCAGGATCTGCCAGCACTGGGCGCTGAACCCGCACCCGGCGCTGATCCCCGCGATCGAGGCGGGCTGGGTCGAATCGGTGCACTCCTTCGGATCCGAGCTTGGCATGGAGAACTACATCCGTGCCCGTCCCGACGTGTTCTTCACCGGCCGCGACGGATCGATGCGCAGCAACCGCGCCTTCTGCCAAGCGGCCGGGCACTACGCCTGCGACCTGTTCATCGGCTCGACACTGCAGATGGACCTGCAGGGCAACAGCTCGACCGCGACGATGGACCGCATCGCCGGCTTCGGCGGCGCACCCAACATGGGTGCCGATGCGCGCGGCCGCCGCCACGCCAGCCCCGCCTGGCTGATGGCGGGCGAAGAGGCGCGACGTGGCCGCAGCGGTGCAGCCGCCACGCCACGCGGGCAGAAGCTGGTGGTGCAGATCGTCGAGACCTTCCGCGAGCACATGCAGCCGGCCTTCGTCGAGCGCCTGGATGCCTGGACGCTGCAGGAACGCGCCGGCCTCGCCCTGCCGCCCATCATGGTCTACGGCGACGACGTGACCCACGTGCTGACCGAGGAAGGCATCGCCAACCTGCTGCTGTGCCGATCCGACGAAGAACGCGAGCAGGCCATCCGCGGCGTGGCCGGCTACACCGCCGTGGGCCAGGCGCGGGACCACCGCCTGGTGGAGAACCTGCGTGACCGCGGCGTGATCCGGCGCCCGCAAGACCTGGGCATCGACCCCCGCCAGGCCACACGCCAGCTGCTTGCAGCACGTTCGATGCGCGACCTGGTGCGCGCGTCGGGCGGCTTGTACGCACCCCCGAAACGCTTTCGCAACTGGTGAACCGACGATGAGTGATCCATCTCCCGGCATCGAGGTGCGCGACTACCGCCTGGCCGGCGCGCGTGCCGCCGGACCGTTCACGCCGGTGCTCGTCGGCGTGGTCGGTTCGGGCAACCTCGAGATCCTGGTCGAGCCCATCGAGAGCGCGCTGTGCGAAGTCCACGTCGAAACATCGGCGCGCGGCTTCGGCGCGATCTGGGACGCGGTGGTGAGCGACTTCCACCGCCGGCACCCGCTGAGCGGCCTGCGGGTGTCGGTGCATGACATGGGCGCGACACCGGCGGTCGTCAGCCTGCGTCTGGACCAGGCCATCGCGGAGCTGTCATGAGCACCGCCGTGAGCCTCAGCTATTCGGAATGCTCGGCACGCGAGCGCCTGGCGGGCCTGCTGGACCCCGGCAGCTTCCACGAGTGGCTGCCGCCTGCCGAGCGCGTGATGAGCCCGCACCTGGCGCAGCTGGGTGTGCCCTGCGCCTTCGACGACGGCGTGGCCATCGGTCGCGCCATGCTGGACGGCCACGCGGTGTTCGTCGCGGCACAGGAAGGCGCTTTCATGGGCGGCGGTGTCGGCGAGGTGCACGGCGCCAAGCTGGTGGGCCTGCTGCAGCGCGCGCTGCGCGAGCGTCCGCAGGCGGTGCTGCTGCTGGCGGAATCGGGTGGCGTGCGCCTGCACGAGGCCAACGCCGGCTTGATCGCGGTGTCGGAAGTGATGCGCGCGGTGCTCGACGTGCGTGCGGCGGGCATCCCCGTCGTCGTGCTGATCGGCGGCGCGAACGGTTGCTTCGGCGGCATGGGCATCGTCGCACGCTGCGCCGACCGGATCGTGATGAGCGACGTTGGACGGCTGGCCATGTCGGGCCCGGAGGTGATCGAGGCCTCGCATGGCGTCGACGAATTCGACTCACGCGATCGGGCGCTGGTCTGGCGCACCACCGGCGGCAAGCACCGCTGGCTGACGGGCGACTGTGATGCGCTGGTCGAGGACGACGTCGCAGCCTTTCGTGCGGCCGCGATCGCGGCGTTGGGTCCGTCCAGACCGGTCACGCTGTCGCAGCTGGAAGCGGAGCACGCGATGCTGGCCGCGCGCCTGCAGCTTCTCGACGCGCCGCTGGACGGCGACGAGGCCGTTGCCCTGTGGTCTCGCCTGGGCGTGCCCGACGCCGCGCGCATCGTCGACCTGGACGTGGGCGAGGTGCGCGTTCGGCGCCCGCTACGAGGAGCACCGTGATGGACTGGCGTCAACTCTCGGCCGGCCTGTTCGGCGCGGACCACGCCATCGAGCAGGACGGCCATCTGCTGCGCGGCAGCGCCACGTTCGACGGCCGAACCCTGGCGGTGGTCGGCACCACCGACCACGCACCGATCGGCGTGCATCTCGCGCTGGCGCAGGCCCGCGTCGTGCTGGACACGGTGGCGCAACATCCGGGACGCGCGATCCTGCTGTTGATCGATACGCAGGGGCAGCAACTTCGGCGACGCGACGAACTGCTGGGCATCAACCGCGCCATGGCGCATCTGGGGATGACCATCGACCTGGCGCGGCGAGCCGGACATCGCGTGCTCGGTCTGGTGTACGACCAGGCGCTGTCCGGTGGTTTCATCACCTCAGGGCTCATCGCCGATGCCTGCGACGCGCTGCCCGAAGCCGAGATCCGGGTCATGCGCATCCCGGCCATGGCGCGCGTGACCAAGCTGCCCGAATCGATGCTGACGGCGCTGTCGCAATCCAACCCCGTCTTCGCACCGGGCGTGGACAACTATGTCGCGATGGGCGGCGTGCGGGCGCTGTGGCGGGGCGACGTGCGCGTCGCGCTGCGCGACGCGCTCGCCGAAGCGCCGGTGGCTGACCGGCGCGCGGCCGACGGCAAGGTACGAGGCGGCCGACGTCTGGCGGCCGACGTCGTTCAACAGGTGCTTGACGCGCCCTGAGCGTGATGACCATGCCGCCGCTGCACCGCCACCAACTGGTTCACCTGGCCACCGAGGGCTGGCAGCGCCTCGCAGCGCAGGACTGGGACGACGACGGGGCGCGTGCCTGCATCGACCACTGGGCCGCCGCGCGACTGCCGCTGGTGGTGACGCGTCAGTGCCCGGAAGACCCGGATGGGCTCTCGCTCGGCCTGCCAGCACCGCTGCGCTGGCAGCGCCGGCGCCTGGCGTTGCGCGCCGACTGGCAGCATGTCCTGGGGTTCGACGAGTTCCCGGGCGTGCAGGACCTCGGTCCGCTTCTGCCCCGCAGCGGTCGCGCCACCTGGCAACGCCTGGTCTCGGCGCTCACGGGGCTCGATGCGTCCGCGCGGGTCTACGGCAGCCATGGCTGGCAGTTGCTGACCGGCTTGCCCTACCTGCGCGACGGCTCCGACATCGACCTGTCCCTTGCCGTTCTCGATGCCCACCACGCCGACGCCGTGGCTGCGGTGCTGGCAGGCTTCTGTCCGATCTTGCCGCGCCGGCTCGACGGCGAACTGCAGTTCCCCGATGGGCGTGCCTATGCCTGGCGCGAGTGGCAGGCGTGGCGTGCGGGCCGCAGCCGCGCGATCCTGTGCAAGACGTTGACGGCCGTGTCGCTCGAGTGGCGGGACCGGGTCGACCGCGTCGACCCATCGCGCGGTGTGCTGGCGACCGTGGCGGCGCCGCGATGAACGCCGTCCAGCCCCTGCGTGGCCCTGCATCGACGCCGGCAACGGCTGCACCGCAGTCTCTGGGCCGAGCAGCGACGCTGGCGTTGTACGACGAACTGGCCCTGTCGCCCAAGCCCGGACTCGTGACGCTCAGCGACCGCGGCAGCCACGAGGACATGGACGCCCAAACCTTCATGCGCAGCCTGCTCGCCCTGCGCGGCTACTTCCCGCGCATCGCCGAACTCGGTGCGGCGGCCGCGCCTTTTGACGCCCTCGAGCGCTGCGGCCTCGAGGCCGAGGCGCGGATGGCCCGCGCCACGGGCGGCATCAACACCCACCGCGGCGCGATCTTCACGCTCGGGCTGCTGTGTGCGGCGGCCGGCGCCCTGGGCAACAGCGGGCACGCGTTGGATGCCAGCGGGCTGCGCGCCGAACTGGTCGAGCGGTGGGGCGGCGCACTGCACCTGCGGGCGCAGAAGGTGTCCGTGCTGCCGGGTGGCCGCGCCGCGTGGCGCCACGGCCTTCGCAGCGCCTCGGCCGAAGCGGCGCTCGGCTTCCCGGTGCTGTTCGAGGTGGCGCTGCCGTCGCTCGCGTCGGCGCTGCGGCGCGGTTTGGCGTGGCACGTGGCGCGTCTGGACACGCTCTTCCACGTCATCGCCGTGCTCGACGATGCCAACCTGGCCCACCGCGGCGGGCTCGAAGGACTGCGTTTCGCGCAAGCCGAGGCACGCCGATTCCTCGCCGACGGCGGCGCCGCGGCGCCGGATGGGCTGGCGCGGGCAGAGGCGATCGGCCGCGCCTTCGTCTCCCGGCGCCTGTCACCGGGCGGTGCCGCCGACATGCTGGCCGCGGCCTGCTGGATGCAGCGCATCGGCGCACTGGGCGTCCACATCGGCCAGGCGACATGAGTCTGGGCCTGATGTTTGCGGGGCAAGGCACGCAGCACCCGAACATGCTGCCTTGGCTCGATGAAGCCGACCCGCTCGTGCAGCGCACCCTCGCCATGCTGGGCATCACCGACTGGCGCCTGTCCCTGGGCGACGCGGACTGGGCCGTCGGCAACCGCCAAGCGCAGGTCCTGCTCACCGGCCTGGATCTGGCCGCCTGGAACCAACTCGCGGCGCGGCTTCCCGCACCGGCAGCGATCGCCGGCTACAGCGTCGGCGAACTCGCCGCCTTCAGTGCGGCGGGCGTCTTCGATGCAACCACCGCGCTGGACCTGGCCGTCCTGCGCGCCCAGGCCATGGACCTTTGCGCCAGGCAAGCGCCAGGCGGCCTGCTGTCGGTGAGTGGCCTGAGCCGAT
Source organism: Leptothrix discophora (assembly GCF_030705305.1). GTDB lineage: Bacteria > Pseudomonadota > Gammaproteobacteria > Burkholderiales > Burkholderiaceae_C > Sphaerotilus > Sphaerotilus discophorus. Next base: position 208,551 of record NZ_JAUZEE010000003.1, on the reverse strand, counting down.
CGGTCGTCGATGCCTTGTGCGAGGGGGCCGGTGTCGGCGTGGCGATCGACATCGACGAGGAAACACGCGTCGTGGGTGGACCTGCGGACCGACTCGGCGCGCTGGCGAGCCGCGCCAGCGACCTCGGCGCCAAGGTCGGGCGGCTGGGCGTGTCGGTCGCGTCGCACACGCCGTCGATGCAGCCTGCGGCCGAGGCCTTTGCGGCGGAGCTGGCGCGCGTCAAGCGCCACGCGCCCCGGCTGCCGCTGTTCAGCAATGCCACCGGTGGTCGCATCAACGACGGGGCCCAGGCCACGCGTGTGTTGGCGCAGCAGATCGCACGGACGGTGCGCTGGTCCGACGTGCTCGAAGCGATGCACGCGCGCCGGCCCGCCTGTGTGCTCGAGATCGGACCGGGCAGCGCGCTGGCATCCATGTGGAACCGACGCTTTCCGGATGTGCCCGCGCGCGCCGCAGATGAATTCCGCAGCAGCGATGCGCTGGTCCGGTGGGTGGACCGCCACATGCCTTGATGACCGGGCCGCCGCTCGGCACGCGGCTTGCTGCCGCGGTGCGGCATGTCCGCCGCCGACCTCGCCGACCGTCACTCGCTGCTGCTCGACAGCCTGGGCGAGGGCATCTTCGGCATCGACCTGGACGGTCGCTGCACCTTCGTCAACCCGGCCGCCTTGCGTTTGCTGGGCCACCGCACCGGCGCGGTGCTCGGCCGCAACATGCACGAGCTGGTCCACCACACACATGCCGACGGTCGCCACTATCCCGAGTGCGACTGCCCGATCTTCAAGGCCTTCCGCCTCGGTGCGCCTTGCCGCATCGACGACGAGGTGCTCTGGCGGGCCGACGGCACCGCCTTTCACGCCGAGTACGCCAGCCACCCGATCCTCGACCAGGGTCGGGTGGTGGGGGCCGTGGTCAGCTTCGTCGACATCGGTGAGCGCAAACGCGCCGAGGCGCTGCTGCGGCAGACCAACGACGCGCTCGAACAACGTGTGGCCGAACGCACCGCGCAGCTGAGCTCGGCCCTGACGCGCCTGCGCGACCGCGCGCACCATGCCGAGGCGGTGCGCGAGCAGGAACGCACGCGCATCGCGCGCGAGATCCACGACGAGCTCGGCTCGTTGCTGGTCGCGCTGAAGATGGACACCGACTGGCTGGCGCGCCGCCTGCCCGCAACCGGCGAGCAACCAGCCCTGCAGGCCAAGTGCCTGGGCATGGGTCGCATGATCGACACGGCCGTGGACAACCTCGGCCGCATCATCACCGACCTGCGCCCCAGCATCCTCGATCACCAGGGCCTGTGGGCGGCACTGGAGTGGCAGGCGCAGGAGTTCATCGAGAGCAGCGAACTGCGCGTCGAGCTGCAGGTGCACGTGGCGGCCGGTGTGCCGCCACCGCAGGGCGGGCGGGCAATCGCGGTGTTCCGCATCTTCCAGGAGATCCTGAGCAACGTCGCCCGCCATGCGCAGGCGCGCCAGGTCGCGATCCGCATCGCGGTCGACGACCCACCGGGGCCGGTGCTCTACCTGGACGTGCGCGACGACGGCGTGGGGGCCAGCGCCGAGCGACTGGGTGCGCCGCGAAGCTATGGCGTGATGGGCATGCACGAACGGGCCGCTCCCTTCGGTGGACGCGTCACGATCGACAGCGCGCCGGGGCAGGGCACGCGGGTGCGGCTGGTGATGCCCCTGGAGGCTGAGGGCGGGATCGCGCCGGGTGATCGCCTGCGTCCAGACACCGACGTGGGGTCGACATGATCCGGGTGCTGATCTGCGACGACCACATGATCGTGCGCCAGGGCATCCGGCAGTCTCTGGGCGAGGCAGCGGAGATCGCCGTCGTGGCCGAGGCGGGCGACGGCCCGGCCGCCGTGCAGGCGCTGCGCCAGGGCGGCATCGACGTGCTGCTGCTGGACATCTCGCTGCCCGGCCGCGACGGCCTCGACGTGTTGCGCCAGGTGCGCGAGGAGTTCCCGCGCCTGCCGGTGCTGATGCTCAGCACCTACCCCGACCGCCAGTACGCGGTGCGCAGCCTCAAGCTCGGCGCCAGCGGCTACCTCAACAAGAGCGCCGACTCGGGCGAGATCACCGCCGCCGTGCGCCGCGTGGCCGGCGGCCAGCGATTCGTGACGGCCTCGGTGGCCGAGCTGCTGGCGCATGCGCTGGGCGCACCGGCCGACGACGAGACGCCGTTGCACCAGCTGCTGTCGCACCGCGAGCACCAGGTCTTCGAGCGCCTGGCCAGCGGCGAGAGCGTGGGCGAGATCGCGGCGGCGCTGAGCCTGTCGTCCAACACCGTCAGCACCTACCGCGCCCGCATCCTGGAGAAGACCGGTGCGCGCAACGACGTCGAGCTGGCCCTGTACGCCGTGCGTCGGCAGCAACTGCCGCTCTGAGGCGGCCCGCCGAGCCATCCATGTAGGGCTGGCCCTACAGCAGAACGCCGTCGGCATCGATGTTGCAAACGGCCTGACCCGACCAGACTGCCGGCTCACGCAGCCCTCTGGAACCCTTCGCAAGAAAGCCCGACATGAGCGACTACTTCGACCCCTTCGATGCCGATCGCCCGCTGCGCATGGCCTGCAGCTGCGGCCGACACGCGTCCGATGCCGAACATGCCACGGCCATCCTGCGCGAGCGCAGCGAGAGCACCGACTTCGAGGCGTATTCCAACGAGTTCGTGCAGGCCTCGCTGATGAAGGCGCTTTTCCCGCAGGACGCGCTGCGCCGCAACTTCCTGCGCGCGGTCGGGCGCAGCACCGCGATGGCCGCGATCGGCAGCGTGCTGCCGATGGCCAGCCTGCAGGCCATGGCGCAGGAGAAGGGGGCGCTGGAGAAGAAGGACCTGAAGATCGGATTCATCCCCATCACCTGCGCGACGCCGCTGATCATGGCGCACCCGCTGGGCTTCTACCGCAACCAGGGCCTGAACGTCGAGGTCGTCAAGACCGCCGGATGGGCGCTGATCCGCGACAAGATGCTCAACAAGGAATACGACGCCACCCACTTCCTGAGCCCGATGCCGCTGGCCATCAGCATGGGGGCCGGCAGCAACGCGGTGCCCATGAACGTGGCCACGATCCAGAACACCAATGGCCAGGCGATCACGCTGCACGTCAAGCACAAGGACAAGCGCGACCCGAAGGACTGGAAGGGCTTCAAGTTCGCTGTGCCCTTCGAGTACAGCATGCACAACTTCCTGCTGCGCTACTACGTGGCCGAGCATGGACTGAACCCCGACACCGACATCCAGATCCGCGTCGTGCCGCCGCCGGAGATGGTGGCGAACCTGCGCGCGGGCAACATCGATGGCTACCTCGGTCCCGACCCGTTCAACCAGCGCGCGGTCTTCGAGGAGGTCGGCTTCCTGCACCTGCTGACCAAGGACCTCTGGAACGGGCACCCCTGCTGCGCCTTCGGCACCAGCACCGAGTTCATCCAGAAGAACCCCAACACCTTCGCCGCGCTCTACCGCGCCGTGCTGACCGCCGCGGCGATGGCGCGCAAGGCCGAGAACCGCGAACTCATCGCCAAGGTCATCTCGCCGGCGGCCTACCTGAACCAGCCGGAGACCGTGGTGTCGCAGGTCCTCACCGGCAAGTTCGCCGACGGCCTGGGCAACGTGAAGATCGTGCCCGACCGCGCCGACTTCGACCCCATTCCCTGGCAGAGCATGGCCGTGTGGATCCTCACGCAGATGAAGCGCTGGGGCTATGTGAAGGGCTCGGTCAACTACCGGCAGCTCGCCGAGCAGGTCTTCCTGCTGACCGACGCGAAGAAGACCATGCGCTCGCTCGGCATGACACCGCCCGAGGGTGCGTACCCGCAGTTCACGGTCATGGGCAAGGTCTTCGACCCTGCCAAGCCTAAGGACTACGTCAACAGCTTCGCCATCAGCAAGGTGTCCTGACATGACGGCGTTGCGGACCCAGGGCGCGCGGGCCGCGCTGCTGTCGCTGCTTCTGCTGGCCCTGGTGCTGGGCATCTGGCACCTGGCCACCCGCGGCGGGCCGGCGGCCGGCGTCGTCGCGCTCACGCCCGAACAGATCGAGTACGCCAAGCTGATGGGCAAGGACCCGTCGGGCGGCGGCGGTGCGGCTCAGAAGTCGGGCTTCCCGACGCTGGCGCAGATGGCCACGGCCATCGCCACCCAGCTGGCCAGCCCCTTCCACGACAACGGCCCCAACGACAAGGGCATCGGCCTGCAACTGGGCCACTCGCTCGGGCGCGTGGCACTGGGCTTCCTGAGCGCGGCCGTGGTGGCGATCCCGCTCGGTTTCCTGATCGGCATGAGCCCCCTGGTCTACCGAGCGCTCGACCCCTTCATCCAGGTGCTCAAGCCCATCTCGCCGCTGGCGTGGATGCCGCTGGCGCTCTACACGATCAAGGACAGCAGCCTCTCCGGCATCTTCGTGATCTTCATCTGCTCGGTCTGGCCGATGCTGATCAACACCGCCTTCGGCGTCGCAGGCGTGCGCCGCGACTGGCTCAACGTGGCCCGCACGCTGGAGGTCACGCCGCTGCGCAAGGCTTTCGAGGTCATCCTCCCGGCCGCCGCGCCCACCATCCTGACGGGCATGCGCATCAGCATGAGCATCGCCTGGCTGGTGATCGTGGCCGCCGAGATGCTGGTGGGCGGCACCGGCATCGGCTACTTCGTCTGGAACGAGTGGAACAACTTGAGCCTGCCCAACGTCATCTTCGCGATCCTGGTCATCGGCATCGTCGGCATGGTGCTCGACCTGATGTTCTCGCGGCTGCAGAAGTGGGTGACCTATGTCGACTGACGGTCGCCCCTTCCTCACCGTCGAAGGCCTGGCCAAGCGCTACCCAGGTGCGGCCGAGCCGGTCTTCGACGGCGTCAACTTTGGCATCGAGCGTGGCGAGTTCGTGTGCATCGTCGGCCACAGCGGCTGCGGCAAGACCACCATCCTGAACGTGCTGGCCGGACTCGAACAGGCCAGCGAGGGCTATGTCTTCATGGACGGCCGTGAGGTGGCCGGCCCCAGCCTGGAGCGTGGCGTGGTCTTCCAGGGACATGCGCTGATGCCCTGGCTCAGCGTGCGCCGCAACATCGCCTTCGCGGTGCGCAGCAAGTGGCCCGACTGGCGCGCTGCCGAGGTCGACGCACAGGTCGAACGCTTCGTGGCGATGGTGGGCCTGAGCGGCGCCATCGACAAGAGGCCGCACCAGCTGTCCGGCGGCATGAAGCAGCGCGTGGGCATCGCGCGCGCCTTCGCCATCCAGCCCAAGATGCTGCTGCTTGATGAGCCTTTCGGCGCGCTCGACGCGCTGACGCGGGGCACGATCCAGGACGAGCTGCTGAAGATCTGCGCCGAGACGAAGCAGACCGTCTTCATGATCACGCACGACGTCGACGAGGCCATCCTGCTGGCCGACCGCATCCTGCTCATGAGCAATGGCCCGCAAGCGCGCGTGGCCGAGATCGTGAATAACACGATGCCGCGCCATGTCGACGGAGGTCGGCAGCGCGCCACGCTGCACAAGGACCCGCAGCACTACCGCATCCGCAATCACCTGGTCGACTTCCTGGTGGAGCGGTCCAAGGACCTGTCGCACGGCCGCGCGCCGGCCGTGCCCCCCGAGGTCAGCCCCGGCCTGCCGGAGCCCGAATCCATTCAACCCGCCCCCTTGAGGAGAATCGCATGAGCCGCATGGACGTCACCGAGAAGATCGTCGCCACCAAGGTCGCCAAGGGCCTGAAGTGGGCCGATGTCGCCGCACAGATCGGCCTGAGCAAGGAGTGGGTCACCGCAGGCTGCCTGGGCCAGATGCAGTTCGACGACGGCCAGGCCGCCACGCTGGCGAAGATCTTTGACCTGACCGAGGCCGAGACGCAGTGGCTCAAGGTCGTGCCCTACAAGGGCAGTCTGCCGACCCAGGTGCCCACCGACCCGCTGATCTACCGCTTCTACGAACTGGTCAGCGTCTACGGCACGACCTTCAAGGAACTGATCCACGAGGAGTTCGGCGACGGCATCATGAGCGCCATCGACTTCAAGATGGACCTGCAGCGCGAGGCCAACCCCAACGGCGATCGCGTGTCCATCGTGATGAGCGGCAAGTTCCTGCCCTACAAGACCTACTGACGCCCGCACGCTCCGCCAATCTGCCACGGGACGTGCCACGGGACGTCCCCCGACGTTCCGTCCCGCCGAACCCCGGAGCCCTGGTTCGCTGACGCGACCGGGGCTTCCTGTTCATTGGGGGCTCAGCGCTGGCTGGACCATGGCGAACGCAAGAGGGCGCTGCAAGACCTCACGGCCCGCGCCATCCTGATGCAGCACAAGACGCAGCGGCCCGCCCCGTTCGAGATCAGCCCGACAACGAGAGCCGCCGTCCGGGCGTGGATCGAGCTGGACGGATTCAAGGCCGACGGCGACCTGTACCCGAGTCGGATCCGGAAGTCGCTGCATCTTGGCACTCGACAGGACGCGCGGATCCTCGGTGGCCGGGTCCACGCTCTTGGCTTGGACCCGGCCGGCGCACCAATAACCTGCGGACGGTGCAACGGCTGGGTGGTCACTCCAAGTTGGCGTCAACCGTGTGCTGCCTGGGCATCGATGTCGAGGACGCTCTCGACATCTTGGCGCAGGCGGAGACCTGAATTCGCCTCGACCGTGCGCCGCGCGCTTCTCCACGTGGCGCCGCTGTCGGTCGTGAACGGCAGCTTCCTGGCGGAGCGCCGAGCTGACGGAGCTGGCCATGCGCCGACGGTCGCGACAGGCAGCTCGCTGGCATCCCGAAGCAATCGCAGACCTATCACCCGAATGAGGCTCTGCAGAGGTAGGCGGCCACAGGCAGGCGGCACGTAGAGCAATCGAGGCTCGACGCGCGGCTTGAGACTGTCCGAGGTCAGCACCTCGGGACCCTCGCCTGTAGGCCCTGCGGCTACGGCCTAGGGTTAGCGCGGTGTCGGGATAGTGCGCTTGACACGCCCTGCTGGCTGGTGGGGCAATCAAACCACGCCGGGGCAGTTCTCCGTGCACCTTTTGCCGGAGTGATGCATGCGCGGTCGTCTATCTTTCCTAGTTCTGTGGGCTGCAAGCTTGGTGGCGTGCGTCAGTCCACCCACCGAAAAGCCGGTCGTGGGCCGCATTTCGGCGTTGCCTGCCATCCAGCATCCGGCCGATAACCCCACGTCGCCGGCCAAGGTGGCGCTCGGCGCGCAACTCTTCATGGACAAGCGGCTCTCGGGCAGCGGCAACACCAACTGCCAGAGCTGCCATTACCGCCAGCTGGGCTGGACCGACGCCAATGTGCTTTCCAAGCGCGACAACGGCGACCTCAATACGCGCCACACGCCGTCGCTGTACAACGTGGGCCACCAAAGCATCTGGTATTGGGACGGCCGCGCAGCCTCCATGGAAGCGCAGACGCTTGCCGCCTGGCGCAACCAGATGAGTGTCGACCCGGCAGTCGCCGCGGCACGCATCAACGCCGTACCGGCCTACGCCAGCCAGTTCCAGGCCGTGTATGGCGCCCCGGCCAGCCCGGACACGATCGTCAAGTCGCTGACCGCCTACCTGCGCACCAAGAACAGCGAGAACGCACCCTGGGACCGTTACGAAATGGGAGATGTGAACGCCGTGTCGCAAGAAGCAGTCGAGGGTTGGGCACTTTTTTCGGGCAAGGGCGGCTGCACTGCCTGCCACGCGCCGCCCTTCTATGGCAACAGCACCTTCTTCAACATCGGCCTGGAACACGGCAAGGCCAAGCCCGATGTGGGTCGCTTCAATGTGACCAAGAACGAGGCCGACCGCGGCGCCTTCAAGACGCCTTCTCTGCGTTCGGTGGCGCTGGGCGCGCCGTATTTCCACGATGGCCAGACTGCCACGCTGAAGGAGGCTGTGCGCTACATGGCCAGCGGCGGCAAGCCCGACCCCAACCGCAGCCCGTTGCTGCAGCCGCGCAACCTGAGCGAAGCCGAGATTGACAAGATCGTGGCCTTCCTGACCAGCCTGACCAGCACCGAGCCTTGGGTCGCCGCAGAGGTGCCTTGATCCGCGCGGTGACGGCCCTTGGCGCTACCGGTGCTTGCGGCCTTCGCTGCCGGCTCTCACTTCAACGACCCGATCAGTCCTGGCGTCATTCAGCAGCCATGGAATTCGTCCGGCTGCGTCCACAACCGCCCCACTTTGCCGTCAGACCTCGCGAAACACGCACTCGACGCCTTCCTGCGCCCGCCGGGGTTTCCAGCGAATGGCTTGTACTTACGGCCCCTCGGGTCTTGACCTTGGAGGGTCTCAAGCCGCGCGCTGCGACTCAATCGTCCCGTGTTCCGCCTGGCTGTGTGTGCCGACAGCGACGGAACGACCTTCGAGGGCTTCGGTGCCTCTGCGACCGGCCGCTTCGTGGCGGCGAGTTCCGGGCCGCGGATGTCCGATCAGGGTCGAGAGCGCCACTCCAATGGTCGAGAAAGCAGCCGCCCGGGGCGTCGTCACGTCATACCCAGCCTTGACGCCAGAGGCTCGTGTCGGTCAGCTCGCGCCAGTGCAGCAGATACACCTGCTTGGAGTGCACGGCTTCCAGTTCGACTTGCTCGACACGCATCGATGGCGGCACGGGCTCGATGACCCGCGTGACCACGAAGTGCTTCTCGCGATTCCGCGGGTTCACCGCCGTCCACTTCGTCAGCAGGAGCTTCTTCGGGCTCAGCGGGTTCTTGTTCACGCGGGGATCGGGAGCTGACGTTGGCCCCTGGGGTTCAGAGCTTGTTTTCATGGAGCCTCATGGTGCGGCACAGGCCAACCGATCGGCTGCTCTGCGCCAGACGGCCGGCCTTCATGCAACGCATCTTCGCGTCGGCCAACGACTGCGTGAGGCCGGTCAGCGGGAGTTTGCCCTGGGTGCCCGACCGTCCTAGAAAGGTAAGGCTTGAACGCTGCAATCCGGCCGCCCCGGCATTCACATCGAACCGTGTCGCCCCGACCCTCTGAAGAGGCGCCAGCACGGGAACTTGTCCACCGTGGGCGGCAGGTCCAGTGGCTGCTCTCAGGTGTCGCCACCGACCACCGGCAGGCCTTCGGCGCGCCAGCGCAGCAGGCCACCGCCGAGGTTGGCCACCTGGGGGAAGCCGGCCTTGGCCAGCAGCACGCTGGCCTGGGCCGAACGGGTGCCAGAGCGGCACACGGTGACGACCGGGCGGTCCTTCTCGAGCTCGCCCAGGCGCGTCGCGAGTTCCGACAGCGGCAGCAGCCGCGCGCCATCGATGTGACCGAGGGCATCGTGGAACTCCGCCGCCTCGCGCACGTCCAGGAGCTGGATCGGGTCGGATGACGTGGTGGCGAGCTGTTCCTGCAGCGCCAGTGGCGCGATCTCCCAGATGCCGCCGAAGCTGCAGGTCACCGGTGCCCAGTCCGGATCGGCGGGCATGCCTTCCCCGTGGGCGGGGCGGCCGCACTGCAGGTTGGCCGGCACGGCGATGTCCATCAGCTTGGGGTGCGGCAGGCCCAGGTGGTTCATGTAGCCGGTGAAGTCGCCGACGTTCGCGTCACCGCCCAGGCGCGGGTTGTGGCGACGTTCCTCGGCCACGCTGGTGACGGTCAGGCCGCGGTAGTCGTGGCCGGGGTAGAGCAGGCAGGTCGGCGGCAGCGACAGGATCCTTTCCCGCACCGACCGGAACAGCGTGGCCGGGCTGCCTTGCTGGAAATCGGTTCGACCGCAGCCCCGTATCAGCAGCGCGTCGCCCGTGAAGGCCATCGACTGGTCGTCCAGCACGTAGCTCAGGCAGCCGGCCGTGTGACCCGGCGTGGCGCGCACCTCGACGTGGCGAGGACCGAAGCTCACGCGATCGCCATCGCGCAGCAGCAGGTCGGCGTGTGCCGCACCGCTCGCCTCGGACACGGCGATCCGGCTGCCCAGCCGCTGCTGCAGCAACCAGGCACCGGTGACATGGTCGGCATGGACATGCGTGTCCAGCGTGGCCACCAGGCGCAGGCCCAGTTCACGCAGCAGGGCCGTGTCACGGCGCAGGTGTTCGAACACCGGGTCGATCAACAGCGCCTCGCCGCTGTCCGGGTCGGCGAGCAGGTAGGTGTAGGTCGACGAAGCGGCGTCGAACAGTTGCCGGAAGATCAGCATGGAGAGGTCCCGGTTCAGGGTCGGGTCAGCCAGCCCGAGAGGTAGCGGTCGTGCAGGGCCATGCCCGCCAGCATCGCCACGACGAAGAGGCCGGCCTCGCGCAGTCCGCTGCCGAGCGCGACCAGGGCCGGACCGGGACAGAAGCCGCCGATGCCCCAGCCGATGCCGAACAGCACGCCCCCCAGCAGCAGGCGGCGGTCGATCACGGTGTTGGTCGGGATCTCGAACAGATCGCCGCTCCAGGAGGTGCGGCGATGGCGCGCTGCGGCAAAGGCGAACACGCCGATCAGGATCGCGCCGCCCATCACGAAGGCGAGGCTGGGGTCCCAGGGGCCGATCAGGTCGAGGAAGCCCTTGACCTTGGCGGGATCGGTCATGCCGCCGGCGATCAGGCCAAGGCCGAAGACCAGGCCGCTGAGGAGGGCGAAGAAGGCGCTCATGGTGGGTCGATCAAGTGGTTGTCACGTGTCGGGCGTTCACGCCAGGTGACGCATCAGTGCGACGGTGACGAAGCCCGCGCCCATGAACGCCAGCACGTTGGCCAGCGAGCGCAGGGAAAAGCGGCTCAGCCCGCACACGCCATGGCCGCTGGTGCAGCCGTTGCCCATGCGCACGCCCAGGCCGACCAACAGGCCCGCGGCGATCAGGCCGAACGGGCCGACGTCGAGCGTGACCGTCGGCAGCGGAGCGGCCAGGCGCCAGACCCACGGGGCGACCAGCAGGCCCGCGATGAACAGCAGGCGGGTGCGCTCGGGGGCCATCGCACGGCCGGCCATCAGCGCACGCAAGGGGCTGGCGACGATTCCGGCGATGCCGGCCACGCGGCCGTTGCCCAGCAGGAACAGCGCCGAGGCCAGGCCGATCAGCAGGCCGCCGGCCAGCGAGCTCCAAGGGGTGAAGGTGTTCCAGGCGATGGTCATGATTCAGCGGTTCGGCAAGTCCGGGGTGAAGATGAGGGTGTCGTCAGCGATTTGACAGCGGGACCAGCCGATCTGCGCGGGCGATCGCTTGACGGCGGTCAAGCTCGATCGCGACCTGCGTGGCCAGCTTGCCGAAACGCTCTGCGGCCGTCGTGAAGACGCGATCGCGGGTGCGGCGGCCTGCATCCATGCGGTGCTCCTGATGGTCCGGGACATCGGTACGCCAGTCTATTCGGATGCAATGATATGTTCAGGCCAGCGCAAGCGCGTTGGTAGGTCCATCTCGCAGCGCATCAGCTGGCGCAGGCGATCGTGTCGCCGGGCGCCGACTGCCTCGACAGCATCCCCGACAGCTCCGCCACATCGGGCCATGCCTCGGCCCTGCGGTCGCCGTGCGGGTCGATCACCTGCCCGATGGACACGGCCATCCAGGTCATGCGTGGGCCGTCCGGCAGAAGCAATAGACGAACTTCTGCACGGTGCCGAATGGCGTGTGATGAACATCTTCTTCGTGGCTCAGCAGCGTGAACGGCGCACCGAACTCGGCGTGCAGCGCATCCGGGCTGTAGCGCACCACGGGCAGGCCACTGCACTGGCTCGGGCCGTCTTCGGCGAAGGACGCGACGATCACATGTCCGCCAGGCTTGACCGCCTGCCTCACCTGCCGCACGTACGCCTGCCGGTCCGTTTCGGTGGTCAGGAAATGGAACACCGCGCGGTCATGCCAGAGGTCGTACACCTGCCGTGGAAGTTCGACCTGGGTGATGTCGGCTTCGATCCAGCGCACCAACGATGCGCGCGCCCCCAGGCGCTTCCCCGCGGCCGCCAATGCCGAAGCGGACAGGTCCAGCACGCTCAGGTCCTGGTAGCCCGCCTCCAGCAAGTCGTCGACCAGTGTCGAGGCCCCGCCACCGACATCGATCAACGCTCCCGACCGTGGCATGGCGCTGGCACCGATCAGGCGCAGCGATGTGTCGGCGTGCGGCTGGAACCAGCTGACCGCCTCGGCGGCCTTGTGGGTGTAGACACGTTCCCAGTGATCCTTGTTGGTCATCTTGGCACTCCGTTGAGGCTGGGCCGATTCGGCAGGGGCGGGTGTGGGTGGGGTGCGACCTGCAGTCGAAATCAGAACTCGAGGGCGTCGGCGATGGCCTGGATGCCAGCGATCGCGCATGCGTCGTCGGCCTCACCGCCCGGAGCGCCAGAGACGCCGATCCCGCCCAGCAGACTGCCGCCGCCTTCGATGACCTGACCGCCGCCGATGGCCAGCACCTTCGGGACGGCACGGATGCCGCTCATCGGCTTGCCGGCCTGGGTCTCGGTCGCGAGCGCGGCGCTGGGGATGCGGAAGCTCGCGGCTGTCCACGCCTTCTGTGCGGCAGCATCAACGGTGTGTGCGCCGGCGTAGCGGTCCCGCAGCAGCACCTGCAGCTGACCGCCGCGGTCCACGACCGCGACCGCGACCTGGTAGCCCGCCTTGCGACAGCTGGTCATCGCCGCTTGCGCGGCGCTCAGCGCGGTCTCAGGGGTCAGCAGCCGTACGGTGTGGGTGGCAGGAGGTGCTTCAGTTCCAGTCGCTGCAGCGGCGCGGGCGACCTGTGGCAGGACGGACAGCACGGTGAATCCGGCCAGCAGCAGGAGGACGACACGGCGGTGGTGGTGGTGGTGGCAGTGACGGTGGTGATGCATCTTCATCATTCGTTGGCCAGACCATGGTATCCAAGGGTGCGAATATAAGGCGGTAGCGATATAGTGTTCTTCATGAGAACCCTAGCCTTGGCCTCGCGCATGGCCGTGATGCCCATCGATCGAGCGGGCACGCGCCATCCCCAGGCCGAAGCCTGTGCGCGTTGTGCGGTGCGCAGCCAGTCGTTGTTCGGCGCCCTGGATGAAGCCGGCCTTGACCGCATCCATACGCGCATCGAAGGCCTGGACATGGCGCCGGACGAGACGCTCTACGCGCGGGGTGGCGACGGATCGGCGCTGTACACGATCCGGACGGGGGTGGTTCGCTTTGAACGCTCAACGGCACGCGGTGACCGGCGCATCGTTCGGCTGGCAGGCCGGGGCGACCTGATCGGGCTTGAGGCACTGCTGCAGCGTCCCCACGCCGACGATGCCATCGCCTGCACGCCGCTGCAGCTCTGCCGCATTCCGCGCGTCCTGCTCGATGAACTCGGTCAGGACGAAGCGGCGCTGACGCGTGCGCTGATGCAGCGCTGGCAGGACGCGCTCGACCAGTCCGAGGCCTGGGTCGCCGACCTCGCCACCGGCCCGGCACGTCGGCGCGTGCTGCGCCTGCTGCTCAGGCTCACCGAACTGACCGAGCCCGGTCAGCCGATCTGGTTGCCACGCCGTGAGGACATCGGGGCGATGCTCGACATGGCGATCGAGTCCGCCAGCCGATTCGTCAGCCAGTTGCGTCGCGAAGGCCTGTTGTCGATCACCGGCCCGCGCAGCGCCCGCGTCGACCGTGTCGCCTTGCTGCAGGCGATCGAGGCACAGGACCGCTCGTGAGCACGTGGCGCACGGTCGACCTGCACGTGGGGCTGCCCTGCGTCAGTCCAGCCCCAGCGCCTTGAGCCTTCGGTACAGCGTGCGTTCGCTCATTCCAAGATGCGCCGCAAGCTCACGTCGCGAGCCACCGAACGTCTGCAGCAGCGCGCGCAACTCGGCGGATTCGCGCTCGGCACGGCCCAGGCGCGTGGAAGCGGGCCGATCGGAGGTGGCGATGGCTGGCCCGCCGGCGGGGGCCGGGGACGTCGCTGGATGAACCGACAGGCGCCGTTCGCGGCCCAACGTGTCCGGCAGGTGATCGGCGCGCACGATGCCGTCATCGGCGTAGAGCCGGGCGCGTTCGAGCACGTTGCGCAGCTCGCGGATGTTGCCCGGCCAGTCGTGTGCCTGCAGCCGTTCGACCGCCGCTGCGTCCACCGACATCGGCTGGCGCAGCTGGCCACGCGCGGCGGCGGTGCCTCGGCGCAGGATCGAGTCGATCAGCACGGGGATGTCGTCACGCCGCTCGCGCAACGGCGGCAACGTGATCGGGAAGGCGCTGATGCGGTAGTACAGGTCCTGGCGGAAGCCGCCGTCCGTCACCATCTGCGCCAGGGGCTTGTGCGTGGCGGCGACGAGCCGGAAGTCCGCCTGCTGGGTCTCGACGCTGCCCACGCGCCGGAAGGTGCCCGTCTCGATCAGCCGCAGCAGCTTGACCTGCATCGGCAGGGGCACGTCGCCGATCTCGTCAAGGAACAAGGTGCCGCCGTCGGCCGTCTCGACCAGGCCCTTCTTGCGCATGGTCGCGCCGGTGAACGCGCCACGCTCGTAGCCGAACAGTTCGCTCTCGAACAGCGTGTCGGTCAGCCCCGAGCAGTCGACGACCACGAAGGGCCCGCCCGCGCGTGGGCTGGCCTCGTGGACCGCACGCGCGAACAGTTCCTTGCCGGTGCCGGACTCGCCGAGCAGCAACACCGGCAGCGACGATGCGCCGACACGCTGCACCGCTTCCAGCGCCGCGTTGAAGGCGGCCGAGCGCCCGACCAGGCCCTCGGCGCTGGGTCGTGCGGAGGCGCTGCGCACCGTCACCAGCCGCTCGACGTAGGCCACGACCTGGCGGTCGACATCGAGGATGGGGCGCAACTCGACGTCGACATGCTCCGGACCGCGTGGCGTGTGGTGGATGTGGAGCACGCGGTCCGGCGCCTTCATGTCGTGCGCCTTCTTCATCGGGCAATGCTCGCCGGCAAGATCGCAGGGCTGCTCGTAGTGGTGCGACACGCGGTAGCACTTCTGGCCGACGTCGGGCCTGCCGGCCGTGCCGAACTGGCGCTGGTAGGCGGTGTTGGCCGCGAGGATGTTGTAGGCCGGGTCCAGCACGATCATCGGCTGGGCCTCGTGGTCGAGGAAGGAGATCAGCGCCTGCACCTGCGGCGCGTCGCGGGGATCGGCGGGGCTTCCGGGGGGGCGTGCGGGGGGGTGTGCGGCTGTGTGTGCGGGGGGGCGTGCGGGCGGGGTGTCCATCGTCACACTCTACTGCCAATAACTGCCAGTGTGCTGCCAATCTGGCAGTGTCTTGGCGTGAATGTTGGCGGTGATCCGGTGGGGCGGTTCATGGCCGTTGTACCGGACCTGGCCGTTTTCCCCATTGAATCAGGCACTTGGCGCGTCGCCGCGCGTTGCTCGCCAGCTGGCACGTGTCTTGAGATAGGTCAGGTGCGAGCCTGCGCGTACGCGGCCGGCCCGGCGCACCCGAACCGAAAGCCCGAACCAGAAGCCCGAACCGAAAGCCCGAACCCATGTCCGATGCCACCCCCTCCGCCCTGCACGTCGAAGGCTTCTTCGACCCCGCCACCTGGACCGTCAGCTACATCGTGCTCGACACGACCACGCGCCAGTGCGCGCTGGTCGACAGCGTGCTGGACTACGACCCGAAGTCCGGCCGGACCCGGCACACCAGCGCCGACCGCCTGATCGCTCGCGTGCGTGAACTCGGTGCGACCGTCCAGTGGATTCTCGAGACCCACGTTCACGCCGATCACCTCTCGGCCGCGGCCTACCTGAAGCAGCAGCTCGGGGGCCGGCTCGGCATCGGCAGCCAGATCACGGCGGTGCAGAAGGTGTTCGGCACCTTGTTCAACGCAGGTGCCAGCTTCGCGCACGACGGTCGCCAGTTCGATCACCTGTTCGCCGACGACGAGGCCTTCCAGATCGGCAGCCTGAGCGCACGGGCGATGCACACGCCCGGCCACACCCCCGCCTGCATGACCTACGTGGTCAGCAGCGGTGCCGGCGCCCAGGCCAACATCGCGGCCTTCGTGGGCGACACGCTGTTCATGCCCGACTACGGCACCGCGCGCTGCGACTTCCCCGGTGGCGACGCGCGCACCCTGTACCGCTCGATCAACCGGGTGCTGAGCCTGCCGGCCCACACACGCCTCTACATGTGCCACGACTACCTGCCGGGTGGCCGCGAGGTGCAGTTCGTCAGCACCGTGGCCGACGAGCGCGAGCACAACATCCACGTCCGCAACGGCATCAGCGAAGACGCCTTCGTGGCGATGCGCCATGCACGCGATGCGACGCTGGACATGCCTGTGCTGATCCTGCCGTCGGTGCAGGTCAACATGCGTGCGGGCGAGCTGCCCGAGCCCGAGGCCAATGGCCAGCGCTACCTGAAGATCCCGTTGAACGCGGTCTGAGCACGAACGTTTCCCGGCCTGCGATGCCTTGCGCAGCCTGATCCCCCCTACAACACGACGAGACAAGACCATGGACATCCGCACCCTCAGCCCCGATCTCTCGGTGGTCGCCCAGATCGGCCGGGCCGACCTCGCGGCCATCGCCGCCGCCGGCTACCGTTCGGTGATCTGCAACCGCCCGGACGGCGAGGCCCCGGACCAGCCCGGCTATGCCGAGATCGAACAGGCTGCCAGCCAGGCCGGATTGCAGGCGCGCTACCTGCCGGCCGAATCCGGCAAGGTCTCGGACGAGCAGGGCCGCGCGTTTGGCCTGCTGATGGCCGAACTGCCCAAGCCGGTGCTGGCCTACTGCCGCACCGGCATGCGCTCGACCACGATGTGGGCGCTGGCGCAGGCCGCGAGCCTGCCGCTGCCGCAGATCATCGAGCGATCCGCCAAGGCAGGCTTCGACCTGAAGGGCGTGGTGCGGCGCATCGTCAACGGCGGCAAGACGCCCGTCGAGGTGGCGGACGCGACGCACGAGATCGTCATCATCGGTGGCGGGGCGGCCGGCATCGCGGTGGCGGCCAGCCTGCTGCAGCGCAGCCCCGGCCTGGACGTGGCGATCATCGATCCGGCCGACATCCACTACTACCAGCCCGGCTGGACGCTCGTGGGTGCCGGCGTCTTCGAGCCGGGGCAGACCGCCCGCACGATGGCCTCGGTGCTGCCGCGTGGCGTGACGTGGATCAAGTCGGCCGTCGCCGCATTCGAGCCGGAGCGCCACGCGGTGATCCTCGACGGCTGCCGTGTCGTCAAGTACAGCCAGCTGGTGGTCTGCCCCGGACTCAAGCTCGACTGGAACGGCATCGAGGGCCTGGCCGACACGCTCGGCCGCCACGGCGTGACCAGCAACTACCGCTACGACCTCGCGCCCTACACCTGGCACCTGGTCCAGCAGCTCAAGCGCGGCAAGGCGATCTTCAGCCAGCCGCCGATGCCGATCAAGTGCGCCGGTGCGCCGCAGAAGGCGATGTACCTGTCGGCCGATCACTGGCGCCGCAGTGGCGTGCTGGATGCCATCGACATCGAGTTCTGCAATGCAGGGGCGGTGCTGTTCGGCGTGGCCGACTACGTTCCCGCGCTGATGGCCTACGTCAAGGAATACGGCATTGCCCTGAACTTCGGCGAGACGCTGGTGTCGGTGGATGGTCCGGGCAAGACCGCCGTGTTCAGCAAGAACCTCGCCGACGGCACGCAGGCGCGGGTCACGCGCGGGTTCGACATGCTGCATGCGGTCCCGCCGCAGAAGGCGCCTGACTTCATCCGCGTCAGCCCGCTGGCCGACGCCGCAGGCTGGGTCGACATCGACCCCGGCACGATGCGCCACAAGACCTTCCCGAACGTGTTCGCCCTGGGCGATGTCGGCAACACCCCCAATGCCAAGACCGCTGCGGCCGCACGCAAGCAGGCGCCGGTCGTGGCGCACAACGTGCTGGCCACGCGGGGCGCGTTGCAGGGCGAGGTGAAGTACGACGGCTATGGCTCCTGTCCGCTGACGGTCGAGCGCGGCAAGATCGTGCTGGCCGAGTTCACCTACGGCGGCAAGGTGGCACCCAGCTTCCCGAAGTGGCTCATCGATGGCACCCGGCCGTCGACGCTGGCCTGGTGGCTCAAGGAACGCATCCTGCCGCCGCTCTACTGGGAGGGCATGCTCAAGGGTCGTGAGTGGCTGGCCCAGCCGGAGCAGGTGGGCTGATGGCTGCCGGGCCGACACCGACGGCACCGGTCGCCGCGTCGCGCTGGCAACGCTGGCTGCCGTCCGTGCCCTTGCTCGACTGGGGTCGGCGCTACGACCGTTCCACCTTCGGCAGCGACCTCGTGGCCGCACTGATCGTCACGGTCATGCTGATCCCCCAGAGCCTGGCCTACGCGCTGCTCGCGGGCCTGCCCGCCGAGGTCGGCCTCTATGCCAGCGTCGCACCGCTGCTGCTGTACGCGGTGCTGGGCAGCAGCCGGGTGCTGGCGGTCGGACCGGTGGCGGTGGTGTCGCTGATGACGGCGGCCGCGATCGGACAACTCGGCCAGCACGCGGCGCCCGGCACGCCGGCGTACTGGGCCAGCGCGATCACGCTCGCCTTCCTGTCCGGCGCGATGCTGCTGGCGATGGGGCTGATGCGCCTGGGCTTCCTGGCCAACTTCCTCAGCCATCCGGTGATCTCGGGCTTCATCTCCGCATCGGGTCTGCTGATCACGGCCAGCCAGATCAAGACGCTGATGGGCGTGAAGGCCGAGGGCCACAACCTGATCGACCTGCTCGGGGCCTTGATCCAGCAGCTGCCGAACACGAACACGCTGACGCTCGTGATCGGTGTCGCCGCCACCGCCTTCCTCTTCTGGGTGCGCAAGGGCCTCAAGCCGCTGCTGCTGCGCCTGGGCCTGTCCGCGCGCATCGCCGACGTCATCGCCAAGACCGGCCCGGTGGCGGCGATCGCGGTGACGACGCTGCTGGCCTGGGCACTCGACTGGCAAGGCCAGGGTGTCCGGCTGGTCGGCGCGATCCCGCAAGGCTTGCCGCCGCTGACCGCGCCCATCTGGGATCTGGCGCTGTGGCGCGAACTGGCGATGCCGGCGCTGCTGATCAGCGTGGTGGGTTTCGTCGAGTCGGTGTCGGTCGGCCAGACGCTGGCGGCCAAGCGCCGGCAGCGCATCGAGCCGGACCAGGAACTGGTCGCGCTGGGTGCCGCCAACCTGTCGGCCGCGTTCAGCGGTGGCTTCCCCGTCACCGGTGGCTTCGCACGCTCGGTGGTCAACTTCGATGCGGGCGCCCAGACGCCGGCGGCTGGCGTGTACACCGCGATCGGCATCACGCTGGCCTCGCTGATGCTGACCCCCGCCCTGTACTACCTGCCGCAGGCCACGCTGGCGGCGACGATCGTGGTGGCGGTGATGTCGCTGGTCGACCTCGACATCCTGCGTCGCACCTGGTCGTACTCGAAGGCAGATTTCGCCGCCGTGGCGGCCACGCTGCTGGCCACGCTCGGCGCGGGCGTCGAGAACGGCCTGGTGGTCGGCGTGGGCGTGTCGCTCGCGCTGCACCTGCTGCGCACCAGCCGGCCCCACATCGCCGAGGTCGGCCTGGTGGCGGGCACCGAGCACTTCCGCAACGTCCACCGCCATGCCGTGCGCACCCACGCCAGCCTGATCAGCCTGCGTGTGGACGAGAGCCTCTACTTCGCCAATGCGCGCACGCTGGAAGACCGCGTCAATGCCGCCGTGGCGGCGCAGCCCGAACTGCGCCACGTCGTGCTGCAGTGCTCGGCGATCAACGACATCGATGCCAGCGCGCTCGAAAGCCTCGAGACCATCGAGCAACGCCTGCGCGATGCCGGCGTGAGCCTGCACCTGTCGGAGGTCAAGGGCCCGGTGATGGACCGCCTGCAGGGCACCGACTTCCTGAAACACCTCGGCGGGCAGGTGTTCCTGACGCACTACCAGGCCATCGAGACCCTGACGCCCGACGTGCTGTGAGCGGCCGCGGCCAGCCGCTTCGCGTTCCTGGCCGCGCACGGCGACGTGCTGGCCGCCGATGGTCGAACCGTCCTGTCGGCGGGGATCGCGGCCTTCGGTCGACAGCGCTGCGGGTGAGCCTGGCGCCCCCGCCACGGGTGGCCTGAGCGGACGGCGCGCCGCGGAACCGCTCACGCCCCCGCGCGCAGCTCCCGCACGCCGCGTCCGAGCTTGCGTCGCAGCAGGGCGCGCAGGGTCACGCCGTCCGAATAGCCGATCTGTGCGGCGATCTGGTCGATGCTCCCGGTGCCGGTGCGCAGCAGGTGCACCGCACGCTCGACCCGCAGGTCCTGGAAATACGACAGCGGCGACTTGCCCAGCACGCCTTGCAGGCGTCGCGCCAGGGTGCGTTCGCTGGTGCCCGCCGCGACGGCCGCCTCGGCCAGCGAGAAGCCGCAGGCGCCGTGCGCGAGCCGCTGCCGGGCCCAGCCCTCGAAGCGTTCGACCACCGGGTCGGCGTGGGCGAGGTGGTCCGGGATCACGAACGCCGCTTGCGAGCCGCGGGCCTCGACCAGCAGGTAGCGCGCGGCTTGCGCGGCCAGCGTCGGGCTGCTGCTGCGCACGATCCCCAGCGCCAGATCGAGGTGGGCCAGGGCGGCACCGGCCGTGGTGAAGCCGGCCGAGGTCACGAGCATGCGGGCGTCGTCCAGCAGGACCTGCGGGTAGCGCTGCCGGAACATCGGCGCGAGCCACCAGGACGTCGTCGCGCGCTGACCGTCCAGCAAGGCGCTCTCCGCCAGGAGGAAGGTGCCGGTGCAGGCGGCGCCGATGACGGCGCCAGCGCCGGACCAGCGCCGCAACGCCGAAAGGGCGTCGGCCACGTCCGCACCGGCCAGGCGGGCTGCGAGCGTGTCGGGCATGTTCTCGCCGAGTGCCGGCACGAGCACGACGTCGGGTTGCGGCAGACCCTGCACCGGCAGCACCGGGACCACCAGCCCCTGCGCGGTCCGAACGCGGCGTCTGACGCCGACCAGGCTCACCTCGATGGGTGCCGGCTGCGGGTCCAGCGAACCCGCCAGCTGGCCGGCCGTGCTCAGCGTGCTGGTGAGGGCCGCCAGGCCCAGGTCGAAGACGCCGTCGAGGACGAGGATGTGCAGTCGCATGGCGGGAATGATATCAATGTTGTCTTTCTTGCCACTCGTTAAGGTGGCCGTCGCGACCTATGCTGCGCCCGCATCGACGCCGTCGCCATCGCCGTCGCCGTCGTCGATGCCAGGGCGACAGCTGGGACGACACGTCTTCCCAAGCCGACTGTCAACCTGCCTTTCAACCCGCTACACCACCACCCCAGGAACATTCATGAAACTGATGGACTACGGACGCCAGCCGATCGACTTCAACCAGCCTGCCGCGACGACGGCCCGGACCGACAGCGGCTTCTCGCGCCGCGGCTTCGTGATGACGTCGCTGGCCTCGGGCTTTGCCGTCGCGTCCAACCCCGTGCTGGCGCAGGCCATCACCACCGACACCAAGGGACTGGTCGCCGGGGAGGTCAGCGTCAAGGTGGCCGACGGCAAGATCCCGGCCTACCGGGCGATGCCGGCCGGCCCTGGCAAGTTTCCGGTGATGCTCGTGGTGCAGGAGATCTTCGGCGTGCACGAGCACATCAAGGACATGTGCCGCCGCTACGCCAAGATGGGTTACTACGCCATCGCGCCAGAGATGTTCGCCCGTCAGGGCGACGTGTCGACGATGACCGACATCCCCGCCATCCTGTCCCAGGTGGTGTCCAAGGTGCCCGATGCGCAGGTCTGCGCCGACCTCGACGCGACGCTGGCCCACGCCCGCGCCAGCGGTCACGCCGATGCGAAGCGTGTCGGCCTGGTCGGATATTGCTGGGGTGGCCGCACCGCCTGGGTCTACGCCCGCCACAACGGCAGCCTGAACGCGGCCGTGGCGTACTACGGCCTGCTCGAAGGCCTGAAGACGCCGGACCTGCGCCCGCAGGACCCGATCGATTTCGGCGGCGACATCCAGGTGCCGGTGCTGGGCCTGTATTCGGGCATCGACGCCTTCGTCAAGCAGGAGACCATCGCCAGGATGCGCGGCCTGCTCAACAAGGGCGGCAGCGGTTCGGAGATCGTGGTGTTCCCGAACGTCGACCACGGCTTCAATGCCGACTACCGGCCCAGCTACGACAAGGCCGCCGCTACCTACGCGCAGAAACTCGCCAGCGACTGGTTCAAGAAGCACCGCGTCTGAGTCTGAAACCGGCCCGCCCGGCCACGGCCGCTTCAGGCGACGCGGTCCGTGCGATGGAGCCTGCCGCGCGGGTGCGCCGGGATCGCGCGGCAGGTGTGGGGCAGGTGTGGGGCAGGGGGCCGTCGCGGCGCCGGTTTTTGCCTCATCCTGGCTTCAGGTATCTGAAGAAAATCTTCATTAGAGAATCTGATCCTGCATCGGTCGCTCGGTTTCTCGTCGGGCCATGGACCCTCTGTCGATCTGACCTCCGGTGTTGAATTGGGTCAATTGACGCAACTTTCAGCGAGCTGTTTCCCAAAGTTCCCTCCCTCGAAGCCTTGAATCTGGATGATCCGTGCGTTTTTACGCATCGAGCTGTGTGAAATGACGCGACATGCCCCAGGTGGGTTCGCCTGTGTGGGTGCTCGATGAATAAGAATTACTTAACTAAAGGACGCGCCGAAAGAAGACGGTGCGCCATTCGAGGGCCGGGTCGGAGGGAACACGATGAAGCGCTTTCAACGAGGGGGCGTGCGCTGGCGGCGCGCGCTGGGGATGGTGGTCGCGGCCAGTCTGGTCGGGACGGCCTTCTATGCCGCCGCGCGCGGCGGTGGCCGCAATGCGGCCGGCCTGGATGAACTGGGGCCGGACCTGTTCGTGCCCGACAGCACCGGGCTGCCGGCCAACCTGCAGCCCGACTTCGAGTCGACGGCGGTGATCGCCGGCGACGGCTCGCTGGGCACGACCTCGGACGGCCGGACGATCTCGTTCGGCTCGACCTCGATGTCGTCGGACGGCAACCTCGTCTTCGAGCTCAAGGGTGTCCGCAGCGGCGGCATGTCCCAGGGTGGACGCGCGCTGATCCCTGGCATCGACGTGCCGCTCGGACCGGACCTGCTGCCGCCGATGCTGTCGCTCAAGTCGGTGCCGGTGCCGCCGTCGCCCGGGCTGCAGAACTACATCCGCGACAAGGCCGCCGCGATCCAGCTGGGCAAGGCGCTGTTCTGGGATGCCCAGGTCGGCAGCGACGGCCAGGCCTGCGCAAGCTGCCATTTCGCGGCGGGCGCCGACAGCCGCATGAAGAACCAGATCAGTCCCGGCCTGAAGGGCGGCGACCATGCCTTCGACCGCATGCCCACCGGCCGTGGCGGTCCGAACTACCTGCTCAAGCCGGCCGACTTCCCGCTGTTCCGGCTGGCCGACCCGCTCGACCGCGGCTCGGACATCCTGTTCGAGACCAACGACGTGGTGTCCTCGCAAGGCACCTTCTCGGGCATGTTCCGGCGGCTGGACGGCCGGGGCGGCGAGGACTGCGACCTGCGCCCGCTCGACGAGTTCAACGTGGGCGGCGTGCTGACGCGCGTGGTGGAACCGCGCAACTCGCCGACCGTGGTGAACGCGGCCTTCTACGACCGCAACTTCTGGGACGGCCGGGCCAACAACACCTTCAACGGCGTCAGCCCTTTCGGTGCCCGCGACCACGATGCGCGCGTGCTGGAGCTCCTGCCCGACGGCACGACGGTCTGGACCACGGTCCGGCTGGAGAACGCCAGCCTGGCCTCGCAGGCGGTTGGCCCGGCGCTGTCGGACTTCGAGATGTCCTGCGGTGCCAAGTCCTTCAAGAACCTGGGCCGCAAGATGCTGCAGCGCCGTCCGCTGGCGGGCCAGCAGGTCCATGCGCAGGACAGCGTGCTCGCGTCCTTGCGCGGCGCCGCCGGTGATGGCTTGAAGACGACCTATCCGGAACTCATCCGCAAGGCCTTCCAGCCGGCCTGGTGGCAGGCCCGGGGCACCTTCGGCGGCTACAGCCAGATGGAGAACAACTTCTCGCTGTTCTGGGGCCTGGCGATCATGGTCTACGAGCAGACGCTGGTGTCCGACGAGGCACCGTTCGACCGCTTCGTCGGTTCGCCCGGCGTGCCGGCCAACGTCCAGGCACTGAGCCCGGAGCTGATCCGGGGCCTGCAGGTCTTCCGCGGCAAGGGCCTGTGCGTGTCCTGCCACAAGGGCGCCGAGTTCACCGGCGCGGCCACCAACCTGCAGACCAGCCTGGGCGAGTCCAACGTGGTCGAGCACATGTTCACCGGCGACCGCCAGCTGGGCCTCTACGACAGCGGCTTCTACAACATCGGCGTGCGACCGACCGCGGAAGACCTGGGCGTGGGCGCGACCGACCCGTGGGGCGCGCCGCTGTCGCTGTCGCGTGGCTGGATCAGCTGGCTGCAGGGCAACGACCAGGTCGATGACACGCTGTGGATCGATCCCTGCCTGTTCAACGTGCAGGTCGACGTGCGCGACTGCTTCACGCCGCCGGACCCGTACAACACGCGGGTCTCGGTCGACGGAGCCTTCAAGACGCCGACGCTGCGCAACGTCGCGCTGACCGGGCCCTACTTCCACAACGGCAGCCGGCTGACGCTGGAACAGGTGGTCGAGTTCTACAACCGCGGCGGCGACCGGCGCGGCCCGGACGAGGCCAACTCCAGCGGCCGGGTCACGCCGGAGGTGCAGGACGGCGGGGCGACCAACGTGCATCCCGCCATCCACGACCTCCAGCTGACCACGCAGGAACAGGCCGACCTGGTGGCCTTCCTGCGCCACGGCCTGACCGACCCACGGGTGGCCTGCGAGCGCGCGCCCTTCGACCATCCGGAACTGCGGCTGTTCAACGGCCAGGCCGGCAATGCCGTCAAGGTGACCGGCGCACCGGGCGGCAAGGCCCGCGACGACACGTTCTTGCTGCCCGCCGTCGGCGCGGCCGGCCGGGCGCTCGGCAACTGCCTGCGCAACGACGACGGCAGCCTGGTGCACGGCACCGAGCCGCCGGTCGTCGCCACGCCAACGCCAACGCCGACCCTGCCCAAGCCCAAGCCCAGGATCTGAGCCGACATCGTCGACGACCGCCCGCCAGACCCGCATCCGATGACCTTCACACCGGGCGCCGCGCACCCCTTGCGTCGCCGCCCGTCCGTGACCCGAACGATCCAGAAGGACGACGCCATGAACCGTCTTGCCCCGACGCGCGATGCCGCGCCACGACCCTCCGGCTGGCTGACCGGCCTGGCCCTTGCCGCTGCCTCGGCCACGCTCCTGCTCGGCCTGCACGGCGGCGCGCTGGCCGCCAAGGCGCCGCCCGGTGTCTTCCCGCCGGCACCGGTCGCCGCCGCACCGGCGGTGCCGCTGCAGTTCGACATCGTCGGCTTCATCCAGGAAGCCTCGCTCGACACCGCCAGCACGATCTGCAACGCCAGCCACCCGCTGCTGCGCGGCGGCCTGCTGAAGGTCAACGGCCGCGAGATCGTCGTGCCCTGCAACACGATCCTGCAGATGCCGGCCACCTCGCTGACCTGGGCCGAGCTGTTCGACCCCAGCCTGGTCGATGCCAGCGGCGGCACGTCCGGCACGCCGGTCACGCGCCTGGCGCTGGCCGACGCGATCACCGCGCCGGTCACCGGCAGCGCCTACCCGTACAACGGCGTGCTGCCGTCCTACGAGGTGAGGGTGCAGGGCAACGTGGTCAAGGGCCGCTACATCGCCGGCCTGATCTTCATCTCGCAGCAGTCGCTCAACGCCGGCTTCGGCGTCATCAACTGCATCGACTACGCCAACGGCGAGTTGCATGTCGGCGGCGCGGCCGGTGTCTGCGCCAGTTCCGACACCCGGGTGCGCATCAACGACCCGGTCGGCCGCTTCGGCCAGTCGCATGGCAAGCCCGGCAGCACGGCCGACCTGAAGGAAGCTGGCTACGACCGCCGCCTGACCGCCGACACCGACAACCCGACCATCAAGGCCGAGACCGGCTACCCGATGTGCCTGCCGCGCAAGAACCCGTTCGGCAAGGTCGCGGACGATCCGGTCCACAACGGCTTCGACCCGCTGTGCCCGCAGGGCAACCGCCCGCGTGCGCCGTACTGCACCTCGCTGGGTGACCCGTTCCCGAACTTCGCGCAGCCGGCCACCGGCCAGTACTGCCACACCTGGACCATGGATCCGCCGGATTGCGCGACCTGCACGACCGATCCGACCCAGCAGGCGCCGTTCGTGATCGGCGACCCGATCGACTACGCCGGCACGCTCAAGGTCGACGCGACCGGCCCCTACCTCTCGGCCCACACGATCACGGCCCACCTGGGCATCTACACCACGCCGGGCACGCGGCCGTCCTACGTCGCGCTGGAGGAGACGCTGCAGGGCACTGGCTCGTTGCCGATCGCCAACCTGCCGCAGGAATCGACCTCGCGGGTCAAGATCGAGGGCATGGTCAGCGACCCGTCGATGATGGTCGACCTGTACGCGGTGGACGTCGACCCGGTCACCGGCACGACCTCCGAGCGCCTGCTCGGCACCGCGAACCCGTCGGGCCCGCCGGTCGTCGGCCGCTTCCGCTTCAAGCCCAATGCCGGCGCCTACCTGCCGGCCACCCGTGAGCTGCGCGCGGTCAGCCGCAGCATGTGCGGCGACAACGCCATCGTCTGCGCCATGCCCGGCACCAGCCAGCCCTTCTGGTCCAACGTGGCCCAGCCGCTGGCGTTCGCCAACGGCCTGATCGCCGGCCAGTACCGCGCGCCGGACTTCGACTTCATCTTCGCCGAGCCCACCGTGGTGGGCGACCCGATGGTGCCGGCGAACTTCCAGGACCTGCCCTTCCTCTATTGCGGCTCCGGCCCGCTGGGCACGATGACCGTCAATGGCACCGGCCCGGTGGTCGGCCAGCTCGACCCGGCGCCGTGGGACACGCCGATGATCGACCCGGTCTTCCGCAGCACGCTGTGCCCGACCGCCCGCAGCGTCGGCTCGCTGCCGCCGCCGCCGCGTCGCCAGCTGTTCGACACCGTCACCATCGTCACGGCCAATTACGACAACAAGGCGCTCAAGGGCAAGTTGAGCGTGGTGGCGACCGACTCGCTGCCGTCCAACACCAACGGCCTGCAGCTCTACATCCAGGTCAGCGGCCTGGCCTTCGACCCGAACACCGGCCTGGGCACGGTGGTGAGCCTCTCCAGCGTGCCGCAGCCGATGTCGCTGGTGCGCAATGTGGCCGGCTCGCCGGCGGTCTGCCCGAGCGCCTCGCCGTGCTGGGTCTACGACGCCACCGGGGTGATCAACAACCCGGCCGACCCCGGCTTCTTCGCCGCGCCGATCAGCATCACGGTCACCTCGAACATGGGCGCCCGCGCCACGATCGACTCGACCCGCATCACGGTGCGCTGATCGGGGTCGGGCCGCAGCGTCGCGGCGACCGTGTCGAGCCGGGATAATCACGCCCCGCCTCCCACACACGGCGCCGCGACGCACGGCGTTCGACCGAGATGAACCCGACCCCTCCGAACCTGCCGACCCGCCTCGTGGCGGCCGACCTCTGGGCCGACGTGCAGGCCGTGCGCACGCACGCGCCGCTGGTCCACAGCATCACCAACTTCGTGGTGATGAACTTCAACGCCAACGTGCTGCTGGCGCTCGGCGCGGCGCCCGTGATGGCCCATGCCCACGAGGAAGTCGCCGACATGGCCGGCATCGCGCAGGCCCTGGTGCTCAACATCGGCACGCTCGAGCCGGCCTGGATCGAGGCCATGCGCATCGCCCAGGCGCGCGCCCACCAGCGCGGCATCCCCGTCGTGCTGGACCCGGTCGGCGCGGGGGCCACGGCCTACCGCAACCAGGCGCTGGCCGGCCTGATCGACACCCATGCACCGACCATCCTGCGCGGCAACGGCTCGGAGGTCATGAGCGTGGCCGGCCTGGCCGCCGCAACCCGTGGCGTCGACAGCTCGGCCTCGTCGGACGACGCGGTCGGCGCGGCCCGGGCCTTCGCACGCCGCACCGGCGCGGTGGTCTGTGTCAGCGGCGAGGTCGACCATGTCGTTGACCGCGACGGCCGCTGGTCCCGCCTGTCCAACGGCCATCCGTGGATGACCCGCATCACCGGCGTGGGCTGCTCGGCCACCGCGATGGTCGGCGCCTTCGCCGCCGTCCAGCCCGATGCCTGGCGCGCGACCACCGCCGCGATGGCCTTCATGGGCGTGGTCGGCGAATGGGCCGCCGAGCGGGCCCAGGCCGCTGGTGGTGGCGTCGGCCGCATGCAGGTGGAACTGCTCGACGGCCTGCACCTGGTCGACGAGGCGACCTTCCTGCAGCGCCTGCGGCTGGACGTCGCGGCCTGAGCGCGGTGTCCGCTTTCCGACCTGGCCGGCGCGCGACGCGCTGGCAGCCGTCGCAGGCCCTGTGCCTGGTCACCGATGCGGCGCTGTGCGGCCCGCGCGGCGTGCTGGCGGTGGTCGACGCGGCGGTGCGCGGTGGCGTGGGCATGGTGCAGCTGCGCGAGAAGTCGCTCGACAGCCGCGACTTCCTCGAACGTGCCCGCGCGCTCAAGTCGCTGCTGGCCGGCACCGGCGTGCCGCTGCTGATCAACGACCGGCTCGACATCGCGCTGCTGTGCGGTGCGGACGGCGTGCACGTCGGCCAGCGCGACGTGTCGGTCGATGACGTGCGGCGCTGGCTGCCCGGTGCCATCGTCGGCCTGTCGATCGAGTCCGTCGCGCAGCTTGCAGTCCTGCCGGACGACGTCGACTACCTGGGCGCCAGCCCCGTCTTCGCCACCTCGACCAAGGCCGATGCCGCGCCCGCGCTGGGCCTGCACGGCCTGGCCGCGCTGCGGGCGGCCACCGACCTGCCGCTGGTGGCCATCGGCGGCATCCAGGCCGGCAATGCCGCCGAGGTGCTGCGCCACGGCGCGGACGGCCTGGCCGTGGTCAGCGCGATCTGCGCCGCCGACGATCCGCAGGCCGCCGCCGCGCGCCTGCATGCCTTTCTGCCCGCTGGACGAGAACCCCGATGAACACGAACGAAACCCCGGACGGCCTGCCCGTCGCCCGTCACCGCTACGCCCGCGTCCTGAGCATCGCCGGCTCCGACAGCGGCGGTGGTGCCGGCATCCAGGCCGACCTCAAGACCATGGCCGCGCTGGGCTGCTACGGCATGACCGCGATCACCGCCATCACCGCGCAGAACACGGTCGGCGTGCGCGCCATCCATGCCTTGCCGCCGGACGTGCTGGCCGCGCAGATCGACGCGGTGGTCGAGGACATCGGCGTCGATGCGGTCAAGATCGGCATGCTGCATGACCCGGCCGTGGTGCAGGTCGTCGCCGACGCGATCCGCCGCCACGGCCTGGGCCGCGTCGTGCTGGACCCGGTGATGGTGGCCACCAGCGGCGACCGCCTGATCGCCGAGGCGACCGTGGCGGTGCTGGTGCGCGAGCTGTTCCCGCTGGTCAGCGTGATCACGCCCAACCTGGACGAGGCGGAGCTGCTGCTGGGCCGTCGCATCGACGGCCTGGACGCGCTCGAGGATGCCGCCCGTGCCCTGCTGGCGCTGGGCGCACCGGCGGTGCTGCTCAAGGGCGGTCACCTGCCGGGCGACGTGGTGGAGGACCTGCTGCTGACCGGCCCGGCCGACCGAACGCCGCTGCGCCTGCGCAGCCCGCGCATCGCCAGCCGCAACGTCCACGGCACCGGCTGCACGCTGTCCAGCGCCATCGCCTGCCACCTGGCGCTGGGCCTGGATCTGCCACAGGCCGTGCAATCCGCACGGGCCTACATCCTCGATGCCATCGCCGAGGGCGCGAGCGTGTCCACCGGATCGGGCCACGGGCCGCTGAACCATGGTCACGCCCCCCGGGCAACGGTGCGTCTGCCGCTCGTCAAGGAATGAATCAGGCGGGCGTGACACGATCGCGCCCCCCGACATGAAGCCCTGGATGACGCCTGTGAACCCGACGATCCGCCGCCGTGACGGCCTGGGCCTGGCCACCGCCTGGCTCGCCGCGCCGGCCACCGCCCAAGCCGCCACCCATGCCGCCACCACCGATGCCGGCCCGGCCTCGGTCCACGTCGAGGACCTGACCTGGACCGAGCTGCGCGAGCGCATCGACGCCGGCTCGACCACGCTGCTGATCCCGGTCGGCGGCATCGAGCAGAGCGGTCCGCACCTGACGCTGGGCAAGCACAACGCCCGCGTGCGTGCGCTGGCCGGCCAGATCGCGCAGGCGCTCGGCCGCACGCTGGTCGCGCCGGTGCTGGCCCATGTGCCCGAAGGCGCGATCGACCCGCCGACCCAGCACATGCGCTACGCCGGCACGCTGTCCATCCCGGTCGCTGCCTTCGAGGCGGTGCTCGAAGGCACCGTGCGCAGCTACGCCCGCCACGGCCTGCGCCACCTGGTGCTGCTGGGCGACCATGGTGGCTACCAGGCCAGTCTGCAGGCGGTGGCCACGCGGCTGTCCAGGCCGCCGGCCACGGGGCTGTCGGGCGCGCGCGTGCTGGCGCTGACGGCGTATTACCGCGCCACCCAGACCGCCTACGTCGAGGCGCTGAAGGCCCGCGGCCACCGGCCAGCCGAGATCGGCGAGCACGCCGGCCTGGCCGACACCGCGCTGTCGCTGGCGCTCGATCCGGCCTCGGTCCGCCAGGGCCGCCTGGCCCAGGTCCGGCCCGATGCCGACGGTGTCAGCGGCGACCCGCGCGCGGCCACCGCCGAGCTGGGCCGCCTGGGCGTGCAGGCGCAGGTCGAGGCCTCGCTGGCGGCGCTGCGCCGCTTCGTGGCCGGCGGCTGAGGGCGTCTTCCGATCGCCGCACCGGTTGCTGGCGCCCGCATCGAACCTGTCTTCCCCACCGTTCCCGTTCCCGGATCACACGATGTCTGCTGTTTCCCTGAAGTTCCCCGTGACCTTGACCGCCCTGAGCACCCTGACCGCCTTCACGCTCGCCAGCCTGCTGGCCGGCTGCGGGCGATCGGCCGACAGCGCCGCCTCCGGTGCGGCCAAGACCCCGGCCTCATCGGTGACGACCGCAACGGTGACGGCTGCATCGGCGATGTCCGCCGCTGCGTCCGCCCCCGCCGCGCTGCCCGGCGTGCCCGTGCTGCCCGATCCGGCCAACCTCTACGCCGGCACCGCCGCCGACCGGATGGACCCGGCGCTCAAGGACCTGCCCGCGCGCATCTACGTGCCCAACCTGCGCGGCAACGATGTCAGCGTGATCGACCCGGAGACGATGAAGGTGGTAGACCGCTACCGCGTCGGCCTGGCGCCGCAGCACGTCGTGCCGTCCTGGGACCTGCGCACGCTCTGGGTCGCCAACAACGCCGAGCGTACCGATGCGGGCAGCCTGACGCCGGTCGATCCGGCCACCGGCAAGCCGGGCCAGACGATCCCGGTGGACGATCCGTACAACCTGTACTTCTCGCCCGACGGCCGCTCGGCCATCGTGGTCGCCGAGGCGCGTCGCCGGCTCGACTTCCGTGATCCGCAGACGATGGCGATGCAGTACGCGATCGACACGCCGGACTGCGGCGGCATCAACCATGCCGACTTCGCCGCCGACGGCCGCACGGCCTGGTTCACCTGCGAGTTCAACGGCAGCATCGCCCGCATCGACCTGGTCGAGCGCAAGGTGACGGCCATGCTCAAGCTGAAGATGCCGGAGCTGCGATACAAGGAGGGCGCCTCGTTCAAGGACGCGCCGCCGGACGACATCTGCACAAGCACGCGCAGCATGCCGCAGGACATCCGCCTGTCGCCGGACGGCTCGAAGCTCTACGTCGCCGACATGGATGCCGACGGCGTCCACGTGGTGGACGTGGCGAGCTTCACCGAGGTGGGCTTCATCTCGACCGGCATCGGCGCGCACGGCCTCTACCCGAGCCGTGACGGCCGCCAGCTCTACGTCGCCAACCGCGGCACCCACAAGATCCACGGCCCGCGCAAGGGCCCCGGCAGCGTCACGGTGATCGATTTCGCCAAGGGCGAGGTGGTGCGCCGCTGGCCCATCCCGGGCGGTGGCAGCCCGGACATGGGCAACGTCAGCGCCGACGGCCGCTGGCTCTGGCTGGCCGGGCGCTACGACGACGAGGTCTACCGCATCGACACCGGCAGCGGCGAGGTCGCCAAGGTCAAGGTCGGCCTGGAGCCGCACGGCCTGACGATCTGGCCGCAGCCGGGGCGCTACTCACTCGGCCACACCGGCAACCTGCGCTGATCCGGCATCGGCGCGCAGGCGCAGCAGGGCGCCCAGGCCCAGCGTCACGACCAGGCTCGGGATCGCCGAGCCGAGGTCCGGGAAGGCCATCGGGCTGAGGTGGAAGGTGGCGATGCCGACCAGCCAGACGAGGGCCGGACCCCAGGCGATCGCCGCGTCATGGCCACGCGTCTGGCCGCTGAGCTGCGAGATCACGACACCGAACAGCGGCACGAAGATCGAGCTGAGCATCAGCAGGAAGGGCTCCAGGCTGTGCATGGGCAGGACCATCGCCGCCGCGGTGGACGCCAGCGCCATCACCATGCCCCAGCCGGCCAGGCTGCGGCGCGGCGACAGGAAGTTCAGCGACACCGCGCCGGAGTGCACGTCGCCGTAGGCGTTGTCCATCTCGTCGACCAGGATCAGGCCGAGCGCGATCAGGCCGCCCTGGGCCAGCAGCAGCGTGGTCACCAGGTCGGCGCCCGGCTGTGCGACGCTGACCACCAGCACGCCCAGCCCATAGCACCAGGTGTTGGCCAGCGCGTAGCCCAGCCAGGTGCCGCGCCGCGTGCTGCTGCCGGCCTTGCCGTGGCGGGCGTAGTCGGCCACCAGCGGCAGCCAGGACACCGGCATCGCCATGACCAGGTCGACCGCCGCGATGGTGCTCATGCCACCACTGCCGGGGCGGTTCCAGAAGGCCTCGAAGCCCTGCGTCTGCGCCAGGCCGATGAACTGCCAGCTCAGCCACAGCAGCGAGGCGATCACCAGCGGCAGGCCGAAACGGCCGATGAAGCGGCGCACCAGCGTCAGCATCGAGCCGCGCGCCAGCGCGAGCAGCACGCCGCCCCACAGCAGCGTGGCCGCGTAGGGCACCCAGGCGGCCTCGAAGCCGCTGATCTGCTTGACGATGGCGGCGCTGCCGTCGCGCATCACGACCAGCTCGAAGGCGGTCCAGCCGAGCAGCTGCACGATGTTGAGCACCACCGGCAGGCGGGCGAAGTTCCGGCCCAGCGTGATCGACATCAGACCGGCGCTGGACAGCCCGCGCTCGCAGGCGATCTGGGCGGTCCAGGCCAGCAGGCCGGCCCCGACGATGCTGCCGACCACGATGGCCAGCAGCGCCGCCTGCGTGCCCATCGCGGGCACCAGGTAGGCGCCGACCTGCATGACCAGCAGGCCCACGCCGAGGCTGAACCAGAGGGCGGCGTGGTCGCGCAGCCCGAAGACGCGCGGCAAGCTGCCGGCGGTCGAGGAAGAAGACGAAGAAGAGTCGTGTTGGATGTCGGCCATCGTGTTCACCCGTGTGCGAGTGTTGGTTGAGCGATGGCAGGTCAGCGGCAACAGGGTCGGCCACGCCGCGAGGGCAGGGGATGCCAGCGGGGCGGGCCGATCCTGTTCCATGCTTCCCTGCGCGAGGATTACCTCGTGACCCGGACGGGTCATGACACCGGGGTGTCATCAGGTTCAAAGGGACTTTCTCAGCCGCCACCGGTCCGGCAAGGACCGGGGCAGCACCCCCAGCAAAGAACGAGGCCGCGACTGTAGCGCAACCGTCGGGCCGTCCGTGACGCTTCGGCGACGGGTGTGCAGACGAAAAAAAACCGCCCGGCGGTGAGGCCGGGCGGCAGAGATCGAAAGCCCGCGCCACCAGCCCTCACGGAGGCTGGGGCGCGTCGGGTCGGTCAGCGCGTGACGCTGCCAGCGGCCGAAGGAGGCGACTCGATGCCCGTGTTCACCGAGCCGGTCGTGGCGATCACCCGGAAGCGGTAGGTGATGTTGGCCGTGTTCACCGGCAGACGGGTCGTTGCCTGCGCTGCCTGGCGACCGACGATGGTGGCCGGCGCGACGGTGGTCGCGTTCACCCAGTTGCCGGTGTCCGCGCAGGGCTCGGTCGCGGTGACGGTGCAGCGCTGGATCCGGTAACCGCCGATGGCGGCATTGACAACCGGGGGCGTCCAACGCACCGTGATCAGCGACTGCTGGGCGGCCGTGCCCGTCGTCGGACGCGTCACGTTGCCGATCGTCGGCGCGGGGATGCCACCCGCCACACCGTAGGCCGTGATGCCCGCGGACGTCGCTGCGTTCACCAGCGTCTGGACGCGGTACTGGTACAGCGAACCGGCGGTGGCTGCGCTGTCCTGGTAGGTCAGCACGTTGGCGCCGACTTCACCCAGGTTGGTGTACGCCGCGGGCACGGTGACAGCACCTGCCGCCGTGAACGTGACGTTGCGGCTGGCGATCCGGTAGCCGGTTTCGCCCGTCTGCGTATCGACCCAGTTCAGGACGTTCGGCGACGCGTTGGTCGCGCTCACGCTGGTCGGGTTGGCGATCGGCACCGTCGCGTTCACCGTGCTCGCGAGCTGGTTGCGCCAACGGAACGCTGCCACCTGGTACGTGTAGGACGTGCCCGGGACGGCGGTCAGGTCCGTGTAGCTGGTCGCATTGGCCGGCCGGGTGGCGATCGTCACGAAGTTCGTGCAGCCCGTGGCCGGTGCAACGTAGGTGCAGCGGCGGATGACGTAACGGCTTTCGTTGGTCGCCCGGTCACCCCAGCTCAGGGCGACCTGCGTGCCCGTCGCGGTGGCGCCCATGCCGTTGGGCGCCTGACCTGCGATGGCCGTGGTCGCCAGGGCGGTGTTCGTCGCGATCGCGGTCGAGGCAGCGTAGGTGCTGGCATCCGCGTTGCGCAGCGTGCGGACCTCGTAGCTGTAGGTCGTGTTGATCGCACGACCACCGTCCACGAAGGACGTCACGTTGGCGGCGGTGGTGCCGATCAGCGTGCGCGCACCGTTGGTGCCGATCTTGCGGTAGACCTCGTAGCCGGTCTCGTCGGTGGCGTTGTCGGTCCAGCTGACGTTGATCGAGGTGACCTCGGTCTCCGACAGCGTCGGTGCCGACACGGTCGGGGCGACCGGCGGTGCGATCGTCGTCACGGAGACCTGGTTGCTGGCCACCGATTCGCCGGTGATGTTGAAGGCCACGACCTCGAACACGTAGGCGGTCTGGCTGTTCAGGCCCGTCAGCACGACGCTGCTGGTCGTCGACGTGGTGAGCGCCGTGCGGGTGCCGGGGCTGACCTGGTAGATGCGGAAGCCGGTCTCGTTGTTCGAGGCATCCACCCAGCTCAGCTTGACCGACGAGGAACCGATCTCGCTGGCCGTCAGCGTCTTCGGCGCGTCCGGCGCGACGGCGGCGGTGATGCGCACCTGGGCCGTGCTGCTGCCACCCTTGGCCGAATCGACGGTCACCTTGCCCGGGGGCGCGGTGGTCACGAGCGTGAAGACGCCCGTGGCCGGCACCGGACCGAGGCCGCGCACGGTCAGCGCCGGCTTCTCCAGCTGGTCGCCGGAAACGGCGGCCACCGACAGCGTGCTGGTCGACGGGTCGAAGTCGGCGGAGGCGATGTCCACGAAGTCCACCAGGACGGGGATCTCGGCCGTGGGATCGAACTTCAGCTTGGGGGTGCCGTTCGCGTTGAGGACCGGTTGGCCGTTCGCGTCCAGCAGCGGCGTGACCGTGTCGGCGGCCGTCACGGTCAGTGCGCGCGGCAGCGTGGCAGCGTTCGCGACGGCGACCGTCGTCGAGTTGATGCCGTCGGCCGTGGTGGCGTTCAGTGCCGTCGGGGTGCTGCGGTCGAGCGTGACCGTGCCGGCGACAAAACCGGTCGCGGTCGCGGTGCTCGGGCCATCGGCAACGGTGACCGTGGCGGTCGGCAGCGACGACGCGAACACCTCAAGACGACCCGCGGCACTGCGCGAGTACGTCAGGCGCGACGAATTCATCGGCGTCTGCACGGCGCCGTCGAAGAACTTGCCCTGAACCGCGAACTGGTTGGTCGAGATCTCGGTCGAGCCGTTGCTGAAGATGATCGGCGTCTCGCCGTCCGGACCCACGCCAGTCAGCGTCACCACGTTGCCGCAGGGGCCGCCGGTGACGGTGTTCAGGACGTTGATGTCTCCGGCGTAGCCAGCCGGTGCGCCTGCCTGGATCAGGAAGGGGCCGACCGGGCCGACGATGTCGCGCTGGTTGGGCGCGAAGCCACGATCGACCGTGTTGGCGACGTCGCGGTTGCCGGTGGCGCCGACGACCGTGAAGCGCTCCTGGCCGAACGGATGGCTCAGGGTGTAGGTGCCGTCGAACGGTGCGTCAAAGACCCAGCGCAGGCGCAGGAAGGGCAGTTGCGAGCCATTGATCGGCTCGTCGTTCGGGCCGGCCTGCAGGAACGCCGTCTCGGCGGCCATCACCAGCTTGAGGATGGGCGTCGTGGTGGCCGGATCGGTCAGGATCGCGTCCGCGCTCCAGTAGAACGCCTCGCCGCCCGAACGGATCTGGACCGAGAAGGGGTCGCTCGTGACGACCGGGTCGAAGAAGCAGACGGCGTCATCGAGGCATCGCTGCATCGAGTTGCCGGCGGAGTCGGTGACGTATTCCGGGAAGCCGTCGATCGGGTTCAGCGGGCCGGAGGCGACACGCCCTGCGTTCGTGGCCGAGCTCGAGCCCGCGTTGGTGATGACGCAGCTGTTGGCTTGCGCGCTGGCGGTCGCGGCGTACAGCTCGAGTGCTGCGGCGACGAGGGTGACGATGAGTTTGCGTTGCATGTTGTTGGCTCCCGATCAGTTGAGGACGGTCACGGGCTTGGTGGCTGCACCGCCGCCAGTGGGCGAGACAACCGTGACCGTGGCAGGCAGGCCGCTGGTCGGCACGGTGACGCTGCCGGTGGTGCCGAGGGGGGCATTGAAGTTGGCCAGCACCAGGTCGGTGAGCTGGTCGTCGCTGGACGTGGCTTCGACGGTGAGGGTGCAGGTCCGGGCCGGCGACACGCCGGTGCAGCTCGCGACGGCGCTGGTGATCGAGACGAGGTCACGCAGCGCAGCGGCTTGCGGGTTGCTGGTGGTCTGGCGGATCGTGTCGGTGGCGGTCACCAGGACCTGGCTCGGCAGGCTCACGGCGCTGACCGGAACGCTCGCGTAGTACCGATTGCCGTCCTTGGCGAGCGACGTCGTCGGTGCAGCCGCGTTGGGAACGGCGGCGATGACCTGCGCGGTACCGCTGGCGGAGCCTTCGGCCATCAGGTGCACGTCGGTCTTCGTGCCGGTGCGGGAGTAGTAGGCCTGTTCGATCGACAGCGGCGTGGCCGCCGCCGGCGTCAGCTTGCCGAACACGGTGAACTGCGTGTTGGTGAACACGTTTGAGCCGCCGTTGATGTCCAGCGGGGTCTGATCATCCGGACCGAAGGCCGTGACGCGAACCCAGTTCTCGCCGCAGGGGCTGCCCGTGACGGTGGTCGGCGTCAGGCCGTCACCGATGTAGACCGTCGGATCCACGCCGCCGCGGTTGGTGCCGATCAGGAACGGCGTCACCAGGCCAGCGTTGCTGCTGTTCGGGTTGAAGGTGATGTCGATCGGCTCGCTGATCTCGGAGCGGTTCTGGCCATTGCCCGGATCGAGCAGGGTGGTCACGTTGTAGCGCTTCTTGCCCCACGGGGTCTCGACGTAGTACACGCCCAGCTTGGCCACGTCGATGCGGGTGCGCAGACGCTGGAACTGGGTCTCGAAGCCGGGCGCGGGCGGGTCGCTCAGGAAGGCGGACTCCACACCCATCACGATCACCGCGCGCAGGGCCGCTGTGCCGGTGGCGTCGACGGTGTCGAACACGCTGTCGGCCAGGAACCAGAAGGCCTCGCCACCGCGCGAGAGCGACTGGGTGTAGGCATTGCTCAGGTCGACCGGGTCGTAGAAGCAGGGCGGCGGATTGCCCAGGCCGTCGACGCTGTCGGTGCAGATCTGCAGGCCAACACCGTTGGAGTCCACAACCCATTCCGAGAACGGGCCGGTCCAGGTGCCGGTGGCCGGTTGGGTGGCGATCGGACCGGCCGTGAACGGCTTGGCCATGTCGGCAGAACAAGCCAGGCTCCAAGGCGTCGCCAGTGCGCTGGCGGCAAGGATGGCTACCTGGGCCAGGATCTGTTTCTTCATCATCTTCATCGTCATCCCCCGTGAGGGTTGGTTGCGGTGGAACGCCTGGCCGCGAAACCTGGCGTCTCTCTCCTGTCGAAACTGCTGTCAAGGCCTTCACTTCGCACCGTCCCGGGGTTGGCCCCGGCACCCTGGATCGGGGTGGCTGCGGGCGCAGCGGAGGTCTGACATCGCCAGGAATACCGCAAGACTTAAGCCACTTTTCCTGAACAAGACATAACAAAACAAACAGATGCATCCTTGTGAAGAATTGCTCGTGTTCGACGTGTTGCCCCGTGTTGACGCCAGACGGTGCGGAGGCCAGCGATCGGTCAAACAGTGGGAAAGACACCCTGCTGTTTGGGCATTTGCTCCACACAAGGTGGTGGATTTGGCCCATCACTGGCTTGGGGCGACCCCTCATCTGGGTGAGGACTTCTTCATTTCCTGCGTCGAGTTGATACAACTCATTTTCAGAAGTCGCAGATCACCTGAGACATTCATGAGGCAGCATTAAGGCGAGCTAATGCCATTTCCCGGCCTTCCGGCCTTCCGGCCTTCCGGCCTTCCGGCCTTCCGGCGCTTCCGGGGCGAGCACCGGCGCACCTCCGGGCCGGTCCGGACCGGTCCGGACCGGTCCGGACCGCATGCCATAATTTTTCGCTTGTCCGATCCAGCCGCCACACGCCTTCCCAGGCGCTGCCGGCCAGCCGATCGGGCTGGCCTGCCAGCCACACTGCCCGTAGCTCAACTGGATAGAGCAGCTGCCTTCTAAGCAGCAGGTCGGGGGTTCGAGTCCCTCCGGGCAGGCCAATAAAATCAAGCACTTAGGCTGATTTGGGTCGTGGAATGTGTGGATTGCCTACCCACGCGCCTACCCGGTGGCCTACTGCAACATGTCATTTCGGTCGTCGCGACACCTCGGCACGATCGCGGGATGGCACAGGTTCGAGGCCCGGTTCCGGGCGTGTTTGTCTCGTCGGGGCGGTACTTCAAGATCAGGCGGTCCGGTGCCCGGAAGGTCTGGCATCCGCTGACACGGGTCGATGAGGGCCTGCCGGCGCTGCACCGTGCCCTGGCTGCGCTGCTGGACGTGCCGGCGGACCATGCGGACAGCGTGGTCCAGCTCGTGAAGCTGTGGGAGGGCGCGGAGCTGGCGCGCTATGCCCTCAAGACCCGGAAGGACGCGCAGCGGCTCAATGTGGCGATCCGGGCGGCGTTCGTGGAGTTCCGGGCCGGGCAGGTGACGCCGGCAGACGTCGCCGCCTACCTCGCGCCGCTGCGGCGCCAGCCTCGCAACCACAACGCCCATCGGGCCCAGCTCCGTGAGCTGATGCGCTACGCCGAGCTGCAGGGCTGGCGGCCTCCGGGCAGCAATCCGGTGCTGGCCGTGCGCACGATGGCGACGCCGGCGCGGACCCGCTACCTGAGCGACTCCGAGATCCGGCGGATCAAGGTCGGCGCGATGCGGGGCAAGGACGGGGCGCTGACCCGGTCCGGGCCAATGCTCTGCGCCCTGATCGACGTGCTGTACCTGACCGGCCAGCCGATCGGCGACGTGCTGGGCCTGGAGGTCGGCGACGTCGAGGTCGGCGCGAAGGTCGTGACGTTTCGTCGATCGAAGGTGGCGCACTCGACGGGCTCGGCGGTCTCGATCGAGATTTCGCCGCGTCTGCGGGCGGCGTTCGACCGCCTGTTGGCCGTCCGCGCCTCGGTCGGGCGCGAGCTGCTGCACCGTGCGCTGGTCGTGACCCAGGACGGGTCACCGGCCCGCTACGACGGCGTCAAGACGGCGTGGCAGCGGGCGCTGGAGCGGTCCGGCGTCCGCGACGCCCACATCCACGACCTCAAGGCGAAGGCGCTGACCGACACCGAGCGCCGTCGCGGGATGCGCGAGGCCCGCAAGATGGGCCAGCACTCGACCGAGAAGCAGACGGCCGCCTACGTGCGCGCCCGGTCTGCGGACGTGGTCCAGGCCACACGCTGATCAGCGGGCCTTCGGCAGCCGCAGCTGCGGCCGGGCGGGGTCAGGCTGGGCGCCACGACACACCGCCAGGTAGTGCTCGCGCTCCAGCACGACCGGGCCGGCCCGGCTGATGCGGGCGCGGAGGAAGCCACGCTGGTGCAGCTCGCGCAGCTGGTCGGTCGCGCGGCGGTAGCCGGTCAGCTGGTGCAGCTCGTCGGGCGTGAGGATCAGCGGCGGCGTGGTCATGGCCTGGCTCCCGCCGACATCAGCCGCATCCGCCCCTCACTCCACCTTGCCGCCTCCACCGCAGTCGCCCGGTCGACCAGGCGAGCCAGCTCGTCCATCACCTGCAGCCCGGCGCGGGCCGTCGCGTACTCGGCGCTGGTCAGCTCGATGCGGCCGGTGTGGCGGTAGCGGTCGAGGACGGCGGTGGTCAGCATCAGCTGCTCGGTCATCTCGGCCACGCCGGCACCCAGCAGGTCGGCCGCGCGTGACCAGGTCAGGGCGCATGCGACCCAGTCCTGCAGCGTCGTCTCGGTCGCGCGGCCGACGACCAGGTCGTCCAGATTGCAGGCGTGGACCAGGCCGAGGTCGACCAGCTGGTCGGCATCGAGCTTGGGGCGCAGGCCGCGAGGCGGCAGGGGCTGGATCGGGCGGCGAGGGCAGTGCTTGCGGGTCATGATGCTGCTCCTCGGGTGCATCCATGGGCTGCAAACAATGCTCGGTCTGGGTCCTGACCCTGGGCCCGGACCAAACCTCGTGTGCGCACCCAGAGCTGGGTGCTGGCCATCTCGGCGATGCGGTGCAGGTCGGCCACGCTGAGGCTGCTGTCGGCGTGGATGGCGCGGGCGATATCCTCGCCGCGCCCCTTGGGCAGTTGCTGCACGGTCAGCGCTACAGGCTGCGCAGCCGCGCTGGCCAGGGCCAGGGCGTCGGCGTGGGATGGCATTCCAACGACGGGCCTTCCGTGCGCGCGCATCAGCTCGCCGGCGAGGTCGATCCAGGTGCCCAGGTGTACGTCCTCGCCCAAGCTGACGGTGACGGGCGCATCGTTGCCGTGCTGTTCGGTCAGCCATCGGCGGCGCAGCGGCTCAGGTGCAGCCGCCGGCGCAGCCACAGTCGCCCCCGGCTGCGCCAGGAACACCCGGATCACCTTCAGGTGGAACGCCGCGCTGATCCAGGCCGCGTAGGCGATGACCAGTTCGCGACAGGCGTAGGTGCCGGGGGCTGTGCCGCCGTTGACCACGCGAAGAGCAGTGCGCGAATCCGCGCACTGGTTGTCCAGCTCGACGATCAGCGCCTTGGTTTCTTCGCGGCGCAGGAACTGCTGCGGGCGATCCTTCGGGAGGTTGCCAGCAGCGGCGTGCAAGTCGTTGAGGGAGAAAAGCCCGTCGAGTTGACGGACTTCGGCATCGCCCAAGGACAGGGCGGCAGATGTAATTGCCATGAATGGACTCGCAGACGGTTCAGTTTGAAAACTGCCGTCACGAGACCAATCGGGGCGGCAGCCCAGACGGGTTGGTCTACCGGGAACCGCGCGAGCGAACCGGCGGGCTTGCGCCCCCACGTCTGGGCCGCCATAGAAACTGGCGCCAGAAAGTGAAGAGCCGCAAACCTTGCGGGGTGCGGCTACAGCCGCGCGATTCGACGGGAGACCAATCCCGATCCCTGCATGGCAGGGACGGGAAGAATCTAGCACAGAGGCGCGAGTATCCTTGCAACACGATTTATTTCGATGTACATTTAAATCATGCGCACCGTGATCGAGACCCCGACGTTCCAGAAGCAGGCCGCCGAGTTGTGGTCTGCCGGCGAGCGTGAGGCGTTCATCGACTTCATCGACTTCATCGCCGAAAGCCCGGATGCTGGCGACGTGATCCCGGGTGCGGAAGGCGCGCGCAAGGTGCGCTGGGCGCGCCCCGGCATGGGCAAGCGCGGTGGGGCGCGGGTCATCTACTTCCACCTGGTGGGCGACGAGGTGGTGCTGCTGGTCATGGTCTACGCCAAGGCCGAGCGGGAGAACGTGTCGCCCAAGAGCATCAAGCGGAGCTGAGAGCATGAAGACGCTGAAGAACATGGATCTGGACAAGGTGGCCGCAGCCATCGAGGCAGACGCCGGACAGGCGCTGCCGGGGCTGCGCGAGGCGCTGGCCGAGGCGCAGGCCGGCGTGGCCGGTCGGGTGCACACGCCCGAGCAGATCGCGGCGCGGCGGCCGGGGCGGCCAGCCGGCAGCAAGGCGGCGGTGACCAAGCAGCCGGTGACGCTGCGCATGGACCCCGAAGCGCTGGCCCGCTGGCGCGCCAGCGGCAAGGGCTGGCAGACGCGCGCCGCGCAGGCACTGGAGAAGCAGGCGCCGTGAATCACAAGCGCGGGCGCCCCAAGCACCGCCTCGAAGGCTGGCACCGCGGATTGGGCAAGTTCCGGCATCACCACGCTGATCCACTCTCTGAACGACGGGATCGGGTACTTGTCGACGCGGCGGGTGTCGGCGCTCATCGCACGCTCCCCGTGATGTCGATGCAGCGGTGACGCGCTGCCGGCGTGTTGAGGTTCGCGGCGGCGCGGTGACAGGCTCCTCCCGTGAGGAATGAGCCAGCCGGCACCCATTCGTACTCGGTACGGATGCCGCCGACCGCCACGATCGTCCACAGGTAGAGGTAGACCGTGGCGGCGTTCATGCTGCGCTCCCAGTGGCCGCGCCGAACATGTCGATGGTCCGGTCGTCGACCAGCCGCACCTCGCACTCATCCAGCGTCATGCCCTCGTCCAGCGCCTGCACCAGCCAGCGGGGTTTCAGGCCACGGCCCGACCAGGTCTCGCCGGTGGTGGGGTGACGGTACTTGACCGGGTGGGCTTTCGTGGCCTGGGCCTGCTGGTCCTGCTCGACCTGCGCGGCGATGGCCAGCGGGTCGACGCCGTAGCGCTCGGCCAGTGCCTGGGCCTGGGCCAGGCGGAGATCGCACGGGGTGTGGGAGACCGGCAGGTCCTCCACGGCGATGATCACCAGCGCGGCCGCAAGGTCATCCGCGCTCATCTCGTCGATCAGCTGCACGTAGGTGTTGGTCGTGTCGGCATCGTCGTCCAGATCGGCGATGCGATCGGACAGGCCCAGCTCATCGGCGGCCTTCCCCAGGTTGCCCACCAGTTCGACCTCGCGGCGCAGCATCAGCCGCAGGTCATCGGGCGTGCGGGGCGTCGAGCGGACCTTGGCGATGATGGCGCCCTGCACGCGAGCCCAGTGCGCGATGAGTGCGGCTTGGATCGGCGTGCGCGACAGGTCGGTGTCCTCCTCGTCGTCGTCGGCATCGACTGTGGCGTCGGCGCCGGCCGCGTCGGTGTCGTCGTCATCGTCGGGCTTGGCGGTGCCGTAGATCTCGGGCCAGCGCGCGGCCTTCAGGCGCTCCAGGTCGTTGTCGCGGATGCACTCATCGGGATCGGTACCGTCTTCCGACAGCAGGAGGTAGATGGTCAGCGTCTCGCCGCGACTGCGGGCCTCGTCGACCAGGTCTTGGACGTGGACCGACCGGCCGCTGTCGTACCGGACGAAATCGCAGAGGTCGGTGTGGTCGTCCAGGGTGTCGATCACCCGACCCTCGCTGCGTGCCTGCTCGATGCGCTCGGCCATGGCCGCACGGGTGCGGGCTTCGTGGCAGGCGATGTCGGTGCAGACGTCTGCACCCAGCTCGGCGAGGGCTGGCTCGACGGTGCTGTTCCGTGGGCAGTTGGTGCAGGGGCCGTCGCAGTTCACGTAGTGCTCGGCCGGGTCGAAATCGGCTTCCGACAGGGCGCGCGTGAACCCGGACTTCAATGC
Organism: Leptothrix discophora; assembly: GCF_030705305.1. Taxonomy (GTDB): domain Bacteria; phylum Pseudomonadota; class Gammaproteobacteria; order Burkholderiales; family Burkholderiaceae_C; genus Sphaerotilus; species Sphaerotilus discophorus. The sequence goes on along the minus strand of NZ_JAUZEE010000003.1, from coordinate 164,858 downwards.
CTCCTTCGCCTGGCGATGCGGCATCGCCACCGGTTGGCCAGGGCCGGGCCAAGTCTGCGGCATGACCACCCGCGACACCGCGCGCATCTGCAGCGCGGCCGGCACCCGCGAGATCAGCGTCGCGATCTCCGCGCCGATGCCGTGGACCTGGCACGCATCGCGCGCCTCCGGCGTCAGCGTGGCCAGCTTGAGCCGGTTGTAGATGGCCGTCCGGCTCTTGCCCGTTCGCCGCATCAGCGCCTCGATCGTCAGCCCGTGATCGGCCATGAGGCGGGCCAGCGCATCGGCTTCCTCGATGGGGTGGACGTCGGCGCGGGCCGCGTTCTCCGACAGCTGCGCGATGGCGACCTCGTCGTCGCTCATCTCGCGCACCAGGCAGTCGATCTCGTCCAGGCCGGCCAGCCGGGCGGCGCGGACGCGGCAGTGGCCGAAGACGATCTCGTGGCCGGTGCTGTGTCGCACCTCGCGCACGACGATGGGCTGCAGCAGCCCGTTGGCCTGGATGTTGTCGGCCAGCTCCTGCAGGTCCGGGTAGCTTCGGCGTGGGTTGCTCGGGCTGTCGATCAGCAGGCTCAGCGGCAGCCGCTGGAGGGTCTCGGTGGTCATGGGCTAAGGGGTCCTCGTGGTCAGAACGGGATGGACGAGTCGGGCGCGGTCCTGCGGGTGGCGGCGCGCTCGGGCAGGGTGGCGAGCTGGTCGGCGCTGAGCTGGGCCTCGGCCTCTTCCTGCGTCGCCCCGGCACGCAGCGCGAGGTAGTAGTCGCAGCGCGGGCCGTGGTGGCAGGCGCCGCCGGTGATGCGGTGCGGGAACCAGTAGCCGCCACAGTCGCACCGCTCGCGTGTGGCGCGCCAGGTGGAGACGTGGCGGGTGATCGGCCGGCACTTGATCTTGCGGTGGCTCATGCGGTGAGCTAGGCGATGCGCCAGACGCCGCAGCGGCCGGCCGGGTCGTCGTGCAGTCGGCGCACGACGAGGGTGCGATCCGCGTTGCGGCGGCGGTAGGCCGTCACCGCCTTGGCGAGTGCGCCCTTGTGCATGCCGTCGACCAGAAAGTGCTGTCCAACGTCGAGCTGAGCCAGCGTTTCGTCGTAGCGGCTGCCGGTCAGCCTGCCGCCGCGCCGCGCTGGCGGGCACGGTGTGCCGGAGCCGATCACGACGGTGCTCAGGTCAAGGTGCGGGAGCTTGCGTCGGGGGCCCTTCGCCTTCTGCGGCGTCACGCGCGGGGGCGGGGCCTGCCTTGCAGCAGGATGCGACTCCAGCATCGTCGACAGTGCAGGCCCAGCCTCATAGAGGCGCACGCCCAGCGGTCCGACCGTGTAGGTCAGCAGGCCGGCCTGCACGGCGTTGGCCAGCGAGCCGCTGATCGACGACTTGCTGGCCTTGAACTTCTCGGCCACGTCCTCGATGGTCAGCGCCTCTTCGGGATTGGCCAGGAAGAAAGCGCAGGTCGCGTAGGCCACGCCGCCCGGGTGGGGCATGTAGGGCGGCGGGGCGGTGGCGGTGGTCGTGCTCACGTCAGCCTGCCGCTTGAGCCACGCGCACCAGGTGCGGCTGCTGGGGGTGCTGCGTCACCACCCGCGTGTCGATCGCATACCGCAGCGCGATCTCGGCCATGTCGATGCAGGCGTCGGCGTGCTCGCGCGGGTCGAGCATCGGGCGCACGTCGATCCAGCGCATGCCGTCGACGTTGACCGTGTGACCGCCGCTCTCGATGTCGGCGATGACGGCGGCGGCGGCGATCTGCTGCGCCACCTCCAGGTGCTGCGCCGGGGTCAGCGGCGCGATGTGCAGGGGCAGGCTCATGACGGAGTCCTCGGTGTGTGGGTGATGGCAGGGGAGGGGAGGGCAATGGGCGCGGCGTCGGCGGCAGGCTCACGGTCTGAGCCACCCAGCGCACGCGGCGGCGGCAGGTCAAGCGGCACGATGTCGGTGACGCCGAGGACCGACACGTGCGCTCGCCCGCGCGGATCGGGGCCGCGGTCGAGCGCGTTGCCGTAGACGCGCACGCGGGTGCCGGCCGTCAGCAGCTCGGCCTTGGCCTTGCTGGCGTGCAGGTGCGCGTAGCTGTCGCCGGAGACGTGGCGCACGTGGATCGGCGGCAGGTCGCCGGGCTGCTCGATCGTGAGCAGGGTGACGGCGCGCGGCGTTGCGCCGTGCGGCTCGATCGACCAGCGCGCATCCCGCGTCAGCGTGCCGGTCAGCACGACGCTGATGCGGGCCGGCTCGGTCCACGGCGGCAGGTGCGCGGGGCGCAGCGAGGGCGGGCGCGCGGGCTGTTTGGGCGTCTGTGTGGCCGTGTGTGCAGGCGTCTGCACGGCGGCGGCGGACGGGGTCATCTGCAGCGCACTCATCGGCAGCGCGTTCATGGCGCAGCGTCCTGCGAGCGGCTGTCGACGAAGGGCAGGCGCACGCGGCGCGCCGGCCAGGCCATGTCGCGGTCACGCTGGATCGAGCCCCAGGCCAGCCGCCAGGCGGTGAGCACAGTGCGACCGCCTCGGCGGTGGAGGGCGTAGAGGCGCAGGAGGGTCATGGGTGGCTCCTCGTGGTGGGTCAGGCAGGGGCCAGCGCGACGAGGGCACCCTCGGGCGTCAGGCAGATCGAGGTGTCGGTGTCCGCGCTCATGGCGTGGAGCGCGTCCTGGAACATCTGGGCGCGGTCGTCGGCCCAGCTGGCCTCACGCTGCAGGTGTTCGGTCTCCTGCTGCAGCCGCTCGATCTCGGCCTGCTGCTCGGCGACGACGCGGCGCAGGTGCTCCAGCTCGGCGGCGTGGAGGCGGTGGACGAGGCGGCGGAAGGCGCGGTCCATGGGGTGACTCCGCTGCGCCACGGTCTCGGTGAGACGCGGGTGGTGCAGGCGATGAATTACACGATGTGTTTATGTTGTTGTCAACACGGCGTGTAATTTATGTGGAGACCGCGGCCGCGCGGCGGTCCCTGGCGCTACGGATTCCGGTCATTGCGGGCCGTTCGTGGCGCGGCAATCCTTCGCGCCTCAACAGGAGAGGGAGGGCGCAATGACGCACGAGGAAATGGGCGATGGAAGCGCGCAGCTGCAGCTGCGATCTGTGCAGACGTCTGGACGGGTGGCGTGATGGACGGGGTGCTCATCAGTGTCCTGGTGCTGGCCGCCATCGTCGCGGCGGTGGCTGCGTACTTGCTCCCGGCGCTCATCGCGTCATGGCGCGACCATCCTCAGGAGCGCCGGATCATGTGGATCAACCTGCTGGCGCGCTGGACCGGCTTCGGCTGGCTGGCAGCCGTGCTCTGGGCGGTGGCCTACTTCCCGCCACCCGTCCCACGGGTGCGGGGTGACCACACCGACGAGGAGATCCTCCAGCGCTCGCTGCGGGCGTGCCCGATGTGTCTGGAGGAGATCAAGGTCGAGGCGCGGCGGTGCAGGCACTGCGGGGCGGATGTCGGGCAGGTGTCCGCATGAGGGCAGATGGTGTCCGCACGTTGATCAGGTGCAGACGTCTGCACTTGCCCGGCGGTAATAAGTCCCGCCGATCGTGCTGCGCAGCGGATTGAAATGATCAAACCTGCCGAATACGATTCGGTTTTTGTTCAATGCTCGTCAGGGAGGCGACATGAATAGACCACCGAAGGGTGCATACCTGCGTTCTCGTTTGTTGGGGTGTGGCTCCTGACGGTTCCGGTGTTGGCATTGGTCGGATGCGCCGGAACGCCGATCGACTTCGATGCGGCTCGTCAAGTGAAAGAGGGCATGACGACGGCCGAGTTGCAGTCGTACATGGGGCGCCCGTACAGCGTTGTCAGCAGACAGGACAAAGAGGTATGGATCTGGTCGCGCGCCAACGGATTCACCGGTTCGCACAGCTCGATCTCGTTCATCGTCAAGGACGGCGTGGTCGTCGGAGTTCCGAAGATTCCGGACTCCTTCAAGTGACCTGTCGTGTGACTTGGCAGTCGAGGGCCTGACCGAGCGTCGCCCGACTCTCCTTGCGCTCCGGACGGGCTGATTGAAGTCTCCTGCCCGGGCGCCGCATGGAATTCCATGAGCCAGTACTCCTTCCTGCCTGAGCCAATCCAGCTCGTCGTTCCCAACTCGGTGAAGTCCGCAGACAGCCCTGGCATAGGTGTGGCTTACAGCGGGCAGCGCTATGTGCTCAAGGTGGGGTCTCCCATCCACCCGCTGCTGCCCGCCAGTGAGTGGTTGTGTTGCGGGCTGGCCAAGGCCTTGAGCCTCGCGGTCCCTCACGTTGAGGTCTGCATGATGCCGACGGGTGAGCTGGCTTTCGGCTCTCGGATGGAGGGCGGGATCGTCGCTTATGACTTCCTGCCTTTGGCTCGCCCAACGACGAGCAACCCATCAGTCGTCAGCGGAACCTACGTCCTCGACATGTTCACGGCGAACAACGACAGGCATGCGGGCAACTGGCTGGTCACGGACACCGGCGGCTCCCATGTGCTTCGGCCGATCGATTTTTCTCGCGCCATGTTCTTCCGCTACCCCCTCCCGACACCCCCGTTCGGGCAGTCTGACAACAGCGGTCAGTTCTACACGGTGGCCAAGCTCACGGGTACAGTCCAGCGTGCGGAGGCTCAGGCGACACATGCTCTTCTGAGCCAACTGCCCAAGAGCGTCTGGCGAGGCATCGTGTCGTCGGTCCCCGGGCATTGGATGCCGTCAGGCTTGGACACGGAATTGATCAACTGGTGGTGGTCTCCGCAGTGGAGGACACGCCTGAAGTGGATGGAAAGCCAGCTATGAGAACGATGCCTTTGCAGTTCTCCGTGGTTCGTTTCCAGCCGGACATGCAGAGACACGAGGTTGCCAACGTCGGCATCTTGCTGTTCGGTCCGGACGGACCGCAGATTCGCATTGCAGCCAACTTGACGAAGTTGTTGGCCTTGGACCCGAATCTTTCACTTCAAGAGGTTCACAACTCTGCTGCTGACCTGGTGCGCTTCCTGGGTCATTTGTGGCGTGGGGGGGCCGAACCGGCGCAGATGTGTGCAGCGGCAGGTTCCGGCTTGGCTGGACTGCTGCTGACGCCACCTGGTGTCATCTCGGCCGATGCGCATGATCTGGAGTCCGTCTTGGACGACCTTGAGCATCGATTGGTGTCCGCCCCTGCGAAAAGGCGCGCCATCAAGGAGTCCACCAATCGACTGAATACAGAATTGAAGACGCTGTTCCGGCAGGATGGAATCCTGGGGCGTGCGCCGGATGACATCAGCAACCACCTGGTGGTGCCGAACTTCCCGATCGATCCGGATACTGGCCTGTTCGCGGAGTTTGCGCTAAGAAACGGACGGCTTCACGTCACCGAGACGGTTGACTTCCGGGTCGGATCCAACAGCGAAAAGAAGCGTGAGGCCCAAGCCAAGACACTCCTGCTCGTGCAGGCGCTTGAAAAAGTTGGGCGGCAGGACTTGCAGCGGTATGTCGTGGTTTCCGGCGTGACGGACGCATGGGCACAGCCCAGCGTCACATTGCTGTCGCGTCATTCGGATCTTTTGGTCGTCCGAGAGAGTGCCGACGACTGGTCGAGTTACCTCGATCGCATCAAGAAGGCTGCAGCCCGCCCGCAAGCTCCATCAGTGTTTGCTTAGGACTTTTGAGCTGCATCGATATACGCCCGCTTTTGCGGGCGTTTTCATGTTCGGCATCAGCTTTTGAAACTCCGCGAAGGCGGTGGTTTCATCCAATGCACCGTCGCCAACCGCTTCGGTCCCCCCAGCGATCCACCCTTTTGGGTCAGTGACCGCGAGAAGTCGACGGTCAAGACTCGCCCCACGGGGTACGTGATCACGCGACCCGGCGGTTTCCGGCGCTGGATGCGGCGTCGGATGCTGGTGCGGGTGCGGCCTCCAGCAGCTCGGTGAGCGCCTGGCGCGCCCGCTGGCTGTCGGGTGCGCGGGCCAGCGTGAGCAGCCTTCCCTCCGCCTCGGCGCGCGACGCCTCGGGGAGTGAGTCGAGCAGATCGGCGAGGGTGGTGACGATGTCGGTCGGAGTGATCGGGCGTGGCAGCACATTGGCGCGACGGGCTTCGGTCTCTGTGTTCGAGGTCGCATTGCCCAGCAGCTCATCGACGCTTCGGCCGAGCGCGTGAGCGACGGCGACGTGCCAGTCGGCCGGCATGCCGCGCTTCTTCCAGTTCGTGACGTGTTGCGGGCTGACGCCGATCGCATCTGCGAACTTCGTTTGGTTCATCCCTTTGTCGGAAGCCCAACGCAAGGCGCGATCAATCGGGGACATATTCATGCGAGGACTTTAAACATTGCGTGAACCCTTGGGTTACACGATGCGTTGACTTATGTTGTAAACGCAGTGTGTAATAACGGGATGACCAACGCACTTCATCGGGCTATCGCCGCATGCGATGGCGCAGGCGCTCTTGCCTCCGCCATTGGGGTGTCCGTCCAGCGGCTGAGCAACTGGCGGACGCGCGGCATTCCGACCGACGTCTGTCCACTGATCGAGCGTGCTACCCGCGAGCGCGGGAAGCCCGTCCTCTGTGAGGAACTGCGGCCTGATGTGCTGTGGTCGGTGCTGCGGCAGGCGGGGCCGATGTCGGTGCCGACTGCCGCCGACCAGGTCGAGCGGAGGGCGGCATGAACTGGCCGACCGAGCCGCTGCGCCTGGTCGGGCAAGCCGGGCCGGCGCTGGAGCCGGTCAGGGCTTCAGGATCCGCTGCATCACCGAGTTGCCGAACCGCTCCAGATTCGCTGCCGTGCGCGCGGCGATCTCGTCCTGGAGTTCCCGCGCGGTGGGCTCTGCGACGGTGCTGGCCGTGCGCGTTCGCTCGATGGCCAAGGTCATGAAGGCCCGGAACTCCGCGGGCTTGCCGGCGAAGGCATTCCCGTACAGCTGTTCGAGCAGGAATCGCTGCGCAGTCAGCACGGCGCTGATGTCCAGGGGATCAAGTTCCATGGGTGCCCTCCCGAGCGGGTTGGTAGGTGTCGGAGCCGCCAGTTTGCACGGGCTGGGTGCCCGCCCTTTGCGGGTGCCTCCAGCGTGTTCATGGGCGCATCGTCGCCCCATGACGCGGCGAGCGCATCCACACCGTTCCACATCATTTGGAAGCGTTTGGAAAGCCTCCCCATGCCCATGCCTGAATCCCTGAACGACGCGCTGGTCGAGGCCGTGAAGGCCGTTGGCGGCAGCAAGGCCGCGGGCCTCGCGCTGTGGCCGGCCAAGGGCATGGAGGCCGCGCAGCGCCACCTGCTGGCCTGCCTCAATCCGGACCGGCCGGAGAAGCTGAGCCCTGACGAGGCCCTCCACATCGAGCGCCTGGCACGCCAGCGCGGCTGCCACGTGGTCGCCCAGTACCGCGCCGCCGAGCTGGGCTATGCGCCGCCGGTGCCGATCGATCCGGAGGACGAGCGCGCGCAGCTGCAGCGCGAGTACGTCGAGGCCGCGCGCGAGATGTCGCGCATGGCGCAGCGGATCGAGGCGCTGGCCCACGGCTCGCATCAACGGGGGCGCTCCGATGCGTGAGTACGGCAAGGTCTACGCCACGTTCTGGTCGAGCGACACAACCAGTACGCTGACCGACGACGGCAAGCTGCTGGCCCTCTACCTCATGACCTGCTCGCACAGCACGATCGCGGGGGTCTTCCGATTGCCTGACGGGTACGTTTCGGAAGACCTCGGATGGTCTTCCGAAAGAGTTGCGCAAGGGTTCGCCGAACTGTTCGCCAAGGGTTTCGCGAACCGTTGCGGAACCACGAAATGGGTCTGGATTTGCCGTCATCTGGAGTGGAACAAGCCCGAGAACCCGAACCAGCGCAAGTCGGCCGCAAAGATCGCCGCGTCCGTACCCGACGGATGTGCCTGGAAGCCCGTGTTCATCGAGGTTTGCGGGCCGTTGCTGGGTGTGGATAACTTCCCTTCCGTGAACCCTTCCGGAACCGTTCCGAAACCCTTGCTTAACCAGGAACAGGAACAGAAGCAGGAACAGAAGCAGGAGAGAGAGCAGGCAAGCGAGCGCGCGGCGCCACCGTCGACCGCGCCACCGTCGACCGCCCCGCCACCGGCCGTGGCAGCCGAACCCGCAGGGCCAGCAGGTCCCGCCACGCCTGCCGGCCTGGCCTGCCGGGCGATGCGGGCTGCCGGGCTGACGCGGGTCAATCCGTCCGATCCACGGCTGGTCGCGCTGCTGGAGCAGGGCGTGACGGTCGAGGAGCTGGCCGCTGTCGCGGCCGAGGCGGTCGAGCGAAAGCGCGAGTGGGCCTGGGTGCTCGCCACCGTCACCGGCCGACGACGAGACGCGGCCGAGGTCCAGCTTGCCCCGGTCGTGCCGCCCGCCGTCGAGCAGGCGGCGCGGCAGCAGGTCGTGCAGACGTCTGCATACCTCGACGAGCAGCGTGAGCACGCCGCAGCGGCGCGCTCACCGGAGTCGCAGGCTGCGGCCCGGCGGGCGGTGCAGCGCATGAAGGGAGGGCGGTCATGACGGTGCTGGTGACGCTGCCGGATGGCCGGGTGTTCGACGCTCGATCGGCCCTGCCGAGGATCTTCTCGGCGGTCCGACAGGCTCAGGTGGTGAGCCTGCGGAAGATGCGGTCGGCGGATGAGCGCAGGGCCTTCATCGAGCACGTCGAGCGGTCCGAAGGTCTTGAATGTGGGCGGGCTCTGCGGGCGGCGTATGTGGCCGATCGGGAGGCTCGGCGCGACCAGTCGCAGCAGGGAGGGCAAGGATGAAGATCACGATCGACGTGAAGGGACTGGACGAGGTTCGCGCCGCGCTGAAGGACCTGAGCCAGCGGCGCATCCACAACGCGGTGGCCACGGGCCTGACCCGCACGGCGTTGCAAGCCCGAGATGCGGTGCGCGATGAGCTGCGCAGCCGGCTTGATCGGCCGACGCCCTATGCGCTCAACGGCCTGTACGTCATCACCGCCACGGGTGATGCGGCCAAGGCTGGCATGGGCTCGCAGCCTGTGCCTGGCAGCAGCTACGCCACGCGCATCGTGCGGTCGCGGCACCTGGAAGCCGAGGTGGGCATCAAGGATGACTTGGCAACGACCGGGGGCGGCACGCCTGCCGAGCGCTTCTTGCGGCCGAACATCGACGGTGGTGCGCGTCGCATCAAGCGTGTCGAGCGGGCGCTGCAACTGTCTGGCCTGATGCCTGCCGGCTGGCAGACCACGGCAGGCACGGATGCGCGACTCGATGCCTACGGCAACGTGTCGCGGGGGCAGATCGTGCAGGTCCTGTCGCAGCTCCGGGTGACGCTGACGGCGGGGTACACCCGCAACATGGCGCTGCCGGACCGCACTGCCAAGGGCAGGATCATCGATGGCAGGTACTCGGGCCAGGTGCGTGCGGCAGTCAAGCGTGCGGGCGGGCGCTACTTCGTCGTCCCACCTGGTCAGCGCATGCCGCCGGGCGTGTACATGCGGGAGCACCACGCGTCGGGCCGCCCGCTGCAGGTGCTGCGCTTCGTGAAGTCGACGAGCTACAGGCCGATCGTGGATTTCAATGGCGTCGTCCTGCGCGTGGCCGACCAGCATCTGCGCGCCAACGTGCAGACCGCGCTGGCCGATCAGCTGGCGAACCTGCGGACGCGAGGGAGGGGCGTCTGATGGCGTGGAAGTCACATCGATCGAGCGGTCGCGCCGTCGTCGTCGCCTGCGCCCCGGCGGTCGGCCGCGGGTCCCTCCCGAGCCATCCCCATGCGGGTGATTCGAACCTCGTGGTTGTGCCAGTGGGGGGTGGGAGGATTTCCCCATGTCTGGCCCCATGCACCCAGGGATGGGGATGGGGGAGGGCTGCACGATGAGCGTCGAGCTGATCTCGCAGGCGGCGTACGCCCGGCGGCGCGGCGTGGACCCGACGACCGTGCGCGACGCGATCCGCGCCGGGCGGATCTCGCTCATCGACGGCCGCATCGACCCGGCCGTGGCCGACGTCCAGTGGGAGCGCAACACCCGCGCCCGTGTCCGTGCGACGACTGCGGTGATGCCGGCGCCGACACCGCCCCAGGCCGATGCTGCGCCGCTGCCACCGGAGTCCGACTACGCCGTCAGCCGCGCCCGCCGCGAGCGCGCTGCCGCCGAGCGCGAGGAGATCGCGCTCGAAGAAGACCGCAAGCGCCTGATCGACAAGCAGGCCGTGCTGACGACGATCTACACCGCCTTCCGCATGCTGCGCGACACCTGCCTGCCGCTGGGCCGCGAGGTCGCTGCGCGGGCGGCGGCCCTGTCGTCGGCAGCCGAGGTCCAGGCCCTGATCGACGAGGCCATGCGGGCCCGCTTCCGCCAGGCGCACGACAAGCTGCTGGCCGCAGCCGTGCGCGGCCTGGGTGGTGAGCCCGAGCCCGAGCTGCGCGACGAGGAGGACGCCGCCCATGATGCGTGACTGCGATCCCGACGTGCTCGATGCCGCCGCCCGCGCCGTGCTGCCCGACCCCGAGGCGCGGCTCGACGAATGGTCCGAGCAGAACGTCGTCGTCCCCAAGGGCGCGGCCTTCTCCGGCCCCTACCGCCTGGCGCACACGCCGCCGGCGCGTCGCCTGCTGCAGGTGCTCTCGCCGGTCGACCCGACCGCGCGCGTGGTCGCCCGCGTTGCCAGCCAGATGCTCAAGACCCAGGTCTTCATCTGCGCGGCGCTCGGCTGGATCGACACCGCGCCGGCCAACATCATCGCGCTGGAGCCCACCGACGGCCTGGCCAAGCGCCTGAGTGCGCGCTTCGCCAAGGCGGCCGATGCGTGCGAGCCCGTGCGTGCCAAGCTCGCCGCGCCGCGCAGCCGCGACAAGCGCAACACCATCGACGCGAAGGAGTTCGACGGCGGCACGCTCTACATCACCACCGCCGGCTCGGATGCCAACCTTGCGGAGATCCCCGCCCGCTACCTGTTCTGCGACGAGGTCTCGCGCGAGGGCTACAAGGTCAAGACCGGTGGCGAGGGCGACAAGATCAAGCTCGCCGAGGCCCGCCTGAGCACCTACGAAGGCATCAGCAAGGCCTACTTCGTCAGCTCCCCGACCGACACCGGCGACTGCGCCATCGATGCCCTGTTCCAGCAGGGCACCCAGGAGCACTACCACGTCCCGTGCCCGCACTGCGGCCACCTGCATGAGCTGCTTCAGGCCAACGCCCGCTACACCATCGCCGACGGCGGCCAGCGCGTCCTGCGGGCCTGGATGATCTGCCCGTCGTGCGGCAGCGAGATCGAGGAGCACGACAAGCTCAGCATGCTCCCCGACCAGGCCATGGGCGGCCGCGCCCGCTGGGTCGCCACCGCCGAGGGCGACGGCCAGACCGTCAGCGTCACCCTCAATGCGTTCTACGCCCCGCTCGGCTCCATCAGCTGGAAGACGCTGGCCAAGGAACACCACCAGGCGCGCATCGCCGAGGCGATCGGCAACGTCCAGCCCATGCGCGTCTACACCAACACCCGCCTGGCACTGACCTACGAACGCCAGGGCGACAGCGTCGCGCATGCCGAGCTGGTCCAGCGGGCCGGCGACTGGCCGCTGCGCACCGTGCTGCGCCAGATCCTCGTGCTGACCGCCGCCGTCGACGTCCAGCGCGGCGCCAACGCGCGGCTGGAGGTCTCCGTCTGGGGCTGGGGCCGGGGCGAGGAATCGCAGCTCGTGGACCGCCGCGTCATCTACGGCGACCCGGAGCTTGAGCACGGCCAGCCCGGCAGCCCGTGGACCGAACTGGACGCCTACCTCGCCCAGCCCATCCGCCACGCCAGCGGTGCCATGCTGCCGATCCGGGCCTGCGCCGTCGATTCCTCGGACGGCCACGTCACCCACACCGTCTACCGCTACTGCCGGACCCGGGCGAGCCGCCACGTGCTGGCCATCAAGGGCCGGCGCGAGCTCGACCGCGTGCTCGGCCGCCCGACCTGGCAGGACGTCGACTACCGCGGCACCCAGGTCAAGCGAGGCGTGCGGCTCTGGAAGGTCGGCACCGACATCGCCAAGGGGGCCATCTATGCCCGCCTGCGGCTGGTGCGCCAGGGCGCGGGCTATATCCACCTGTCGCGCCACATGCCGCCCGAAGCCTTCGAGCAGCTCACCGCCGAGCGCATGGTCACCACCCTGGTGCGCGGCCAGTCCCGCACCCGCTGGGTCAAGCGCGCGGGCGTGCCGAACGAGGAGCTGGACAAGGCCGTCTACGCGCTGGCCATGGCCCACTACATCGGCATCCCGTCCTGGGGCCCGGCCGACTGGGCGCGCGTCGAGCGCAAGCTCGCCGGCCAGGCGAGCGGCGAGACCGTGGACATGTTCGCGGCTGCCGAGCCGACGCCCGGCGATGACATGGACGATGCCGATGAAGCCGATGAAGCCGACCACGACAACCGCCCGCCGGCTGGCTCAGGCGATGAGCCAGCCGCAGATCGCCCCGCGCCTGACCGTGTGCAGACGCCTGCACCGGCCGGCCCGCAAGCGGTCACGCGGGCCGATGACCTCAGCGATGACCTCGCCGATGACCTTTCCATCACCGTCATCAGCTCCAGCCGGGGCCCGGCCACCACCGTGCCGGCCGACCCCGTGCTGGCCGAGATCCACCGCCTGCGCGCCATGCGCCGCTGAACCGCCGCTGCCCGACGACATGGACGCCCTCACCATCATCCTGCGCACCCTCCAGCGCGAGCTGGAGCGGCGCGCCTCGCCCATCGACGGCCTGGACGAGGCCATCGCCCAGACCGACCGCGCCGTGCGCGGCGCCATGGGCGGCGCCCTGCACCTCATCAGCCGCATCCCCGAGCCGACCAAGGCCGAACGCATCGCCCAGCTCGCGGCCACCCACACCACCCGCCAGATCGCCGAGCGGGTCGGCGTCAGCGACCGCCACGTGCGCCGGGTGATCTCGCGGCTGCGGCTGGGGCAGGGCGCGTCGTGATGTGTGGTCGTGACGTCGTGCCCGTGACGGCAGCCCTCGCGCCGTCCATGCCCCGCCGCCATCGCCTGCCGCGCCGCCTGGGCCAGGAAGCCGCTGCGGGTGGCGCCGTGGGCATGTCCGGCGTCGCCCTTGTGAACGTACACGGGGTAGAGCATGGTGGTCACGCCAGGTGGTCACGCCAGGTGGCGCGCGGCACGCGCACTCACCCGGCCGGGTGCGACTTGATCCACTCGCGCATGGCGTCGTTCACGCGCGTCTGCCAGCCCTTGCCGGTGGCCTTCAGGGCGGCCAGCACGTCGGCGTCGAAGCGGATGGTGGTGGGCTGCTTGAGCGGCGACTTCTGCGGGCCGCGCACACCGGCACGGCGGTTCATCTCCAGCAGGCCGGCGTACAGCTCGGGCGGCAGCACGTCCTTGGCAGGCTTGAACTCGGCCGTGTCAGCGGCCGTCAGTTCACGGACTTCGCCTTCGGCATCAGTGAGAGGGGGGCGCTTGCTCATGGTCTCTGACCTCGCGGGAGTTGGCCTTGCGAAAGCTGATGACGCGGACGCCACCAGCCACCGGGGTGAAGCACAGCACATGCAGGCGAGCGTCAAGCATGCCCAGCGCGACGAATCGCACCTCGGGGTAGGGCTTGCGCACGTCCTGCTGGATCGTGGCACCAGCGAAATCGAACTCGCCAGCCCGCTCGAACGACAGGCCGCGTTCGCGGATGTTGCGTTCGTTCTTGGCCGGGTCGAACTCGATTCGCATGCGCAGATTGTATTCACGATCGGTGCATCGAGCAAGCAAATTGTTAGTACGTTTGCGGCGGCATCCTCACCCGTGCTAGATTTCGCCCGTCCCTGCTCATCAGGGATCGGGATGGGGATCCCGGAAGCAATCTACGGCCAAAGGCCGCACCGTCGCACGTCGTGCGGCCTTTTCGTTCGAGCATCCGTTTTTGGCGGCTCGGCAGGGGGCCTCACGGCCCGCCGGTTTCCACTTCGTGGGTTGCCCGGTAATCCCCACCTGCCGGGCTGCCGCCTTGATGGGGATCGGGGTTGCAGCGCATCTTGACTGCAACCCATGGAGGCCCTCATGGCCGATCACCTCATTTCCATCACGTTCCACGGTGCGCCGATCTTGGCCATGCTCGTTAACGGCGTCCCGCACGTTTCCGTCCGCTCGATCTGCGAAGCCCTCGGGATCGACGCCGAAGCGCAGCGCCTGCGCATCAAGCGCCACAGTGTCCTCAGTTCAGTCGCCTGCGTAACGAAGGCACCTGCCGCCGACGGCAAGAGCTACGACACGCTCTGCCTCCCCCTCGACAAGCTCAACGGCTGGCTCTTCGGCATCAGCGCCGCGCGGGTGAGGCCGGAGCTTCGCGAGCGGCTGATCGCCTACCAGCGCGAGTGCTTCGACGTGCTGGCGCGGCACTTCGGTGCCGCGCAGCCCGGCGCGCTGATCCCCGCCGAGCCCCCGCGCCGGCGCTGGCTCACCGAACAGCACGGCCACGCCGCGCCCGTCACCGTCAGCCTGGGCGATGACGTCCAGGTGGGCACCTGGCTGGAACTGGCCGGCGTGCTGATCCACGCCGCCGGCCTGCCGGGCGACGGCACGCCATCCCATGCTGACGCCCTGGCCTTGGCCAGTGCCGCCACGCAGGTTGCGGCCCTGACCGCCCACACCCTGCCCAAGGGCCGCGGCGAGGACATCGCCCGCGCCATCCATGCCGACGCCAGCCTGAGCCTGGCCGACCTGCACCGCATCGCCGAGATGGCCAGCACCGAACTCTGGGTGCGCACCCGCCAGGCGGTCAGGGCCCGAGGGCAGGACGCGGATCGGGCCTGGGCGGCGTTGAAGGCGACGACGTGAGGGGTCGACTTCAACCGCCGGTGTGTCGCTCCTCGCGCAGCACCTCGCGCAGCGCTTCCTTCACGGCGTCGGCCTGGAGCCCGCGACGCAGGGCCTCGTTGATCAGCGTCTGGTATCCGCGTCCACCGGCCCGCGCCTTGTAGGCCTGCAGCACCGCATCGTCGATGTGGATGGTGATGCGTGTCTTGCCCACCGATACGCCGGGCAGCACCTGACCCATCGGACGCAGCTCGGCGACATCGGCGGCGCTCAGCTCGGGGCTGTCTTCATCCGGGGCATCGGCTTGCGCGGCCGCGTCCACCGCCGCCCAGTCGATCTTCGGCGCAGCCTCAGAGGCGGCCAGCTTCAAACTTCTCTTGCTCACGGGCGTTCGCCTTTCTGAAGGAAATGATGTGCGTGCGCTCACCCGATGGCAGGCAGAACACCACCACCATCAAGCGGCCCTCGATGGTGTTGTAGCCAATGAAGCGGCGCTCCGGATAGACCTTGCGGGTGTCCTCGCGCACCAGCAGGTCCGCATCGAACATCACCCGCGCCGCCAGCAGTGGCAGGCCCCGTTCACGGACGTTGGTCTCGTTCTTGGCCGCGTTGCAGGTGAAGTCCATCGCTTACATTGTGCATATTTTTATATGCATTGGCAACGTGAGCCGGCATCGACTGTCCCCCATCTTCGGACCTCCGCCCCTGTCCCATGTCCGCTGCGCCGGGCATCGTGCGGCGCTTGCTGACCACCGGAGCCCACCATGCAGATCACGATGCGCCGCGCCACGTTCGGGGCCCAAGGCGTCCTCTTGCCCGAAGGTCTCACGCACGACGTCGACGAC
Organism: Leptothrix discophora; assembly: GCF_030705305.1. GTDB lineage: Bacteria > Pseudomonadota > Gammaproteobacteria > Burkholderiales > Burkholderiaceae_C > Sphaerotilus > Sphaerotilus discophorus. The sequence continues at coordinate 149,352 of NZ_JAUZEE010000003.1, read as the reverse complement.
GCGACCGCGCTGCGCTGGATCGGTGAGGGCGCGGCCGTTGCCGTTGGAGATGCCCGCGAGGCCACGCAGGGGACGAAGGCGGCGCCGTCGGGCCTTGGGGGCGTGACGGTCGGTGACATCGCCGATGCGGGCGCGGCGGGCCGATCCTTGTTGTCGGCCACCACGCAGACCGACGCCCGCATCGCCCTGGGCCTCAACCGCATCCCCGCATGGGCGTGGAACAACGCCTCCGAACTGCGCCTGTTCGGCGATAGCTTCACCCACGGTGCGGCGACGTCCGTCTACGCAGAACAGGGCTACGCGCAGCGTTTCGCGCGTCACATTGGCTTCACGCTGGGCGGCTCGCCGGCGGCCAAGAATCTGGCGGCGGACGGCCACGGCTGGCTGGCCGCCGCGATCCGCGCGACCGAGGCCAACGCGTTCACGGCAGGAGCGCCGAACGCCCGGTACGCGGCGACCTACTTGCTCGGCTACAACGACGTTCGCTTCATGGGCGGCGGCCCTGGCATGCAGGCCCTGGTCCGCAACTGCTTGCGGTTCCTCTTGTGCCAGCAGTGGGCCAAGACCGTCTATCCGGCCAACGCCATGACCGTGGGCGGCAGCGTGACGACCGGCAGCTACGCGGCCGGGGGCACGATCGGCCGATGGTCCCTCTCGAACAAGCTTTCAGGCGCTGCCGGCGGGTTTGGCATCGACCACGCCACGCTGACGGCCAGCGGCACGACCACGCTCACGCAGACGGGCATCGAGGCCGGCACCATCGCGGTCGTCGGCATTGGCTCCGGGCGCATCCTCGCAGCCGATGGTGGACCGGCCACGACGGGCAACTGGGCCGGCCTGCGCGACACGCTCGTGTCGATCGACGGTCGGAGCCTGACCACGCTCGTGAACGGCAGTGAGCAAGCAGGCACGGGCTACGCGATTGCAGGCTCGCTGACGAGTGCATCCGGTGGCGGCAGCGTGTCGGCATTCACTGAAAATTCCGCATCGCCGACCGTTGGCCTCTACTCGGCGCTCGACGCCAAGGCGCACACGGTCGTCCTGAGCAACGGGCTGCCGGCACCCGGCATCACCAGCTCATCCAATCGCAGCTGGTTCGCCGACTGCGTGATCGGCCTCGAAGCGCCGCAGAAGTGCGCCCCCGCCATCGTGGGCCTGACCCCGAAGACTGTCCTCTGGAACAACGGTGGTGCCAACTACAACTACGGCTCGGACGCGGAGGTCGATGCGCTTGATGCCGTGATCCAGTCGGTCGTCGCGGAGTTCCAGGCGCTCGGCTACCCGGTGGCCTGGGTGCCGACGATGGACCACTGGGACAACGTCGGCGCGATCCACACCGACAACATCCACCCGACGTATCTGGGGCACTCCCAGCTGCTGAACGCGTTCAAGTCGGCGCTGTGATGACCAACGCCTCGACCCCGCCCGTCTCCTGGCAGGCCATCCTCACCGACCTCGAAGCCGCCTACCAGGCCCACATCCAGTCCGGCCGCGCCACCGTGGGCAGCTACACCGTCGCGGGCCGGTCGATGACCTACCAGACCACCGCCGACCTCATCCGCGCCATCGACCACGCACGCCGCGAGGTCCAGCGCGAGAAGGCCGAGGCCGACCTCGCCGCTGGCCTGTCCACGCGGCGCGTGCTGCGCATCAGGATGTGACGATGCCAGCGTTGACATGCGCAGCCGTCTTCGGCAACACTCGGCTCGCCTCTCCTCATGAGGGGCCGGGTTTGGAAGCCCGAAGCACCCCTGTGGCGATAAGCCGCAGGCACCGCACAGGTTCTGCGGCTTTTTCGTTCGTGCCCCAGTTTTGGCGGCTCGATGGGAGGGCTCGCGCCCTGCCGGTTCCTGCAAGGGGTGCCCGGTCTTCCAACCCGTCGAGCCGCCGCCATCGGCTGAAGCGGACCCGCGTCACCCGCAACGACGGCTCCGAAAAGACCGTCGAACAGGTGCTGGTGACGCCCAAGCGCCCAGATGGCCCGGCAACAGGGTTGCACTGATCGGCCCCGCATGCATGGCTCACCGGCTGAGCCACACATGCAAAAGTTCGGACATCGGACCCTGTCCGATGTCCGCTTTCGCGGGTCACATGGCCACCCATGTCGACGCCGCCGCTGCTCCACCGCATCGCCAGCCGCCTGGGCTACACGCCCACGGTGGCGGTGGATGCGCGGGTCCGGGCCATCCGGGCATCGGCCGGCGCCGTCATCCGCCAGCAGCGCAGCTTCCTGGCTGCGCTGACCACGCCGGATGTCGCCAGCTGGTCGGCCGATGCCGAACACATCAACGTCGACACCGCCTCCGGCCTGGCCACCACCCGCGCCCGCAGCCGCGCCGCCGCACGCAACGACGGCACCGCGCGGCGCTTCCTGGGCATGGTCCACAGCAACGTCCTGGGCCCCTGGGGCGTGCGCTACCAGTCGCGGGTGCGCACCGGCGGCGGTGCGCTCAAGAGCGGCGTCAACGACCGGCTCGAAGCCGCCTGGGCCACCTGGGGCCGTGCAGGCGTCTGCGAGGTCACCGCCCGCCACGGCTGGCGCACCGTGCAGCGCCTGGTGCTGCGCCATGTGGCCGTCGACGGCGAGGTGCTGGTGCGCTTCCTGTCGGGTCGCGGCCCGCACCGGCTGCAGCTGCAGATCATCCGCGCCGATGCCATCGCCATCAGCCTGAACATGGACCTGCCGGGCGGACGCCGCATCCGCCAGGGCATCGAGCTCGATGCCGACGGCCGGGTGCTGGCCTGGCACCTGCGCACCGTCCAGCTGGTGGACCTGCACGGCGAGTCCTCCGCCGGCTACCCGGCCGGCCTGACCCGCCTGCCGGCCGACGAGGCGATCCACCTCATGCTGCCCGAGGAAGCCGACCAGCTGCGCGGCGTGCCCTGGATGGCCACCGCGCTCAAGAAGCTCCACCAGGTCGATGACTTCGCCCAGTCCGGCCTCAACAAGGCGCGCCAGAGCGCCCGACGCGGCGGCTGGTTCGAGGTCGCGCCCGATGCGCCCATGCCCCCCCCCATGCAGGACGGCACCGACGAGGACGGCACCGCCTTCGCCACCGTGCAGGACGGCGACTGGGAGACCCTGCCCGCCGGCCTCAAGGCCACGCCGTTCGAGAACGAGTACCCCAACATCGAGTACGGCGCCTTCGTGCGCGACTGCCTGCGCCAGGTCGCCAGCGCCCTGGGCACCGCCTACATCACGCTGGGCAACGACCTGTCGGACGTCAACTACTCGTCCGGCCAGCTCGGCCTGGAGGGCGAGCGCACCTTCTGGGCCGAGCTGCAGCAGTGGTTCATCGAGAGCTTCGTCCAGCCCGTGCACCGGCGCTGGTTGAGCCATGCGCTGCTGGCCGTGCCCGAGCTGGTCACGCTGCCCTTCGACCGCCTCGACCTCTACGCCCAGACCGCCCGCTGGCAGCCGCACCGCTGGCAGCCGCTGGACCCGCTCAAGACCATCGAGGCCCAGCGGGCCCGCATCGAGGCCCGGCTGACCAGCCCGCAGCGCGTCATCGCCGAGGCCGGCGACGACCCCGACGAGGTGCTGGCCGAGCTGATCGAGTGGCAGGCCAAGACCGAGCCGCTCGGGCCGATGGTCCACACGCCCGTCACCAGCACGGACCCGGTGGATGCCCCCAAGCCGTCCAAGCCGTCCAAGGCGCCCAGGAACTGACCATGACCGTGCCCATCGACCGCACCGCCATCCCCGACGACGTCCGCCAGGCCACCACCGGCATCCAGCGCCGCGCCTTCGCGCAGCAGCGTGCCCAGGTCGACGAGCAGGCCCGCACCGTCGACCTGTGCTTCGCCTCCGAGCTGCCCTATGACCGCTGGTTCGGCACCGAGATCCTCGACTGCACCGCCGCTGCCGTCGACCTGAGCCGCCTCAACGGCCGCCACCCGCTGCTGCTCAACCACCGCCCCGACCAGCAGATCGGCGTGGTCGAACGGGCCTGGATCGACACCGACCGGCGCGCCCGCGCCACCGTGCGCTTCTCGCGCAGCGCGCTGGGCGAGGAGGTCATGCGCGACGTCATCGACGGCATCCGCGAGCTGGTCAGCGTGGGCTACGCGATCGACGAGATGGTGCTCGAAGCCCGCACCGACACCGACGCCACCTACCGCGTCACCCGATGGACGCCCTACGAGGTGTCCCTCGTCAGCATCCCGGCCGATCCCACCGTGGGCATCGGCCGTTCCCTGGCCGCCCCGGCCGTCCCCGCTCAGAAGAAGGAGACCCCTGTGAGCGATGCCACCACCCTTGCCACCACCGTTCCCGTCACCCCTCCCGTCACCCCGCCCGCCGCCGCCCCCGCCGCGGTCGATGTGCGCGTCATCGAGACCGACGCCATCCGCCGCGAGCGCGAGCGCATCAGCGTCATCCGCGCCATGGGCAGCGCCCACAAGCTCGCCGATGAGGCCGACCGTGCCGTCAACGACGGCACCACGGTCGACGCCTTCCGCGCCGCCGTGCTGGATCGCCTGACCGTCTCCGGCAGCATCCGTCCGGCCGAAAAGCCCGAGCTGGGCCTCTCGCCCAAGGACCAGCGCGGCTACAGCATCACCCGCCTGATGCGCGCCATGCTCGACCCGCACGACAGCGACGCGCAGAAGGCCGCCGCCTTCGAGATCGAGTGCAGCGTGCAGGCCCGCAAGCTGCGCCCGCTCGACGAGCAGGGCCACCTGGCCGCGCAGCGCGGCAGCGGCTTCACCGTGCCGGTGGACATCCTGCAGGGCAACGTGGCCCACCAGGCCGATGCCGCGCGCGATGCCGTGCGGCTGCTGTCGCAGCGCCTGCAGCAGCGTGACCTCACCGTGGGCACGCCCACGGCCGGCGGCAACCTGGTCGCCACCGACCTGCTGGCCGGCAGCTTCATCGACCTGCTGCGCAACCGCATGGTCATCGCCGGCCTGGGCGCCACCGTGCTGGACGGCCTGAGCGGCAACATCGCCATCCCCTCGCAGACCGCCGGCGCGGCCACCTACTGGGTTGACGAGGGCGTGGCCGTCACCGAGTCCCAGGCCGCCTTCGGCCAGGTCACGATGACGCCGCGCACCGTGGGCATGTTCACCGACTACAGCCGCAAGACGCTGCTGCAGCCCTCCCTGAGCATCGAGGCCCTGGTGCGCGCCGACCTGGCCATGGGCATCGCCGTCGAGATCGACCGCGTCGCGCTGGCCGGCAGCGGCAGCGCGCCGCAGCCGCGCGGCGTGCTCAACACGGCCGGCATCGGCGCGGTCGCCATCGGTGCCAACGGCGGCGTGCCGACCTACGAGCACATGGTCGCGCTCGAAGAGGCCATCGCGCTGGCCAACGCCGACATCGGCTCCATGGCCTACGTCACCAACGCCAAGATGCGCGCCCGCCTGAAGCTCACCCAGGTCTTCGGCAGCACCAATGGCCAGGCGGTGTGGGCCGACAACAGCGTCAACGGCTACCCCGCCGCCGTCACGCAGAACTGCCCGGCCAACCTCACCAAGGGCACGGCGGTGGGCACCTGCTCGGCCATCGTCTTCGGCGCCTGGCGCGAGCTGCTGATGGGCTTCTGGTCCGGCCTGGACCTGGTGATCGACCCGATCACGCTGTCCACCTCCGGCGGCCGCCGAATCATCGCCCTGCAGGACATGGACATCGCCGTGCGCCGCCCGGCCAGCTTCGCGGCCGTGCTCGACGCCCTGCGCAGCTGAGGCCGCCGCGCCTCCCACCACCCTCACACACGGAGATCCACCGATGAAGGTCCTCATCACCGCCGACACCTTCGCCCCGTCCATGGACGGCCCGGTCCACCTGGCCGCCCACACCATCGCCGAGATGGAGGCCGACAGCGCCCGCAGCATCGTCAACGCGGCCAAGGGCCTCTACGTCGACGGCAAGGACGACCCCGGCAAGACCAAGCAGCACACCGCCAGCGCCGAGCTGATCCGGCTGGTCCGCGAGGCCCAGGCCGAGGCCCGGCGCGAGGCCCGCAAGGTGCCGGCCGGCACGTCCGAACCCGTCACCTGAGGCGCAGCGCACGCATGTTCACCGAGGACTTCCGCGCCGTCCTGGCCGACTTCGGCACCGCCGGCACGCTCGACGGCGTGGCCGTGACCGGCATCTTCGACCGGCCGCACGCCGTCGCGCCGTTCGACGGCTTCGGCGTCGCCTCCACCCGGCCGACCTACACGCTGCCGAGCGTGCAGACGCCTGCACAGCCTGTCGGCCTCGCGCTGGTGCTGCCCGACAGCGGCACCTGGCGCGTCGCCGAATGCCGGCTTGACGAGGTCGTCAGCGAAGGTGGCATGACCGTGCTGGAGCTGGAGCGGCCATGAGCGACACGGCCCCCGCCGCCACGCTGGCCCATGTCGCGCTGGTCAGCCACGTCGTCGCGCTGCTGCAGGCCGCCCCGCCGGTGGCTCAGCGCGTGAGCCGGCGCTTCGGCCGCCCGGTGCCCGAGGGCATCGCCGATGCCGTGGGTGTCGCCGTGGGCGACAGCGCCGGCAAGGCGCTGCTGTGCAGCGGCGCGCCGCTGGACTGGACCTGCCTGCTCGACCTGTCCTGCGCCGCGCGTGCGGACGCCGGCCAGGCGGCCGACGAGGCGGTGGGTGCGCTGGTCGTGCGCGTGCATCGGCGACTGCGCAGCGCCGAGTCGATCGCCGGCCTGCGCGCCGCCGGCTTCGAGCTGATGCCCGACCTGCGCCTGCGGCCCGACGACGACGACCTGGCCGAGCGCATCGGCGCGGTGAACCTTTCCCTGTCCGTGCGCTGGCGCGGCGCGGACGACGACCTGTCCTTCATCCAGACCTGAACGAGGAACGCCAGACCATGACCAAGACCCTTCCCAAGGCCGACCCCGCGCCCGACGCCGCGCCCGACAACTCGCCCGACAACTCGCCCGACACCACCCCCATCCCCGGCGGCGGCCGCTGGGCCTGGGACGACACCGCCGGTGCCTGGGTCAGCCGCGACAAGCCGGCCGATCCGGCCACCCCATCCACCCCGCAGCAGGAGCCGTAAGCCATGCCACGCTACGTCAAGAACATGGTCATCCTGGCCAAGCTCGAAGCCACCGCCGGCACCGATGCCGCACCCACCGGCGCGGCCGATGCCGTGCTGATCGCCGACAGCGTCACCATCACCCCGCTGGAGACCAAGCTGGTCGACCGCAAGCTCTACCTGCCCTACTTCGGCGGCAGCATGCAGCTGCTGGGCAGCTACAACGCCAAGATCGCCTTCTCCGTCGAGCTGGCCGGCAGTGGTGCGGCCGGCACCGCCCCGGCCTGGGGCGACCTGGTGATGGCCTGCGCCGCGTCGGAGGCCGTGCTGGCCACGCCGGCGCGGGTCGAGTACTCGCCGGCCAGCACCGGCCTGAAGACGCTCACCCTCTGCGGCCATGACGACGGCGTGCTGCACAAGCTCACCGGCGCCATGGGCACGTGCAAGCTCAGCGCCAAGGTTGGCGAGGTGCCGCGGCTGCAGTTCGAGTTCACCGGCGTCTACAACACCGCCACCGCCACGGCCAACCCGACGGCCACGCTGACAGCCTGGAAGGTGCCGCCGGTGGTCAACAAGGCCAGCGTGGTGGACATCACCCTGGGCTGCACCTACGCGGCGGGCGCGCTCACCGGCGGCACCCGGTTCAACTCCACCGGCATCGAGATCGACCTGGGCAACAAGCTCGCCTTCATGCAGTTCCTGTCCGAGGAGCGCGTGGACATCACCGACCGTGATTGCAGCGCCAAGTTCGAGCTGGAACTGACCGCCGCGCAGGAGGTCGCCGCGCTGGCCGACATCATCGCCAACACCACCACCAGCCTGGGCATCACGCTGGGCACGGCGGCCGGCAACAAGCACATCCTGCACGCGCCGCTGATCCAGCGCACCGGCATCACCAAGGCCGACAAGGACGGCGTGCGCCTGGTCGCCTTCGACGCCAAGCTGCTGCCCAGCAGCGGCAACGACGACCTGCGCATCGTCTCGCTCTGATCGACCTGATCGACCTGATCGACCTGATCGCCCTGATCGACCTGATCGCCCCACCCAAGGACCGGACCCATGAACGACACCACCCCGCACGCCACCCCCACGCCTGGCAAGTACCGCCTGGTCGTGGGCAACGTCATCGACGTGCCCGTCAAGGGCGTGCTCAAGGACGGCTCGCGCCACCTCACCTTCAACTTCAGCGTCCAGGCCCGTCGCCTGTCGCTCGAAGAGCTGCGCGACATCGCCACCGGCCGCGCCGACGGCCTGCTGCGTGACTTCCTGCTGGACAACATCCACGACTGGCGCGGCCAGCGCCTGGTGCTCGACGAGGCCGGCCAGCACGCGGCCTTCAGCCGCGAGGCGCTGGACTGCCTGCTCGACCTCGCCGGCATGGAGCAGAGCGTCTACGTCGCCTACATGCAGGCCCTGCAGATCGGCGAGACCGACGCGGGCCGGCGGGGAAACTGATCGAGGCCGCGCGGCGCTCGGCGCGCGGCGACTTCAACGCGGATGACGACGATGACGACGACGCCCTCACGCTGCAGCGCGATCCGGCTGGCTCACACGATGAGCCAGGTGGTGAGCGCTGTGGCGAAGCCCGTGACAACCCCATCACCCGCCTGCTGGCCCAGGCCGGCATTCGCGCGGTGGGCGAGGGCGGCCAGCCCTGCGCCATCGCCGAGCGCGAGCGCACGCCCTGGCACCTGTGGCCGGACAACGTGCGGGCGTGGGGCATCTGGTGCGCCGTGCAGACCCAGTGGCGCGTGGGCATGGCCGGTGCCACGGGGCTGGACTATGCGGGCGTCTGGCGCGTCATCGAATCGGCCGGCATCGCCCGGCGTCGGCGCGATGCGGTGTTCGAGAGCCTGCAGGCGATGGAGCGGGTGGCGCTGGAGGAATGGGCTCGCAAGGGGAGCCAGCGGGCACGGGGCTGATCAGGCCTCGCCGTTCTCGCGGCGATGCTTTTCGAGGAATGCACGCAGGAATGCGTCGCGCTCTTCCTGCTCCCTCTTCCGCGCGCTATCCCAGCGGATCGCGACCGTGCACAAGACCACCAACCCAAGCAGGATCAGCCAGCCGCCCAGGCCGCTGCCGAGCAGGGCCATCACCACGATGAAGGCGATGGCTGCGGCGAAGGGCGCCAAGGCTGAGTGTTCAAAGGTCCACATGCGTCCGATTTTATAGGTCTAGCAACATGGAAGACATCAAGTTCAGGCTGGCCGTCGATGCATCGGCTGCGGTGCAGGGCACGCAGCTCGCGACGGCGCAGCTGGCGCGCCTGGCGCTGAACGTGCAGCGCACGGGCGACGCGGCGCGGATCTTCGAGACCATGTCGGCGCAGCTGGCCAACATGGCCGCGCAGTCCGATCGCGCCGCCAAGGCGTCGGAGCGGCTCAACGGTGCGGTCAGCCGAGCCGGGCACTACGCCAGCGCCTTCGCCTTGTCGCCGCAAGTGGGCGGGATCTTGTCGGGCGTCGCGCAGCGCACGGACGAGTACGCCGCCCTCATCGGCAAGCTCGGGCTCGTGAGCCGTTCAACGGTGGAAGCCACGTCGACCCAGGCCAGGCTGTTCGCCGTTGCTCAGGAGACGCGCACGGGCCTGGCCAGCCTGGGCGACGTGTACTTCAAGCTGCGGCAAGGCACCGAGGCGCTGGGCATCAGCGAAGCCCGTCTGCTCGGCGTCACCCGCACCATGGGTCAGGCCATGACCCTGGCCGGCGGCAGTGCCGAATCCACCCAGGCGGCCTTGATGCAGTTCTCCCAGGGCCTGGCCAGCGGCACCTTGCGGGGCGAGGAACTCAACTCCGTCATGGAGCAGTTCCCGCCGCTCGCCCAGGCGCTGGCCGAGGGCATGGGCCGCAGCGTCGGTGAGCTGCGCAAGCTGGCCGAGGCGGGCACGTTGACGCCCGAGACCATCATCCGCGCGCTGGAGGCCAGCGCGGGTTCGGTGGATGCCGCATTCCGCAAGCTGCCGATGACCATCGGCCAGGCCAGCACGCTCATGTCCAACAGCCTGCTGCAGACACTGGGCGTGATGGACCAGGGCACGGGCTTGTCACGGGGGTTCGCCCAGGCCATTGCCACGCTGGCCGAACACATGAACCTGCTGGTCGGCGGTGCGGGCGTGGCGGCATCCGTCGCGCTCGCGAAAGTGGTCGCTGGCATCGAGGGTTCCGGCCGGGCGGCCCTGGCGCGGCGGGCCCAGATCCTGGCCGACCGAGTCGCTGAAGAGGCCAGCGCGCAGGCCACCTTGCGCCGCGCCGAGGCGGTGGCGATGCACACCGGCTTCGTCCTCGCGGACGCCCGCGCCACCCTGGCGCATGCCACCGGCCTGGGTGCTTCGGTGGTTGCCCAGAACGCGGCAATCGCGGCCACGCAGCGGCACTCTGCCGCCCTGGCGGCGCAGCTTGCGGCCCAGGCGGCGGTGACCACGGCGCAGATGAATGCCGCGAAGGCCGGCAGCCTGGCGACTGCGGCCAGCGGCATGCTGGGCGGCTCGCTCGGGACGGTCATCACCCTGGCGGGCGCGGCCGCCACAGCGTGGGCCATGTGGGGTGCCAGCACCACCAAGGGCGCTCAGGATGCGCAGGAGTCGGTGGCATGGACCACCCACCAGATCATCGCGGACCTGGATCGCCAGATCGCCAAGCTGCGCGAGCGCAACCGGCTGCGGACCGCCGCGCCCGACCTGAAGGCGGAAGGCCCCGGTGTCGACCAGCTCGCACGCCTGAAGACCGAGATCGACCGCCTGCAAAGACCTGACGTTGCCGCTGCCATGAGCTATGACGTCTGGGCCTTCAACCTCGCGAACCTCAAGCGTCAATACGAAGATCTGGCGGGTCGCGTTCGAGCCCTGAACGTCGAGCAGGAGCGATCCAAGGCCGTCGCGTTCGGATCGGTCCGCGACACCTGGCTTGCCAAGTACGCCACCGACGCCGAGAAGCTCCAGGCCGAGCTGAAGAAGGCCACCGACGAGTTCAAGGGCAACCTGCCCGAGGACATCGAGCGGCGCATCCGCTCGCACTTCGTCAAGCCCAGCGCGGACGACGCCCAGGCGCTGGCGCACTACCGCAATCTGGTCGGTGATCTGGCCAATGCCCAGGCCGGTCTCTCGGCCAGCTACAACGACGACCTGCGCCAACTGCACGCCGGCTGGAAGCTCTCCGGCGACGGAGTCGAGATCTACCGGCGTGCCGTCGATGCGCTGATCGCGCGTCAGCCCTTCATGGTCGAGCAAGGCCGTGCCGCCGCCGCCGCCCGTGAGAAGGAGGCCGCCGAGTACGCCAAGATCGTCCAGGCCACCGAGCAGAGCGCCGCCGCCGTGGCCCAGCGCGTGCAGGCCCTGCAGGACGAGGAGACCGCCGCCGCCCTGGCTGGCATGGCCGGCATGACCTTGGCCGATGCCATCGAGCAGGTCACCATCCAGCGTCTGCTGGAAGCCCGGGCGGCGGCCATGCTCGACCACGACCAGGAACGTGTGGACGCCATCAACCGCGAGATCGCCTCGCGCCGCGAGCTGGCCGGACTCATCAACCGCAAGAACGGGCGCGAGCAAGGCGCACGTGATGCCAAGGACGCCGGCGAGCGCCGCGACCGCATCGTCTCCGACTACCTCGGCACCAGCACCGGCCTGCAGATCGCCGACGGCTTCGACAAGGCCAGCCAGAGCCTGGCGGCCTTCACCGGCGCCTTCGCGGCCGTGGTCGACGAGCAGCAGCGCTACACCACCGCGCTGGCCCAGCAGGGCCTCACGTCGCAGCAGGTGGCCGCCATCGAGGCCCGACATGCCCAGGCCCGCATCGGCGGCTACGCGGCCATGCTCGGCGCGGCCAAGACCTTTGCCCGCGAGGGCTCCAAGGACTACGCCCGGCTCGAACGGGCCGAACGCGTCTTCCGCGCCTACCAGATGGCCGAGAGCCTGCGCACGGCTGCGGTGCAGCTCGGCCTGATCGGCACGGTCACCACCGCCAAGGTGGTCGGTGACACCGTCATGGCCGGCAGCGACACCGCGCGTGCCGGCGTCGAGCAGGGCAACAGCCTGGCGACCTCGGCCGTCAAGGGCGTCGAGGCCGTCGTCAACGCCATCCGGACCATGCCCTTCCCGCTCAACCTGGCCGCTGGCGTGGCCACCGGCGCGGCCATTGCCGCGCTGGGCGTGGCGATCTCGGGCGGTACGTCCTCCGGCAGCTTCGCGCCCACCAACACCGGCACCGGCACCGTGCTGGGCGAGCCGGGCAAGGCCAGCGAATCGATCGGCAACAGCATCGAAAGGCTGGCCGACATCGACACCCTGACCATGCGCTACAGCGCGCAGATGGCTGCCAGCCTGCGCAGCATCGAGGGCCGCATCGGCGGCGTGGCCAGCGTGCTGGCACGCACCGGCGGCGTGTCGGCGGCGGCTGCGGCGACCGGGGTGCAGGAAGGCTTCCGGAACAACGCCCTGCGCGGCCTCGAGCCCCTGCTGCGCAGCGGCGTCTTCGGCACCAGGACCTCGATCCAGGCCCAAGGCATCAGCGCCGGCCCGCAGTCCCTGGGCGACATCGAGGCGCGTGGACTCGATGCCAGTTACTTCTCCGACGTCGTGAAGAAGCGCAAGGCCTTCGCCATCACCTACAGCACCAGCCGCAACACCGTCACCACCGATGCCGCGCCCGAGGTCGAACGGCAGTTCTCGCTGGTCCTGGGCCAGATGGCCGACAGCGTGCGCGCCGCCGCCGGCCCGCTGGCCGGCGAGTTCGGCCAGGGTCTGGACGACGTCAAGGCGCGGCTGAACGCGCACGTCGTCGACCTCGGCCGCATCGACCTCAAGGGCCTGAGCCAGGCGCAGCAGGTCGAGAAGCTCAACGCCGTCTTCAGCGCCGCGGCCGACCGCATGGCCCTTGCCGCGATGCCCGGCCTGGAGCGCTTCACCCAGGTGGGCGAGGGCTATTACGAGACCACCGTCCGCGTGGGCACCGAGCTGGAGTCCGCCCGCGTCTCGCTGCAGGGCCTGGGCCTCGGCGCCGGCCGGCTCGCGGACCTGGACGTGGGCGACCAGGACGTCAGCCAGGCGCTGGTCCGTCGCGCCCTGCTGGGCCGTGACGCCACCCGCCAGCTGGGCGACGGCGTGGCCGACATGGTCCGCAACTTCCAGGGCAGCGACACCGAGCTGATCGACACCTGGCTCACCCTCGACGACACCCGCACCCGCATGAGGCAGCTCGGCCTTGATGCCGGCGCGCTCGGCCCGGACCTGCTGGCCGGCGCCGGCGGCCTGGACAAGTTCGCCGGCAGCCTGGCTGACTTCGAGGACCGCTTCATCCCCGCCGGCCAGCGCGTGCGCAACCAGGGCCAGCGCCTGGCGCAGCAGTTCACCGACCTGGGCCTGGCCATGCCCGCCACCGCCGCCGGCTACAGCGCCTTGCTGCGCGGCATCGACACCAGCAACCAGGCCGGCAAGACCCTGCTGGGCAACCTCAGCGGCCTGGGCAAGGGCTTCGGCGACCTGCTGGACGCCGTCAAGGGCCTGGCCAGCGGCCTGACCGACGAGATCGAGCGCATCCAGGGGCTCCAGGTCGGGGACGGCACCACCGCCGGCACGCTGGCGGCCGCCCAGGCCCGCTTCACCGTCGCCAGCGCGGCCGCGCGGGCCGGTGACCAGGCGGCACTGGAGTCCTTGCCCACGCTCAGCCAGGGCCTGCTGCAACTGGCCGACGAGCGCGCGGGCAGCCGCATCGAGCTGGCTCGCCTGCGCGCGTCGACGCTCGCGAGCCTGACCGCCACCCGCGAGGCGATCCAGGCGGCCGGGCTGGGCCTGGCAGGCGGCTTTCCAGGCGACTCGGCAGGTCCGACCGCCCACACCGCCGCGACGGCGACTGCCGGCACGAGCCCTTCGTCACCAGCGCCTGTGGCTGCGCTGCCGGTCGTGCAGCCCACCGCCGTGCCCATGCCGGCGTCGGCCCCTGCTTCAGCCGATCCTTCGGGCCATGCGGCCTGGCTGGCCGAACTGGCCGCGCTGCGGGCGGATGTCGTCCGACTCGGCACGGAACTCGCCGGCCTGCGCCAGGACCAGGGCGTGCAGGCGTCCGCACTGGTGCTCGCCACGCAGTCCACCGCCCGCGCGCTCGACCGCGTCATGCCCGATGGCGATGCGCTCACCGTCCGGGTGGTGACGTGACGACCTTCATCCGCCCGATCGACATCACCAGCGACGTGCTCGCAGACAGCACGGTGGGCGAGGTCTGGCCTGAGTGGAGCGCCGGCGGCTTCGCGTCGTGGGTGAACTACGCGGCCGGCACGCGGGTCTTGCGCACCGGCACGCGCCGCGTCTACGAATGCATCGTCGACGTGGCGAGTGCGACCCCGCCGGAAGACGATGCGGCCCATTGGCTGGACATCGGTCCTGCCAACCGATGGGCGGCCTTCGACCGGTCCGTCGGCACGCTCACCACGGCCGTCGGTGGCATGACCTTCGACTTCCTGCCGCCGGCCTGCGACAGCATCGCGCTGCTGGACCTGCAGGCCGCCCGCGTCGAGGTCGACGTCTACACCGATGCCAGCGCCGGGGAACTTGCCTACGGCCGCGCCATCGACCTTGCCGACCGGGCCGGCGTCTCGTCCTGGTACGACTACCTCGCGGTGCCGATCGACCTGCAGAGCACGGTCGTCCTGACCGACCTGCCGCCCCTGCATGGCGGCAGGGTCACGGTGCGCATCACCGCCGTGTCGGCCACGTCCATCGCGGTGGGCACCTGCGTGCTGGGCACGGCGGTCGCGCTGGGCGACACCCGCACCGGCGCGTCCCTGGGCATCGTCGACTACTCGCGCAAGAAGACCGACGACTACGGCGTCACCGACATCGTCGAGCGACCCTGGTCGGGCCGCATCACCGTGCCCGTCTCCATGCGGCGCGAGCAGGTCGATGCCGTCTCCCGCGCACTGAGCCTCATCCGCGCGAAGCCGGTCGTCTGGCTGATCGCCGACGACATCGACGCCTCCGTGATCTACGGCTTCTGGACCGACTGGTCCATCACCCTGAGCTACCCGACGCACGCCGAGGCGTCGATCACCATCCAAGGACTTGCCTGACATGCCGATCACCGCACTCCCGGCGGCACCCAGCCGCACCGACCCCGCGAACTTCTCGGCCCGCGCCGACGCCTTGTTCAAGGCCCTGCCGGCCTTCGTCAACCAGGCCAACGCGCTGGAATCCAGCCTCACGGCGAGCGTGCATGTCGGGACGGCGACCGTCGACAGCGTGACGATCGGCACGGGCATCAAGAGCCTCGCCGCGAGCACGGGAAAATCATGGGCCGTGGGCGCCTGGCTCTACATCGCCAGCACGGCGACGCCAGCGAACTACATGATCGGGCAGGTGCGGGGGTACAACGCCGTCACGGGTTCGCTGAGTGTCAACGTCACCGCGACAGGCGGAGAGGGCACGTTCTCGAGTTATTCAATCGGCCTGACGATGCCGCCGGCACTGACCGCAACGACTCAGTCGGAATCGAACTACTCCGATTCACTGGCCACAACGAAGTTTGCGCGAAACATTTCTCGCGGCTTTCTTGGCGAATTGATGCCGCAGACCTCACGCAACATGTCGACGAGTGAGGCCGGGTACCTCTGCTGGTGCGATACAGCAGGTATCACGCTCAATCTGCCGAGCTGCGCGACGCTGATGTCGGGAGGAACATTTACGTTCCTGAACACCAGCAGCGGCAAGATCACCATCAAGAGCGTGGACCCTGATGATCTGTTCTGGACTTGCGGGATCGGCTCCGCCGCCTCGGTCGCCCTGAATCCCGGTGATTCGGCTGAGATCATGGGTACGGGAGTGTCCTCGTACATCGTGTCCGGCGGATCATTGCTGGCGCAGCGATCCAGGACACTGGCGACGTCGATCTTTCCGCCCGGAGCCATCATGCACTTCGGTCATGCAGCCGCTCCGTCGGGATGGCTCAAGGCCAACGGCGCGGCGGTATCGCGCACGACGTATGCCGACCTATTCGCATCGATCAGCACGACATTCGGTGCGGGAGACGGCAGCACGACCTTTACCCTGCCCGATTTGCGTGGCGAGTTTCTGCGGGGGTGGGACGACGGGCGCAGTGTGGATGCTGGACGCGTGCGGGGATCTTTTCAGTTGTATGAGATTCAATCGCACGCACACAACATCCTGACCAATGACCAGGAGATGGGTACCGGCCGTGTCACTGTCGGCGGCGCACCGGCGGCAACGACAGCGTGGACAGAGGCAACCGGCGGAAATGAAACGCGGCCCCGCAACGTGGCGCTCTTGGCCTGCATCAAGTACTGACCGGGAGTCACCATGAAAGTCGTCTACCAAACCAACGCTGCGGGCCAGTACACCGGACCGATCCAGGCCGATGAATCGCCGCTGGAGCCCGGTGTCTGGCTCATTCCGGCCGGCTGCGTGGAAGACGCGCCGCCGCCGCTCGGCGACCACGAGATCGCGCGATGGGACGGCACGTCCTGGCAGGTCGAGACGCTGCCCATGGCCGATCCCGTCGAGCCTCACGCTTCGACGCTGGCCGAGATCCTCGCTCAGGCCGAGGCCGCGATCGACCGCTGGATCAACGACCAGGCCCGCACGCTGGGCTACGACTCGATCGTCACCGCCGTGAGCTACGCCGACGAGCCGGCTGTGCCGCGCTACCAGGCCGAGGGCCGGGCGCTGAGGGCGTGGCGGTCCCGCGTCTATGCGGCCGCCTACGAGATCCGCGCCACCGTCGTGGCGGGCTCGCGCGAGATGCCGGCCAGCATCGAGGCGCTGATCGCGGAGCTGCCCGCCTTCGTGATGCCCGAGGAGGCCGCATGACCGATGCCACCCAAGCCCTCACGCTCGAACAGCGGCTCGACCGCCTGGAGCAGCTGCACGCCAGCAGCGCGGCGGATACCGCCGAGATCCGGTCCATCCTGGAAGCCGCCCGCGGCTTCTTCCGCGTCACCGGCTGGATCGGCCGACTCGTCACCGTCGTCGGCAAGCTCGCGGCGGCGGGCATGGCGATCTGGGCGGTGATCTACGCGCTGACGCACGGCGGGCGACCGCCGGCCGGGCACTGACACAGGAGACGACGATGCTCGAACTGATCAGCCTGATGCTGGGCGGCCTGCTGCGCCTGGCGCCGGAGTTCCTCAAGCGCCTGCAGGCCCGCGACGACCATGCCCACGAGCTGGAGATGACCCGCCTGCAGCTCCAGATCGACCAGGCGCGGGCCACGCAGCAGATCGACCTGGTGCATGCCCAGGGCGCGGTCGCGGCCGACTCCGGCGAGCTGGCCGCGCTGGCCGAGGCGCTGCGCCTGGAGGGCGGCAAGGGCGGCGGCTGGTCCGACCGCCTGAGCCGGTCGGTGCGGCCGGTGCTGACCTACTGGTGGTGCATCGTGCTCTACACCCTCGCGAAGGCCGTCACGATCATGCTGGCCTGGCAGTCCGGTGCCGGCATGGCCGGCATCGCGCCGCTGCTGGTCACCGAGTTCGACCGCGCGGTCATCGGGTCGATCATGGCCTTCTGGTTCGTCGACCGCTCGCTGCGCCGTGGCCGGCTCTGACCTGGCGCCGGCCAGCGTGCCCGGCGCGCTGCTGGCCCTGATCCGCCGCTTCGAGGGCTGCCGCCTGGTGGCCTACACGTGCCCCGCCGGCATCTGGACCTGCGGCTGGGGCAGCACGGGCCCGGACGTCGGCCCCGGCACCGTCTGGACCCAGGCACAGGCCGATGCCCGGCTGCTGGCCGATGCAGGCGTCTGCACGACGGGCACGACCCGCCTGTGCCCCGGCCTGAGCGGCGACCCGCTCGCGGCGATCGCCGACTTTGCCTACAACCTCGGCCTGACCCGCCTGGCCGGCTCGACGCTGCGGCGCCGGCTGCGCGAAGGCGACATGGCCGGTGCGGCCGATGAGCTGCGCAAGTGGGTCAGGGGAGGGGGCAGGGTGCTGCCGGGGCTGGTGAGGCGGCGGGAAGCGGAGGCGGTGTTGCTGAACCGAGGTCTTCCGGGGCGAGGCGTCCCTCCGTTTGACGATTGACTTGCGCTGACCGCATGGACACGATCGGCAGCCAGAGGCTCAAGGAGGTCGACGATGCGTGCAACCGTGCTGGTGTTTGCCGTCATGTTCATGGTCTCGCCCTGGGCGGGTGCGCAGTCGCTGCCCGGACGCTTCAACGCGGAGCGGCTTCCTCCGGACAGCCCGATCCATCTGCACAAGGGCATGCTTGACCGGCGACCTGAGTTGGTCCCCGCGAGCAAGAACGAGCAACTGCTCATGCGCGGCAATCTCACCGAGGACAAGGCAGCCCAATGCCGTGTCGAGGGCGGCATTCTCCAGAAGCAGTATGAGTCGCTCCAGGAGTTGACGGCACTGCTGGAAAGGAAGCTGGAGCTGTTGGAGGACGGCTCCAAGACGGCCAAGAAACCATCCAAGAAGAAGGCTGCCGCCCCTTCCGCGAAATCCTCGGATGCCGCAGAGGATGAACCTGCGGTCCCTGCCAGCGGTCCGCTGGGTGGGATCGGCCTGTCGGACTGCAACAAGGTCGATGACCTGAAACTCAAGATCAAGAATCAGACGGCGCTGAACAATCTGCTCGAAGAGAAGGCGCAGGTTCTCCAACTGTCCAGTTCGAGCGGGAGCAAATAGCCATGGCCGAAAGCCTTGCAGAGATCGACGCCAGGATCGCCGCGCAGAAGAAGGTGGTCGAGTCGTCGACGACGGTCCAGCAGGCGGTCGATCCGTCGCAGGTCCAGGGCCGTGCCTACAAGCCGACCTGGTGGACCGCCGAAAGCGCCATGACGATGAGTTCCGTCGTCCTGATCTTCGGCGTCTTCGTGCTGCTGCTGGTCACCTACCTGATCCGCATCGGCAAGAGTTCCGAGTCGGTGCTGCGGATCTTCGGCACCGTGCTCATCGTCATCGTCTCGGTCTTCCTGATCGTGGCCGGCTACGACAACAACCAGATCGCTCCGGTGATGGGCCTGCTCGGAACGATCGCCGGGTATCTGCTGGGCAAGGAGACGAGCAAGCCCGCATCGCAGGATGGCCCGGCCAAGGGCAAGTCGGACCCCGCATAGCCCGCAGAGGCGCTGCTGCGCCGCCACTTTTCACCTACCCGTCGCCGAATTCATGCGATGACGACGCATCCTGCTGAATCGTGCGTGGGTAGGTGATTCGCACGTAAGGCATTGATGAAAAAGGAATCCATCACCGCCTTCTAAGCAGCAGGTCGGGGGTTCGAGTCCCTCCGGGCAGGCCAATCCCCGATGACGGCGATGGCTCCCGCAACCTTCACAGGTCGATCACCAGCCGGGCCGTCTTCGCGCGCGAGCAGCAGGGCAGGAACTGGTCGTTGGCGGCCTGTTCGTCGGGCTCCAGGTACTGGTCGCGGTGGTCCGGGATGCCCGCGAGCACCGGCGTCAGGCAGGTGCCGCAGATGCCCTGTTCGCAGGAACTGGGCAGGTCGCAGCCAGCCGCGTGCAGGGCCTGCAGGACGGTCTGGTGGGCTGCGATGGTGATGACGCGGCCGGAGCGGGCCAGTTCGACCTCGAAGCTGCCGGCCGCCGCGTCGGTCACGACCGGGGTGGCGGTGAACGATTCGACGTGGACCTGCGCCTCGGCCCAGCCGGCCGCCGTCGCGGCGGCTCGGGTGGCCGCCAGCAGGCCGGCCGGGCCGCAGACGTAGAGGTGATCGCCGGGGCGCACGTCGGCCAGCAGCGCTGCCAGATCGAGCCGCTGCTCGGCCGGGCCGTCGTCCAGGTGCAGGCTGATGCGGTCGGCCCAGGGCGCGGCGGCCAGTTCGTCGCGGAAGGCCATGCGCGCGGCCGAGCGTGCCGTGTAGTGCAGCCGGAAGTCGGCGCCGGCCCGGTGCAGCGCATGGGCCATCGCCAGGATGGGCGTGATGCCGATGCCGCCGGCCAGCAGCCGGTGACGTCCGGCGGCCAGCGGCTCGGCCAGCGCGAACAGGTTGCGCGGCGGGCTGATCTGGAGGATGTCGCCCTCGGCGATGCGCCCGTGCATCGCCGCCGAGCCGCCGCGCGAGGCCGGCTCGCGCAGCACGCCCAGCCGGTAGCGGCCGGTCTCGGCCGGGTCATGGCACAGCGAGTAGGGCCGCGTCAGGCCGTCGCCCAGGTGGACGTCGACATGCGCGCCAGCGCTGGCCGCGGGCAGGGCGCCGCCGTCGGCCGCGACCAGCTCGAAGCCGCAGATGTCCTCGGCCAGCACGGTCTTGCGGGCCACGCGCACCGCGATCGTCGCGGCGCGGAAAGAAGAGGCCGTCATCGCGTCAGGCTCCGGACGGGGTGGGCGATCGGGTCGCGTCGGCCGCTGACGCACCTGCAGCCGCCGCCGCCGCCGCCGCCGCCTGTTCCTCGGCCACGCGCCGGGCGATCACCTTGCGGGCATGCACGCCGCCGGCGTCGATGTTCAGCCGCAGCAGGTCCCGGTCGGGCCACCTCAGCAGGTTGGCCTGCTGGCGTTCGAGCATCTGCAGGTCCTCGCCGAAGATCTTGCGCTGGCCTTCGCGGATCTGGGCGGTCAGGGCCTCGTCCTCGGGCCGGAAGTTGCGGGCCATGCCCCAGAAGTACCAGATGCTGGTGTCGGTCTCCGGCGTGATGAAGTCGACCACGATGGCCGAGGCGCGCTGGTCGCGCGGCGCGTTGCGGCCGCCCCGGCCGGCCAGGGCCACGCCGACCTCGATCATCACGTGGCTGGGCGGGCTGTAGTGGCAGACCTGCCAGCGGTCGACCGGCTGGCTGTCGTCCAGGCCGTGCGCGCGCATCGCCATGCGCCAGAACGGCGGCGCCTGGATGCCGTCCATGAAGCGGGAGGTGGTGGCGGTGTCGCCGTCGACGCTGGTCTTGCAGGGCGTCTCGTCGATCTCGGGCTGGCCGATGCTGCCCTGGTGGACGTAGGTCTCGTGCGTCAGGTCCATCAGGTTGTCGATCATGAGGCGGTGGTCGCAGGCGACGTGGTACAGGCCGCCGCCGAAACACCACTCGGGGTCGCTGGCCCAGGCCAGGTCGGGGATCAGCGCCGCGTCGGCCTGGCTGGCGTCGCCGGGCCAGACCCAGATGAAGCCGTGGCGCTCGACCGCCGGGAAGGCGCGGATGGCCGGGAAACCGCGCACCCGCTGGCCCGGCATCGCGACGGTGCGGCCGTCGCAGCCCATCTCCAGGCCGTGGTAGCCGCAGCTCAGGCGGCCTTCGCAGACGCGGCCCAGCGACAGCGGCGCCCCCCGGTGCGGGCACCAGTCCTCCAGCGCCACCGGCTGGCCCTGCGGCCCGCGGTAGAACACGATGCGTTCTCCGCAGATCATCCGGCCGAGCGGCTGGCCATCGATCTCGTCAGGACTGGCCGCGACGTACCAGGCGTTCTTGATGTGCATGCATGTCTCCTGCGTGGTGGATGGATCCGGCTGGACCTGCTGGACCTGCTGGACCGGCCATGCCGGCGCCTCCGCGCAGGCCGGCCCAGGGGCGGATCAACCGATCGTTCGCCCGAAGAACCGCAGCGTGCGGTCCCAGGCCATCTGCGCCCAGGCCGGGTCGTACTGGACCTGCGGGATGCGGTTCGGGCCGACGGCGGTCTCGTTGGCGAAGCCGTGCTGGGCGAGGTAGTGGTGGAACTCGAAGGCGACGCCGGCCTCGCGCAGCTTGGCCTCGAAGGGCGGCAGGGTGTCGGGCGCGAAGAACTGGTCCTGCGTGGCCCAGTGGCCCAGCACCGGCACCTTGATCTTCGTGGCGTCGACGTATTCCAGCGGCGGCTGGCCATACCAGATCGCGCCGGCATCGATCTCGGGCACGAAGCACAGCGACAGCACGGTCAACGCGCCGCCCATGCAGAAGCCGGTCACGCCGACCTGGCGGCCGCTGGCCTTGAGGTGCTGAACGGCGCCGCGGATGTCCTGCGAGGCGGCGTCGCCGAAGTTCAGGCCGTCCATCAGGTGGTGGGCCTCCTCGGCCTCGACGGTGGACTTGCCGCGGTACAGGTCCGGCACCAGCGCGACGTAGCCGGCGGCGGCCAGGCGGTCGGCCACGCCGCGGATCTGGTCGTTCAGGCCCCACCATTCCTGGATCACGACCACGGCGGGCGTGGCGGCGCTGGCGCCGGCGGGTTCGGCCAAGTAGCCCGAGACGCTCTGGCCGTCGGGTCGCTGGAAGGTGATGGTCTGTCCCATGGATGCTCCTGTCGTGGGTCGGCTGCGGGTCGGCCTGGGTTGTAGCGCAAGCCCATGAGCGGCGCTTTCGGGGTTTCCGGAAGTCCTCGCGACGACCTGTCGCGCTGCGTCTACGATCCGCGACTTCGCGCAGCCGGCTCCGGTCCGCGCCTTCTGGAGCACCCCCTTGTTCGCCTTTTTCGAGCGCCTGGTCGATCCCTACCCGGATACGCGGCCGGTCCCGCCGCCGACCTCCTTCCTCGGCTTCATCTGGTCCAGCACCGAGGGCACCCGCCGCTTCGTGCTGGGGATGACCGTCTGCACCGCGCTGATCGGCGCCTTCGAGGCACTGCTGTTCGGCATGCTCGGCCGGGTGGTCGACTGGCTCGGTGCCGTCCCGCCTGACCAGTTATGGACCCAGGCGCGCGGCGAGCTGCTGCTGCTGCTGGCGGTGATCGTCGCCAGCCCGCTGGTGGTCGGCCTGCAGACGCTGTTCAAGCACCAGACGCTGTCGGGCAACTTCCCGATGCGGCTGCGCTGGAACTTCCACCGCCTGATGCTGGGCCAGAGCATGGCCTTCTACTCGGACGAGTTCGCCGGCCGGGTCGCGACCAAGGTGATGCAATCCTCGCTGGCGGTGCGCGACGTGGTGCTGATCGTCACCGACATCCTCGTCTTCGTGACGATCTACTTCGTCACGATGGCGCTGCTGGTCGGCGGCTTCCACCCGGTCATGCTGCTGCCCTTCGCCGGCTGGCTGCTGACCTACGGCCTGGCGGTGAAGTTCTTCGTGCCACGCCTGGCCCGGGTGTCGAAGAACCAGGCCGACGCGCGCTCGCTGATGACCGGGCGCATCACCGACGCCTACACCAACATCACCACCGTCAAGCTGTTCTCGCATGCCCAGCGCGAGGCCGGCTACGCCCGCTCGGCGATGCAGGAGTTCATGCAGACGGTGCACGCGCAGATGCGGCTGGTCAGCGGCTTCGAGGTCGGCATCCACACACTGAGCATGCTGTTCATCCTGTCGACCACCGCCGCCGCGCTGTGGCTGTGGACGCAGGGCCAGGTCGGCATCGGCGCGGTCGCCGCCGCCACCGCGATGGCGCTGCGCCTGAACGGCATGTCGCACTGGGTGATGTGGGAAGTGGCCTCGCTGTTCGAGCACATCGGCACGGTGCAGGACGGCATCGCCACGCTGACCCGTCCGAACGCGGTGCTGGACCGGCCCGACGCCCGGCCGCTGGACGTGCCGCGCGGCGAGATCCGCTTCGAGGCGGTCGAGTTCGGCTACGGCAGCTCGCCCTCGCTGCTGCAGGGCCTGGACCTGCACATCCGGCCGGGCGAGAAGATCGGCCTGGTCGGGCGCTCGGGCGCCGGCAAGTCGACCATCGTCAACCTGCTGCTGCGCTTCCACGACCTGCGTGGCGGGCGCATCCTGATCGACGGCCAGGACATCGCCGGCGTGGCGCAGGACAGCCTGCGCGAGCACATCGGCATGGTCACGCAGGACACCTCGCTGCTGCACCGCTCGGTGCGCGACAACATCCTCTACGGGCGCCCGGATGCGGGCGATGTCGAGATGGTGTCGGCGGCCAGGCGCGCGCAGGCCGACGAGTTCATCGCCAGCCTGACCGACCCGAAGGGCCGGCGCGGCTACGACGCCCATGTCGGCGAGCGTGGCGTCAAGCTGTCGGGCGGCCAGCGCCAGCGCATCGCGATCGCTCGGGTGATGCTCAAGGACGCGCCGATCCTGCTGCTCGACGAGGCGACCAGCGCGCTGGACTCCGAGGTCGAGGCGGCCATCCAGACCACGCTCTACCAGCTGATGGAGGGCAAGACGGTGGTGGCCATTGCGCACCGCCTGTCGACCATCGCGGCGATGGACCGGCTGATCGTGCTCGACAAGGGGCGCATCGTGGAGGAGGGCAGCCACCACGAGCTGCTCGCGCGCGGCGGCATCTACGCCCGGCTGTGGTCGCACCAGAGCGGCGGCTTCCTGGCGCCGGACGTCGACGAGGAACCCGTCGAGCCGGCCTTGCCGAGCCTGGCAGCGCCGGTCAGCTGAACGACCGGTACAGGCTTCCGGCTTGACGGGGCTCAGGTCCGGGCAAAGCGTCACGGACCGCGGCGAGCTTGCCGGATTGGGGCCGGGAGACCCCTCGTTTCCGGGTTTTGCCGGCGACGGTGCGGCGGCACGATGGGTCATCGAACCTTCACGTCCAGCCGTTTCCTGGTCAGTCCCGCAAGCCAGTCCGGAGGTCCTCAGCATGAGCCACGCCACCCGCGACGCCGCCGTCGGCGCCCATTACGAGATCCGCTTCCAGTCGCTGTACGACAGCGGTCGCGGCCTGAGCTTTCCCTGCGACGCGCAGGGCCGCGTCGGCGAGGAGCACCTCAGCGAGCGCGCCCGGCTGGCCTACCGCCGGGCCCAGTCGCTGGTCGGCCGCGAGTACGCGACGCCGGCGGTCCAGCTCAGCGACCTGCACTGATCCCCGAGGGCGAATCCCCGCCACGGGCGAGGGACAAGACCCGGCCTTGGTCGACCGCAGCGGCTGCGCGGACAATCACGGGTTGCCTTTCGCCTGATCGACGCCCGTGACCGACTCCGCCCTCCAGAACGCCCCGACCGCCACGCCCTTGGCCAACCCCACGGCCATCCCGCGCGCGCCGTCCGGCCCCGCCGCGATGCCGGTGGCCAAGCCGCTGACGGCCTGGCGGCCCTACTGGGCCAAGCGTTTCGGCATCGCGCCCTTCCTGCCGATGAACCGCGCCGAGATGGACGCGCTGGGCTGGGATTCCTGCGACGTCATCGTCGTCACCGGCGACGCCTACGTCGACCACCCGAGCTTCGGCATGGCCGTGATCGGACGGGTGCTGGAGGCGCAGGGCTTCCGCGTCGGCATCATTGCCCAGCCCGACTGGCAGAGCGCGGACCCGTTCAAGGCACTGGGCAAGCCCAACCTGTTCTGGGGCGTCACGGCCGGCAACATGGATTCGATGATCAACCGGTACACGGCCGACCGGAAGATCCGCAGCGACGACGCCTACACGCCCGGCAACGTCGGCGGCAAGCGGCCCGACCGGGCCTCGCTGGTCTACGCCCAGCGCTGCAAGGAAGCCTATCCCGTGGTGCCCATCGTGATGGGCGGCATCGAGGCCAGCCTGCGCCGCATCGCCCACTACGACTACTGGCAGGACAAGGTCCGCCGCTCGATGGTGGTCGACGCCAAGTGCGACCTGCTGCTGTACGGCAACGCCGAGCGCGCCATCGTCGAGATCGCCCACCGCCTGGCCGCCGGCGAGCCGGTGCGCCGCATCACCGACGTGCGCGGCACCGCCTTCGTGCGCCGCAGCGACGACCCGGACGCCGCTGGCTGGTTCGAGCTGGACTCGACCGACGTCGACCAGCCCGGCCGCATCGACAGCCACATCAACCCCTACCAGACCACCGCCGAGCAGGCCGCCGCGCAGGGCAGCACCTGCGCGAAGGAAGACGGCGAGGCGCAAGCGGATGCCGTCGCCGCACCGGCGAACGCGTCCGCGCCCGCGCAGGGCGAGGTCCGCCCGATCACCTTCATCCCCGGACCGCGCGCCTCGGCGGTGCTGACCGGCCGCATCTCGATGCCGCCGCGCGAGCGCACCGTCATCCGCCTGCCGGCCTACGAGCAGGTCAAGAGCGACCCGGTCCTGTATGCCCACGCCAACCGCGTGCTGCACCTGGAAACCAACCCTGGCAACGCCCGCGCGCTGGTGCAGCGCCACGGCGACGGCCCGACCGCGCGCGACGTCTGGATCAACCCGCCGCCGATCCCGCTGAGCACCGCCGAGATGGACTGGGTCTTCGGCCTGACCTACGCCCGCAGCCCGCACCCGGCCTATGCCGACGAGCACGGCGGCCACGACGGCGCGACCAAGATCCCGGCCTGGGAAATGATCCGCTTCAGCGTGAACATCATGCGCGGCTGCTTCGGCGGCTGCACCTTCTGCTCGATCACCGAGCACGAGGGCCGCATCATCCAGAGCCGCAGCGAGGACTCGGTGATCCGCGAGATCGAGGAGATCCGCGACAAGGTCAAGGGCTTCACCGGCGTCATCTCCGACCTCGGCGGGCCGACCGCCAACATGTACCGCATCGGCTGCAAGAGCCCGGCCATCGAGGCGGCCTGCCGCAAGCCGAGCTGCGTCTATCCGGGCATCTGCCCCAACCTCGACACCGACCACGGTCCGCTGGTGCAGATCTACCGGCGCGCCCGCGCGCTGCGCGGCATCAAGAAGATCCTGATCGGCTCGGGCCTGCGCTACGACCTGGCGGTGCGCTCGCCCGAGTACATCAAGGAACTCGTGCAGCACCACGTCGGCGGCTACCTGAAGATCGCCCCGGAGCACACCGAGGAAGGTCCGCTGTCGAAGATGATGAAGCCGGGCATCGGCAGCTACGACCGTTTCAAGCAGCTGTTCGACAAGTACAGCGCCGAGGCCGGCAAGCAGCAGTTCCTGATCCCGTACTTCATCGCCGCCCACCCCGGCACCACCGACGAGGACATGATGAACCTCGCGCTGTGGCTCAAGCAGAACGGCTTCCGCGCCGACCAGGTGCAGACCTTCTACCCGAGCCCGATGGCCACGGCGACGACCATGTACCACTCCGGCCTGAACCCGCTCAAGGGCATCAGCCGGGTCGCCGGCAAGGGCGAGAAGGTCGACGTGGTGCGCGGCGAACGCCGGCGTCGCCTGCACAAGGCCTTCCTGCGATACCACGATGCCAACAACTGGCCGCTGCTGCGCGAGGCGCTGCAGGAGATGGGCCGGGCCGACCTGATCGGCAACGGCAAGCACCACCTGATCCCGACCTGGCAGCCGGCCACCGGCGGCGGCTACCAGAGCCCGCGCCGCAAGAACTCGACCCCGCCGGGCGCGGCCTCCAAGGTCATCGTGCCGCAGGCGCGTGGTGCGGGGCAAGGCGGTGCGCCGGTCGGCAAGCCGGCGCAGGCCAAGGCCGCCCCGGTCAAGGCGGTTCAGGCCAAGGCCGGTCCGGTGCGCGGTCGCCTCCTGACCCAGCACACCGGCCTGCCGCCGCGCGAGACCGGCGGCGCGCGCAGGAAGGGTCGCTGACGCCGCTGACGCCGGTGACGCCTTGGAGGTGTGCGGATCACGCCCCGCGCCGGCTGCGTCTGCCGGACGACTTTTTCCAGCGGTAACGTCACCGTGGCGACCTGCGTGGCACCGTTCTCGACCGGGCCGTCGCGCTTGACCCCACGCCCGGATCGGGGCTGACGGCCCGGGTCCGGCTTGGGCACACTGGCGGCCGACCGACCCCCGCGCCCCGATGTTCGACACCATGTCTCCCGTCTCGTCCCACCTCGCCTCCGCCCAGGAGGTGCTCGATTTCTGGTTCGGCTCGCCCGATTCGCCGTCGCATGGCCGGACCCGTGTCGAGTGGTTCCGCAAGGATCCGGCCTTCGACGCGCTGATCGCCGAGCGTTTCGGCGCGCTGGTGCAGGCGGCCCTGGCCGGCGGGCTGCTGGACTGGGAACGCACCGAGTCCGGCGATGCCCGCCCGGCGCTGGCCTTGCTGATCGTGCTGGACCAGTTCCCGCGCAACCTCTATCGCGGTGATGCGCGTGCCTTCGACGGCGATGCCCGTGCGCTGGACATCGCCGGTCGGCTGGTCGGTGCCGGCCTGGACCGCGCCCTGCTGGGCGTCGAGCGCCAGTTCGTCTACCTGCCCTTCGAGCACGCCGAATCGCTGGTGGCCCAGCGCTGCGCGATGGCGCTGTTCACGCAGCTGGCGCGCGACGAGCCGGCACTCGCCGGCCTGGTCGACTGGGCCCGTCGGCACCACGACATCGTCGCCCGCTTTGGCCGCTTCCCGCACCGCAACGCCGTGCTGGGCCGGCAGAGCACGGCCGAGGAACTCGAGTTCCTCCAGCAGCCGGGTTCGGGCTTCTGAGGCAACTGCCGAGCGTCCGAGTCGACGTCGTTCAGCGCGGGATCTGCGAGGGATCGAGCGCCGGCGCCTCGCGCAGCACGCAGCGCCGGGCCTGGCAGCTGGCGCCGGGGTCGGCCAGGACGTTGCAGGTCGACATGCGGCCGCTGGCACGGTGTTCGGCCTCGCGGGCCTGGGCATGTTCCCGCGCCAGTGCGGCCAGGGCGTCCTGCCGGGCCGGGGTCGTGACCGTGCGGGTCGACCACGGCAGGAAGGCTTCCGGGCCACCGCAGGCCTTCTGGCCGATCGGCAGGGTGCGGCAGTCGCTGTCCTGCTGGCAGCTGGGCGTGCCGATGGCCTGCTCGATGCGCGGCAGCAGCGACGCCGCCCGGTCGGCGCTGCGCACCGGCGCGCTGGCGCAGGCACCCAGCAGCAGGGCGAGGGCGCCGATCAGGCCGCCTTGGCGGACCACGGGGTGTCGAAGGGGGTTCGTCATGCCGGCACTGTAGCGAGCCGACCCGCGACGACAATCCCGCCTCGCCTCAGATGAATCCGAACGTTTCCCGATGAGACTGCTGCTCGCCCCGATGGAGGGCCTCCTGGATGCGCCGCTGCGCGACGTGCTGACCCGCGTCGGCGGGGTCGACCGCTGCGTTTCCGAATTCATCCGCGTGACCGGCACGCTGCTGCCCGAGCGGGCCTTCCTGCGGGTGGTGCCCGAACTCGCCAACGGCAGCCGGACGACCGCCGGCGTGCCGGTGCGGCCGCAGCTGCTCGGTTCGGACGCCGCCTGCCTGGCCGACAACGCCGGTCGGCTGGCCGAGATGGGCGCCGAGGGTGTCGACCTGAACTTCGGCTGCCCGGCGGCGGTCGTCAACCGCCACGGCGGCGGTGCCGCCTTGCTGCAGGACCCCGAACAGCTCGCCCCGCTGGTGGCCGCCGTGCGGCGCGCGGTGCCGGCCCACCTGCCGGTGTCGGCCAAGATGCGCCTGGGCTATGCCGACGACCGCCTGGCGCTGGACTGCGCCCGGGCGCTGGTCGCGGGCGGCGCCAGCGAACTGGTCGTGCATGGCCGCACCAAGGCGCAGGGCTACCGGCCACCGGCCTGGTGGGACCGCATCGCCGAGGTGCGCGAGGCGGTCGCCGTGCCGGTGGTCGCCAACGGCGAGATCTGGAACGTCGACGACGCCCTGCGCTGCCAGCGCGAAAGCGGCTGCGCCGACCTGATGCTCGGCCGCGGCATCGTCGCCGACCCGGGCCTGGCCTGGGCGGTGCGGGCGGCGGTCGCGCCCGCATGGCACGCCTCGGCCGGCCAGCCCGCCGGCTGCGACTGGGCCACGCTGGAGCCACTGATCGGTGTCCATTGGCAACTGACCGAACCGCGCGTCGCGCCGCGTCACCGGGCCGGCCGGCTCAAGCAGTGGCTCAACCTGCTGCGCCGCGTCCACCCCGAGGCGCAGGCGGCCTTCGACGAGCTGCGCACCGTCACCGACCCCCGCGCGATCGAGCCCATCCTGCGGCGCGGCTGGCTCGGAACCGCCGGCGCCGTCGGCCCGGTCGGCGAGATCCCGTCACCGCCCGTTGCAGGCCCGCAGGAACCCGTTGCCCGGTCGACCGGTCACAACCCGACACCGCGGCAGCCGGTCGACTGCCTTGACGCTGCCTGAGCGGCCTGCCGATGATCCCGTCCCCTGAAAGAAGCCCTGCCGTGATGAACCTCCAGCTGCGATCGACCCCGTCCCGAACGAACGTCTCCGCCCCGCACCGGCGTGGCCGGCATGCACGGGCCACGCTGGCCGCGCTCGCCTGTCTGGCCGGACTGGGCCTGGCCGCGCCGGCCTGGAGCCAGTCCGCCGCAGGCTCGGACAGCGCTTCCAGCGGCCCTGGCATCGGCATTGGCGAGAAGGCCCGCGAGGCCGGCGGTGCCATCGCCCGCGACGCCAAGACCGCCGGCAAGGCCGTGGCCGAGGGCGCCAAGGGCGTCGGCGGTGCCGCAGCCTCCGCCGCCAAGGAGGCCTGGGGCCTGGCCAAGGACGGCGCGAAGGCCGTCGGATCGGCAGCCAGCTCGGGCTACCGGGCGGCCAAGAAGGAGATCGTCGGCAGCGGTGACGGTGCCGGCAGCAGCGGCGGCCAGGCGCCCGCACCGGTCGAGGACCGCAGCAAGCCGCGCTGATCGGGCCACCGGAACGCGGGGACCGGTCGGCCACACCGGTCCGGCCCCGTGTTTACCCTCGTACACTCCGCCGCTTCTGCAGCAGCGCCGTTGTTGCAACCGTCTCAGCCTGGCATCCCGCCGGCATCGGTCGCCAGCCGCCCGCGTCATGTCACTCAGCAGTACCCCGAGCCCGTCGGTCGCGGCGCCTTCCGCTCGACCGGCGCCTTGTGCCACCGCCCTGCCGTCGACCCTGATCGACACCGCCAAGGCGCTGGCCTCCCAGCTGATCGTTGCCCATCACCTCGTCATCTACGGCCCGATGAGCCGTCAGGTGCAGCCGCTCGCGCCCGACCTGTGGGCCTGGCTGGCCGATCCGGCGCGGCTGGCGGTGCAGGTCTTCCTGGTGATCGCCGGCTACCTGGCGGCGCGCTCGCTGATGCCCACGCCTGGCGCGGCCGGTCGGGTGCGCGCCCAGGCGCTGCCGCGCGTGCTGTGGCAGCGGGTGCTGCGGCTCGCGCCGGTCTACTGGCTGGCCATCGCGCTGGTGCTGGTGACCGCCGCCGTCGCGCGGGTGTGGTTCGATGACCCGGACACGCCGCCGCTGCCGCACGCCGTCCAGCTGATCGCCAACCTGCTGTTCCTGCAGGACGTGACCGGGCATGAGGCCCTGTCGGCCGGCCTCTGGTATGTGGCCATCGACCTGCAGCTCTATGGCGGACTGGCGCTGTTCGGCGCCGCCACCGCGCTGCTGGGCCGGGTTTCCGAACGCAGCCGGGCGCTGCTGGTGGTTTGCACGATGTCGGCGCTGGTGGCCGCCTCGCTCTACGGCTTCAACCGACTGCAGGGCTGGGATGCGTGGGCGCCGTACTTCTTCGGCGCCTACGGCCTGGGCGTGCTGGCGCACTGGCTGGGCCGCATGAGCCAGCCGACCTGGCGCGGCCTGGGCGTCGCGGCGCTGTGCGTGCTGGTCGCGGGCGCGCTGGCGGTGGACTTCCGCTCGCGCATCGCGCTGGCCGGCACCGTCGCGGTGCTGCTGGTGGTCAGCCCGGCCTGGTTGTCGTGGCTGGGCCTGGACCGCCAGCCGGTCCGCGCGTTGACCGCCTGGCTGGCGCGGCTGTCGTATGCGGTCTTCCTGCTGCACTACCCGCTCAGCCTGGCCGTGGCGGCCCTGGTGACGACGCTGGCGCCCGACTCGCTGGAGGTCAACCTGCTCGGCCTGATCGCCACCTGGGCCCTGACGCTGGCCTGCGCACACGCGCTCGAACGCCAGATCGGCCTGTGGCAGCGGCGCTGGCGCGAACGTCGCGCCGAGGCCGCCCGCGGCGCCCTGCCGGTCGCTGGCTGAGATGGATCCTCGGCCAGCGGCTCAGCTGGCCGGCTGGCGCAGCAGCACGTCCAGCGTGTCCACCAGCTCGGCCCAGTCGGCATCGCGGGCCTGCTCGCCACACAGGAACTCGGCCTGCGACGCGTTCCAGAACGGCGCCTCGCCCAGCGTCACATGACCCGGCAAGGGCGCGTGGCGGGCGATGAAGGCGTCGATCGAGGCGGCGTCTTCGGGCAGGCCCAGCTGCGCGAACAGCTGACCCAGGGTGTGGTGGTGCGCTTCCATGCGGAGGTCCTCCTGTGCGGGTAGTCGCGCATGGTTGCCACCGCCCGGCAAGGGCGGCAAGGACCGGTGGCTTAACCCTGCCCGTGGTCGGGTCTGTGGCGGCCTGTCGACTCAGGCGGCGCGTGCCAGCGCAGCCGCCAGGTCGGCCCTCAACTGGCGCAGTGCGGCCAGCTCGGCTTCCGGGGCGGCCAGCGCCGACCACAGCAGGTCGACCAGCTGCGCGGCGGCCCGGTCGATGTCGGGCGTGCGGCCCTGGGCGATGACCTCCCACAGCAGGTGCTCCATCGGACCGAGCACCAGCGCGCGCAGCGTGCGCAACGGCATGTCGGCGCGGACCTCGCCGCTGACCTGGCCGCGCGCCAGCAGGTCCATCAGCGGCGCGGTGTAGCGGCGCTGCAGCGGCAGGAAGCTGTCGGCCAGCTCCTGGCCCGGTCCGCCCTTCGAGCGGCCTTCGGACAGCACCAGCGCGCACAGCCCCGTGCCCTGCACCAGAAACAGGTGCAGGTGGGTGCGGATCAGGAAATGCAGCTGCACGCGGATCGGCTCGTCGCGCGGCAGGCCGGTTTCCATCGCCGCGATGATCTCGTCGTACCAGTCGCTGATGACGCGCACGCACAGCTCGCGCTTGCCGCGGAAGTAGGTGAAGACGGTGGCCTCGCTGATGCCCAGGCGCTGCGCGATCTCGGTGGTCGTGGCGCGCTCGTAGCCCTTCTCGGCGAAGACCTCGCGGCCCACGCGGAGGATGTCGCGGATGCGCTGCTCGCTCTTGGCGCTGGCCGGCGCACGACGGGTCGCACGCTGGGCGGTGGTGGGGCTGTCGTCCGGCATGAATTGAGTATCACTCAAAAATGCTTGTGCGGCATCCGTCCTGCTGCTAGATTGGCGACCGCTGCAGGCTCTTGGGTTGCGGCATCAGGGTTTGTATTGAGTCATGCTCAAGTTTGGCGATCACCGCCGCTGGCGCACAGGAGACACCGCATGTTCGAGTCCACGTTCCAGTTCAACCATGGCGAGGACATCGCCGCGCTGCGCGAGGCCGTGCGCGACTTCGCCCAGCACGAGCTGGCCCCGCGTGCCGCGCAGATCGACCGCGACAACCTGTTCCCGGCCGACATGTGGAAGAAGCTCGGCGACCTCGGCGTGCACGGCCTGACCGTGCCCGAGTCGCACGGCGGCACCGGCATGGGCTACCTGGCCCACATGGTTGCGATGGAGGAGATCAGCCGCGCCAGCGCCTCGGTCGGCCTGAGCTACGGCGCGCACAGCAACCTGTGCATCAACCAGATCAACCGCAACGGCACCGAGGACCAGAAGCGCCGCTACCTGCCAGGCCTGATCGCCGGCACCCAGGTCGGCGCGCTCGCCATGAGCGAGCCCGGCGCCGGCTCCGACGTCGTCAGCATGAAGCTGCGGGCCGAGCGCCGCGGCGACCGCTATGTGCTCAACGGCAGCAAGATGTGGATCACCAACGGCGGCGACGCCGACACGCTGGTGGTCTATGCCAAGACCGACCCGGAGATGGGCGCGCGCGGCATGACCGCCTTCCTGATCGAGAAGTCCTTTGCGGGCTTCAGCCGCGGCGAGCACCTCGACAAGCTCGGCATGCGCGGCTCCAACACCTACCCGCTGTTCTTCGACAACTGCGAGGTGCCGGTCGACAACGTGCTGGGCGGGGAGGGCAACGGCGCCAAGGTGCTGATGAGCGGCCTGGACTACGAGCGCGTCGTGCTCAGCGGCGGCCCGCTGGGCATCATGGCCGCCTGCCTCGACGTGGTCGTGCCCTTCGTGCATGAGCGCAAGCAGTTCGGCCAGAGCATCGGCGAGTTCCAGCTGATGCAGGGCAAGCTGGCCGACCTGTACAGCACCTACCAGGCCTGCCGCGCCTATGCCTACGCTGTGGCGCAGGCCTGCGACCGTGGCGACCATGCCCGCACGCTGCGCAAGGACGCCGCCGGCGTCATCCTCTACACCGCCGAGAAGGCGACCTGGATGGCCGGCGAGGCGATCCAGGCGCTCGGTGGCGTGGGCTACACCAACGAATACCCCACCGGCCGGCTCTGGCGCGATGCCAAGCTCTACGAGATCGGCGCGGGCACCAGCGAGATCCGCCGCATGCTGATCGGCCGCGAGCTGTTTGCCGAGACCTGCTGAGATGGCCACCCTCTTCAGCAAGCTCAACCCCCGCTCGGCCGAAGCGCAGGCCAATGCCGCCGCGATGCGTGCGCTGGTCGATGACCTGAACCGGCAGCTCGCGCGCATCGCGCTGGGCGGCGGCGAGGCCGCGCGGGCCAAGCACCTGGCCCGCGGCAAGCTGCTGCCGCGCGACCGCGTCGAGGGCCTGCTCGACCCGGACACGCCCTTCCTGGAGATCGCCCCGCTGGCCGCGATGGGCGTCTACGCCGAGAAGGACGGCTCGGACGCCGCGCCGGCGGCGGGCGTCATCGCCGGCATCGGCCGCGTCAGTGGCGTCGAATGCGTGATCGTCTGCAACGACGCCACCGTCAAGGGCGGCACCTACTACCCGCTGACGGTCAAGAAGCACCTGCGGGCGCAGGAGATCGCGCAGCAGAACCGCCTGCCCTGCATCTACCTGGTCGACTCCGGCGGGGCCAACCTGCCCAACCAGGACGATGTCTTCCCGGACCGCGACCACTTCGGCCGCATCTTCTACAACCAGGCCAACCTGAGCGCCCAGGGCGTGCCGCAGGTGGCCGTGGTGATGGGTTCCTGCACGGCAGGCGGTGCCTACGTGCCGGCGATGAGCGACGAGACCATCATCGTCAAGAACCAGGGCACGATCTTCCTGGGCGGTCCGCCGCTGGTGAAGGCCGCCACCGGCGAGGTCGTCAGCGCCGAGGACCTGGGCGGCGGCGACGTCCACACCCGCCTGTCCGGCGTGGCCGACCACCTGGCCGACAACGACCTGCACGCACTGGCGCTGGCCCGCCAGATCGTCGCCAACCTGAACTGGCGCAAGGACATCGCGCTGCGCACCGTGCCGCCGCGGGCGCCGAAACACGATCCGGCCGAGCTGCTGGCGGTCATCCCGACCGACACCCGCAAGCCCTTCGACGTGCGCGAGATCATCGCCCGCATCGTCGATGCGAGCGAGTTCGACGAGTTCAAGGCCCGCTACGGCAGCACCCTGGTCTGCGGCTTCGCCCACATCGAGGGCATGCCGGTGGGCATCGTCGCCAACAACGGCATCCTGTTCACCGAGAGCGCCAACAAGGGCGCCCACTTCATCGAACTGTGCTGCCAGCGCAAGGTGCCGCTGGTCTTCCTGCAGAACATCACCGGCTTCATGGTCGGCCAGAAGGTCGAGAACGAGGGCATCGCCCGAGCCGGCGCCAAGATGGTGACGGCGGTGGCCTGCGCGAACGTGCCCAAGTTCACCGTGATCATCGGCGGCAGCTTCGGGGCCGGGAACTACGGCATGTGCGGCCGGGCCTACAGCCCGCGCTTCCTGTGGATGTGGCCGAACGCGCGCATCAGCGTGATGGGCGGCGAGCAGGCCGCCAGCGTGCTGGCCACCGTCAAGCGCGACGGCATCGAGGCCAAGGGCGGCAGCTGGTCGGCGGCGGAGGAAGAGGCCTTCAAGTCCCCGATCCGCCAGCAGTACGAGGTCCAGGGCCATCCCTACTACGCCAGCGCCCGCCTGTGGGACGACGGCGTGATCGACCCGGCCGATACCCGCCGCGTGCTGGCGCTGGGCCTGTCGGCCAGCCTGAACGCGCCGATCCCGGAGGCGAGGTTCGGCGTGTTCCGGATGTGATGTGTATGATTTCATTTTTTCATACACAAAGAGGGCAACAGCCATGCGGACCAACATCGTGATCGACGACCAGCTCATGGCCGACGTGATGGCCAGCGGCGACTACAAGACCAAGAAGGAAGCCGTCGAGGAGGGCCTGCGCCTGCTCAAGCGCAAGAAGGCGTATGCGGCCTTGCTGGCGGCCCGTGGCACCCTCTTCTGGGACGATTCCGACGAGGCCTGGGCACGTGCGCAGGCGGAGCAGCCTCTCGCGCCCGAGGCCGTGCAGGAAGTGGCTGCGCCGTACACGGTGACGCCGCCCGCCAGGAGCACCCCGCGGCGTGCCCGGAGTCGGTGAACATGATCCTGGTCGACGCCAGCGTCCTGATCGATCACTTCCGGGGCACTGCCAACCGGCAGTCCGACCAGTTTGGGCGCTGGCTCGCCGGCCTGGACGGTGCACCGGACCTCGGCGTGGCGGACCTGGTGGTGTTCGAGGTGGTGCGCGGCTTCCCCACCGTCCAGGCACAGATCCGGGCCCGTGACCTGTTGTTGGCCCTGGAAGTCGTGGACATCGGCGGACTGGACAACGCGCTGCACGCGGCTGCGCTGTACCAGCGCTTGCGCAGGTCGGGCCGCACCGTGCGCAGCCCCGTCGACGTGCTGCTGGCGAGCTACTGCATCACCCAGGGCCATACGTTGCTGCACCGTGACGCGGATTTCGATGCCCTCAAGACATTGGGCGGACTCGACACATGGCCGCACTGAACCCGCTAGGCCAGCCTGCGCCTGGGGCCGGTTTCGTCCATTCGTGGCACCAGGAGGACACCTGTCCATGACCACCACCCTCGACATCCGCCGCCCCCGCCCCCACGTCGCCGAGGTCTGGCTCAACCGCCCGGAGGTCCGCAACGCCTTCAACGACGCGGTGATCGCCGAACTGGACGCCGCCTTCGCCGGCTTCGCCGCCGAGGTCGAGCAGGGCGGTGACCTGCGCGCCGTCGTCCTGGCCGGCCACGGCAAGGCCTTCTGCGCCGGTGCCGACCTGAACTGGATGCGGGCCATGGCCGACTACAGCTGGGACCAGAACCGTGCCGACGCGCAGGCCCTGGCCGACATGCTGTGGACGATCCACCGCTGCCCCGTGCCGGTGGTCGGCTGCATCCACGGCGACTGCTATGCCGGCGGCGTCGGCCTGGCCGCCGTCTGCGACATCGCGGTGGCGGCCGAGACGGTCGGCTTCTGCCTGAGCGAGGCGAAGCTCGGCCTGCTGCCCGCCACCATCGGCCCCTACGTCGTGCAGGCCATCGGCGTGAGGTCGGCGCAGCGCTACTTCACGACCGCCGAACGCTTCGACGCCGCCGAGGCCCGCCGCATCGGCCTGGTCCACGAGACCTGCGCGGCCGATGCGCTCGATGCCCGCGTGCAGGCCCTGCTCGACGCGCTGGTGGCCAACGGCCCGGCGGCGGTGCGCGCCTGCAAGCGGCTGGTGCAGGACCTCGCCGGCCAGCCCCTCACCGCGGAGCTGCGCGCCGACACCGCCCGCCGCATCGCCGACATCCGCGGCAGCGCCGAGGGCAAGGAGGGCGTCTCGGCCTTCCTCGGCAAGCGCAGCCCCGGCTGGCTCAGCGCCTGAGCCACCCCCCGAGCCAGCCCCTGAGCCAGCCCCGAACGACCCCGATCGCACCGCATCCTGGAGACACCATGTTCAAGAAGATCCTGATCGCCAACCGGGGCGAGATCGCCTGCCGTGTCGCGACCACCGCGCGCCGCCTGGGCGTGCAGACCGTCGCGGTGTACTCCGACGCCGATGCGCAGGCCGCCCACGTCCGGGCCTGCGACGAGGCGGTCCACATCGGCGGCGCGGCCGCGCGCGACAGCTACCTGCAGTGGCAGCGCATCCTCGATGCCGCGAAGGCGACCGGCGCCCAGGCCATCCACCCCGGCTACGGCTTCCTGAGCGAGAACGAGGACTTCGCGCGGGCCTGCGCCGCCGCCGGCCTCGTGTTCATCGGCCCGCCGGCCGAGGCCATCGCCGCGATGGGCAGCAAGTCGGCCGCCAAGTCGCTGATGGAACGTGCCGGCGTGCCGCTGGTGCCCGGCTACCACGGCCGCGACAACGATCCCGCGCTGCTGCAGCGCGAGGCCGATCGCATCGGCTACCCAGTGCTGATCAAGGCCAGCGCCGGCGGTGGCGGCCGGGGCATGCGACGGGTCGACCGGGCCGAGGACTTCGCCGCCGCGCTGGCCTCCTGCCAGCGCGAGGCCCAGGCCAGCTTCGGCGACGACCACGTGCTGGTCGAGCGCTACGTGACCCGGCCGCGCCACATCGAGATCCAGGTCTTCGCCGACGGCCACGGGCAGTGCGTCTACCTGTTCGAGCGGGACTGCTCGGTCCAGCGCCGCCACCAGAAGGTGCTCGAAGAAGCGCCCGCGCCCGGCATGAGCGCCGCACGCCGTGCCGAGATGGGCGCGGCGGCGGTGGCGGCGGCGCAGGCGGTGGGCTATGTGGGCGCGGGCACGGTCGAGTTCATCGCCGAGCCGACGGCAGACGGTGACCTGCGGTTTTTTTTCATGGAGATGAACACGCGGCTGCAGGTCGAGCATCCGGTGACCGAGGCCATCACCGGCCACGACCTGGTCGAGTGGCAGCTGCGCGTGGCCGGTGGCGAGCGCCTGCCCGCGACGCAGGACGCGCTGCGCATCCGCGGCCATGCGATCGAGGCCCGCCTCTGCGCCGAGAACCCCGACGCCGGCTTCCTGCCCGCCACCGGCTCGCTGGACGTGCTGCGCTGGCCCGCCCACGTCGCCTTCATGCGCAACGCCAGTGGCTCGGGCGATGAGCCTGCGGCCGCCTTGCGCGTCGATGCCGGCGTGCGCGAGGGCGACGCGATCAGCCCGCACTACGACTCGATGGTCGCCAAGCTCCTCGTCTGGGGCGAGGACCGCGCCCAGGCGCTGGCCAGGCTGGATGCCGCGCTCGCGCAGACCCGCATCGTCGGCCTGCAGACCAACGTCGCCTTCCTGCGCCGCGTCGTCGCCAGCCGGTCCTTCGCCGAGGCCGACCTCGACACCGCGTTGATCGAGCGCGAGCGCGCCGTGCTGTTCGACCAGCAAGGCATGCCGCTCGAATGGGCCGCCGCCGGCGTCATCGCCCAGTCGCTGCAGGCCGAGGTAGCGCTCGAAGGCACGGACCCCTGGTCGCGCCGCGACGGCTGGCGCCTCCACGGCGGCGCGCGGCGGCGCTTCGACCTCAAGCAGGGCGAGGTCCACCACATCGTCACGCTTGAACGCCACCACGACGGCCGGCTGCAGCTGGCGCTGGGTGGGTCGTCCTGGCCGTTGGTCGTGCAGGCGCTCGGCGAGTCCCGCCACGACATCACGCTGGGCAGCGAACGACGCACGCTGCACGTTCACGCGGTCGGCGAGACCGTGGCCGTGTTCGGCGCGCAGGGTTCGGTCGAGCTGCAGGACTTCGACCCGATCGCCCATGCCGGCGACGGCGCCGATGGCGGTGGACGCCTGACCGCGCCCATGCCCGGCAAGGTCGTCGCGCTGCTGGCCCGGGCCGGCGACCGGGTCGAGCGCGGCCAGCCGCTGGCGGTCATGGAGGCGATGAAGATGGAACACACCATCGCCGCGCCGCGCGACGGCGTCGTCGCCGAGCTGCTGTACGCGGTCGGCGACCAGGTGGGCGAGGGCGCCGAGCTGCTGCGCCTGGAAGACTGAGCGACGCTGAACCCGACACGGAGCCCTGCCATGAAGCCATCGATGAACCTGCCCGCCCTCGTCACGATCGTCGAGGTCGGCCCGCGCGACGGCCTGCAGAACGAGAAGCAGGCCGTTGCCGCCGCCGACAAGATCGCCCTGGTCCATGCGCTGCAGGCCGCCGGCCTGCGCGAGATCGAGGTCACCAGCTACGTCAGCCCGAAGTGGGTGCCGCAGATGGCCGACAACACCGAGGTCATGGCCGGGATCACCCGCCAGCCGGGCGTGCGCTATTCGGTGCTGACGCCCAACCTGAAGGGCTGGGAAGCGGCTCGGCAGGACCGGCCCGACGAGATCGTCGTCTTCGGCGCGGCCAGCGAGGCCTTCAGCCAGCGCAACATCAACTGCTCGATCGCCGAATCCATCGAGCGCTTCGCGCCGGTGGTCGCGTCCGCCCGGGCGGCCGGCGTCAAGGTCCGTGGCGCGATCTCCTGCGCCGTCGGCTGTCCCTACGAGGGCGAGATCGCGCCGGGGCGGGTCGAGCTGGTGGCGCGCCTGATGCGCCAGATCGGTGTCGAACACGTCGGCGTGGCCGACACCATCGGCGTGGGCACGCCCGGCCGGGTCCGCGCCGCGCTGGAAGCGGCCCTGCGCCATTACCCGATTGAGCAGGTCAGCGGCCATTTCCACGACACCTACGGCATGGCGCTGGCCAACGTCTACGCCAGCCTGGAGGTCGGCATCGCGACCTTCGACACCAGCGTCAGCGGCCTGGGCGGCTGTCCCTATGCCAAGGGCGCGACCGGCAACGTCGCCACCGAGGACGTGGTCTGGCTGCTGCACGGCCTGGGCATCGAGACCGGCATCGACCTGGACCGCCTGATCGATGCCGGCCAGGCCATCCGCGCCGCGCTGGGCCAGCCCAACGGCTCGCGCGTGGCGCGCGCGCTGCTCGCCAAGCGCGCCGCATGAACAGGTCGCATGAACAGGCCGCATGAACGGGTCGCCACGCAAACCGAACACCCACAGGCTCATTCGATGATCCACCTGCACCACTGTGTCGCCGCCCGGTCCTTCCGGGCCTTCTGGATGCTGGAGGAGCTGGGCCTGTCGTACCAGCTGACCGTCTGGCCCTTCCCGCCGCGCGTGCAGGCGGCCGGCTACCTGGAGGTCCATCCGCAGGGGACGGTGCCGCTGCTGATCGACGGCGAGACCCGCCTGGCCGAATCGGCCGCGATCTGCGAATACCTGGTCGCCCGTCACGGCGGCAACACGCCGCTGGCGGTGCGGCCCGACGAGCCGGCCTTCGGCGCCTGGCTGCAATGGCTGCATTTCGGCGAGGCCACGCTGACCTTTCCGCAGACGCTGCTGCTGCGCTACGCCTGCTTCGAGCCGCCCGAGCGCCGCCAGCCGCAGGTCGTGGCCGACTACACCCAGTGGTTCTTCTCGCGCTTGCGCACGC
Source organism: Leptothrix discophora (assembly GCF_030705305.1). Classification (GTDB taxonomy): domain Bacteria; phylum Pseudomonadota; class Gammaproteobacteria; order Burkholderiales; family Burkholderiaceae_C; genus Sphaerotilus; species Sphaerotilus discophorus. The sequence continues at coordinate 108,629 of NZ_JAUZEE010000003.1, read as the reverse complement.
TCGACGCCGCGCTGCAGCAACCCGGCGCCGGCACCGACCACGTCTGCGCCGGCCGTTTCACCGCCGCCGACGCCTCGCTCGGCTACGCCCTGCTGCTGGCCGACGAGCTGGGCCTGTCGGCCCGCTTCAAGCCGGCGGTCGCGGCCTACTGGCAGGCCCTGCAACAGCGCCCGGCCTTCCAGCGCGCCCGGCAGGCCGAACGAGATGCGGCGATCGCGCAGGGCGTGTCGCCGGCGTCGGCGGTGCCGAGGTTGCCGGGCGCCTAGCGGCGGCTTGCGTCAGGACTCACAACCCGGACCTCAGCTGTCCCCGACCGCCTTCCCCAAGGCCTGATCCACATCCCACAGGATGTCGTCGATGTGCTCGATCCCCACCGAGATGCGGACCATGTCCGGCAGCACGCCGGCGGCGCGTTGCTGGGATTCGTCGAGCTGGCGGTGGGTCGTGCTGGCCGGGTGGCTGATGAGGGTGCGGGTGTCGCCGATGTTGACCAGGTGGCTCATGAACTGGGCCCCCTCGATGAAGCGCACGCCGGCTGCCGCGCCGCCCTTGACGCCGAAGGCGAGCAGGCCGGAGGCGCCGCGCATCTGGCGGCGCATCAGCGCGTGTTGCGGGTGGTCTTCCAGGCCGGGGTAGTTGACCCAGGCCACGCGCGGGTCGTCGCGCAGGTGGCGGGCCAGCGCGAGGGCGTTGGCGGTGTGGCGTTCCATGCGCAGGTGCAGGGTCTCGATGCCCTGCAGCAGCTGCCAGGCGCTGGTCGGTGCCAGCGCGGCGCCCTGCACGCGCAGGGTCTCCATGCGGCAGCGCATCGAGAAGCCGAAGTCGCCAAACGTTTCGTAGAACTTGACGCCGTGGTAGCCCGGTGACGGTTCGGTCATGCCGGGGAACTTGCCGTTGTCCCAGGGGAAACGGCCGGCCTCGACGATCACGCCGCCCAGCGTGGTGCCGTGGCCGCCGAGGTACTTGGTCACGCTGTGGATGACGATGTCCGCGCCCAGGTCCAGCGGGTTGCACAGCGCCGGCGAGGGCACGGTGTTGTCGATGATCAGCGGCACGCCGTGCGCATGCGCCACCTCGGCCACGGCGGCGATGTCCAGCACGACCAGGCTGGGGTTGCCCAGGCTCTCGGCATAGACCGCACGCGTGTTCGGCCGCATCGCGGCGGCGAAGGCCTGCGGGTCGGTGGCGTCAACGAAGGTGGTCTCGATGCCGAACTTCTTCAGGTTGACCGCCAGCATGGTGACGGTGCCGCCGTACAGCGCGCCGGCCGCGACGACATGGTCGCCGGCCTGCAGCAGGGTCATCAGCGCGGTCGCCTCGGCCGCCATGCCCGAGGACACGGCCAGCGCGGCGCGGCCGTTCTCGAGCGCGGCGACGCGCTCCTCCAGCGCCGCGACCGTCGGGTTCGACAGCCGCGAGTAGACGTTGCCGAAGGTCTGCAGGTTGAACAGGCTGGCCGCATGCTCGGCGCTGTCGAACACGAAGCTGGTGGTCTGGTAGATCGGCAGCGCGCGTGCGCCGGTGGCCGCGTCGGGGATCTGGCCGGCATGGATCGCCAGGGTCTCGGGCTGGTAGGCGTGGTCGGCCATGGCGGGTCCGGTGTTCGTGGGGGGCGGCTCTGGCCGCTCAGATCGGCCGCTGCGCCGAGATCACGCCGGTGTTGACGCCGGCCCAGTTCAGGCCGCCGTACAGGCGTGCATGCTCGATCTTCACGCAGCGGTCCATCACGCTGATCAGCCCGGCGGCGCGGGCTGCGGCGTCGGCCTCGCGGTTGATCACGCCGAGTTGCTGCCACAGGCAGCTGGCGCCGATGGCGACGGCGCTGTGTGCGATCGGCAGCACGTCGGCCGGCTTGCGGAAGACGTCCACCATGTCGACGGGAAACGGGATGTCCTCCAGCCGCGCGTAGCTGGTCTCGCCGAGGATCTCCGGGTAGCGCGGGTTGACCGGCACGATGCGGTAGCCCTTGGCCTGCAAGTACTTGGCCGCGAAAAAGCTCGGCCGGTGCCACTCCGCCGACAGGCCGACCACCGCGATCGTGCGGCAGGTCCTGAGGATGCGGCGCAGCGTGGCGATGTCGTCGTCGGGCATGGTGCGGGGTCTCCAGCAGCGAGGACGGGCGTCGGCTCAGCTTGGGTCGGTCAGCAGCCGGCGCCAGCCTGCGGCGCCGAGCTGGCGCAGCGTCTCGATGTTGCGGTCGTAGATGTCGGCCGCGTCGGGGAATGCCTCGACCGCCGCCTCGATGCTGGCCTCGCGCAGCAGGTGCAGCGTCGGCCAGGGCGAGCGGTTGCTGGCGTTGTCGACGTCGTCGGGCTCGGTGCCGTCGAACTGGTAGTCGGGGTGGAAGCTCGCGACCTGCAGCTCGCCCTCGTAGCCCAGCTCCTCGACGGTGGCGTCGGCCACTTCGAGGAAGTCGTTGTAGTCGAGGAAGTCGGTCAGCACCTGCGGGTGGATCAGCAGCGTGGTCTCGATCTGTTCCGGGTCGGTCTCGGCCAGCCGGTGCAGTTCGATGGCGAGTTCGGCCTGCAGCGCCTCGGGCGTGGTGGCCTGGCTGACGACCCAGCGGATCTGGTCCTTGACATGCACGGCCTTGGCGAAGGGGCAGAGGTTCAGGCCGATGACGGCGCGTTCGAGCCAGCGGCGGGTGGCGGCCAGGACCTCGCCATCGGTCGGCACGGGCAGGGCGGGCATGGCGGGCAGGGCAGCTTGGGGCGTGTTCATCGTGTTCAACGCAGTTGCAGCGTGGCGGTGGCGGCGGCCACGTCGATGCCGCGGGCCTGCAGGCGTGCGGCGATGTCGGGCTCGGACAGCAGCGCGGCCAGCGCCGGCAGCAGCGGGCCGAGGCGCTCGTCGATCGTGTCGCGCACGGTGTCGACCATGACCTGGGTGCCGCGCTCGATCTCGAGGTTGAGCGCGTCGCCCGGCCGCTTGTCGCCGAAGGTGGTCTGGCGCAGCGTCTCGGGGATCAGCCAGACCTCGAACCAGCCGGCCGCGCGGTCGGCCTCGGCCACCGTCAGGCTCGCGCCGTTGACGGCGATGTAGCCCTTGGGGAAGACATAGCGCATCCAGGCCGGCGGCACCGAGATGCGCAGCACGTGGTTGTTCTCGGGCTTGCGGACCGACGCGACGCGGGCCTGGCAGTCGATGTGGCCGGAGATCGGATGGCCGCCGATCTCGACGCCATCGCGCGCGGCGCGTTCGACGTTGATGCGGCTGCCGACCTGCAGCGTGCCCAGCGTGGTGAGGTTCAGGCTTTGCTGCATCACGTCGAAGTCGGCCCGCTGCGGGCCCAGGTGGCGCGTGACGGTCAGGCAGCAGCCGTCGCAGGCGACGCTGGCGCCGATCTCCTGGCCGTCGAGGAAGCCGGGCGGGAACTCGAGCGTGAAGCTGCGCAGGCCGGGCCGGTCGTCGATGGCGACGACGGTGGCGATGGATTGGACGATGCCGGTGAACATGGGCGGTCGGTGCGTGGGGTCGTGGTCCTGGTGTCTTGGGTCGGCGGGCGTTCAGGGCAGCTGGTAGGCGACCTTGCCGTGGTCCAGCTCGCTGATCCAGCCCTGCGCGAGCATGTTCTCCAGCAGCGCCTCGACGCCGGCCTCGCTCAGGTCGGCGCGCAGGTGCGAGCGCAGGTGGGCGCGCAGCGAGGCGACCTTGACCGGCCGCTTGCCGTCGCCCAGGCGCTTGAGGCTGTCGAGCGCCTTTCGGGTGTCCGACGGCATCGGCTCGTCGCGCAGCTGGCGGCCGGACGGGGCCGGCGCGGGGGCGGGCACCGGAGCCGGAGCGGGTGCCGGCTCAGCCGCCAACTCGGCCACCGCTGCCGGCTTGCGGCCGGCCGACTTGCGCGCGGCCTTCTTGGCCGGTGCCGCTTCCTGTGCTGCTTCCGGAGCGGGTGCGGGTGCGGGTGCGGGTGCGGGTACGACAGGCTCGGCCGCGGCGCTCACCGCGTCGGCCTTCGCCGTCTTCTTCGCGGCGGCGTTGCGAGCGGTCTTCTTGGCGGCCTTCTTGGCAGGGGCGGGGGCAGGTGTGGCCTCGACCTCTTGGACCGGCACGACCGGTGCCGCGTCTTCGGCCTTCGCAGCGGCCTTCCTGGCCGGCGCCTTCTTCGCCGCAGCCTTCTTGGCGGGCGCTTTCTTGGCGGCGGCCTTCTTCGCTGCGGGAGCGGGTGCCGGTTCCGGCGCGGCGACGTCGACGGGCGCGGCAGCCGGCGCGTCCTCGTCATCCGAGGCGACGATGTCGGCCATCAGCTGCTCGACCGCATCGCGCACGTCGTCGTCGACCTGGGGCGGCGGGGCCATCGGTGTCGGCGAGGCAGCAGGCGCCAGCGCGTTCGTGACCACCGGCACGGTGACCGCTGCGGTGGTCTGGACGTTGGGCTGCGGAGCCGAACGAGGCGCATCGCGGCGCGAGCCGTCGCGGCCGCCACCGCGACGCTGGCCTGTTGCCGCAGGGGCCTGGGCGGACGCGGTGCCGCGACTGGAACCGGACTTGCCGCCACCACTGCCGCCGCCGCCACCGCCACCGCCACCGCCACCGCCACCGCCACTGCGGCTGCGTGACGTGCGCGGCGCGCGGGGCTGGCGGCCGGTGCTGGCCGGCGCGCTCGACTCGGGCTTGACCACCGGCGTGCCGTCGTCGTTCATGTCCTCGTCGCGCAGCGAAGGCACCAGCGTGACCTTGATGCCCAGCTTGCCGCCGTGCTCGATCAGCTGAGAGAAGCCCTTGCGGTCACGCGAGACGATGACGTACTGGGCCTGCGGATGCTGGATCGACAGCCGGCCGAAGTGGAAGGACAGGTGGAAGTCCAGCGCGTCCTTGCCGGCCTTCTCGCACTGGATGAACTCGACCGCCGCGCCGACCGGCATCAGCGTCGTCGCCAGCTTGATCGGCATCGAGTTCTGGCCCGGTCCGTGGAAGACCTTCAGCAGGTGCTTGCCGACTTCCAGGTCGGCCAGGTCCTCGGCGGCGGGCTGCACGTTCTCGTAGTCGACGAGGATGATGAGTTCGATCACGGCGGATGCTTTCGGGCGATGCGTCACCGGGACGGTGCGCGAAGCCGCAATGATCGGTGATTCGGTGACGCGGCGGTGTCATGCGCTGCGGCGCGGCCGCCACGTCGGGGTTCTTCCCGTGGCCCTGGATCAAGCCGGGCGCAGGCGTCTGCCGCTAACCTTTGCGGCCTCACGACTCCTGGAGAACCACACCATGCGCAAGACCCTGCTGACCTTCGCTGCCGCCACCTTGCTGAGCGGCTGCGCCTCGATCCAGACCGGCGACAAGGGCGTCGAGCAGACGCTCAAGAGCTTCCAGCCGGTGGCCGGCAAGACCAGCCTCTACGTCTGCCGCGAGGACGCGATGCTGGTCGCCGCCGGCGTCAAGACCACCGTGCTGGTCGACGGCCGCGACATCGGCACCGTCAAGCCCAACACCTTCGTGCATGCGGTGATCGAGCCCGGCGCGCACAAGGTCCAGATGCGCAACGACGGCATCGCCGGCGTCTACAACCCGGCCATCGACATCGAGACCCAGGCCGGTGCGCTGGCCTACCTCTGGATGGGCGTCAACGGAGGCGGTTTCGGCACCTACACGATCGACTACTTCCGCTCCGACGCGCAGGCCCAGGCCTGCGTGAAGGGCGCGACCTACGTCGTGCCGGCCGCACGCTGAACGCCGCGATGAGCACGCCGGCCGGCCCGCGCGACAGCGCCCACCAGCACCCGCGCGTCGGCGTGGGCGTGCTGGTCCAGGACGATGCCGGTCGCGTGTTGCTGGGGCTGCGACGCGGGGCACATGGTGCGGGCACCTGGTCGGCGCCGGGCGGACACCTCGAATGGGGCGAGTCCTTCGAGGACTGCGCCCGCCGCGAGGTGGCCGAGGAGACCGGCCTGGTGATCGGCGAGTTGCGGGCCGGCCCGGTCACCAACGATGTCTTCGCAGCCGAAGGTCGCCACTACGCTACTGTCGTGATGCTGGCCCGCCACCCCGGCGGCGAGCCGCAACGGCTGGAGCCGGACAAGTGCGAGGCCTGGGCCTGGTTCGACTGGGAGGCGCTGCCGCAGCCGCTGTTCGCGCCGCTGGCGAGCCTGAAGGCGTCGGGCTGGATGCCACTGGGACGGGGCCCCGTGCCCGCGTTGTTCGACGCCTCCGTGCCGGTCTTCCTGCACTACCTCGACCGGCTGGACGGCCTGGTCGCCAAGGTCGAGCGGGCCTGCCGCGCGGCGCCCGACGCGGCCGCGGCCGAGGCCGGCTGGCTGGCCGCGCGCCTGGCGCCGGACATGCTGCCCTGGGCGGTGCAGGTGGAGATCGCTGCCAACTTCGCCTTGCGTGGCTGCTGCCCGCTGGCCGGCTTGCCGGTGCCGCCGGGCGAGTCGCCGCAGGGCCTGACGGGCCTGCGCGGGCGCATCGCACGTGTGCGGTCCCGCGTGGCCTCGTTCCGGCCGCAAGACTACGCCGGTGCCGACGCCCGCCGCATCCGCAGCAGGGCCGGCGATGCCGAGCTGGACCTGCCGGCCGGCGAGTTCCTGCAGCGCCACCTGCTGCCCAACTTCTTCTTCCACCTGGCGATGGTCTACGCCATCGCCCGGCAGCGCGGCCTGCCACTGGGCAAGGCCGACTTCGACGGCTACCACGCCTATCCGCCACCCGGCATGACCTGGAGCGCCCCATGACCCTGAAGATCCTCTGCGTGCACGGTATCGGCAAGCACGAGCCCGGCGCGGCCTGGGAGACGAGCTGGCGCGAGGCCATCCGCGCGCCGCTGGCACGGGTCGCGCCGGAGCTGGCCGTGGAGATCGCCTTCGTGCACCTGGACGCGGAGTTCGGCGCCCGGCAGGCCGGCGCCCTGGACGTCGCGCGGGCGGTCGGCAAGCTGCTCGGCAGCGGCCTGGGCTCGCTCGGCGGCACCGGCGCGGCGGCGTTGCCGCGCGAACGTGGCCTGCTCGGCAACGTCATCGACCGGGTGCGCTGGACCGCCGGCATGGTCGTGCAATGGGTCGAGGACGCGGCCCTGCGGCGCGACACCCGCGCCACGCTGGCGGCCCGGCTGCGCAGCTTCCAGCCCGATGTGGTGGTCGCCCACAGCCTGGGCACGCTGGTCGCCTACGACACCTTCACGCAGGCGAAGACGGCCCCCTTGCTGGCGGGCCGCACGCTGGTCACCTGCGGCTCGCAGATCGGCAACCCTTTCGTGGTCGGCCAGTTCGCGGCTGGGCGGCTGATGCCGCTGCCGCAGGCCACGCGCTGGTTCCACCTCTACAACCCCGAGGACGACGTCTTCACCGCGCCGATCCGGCTGGCCGAGGCCGACAACTACACCCCGCTCACGACCCGCTTCGACATCGACGGCATCGCCGATCACGACGTCGAGCAGTACATGGGCCACCGCCTGACGGTCGATGCGGTCTGGGCGACGCTGGCCGCGCAGGCCGTCGCCACGGGTGCGACACACGACAGGGCAGAACCTGCCGCCGAGGCCGTAGAAGCCGTGAAAGCCGTGAAAGCCGAGAAGGCCGTGAAAGCCTTGAAGGCCACCGCCACGCCGGCACGTCCGCCGCGCCAGCGCGCGTTGCTGGTGGGCATCAACGAGTACGCCGATCCGGCCGCCAACCTGTCGGGCTGCGTCAACGACGTCTGGCTGGTGAGCGCGCTGCTGCAGGAGTCCGGCTACGCGCCCGAGGACATCCGCATCGTGCTGAACGACCGCGCCACCACCGCCGGCGTGGTCGAGCGCATGGACTGGCTGCTCGACGACGCGCGGGGTGGCGACACCTGCTTCTTCTACTACAGCGGCCACGGCGCGCAGGTGCCGACCTATGGGCCGGACGGCAAGGTCGACCGCATCAACGAGTCGCTGGTGCTGCACGACTTCGACTGGTCGGCCGGCAAGGCCTTCAGCGACGTGCAGTTCCATGCGCTCTACAGCCAGCTGCCGTATGACCTGCGCCTGGTCTGCATGTTCGACTGCTGCCATGCCGGCGGCATGACCCGCGCGGCGGCGCAGCGGGTGCGCGGGCTCAACCCGCCCGACGACATCCGCCACCGCATGCTGCGCTGGGACGGCGCGCGCGAGATGTGGTTGCCGCGCCGCTTCGACGCCCCGAGCAAGGCCTACGACGAGCGATTCAACGGCAAGCCCGCGACCCGCTCGGCCGGCGGCCAGGACCAGCCGCTGCGCGCCACGCACCGGCTCGGCCAGGCCATGGACCTGCGTGGGGGCTACGAGCCGGTCCGCGCCGGCAAGGCCGGCACGGCGCAGCAGCGCGGCCACCTCGGGCCCTACCTGCCGACGCTGATCTATGCCTGCAGCGACCAGCAGTTCGCGCACGAGTACGAGCACGGCCCGATCTCGCACGGCGCCTTCACCTACAGCCTGGTCAAGACGCTGCGGCGCGACCGTCGCGAGGCCGGTGGTGCCCGCCGCGGCAAGGCGGCGAGGTTGACCTTCGCCCAGCTGGTCGAGGCGGTCGGGCGCGAGCTGGCCGAGCTGGGCTATGCCCAGTCGCCCAGCCTGATCGCGCCGCAGGTGGTCAAGGACATGACCGTGCCGCTGATGGCCTGAGCGACCGGGCAGCGCCGCCGCCCGGCCAGGCGCCTGATCCGGTGCCGGATCAGGTACCGATGAGGCCGCCGTCGGCCTTGCGCACCACGACCGTGGCCGAACGCGGGCGGCCATCGGCACGCTGGTCGGGCCAGTTCGACACGGCACGCGGGTTGGCCGGGTCGTTGCGTTCGCTGGCCGGCTCGCCGGGGTGCTGGACGTTCAGGAACATCGTGCGGCCGTCCGGCGTCATGGTCACGCCGGTGATCTCGCAGCCCTTCGGGCCGACCAGGAAGCGGCGGATCTCGCCCGTCGCGGGGTCGGCCGCCAGCATCATGTTGTTGCCCAGGTTGACGAGGTCACCCTTGCCCATGGCCGAGGTCGACATGTCGCACTGGATCCAGAGCGTGCCGCGGGCATCGACCCAGAGGCCGTCCGGGCAGGCGAAGGCGTCGCCCTTGATGTTGCCCTTGGCGTCGGCGCGCTCCAGGCTCTTGTCACCGGCCATGACGAAGTGCTTCCACGCGAAGGTGGTGCCGTCGAAGTCGCCGCTGTCCTGCCACTCGATGATGTTGCCCATCGTGTTGTTGGCACGCGGGTTGGCGGCGTCCACGCCGGGGTTGCTGCCCACGCCGCGGTTGCTGTTGTTGGTCAGGGTGCAGTAGACCTTGCGGGTCTTCTGGTCGACCGCCGTCCATTCCGGGCGGTCCATCTTGGTGGCGCCCAGCAGGTCGCTGGCCTGGCGCGACTTGATCAGCACCTCGCCCTGGTCGGCAAAGCCGTTGGCCGCCGTCAGCGGACCCTGGCCATGCACCAGCGGCAGCCACGCGCCCTTGCCATCGGCATCGAAGCGGGCGACGTAGAGCGTGCCGTGGTCCAGCAGCGTGGCGTTGGCGCGGGCACCGCCCGGCTTGATCGCGTCGCGGCTGACGAACTTGTAGATGTACTCGAAGCGCGAGTCCTCGCCCATGTAGATGACGGCACGCTGTTCACGCGTGACGGCCACCGTGGCACCTTCGTGCGCGGCACGGCCCAGGGCGGTGCGCTTGACCGGGGTCGAGCTGGCGTCCATCGGGTCGATCTCGACGACCCAGCCGTGGCGGTTGATCTCGTTGGGATGCTTGACGGCATCGAAGCGCTCGTCATGCTCATGCCAGCGGTACAGCTTCGCGTCGACCTTCTGCAGGCCCCAGCGCTTCTGGTGCGCATCGGGCGTGGACGGACCGTTGAAGTAGTTGATGAAGTTCTCTTCGCAGGTCAGGTAGGTGCCCCACGGCGTCTTGCCCGAACCGCAGTTGTTGAAGGTGCCGAGGATCTTCATGCCCTTCGGGTCGGCGGCGGTCTGCATCAGCTTGTGGCCGGCGGCCGGGCCACCCACGGCCATCGGCGTGGTGGCGGTGATGCGGCGGGCCCAGGGCGAGGGCGTGACCTGCGTCCACTTGCCGTCCTTGAACTCGACCTCGATGACCGACACGCCGTGCGCGGCCTGCGACTTCTTCACCTTCTCGGCCGTCCAGGTGGCCATGCCGTCGGCATGCAGCAGGCCGTCGTCGACGTACTCGTGGTTCATCACCAGCAGGCCGCTCTTGGTGGCGTCGGCCGAGCCTTCCTGGGCGTAGAAGTGGATGCCGTCGTGGTGCATGCCCAGCTGCGCGGCCTGTTCGGCGGCGGTGTTCTTGCCGTCGAACTTGAAGGCCGGGGTCTCGCCCGACAGGCCGACCGGCTCACCCCAGGCGGCGATGGCCTGCGCCACATAGCCCTTGGGCACGGCGATCGCGTCGGCGGTGCCGACCGGCACGCTCTCGAAGCCGATGAGCTTGCCGCCCATCAGGCCACCGACGCTGGCGCAGCCGGTGAGCGCGCCCAGGCCCAGCGAGCCACCGAGCAGCGCGCCCAAGCCGCCGCGCAGCATCACGCGGCGTGACGGGTCGGACACCTCGTGGATGCTCGGGTTGTTCGAGCGGTTGCTGTCTTCCATCGTGTCGAAGTCTTTGGCCATGGGGGCTCCTGCTGGGGTCGTTGCAAACAGCGCGCGAGGCTCGCAGCAGTCTGTGACCGTGTTGTGACGGATCGCACACGATTGCTGCACCGCCAGAATGCAGGGCATGGCCGAACCCCTCAAGAACCTGCTCGACGGCAGCCAGGTCGACGCGATGGCCGCGCACCTGTCGCGCGTCTGTCATGAATTCGACCGCGAGGCCTTCGTCGCCCGCGCCCGTCCGGGCCTCGACGCGCTCGCGTTCAAGGCCCGCGCCATGCAGCTGGCCGATGCGCTGGAGGTGGCCCTGCCGGCCGACTTCGACCGTGCCGCCGACGCGCTGGAGGCGTCGCTGGCGCCGGTCACGGCACACGACTTCGACGAGCCCGGCGAGCTGCGCACCCACGCGCTGGGGCTGGCCGGCTGGCCGGTCTGGGCGATGGGCGAGTATGTCGCCCGGCGCGGCCAAGACCTGCCCGATCGTGCGCTGGCCGCGCTGCATGCGCTGACCCAGCGCTTCAGTGCCGAGTTCGCCATCCGCCCCTTCATCGTCCGCCACCCGGCGCGCGTGATCGCCACGCTGCAGCGCTGGACCACCGATCGCAGCGCGCATGTGCGCCGCCTGGTCAGCGAGGGCAGCCGGCCGCGCCTGCCCTGGGGCCTGCAGCTCAAGGCCCTGATCGCCGACCCGTCGCCGACGCTGCCCCTGCTCGAAGCCCTGCAGGACGACCCGAGCGGCTACGTGCGCCGGTCGGTCGCCAACCACCTCAACGACATCGCCAAGGACCATCCAGCCCGCGTGGCCGACTGGCTGCAGCGCCACCTGCCGGAGGCCAGCGCCCAGCGCCGTGCGCTGCTGCGCCATGCCAGCCGCACGCTGGTCAAGCAGGGTGACGTGGCCGTTCTTGCGGCCTGGGGCCTCGGCCAGCCGCTGCAGGGCCGCGCGGTGCTGCGCGTCACGCCGGCCTCGATCCGGCTGGGCGAGTCGGTCGACCTGAACCTGATGCTGGTCTCGACCTCGCCGCAGCCGCAGCGCCTGGTCATCGACTACGCCGTCCACCACGTCAAGGCCAACGGCAGCAGCTCGCCCAAGGTCTTCAAGGGCTGGAACCTGGAGCTCGCCGCCGGCGAACACCGCGCCATGCTCAAGCGCCACGCCGTCAAGCCGATCACGACCCGGACCTACCACCCCGGCTGGCACCGCATCACGGTGCAGGTCAACGGCCAGGCGGTGGCGGAGGGTGGGTTCATGTTGGGGTGATGAACGTGGTCCAAGCCTGAGCGCCCAAGGGAGATTGACACCGGATCCACTTGTCATCAGACTAGTTATCTGACTAGTTTTGGGGGTTCCGATGAATGCTTGGCCCGTTCAAGACGCGAAGGCGCGATTCAGCGAGTTCCTCGATGCCTGTCTCAACGAAGGGCCGCAGATGGTCACGCGTCGCGGTACCGAGGCCGCCGTGCTGGTGCCGGTGCAGGAGTGGCGTCGGCTCCAGTCCTCTGCCCGTCCTTCGTTGAAGGACCTGCTGCTGAGCGACGAGGCCCGCGCGGAACTGGTCCTCCCTGCACGCGGTCAGGCGAGGAGGCGAGCCGTGGAGCGACTGAAATGACCGGCGGCTACCTGCTCGACACCAACGTGGTGTCCGAGTTGCGCAAGCCACGGCCGCATGGTGGCGTTCTTGCGTGGCTCCAGACGCTCGACAACGCCCAACTCCACCTGTCCGCCGTCACCCTCGGAGAAATCCAGGCCGGCATCGAGATCACGCGCGAACAGGATCCTGAAAAGGCCGCCGAAATCGAAGCCTGGCTGGAGCAGGTGGCCGGTGCCTTCAACGTCCTGCCGATGGATGCCCGTGCCTTCAGCGCCTGGGCGCGGCTGATGCATCGCAAGTCCGACACCCTGTTCGAGGACGCGATGATCGGCGCGACCGCGCAGATTCACGGCTTGCAGGTGGCCACGCGCAACGTCGCCGATTTCGAGGCACTCGGATTGACGGTGTTCAATCCCTTCGCAGCCGCGCGGGCATGAAGTCCGTGTCTCCGGGAACGGTCCATCAGGCAGGGTCCAGCGGCAGCCCCAGCACGAACACCGCCCCGCCTTCGGGCGCGTTCTCGGCGCGCAGCTCGCCGCCGTGCTGCTCGACGATGGCGTAGCTGATCGACAGGCCCAGGCCGGTGCCCTGGCCGACCGGCTTGGTGGTGAAGAAGGGATCGAAGACGCGCGGCAGGTGCTCCTGCGGGATGCCGGGGCCGTTGTCGCGCAGGCGGATCTCGACGCGGCGGTGGGCCGCATCGACGCGGCTGCTGATCCACAGCTCGGGCGGGTCGTGGGCGTTGGGGCGTCCGTCGGGATGGGCGGCGGTGGCGGCGTCCAGCGCGTTCTGGACCAGGTTCATCAGCACCTGCTGGAGCCGGCCGGCGCTGCCGCTGACCGTCACCGGCGGTCCCAGGTCGCGGTGCACCGTCAGCACGCTGGCGCTGGCCTTGGCGACCCAGTGCAGCGCCCGTTCGATGACGGCGTGCAGGTCGACGGCCTGGCGTTCCTCGCGGTCCATGGCCGAGAAGCGACGCAGGCCCTGCACGATGTCGGCGGTGCGCTGCGCGCCTTCGAGCGTGCCCTCCATCAGCGAGGGCAGGTCCTTCAGGATCGGGTCGATGCGCAGCGCGCGGCGCTGCTCGGCCAGGGCCTCGGGCGCGGCACCCGCATGGACCTGGTCGAGGTAGCGGCCCAGCCGCTCGCTGTAGCGCTGCAGCGCGTGAACGTTGGCCAGCACGAAGCTGATCGGGTTGTTCAGCTCGTGCGCGACGCCCGCGACCAGCCGGCCCAGCGAGGCCATCTTCTCGGCATGCAGCAGCTGCTGCTGGGTCCGCTTGAGGGCTTCGTGGGCTTCCTGCAGCTCGCGGTAAGCGCGCTTGATCTCGCCCATCGGGCGGCCGACCCAGACATGGCCGACGCGCCGCCCGGTGGCGTCGAAGCGGGCGGTGCAGTTGAAGTCCACCGGCACCGACTGGCCCTGTGCGTCGACCAGTTCCAGTTCGACCGACAGCGCATCGCGGCGGGCCTGCACCGCCCGCGTCAGCGCGCCCAGGCGCTCGGCCGGCGCGGTCGCGTCGAGCGGGTCCGGGCGTGCCGGGCCGGCCATCAGCTCGGCCATCGGCCGGCCGCGCAGCTCGGCATCGCGACGGCCGACCAGCGTGCACAGGGCGGCGTTGGTCTCCTCGATGCGGCCGTCCTCGCTGCAGGCCAGCAGCACGTCGCTCATCGAGGCCAGCAGGCTGAAGATGAAGCGCTGCGACTGCTCCAGCTGCGCGTTCTTCTCCTCCAGAGCGACCTCGTCGGCGACCAGCTGCGAATAGACCTCGTCCATCTTCTGGATCACGTCCAGCCAGGTCGACTCGTCGATGCCTTCGGCGCCTGCGGGCATGTCCGGAGGCAGCGGGCGAGGGCGTGGGCTGTCGCTCATGACACGGGGGCGTTCAATGGACGGTGCAGACCATGCAGGGGTCGAACGACCGGACGATGTGCTGGACCGACACCGGCGTGGTCTCGCCCGGTTCGACCCGTGCGCCGACCAGCGCGGCTTCCAGCGCACCGGGCGTGCCGGCCGCGTCGCGCGGCGAGAAGTTGATGCTGGTCGGCGCGACGATCTGCCAGCTCGCGATGCGGCCGTCGCGCACCACCGCCCAATGGCCCAGCGCACCGCGCGCGGCCTCGGTCAGGCCGACGCCGGTGCCGTCCTCGGGCAGCTGGAACGGGGCGCTCCAGGGCTCGCCCGGACGCAGCGCGGACAGCCAGCCGACCATCTCGGGCAGCACCCGCGCGATCTCGACCAGGCGGGCCAGCACGCGGGTGCGCACGCTGGCACCGTCGCGGCGCACGGCCTGGGTGATCAGCGGCTGGCCACTGGCCAGCTGGCGGGCCAGCGCGCCGGTCTCGACCACCTGGCCGGCCAGCCGGGGCGCCTTGTTCCAGGTGTAGGCACCGGGCTTGTCGGGCTCTGGCTGGGTGTGGCCGCGCAGCGGTGAGCGGGCCGGCGCGGCATCGGGCTCGTCGCCGGGGCGTGTGGCCAGCCAGGCGTGGGTGGCGTCCTCGGTGAGGTCGGCGCTGTAGCGGGCCGCGTCGATGGCCTGCGGCCCGGCATCGGCCGTCCAGACGCCGGCGGCCAGCAGGTGGCTGCCATCGGGCTGGCGGTAGGCGCCGACGCTGAGCGTGCGGCCCGGACCGATGCCGGCCTGCGCCAGGTCCAGCGAGTCGGCGCAGCGCAGGAACAGCGCCAGGTCGCTGGCCGCGCCGGGTCCGTCGGCCCAGGCACTCAGCGCCGCGTCGTCGGCCAGCGCGGCGATGGCCTCCAGCGGCGCGCCGAACAGGGTCTGTTCGCAGAAGGCCTGCAGCTCGCGCACCTTGGCGATCAGGCGCAGCCGCTCGGCCGCGTCGATCGCCCGGCTGCTGCCGCCGGGGTGGATGCTCTGCGTGTGCGGCCACTTGCCGCCCAGCGTGCCCATCACCGTGAACCAGCGCTGGCGCGCGGCGGTGGCAGCCCGGGCATGCTCGCCCCGGCCGGCGGCGAAGCGCCGCTCGACCTCGCCGAACCACGGCTGCGCGGCATAGGCTGGCCGCGCGAAGTCGGGCATGAAGAACAGGTGGAAATGGGTCAGGTGGTCGGCCAGGTTCTCGCAGGCCAGCATCAGGTTGGTCGCGATCAGGCCGTTGGGCGGCACCTCGACGCCGGCCAGGTCGGCCAGCGCCCGCGCCGCCGCCACGCTCTGGGAGACCGAGCAGATGCCGCAGATGCGCGGCACGATGAACAGCGCGTCCATCGGGTCGCGGCCGACCAGCATCTGCTCGAAGCCGCGGTACATCGGCGCGTTGACGCGGGCCGAGCGCACCCGGCCGTCGACCACGTCCAGGCGCACCTCCAGGTCACCCTCGACGCGGTTGAAGGGTCCGACGACGAGCGTGCGGGTCATGGCATCCCGTTCACTTCAGGCGGGTCTTGCGCGCCACCGGCGGCACGACCACATGGTCGGCGTTGGCGTTCTGACGGACCCGCTTCGGCGTCGCGCTCTTGGACAGCGAGGCCAGCGCGACGAACCAGGCCTTGGGCATGTCGGTCGGCAGGCCGATCGGGATGCCGGCCAGCTTGGGCGTCTGGTGGAAGGCGTGGCCGGGGTCCTGGAAGCCCGGCTCGGTGCAGCTCACGCAGGCATAACCACCCCGGGTGCAGGAGCCTTCACCGTTCCACAGCCGGGTGTTGCAGTCGGCATGCGCCTGGGTGCCCTTGCAGCCCATGTGTTCCATCATGCAGCCGAGGTCGGACGGCTTGTCGGCGCTGGCCTTGAACTCGTAGAACTCGTTGCGGGTGCAGCCGTGGTGGACCAGCTGGTCGGCGTAGAAGCGCGGCCGGCCCAGCGCATCGAGGTCGACCGGACCGAGCAGCCCGGCGGCCAGTGCCGACAGGCTGTCGATGACCCAGCCGGGGTGGGTCGGGCAGCCGGCCACGTTGACGACCGGCAGGCCGCCGCGGGCGACGAAGCCGGCGCCCAGCAGGCCGCCCCTGTGCTCGTCCTCGAACTGCAGGCCGCAGGCATCGGTCGGGTTCGGGCCACTGGCGGTGACGCCGCCCCAGGCCGCGCAGCTGCCGATGGCGACGACGTGGCGGGCGACCGCCGCGAGCTGGCGCACCCAGTCGATCATGGCGACGTCGGTGCCGGCCAGCACATGGAAGCGGCCGCTGCCGTGCGGGCCGCGCAGCAGCGCGCCTTCGACGCACAGCGCGTCCAGCCGGAAGCGGCCGGACAGGCAATCGGCCAGCAGTGTCTGCAGCTCGATGCCGCCGTCCAGCGACAGCGACGGGTGCCACAGCAGCTCGATGCCGGCCTGCCGCAGCGTGGCCTGGAAGTCGGGCGTGTCGGCGCACAGCAGCGACATGCTGCAGCCACCGCAGCCGCCCGATTGCAGCCAGAGCACGTTCAGGCGGGTCATGGCGCGGGGCCTTCCGAGGGCTGCGCCTCGTGGGGGTCGGCGGGCTCGTCGCCGGCCCGCGCGGGCTTGTCGCCCAGCCCGAAGCGCAGCATCTTGGCGCGCAGGCCGACCCGCGACAGCCCCAGCTCGTCGGCCACCCGGGTCCGGTTCCAGCGCTGGCGCAGCAGGGCCTCGCGCAGCAGCCGGGCCTCGATCGCATCGAGGCGTTCCTGCAGCGTGCCGACGGCGGGCAGTCCATCGGCGCGGCTGGCCTGCGACGGCCCGGCCTGGCCGTGCAGCACAGCCGGCGAGAAGGCCGTCGCGTCGATGGTGTCGGCGTCGCTCAGCGCGATGGCGCGGGCGATCTCGTTGCGCAGCTCGCGGATGTTGCCGGGCCAGGGGTAGGCCAGCAGGCAGGCCAGCGCATCCGGCCCGAAGGACAGGCCGCTGCGACCCAGCTCGGTGCCGACCGCATGCAGCAGGCGGATCGCGATGGGCGCGATGTCGCCGGGCCGTTCGCGCAGCGGCGGCACCTGCAGCGTGACGCCGGCGATGCGGTAGTACAGGTCCTGCCGGAAGCGGCCGGCGCGGACCTCGTCGGCGAGCTGGCGGTGCGTCGCGGCGACCACCCGCACGTCCACCGGCACGGCGCGTGCCGCACCGACCGGGCGGACCTCGCCCTCCTGCAGCACCCGCAGCAGCTTGACCTGGAAGGCCGGCGAGGTCTCGCCGATCTCGTCGAGGAAGACGGTGCCGCCGTGGGCGCGCTGGAACAGGCCGACATGGTCCTCGAAGGCGCCGGTGAAGGCGCCGCGCTTGTGGCCGAACAGTTCGCTCTCCAGCAGCGTGTCGGCCAGCGCGGCGCAGTTCTCGACCACGAAGGGCCCGGCCGCGCGCGGCGAGGCGACGTGGATGGCGCGCGCCAGCAGTTCCTTGCCGGTGCCCGATTCGCCCAGCACCAGCACCGGCAGGTCGTAGTGGGCGACCCGCGCGGCCAGGTCGCAGATGCCGTCCAGCGGGCTGCCGGGCGCACGCTCGATGCGCTGGAAGTCGAAGGACTCGCGGACCTCGCGCTGGCGCTCGGCGCGGCGGGCGCGCAGGGCCGGGTTGCCGGCGCGCAGGTCCAGTTCGAGCCGGTCCAGGCCGTGGCGCAGCGCGCGGGCCTCGACGGCCTGCCGCACGGTGGCCAGCAGGTGGTCGGGTACCCAGGGCTTGAGCAGGTACTGGAAGATGCCGGCGTCGTTGATGCCGGCAATGATGTCCTCGCTGTCGGTGTAGCCCGAGATGACGATGCGGACCGCCTCCGGCCATTGCTGGCGGGCTACCTTGAGGAAGTCGACGCCGCTCTGGCCGGGCATGCGCTGGTCGCACAGGATCACGTCGACCGGCTCGGACGCCAACAGCCGGCGGGCCTCGGCGGCGCTGCCGGCGCTGAGCACGCGGAAGTCTTCCTCCAGCGTGCGGCGCATGGCGTCGAGCGAGCGCGGCTCGTCATCGACCAGCAGCACGCTGGGCAGGTCGATGTCGGTGGCGCTGGTGGCGAAGGTGGCGGGGTCGGACGGCAAGGTCATCGGATCACGTCGGGGCGAGGCTGCATTCTCGGCGTGGCCTGCTCGGCCCACATCAGCAGATGCGCGGCAGCGGCTCGCCGCTGAGCCAGTCGACCATGCGCCGGCCGCCGAAGCGGGTCTTCATCTGCACGAAGTGCTGGGCATCGACACCGACCGTGCCGATGCGCGCGGCCTGCGTGCCCAGCGGGTGGCTGCGCAGCGCGGCCAGTGCGTCATCGGCCGACTCGGGCGCGACGATGGCCACCAGCTTGCCCTCGTTGGCCATGTAGAGCGGGTCCAGGCCCAGCAGCTCGCAGGCGGCCTCGACCTGGGGCCTGATCGGCAGCGCGGCCTCGTCCAGCGTGATGCCGGCGCGCGACTGGCGGGCGATCTCGTTGAGCGTGCTGGCCAGGCCGCCGCGGGTCGGGTCGCGCAGCGTGCGCACCGCACCTTCCGGCACGCTTTCCAGCAGCGTGGCGACCAGGCCGTGCAGGGCGGCGCTGTCGCTCTCGATCGTGGTCTCGAAGGCCAGTGACTCGCGCCGCGACAGCACCGCCACGCCATGGTCGCCGAGGGTGCCTGAGACCAGCACCACGTCGCCCGGCCGGGCCAGCGCGCCGCCGATGCGCCGGCCCGGCGGCAAGGCGCCGATGCCGGTGGTGGCGATGAACACGCCGTCGCCCTTGCCCTGCTCGACCACCTTGGTGTCGCCGGTGACGACCGGCACGCCGGCCGCCCGCGAGGCCGCCGCCATGGACTGCACGATCTTCACCAGGTCGACCAGCGCCAGGCCCTCTTCCAGGATGAAGCTGGCGGCCAGGTAGAGCGGCGTCGCGCCCAGCATCGCCACGTCGTTGACGGTGCCGTGTACGGCCAGCGAGCCGATGTCGCCGCCAGGGAAGAACAGCGGCGAGATCACGTGGCCGTCGGTTGCCATGACCAGGCCGTGGCCGGCCGGTGGCGCGGGCAGGCGCGCGCCGTCGTCGCCCTGGCGCAGGAACTCGTTGTCGAAGGCGGGCGCGAAGACCTCCTCGATCAGCTGCAGGCTGGCCCGGCCGCCGGCACCGTGGTTCATGTCGATGCGGCCGTGGCGCAGGTCCAGCGGCCGGATGTAGTCACTTCTGATGGCCATGGGGCTGTCCTCGGGTGTCAGGCCACGACCGGTCCGCGCTCGACCCGGATGGGGATGTCGCGGAAGCGGCCGTAGCTGTAGTGCGCGGCGCAGGCGCCTTCGCTGGAGACCATGCACGAGCCGATCGGGTGATCGGGCGTGCAGACGTTGCCGAACAGCGTGCAGTCGGTTGGCCGCTTGACGCCGCGCAGGATCTGGCCGCAGGCGCACTGCCTGTGGTCGGGCACGGGCTGGTAGCGCAGCCCGAAGCGCCGTTCGGCGTCGAAGCGGACCAGCGCCGGGCGCAGCCGCAGCGCGCTCATCGGCACCTCGCCGAGGCCGCGCCATTCGAAGGTCTCGCGCGGCTCGAAGACCTCGGCGACCAGCGCCTGCGCGGCCCGGTTGCCGTCACGGCTGACGGCGCGGGTGAACTCGTTCTCGACCACGCCGCGGCCGTCGTTGACCTGGCGCACCAGCATCAGGATGGCCTGCATCACGTCCAGCGGCTCGAAGCCGGCGATGACCACCGGCTTGCGGTAGTCGGCCGCGAAGCCCTCGTAGGGCCGCGAGCCGATCAGGATGCTGACGTGGGCCGGACCGACGAAGCCGTCCAGCGGCACCGCGCCGAGCGTGTCGCGGATGTCGCGTGCCTCGGCCGCATCGAGCAGGTGGGTGATCGCGGCCGGCGTGAGCACATGGCAGGCCAGCACGCTGAAGTTGTCCAGCCCTTCGGCCTGGGCCCGCTTCAGGGTCAGCGCCGTGGGTGGCGTGGTGGTCTCGAAGCCGATGGCGAAGAACACCACCTCGCGGTCCGGATGCTGGCGGGCCACGGCCAGCGCATCGGCTGGCGAATAGACCATGCGGATGTCGGCACCGCGGGCCTTGGCCTTGATCATCGACAGCCCGCCGGAGGCCGGCACCCGCATCGTGTCGCCGTAGGTGCAGACGATGGCGCCGCGGTTCAGCGCCAGGTCGATCGCCTGGTCGACCCGCCCGATCGGCAGCACGCAGACCGGACAGCCGGGGCCGTGGATCATGCGCACCTGCGGCGGCAGCAGCTCGGCGATGCCGTAGCGGGCGATGGCGTGGGTGTGGCCGCCGCAGAACTCCATGAAGCGGTAGTCGCGCGCCGGGTCGGCCTCGCGGGCGATGCGCCCGGCGATCTGGCGGGCCAGCTCGCCGTCGCGGAACTCGTCGACGTATTTCATGGCCGGTCTCCGGCGGTGTCCTGGCCGAGGGCGTCCAGCTCGGCGAACAGCGCCAGCGTGCGCGCGGCTTCTTCCGGGTCAATCAGGCCGATCGCGTGGCCGACGTGGACGACCACGTGGTCGCCGACCCGGGCCTCGGGCACCAGGGCGATGTCGACGGGCTTGCGCACCCCGCCGAGTTCGACCAGGGCCTGCTGGTCGGGCAGCAGCGCGACGACGCGCGCGGGCAGGGCTAGGCACATGGCTGGGGCTCCGGGAAACGAGGCGACGGCCGGGCGGACCGCACGGGCAGGGATGGCGTGGCGGCATGGCCCTGGGTCATGCCGGCAGCCAGGCGCTGGCGGGCGATCCAGGCCTGGCCGAGCGCCAGCGCCGCGTCGCCGCAGCTGTGGGCGACCGGGCGCAGCACCCGCAGGCCAAGCAGCGAGAGGCGGGCGTGCAGGGCCTGCGACAGCAGCCGGTTGAACAGGCAACCGCCGGCCAGCACGACGGTGTCGCAGCCGTCCTGGGCGGCGGCGCGTGCGGCGGCCTGGGCCAGGCCGTCGGCCATCGCGAGGTGGAAGTGGTGTGCCAGGCGGGCCCGCTGGGGCGCCTGGGTGGCATCGCTCCAGGCGTCGAACAGCTCGGCCACGACGGGGCCGAGGTCGATGCGGCCGTCGCGCAGCGTGGCCGGGGCGAGGCGCGGGTCGGGCTCGAAGCCGGTCAGGCGGCCATCGTCGTCGTGCTGGGTGGCGAGCGCCTCCAGTGCCTGCGCGGCCTCGGCCTCGTGCTGCTGCTGCCAGCACAGGCCCAGCGCGGCGGCGGCGGCGTCGAACCAGCGGCCGGCGCTGGAGGTGGGCGGGCAGTTCAGGCCGCGCTCGAGCATGGCGCGCAGGCCGTGGGCCCGCTCGATGCCGACCGCGCCGGCATGGCGGCGGGTGATCTCGTCGGCCCGGCCCAGCGCATGCAGCGCCGCGCTGGCCATGCGCCAGGGCTCGCGCGCGGCGCGATCGCCCCCGGGCAGTGCCAGGTGGGCCAGGTGGCCGACCCGCAGCCAGTGCGGGCCGTCGACCCACAGCAGCTCGCCGCCCCAGGCCCCGCCGTCGGCACCGCGGCCGTAGCCGTCCAGCACGATGCCGATCACCGGACCTTCGACCGGCGTGCCGGCCAGGGCCTGTTCGGCCAGCACCACGCCGACATGGGCCAGGTGGTGCTGCACGCTCAGCGCCGGCAGGCCAAGCCGTTCGGCCAGGGCCTGGGCCAGGCGGGTGCTGTGGAAGTCCGGGTGCAGGTCATGCGCCAGGCCGTCCAGGTGGTGCCCGGCACGCGCCAGCAGCCGCTCCAGCGAGTCTTCCAGCGCCCGGCAGGCCTGCGGCGTAACGAGGTCGCCATGGTCGGGCGAGGGCAGCCAGGCGCCGTCCAGCCACAGGCCGGCGGCGTTCTTCAGGTAGGCGCCGGTGGCGAGCACGCGTGGCATGTCAGGCCAGTCCGGCGCGCAGCGCGGCGAGTTCGGCTTCCAGCACGGCGATGCGCGCCAGCCGCGCGGTCGGGCTGTCGCTGCGCGGGTGGGGCGGCGTGGCCGTTGCAGGGTGCATCGAAGGGGTCGGCGCGGCGCTGTCGACATCCTCGTCCAGCAGCCAGTCCAGCCAGGCGTCCAGGCCCTGGCCGGTCGTCGCCGAGACCAGCAGCACCTCGATGGCCGGGTTGACCTGCCGCGCAGCCGCGATGCAGGCGGCGACGTCGAAGTCCAGGTGCGGCAGCAGGTCGACCTTGTTGATGACCATCAGCGAGGCGGCGGCGAACAGGTCGGGGTACTTCAGCGGCTTGTCCTCGCCTTCGGTGACCGACAGGATCGCGACCTTCGCGGCCTCGCCGAGGTCCCACATCGCCGGGCAGACGAGGTTGCCGACGTTCTCGATGAAGAGCAGCGAGCCGGCCTGGTCCGCAGGGGCATGGACGTGGTCGTGAGGATGCTGGTGGTGTTCATGCCCATGCAGCCGCGCGAACGCGGCCGACACCATCGGCGCATCCAGGTGGCAGCCCTTGCCGGTGTTGACCTGGATGGCCGGCACGCCGGTGGCGCGGATGCGGTCGGCGTCGTGGGCGGTCTGCTGGTCGCCCTCGATGACGGCGAGGGTGCGTTGCGGCGCGCGCTGCCGGAGCGCGGCGATGGTCGCGCACAGCAGCGTGGTCTTGCCCGATCCGGGGCTGGAGACCAGGTTCAGCGCCCGCACGCCGTGGGCCGCGAAGTGGGCCCGGTTGGCGTTGGCCTGGCGCTGGTTCTCGCCCAGCACGTCGACTTCGAGCGCAATGGTGCGGCTCATGCTCATGCCGGGCACGGACACCCGCGCCGCGCCGGCACCGAAGTGCAGGTCGCCATTGGCGGCGACAGCCGGTTGTTCGCCGCGGGTCAGGCCGGCGCAGCCACAGACGACACACATGGTGAGGGACTCCTGTTGTTCTCGGTTCGGTGTTCCGGGGGGTGGGCTGCTCAGTCGACCTGCAGGTCGACCAGCTTCAGCTCGGTGCCGCCGGTGACGTGCAGCCGATGGCCGCCGCAATGCGGGCAGGGATCGACACGCCGTTGCAGCGTCACCGAGGTCGAGCAGCCCAGGCACCAGGCCTGGCCGGGCGGCTCGTCGATGTCGATGGTCGCGCCCTCGATCAGCGTGCCGGGTGCGATGGATTCGAGCGCGAAACGCAGCGCACGGACCTCCACGCCGGCCAGCGCCGGCACGCTCAGGCGCAGCACGCGGACCCGCTCGAAGGGGTCGCGCTCGGCGGTCTGCTCGACCAGCCGCAGGATGCCGCCTGCCAGGCTCAGCTCATGCATGGGCGTGCCGCATCGCCGATGCGCTTCGTCACAAGGGTCTCGATCTCGCAGGCCATGCAGGGATCGTAGGCGCAGGCCATGCCACGGGCCACCTCGGCGTTCGAGGCCGTGTCGGCCGGCAGGGCAGCCAGCGCCCGGGCCAGGGTGCCTCGCGGGTGGAAGTTCCATTCGGTCGGGGCCAGGACCTGCCAGTCGGCCATCACGGCGTCGGCACCGGGGCGATCCAGGCTCACCCGATGAGCCAGCAGGCCGCGTGCCGTCTCGACCCAGGCCAGCGCCTGATGCGGCCCGAGCGCGACCGCACCGTGGGCCGGCCGCCAGCCGCCGGCCGGCAAGGCCAGGCTCAACAGCTCGGTCCAGCGCGCCAGCAGGCGCTGGGGCAGGCCGGCCGGCTTCGGCGTGGCGGACCGTGCCAGCCGGTTCCACGGCCCGGTGTCGGGCACGCCGCCGCGCCAGTGCGGGGCCCGGGTGTAGCCCGCCTCGGCCATCGCCTGGCCGAGCGCGCGGGCCTGGTCGGGCTGCTCAGGACGCAGCGGCTCGACCGCTGGACCGGGCTCGAAAGGCAACGCCCGGCTGAGGTGCAGCGCCTGCGCCAGCGTGGCCGCGATGCCGTCCGGGCGGGCCTGCGCGCTGCGCTGCAGGGCGGCGATTGCGCGATCGAGGCCGATCTCGCCGTCCGCATCGCTGGCCTGCCGCAGCCACTGCGCGGGCGTGACGCCCAGCCACTCGCGCGCCAGCCAGTCGCCCAGCGCCGCCGCGTCGGCCTGGCGCGGCAGCCGCGACAGCGCCGGCGCCTGCGACGGCTGGCCCCAGGCCAGCGGCCAGTCGTGGCCGATGCGGCGGGCGTGCTCGCGGGCGATGTCGGCGGCCAGCGCGGCCAGTTGTCCGGACGCCAGGGGTTGGTCCACGCCGGTGATGGCCACGGCCACGGCCCGTTGCGCCACCAGCCGGTGCGCCATCGCGCACAGCGTGTGCAGCAGCGCCACGCGTTCGACCGCGACCTCGGAGGTCTGTCCGCGCAGCAGCACGCCGGCCAGATCCGGCCGTCCGCCACGGATGCCGTCGGGCAGGGCGACGCCGGGCCGCAGGCGCAGCGTTCCGAGGAGCGGGCTGCCAGCGTGCATCGCCTCAGGTCCCGCGCAGGCCGAAGAGGAAGCCGCGGCGACCCGGTGCGGCGGGTCCTTCGTCCGGGCTCGACTTCACGGGCCGGGTCGTCGACACCGGCCGGCGCAGCTGCGCCAGCACCTCGCGGGCGGTGGCGCGGGCCGTGTCGGCATCGGCAAAGGCCTGCATCGGCGAGAACAGCGAGCAGGTCTCGTAGCCGCCCAGGTTGTCGTCGTGCGCGCCGATGAAGGCCAGCTCGCCTTCGGCCTCGTCGTGGCTGACGCGACGGCTGGCAGGGTGACCGACCGGCAGCGTCGCGGCGGCCGGATCCAGCGGCAGGCGCACAAGGTTCAGGCACCACGGCGTCAGCAGCACGCCCATCGCCCAGGCCGGATCGAGGTCGTCGGGCGCGAACCCGATCGCCTCGACCGGCAGGCCGGGGTGGCTGATCGGCAGGTCGCGCATCGGCCCGGCCGCGATGGCACGGAAGCGTGCCTGCAGCAGCTCGACCCGTTCGGTGTGGCGGTCCGGCTTCATGTGAGGACCATGAACTGGTCGGCCGCGCCGTCGCAGGTCGGGCAGCGCCAGTGCGAGGGCAGGGCGGCGAAGGCGGTACCCGGCGCGACCTGCCAGACCGCGTCGCCCAGCGCCGGGTCGTAGACCCACCAGCAGATCTTGCATTCGAGCCGGGCCTCGGCCGGTAGGCGGGCGGCATCGCCGAGGTAGCTGCCCTCGAAGCGGGCGGCGTCGGCGGCCGCTTGCGACGCGGCCATGCGGTCCGGTGTGCCCAGGGCGCTCACGACTGCCTCACCCAGTGCAGCACGTCGGCCAGCCGCTCGACGCTGTCGTGCAGGTCTTCCGGCGCGGCGCAGGCGACCTCCGGCAGGCGGCCGATCTCGACGGTGTTGAGGATCACCTGGTCCTGCGAGTTGTAGTAGACGAGCCGCCAGGTGCCGGCCGCCAGGCAGTTGGTGATGCGGCAGTTGCCGTAGCCGCGCGACAGGATCACGACCCGGCCGGTGCCGAGGTGGTGGTCCAGCCAGCCGATGTCCTCGGGCGTGACGGGCAGCAGCGTGAGGTTGACGACATGCGGCGGTTCATCGGCCGCGAGGCCGGCGCGGCGCAGGCGCTGCTCGTCCAGCTCGACCCGCAGGGCCGGTGCGTTGACCACGCCGGGCGGGGCGGCCAGCTCGACCGGCGCGGGACGCAGGCCGTCGGTCCAGGCGGCCTCGCGCAGCACCTGGGGCACGTCGCCGACCTCGACCTGGTCGAAGGGCTGGCCGGCCGCGTCACGGCCGATGACGCGCCAGACGCCGGGGTAGACCGATTCCTGGATCTGCGCCACCGGCGCGTCCGGCAGGTCCGGGTCGGGCAGCACCTGGGCGCTGACCTCGCCCTCGCCCAGCACCTGGTTGAGCAGGGCCAGGTCGGCCGCGTTCAGGCCCTGCAGCATGACCGGCTCGACCACCGCACCGGCGACCGCGGCGCGGGCAGCGTCCAGCACCGCATCGAGCACGCGGATCGCGCCGTCGTGGCCGGCCAGGTCTTCCGGCTCGGGCAGGCGCGGCGGCGACCAGGTGCTCATGCCCTGTGGCATCACGAGGTAGTCCAGCGTGCCGTCCTCGTCGTCGATCTGGCTGCCGGGGCCGATGGGCAGGACCTCGGCGACCACCGGGATCGGGAAGGGGCGTGGGTTCATCGGCTCTTTCAGCGGCGTTGTCATGGCAGGTTCCTCGGATCAATGGCAGCCCGCGCTGCCGCCATCGGCGGCGACCAGCGGGATGCCGACACCCGGCACGCGCCGGGTCGGCTGGCTCAGCAGATGAGCCACCTGGACCAGGTAGTCGGTCCAGTCGTGCATGCCGGCGAGCACGCCGACGTACTGGCCGTCGCGCAGGAAGACCAGCGCCGGCCAGCGCGTGCTGCCGTAGCGGCGGGCGATGCCGTCCTCGTCGGCCCGGGTGACGACGGCGATGCCGAAGGCGCGCGGCGCGGCGCGCTGCAGCTCGGGCAGCACGACGGCGACATCCAGCACCTCGGGAAAGCGCACCGGGTCGCCGTGGAAGAACAGCACCTGGTCGCCCGGCCGGGCCAGCACGGCATCGAGCGTCGCGGCACTGGCCCAGACGGCGCCGTGCTGCGTCACCAGCCGGGTGACCAGCGGCGCGCT
Source organism: Leptothrix discophora (assembly GCF_030705305.1). Taxonomy (GTDB): domain Bacteria; phylum Pseudomonadota; class Gammaproteobacteria; order Burkholderiales; family Burkholderiaceae_C; genus Sphaerotilus; species Sphaerotilus discophorus. Next base: position 82,201 of record NZ_JAUZEE010000003.1, on the reverse strand, counting down.
GCCTTCGGCGGGATCGGCGGTCGGCGGTGCCTCAAGGATGTCGGTGCGCATGGTGGCTTTCGGGCTGGCAGTTCAGGCAGGTGACTGACCGGTGAGGGCGGCCAGCGCGTGGGTATCGAGGGTGGACGGCATCTCGAAGTCGGCCCAGCCGTCGGTCGACCGGCCCTGCATCAGCGCGTCGAGCTGGTCCAGCAGCGCACCGACCTCCGCCGCCCGTTCGGCGCTGATGGCCTCGCGGGCCTGGTCGAGGAAGACCAGCAGCCAGTCGCCCGGCTTCGGCGGGTCGATCAGCAGCGTGCCGACCTCGCGCGGCGTGGCGCGCGCGCCGCTGCCGGCGACCTGGGCAAGGCCCGGCCGCGTGGCCAGCACCTGCAGGGGCAGTCCGATGCACATGACAAGGTCCTTCAGCGGGTCGGCGCACGGGCCAGGAAACGCTCGTCGCCGACCCGGCAGGCCTGTTCGGCCGGCGGCCGGCCGGCCTCGTAGGCACCGAGCGCCAGCGTCGGCACCGTCACGGCGTCGTCTTCGGCCAGTGGTGTTGCCCGGGCGAGCGCGACATGGCCCCAGTCGCGCAGGGTCTGCAGGCCGAGTTCGAGCGCCGGAGCCATCGCGGCGCGCACGACCGGGCGCAGGCTGCCGCCGTAGTCCTCGAGTTCCTCCGGCTGGCAGCCGATCAGGCGGATGCGCTGCGGGTAGTGGCCGGTCAGCTGCGCCAGCATCAGCACCTCCTGGAAGCCGGTCTGGTGCAGGCTCATCTTCCGGGCACCCAGGAAGCGCGGCACCTCGTCGTCGTCGACCACCTTCAGCGTGCCGGGCGGCAGGCCGTAGTCGATCGCGTCGAAGATCAGCAGCTGGCGGGCCGACTGGACATGCTGGATCAGGTAGAGGCCCTGGGTGCCGCCGTCGATCAGCCCGACCTCGGGCGCGAAGTCCCAGCGCTGCTGGAGGGATTCGACGCAGCGCACGCCAAAGCCTTCGTCGGCCCACAGGACGTTGCCGATGCCGAGCACGGTGGTGGTCCGGCCGGTCATTTCCTGAAGGTCCGGTGACCCGAGATCATCGTGCTGACGATGCTCTGCCGACCCATGATGTCCTCGCGGATGGCCGCGTACACATGCAGGATCACGAAGACCACCAGCGACCACATGCCCAGGCGGTGCCAGGTGTGAACGTCCTGGCTCTGGCCCATCAGCGGGATGACCCAGCCGAACAGGCGGCTCTGCCAGGAGCCGGCCTGCGCGCCTTCGCCGTACAGCGCGAAGCCGGTGCAGACCATGAACAGCGTGACCAGGAAGTAGCCGAAGAACATCGCCAGCCGCGCCATCGGGTTGTGGCCGACGTACTGGTTGGGCTGCGGCACCAGGAAGGCGTACCACCGGAGCATGGTCAGCACCTCGCGCCAGTAGGCCCGGCTGAGGACCGGCAGCGTGAACAGCTCGCGGGCATGGGCGTTGCCGACGAAGGCCCAGTAGATCCGGCCCAGCAGGCCGACCGCCAGCACGTAGCCGGAGGCGAAGTGGGCGAAGCGGATGTAGCCCATCAGGAAATGGTCGCTGGCCTCGCCGGGCATCGTCGGCAGCGGTGCGCCGATGACGTAGCCGGTGACGGCCAGCACCGTGATGGCCAGCGCGTTGACCCAGTGCCAGATGCGCACCGGCGCTTCATAGACGTAGACCGACTTGATCGACGGCGCGGCGGCGACGGCCGCGTCGTCGATGCCGGTGGCATCGGCCAGGCGGCGTTCGAGCGTGGTGGGGCTCATGGGTTCTCCCCGGTGGCTCAGCGGCTGAGCCTGGCCAGGGCCAGGCCGACGACGACGGCGGCGGACGCCAGCCACAGCGTCAGCGATGGTTCGCCCTGCAGCGTGCGCAGCAGCTCGGCGCCCAGGTCGTGCACAGGGTTCTCGGTGCCGTGGCCGCCATGCGCCGAGGCTCCGCCGGCCAGCATCAGGCCCACTGCGGCGGCCCAGGTCTTGTTGCGTGTCATGCGTGTCTCCTTGGGGTGTCGATCGGGGCGCGCGCTCAGCGCACCTTGACGGTGGCCAGCTCGGCACCGTCCGGACCCATGACGTGGGTCGAGCAGGCCAGGCAGGGATCGAAGCTGTGCAGCGTGCGCAGGATCTCGACCGGCTGTTCCGGGTTGACCATGGGCGTGTTCATCAGGCTGGCCTCGAAGGCGCCGATCTGGCCCTTGGCATCGCGCGGGCTGCCGTTCCAGGTGGTCGGCACGACGCACTGGTAGTTCTCGATCCTGCCGTCCTTGATGCGGATCCAGTGGCCCAGCATGCCGCGCGGCGCGGCCACGGTGCCGACGCCCTTGGCCTCCTTCGGCCAGGTGCTCGGGTCCCATTTCTCGACGTTGGCCGTGGCCCGGTCGCCGGCCTTGATGTTGGCGACCAGTTCCTGGTGGTCCGCGACCATCATCTCGCCGCAGTACTGGCTTTCCAGTGCCCGCGCGAGCGTGCGGCCGATGGTGGTGGGCAGCAGCTGCTGGGCGGTGTAGGTCGTCTCGGGCAGGCCCAGCGCCTTGGGAAGGGCGCGGTTGATGGCCTCGGCCGCCTGCTCGATCTGTTCCTTCGGCCGCTGGGCAAAGGTGTTGCCCTGCTTCGCGTGGGCATAGGCCAGGATGTAGCGCGACAGCGGCCCGACCTCGACCGCGTGGCCGCGCCAGCGCGGGGCCTTGATCCAGGAGTACTTGGCGCTCTCGTCGATCTGGTCGATGGCGGTGCGCGTGCCCTTGGTCTTGCTGCCGAGCACGTAGTTCGGCTCGGTCACGCCATCCCACGGATGCAGGCCCTGGGTCTCGTCGGCGTACTGGTACCAGCTGTGGCTGACGAACTCCTGCACCTGCTCCGGGTCGCGCGGGTCGATCGGGTGGATCTCGTCCCAGTTGCCGCCCAGGATGACGCCGCCGGGCAGCTGCTGCGTGCGGGCGTCGTAGGCGACCTTCTCGTAGGTGCCGTAGTCGGCGACGTTGCTGGCCGACAGGCCGCCGCCGTGCAGCCAGCCGGCCTGCTTGTAGATCGTGCCGATGGCCAGCACGTCGGGGATGTAGACGTTCTTGTTGAACGCCACCATCTCGTCGATGCGGGCCTTGACGAAGTTCAACCGCTCCATGTTGATCGGCGCGCCGGCAGCCCCGTCGCCGTCGATGTTGATGGCGCAGGGGACGCCGCCGACGAGGTAGTTCGGATGCGGGTTCTTGCCGCCGAAGATGGTGTGGACCTTGACCCATTCCTTCTGCAGGTCCAGCGCCTCCAGGTAGTGGGTCACCGCCATCAGGTTGGCCTCCGGCGGCAGCACATAGGCCTTGCTGCCCCAGTAGCCGTTCATGAAGGGGCCGAGCTGGCCGCTTTCGACGAACTTCTTCAGCCGGTTCTGGATGTCGCGGAAGTAGCCCGGCGAGGACAGCGGGTGCGACGGCGAGACGAGCTGCTGCAGCTCGCTGGTCTTCTTCGGATCGGCCTTGAGCGCCGACACCACGTCGACCCAGTCCAGCGCGTGCAGGTGGTAGAAGTGGACCGCGTGGTCGTGTACCTGCAGCGTCTTGGCCATCATCTCGCGGATGAGGTGCGCGTTCTTCGGGATGCGGATGCCCAGCGCATCCTCCACCGCCCGCACCGAGGTCAGCGCGTGGCAGCCGGTGCAGACGCCGCAGATGCGCTCGACGAAGGCCCAGGCATCGCGCGGGTCGCGGCCCTTGAGGATGACCTCCAGGCCGCGCCACATCGTGCCGGTCGACACGGCGTTGCGGATGACGTTGTGGCTGTCGAGGTTGACCTCGCAGCGCATGTGGCCCTCGATGCGGGTGACCGGGTCGACGACGATGCGCCGGCCGGTGTCGTCGAGCTTGTAGCCCTGTGTCTCGTAAGCGCCCATGGCGTGGTGTCTCCAGATCGTGTGGTTCGAGGCCCGCTCAGCGCGGCGCGTCGGTGCGGCCCGAGCCGGCCCGCCGGATGGCCGAGACGGCGGCATGCGCCACCGCTGCGGCGCCCACCACGCCGGCCGCGGTGCCGCCGACCTGGTCGGCGTTGGCCTCGACGCCGAAGGCGTGGATGTGGGTCAGGCGGTCGTAGAACGAGCCCTTGTCCCAGAAGCCGTCCTCGCTGCAGCCGATGCAGCCGTGGCCGGCCTTGATCGGGAAGCTGGTGCCCTCGTTCCACATCACCGTGGAGCAGGCGTTGTAGGTGGTCGGGCCCTTGCAGCCGACCTTGTAGAGGCAGTAGCCGCGGCGGGCGGACTCGTCGTCGAAGTGCTCGACGAACTGGCCGGCGTCGAAGTGCGGCCGGCGGTAGCACTTGTCGTGGATGCGCTGGCTGTAGAACATCTTCGGCCGGCCCTGGCGGTCGAGCTCGGGGATGCGGTCGAAGGTCAGCATGTAGGTGATGACGCCGGTCATCACCTCGGCGATCGGCGGGCAGCCGGGCACCTTGATGATGGGCTTGTCGGTGATCACCTGATGGACCGGCGTGGCCCGCGTCGGGTTCGGCTTGGCCGCCTGCACGCAGCCCCAGCTGGCGCAGGAGCCCCAGCTGATGATCGCCTTGGCGTCCTTGGCGACGTGGCGCAGCTGGTCGACGAAGGGGCGCCCGCCGATGATGCAGCTCATGCCGTCCTGGTTGAGCGGCGGGTTGCCCTCGACGGCGAGGATGTAGTTGCCCTTGTACCGGGTCATCACCTCCTCGAGGATGGCCTCGGCCTGGTGACCCGCGCTGGCCATCAGCGTGTCGTCGTAGTCGAGCGAGATCATCGACAGCACGACGTCCTTGGCCAGCGGATGCGCGCTGCGGATGAAGCTCTCCGAGCAGCAGGTGCATTCCAGCCCGTGCAGCCACAGCACCGGGGTGCGCGGCTTGGTTTCCATCGCATGGGCGATCTGCGGCACGAAGGCCGGCGACAGCCCCAGCGACGTCGCGGTCAGCGAACAGTATTTGAGAAAGCTGCGCCGCGAGATGCCCTGGCGCCGCATCACCTCGTAGAAGGTCTCCATCGTCTTGTCTCCTCGCTCACCGCTCCGGGGTGTGCCGACCTGCCAGTCACAAGAGCCGTGCCGGAAGTCACGGCCTGCGGGTAAGTCCGGGGCGTGCGCGCCAAGTGCTTGATCCGACGTGGTTTTTTGGCGCGATCGATCTGGCCGCGGCCGCAGCGCTGGCGCCGGCTGGTCGGACGCCTTCCGCCCTGGCAGCCGGACTGGAAGCGCCGTGACCAGCACGGGCTGGCCGACTTGACGCCGATTCCATCCTTCAACGATGATTGAACAATGGAAGATCAAGACGTCGTCCGCGCCCTGACCGCGCTGGCCCAGGCCCACCGGCTGCGGCTGTTCCGCGCGCTGGTGGTCGCCGGCCCGGGCGGCCTGACGCCGGGCGTGCTGGCCGCGCAACTGGCACTGCCGGCCAACACGCTGTCCTTCCACCTGAAGGAGCTGACGCAGGCCGGGCTCATCACCCAGTCACGCGATGGCCGCAACCTGATCTACCGGGCGGCCTACGAGCGCATGAATGCGCTGGTCGGCTTCCTGACCGCCCACTGCTGCGAAGGTGCCGCCTGCCCGGTTCCGGACACCAGCGCCACTTCCTGCCCCTGCTGAACCCCCGAGGACACCCCATGAAGCGCTTCCACGTCCATGCCCACGTCGACGACCTGACGGCCAGCATCGCCTTCTACAGCCGGATGTTCGGCGCCGAGCCGACCCGGGTCGAGTCGGACTACGCCAAGTGGATGATCGAGGACCCGCGCATCAACTTCGCGATCTCGACCCGCGGCAGCACGCCGGGCATCGACCACCTGGGCATCCAGACCGACAGCGCCGAGGAACTCGCCGAGCTGAAGGCACGTGCCGAGTCGGCCGACCTGGCGCTGCACGACGTCGGCGAGACGACCTGCTGCTATGCCCGCAGCGACAAGCACTGGCTGACGGATCCGCAGGGCATCGCCTGGGAGCACTACCACACGCTCGACAGCATCCCGGTGTTCAGCGAGAAGGCGGCTGCCGCGGAGCCGGCCTCGGCCTGCTGCCCGCCGCAGGCTGCGCGGCCGGTGTCGCCGACCCGCGGCAAGCCCATCGCCATCGCGGTCAAGTCGGGCGGCAGCTGCTGCTGAAACCCGATGTCCCGTCCCCGACCTCGCGCACCTCTGGAGCCCTCACGTGTCTGATCCGGTTCACCACGTCCTCTTCCTCTGCACCCACAACTCGGCCCGGTCCATCCTCGCGGAAAGCCTTCTGAACGGACTGGGCCACGGCCGTTTCAAGGGCTGGTCCGCGGGCAGCCAGCCCTCGGGTCAGGTCCATCCGCTGGCCTTGCGCACGCTGCAGGGCATGCACCTGCCGACCGAGGGCCTGCACAGCAAGAGCTGGGACGAGTTTGCGCGGACCGGTGCGCCGGCCTTCGACTTCATCGTCACGGTCTGCGACGACGCGGCCGGCGAGGAATGCCCGGTCTGGCCGGGTCATCCGGTTCGGGCGCACTGGGGCGTGGCCGATCCGTCCAGGGTCGAGGGCGACGACGCGCACCGCGCGCGGGCCTTCTACGACACCGCCCTGCTGCTCAAGCGCCGCATCGAGCTGATGCTGGCCCTGCCGCTGGCCGCGCTGGACGCCGACCACCGGCAGCGCGAGATGCACGCGATCGGCACACGCTGATCGGCCCGCTGCATGCCGGCCCGCTGCATGCCGGCCCGCTGCACGCCGGCCCGGACGGCCGGGCTCAGGCCTGTCCGGTGACGCGCTGCGCGTAGGCATCGGCGCTGAACCCGACGCTGATGCGGCCGTCCGGCCAGCGCGTCACCGGGCGCTTGATGACGCTGGCCTGGGCCAGCATCAGGGCCCGGGCACTGGCCGCGTCGACCACGGCCGCGCGGGTCGGCTCGTCGAGCTTGCGCCAGGTGGTGCCGGCGCGGTTGACCAGCTTCTCCCAGCCGACGGCGGCGATCCAGCCGTCGATCTCGGTCTCGGGCACGCCCGCCTTCCTGAAGTCGTGGAAGGCATAGGGCAAGCCCTGTTCCTCCAGCCAGGCACGGGCCTTCTTGACGGTGTCGCAGTTGGGGATGCCGTGCAGCGTGATCACGTCGGGGTCTCCTGCGGGATGCGTGGATGAGGCGGCGGTCACTGGCGCGCGGTGCGCAGGTTGCGCGGCGGCGTGTCCGGGTGGCTGGTGCGCCAGGGGTTGATGTCCAGACCGCCGCGCCGGGTGTAGCGGGCGTAGACCTGCAACTGGACCGGCTTGCAGCGCGTCAGCACGTCCATGTAGATGCGCTCGACGCACTGCTCATGGAATTCGTTGTGCTGGCGGAAGCTGACGAGGTAGCGCAGCAGCCCCGCCTGGTCGATCTGCGGGCCGCTGTAGCGGATCTGGACGCTGCCCCAGTCGGGCTGGCCGGTGACGAGGCAGTTGCTCTTGAGCAGGCCGGAGGTCAGGGTCTCGGTGACGGGCTTCTCGTCGAAGTTCGCGCCCAGCAGCTCGGGCGAGGGCGTGTAGGCATCGCAGTCGAGGTCCAGCCGGTCCAGGTCGACGCCGTCGAGTTCCTCGATGCGCTGGGCCGCGAAGTCGTGCGCGCTCAGGACCTTGACGCCCACGCGCTGGCCGAAGGCGGCGCTGAGGTCGCGCTGCAGCACCTCGCGCACCGCATCGGCCGATTCGAAGCGGCTCATGTTGAAGCTGTTGAGGTAGAGCTTGAAGGACTTGCTCTCCACGATGGCCGGCGACTCGCACGGCACCGTGATCTGGGCGAGCGCCACCTGCGGCTTGCCACGCAGGTTGAGCCAGGACAGCTCGTAGGCGGTCCAGAGGTCGCAGCCCATGAAGGGCAGGGCGCCGGCGATGCCGATCTCCTCGCGCTTGGGCTGGCGGGCGATCGGGTAGAGCAGCTCGGGCGCGTAGGTGTCGCGGTAGGCCGAGACGCGGCCCAGCGGCGAGGCCGCCGGGTCGGCGTGGGGCTGGGCGTGGTCAGGCGGGATCGGGTCGTTCATGATCGGATCGTTCATGGGCCGCATTGTCGGACGCCTCGTCCTGGCCGAAGGGCGTGGGGAAACTGCCGGCGTCCAGGCCCTGCTCGCGCAGCCAGCGCACCATCACCGCCTCCTGGCCGTGGGTGACGATGACGCGCTGGCAGCCGGTCGCCGCGATGGCGCGCTGCAGGCCGGGCCAGTCGGCGTGGTCGCTGAGCACGAAGCCGCGGTCCAGGCCGGGCCGTCGACGGGCGGACCGGACCTGCATCCAGCCGCTGGCGAAGGCGACGGCCGGCTCGGCAAGCGCCGTCGGCTCGTCGCCCAGCCACAGGCCGGGCCGGGCCGACGGCGGCATCACCAGCAGCGCCCGGCCGCGCTCGGCCGGGGACAGGTCTTCCATGCGACGCGTGACGGGCAGCTCGATGCCGGCCTCGCGGTAGGCCCGGTTGATGGCCTCGACGGTCGGGTGAACCACGATCGGCCCGATCGAGGCGTCCACACCGGCCAGCAGGCGCTGCGCCTTGCCGAAGCTGTAGGCCTGCAACAGGCAGGGCCGGCCGATGTCGGCCTGGGCGCGCCACCAGGCGTCGATCTGGGCGAAGACCTCGGCCTCCGGGCGCCAGCGGTAGATCGGCAGGCCGAAGGTCGATTCGGTGATGAAGGTGTCGCAGCGCACCGGCTCGAAGGCCGCGCAGGTCGGGTTGGCCGGCTCGCCGGGTGCGGCGTCGCCGCGCAGGTAGTAGTCGCCCGAGGCGACCCAGACGCGGCCGCCGTGTTCGAGCCGCACCTGGGCCGAGCCGAGCACATGGCCGGCCGGGTGCAGGCTGATGCGCACGCCGTGGTGCTCGACGGACTCGCCGTAGGCCAGGCCCTGCAGGCGGATGTCGCCGAGCCGGGCGCGCAGCACGCCGGCGCTGATCGCGGTGGCCAGGTAGTGGCCGTGGCCGCTGCGCGCATGGTCGGCATGGGCATGGGTGATGACGGCCCGGTCGACCTTGCGCCAGGGGTCGATCCAGAAGTCGCCCGGTGGGCAGTAGAGCCCCTGCGGGCGCAGCACGACCAGGTCGTCGGCCATGGTGCGGGCCGGATCAGGCGTCGGCGCGGCGGATCGCGCGGGCCAGCATCAGCACCGGCAGCAGGCCGACCGCGACGATCGCCAGCGAGGGCAGGGCGGCTTCGGCCAGGCGCTCGTCGCGCGCCAGCTGGTAGGCGACGACGGCCAGCGTGTCGCTGTCGAAGGGCCGCAGCACCAGCGTGGCGGGCAGCTCCTTCATCACGTCGACGAAGACCAGCAGCGCCGCGCCCAGGACCGACGGCAGCAGCAGCGGCCCGTGGACCTGCAGGAACAGCCGCAGCGGCCCGGCGCCCAGCATGCGGCCCGTCTCGTCCAGGCTGGCCGGCAGGCGTGACAGGCCGGCCTGCACCGACTGCAGCGCGACCGCCGAGAAGCGCACCAGGTAGGCGTAGACCAGGCCCAGCGTCGTGCTGGTCAGCAGCGTGCCCCAGGTCGATTCCGGGAAGCGCTGCTGCAGCCAGCCGGCCGGCAGCAGCAGGCCGATGGCGATCACCGCGCCCGGCACCGCATAGCCCAGCGAGACCACCCGCACGCCGGTCTGCAGAACGGGACTGGGTCGCCAGCGCAGCGTCAGCGCCAGGGCCAGGGCCAGCGCGGCGGCCAGCAGGGCGGCACCGCCGGCGAGCTGCAGCGTTGTCCAGGACCAGCCGAGGAAGCGCTCCCAGGGCAGGCCGAACTCGCCGTAGAGGGCTTCGCGCACGACCAGCCGCAGCAGCAGCACGACCGGCACGACGAAGCCGGCCAGCACCGGCAGGGCGCAGACGACCACCGCGATGGCCGCGCTCAGGCCGCGCAGGCGCAGCGGCTGGGCATCGGCAGCCCGCCCGGATGGTCGTGCGGTGGCGTAGCGCAGGCGCGCCTGGGCGCGTTGTTCAGCCCAGGCCAGCAGGCCGACGACGACCAGCAGCAGGGTCGCCAGCTGGGCGGCGGCCAGCCGGTCGCCGAACGACAGCCAGGCGCGGTAGATGCCGGTGGTGTAGGTCTGCAGGCCGAAGTACGCGCCGACGCCGTAGTCGGCCAGCGTCTCCATCAACGCCAGCGAGACACCCGCCGCGATCGCCGGCCGGGCCAGCGGCAGCGCGATCGTGACGATGCGGCGCACCAGTCCGGCACCCAGCAGACGGGCGGCCTCCAGCAGCGTCGAGCCGCGTCCAGCCAGCGCCGTGCGGGTCAGCAGGTAGACGTAGGGGTAGAGCGCCAGCACGAACAGCACCACGGCGCCCCACAGGCTGCGCACGTCCGGCCAGAGCGCGCCGCGCAGGCCGGTCTGCTCGCGCAGCCAGATCTGCAGCGCGCCGCTGGACTGCAGCGTGTCGGTGTAGACGTAGGCCAGCACGTAGGCCGGCATCGCCAGCGGCAGCAGCAGCGTCAGCTCGAACAGGCGTCGGCCGGGGAAGTCGAACAGCGTGACCGCGACGGCCGCACCGGTCCCGACCATCGCCACGCCGACGCCGACCGCCAGCGCCAGCAGCAGCGAGCCGCGCGTGTAGTCGGGCAGGACGGTGGCGAGCTGGTGGCGCAGCACCTCCAGTGCCGCGCTGTCCAGCGCCAGCCAGGCGCTTGCCAGGCTGATCACCGGCAAGGCCAGCAGCAGGCACAGGAGGCCCAGAAGGATGCCCGCCTGCCTCATGGCCGGCGGCCTCTTCGCGCCGACCTTGACGGACGGCAAGTTGAGTGATCGAGAATGATTTGCATTGACATCGCCGTCGCTATGATAGGGCGAGACCACCGGCAGACCGGCGCCGATCGGGGTTTCCAGGCACCTTGCGATGTACCTCCAGCTCGACCAGATTTCCGTCCAGTACAGCGGCGCAGGCCGACCGGCGCTGAACCGCGTCTCGCTGGGCCTGCGGCGCGGCCAGATCGGCGCCTTGCTCGGCCCTTCGGGCTGCGGCAAGACGACGCTGCTGCGCGCGGTGGCCGGCCTGGAACGCCTGCACGGCGGGCGCATCACGCTGGATGGGCGGCTGGTCAGCGAGGCCGCCACCGGCCTGCACCTGGACGCCCGCGAGCGCCGCGTCGGCATGGTCTTCCAGGACTACGCGTTGTTTCCGCACATGACGGCGGCCCAGAACATCGCCTTCGGGCTGCATGGCCTGCCGCGCGCCGAGCAGCGCGACCGGGTCACGCAGATGCTCGATCTGGTCGGCCTGGGCGGCGCATCCAGGCGCTATCCGCACCAGCTGTCGGGCGGCCAGCAGCAGCGCATCGCGCTGGCCCGGGCGCTGGCACCGCAGCCCAGCCTGCTGCTGATGGACGAGCCGTTCTCGAGCCTCGACGTCGACCTGCGCGAGCGGCTGGCGCAGGAGGTCCGTGCCATCCTCAAGCAGACCGGCACGACCGCGCTGTTCGTCACCCATGACCAGCTCGAGGCCTTCGCGGTGGCCGACGAGATCGGCGTCATGCAGCACGGCCAGCTCGACCAGTGGGACGAGCCCTATGCGCTCTACCACCGGCCGGCGACACGCTTCGTCGCCACCTTCGTCGGCCATGGCGTGTTCACGCCCGGCCAGGTCCGCGTCGACGCCAGCGGCTCGCGCGTGCTGACGCCGCTGGGCGAACTCGCCGATCCGCAGGAATGCCCGCTGCCCGACGCGTCCGGCCGTTGCGAGGTGCTGCTGCGGGCCGACGACATCGTTCACGACGACGACAGCCCGGTGAAGGCCCGCATCCAGGCCAAGGCCTTCCGCGGCTCGGAGTTCCTCTACACGCTCGAACTCGCCAGCGGCGAACAGGTGCTGGCGCATGTGCCGTCGCACCACGACCATGCGATCGGCGAATGGATCGGCGTGCGCGCCCAGGTCGATCACGTGGTGACGTTTCCGCCCGCGCCAGCTGCCTGAACCGGCCGGGCGGTGCAGCCCCATGAACCGGGGGGTGAAAACTGCCACGGAAACAGCATGAAACAGCCGGAAAGGCCGTGCTGATCGACCTTCCCAGAGCCCCGCATGGCATGCCGGGGTTGGGACCGACACCTATACTCGCCAGCCATGCAGAAGGGGTCTGACGTCAGGCCCGGCGAGGACGGAAATCATGGGTAGCAAGTTGAAGGTGGCAGGCTGGGTCCTGGCAGGTGCGGTGGCCGGAGCGCTGGCGACGATGCAGTTGCAGGCCACCGCGCGCAGCGCGATGTCGCCGCTGCCCATCGAGGACATGCAGCAGCTCGCGGCGGTCTTCGACCTCGTCAAGCGCTCCTACGTCGAGCCGGTCGACGAGAAGAAGCTGATCCGTGACGCCATCGGCGGCATGGTTGCCGGGCTGGATCCGCACTCGGCCTACTTCGAGGGCCAGGCCTTCAAGGAATTCCACGAGGGCATCAGCGGCAAGTTCACCGGCGTGGGCATCCAGATCGAGATGGAAGACGGCCTGGTCAAGGTGGTCTCGCCGATCGAGGGCTCGCCAGCCGACCGCGCTGGCGTCAAGACCGGCGACCTGATCACCCGCATCGACGACACGGCCGTCAAGGGCCTGACGATGGACCAGGCGATCAAGCGCATGCGCGGTCCGAGCAACACCAAGGTGATGCTGACCATCCTGCGCAAGGCCGAGAACCGCACCTTCCCGGTCAGCATCGTCCGCGAGGAGATCAAGACCAAGAGCGTGCGCTCGCGGGTGGTCGAGCCGGGCTATGCGTGGATCCGCATCAACCAGTTCCAGGAGCCGACGCTGCGCGACTTCGCCGAGCAGCTCAAGGACATCTTCAAGCAGGAGCCCGGCCTGAAGGGCCTGGTGCTCGACCTGCGCAACGACCCGGGCGGCCTGCTCGACGTCGCGGTGGGCGTGTCGGCGGCCTTCCTGCCGCGCGATGCGGTGGTCGTCACGACCAACGGCCAGATCGCCGAGTCGCGCAGTTCGCTGCGTGCGGCGCCGGCCTATTACTCGCGTGATGGCAACGACGTGCTGGCCAGCATCCCGGCGCTGATCAAGAACGTGCCGGTGGTGGTGCTGGTCAACGAGGGTTCGGCCTCGGCCAGCGAGATCGTGGCTGGCGCGCTGAAGGACCACAAGCGCGCGGTGATCATGGGCTCGCAGACCTTCGGCAAGGGCTCGGTGCAGAGCGAGCTGACCCGCCTGCCGATGCCCAACACCTCGCTGAAGATCACCACGGCGCGCTACTACACGCCGTCGGGCCAGTCGATCCAGGCCAAGGGCATCGTGCCGGACGTGCTGGTCGACGAGACGGCCGAGGGCAGCCCCTACGCCGTGCTGCGCATGCGCGAGGCCGACCTCGACCGCCACCTGGGTGCGGCCGCCGGTGCCAGCGACGCGAAGAAGGATGCGGCCCGCGAGAAGGCCCGCGAGGAAGCCCTGCGCAAGCTCGAGGAAGCCAGCAACGCCGCCGGCAAGGACAAGGACAAGGCGCCGCCGCGCCTGCCCGAGTTCGGCTCCAACGAGGACTTCCAGCTCCAGCAGGCGCTCAATCGCCTCAAGGGCAAGCCGGTCCAGGTGAGCAAGACCCAGGTCGAGCGCAAGCCCGGCGAGGCCGCGACGAACTGACCGGCCGCACGCGCCGCGCCATGACACGAGGGGCCTGCGGGCCCCTCGGTCGTTCCTGTCCACACGATGGCCCGCCGTCACTGACTATCCTTGCGGCATGGACACGAACACGCCCCGCCCCGCCGATCCGCAGGACGACCTGAACGACGACCAGCTGCTGCGCTACAGCCGTCACATCCTGCTCGACGACCTCGGCGTCGAAGGCCAGCGCCGCATCGTGCGCGGGCATGCGCTGGTGATCGGCGCGGGCGGTCTGGGCTCGCCGGCCTTGCTCTATCTGGCGAGCGCCGGTGTCGGCACGATCACGCTGGCCGACCACGACACCGTCGACCGGACCAACCTGCAGCGCCAGATCGCCCACACCGATGCGCGCGTGGGCTGGCCCAAGGTGACGTCGGCGGCGGCCACGGTCGCCGCGCTCAACCCCGAGGTGCGCGTGCGGGCCCTGCAGCAGCGCGCCGACGCGGCGCTGCTCGATGCCTGGGTCGCCGAGGCCGACGTGGTGCTCGACTGCAGCGACAACTTCGCCACCCGCCATGCCGTCAACGCGGCCTGCGTGGCGCATCGCAAGCCCCTGGTCTCGGGCGCGGCGATCGGCTTCGACGGCCAGATCTCGGTGTGGGACAGCCGCGGCGAGGCCCATCCCTGCTACGCCTGCGTCTTCCCGCCGGATGCCGGCATGGAGGTGGTGCGCTGCGCCACGATGGGCGTGTTCGCGCCGCTGGTCGGCATCATCGGCACGATGCAGGCAGCCGAGGCGCTCAAGCTGCTGGCCGGCATCGGCACCTCGCTGGCCGGCCGGCTGCAGATGCTCGACGGCCGCACGCTCGAATGGACCGAGATCCGCGTCGGCCGTGATGCCGCCTGCCCGGTCTGTGGCAAGCGTCACTGAGGCTCGCGCTTGTCTTGACACCGGCCGCCGGTATGCTGGCGCCATGGACATGCACCACCCCAAGACCGCGCCCGGACGCGCCACCGTGCGCAACTTCCCCAGTGCCGAAGAGGAAGCGCAGGCGCTCAAGCTGCCGTCACGCTACAGCGGTCCGGAAAGCGCCTACAGCCTGGCCTTCTCCGACACCGACTTCCTGCTCCGAGAGGAGCTGCGCCCGGTGCGCATGCAGCTGGAACTGCTCAAGCCCGAGCTGATCCAGCAGGAACAGGGCATCGAGCAGACCATCGTGATCTTCGGCAGCGCGCGCATCGTGCCGGCCGACACGGCCCTGGCGAACGTCGCCGAGGCCGAGGCCAGCGGCGATCCCGCAGCACTTGCGCGAGCGCGCATGCAGCTGCAGATGAGCCGCTACTACGAGGAGGCGCGCCGCTTCGCGGCCATCGTCACCGAGAAGTCGCGGCGGCTGGAGACGCCGATCTATGTGGTCACCGGTGGCGGGCCCGGCATCATGGAGGCGGGCAACCGCGGTGCCCACGAGGCCCAGGGCCGCAGCATCGGCCTGAACATCGTGCTGCCGCACGAGCAGGAGCCCAACGCCTACATCACGCCGGAGCTGTGTTTCCAGTTCCACTACTTCGCACTGCGCAAGATGCACTTCGTGATGCGCAGCATCGCGCTGGTGTGTTTCCCGGGCGGTTTCGGCACGCTCGATGAGCTGTTCGAGACGCTCACGCTGATCCAGACCGGCAAGTCGCGCCGGCGGCCCATCCTGCTGTTCGGGCGCGCGTTCTGGACCCGGTTGCTGAACTTCGATGCCTTGATCGAGACCGGCATGATCGGCGCCGACGACGTTCACCTGTTCCAGTTCGTCGAGAGCGCCGAGGACGCCTGGGCGCACCTGTCCGCCTACTACGACCTGGACCGTTCCGAGCAGCCCGGCGGCGCCCATGCAGAGGACGTCTGAGATGAATCCCAGCGCAAGCCAACCGCCCCGCATCGTCGACCTGATCGGCGTTCCCACCGACGTCGGGGCGTCCGCACGCGGCGCCTCGATGGGTCCGGAGGCCTTGCGGGTGGCCGGCATCCGCCAGCGCCTGGAGGCCCATGACCTGGTCGTTCACGACCTCGGCAACGTCGCCGGCCCGGCCAACCCGTGGCAGCCGCCGGTCGACGGCTATCGGCACCTCGACGAGGTCGTGGCCTGGAACCAGCTGGCGCATGACGCCGTGCATGCGAGCCTCAAGGCCGGCCACCTGCCCATCATGCTGGGCGGTGACCATTGCCTGGGCGTGGGCTCGATCAGCGCGGTGGCGCGCCATTGCCGGGAGGTCGGCCGCAAGCTGCGCGTGCTGTGGCTCGATGCGCATGCGGACTTCAACACCTCGGCGATCACGCCCAGCGGCAACATCCACGGCATGCCGGTGGCGTGCCTGTGCGGGCTCGGTCCGCAGTCCCTGACCGGCATGTCCGGCGAGGTGCCGGCGATCCCGTCGAAGGCCATCCGCCAGATCGGCATCCGCAGCGTCGATGCGGGCGAGAAGCGCCTGGTGCACGAGCAGGACATCGAGGTCTTCGACATGCGCTACATCGACGAGATGGGCATGCGCCACGCGATGGAACTGGCGCTGGCCACGCTCGATGACCGCACCCACCTGCACGTCAGCTTCGACGTCGACTTCCTCGACCCCGGCATCGCCCCGGGCGTGGCGACCACCGTCCCCGGTGGCCCGACCTACCGCGAAGCCCAGCTGTGCATGGAGATGATTGCCGACACCGGCCGGCTGGCCTCGCTGGACGTGGTGGAACTGAACCCCGCCTTCGACCTGCGCAACCAGACCGCCGAACTCGCCGTTGACCTGGTCGAAAGCCTGTTCGGCAAGAGCACCTTGATGCGCAAGTAGGGACAGGGACGCGCGGTGCGCAGAACGACGAAGCCGCCTCGAGGGCGGCTTCGTCGTTCTGCGTCGATGGGTCAGCGTCGATGGGTCAGCGGGAAGATTCCTTGACGATGTACCACTCGGTGCCGCGACGCTGCCAGGTCAGGACCTTCTGGCTGTTGTCCTTGACCGAGCCCGAGCTGTAGGCCTGGTCGAAGCGGGTCTCGACCTGCGTCGGCGAGATCGTCTTGCGCTGCACGTTGCTGATGCGCAGGTCAATCGGGCCGGCCTTGCGCAGCAGCTTGGTGCGGTTGTCAAACCACTTCTTGCGCGACACCGCCGTGGGCTGGAACTTGGCGTCGTAGAAGCTCAGGTAGCGCGTCACGTCCTTGGTCGACCAGGCGGCGGCCCAGTCCAGCAGGCGTTGCGAGACCGAGGAGCTGAGCGGCGCTTCGGCCCGTTCAGCCGGCGGCAGGGCGCGGGCAGACGGCAGCGGTGCGGCGGCGGGTGCGGCCGTGACGGCCGAGACCTCGACCGGTGCGGTCTGGCGGGCACGGGTGTCGAGGTCGGTCTTCGTGGTCAGCGCGAGTTCGGTCGCGCTGATCGGGCAGCGTGTCGCCGCATCGTCGCCGGCCTGCCAGAAGCGGCCGTCTTCCGGTTCCTCGTTGGCGTCGCTCGCGCGCACCAGGCCGAGCACCGCGACCAGCGTGCTGGCCGACGCATGCGTGCGGGCCTTCGCGATGGCGAGGTCGTGCTCGGCCGAGGTCAATGCGCGGCGCGCGACGTAGAGCTCGTTGTCGGCGTTGAGCACGTCCAGCAGGCTGCGCTGGCCGATGTCGAACTGCTGGCGATAGGCATCGCGCGCCTTCGTGGTCGCCTGCACGTTGCGGTCGAGGTAGCCGATCTGCTCGGCCTGCGTGCGCACGTCGTTGAAGGCGATCGCGGCGGTCTGGCGGGCGTCACGGCAGGCCTTGTCGCGCTGGTCGGCGGCCTGGTTCAGCAGGTTGGCCGACTGGCGGATGCGCGACTGGTCGGCGCCGCCGTTGAACAGGTTCCAGTTGAGGTAGACACCTGCGGAGGTCTCGCGCCGCTGGTCGGGCACGCCGTCGAAGTTGTTGCCCGCGCCGGTGCGCAGGCGGGCTTCGACGCGCGGGTGCCACAGGCCGTCGCGTTCCTTGCTCTGCGACTGCGAGGAGCGGTAGTTCTCGACCGCTGCGGCGACGACCGCGTTGCGCTTGACGCTCTGCTCGACCGCCTGGCCAGCCGTGCCCGGCAGGCTGCGGTCCAGCGAGCCGACCATCGGCAGCTGGGCCGGCGGCAGTGCGCCGACCACGCGGCGGTAGCGCTCGGTCACGTCGTGCAGGTTGGCGGTCTCGGTGGCCAGGTTGGACTCGGCCAGGGCCAGGCGGGCGCCGACCTGTTCCAGGTCGACGCCACGGCCGACACCGGCCTTCACGCGCGACTGGATCTGCTCGTAGACCTGGCGGTGCTGCACGTAGTTGTCCTCGGCCAGCTGGACCAGCTTGCGTGCGCGCGACACGTCGAAATAGGCCCGCGCGCTTTCGAGCGCGGTCTGTTCGCTCGCGTCGATGAACTCGAAATACCGCACCAGCCGGGCATGGTCGAGTCGCTGGACCTGGTTCACGGTCGACAGGCCGTCCCACAGCAACTGCGTCGCGGTCAGCGCGATGCCGGTACTGGTCATCGAGGTGGACTGCGGCGTGCGGTTGTCGAAACGGTCGCGGATACGCGCCGCATCGGCACTCAGATCGACCTTGGGCAAATAGGAGCCGCGCGCCACGCCGACTTCGTCGACCGATGCCCGAAAGGCATTCAGGCGGGCGGTCACTTCTGGATTCGAGGAAATCGCACGCTGTGCCGCGTCCTTCAGCGGATCGGCCACGGGTGCCTGCGACCAGGCCGGGAAAACCAGGGCGAGCTGGCTGGCCAGAGCCAGTCTTCCAATCATCGGGAGAGACACCTTGGACATGGTGATCGATATCCTGTCAAGCCGTTTCGGGCCGTGTCGCCAAAATGCCCAAAGGCAACCCGGCAAGTACGTCAACGGCGGTTGGAGATGCAGCGGAAAAGAACGTTCACGGCCGGCGGTCCGGGGCGTTGCCGACATGAACGACCGGGCGGTCGGACAGCGGCGGCGGCATCGCGCGGATCTGGGTCGAACACCCGGGCAGGTGGCCGCCGATCGTTTGATAATAGATTTTCTTCAGTATCCCACAGGGCGGTCCGATCGGGCAAGACAACCCAGGCGATTGGCCCGATAAGCGGGGCGTTTTCCGGCCAGCTGTGCCGGTTGCCTGTCATCGGGTCATGGTCAACTCGCAGGACTGCCGACCGATAAGGTAGCGATGCCGAGATTCCTGCCGTCCTTCAAAACCGCCAAGCGGTCACACCTTGTGACCTGCTGGGCGGTTTTCGGCATTTTTCTGCAACGCTCGGTCCGCACCCTGGCGGGTGCCTGTGGACTTGGCGTGATGGCCGTGCTGCTGCTGGCGGTGCGGGATTCGGCGGCCTGGGATGTCGACCGCCTGCGACAGTCGGCGGCGCGCCAGGCGGGACAGGCACCCGATTCGATCCGCCAGCTGGTCGATCTGGTCGGTCAGCTCGCCAGCCAGGACGACGAGACCCGGCTGCAGCAGCTCAACCAGTTCTTCAATCGCCGCGTGACCTTCCGTGACGATATCGACGTGTGGGGCCAGATCGATTATTGGGCGACACCCATCGAGATGCTCGGACGCGGCGCCGGCGATTGCGAGGACTATGCGATCGCCAAGTACTTCAGCCTGATCGCCGCCGGGGTCCAGCCGGCGCGCCTGCGGCTGGTGTATGTCAAGGCCACGCTGGCCGGGCCAGGTGGTTCGAGCCAGCAGGCCCACATGGTGCTGGCCTACTATCCGGTGCCGGGCGCGAGCGACCCGGCCATTCTCGACAATCTCGTCGCCGAAATTCGCCCGGCGTCGCGCCGGCCGGATCTGGCGCCGGTATTCAGTTTCAATGCCGAAGGGCTCTGGACCGGAACTCAGGGTCCCGGCGCCGGTGACCCGCTGGCGCGTCTGTCGCGCTGGCGCGATTTGCTGGCGCGGGCCCGTGACCAGGGTTTTCTGTGATCTCCTGTAACTCGATGGGTGCCTTATGTCGTTGATACGCCAGGTGCGTGCCTTGGTGGCGACCCTGATCCTGTTTGCACTGGTCGGCAGCGTGCTGGTGACGACCTGGACCGCCCGCAGTTATCTGCAGACCCAGCTGGCCCTGAAGAACAGCGACAACGCCCAGGCGCTGGCCCTGACGCTGACGCAGCAGGGCGGCGACCGCGGCCTGATCGAGCTGGCGATCGCCTCGCAGTTCGACATCGGCCATTACCAGTCGATCCGGCTGCTGTCGCCCGAGGGCCAGGAGCTGTTCGCCCGCCAGGCGCCGCCGCGATTGGCCGACGTGCCGGCCTGGTTCGAGCGGCTGGTGCCGATCGAGTCCATCCCCGGTCATGCCGAGGTGACCTCCGGCTGGGCCCCGATCGGCCGCGTCGAGGTGATCAGCCAGCCGGTCTTCGCCTATGCCGACCTGTGGAGCGGCGCGTTGCGCACCACGGTCTGGATGCTGCTGCTGGGACTGGCCGGCGGCTTGATCTCGCACCTCGCGGTGCTGCGCCTGCGCCGGCCGCTCGACGCGGTCGTCGCCCAGGCCGAGGCGCTGAGCCAGCGCCGCTACGTCACCACCGTCGAGCCGCGCACGCCCGAGCTGGGTGCGCTGGCCCGCGCGATGAACACCATGGTCGAGCGGGTGCATGCGCAGTTCAACGAGCAGGCGACCGCCCTCGAGCATCTGCGCCGTGTCGCCAACGAGGATGCGCTGACCGGCCTGTCCAACCGCAGCCATTTCCTCGCCCAGCTGCAGGAACAGCTTGACCATGAGGCGCTGGGCGGTGCCCGCCTGATGTTGTTGCGCGTGATGGGCCTGGCCGAGCTGAACCGCCAGCGCGGCCACCTCGCCACCGACGCGATGCTCAAGCTGCTGGCCGACCGCCTGCGACTGCCGCTGGGCACGCACCTGCCGTTGTTCAGCGGCCGGCTCAATGGCAGCGACCTGGCGGTCGTTCACGGCGCGGCCGGTTGGCACGACGACATCCCGGCCGAGCTGATGGCGCGGCTGCGCGAGCGCCTGCAGTCCTACGACGGTGTCTCGGTGGTGATGTCGGTGCGTGCGCTCGGGCGTGGCGAGCCGCTGCACGAAGTCCTCGCCGGGGCCGACGCCGCACTGGCGCGGGCCGAGGCGCGCGAGCCCTTCGCGATCGAGCTGGGTGCGGCGCCGACCACGGTCGAGCCGGTCGGTGGCGAGCAGGCCTGGCGGCAGGCAATCCGCCAGGCGCTCAGCGATGGCCGGGCCCGGCTGGGCGAGTTCCCGGTCGTGGACCGCGACGGCGCGGTGCTGCACCTCGAATGTCCCTTGCGCCTGCAACTGCGCCTGGACGGTCCGCACGAGGTCGCCGGCACCTGGCTGCCCCATGCGCTGCGCACCGGCCTGATGCCCGATGTCGACCTGTGCGCGCTGGACCTTGCGCTGCGCGCGATCGAGCGCGATGGACAGCCGCGCTGCGTCAGCGTGTCGCCGGTCTCGCTGCTGACCAGCGGTTTCCTGACCCGCTTGATGCTGCGCCTGCGCGGGGCGGGCGGCGATGCGTCGCGGCTGCTGTTCGACATCGACGCCGTGCAGATCGCCCGCCATCCCGAAGCGCTGGTGGAACTGGGCCGGCTGGTCCGCGCGCTGGGCGTGCGGGTTGGCCTGGAACATGCCGGCGAGCGTGTGCCCGACTTCGCGCTGGCGGCCCAGGCCGGCATCGACTACGTCAAGCTGTCGCCGTCGCTGGTGCATGAGCTGGCCGACCTGCCGGCGCGCCAGCAGTTCGTGCGCGGACTGGTGTCGACGCTGCGCGGGCTCGGCCTGCAGGTGGGTGCCGAGGGCGTCTCGCGTGCGCAGGACCTGCAGGCCGTGCGCGAGGTCGGCTTCGACGCCTGGACCGGACCGGCGGTGCGGTCCTGAAACGCGACAGGCGCTCGGGAGAGCGCCTGTTGCGGTTCGCGGGCGGGCGATCCGTTCGCCCTGGTCCGCACGCCTTGATCAGGTCGCGGTGATGTCCGCCAGCAGCTTGCCCTGAGCCACCAGCGCCGTGACGATCTGCGCATCGGGTGCGTCCGCACCCAGGCCGAGGCTGGCATTCAGGTCGACGCCCTGCAGCGTGATGCTCAGGTTGGCCGCGCCCTGGCCGTCGCTGTTGACGGTCACGACGGTGCTGCCGCCGACCTGGCTGAAGTCCAGGTAGGCGTCGATGGTGCCGGTGGTGGCACCGACCAGCACGTCGCGCAGGTCCAGCACGTCGCCGTTCTGGCTGAGTGGCGCGGCGTCGAAGTTGTTGACCTGCCAGGCATGCGGGGCGACTTCGGTGCCGGCGTCGGCCAGGGTCCAGGCGAACACGTCGCTCTGGCCGGCCAGGCCGGTCAGCACGTCGGCCGCCGGGGCATTCACGCTCAGGACGCCGGCATTCGGCGCAGCCGGGGTGTCGGCCACCTGCACGCGGTAGAAGGCCGATTCGGTCGAGCCGCCAGCCTGCACCGTGAAGGTGAAGTCGCTGGTGGCGAGCAGGTCGGCGCCGATGATCGGCGAGATGAAGCCGGGGTTCGGCGTGTAGTGGATCTCGTGCGCCGAGAGGATCTGCACCGTGCCGTCCTGCACCGCGATCGTGTCGCCGATGGCGACGGCGGTGTTGTTGATGCGGGTGATGGTCGCGTTCGGGTCCTCGAAGGTCGAGGTCAGGTTGGCCGTGAAGCCCTGGTCCTTGTTGGTCAGGAAGGTGTCGTTGACGATGTCCGAGACCGCCAGCACGACCAGGTTGGCGGTTGGGCTGTTGACGGTCGCCTCGCCGTCGCTGACCGTCAGGTTCAGGGTCGGCGTCGGCTGGCCAGGCGCCGGTGCGCCGCCGCTGGTGTGGCTGAACTGGTCGGGGTTGTTCAGGAAGGAAGCGCCGTTCAGCGCCGCGTTGATCGCGGCGGCGGTGCCCACCAGCTGCACGCTGCCGCTGCCGTCACCGCTGATCCGCAGGCCGTCGACCACCGTGGTGGCCAGCGTGAACTGCCCCTGCGAGACGTTCACCGTCGCGGTCAGGATGGTGCCGGGGCCGTCGGCGTCGGAGACCGTCAGCGCGTTGCCGTTCGCGCTCGAGAAGACCCGGGCGATGTCCTCGCTGGTCGTCAGGCCGGCCGCACCGGTCGCCGGCAGGTTGATCACCGGCAGGTCGTTGACCGAGGCGACGTTGATCGTCGCGGTGGCCGGCGTGCTTTCGAGGCTGCCGTCGCTGATCGTGTAGGTGAAGCTGGCCTGGCCGTTGAAGTTGGCGTTGGGCGTGAAGCTGACGGTGCCGTCGTTGTTCAGCATGGCCGAGCCGCCGGTGCCGCTGGTGACCGAGACGACGCGCAGGTCTTCGGGCGGGTTGTCGACGTCGGTGTCGTTGGCCAGCAGTTGGGCGACGGTGTAGGTCGTGACGGTGTCCTCGGTCGCGCCGAGGGCGTCGTTGTTCGCGACCGGGCGATCGTTGATCGCCTCCAGGGTGATCGTGGTGCGGCCGGTGGTGGCGTTGATGCCGTCGCTGACGCTGTAGGTGAAGTCGCCCACCGGTGCGCCAGCGACATGGTCCGCCGGTGGCTGGTACTGCAGGCCGGCGAGCTGCTGCGCGGTCAGCGTCGCGTTGTTGCCCACGGGGGTGCCGTCGGCCAGCAGCACGCTGCCGATGGCCGGCAGGCCCGTCACGGTGATGGTCAGCGTCGAGCCGGCGTCCGGATCGGTCGGGGCGGTCAGGCCGAGGCTGACGTTCGGGCCTTCCTCTCGCGCATTGATGCCGGAGGACGCCACGATCGGCGAGGCATCGTCGTCGGTGATCGTCACCAGCCGGTCGACGCCGCCGACGCCCAGCTGGAAGGTCTCGTGGGTCTCGTCGATGCCGTCGGGCTGGGTCAGCAGCTCGATCACGAAGGTGGTCACCCCAGCCGGGACGGTGAGGGTGCCGCCGATGACCGGGATCGGCGTGCCGCCGGGGTAGGTCACGGTCATCGCGCCGAGGTCGGCCGCCGGGTTGGCCGCGGCGGTCAGGCCGGTGGCCACGCCGGCCAGCGAGACCGCGAAGGTCGTCGGCGTGCTCGACGGGTTGCTCAGGACCACGTCGTAGGTGACGGTGTTGGGCGTGCCGGTGCCCTCGATCACGTCGGCGATGTTGTCGTTGTCGGTGTCCGGATTGCGCGGCGTGACGGTGGTCACCGTCGGGGCCGCGTCGTCGTTGACGATGACTCCGACGCCGCTGCCGCCACCGGGCAGGTTGGTGATGGGGTCGGTGACGGTGCCGATCAGCGTGACCGTCTCGTTCGGCTCGTGGATGTTGTCCTGCACGATCGGCACGCGGACCTGGATCTCGGTGACGCCGGGCGGCACCTGGACGACGTTGCCGACGGTCCAGGTGACGCCGTCGAGCGAGTGCTCGATCGGGCCGTAGTCGACGATCGGCGTCGCGCTGTCGGCCGGCGAGCCGGTCTCGAGCGTGACCACCAGCGGGCGATCGGACGGCTGCGTCAGCGTGACGGTGAAGGGCAGGGTGCCGCCGCCTTCGGACACGGTCGAGCCGACGATGTTGAGGGCGGGCGCGACGTTGGCGATGCCGGCATTGACCTCGGCACCCGGCTGGTCCTGGGTCGTCAGGTCGCCGATGCCGCGCAGGTCTTCGCCCGCGCCGGCGAGGTCCCAGGACTGGCCGGACAGCGACTCGTTGAGGCGGCCGATGCGCAGGCCCGGCAGCAGCGAGCCCGGTTCGCCGAGACCGGCCGAGGGCGGTTCGAGCAGCAGGTCGGCGCCGAGCGGGCTGCGCGCCAGCCGGCTGCCTTCGGCGTTCATCTCGACGATGCCGTCCTGGGAGGTCAGGATCATGTCGCCCTTGCGGATCTCGTCGCCGACCTTCAGCTGGCGCAGCGTGCCGTCGGGCGTGCGGATCACCACCTCGCCGGTGATGCCCAGCACGACGCCGGCCGGCAGGCGTGCGGGCACGTAGTCGGGGATGAGCTGGACGGCCTTGAGGCTGGGGATGTCCTGCGGCGCGGAGGCGGCACCAGCCGCCGCTGCGGCGGCGGCCGTGTCGGTCTCGGCGACCGGGGTTTCAGTTGTTTCAGCCATGACGTCGTCCACTCCAAGCTAGCCGTGGATCGCCGGTCGCAGCCAGTCGCTGCGCGGCCAACTTCAAGTAACGGATGAAGTGACCCACGTATGGAGTTGAAGGATATCGCTTCGGTTCCTGGGCGGCGCGTCTGAAAAGCCCGGTTTGATACGCGTCACACACCTCGAAACACATCTGTGGCGCACCAGCGCCGTGCAGATGTCACGAACCGTGCGCGAGCGAGATGTTCAGTTCAGGTTGAGGGCGGGCCGAACCCCGGCGGGCTCGGCCGACGTCGCCCCCGCCTCAACGTTCCCGCAGCGCGTAGGCACGGGCCTTCAGGATGGGCTTGAGCAGGTAGGACAGCACCGATTTCTTCCCCGTCAGGATGTCCACCGACGCGGTCATGCCCGGGATGATCGGCTGGTCCTCGCCGAACTCGGGCCGGTTGGTGCGCACGCGCACGAGGTAGTAGGCATTGCCGCGCTCGTCGACCAGCGTGTCCGGGCTGATGTTCTCGACCACCGCCTCCAGGCCGCCGTAGATCGAGAAGTCGTAGGCGGTGAACTTCACCATCGCGGCCTGGCCGGGATGGATGAAGGCGATGTCCTTGGGCTCGACGCGCGCCTCCAGCACCAGCGTGTCGTCCAGCGGGACGATCTCGACGATGTCCTTGCCCGGCTGCACCACGCCACCGATGGTGTTGGCCAGCAGGCGCTGGACCCGGCCCCGCACCGGCGACTTGACCTGTGCCTTGCTGACCCGGTCGGCCAGCGCGACGGCGCCCTGGTTGAGCGCGCTGAGCCGGCCCAGCACGTCCGACAGCTCGCGGCGGGCCTCGTTGCGGAACTGAAGCTCGGTCTCCTGGCTCTTGCGGCGGGCCTCGCCGATGGCGGCCTGCAGGCGGGCGATCTGGGCAGCGGCGGCCTCGACGTCGCCGCGGTTGCGGCTGACCTCCCGGTCCAGGCGCAGCACCTCGACCTCGGAGATGGCGCCGGTGGCCAGCAGCGGCCGGGTCTTCTGCAGTTCCTGGCGCGACAGCGCCAGCGCGCGCTGAGCGGCCGACTGGCGGGCCTGCGATTCGCCGAGTTCCTGCTGGCGCTGCTGCAGCTGCTGGCTGCTGATCGACAGCGTGGCCTGCAGCTCGCTGACGCGGGCGTTGTAGAGGTTGCGCTCCTCGTCGACGATGCGCGTTTCCTCGGCATTGCCCGGCTGCGGTGACGGCGGGTTGAAGCTCGCGCCTTCGGCCAGCGCCTTCAGGCGGGCCTGGCGGACCTTCAGCGCGAACACCTGCGCGGCGCTCTCGCGCACGCCGGATGTGGCGCGGGTCTCGTCGATGCGCAGCAGCAGCTGGCCTTCCTCGACGTTGTCGCCCTCGCGCACCAGGATCTCCGAGACCACGCCACCATCGAGCGACTGCACCACCTGCAGCTGGCGCGACGGGATCACCTTGCCGTCGCCGCGCGTGACCTCGTCGATCTGGCCAATCGCCGCCCACAGCAGCAGCAGCAGCACGATCAGCGAGACCACCCGCACGACGAGCTGGGCCCGCGCGGTGTCCTCCCGGCTCATGAGGTCGAGCGCCTCGTACTCGTAGTTGAAGCGGTTCTGGCGGGCGCGCTGCTCGGCGCCCGGATCGGGCAGGTCGGTCACCGTGCTGCCGAAGACGTGGCGCAGCACCTTCGCGACGAAGGCCTGGGCGCGCTCCAGGCGACCCGGTGCGGCGGCCGCTTCTTGGACGGCCGCGCCGAGCGCGGTCGGCTCGGGTCGCAGGGTGTCGGCGCCGGCTTCGGCCGTGTCGCGGCCATCGGGCCGTTGCCGGCTTCGGGTGGTGTCGTTCATGCGGCCCTCGCGATGCGGCCGGATTGCAGGGCTTCGAGGACGCGGTCGCGCGGTCCGTCGGCGATGACGCGCCCGCCGTCGACCACGACGATGCGGTCGACCAGCGCCAGCATCGAGGTGCGGTGCGTGACCAGTACGACGGTGCGGCCCTCGGCGAAATCGGCCACCTTGCGCGTGACCATCGCCTCGGTCGAGAAGTCCATCGCGCTGGTCGGCTCGTCGAGCAGCAGCAGCGGCGCGTTGTGCAGCAGCGCGCGGGCCAGGCCCACGCTCTGGCGCTGGCCGCCCGACAGCAGCTCGCCGCGTTCGCCGACCTGCAGGTCGTAGCCGCGCGGGTGCCGGTGAATGAACTCGGTCAGGCAGGCGATCTCGGCCGCGGTGGCCACGCTCTGGTCGTCGGCATAGGGCATGCCCAGCGTGATGTTGTCGCGCAGCGTGCCGTAGAACAGCGTGACGTCCTGCGAGACATAGGCCATGTTGCGGCGCACGTCGGCCGGGTCGAGCTGGCGCAGGTCGATGCCGTCGAGCAGCACCGCGCCGGCGCTGGGCTGGTACAGGCCCAGCATCAGCTTCTGCAGCGTGCTCTTGCCCGAGCCGACCTTGCCGATCAGCGCGACCCGCTCGCCGGGCTGGATGCGCAGGCTGACGCCGTCGATCACCGCGTCGTCGCGGCCGGGGTAGGCGAAGCGGACGTCGCGCAGCTCGATCTCGCCGCGCAGCTCGCGACGGTGCAGGAAGTTCTGCCCGACCTCGCGCTCGATCGGCTGGGCCATGACGCCGTTGAGCGCCTCCAGCGCGGTGCGCGCGCCCTGGTACTGCATCAGCAGGCCGACGATCTGGCCGGCCGGCGCCAGCGCCCGCGAGGCGAGCGTGGTGCAGGCGATCAGCGCGCCCATGGTCAGCTGGCGGTCGCCGATCAGGTAGACGCCGATCACGATGATCAGCAGCGAGACCGCCTGCACCAGCGTCGAGGTGCCGAAGCTGGCCCGGTTGGCGATGCCGCGCATGGCCACCTGGGCCTGGGCCAGGAACTGGTTGCCGCGTTCCCAGCGGGCCTGGATGACGCCCTCGGCGGCCTGGGTCTTGAGCGTCTCCAGTCCGGTCAGGGCCTCGACCAGCGTGGCGTTGCGCTGTGCGCTGGCCTGGTGGGTCGACTTGGCCAGGCGGTGCAGGCGGCCCTGCAGCGTCCAGCCCATGAACAGGATCGCGCCGAAGGCCAGCAGCACCGGCAGCGCCAGCCAGCCCGAGATCCAGGTCATCGCCAACAGGAACAGCAGGGCGAAGGGCAGGTCGATCAGCGTCGTCACGGTGGAGGCGGCGATGAAGTCGCGCACCTGCTCGTAGCCGCGCAGGTTGGCCGCGTAGCTGCCGACCGAGGCCGGCCGGTGTTCGAGCTTCATGCCCAACACGCGTTCGAGCAGGCTGGCCGACAGCTGCAGGTCGATGCGCGCGCCGGCCTCGTCGACGAAACGGCTGCGCAACAGGCGCAGGTAGAGGTCCGCGCCCAGCACGATCAGCAGGCCGATGGCCAGCGTCCAGAGCGTCTCGGTGGCGTGGTTGGGCACCACGCGGTCGTAGACGTTCATCGTGAAGATCGGGAACGCCAAGGCGAAGAGGTTGATCAGCAGCGCCGCCCACAGCACGTCGCGGTAGACGCCGCGCTGGCTGCTGACGGCCGACCAGAACCAGTGGCCGGTGTCGGGCGGCGCGGGCTGCGGCGTGCGCTCGTCGAAGCGGAAATGCGGCCGCACGAACAGCACCACGCCGGTGTAGCGCCGGCGCAGCTCGTTGCGGTGCATGACGATGGCGCCCTGGCCGGTCTCGGGCAGCAGCACGCGGGCGTCGCCCTCGGGCGTCCAGCCGAGCAGCACGCAGGCGTTGCCACCCTTGAGCAGCAGGATGGCGGGCAGCGTGGCCGGGTCGATGCGGGTGCGACGCAGGCGCTGCAGCCGCGTGCTCATGCCGGCACGGGCGGCGGCACGGTCGGCCAGCGCGAGGGTCAGGCGGCCCTCTTCGAGCGGCAGGCCCGCGCTGAGCCCGGCGCGCGAGACGTTCACGCCGTGCAGCCGGCAGACCTCGATGAGGCAGTCCAGCAGCGGATCGGGGTGGATCAGGTCCTCGCGCAGCCGGGCGACGACGGGATCGGGTGCCTCGATGGCCGGTTCGGTTCCGGGCACGGGCTGGGGCGGAGGCGCGGCGGCGTCGGTCATGTCGGAGGCAGGTGGGGCGACGCGCAGGGCGGCGTCGCGCGTCGGGTTGCCGGCGTCGGCAGGGCTCAGGCGATGTCGCTGTGGTGCACGCCGAACTGGCCGTTGCGGCGGTCGGCGAAGTAGTGCTCCAGCGTCACCCGCACGGTGCGGAAGGCCAGTTCATGCCAGGGCAGGTCGGCCTCGCTGAAGAGCTGGACCTCGATGGTCTCGGGCCCTGGGTCGAAGCGCAGGTGCTGCAGCGCGGCGCGGTAGAACAGGTGGACCTGGCCGGCCCGCACCACGTTCAGCACGGTGTAGAGCGGCAGCATCTCGATGGCCGCGCCGGCCTCCTCGACGGTCTCGCGCAGTGCGCCTTCTGCCGTCGTCTCGCCCAGTTCCATGAAGCCGGCCGGCAGCGTCCACAAGCCACGTTGCGGCTCGATGTTGCGCCGGCACAGCAGGACCTTGTCCTCCCAATGGGGCACCGTGCCGACCACGTTCAGCGGGTTCTCGTAGTGCACCTCGTGACAGGCCGGGCAGACGGCGCGCTCGCGGTTGTCATCGGCCGGCACGCGGTAGGCGACCGGCGTGCCGCAGGCTCGGCAATGCTTGATGCGGGGCGTGAGAGGCATCGTTCCAGTGTAGCGGCGAGGGTCTGCGTGGCATGATCGTTTGCCGATTCCGGCGGTCTGCCGCGAGGTCCTTCACGGGCCCGGATGGCGCGGTCGCCACCGCCTCCCTATCCCCCTGGTCACGAGCGTTCCCATGTCCTTGCAGCTGTTCAACTACCACCGCTCGTCGGCCTCGTTCCGGGTCCGGATCGCCCTGGCGCTCAAGGGCCTGCCCTACGACTACCAGCCGGTCCACCTGGTGCGCAACGAGCAGCTCGGTGCCGACTACGCCGCCCGCTCGGCCCAGCGCCTGGTGCCGCTGCTGGTCGACGGCGATCAGGCGATCAGCCAGTCGCTGGCCATCATCGAGTACCTCGACGAGACCCACCCCGACCCGGCGCTGCTGCCGGCCGATCCGCTCGGCCGGGCCCGGGTGCGTTCGCTGGCACTGGACATCGCCTGCGAGATCCACCCGCTGAACAACCTGCGCGTGCTGCGCTACCTGGTCAAGGACCTGGGCGTCAGCGAGGACGCCAAGAACGCCTGGTATCGCCACTGGGTCGAAGGCGGGCTGGAGGTGGTCGAGCGCCGCCTGGCCAGCGAGCCGGCCACCGGCCGCCACTGCCACGGCGACACGCCCGGCCTGGCCGACTGCCTGCTGGTGCCGCAGATCTTCAATGCCCAGCGCTTCGACTGCCGGCTCGACGGCCTGCCCACCGTCATGCGCATCTTCGAGGCCTGCATGGCCTTGCCGGCCTTCCAGGCGGCCCAGCCTTCGGCCTGTCCGGACGCCCAGGAATGAGCCTGTCGTCCCTGAGCGTGTCGACCCAGCCGGTCGCCGCCCCGTCGACCCGCCAGGACGAACGTGGCCTCTGGCCTGTCTTCAGCCACCCGGCGGTCGGCGCCTTCATGAGCACGCGGGTCGGGGGTGTCAGCGTCGCGCCCTTCGATGCGCTGAACCTGAAGGCCGAGATCGGCGACGACCCGGCCGCCGTTGCTGTCAACCGGACCCGGCTGCAGGGCTGGATCGGTGCGCGGCCGGTGCGGCTGGACCAGGTCCACGGGACGGTGGTCTGCGCGCTGGAGCAGGTCGATGCGGGCGGCGGCTTGCCGGTGGCCGATGCGTCGGTCTGCGGTCGTCCGGGCCTGGCCTGTGAGGTCCAGGTGGCCGACTGCCTGCCGGTGCTGTTCGCCGACCGCGACGGCCGTGCGGTGGCCGCCGCCCATGCGGGCTGGCGCGGCCTCGCCGGCGGCGTGCTGGAGGCGACGCTGGCCGCCCTGCACGCGCGCCACGGCGTGTCGCCCGATCGTGTCGAGGCCTGGCTCGGGCCCTGCATCGGACCGGCCGCCTTCGAGGTCGGCGCCGACGTGCTGGCGGCCTTCGGTGGCTCAGTCGATGAGCCTGGCGCGTCGTTCCGGCCGCGTGCCGGCGTGGCGGGCAAGTGGTGGGCCGACCTGGCGGGACTGGCGCGCAAGCGACTGGCTCAGGCCGGCGTCACGGCGGTCGGCGGGAATGACGGTGGGATCAGCGGTGGAGTCAGCGGTGGGATGGACGGAGGCACCGGCTGGTGCACCGCCAGCGAGCCGTCACGCTTCTTTTCGTTCCGCCGCGACCGGCTCACCGGCCGCATGGCCGGCTTCGTCTGGCTGCGCGACGGGGGCTGAGGCGGGCATCGTCACGGTGCCCTGTTCAGCCTTGCGGCGTGCCCGCGCCCGCAACGGTGTGCCCAGCAGGTAGAGCACCAGCGCGATCGGGCCGACCCCGTAGAGCA
This sequence comes from Leptothrix discophora, assembly GCF_030705305.1. Taxonomy (GTDB): domain Bacteria; phylum Pseudomonadota; class Gammaproteobacteria; order Burkholderiales; family Burkholderiaceae_C; genus Sphaerotilus; species Sphaerotilus discophorus. The sequence continues at coordinate 51,299 of NZ_JAUZEE010000003.1, read as the reverse complement.
TCAGCGTGAAGAAGGCGCCGAGCAGCGAGCCGCCCGGGTGCACGGCCTCCGCCACGGCCATCATCAGGGCGACATAAAACCATGCAATGGCGACGAGATACATCCGAGTTTCCTGTGGCGGTCCGGTGTCGCGGGTGCGACACCTACAGTTTCATGCAAGGCTCAAGACCCATAATCATTTTCGCCGTCCAGTCCATTCCGGGCCCGGCGACGGATTGTCCTGACGCATGGCATGGCCATGCACCGTGTACCCGATGGAGGAGACGATGAGTGGATTTCTCGGGCAGATGCCCGGGTTGGGTGGCTCGATGGGCCTCAACCTCGAAGAGAGCCTGAAGCAGGCGTTCTCCATGACCGGCACGCCGCAGTTTGGCGAAGCCGGCCAGCAACTCGGAGAACTCGGTGCGAGCCTGGGTGATTCCCTCAAGGGTTTCTCGCAGCTCAAGATCGCGCCGGCTGACCTGAACCGCATCCAGGCCGAGTACATGGCCGCCGCCGCCGAACTCTGGAACGGGGCCATTTCCGGTTCCTTCCAGGCCATGGCCGGCGACCGTCGCTTCTCGAACGAAGCCTGGAAGAGCAACCCGCTGTCGGGCTTTTCGGCGGCGGTCTACCTGCTCAACGCGCGCACGATGATGTCGCTGGCCGATGCCGTCGAGGGCGACGCCAAGACGCGTGCGCGGGTGCGTTTCTCGGTGCAGCAGTGGATCGACGCGGCCGCGCCTTCGAACTACCTCGCGCTCAATCCCGAGGCGCAGAAGAAGGCGATCGAGACCAAGGGCGAAAGCATCGCGCTGGGCATGCAGCACCTGCTCAACGACATCCGCCAGGGTCATGTCTCGCAGACCGACGAGAGCCTGTTCGAGGTCGGCCGCAACGTCGCCACGACCGAAGGCTCGGTGGTGTTCGAGAACGAGCTGTTCCAGCTGCTCGAATACAAGCCGCTGACCGAGCAGGTCCACGAGCGCCCGATGCTGTTCGTGCCGCCCTGCATCAACAAGTTCTACATCCTCGACCTGCAGCCGGACAACTCGCTGATCCGCTACACGGTCGCGCAGGGCCACCGCGTCTTCGTGGTGAGCTGGCGCAACCCGGACGAAAGCCTGGCCGCCAAGACCTGGGACGACTACATCGAGGACGCCGTCATCAAGGCGATCTCGGTGGTCGGCGAGATCAGCGGCAGCGAGAAGTTCAACATGCTGGGCTTCTGCGTCGGCGGCACCCTGTTGAGCACCGCGCTGGCCGTCCTGGCCGCGCGCGGCCAGCAGCCGGCCGCCAGCGTCACGCTGCTGACCACGTTCCTGGACTTCAGCGCCACCGGGGTGCTGGACCTGTTCATCGACGAGGCCATGGTCAAGGTCCGCGAGATGACCATCGGCGAGAAGGCCCCGAAGGGCCCGGCGCTGCTCAAGGGCAAGGAACTCTCGGCCACCTTCAGCTTCCTGCGTCCGAACGACCTGGTCTGGAACTACGTCGTCGGCAACTACCTCAAGGGCGAGACGCCGCCGCCGTTCGACCTGCTGTACTGGAACTCCGACAGCACCAACCTGCCGGGTCCGATGTACTGCTGGTACCTGCGCAACACCTACCTCGAGGACAAGCTCAAGAAGCCGGGTGCGACGACGGTGTGCGGCGAGAAGGTCGACCTCGGCAAGATCGAGGCGCCGTTCTACATCTACGCCTCGCGCGAGGACCACATCGTCCCCTGGGACTCGGCCTACCTGAACACCAAGGTGCTCAAGGGACCGCTGCGTTTCGTGCTGGGTGCCTCCGGCCACATCGCCGGCGTGATCAACCCGCCTGCTAAGAAGAAGCGCAACTTCTGGACCAACGACCAGCTGCCCAAGGCCGCCGAGCAGTGGCTCGACGGCGCGACCGACCAGCCCGGCAGCTGGTGGCCGGACTGGTCGGACTGGCTCAAGGCCAACGGCGGCAAGCTCAAGGCGGCGCCGAAGTCGCCGGGCAACCGCAAGTACAAGGCGATCGAGCCGGCACCCGGCCGATACGTCAAGCAGAAGGTCTGACGACCGCCTGCACAAGATTCCGGCGCTGACCGTCGAGCGCCGGACAGGAGACCGGCCGAGCCTCACCACGAGGCGGGCCGCGAACGATACGGGGTGAGTACGGACCCGTGAACCGATCTGGCCGCGCGATGATGCGGACGTCTCAGATCGACTTGCACAGAGGAGCAGAGCAATGGCACAGAAAGTGGCGTATGTGACGGGTGGCATGGGTGGCATTGGTACCGCCATCTGCCAGCGTCTGGCGAAGGACGGTTTCAAGGTCATCGCCGGTTGCGGCCCCAGCCGTGACCACGTGAAGTGGATCGAGGAACAGCGCGTCCTGGGCTACACCTTCTACGCTTCGGCGGGCAACGTGGCCGACTGGGATTCGACCGTCGAGGCCTTCGCCAAGGCCAAGGCCGAACATGGTCCGATCGACGTGCTGGTCAACAACGCCGGCATCACGCGCGACCGCATGTTCCTGAAGATGAGCAAGGAAGACTGGGAAGCCGTCATCAGCACCAACCTGACGTCGATGTTCAACGTCACCAAGCAGGTGGTCGCGGACATGGCCGAGCGGGGCTTCGGCCGCATCATCCAGATCTCGTCGGTCAACGGCGAGAAGGGCCAGGCCGGCCAGACCAACTACTCGGCCGCCAAGGCCGGCATGCACGGCTTCACGATGGCCCTGGCGCAGGAAATGGCGGCCAAGGGCGTCACCGTGAACACGGTCAGCCCGGGCTACATCGGCACCGACATGGTCCGCGCGATCAAGCCGGAGGTGCTGGAGAAGATCGTCGCCACCATCCCGGTCAAGCGCCTGGGCACCCCGGAAGAGATCGCCTCCATCGTCGGCTGGCTGGCCGGCGATGATTCGGGCTTCACGACCGGTGCCGACTTCAGCTGCAACGGCGGCCTGCACATGGGGTGAGTCCGGACAGGAAAAGGTCCTGAGGACCTTTTCCTGCCGGACGAACCGATGGGGCTTGCAAGCCCCATCGTGGGGTGCGATGGCATGTACCCATCTGAATGAACCAACGGCGCACCTCGGTGCGCCGTTTGTCTTGGGGCCAGCGAGGCTCGCGCCTGCCGGCTGATTCAGCCCTCGTCGGCGATCAATTGCCGCGCGGCATCGCTCAGGCTGGCCTCGCCGCCATCGGCCAGCACGAGCCGGCGGGCTGCCGCCAACCCCACGAAATGCTGGGCCAGCGAGCTCATGTAGCCCGGGTCGTAGTGCTGCAGCATCAGGTCCATGAAGACGGCGGCCGTCTGGCCCGCACGCGATTGCGCCTGCCACTGCTGAACCCGCTCGCGGCCCCGCAGTTCGACCAGGGCGCCCAGCAGCCGGCAGAAGTTCTCCGGGTCGCGGTGCAGGTGGTCGTAGTCCTCCAGCAGCAACTGCAGGCGAGCCTCGTCGCTCATCTCGACCAGAACGCAACGGCCGTCGGCGCGCATGCGGGCGATGAGTTCCTCCGGCAACCAGCGCTGGCCGAGCTTCTTGCTCTCGCTCTCGACGTAGACGGGTCGGGTTGGATCGAAGCGCCGCAGGGCCTGCCAGATCCGGCTGTCCAGCATCTTTTGGCTGGGTTGCGTCTCGCCGGGCGGCAGCCCCAGCACCGAGCCGCGATGCACCGCGAGGCCCTCGAGGTCCAGCACCTGCGCGCCCTGGCGGGCCAGCGCATGCAGGAGCCGTGTCTTGCCCGAGCCGGTCTTGCCGCACAGCACGCGCCACTGGAAGCGTGCCGGCCAGGTGTCGAGGTCCTCGCGGACCTGGTTGCGGTAGGCCTTGTAGCCGCCGTCGATCACGCTGGTGCGCAAGCCGATGCGGTCCAGGAACCAGGACATGGTTCCGGAGCGGTCACCACCTCGCCAGCAATAGACCAGGGGACGCCAGTGCTTGTCGACCGGCGCGACCCACCGGTCGATGTGGTCGGCGATCCGGCGGGCAACCAGGGCGGCACCGCGCTTGCGGGCCTCGAAGGCGGAGACCTGCTTGTAGAGGGTGCCGACGATGCGGCGCTCCTCGTCGTCCAGCACGGGCCAGTTGATGGCACCGGGCAGGTGGTCCTCGGCGAACTCGGAGGGGGAGCGCACATCGATGATGGCGCTGTAGCTTTCCAGCGCCGGCATGACATCCGGCGCGGCGACACGTTGGAGACTCATGCGGCGATTGTCGTGCGGCCGCAGGCGCCGCCGTCTCCCGCCCGCTCGCGGAAGGCTGGCAGAACGAATTCAACCGTTCAGGCCGGAAGCGTGCACCGTCAGCCCGGCCTGCTGTGCGGCCTCGCGATCGATCAGGGCGTCCAGGGCGTCGCAGACATCGGCCATGCGGCCACAGATGCGTGTGCGGCTGCTGTCGGCTGGGTCCACGCTCAGGTGCACGCGGCGCGTGGTGTCGGCGTCGAGGGATCGTCCAGCCGACTCGGCCGGACGGGCGGTGACGACGACGGGCCGACGCGACCGACCGCGGCGTGGCAGGGCATGGGGTGCGTGGCCCTGGACGATCAGCGAGCTGGGCGCACGCGGATCGATGCTCGGGATGGCCGCCTGCGGCATGAAGCCCGCGCCCAGGTGTAGGAACCATTGCTGTAGCCAACGTTGCATCACGAACTCCGGTCGGTTATGTCACGGGGACGGAAGTCATGCGGACATGCGCGTGAGTGATCACGCGGCGTCCTCGCGGGCTGCCGTCAATTCCATCTGGCGGTTGTATCGGCGCCGTCGACGCCGAGGTTGAGGCGCTCCCTCGAACGCGGAGGGCGCCGCCGGCATCACGTCACGGACGGGCCTTCGACGCGTGCCGATGGACGGCCCTGAGCCTAGGCCGCACGCAGGCGTTACATCAGCATCGTGTTGCGGATGAGGCCGACGGCCAGGCCCTCAAGCGTGAACTCGGGGCTGTCGTCGCCGACGTGGATGATGTCGAAGTCGGGGTTCTCGGGGATCAGCTCGATGCCTGCCTTGCTGCGCCGGAAGCGCTTGACCGTCACCTCGTCACCCAGCCGGGCCACGACGATCTGGCCGTTCTTGGCCTCGCTGGCGCGTTGCACCGCGAGCAGGTCGCCATCGAGGATGCCGGCGTCGCGCATGCTCATGCCGCGCACCTTCAGCAGGAAATCGGGTTTGCGGGCGAACAGGTGGGCCTCGACCGTGTAGGTCTGGTCGACGTGTTCCTGGGCCAGGATGGGGTGGCCAGCGGCCACCCGGCCGACCAGTGGCAGGCTCAGCTGGGCCAGTGCGGCGAGGGGCAGGTTGTACTGCTGGCCGATGCCCTTGAGGCGCGATTCATGGATCGAGCGCAGTGTGTCAGACTGCAAACGGATGCCTCGCGAGGTGCCGCCGAGCAGTTCGATGACGCCCTTTCGTGCCAGGGCCTGAAGGTGTTCCTCGGCGGCGTTGGCGGACCGAAAGCCGAGTTCGGCGGCGATCTCGGCCCGGGTGGGCGGGGCGCCGGTGCGCTCGATGCTGCTCTGGATCAGTTCGAGAACCTGCTGCTGTCGCGCGGTCAATTTGGGGCTGTCGTTCACGGGGCCTCGCCGGCTGCACGCCCGACGCCGGCTGGCGAGGGCACTGGCTGTTCATCCAGCATCTGTATTTTTATCCAGTTCCAAGGGCATGACAAGCATGATGAGCGAGGGAACCGAAGCGCGTGACGCGGGCGCCACGCGGGGCGTCGTGGTGCTGGGCACGGGCGGCACGATCTCGGGCAAGGCCGGTGATGCGCACGACAACGTCGGCTACAGCGCTGGCCTGGTCGGCGTGGGAGACCTGGTGGACGGCGTGCCGGGGCTGGACACGCGGGTTGCTGCGGGCCTGAGGCTTGAGGTCGAGCAGGTCGCCCAGGTCGACAGCAAGGACATGAGCCACGCTGTGTGGCGCCGCATCGCCGAGCGCGCCGCCTTCCACCTGAACCGCGAGGACGTCGCCGGCGTGGTGATCACGCACGGCACCGACACGCTGGAAGAGACCGCCTACCTGCTGCAACGGGTGCTGGCGCCGTCCAAGCCGCTGGTGTTGACCGCGGCCATGCGGCCGGCGAGTTCCTCCGAGGCAGACGGTCCGACCAATCTTCGCCACGCGATCGAGCTGGCTTGCCTGCCCGAGGCGCGCGGCGTGCTGGCCGTCGTCGCGGGCACGGTCTGGGCCGGCCACGAGGTCCGCAAGGTGCATCCCTACCGCACCGACGCGTTCAGCGCCGGCGATGCCGGTGCGATCGGCTATCTCGAGGAGGGCCGGATGCGCCGCCTGCGCGACTGGCCAACCGGTGAGCCGCTGGGACTGGCCGTGCTGGCCGCCGAGATCTGGCCCGAGGTGCAAATCGTCGTCAGCCACGGCGGGGCGGACGGTCGCCTGGTCGACCTGCTGCTCGACGCCGGCGTCCAGGGCATCGTGGTCGCCTGCACCGGCAATGGCACGGTGCATGACGACCTGCGCGCCAGCCTGATGCGCGCAGCCCGGGAAGGCGTGGCGGTGCTGCGTGCGTTGCGGCATGGCTCGGGCGTGATCCTGCCCGGCAGCGTCGAGAGCCTGCCCAGCGCCGAAGGCCTCACGCCAGCCCAGGCGCGGGTCGAACTGCTGCTGCGCCTGCTGGCGACGATGCACCGGGCTTGATGCACCGGGCTTGATGCGCCTGGACGCAGGCTCGCACCGCGTCGCCTGAAAGGCCGCAGGCCGGCGCCTCCCTGCGGAGACGCCGGCCTGCCTCGTCAAGATCCGGATGCTCAGACCACCGTGGTCAGCGTGACGTCGATGTTGCCGCGCGTGGCGTTGGAGTACGGGCAGACGATGTGGGCGGCCTGCACCAGTTCTTCGGCCTGGCCCTTGTCCATGCCCGGGATCGAGACGGTCAGCGCGGCCTGGATGCCGAAGCCGGTCGGGATCGGGCCGATGCCGACGCTGGCGTCGATCGAGACGGTCGACGGCAGGGCCACCTTCTTCTGCCCGGCGACGAACTTCAGCGCGCCGAGGAAACAGGCCGAGTAGCCGGCCGCGAACATCTGCTCGGGATTGGTGCCGGGACCGTCGTCGCCGCCCAGGCCCTTGGGCACCGACAGCTTGACCGCCAGGCGGCCGTCGTCGGACTTCGAACTGCCGTCGCGGCCGCCGTTGGAGGTGGCGTGAGCGGTGTAGAGAACTTGCTGGAGTGCCATGGGAGGTCCTTTCGGTGAGGTGCCGTTTGCGGCGGTGGGTTGCCCGCGGTCGGGCGGAGGGACGGTAAGGCGGTGAGGCGATGAGGCGGTGCGGGTGAAGCCGGCCGGGCCGGGCGGTCTTCAGCGGTCCTGCAGCGTGTCGCGCAGGGCCTGCAACCGGCGCGTCAGTGACCCGAGTTCGTCCACGGTGCAGCCGACGCCTTCGAGGATGCGGGGCGGGATCTGGCGGGCCTGTTCGCGCAGCGCCAGGCCTTCCTCGGTCAGCCGGACGTCGACCCGGCGTTCATCGACGGCATTGCGCTCCCGGGCGAGGCGACCTTGCTGTTCGAGGCGCTTGAGCAGGGGCGTCAGGGTGCCGGAGTCCAGGTTCAGGCGTTCGCCCAGTTCGCCGACCGAGGCGCTGCCGCGCTCCCACAGCACCAGCATCACGAGGTACTGCGGATAGGTCAGGCCCAGCGCGTCGAGCAGCGGCCGGTAGACCTTGGTCATCGCCAGCGAGGCCGAATACAGCGCGAAGCACAGCTGCTGGTCCAGGCGCAGGAAGTCGTCGGGCAGGACCTCGGCCGGAAGCGGTTCAGCAGGAATCGGGACGACGGATGCAGGCATGGGCGCGAATTTAATTGCGAACAATTGAATTGTTCGCAATGTGGTCTTTCAAACCCAGGATGCGGGAAGCTGTCCGTCCGTCCGTCCGGGTCACGGGCCAGGCGTCTGGCGTCAGGCGTCAGGCGTCAGGCGTCAGTCAACAGGCATCAAAAGAGGGTGACCTGCCGCGGTCCGGCCGGGACGACGGCCGCGGGGGCGACGAAGGGGCGCGCATCGAGTGCCGGCAGCGTGCTGCCCAGGCCAGCCTGCGCGGCCAGGTCGGACAGCGCCAGGGCATCGTCCAGGCGTTCGCCCGGCAGGTTGCAACGCCAGCAGCACGCACCGGCGGCGCGCAGCTGGGCGAACAGCGCCAGCCAGGCCTCGCGCCGGGACGGGTCGGCGACGGGCGGCAACAGATCGGCGGCGTCGACGCCATCGGCGGCCAGGTCCAGTTGCACGCCCACCGGGATCCCGGCCCGCGCCAGCCGGGCCAGCGACTGCAGCCACAGGCTGGCGGCCAGCTGTTGGCGCAGGGCCGCGCCAGGGACGTCCGCGGTGGACTTGCGCGGGCGGCCCCGCGTGGCGGCGGGCTTGGGCGTCGGTACAGCGTCTGCCAACCGCGCCGGCGGCACGTCGCCTTCGCCGGTCCACCCGAGCGGGCAGCTGGAAGGCGCCAGCCGCATCAGCACGACCGCCTGCCGGCGTGCGGCCAGGCCGGCCAGCAGGTCGAGGTCGCGCACGACGGCGGGCGACGCGGTCAGCAGGCCGACCGGGTGTCGCGCCTCGGCCAGCACCTCCAGCAGCGCGCGGGTCAGGCGCTGCTCGCGTTCGACCGGCAGGTAGGGGTCGGCCAGCGTGCCCAGCTGGATCGGGCGGACGACCAGGCCGGGGCGGCGCAGCGCCTCGCGCAGGCGCTGGGGCGCGTTGACCTTGGCGTGGATGCGCAGGCCGCCCGGCGCGTCGCCGGCCGCCGCCTCGACGCGGTAGGCGTTGGCGACCAGCGGGCAGGGCAGGTCGTGGCGGTCGTTGGCACGCAGCAGGCTCAGGCAGGTTTCGGGGACCACCACGGCCGGCGAGGCTGCCGGCGCTTCGGCGGCCTCGCCGCGTCGCCGGATGCCGGGCCAGGGCTGCTCGCGCCAGCCCGGATCGGTGGCCGCGGCATCCTCGTGCGCGGCTTGCTCGGGGGGGCGGGGTGGACGGCCACGGCGGCGGTTCCGCCCGGACGTCGATGCATCGGGCGCATCGAACAGCGCCAGGCTGGGGCCGTCGACCGGCCGGATCGGGGCGACGACCGGCGCGCCGAGCGGCGATCCGGCCGGCGCAGCGACCTGGGCTGCGTGAGCCACCTCGGCAGGCGCGTCAACTGGCGGGCCGTCGATCGCTTCCGGCAACGGTGCGCGAGCTTGGCGCGGGATGCGCCGCTGCGGGGCAAGACGCTCGGGGGCGCGCTGGACGCGGCGGGGAGTGGCACGGCTCATGGCGTGCCAGTCTGCCACAAAAGACTGTATGAACATCCAGTCTTTTGTGGGGCTGATCCGACCGGGTTCAGTTGCCGTTGATCGCGTCCAGCGCCTCGCCGAGTTCGAGCCAGCGCATCTCCAGCGTCTCGATCTCGTCGGCCAGGGCCTTGACGCGGCGACCTTGCTCGGCCCGGTCGGCCGGGCTCAGGCCGGCGTCGCCGAGGCCGGCCAGCAGCCGGTCGTGCTCGGTCTGCGCGGCCGCCATGCGGTTCTCGACGGCGGTCTGCTCCTTCTTGATCGGGCGGACCTGCTCGGCGCGCTTCTGGCGCGCCTCGGCGGCGGCCTTGCGGTCCTCGCGGTTGGCCGCGCTCGGCACGGGGCTGGCAGCCGATGCGGACTTGCCCGCAGCGGCGGCCGTGGCGCCTGCCTTGGCGGGGTTCTGCGCCTCGCGGGCGGCACGCTGGGTCTCGCGGCTCTGTTCGAGCAGCCATTTCTGGTAGTCGTCCAGGTCGCCGTCGAAGGGCTCGACCTTGCCGTGCGCGACCAGCCAGAACTCGTCGCAAACCTCGCGCAGCAGCGCGCGGTCGTGGCTGACCAGCATCACCGAGCCTTCGTACTCGTTGAGCGCCAGGCTGAGCGCCTCGCGGGTGGTCAGGTCGAGGTGGTTGGTCGGTTCGTCCAGCAGCAGCAGGTTGGGGCGCTGCCAGACCAGCATGGCCAGCACCAGTCTGGCTTTCTCGCCGCCCGACAGGCTGCCGACCGCCTGCGCGACCATGTCGCCGACGAAACGGAAGCGGCCGAGGAAGTCGCGCAGTTCCTGCTCGCGGGCCTGCGGGCTGACCTCGCGGGCGAGCCGGATCATGTGCTGCAAGGGGCCTTCGTCGGGCCGCAGCACGTCCATCTCCTGCTGCGCGAAATAGCCGATCGCCAGGCCCTTGCCCTCCTGGATGTGGCCGTCCAGCGCCGGCAGCGTGCGCGCCAGCGTCTTGACCAGCGTGGACTTGCCCTGGCCGTTCGCGCCCAGGATGCCGATGCGCTGGCCCGGCAGCACGCTCTTGTTGATGCGATGGACGATGGCCTTGTCCGGCTCCCCGTCGACGCCCCGGTAGCCGACCTGCAGATCGGTCAGCACCAGCATCGGGTTGGGCAGGCTGGCGGGCTCGCGGAACTCGAACTCGAAGTCGGCGCTGGTCAGCACCGGCGCGAGCTTCTCCATCCGGGCCAGGGCCTTGACGCGGCTCTGCGCCTGCTTGGCCTTGCTGGCCTTGGCCTTGAAGCGGTCGATGAAGCGCTGCAGCTGGGCAACCTTCTCCTGCTGGCGCGAGAAGGCCGATTGCTGCTGCTCCATGCGCTCGGCCCGCATGATCTCGAAGCTGCTGTAGTTGCCGCCGTAGCGGGTCAGCTTCGATTCGTCGAGGTGCAGCGTCACGCGGGTGATCGCGTCGAGGAACTCGCGGTCGTGGCTGATGACCAGCATCGTGCCTTCGTAGCGCTGCAGCCAGGCTTCCAGCCAGACCAGCGCGTCGAGGTCCAGGTGGTTGGTCGGCTCGTCGAGCAGCAGCAGGTCGCTCGGGCACATCAGCGCGCGGGCCAGCTGCAGGCGCATGCGCCAGCCGCCGGAGAAGCTGTTCACCGGCGCGTCGACCTGGGCCATGGTGAAGCCCAGGCCCAGCAGCAGGGCCTGGCCGCGCGAGCGGGCGTCGAACTCGCCGGCCTCGGCCAGCGCGACGTGCGCGTCGGCGATCGCGTGGCCATCGCCGGAGGCCTCGGCCGCCAGCAGCGCGGCCCGCGCGGCGACCAGCGGCGTGTCGCCATCGAGCACGAACTCGGTGGCCGGCATGTCGGTCTCGGGCATGTTCTGCGCGACCTCGGCCAGGCGCCAGCGCGGCGGCATCTCGACGTCGCCGGCGTCGGCCTGCAGGCGATCGGTCAGCAGCGCGAACAGACTGGACTTGCCGGCGCCGTTGCGGCCGACCAGGCTGGCCTTCTCGCCGGGCTGCAGCGTGAAGCCGGTGCTGTCGAGCACGACCTTGGTGCCGCGTCGCAGTGTGATGTTCTTGAGTTGAAGCATGGGGACCGGAAGGAAGGAAGAGGGTCGGGGTCGGGCCGGGCGACGTCAGCGGGCCTGGGCCACCGCGCGGCCCAGTTCGAGCACCGCGCTGGCGTAGTAGGCCGACCAGTTGTAGCGGGTCAGGACCCAGAAGTTCTGTGTGCCGGCCAGGTAGGTCGGTTCGGCCGTGTCGCCGTTCTCGAGCCGGATCAGCGCCAGCGGGCCGCCGTGTTCCATCGCGGCCTCGTCCAGCGCGGCGCCGAGCTGGGCCATCGCGACCGGCGCGAAGCTGGGCTTGATGTCGGGCGCGAGCAGCGTGGCCAGCGCATCGGCCTGGCTGGGCGGACTGACGCCATAGCTGCTGGGCAGGCCGGGCTGCCAGCCGTGTGCCGCGAGGAAGTTGGCGACGCTGCCGATCGCGTCGACCGGGCTGTCCTGCAGCGCGATGCGGCCGTCGCCGTCGAAGTCGACCGCGTGGCGCAGCCAGGAGCTGGGCATGAACTGGGGCCAGCCCAGCGCACCGGCGTAGCTGCCGCGCAGCGTGTCGAGCGCGATGCCATCGCGCAACGCCAGTTCGAGCAGCGCGCTCAGTTCGCTGCGGAAGAAGGCGCTGCGGTCGCTGCGGCCGCTCGGGAAGTCGAAGGCCAGCGTGGCCAGTGCGTCGACCGTCCTCAGGCGGCCGGTGTGACGCCCGTAGAGCGTCTCGACGCCGATGATGCCGACGATGACCTCGGCCGGCACGCCCCAGCGGGCCTCGGCACGGGCGAGCGCATCGGCATGCTCGCGCCAGAACGCGACGCCGGCGGCGATGCGGCGCGACTCGACGAAGCGGGCCCGGTAGGCGGTCCAGTTCTTCGCGGTGCCGGCCGGCGGCGGCATGATCAGTTGCGGCACCTGCGGGATGTGGCGGGCCTGGCCGATGGTGCGGGCGACCCAGTCGGCAGGCCATTCGGGATGGGCAGCCTGTTGCTCGCGGATCCAGGCCTGCACATCCTCGCGCAGGCCGTAGGGCGGGGTGTCGACCTGGGCGGCGCGGGCGGGCTTGCGCGGCGCCTTGTTCGGGGCCTTGTCTGGGGCCTTGTTTAGGGCGATGTACGTCTGCTGCGCCGCGTCGGCAGGCCCGCTCGGCACGGCGCACAGACCCAGGATCAGGGCCAGCGCCAGGACAGGTTTCGACGCGGCGGACAGGACGGACATCGGCGGGGGACGGCAGGGTGGGGCGCGCGCCTGGGACAGGCAACGCGAGCGGCGCGGCAGTGTACGTTCCGACCGGACAGCCTCGGGACAGGCGGCTTCGCTAGAGTGCAGGCATCTGTTTCAGGAGGCTCCGGTGAACCCCGTTCCGCAACCCTTCGTGACCACGCCCGGCATCTACGACCAGGACCTGCCGCGCAACGCCGCCAACCACGTGCCGCTGAGCCCGGTCAGCTTCATCGAGCGCAGTGCCGAGGTCTACCGCGACCGGCCAGCCGTGATCCACGGCGCGCGTCGCTACAGCTGGGGCCAGCTGCGCGAACGCAGCGCCCGGCTCGCCGCCGCGCTGCGCGTGCTGGGCGTGGGCAAGGGCTGCACCGTCAGCGCGATGCTGCCCAACACGCCGGAGATGGTCGAGGTCCACTACGCCGTGCCGGCGCTGGGGGCCGTGCTGAACACGCTCAACACCCGGCTGGATGCGGCCCTGCTGGCCTGGCAGCTGAACCACTGCGAGGCCATGGTGCTGATCACGGACAGCGAGTTCGCCCCGCTGATCGACAAGACGCTGGCGCTGCTGAAGGCCAGCCATGGCCGCGAGCTGGTCGTGATCGACGTCTGCGACAGTGAGTTCGCCGGCCCGCACGAGCGCCTCGGCACGCACGAGTACGAGACGCTGCTGGCCGCGCACGAGCCGCTGGTCCGGCTCGAAGGCCCATCCGACGAGTGGGATGCCATCGCGGTCAGCTACACCAGCGGCACCACCGGCGACCCCAAGGGCGTGGTCACGCACCACCGCGGCGCCTACCTCAACGCTGTCAGCAACAGCGTGACCTGGACCATGCCGCACTTCCCGGTCTACCTGTGGACGCTGCCGATGTTCCATTGCAACGGCTGGTGTTTCCCGTGGACCGTGGCGCTGCTGGGCGGCACCCATGTCTGCCTGCGCAAGGTCGACGCCGGGGCGATCCTGACGGCGATGCGCGAGCACGGCGTCGACCACTACTGCGCCGCGCCGATCGTGCACAGCCTGCTGATCAACGCGCCGGCCGAGCTGCGCGCCGGACTGGGCAAGGTGCGCGGCCTGGTGGCCGGTGCCGCGCCACCGGCAGCGATGATCGAGGGCATGGCCCGGCTGGGCTTCGACATCACCCACGTCTACGGCCTGACCGAGGTCTACGGCCCGGCCTCCGTGGCGGTCAAGGGCCCCGAATGGGCCGATGCCGACCTGTCCGAGCAGACCCGCCTGAACGGCCGCCAGGGCGTGCGCTACGAGCTGCAGGAAGGCATGGCGGTGTTCGACCCGGAGACCCTGGCCGAGCGGCCGGCCGACGGCACGACCATGGGCGAGATCATGTTCCGCGGCAACATCGTCATGAAGGGCTACCTGAAGAACCCGAAGGCGACGCACCAGGCCTTCGAGGGCGGCTGGTTCCACACCGGCGACCTGGCGGTGATGGAGCCGGACCGCTACGTCAAGATCAAGGACCGTTCCAAGGACATCATCATCTCGGGCGGCGAGAACATCAGCTCGATCGAGGTCGAGGACGCGCTCTACCGCCACCCGGCCGTGATGGCGGCAGCGGTGGTCGCCAAGCCCGATCCGAAGTGGGGCGAGACGCCGCTGGCCTATGTCGAACTGGCGCCCGGCGCCCAGGTCGACGCGGCCGCGCTGATCGCGCACTGCAAGTCACTGCTGGCGGGCTACAAGGTGCCGCGCGAGATCCGCTTCGAGGCCATCCCCAAGACCTCGACCGGCAAGATCCAGAAGTTCCAGCTGCGCGAGCGCGCACGCTCGAACTCGGCCATCGAATGAGCCGGGCGAGCCATCCGACCAGGAGACACCCACGATGCTGACCCTCGATGACCCGCTGCTGCTGCGTCGCCTCGACGACCGCGGCGTGCTGACGCTGACGCTCAACCGCCCGCAGGCCTTCAACGCGTTGAGCGAGGCCATGCTGGCCGCGCTGCAGGCCGAGCTCGATGCCATCGCCCGCGACGAGCAGGTGCGCGTGGTCGTGCTGGCCGCCGAAGGCCGGGCGTTCTGCGCCGGCCATGACCTCAAGGAGATGCGCGCCGAGCCGTCGCTGCCCTATTACCAGCAGCTGTTCGCACGCTGCGCCAAGGTGATGCTCTCGATCCAGGCGCTGCCGGTGCCGGTGATCGCGCGGGTCCAGGGCATCGCGACGGCGGCCGGCTGCCAGCTGGTCGCGCAGTGCGACCTGGCGGTGGCCGCCGACAGCGCGCGCTTCGCGGTCAGCGGCGTCAACCTGGGCCTGTTCTGTGCCACGCCCAGCGTCGCGCTGGGCCGCAACGTCGGCCGCAAGCAGGCCTTCGAGATGCTGGTGACCGGCGACTTCATCAGCGCCGACGAGGCTCGCGAGCAGGGCCTCGTCAACCGCGTCGCGCCGATCGAGGCGCTCGATGCGGAGGTCGAGCGCCTGGTCGCGCGCATCGTCGCCAAGCCGCGCGTGGCGCTGGCGATGGGCAAGGACCAGTTCTACCGCCAGCTCGAGATGGGCCTGGCGGCGGCCTACCAGCTGGCCGGCCAGAGCATGGCCTGCAACATGATGGACGAGGCCGCGCTCGAGGGCGTGCAGGCCTTCATCGACAAGCGCCCGCCGCGCTGGTGAGCCCCGCCGCACGCCTGCGGTGCAGACTTCGCTTGGGTTGTGTCGCATTCGCCTTGAAAATGGCTCGAAGACGGGCCTGTCGGACAGGTTCGTCGCAGGATCGTCTGCCGAGCCACTCCCTTGGGTTCGGCATTCGGTGACAATTTGTGACCAGAACGGACGAGCCAGGCAGAGCGGATGACGGTCGGAGTCTTGAATCGATGGGCGCGTGCGCTGCAGGTCGAACAGCCCGACGACTGGCGTTGCTGGTTGAAGCGCCTGTTCGTGCTGCCGCCGCAGCGCCATCGGGCGCGCTTGTCCCGCCACGATCGCCAGGTGTTGCGCGCCTCGCGCGAGCCCGCGCCGGCCAGGCTGCCGACGGCCGTGGCCGCCCGATCCGCGACGCGTGACGGCCCGACCACCGCGCCTGCGCCGCTGAGCCGGGAGACCGCCCCGATCCGCCGCCAGCGCATCGGCGTGCTGCGGCGCGGCAGCAGCGCGGCGAACGGCGGCCCGAGCGAGGGCGGCATCGCGTTCGGCCAGGTCGGGGCGGCGGTCCCGCCGATGCCGCAGCACGCGCCAGCCGCGCCTGCCGCAGTCTCGGCTTCAGCATCAGCCTCAGCGACCGCCGAGCCGCACCCGGACGGCCGGCCGGGCTGGCGCCAGTGGCTGGCGCGCTCGTCGCCCGCGCGGTCCTTCGCGCGGATCGGCGAGCTGTGGCGCAAGCTCGATTTCTCGCCGCTCGCGCGGGTGCTGGAACGCTGGTCCGACCTGCCGATGTGGCGGCGCCGGCCGGTCCGCATCGGCCTGGGTGTGCTCGCTGCCGCCGCCCTGTGGCTGGCCGCCAGCACGCCGCTGAGTCCGTTCGGCCAGTTCCTGTTCTTCCTGGCCATGCTGGGCCTGGTGCTGGTGGTGCGCCGCATCCCCGGCAACCTGCCGACGCTGCTGCTGGTGTCGCTGGCGATGCTGGCGTCCTGCCGCTACGGCTGGTGGCGCGTCAGCGAATCGCTGGACTTCAACCCGGGCTGGGAGGCCGTGCTGGGCACCGGCCTGCTGCTGGCCGAGCTGTACGCCTGGCTGGTGATGGTGCTGGGCTTCCTGCAGACCTCGCGGCCGCTGAAACGGCCGATCGTGCCGATCGAGCTGCCGCGCGATCAATGGCCGACGGTGGACGTCTTCATCCCGACCTACAACGAGCCGATGAGCGTGGTCGGCCCGACCGTGCTGGCCGCACGCGACCTCGACTGGCCGGCCGACCGCCTGCGCATCCACCTGCTGGACGACGGCCGGCGTCCGGAGATGAAGGCCTTCGCCGAGGAGGCCGGCGTCAACTACCTGACCCGCAGCGACAACCGCCATGCCAAGGCCGGCAACCTCAACGCGGCGATGACGGTCACGCAGGGCGAGTACATCGCCATCTTCGACTGCGACCACATGCCGGTGCGCGGTTTCCTGATCCACACGATGGGCTGGCTGTTGCGCGACAGCCGCTGCGCGCTGGTGCAGACGCCGCACCACTTCTTCTCGCCCGACCCCTTCGAGCGCAACCTCGACACCTTCCGGCGCGTGCCCAACGAGGGCGTGCTGTTCTACGGCCTGGTGCAGGACGGCAACGACGTCTGGAACGCGAGCTTCTTCTGCGGCTCCTGCGCGGTGATCCGACGTTCGGCGCTCGACGAGATCGGCGGCATCGCGGTGGAGACCGTCACCGAGGATGCGCACACCGCCCTGAAGCTGCACCGGCGCGGCTGGCGCACCGCCTACCTCAACGAGACGCTGGCCGCCGGCCTGGCCACCGAGAGCCTGTCGGGCCATGTGCGCCAGCGCATCCGCTGGGCCCGCGGCATGGCGCAGATCTTCCGCATCGACTGCCCCCTGCTCGGGCCGGGGCTCAAGCCGATGCAGCGGCTGTGCTACTCGAACGCGATGCTGCACTTCTTCTACGGGCTGCCCCGGCTGGTCTTCCTGACCGCGCCGCTGGGCTACCTGTTCTTCGAATTCCACATCATCCATGCCCAGGTCGGCACGCTGCTGCTCTACCTGCTGCCGCACCTGGTGCTGCCGCACATCGCCAACGCGCACATCGCCGGACCGCACCGCCACACCTTCTGGTCCGAGCTCTACGAGACCGTGCTCGCCTGGTATGTGGCCGTGCCGACCACGGCCGCGCTGTTCAACCCGCGCGGCGGCAACTTCGACGTCACCGCCAAGGGCGGCCTGATCGAGCAGACCCATGTCGACTGGCACATCGCGCGGCCCTATTTCGCGCTGGTGCTGCTCAACGCGGCGGGCCTGCTGTTCGGACTTGGCCGGCTGCTCATCTACCCGTGGGAGTGGGGCACGATCCTGCTCAACATGCTCTGGACGGTCTACAACCTGCTGGCGCTGGGCGCGGCGATCGGCGTGGCGCGCGAGCGCCGCCAGGTGCGCCGCAACACCCGCGTCACCAGCCGCCTGCGGGCCGAGCTGATGACGCCGGACGGCGCCCTGCTGGCCTGCGAGACCGAGGACTACGCGCTGGCCGGCGTCGGCCTGCGTGGCGTGTCGCCCGACCTGGCGCTGCCGACCGGCCAGACCCTCGGTCTGCGCCTGTTCGACGAGGGCCGGCCGCAGCTGCTGCCGGTCCAGGTCGTGAGCCACCGCGGCGACCGGCTGGCGCTGAAGTTCGGTCGCCTCAACCTCGACCAGCAGGCCGCGCTGATCCGCTGCACCTTCACCCGCAAGGACGCGTGGCAGAACTGGCAGCTGTCGCCCGAGAGCGACCGTGCCATGCATGGCCTGATCGAGATCGCCAAGCTCGGCTGGAGCAGCTACGCGCTGCTGATCCGCAATGCCTTGGGCCATGTGCGCGACGGCGCCGCCGGCTGGCGCAGCGATGCCGGCGCGTGGGTCGGCACGCGGGCCGCGCGCCTGCGCCGCGCCATCGAGCGGAGCTGAGCATGGGTGCCGCCTACGCGATCCATTTCCTGCTGAAGTTCGGGCTGCACCTGGCGGGCCTGATCGAGCTGGTGCCGGCGCTGAACCTGGCGCTGGCGCTGCTGCTGACCTGGCCGCTGCGGGGATCGGCGCGCACGGCGGTGCGCTGGCTCGCGCTGCCGCTGGCCTTCGGGCTGCTCTACCACGAGTCGCCCTGGCCGCCGCTCGCGCGGGTCTGGTCCACCTTTGGCGCGGTGACCGACTTCAGCGTCGTCTACCTGCTCGAACTGGCCACCCGCATCGTGCATGCGCAGATGCTGGCCGCGCTGCTGGTGGCCTCGGTGCTGCTGGCCGGTCTGGCGACGCGGCTGCGGCTGTCGGTCTGGGTCTTCATCGGCCTGGCGGTGATCGCCGGGCTGCCGTCGCCGGCCCAGCTTGAACGCGAGCGGGACATCGCCTCGATCGCCACGAGCGACAGCAGCGGCCCGATCGCACTGAACCAGCTGGACCGCACGCTGCAGGCCTTCTTCGACGGCGAACGCGCCAAGACGCTCAAGCTGGCCGAGGACAGCGGGCCGCCGCCCTTCGACCTCGTGATCCTCAATGTCTGCTCGCTGTCCTGGGACGACCTCGACACCGCCCGGCTGGGCGACGCGCCGCTGATGCGCCGCCTCGACGTCGTCTTCGATCGCTTCAACACTGGCGCGACCTACAGCGGTCCGGCCGTGTTGCGGCTGCTGCATGCCAACTGCGGGCTGGTGCCCCAGGGCGAGCTGTACGGCGGCGCGCGGGGCGAATGCCTGCTGATGCGCGGCCTGGAGCAGGCCGGCTACCAGCCTGCCGTGCTGCTCAACCACGATGGCCGCTTCGACGGCTTTGCCGACATGCTGCGGCGCGACAGCGGGCTGTCCATCCCGCCCGAGCAGGTGCTCGACGCGCCGGTGGCCATGAAGAGCTTCGACGGCAACCCGATCCGCGACGACGCCGAGGTGCTGACGCGCTGGTGGCGGGCCCGCACCGACGGCGTCGGCAACGGGCGCGTGGCGTTGCTCTACAACTCCATCTCGCTGCACGACGGCAACCGCGTGCCGGGCATCGCCTCGGTGTCCAGCCTGGAGACCTATGCACCACGGGCGCGCAAGCTGTTCGATGACCTGGAGCGTTTCCTCGACCTGATCGAGCGCAGCGGCCGGCCGACCGTGGTGGTGCTGGCGCCCGAGCACGGCGGCGCGGTGCGTGGCGACGCGCAGCAGATCGCCGGCCTGCGCGAGCTGCCGACCCGGGCGCTGACGCATGTGCCGGCTGGCCTGATGCTGATGAACTTCGGCGTCGCACGGGCCGCCGACGCGCCGCCGGTGCACGTGACCCAGAACGCCAGCTACCAGTCGCTGTTCGCGGTCGTGGCCGCGCTGCTGCGCGGTGGCGAGGAAGCGACCCGGCCGCAGCGCCTGGTCGAGCTGGGCCAGGCCCTGCCGCCGCTCGAATGGGTGGCCGAGAACGCCGGCCACGTCTACCTGCAGCGCGGCCCGTATGGCTACCTGCGCACGCCCGACGGCAACTGGCGGCTGATGTCGGCCCAGCCCTGACGGCCGCGGGCAGCCGGTGCCGGTGATGAGGCCGGCACCCGGTCCGGCTCAGCGCCGCACGTAGGACTCGAGCATCTCGGGTGGCCAGCCCAGCGGCGGCGGCACCCGGCCCAGCCCGTGGCGCAGGTAGACGCTGGCCTGGCGTGGCGAGTAGCCGCTCGACTTCTCGGCCGACAGCGCCGTGCCGATGGCCCAGTCCGGCGCGGCACGCCACTCCAGCAGCAGGCGGCCCGAGCCGCCGAAGCCGTTGCCGGGGCCGCCGCCATGCAGGCGGTTGCCGGAGGCGGACTGCGCGGCCGGGTCGTTCGGGTAGTAGGGCGTTTCCTTCTCGACCGAGACGCTGTGGCTGGCGATCAGCCGCAGTTGCCAGGACAGCCGGCCGTTCATGCCCTCGTGGACCCACGGGATGCTGAAGGAGCCATAGGCCTGCGGGCTGTAGTAGCCGCCCTGGCCGTCGGTGTAGTAGCGCAGGTTGCGCTGGTAGGTCCAGTGGGTCAGCGTCGCGCCCAGCGTGCTGCGGTGGGTCGTGCTGGCGCTGATCACGCGGGTGTAGGCCACCCGTGCCTGCGCGGTGTGGTTGTCGGCCACGCCCTGGCCGCGCAGCAGTCCGACGCGGACCTGGGTGCTCAGGCTGTGGGTCTCGTCGAAGTCCTGGGAGATCGAGCCGTCGAGCGCGGTCAACGTGACGCCGCCCCAGGCATGGCCGTCGACCGGATCGCGCGCGCCGCCCATCGACAGCAGGCTGCCGGTCACCAGGCGGCGGTTCAGGCCGACCCGCCAGACCAGCGTGCCGGTGTCGCCGCTCAGGCGCCAGCCGCCGAGCCAGTTGCGCACCCCCAGGTCGACCACGCCGACGTCGATCTCCTGGCCGGCGCCGCGCCAGCCCGCGCCGATCGCCGCGCCTCGGGCCGACTGCGGCGACGTGGCGGCGAGGCCGCCCGGCGAGCTCAGCAGGGTGCGGCCCAGCAGCCCGGCATTGTCGATGTCGGTCGGCAGCGCGCCGGCATCCAGCGACAGGTGATCGACATGGACGAAGTACTGGCCCTGGCCGATCTTCGGCCAGGTCATGCGGGCGGTGGTCTCGCGGCTGTCCAGGTTGCCGCGCCCGACGCTGCCGGGGTTGCGGCTGGCGTGCATCGCCGCCTCGACGAAGGGCTGGTTTTCGGCCTCGATCGCGTCCTGCACGCGCTCGATCTCCAGCGCGGTCTCGCTGCCGGGCAGGGCGCGGCGACGGGCGATGTCCAGATGCGCCAGCGCCTCGCCTTCGTCCGCGTCGGCACGCGCCTGGCGGGCCGCTTCCAGGCGCACCAGCGGGTCGTTCGGCGTGCGGGCCAGCAGGCCGTCGAGGGTCGAGCGGGCCGCCAGCGCATGGCCCATGCGACGTTGCAGCCGCAGCAGCCGCAGGCGGGCCTCCTGGGCGTCGTCGGGCAGCAGCATGGCGACCTGCTCGGCATCGGCGCGGGCGGTGCTGTTGAGGTCGAGGTCCAGCGCCAGACCGGCATGCGCGAGCAGCACCTCGGCCCGCTCTGCCGGCGTCCAGCCGGTCCGTTCGGCCGGTGCGTCGAGGGCACGCTGCACGCCGTCGTAGGCGGTCGCCAGCTGGTCGGCGTCGACGTTCAGGCGGGCCCATTCGAGCAGCGCGTCGACCTGCGGGGCGAGCGCGACCGGATCGAGCCGCTCCAGGCGGTCACGCGCGGCCCGGGTCTCGTGCGTGGCCAGGCGCATGCGGGCCAGGCGCAGGTTGGGCCAGGGCTCGCTGGCCACGGCATCGCTGACCACGGCATCGCTGACCGACAACGAGCTGCCGGCCGTGCTGCTGGCCAGCACGAACCGGCCGCGGTCGTCGACCAGCTGCTCGGCCTCGGCCAGCCAGACGCGGGTGAGCGCGATGTCCTGCGCGAGGAAGGCCTCGCGGGCCGAGGCCAGGGCGCGTTCACGGCGGGCCCGCTGCACCAGCTCGCGCTGCGGCCCCTGGGCGATCGCGACCGGCAGGCCGTCGAGGATCTCGACCGCGCGCCGTGGCGCGTCGGCCGCCAGCGCGATCAGCGCGGCGGCCTGCAGCAGGTCAGGCTCCTGACGGTTGCGCGCCAGGCCTTCGTCCATCACGGCCAGGGCGATGTCCGGCAGCCGGAAATCGGCATAGATGCGGGCGGTGTCGTAGCGCAACCAGGTCTCGTCCGGTGCCAGCAGCAGCGCCTGTTCGATCAGCCGCAGGGCCGAGCCGTGGCGGCCCTCGGCCCGGCGCTGGTCAACGACACGGCGGACCGTGGCGGTGTCGACCGCGTCGGCCGGATCGAGCGGTCCGGCCGATGCGGCCCGTGCGGGTGCCTGCGGGGCGCTTTCGGGCCGGTCCGGATCGTTCGCCGCCGGTCCGATGCCGTAGCGCTGCGCCAACATCGCCAGCGCGCTTTCCGGATCGCGGCGCATCGCCAGCGCGGTCAGGCCGCGCCAGGCCCGCGCTTCGTTCGGCGCGAGGGCCAGCACGCGTTCATAGAGCTGGCGGGCCGCGCCATCCTCGCCCTGCCGGGCCCGCGCGCCGGCCAGCAGCAACGTGCCCTCGATGGCCTCGGGCTGGGTGTCGATCAGCGGGTCCAGCAGCGCGACGACGGCCGCATCGTCGCCGGCCTCGGCCGACCGGCGTGCCTCGGCCACGCCGGCCCAGTAGCGCGAGGTCAGCCCCAGGCTGCGCCAGCGCGCCGCATCGTCCGGATCGCCGGCCAGTGCCCGATCGAAGGCGGGCACCGCCGCGGCATGGTCACCCTGGCGCATGCGGGCGATGCCGTAGAGGCCCCAGGCCCGGCCATCGTCGCCCAGCCGCACCAGCACGTCGGCCAGCAGCACGGCGGCCTGTTCGTTCTCGGGGATGTCGAGCAGCCGGTCGGCTTCCCGGCGCGCGGCTTCCAGCGCCACGTCACGCGCCGGGGGTTCCGGCGCGGTCGAGGCGGTCCTGGGGGCGGCCTTCTCGGCGACCTTCTCAGCGGCCTTCTCAGCGACCTTGGCGGCTGATCGGGGCGCCGTCGACGCGCCCTCCGCCGCCGTGCCGCCGGGCAACACGGCGGCGGCGGCGGCGCGACCGTTGCCGGTGCTGCCGATCGGCGCCACGCCTTCGCCCATCGTGCCTCGGTAGTCGTCCCACAGCGGTCCGGCCGCGACGTCGTCAGGTTGCAGCCGGATGGCCCGGCGCCAGCTGCTGGCGATGATCTCGCGCGGCAGCACGCCCTCGTCGACCAGGCCGTGCAGCCGCGTCCAGGCCTGCTTGCGGGTGGTCGGCGACAGCGCCAGCACCTCGGCCAGCGCCAGCCGGTCGATCGCGGTGCCGCTGCGGGCCACGCGGGCTTCCATCTGGCGTCGGCTGATGTCCCAGCCGCCGGGCGTGCTGGCGATCAGGCCGGCCATTTCCGCGCCCAGCAGGCCGGGCGCCTCGCCGGTCGGGAACATCTGCCGGGCCAGTCGCGCGGCCTCCGCCAACTGGCCGACCTCGCGCAGCTGCTGCAGCCGGTTCAGTCGCACCAGGTCGCTGCTGTGGAGCTGGGCGAGCTGCTGGAGCTGGCGCAGTTCGGGACTGTCGGGGTGGCTGGCCTGCAGCTGCGCCAGGGGCGCCAGTGCGGCGTTCCGGCTGCCGGCCCTCAGCTCCAGCTCGCCGAGCATCAGCAGGGCGCGCGGTTCGTCGGACTGCACCGCGAGCACCTTCTGGAGCACGCTGCGGGCCAGATCCGGGCGCTTGCGGGCCTGCCAGAGCTGGGCGCTGTCGATCAGCGCATCCATGCTGCGGCGGGCCGGTTCGGCGGCGGCAATGGCCGGTGCGGCGGCTGCCGGCAGCGGCAGCGCCAGGGCCAGCATCAGCCAGCTCAGGCGTCGCATGGCGCCCAGCCGGTCTGCAGGCTGCCGTTGGCGGTGAAGCGATAGCGGCCGGAGACGAAGCCGGAGGCAAACAGATGGAGCACCTGGTCGTAGTAGTGGCGCGCCTGGATCGGCCGGGCGGTGATGCGTGCCTTGAGCTTGTCGGCGATGTCGCGTTCGCCCATCAGCGCCAGCATCGGCTGCAGCGCCGACTGGAAGCCCGACGGGCCGTCGCCGCTGGTCGACAGGGCCTCACCGCTGGCCGGATCGACGACCTCCGGCACGGCGCCGCGCTGGCCGGCCAGCCGGGCCATCGGCGCGTACTGGCGCAGCAGGCCGGGCAGGGCAGGGTCGTCCGGGTGGGTCAGGCCCAGCCACAGGTAGACCCGGATCGCGTTGTAGCTGCCGACCCGGTCCTCGACGGCGAGCCGCTCCGGCACGAAGCCGCGGTCACGCACATGCACCGTCCACTCGGGCGCCAGGCCGCGTGGCGCGCTGCCGGCCAGCACCTGCAGCGACGAGGCGCGCAGGCCCTTCCAGGCCGGTTCCGGCCGGTTCGCGGCGAACCAGGCCAGCAGCGGTGGCGCCAGGTAGCTCGGGTTCAGGCGGTGGCTGTCCTCGTCGAGCCGGAAGCCCTTCGGGCCCGGCAGCAGCGTCGGGCCGAGGCCGGCCAGATCGACCACCTCGTCGGCCAGGATGCGCCGGCCCAGGACCTGCGACAGCGCCTCGTAGCGGCGGTTCTTCCACAGCCGGCCGGCCTGCGCCAGGGTGTAGGCGATCCACAGGTCGGCGTCGCTGGCGGCGTTGGGGTCGATCACGTCCCAGCGGCCGTCGTCGCGCCGGCCCCATTGCCAGGCCGGCAGGCGGCTGGCGATGTCGCCGGCGCAGAGGTTGTCCTCGGTCCAGCGCAACAGCCGGTCGAACACCGCCTGCTGGCCGGCCACCAGCGCGAAGAACATCGCGTAGGACTGGCCTTCGGAGGTCGTCACGTCCTTGGCGATCGGGTCGATCACGCGGCCATCGTCGCTCACCAGCGCGCGGCGGAAGACCTCCCAGTCGGTCCATTCGGTCGCGCCGCCCGGCAGGCAGCCGGTCGATGCGCGGGCACAGGCACCCACCGGCAGTGCGAATGCCAGGGCGGTCAGCAGGTCACGTCGGAGCACCACGGTTCAGGATTCGCCTTGGACGCGACGTTCGGCGCGGGCCCGCAGCGCGCGGTAGAGCGTCAGGGCCAGCAGGAGGGAAATGACGGCGACCAGCAGGACCAGCAGCAGCGGATGGCCGCGCATCTGGTACCAGACCCAGCGCCACCAGCGCAGTTCACCGACCTGGTAGACGTCGCCGACCCGGAAGGATTCCAGCTGCGAGCCACGCACCAGCACCAGGTCGCCCTGCATCCTGGCGACCTTGGCCGGATCGAGCAGGGCGACGCGCATGGCGCCGAGCGTGGCCGGGTCGGTCGCCTGCAGCGCGACGACGCTGCGACCGGCCGACAGCGGCGACTCGAAGCCCATCAGCGCGGCCAGCGGGCCTTCGGATTTCCACTCGGTCCAGGCCTTGCCGGGGTAGCGGCGCGGGGTGGCGCCGGTGAACCATTCGGAGGCGGTGTCGCTGAAACGGGTCAGCGGTGAGTTGCCCCGCGCGGCGGCGTCCAGGTGGGTCGGCAAGGACTGCGACCAGCCGTCCAGCGGCGCCGGCGACGGACCGGTGGCGATCACCAGGAGGTCGCGGTCCGCGACGCTCTTGACCTGGCTGGCGCCCACCACCTGCAGCCGCGTGCCGGCCACGCCGGTGGCCGCGCCCATCTGGCCCAGCACGCCCAGCGCGGTCTCGATCTCCTCGGGTCCGGGCTGGTCGGACATCACCACGGCGGTCTCGGCCAGGTCAGCGAACTTGGTGAAGGGAAAGCCGCTGTTGGCGTACATCGCCAGGTTGGGCAGCGTCGCGTAGTGCTCCAGGTTGCGCAGGTCGATGGTCGAGTCGGCGTCGACGCTGGCCTGCGAGACCAGCACGGTGTCGCGGCAGCGCGAGCTCTCGACCGGCGGAATCTCGAAGCGGAACTGCAACTCGTTGGTGCTGCCCAGCTGGAAGGCCGGCACGACCAGGTCCTGCCGGTCGAAGGTGCCGCCGATCTCCAGGAAGGGCAGCAGCATGCGCTGCGACTGCGTGCTCTGGGCGGCGGCCGGGCGCAGCAGGAAGGACTCGACCAGCTGGTCGTTGATCTGCACCGCCAGCCGCGCCGTGCCGAGCTGCGCCGGCGGCGTGTAGCGGTAGCGCAGCTCGATGGGCACGCCCTCGGTGCGCCAGGCAAAGGTGTCGGCCGGCAGGCGCAGCGGCAGGCGGATCACCGGCAGCGTCGTGCCCGTGACCTGCAGCGCCTGGCTGTTGCCGACCAGCTGGCCGAGCTTGACCACGGTGCCGGTCTTGACGATGTTGGGCGCATCGTGCGCGGCCAGCCGGGCCGGCAGCTCGACCTTGCCGACGCTGGCCTGTTCGCCGCTGAGAGCGGCCTGGCCCAGCACCAGTGCGTCGACCGCCTGCGACAGCTGCGCGCCGTCGCGGCCCAGCACCAGCAGCACCTTGGCGCCCGGGTCGCTCGGGTGGTCGATCAGCTTGAGGGTCGGTTGCTCGACCGTCGGGATCTCGACGCCGGTCGGGCGATGCTCGTTGGTCGCCAGCACGATGGTGTGCCCGGCCGGGACCTTGGAGCTGACCGGGAAGTCGGCGCCACGGTAGCTCGCCAGCGCACCGAACCAGCTGCTGGGCACGCCGGCGCTGCGCACCACGTCCAGCGGCGGCTGGCTGGCCATCACGAAGGGCAGACGCAGGCGGGCGGCATCGCGCACGTCGAAGAAGGGCGTCGGCAGCAGCGACAGGTCGTTGCGCAACGGCAGCCGGCGGGTCGTCAGCTCGAGCACGCTCTGATTGCTGACCTGGGCCCACAACGAGGTGTGGAAGGGATATTCGCAGTCGGTGGTGTAGTGGCCGATGAACTGCAGCCGCAGCTTGGCGTACTCGGTGAAGTAGCGCGGATCCAGCTCGATGTCGGCGGACTGCGGGCTGCCGAGCTTGCCCTTGACCGCCGGCACGGTGCCCAGCACCTCGTCGTTGATCGAGACCTTGATCTGCGAGAGGTCGGCCAGCAGGCCCGGCGAGAAGGTGTAGTTCAGCCGCAGCCGCGCCTTCTGGACCGTCTCGTCCAGTCGCATCGACAGCGGCAGGTAGACGCTCTGGTCGATGCCGCGCAGCTCGATCGGCACCTGGGCACCCAGGTCGCGCAGCAGGATCTGCTGGTTCCGCACCGAGCTGTCGGTGCTGCCCGCGCCGGTTGGTGTCTGCAGCGCCTGGTTGACCACGTCCTGGGCGACGTTGGCGACCTGGACCTCGCTGAGCGCTGCGTGACCGACCATCGGTGCCGGCCCGGTGCCGGCCGCGGTCGTCGCCTGGATCGGCGCCAATCCGAAACCCGCTGCGGCGACCAGCAGGGCGAGTCGTTGTCGACGTGGCGGGAATATGTAACGAATGTCGGCCATTGAGCGCAGTACAACGAGGTTGATCGAGTCTGTCACGCCGTCCAGGAAAACCAGCCCATGAATGCTGGCTTCAAAATGTCCATGGCGTAACAAGATGATACCTTGAGGTCCGGGATACGTATTACGCGAAAAGCGATCCCGAAACTGACAAATTCACGCCCTTGAACGCGGGGTGTGCCCCCGATGTCGGGCGCTGGACGCCACGGCCGTCTCCCAGGAGCCGAGGGTCTGAAACGACAAAGGGGACGCGGCCCCTGGCCCCGTCCCCTCCGATGGCATTCGCCGAACCGCGGCCCGCGCGATCGGCGCGGCGGCGAATCAGGTACCGATCACATACCCCCGTAGTTCGGGCCGCCGCCACCTTCTGGCGTGACCCAGACGATGTTCTGGGTCGGGTCCTTGATGTCGCAGGTCTTGCAGTGCACGCAGTTCTGCGCGTTGATCACCAACTGGTCCGCACCGTCCTTGTTGACAAACTCGTAGACCCCCGCCGGGCAATATCGGCTCTCGGGGCCGGCATATTTCGACAGGTTCACCGACACCGGCACCGAGGCGTCCTTGAGCGTCAGGTGCGCCGGCTGGTTTTCCTCGTGGTTGGTGTTGCTGATGAAGACGCTGCTGAGGCGGTCGAAGGTCAGCTTGCCGTCGGGCTTGGGGTAGCGGATCGGCTCGCAGGCCGAGGCGGCATGCATGCGGGCATGGTCCGGGCCGTGGCGGTGGATCGTCCACGGCGGGCTCTTGATGCCGAGCTTGGGCAGCAGCCACTGCTCGATGCCGGTCATCACCGTGCCGACCGTGTTGCCCTTCTTGAACCACTGCTTGAAGTTGCGGCTGCGGTCCAGCTCGGCGTGCAGCCAGCTGGACTCGAAGGCGGCCGGGTAGGCGACGAGTTCGTCGCGGGCACGACCGGCGGCCAGCGCGTCGGCGGCGGCATCGGCGGCCAGCATGCCGGTCTTGATCGCGGCGTGGCTGCCCTTGATGCGCGCGGCATTGAGCGTGCCCGCGTCGCAACCCAGCAGGCCGCCGCCGGGGAAGGCCAGCCTGGGCAGGCTCAGCAGGCCGCCGGCGACGATCGCCCGGGCGCCGTAGCCGATGCGCTTGCCGCCCTCGATGTGGGCGCGGATCGCCGGGTGGGTCTTCCAGCGCTGCATCTCCTCGAACGGGCTCAGCCAGGGGTTCTGGTAGTCCAGCCCGACCACGAAGCCCAGCGTCACGAGGTTGCCTTCGAGGTGATACAGGAAGCCGCCGCCGTAGGTCTGCTCGTTCATGGGCCAGCCGGCGGTGTGCACCACCTTGCCGGGCTGGGCCTTGTCGGCCGGCACTTCCCAGAGTTCCTTGATGCCAAGGCCGTAGCTTTGTGGATCGCGGCCCTCGTCGAGCGCGTACTTCGCGATCAGCTGCTTGCCCAGGTGGCCCCGCGCGCCCTCGGCGAAGAAGGTGTACTTGCCCAGCAGTTCCATGCCGAGCTGGAAGTTGTCGGTCGGCTCGCCGTCCTTGCCGACGCCCATGTTTCCGGTGGCCACGCCGCGCACCGCACCCGCCTCGTCATACAGAAGCTCGGCGGCGGTGAAGCCAGGGAAGATCTCCACGCCCAGGCCCTCGGCCTGCGTCGCCAGCCAGCGCACCACGTTGGCCAGGCTGACGACGTAGTTGCCGTGGTTGTGGAAGCAGTCCGGGATCAGCCCCTGTGGCGTGCTCTGCGCGTGGGTTTCGCTGAGGAAGAGCACCTCGTCGCCGGTGACGGGCTGATTCAGCGGCGCACCAAGCGCCTGCCAGTCGGGGATCAGCTCGTTCAGCGCGATCGGGTCCATGACCGCGCCGGACAGGATGTGGGCGCCGGGCTCGGAGCCCTTTTCGAGCACCACCACCGACAGGTCGGCATGGCGCTGCTTGAGCCGGATCGCGGCGGCGAGGCCGGCCGGGCCTGCACCGACGATCACGACGTCGTATTCCATCGACTCGCGCGGGCCGAACTGGGCCAGGATCTCCTCGGGACTCATGCTCATCCTTGTCTTCCGTGTGGGCTGGGGTTCCACAGTCTTCGCTGCGGCGGCGAGATTCTACTCAGCTGCACTGCAACAAAAGCACGGTCGTGCTAAATTGACATTTGGTAAGTTGAAGAATCGAAGACGTGCCGCACGACGTTCACAGTTCGCGGAACCCACGCCAATTCGGTCGATCGCGACGGTGTCACTGACGCTAATCTGCGGCCCTGAAGCCCCGGCTTGTCCTGGGCGGATGCACCGCCCTGTCGCCAAGCCCAGCCCCGCCCCGTCCCTGCCCGACCTCCCATCCGACGCCTGTTCCCGCATGTCCTCCGGTATCGACCTGCTGTTGTCCTCCGTTCATGCCGCGCAGTCATCGCAGGCACCGGCGATCGTGGGGGCGACCGTGCCGGCGTCCGGCCGGAGCCCCGCATGAAGGCCGATCGCGTTCCGGTGGCACCGGATGCGGGTCTGCCGCTGGCCGAGCGACTGGCCCGGCAGCTGGCCCAGGAACGCGCCGCCCGCCAGGCCAGCGAGACACGTCTGGCCGGACACCTGCAGGAACTTCACGACGCCCGGCTGGCGCTGGAACAGGCCCGGCTGGAGATCCGCCGCAGCGAGGATGCCGAGCGGCGCCTGCAACGCGCACTCTGGGCCAGCGGCGAGGCGGTCTGGTCCTGGTCGTCCGACGACCTTCGCTTCCGCGTCGAGCCCTACGTGGACGAACACGGCCGCGACGTCTGCGTGCCGGCGCTGACCAAGGCCGAGCTGGCCGCGATCGTGCATGTCGAGGACATCGAGACCTTCCGGCTGACCTGGCGCATGCATGCCAGCGGCCTGCGCCACGATCTGGACGTCGCCTTCCGCCTGCAACTGCCGCAGGGCCTGCGCTGGGTGCGCGCGCGCGGCCGGGCGGTCCAGCGCGACCGCCAGAACCATGCCCTGCTGGTCACCGGGACGATCAAGGACATCACCGAGCAGCGCGAGGCCGAGGAATCGCTGCGGCTGATGGCGCAGGCCTTCACCAGCACGCGCGATGCCATTGCGGTGACCGACGGCGAATGGCGCATCCAGGAAACCAACCAGGCCTACAGCGCGCTGTGCGGCCTGCATGGCGACGAGCTGGCCGGGCAGGCGATCGCGCCGAGGCTGACGCTGCCGGCCGGGATCGAGGCCGAGCTGGCCGGACTGGGCGGCTGGGCCGGTCCGGCCGAGCTGCATTCGCTGCAGGGCGAGGCCATTCCGGTCGAGGTCAACATCACGCCGCTGTCGCACTTCACCGAGTCGGGACGCGGCTACATCGTCTCGTTGACCGACCTGCGCGAGCAGATGCGCGCCGAGGCCCGGCTGGCCCGCATGGCGCTGGCCGATGCGCTGACCGAGCTGCCCAACCGGGCGGCGATCGAGCAGCACCTGGCTTCGCGGCTGACCGAGGCGACCCGGCGGCCATTTGCGATCGTGTTCATCGACCTTGACGGCTTCAAGGAGGTCAACGACTCCTTCGGCCACGAGGTCGGCGACCAGCTGCTGCGCGCGGTCGCCCGGCGCCTGACCGGACTGCTGCCGGACGACGCGCTGGTCGGTCGTTGGGGCGGCGACGAATTCGTCATCGTGCTGGGACCGGACTCGGGCGACAACGAGGTCCGGTCGGTCGCGCAGATCGTGCTGGCCGCACTGAACCAGCCGATCGCGCTGGACGCCCATGAGGTCACCGTGACGCCCAGCATCGGCGCCGCCCTGTCGCCGCGCGACGGCACCGATCCCGGCACGCTGCTGCGCAAGGCCGACGCGGCGATGTACGTCGCCAAGGAACGTGGCCGCAACGGCCTGTCCTTCTACGACCCCGAGCTGGACACCGACGTGCAGCGGCGCGTGCGCATGCAGTCGCTGCTGCGCACCGATGCCGAGCGCAACGGCTTCACCTTCGTGGCCCAGCCCAAGGTCGACCGCGACGGCCATGCCGTGGGCGTCGAGCTGCTGATGCGCTGGTCGACCGCGGCCTTCGGCAACGTCTCGCCGGTCGAGTTCATCCCGATGGCCGAGAAGACCGGCCTGATCGGCCTGATGGGTCGCCATGCGCTGCATGCGGCGGCCCAGCTGGTCAAGCGCGGCCAGGAAGCCGGTCACCGTTTCACCGTGGCCGTCAACCTGTCGCCCAAGCAGCTGCTGCAACGCGGCCTGGAACAGCAGCTGATGGTGGCCTGCCAGCGCGCCGGCATCACGCCCGATCAGCTTGAGCTGGAGATCACCGAGTCGGCCCTGGTCGACAACATGACCGTGGTCGAGCCGCTGCTGCGGCGGCTGCGCGAAACCGGCTACTCGCTCGCGCTGGACGACTTCGGCACCGGCTATTCCTCACTGAGCTACCTGCGCCACCTGCCGTTCAACAAGATCAAGATCGACCGCAGCTTCGTGATGGACATCGACCACGATGGCCGCGCCGCCAAGCTGCTGGCCCACATGGTCCAGCTGTGCGCGGCGCTGGGCATGTCGACGGTCGCCGAAGGGGTCGAGACACAGGCCCAGTTCGAGGCCTTGCGCGCCCTTGGCGTGCAGGAATTCCAGGGCTATCACTTCGCCCGCCCGATGCCGGTCGAGCAGTGGTTGCAGCAGCTCGGACCTGTCCCGGCCGTCGGCCCCTCCAGCCCGCTGGACAGCCCCGCAGCCTGAGCTTCCGGCCGCCTCGGACCAGGCCCGCGCCAGGGGCCTTCTGCTATCGTGATGTGATCCCTCGCGGGGTGCCGGAAGGCACCTCGCCGAGCGCTTTCAAGTCGTTCCCTACAGACCCACACCATGAGCTACAGCATCGACCTGTCGGGCCGCGTCGCCCTCGTCACCGGCGCTTCCAGCGGCCTGGGCGAACAGTTCGCCCGCACCCTTGCCAAGGCCGGCGCCGCCGTCGTCCTGGCCGGGCGCCGCACCGAGCGGCTCAAGACCCTGCGCGCCGAGATCGAGGGGCAGGGCGGTGATGCCCACGTCGTCGAACTGGACGTGACCGACACCGACAGCATCGCCTCGGCGGTGGCGCATGCCGAGACCGAGGTCGGCACGCTCGACATCCTGATCAACAACTCCGGCGTCAGCACGACCCAGAAGCTGCTGGACGTGGGCCCCGAAGACTTCGACTTCGTGTTCGACACCAACGTGCGCGGCGCCTTCTTCGTCGCCCAGGAAGTCGGCCGCCGCATGGTGGCGCGGGCCCGTGGCGCGGCACCGGGCACCTACACCGGTGGGCGCATCGTCAACATCGCCTCGATGGCTGGCCTGCGCGTGATCAGCCAGATCGGCGTCTACGCCATGAGCAAGGCCGCCGTCATCCACATGACCCGCGCGATGGCGCTGGAATGGGGCAAGTTCGGCATCAACGTCAACGCGATCTGCCCCGGCTACATCGACACCGAGATCAACCACCACCATTGGGAAACCGACGGTGGCCAGAAGCTCGTCAACATGCTGCCGCGCAAGCGCCTGGGCAAGCCGGCCGACCTCGACACCAGCCTGCTGATGCTGTGCGCCAACGAGAGCCATTTCCTCAATGGCGCGGTGATCCAGGCCGACGACGGGTTCGGCCTGTGAGCGAGGCGCATGGCACGGGCGCACGCCAGGTGCGCGACCTGACGCCGGTCGAGGCCCGCGTGCTGGCCGTGCTGGTCGAGAAGCAGGCGACGGTGCCCGACACCTACCCGATGTCGCTCAACGCGCTGCAATCGGGCTGCAACCAGAAGACCGCGCGCGAGCCGGTGATGGCGCTGACCGAGCCGCAGATCCTGGCCGCGCTGGACGAGCTGAAGTCGCTCAGCCTGGTCGGCGAGGTCAGCGGCAGCCGGGTGGTGCGCTACGACCACAACCTGCCGCGCGGCCTGGGCGTGCCCGGCGCGGCCGGCGCGCTGCTGGCCACGCTGATGCTGCGCGGTCCGCAGACCGCTGCCGAACTGCGCGCCAATGCCGAGCGGCTGCACCGCTTCGCCGATGTCTCGTCGGTCGAGGGCTTCCTGGAAGAGCTGGCCGAGAAGACGCCGCCGCGCGTCATCAAGCTGGCCCGTGCGCCGGGCTCGCGCGAGTCACGCTGGACCCACCTGCTGTGCGGCCCGGTCGACCCGGCGCTGCTGGTGCAGGCCGGCGGCGCACCGTCGTCCCATGCCGGCGGCGGATCGGCCACCGACGAGGAACTTGCGCTGCTGCGGGCCGAACACCGCCAGATGCAGGCCGAGATCGCGCAGCTGCGTGCCCAGGTCGCCAAGCTGGCCGGCGAGCTGGGCGTGTCGCTCGACGACGCCTGACGTCGCCTGACATCGCCTGAGCCCGCGCCTGCGGACGCACGCGGGCTTCCACCTTCTCCTTCCATTTCCGACCTGAGATGCGCTTCGATCTTCCCGAGGACAAGGTCTTCGTTCACACCAGCCGCTTCCCGGTCCGCTGGGGCGACATGGACGCGATGGGCCATGTCAACAACACCGTCTACTTCCGCTACCTCGAGATCGCCCGGCTGGAGTGGCTGGCGTCGACCGGGCTGCAGGTTGAGCCGCACGGCATCGGGCCGGTGATCGTCAACGCCTTCTGCAACTTCCACCTGCAGCTGGCGTTTCCGGCCGAGGTGGTCGCCCGCATGTACGTGCGCAATCCCGGCCGCAGCAGCATCGAGACCTACACGACGCTGGAGAAGGCCGACGAGCCCGGCGTCATCTACGCCAGTGGCGGCGCGCTGACGGTCTGGGTCGACCAGCGGGTGCGCAAGTCGGTGCCGCTGCCCGATGAGCTGCGCGGGCTGTTGACGGCCGCGACCTGAGGCCGCGCGCCGGGGTGGCTCACCTGCCGAGCCACCGGGCTGGCACGCTCGCCACCTTCGCGAGCTTGCAAGGACACCGATGACCGACGCCCTCAACCTGCCCTGGCTGCTGCTGGTCCTGCTGGGCGCCGTCAACCTGGTCGTGCTGCTCATGCTGGTGCTGCGCGCGCCAGCCGATCCGGCCGACAGCGACTGGGCCCAGCGCATCGAGTCCGACCTCGACCGGCTTCAACGCGACCTGGCCGGCGGCCAGCAGCGCCTGGAGCGTGAGCTGCGCGAGGCGGTGCAGGGCTCGGCCCGCGACACGAGGCTTGAACTGGTGGCCAGCCTGGGCGAGCTGCGCGCCAGCCTCGACCGGCGCGTGCAGGCCATGCAGGCGGGTGTCGAACAGCGCCTGTCGGCCTTGCAGGCCGACAACGAGCGCAAGCTCGAACAGATGCGGGCCACCGTCGACGAGAAGCTGCATGCGACGCTGGAACAGCGCCTCGGCGAGAGCTTCCGCCAGGTTGCCGAACGGCTCGAACAGGTCCACCGCGGCCTGGGCGAGATGCAGACGCTGGCCCAGGGCGTGGGCGACCTCAAGCGCGTGCTGGGCAACGTCAAGACCCGTGGGGTGTTCGGCGAGGTGCAGCTCGCGGCCCTGCTCGAACAGGTCTTTACGGCCGAGCAGTACGCCGTCAACATGGCGACGGTGCCGGGCAGCAGCGAGCGGGTCGAGTTCGCGCTGCGCCTGCCCGGACGCGGCGGCGCGGGCCCCGACGGCCCCGACCGCCAGATGCGCGAGGCCACGCCGGTCTGGCTGCCGATCGACGCCAAGTTCCCGCGCGAGGACTACGAGCGCCTGATCGACGCCCAGGACCGCGCCGACAAGGAGGCGGCCGAAGCGGCATCGCGCGCGCTCGAAGGCCGTATCCGGGACGAGGCCCGCACCATCCGCGCCAAGTACCTGGCGCCGCCGCACACGACCGACTTCGCGCTGCTGTTCGTGCCCACCGAGGGCCTCTACGCCGAGTTGCTGCGCCGTCCCGGCCTGAACGAGGCGCTGATGCGCGAGCACCACGTCACCCTGGCCGGCCCGACCACGCTGCTGGCGCTGCTCAACAGCCTGCAGATGGGCTTCCGCACGCTCGCCATCGAACGCCGCAGCGCCGAGGTCTGGACCGTGCTGGGTGCCGTCAAGACCGAGTTCGCCAAGTTCGGCGACGTGCTGGCCAAGGCCCGCAAGAAGCTGGAGGAGGCCCACCACACGCTCGACCAGGCGGAGGTCCGCACGCGCGCCATGGGCCGGCGGCTCAAGGGCGTCGAGGCGCTGTCCGAGCCGGACGCTCGCCACCTGATCGGGCCGTCCGGACCGCCCGCCGTGGACGAGGACGACGCGCCGGAGAATCCGGCCTGATGAGTCCCACCGCTGCCCCGGTCGCCCGCCACCACATCCTGTTCGCGCTGGTGTTCGGCCAGGTCTGCCTGCATGCCGCGATGGCCGGGCTGCGCATGGCGTTGCCGCTGATGCTGCTGCGCCAGGGCGGCCTGGGCTGGCTGCACGGCGAGGCGGCGGCCGGCCTGCTGCTGGGCCTGTTCTCGATCGTGCCGGTGGTGACGGCCGTGCGCGCTGGCCGCTGGACCGATCGGCGCGGCTACCACCGCCCGGTGCGCAGCGCCGTCGTGCTGGTGCTGCTGGGCGGCTTGCTGGCGGTACCGGCCGCCGCCTGGGGCCTGTTGTGGTCGACGCCGCAGCCGGCCGGTGGCCTGGCTCTCGCGCAGCTGCTGCTGCTCGGCCTGGCCGCGTCGCTGGCCGGCACCGGCAGCAACCTGGGCCTGATCTCGATCCAGCGCAGCGCCGGCCGGCTGGCCAGCTACGGCCTGCCGGCCGGCGCACCGGAGGATGACGAGCGTGTGCGCGCCGAGTTGAAGCGCGTGTTCAGCTGGCTGGGCGTCGCGCCCTCGTTCAGCAACGTGCTCGGGCCGATGATGGCCGGCTTCCTGATCGACGCGATCGGCTTCCCCGGCGCGGCGGCGGTGCTCGCGCTGCTGCCGCTGGGCACGCTGCTGTGCGCCGCGCGCGTGCCGGTCGCGCTGGCGCCGGGTTCGCAGGCCGATCCGGCGGTGGCGGGCCGCCGCGTGGCGGTGCCGCGCCACGGCGTGATCGCGCTGCTGTCGCTGCCGGGTGTCGGCGGCATCCTGCTGAGCAACTGGTTCTTCTCGACCAGCTGGGACCTGCACACCTTCCTGGTGCCGCTGATGGGCCACCAGAACGGCCTGAGCGCCTCGGCCATCGGCACCGTGCTGGGCGTGTTCGCGCTGGCCGTGACGGCCGTCCGGCTGCTGGTGCCGGTGCTGGCCGAGCACCTGACCGAGCGCCATGTCATGAGCGTGGCCATGCTGGTGATCGGCGCGGTCTTCTTCGTCTACCCGCTGGCGACCACCGCGGGCGCGATGGTGGTCTGCGCCATCGTGCTGGGACTGGCCCAGGGCATCGTGCAGCCGATGATCCTGAGCGCGCTGCACCAGCTTGCGCCGCCCGACCAGCAGGGCGAGGTGATCGCGCTGCGCTCGGCCGTCATCAACCTGTCGAGCGCCGTGCTGCCGCTGGTCTTCGGCCTGCTCGGCGGGGCGCTCGGGCCGGCGCTGCTGTTCCGTGTCATGGGCGGCCTGCTGTGGGCCGGCGCCTGGTTGCCGCAGCGGCTGGCACGTCGGGTGGCACGTCGGCCGAGCGAGGGCTGAATCGTCTGGCTCGGCCCGGCTCCACCCGTCTCGACCCGGCTCAGCCGAGGTCGCGGGCCGGGTCCAGCGCGTCGCGCAGCGCGGCCTCGACCGGCATCGGCTCGCCCCCGACCCAGGCCGCCAGCACCCGCCCGGCCAGCAGCGCCGAGGTGATGCCGCGCGATCCCAGTCCGGTGCACAGGTAGAGCCCGTGGGCGGGGCCAACGAGGCGAGGCTGGTGGCGCGGTCCGTCCAGCCGCGTCCGGCCGGCGGCCAGCAGGCGCGCCCGCTCGATGCCATCGACCACCGGCCCGACCAGGGGCAGGCGGTCCGGTGTCACCGCCCGCCAGCCGGCCCGGCCCGGCAGCAAGGGGGCGTCCGGATCGGCGTCGCCGTCCAGGCCCGGCGGCACGATGCCCAGCGCGGCGGCGCGGCACAGGTTGTGGCGCTGGTCGTCCAGCCGCAGGGTGCGGCCGGCGTCGTCGGGCGCTTCATGCTGCGTGGTCGCGCCGACCAGCACCTCGCCGCCGGGCAAGGTCAGGCCATAGCCCTGGCCGGACAGCGGCAGCGTCGGTCGACGCAGGCCCGGCAGGTCGGCCGGCAGGCGCGTGACCTGGCCGCGCACCGACGACAGGCGCGGGCGCAGCGCGCCGGCCGGCAGCAGCCGGGTCGCATCCAGCGCATTGGCCAGCACGACGACCGGGGCGCGGGCGATCACCGCGCCGTCGGCACCGAGCGCGGTCCAGCCCTCATCGTCCGACGTGGGCGGGACCAGCCGCTCGACCTGCCGCGCACCGATCCATCGGGTCGACGTGGCCGCGTCGACGCCGGCCTGGGCCAGCATCCAGCGCGTCCAGCCGGCCGGGTCCAGCCAGCCGGCGGCGTGCTCGAACAGCCAGGCGCCCGAGGCCAGCGGCAGGCCGGACAGGGCAGCGGCCTGACGGGCGTCGCTCCAGTCGACCAGCGCCGGCGGCAGGCCGACCGCATCGCGCTGCTGGCGTGCCCGGTCGTCGGCCAGCCGAGGCTCCAGGCGCAAGAAGCCTTCGAGCGAGCCGGCCAGTTCGCCCCGTGCCAGCGCAGGTCCTGCGGCCTGAGCCGTCGCCAGCGCGGCGGCCCGGAACCAGCGCGCGTGCAGGCTGTCGGGCGCGTTGAAGATCGCGTGGACCAGGCCACCGGCGTTGCCCGAGGCCTCCTGCGCCGGCTGTGCATGGCGGTCGAGCACGGTCGGGCACCAGCCCGCACGCGCGAGGCCCCAGGCGGCGGCGGCGCCGGCCAGGCCGGCGCCGATCACCAGCGCGTCGCGGCCCGGTGCCGCGGTCGGCGTGTGCCAGCCGCGCGGCACCGGTGGCTGGAAGCGAGGCCTGTGGCAACCGACCGTGATCTCGGCCTGATCGCCGATGCCGGGTCGCTGCGTGGTCTCGAAGCCCTGGCGCGCGAGTTCGTCGCGCAGGCCCGGGTCGACGCTCCGGGTCGCCAGATGCGCACCGGGTGCCGCCAGACGGGCGATGCGCCGGCAGATGTCGGCATCCCGCACCGCCGGGAGGCAGGCCGCCGCGCTGCCGTCGAGGTAGAGCGTGTCGAATCGCAGGTGCAGGCCGTCAAGCACCTCGGCGAGGTCGCCCCAGGCCAGCAGCAGCTGCACCCGGCCGGCCTCGACGTCGATGCCCTGCAGGTCCGGCGAGGCCGGCGGCCAGGCTGCGACCAGCTGCGCCACCCGCTCGGGCCAGGGCGAGTCGCGCAGCCCGCTCGCCAGGTCCTGCGCGGTCGGCGGATGCCGGTCCAGCGCGACGTAGACCAGCCGATCGCAGCGCTGTGGATCGCGCCGCCAGGCATCCCAGGTGGCGAGGAACCGGTGGCCCAGGCCGAAGCCGGTGTCCAGCACGACATGCCGCGCCTGCCCGGCCCACCGACCGGGCAGCCCGTTGCCGCCCAGGAACACATGCCGCGCCTGTGCCTGCGCTTGTGCCTGCGCCTGCGCCAGCGCCTGCGCACCGAGCGCCGTCGGGTCGAGGCCGCCGAACGCGTCCGGGAACGGCAGCCCGTCGTCGCGGGGCTGGGTGCGGGCGGGCGTGATGGGCGTGATGGGCGTGATGTGAGTGGAACGCTTCAAGGCGGCGGGCCGGCAAGTCAGGGGGCGACGGTGCGTGATTGTCCGGTCGCCAGGCGGTCCGGTCCGCCGATCACGGACAATTCGGCCCATGAATGAATCCGCTTCCACCGCCCCGGCGACCGCCCCCAAGATCGGCTTCGTGAGCCTCGGATGCCCGAAGGCGCTCACGGACTCCGAACTGATCCTGACCCAGCTCAGCGCCGAGGGCTACGCCACCAGCAAGACCTTCCAGGGGGCCGACCTGGTGATCGTCAACACCTGCGGCTTCATCGACGATGCCGTCAAGGAAAGCCTCGACACCATCGGCGAGGCGCTGGCCGAGAACGGCAAGGTGATCGTCACCGGCTGCCTGGGCGCGAAGTCCGGCGAGGACGGTGGCAACCTGGTGCGGCAGGTCCATCCCAAGGTGCTGGCCGTGACCGGTCCGCACGCCACGCAGGAGGTCATGGACGCGGTCCACCTGCATGTGCCCAAGCCGCACGACCCCTTCATCGACCTGGTGCCGCCGGCCGG
Organism: Leptothrix discophora; assembly: GCF_030705305.1. Taxonomy (GTDB): domain Bacteria; phylum Pseudomonadota; class Gammaproteobacteria; order Burkholderiales; family Burkholderiaceae_C; genus Sphaerotilus; species Sphaerotilus discophorus. The sequence goes on along the minus strand of NZ_JAUZEE010000003.1, from coordinate 12,279 downwards.
CATCAAGCTCACGCCGCGCCACTACGCCTACCTCAAGATCAGCGAGGGCTGCAACCACCGCTGCACCTTCTGCATCATCCCCAGCATGCGCGGCGACCTGGTGTCGCGGCCGGTCGGCGACGTGCTGACCGAGGCGCAGCGGCTGTTCGAGGGCGGCGTCAAGGAACTGCTGGTCGTCAGCCAGGACACCTCGGCCTATGGCGTCGACGTCAAGTACCGCACCGGCTTCTGGAACGGCGCGCCGGTCAAGACCCGCATGCTCGACCTGGTCGCCAAGCTCGGCGAGATCGCCAGGCCCTTCGGTGCCTGGGTCCGGCTGCACTACGTCTATCCCTACCCGCATGTCGACGAGGTGCTGCCGCTGATGGCCGAGGGCCTCGTGCTGCCCTACCTCGACGTGCCCTTCCAGCATGCCCATCCGGACGTGCTGCGGCGCATGAAGCGGCCGGCCAGCGGCGAGCGCAACCTCGAGCGCATCCTGGCCTGGCGTGCGGCCTGCCCCGAGCTGGTGGTGCGCTCGACCTTCATCGCCGGCTTCCCCGGCGAGACCGAGGACGAGTTCCAGATGCTGCTGGACTTCCTGAAGGAAGCACAGATCGACCGCGCCGGCTGCTTCGCCTATTCGCCGGTCACTGGCGCGGCCGCCAACGAGCTGCCGGGCGCCTTGCCCGACGAGGTCCGCGAGGAACGCCGCGCCCGCTTCATGGCGGTGGCCGAAGCGGTCTCGACCGAGCGCCTGGCCCGCCGCGTCGGCGCGACCATGCAGATCCTGGTCGACCGCGCGCCGGCGATGGGCCGCAAGGGCGGCGTGGGCCGCAGCTATGCCGATGCACCCGAGATCGACGGCACCGTGCAGGTGCTGCCGCCGAGCAAGGCGTCGAAGACGATGAAGGTCGGCGAGTTCGCCAGCGTGCGCATCGTCGGCACCTCCGGCCACGACCTGGTCGGCGAGCTGGTCTGATCGGGTGGGGCGGGCGCGATGGCCGATGAACACGACGATCCGACCTCACCGGTCAGCACCGCGCTGATCCACCACGCCTACCGCGCGCCGGTCGAATGGGACGCGATCCCCGTCGGCGTGCACAAGGCCTCGACGGTCTTCTTCCCGAACGTGAAGGCGCTGCGGGAGCGGCGCTGGATCGACAAGAGCGCCTACACCTACGGTCTCAAGGGCACGCCCACCAGCTTCACGCTGGAGGCCCGCCTGGCCGTGCTGGAAGGCGCCGAGCACGTCATGCTCGTGCCGAGCGGACTGGCGGCGATCACGCTGGTCGACCTGGCGCTGCTGAAGACCGGCGACGAGCTGCTGCTGCCCGACAACGTCTACGGTCCCAGCTTGTCGCTGGCCCAGCATGAGCTGGCGCGCTGGGGCATCTCGCACCGCTTCTACGACCCGCTCGACGCGGCCTCGCTGGCGCAGTCCATCACGCCGGCCACGAAGCTGGTCTGGCTGGAAGCGGCCGGCTCGGTGACGATGGAGTTCCCGGACCTGCGCGGGCTGATCCGCACCGCCCGCGCGCTGGCACCGCAGGCCCGCATCGCGATCGACCACACCTGGGGCGCGGGCCTGGCCTTCAACCCGTTCCGGCTGGGCGAGCCGGGCGTCGACGCGGACGACTTCGGCGTCGACATCGCGGTGCATGCGCTGACCAAGTTCCCGTCCGGTGGCGGCGATGTGCTGATGGGCTCGGTCGCCTGCCGCGACGTCGCGCTGCACCACCACCTGTCATGGACCCACAGCCGGCTCGGCTACGGCGTCGGTGCCGACGACGTGTCCGCCGTGCTGCGCGGCCTGCCGACGATCGAGCTGCGTTACCGCGCGCAGGACCTGGCGGCCCGCCGCATCGCCGCCTGGGCGCAGACGAGGCCCGAGTTCGTGCGGGTGCTGCACCCGGCCTTGCCGGCCTCGCCCGGCCATGCCCACTGGGCGGCGCTGTGCACGCAGGCGGCGGGGCTGGTGACGGTGGCGTTCGATCCAGCCATCGCATCGGCGAGGGTCGACGCCTTCGTCGATGCCTTGCGGCTGTTCCGCATCGGCTGGTCCTGGGCCGGGCCGGTTAGCCTGGTTGCGCCCTACGACCCGGCGACGCTGCGCAAGCGTTCGAGCGACTACCGGGGCACGCTGGTGCGGCTGTGCATCGGGCTCGAGAACGTCGACGACCTGATCGCCGACCTGACCCAGGCGCTGGGCGCGCTGGGTTGAGCCGGGCTCACTCGCGGTTGCCGGTCGACGAGACCTTCGTGCGCATCAGCCGGCCCTTCTCGCGCTCCCACTCGCGGTCCTTGATGGTGTTGCGCTTGTCGTGCTCGGCCTTGCCCTTGGCCAGCGCGACATCGACCTTCACGCGGCCGCCCTTGTAGTGCAGGTTCAGCGGCACGAGGGTGTGGCCCTTCTGCTCGACCTTGCCGATCAGCCGCCGGATCTCGGCCTTGTGCATCAGCAGCTTCTTGGTGCGGTCCGGCTCGGGCTTGACGTGGGTCGACGCGCTGCGCAGCGCGTTGATGCGCGCGCCGATCAGGAACAGCTCGCCGTCCTTGATCACCACGTAGCCGTCGGTCAGCTGGACCTGGCCGGAACGGATCGCCTTGATCTCCCAGCCCGAGAGCACGATGCCGGCCTCGAAGCGTTCCTCGATGTGGTAGTTGAAAAAGGCCTTCTTGTTCTCGGCGATGCTCATGGCGTGTCCTGCCGACACGGCGGCGTTGGATGGGTCGTTCTTAGAATGGGCGGATTGTATGAAGCACGTCAAGAAGTCCGTCCTCCTCTGGTACTCGCCGCGCGAGATGTACGACCTGGTCGTCGACGTCCCGGCCTACCCGCAGTTCCTGCCCTGGTGCCAGAAGGCGGAGGTGCTGGCGCAGTCCGACCATGAGGTCACCGCGCGCCTGCACCTGTCCTTCGGCGGCGTGCGGCATGCCTTCACCACCCGCAACACCCACGTCAGCGGCGAGCAGGTCTCGATGGCGCTGGTCGACGGGCCGTTCTCGAGCCTGGAAGGCGCCTGGCGCTTCGTGCCCATCGGCACGCCGGCAGCGGCCACGCCGGGCGGCGGTGCGCAGGCCTGCCGGGTCGAGTTCGAGCTGCGCTACGCCTTCTCGAGCCGGCCGCTGGAACTGGTGGTCAGCCCCGTGTTCGACCGCATCGCCAACACCTTCGTCGACGCCTTCGTGGCCCGGGCCGAGCAGGTCCATGGCAAGCGCTGAGACGCTGACCATCCACGTGGTCGCCAGTCCGGCTGCGCGCCAGACCGTCTCGGTGACGCTCTGCCTGCCGGCCGGCTCGACCGTGGCCGATGCCGTCCAGCACAGCGGCCTGCTGGTCGACCATGCGCTGTTGCGCGAGCTGGCCGCGCAGCCTTCGGCCGAGGCCGGTGGCGTGATCGGTGCGCTGACGGTGGCGGTGTGGGGCAGGGCGGCGGCACCCGAGCGGCTGCTCGACGACGGCGACCGCGTCGAGATCGTGCGCGGTCTGCGCGTCGACCCCAAGGAAGCGCGCCGGCTGCGCTACGAGGTCCAGGGCGACCGCGGGCGGGTGCGGCGCAAGGTGGGCTCGCTCAAGCCTTGAGCGGCAAGCCGATCCGGCTCAGCGGCAGTCCGACGAGATGATCTCGCGCGCCCGGCGCAGCTCGGCGTCGCGTTCGGCGCCTGGCACGTTCTCGCGCTCGCCCTTCTCGTTGACGCGGGCCAGCGGCAAGCCGGTCTCCAGCACCCGCAGGTAGTCGCGGGCCCGCGCGCAGCTGGCCTGGCGCTCGCGGGCGAAGCGCTCGTCCTCGGCCTTGCGTTCGGCGGCCTCGGCGGCGCGCTTGCGGGCGGCCAGTTCAGGGTCGACGTTGCGTGCGCCGGAAGCGGCCTCGGCCGTGGCTGCGGGTGATGCAGCCGGGTCTACTGCTCGGGCCTGCACCGGCGCGGGAGCGGCTGGGCGGGCCAGCACGCTCCTGGCCGGAATGCCCGGCGGCGGCGGGCGGTCGCTGTACTGGATCCGGCCGTCCGCATCGCGCCATTTCCATTGCGCAAGCGCGGGCGCCGCGACACCGGCATAGGTCCCGGCCAGGGCTGCCACGACGAGCAGCCGGACCAGGCCGGAGCGACGCGCAGCGGGCGTCTGGAGCGACCGCCGCAGGGCGAGCCGCAGCGGAGCGGGGCGGTGTGTGCAGGCCATCGTTTCAGTGTACCGGCCGGCCCGCTCGGGGTTTTCTATAATCTCCTTTTGCGTCTGGAGCTCTCCTCATGCGCCTTCTAGGCAAAGCGCTCACCTTCGACGATGTGCTGCTCGTGCCAGCCTATTCGCAGGTGCTGCCGCGCGACACCAGCCTCGCCACCCAGCTGTCCCGCAACATCCGGCTCAACCTGCCGCTGGTGTCGGCCGCGATGGACACGGTGACCGAAGCCCGACTGGCGATCGCGATCGCGCAGGAAGGTGGCATCGGCATCGTCCACAAGAACCTCAGCCCGAAGCAGCAGGCGGCCGAGGTCGCCCGCGTCAAGCGCTATGAATCGGGCCTGCTGAAGGACCCGATCACCATCTCGCCCGGCGTCCCGGTTCGCCACGTGATCGAGCTGTCCCGCCAGCACGGCATCTCGGGCTTCCCGGTCGTCGACGAAGGTCGCGTGGTTGGCATCGTGACCGGCCGCGACCTGCGCTTCGAGGTCCGCCTCGACGCCCCGGTGCGCGAGATCATGACCCCGCGCGAGCGCCTCATCACCGTCCGCGAAGGCGCAACGCTGGCCGAGGCCAAGGCGCTGATGCACCAGCACAAGCTCGAACGCGTGCTGGTCCTGAACGACCAGAGCGAGCTGCGCGGCCTGTTCACCGTCAAGGACATCACCAAGCAGACCAACTTCCCGAACGCCGCCCGTGATGCCCACGGCAAGCTGCGCGTCGGTGCGGCGGTCGGCGTGGGTGACGGCACCGAGGAGCGCGTCGAGCTGCTGGCCCGTGCCGGCGTCGATGCCATCGTGGTCGACACGGCCCACGGCCACAGCGCCGGCGTCATCGAGCGCGTGCGCTGGGTCAAGAAGAACTTCCCGCAGGTCGACGTCATCGGCGGCAACATCGCCACCGGCGCGGCCGCGCTCGCGCTGGTCGAGGCGGGAGCCGACGGCGTCAAGGTCGGCATCGGCCCGGGCTCGATCTGCACCACCCGCATCGTCGCGGGCGTGGGCGTGCCGCAGATCACCGCCATCGACAACGTCGCCACCGCGCTGGCCGGCACCGGCGTCCCGCTGATCGCCGACGGCGGCATCCGCTACTCGGGCGACATCGCCAAGGCCATCGCCGCCGGTGCGGGCACCGTGATGATGGGCGGCATGTTCGCCGGCACCGAGGAAGCGCCCGGCGAAGTGATCCTCTACCAGGGCCGCAGCTACAAGAGCTACCGCGGCATGGGCTCGATCGGCGCGATGAAGGCCGGCTCGGCCGACCGCTACTTCCAGGAAAACGACGAGAACGCCAACCCCAACGCCGACAAGCTCGTGCCCGAAGGCATCGAGGGTCGCGTGCCCTACAAGGGCTCGGTGGTGGCGATCCTGTTCCAGATGGCCGGCGGCATCCGGGCCTCGATGGGCTACTGCGGCTGCGCGACCATCGACGACATGCGCAACCGCGCCGAGTTCGTCGAGATCACCTCCGCCGGCATCCGCGAGAGCCACGTGCATGACGTGCAGATCACCAAGGAAGCGCCGAACTACCGCATGGAGTGAGGCCCGTCCCCGATGACGCACCGTCGCCCGGCTCCGGCCGGGCGCGGTCGTTTTGGCGATCTGACCCGCGCTGCCATGCCGCTCCGACTCCGCGCCAGCCCCCGACCCGAAAGCCACGCTTGACCCGCAGCAGCAGCCCCGCCGAACCCGCCGCGCCCGCCGCCGTGAAGGCGCGCCCGCAGCGTCAGGCGGCGATGCCCTTCATCATGGTCACGGTCCTGATCGACATGGTCTCGATCGGACTGATCATCCCGGTGCTCGCGCCGCTGGTCGGCACCTTCACCAGCAACCAGGGCGACCACGCCTTCTGGTACGGCGTGGTGACCTTCGCCTTCGGCCTGGCCAGCTTCTTCGCCTCGCCCATCCTGGGCGGCCTGTCCGACCAGCACGGCCGCCGGCCGGTGCTGCTGCTGGGCTTTACCGGCCTGGCCTTGAGCTTCTTCGTCACCGCGCTCGCATCGGCCCTGTGGATGCTGGTCGTGGTGCGCCTGTTCAGCGGCGCGATGCAGGCCAACGCGGCCATCGCCAACGCCTACGTCGCCGACATCACCCCGCCCGAGGACCGCGCCAAGCGCTTCGGCATGCTGGGCGCGATGTTCGGCCTGGGCTTCGTGCTCGGGCCGGTGATGGGCGGCGTGCTCGGCGCGATCGACCTGCACCTGCCCTTCTTCGTCGCCGGCACGCTGTCCATCGCCAACGGCGTCTACGGCTGGCGCGTGCTGCCCGAGTCGCTGCCGCCCGAGCGCCGCAAGCCGATGGATTGGCGTCGGGCCAACCCGGTCAGCGCGCTGCGCAAGCTCCATGCGCTGCATGGCATCGGCTCGCTGGTGGCAGTGGTGGCGCTGACCAGCCTGGCGCAGTTCATCCTGCACACCACCTGGGTGCTCTACACGACCTTCAAGTTCGGCTGGGGCCCGCGCGAGAACGGCTGGTCGCTGTTCGCGGTCGGCGTCATGTCGGTGCTGGTGCAGGGCGGGCTGATCCGCGTCGCCCTCAAGCGCGGCCGGCCGCACCGCATCGCGCTGTGGGGCCTGGTCTCGTCGACGATCTGCTACGCGCTGTGGGGCGCGGCCACCGAGGGCTGGATGATGTACGCCGTGATCGGCCTGAACGTCTTCGGCTTCATGACCGCCGCGGTGATGCAGAGCATCGTGTCGGGCGCCGCCGACCCGCACGCGCAGGGCGAGGTGATGGGCGCGGTGGCCTCGCTCAACAGCGCCACCCAGGTCTTCGCGCCGGTGCTCGGCGCGGCGCTGCTGGGCCTGGTCTCGCACCTGCCGCAGGGTGACTGGCGCATCGGCGCCCCCTTCTTCCTCTGTTCCGCGCTGCAGGTCACCGCCCTGGTGCTCGCGCTGCGCCACTTCCGCCGCCATCCGCCGTCGGCTCCGCATGAAGCGCATGCCGAGCCGAGCGACGAGGATGCGCCTCGCCAACCGGCCATCCCGGCCTGACCCGTCCGACCGACTCGAAGACCCGCCATGCAACACGACAAGATCCTCATCCTCGATTTCGGCTCGCAGGTCACCCAGCTGATCGCCCGGCGCGTGCGCGAGGCGCAGGTCTATTGCGAGATCCATCCCAACGACGTCTCCGAGGACTTCATCCGCGCCTTCAACCCGCGCGGCATCATCCTCAGCGGCAGCCATGCCAGCACCTACGAGGACCACCAGCTGCGCGCGCCGCAGCAGGTCTGGGACCTGGGCGTGCCGGTCCTGGGCATCTGCTACGGCATGCAGACCATGGCCGTGCAGCTCGGCGGCAGCGTCGAATGGAGCGACCACCGCGAGTTCGGCTATGCCGAGGTCCGGGCCCACGGCCACACGAAGCTGCTCGATGGCGTCGAGGACTTCCGCACCGCCGAGGGCCACGGCATGCTCAAGGTCTGGATGAGCCATGGCGACAAGGTCACCACGCTGCCGCCGGGCTTCAAGCTCATGGCCAGCACGCCCAGCTGCCCGATCGCCGGCATGGCCGACGAGGCGCGCGGCTACTACGCGGTCCAGTTCCATCCCGAGGTCACGCACACGCTGCAGGGCCACGCGATGCTGGACCGCTTCGTGCGCGGCATCTGCGGCTGCAAGGGCGACTGGATCATGGGCGACTACATCGAGGAGGCGGTCGCCCGTATCCGCGAGCAGGTCGGCGACGAGGAGGTCATCCTCGGCCTGTCCGGCGGCGTCGACTCCAGCGTGGCCGCCGCGCTGATCCACCGCGCCATCGGCGACCAGCTCACCTGCGTCTTCGTCGACCACGGCCTGCTGCGCCTGAACGAAGGCCGCATGGTCATGGAGATGTTCGCCGGCCGGCTGCATGCCAAGGTCGTGCACGTCGAGGCGGCCGAACAGTTCATGGGCCACCTCCAGGGTGTCACCGACCCGGAGCAGAAGCGCAAGATCATCGGCCGCGAGTTCGTCGAGGTCTTCAAGGCCGAGGCCGCCAAGCTCAAGGCCGCGGACGCGAGCGCCAAGGGCGCGAAGTGGCTGGCCCAGGGAACGATCTACCCCGACGTGGTCGAGAGCGGCGGCACCCAGACCAAGAAGGCCACGATCAAGAGCCACCACAACGTCGGCGGCCTGCCCGAGCAGCTCGGCCTGAAGCTGCTGGAGCCGCTGCGCGAGCTGTTCAAGGACGAGGTCCGCGAACTCGGCGTGGCACTGGGCCTGCCGCACGACATGGTCTATCGCCACCCGTTCCCGGGCCCGGGCCTGGGCGTGCGCATCCTCGGCGAGGTCAAGGCCGAGTTCGCCGCACTGCTGCAGCGTGCCGACCACATCTTCATCGAGGAACTGCGCAAGACCGTCGACGAGGCTACCGGCAAGACCTGGTACGACCTGACCAGCCAGGCCTTCACGGTTTTCCTGCCGGTCAAGAGCGTGGGCGTGATGGGCGACGGCCGCACCTACGACTACGTCGTCGCGCTGCGCGCGGTCCAGACCAGCGACTTCATGACGGCCGACTGGGCCGAGCTGCCGTACAGCCTGCTCAAGCGCGTCTCCAGCCGCATCATCAACGAGGTCCGCGGCATCAACCGCGTGACCTACGACGTGAGCAGCAAGCCGCCGGCGACGATTGAGTGGGAGTAGTTATTCTGACGTAAGTGCTTGATTTTTAACGATTTTGCACTTACACAAATCTTTCACAGCGCCAGCTAAGTCGTTGATTTAGCTGGCGCTTCGCGTTTACAGTTGCACAAAACCTTGCACGTAAAGGTATTTGTTCAAAACCGTAGCAACTCCAAATTGCAATGACACTGAAGAAGAAAGAGTACGACGCCGACGAAGAAGCTATCTTCGATGAAGCCATCATCTACAAGCGCGGTGATTATTGGCACTTTCGAATGTGGCTTGCGAAGGAACGAAAGTACGCTCGTCTTTCGCTAAAGACACGTAGTAAGAGCACGGCCATAGATAGGGCCAAACAGCGATTCTATGAGTTGATGGCGCAGCAATTGGCAGGTAAGTCGTATTTCTCAAAGAACGCAAAGGATGGCGTAGAGGAATACTTGGGACAACGACAAAAAGATGTCGACGCAGGGATTATCGTAAAAGGTCGATACGGTACGATCAAGACTCATCTTGGCCATTGGCTTGACTTCATAGGGCGCGATACAAAGTTGAAGGAACTTGAGCGCACTGACTGCGAAAACTACTTTCATGAGCGCACAAAGACGAAGCGTGGTCTTGCAATCAGCCAGACAACTGTACTCAATGAGCAGAGTACGATCAACGCGATGATGTCATGGCTTTACAAGAACAAAGAGACGTACATCGAGGCATTTGATTTCAAGAAGCTGCCGCGAATTGACCGGGGTGATGACGCCAATAGGCGTGCAAGTTTCACCGACGACGAGATTCTTGATATTCAGCGTGTACTTGAAGGCGGTTTGGTAGAGGCGCGAAAGCAAATCGACGACGAAGATGGTCTCACCAGATACATCGTAGGTCACTATTTGCTGCTCTCGATAGAAACTGGCCTGCGTCGTGGGGAGCAGTTGCAACTACGCTGGAGGGACATAACGTGGTTGGACAGGAATATCGGCGGGATTGATCGAAGCCTTGTGAAGATCACTGTTCGAGGCGAGACGAGCAAGGTTCGTAAGACAAGGACATTTGCAATCGAGGACAGAGAATACTTCGATGGCTTGTTCAAGTTGCTTCAACCGCGATATATCAAAGTCCACAAGGGTGAACGCGACGCGCCTGTATTTGCGGAGACTCTAATCTTCAGCGTGGATGGCAAGTCTCCAATTACAGTTCGCTCGATCGACTATCACTTTCGGAAGGCGCTAGAGCAGGCGAACATCCGAAACGTCGAAAAGCGTGATCTGGTTCCATATAGCTTTAGGCACTACTTCATCACTAAGAAGGTGAATAGCGGTTTACTGCCGCAGCAGGTGGCGGAAATGTGCGGAACAAGCACTGCACAGATTGATCGCACCTACTACCACACTACTGAAGAGCGGATGATTACGAACGCTCTGGCCGGCTACATATATAAAGACGGCTTGCTGATTCCGAAGCAAAGCGCATAGGTGCCCGCTGAGACGCCGGACATGACCGACGAACCGACGAAGTACAAGGGGTGAGAGGTATGAATCCCGATACGCCGTGGTACATGAACCGCATCCTTCAATGGCTCTGGTTCTTCCTGAACAACCGCGACTATCGGCGCTACTGCTGGGCACGACGAACGAAACGCGATGCCGTTTGCTTGGAACTACAGCAGCAGTACCCCGGCCTCACCGAGCTGTTCGACGACTGGGGCGACATACATGCCGTTGATCTGTTTGGAGATGCGGCTGCACAACGCGAGTGGTGGGAGCCAAGGTCACATCTCTTTTGGGACTTGCCGCACATCAAGTGGATCGAGGAGCCGTCTGAGTACAAGCCGCGAGCGGGTTATATGCTTGTCGAACTTCCGCTCATGAAAACGAAGGCTGAAGCACTGCGGATGTTCGAGAAGTTCCTTGACTTGAACGAGACAGGTCGGAAGCGAGCACACGAAAGTACCAAGCCGCAGTTCAGATTGATTATGCAGAAGCGGCCGGGCTCCAAGTACCACTACCACCCTGAGGGCTGGAAGCTCAGCACAGCTACGAGAAAGGCACTTGCAAAGGCGGCATACGTTGGACGACTGCGCTACCGCAAGACGCCTGCCGGCAAGCCGTTGAGCTTGACCGACAAAGTGCTCGCCATCAAGGAAGACCCGAAGAACCCGTTCGGATGGTCGCTGACCGAGCAGGACAAGCGCGACATCGCCAAGGGTGTCTATAAGAAGGGCCTGTTCGGGGGCAGCGAAGTGACGCTGGTCAAGCGGGCGCAGAAGGACTTTGACGCCTACGTCCGCAACACGATCTACGGGCGGTTCCCCGACAACAGCTGACGGCGGCCGGGCCGGTCTGCTAGGAACGATCGCTAGGAACAAACTGCCGGGAGGCTGCATTGTTCAGACCGCGCGGATGACTCTAAAACTACATTCATTCAATCGATGACATTCCGTCATTGATTTATCTTGAATGGAGCTTAGTTATGTCTACTCAAAGTCACAATGGCACCACTGGTGCCAAGTACCTGTCTCGCGTCGCTACAGTCGTTCCCAGTGTTCGCGCACTTAAGTCGTTGAATACCAGTCGCACCAAGCGCCACACATTGAACGATGCGCGTCAGGCAGTCTCTGAAAAGCTTCGCCAAAACATCGCCTACTTGCGCGATCCGAAGAACGTTGAACAGCCCGATCTTGTCTACAAGATTCAACAGGATGGTCTGTATGCAGTTGGAATTAAGTACGGCAATCGGTGGCTGAAGAATGTCTTCGGTGAAACTACGTACTTGCAGGTCAATACTCCCGAGCAAGTGTGCGAATTGATGGAATTGTTCGCCGATGATGTCATCAAAGGCGAATTTGATGAGTGCATCATTCCCATCATGGAAGCGAACATCGACGCGCGCAAGAAGTAAAGTCAATATTGAATGCGCGGGGCGACGGTGTGCGCTCCCTGCATTCAATCACGGAGTGAAGCATGACTCTTCATGTTTATCAAGACGACACCAAAATTGTCTTGGTGAGTCGTATCAGCGTGGCTGACTGGAGAAACGAACTAAGGCACTTTGAGCTGTCGGAAGAGACGGCAACTTGTCTGCTAGCACTCTTGCCGCCTGAAGACAACGAACTTGGATTAAGTGGTGATCAACTGCTAGGTCTTTTGCGTGGTACGAACGAAACGGCGACGTTCGTCAAGATGTCAATGGCAGAAGGCAAAGTTCAACGTACGCTGACGGCACTTGCGAAAGTGGCCTGGGAGCGTGAAGCCATCTACAGTGTTGACGAGACTGAAGCTGCAAAAGGCGATGAGTATTTCGTTGAGTACAAGACTGTTTACACAGTCGTCAACGGGTCGGTGGAGTAGTTAAGCCAACTCCACCGCACGACGCAGCATGTTGTCGTTGACGTCGATGTACCGCTGCGTCGTTTGAATGGACCTGTGGCCGGCAAGCGCTGCTAGAACGCGGACCGACACGCCTTGTGCGGCCAAGTTCGTGATGAAAGTGCGACGGCCCGAGTGTGATGTGGCACCTTCGA
>NZ_JAUZEE010000031.1 GCF_030705305.1 Leptothrix discophora | reverse complement strand
CACACGACCACCACCTCGCCCTTCTGGATCTGCGTGCTGCAATCGGTCAGGACCTGGAAGCTGCCGTACCACTTGCTCACGTTCTGGATGTCGATCATGTCGTTCTCATCGGATGATTTGAATGCGGGCTTGAAGACGCTTGACGAGCATCGACAGGCTGAAGCAGATGACGAAGTACAGCCCCGCGGCGACCAGGTAGGTCTCGACCGGGCGGTTGAAGTTCTTGCCCGCCACCTCGAAGCCCTTGAGCAGGTCGTAGGCGCCGATGGCGTAGACCAGCGAGGTGTCCTGGAACAGGATGATGGTCTGCGTCAGCAGCACCGGCAGCATGTTGCGGAAGGCCTGCGGCAGCACCACCAGCTGCATGGTCTGGCGGTAGCTCATGCCCACCGCATAGCCCGCATGCACCTGGCCGCGCGAGACGCTCTGGATGCCCGCGCGCATGATCTCGGAGTAGTAGGCCGCCTCGAACAGCGTGAAGGTCACGATGGCCGACAGCTCCGCGCCCATCGGACGCCCGATCA
>NZ_JAUZEE010000030.1 GCF_030705305.1 Leptothrix discophora | reverse complement strand
AAGCCCAGGCCGACGACGACCAGCACGAAGCTGGGCACGGCCTTGAGCGGCGGGAACAGCTGCGGCAGCACGTGGTACCAGAGGAAGATCTGGACCAGCAGCGGGATGTTGCGGAACAGCTCCGTCCAGGCGTTGCCGAAGAAGGCCCAGCCCTTGTGCGGCAGCGTGCGCAGGATGCCGATGAGCGAGCCCACCAGCAGGGCCACCAGCAGCGCCAGCAGCGCCACCGACAGCGTCCAGCCCCAGGCGCTCAGCAGCCAGTCGAGGTAGGTGACGTCACCGTCACGGCCCAAGCAGCCGGCGATGACCTCGCCTTCGAGCGTGCTCTTGCAGAAGACTTGCCAATCCCAGTTGGACACCGGTGGCTCCTTGTGGCGATGGAAGATGAAGCGAGCAGTGGAGAACCGGCCGGGATCGCCGGCCGGTTCAGGTCAGGCAGGTGGCGACGCCGCATGCGACTCGGCGTCGTCTGGCCATCACTTTTTTGAATACTCTTCCATCGGCTTGTCGTTCGGATTCGCCCAGGCGGCCTTGGTCGC